>NZ_CP071848.1:0-2400000 GCF_023716565.1 Vibrio sp. SCSIO 43136 | reverse complement strand
CGGTCCAAATACTGACAGATGGGATAGTTACCAATGCAAATACCCCTCCAATTAGCACTAATGTGCTCCACGAGCCAGAAGCGTTGTAAGCCCCGACGGCACTTAGGCTGATTGACCATGCCTTAGGATTCACCCATTGAAACCATGCGGCAGCGAAGAAGCTCATCGGTTGGTAATCGATATTTGTGTCGAGCTCGACAGGCGCAGTGGCAATCTTGTAAGCCAAATAAAATAGATAACTTAGGCAGACAAATTGTAGTGCTTGGTTAAGGATTGGATACTGCTCTAGTACCACGACAATGCCAGTGCCAACCACCATGACCATCACGAAAAATCCTACCATGATCCCTGCCATGTGCGGGATTGTTCTCAAGAATCCGACGTTAGCACCGGATGTGAGCAACATAATGTTGTTGGGACCGGGAGAAAATGTCGCTGCAAATGCAAACAGTGCCAGAGCACTAAGTGTTTGAATGTCCATATTAAATACCCACTGGCTAAAAATTGTTCTTGTATCTTAACTAACCTGTGAGTAAATTTTGTACCTAATTACACCGTGATTTAATGAAATTGTGCAACAAAGTGACCTTATGGATAGATATGACGAAAGGATATTGCGTGAACTGACCAAAGATGGGCGGATCTCTAATGTAGAACTCGCTCAGAGAATTGGTTTGTCAGCGTCAGCAACTTTGCGCCGGGTACAGGAGCTGGAGAAAAATGGGGTGATTACTGGCTATCGAGCCGTGTTAGATCCGCAAAAGATGGGGGTTGGATTTGTTGCCTATGTGACTATTGGCCTATCGAATCATAGCAAACACTCTCAGCTTGATTTTGAAAACAGAGTATTTGATGCAGAGCAGGTGGTGGAGTGTCATAACATCACTGGGGGCAGCGAGTATTTGTTACGGGTGGAAACTCAAGATTTGAAATCCTACAAACAGTTCCACTCCAAAGTGCTTGGCGAAATCCCTCAAGTTAATGCGATTACCACATTAGTGGTTATGGGCAGCCCCAAGGACTCACGAGTATAAAAAAGCCCTCACGGCTAGATGAGGGCTAGGTTTAACATTTTGTCGGGTGATGATTATTGAACAATCTCACCAGATTCAATAATGGTCTTGCGGACTAGGTCAGTAAACTCAAGCGCTTCTTTACGGATCTTATCTTCATCCACCGTCAGCATTTGACGCTCTTTCATTAGAATGTTGCCATCAACAATCGAGTGACGAACGTTAGCGTTTGTCGCAGAGTAAACCAACGCAGAATATGGGTTGTACACAGGAACCATGTTTGGTGCCTTAGTATCGATCACTATGATGTCAGCTTTTTTGCCCACTTCTAGTGAGCCGATGCTATCTTCCATATGAAGGGCTTCAGCCGCGCCAATTGTCGCCATTTCAATTACGTCTTGTGGTGGCATCGCTGCGCGGTCTTGGCTAACAAGCTTGTGTACTTTCGCTACTTGGTTTAGCTCATCAATAGTGCTTAGACCATTACCTGACATAGGACCATCGGTGCCTAGACCAACACGCAAACCCATCTCACGCATTTTAAGCACAGGTGCAACGCCTTTTGCTGACTTGATGTTTGCGCTCATGTTATGAGCCACACCTACGTCGGCATCTTTAAGCATTTGCAGGTCGTCTTCATCGGCTAAAATTACGTGGGCTGCAATAAGCTTATGGTTCAATGCGCCAATCTCTTTCATGTAAGCAATCGGTGATAGACCGCCTGAGCGCTCAGCGATTTTTTCTTGCTCACGGTGTGATTCTGCTAGGTGAATCATGACCGGTACATCTTTCTCAAGTGAAAGCTTGGCGATCTTCTGCAAGATTTCCGTGGTGTTAGTGTATGGTGCATGAGGGGCAAATGCCGGGGTAATACGAGGGTGGTCTTTATACTCTTCGATAAAGTTAAGTGCGTATTGAATGCCTTCTTCTGCATTTGCCGCATCCGCTACTGGGAACTTAATTACGGACTCACCCAAAATAGCGCGCATACCTATGGTATCGACAGTTTTGGCTACTTCATCTTCAAAGTAGTACATGTCAGCGTAGGTAGTTACGCCGCCTTTGATCATTTCAACGTTACCCAAGTTGGCACCAATGCGCACCATGTCTCGGCTAACTAGTTTAGCTTCAAGTGGGAAGATGTAGCGATGCAGGCGATCAGGCACATCATCCGCCAGTGAGCGAAATACTGTCATTGAAACATGGGTATGGGTATTAATCAGGCCCGGCATAACAATATCGCCATCGACCGCTAGGGTTTGCTTGGCTTTGTACTGTTTTGCTAGTGACGCATCACCCACGGCAACGATCTTGTTATCTTTAACTACGACGGTACCGTGTTCATAGATAGTGCGCTCTGCATCCATGGTTAAAACGGTTGCATCAGTAATTAGGATATCGGCTGATTTTGCAGCGAGTGCAGAGGCTGAAAATAGGCCAGCAAGCGTCAATGCTGACGCCATCAAAGAGTGTTTTAGTGACATTGTAATTTATAAAGCTAAGGGGTGTGGGCGCGATTATAGAGGGATATGAATCTCATGCAATCGTTTGGGTAAGGATAAGGCTTTATATCAAAATATTTGACAGCACGCTGACACTGGGTGTTCTCCGATTGAAGTAACGCAGTGATTTCCCTCGAAAGTTCTTAGTGCACAATTGACGACTTTTGCCTGTTTTGAAAGGCTAGATTCTCCAATATTGAGGACAGTGTATGAAGCCAGTCTTTTTGATTATATCTTCAATCGTATTAACAGGATGTATTGACCTTCCACACCCTCCTGTAGTGACCCAATTTGATGGGGAATGGCAAGGACGGCGTATAAACCATACTGATAACCCAGTCTGTTTGCCGACCCAAATGTTTGGCTCAATCAAGCAAGGGAAGGTGCTGTTTGTCTTGGAGTACAATGACACCAAACTCAGTGGCAAAATCGATCAAAATGGGGTGCTGGCGTTAAGTAGCAATAACCCGATGTGGCAGTATCAGTTTTCAGGGCGAGCCAAAGAAGGCCGTATCGATGGCAAGTGGTCGGTAGGCAATGCAGGGTGTGAAGGGGAGTGGTATTTAGACAAAAAAGGCTGACGTCATCGTCAGCCTTTTGCTTAGTCAATTAATTACCAGCCTTTTACCACACCACCTTGGAAGATGGTTTTCGCAGCTTGGTAAACTTCATCGGTTTGGTACGCTTTTACGAAGTTTTGTACGTTTTCAGCGTTAAGGTTCTCTTCACGAGATACGATCAGGTTTACGTATGGAGATTCCTTGTCTTCAACAAACACACCGTCTTTCTCTGGTGTTAGGTTGATAGAGCTTGCGTAGGTCGTATTGATGATCGATAGTGCGACATCGTCTAGTGAACGTGGTAGCTGCGCAGCATCTAGCTCAACAATAGTAATGTTTTTTGGGTTCTCTACGATGTCACGTACCGTCGCTAGTAGACCTACGTTTTCACGCAGTTTTACTAAGCCTTGCTGTTCAAGAAGGATAAGTGAGCGGCCTAGGTTAGTTGGGTCGTTAGGAACTGCAATACGTGCACCGTCTTCGATTTGCTCAACTGATGTTACTTGCTTAGAGTAACCAGCAATTGGGTAAACAAAAGTATTGCCTGCGATGGTTAGCTTGTAACCACGGTCAGTTACTTGCTGGTCCAGGTAAGGCTTATGTTGGAATGCGTTTACGTCGATTGATTTGTCGTCTAGCGCAGCGTTTGGCGTTACGTAATCTGTGAATGTCACTAGCTCTACGTCTAGGCCATACTGTTCTTTAGCTACTTTCGCTGCAACTTCAGCTACTTGAGCTTCAGCACCTGCCATTACACCAACTTTGATTTTGCTGTTATCTACCGCTTGTTCACCACAACCAGTAAGTACTGCTGCCGCTGCAACTGCAGCCAAAAGACCTTTAAGACTGAACTTCATAATATTCTCCTTGTTATAAATCCACTAAATCTGTTTGTTTATCGATGATCAACTCGGCGAACAATGGCGTCGCCCAGCGATTGAATAATTTGTACTAGGACGATCAGCATCACTACTGTGACCGCCATAATGGTTACTTCGTAGCGGTGGAAACCGTATCGAATGGCTACATCACCTAGGCCGCCACCGCCTACGGTGCCTGCCATTGCGGAGTAACTCACAAGTGTCACTAGGGTAATGGTGACTGAGTTGACTATGGTTGGCAGAGCTTCTGGTAGCAGAACCTTAGTAATAATTTGAGTAGGGGTTGCGCCCATCGATTGCGCAGCCTCCACAAGACCGGTTGGAACCTCAAGCAGCGCACCCTCAATCAAACGAGCGACAAAAGGAATTGCACCAATGGTCAAGGGCACAATTGCGGCAGTGGTGCCAATAAAGGTGCCAACCAATAATTTGGTAACAGGAATGATGGCGACCATAAGTACCAAGAAAGGCACTGAACGACCGACGTTGACGATAGCGCCAAGAATGGTGTTTAGCTTGGTGTTCTCAAGCAAACCACCTTTCTTGGTGGTGTGTAAAATCACACCCAGAGGAATACCGACAGCGAAACCCACCAGACCAGCAACACCGACCATGTATAAGGTTTCCCAAGTCGCTTTGAGTAGAAGATCGGCGTTAAGGCTTAGCCACTGTGAAATTGAATTAAAGGACATAACCTAGCACCTCCACTTTTACATTGTGCTCACGCAGAAACTCTATGGCTGCGTTGTCGTCTTGTTCACTACCAAAGAGTTCGGCGACCATCATGCCGAATTTCACACCGCCGGCGTAATCCAGATCGGAGCTTAAAATGCTGACATCAATGTTGAATTTACGGGCAATTTGACTCACTAATGGCGCATCCACCGTGGCTCCCGTAAACTCCAGTCTAACCAATGGGTGGCTGCCTTCAATGCGCTGGGATTGCAGACGGGCTTGGTAATCTTCTGGAATTGATAGGTCAAGCGTTGAGCGAATAAACTCATGCGCAAGCTCTGTTTTCGGGTGAGCGAATATCTCGCCAACACTGCCTTTCTCAACCAATTCACCACCACCGATGATGGCCACTTGGTGGCAGATGTTCTTCACCACATCCATCTCATGGGTGATAAGTAAGATGGTGATCTTAAGTTTACGGTTGATCTCTTTTAGCAGCTCAAGAATTGACTGAGTGGTTGCAGGATCAAGAGCGCTCGTCGCCTCATCACACAGCAGTACCTTAGGGTCTGACGCTAGAGCACGTGCAATTGCAACTCGCTGTTTTTGGCCGCCACTGAGGTTGGATGGATAGCTGGTGTGCTTATTTGCAAGCCCAACCAGAGCTAAAAGTTCAGTGACTTTAGCGTCGATATCCGCCTTGTTTGTACCTGCAAGTTCAAGGGGCAGAGCCACGTTGTCAAATACAGTACGAGAAGACAATAGGTTGAAGTGCTGGAAGATCATGCCGATGTTGCGGCGAGCTTGGCTTAATTCTGCTTTGCCAAGCTTGGTCAGGTCCACACCATCAACGATGACAGTGCCGCTGGTTGGCGTCTCTAACATATTGACGCAACGGATCAGGGTGCTTTTGCCCGCACCCGATGAGCCAATCACACCAAAAATAGTGCCTTGCTCCACCGTAAGGTTGATGTTTTTCAGCGCATCGATCTGTTGCGAGCCCTGATAAAACGTTTTATTGACCTGATTAATCTCAATCATTTTGTAACCTGTCCAAAGTTGCTTGGGCTTTCCGATAACGACATGTTGAATATTTGTACTCAAGATGTGATGCCCATTTAGCACAATATTTCGAGTTGGTGCTGATTTGTTAGGTGATGCTATGGTTTTCCTTTTTGCGAGTCAATAGATATTTTTACGTCTAGACGTCTAAAATGGAATTCATTAGTGCTAAGCGTTATAAAGCGTGCAATAATTTGAGCAGAAGATATTTATGAGGAACTGATTTTGGCTAAACCTGCTGTATTTTTGGATCGTGATGGTGTAATCAACGTTGATCATGGCTATGTGCATGACGAGCACGATTTTGAGTACATTGAAGGTGTTTTTGAGGCAACTCGAGCGCTAAAAGAGATGGGTTATTTGCTGGTGTTGGTGACTAACCAATCGGGTATCGCTCGTGGCAAGTTTAGTGAAGATCGCTTCTTATCCCTGACGCAGTGGATGGATTGGAACTTTGTTGACAACGGTGTCGAGCTTGATGGTATCTACTACTGTCCACACCATCCAGAGCATGGTATCGGTGACTACAAGCAAGATTGTGACTGTCGAAAACCTAAGCCAGGTATGTTCAAGTCAGCACAAGACTTTCTCAAAATCGACATGAGCCGCTCTGTCATGGTCGGTGATAAAGCCGAGGATATGATGGCCGCAGAAGCTGCGGGTGTTGCGACCAAACTCCTAGTGCGTACAGGCAAACCTGTGACCGAGAAAGGTGAAGCCATTGCCACTGCTGTGTTAAATAGCATCGCTGATGTTCCTGCATTTTTGAAGCAAGCCTAATGAAACGTTTATTGATGTTAGGTGCAGCTGCTCTGCTTTCTGGGTGTGTCAGTGAGCCACCTGTTGAGACGCAATCCTACTTGTGTGCCAATGACCTTGAAGTGGAAGTCACCCCGATGGCGCAAGATCAAATAGAAGCGTATGTCGATGGTAAAGCCTACCTCCTGAATCGAACGCCAAGTGCTTCTGGTGAAAAATACCAGTCGCCACAAAGGCATATCCAGTTGTGGTTAAAGGGGCGTCAGGCAAGCTTGAAGTGGAATCATTATCCTATCCAAATCTGCGTTATGCCTAACCCACACAACAACTTAGAGCCAATAAACGAATAACCATGTCGAAAAAGCTGACCATATTAGATATTGCAAAACTGGCAGGTGTCGGGAAATCGACCGTGTCTCGCGTACTGACCAATGACCCTAAAGTTAAGCCAGCAACGCGAGAAAAAGTGGAGCAAGTGATCAGCGATTCAGGTTATGTGCCGTCAAAGTCTGCTCAGTCGATGCGGGGCGGCAGCCAAAAAGTCATCGGTGTGATTATTTCTCGTTTGGACTCCCCGTCTGAAAACAGAGTGGTCAGTGCGATCCTAGACAGTCTTTATAAGTTTGGCTACGACGTAGTGATCATGGAGAGCCAGTTCGATCGCTATAAGACGAACGAGCACCTTGAAGTATTGCAGCGACGTAATGTTGATGGGGTGATAGTGTTTGGCTTTACCGGGTGCGACATTAGCCAAGTAGAGCGTTGGGAAAACCGTGCCGTGGTCATTGCCATGGATACCTTGAGTGTTTCCTCGGTTAATTACGATAACCGAGCGGTAATTACTGGTACACTAGACCATATCGCTGAACAAGGCATTGAAGATATTGCCTACCTAGGGGTAAATCCGAGCGATAAAACTACGGGTAAGATTCGTCTCGAAGCGTATCAGCAGTGGTGTGCAGAGCATCAGATAGCGCCACATTTTGTCACTGGTGAACTCAACCATGAAAGCGCTTATGCGCTGGTGGATGAGCTCATGGTGCACCAACCTAAGGCAATCGCCTGTGCCAGTGACACCCTAGCTCTAGGTGTGGTGAAACGCCTGCAAGAACTTGGTCGTCATGACATCCTCGTGACTGGTGTTGGGGCAAACCCTATGTTGTCATTTCTTTTCCCAAATACTTACAGTATTGACCCGGGCTATCAATTAGCGGGTGAAACTGCATCTAAGCTTTTGATAAATCAGCTTTCTGATACCGCTGGGGTTGAACATATCTGCCTTGAACCTCTCTTAGACTGAGTAATTGATCTACAATTATTCGTGAACTTGCTCAATTTTTGGGACTGTTCCCATTTTAATTTGTAAATTAGTTTGGCAGTATTCCCATCAAGAAATGGGAACAGTCCCATAATTAGAAAACTTCCCAATCTAGGGATTCCAATAAGGGTGTAAACATTATGAGTAAGATAGCGAGTCAGGACATTACGCGTCTTATCGAGTTAGTCGGTGGCAGCGAGAATATCGCCAGTGTTAGCCACTGTTTAACTCGTTTGCGTTTTGTTCTTAACGATACTAACGCTGCAGATATTAAGGGCCTTGAAGGGCTAGCTATGGTGAAGGGGTGCTTTACCAATGCAGGCCAATTTCAGGTGGTGATCGGTACTGAAGTCGATGAAGTATACAAAATGCTGATCGCTCAGGCGGGCAAAAGCGCCAGCTCTAAAGACGATGCTAAGAATGCCGCTCGTCAAAATATGAATGTGCTGGAGCGTGGTATCTCCCATCTTGCTGAAATTTTTGTACCACTGCTACCTGCGATCATTACTGGTGGCTTGATACTGGGTTTCCGTAATGTGATTGGCGACATCAAGATGTTTGATGGCCAAACTCTGACGCAAATCAGCCAGTTTTGGGCAACCGTGCACTCTTTCTTATGGTTGATTGGTGAAGCGATTTTCTTCTTCCTACCCGTGGGCGTATGTTGGTCGACGGTGAAGAAGCTCGGAGGAACACCGATCCTTGGTATCACCTTGGGTGTAACGCTGGTTTCACCGCAGTTGATGAATGCTTACATGATAGGTAAAGCCGCTCCAGAGGTATGGGATTTTGGCCTGTTTGTGATTGAAAAAGTCGGCTATCAAGCCCAGGTAATCCCTGCGATGTTGGCAGGTGTTGCACTGGCCTTTATCGAGACCAACCTAAAACGCATCACACCTTCTTACCTTTACTTAGTGATCGTACCTTTCGTTTCAATCATCTTGTCAGTGATTTTGGCGCACGCATTGATTGGCCCATTTGGCCGTATGCTTGGCGACGGTGTTGCAGCGGCAGCTAAAGCTGCGATGACTGGTGACTTTGCAGTTATTGGGGCGATGATTTTTGGTTTTGTTTATGCACCGCTAGTTATCACAGGTGTGCACCACACGACCAACGCCGTGGATTTGCAATTGATGCAAGAGTTAGGTGGTACGCCAATCTGGCCTTTGATTGCACTATCAAACATTGCCCAAGCATCTGCAGTGGTTGGCATCATCATGATCAGCCGTCGTGAAGGTGAGCGAGACATATCTGTCCCTGCGGCCATCTCGGCTTACCTAGGTGTGACAGAGCCTGCGATGTACGGTATTAACTTGAAGTACAAGTTCCCAATGCTAAGCGCCATGATTGGTTCAGCGATTGCCGCCGCTATCTGTGGTAGTGCTGGTGTAATGGCGAACGGTATCGGTGTAGGTGGTTTGCCGGGCATCCTATCAATCCAACCTCAATACTGGACGGTGTATCTAATTGCGATGCTAGTGGCGATTGTCGTGCCAGCATCACTGACCTTGATGATGTACAAGCGTGCTCAAGGTAAAGGTGAGCTTGCGACAGCCAGCGCCTAATCCTCCTTTCGGGGCGAGGTCATGATTAACTCGCCCCACTTTTCTTGTTTTGATTTTTTGAGTAAGTGATTTTTCCATGACAGCACAACACGACTGGTGGCGCACTGCGACCATCTATCAAATTTATCCTAAGAGTTTTTGCGACAGTGGAAGTCGTGGTACGGGTGATATTCAAGGCATCATCTCAAAACTTGATTACCTTAAAAACTTAGGAGTGGATGCCTTATGGCTGACTCCGGTTTATCAATCACCGATGATCGATAATGGCTACGACATTTCAGATTACTATGCGATCAACCCAGATTTTGGCAGCATGGAAGATTTTGATGAGTTGCTTGCTAAAGCCCATCAGCGTGGTATCCGTATTATTATGGATATCGTGGTTAACCATACTTCCACTGAACACCATTGGTTCCAATCTGCATTAGGTGACAAAAACAGCCCATATCGTGATTACTACATTTGGAAAGACCCAATTGATGGTCATGAACCTAACAACTGGCAGTCTAAGTTTGGTGGTAATGCTTGGGCGCTTGATGAAGCCACAGGTCAGTACTATCTGCATCTGTTCGCTAAAGAGCAAGCAGACCTCAACTGGGAGAACCCAAAAGTTCGCGCTGAAGTGAAGGAAGTGATCAGCTTCTGGGCGGAAAAAGGCGTGGATGGATTTCGTCTCGATGTGATCAACTTGATCTCTAAGCAGCAAGATTTTCCAAGTGATCGTCAAGGCGATGGTCGTCGATTTTATACCGATGGACCAAGAGTTCACGAGTATCTGCAAGAGATCAGTGATTCCGTATTTCAAAAATATGGCAGCGTGACCGTTGGTGAGATGTCATCAACCACCCTAGAGCACTGTCAACAATACTCCGATGTCAGCGGAAAAGAGCTGTCGATGGTGTTTAACTTTCATCATCTAAAAGTAGATTACCCGAATGGAGACAAGTGGACGAAAGCACCATTTGATTTCATTCAGCTCAAACAGATTTTCAACCATTGGCAGACGGGCCTAAACGGCAAGGGGTGGGGGGCACTGTTTTGGTGTAATCATGACCAGCCGAGAGTGGTTAGTCGTTTAGGCAATGATACCCAATACCGAGTGGAATCAGCAAAAATGCTCGCTGCCAGCGTACATATGATGCAGGGTACGCCATACATCTATCAAGGGGAAGAGATAGGTATGACCAACCCTGGTTATACCACCCTTGAGCAGTACCGTGATGTTGAGAGCATCAATATGTATCAGATCATGGTGAAAGATTTAGGGATAAGTCATCAGGATATGATGGATATTTTGCAGCAAAAATCTCGTGATAACTCACGTACACCTATGCAATGGGATAGCTCTTCGCATGCAGGTTTCACCCAAGGCACTCCTTGGCTTGAGGTGGCTGCCAATTATCCAACCATCAATGCAAAAGATGCGGTAGCAGACAAAAATTCGGTGTTCTACTTCTACAAAGAACTGATTAAGTTGAGAAAAGCGATTCCAGTCATCACCAGTGGCGATTACACCGACTTGATGCCGGATCACCCAAGTGTATTTGCTTACCGTCGTCAGTCGCAGAGCCAAATTTTGATTTGTCTGAACAACTACTATGACCAAGAAGTGGTGGTGTGTGTGGATGAGCAAGTGGAATCTGGGCGTTACTTGATAGGTAACTACCAAGATATTGAGATGCAAGTTGTGACTCGTGAACAGGTACTGCGTCCATACGAAACGCGTACGATTTTAATTGAGAGAGGCTAGTTCCCCCAACTTTGCTTCAATCTCGGGAGAGTTTGGGCTTTGGTTGATGACCAAAGCCCTTTTTTACGTTTAGCAAGATTATGAGTATTTAACGATGTAGCGAGTAGGCTTGTGGTTCATTGCCAATACGATGTTGAGCATAAGTGCGCCCAATACCGATATTGCAATGGTCTCTGGGGAGACAAAGAAGCACGAGGCGATCAAAATACACGCATCGAGCAGCATCTGGCTTTTGCCCACCGAGAAGCCCGTTTTATCTTGAATAAGCAGACACAGTACGTTGAATCCACCCAAACTGGTGCGATGACGAAACAAGATCAGCATGCCAAGCCCCATTAAAATGCCTCCAATAAGCGCACAGTAAATCGGGTTGACGCTTTCGATGCTTAAAACTTGCGGTAAGAAATCTGCCATAACAGATACCAGTGCACCAGAGACTAAGCTGGTGAATGCAAAGCGTGCCCCAAAGCGTTTCCAAGCCAGCATGTAGAAAGGTAGGTTACTGACAAAATACAAGGTACCAAAACTGAACGGTAAAAAATGCGTCATTAGCAGCGCAAGCCCAGTGGTGCCACCCGTGAGTAGATCGCCTGCTTGAAGAAAGTAAACGCCTTGGGCGACGATGAAAGTACCGGTAAAGATCGCAATCCAGTCTTCTCGTTGTGTGTGTTTTTCCATCACTTTTTAAATTATCTCGCAAAATTTTGACGCGAATAGTAAGGAAAAATTAGGTTTTTAGGTAGTTTGTTAAGAAATTTGTTTGAGAGCGATGTAAGTGACATTTTACACGCTGTAAACTCAATGGTTGACACTTGGAGAGCAAGAGTTAATCATATTCACCATATAGATGACAGGGATTAATGGTCATCATTAAAAAATTACATAAAGAAAGTGTTTAAAGGCACTTTATGACCTAGATCAATTTATGTATGATGTCCCCAACTTAAATGGTGACGAAAACGTTTGCTTTTGGTCGTTGTGTGGTTTTTTTAGAACTTTGGATTATCTGAGTCAGGAGATACAGATGTTAAAGCGTGATATGAACATCGCCGATTACGATGCTGAACTATTTGCAGCAATTCAGGAAGAAACTCTTCGTCAAGAAGAGCACATTGAGCTTATTGCTTCTGAAAACTACACCAGTCCACGTGTAATGGAAGCTCAGGGGTCACAACTTACTAACAAATACGCTGAAGGTTACCCTGGTAAGCGTTACTACGGTGGTTGTGAGTACGTAGATAAAGCGGAAGCATTGGCGATTGACCGTGCATGTCAGCTTTTCGGTTGTGAATATGCTAACGTTCAGCCTCACTCAGGCTCTCAAGCAAACAGCGCAGTGTACATGGCGCTTTTGAACCCAGGCGATACAGTTCTTGGTATGAGCCTTGCGCACGGTGGTCACCTAACTCACGGTTCTCCAGTAAACTTCTCTGGTAAGCACTACAACGTTATCCCTTACGGTATCGATGAAGCTGGTCAGATCAACTACGACGAGATGGAGCAACTTGCTGTAGAGCATAAGCCTAAGATGATCATCGGTGGTTTCTCTGCTTACTCTCAAGTGGTTGATTGGGCGCGCATGCGTGAAATCGCTGACAAAGTAGGTGCTTACCTATTCGTCGATATGGCGCACGTTGCAGGTCTTATTGCTGCGGGTGTTTACCCAACGCCAGTGCCACACGCACACGTTGTAACGACAACGACTCACAAAACGCTAGCAGGTCCACGTGGTGGCCTAATCCTGTCAAATGCGGGTGAGGACATGTACAAGAAACTGAACTCTGCGGTATTCCCAGGTGGTCAGGGTGGCCCTCTGATGCACGTGATCGCAGCAAAAGCAGTTGCTTTCAAAGAAGCGATGGAGCCAGAGTTTAAAGAGTACCAAGCACGCGTAGTTCAAAACGCAAAAGCGATGGTAGCTCAGTTCCAAGAGCGTGGTTATAACATCGTTTCTAACGGTACTGAAAACCACCTGTTCCTTGTTGATCTAATCAACAAAGACATCACTGGTAAAGAAGCAGATGCTGCACTAGGCGCTGCGAACATCACAGTGAACAAGAACTCAGTACCAAACGATCCGCGCAGCCCATTCGTGACTTCTGGTATCCGTGTAGGTTCTCCAGCGATCACTCGCCGTGGCTTCACTCAAGATGACGCTAAAGAACTAGCAAACTGGATGTGTGACGTTCTAGACAACATCGGTGATGAAGCGGTGATCGAAGCGACTAAAGCGAAGGTGCTTGAGATTTGTAAGCGTTTGCCGGTATATGCATAATTAATATTTGCTTTTAGAAAAAACGCCTTCGAATATCGAAGGCGTTTTAGTTTCTACTTGATTCTAATTAGATCGATCACTGAACGTTGATCTTGGTCTATAATACGAGTTTCTATAATCTCATTTACATTGTGTGTATTAATCAATACATGGATGAAATCTCGAGCACTTGGGCCATTTTGCCTAAACGATATAATGCCATTTGGAGTGATGTTGATGGTTTTCTCGGTCTCAACATCTAGCTTGTAGGGAAGTGCATTTGAGTTAACAGACTTAAGCCCTTTATCTAAGACTACGTATTCACCACGGTTAACGCAGTAGAAAAATTTATCAGTATTTAAGAAATAGTTACGTTCATTGTTTAGTGTATCTACAGCGCTATATTGAGCAATGAATAGTGAGTCCAGCCTTGTTTGGTTTTTGGTAAATACATTGCACTGCTTATCTATGAGAATTTCAGTCTCTTCGATATTTTGCGCAAAAACCACATCCTTTAGGTTTGAATGGTCAATTTGCTCGTTCCAGTGCGCATTACTTGTAAAAATTTCTGCTGATTGCTTTTCATCTGAACGACCAACGAAAATATTGTCTAGCAAGAACAATGAGTTGACTTTTTGTAGTGCTTCCATACCAACGTGGTATTTAGTTTCTTCATCGATGAGAAACTTCTTTTGTCCGTTTAGCTGGTAAGAGACGAACTTACCATTATAGAAAACACTATTGTCAGATATATGGTCGCCATCTTTTAGAGGTGTTAATTCTTCAATTTGCACCCCAGTTGATCCCTTGGGCAGATTCAACTTAACTACAGCATCTTTATATTCGGAAATATCATCATCTTCAAAGCTACCTACGACTAGAATTGCATCGCTAGAATTTCGTTCACTATCTGGCAGGATAAAATCAATATTCCCTTTTCCACTCAATACTCTTGGGCGAAACTTGATACCTTTCGATGGTGCTGAAGACCAGAAAATCCAAGCTTCTCCAGACTTGTTTTCGAGGATGTAGCCTTCGTCAAATGCGTTGTCAATGATTAGCTTTCCATCCGTATAGATTTGATTTGGTACTCTAGCACTGACGTAAGAGAATTCATTATTCAATCTTTGGATCTGATAGATAGTTACATTACGCTTTTCTAGTTGAGATTCTGATATATCTTGACCACTTGTAACGCTTTTCGCTGATTGCTTTACCTCTAGTGGTGATGTTTCTCCATTTTGTTGAACAACCACTAGTTGTTCATTATTTTGTTCATTATTTTTGACTTCCACAATACCCACCATACCAGTGCTTGCAATATTAGACTGGCTTAAGCGGTATGATACTTCACCGTTTAGCTTGACTGGTTTGGGCTCTGGTTTCGGAGATGGAGACCCACCACCACAGGCAAAAAGAAAAAGAGTTGATAAAAGTAGAATTGATGTACGCATTATGGTCTCTTGGGTATATATTGAATTGGTTGAATGTTGTCCAATCTTTACAGTCTCATGGGCGAGTGAAACTTTTAATCGCACTTATTTGGTTTTTAAGTTGGGATACTTCAAAAATAGAGAGTACGATTGTGATGATAGGCAGATTGGAAGGTTTTTATATATGTCTAGCAAAAAAGGCCCTGTATCCATTTCGACTTTAGGGCCTTTAGTGGAGTAGTTGAAGTTAAGATAATATGACTTTATCGTGAATTAGGCTCATAGCACCGTTGCTATAGAAGAGGATAGTATTATCTAATCCTAATAAGGTCTTTAACTGTTCGCCCATCATTTAGATTGATTGTCATTTCTTCAGATTGACCTGGATTATGAACGTTGGCTTTGACTTGGACATACTCAAGAATACCTGAACCTTTTTTGGAATATGTCATTGTTCCATCACCAGTGATACTAAGAGATTTCTGGCTAGAAAGGTTTAATTTCTCTGGAAAATCATCAGTTTCAACAGAACCGTCACGCTTAGACAAAGCAACCATTTCACCTTGATTCGCGCAATAGAAATAGTTTTCGGCTTCTAAGAAGTGGTTCTCTACCTGACAATTTTTTTCCATTTGCTGGTATTTAGCTTGATAAAGTGTGTCGGCCATATCTTGGTTTTGTACAAAAATACTACATGATCTATCAACAAATACCTCTCCATGATCTGTTGAAGTCGTATATAAGACCTTTTTCATCGCAGAATTCTCTATGTATTCACTATGGTAGTCAGAGTTGCTGAAGAAGTGGACTAAGTCTTTATCTGGGTCATTACGCTGCTCTTTATCTTGTCGTCCAACAAAAATGTTATCTTTAATAAATAAAGAGTTTACTTTAAGCAGCTGATCATTGGCTTTGTGATAAGTGGTCTTATCTACATCAAAAAGGAACTTTTCTTCTTCTGAGGTCTTGTAAGACAACATTTTTCCGTTGTAGCGAATAAACTCCTTATCGATCCAGTCATCTTTACCAAGCTTAAGTAATTCTCGAACCTTTGGAGCTTGATTTTGTGTTGGCAACTCAAGCTCGACGATTGCTTTTATGTCATGCTCATCTTTAGCTAAATCATCGATCCAACCGTTGATAAGGATCTTGTCGCTACTGTTGCGGATTGTATTTGGGTAGATGAAGTCAATCTGATCGCCTTGCTCAACATAAGGTTTAAATTTGACCTCTCTAAAACCAGCATCAGACCACAGCAACCATACTTTCCCTGAATTATTCTCAACTATGTACCCCTCTCGAACATACTCTCCATTCATAAATTTGTTATCCTCGAAGACGATCCAAGGTACGGAGGCTGCGATGTAAGAAAACTGGTCGTTGAGTCTTTGAAGTGACCTAATATGAATAGGGAAATCACTGAATTTTGAATGTGTTACAGGTTTCTTGGTTTTATAGTTTACGCTTTCAAAAGCAACTTCTGCTGCTTTTGCTTGATTGTGTTCATCGACAATTACGAGCTCTGAGCTGTTACTAGTTTCTACTTTTCCTACTATCCCGGTGGTTGCTATATTGGTATTTTTGAAATTGTAAATATAGACACCATTGAGGTCTGCAGGCTCAGGTTTTGGTGGTTTTGGTGGAACAGTGCTACTGTCACCGCACGCAGTGACAAGTAGAGCAAATAGAAGCGAGGTATATTTGTACATAGGTATAAATTTAGTTTGATATAATACCTATTATTTTATTTAACTGATTCTAAATTGTCCAACTTTGATTCGATTGCTCTGTAAGAATTATGTAAAAAAGGCAGCTCATAAGGCTGCCTTTGTGTATCAATTTGTACTAGTAACTAGTTATTTGTTCACACTAATTGTCTCACCAGACTTACAGCGGAACTGGTAGTACTTAGAGCTTTCGTTGAACTTAGAAAGACCTTCGCCGCTACAGTAGTCAGCGTTGATGTCACGCATGATGTCTAGGGTAGCTTCGGTGCGAAGTGCGAACTTAGAGCCGTCAGCACAAACGATACGTACACGGCCGTCGTCGCTTACAGAGTAAGTTTTGACTTCGGTGTTACAAAGCTCGAAAGAAGCGTCCATGTAGTTGTCTTGCTGCGTTGGAGCAGAAGAACAACCTGCAAGAGTGATAGCCATAACAGCGGCTGCAAAAATGTTTTTCATGCGTCTATCCCAAAATCGAGTATGCATTAAAAAGGTGATTTAGATATTATATTAAACCTATAGGTTCAATCTAGTATCAAAACTGTGTCAATACTTTACATGGTAGTGGATTGTTATCACTGAGTAAAACGCTGGTCGACAAAATACGCCCCTGGTCGTAAAAACGAGAGGCGTATAACTCGCTGTTTTACTTGATCTCTACACCTTGGGCTTGCAGGTCCGCATGGTAAGAAGAGCGCACGAATGGGCCACAAGCGGCATGGGTAAAGCCAAGCTCTAGGGCAATTTCTTTGAGCTCATCAAACTCTTCTGGCGGCACGTAGCGCTCGACTGGCAAGTGGTGACGGCTTGGTGCTAGGTACTGACCAAGGGTTAGCATGGTCACGCCGTGGGCACGCAGATCTTTAAGCACTTCGACGATTTCTTCTTTGGTTTCACCCAAGCCCATCATCAAGCCTGATTTGGTTGGTACGTCTGGGTGCTGTTCACCAAATTTTTTCAGTAGCTCCAGTGACCACTTGTAGTTCGCACCCGGGCGAGCTTTGCGGTATAGACGAGGTGCTGTCTCTAGGTTGTGGTTAAACACATCTGGCGGGTTGTCTTTAAGCAGTTCAAGAGCAGTATCCATTCGGCCACGAAAATCTGGAACGAGCGTTTCGATGCGGATATTTGGGTTCAATGCACGGATTTCACGGTTACAATCGGCAAAGTGTTGAGCTCCGCCGTCACGTAGATCATCGCGGTCGACCGAAGTGATTACCACGTATTTCAAATCCATATCAGAGATGGTTTTCGCCAGTTTAGCTGGTTCTTCTGCGCTTGGAGGCAGTGGGCGGCCATGGGCAACGTCACAGAAAGGGCAACGGCGGGTACAGATAGCCCCTAGGATCATGAAGGTCGCTGTACCGTGGTTAAAACACTCCGCAAGGTTAGGGCAAGAGGCTTCTTCACATACAGAGTGAAGTTTGTTTTTACGCATTGCCGCTTTGATATCTTGGATGCGTTGACTGTCCGAAGGCAGTTTGATCTTCATCCACTCAGGCTTACGTAGCACTTCCTTTTGCTCAGTCGGCATGTTTTTGACCGGGATAAGGGCCATCTTATCAGCGTCGCGGTATTTAACGCCTTTTTCCATTTGAATAGGTTTGCTCATGATACTTCGCTTTCTGTGGTGAATTCGACTTGCTGGTATTCGAGAGAATCTGTGAGTGCTTTGACTAGGGCTTGTTCGACATCGGAAAAACTCACGCCTTGCGCAAGGGTTTGTACCTGAACCATTTCCATACCTTGGTAACCACAAGGGTTTATGCGTAGGAAAGGCTCCAAATTCATATCGATGTTGAGTGCAAGGCCATGGAAAGAGCAACCTTTGCGGATGCGCAGTCCTAAGGAACAGATTTTTTTGCCAGACACATAAACGCCAGGAGCGTCAGGTCGAGCGGCAGACTCGATACCAAATTTCTCTAGTGTATTGATAACAATGTTTTCAATCTGGGTTACCAGATCTCTGACCCCAAGCTTCTTGCGTCTTAGGTTTATCAGGAAGTAAGCGACTAACTGGCCAGGGCCATGGTAGGTGACTTGGCCACCACGGTCGCTCTGTACAACTGGAATGTCACCAGTGTTGAGTAGGTGCTCAGCTTTGCCTGCTTGACCTTGAGTGAATACTGGGTTGTGTTCCACTAGCCAAACTTGGTCAACCGTATCGTCATCACGATGGTCGGTAAACTCATGCATCGCTTTCCAAACGGGCTCATAATCTTGGCGGCCCAATTTTTTTACGATCAGCTGTTGGTGAATAGCAGGCAATTGGTCATTCCTTCATACAAATAGGTTTGTAAAGTAAACGCATTATAAACCTGTTTGATTTAAGTCACTATAGATTTTGTGATACTTTTTTATCACATTTATTCAAATCACCCTAATCGTCTCACGCCTGTCTCATTGTCTAATTCGTTAGCGATTGAGAAGCTCGATATTGTGCTGCTAATGGCAATAGACTTCGAGGCTCGATGAGCTGCGCTATCTATTTGAAAGTAAGGCGTTCTGTGACGAGTAGCCACATAATATAAGTGGCTGGTCACCAGCTTAGTATGCCACAGATACAAAAACAGCGGCTGGATGCCGCTGTTTAAAACGATAGGTTCGAATTAAAGAACCATACGAACGATGTCGATTTCACCTAACTCTTTGTAAAGAGTTTCAACCTGCTCAATAGAGGTGGCAGTGATGCTGACAGATACAGAGTTGTAGGTGCCTTTACCACTTGGCTTTACGGTTGGGCTGTAATCGCCTGGTGCGTGACGCTGGATCACTTCAAGTACTTTCTCAGGTAGTTCTGGCTTTGCATAGCCCATTACTTTGTAGGTGAACTTACATGGAAACTCTAGAAGGTCTTTTAGCTTTGCGTCTGAGTTGATATTCAACATTGCGGACAACTCCAAGTTATAGTCGATATAGCGGTGCGAAATAGTACAGCCTATCGCTTAGGATCTCAAGATCAACAAAACCGCCCAGAAGGCGGTTTTGGATTCTTAAGCTGTAGATTTAGAAGAAGCTCTTCACTAGCAGCACTAGGTAATCCCAAAGGCGGCTAAATAGGCTACCTTCTTCAACATTTTCCAGTGCAAGTAGTGGGTACTCTGCGATGTCTTCACCTTCTACTTGGTAGAATAGGCGACCTACTACGTCTCCTTTGCTGATTGGCGCTTGAAGTTCTTTATCTAGAACGAAGTTTGCACTCAGCTTTTTCGCTTGGCCTCGAGGTAGAGTTACGTAAGTATCTTCTGCAACACCTAGCGCAACTTGTTCTTTGTCACCCATCCATACTTTTTCGCTAACGAAAGTTTCGTCTGCTTTGTGTGGAGATACTGTTTCAAAGAAACGGAAGCCGTAGTTAAGTAGTTTCTTACTTTCAGCTTTACGCGCAGTGGTGTTCTTGGTGCCCATGACAACCGCAACTAGGCGCATTTTACCTTGAGTTGCTGAACTCACTAGGTTGTAGCCTGCACCGCTAGTGTGACCGGTTTTGATGCCGTCCACGTTCATGCTCTTGTCCCAAAGTAGGCCGTTACGGTTGTACTGGGTGATGCCGTTGTAGGTGAACTGCTTTTCAGCGTAGATACGGTATTCTTCTGGAACGTCACGGATCAGAGCTTGACCAAGCAGCGCCATGTCGTAAGGTGTTGAGTAAAGCTGTGCGTGGTCTAGGCCGTGAGAGTTGGCGAAATGGCTTTGTTCCATGCCAATGTTCGCTGCCCACTGGTTCATCAAGTGAACGAAGGCATCTTCTGAGCCTGCGATGTGCTCAGCCATCGCAACACAAGCATCGTTACCTGATTGGATGATGATGCCGCGGTTTAGGTCAGCAACGCTAACTTCGGTGCCAACTTCGATGAACATTTTTGATGAATCAGGGAAGTTTTTCGCCCATGCGTTTTTACTGATCACCACTTTGTCATCTGGAGAAATATTGCCTTGCTTAAGCTCTTGACCGATAACGTAGCTAGTCATCATTTTAGTCAAGCTTGCAGGGGATAGCTCAGTTCTGGCTTCTTTTTCCGCTAGGACTTTACCTGAGTTGTAGTCCATTAGGACAAAGCCTTTTGCGGCAATTTCAGGTGCGTCTGGAACAACGATAGGAGCGGCTTGGCTAGTTGAAGCAATCGCTGCAGTAGAAGCGATCAGCAGCGTCTTTAATACAGATTTTTTCATGAAATTCATTGTTCAAGTTGGTGATAATAAAATACAAACTTCCGCTATCTTAGCAGAATGATTTTGTTACGTCAGAGTAATGGCATGAATTGGTATGTCAGAGTGTCACATTCCATGTCATTGCGAGCAATAATCAATCACAAAAATGCGGGGTTGATAGCATTTGGCACACGCCCGGCAACTTGCAAAGACTATTTGACGGCTTTAATAAAGGCCGAAGGGTAACCTTGCGAGTGTATCTTAGAAAGTAGTTGGTTTGTCAAATCTGCGTCAGTCAATGGACCGACAAAGATACGGTATACCTTACCCGATTTTTCGGTAAACGACTTGGTTTCTAAGGTCTTGCTCATCTCTTGTGCAAGCGATTGGGCACGCTCTTTGTGTTTAGATGCTGCCACTTGAATCACGTACTGATGACTTGGCTTGTGGGGATTATCGTTACTTTTCTCGACTGAGATGTATTCGATTTCGACGTTCGCTGTACCCGTAGCAATCACGCCAAGTTTGTAAGCCGCTGCGTAACTCAAATCGATGATTCGGCCTTCGTGAAACGGACCACGGTCGTTGACACGAACGATGGTGGTTTTGCCATTATCGGTATTGGTGACTTTGACATAGCTCGGAATTGGCAAGGTTTTATGTGCTGCACTCATAGAGTACATGTCATAAATCTCTCCATTGGAGGTTTGATGACCATGAAATTTCTTGCCATACCAAGAAGCGATCCCTTTTTCTGTAAAGCCTTGAGGTTGTTTAACGATCTGATAGGAACTGCCACGCAGGGTATAGTCCTTGTTGCCCCCTAAACTGAACGGCTCATATTTTGGATGTGCATCTTCAAGATGATTTACATCTATCGGCTTGGTTGGAGCGATGTCATCATCTATGGTGTAGCGCTCTTTGTCCGAGCTGGTACAGCCTTGCATCAACGCGAGGCCCGCTATCAAGAATGCGCCAATCAGGCATTGGTAAATATTTTTCATTAAGTCGCCTTTGATAGCATTTTACGGTGAGTATGAATCGACATTAAGATGCCAAAGCCTGCCATCAGCGTAACCATTGAGGTACCGCCATAGCTGATAAGAGGCAGTGGGACGCCTACAACAGGTAGGATGCCACTTACCATGCCGATGTTTACAAACACATAAACAAAGAAGCTTAGTACCACGCTGCCTGCCATCATGCGGCCAAAAGCGGTTTGCGCAGCAGCAGCCAGCACTAGGCCGCGTCCGATAATAAATAGGTAGATTGCAAGTAAGCAGATAACGCCAATCATGCCCCACTCTTCGGCGATAACGGCAAAAATGAAGTCGGTATGACGCTCTGGAAGAAACTCGAGCTGAGACTGGGTGCCGTGCAGCCAGCCTTTACCTGACAGGCCACCCGAGCCAATCGCAATCTTACTTTGAATGATGTGGTAACCTGCGCCTAACGGATCAGACTCTGGGTCAAAAAGTGTACGTACGCGCACTTTTTGATACTCACGCATCAAGAAGAACCACAAAATTGGAATGAAAGCACCGACTGCTAGCGCCGCCGCACTGATAATTTTCCAGCTAATACCCGCCAGGAAAATAACGAATATGCCAGATGCAGCAATCAAGATAGAGGTGCCGAGATCGGGCTGTTTTGCAATCAGAATCGTCGGCACAAAGACCAACATCAGTGACACAGCTAAGGTCTTGATTGTAGGTGGTAAGGCTTGTTTACCAATATACCTTGCCACCATGAGAGGTACGGCGAGTTTCAGCAGTTCAGAAGGCTGAAAGCGTACAAAGCCTAGGTTTAGCCAACGCTGAGCGCCTTTAGAAGCCTCACCAAAAAATAGTACGCCGAGCAAGAGTAAAACGCCGACCACAAACATGAATGGGGCAAAGCTTTCATAGACCCTTGGCGGGATCTGAGCAAGGATGACCATCACCACCAGTGACATACCCATTCGTATCGCCTGACGATCCATCATTGCCAAGCTTTGACCACTGGCGCTGTACATGATCACCAAACCAAACATCATCAGTAGCAAAATGCCGAGCAGCATTGGCAAATCGATATGAAAGCGCTCGAAGAAGCGACGGTTTTGCCCTGTTGAAGGATCTAATTTCATTGTGTCTTAGCGTCCTGTTTCTTTTCCAAAAGCATGTGGTCGAAAATGCGGCGTGCCACAGGGCCACCTTGTGAAGATCCACCACCTGCGTTTTCCAGCACCAAGGTCACCACCACTTCAGGATTCTCCCATGGGGCAAAGCCAGTGTAGAGTGCGTGGTCGCGAAGATGCTCTGCAAGCTCTTCTGCGTTGTATTCTTCATCTTCTTTCAAGCCAAACACCTGCGCTGTACCTGACTTACCACCAGTGACGTAAGGCATATTGGTAAACGCACGTCGTGCAGTGCCTTTTTTACCGTGGTTAACCAGACGCATGCCTTCCAATGCCATGTCCCAGTATTTTTCTTTAACCCCTTGGATTGGTGGATAAGTCTCAATAGGTTGCAGCGTTTCGACGTGCGGCTGTTGCGACTTATCAATCGTGGCACGGATCAGGTGTGGTGCAATCACATTACCTCGGTTGACTAACACTGAGGTCGCTTTGGCGATTTGCAGCGGAGTTGCTGTCCAATAGCCTTGTCCGATACCCACAGGAATGGTGTCACCTTGATACCAAGGCTGGCGATGGCGACCCATCTTCCAATCACGGGTTGGCATATTTGCGCTACTTTCTTCAAAGATATCGATGCCAGTCTTTTCACCAAAACCAAATAACATCATCCAACTTGATAGGCGGTCGATGCCCATGTCATAAGCAATTTGGTAGAAGAAGGTATCAACAGATTCTTCAATCGATTTAACGATATCCACTTTGCCATGACCCCAACGCAGCCAATCACGAAATGGTTTGGTTTTGGAGTTAGGGATCCGCCAGTAACCCGGGTCATTACGTGTGGTATAAGGCGTAATCACTTTTTCTTGTAACGCCGCTACCGCGATGAAAGGTTTTACCGTGGATGCGGGTGGGTAGATACCCAGTGTGGCACGGTTCACTAGCGGGCGATCTTTGTCGTTAAGCAATGCACTGTATGCTTTGCTTGAAATCCCATGAACAAAGGCGTTTGGGTCGTAACTTGGACTCGACACCATCGCTAATACGCCGTTATCTTCTGGATCGAGCACTATCGCTGAACCACGACGACCATCGAGCATTTTGTAGATATAGCTTTGGAGCTTGATATCCAGATTGAGCACAATGTCTTTACCTGGGACAGGTGGTACGAATTTGAGGGTTCGAATCACTCGGCCGCGGCTGTTGACTTCAACTTCTTGGTAACCTGCGGTGCCATGCAATTGATCTTCGTAGAATCGTTCGATACCAAGTTTGCCAATGTCGCGGGTAGCTTGGTAATTAGCGGCTTTGTCATCTGCGATCAAGCGCTGCATATCTCTGTCATTAATACGCGACACGTAACCAAGAATATGGGTTAACTCTTCCCCAAATGGGTAAAAGCGCTTTAGCGTGGCAGAGACTTCAACCCCAGGGAATTTGTGCTGGTTGACAGCAAATTTTGCCACTTGTTCTTGATCAAGCTGTGTAAGCAGTGACACGGATTTGAAACGACGAGTACGACGACGCTCTTTATGGAATGCTTCCACACGTTCAGGAGAGATCTCTAGGAACTCCTGTAAGCGGGCAATCGTATCGTCGATGTCTTTGATTTTTTCAGGGGTTAGCTCGAGGCTGAACACTGGACGGTTTTCCGCCAGCAAGATCCCATTGCGGTCATAAATAAGACCGCGGTTAGGCGCAATAGGCACCACGCTGATCCGGTTATCGTTGGAGCGTGTTTTATAATCTTGGTACTGATTGACCTGAATGTTGTACAGGTTCGTCAGCAATACCGCCATCAGCACTATAATGCCAAAAAAGGCAACAATCGCCCTGCGGCTAAACAGGGCGGCTTCTGCTCGGTAATCTCGGATCTGGGCGCGTTTGCGTCTCATCAGGGATTATTCTCTGTGGTAAGGATGGTTCGCAGTAATGCTCCACGCACGGTAAAGGCTTTCTGCCATCACAACACGCACAAGCGGGTGGGGAAGTGTGAGAGGAGACAGAGACCAACTTTGGTCCGCTGCTGCTTTACACGCAGGTGCAAGCCCCTCTGGCCCGCCTATTAAGATTGATACATCGCGAGCATCAAGTTTCCATGCTTCAAGCTGGCCCGCCAGTTGCTCTGTATCCCAACGTTTGCCTGGAATGTCGAGGGTAACGATGCGGTTGCCTTTTGGCACTGCTGCCAGCATGGCTTCGCCTTCTTTTTGTAAGATTCGAGCGATGTCGGCATTTTTTCCACGCTTACCCGCTGGGATCTCAATAAGATCAAGTGGCATGTCGTGAGGGAAGCGGCGCTTATATTCTTGAAAGCCTTCTTCCACCCACTTTGGCATTTTTGTGCCTACCGCAATTAGCGTAATTTTCACAACTTAGCTCCAAAGCTTCTCTAGCTGGTAAAGCTCGCGGTGTTGCTCTTGCAGTACGTGCACCATAGTGCTGCCCATATCAACAACAACCCATTCACCTTCCACTTCACCGTCGATCCCAAGTGGTTCCAGACCCGCTTTTTTCGCTTCTTGAGCAACGTGATCTGCGATAGATGAAACATGGCGTTTAGAAGTACCCGTACAGATCACCATAAAATCAGTAACGCTCGATTTGCCAGTGACATCCAGAGTCACAATTTCTTCGGCTTTCATGTCATCAACTTTATCGGCTAGAAAATCTCGTAGTTCTTCGCGTTGCAAGGTAGTGTCCTCAAATTTATTGCTTAGTAGGGCTTAGGGGCATAAGGGTTGAATGCCTAGTTTAGCGCCCGAGTATAGCATGCTTTTAATTAAGCTTACTGATAAGGGCGTCATGTGCGCAACACTCCAGCGATAGTTGCGCAAGAGTTGTCCAAACGCCGCTGTCGTATTGGGTCTTTGCTTCCAATTCTGCGGCAGTGAGCAGATGTATCAAGCGAGCTAACTGGACTGGTGACAGGCGTTGTAGGGCAGCGTTGTAGAGTGGACGCTTGTTTTGCCACACACGGAAACTCTCCATGACGGCACCAATCGGTTTGGTTTGCATCTCACGCTGCATTGCCAATAGCTGCATCAGCTCTTTTTGTACACTGCGCAGCAAGATGATAGCTTCAACACCTTCGGCTTGAAGCTGACGTAAAATACGTTGTGAGCGCTTGGTTTGCCCGGCGAGTAGCGCATCAACCCACTGAAATGGTGTGTAGTGATTATGGCGACTTAGCGCCTCTTCAACACGAACTAACGTCAGTTCACCATCGGGGTAGAGCAGTGCCAGCTTCTCAAGGCTTTGTACCAAGGCTAGAAGGTTACCTTCATGCCATTGGGCAAGCATTTGCACTGCTTGGGAATCTGGAGAAAGTTTAAGTTTGCGACATCGCTGCATGACAAACTGGGGCAACCGCTTAATGTCGGGTGTTAGGCAGCTTACTACCGTACCGCTTGTGGTAAGTGCTTTAAACCATTTTGCGTTCTCTTGGGCTTTGGTGAGCTTTTGGCCAATCAAGATCAAAACGATATCAGCATGTAAACTTTCGCTCAGTGCTTGTAGCTCTTTGGTTGCGCCCGCTGGTAGCCCTGATTCACCAATTTCAAGCTCGATGATCTGGCGTGAAGAGAACAAACTTAGGGCCTGAGTACAGTCAAATACTTGGTTCCAATCTAATTGGGCATCGAGCGTGAAATGATGGCGCTCATCAAAACCTTCACTTTGGGCTTTTTTAATGATGGCTTGGCGACTCTCTTGTAGCAAAAGTAGTTCTGCGCCAGTCAGTACATAAACAGCTTGCAGCTGGCGAGCTAATTGCTCGCCAAGTTTATCGGCGTACACTCGCATTAAGGTTAGCCCTGCGCTTGAGTGGTAGTCGTTTGGGTTACGCCATCGTCAATTTGATCGACTTGTTGCTCAGTATCATCCGCCGCTTCCAGCTTGGCACGAATACGAGCCATTTGGCGCATCATTTGACGTGCGGCTTGGCGACGCATTTCATCAAGGATCATTTCCTTTTCTTCAGACTTTGCTAGTGCTGTTAGCGGGTTGTCAAGGTAGGTACGGTTAACTGTGGTTGAGTAACTTTGATCACCAAGCTCTGGTACGGTAATGCGGTAGTTCACCACAAAAGTAAGTTCATATTCTGCCGCACGGCTGTTTTGGTAGAGAGACAGGGTGCGCTCACTTTGGCTTGCGGTAGTAATGTGTAAGTTAGGGATGTCCGCCGCAGGAGTGACGGTTGAAATACCATTAAGGTAGAGCTCATGTTTTACATAGCGAGTTAGGTCACCATATTGATCAAAACTGGTTAAGGAAATATCCGATACTTCTTCTGGGAGTAAGTAGGTACCACGCAGCTGAAAACCACAAGCAGTGGTCAACACAGATAGCAAAAGCACGATAAAAAGGCGCAGGGCCGTGGTTAAAGTTGGTCGGCTCACAAGTAACTCCCTTGTGTAAATAGAATTGAGCTTGGGTAAATACACATTACATTATCCTTGGATGAACTCCTTAGAAATGAGCATTTAACGAAGCCACAATCAAATAGGGCACCAAATTTGATGCCCTATTGGTTATGACACTAATTACATTAATTAGTTTGCTACGATGTTCAGCAGTTTACCTGGTACGTAGATTACTTTACGGATGGTCTTGCCGTCAGTGAACTTAGTTACGTTCTCATCGTTTAGACCTAGGTTTTCTACTTCTTCTTTAGAAGCATCCGCCGCTACCGTTAGTTTCGCACGTAGTTTGCCGTTTACTTGAATAACGATAAGCTTCTCGTCTTCAACCAGTGCTTTCTCATCATGTTTAGGCCATGCTGCATTATCGATGTCTGCTTGACCAAGACCTGTCCACATCTCGTAAGAGATATGCGGAGTGATTGGGTAAAGCATCACAACCACAGCTTTTAGCGCTTCATCTAGGATGGCACGATCTTGCTCAGACTCTTGAGGTGCTTTCGCAAGCTTGTTCATCAGCTCCATGATCGCAGCGATCGCAGTGTTGAACGTTTGGCGGCGTGCCACATCATCTGTTACTTTAGCGATAGTCTTGTGAACGTCACGACGTAGTGCTTTCTGGTCGCTAGAAAGTGCTGCTGCATCTACTGCTACGGCTTCACCTTTCGATGCGTGCTCTTTTACTAGTTTCCAAACACGTTTTAGGAAGCGGTTAGCACCTTCTACGCCAGACTCTTGCCACTCAAGAGTCATGTCTGCAGGTGATGCAAACATCATAAACAGACGTACTGTGTCAGCACCGTACTTGTCTACCATCTCTTGTGGGTCGATACCGTTGTTCTTCGATTTAGACATCTTAATCATGCCTGAGTGCTCAACGTCACGGCCTTCGTTATCTTTCGCTGATACGATGCGGCCTTTACCGTCACGCTCAACAGCAACGTTAGTCGGAGCGACCCACTCTTTGCCGCCTTTCTCGTTCTCGAAGTAGAACGCATCCGCTAGTACCATGCCTTGACATAGTAGCTGCTTGAACGGCTCGTCAGAAGTTACGTAGCCCGCATCACGTAGTAGTTTATGGAAGAAGCGAGAGTACAGTAGGTGCATACAAGCGTGCTCAATACCACCGATGTACTGGTCTACTGGTAGCCAGTAGTTTGCTTTTTCTGGATCTAGGATATCGTCCGCTTGTGGTGAACAATAGCGAGCGTAGTACCAAGATGACTCCATGAAAGTATCGAAGGTGTCAGTCTCACGTAGAGCTGGTTCGCCGTTGAATGTCGTCTTCGCCCACTCTTTGTCGGCTTTGATTGGGCTAGTTACGCCATCCATTACCACGTCTTCAGGAAGCACTACAGGCAACTGGTCCGCTGGCACTGGGTGAACTTCACCATCTTCAGTGGTTACCATTGGGATTGGAGCACCCCAGTAACGTTGACGAGATACACCCCAGTCACGTAGACGGAAGTTTACTGTCTTAGTACCTTTACCTTCAGCTTCTAGTTTTGCTGCGATTGCATCAAACGCTGCTTGGAATTCAAGGCCGTCGAATTCACCCGAATCAAACAGTACACCTTTCTCTGTGTAAGCTTCTTCTGCGATATTTAGCTCAGAGCCGTCAGTTGGCTTGATCACAGGCACGATGTCTAGACCGTACTTAGTTGCGAACTCGTAGTCACGTTGGTCGTGAGCAGGTACTGCCATTACAGCGCCTGTACCGTAGTCCATTAGGACAAAGTTAGCTACGTAAACTGGAACTTCACGGCCGTTCAATGGGTGAATCGCAGTAAGGCCAGTCACCATACCTTTCTTCTCCATTGTCGCCATTTCAGCTTCAGCTACTTTGTTGTTCTTACACTCTTCGATGAACTCAGCAAGTTCTGGGTTAGTCTTAGCCGCTTCAGTTGCTAGCGGGTGACCTGCTGCGATACCTACGTAAGTTACGCCCATGAGCGTATCAGGACGAGTGGTGTAAACCTCTAGGTCTTCTTGGCCCTTAACTTCAAACTTAAGCTCTACACCTTCAGAGCGACCGATCCAGTTGCGCTGCATGGTCTTAACCATCTCAGGCCAACCGTCTAGGTTGTCTAGGTCGTCAACCAGCTCTTGCGCATATTCAGTGATCTTGATGAACCACTGTGGGATCTCTTTTTGCACAACAGGCGTGTCACAACGCCAGCAGCAGCCATCTTCAACCTGCTCGTTTGCAAGAACAGTTTGGTCGTTTGGACACCAGTTCACAGAAGAGGTCTTCTTGTAAACTAGGCCTTTTTCGTAAAGCTTAGTGAAGAACTCTTGTTCCCAACGGTAGTACTCAGGAGTACAAGTTGCGAACTCACGGTTCCAGTCGTAGCCGAAACCTAGCAGCTTAAGCTGGTTCTTCATGTATTCGATGTTTTCGTATGTCCAAGGCGCAGGAGCGGTGTTGTTCTTAACCGCTGCGTTTTCTGCTGGTAGACCGAATGCATCCCAACCGATAGGTTGCATTACGTTTTTGCCTTGCAGGCGTTGGAAACGAGAAACTACGTCACCGATGGTGTAGTTACGTACGTGACCCATGTGCAGGCGGCCACTTGGGTAAGGGAACATTGAAAGACAGTAAAACTTCTCTTTGTTTGCGTCTTCGCTTACAACAAATGTTTCGTTGTCGTCCCAGTGCTTTTGAACTTTTTGTTCAATGTCTTGCGGGTTGTATTGGTCTTGCATCGATGACATCCGGTTATCTTGGAATTTGTGAGATCGGTTAGATCAGACTTTTAGTGATCCGCATAGAATACATAAAGGAGCGACACTCAACAATAGCCAATCCACGGAGGTGCCCAATGCCTGAGCGTAAAGTCGGTTATGAAGCAAAATTAGATGAAGTGGTCGAGACGTTAAAGCACAGTCCTGAAGAGTTGAATAATGTGCTAAACACCTCGGCGGAAGTCGTTAATGCGGCCAGTGACATGACAAAAGATGAAATGGCACTCGTCTCTGCTTATGTTCGTTCAGATCTGAAAGAATTTGCTGATACCTATCAAAAAGACCGAGACCGTAGTCCGTTTTATCTCATGGTTTCTAATTCTATTTGGGAAGGGCTGCTTGAGATCACCGATCGTACTCAAGTTGAGTGGCGAGAGCTGTTTATGGATCTAGACCATAAAGGCTTGTATCAGGCTGGAGATATTATCGGGTTGGGATATTTGGTGTGTGATAAATGTACCCATAAGAGTTATTACAATCACCCAACCATTATTGAGCCGTGTAAAGAGTGCGGCCACGATGGGTTTACTCGGTTGGCGTTGAAGCCATAGCAGCAGAGAGAATATGACTGGTTCTCCCCCTTTTCAAGGGGGAGGTGGGCAGAACCTGAACTACGATGAATTAAGAAAACCTTCTAACCCAAGCTGCAATCAAACCAATCAGCACAAGTGCCTGTAACGGCATAGTACCTGCCAAACGATAAGGCGTCATTCCTGTGGTAGATTCTACTTTAGCTCTTAACACTTGAGTTTCAAATTGTGGTACCGCTGCGATGATCTTGCCTTGATAATCGGTAATCGCCGTCACACCATTGTTTGTCGCACGTACAACGGGCTTACCTAACTCTAGCGCTCGCATGCGGGCAATTTCCATGTGTTGCAATGGCCCAATGGAGTGACCAAACCAAGCGTCATTGGATAGGGTTAGGATGTAGTCCGTCTCTTCGGTGACATTCTGGCGAACCTGATCGTTGAAGATGATTTCGTAACACAAAGCTGGAGCAAAATAGCGACCATTGGCCTCTAGGTTAGCCTGTACAAAATCGCCACGACTAAAAGAAGACATGGGTAAGTTGAAGAATGGGGCGATAGGCCTCAACCAATCTTCAAATGGGACGAACTCACCAAAAGGCAAAAGGTGGTGTTTGTTGTATCTTGGCTGAGTATTGTAGTTGTAGTCACCGTGTTCGGTGATGCCAAGCGACAGGATGCTGTTGTGAAACGTATGGCTCTGCGGCTGAGTGATAATGCCTGTGATGATGGCTGCATCATTGAGCTTGCCCGCACTGTCTAGGTTGTGCAGATACGATGGCAACTCGCTCTCGAACGCAGGAATGGCTGCTTCTGGCCAAATGATGATATCGGCATCCCAGTTTTCACGGGTGATGTCGGTGTATTTCATGATGGTCGGCCAACGCTGGTTAGGCATCCACTTTAGCTCTTGGGCAATATTCCCTTGGATTAGTGCAAAGTGGGTTTTGCTGTCTGGGTTAGGGGTGACCCAGTTTACGCCGTTAAACATCAGAGCGACGCCGAACAGGCATGCTGGGATCACGACATAGTGAAAGCGTTTGGAGATCAGTGCCAACGCAATTGCGCCAGAGCTTAATGCAATGACGTAAGAGATAGTATCAACCCCACCGATAGGCGCATATGTCGCCAGTGGTGAGTCGATTTGACTGTATCCAAGCCATAACCACGGAAACCCGGTCATCACCCAACCGCGAAGCCACTCATTGATGAGCCACAATGCAGGCGCTGCTAATAACAGGCGGGCGGTTTTATTGCGGTTAAACCAACGATTGAGAGCGCCAGCAAACAGCGCAGGGTAGATAGCTAAATAGCCGATTAAGCCTGCCATCAAGGCAAGGCTGGCTACTTTAGGCAGCCCACCGAAGTTGTCTATGCTGACGTGTACCCAGCTTATTCCCGTAACAAACTGTCCCCAACCCCACGCATAACCAAGCGCTAGGCCTTGTTTGGTGCTCTTGCCATCGATTAGCACCAATAAGCCAGTTAAGCTGACAAAGGCAAATAGCCATAGTTGATAGGGTGCAAAGGCTAACGTCGCACTTGCACCGAGTAGGAATGCTAAAACTAACTGGATGAAACGGTGATTCCAGAATTTTGCCATCGGAAAAAACTACCTTGAATTGGATCCTGAGATAAAAAATGCTCGACCAATAGGCCGAGCATAATAGAGCTTAGTTACGCTTTTATTCTTCCGTTGAGGAGACGGCTTCTTTGTCTCTTTCAGGAATGGTGACTTGCAGAGCAATAACACGGCGGTTATCAGCAGATGTCACTTTGAAGCTATAACCATCGACTTCGACAATTTCGCCTCGCGCTGGAAGGTGACCAAACTGGGTCATGACCAGCCCACCTACCGTATCGACTTCTTCATCGCTGAAGCTTGAGCCAAAGGTTTCATTGAACTCTTCTATCGTTGCTAACGCTTTCACTGAGTAAGTATGTTTGCTCAGTTTGCGGATATCGACTTCTTCCTCGTCATCGAATTCATCTTCGATCTCGCCGACAATCTCTTCAAGAATGTCTTCGATGGTTACAAGGCCAGAAACACCGCCAAACTCATCGACAACAATTGCCATGTGGTAACGCTCTTCGCGGAACTCTTTTAGCAGTCTATCAACTCGTTTGCTCTCAGGTACTACCACAGCAGGGCGGATAACTTGTTCAATTTGAAATGGTTCACTGTTGGAACCAAGGTACTTAAGTAGGTCCTTCGCTAATAGAATGCCTTCGACATGGTCTTTATCTTCGCTGATCACTGGGTAACGAGAGTGTTGCGCATCAGTGATAAGGGCAACCAGCTCGTCAAGATCGTGGCTGCTCTCAGCGGTAACCATTTGCGAGCGTGGGATCATAATATCTCTCACTCGCTGTTCTGCGATTTCCATAACTCCTTCGAGCATGTCGCGGGTGTCGTGGTCAATCAGGTCATTTTCTTCAGAATCGCGAATGACATCGACAAGCTCTTGTCTGTCTTTCGGTTCACCTTGGAATAGTTGACCTAGGCGTTCAAAGAAGGACTTTCTACTCGGACCTTCAGCTTTACCTTCCGATGAGGGAGGCGAATTATCTTCGTTGTTCATGAGTTCTCATACATAAACGCTATCAGATGTGTGATAGCACACTAGAGCAGTGGGAAACTACTCTTTTTCAGCAATATACGGGTCTTCAAAGCCCATCGATTGCATGATTTCAGTTTCGAGCGACTCCATCTCTTCGGCTTCGTCGTCTTCGATATGATCATAACCTAGCAGATGCAAGCTACCATGTACAACCATGTGAGCCCAATGTGCTGCTAAAGGCTTATTTTGCTCTTTGGCCTCAGCTTCAACGACTTGACGGCAAATGATGAGATCGCCTAAAAGATCGATCTCTACACCTGGTGGTACTTCAAATGGGAAAGAAAGCACGTTAGTTGGCTTATCTTTACCACGGTATTCGTGATTCAGCTGGTGGCTTTCTTCTTCATCTACCAAGCGGATGGTCACTTCAGCTTGAGGTTGAAACTGGCTTACTGTAGTACTCAGCCATTTGTTGAAGTCGGCCTCACTTGGTAGTGTGCTAGGATCTTCGACCGCGATTTGTAGGTCTAGTTCGATGCTCATTCTGGGCTTTTCTCTTTGGCCGCAGTGGCGGCAGCTTCTACGAGGGCTTGGTTCGCCGCTTGCTGAGCCTCACGCTCTTCACGACGAATACGATCACGTTCCTTGCGCTCTTTACTGTCTTTTGCTTCCCACTTCTCATAAGCGTTAACGATTCGAGCAACCACAGGATGGCGCACAACATCGTCTGACTGGAAGAAGTTGAAGCTGATGTCATCCACTTCGCTTAGTACTTCAATGGCATGACGAAGGCCAGATTTAGCACCACGAGGTAAGTCAATTTGAGTCACGTCACCGGTGATCACCGCTCGCGAGTTGAAGCCAATACGGGTCAGGAACATTTTCATCTGCTCAACCGTGGTGTTCTGGCTTTCATCAAGGATGATAAACGCATCGTTTAGGGTACGGCCACGCATGTATGCCAGTGGTGCAACTTCGATAACGTTACGCTCGATAAGCTTTTCAACGCGCTCAAAGCCCATCATTTCAAATAGGGCATCGTAAAGTGGACGCAAGTATGGGTCCACTTTTTGGCTCAGGTCACCCGGTAGGAAACCTAGCTTCTCACCCGCTTCTACCGCTGGGCGAGTTAACAAGATACGGCGAATCTCTTGGCGTTCTAGCGCATCAACTGCAGCTGCCACTGCTAGGTAGGTTTTACCTGTACCAGCAGGACCAATACCAAAGCTTATATCGTGAGTCACCATGTTCATCAGGTATTGTCCCTGATTCGGTGTGCGTGGCTTGATCACGCCTTTTTTGGTCTTAATAAAGACCTCTTTACCGTGCTCAATGGTAGATTCTGTGGTCTGCTCTAGAATACCAGACTCTTTGATCGCTAGGTGGATCTGCTCAGGCTCAATGTCAGGAGTATTGCCACGAACGGGTGCAGTATCGACATAAAGGGATTTGATGATATCCAGCGCAGCGGCAGCCGTATGCGGTTTACCGACTATGGTGAAGAAGTTGCTGCGGTGATTAATTTCTACGCCAAGACGGCGTTCAAGGTGCTTGATGTTGTCATCAAATGGTCCACATAGGCTGGACAGACGGCGGTTATCTTCTGGCTCTAGATTGATCTCTAGAGTGACTATTTTATTACTCAATCTTGCCTCTCATTAATAAAAAGCCCGATAACGACCGGGCTTTAAAGTTCAGATTGTTTCTGCGTACTTTTTATGGCGTAAAGGTAGCAACACCTAGGTCGTCTTCTTTACGGGTCTTCTCCATCATTTCAGCAGGAGAAGTGATATTACGCAAGTCCATTTCTTTTTCGGTACGTACTAGCTCACCACGCAGTGAGTTGGAGAACACGTCTACAATCTTCACGTCAACGAATTGTCCGATTAGGTCCGCTGAACCTTCGAAGTTCACCACACGGTTGTTTTCAGTACGCGCACGTAGCTCCATCAGATTCTTCTTCGATGGTCCTTCAACAAGAACACGCTGCTCAGTACCAAGCATCAGGCGAGAGTATCGCATCGCTTGAGTATTGATAGTTTGTTGAAGCTCGTAAAGACGCTCTTTTTTGGTCTCTTCGCTCAGATCACATGGGTAATCTGCTGCTGGTGTGCCAGGGCGTGGCGAGAAGATAAAGCTAAAGCTCATATCAAAATCAACATCGCGGATAAGCTTCATTGTGTCTTGGAAGTCTTTGTCTGACTCGCCAGGGAAACCAACGATGAAGTCTGAGCTGATCTGAATGTCAGGACGAGCCTTACGCAGCTTACGGATCGTTGATTTGTACTCGATGGCTGTGTGTGGACGCTTCATGTTGGTCAGAATACGATCACTACCACTTTGCACAGGTAGGTGCAGGAAGCTCACAAGCTCAGGAGTATCTTCATACACTGCGATGATGTCGTCAGTGAACTCCATTGGATGGCTAGTGGTAAAGCGAATACGGTCGATGCCATCGATAGATGCCACTAGGCGTAGAAGTTCTGCAAATGAGCAGATATCACCATCATGCATTGGACCGCGGTATGCGTTTACGTTTTGACCAAGCAGGTTAACTTCGCGGACACCTTGCTCTGCAAGTTGCGCCACTTCGAACAACACGTCATCCATAGGACGGCTAACTTCTTCACCACGAGTGTAAGGTACTACACAGTAAGTACAGTATTTAGAACAGCCTTCCATGATTGAAACGAAAGCTGTTGCACCCTCTGCACGAGGCTCAGGAAGTGAGTCAAATTTCTCAATCTCTGGGAAAGAGATATCCATCACTGGCGCTTCATCGTCCTGAGACTGTTTGATCATCTCTGGTAGACGGTGAAGTGTCTGTGGGCCAAAGATAACGTCAACAAATGGTGCACGTTCACGAATGTGGTCACCTTCTTGAGTAGCAACACAGCCACCCACACCAATCACGGTGCCAGGTTTTTTGTCTTTCAGAGTTTTCCAGCGACCAAGCTGGTGGAATACTTTTTCCTGAGCTTTTTCGCGGATAGAACAGGTGTTAAGTAGAAGGACATCTGCTTCTTCTGGATCCTCAGTTAGCTCATAACCACCGGCAGCATTAAGCAGGTCAACCATTTTAGATGAATCGTATTCGTTCATCTGGCAACCCCAGGTTTTCATTAGCAGTTTCTTACTCATCTTACATCCGCTCGTTTAATCTATTTGGAATGGCCGATATAGGCATTCCTAAAGTGCTTAAATAGTGTACTGAATTTTCCCCCATCTCGGAGGTAGCGGCGTATTGTACTGGTTTAAATACCGCCTGACTAGAGTTAGGCCAAATTTCCTCTAATACCACATTCTGTAAGGGTTTTACTCGCATTTAGTTAGCCAGTACGTACAATGCAAAATAGGTAAAAAATCAGAGTGATAGAACGGATGAATCAATCGACTAATCAGTCACAATTTGATATCGCCATTGTTGGTGGCGGTATGGTTGGGGCGGCACTTGCTGTTGGCTTCGCCAAACAAGGCAAGCAGGTTGCTGTGATCGAAGGAGATCAGCCACAAGCTTTTTCAGCTGAGCAAGCGATGGACATTCGTGTATCAGCTATTTCTCATAAGTCGGTTGAATTGCTGGATCAGCTGGGGGTGTGGCAAGCAATCAAGGCGATGCGTGTGTGTCCTTATCGCCGTCTTGAAACGTGGGAACACCCTGAATGCCGCACTCGTTTTCATTCCGATAGTGTTGGTTTGGATCAACTTGGTTTTATCGTTGAAAACCGTCTGATTCAATTAGGCTTATGGCAACAATTTCCAACCTTATCTAATCTCACTGTGATGAGCCCAAATCGCCTGACCGATCTAAAGGTTGGAGCAGAGAGTAATCAGATATCATTAGATGATGGTACTGAACTAGCTGCGCAATGGGTGATTGGTGCAGATGGGGCAAACTCGAAGGTTCGCCAGTTAGCTGGGATAGGCATTACGGCATGGGATTATCGCCAGCATTGCATGCTGATTAATGTGAAGACGGAGCTTCCACAGCAAGACATTACATGGCAGCAGTTTCATCCGAGTGGTCCACGCTCCTTTTTACCTCTGTGTGGTCACCAAGGCTCGCTAGTTTGGTATGACTCACCAAAGCGTATTGCTCAGCTCAAGCAGTTATCGTCATTGCAATTGAAAGAAGAGATTCTGGCTAACTTTCCCAGTGAACTTGGTGATATCGAAGTGCTGCAATCTGGAAGCTTCCCATTGACCCGCCGCCATGCCCAACATTATACCAAGAATAACTGTGTATTGGTTGGTGATGCGGCCCACACCATTAATCCGTTAGCAGGGCAAGGTGTTAATCTGGGCTTTAAAGATGTCAAAGCGCTGCTTGAATCGGTGGAGCAATATCAGCAACAGCCTCAAGCACTTCGTCAGTATGAGCTGCGCCGTAAGCCAGACAACTTGCTGATGCAATCTGGAATGGACTTTTTCTACAAAGGGTTTAGCAATGATATTGGCCCTTTAAAGCTACTTCGTAATGCAGCTTTGAAGGTCGCCGAGGAAGCTGGTCCAGTAAAAGCTCAGGTGCTCAAGTATGCACTGGGGCTATAGCGCATAGTAGTTATACCAATCCAACTAATTATCTGTTCAGCCTAGCTAGTCCATATTTCCTCTAGCTGCGTCAGAAATCGTGTCCCTAGTCCCAGCTAGGCATAAGATTTCTTCCCCGGAATGCCGGACCATACTAGACAAAATCTGTCCGTCGCTATGCAAGATCATATAATTAGTCGTATTGGTATTATGTAACTGAGCGGAGCAAGAGCTCGGCTTTTTTGTCTGAGTTTTTGGCTTGAGAAAGGAAAGCTAATTTGAAGAGATTCAGATAGAAGAAAACCCACTCCGAAGAGTGGGTTTCTAGATAATGGTGCGGAAGGAGAGACTTGAACTCTCACACCTTGCGGCGCCAGAACCTAAATCTGGTGCGTCTACCAATTCCGCCACTTCCGCAACGCTAATTCTTATAAAAAGAAAGTGTAGTCATAACCGACAATTGGTAAAGTCGATAAGACGTTGTAAATGGTGGCTACGACGGGATTCGAACCTGTGACCCCATCATTATGAGTGATGTGCTCTAACCAGCTGAGCTACGTAGCCACTCTGATATCAATGCTAAGCATTAATATTTAAATAATGGTGCGGAAGGAGAGACTTGAACTCTCACACCTTGCGGCGCCAGAACCTAAATCTGGTGCGTCTACCAATTCCGCCACTTCCGCAACATAATCTGTAGTCATAACCGACAATTGGTAAAATCGATAAGACGTTGTAAATGGTGGCTACGACGGGATTCGAACCTGTGACCCCATCATTATGAGTGATGTGCTCTAACCAACTGAGCTACGTAGCCACTCTGATATCAATGCTATGCATTAATATTTAAATAATGGTGCGGAAGGAGAGACTTGAACTCTCACACCTTGCGGCGCCAGAACCTAAATCTGGTGCGTCTACCAATTCCGCCACTTCCGCAACATAATCTGTAGTCATACTGATAATTGGTATAATCAATATAACGTTTTGTATGGCAGGTCTACCTGGATTCGAACCAGGGAATGGCGGCATCAAAAGCCGCTGCCTTACCGCTTGGCGATAGACCTGCAGGCGATTGTTTTAAAGTGCAATCAACACTAAAGAGATGGTGCGGAAGGAGAGACTTGAACTCTCACACCTTGCGGCGCCAGAACCTAAATCTGGTGCGTCTACCAATTCCGCCACTTCCGCATCATAATCTGTAGTCATACTGATAATTGGTATAATCAATATAACGTTTTGTATGGCAGGTCTACCTGGATTCGAACCAGGGAATGGCGGCATCAAAAGCCGCTGCCTTACCGCTTGGCGATAGACCTACGGTGATTAATTTAAAGTGCTAATCGAACACTAAAGAGATGGTGCGGAAGGAGAGACTTGAACTCTCACACCTTGCGGCGCCAGAACCTAAATCTGGTGCGTCTACCAATTCCGCCACTTCCGCAACATAATCTGTAGTCATACTGATAATTGGTATAATCAATATAACGTTTTGTATGGCAGGTCTACCTGGATTCGAACCAGGGAATGGCGGCATCAAAAGCCGCTGCCTTACCGCTTGGCGATAGACCTACGGTGATTAATTTAAAGTGCTAATCGAACACTAAAGAGATGGTGCGGAAGGAGAGACTTGAACTCTCACACCTTGCGGCGCCAGAACCTAAATCTGGTGCGTCTACCAATTCCGCCACTTCCGCAACATAATCTGTAGTCATACTGATAATTGGTATAATCAATATAACGTTTTGTATGGCAGGTCTACCTGGATTCGAACCAGGGAATGGCGGCATCAAAAGCCGCTGCCTTACCGCTTGGCGATAGACCTGCAGGCGATTGTTTTAAAGTGCAATCAACACTAAAGAGATGGTGCGGAAGGAGAGACTTGAACTCTCACACCTTGCGGCGCCAGAACCTAAATCTGGTGCGTCTACCAATTCCGCCACTTCCGCAACATAATCTGTAGTCATACTGATAATTGGTATAATCAATATAACGTTTTGTAGTGGCAGGTCTACCTGGATTCGAACCAGGGAATGGCGGCATCAAAAGCCGCTGCCTTACCGCTTGGCGATAGACCTACAGGCATTTGATTTCATGGTGCGGAAGGAGAGACTTGAACTCTCACACCTTGCGGCGCCAGAACCTAAATCTGGTGCGTCTACCAATTCCGCCACTTCCGCATGAAATCAAATTGTCGTAGAAAACTCTTCTTTAGTTGAGATGGTGCGGAAGGAGAGGCTTGAACCCTTACAACCTTCGGCATCTAGAAATTAAAACTAGCTGCGTCTACCAAATCATAAACTGAATAATATCAGTGCTCACTTTGAGATGGTGCGGAAGGAGAGACTTGAACTCTCACACCTTGCGGCGCCAGAACCTAAATCTGGTGCGTCTACCAATTCCGCCACTTCCGCATCTCAAGTTTTCTACATTATCTATTCGTTAATTATAACCAATAGATAAATATGGTGGCTACGACGGGATTCGAACCTGTGACCCCATCATTATGAGTGATGTGCTCTAACCAGCTGAGCTACGTAGCCATGTTTTCAGAGCGAGATAATATAGTGTAATCCCACTCGCAGTTGCAACCTTTTTTTCAAGGTTTTTACTGCCTACGATACTGAGTGATGCTTTATCAATCAATCTCGCTAAATAGTGGCAGGTCTACCTGGATTCGAACCAGGGAATGGCGGCATCAAAAGCCGCTGCCTTACCGCTTGGCGATAGACCTGCAGTTGATAGTTGACACTATCGAAAATATGGTGCGGAAGGAGAGACTTGAACTCTCACACCTTGCGGCGCCAGAACCTAAATCTGGTGCGTCTACCAATTCCGCCACTTCCGCATATTTTCCTAACCACTTTCCACATAAATGTGTAAAAGCATTTAGGAAATGGTGGCTACGACGGGATTCGAACCTGTGACCCCATCATTATGAGTGATGTGCTCTAACCAGCTGAGCTACGTAGCCATTTCCATATTTTTACTTCCAATTTCGAAGTCGCCTTCTCGTCGGGAGCGGGGCGAATTATGCGGATATGACCTAATACCGTCAACAGTTTTTTTGAAGAAACCCCGTTTTTTTTGTTGTTCGAACTAAAAGTAATCGAAATGGTAGATTTATGATCCAAAAGTGGCGCATTTTGAGCGGTATGTTCAGCGATAAAATTAGTCGGGAAACGGTAAGCGGCGAGCGGATTTACGGTTTTAGTTTGGCGTGCACAGATTTTAGCCGTGACCTTTGAGTGTTTCTTGTTAGTTAGAAAGAATTATATGTAGGGTGGTTATAAAACGCACATAACTTACACTGATATTTTTTAGCTCAGCTACAAATTTGCCTTGTTTATACTCACTGGGGCGCATCAAACTACCCGTTTCCCGTTTCCCGTTTCCCGTAAACCAAGATCAAAAAAGGCCAGCAATATTTGCTGGCCCTTCAAAACAGACAGTATTAATTACACATTAAAACGGAAGTGAATCACATCACCGTCTTTAACAATGTAATCTTTACCTTCTAGACGCCATTTACCAGCTTCTTTAGCGCCAGACTCACCGTTGAACTCGATGAAATCATCGTAGCCAACAACTTCTGCACGGATGAAGCCTTTTTCAAAGTCAGTGTGGATCTTACCCGCAGATTGAGGTGCAGTTGCACCTACAGGGATAGTCCATGCACGTACTTCTTTCACGCCAGCAGTGAAGTAAGTTTGTAGCGTCAGTAGCTCGTAACCTGAACGGATCACGCGGTTTAGACCTGGTTCTTCGATACCCATGTCTGCTAGGAACTCTTCGCGATCTTCATCATCCAGCTCTGAAAGTTCAGACTCGATAGATGCACATACCGCAACAACAACGTTGTTTTCTTTTTCAGCGTACTCACGTACTGCATCTAGGTATGGGTTGTCCTCGAAGCCATCTTCGTTCACGTTAGCGATGTACATTGTCGGCTTAAGCGTTAGGAAGTTAAGGTAGCCAACCGCTGCCAACTCTTCTTTTGCTAGGTCAACAGTACGAGCCATACCACCTTCAGTCAGTACTGGAAGTAGCTTTTCTAGAACGGTTAGTTCGAACTTAGCGTCTTTGTCGCCGCCTTTTGCTTTCTTCGCATTACGCTGGATAGCACGCTCACAAGAATCAAGGTCAGCTAGAGCAAGCTCTAGGTTGATCACTTCGATATCTTCAATCGGAGATACTTTACCTGCAACGTGAACGATGTTTTCGTTCTCGAAACAGCGTACTACATGGCCGATTGCGTCAGTTTCACGGATGTTCGCTAGGAATTTGTTACCTAGACCTTCACCTTTAGATGCACCAGCAACTAGACCTGCGATATCAACAAACTCCATAGTCGTTGGCAGGATCTTCTGCGGGTTAACGATCTTAGCAAGTGCATCTAGGCGTAGATCTGGCACCGGTACTACGCCAGTGTTTGGCTCGATAGTACAGAACGGGAAGTTCGCTGCTTCGATACCCGCTTTAGTCAGTGCGTTAAATAGGGTTGATTTACCTACGTTAGGCAGACCAACGATGCCACATTTAAAACCCATGTTTTTACCTTATTCTGCTTTGAAAGTGTGTAAGCGATTTTGCGCTTTGGTTAGACCGTCTTTTAGCAATATATCTAGACTGCGAACTGACTCATCGACAGCTGCATCAATACATTCTTGCTCTTTCGCTGGAGCTTTGCCTAAAACATAGCCAGCGACTCTGTCTTTGTGTCCCGGATGGCCGATGCCAAGACGTAGACGATAGAAATCTTTGTTGTTGCCCATCTTACTGATGATGTCACGCAGGCCATTGTGACCGCCATGACCACCGCCTTTCTTGAACTTAGCAACACCTGGAGGCATATCAAGTTCGTCATGCGCGACCATGATCTCTTCAGGTTTGATCTGGTAAAACTTTGCAAGCGCTGCAACCGCTTTACCGGAAAGGTTCATAAAGGTGGTAGGGATCAGCAAACGGAGATCCTGTCCATCAACAATGATTCGACCTGTCATACCAAAAAACTTTGGTTCATTTTTCAGTGTTACGTTGTGAACACGAGCTAGCTCTTCAACGGCCCAAGCGCCTGCATTATGACGAGTACGTGCGTACTCAGCGCCCGGGTTTGCTAGCCCAACAAGAAGTTTAATCTGTTGACTCAAGGTTAGGATCTCTCTAGGAATCAAAAAAAGCGCCGTATGATAGCACAGTTTTTTGTGATCAAGCGACAGATGCGCTCGCTTCTCTTCCTTTTGCAGGCTTGAATACGACCGCAAGCAGTGCAGCAGCTGCCAGCGCAAAGCAGTAATAAGAGTGAGTGGTGACTTCAATTGGTGACAATTTCAGAATAGAACCGGCCAGAAGTACTTGCGCACCGTAAGGCAAGATGCCTTGAATCACACAAGAGAAGATATCTAGCAAGCTTGCCGCACGTTTAGCGCAGATATCATGTTTTTCCGCCAGATCTTTTGCGATCGTACCTGAAACAAGGATCGCTACCGTGTTATTTGCCGTGCAGCAGTTTACCAGGCTAACTAGCAGGGCAATACCAAATTCGCCACTCTTACGGCTTGAAGATTTTAGAACCTTGCTTAACGATTGAGTGATCCATGCTAGGCCGCCTTGATGCTTCATTAGCGCACTTAGGCCACCGATTAGCATAGATAGTAAGAAGATCTCTTGCATGTTGCCAAAGCCTGCGTAGATATCTTGACCGTATTGAGTGATTGAGTACTCGTCGGTAATAGACAGGCCAACAATACCTGCTAGCACGATACCAATCGCAAGTACTGCAAATACATTTAGACCAGATACCGCAAGCACAAGGATCGTCAGGTAAGGTAGAACCTTTAGCCACTCGATATTAGTCGTTGCTGGTGCTTCACTTGGTTTACTCAGGAACGCAAACAGAACCAGTGATACGATAGCCGCTGGTAGAGCAATCGAGATGTTCTCTTTAAACTTATCTTTCATCTCACAGCCTTGAGAGCGAGTTGCTGCAATGGTGGTATCCGAGATGATCGAAAGGTTGTCACCAAACATTGCGCCGCTTAACACCGCACCCGCTGCAATTGCGTGATCGATACCTGTTGCGTCCGCTACACCGAGTGCCACTGGAGCAAGGGCTGCGATCGTGCCCATTGATGTGCCCATTGCAGTAGCAATAAACGCAGCAATCAAAAACATGCCCGGCAGAATAAGGCTAGGTGGTAGCAGGGATAGACCAAGGTTAACGGTCGCATCAACACCACCCGTCGCTTTAGCCACCGCAGCAAAAGCCCCAGCCAGCAGATAGATGATGCACATTGCGATGATATCGCCATGCCCAACACCTTGGATAAACTGTTCAATCGCTTTATTGAGCTTCTCTTTACTTAGCAAGATCGCTAGAACGATCGCAGGCAGTGCTGCCACTGGGGCTGGCAGTTGATAGAAAGCAAACTCCACCCCTTGCATGGTTAAATAGCTACCGACACCAATAAATAGTGTCAGAAAGAGCGCAAGAGGTAATAAGGCTTTCGCCGACGGCGTTACAGTCATTACAAAATTCTCAATAAGCTGAAATTGGCGCTAAGGGTACGCATGACCACTAGACGTGTCAACATCTAGACGTCTAAACGGCTTTTGTGTTTTGTAAATTTTGTTCTTTTAACAAATGTAGTTGATGAGATATCAGAGTGGGAAAGACAGATCCTCCCCCTTTTCAAGCGGCCGGCGCTGTTTCTTATACACAAGTCCAAAAGAGTTCGAAAAATAGCTCTCCCCCTTGTTCGATGGGGCTAATTGATCGAAGAAGTTTATAAAAGGGGGAGTGGGAGGGGCACGCCTAGTGGGGGTTGGTAACTCCGAAGCTATGTCCAACGCATTAACTATGCATCATCACAGCAACCCCTCCCAGCCTCCCCTTGGCGGATAATTCATCGAAAATACAAACATTTCCGATCAAGGGGAGGAGAATTCTTTGCCAAGCTGACTTGTGTATAAAAGACAGGAGTAAGAGGGGGGTTAAAAGATCTAACCAGTTATGTATAAGGTCTAAGTAGAGCGAAGCTCCTTATGAGAATATATAAAGACTTATACTTTTCAAAAAGTTGAAAGTCATAGTTTAACCCCCTCCAGCTCCCCCCGGGACGCCGGCCGCTTGAAAAGGGGGAGGGCTAGATCGAGCATCCTGCTTGAACCCTTGAACCCTTGAACCCTTGAACCCTTGAACCCTTGAACCCTTGAACCCGTTTACCGTAAGCGAAGCGCCCGCTTACCGTTCTCCGTATGCCGTAAACACAAAAAAACCCGCTACAAGAGCGGGCTTCATAATCATTTATCTTCTGCGATTAACGAATTAGTTAAACATCGCCGAGATAGATTCTTCGTTGCTAATGCGACGGATCGCTTCAGCTAGCATGCTAGATAGAGTAAGTTGAGTCACTTTACCCGTCGCTTCCATCTCTTTAGACAGTTCGATTGAGTCAGTGATTATTACTTGGTCTAGAACAGAGCTTGCGATGTTTTTCGCAGCGTTGCCAGAGAATACAGCGTGAGTTGCGTAAGCGAATACACGCTTAGCGCCGCGCTCTTTAAGCGCTTCAGCTGCTTTACATAGCGTACCGCCTGTGTCGATCATGTCATCAACGATAACACAGTCGCGACCTTCAACGTCACCGATTAGGTTCATTACTTCTGAAACGTTCGCACGTGGGCGACGCTTATCAACGATAGCAATGTCAGTGTCGTCTAGCGCTTTAGCTGTTGCACGAGCACGTACAACGCCGCCTAGGTCAGGAGATACAACAACAGGATCTTCTAGGCCACGAGCGCGCATGTCTTCAAGAAGAACAGGCGTACCGAAGATGTTGTCTACAGGAACATCGAAGAAGCCCTGGATTTGCTCAGCGTGCAGGTCAATTGTTAGAACGCGGTCTACACCAACGTTAGAAAGGAAGTCTGCAACAACTTTAGCAGTAATTGGCACACGAGCAGAACGTACACGACGGTCTTGGCGAGCGTAACCAAAGTAAGGGATCACAGCAGTAATACGGCCAGCTGAAGCACGGCGCATTGCATCGATCATTACCACCAACTCCATTAGGTTGTCGTTGGTTGGTGCACAAGTAGATTGGATGATGAATACATCGCTACCACGAACGTTTTCGTTGATTTGAACAGCAACTTCGCCATCAGAAAAACGAGAAACAGTTGCATCTCCAAGAGAGATGTAAAGACGATCAGCAATACGTTGGGCTAGTTCAGGTGTTGCGTTACCAGCAAATAGCTTCATATCAGGCACGGTGGAAACTCCGGTTGCGTCCAGTTTTAGGTAGATTGTGAGTAGGCTGTTTGGTATTCAGCCAATCTTTGTTTTAGAGGCGAAAGATTTACGCCTTCAGCGACAAATGCTTGAGTATCATCTGGCAACTGAGAGAGCACAGAATCTGCTTCGTTTTTGCTCGAAAACTCAGCAAAAACGCAAGATCCGGTGCCCGTCAATCTTGACGGCGCATATTGTAGCAGCCATGAAAGTTGCTTATCAACCTCCGGATAGAGGTTACGCACGATTTTTTCGCAATCGTTTTCGTATGGCAGGCTTAAAAGCGTTGTCAGCTCTCGCTTTGGTGTGTTTCTTGTCAATTGAGGGTGAGTGAAAATTTCTTGGGTCGAAATTGCCACATCTGGTCGTACGACAAGAAACCAAGGCATTTTAGGCGTTGCTTCGATGAGTTTTTCGCCAACGCCTTCGGCAAATGCAGCAAAGCCACGGACAAAAACTGGGACGTCTGCGCCGAGCTTAAGTCCGATCTCAGCCAGTTCATCATCACTTAAATGAGTTTGCCATAAAAAGTTAAGCGCCACTAATGTGCTTGCGGCGTTGGATGAGCCACCACCGATGCCACCACCCATAGGGAGAACTTTATCCAGCTCGATATGGGCACCAAGAGGGCAGTTGGTTTTTTGCTGCAATGCTGTTGCTGCTTTCCAAATCAAATTGTCTTCAAGTGGCACACCTTCGATAGCAGGTGACAGGGTGATTTCTCCGCTGTGGTTGGCTTGTATATGCAGCTCATCTCCATAATCAATAAATTGAAATAGCGTTTGCAGGTCGTGATAGCCGTTATCTCGACGCCCTGTAATGTAGAGAAATAAGTTCAGTTTGGCAGGAGAAGGCCAATGAGTCAGTTGCTCAATCATGGGTTGAGTGTCCACTTTGAAATAGATAGTTTGATGGTTTGATCGCCGCTAATCATGGTAATTCGGGCTGGCAGCAGTAGGTCATCCACTTGTTGATAACGCTCGAACTGTAGAGTCCAAGGTTGCCCAGAAACCACCGTATTAAGTTCTGATAGCGTATTAAGTTCAGAGACTTGATAGTCATAGGTGCCCGCAGGGACCCCTTTAACCCACTCGGTAAGCTCTTGCACAGGAATGCTCATCCCAGATAAGCGCTTTATAAGCAGATTGATATCAGGGTGCTCAAAGGTTCTGCCGTCATGCACTTCGACTTTTGCGTGCATGGGGGTGAAATCCATATTCAGTGCAGTTTGGCCAAGAAACGTTGATAAGCGTAAGTCACTTTTGGCTGGGGTTTGTTTCCAATACAGATTCAGGCTTTGGCGCTCGTCGGGGGAGATATAGGCCATTTTCCCTTGAAGAGTGTAACGAGTAATCGCTTGAACTTGAGTTTGATGAAGTTTCCACTCAACCCCATGATCAGGCTCTGGGGGTAACGAGCTACAGCCCGCAAAAATAAACAGGGTAAGTAGGATCGCAATGAGACGAAGTGGCGATCTTTTTTTAATCAATTCGAATAAGGTTTGCACTGCCTGTGCTCCTTTGGGCGAAAATATTGGCGCTACTATAGCATTGAAGTCACACCCTCAGGAAATCTCCCCTTTAAATAGGCGTTGCCATAAAGTAAAATTCTGCGTTCATTTGGAATTTTCAAGCTGAGATACCCCCAATCCATGTCGTTGCTTGCTCTAGGAATCAATCACAATACTGCCTCGGTAGAGTTGCGTGAAAAAGTTGCGTTTTCACCTGATAAAATGTCTCAGGCGTTGCAGCAGCTCTCTCAACACGACAACGTGCACGGCGGGGTGATCGTTTCTACTTGTAACCGCACCGAACTCTATTGCAACGTGCAAGGTGAAGGCAAAGCCGCTTTGATTGATTGGCTAACGCAGTTTCACTCCGTCAATGCCGAAGAGCTGATGGCCAGTCTGTATATCCATGAAGAACAAGCGGCAGTGCGTCATTTGATGCGGGTTGCTTGTGGATTGGACTCTTTGGTACTAGGTGAGCCGCAAATATTGGGGCAAGTAAAACAGAGCTTTGGTGACGCACGTTTGGGCGATGCGGTCGACCCTGCGCTAGAAAAGCTATTTCAAAAATCGTTTTCCGTTGCCAAGCGTGTGCGTACTGAGACGGATATCGGTGGCAGTGCTGTGTCTGTTGCGTATGCCGCTTGCACATTGGCAAAACAGATCTTTGAGTCGATGGAAGAGGTCACGGTGTTGTTAGTCGGGGCGGGCGAAACCATCGAGTTGGTGGCCAAACACTTGGATGGACACGGTTGTAAAGAAATGATCGTGGCTAACCGAACTGTTGAGCGAGCAATGCCGCTTGCCGAGCAATTTGGCGCAAGTATCATCAGCCTGCCAGAAATTCCAGAACATCTGCCAAGAGCAGATATTGTTATCAGTTCTACTGCCAGCCCATTGCCGATTATTGGTAAAGGGATGGTAGAAACAGCCATTAAGGCTCGTAAACACCAGCCGATGTTGCTGGTGGATATCGCCGTTCCAAGGGATGTGGAAGCGCAGGTAGGTGAGCTAAATGACGCCTATCTATACTCTGTGGACGACCTACAATCCATTGTTGAGCAAAATATCGAGCAGCGAAAAGTGGAAGCGATCCAAGCGGAAGCGATTGTCTCTGAAGAGAGCGCTAGTTTTATGACTTGGCTACGTTCATTGCAGGCAGTTGATAGTATTCGCGACTATCGTCACTCTGCTAATGAAGTGCGTGAGGAGCTTTTGTCTCGAAGCTTACAAGCGTTGGAAAGTGGGGCCGATCCAAGCAAAGTATTGGTTGAGCTTAGTAATAAGCTGACCAACAAACTTATCCACGCTCCGACCCGAGCATTGCAAAGTGCAGCGGAACAGGGCGAACCTGCTAAATTGACTATAATACGTCAGAGTCTTGGTCTCGAAGACTCCTAACCAAATAAGAAAATTATGAAACCATCTATCATGACCAAACTTCAGACGCTGGTTGAGCGTTATGAAGAAGTGCAGCATCTTCTGGGCGATCCAGAAATCATTGGCGACCAAAATAAGTTCCGTGCGCTATCAAAAGAGTACTCTCAGCTTGAAGAAGTGACTAAGTGCTTCCAAGCATACGAGCAAGCACAGGAAGATCTTGAAGCTGCACAAGAGATGGCAAAAGAAGATGATCCTGAAATGCGTGAAATGGCGCAAGAAGAGATCAAAGAAGCGAAAGTAAATATCGAAAAACTAGCAGACGAGCTACAAGTTCTGTTGCTACCAAAAGATCCTAATGATGACCGTAACTGTTTCCTAGAGATCCGTGCCGGTGCTGGTGGTGATGAAGCGGGCATCTTCGCAGGTGATCTATTCCGCATGTACAGCAAGTATGCTGAGAAGCGTGGCTGGCGTATCGAAGTAATGAGCTCGAACGAAGCGGAACATGGCGGTTATAAAGAGATGATCGCTAAAGTGTCTGGTGATGGCGCATACGGCGTGCTGAAGTTTGAGTCAGGCGGTCACCGTGTTCAACGTGTGCCTGAAACAGAGTCTCAAGGTCGTGTTCACACCTCGGCATGTACGGTTGCTGTAATGGCAGAGATCCCTGAAGCTGAAATCCCAGAGATCAAAGCGGCAGATCTAAAAATTGATACCTTCCGTGCATCGGGCGCTGGTGGTCAGCACGTTAACACCACGGATTCTGCAATCCGTATTACCCACTTGCCAACAGGCACTGTGGTTGAGTGTCAGGACGAGCGTTCACAGCACAAAAACAAAGCCAAAGCGATGGCAGTGCTAGCGGCACGTATTATTCAAGCAGAAGAAGCAAAACGTGCGGCGGAAGTGTCTGATACTCGTCGTAACCTGTTAGGCTCAGGCGACCGTAGTGACCGTATTCGTACTTACAACTACCCACAAGGTCGTGTTTCTGATCACCGCATCAACCTGACGCTTTACCGTCTAAACGAGGTAATGGAAGGGGATGTGCAGTCACTGATCGACCCTATCGTTGCAGAACACCAAGCAGACCAGCTGGCAGCACTTGCTGACCAGAACTAATTCATGTCTGTTACGATTGAAGCAAAGCTAAAGCTTGCGGCAGCGCAATTGGTACAAAGCGGCAGTGATTCGCCGTCGCTTGATGCCGCTGTGCTGCTTTGTCACGCTTTGGATAAGCCTCGCAGCTATCTTCTGACCTGGCCTGATAAGGTCCTAGAACCTGAACAGTTAGAGAAAATCGATGCTTTGATGGCTCGCCGTCTGACGGGAGAGCCAGTGGCTTATATCTTAGGCGAGCGAGAGTTTTGGTCCTTACCGCTTAAAGTGTCGAAGGCAACACTGATCCCTCGTCCCGATACTGAACGTTTGGTGGAGCTTGCGCTTGAGAAAGTGCCAAGTGAGCCATGCCAGGTGCTGGATCTTGGAACAGGCACGGGGGCTATCGCTTTAGCACTGGCGTCTGAGTTACCAAAGCATACGATTACTGGTGTCGATTTACGCATTGAGGCAGTAGAGCTAGCGACTGAAAATTCACAGCGATTGAGCCTAACCAACAGTCAGTTTAAACAAGGCAGTTGGTTTGAACCGATTGAACAAGGTACAAAGTTTGCATGTATCGTCAGTAACCCTCCTTATATCGAAAAAGATGACCCTCATTTGACTCAAGGGGATGTTCGATTCGAACCTCTTTCTGCCTTAGTAGCAGAAGAGAAAGGGATGGCAGATCTGACCCACATTGCACAAGAGGCAAGGCATCATCTCGTCGATGATGGCTGGCTATTAATGGAGCATGGTTTTGAGCAAGGACTTCCAACTCGTGAGATGATGGAAGCGTTAGGGTATACCCAAGTCGAAACAGCTCAAGATTATGCAGGGAACGATCGAGTAACCTTTGGTTGCTGGAGCGCAAAATAAGAAAGCGGAAGCTATGTACACAGCACTAAAACATATACATCTGATCTCCATCGCCATCAGCGCAATTTTGCTGATTGTTCGTTACAGCTTAATGATGGGTAAGGAGCCTTCTCCGTGGTTACAACACGGTTTACTCAAGCGACTTCCTCACATTGTTGACTCGATTTTGTTATTAACAGGCTTGGGTCTGATTTATCTGACAGGGTTTATTCCGTATACCCCTGAAGGCGCATGGCTGACAGAAAAGCTGACGTGTGTAATGGCTTATTTTGCACTGGCATTTTTCACCTTGAAGCTGGCCAAGAATGGCTTGCTTCGCACCTTTGGATTCCTTGGCGCACTGGGCTGGCTGATTATGGCGGGCAACATGGCGACGACTAAGGTTCCGTCTTTACTGGGGTAACACATGCTGAATTTGTTTGATGAAGACTTTGATAACATGGAGTTGGTTGAAGGGGCGCTAGCGCTTAATGCCGCGATTAATCCTGAGACCCAAACCAGTTGGTCACAAGCTGAGCTTGAACGCCTTTATCAAGAAGCAGAGATGAAACTGGCGCATGAAGGGGATGAGCGACAACGCTTTGAGGCATTCTTGCGTCTATTTTATTACGACTGGCAGTTTGAAGGCGATGCAGATGAGTATTTCTGCTCTGATAACGGCTTTATGGATAAGGTGCTTGAGCGCCGTAAAGGGATCCCGGTGAGCCTAGGTGCTTTGCTGCTCTATTTTGGGCGTAAGCTAGGTTTCCCGATTGAAGGTGTCGCATTCCCGACACAATTCTTGGTTAAAGTGATTTGGTATGGTGAAGCGCCACTGTTTATCAATCCTTTTAACGGTGAGTACGTCAACGAGAAAACCATGACAGCGTGGTTGGTCGGTCATGATGGTCCATTGGCAAAACTTGAGCCTGAACATCTAGCTACCACGGATCACCCAACGATTATTGGTCGTTGGTTAGCCCTGTTAAAAGGTGCATTGTTGCGTGAAGAGCGTTTTACATTGGCACTTAACTGTACCGATCTCGCATTAACTTTCGTACCCGATGATCCGTATGAAGTGCGTGACCGAGGCTTTATCTACCAACAACTTGACTGCCACCAAGTGGCGGCAACAGACTTTCAGTTCTTCATCGATCAGTGTCCAGATGACCCTTCTGCCGAGATGCTAAAGGCCCAGGTTAAAAAGATGAATGAACACCACATTACCATCCACTAAGAGAGATAATCATGGAACAGAAAACGGTTCACGTTGGTGACATTCCAGTAGGCAATGACAAACCGTTCACGCTATTTGCTGGTATGAACGTGCTTGAGTCACGAGATCTAGCCATGCAGATCTGTGAGCATTATGTGAAGGTTACTGACAAGCTGGGTATCCCATACGTATTCAAAGCGTCTTTTGACAAAGCGAACCGCTCTTCGATTAACTCTTACCGTGGCCCAGGTATGGAAGAAGGTCTTAAAATCTTCCAAGAGCTAAAAGATACTTTTGGCGTGAAGATCATCACTGATATTCACACCGAAGCTCAAGCTCAACCGGTGGCTGATGTAGTGGACGTCATTCAGTTGCCAGCTTTCTTGGCTCGTCAGACCGATCTTGTCGAAGCGATGGCAAAAACAGGCTCAGTGATCAACGTTAAGAAACCGCAGTTCATGAGCCCAGGTCAAGTGGGTAACATCGTAGACAAATTCGCAGAGTGCGGTAATGACAACGTGATCCTATGTGAGCGCGGTGCTTGTCACGGTTACGATAACTTAGTGGTGGATATGCTTGGTTTCGGCGTAATGAAAAAAGCATCTAACGGCAGCCCAATCATCTTTGATGTGACGCACGCACTTCAGTGCCGCGATCCACTTGGTGAAGCATCTGGTGGACGTCGTGAGCAAACGGTTGAACTGGCAAAAGCCGGTCTTGCAACGGGTATTGCGGGCCTATTTATTGAGGCGCATCCAAACCCAGACCAAGCTCTATGTGATGGTCCATCGGCTCTTCCATTAGACAAGCTAGAACCTTTCCTAGTGCAAATGAAAGCGCTAGATGATCTGATCAAAGGGTTTGAGGCGATTGATATTCGTTAATCTTTTCGAATAGTGTAATTTGGTAGAAAAGCGGATTCGAGAGGGTTCGCTTTTTTGGTTTTGGGGAAGCGGTAAACGGTAAACGGAAAGCGGTAAACGGTTTAAGGGAGAAAGGGTTGAAGGGATTAAGTCCCCACTCTTTTTGTCAGATACAAAAAAAAGCGGGCTCGAATTGAGCCCGCTTTTATATTCAGATTTCTTTATGGCTTACAACTTGAAGCGTGATACTTCGTTGTATAGTTGGCCTGAAATTTCACGTAGTTCTTCTGCTTGATTGCTTGCAAGCTGTGCTTGTGACGCTAGGTCATCAGAAACATCTTTAACTTCGTTAGTGTTGCGAGTAATTTCCGCAGTCACTAGCGACTGCTCTTCGGCCGCTGCTGCAATCTGGCTTGCCATGTCATTGATCATGTTGGCTGATTGCGTGATACGCTGTAGGCTCTCAGAGGCGGTACGTGCGTCATCAACAGCTTTCTCAGCGTTAGATTGGCTGGTTTGCATAGATTGAACCGCACGGTTCGTGGTGCTTTGTAGCGTCTCGATGTTTTTGTGGATCTCTCCAGTTGCATCATGAGTACGCTGGCTAAGCACACGAACTTCATCGGCAACTACAGCAAACCCGCGACCTTGCTCGCCAGCGCGAGCGGCTTCAATCGCTGCGTTAAGTGCAAGGAGGTTGGTTTGTTCTGCAATGTCTTGGATAGTGCCAAGAATGCCGCTGATCTCATTGGTACGCTGCTCTAGCTCTTGGATAACCGTTGTTGCATCACTAATGTCAGACGCTAGAGACAAAATAGAATCTTGGCTGTTAAGCACTTCACGCTCACCAATGTTCGACACCTCAACCGTTGAAGCCCCTTCTTTAGCTGTGTTCTCTGCATTGTTGGCAATTTCTTGGGTCGCACTCGACATTTCTGTTACTGCCGTAGCAACCATATTGATCTCTTGCATCTGGTGATCAATGCGTTGAGAGTTATTGCTAGCGTGCTCAGCAGTTACATCCGCCTGTGAAGATAGCTGAGTTGAGAAACCATGGATGTTGCTCACTAGCGAGTGCATCTTACCAACAAAGTCATTGAAGCTCTGTGACAACTGACCCACTTCATCTTTGCTATTAACTTCAATACGTTGTGTTAGATCACCATCGCCTTGAGAAATCGCTTCTAGCGCTTGGGTAACTTGAGTTAGGCCGCCTAGTAGGAATGATACTAACCAGAAGATAAAGATAATCATCACCGCAGCAATACCGACAGCAACCATGATGAGTTGTGATAGCAGGGCTCTGTGGTTTGCCTCTTCAGTGTCACGGTCCATCTCGATGGCAAAAATCCAATCAGAGTTCGGCACGGACATGAAGTAAAGCAGTTTTTCTTTACCGTGGCGCATTACATCTTCAATACGGTTTTGGTCAATAGCAGTGCGAATCTTAGTCACCGTCATGCCTGGCTCAACTTCGCTGATGGTTTTCATCAACATGTTGTTGTCAGGGTGAGCAAGCACGGTGCCTTTGTCATTCAACATCATCGCAAAAGCGTTTGTGCCAACATCGTAATCATTGATGGTGCGTTGAAGTGATTTGAGAGTTAGGTCGGCACCCATTACACCAATCACATTGCCGTTTTTGACCACAGGTGTCGAGATGGTGATAAGTGTTTCACCATTTTGAGCACCCGCATAAGGCTGTGAAACATAGGTAGAACGGGTTTGAACCGCCGTGCGGAACCACTCGCGCGAGTTAGCATCGAAACCTGGGTGAGGTTGAGTTTGCCCGCTTGGGTATAGATCACCGCTAAGCTCTGCATAGAAAACTTCATCGAAGTTTCCTGCTTGCTTAAGCATCGGCATAACACTGATGGCTTGTTCTAGACCACTGACCTCAGTCCCTGACTCTAAAACACGCTTGTGGCTATTTAACCAGTAATCTAGCGATTCCGTCGCTGCATTAGAAGTACTGATTGCACGGCTATAAACACCATAGCGGGTTTGATCAAAAAGAGTCGTTGAGGCTTGCCAAGTTAGGGCGGTCGCTAAAACCGAAATACATACCAGTACGCAGACGGTAATTTTGGCTTTTAGAGACCAGTTTTTAAATTGCAGCAACATTTGTTAATCCACGGTAAATTGAGGAAGAAAAGGACGGTGTAAAAATATGTGATATTCGTCAAATTTTCAAGGTAATTGATGATATTTTGGTCATTATTTTGTCAATTATAGGTAAACGTTTGCCTGTGATCTAAATTATATAAATGGCCAGTGTGACTGGTTGCATTACATACAGAAAGTTGTGTTTTAGTGATCTATTCATCATAAATATGAAAACGCAATAGTGGTAAACGCACATTAATTTAAACTTGTTCATGTTTTTAGGTCATACACATCTTCGACCTCCTCCCTAACTGCATACAAAAAAAGGTAAAAACATGATGGAACGCCTTAACCTCAAATTGGCTATTAGCGCTGCATTACTGGCAACAGTAACGGGTTGTGCCTCTCAAGCTCCAAACTGGGAACAAGATAAAACTTATAAGCTGACCGTTTTGCACACGAATGACCATCACGGTCGCTTTTGGCAAAACAAATACGGCGAGTACGGTATGGCCGCTCGTAAGACCCTAATTGATCAGCTACGTGAAGACGTGCGAGCAGATGGTGGTAGTGTACTACTGTTATCGGGTGGTGATATCAACACAGGTGTTCCGGAGTCAGACCTCCAAGATGCTGAGCCAGATTTTAAAGGCATGAAGATGCTTGGTTATGACGCGATGGCGCTAGGTAACCACGAATTTGACAACCCACTAGATGTGCTTGAAAAGCAAATTGCATGGGGTGGCTTCCCAATGCTGTCTGCCAATATTTATGACAAAGCAACGGGCGAGCGCAAATATGACGCCTATCATATCTTCGAAAAGCAAGGCTTGAAGATTGCGGTGATCGGTTTGACGACGGAAGATACCGCAAAAATCGGTAACCCAGAATACATCAGCGAACTGGACTTCCGTGATCCAAAGACAGAAGCAAAAAAACTGATTGCGGAGCTGGAAAAATCTGAAAAACCAGACCTTATTTTTGCTGTAACACACATGGGCCACTACGAAGATGGTAACCGTGGTGTTAATGCACCAGGTGATGTTGCACTCGCGCGTTACCTAGATGAAGGCTCATTAGACATGATTGTCGGTGGTCACTCGCAAGAGCCTGTTTGTATGGAAGGTCCAAACCTAGTTAAGAAAAACTTTAAGCCTTCTGATGAGTGTAAGCCGGATCAACAAAACGGTACTTGGATCGTGCAAGCACACGAGTGGGGCAAATACGTAGGTAAGGCGGATTTCGAATTCAAGAATGGCGAGCTTGAGATGGTAAGCTATGACCTGATCCCTGTGAACTTGAAGAAAAAAGTGAAAGTGAACGGTGAGAAGAAGCGTGTCTTTATTGAAGATGAGATCCCACAAAACCCAGAAGTGCTAGCCTTCCTAAAACCGTTCCAAGAAAAAGGACAGGCAGAACTTGGGGTTAAGATTGCCGAAACTAACGGCAAGCTAGAAGGTGATCGTAACGTCGTTCGCTTTAACCAAACTAACCTAGGTCGTTTGATTGCTACCGCTCATATGCAACGTGCAAAAGCAGATTTTGCCGTAATGAACTCGGGTGGTGTGCGTGATTCTATCGAAGGTGGTGATGTTACTTACAAAGACGTACTGAAAGTTCAGCCTTTTGCCAATATCCTTACTTACAATGATATGACGGGTGCTGAAGTACTTGATTACCTAAATGTTGTTGCAACCAAGCCTGTTGATTCAGGTGCGTACGCACAGTTTGCGGGTATTTCAATGACCGTGGCTGATGGCAAAGTGAGTGATGTAGTTATCGGTGGTGAGCCGCTAGATATGGCGAAGACATATCGTTTCACCGTTCCTAGCTACAACGCTGCTGGTGGTGACGGTTACCCTAAAGTGGTTAATCACCCTGGTCACGTAAACACTGGCTTTGTTGACGCTGAAGTATTGAAAGAGTACTTAGAAGCAAACAGCCCAATTGATGTAAATGCTTATGCGCCGAAAGGTGAGATGGTTTATAAGTAATGGTATCTTAGGGAAAAGGTAAAGGGTAAAGGGTAAAAGGGAAATGGAAGAGCTTCGTTGAGCCATCCTTTCCCTTTAGCGACAGCGTCCTTTTCCCGTTTACCCGACATGAGCCTCGTCTTATGGCGGGGCTTTTCTATGTCTAGAACTCTCAGGAATACCCATGACACCAGCGATTAACCTTGCCAAGAAGAAAAAGATTGCGCATACCATTCACCAATATCAACATGATCCAAAAACCGACAGCTATGGCTTAGAGGCTGTGCATGCTCTGGGGCAAGACCCAAAGTCTGTTTTTAAGACGTTGTTATTCTGTCTGAATGGTGAAGCGAAAAATCTGGCCGTCGCTGTTATCCCGGTAGAGGAGAAGCTGAATCTAAAGCTTGCCGCTAAGGCAGCAGGCGCTAAGAAAGCTGAGATGGCAAATCCTGATATAGCACAAAAGACGACAGGGTACGTTGTTGGGGGTATAAGCCCATTGGGGCAGAAAAAGGCATTGCCGACATTTATTCATCAAAGTGCTAAAGAGTTAACAACCATGTGTGTGAGTGCGGGCAGGAGAGGATTGGAGATCGAACTTGCCCCAGCGGATCTAGCTCTGCTTACTCGTGGAACACTCATCAACCTTTGCGACGTTTAGGCAACCTAAACAAGGTTGTTGATTTCAGGTGTAGCAATGCACCGCTCTATCTACCACCTCATCCTCTAACTAAATCATCGTCATTATAAGAGTAAAAACTCTAATAACCTCAGTGATTTACGAACAGAGCGAAAATGGTTTAACATCTAACTGGTCCGATTTCTTGTTTATAAACATATCACTAGAATGCCGCCGTTTAATTTATATAACGTGCAAACTAAAAGATATTTTCAATGAATAAGAAGCGTCTGTTAAATCAAGCTATCGTTGCTGCGATCGCTCTCTCTTCCACCCATGCAATGGCTGCTGGGTTCCAACTTAATGGTCAATCAGCAACTGGCCTTGGCCGAGCATTCGCTGGCGATGCTGTGATTGCCGACAACGCTTCAGCAATGGCACGCAACCCTGCTGCAATGGCCTTGTTCAAGAAAAGCAGCCTGTCTGTTGGCTTTAATGTGATTGATACGGATGTGCGTATTAAAGAAGGGACCTATTTTGATGGTTGGGGTGGAGAAGAGTCGATATCAAACACCAATGGTATCGGTGGTACTTCATTTGTGCCTAATTTCTTCTTCGTAAACCCTGTAAATGAAAAGTTTGCTTGGGGTGTGGCTGCTTACTCTAATTTTGGCACAGCAACCCAGTTTAAAGATGACTTTGCCGCTGCTACATTTGGTGGAACAACAAGCGTAAAAAGCGCTAATTTAGGCGCTTCTCTTTCTTACCGAATCAATGAGCAGTTTAGTGTAGGTGCTGGTTTAGATCTTATCTATGGTGTAGGCGAGCTAAAACGTGGAGCGCCTTCTGGCTCTGCGCTTTCAGTGGAAGCTGATGGCAGTGCAATTGGTTGGAACATCGGTACTACCTATGAAGTAAATCCAAATCACCGCTTCGGTCTAAGCTACCGAATGAGCCCAGAGCTTGAAGCAAGTGGTAAGGTGTCTACAGCGATTACTGCGGGGTCTGATGACGTACTATATATGCCTCTACCAGATATGGTTGAGTTTTCCGGTTATCACCGCCTAGCGGAAAAGTTTGCAATGCACTACAGCATTCAATGGGTCGGTTGGGCTGAATTTGATAAAATCAAAACTAAAGAGCTTGGTACCTTGAAGCAATACGATTGGAAAGACGCTGGTCACGTTTCTATCGGCGGTACCTACGATCTAAATAGCGATTGGACACTGCGTGCTGGCTATATGTACGACGTAGCTGCTACGGACAAGAAAAAGTCTATCTCAATCCCAGATTCAGATCGTCAATGGTTGTCAGCAGGTGCTGGTTACAGCCTATCTGAGAACTCAGTGATTGATTTTGGCTTCACGTACCTAATCGGCCAAGATGTTAAGCTGAAAGAAGCAAGTGATGTGAGCTTTGCTTATGTAGAAGCGACAACACGAGCTGATGCAATCCTATTCGGTCTTCAGTACAGCCATTCGTTCTAATTAAAACGATAAGCGATCTATTTCCAAGCCCTCCATTGAGAGGGCTTTGTTGTACCTAAGGTATAGTTATGTAGGGCGATACGGCGAGCTCGATCTGCTCTCCCCCTTTTCAAGGGGGAGTTGGTGGGGGTTAAAAGTGACTTAAAGATGTTGAGAGAGTCACTTAAGAGCGTAGCTCCTTGTGGGAGATTTGATTGAAGTAGTAGATACTTAATCAATAGCTGTTGATTCGAGATGTAACCCCCTCTAGCTCCCCCTGGATCGCCAGCCGCTTGAAAAGGGGGAGGACTGGTAATCACTAGTTGTAAGAGTGACAAATCATTGGCACTTATTGGGGAGTAATCTTCCCCCCCAAAAAAATACAGCAAAGTGCCCGTCTTTGACGTGAGGTTTTTTTTTGCATTTGAGGCTATGGAAGTTTTAAAGGTAATTTCCAAACCCCATATAGGCCGCGATTACCATCGGTAGGACAGCCCTTTCCCGTTAGCGAAGCGTCCGTTAGCGCAAGCGTCCCTTTTCCCGAATACGAATAAGCCCCGTCACATGACAGGGCTTATAAAAACAAAAAAGCCCCGTCTTTCGACGAGGCTTAATAATATGGTCGGTGAAGAGGGATTCGAACCCCCGACCCTCTGGTCCCAAACCAGATGCGCTACCAAGCTGCGCTATTCACCGAGATTGTTCTCTTTGCGATTCATCTTTATCGCTGGAACGAGGCGTATGATACGGATTCTCCGTTGATGCGCAAGCATTTTTCCAGAAAAAATCGATAAAACTGATTGAACGTTGAATAAATGCTCGAATGCGTTTGAAATGTGACCAGATACACAAGATTTCATGTTCACTAATTAATCAAAAGGTCAAATTGATCTGGATCAGTACCGGACATCGAACTCAGAAATAAAGTGGATCAGGTCATTTACCACCAAGAGAGGCACTATTATGGACTTCTGGCTTGATCTCCTATTCGGTAACGCTGTTGGATTATCATCAATGATTGTTATTTTTGGTGCTCTAGCACTGATGTTGTTCTTTGGTGGCTTCTTCATCTATCAGGTGGTAAACGACAAATCTCCTCACTAGATCGCTTAGCAATGAAAATTTTGCACCGGGGAAGGTTACCTGCTTTCTCCGGTTTTCTCGTATTTGTTCCTAGATAATTCCTTTCACCCGAGAGTTTTTGATTACTTCTGTTGATAGATTGCTATAATCCACGCTAATCACCACCAACCGACTTGCTGCTATGAATCAAAACGACGATCTTGATTTATTTCAACAGATGATGGGGGATGTGACACCGCTTAAGCAAGATACCGCGGTGCACGAGACTAAGCATGTGGCCACTGATGCGCAAATTGCTCGTCAATTAGCTGCCGTGAGCTTGTCAGAAGACGACCCCGAATATCTATCTTTAGATAACGCCCCTATGGTTAAACCAGATGACATGTTGGAGTTTAAACGCTCTGGTGTGCAAGATGGTGTGTTTAGAAAGCTCAGATTAGGCAAGTATCCCATTCAAGCCAAATTGGACCTTCATCGCCGAACGCTGAAAGAAGCGAGAGATGAAGTGGTTAATTTCCTGCGTCAGTGCCAAAGAATGGATATTCGCACTGTTATCATTGTGCACGGCAAAGGGGAGCGCTCTAATCCTCCTGCGTTGATGAAAAGCTACGTGGCAGCTTGGCTTGAACAGATAACCGAAGTGATGTGTTTTCACAGTGCTCAGCGCCAGCATGGTGGCTTTGGTTCTGTTTATGTCATGCTTAAGAAAAGTGCCGAGAAAAAGCTGGAAAATCGTGAACGCCACCAAAAGCGTATGAGTTAATTTGAGGATCGACAATGCTGTCGGTTCATTTCAACAAGGCCGTTGAGAAACGTTAAAGAGTAATAAAATATGAGTGATGTTAAAGCTGTTCGTCTAAACAAGTTTATCAGTGACACGGGCTTTTGTTCTCGTCGTGAAGCTGACAAGTTGATCGAGCAAGGCCGGGTAACGATAAACGGCAGCCTTCCAGAGATGGGTGTAAAAGTGACAGATACTGACGAGGTGTTGGTTGATGGAAAACCGCTACGTGGCAAAGAAAAACCTATCTATATCGCTTTAAATAAGCCAGTTGGCATTACCTGTACCACAGAGCGCCATGTTGAAGGCAATATTGTCGACTTTGTTGGCCATCGAAAGCGAATTTTCCCGATTGGTCGTTTGGACAAGCCATCCGATGGCTTGATTTTCCTTACCAATGATGGTGACATCGTGAACAAAATCCTTCGTGCTGGCAACTCCCATGAAAAGGAGTATGTGGTACGTGTGGATAAGCCGATTACCGATGAGTTTATTGACAAAATGGCGTCAGGTGTCGAGATCCTAGATACTGTGACTTTGCCTTGTCAGGTGACAAAAGAGACCAAGTTTTCTTTTCGAATCGTGCTAACCCAAGGTCTTAACCGACAGATCCGTCGCATGTGTGAGGCGCTTGGTTACGATGTGTTTAAGCTGCGTCGTGTGCGTATTATGAATATCTCAATTGATGGGATTCAAAACGGTAAGTGGCGTTATTTAACCGATGCTGAAGTGGCGGAAATTCACCGTATGTGTGAAAGCTCGTCAGGCACTCAAGAAGCATCGAGTAAAGATGGTAAAGGCAACACCATTGTCAAAGCGACAGACGCAAAGTTGTTTGACGCTCGCAAACAAAAACGTGCTGAAGAAGATCGATCTACCTCTAAAGGAAGTGGCAATCGTGGTAAATCACGCCATGATTTCAATAGACCAAAGGGTGGTAAGCCTGGAGCTAAGTCATCGAACCGTCGAGGTAAATCTGACTCACAAGGGTCAAGCTCGAATACTGGTGGCTTTAAGATCAGAAAGCCCAGCGGAAAAACACTGGGCTGATCACTCTGATTTAATTGATATCACATTGAGCAAGTGTCGAGGTCGATACTTGCTCAACTTGCCAGCCTCTGTTTTTAAGCAGCAGGGGTAGGTTGTCCTCTCCAATCAAATGCAGGGCACCGACGACGACAAGAAATCTCCCTTGTTCAGGTAACCAGTCACTTTCTAACATGTCTGCCCAGTTCTTATTGCGATCCATAAGCAAAGGGGCGAGCGTGGTTTTGTCGTAATACTCACCTTCAAGCATGCTCAACAGCCGTTTCTTATCTCCAGATTTCCAACTGGCGACTTGGCATTCAAGCTGAGCATCGACCTGTTCCCATTCTTGGATTAACTCTAGCAGCAATGCCGCTCCGTTATTTGGTAGGTCATTTAATACATTGAGCTGAGACTCTGCAGTTTCAAACCCGTAATTTGGCAGGCCAATTTCTTTCGCCTTGGTCTCGTAGTATCGGTCGATACCATCTTCTGCGGAATAGCCTAGTTGAGAGAATTTTGCCATTTGCAAGGTGACTGCACTCAGCCAAGGCGGTGCATTGACCAGTTGGGATGGCAGACCAAACTGCTTAAGTCGTGATTTTAGTTCTCGCTGCTCTTCTATTTCCAACACATCAAGTGCCGAAAATTCGGCTTGAGGAAACTGAGGAGATTGGACGCTGTTAGGGTCGATTTCTGTAATGAGGCCATCGCTCATGTTCAAATAGTCGTTGACGTACTCCGGCATTGGATACATATCCGCACGGCCAACATGAATACTTCCCATTAAAAGTAAATCTCGACCATCTTTTCTTGCTGACCAGTACAAGGGTTCAGCAATGGCGATCGACGTTGTAGACAGTAGAAGCAGGGTAAGAGTGAAATTTTTAAGTGACATGAGGAAGACCTTTGGCAAAGGAGAGATATTAAAGTAGCGTTTTTTATGCTCAGAAGCGAATGGCTTGTGGTTTGGGTATCTCATCTAATGATTGAGTCAATCTGTTGTGCTGATTCTAGTAGTAATGCAAATGTGACTAGAGTCACGTTCTGTAGCTAAAAAAGCCTAAAATTATGGTTTGATGGCAAATACATTACCGTGAAGTGACTCGAAAAAGGCATCTATAAAGTGCCTTGTAATGTGATATGGATCGGTTTTGATAGTTTTCTATATCCTTTTATATCTTTTGTATCTTAATTAACTGATTGTTTTTAATGATTTTATATTTTTTCCTTTCATGTGATGTGAAGGTGATCACCTTCTATAATCAATTTTTTTTCACCGCGAAAAATATCTGCAAATATTCGTCTCAAGCTAGGACGGCGAAATAAAACATTCGAGCTGCAGTGTTCCCCTCATGGGCAAGGTAAGCCCCACACATTGCGGCCTTAGATAAGATAGAAAGGTATTTATAATGAAAAAAGTATTCGCTTTGACTGCACTAGCAGCCGTATGTTCTTCAAGCGCTTTTGCGGGTTCTTCTTACGTGACTGGTAACGTCCAGTTCCACAGTGAGAACAAGAACCCTAACGTGACATCGACTCTAGAAGCTGGTCACACATTCAGCACTGGTACAACGCTTTTGACTGAGTTTGACGGTATTTCTCTAGGCAGCTACGAAGATCCGACTGTAAAATCAACAGAAGGTGTTACTCCTCACATCACACTGGGTGTTGAGCAGAGCTATGCATTCAATGACAACCTATGGGTTGCTGCGGGTTACCACCACCTGATGAACAACGGTGAAACGGTTCAGCATCGTCCACTAGTGAAGATTGGCTATAACTTTGATAACGGTATCGCAATCAGCAACCGTACTCGTTACCACGACATCAAAGAAGGTGATAACAACCAGTGGCGTTTTGATAACCGCATTGGTTATGCACTGCCTGATGCAGACGTAGCGCTTGCGTACAACAACGTTTACGTGATTAACACTGAAGCAAATTCAAAAGACACTATGGATCACGAGCTACGTGCAACTTGGACACGTGAAGGCGTACAACCATACTTTGAGCTGCGTAGCCAAGGCCACGGTGGTGACAACAACGTGAACACTGCATTTGTATTCGGTGCTTCATACGGCTTCTAAGTCAATTTAAATAGTCCTAAGTCCGTTTAAGCCACAGCGTTTGCTGTGGCTTTTTTTGGTTTTCAATCTTCGTAACTTGCAAAGGTGAAAGTCTGCCCTTGCTCGTTAAAGGCGTATACTTTGTAGGGATGTTTTTGGTCACCATATTCCATGCCTGGTGAGCCTAAAGGCATGCCCGGTACTGCAAGTCCTAATGCTTGTTTAGGTGGGTTAGCCAAAAATGCTTTGATGTCTTTGGCTGGGATGTGACCTTCAAAAACATAGCCATCGATTACTGCAGTATGGCAAGAAGCTAGTTGAGGCGTTACCCCAAGTTTTTGCTTGATTGGGCTCATGTTGTCATGGTTTTTCACCGTTACTTCAAAACCAGCATCTTGCATGTGCGTAACCCAATCGTCACAGCAGCCGCACGTGGGAGATTTGTGAGTGATCATAGGTGCTGCAAATGCGGAACTCATGGTTAGCATTCCGAGCGTAAATAGGGTTGATTTCATGATTCACCTTTGTATTTGGTTGGTTGAAACAGTCGCAGTCGATTAGCATTCGATACGACGGTAATAGAAGAAAGTGCCATTGCTGCACCAGCGACAACTGGGCTTAGTAAAAAACCGAAGGCTGGGTACAACACACCTGCTGCAATAGGGATTCCTAAACTGTTGTAGACAAAAGCACCGAGTAAGTTCTGTTTCATGTTTCTTACCGTTGCTTTTGAAAGTTCGATGGCATTTGCCACTGCCAGTGGTGAGCTATTGAGCAGTGTCAGTTGCGCACTTTCAATCGCAACATCAGAGCCACTGCCCATAGCGATACCAACATCGGAACAGGCAAGGGCAGGGGCGTCATTAATACCATCACCTACCATGGCGACTTTGCGACCTTGCGCTTTTAGGTTTTCAATATGTTGCGCTTTTTCCTCTGGCAGTACTTGAGCGAAGACTTGTGAAATGCCCAACTGCTCAGCGACATGGGTGGCGACGACTTGATGGTCACCAGACAGCAGCACAACGTCGATGTTGAACTGACGCAATTGCTCAACCGCCTGCTTTGCTTCGCTTTTGATGGTGTCTGCTATCGCAAATAAGGCTTGAACTTTACCATCGACAGCCACATAAACCGCAGTGGCACCTTGATGGTGGAACTTGCTTTCTTCGGTCGAGAACTCTTGGGTCGTTATGCCATGGTCGCTAAGCAATCTAGCACTACCAATAAGCAGTTTTTCATCATTTAAAAAGGCACTGACGCCTTTACCTTGAACGGCCTTAAACTGTTCTACTTTAGGTTTGTTTTGCTCGCTCTCATGGCAAAAATCTGTCATGGCTTTGGCAAGCGGGTGTTCGGATAAAGCTTGCACCGCGTGCACTTTAGATTTCAGTTCGGGTGAGTGCTGTGGTTCGACAAATATTGCATTGATAACTTTTGGTTTGCCCTCGGTTAGCGTGCCTGTCTTATCAAACACTACAGTATCGATGCTACTTGCCGATTGAAGCACTTCAGCATCACGAATCAAAATGCCCAGTTGCGCTGCTTTACCGACACCTGTAGTGACTGAGAGTGGCGTGGCGAGCCCTAAAGCACAGGGACACGCAATAATTAATACTGTGGTTGCCACCACTAACATGTAGCTTGCTTTAGGCTCTGGCCCCCAAAGCCCCCAAATGATAGCGGCAATGATGGCAATGGCGACTACAACAGGGACAAACACCGAAGAAATCTTATCGGCCAATTTGGCTATTTGAGGTTTGGAGCTTTGTGCTTGGCGAACCATCTTGATGATCCTTGCCAGCACGGTATTTTGCCCAGCGGAGGTTGTTTCAATCACGAGCTGTCCGTCACCATTGATGGTACCTGCTGTCACTTTGTCACCGACTTTTTTGTAGGCAGGGATAGGTTCGCCTGTGAGCATCGCCTCATCAACAAAGCTTTCACCGGAGAGAGTCACACCATCCACTGGGATTTTATCTCCAGGCATGACTTGTACTTTAGTGCCTATGGTAGCTGTGTGCAGCGGGCGTTGCTCAATCTTTCCATCGACCAACACCTTGATGGTTTGTGGTTGCAGGTCAATCAGTGATTGAAGTGACTGGCTAGTTTTAGCTTTGGCTTTGGCTTCAATGTAGTGGCCTAATGAGATAAGGCCGATGATCATCGCACTGGCTTCAAAGTAAACGTGGCGAGAAGCCGCTGGCAGCCAGTGAGGGGCAATAACGACCAGCATAGAGTAAGCCCAAGCCGCGCCTGTCCCCAATGCAACTAAGGTGTCCATGGTCGCTCGGCGGTGCTGTAGCGATTGCCATGCAGAGCTGAAAAAGCCTTTGCCAGCGGTGGATAGCAGCCAAAGCGTGAGCAAACCAACGATGCCCCAAATCCATTGATCATTGGTGTTTCGGATCATCATATTGCCACCTAATACACCCCAAGCCATTAGCGGGGCGCCGATAGCCAATGCGGTGATTGTGCTGCTGCGATGCTTTTTTAGCTCTTGTTGGTATGCCTGCTGCTGCTTTTCTCTGAGCTTCGCTTCATCCTCAACGATTTCTGCTGGGTAACCCGCAGCTTTGCTGGTGGCCAAAAGTTGATCAAATTGAATTTCATCGCTGTGCCAGACCAACGCAGAGTGCTCTGCCAGGTTGACTTGTACCTGCTCAACCCCTGCCACAGAGAGCAGCGCTTTTTCTACCGATGCGACACAACTGGCACAGGTCATCTTCTGAATAAGGAGCTGCTTAGGCTCAGATTGTGGAACAAATTGGGTGGGTGAAGAAGGCATATCATCGCTGGCCGTTTGGGTTGTTTGCTTCGATACTTCATGACACGTTGGCTCATCAGTATGGGCTTGGTAGCCGAGGGCTTCGATAAGGCTTATGAGCGATTGCTGGTCGATGGAACCAAGCAGTGATAACTCAGTCTTGCTGACATCAAATCGAGCGATATCTTGACGTTGTTCGAGGGCATTTCTTACTTTGCTAACGCATTTACCGCAATTGAGCCCACTCAAATGCAGTTGGTGCCAGATACCGGCTTGGTAATCTAGTGCCTCAATTTCAGAGATCACTTGACTGAGCGACGCTACAGTGTTGAGCGTCACTTGTTGCGGGGATATCTGTTCGACACTGGTCTCGGGGAGGGTATCCAGTCGGTTTTTGACTTTATTAGCACATCCCATGCAGTTGAGGCCACGCAGCGGCAAAGTGTATGACGTCATTTGGCAATCCTAATTCTGAGTATTGTCATCAGCATAAAGGTTTCCCTTGGGGTAAGGTCAAGCAAGTTATTGGCAAACACACCTCAGTTGCCATTGTAGATTTATGTTGCGGTGGTAAAATGTCGCCAAAATTTATCCTTATTTTACGTAGCGGGCTCAATCGTTACGTTCGCACTCCAAAGGAATTCAAATGACGGTTAAAACTCGTTTTGCACCAAGCCCTACTGGTTACCTACACGTAGGCGGTGCTCGTACAGCGCTTTACTCTTGGCTATACGCTAAAAACCAAGGCGGTGAATTTGTTCTACGTATCGAAGATACTGACCTTGAACGTAACTCTCAGGAAGCAGTAGATGCGATCCTAGAAGGCATGGCTTGGATGGGTCTGAACTGGGATGAAGGCCCGTTCTACCAGAGCAAGCGTTTTGACCGTTACAACGAGATGATCGAAAAGCTGCTTGAAGAAGGCAAAGCTTACCACTGTTACGCTTCTAAAGAGCTGCTAGACGAGATCCGCGCTGAGCAAGAAGAAAACAAAGAGATGCCTCGTTACGATGCGAACCACCCGAAAATTGTTGCAGCAAACGCAGCAGCAAAAGAAGGTGATGCTTCAGTCGTGCGTTTCCGTAACCCAACGGAAGGTAGTGTAGTATTTGAAGACCAGATCCGTGGCCGCATCGAGATTGGTAACGATCAGCTAGATGACCTTATCATCCGCCGTACTGATGGTGCGCCAACTTACAACTTCGTAGTTGTTGTGGATGACTGGGATATGGGCATTACTCACGTAGTTCGTGGTGAAGATCATATCAACAACACACCGCGCCAGATCAACATTTACGAAGCACTAGGTGCACCAGTACCAACGTTTGCTCACTGTGCAATGATCCTAGGTGATGACGGTGCGAAACTTTCTAAGCGTCACGGCGCTGTATCGGTAATGCAATACCGTGACGAAGGTTACCTACCAAACGCACTAAACAACTACCTAGTACGTCTAGGTTGGTCTCACGGTGACCAAGAGATTTTCTCTCAAGAAGAGATGGTTGAGCTATTCACTCTTGGCGCTATCAGCAAGTCTGCTTCTGCATTCAACACGGACAAGCTTCTTTGGTTGAACAACCACTACATCAAGACGTCAGCACCTGAGTATGTCGCAGAGCACCTACAATGGCACCTAGACAACCAGAAGCTTTCGGTTGAAAATGGCCCTGCAATCACTGAAGTTATCTCGCTAGTTGGCGAGCGTTGCAACACCCTAGTTGAGCTAGCAGAGCAAATTCGTTACTTCTACGAAGACTTCGCTGAGTTTGAAGCGGGTGCTGCGAAGAAGCACCTACGTGGTGTTGCAAAAGGCCCTCTAGAGCTTGCGTTAGCAAAAGTTGAAGCGCTAGAAGAGTGGACGACAGAAAACATCAAAGATGGTGTTATCAAAGCAGTATGTGACGAATTAGAGATCGGCATGGGCAAAATCGGTATGCCGCTACGTGTTGCTGTTACTGGCGGCGGTCAATCGCCTTCAGTCGATGCGGTAATGCAGCTGATTGGTAAAGAGCGCTGTGTTGCTCGTATCAAGATGGCTATTGCATTTATCGAAGCGCGTGAAGCGAACGCATAATTCGATGCCAATGAAAAAACCGCAGATTGTTCTGCGGTTTTTTTATGTCTAGATTTCATGCAGCTCCTAAGTCATAGCTTGCTAATAACCGTACGTGGCAATCTATTTGCTGATTCGCTTCTTGGTGCCAATCATGTTGACTGCAAAGCTCTAACATCAACACAATAAGATGCTCAAGACGCTGCTTAGCCCATTGTCTTAATTCTAATTGGCAACTTAAGTTACAGTAGACTTGTTGCAGCTTACTGTAAGCAAAATTTAGGTATTGATAACCTTTATGGGCGTTTTGCTGGGCAAGATAATGGCGATAAAGGCGTAAACTCGCATCCAACCAACAAGCGATGGCTTTACTCTGGCCATCAGTGATCATGGGGCCCCAGATTTCCTCGGGGGGATCAAGCACTAAATTGACCAGCTTCTCAGCTTGATGATGCTGTTTAGCGAGATACCACGCAGAAACTTCTTGTTGCCAACGTTCTAGTTCACTCATGCGGCAGCGACCCATTTTCGAACATAGTGATTACTGCCCACTTGATCGTAATTCGCTTGAGGTTGGGCGGAAAAAGCGCGTACTTTATCAGCATTCTGTGAGTAGTCCGGTTCGCTATGTACCAATTTACCAAATGGAACGTCCGGGTCAGGAACCGCTGAGATCAGCAATTTTGTGTAAGGATGTTGTGGGTTAGTCAATATCGATTGTGTGTCTCCCCATTCAACAATCTGACCCTGATACATGACGGCGGTCTCCTCGGCGATATAGTGTGCGGTCGCTAAATCGTGAGTGATGTAGAGAAAGCCAATGCCTAAATCTTGTTTCATTCTTTGCATCAAATTCAACACGCCCAAGCGAATTGATACGTCGAGCATAGATGTCGGTTCGTCGGCAAGGATCATTTCTGCCCCGACAGCAAGTGCTCTTGCCAAGTTGATGCGTTGACGTTGGCCACCACTCAGTTCATGAGGGAACTTAGCTAGGGTTTCTACAGGCAGTTCAACAAGATTAAGCAACTCTTCCAAGCGGTTTTTTTCATCAGCGCCTTTTTCTAGTTGCTTATGGATTTTAAGCGGGCGAAGTAAATGGTGCTGGATCGATTGCGTTGGGTTTAGCGAGCCAAACGGGTCTTGGAAAACCATTTGCACTTTACCGCGATATTCCAATACGTCTTTGCGGCGAGTGAGGGTTTGAATGTCTCGGCCTCGGTAGAGGATTTCGCCTTGTGTTGGCGCAAAGACTTTAGTGATGAGTCTTGCGCAGGTACTCTTGCCGCATCCTGATTCACCCACCAGTGCGAGCGTTCTGCCTGCATGAAGATTAAAGCTCACCCCATTGAGCGCCGTAAAACTCTGTTTGCCGCCTAAAGAGTCGACTTGGAAGGTTTTGGTTACATCGTTGAGTTGAATGATAGGTTCCATTATGCCGTCACTCCTTGGTTACTAGATTGAGATTTGTGCTCGTGGATATTGGGGAACGAGCTCCACAGTTTTTGGGTATATGGGTGCTCGGGATGATTGCGAATGGCGTGGGCATTATTCACCTCGACCAGTTGTCCATGACGCATGATGGCAATTCGATCACAGAGCTGGCTCATGAGAGCTAAGTCGTGGGTAATGAAGAGTACTGAAAATCCAAATTCATCACGCAGTTGATAGATTTGCTGCAAGATCTCTCTTTGCACCACAACATCTAAAGCCGTTGTCGGTTCATCCATGATAATGAGCTTTGGATTCAAGGTGAGGGCAATCGCAATCACAAGACGTTGACGCATGCCACCACTGAACTGGTGTGGGTAATCAGAGAGCCGATTTCTTGGGATATTGACCAAATCGAGCAATTTTTGTGCACGGTCAACCGCTTGCTGTTCGCTTAGCCCCTGATGGTGGCGCATAACATCGACAAATTGCTCTTTCACGGTCAGTACTGGGTTAAGCGAGTTCATTGCACTTTGGAATACCATAGCAATTTCACTCCAACGCAGGGTTTGAAGCTCCTCGTCAGGTAGGGCAAGAATGTTGCGCTCTTCTAGCCAAATTTCGCCTCCAGAGATAAATGCAGGAGCCTTATGTAAGCGATTGATAGCAAAAGCTATGGTGCTTTTTCCGCAACCAGATTCACCAGCTAAGCCGAAGATTTCACCTTTGCCAATGTCAAAGCTTACGGACTTTACCGCTTCAAAATCGCCGTTGTCGGTAATGTAATCCACACACAAGTTTCGTACTCGCAAGAGTGGGTTGGAGTGCTGAGCGTCAAGATTAGGGGAGTGGTTGGTAGACATAATCATCTCGTTCAATCATTTGATAATGATTATCAATACCACTTAATTTTAGTAGAAAACAAAGTCGGGCCAGAAAAAGGTGACTTAGACCGTGATTTATAAAGGTTGGGTGATTTTTACTGCGAGTGATGTCACTTTAGAGGTGCCAGCACTGCTCGGTGGAGTTAGGTCGAGCAGCGCTGACGAGGTTATAAGTTGAATGCTTTTAAGTTGGTGCGAGTTTTTTCTGCATTTTGCAGTAGATCCTTACTGTGTTCTGTCATCTGTTGGCTATCGTGGAATAAAAATTCCATCTGGCTATTTAGATGCGATAGTTGATCGATCAAGTTAGTCATGGAGCCAAACTGATGTTCGTTGGTTGCTACCACGTCTAAGTTCGAGGTGTTTGAGTGCTCTACTTTTGAGATGATGTCGTCAATTTGCGCAGACGCAGATTCTATGACAGTAACGCAGGATTCCGCACTATCTAGACCTTGCTTCATAGAGCCAATGAGCTGCTCGGAAAACTTATGTAAATCGACCAAAATCTCTTCCACTTGGTCGGTAGAAGTAGATGTTTTTTCCGCAAGCGATCGTACTTCATCTGCAACGACTGCAAATCCTCGCCCACTTTCTCCTGCTCGGGCAGCCTCTATGGCGGCATTTAGTGCCAGCAAATTGGTCTGCTCAGCAATACTGCGAATGATTTCAAGGATATTGGTAACTTTCCCAGCTTGTGAGTTAAGTGCATCTGCTACTTCAAAGGCTTCTTGGGTTTGCTGGGCGAGGCTGTGGTTTTGCGCCACGGCATCATTTAGGCTCTGTTGTCCCTTGCGAGCAGAATTCACGGCGTGCTCTAAAGAGTCAGAAGCGCCTTCGACTTGACTCTTCACCGAATCTACCGAGGTCTTGAGTTCTTCCCCCATCGCCAGAGATTGGCGAATATCTTCTCTTTGCTGGCGAACCTTAGACTCAAGCTGTTCGATGTTGGTTTCTAAGTTAGTTGAGATGTTGGCAACATCGGTAGAGTTTTGGTTGATGGTGGATAGCGACTTCTCCAAGGTTTCAATAAACTGGTTGATGTAATGGGCCAGTTCACCAAACTCGTTGCGCTTGGTGTAGTCAATCCGCTGAGATAGGTTGCAATCCCCAGAAGCTAGTTGACGGGTGAGAAATTTAAATTGAGTCAGTGGATTAACCAGTGCAACTCGCACAAGAATTACAACCGATGCTAAAGCAAGCAGTAAGATCCCACCACCAACTAAAAATATAGTGGTAAGCAGTTTGGATTCCAGTTGTTTGATTTCTGCATATTGCCATTCAACGATCGCATAGCCGACCAGCTGACGTTTTTTACCCGACAAAAGCGGGGTGACAAAGAGAGCTGTATTGCTGTTGCTCCTCAGCATCTGCGCACTGTCGAGTGACTCTGGAAGTTGGCTCTTCGCTACTGGTGCAACGGATTGATTTGAGCTGCTATAAAGTAAGGTGCCGTCTTTTAGTAGTAGAGAGACATCGCTAAGCGTCGCTTGATTCTCTTCTAGATAGCTTTCCAGTTTTTCTTGTACCGCATCGAGCTTTTTGAATCGTACCGAGGTAGCGACTTGGTCTGCGATCGTGTTCGTGGTTTGGATAAAACCTTTTTGATTGGATGCACGCAGAGCAGACATGCTGCTCTGCCACACAACAAAGGTAATCACTACCATCGCAACGATCACTAATATCGAGGTACTCAGTATTAGCGTTTTGCGAATGCTCATAAGTTTTCCTTGGTCGTAGTTATAGCTCTTCGACGTTAACACCCACGGTAATAGCGCCAATGACATTACCGCTGGCAGGGTCCGTGATGCTATAACTTACTTGCGACTGGAAGGTTTGGGTCGACTCATCTTCCTCCACTTCGCTGATATGAATGGCCTTAGCTCCTTTCATATAGGTCTCTTTCCATTTGGCTTCGTCACCTTGCCAATAGTCAGAAGTGACGGCGCTTTGGCCGACATTGAGTCCTTTGTTATCCATGACAAAAATTTCTGTGTACAAGCCGCCACTCTCTTCTTGGACTTGCGCAAGTGTTGCGGATAGCGAATTGCTAAGCACTTCGTCAATCAGAGGCGAAGAAGAGCCACTTACTTCACTGCGCCACTGTTTATCCAAACTGTCAATTTCTGCTTGGCTGAGTTGGGCATGTTTAGTGTTTTGGGCATTTACTGCATCAATGACAACTTGCATATTGACTAGGGTGTCTATCTTAGACGTAGCCAGCTCACTGAGCTGAGGAGCAAATTCATTTGCAGAGGTGAGAAACGGGATGGTGCAAAGGGAGATGAATAGAGTAGTTCGCATCGTGTTAGCCTCAGGTGACGTTGTTAGTATGTTTTATTTGAATATAGAACAGAGTACGGGAGATGCTAGTTAACTTGCTAAAGATGCCCTTAATAGGTAGTTACTCAATAACGGACGATGAGAAAAGTGCTATAGTGAGCTTATGTCTAAATATATGGTTTCCCTAATAATGTCCTTTATAGCTCGGTGGGCTTTATTGAGCTCAGTGATAGTATTTTCATCGTTGTCGAATGCGATCACCTTAGAAGTTTGGTCCTCTTTTGATGGCTTTTTGCTTGATGATATTGCTAAGCGCTTTGAGCAGAAAACAGGGCATAAGTTGGTTATTCGCCGCGTTGATACAGAAGCCATGCGTTCTGAGACCTTAATGGCAGAACGTTCGGAAGTGTATATGCCAGATATCGTCTGGATACCTTCAGACTTTATTGGCTTGCATCAATACTTAGGGCTGCAGGTATTACCAGACGATTGGTTAGATATAGACCAATTGGAGCCATTGGCGACCCAGCACATCAAGTTGGATGGTAACGTCTACGCCATCCCCATTTCGGTAGGCAACCACCTGATGCTTTTCTACGATAAAACCAAAGTAAAGCAACCTATACAGACTTGGGAGGCCTTTATTCAAGCAAACCAAGATCAGGGGCTGGCCATTTTGATGGATCATGAAACCTTTTATTATCAAGTGGCTTTTTTTGATCTATTTGGCGACCCTAACCCTCTAAAATCTCTAAATTTCACCGAGAAGGAGTTGATAGATACTCTTGGTTTTTATCGTCGATTGCAACTGCAAGGCATGTTTATTGACGGGTGTGATTCCGTATGCGCAAGGAAGAAATTTGCCAAGGGAGAGTTTAGCTATTTGATTGATGGTGACTGGGTATTTAACAACATCGAGCCAGATGAACTTGGTGAACTAGGGGTTGCGCCGTTACCCACGTGGCGTGGAAAAAAGATGACCTCATTGTCTGGGAGTAAGGTGCTCTCTTTTACCAAGAAGAGTTATCAAGATCCGGAAAAAAGAGCAGCAATGAAAGCCTTGGTTGCCTTAATTCAAGACCCTGAAGAGTTACATCGCTTTGCCAAAGATCATGTGTTTATCACAAGTAATCAGACGGTCAATCAAACCATATTCTCGCAGCGTGAAGAGCACTTTTCTCAACTTTATCAGCTATATTTACAGTCTCAGCCAATGAATAACTCACTCAAAATGGCCGTTTTTTGGGAGGCTTTGTTTCGTGGTTATCACCGCTATCAAGAAGGTATGCCTTTAAGAGAAAGCGCACGCTACATTATTCAATTCATGGACAAACACAACAAAAGGGTGCTGAACAATGAAGCCAATTAGCTTTAGAGCTTTCAGTTTACGCAAAACACTTATCTATTTGTTGCTGTTTGTCGCTCTGGTACCTGCGTTGTTAATCAGTCAATACTTCATCAAACGGCAAGCCAGCATGATGCAAGCCCATGAAGACCTTGCGAAAGGTACAACGGTCTCTAGTATCAAGGATACCGTCACAACGGAAATCGATAATCTTGCGAACCTACTCGACTGGTTCTCTCGAGACCAAGTCATGATACGCGGTGCGGATAATATCCTTTACTCTTCGGTGGTGTGGCAGCGGCTCCATGCGATGACACAAATTAGTGAGATAGTCAGTGCCATTTTTGTTTTAAATAGAGAAGGTGAGGTGATGTATGCCCATAAGGGTAGTGCTTACCACTTTGAAAACAGCGATTTGTACCAAAAAATGCAGGAGGCAAAACCTGCGTTGCGTCGAGGAAAAGTATTCCATACAAGATTTACCGAGCCAGGTTTAACTTCAACGGATGAAGATCGTGGTGTAGCGCTGTTTAGCCCTTTGCTCGCCTACACGTTGCTTGAGCACGAAGAGTATGAACCACAGGGAACCTTGGTGGTGTTAATTGGCAATGAATCATCCGTTTCATTGTTACAGCCGCATTTATACCCAGGGGAACACGTTGCTTTGACCTATGGTGAGTTAAACGTAGATGAAGCTGCGCTGGTACAAGATGTTCCTAAAACCGAATTCGTGTTTGAACACCCTTCGCTTTATTCCCCTGCGGAGTTAAGCCTGTATTACTTCTTTTCTGACACACTGCGCCACCAACAAGCTGAAGAAACGTTTAACGACGCCATCCAGTTCTTAGCCGCTTTACTGTTTTTAGTAGTCGTGATTGTCTTGGTTCTAAATGGTTGGGTATCTCAGCAGTTTAATACCATCTCAAAAGTTGTCACTGAGTTTACCAATAACAGTAAATCAGCCATTACCGATAGTGATTTTCGCAGCAGTGAATTTTTAAATGTCTATCAGCTACTATTTAAAATGCGTAGTCAAATTGGGCTTCAGTTAGATGAGCTGGAGAATAAGAACCAGCAAATTGCCGCGACCAACAGTCAGCTGGAGGATTTTAATCAACGTCTAGAAAGTGAAGTTGAACAGAAAACTGCGCAGCTGCAAGCTTCTCTAAAACGAGAAGAAAACTATCAGCAAAAGTTGGTTAGGCTCATTAATGGGTTGTCTGAGCTTAACGATGTAGGCTATCACGGCGTATCTAAAGTCGTGACCCGACATTTACAGAAGTTACTTCCTGAACTTGGAGGCGAATTCAGCTTCACAGTCCCCGAGAAAAAATGCAAAACGGTAATCTACAACAATATGGTTGAGCCGCTAGCTTATATCGGCTGGCAACGTGCGCCAGAAACACAAGAGCAAAAACTGTTGTGCCAATTATTTACTCAACAGCTTGGATACTGGCTAGAACTAATGCTCATTACTCGCCGTGATCCTATGCTTGATGCAGGCAATCGACAGGCATTCGATGAAGATATCGAATATCTAAAATCTCAGCTAAGAAATGGTCAGATAGAGACGTTTGCGTTGTTCGTAATTGATATCAATGGCTTGAAAACTATCAATGATCAATACGGGCATGACTTAGGCGACGAGCTGATTTTTACCTGTGAGGCACTGCTCAATCAGCATATTAATCAAAATCAAATGCTATATCGCATCGGTGGTGATGAGTTTGTAATTTTGGGAAGCGATATGAATCAGGCCGATTGCAAAGTGTTAGAAGAGCGTTTAGAGCGAGCGCAAGCAGGCAAAACTATGTCAGATATGGAAGGCAACTTGCATCCGGTTCATTTTTCGATGGGGTTCGCTTCGACGGATAACTGTCAGCCTAACTTACTGTTTAAAGAAGCTGACATGAAGATGTACATCAATAAAAAATACTATTATTCAAATAGCGCAAAGTGAGTAATGGCTGATTGAGAAAGTTGGCGCTCCCGACAGGATTCGAACCTGTGACCTGCCCCTTAGGAGGGGGCCGCGCTATCCAGCTGTGCCACGGGAGCATAACGCTATTATAAGCAAAAAAGTCAAACCAAAACAATGAGCTGTCATGCGAATAGCTATTTAGGCTAATTATCGAAACAAGGGGTATAGGGTGAAGCGAAAACTAGGCTCAATGTTAGTGATGTTGCTGATCGGAAACACCGCTTTAGCGCAAAATATCATATTGGCAACACACGACCTTGCTCCGTATGGCAGTTATCCACCGGGCAGTGATATCCGCAGAGTTGCCGACGACCGATTCAAAGGCATTGCCGTTGATAGGCTGAGATGTGCAATGGAAGGTCTAAACCAAAACCTACAGGTGCTGGTTGTGCCTTGGCGTCGAGCCCAACATCTGGCTGAGTCCCATCAAGTGGACGGTTTTTTTGCTGGTTCCCAAAATGACTACCGAGATAGTTATGCGGTTATGTCTGAGCAGATCGCAGATCAAAACTGGCAATGGTATTGGATGAAATCACCAACACGAGATAGTGCGGCTAGTATCGACAAATCAAATCTTGGGCGTATCGGTGCCTTTCAAGGTTCGAATATGGCCAAGTGGTTGGAAGCCAATCAATACCCAATTTTTAGTCGCCCCAAAACTACAGAACAGCTATTGTTGCAGCTAAAAATTGGCCGAGTTGATACTGTCATTGCCAACAACCTTGTGGTGGATGCTTTACTCGAAGAATATGGTTGGAAAGATTTGGTTGCCACCAAAATTGCTAAAGAGAAACCTCTGGGTGTCTATTTTACAAAACACTTTCTTAACCAGCGACCTAAAGCTTGGCTTGATGAATTTAATCAATCTCTATCTAAGTGTATTAAGTAATAAATCGATAAGGCCACCCAATGAGTGGCCTTATGCTTGGTTATCTATTCTTCTTCATCAAACTGTTTATGCATGACATCGCCAATTTGAATACTCTGAGCCAGCTCTGGTTGATCAACTATTAAGTCCGCTTCTAAGTCGTAGACTCGATCGACAGTCAGTGTGATACGGCTTTGTGAGACTCGATTACGAGCAATACCGTTTTGGTCGATAAATGAACCATTGTGCCATAGTTGCAGCTTGTCACCTTTCTTAACACCATGGCGGCGACCCAGATCCATCGTGACAAGGTTCTGGCGGACCGCAACCACAGACGGCACCGTGATTTTACAAGAGAGTTCTGACTCCAAATCTATCATCACGTTTCGGCTGACTCGCAGCATCATCTCACCATAAGTTGAAGACCAAAAACGAGCACCTTTCGTATCTACCTGACTGGTTTTAGGGAAGGGCCACAAGGCCACTTCACGATAGGTCTTGGTAAACACTTCATTGCCGGTTTGCCCATCAAACACTAAGACTTCCATAGCGAACTGACGATTGATTTGATCGTCTTGAAGCAATCGGCTTTCAATTGTTGCGGTAAGGTCATGAATGTGGCCACTAATCAGGTATTGTGCGCCGTTGTCCTGAGCAATCATCTTAACGATGTCTGCTCGATTCTTATCTAGGTTGTAGGGTGTCACACCAACTGACGTGAAGCTCTGGGATTCTTGTTCGAACTGACGGTTAAGCACTTGACCGTAGTCTTCACCGAGATTGTACACTGCGCCCATAACAGCATGTTGCGGCTCAACTAAGTCAATTTTACCTACCAATATAGTCTTCTTGTATTGGTCAATATGGCAACCTCTTGCCGTTGGATAGATATCCAAACGTACCTTAAGGCGCATCTTGCCACCGCTGTCATCTTCTTCTTCTACACGGATATAGCGCACTTCGTGGTTAGTAAATTGGTACTCTTCACGAGATTCCTCTATATAAGGCTGCAGAAAGCTTATGGTTCCAATGTCAGCACCAGTAAAACTCATTGCTTTATAAATAGCGTCTTCTAACGCATTCATGCGTGCTGTAGATTTTGACGTTGATATAGTGGCAACGCCTTCGACTTCGTACCACGCTGCTTTGGCTGCAAAGCTAAAAAGTGCTGTGCAAACAAGAGTTATGGTAGTTGTCCAAAATTTTTTCATTATCGAAATCTCAGTTGGGTATGCTTTTTGCTTAATGTTTGAGTAGTGATTTTTGGTGTTGGTTTTCTCAGTTGCAAGTGAAGAAAAGCAAGTATTGTTCCAACCTAATGACGGAATGATGACACCAGACTTCTGTTACTTGCCACCTAGGTGGTGAGACAGTATATCGGAGATGAAGAGAATGAAGAAATGGCTTGTTTTAGTGTCAACGATGTTTTTGGCATCGTGCGCTTTTTCGCCAATCTACAATGGTAAAGATACGTATTCTGGCAGTCGATTTATGCTAATGGATACGCCACGTCATACGATGGATTTCTTTGTAGAAAGTTTAGCGGAAGAGCTGATCATGTCGAACACCAGCGTGTCGGCAAGAACACCTATTGCAGTGACCTCATTTGTCGACCTGCAAAATATGGATACCACCAACTGGCTGGGTAATTCAGTCTCAGAAGGTTTTATTCATCAGTTTCAGCGCCGCGGTTTTAAAGTGGTCGATTTTAAAACCACTGGCTCAATTCGAGTGACGCAATCGGGTGACTTTGCGTTCAGTCGTGATTGGAAGGAGTTAGCGCAGGAACAAGACGTGAAATATGTGTTGACGGGCACTATGTTACGTCAGGAGGGCGGTGTGCTTATTAACGCTCGTGTTGTTGGTATGAAAAGTCGAGTTGTGGTAGCAACGGCGCAAGGCTTCCTACCAGAGGATAGAATTGGTCGTGACTTAGATACGCTTAACAGTGTTAGAACCCAAGATGGTGTGCTGATCCGTACCGATCACACAATGACCAGCCCAGATTCTATTATTCTGCGTCCGTAACCAGAGAGTTAGGTGAGAGAAATGAAAAAAGTATTAATGTTACTGGTTGCAATGGTGATGGCGGGTTGCCAGCCATTGGGCGGTGAAGAAATGTTTATGACTGCTGTTGGTTATGCCAGCATCAGTGAACAGAAAGGTCGAAATGACCAGGAAAAGCAAGTTAAGGCGATGCGTGCTTCTAAGATAGATGCTTATCGAGAGCTTGCGGAACAGGTATACGGCTTACGTGTGAGTGCCCGTTCTGATCTTGAAGATTCACGTTTGGGAACTGAGTGGACAAGCGGTGCCGTTGACGGTGTTATCCGTGGTGCGCAGGTTGTGCGTACATACGCTGTTGGTGATAGCTACGTAACTGAACTGCGTCTTGATATCCAAAAAATGGATGAGCTCAAGAACTACGGTGATGTTCAGCAGGTGCCAGTGAAGAAACAAGCTACCCTGTTCTAATAGTTAATTGCACTAACGGCAAACACCTTCATCTCCAACGAAAAGAGCGGCAACCATGGTTGCCGCTCTTTATATATTCGTTGGCTAGATAATCCTAACACCACTTTAAGCTTTGATGTTCGTACCCAAAGTGGAGAAAGTATTAGTTTGGCCTTCAGCCGTGTAGGTCATGCCAATCTTACCTCGACTTTGCTGCATCATGTTGTGTAGCTTGTTAAAGCTCAATTGGGCACGCTGCAACGCTTCGCCATTCACTTCATTAAGCTGCTGGCAGTCATGAACAACAGATTGGATGGTCTTTACTTGTTTGCTCAGTTGGGTTTCTAGCTTGAGGCGCTCAACTTCCGCATGTTCGGCAATGCGCTGATCAGTTTGTTGTAGTTGGAGGATAAACTCGAGTTTCTGTTTGGCGAGAACTTCAATATCTTTAGCGACACGCTTCGCTATCGCAACTTTTTCTTTTTCAAGTAAATCAGAAAGCGATTGAGCGTTTTGGAGTTGATAGTCTAATAAACTTTCGAGTGATGCCATATGAATCGATTCAATGAAAATAGCTGGACCGCTATATTACAGTCCAGCTAGGTCTTCTTCATGCTTCATCATACTTTCGGCCAGTTTCTCTGGGTCTACTGTGTAGGACCCATTTGCTATAGCTTCTTTAATCGCTGCAACTTTTGCAGAGTCGAAGCTCGGCTCACTGACCATGTTCTGATGAAGTTGACCAATCGCTTTCCCCTCTTGGCTAAGCGAGACTGCGTCTTTGCCGCCTTTTGGTTCGGCGACAGATTCAGAACGCGATTGCGTACTGCTTTCTGTACGAGCATTCGCACGGTTTGTCGTGACGGTTTGCCCGGATCTGAGTTGATCAATGCCTGCCATAGTTAGTGCCTTATTCGCAAAAAGATTGAGAACCTGTACAAATGATATCGACGTAGCTGCCGAAAACTTTACGATTATTTTAAAAAATAATTGAATTTGTTTTGCTATCGGTGACTTATCACACTAAAAGTGCACAGTAACCTCTGCCATTCCTGTTACTATAGCATCAATTATTCGATTTGATTTGTTATTTTTGACTTTAACGTGATCCCCGGTAGCACCATCAGATAGGGCAGTTCCTTTCGTAGTTATCGACATTTCACCTTTAACGGCTTTAATGATCACGATTTCATTTCGACAAACGACGCAGATATCGTTCTGTTCAATGACATCACCGTTTCGAACGTTGCGCTTTAGCTTGGCTCCAATCACTTGATCTAGTTGTTGGAAGCCAAAGCGGCGATAAGCACGCTGCTCAACAAATGATATACTAATATCATTTGAACCGATGATGTTGCCGCGAGCCAAAGGTGTGATGGCCGTAACCAACGGTCTAAGCAATGATACACGCACTGGTACGTATACTCGCCAGTCATCTTGAGGACAAGTGACAAGAACAGTGATGTTACTTGAAGAGCCAGAATGCGCTGAAGATGATGTTTCGAGCGGCTCATCACAGTCGCTGGCTTTGACTCGGCGATCGATGGCGGCAGCCGTAGCGGTCATTTTGTCATTTGGACCGAGCGGATAGTTTTCGAGTACATGTTGCTCAGCCGCTTGTTTTATCGCATCTATTTGCGACTCAGTCGCAGAGTGAGCGAAAGCGCTAAAGAAAATCAAACAAAAGCCGATAGTTTTTCCAAACTTATCGTAGAAAGCTCTACACTTAGAGATAGATTGCATACTGATAAATGCCTTATAATACGCTACTTTGTATTTATGCCTGATAAAATCAGTGTTGTGTTAATAGTTTACTAAAATGCTTTAGATGGAGACGTGCTTATGACGGGCATTCTTGATTCTGTGAATCAACGCACACAACTCGTCGGTCAAAACCGATTGGAGCTTCTGACTTTTCGTCTGATGGGACGCCAACGTTATGGTATTAACGTTTTTAAAGTGAAAGAAGTTCTCCAATGCCCTAAATTAACTTCCATGCCAAATCTTAACCCTTTGGTAAAAGGTGTGGCGCACATCCGTGGTCAAACGGTTTCAGTGATTGACTTAAGTTTAGCCGTTGGTGGCCGTCCGACCACAGACATTGACAAGTGCTTCGTGGTGATTTCGGAGTTTAACCGAACCATTCAAGGCTTTTTGGTCACATCTGTAGAACGTATCATCAACATGCATTGGGAGTCTATTCTTCCACCGCCAGAAGGTGCAGGTAAAGCCAACTACCTGACAGCAGTAACCAACATTGACAACGAACTGGTTGAAATTCTGGACGTTGAGAAAATCCTTGCCGAAATCTCGCCTGTGGATGAAACCATGAGCGATGATTTGAAAGAAGAAATTGCTGAAATTCAGCAAGAGCAGGTGATCCATCCAATTTTGATCGCTGATGACTCAACGGTTGCACGTAAGCAGGTACAACGCGCTGTTGAAGCGATTGGCTTTGAATCTATCTTAGTAAAAGATGGTAAAGAAGCTTACGAGAAGCTAGTGGAGCTTGCGGCCAACGGCCCGATTAAAGATCAAGTGTCTTTGGTTATTTCTGATATCGAAATGCCAGAAATGGATGGTTACACATTAACGGCAGAAATTCGCCGTAATGCGGATCTAAAAGATTTACACGTCATCCTACACACCTCATTAAGTGGTGTATTCAACCAGGCGATGGTCGAGCGTGTGGGTGCCAATGAATTTATCGCAAAATTCAATCCAGATGAACTGGGCAATGCAGTGAAAGCCGCAGTCAATAATTAACTAGAGATCTGAATGACAGCAATAACTATAAGCGATCAAGAATATCGCGATTTCAGCCGCTTTTTGGAGTCTCAGTGTGGGATTGTCCTTGGTGATAGCAAGCAATATTTGGTAAGAAGCCGACTTAGCCCTTTAGTCAGCAAGTTTAAGCTTGGCTCTTTATCAGACCTTCTTAGGGATGTAGTAACCGGAAGAAACCGGGAACTGCGTGTTGCCGCTGTAGATGCCATGACTACTAACGAAACACTGTGGTTCCGTGATAATTATCCGTTCTCGGTGTTGTCAGACAAACTTTTGCCTGAGGTTGCGGCAAACAAACGCCCAATTAAAATCTGGTCGGCAGCAAGTTCTTCGGGCCAAGAGCCTTACTCAATTGCTATGACCATTTTGGAAACGCAGAGCCGCAAGCCAGGTATGCTGCCTAATGTTTCTATCACGGCAACAGACATTTCCTCAAGTATGCTGGATATGTGTCGTGCTGGTGTTTACGACAATCTAGCACTTGGACGCGGGTTATCCCCAGAGCGTCGTCGCACCTTCTTTGAAGATGCAGGCGATAACAAAATGAAGGTAAAAGACAACGTTAAGCGCATGGTCAACTTCCGACCACAAAACTTGATGGACTCCTACGCTTTGCTTGGTAAGTTCGACATTATTTTCTGTCGAAACGTGCTTATCTACTTTGCCCCTGAGATGAAATCGAAAGTGCTTAATCAGATGGCTAATTCACTTAATCCTGGTGGCTATTTGTTACTAGGTGCCTCAGAGTCTCTTACGGGCCTAACAGATCGTTTTGAGATGGTTCGCTGTAACCCAGGTATCATCTACAAGCTAAAATAGCAATCTGCTCAACACTCTCTCAAAGCCGGCTTCTTGCCGGCTTTGCTGTATCGAAACTATACTAACCCTATTAGTGACTCCCAATTCACTCGTAAACCACCACTGACATCCCGTGTTTTTATGAGTTGGCTTGGTTTTTGCTAATTACCTTGTGCGGATATCTTGGCTTTCTAGGCGGCAATGTAATTGTTGGCACGTAGATTGCATAGTTATCATCAGTTAAGTCATTTTTATTGGTAGAGGCAAGCGATGGCGATCTCGTTCGATAAAGCTCTGGGAGTACACCAACACACAGTTGGCCTGCGTGAACGCAATGCAGAGGTCATCTCGACCAACATTGCGCAAGCAAACACACCTGGCTTTAAGGCGAAAGGCATGGACTTCGACAAGGCGCTGCAAGCGGCAAAGTCGGGGGCAAGCTTTGGTCTTACTCGCACCGATGGTCGGCACATTAATGCCACTACTAATATTGCCGGCGATACTCTGTATCGCATCCCAACACAGCCGGATACCGGAGATGGGAACACGGTCGATGTCGATTTGGAACGTAGTTTGTTCATGCAAAACCAAATTCGTCATCAGGCGTCATTAGATTTCTTAGGCAGTAAGTTTAAGAACATGACCAAAGCACTAAAAGGGGAGTAATTTAGATGAGCTTGTTTAATGTATTCAACGTGACGGGATCTGCAATGACGGCAGAATCTGTCCGTCTAAATACCACCTCTAGTAACTTGGCTAATGCAAACAGCATCGCAAGCTCAGCAGACGAAACATACAAGGCGCGTCATGCCGTGTTTGGTGCTGAGTTGAGTAAAGCCAAGTACAACCGTGACCACAATGTTCCTGTAAAAGTGATGGGTGTGATTGAAAGCAATAAACCGCTTGAGTCTGAGTATAACCCTGAACATCCATTGGCTAACGACGAAGGTTATATCTTCAAGTCTAACGTTAATGTGATGGAAGAAATGGCAAACATGATTTCTGCTTCTCGCTCGTACCAAACGAACGTGCAATTAGCAGACGCAAGTAAACAAATGCTGCTGCGTACGCTGCAGATGGGTCAATAAGGATAGGAGGTTAACGTCATGGCCGGAATAGACAACCTTGGTCAGAGCGGCTTGTCCTATGTTGATCAGCTTAAAGCCCTGCAAGAGAAGAACAAGCCTGAAGAGAAAGTAACGGGTCAAAATGACCTTAAACAGGAAGATTTCCTGTCGCTACTGACTAAACAGCTTGCTCAGCAGGACCCATTTAAGCCGGTCAGCAATGACCAGATGATTGCGCAAATGGCTTCATTTGCGACCGTCGATGGCATCGGAAAAATGAACAATCAGTTCGAAAGTCTTAACTCATCCATGACTTCGAACCAAGCCCTGCAAGCATCTTCGCTAGTAGGTCGCGATGTTCTTGTTCCTGGTGCTGCAGGCACAAAACCTGCTGATGGTGGTATGTCCGCGATGGTCAAACTACCACAAGCACTGGATAACCTGTTCGTCCGTATCACGAATGAACAGGGTCAGTTGGTTCGCACATTAGATGTGGGTGCTAAACCTGCTGGCGACTCCAAGGTGACGTGGGACGGATTAGATGAAAACGGTAACGCATTGCCAGCTGGTAAATATTCTGTAAAAGCGAATGGTTTACTAGACGGGGAGCAACGTGAGTTCGAGACGTCGACTTATGCGAACGTGAACAGCGTACTTCTTGGTAATGGTGATGGTAATGTACTGCTCAATCTGGCTGGCTTTGAATCGCCAGTTCGACTAGCTGAAGTACTTGAAGTTGGTAAGGCGTAAGGCAACGCCGGCTAGATAGGAGAATTTTGGGATGTCATATATTGCACTTAGTGGACTAGCGTCTGCTCAATTAGATCTAAACACAACCAGTAACAACATTGCGAACGCCAACACTTTCGGCTTTAAAGAATCGCGTGCAGAATTCGGTGATGTATATTCTAACTCACTGTTTACTAATGCGAAAACAGCGGTAGGTGGCGGTGCTCAGGCAAGTAAAGTTGCTCAGCAATTCCATGAAGGTTCAAGTATTTATACTAACAACCCGATGGATCTACGTATTTCAGGTACCGGATTTTTTGCGGTAGCGAAAGACCGTTTGCAACCGCAACAAAACGAAATGACTCGCAATGGTGCTTTCCACCTAAACAAAGATAACTACATGGTGACTTCTAACGAAGAGTACCTACTGGGTTATCGTGTGAACCCGGAAAATGGTGAAGTAGCGTCTTATGAGCCTGAACCGCTAAATGTTCCGGCAGAATATGGCCGACCAAAGCCGACTGAAAATGTAGAGATGGCCGTGAACCTTCCAGCGGATGGTGAGCTGAAAGATCCACTTCAGTTTGATATTACTGACCCAACAACATACAACCGCTCGACGTCGTCGACAGTGTATGACTCGATGGGCCAGTCTTACAAAATGACTACCTACTACATGAAAGATGCCACTCAGCCAAACACTTGGCACACTTACTACACCATGACAGATAGTGGCGGCGAAAAACCGCTAAGTATCCAAGGTGGTGATGTAACGACGCCAACTGGTCACGTAGGCCATACGATTCGTTTTAATAACGATGGTACGCTTGATAGCATTAACAATGGCAACGACGTGCAAACGGTATCTCTGGCTGGTCCTGACAACCCGTTTCCTCTGGACCTGAACGGTGCCGATGCTGGTCAGCAACTGTTGATGAATCAGCAAGGCGCAACCCAGTTTGCCGCTCCATTTGAATTGGTACGATTCAATGAAGATGGTGCAACCACAGGCTTCTTGACTAAAGTTGACTTTGACGAGTACGGCACAGTCATGGGCACCTACTCAAATGGTGAAGCGGTAAGTCTTGGCCGTGTGGCATTGGTGCGCGTTGCCAATGAGCAAGGTCTAGATAAAAAGGGTGGTACTCAGTGGGATGCAACTCAGCTTTCTGGTAAGAAAACTTGGGGTGAGTCTAACAAAGGCTCTTACGGTTCTATCACCAGCGGTACCCTTGAGCAGTCGAACATCGATATGACTCAAGAGCTTGTTGACTTGATTTCAGCTCAGCGTAACTTCCAAGCGAACTCTCGTTCTCTTGAAGTTCACAACGGCTTGCAACAAAACATCCTGCAAATCCGATAATCTAATCATCTGGCATTGCCGCCTCTTACTTTGGGCGGCAATGTATTTTCCATTCATATCTTCTTTTCCTTATATTTCAATATCATAACGTCAATTGTTTTTATTGGCACGCTCCTTGCTTTTATCTGTTTGTACACGATTTTAGGAGCACATTATGGATCGTTCACTGTTTCTTGCCATGAGCGGCGCTAAGCAAAATATGCAAGCGATGCAACTTAGGGCAAACAACCTAGCTAACGTAAGCACCACAGGCTTTAGAGCCGACCTCGCACAAGCTCGTTCTATGCAAGCTTATGGTGAAGGTTTGCCAACACGTGTTTTCAGCATGACTGAAAGACCGGGGCAAAGCTTTGCCCAAGGCAGTGTGATTACCACTGGCCGTGACCTCGATGTCACGATTGAAGGCCAAGGTTGGATTTCAGTGATGGATAAAACCGGTAAGGAAGGCCTTACCCGTAACGGTAATTTGCACATTGACCAGACTGGGCTTCTAACCAACAGCTCGGGTCATTTAGTGCTTGGCGAAACGGGTGCGCCGATTACCTTGCCGATCCCACTTAGCAAAATTGAAGTTGGGCGTGATGGCACGATCTCCGTGATCCCGCAAGGTGCTCCTGCGGATGCATTGGAAGTGATTGACCGTATCAAGCTAACTAGCACCGATAATCGTGCTTTATACAAAGACACCAATGGCCTGTTTCGTGCCAAAGATCCTAACTTGGCTTATGAAGCCGATGCGGCAATCAAAATCATGACAGGTGCTGTGGAAGGCAGTAACGTCAACGCCGTTGGTGAGATGACCAGCATGATCGATCTGCAACGTCAGTTCGAAATGCAAGTGAAATTAATGAGTACAGCAGAAGATATGGACAAGGCGTCCGACTCACTGCTGCGTTCCGCTTAACCAAATTTAGAGGACTAAACTATGCATCCGGCATTATGGGTAAGTAAAACTGGTTTAGATGCGCAGCAGACGAATATCTCAACCATTTCAAATAACCTGGCGAACGCCTCGACTGTGGGCTACAAAAAGAGCCGTGCGGTGTTTGAAGACTTGTTCTATCAAAACATTAACCAGCCAGGTGGTCAGTCATCGCAAAATACCGAATTGCCATCAGGCTTGATGCTTGGTGCAGGTTCTAAAGTGGTTGCGACTCAAAAAGTGCATACAAATGGTAATGCACAAACCACGAGTAACAGTTTAGATATGATGATCGAAGGTGATGGTTTCTTCCAAGTGTTGATGCCTGATGGAAACATCGGCTACAGCCGAAATGGTCAGTTCACGCTCGATTCTGAAGGGGCGATTGTGACTTCGGGTGCAGGCTATCGAGTGCAGCCAGAAATCGTTATCCCAGAAGATGCGATCTCTATTACGGTTGGCAATGACGGTGAAGTGTCCGTGCGTATTCGTGGTCAGCAAGAGAACCAAGTGGTCGGTCAGATCACAACCGTTGATTTCGTTAACCCAGGCGGTCTTGAGCCGATTGGGCAGAACCTTTACATGCCGACTGGGGCAAGTGGTGACCCTCAAGAAGGGGTTCCGGGCTTAGATGGCCTTGGTTCCATCCGCCAGTCGATGCTAGAAACTTCGAACGTTAACGTGACGGAAGAGCTGGTGAATATGATTGAAGCTCAGCGCGTTTATGAAATGAACTCTAAAGTGATCTCATCTGTCGATAAGATGATGAGCTTCGTTAATCAGCAGCTGTAATCGGAGAATAGTCATGTTTCGTATTATCTGTGTTTCATTGATTGCGTTGTTGGCAGGTTGTGCAGCTCAACCTGAGTTAACTAATCCCGAAGCTGGCACTACGGTTGTTGATGCTATCGAAGGGGATGTAAGTAGCTCCGGCACGGGGGTTACTGATCTATTGCGTGGACGCACAGATCCTGTAGCAGGTGATCCGGCATGGTCACCTATCCACCCAAAGAAGAAGCCAGAACATTACGCAGCGGCAAGCGGCTCGCTGTTTAACATCGATTTTGCGCAGAACCTATATGATGATAGTAAGCCACATGGCGTGGGTGACATCGTGACCGTGATGCTTGAAGAGAGTACTAAAGCGGCGAAAAGTGCGGATGCAGATTTGAACAAGTCCAACGATTCGAGCATGGACCCGCTTGTGGTCGGTGGGCAAGAGCTTGCCATTAACGATTACAACTTCTCGTATGAACTGAAAAATGACAACAAGTTTAAGGGCAACGCATCAGCGAACCAAAGCAACAGCATCAGTGGCTCTATCACAGTTGAGGTTATCGAAGTTCTCGCCAACGGAAACTTGATTATCCGTGGTGAAAAATGGTTAACGCTAAACACCGGGGATGAGTACATCCGCCTAAGCGGCACAATTCGTCCGGATGACATTACTTTTGACAACACCATTGCCTCTACACGTATCTCAAACGCTCGAATTAAATATTCTGGCACGGGAAATCAACAAGATATGCAAGAGCCTGGATTCTTGGCACGATTCTTTAATGTATCTTTGTAATTGAAGATTTAGCCGGAGTTTTGACACCATGAACAAGTGGGTAACGTTAATCATTAGCGCATTATTGCTCAGCATCAGTAGCGCTCACGCTGCACGAGTGAAAGATATTTCGCAAGTTGCTGGCGTACGTAGTAACCAATTGGTCGGCTATGGCTTAGTGACAGGTTTGCCGGGTACAGGTGAGTCAACACCTTTCACCGATCAAAGCTTTAATGCCATGCTACAAAACTTCGGCATTCAATTGCCACCGGGCACTAAACCTAAAACCAAGAACGTGGCGGCGGTTATCGTTACCGCAGAACTGCCAGCTTTCTCAAAGCAAGGTCAGGCTGTTGACGTAACAGTCTCTTCTATCGGCAGCGCAAAGAGCATTCGTGGTGGTACTTTGCTGCAAACCTTCCTTAAAGGTTTAGATGGTGAAGTTTATGCGGTTGCTCAAGGCAACCTGGTTGTGAGTGGATTTAGCGCAACCGGTGCAGATGGTTCAAAAATTGTAGGTAACAACCCAACCGTAGGTCTTATTTCTGGCGGTGGTATGGTTGAGCGAGAAGTACCAACACCATTTAGCCGTGGCGACTACATCACTTTTAACCTGCTAGAGTCAGACTTCACAACGGCTCAACGAATGGCGGATGCTATCAATAACTTCCTTGGGCCTCAAATGGCGCAAGCGGTTGATGCAGCCTCGGTGAAAGTGCGTGCACCACGTGACGTGAGCCAACGAGTAGCCTTCCTGTCTGCGGTTGAAAATGTTGAATTTAACCCAGCTGATGGCGCAGCTAAAATTATCGTTAACTCTCGCACTGGGACCATTGTGGTCGGCAAGCATGTGCGACTTAAGCCAGCGGCAGTCACTCATGGTGGCATGACAGTAGCGATTAAAGAAAACCTCAATGTTAGCCAACCAAACGCCTTTGCTGGTGGACAGACTGCAGTTGTGCCAGATTCAAACATCGAGGTCTCTGAAGGCTCAGGAAAAATGTTCAAATTTGAGCCGGGCTTAACTTTGGATGACTTGGTAAGAGCGGTTAACGAAGTTGGTGCGGCACCATCCGATTTGATGGCTATCCTTCAAGCACTCAAACAAGCGGGTGCGATTGAAGGCCAGTTGATCGTTATCTAAGGGGAAAGACAATGGTTAATAACCCTAACGATATCGGATTTATTCACGACATCAGTAGCTTAGATAAACTGAGAAAAGATGCGGTAAGCGGTGACAAAGATGAAAAGGCGGCGTTGACGGCGGCGGCAAGGCAGTTTGAGTCTATCTTTACCACCATGCTTTTTAAGTCGATGCGCGATGCGAACTCGCATTTCGAATCAGACATGATGAAAAGCCAGAATCAGGACTTTTATCGCCAGATGCTTGATGAGCAAATGTCGAGTGAGCTAAGTTCTTCAGGTTCTCTTGGCCTGGCTGACATGATTGTTGCTCAGCTTTCTGCAGGTGCTGGGGAAGACCAATCTGAACTCGCTTCACGTTCAGCAACCCTAGATACGATTAATCGTGTTCCAGTGAATAAGCCAATCGCTCGAACTGAGCGAGTAGATGTTAATGAACCCTCTCGCTTTGAATCTCCACAGCATTTTGTTGAGTCGCTTAAACCGTACGCAGACAAAGCAGCGAAAGCACTGGGTGTGGACTCTTCGGTACTACTTGCTCAAGCTGCTCTTGAAACTGGCTGGGGTAAGAAAACGGTTCAAAATGCTGCGGCAAACAGTAATAACTTATTTAACATCAAAGCTGACCGACGCTGGCAAGGCGATCGCATTTCTACTCAAACGTTAGAGTATTATGGTAATACGCCAGTGAACGAAAAAGCGGCCTTCCGCTCTTACGGCTCTTACCAAGAAAGCTTTGATGATTACGTACGTTTCCTAAATGAAAACCCACGTTACCAAACAGCGCTCCAACATAATGGTAATACCGAAGAATTTATCCGAGGCATCCACAAGGCCGGTTACGCAACTGACCCAACCTATGCCGATAAGATTCTAAGGGTTAAGGCGCAAGTTGATGATATGGTAAAATAAATGTAAACCGAAGTAGCCACTACTTCGGTTTTGTTTATTATCAACCCTTCAACCCTTCAACCCTTCAACCCTTCAACCCTTCAACCCTTTCCCGTTAGCACCGCGTCCGATAACCGTTTACCAAACTCTGGCACACATATTGCTTTAACTACAATAACGGCAACATTAACCCTGCCGTTTTGTTTGTAAGTTACTCTTTTTTGGGGGCGATATGTCATCGGATCTACTTAATGTAGGTACACAAAGTGTCTTGACAGCGCAGCGGCAACTAAATACCACTGGTCACAACATTTCAAATGTGAACACCGAGGGTTATAGCCGTCAATCTGTGCTGCAAGGGACAAATGCCCCAAAACAATTTGGTGGCCAGACCTATGGCATGGGCGTACATGTGGAAAATGTTCGCCGCTCCTGGGATCAGTTTGCCGTCAAAGAGCTCAATTTAACAACTACAGAGCTATACAACAAAAAAGACAAAGAGCTGAGTTTAGACAACTTAACCAACATGCTCTCGTCGGTGGCCTCACGCAAAATTCCAGAAAATATCAACGAATGGTTCGATACGCTTAAGACCCTGTCGGACTCGCCTAATGATGTTGGTGCGAGGAAGGTGTTGCTTGAGAAATCTCAATTGATCACCCAAAACCTCAACCATTTCCATGAAGTGGTGCGCAAAGAAAAAGACAACATCAATCAGAAGCTCCATCACGCCGTAGAACGTATGAACTCCATAGCGGTTGAGCTGCGCGATATTAACCGTCTGATGATGCGTACCCCAGGCCCGCATAATGACTTGATGGATAAACAAGAAATGCTGGTGAATGAGCTTTCTCAATTTACCAAAGTGACCGTTACCACTCGAAGCAATAATGAAGGGTTCAATATACATATCGGCAATGGCGATACTTTAGTTTCGGGTACTGAAGCCAGTGAACTAAGACTGGTAAAAGGGTCCCCCGATCCACAACAGTTGCAACTAGCAATGGTGGAAGGTAAAGGACTTAAAGCACTGAGTAACCGAGATATAAACGGCCAGCTTGGCTCGTTCTTTGAAACTCGAGATGAGATTTTGCCATCAGTAATGAGCGAGCTGGGGCGCATTGCCGTGTCCATGTCGATTCGTGTCAATGAGCTACAGTCCCAAGGTCTAGATCTATACGGTAACGTCGGTCAGAAAATGTTTACCGATCTTAATGACCCGGACATCGCCAGCTCACGAATCGTGGCTAAAACTGGGTCGAAAATCGACATGTCAGTAGAAATTGATGACTTATCCCAGCTTAAAGGGGGTGAGTACTCGGTGAGATACGATGGCTCGTCTTACATCATAACTAAGCCAGGCGGTGAAACTCAGACGGTATCCAAAAGCGTATTTAATAATGGCTTTATGATTGATGGCTTGAGAATTGACGTTAAAGAACCACCAGAAGAAGGTGAGCGTTTCTTAATCCGACCAACAGAAAATTCAGCGGCTGAAATTAAAGTTGTGATGACTGACCCAACCACGATTGCGGCTCAAAGCTATCAAAGCTCATACACTAATGTAACGGGTTCTGCGGAATTTAATGTCTTGAAGGCAGGTAATCTGAAAGAGTTCCAAGTCGTGATTTCTCCGGCAGGCGATCAGTTTGCGGTACTCAACATGGATGGCCAAGTTGTGAAACAGCCAGCCGCTTATCCGCCAACTGGGACTGTGGTTGTCGATGGCACTGAGTTTGAACTTGGAGCGGGTGCAAAAGCGAACGATAAGTTTGCGGCAAACCTTGTCCCTTCAGAAGGTGATAACGGCAACTTGCTAAAAATGCAGAACATCCTCACGGATAAAACCTTAGATGATGGCAACACTACCATGTTGGGTGTGTATCAAAATCTAAATACAGAAGTTGGCCTTCAGTCTGCGACGGCGATCCGAAAAGCCGACATTGCTACGATAGAAAATGAAGCGGCTAAGGAACGAATCTCATCAATATCTGGGGTTAACCTTGATGAAGAAGCGGCCAACATGATGAAGTTCCAACAAGCTTATATGGCATCGTCACGCATCATGCAGACGGCGAACGATACCTTTAACACCATTTTACAACTGAGATAGAGGAGGGGACTAAATGATTACCAATCGAATCTCTAGTTTTCACCACTATCAGTCAGTGCAAAACGATCTGAGACGTCAAGAGAACAAAATTCATCACAACCAGGCTCAGCTTGCGTCAGGTAAAAAGTTGCAAACGGCGGCGGATAACCCGCTAGCGGCGCACTATGTTCAGAGTATCAGACAGCAAACAGAAGAAACCGATCAGTTCTTGAACTCGATTGTGTTGATTCGAAATCGTCTCGAGCACCAAGAAGTGATGATCAATAGTGCTGAATCGCATACCGACAAAGCGAAACGCTCGGTAATGGAGATGATCAATGGTGCGTTGTCTGCCGAAGATCGTGCAGCAAACGCTCGTGTACTTGAAGAGATGTCGACCAACTTGCTTCACTTGGTAAATGCCCAAGATGAGTCAGGTAACTATGTATTTGCTGGAACTAAGCCCAAAAATCAGCCGTTTTTTAAAGATCACAACAATGATGTGACTTACGTCGGTGATACCTATCAGCGAATGATGAAGATTTCCAATGGGTTGGAAATTCCAGTCAACGATCCTGGCAATAAAGTTTTTATGGAAATTAGAAACCCAATGGGGGACTACGATCCAAGTTATAACTTACAAGAAGCTTCTGAATTGCTAGTTGAGCGCGCAACCAATACCGATCTCAACGACAACTCAACCTATCGAGTTACTTTTGTAGAGATGCCAGATGGCTCAAGAGGCTACCAATTAGAGAAAGATGGCAGTGTCGTTGACGCAGATGTATATAACCCTGCCACTGGTATTCAATATGGTCAGCAAAGCTTCCAGTTCAAAGGGCGCATAACTGCTGGAGATCAGATCTCTTTTGAGCCTAAGCGTACCTTTGACATGTTTGATAGCTTAAACAAAGCGATTGAGTATTCAAAAGCGTCGGTGGCAGATTCTTCAGCAACAGCTGAGTTACACCAAGTGGTTGCCGAGCTACACAATGCTTTTGTCCACTTGAACAAAGTCAGAACTGACCTCGGTGCGAGGATGGGCACGCTCGATATCCAAGAGCAGCAGCATGAAGATTTCAAGATTTCAATGGCGAAATCAAAAAGTAATTTTGAAGATCTCGATTACGCAGAAGCGGTGATTGAGTTCAACGAAAACTCTATGGCGCTTCAAGCTTCGCAGCAAGCTTTTGGCAAAGTAAAAGATTTAACTCTATTTAACTACATCTAATACCGACAAAACGCCTTATGTGCTATGCCATAAGTGCTTGTCAAAATAGAGGAATGAGTTTGCCGTTTTAAAATGGCAGTAGAGTCGCCGAGAAATCGGCAAGGTGTTAACCGAATAAACTGGTAGGGATAGTAGTTTGATTCTTACTAATATTTAGTCCCAATGCTCAGCTAACTTGCTGTAAAAGTGGACAAAAATTAATCTTTGAAGTTTTTGAGTTCGGTTTTGTAAAAAGTTGGCATACATATTGAATGATGTCTAATAGAAATAACTTTGGTGCGATTGAAAGCGGCAAAGCTTTCGATAGTAACAACGGTCAGTGCTTTTCAATCAGAGTATTGCTGACCGCTTCGCAAGCACTGCGAACTCAATAGGAGAGCAAACAATGGCTGTAACTGTAAGCACAAACGTTTCCGCAATGACGGCACAACGTTACTTAAACAAATCGACGGATGAGCTGAATACATCGATGGAACGCTTGTCTTCAGGTCACCGAATCAATAGCGCAAAAGACGATGCTGCAGGTCTTCAGATCTCCAACCGTCTAACGGCTCAGTCCCGTGGCTTGGATGTAGCAATGCGAAATGCCAATGATGGTATCTCGATTGCTCAAACAGCAGAAGGTGCGATGAACGAAGCGACGAACGTACTTCAACGTCTTCGTGACCTGGCCATCCAATCTGCTAACGGTGCTAACTCAGACGCTGACCGCCGCGCAATCAATGAAGAAGCGGTTGCGCTTCAAGATGAGATCAACCGTATCGCTGAGACAACCTCTTTTGGTGGTCGTCGACTGTTGAACGGCTCATTTGGTGACGCAGCATTCCAGATCGGTGCTAACTCTGGTGAAGCTATGGTAATGGCATTAACCAGTATCCGTGCTGACGAACCTCGCATGGGAGGTACTACCTTCCAAGCCGTTAATGCTAAAGACAAAGACTGGGGTGTTCAGGCGGGTTCAAATCAGCTGACTTTAGACTTTACTACTAAAGATGGCGAAGTCATTAGCCTTGATATTCAAGCTAAGGTGGGCGACGACATTGAAGAACTTGCGACTTACATTAATGGTCAGTCAGATCGCATTAACGCATCCGTGACTGAGGATGGCCGCCTGCAAGTGTTTATGGCAGAACCTCACCTAGAGGGTGACCTAACCATTGGTGGTTCTTTGGCGACAGATCTGGACTTGAGCAATGCATCTGCACAATACACCACTGTTCAAGATGTTGATTTGACCACAGTGGGTGGTTCACAGAATGCTATCAGTGTTGTCGACTCAGCTCTGAAATACATCGATAGCCAACGAGCTGACTTAGGTGCAAAACAAAACCGCCTAAGCCACAGTATTAATAACTTGGCTAACGTACAGGAAAACGTAGACGCTTCAAACAGTCGTATCAAAGATACCGACTGGGCGAAAGAGACTACAGCGATGACTAAATCGCAGATTTTGCAACAGGCAGGTACGTCAATACTTGCCCAAGCAAAACAGTTGCCAAACTCGGCAATGCAGTTACTAGGGTAATTCAACGACATAGTTTTACTTTTAGTTCTGTACTTCATGGGTTGGACAGACGTGGACAACCCAATGTCGTAGCCTTGCAAGGCAGCAGCCAATGGCACTAAAAACAATCGGCTCTCTCATCTCTCACCTGTCGAATGTTTTAAACGGTACCAAAGGCAACTTGGCCAGTCGGTGATTGTGTTCATTTCTCTGATCTCCGCATGACTTCGATTGGTAACAAGCCCCAGTTCTCTCAAAGGAAAAGGGGCTTTTTTCTTCCTGCTCGCCGCCAAAACAAAAACTCTCCAATCTAATCTGTGAAAATCTGATTTCAATTGTGTTTAAGTTGTTGTAATTAAATGATTATTTACCCGGTGGTGCTGCAGGTGGTTGCATCTAACTTATTGATCTAAAGATTCTCAAGAAATAGCAGTTTGACGTTTGAGAGTGGTTGAAAGCGGTCTGTTGTGGCGGCTGTCGCCATATTGTCGCCACTTTATGGCGATCAGTTCTCTAGTGGGTTTAGGCTTACAGCTTGGACTAGATGTTCTGGGGAAAAGTGAGCGTAGACCATCGTTTGTTCTATCTTCTTGTGGCCCAAGATTTGTTGAAGGGTCAAGATGTCGCCACCGCCCATCATGAAATAGGTGGCAAAAGTGTGCCTTAAAACGTGGGTCGCTTGTCCTTTTGGAACGTATTCTGGTAGTGCCTTTTTGACGTAGGCATGGACAGAGGCTGTAGTGGTCACTTGAAGCACAAGAAGCTTTTAAAAAAATTCCTAATCGAAACGATCAATAGGAGCCCAGGCCATATTCCATTAAGTAACGTCCAAATTTGGTTTCAGGATGAAGCTATATTTGGGCAACGGAATACAACGACAAAAATATGGGCGGAGAAAGGTAATCGTCCCCTAGCTGCTCAGCAGCAACAGTTTGAATCAGCATATTTATTTGGTGCTGTATGTGTGGATACTGGAGAGACAGAAGCAATAGTTTCACCGCTGAGCAATATGGAAGCGATGCAGAAACACTTAGCGTTAATTTCATCAGCAACACCACCAGGTAAGCACTCAGTAGTCATCATGGATCAAGCTAGTTGGCATCAAAGCTATCTTGCTGATCAGTTCGAGAATCTAACCATAATTCATATTCCTCCATACTCACCCGAGCTGAACCCAATTGAACAAGTGTGGAGTTGGCTCCGACAACATGAGATCGCCAACCGTTGTTTTGATAGCTACGATGACACCGTAAGTAAGCTTTGTAATGCTTGGAATCGGTTTTGTGAGGATAAAAATAGAGTCATTTCACTTTGCTTTAGGGACTGGGTGAATTTGACTCATTAATTAGTGCGATTGGTATTAGTCATGACCACTTCCAGATGGTTTTAGAATGAAAGCGTAACAAAAAAGGAGGCATTAGCCTCCTTTAGTAACTTTTCTAATTGATTACCCGAGAATAATCTCATTCTTAGAGATTACAGCAAGCACATTTTCATAGTCCATATCATCGCCCCATAAGTCGGCTTTGTTGTTACGGACTAGGCTGTGATCGGTGATCTGCTGTAAGTCACACTCGATGCGGTGGTAGCGGTACACGTACTCACCATATTGAAGTGCATAGCCAAGCTGTCGAACCCAGAAGTCACGACCTTCACGAGTTTGGCAGCTATCACTTGCGACAACGTGGTATTGCTCTAGCAGGTAAGAGCGGAAGATTTCTTCAGCAACGCCAGAGGTAACACGGCGGTGTTCGATCACGTTGGTGCGCCAAAGCATCACTTGAGTGACAGGTTTAGCGTTAAGAACTACGTCTTCCCAAACACGGCACTTGATGTAGTAAACGATCTCTTCGGTAGAATCACATACGAGAGCAATGTAGAAGTCATCACCATCCAACTCGGTACGGATTAGGCGATAAGTCGGAGGAAATGGGATTTTAACTTGCGATGCAATGTCCTGAACTTCTGTCTTGCAGAATTCAGCATACTTCTGACTGTTTTCTTCGAAGTCATCCAACCAACCGAAATCGTGTTCGATTTTCATTTGGTCATTGTAATTGCGTGGCATATAGTCAACTCTCTCCTGACAATAAAACACATTTGCGATAATGCATTTGTGTACCTAAATATTAGCAAACTTATACCAACAAAGTCACCTCTATAAGCTCAAAAACTACCCGATACCGCACGACAACGCCCCATATCGCCGCAAATCGCTCATATATTCCCTAATGTACTGGCAAAATCCAGTATCGGGATTAGTCCCCCGTTTAGTTTTCTTCAGGCGTATAGACGCCAGCTTTCTGCTGGTTTTTTTATGTGCGGTGCCAGCACACCTAAACATAGCCACATTGTCTACTCATTAGACATAATGGCCAAAAATTATGGTGGGCTGAATGAGGCAGCTTCGGCTGGCCGTCTCCTGAAGAGCGGTAGGACTAACCTTGTTCAGTTCACCACCCACTGATTAGTCCCTCTGGAGTGGTGATTATAAAAATCATTCTTCATGAGGTCATCATGCCTACAACTTCCCTTACTCTGACCGTATCTGATCTCGTTTTTAATCAAGGCGAAGAAATTCGTACCGATTCATTAAAAGTCGCAGAAGCGTTTAATAAGCAACACAAAGATGTGATTCGTAAGCTCAATGGGCTTGATTGCTCACAGGAATTCATTGAGCGCAATTTTACGCTCAATGATTACACGGATAGAATTGGGCGAAAGTTACCAAAGTTTGAAATGACAAAAGACGGCTTCATATTCTTAGTCATGGGCTTCACTGGAAAGAAAGCCGCCAAAATCAAAGAAACCTACATCAACGCCTTCAACCAGATGGCAAAATTCACTATGCCACTACACCATGATGAAAATAAGCCCATTGTAAGATTTTGTTTTTATGGGGTTATTTTTTATTGAATGTAAAAGGTTTTTTTCTTATCAGCAGTATACTCATTTTTTGGTGATGCTTTTAAAAGCTAACTCTTAACAGTGCGAAGCATCTAAGGTGCAGATTAACTCTTCCACATGCATTCGATAGTTTTCTTCTATTAAAGAAACATCGCTGATACGTGATTTAGCCTCATCTATAAATAATGCAGCACCGGATGAACCGTTATCGTAGGCTTTATCTATCCAAAAAAATGAAAGTTCATTGCTTATCGGTAAGTTACAGCTCTCATCACCTAGGCATGTACCTAAGTATAGTTGCGCAGATGCGAGCCCGGACTCAGCTGACTTGGTGAGCAGCTCAAATCCCTGAAGATTATCACTTACTTCATCATTATTGAGGTAGATAAAACCTAGCAGTTCTGCTGAGTGTGCATCATTTAAAGCGACTGACCATTGTAACCACTCAATTGCGTCCTTTTCCTTTTTCTTTGAAAGCAATATGTTAGCGTATCTATATTGTGCGATGGGGTTATTGTTTTCAGCGAGTGAGGCTAATTTGTCTAGAGCCTTTAGTTGGATCTCTGGGTGAGAAGATTCGAGTGGTAATGCCATAACTTCTTGCCCATGGTCTTGTGATGGGAGGCTGTTATCGGTACAACCTAGGACAAGCAACGTCATAGCGTATGGTAGAAAAAGCTTTATCTCGTTTATTGTTTTCGCTCGCACTTTAGAAATAATATGGCATATCCATACCTTTCCACAAAAGCGTTTTAACCCCTTAGTGCTTAATATAGATATTTTCACTACTTAATCTCCTTAGAACGAATTGATTTATTATTCTACAAATATGCTCAGTGGTGCATATATTAGAATTGGAGATATTGTTTAGTTTGGGAACTGAGTCCTAATTAAGTCGTATATATGAAAAACTTTGCAGGCTTTAATACTTGACCTAGTTAGCATAGAAATGTGCTTATGTTATGTAGAGCGTATTAAGTCTGAAAGTGATCTGGCTGCAAGCGTGACATTCTGTACATGTAGTGAATAGATATTTTGGGTAGAAGAATTGATGGCAATAAAAAAGGTTCATTGCGGTTTTCCGGGGAAGGCCGCCTTTATCTTCATAAAGAAGTAATCTGTGTCTCGGTACCCATAGCCCATTCTCTTGATAAGTTTGATCTTGTTATTAATCCCTTCCAAGGTGCATGTGTTTAGTTGATATGAGGCCGAAGACACTATCCCGTGAAGGTACGGTTTAAGCTTTCTAGCGAAAGCGATGAGTGGTTTTATGCCACTTTCATGGACTTGTTGCCACCATATCTCCCACAGACTGTTGGCTTGATCTTCTGAGTCGCAGTACCAGAGCTCCTTAAGTTGAGCACCAAGCAAGTGGGTCACCATTAAGTCATGGTTCACCGCAAGTATCTCATCCAGGTAGCTTTGTTGCTTAGTATTTAAATTCTCTCTATTTTTCAATAGCACCCACCGTGAGCGCTTGATCCAACGCCGTGCATTTTTGTCACCCTTCAGCTGGTTGGCTTGATCGACTCGAACTCTATCCATCACCTCTCGACCAAACTTAGCAACCACATGAAACAGATCGTAGACAATACGTGCTTTAGGACAATGGGCTTGTACCTCTAGGTCAAAAGCGGTGTTCATATCCATTGCCACAACTTCGATATTTTGAGCATGTTCCCCAAGTGCTTTAAAGAAAGGGCGTATGTCTTTACGGCTTCTACCTAGGCCAATCCAAAGCACTTGGTGCGTTTGTGCGTCTGCGATGACAGTTGCGTAGCGATGGCCCTTAAATATCGCAAATTCATCCATAACCAATTGACGCAAACGTCCCCAAGGAACCTCTGGTACGACACGCTTCAGACGTTGCTTATCTATTTCTTTGATGGTGTGCCAATGCACCCCAGTAAGCTCTGAAATGTGCTTGATGGGAAGCAATGGCAATAAATTCTCAATGTAATCAATCAGCCGATTAGTTAGGCGAGAATATGGCTTAACCCAAGAGATCGATTCGGTCTTGATACCACAGTTTTTGCACCTGATACGTCGAGTCTGAACACGTAACTCAACAGGTACACCGAGTATCATTGCTTCCTTGAGAGTTCTCCACTGAGTGTCATGGACAGAGTCAGAAACTTGGCCACAGGAACAGTATGCGGCGGAGTCAGGAATTAAGGTAATAGAGATTAATGAGTCAGTTTTATTAGACTTTACGATCTGAAAGCCTTCCCAGAACGACGATAGGAAAGTATTATTCGGCATGAAAACGGTAGTTTGTGAAAGGTTGTGTTTGGCGATGTAACCTTACCACTAACTACCGTTTTTGTTTTCAGTTCCCGCTAATCTGCAATGAACCATAAAAAAACGCCACCATTTCTGGCAGCGTTTTGCTATTCGGTGAACTAAGTAAAATTACTTAGTTACACGAAGTACTGGAGTTTCGCCAACAGTTACCGCACCAGCAAGCTTGTTCAGCTCTTTGATTTCGTCCATGTTAGAGATAACAACAGGAGTTAGCGTAGATTTCGCTTTTTCTTCTAGAAGCGCTAGGTCGAACTCGATGATAGTGTCGCCAGCTTTCACTGTTTGACCTTCTTCAGCGATGCGCTTGAAGCCTTCACCTTTTAGTTCAACAGTATCGATACCGAAGTGAACGAATAGTTCAACACCGTCATCAGACTCGATAGAGAAAGCGTGGTTAGTTTCGAAGATCTTACCGATTGTACCGTTTACTGGAGCAACCATCTTGTCGCCCGCTGGTTTGATTGCGATACCGTCACCAACGATTTTCTCAGCGAAAACAACATCTGGCACATCTTCGATGTTTACGATTTCGCCAGATAGCGGTGCGATGATTTCGATTGCACCTGCATCAGCGCTGTCGTCCGATACTAGCTTCTTCAGTTTGTCAAACAGACCCATTGTGTCTTGCTCCTAAGGTTTATTTATTTTGTTGCCTTATAGTATACCAATCATTATCGATAGACGACGATTTTTTGCCGTCTATCATATTGGTTACTAATGCTAATTATGCTTTTGAAGCAATGAATTTCTCAACACACGCTTCGATCTCTGCCGCAGTAGCAAGAGAAAGAGCCTCTTCAGCCATTGCTTTTACTTCAGCGAAGTTAGAGTTACGAATTACTTTCTTCACTTTAGGGATAGAGATGCCGCTCATTGAGAACTCATCTAGGCCCATACCCAATAGTAGTAGAGTTGCACGCTCATCGCCTGCTAGCTCACCACACATACCAGTCCACTTGCCTTCAGCGTGTGATGCGTCGATCACTTGCTTGATTACAGTCAGTACCGCAGGTGAAAGCGGGTTGTATAGGTGAGAGATCATCTCGTTACCACGGTCAACGGCTAGGGTGTACTGAGTCAGGTCGTTGGTACCGATAGAGAAGAAAGAAACTTCTTTTGCTAGGTGGTGAGCAATTGCCGCTGCTGCTGGCGTTTCAACCATCACACCGATTTCGATGCTCTCGTCAAATGCATGGCCTTCAGCACGTAGCTCTGCTTTGTACTCTTCGATAGCTTTCTTCAGTTCACGGATCTCTTCAACAGAGATAATCATTGGGAACATGATGCGAAGCTTACCGTGTGCTGATGCACGCAAGATACCACGAAGCTGGTCACGCAGGATTTCACGACGGTCTAGGCTGATACGAACCGCACGCCAACCAAGGAATGGGTTCATCTCTTGAGGAAGATCCATGTATGGTAGATCTTTATCACCACCGATATCCATAGTACGGATAATCACAGACTCGCCGTTCATTGCTTCAGCAACTTCTTTGTACGCTTGGTACTGCTCGTCTTCAGTTGGTAGTGCGTCACGGTCCATGAAAAGGAACTCAGTGCGGTAAAGACCAACACCTTCACCACCGTTACGGATGATACCGTCACAGTCTTTAACGGTACCAATGTTGCCGCATACTTCTACGCGGTGGCCATCTTTAGTTTCAGCGTGAAGATCTTTTAGCTTAGCCAGCTCTTCTTTTTCCGCTTTGAATGCCGCTTTTACTGCTTTTGCTTCTTCAAGCTCAGCTTCTGATGGGTTAACAACAATTTTGTTGTTCATCGCATCAAGGATCAGCATGTCACCGTTGTGAACTTTCTTAGTGATATCGTTAGTACCAACGATCGCAGGAAGTTCTAGTGAGCGAGCCATGATAGAGGTGTGAGAAGTACGGCCACCGATGTCACAAGCAAAACCAAGCACATAGTCTAGGTTGATTTGCGCAGTTTCAGATGGTGTTAAGTCGTAAGCAACTAGGATAACTTCTTCATCGATGTCACTTAGTGAAACGATGTTAATGCCAAGCGCATTTTTCACGAAACGAGTACCGATATCACGGATATCAGTTGCGCGTTCTTTTAGGTATTCGTCATCTAGAGACTCAAGTGCAGTTGCTTGCTCTTCGATTACCGTGTGGATTGCGTTATCAGCAGAAAGCTTGTCACCTTTGATTAGTGCTAGGATCTCATCTTCTAGCTCTTCGTCTTCAAGAAGCATGATGTGACCTTCAAAGATCGCTTCTTTTTCTTCACCGAAAGTCTCAAGCGCCTTTTGCTTGATAGACTCTAGTTGCGCTGAAGATTTGTTACGTGCATCGTAGAAGCGCTGTACTTCCGCTTCAACCTGCTCGTCTGAAATAGTGTTAGTGTTTAGGACAATTTCATCTTCTTGAAGTAGTAGTGCTTTACCGATAGCAATACCTGGAGATGCTAGGATACCTGAAATCATAGCCTTACCTTAAATTGGTCAAAAAATAGAGTGTGTTACTTGATGCTAATTGCGTGCTAGCTTATATAGACCACTAAATCCAACAAAGCCATTTTGCTAGGCAAAATGGCTTTGATTGGAATACTTTATTAGTGTAGTTGATCCATAAGAGCAACTAGGTGGTCAACTGCTTGAGTCGCTTGAGGACCTTCCGCAGAAATAGTAACAACAGTACCTTTTACTAGACCAAGAGTTTGTAGTTTAAACAGGCTCTTTGCGCTTGCGCTTTTACCGTTAGAAGTAACAGTGATGTCAGCGTCGAAAGATTTCGCTTCTTTAACAAACTGAGCAGCTGGACGAGTGTGAAGACCGTTTTCAGCAGTGATTTCTACTTGCTTCTGATACATGTGATTATACCCCAATTGATTTATTTTTTAGTTGCCGTGTAATCGATAAGCTTAGTTACTTTCGTTAAGCATAGCTAGCGCCTGCTTAGGTAAGCAACTAGATGAGCTTGCTCAATCCCAGCGTTTTAGTATTACATACCAAATTTCAATGAAATTAAGTATGGGTGTCTCAGTGCTTAAGCACTTGCTTCTTTTTTTTGAAGCGGAAAATAAAACATTTGTGATATTACCAAAGCGGAAGGCGGGGTCAACAAAAAAGCCCCAAGAAGGGGCTTTTTTGATGTAAAAATTGATTTAAACACAGTTTTGTTACTAACTTATTGCGTGTTTTCTTTTTCTGTAAACAGACCAGCAAACAGCGCAGTACTTAGGTAACGCTCACCTGAACTTGGTAGTACAGTTACGATAGTTTTTCCTGCAAATTCAGGTAGTTCAGCGATTTTGTTTGCGGCAACAACGGCTGCACCTGAAGAGATACCAGCAAGGATACCTTCCTCTTCCATTAGGCGTCGTGCCATCTCAATCGCTTCTTCCGATGTTACAGTTTCGACGCGATCAATAAGTTCAACATCTAGGTTGCCTGGGATGAATCCAGCACCAATACCTTGGATTTTGTGAGGTGCTGGCTGAGGATCTTCACCATTAATTACTTGGGTAATGACCGGTGATTCCGCTGGCTCAACAGCAACAGTCGTGATTGCTTTACCTTTAGTGCCCTTAATGTAGCGGCTAGTACCTGTTAGCGTACCACCCGTACCTACGCCTGAGATAAATACGTCAACTTCACCATCGGTAGCATCCCAAATCTCAGGACCTGTAGTTTGCTCGTGAATAGCAGGGTTTGCTGGGTTGTTGAACTGCTGAAGCAATAGGTACTTGTCTGGGTTGCTCGCAACGATTTCTTCCGCTTTAGCGATTGCACCTTTCATACCTTTAGCCGCTTCCGTTAGCTCTAGGTTTGCACCTAGCGCTTTTAGCAACTTACGACGCTCAAGGCTCATAGACTCAGGCATGGTTAGCGTTAGCTTATAACCACGTGCAGCAGCAACAAATGCAAGTGCGATACCCGTGTTACCACTGGTTGGTTCAACTAGTTCTACACCAGGCTTTAGTGTGCCCGCTTTTTCAGCTTCCCAAACCATGTTGGCACCGATACGACACTTAACGCTGAAGCTTGGGTTACGTGCTTCAACTTTTGCCAGTACGTTACCTTTACTTACTCGGTTTAGACGAACTAGAGGGGTGTTGCCGATGGTTTGTGAATTATCTTCGTAGATCTTAGTCATTTTATGTTCCTTCATTCGATGTGCCGTAGCGCCGATTTCTTAGAAGCTAGCATAAAGTGATAAAAAAGAAGGGAAAAGGAACAAAAAGTTATAAGTTATGGGAGGGAGCGCAGATTATGTCCCCCTCCGTTTGCACAGATTAGACGTGCTTGTTTCGGTACTCTTCCACCCACATGGCGGTTGCACCACACACCGCGATTGGCATCACGACCAGATTGAGGAATGGAATGGTGGTAAATACCGCCACGAGAATACCAAAGCCATAACTTTTCGATTGTTGGCTCTTAAGATCCGTCTTCATATCTTGGAAAGAGACTTTGTGGTTATCAAATGGGTAGTCGCAGTATTGAATTGCCATCATCCATGCGGTAAATGCGAACCACAACACTGGACCTAGTGTTTGGCCAAGTGCCGGGATTAACAGCAAAATAAACAGCCCAAGTGCTTTCGGTAGGTAGTACATGAGTTTACGCCATTCACGAGCAAGAATTCTTGGGGTGTCTTTGACCAAGCTGATGGCGCTTTGGTCAGACAGTTTCTTGCCGGTCAATTTCGCTTCGACTTGTTCCGCCAAGATTCCATTGAAAGGTGCAGCGATGAAGTTTGCCAAGGTACTAAAGAAATAAGTAAATGTGGCTAGGATGGTGAGGACCAAAATTGGCCACAGAACATAAGATAGCCAAGAAAGCATGTCCGGCAGTTGACCCATCCAAGCATCAATCCAACCACCGAGTTGACTGAATAGGTAATAGAGGGCTCCGCCAATTAATACGATGTTGGTGATCAAAGGAAAAGCGACAAATCGTCTTAAACCTGGGGTAAACGCCAATTCGATGCCATAGAAAAAATAGCCAAAGCCACTGCGCTTTTTACGCTCTAAACTGTTTTGATGCATAACTTCAAATATCCATATGGGTTCTTGAGCTATTGTAACTAGTCACGCAAAGAAAGAAAGCGTGCTGAAAATCACGCCTTCTGACACTTTGATTGAATTTAAATCTTCAAAAAAGTCAGCAACTTTTGATACAGTAAAGGCAATATCTAATAAAATGTGATTGGTGGTGAAAAAATCATCAATTTGCTTTGAGAGTGAATAATGCAGGAATTGCGACTAGTACTCATCATCGTAGGCCTTTTGGCTATCGGTGCTTTACTGTTCCATGGTTTATGGACAAGCAAAAAAGAAGGTAAGGCCAAGTTCGGTAATAAGCCGATGGGCAAACTAGATGACTCCGATAGCGATGAGGACCTGAACCTTCGTGAAACCCGCGGGTTTGCGCCAGAAGATGATTACGAAATCATTCGCAAAGACCCTAAACCGAGTTCATTAAAAGAAAGTCGCGAAGCTGAGACCAGTTTTGATCCTCTGGTCGGTGATTTACCCGACGAGCACGATGATCCGATGCCTACGTTTAGTGCCATCGATGAAACTCCAGTCTCTGAGCCGCCATTTGCAAGCCAACAGGTACAAGAGTTAGAGACTGCAGAGCCAGAACCAAGCGTAGAGCTCGAAGAGGTGCCAGAGCCTGTCGCTGAAGCACCTCAAGAGCCAGAAATGGAAGTTATCGTATTGAATGTGCACTGCTCGGGCAGTGAGCCATTTGTTGGAACCAAGTTATTCGACAGTATGCAGCAAAATGGTCTTCTCTACGGTGAAATGGATATTTTCCACCGCCATGCCGACCTGTCAGGTACGGGTAAAGTGCTATTTAGTGTGGCGAACATGATGCAGCCAGGTACATTAAAGCACGATGACCCAGAGACCTTTACCACTAAAGGCATTTCATTCTTTATGACTTTGCCTTGCTTTGGTGAAGCGGAACAAAACTTTAAGCTAATGCTAAAAACGGCTCAGCAAATTGCTGATGACCTTGGCGGTCAGGTGATGGATGACAAACGAGTGTTTATCACCCCTGACAAAATCGATGCCTATAAAGAACAAGTAAGAAACTTTGTCCAGCGACAGAAGCAGAGCCAAGCCTCTGTGTAAAATTGGTCTATAGTTTTAACGCTCCCTGTTTCAACCTAGGGCTCCGTATTGGAGCCCTTTTGCTTATAAAGATTCCCTATGACACAAGAATTGAATTCCCACTACCAAGCACTTTGCCAGTCACTGCATTATCATGCTGCTCGATACTACGTTGATGATAGTCCGGAGATCCCGGATGCAGAATACGACCGCATGATGCGTGAACTTGAAGCCATAGAAGCTAAGCACCCTGAATGGATCAGTGTCGATTCCCCAAGTCAGCGGGTGGGTGGTGAGCCTTTAGATGGTTTTGAGCAAGTTCAGCATGAGATTGCGATGTTATCGCTGGATAACGCATTCAATGATGAAGAACTTGATGGTTTCTATCGCAGAGCACAAGAGCGAGCACCTCTGTCGTTTTCAAATGTTTTTAGCTGCGAGCCAAAGCTCGACGGTCTTGCCGTGAGTTTGATGTACGAAAACGGTGTATTAGTTAGGGCTGCAACCCGTGGTGATGGCACTACTGGTGAAAACATTACTGAAAACGTGCGCACGATTCGCTCGGTGCCTCTTAAGCTGCGTGGTGAAGGTTGGCCAGAGCGGTTAGAGGTTCGAGGCGAAGTATTCATGCTGAAAGCCGGTTTTGACAAGCTCAATGAACAGGCGCTTAAAAAAGGGTTAAAGCCATTTGCTAACCCGAGAAATGCGGCGGCAGGCAGTCTTCGTCAGCTGGATTCGAAAATTACAGCGACTCGTCCTTTGGCGTTTTATGCATACAGTGTTGGTGTCGTCGAAGGTTCAGAGCTTTCGAACAGTCATTATGATAGGTTCCTGCAGCTTAAAGCGTGGGGCTTACCTATGTGTCCTGAAACTAAGCAAGTTGAAGGGATTGAGCAGGTAAAAGCTTATTACGCTGACATCTTGCAAAAGCGTGATGAATTGCCGTATGAGATCGATGGGGTTGTATTCAAATTTGATGCGATTGAGCTGCAACAAGCACTAGGCTTTGTTGCTCGAGCTCCGCGTTGGGCGATTGCCTATAAATTTCCTGCTCAAGAGGAAATAACGGTATTGAACGATGTCGAGTTTCAAGTTGGACGTACTGGAGCTATAACTCCTGTAGCGAAACTGGAGCCAGTATTTGTGGGTGGTGTGACTGTGAGTAATGCCACATTACACAACGCCGATGAGATTGAGCGTCTCGGGGTTCGCATTGGTGACAGTGTTATTATCCGCCGCGCTGGCGATGTTATTCCGCAAGTGACCTCCGTAGTACTTGAGCGTCGTCCTGATGACGCCAAGGAAATTGTCTACCCAACCCAATGCCCAGTGTGTGACTCTGCTGTTGAGCGTGTTGAAGGTGAAGCGGTCAGCCGCTGCACTGGTGGACTTGTTTGCCAAGCGCAACGCAAAGAAGCCTTGAAGCATTTTGTATCGAGAAAAGCACTCGATGTGGATGGCCTTGGTGAGAAAGTGATTGAGCAGCTGGTTGACCGTGAAATGGTGGAAACACCTGCCGATTTATTCAAGCTCTCAGCTGGCGTTCTTACGGTGCTGGATAGAATGGGGCCAAAATCGGCACAAAATGTGGTTGCAGCGCTGGAGAAGTCAAAGCAAACGACCTTAGCTCGTTTCATATACTCTCTTGGGATCAGAGAAGTAGGGGAGGCAACAGCCGCAAACTTGGCATTGCACTTCAAAACATTACCGAATATCGCAGCAGCAACCAAAGAGCAATTATTGGAAGTGAGCGATGTCGGTGAGGTCGTGGCGAGCCACGTGATCGCTTTCTTCTCGCAACAAAGAAACACCGATATTGTGCAATCGTTACAAGATCTCGGTGTGCATTGGGTAGATGTAGAAGAGATTCCACAAGACCAGCCTCAGCCGCTTGCTGGCAAGGTGGTTGTGATCACGGGTAGCTTTTCTGAGCTTAACCGAAATGAAGCCAAAGCGGCGCTACAGGCGCTTGGTGCTAAGGTGACAGGAAGTGTGTCTAAGAAAACAGATATCTTGTTTGCTGGTGAAGCTGCAGGCTCTAAACTCACAAAAGCACAGGACCTTGGCGTAGAAGTTCAAGACGAACAGGCACTGAAAGCCATCTTAAGTCTGTAACGTAATTTAATGCTGACAAGCCGCTCGTATATCGAGCGGCTTTTTTTATGTGTGATAGTTTATTTCCTAAGAAAAATAAAAGAACTAAAAACTGGATTTATAGATTGAATGCTGCCTGCTTAGTTCCATTGTTCATTCAAATATTGCTGTGATTTAGATCTCCTATTTATTTTTGTTGATAAAATGTGAATTTTTTCTTCGGCACACTTCACAGACTTTGGTTTTGAATTTTTGTTAAGTCTTTGAATGAAAAGTGATTATAGGTTTTGTTGTTAAGTTTCGTTAATAACTTTGAGTTGCGTCACTAACTTGATGAAAATTTGCACTGACTCATATTTTTTTATACGAAAATTAAGTTCTGATTGATGTTTTTTGTTGCAAAGTTAGTCTTGGAGTTGTGGATACACACTGTGTATGCAGGAAAGAAATCGATTGCACCAAGAATAGATTTTTGCGGTGTTATCAAAAAATAGGAGAGTTATTCATCGCTTTCGGCGGCCAACTTTAGGTGGTGAATAAATAAAAACAGCTATATCCATTTTTAGGAGTTTTCCATGGACAAAATGTTTAAGGTGTCGGCGTTAACGGCAGCAATGATCGGTGCATTGACCTCTGGGTCGGTACTCGCATCAAGTGATGCTGTATCCCCTCAATATGTTGCTGATGTTTCAGAGTTCTTCTCTGAATCGACAATCAGCGGCAACGTAAACTACTTTATGCGTGCTCGTGACCGTGCTGGAAAAGATGCAAACGGTAATGATACGGATAAAGCGGCTAACCTAGATCATGGTTCGATCTTCGTTAACTTAGGCTTTAACTCTGGCTACATCAACGATGCGGTAGGTGCTGACGTCGTAATCTACTCAACTTGGGATATGTGGAATAACGCATCTTTCGAGCATGAGTTCAACTTCTTCGATTGTGATTCAGCATATCGTGCGGGTGATACTTGTAAGAGCTATGAAACTGATAACGGTGTTTCTTTTGCAAAAGCAGCAGCGAAGTTCAAGATTGGCGAAACTGCGAATGCGCAGATCGGTTACTTCCAGCCAACCGTTCCAAGTACTCTAGGTGTTAACTGGTCATTTGCTCCTGGTACTTACCGCGGTGCAGAAATTGGTGGAAAGGTAGCTGGTCTAGATTTAGGTTTCGTATTTGCTGACCAATACAAAGCTCCTTGGTTTAAAGAGACTTATAAGTTTGAGCAAGGTAAGTTCTGGGGTAGTGAAAGCAACAAAGAAGTTGGTTCAATCCTATCGGTAGGTGCTCGCTACGGTTTTGACAATGGTATGTCTTTAGACGTTGGTTACGGTGCTCTTACCGATGGTCCGCGTAAGAACTTCCACGTTAAGTTGAAAGATACTACGGCATCAGGTTTGTACTGGTCTCCACAACTTTACGTGGTTGACGATAGCTTCCAATTTGATTCTACGGCTTGGCAAGCAGCATTGTTAACAAGCTTTAGCTCTGGCCCATACTCATTCCGTATCGAAGGTACTTACACATCTGCAGATGCAGCGGATGATCGTAACTGGGGTGCGAAAGCCGTTGGTAACATGGCTTACCGCCTAACAGAGCAGTACGGTGGTTCAAACGGTGCATACGAAGTTTGGTGGAACAACCGCTCTGACTTCAACCATGATGGCGAATATGCTGGTTTCGTTTCTGCATCTCGTGACTTCAGTGATGTTGGTGCTCCTGGCTTTAGCGCTGGTCTTAGCGGTGCTATGGGTATGGGTGCAAAACACGAAGATTTCAAAGAGCTTAAAGAGTACGCATACAGCTTCTTCATGGGTTACGGTATCCAAGGCGGTCCTCTGAAAGGTGGCGCTGTTAGCTTCCACTACACTCAGTACTTCAACGACACAGATGCTGCTGATTGGGGTGCATACACTAACGCATTTAACGACGAAACTGACTTCAAATTGGCACTTACTCTGCCATTCAACGTTAAATAATCTAATCAGTTAATTTATCAAAGCCAAGGCGATTAGCCTTGGCTTTTCTTTTAGGGGGAAGCATGAAATCATATTCTATTTTGTTGGTAGTCCTATCGATTGCTTTGGTCGGTTGTACCGCTCAAGTTAAAAGTCCAGAGGAATTCTGGTTTGGGCAAGGCTATCGCTTTGGAAGTGCTGGCTATGACCAAGAAAACAGTTTTTTAGCAAACATCAAGGAGCGAGTACCTTTTGATCAGAAGTCTTATTTAGCGGGCTATAAAAAAGGGCTAAGTGAGTACTGCGATCCATTTGAAGCTTTCGCTAAAGGGCGACAAGGTACTTTGTATACTGGTCAATGCGATGGCCATGAGCAAGAGATCCAGATTAAAGCTGACTGGCAGCGGGGCTGGGATGCTTTTGTTGGGCAAGACTTCTTTCCATCTCGTTGAAGTTGAAACGAGCAAGATAAAATAACCTAGCTCGTTTCAAATTCGTCGAGCTTCTTAGCCTACAGTATTATTTTGCCGTTATACATTAGGCAGAGCTCTCTAGGAAGCTGTTCAATCTTGCCATTGAGCTCACAATTGATCCCAGCTCCAAATGCTTTTCCTGCATTGCCTTGGTAAGCATGGGAAACAGTGGTGAAAGATGCAAACGCAACCAAAATGCTTATGACTAGTACTTTCATCGTTAACTCCTCACTAGTATTGGATTAAGCCAAAGTGGCTTAATTTAGTTATGTTGTTATCAATAAAAAGATCAAAAATATTTTATACCATCAAATATTTTTTAGCTTTTATTTAGTGTTCAAAATATTCCACTAAGCTTTTGATCTTAACTTTTATCCTCTCTATATTTTGGGCTCTAAGCTCGACACAGGTGTAGATTGGTTTATATCGAACAAAAACTTAATCAACATAAGTTACTGTTAACGCAAACCTTGTTTTTTTGAAGGAGACACTAGCCGATGAATATTAGTGAAGTTTCGAAGCTAACCCAGCTATCGAATAAATCCATTCGGTTATACGAATCAAAAAGTCTTATTTCTGAGCCTGTTCGAGCCGAAAATGGGTATCGTCAATACACTTCACAACATGTTGAAGAGCTGCGGGTGATTGCAAGGGCTAGGCGAGTTGGGTTTACTTTGGATGAGTGCAGGTCACTGGTTCACTTATCGCAGGACCATGATCGAACCAGTGCTGAGGTAAAACGCAAAGCCGAGCAAAAACTTGTCGAAGTAAAAGCCAAAATCCAAGAGCTAGAGGTGATCAAGTCACAATTGGAGGAGTGGGTAAGTATGTGTCCGGGAAACAGTGACAGTGAATGCCCGATCATCGACAGCTTGTGTGGAAAATCGGGCAAGTCTTAGGTTGCAAAGTGACCTTGAGAGATCAACACCCTAATTGTTTTCTGCGGGTTCTATGGTAACTAGTATGCCATCGACGGCGGTTACTTTGACCAGTGTGCCAGCAGCAATCGCTTGGTCGGTTTGTGCTGACCAAGTGGTATCGCCTAAGCGAATTCGACAGCGGCCTACCTCAACGTCTTGCTCGAGACGAGTAGTTTGGCCGATCAGTTGCTTTTCTCGTTGATTCAAAGTCCCTTCTGACTCTGATTGGCGATCTTTTTTCGCTTGGTATCGCCACCAAAGCCAGGTGGTGAAAAGGGAGATGACGGCAAAGCTAATCCATTGCAACTCCCAACTAATGGGTAAGCCGAGTTTGACCAGACCAACCGTTATTGCTGATAAACCAATCCATAGCAAATAACCCGCAGCCCCGACTAGTTCGCCACCGAGCAATACTAAGCCCAAGGCAATCCAATGCCAGTGGTTCATTTGTTCCAATAGTTCAATCATTTATCACCTTGTTGATGCTTAAACATTTCAGCAATGCCCGCTACCGAGCCCATCAGGCCACTCGCTTCTAGTGGTAACATGATGATCTTACCGTTTTCTGCTTGGCCAATACTCTTTATCGCTTCAGTATAGCCTTGGGCGATGAAGTAATTTACCGCCTGCATATCGCCTTTCGAGATAGCATCAGATACCATTTGTGTTGCTTTCGCTTCGGCTTCTGCCGCACGTTCACGGGCTTCTGCGGCAAGTATGGCAGCCTGCTTTTCACCTTCCGCTTTCAAGATTTCGGATTGCTTTTGACCCTCAGCGCGTAAGATTTCCGCTTGGCGTACACCTTCGGCTTCAAGCACTTCGGCGCGTTTGTTACGCTCAGCTTTCATTTGTGCATTCATCGCAGCGGTTAGGTCGGCTGGTGGTTGCACGTCTTTGATTTCGATTCGAGTGACTTTAACACCCCAGGGGTTGGTTGCATCATCGACAATCGTCAGCAAGCGGGTATTGATTTGATCACGCTGGCTGAGCATCTCATCAAGCTCCATTGAGCCAAGCACTGTACGTATATTGGTTAAAGTTAAGTTGCGGATAGCGTGTTCAAGCGCATTGACTTCATACGCCGCTTTGGCCGCATCGATAACTTGAACAAAACACACCGCATCAATGGTGACATTGGCGTTGTCTTTAGAAATGACTTCTTGCGCCGGAATATCCAGCACACGTTCCATCATGTTCACCTTTTGACCGATGGTGTCGATAAAAGGCACGATGAGATTAAGGCCGGGCTTTAATGTGTGGGTGTAACGGCCAAATCGCTCGACCGTCCAGTTGTTACCTTGTGGCACTGTTTTGACGGCTGAAATGATGAATACGATGACAACGAGAAGAAAAATACCTATGACGATAAGTAGATCGAGTTCCATACTGACTATCCTATAAGATTTTGAATATTAGCTAAAAAAGCTGGATAAATTCGAGTCTAGCACAGCAATGCGAAGCAGAGGTTAAACGAAATTATGAAATGAGGTGAAAAGAACAAAAGTGCGACAGAACACTGCCGCACCCGAAAGAAGTAAGAGAGCTTGAATGGAATTAGTAGAGTAGCGAGTAGAGCTTTCTACGATATTGCCCCGCAAGCGCATTACCTTGGCCCAATGCAGACAAGATATCCATAAACGACTTTTTAATTTCCCCGTCCAGCGCATTAAGGTCTTTTGCTAGCAGCAACCAAAGCAACTCAAGCGCTTCTTCGTCTCTTGCAACTTGGTGGTATTGAAGTGCTAAGTCCTGAGCGATAGCAAGATCATTAGGGTTTTGCTGCCACTGTTGTTCCAACGCTTGAATTTCTGGGCTGTCAGCTGCTTGCTCGTGTAGTTCCAATTTGGCGACCAGACTTTTGTAGTAGTTATCTTGGTATTCTAGTGGTATTGCCGATAACTCTGCTTTCGCCGCTTCAAATTGGTTGGTCTCTAGCATGCAGTCCGCAAGCGCAAGCTTCACGTCTCCACGGTTCTTGAGCTCATCCGGAAGGCCAAGCAACTTAGCCAGTGCTATGTTGTGCTCACCTTGTTCCATTGCCGTAATCGCTTCTTTGAGATCTAGCTCCTCTTGGCTTGGCAAATGCTTGCCGAGCATCGCTTGGATAGCTTCGATCGTCTGTGGGCCACCCATACCATCGATAGCTTGACCGTTAGAAAACAGCGCAATCGTTGGTAGGGACTGCACGCCAAACTGCATGGCGATTTGCTGCTGAGCTTCACAATCGAGCAGGGCTAAGGTGAATGCACCTCGGTATTGTTCGGCCAAGGTTTTAAGCGAAGGGATCACTCCACTACTTTCTTGGATTGATGGAGCCCAGAAATGGATCAGTACTGGTTGAGTGGCTGAGCTCTCGATCACTTGTCGAAAGTTTTGCTCATTAATTTCTACAAATACTTCAGGTTGCATGGTGAAATCCAGTTGCGTTTATCTAACTGAATAAATAGGTATTCTAAACATAAAATTCAAGCCCAGAACGCAAAAACGCCCCAAAATAGGAGCGTTAATACGTGCAAGCAAAGGTGTCGATTAGACGAGTAGCAGTACAGTCAAGGTGACACCCAAGCTAATCCAATTAAGTTGGTTTAGCGTCATTGTTATCCTCAAATCCAAAGTTGGACGGGTTTAGTTGGGTGTGAGCTTGTTAATTTAATGGTTAATTATGACTCTTTGATGACAAGATCGAAGTTGATCGCAAAAAAATACAAAGATCATGTAACAAATTCAGGCGGCTTTGACTAAGATCTTGTCTAGCAATCGATGCGGTAAAATACGCTTCAGAACTGCAAAAACCTTGGTCGGCGTAGTGACTCGATAACGTAGCTTGGGCCGCTTAGACTCAATAGCATCAAGCAGTGGTGGCATGATTGCTGAGCTTGGTAAGGTAAATTGGTTACCTGAGGTTACTTTTTCTAAGCGGGTTATTTGTTGTACATAGTTGTCTTTATGCACGCTTCGCTCGGTATCTATCCATTGCATAAACTTTTTCAGCGCATTGGCGCGAAAATTGGATTCAATTGGCCCTGGTTGGATCAATACGACTTTGATTTTTGTGTCGAGTAACTCGAGTCGCAGTGTATCTGTCCAACCCTCTAAGGCGAATTTTGAGGCGTTATACGCACCTCGATATTTCATAGCAGCAAAACCCAGTACTGAGCTGTTTTGAATGATCCGACCATGCCCTTGAGCGCGCATGATAGGCAACACTTGTTTGACCAATTCATGCCAGCCAAAGAGGTTGGTTTCAAACTGCTCTCTTAATGCTTGAGTCGGAAGGTCTTCTAGAGCCCCTGCTTGACCATAGGCCCCGTTATTGAACAGTACATCAATTTTTCCGTGGCATAAGGCCAGGGTTTGTTCGACGGCATAGGTGATGCTTTGGCTATCGTTAAGGTCGAGTTGGATAGCACTGATACCAAGTGAGTCAAATTGTGCCAAATCCTCGTTCGAACGGCATGTCGCTATGACTTGATAACCAAGTTTGTGCAGTTCCACTGCGCAGGTGTAACCAATTCCCGTTGAGCAGCCGGTGATTAATACCGATCTAGCCATGAACACTCCCTAATAAATCTATAACCGTCAACCCATTAGGATAAGCGATTAATCTTTTGACTGTAATAGATTTTTCAGTGCAGGTTCGACACGAGAATAGTTAAAGGTAAACCCCAAGTCGGTGAGTCGCTTGGGCTTGGCTCGAATACTATCAAACAGTAGGCAAGCAGCTTCACCAAGCATAATAGAGATAACCCATTTAGGGGTCCAAAATAGATGGGGGCGTTTAAGGCTCTTGGCTAACGCCTGGCTGAATTCTTTGTTGGTGACTGGATGAGGGGCACAGAAGTTAAAATCGCCCTGTGCATGTTCAGTGTCGAGCAAAAACATGATGCCACGCACCATATCTTGCATATGAATCCAAGGCATATATTGCTTTCCGTCGCCAATTGGCCCACCAACACCTAGGCGGTATGGCGGGAGCATTTTGGCCAGTGCTCCTCCTGAAGGACCAAGTACCACTCCTGTTCTCAATATGCACACTCGAGTGGCCGATTGCGCTCGTTTGGCAATGGCTTCCCATTCGGCACACACATAGTGAGCAAAGTCGTCTTGATGGACGTGTAAACTCTCGTCAAAAGGGTGCTGCTGCTGATCGCCATAGTAGCCAACGGCAGATCCGCTGATAAAGATCGAGGGTGGTGTCGTGCTGGCATGGATTAAGGAAACCAGTTTTTCTGTTAACTTCCAGCGACTTTGGCAGATGATTTCTTTTTGGGAGTCGCTCCAGCGTTTGTCGGCGATAGGCTCGCCAGCGAGGTTAATGACCGCATCGATGTCATTGAGATCACCGAGTGAACTTAAATCGGAAATGTACTCGATATTGCCACAGTCAGCGTGGTTGAGTTGCTGCTTTGCCGCTTGTGTATCTCGCGACAATAAGACGATGTGGTTTCCCGCCAGATGTTTTACTAACTCTTTTCCTACAAAGCCCGTTCCACCGGTTAACAACACTCGCATTCGTATTCCCTTTTGACCTTAGATTAGTAGTTATACCTGTTCCATTCACGATCTGATCATTTATGCGTGGTATCAAAAATGGTCTCCTAGACGGTACTAGGTATAAGATTTTCTCCTTGCTACAGAAAATCTGTCCGACGCTTTGGTTGATCAATTAATCGGACTTTATCCCTAAATTATCTCGCCACTTGATAGCTAAGTTAAGAGCATATTTACGTTGCTCGCAAGTCTAAAATTGATATAAGTCAAAGAGTTGAAGTTCGTATTAAAAAGGTGTGACGAATCACGTCATTGCCTAGCGGCTTGTGCCATATTTAAGTAATCGCTAAATGAACTTTCTAAGTCATTGGGCAAAAATAAGAATTCGAATCAGATTCTTTTGCATACACAGGAGGTGCGATGCGGGCAGTGATAGCTTTGGTTCAAGCCATGCTAGGAAGTTTACGGGATCTATTACCAATCATTATTGTCATCGGCTTTTTTCAGTTGGTGGTGTTGCAGGAACCTTTACCCAATCTTTTTTCCATTTTAATCGGGTTGCTGCTGGTTGTATTAGGTCTCACATTTTTCATTTTTGGTTTAGAAATGGGCCTGTTTCCCATCGGTGAGTCGATGGCGCAAGATTTTGCTCGTAAGGGCAGTATTTTTTGGCTGATCGTATTTGCGTTCTGCTTAGGTTTTGGCACTACCATAGCTGAGCCAGCGTTGACGGCGGTGGCACAAGAAGCAGCGGAGGTAGCGGCAGAAGGTGGCGTGATTGAGCATCAAGAAGAGGCGATGGAAAGCTATGCTGATGGGCTGCGTTTGACGGTGGCGTTATCGGTGGGTTTTGCCATTGTAATTGGTGTGATCCGCATCCTTAAAGGGTGGCCTATCCACATAATGATCATTGGTGGATACATTGGCGTGGTGGTGTTAACAGGATTTGCCCCAGAGACCATTATCGGTATCGCTTATGACTCGGGAGGGGTCACAACCTCAACTATTACCGTTCCGTTAGTGACGGCGCTGGGGGTTGGTCTCGCATCCGCCATTAAAGGCAGAAACCCGATGTTGGACGGATTTGGACTCATTGCCTTTGCCTCTTTGCTTCCTATGATGTTTGTCATGGTGTACGGGATGGTGGTGTCATGATCAGTTTATCCATGTTTATAGACACCTTTTTGTCGACCATCCGTGACGTGATCCCTATTGCGTGCATCATTTTTGGTTTCCAGTTTGCTGTACTGCGCAAACCGATAGTGAACCTTGGCAAAGTGGTTTTAGGCTTCTTTTACGTGATACTTGGCTTGTCTTTATTCTTAATGGGGTTAGAGCTTGCTTTGTTCCCATTAGGGGAAACCATGGCCAGCCAACTAACTGAGCCAGATTTTATTGCTGAGTTTAAACTCAGTGTCGGAGAGAGTCTGAGCTGGATTGACTACTACTGGGTGTACATCTTTGCCTTTTTTATCGGCTTTAGTACCACAATTGCTGAACCTTCACTGATTGCTGTGGCGATCAAGGCCAATCAAGTCTCCGGCGGCAGTATCGGGGTCACTGGGCTACGGGTTGCGGTGGCACTGGGGGTTGCAGTTGGTATTTCTTTAGGTAGCTACCGTATCGTTGTGGGCGACCCTATTCACTATTACATCATCGTCGGCTATGTGCTGGTGGTCATTCAGACTTATTTTGCCCCTAAACTCATTATTCCACTGGCTTATGACTCTGGTGGCGTAACCACCTCTACAGTGACTGTACCTTTGGTTACGGCCCTTGGGTTGGGCCTTGCTTCTACGGTACCGGGTCGAAACCCAGTCATCGATGGTTTTGGTTTGATTGCCTTTGCCAGTCTTTTCCCGATTATTTCTGTTATGGGATACGCACAAATTACTCAGTGGCTGAGCCATCGCTCAGAATCTAAGGAGAACAAAAATGCGCTTTAAATTGATAATAGCCTTTGTCGAGGAGGCGAAAACCGAGCGAGTCCTCGATGCCGCGCGCTCTGCGGGAGCGACAGGGGCCACGGTGATTAACCACGCTCGAGGCGAAGGACTTAAGCAGAAACGGACTTTCCTAGGCTTAACTCTAGAAGTACAAAAGGATGTGTTGCTGTTTGTGGTTGAAGAGCATTTGGCGCGGCATATTTTGGAAACCATCTCTGACGTCGGGGAGTTTGATTCTGCTTCCGGCCAAGGGATAGCAGTACAAATTGATGTAGAAGATGCAGTGGGCGTTGCCCACCAAGTAGAAACCTTGACCAGCGTTGTAGAGGAAAAACTATGAGCATGCAGGACATTAAGCAAGTTCGAGATGTGATGGCAAATACTTATATTGTGATTGACGGACTCACCACAGTTCAAGAAGCGATTAACTTAGCGAAAAAACATGAAGTAAAAGCCTTACTGGTGGATAAGCGCTACGATGCTGACGAGTATGGCATCGTGTTAATGAATGATATTGCGAAGCAGGTGTTGGCGAAAAATCGCTCTCCAGAGCGTACCAATATTTATGAGATCATGACCAAGCCCGCCCTATGCGTCGCATCAGATATGAATGTGAAATATTGTGCGCGTTTGTTTGAGCGATTTGGTATTAGCCGGGCACCTGTGGTGGAACACGGCAAGGTGGTTGGCATGGTGAGTTACAACAACATCGTTATTAACGGTATGTCGACGGAGTATTAGCCCGATATTGGCTGGAACTTAAGGCGAAAAAAAGAGTAAACTTGGCACAAGTTTTAGATAGTGAGTAATGTTCGTGAAGCTTTTTTTCGCCTCAGATTTACATGGCTGCTTAGCAGCAACTGAAAAAGTGCTAGCGCTATTTGATGCCTCCGGCGCTGAGCATCTAATTTTATTGGGTGATGTTTTAAATCACGGCCCTCGTAATCCAGTACCAGAGCACTATAACCCGCCCGCAGTGGCGCAAGCGCTTAATGAGTATGCTCGTAAGATAATTGCAGTGCGCGGTAATTGCGACAGTGAAGTGGACCAGATGCTTCTGTCGTTTCCTATGATGATGGATTATTCGTGGGTACTGCTCGCCAATGGCCAGCGTATGTTTTTGACTCACGGCCATCTGTATAATAGTGACAAGCGCCCAGCGTTAAATGAGCGGGATATCATTGCTCATGGCCACAGCCACATCCCAGTCGCTGAGTTAGTGGGAGAGCAATTTATTTTCAATCCAGGTTCGGTGACGTTTCCTCGCAATGGTCACGCACCAAGCTACGGTTTACTTGATGATAAACAACTTCAAGTGATCACTCTTGATGGCGAAGTGATTTGCCAAACCTCTATCGATTAATGTCGATCTACGTGTCCAAGGTCTCTGTCTGGAAATAGAACATCCCGGACTCTCTGTTTGAGGATTTTTGCTTCTGGGAAGCCTTGGTCACGCTTTCGTTCCCAAATCAACTGCTTATCGCAATAGATTTCAAATCGTCCGCCCGTGTCTGGGTGTAAAGCAACGCTTTCCAAATCTTCACTAAAGGTATGCAGAAGTTCCTGGCTTAGCCAGCTTGCGCGTAGCATCCAGTTGCACTGTCGACAGTAGTAGATTTTGATGACACCTTTCGACATCTTATAGCGCTCCTATGATCAGTTTAAAACCTGAGGCAAACGTCAACACCTCAAAGGCGATTTTTATCCATGCGTTGGGCAATATACGAGTTAAATAAGCCCCGAGCCAACCTCCAGCAAAAGAGGCGATAAGCAAGATAGGTACCCACTGCCAATGGGGCTGTACCCCGGCTTCTATAATGGCAATTGCCCCCACACCGTTCCAAAACAGCCCAACACAAATCAGAGTCAAGGCCACTGCTTGTTTATAGCTAAAGCCAAACCAGCGAACTAAAAACAGTGTCACTACCAAACCAGAGCCTGCGGTTAATGAGCCATTAAATACGCCAAGTAGCGCTAGAACCATGCCACCAATTAGCCAGCCCGTAGGATCGCGGTGAATCGCACACTCTTCTTGGCCTAGGCTGGATTTAAAACGAGAATACAAGCCTAACAGTATGATCAAAGCGCCAAGGCTTAGCTCGCCCATTTTACCGGGCACGAGAACCACTAAATTCGCACCAATTACCACGCCTAGTGAGCCACAAATGACGAGGTAGCTACAAAGCTTAAAAGATAAAGTGCCAGCGCGCAGATGAGAAATAGCGGCGCCTAGCCCCATGGCAACGGTCGCTATCTTGTGGGTAGCTAACGCAATTGAAAATGGGAGGCCAAGGAAAATCAGTAGCGGAAATTGTAACAGGCCCGCGCCACCACCGGCGATGGAAGATAGGGTACTGGCGATAAGCGAACCGGCCAGTAAGAGAAATGAGTCAATCCAATCCATAGATAATAGTAAGGGAGCGTGATGCTCCCTTAAGTGATTCCGTTAGTGCGAGTACAAGACGTTTGAGCCATGGTCAAGGCTAGTCATGAGTAGAGTTTTTTCATTGATGATATCCACTCGTCGGCTTTGCTGCGCATCCATCTTAAAGATCTGAGTGATCACTTTAAGCTGCTTTTCAGAAAAGTCTTGTCTCTGGCTTGCTGAGATGTCTTTAAACTCACTTGGCTCAATCAACAAGTAGTTGTCACTTAGCTCCCAAGAGCCGTTCTCAGACACATTGATGATCGAAGAAACTTCCGATGATTCAGAATAAAGACTGATACGAGAAACACGCAGATAGTTGCCATTTGGCAAGTATTTTACGTTGGAATCAATTGTCGCTTTACGCAGTGGGCCGACTTCAATTTCAGCAGCAACATCCGCATTTGGCTCAGTGTAGATACGAGTGACCAACTTACTTTGCCACTCACGAGATGTCAGAATACGCTCGGTTTTTGCATCGTTGCCTAGGTAAATCCAACCACAAATCAAGATCGAAGCAGCAACAATCAGTAGTGGTAGTCGTTGGCTCAAATTATGGTTCATTGTTTACACACTCGGTTAAAGTCAGGTTGAATCGCAAGGAGTTTCATCGTGACATTTTCAGCCACTGAGTCAGGTGCGTGAATATAGTTAAGAACGATCTGTCCGTTTTGACCACCAGTGGCAATCACTTCGACAGGTGCACCGCCATCATCGTTGTTTTCTAGGTAAGCCTCAACACACTGAGTAATCGTCGGCAGCCACATGGTCATATCTGGGTGACTGATCGGTGTTTTAACCACCGTGGTCTCTACCGTAGTTATTGTATTGAACTGGGATTGAGACGGCTTGGTCACAAAGTAAGTCAAGGTAAACATCAACGCAGAGACAACAATAGCGACCGCCATGCCCATTTTTGAAAGCTTTGGAGACGCTTTTGGTTGCACAGCGATACGCTCTTCGATGGCAGGCTGTGGCGATGGAGCCTCTAGAGAAGCCGTCGCCATAGTGTCTGAGTTCGGAACGATAACGTCAGACTCTAGCTCTTCGTTTGGCTCTTCTGTGTCGCTGTTTGGCAATGAGCGCTCAACACTACTGATCAGTTGGTAGCCACGTTTTGGCACAGTTTTGACAAACTGTGGCGACTTGGTCGAGTCTTTAAGCATTTTACGTAACGTCGAGATCGCTTGAGTCAGGCTAGAGTCGTCGACTTGAAAGCCTTGATCACGCCATACGTATTCATGCAGCTGCTGGCGGGTGACAACTTCATTAGGGCGCTCTGCCAACATAAACAGAATGCGGCTTTCATTGCTGCCTAAGCGAATGATTTCATTCTCACTGTGCTGATCGACAAGAGAATTGCTGTTCGGATCAAAGATAAATCTCTGAGCAAGAATGAATTTGGTACCAATATTACTCATTATTGAATTGCGTCTTAACGGTTAAAGAGTCGAAATTCATACCAAAAAGGCTTACCTCTAATAAGGCTTTTAGCTTCTTTGATATTTTAGGGGCTATTAGGATAATCAAAAAATTGTCAAAAAACAGCGTTTTTATGCTTTTTGACCTTGAATTTACACTAATCGTCCATATTTAACTCTCATCTAAAGCATTGATCATTCATCTGGCAAGCTGCCAGATTGGATACTATCTGTTTGTAATTAAACCATTTGTTTTGATATTGGAGTCAAAATGAGCGATACCGTGACCACTAACAAAGAAACTCGTGGCTTTCAGTCAGAAGTAAAACAACTTCTTCACCTAATGATTCACTCTTTGTATTCAAACAAAGAGATTTTCCTACGAGAGCTTATCTCTAACGCCTCGGATGCGGCGGACAAACTACGTTTTCAAGCACTGTCTAACGCAGACCTATACCAAGGCGATGCGGATCTTGGTGTGAAGCTGTCTTTCAACGTAGATCAAAACACTTTAACCATTTCAGATAACGGCATCGGCATGAGCCGTGATGACGTGATTGAACACCTAGGCACCATTGCCAAATCAGGTACTGCGGACTTTTTCTCTAAGCTTTCAGACGATCAAAGCAAAGATTCGCAACTAATCGGTCAATTCGGTGTTGGCTTCTACTCTGCATTTATCGTGGCAGATGCGGTGACGGTTCGCACTCGTGCTGCGGGTGCAAATGCCGAGGATGCAGTGCAGTGGCATTCTCAAGGCGAAGGTGAGTACACCATCGAAAACATCACCAAAGAGAGCCGTGGTACTGACATCATCTTGCACATGCGTGAAGAAGGTAAAGAGTTCCTAAACGATTACCGCCTGCGTGATGTGATTGGCAAATATTCTGATCATATCGGTATCCCAGTTTCTATCTGGGCAATTGAGAAAGATGAAGAAGGTAACGACAAAGAAGGCAAGTGGGAGCAGATTAACAAGGCTCAAGCACTTTGGACTCGTAACAAGTCGGATATTACCAAAGAAGAGTACCAAGAGTTCTATAAACACGTATCCCACGATTTTGCAGACCCAATGACTTGGTCGCACAACCGTGTTGAAGGTAAGAACGACTACACCAGCTTGCTATACATTCCATCAAAAGCACCTTGGGATATGATGAACCGCGATCACCGTGCTGGGCTTAAGCTTTACGTACAGCGCGTGTTTATCATGGATGATGCTGAGCAGTTTATGCCAAGCTACCTGCGTTTCGTGCGTGGCCTGATAGATTCAAACGATCTGCCGCTAAACGTATCTCGCGAAATCTTGCAAGACAATAAAGTGACTCAGTCACTGCGCAGTGCTTGTACTAAGCGCGTGCTTGGCATGCTTGAGAAGACAGCGAAGAACGACCATGACAAGTACCTAGAGTTCTGGAAAGAGTTCGGTATGGTGCTAAAAGAAGGCCCTGCTGAAGATTTCGCAAATAAAGAAAAAGTTGCTGGTCTACTGCGTTTTGCTTCATCAGAAGTGGAAGGCAGCGAGCAGACAGTCTCTCTTGCCGATTACGTCTCTCGCATGAAGGAAGATCAAGACAAGATTTACTTCCTAACTGCAGACAGCTACGCCGCTGCGAAGAACAGCCCACACCTTGAGCAATTCAAAGCTAAAGGCATTGAAGTGGTACTGATGTATGACCGCATCGATGAGTGGTTAATGAACTACCTTACTGAGTTTGATGGTAAGCAATTCCAGTCAATCACTAAAGCTGGCCTTGATCTAAGTAAGTTTGAAGACGAAGCGGAAAAAGAGAAGCACAAAGAAACTGAGGAAGAGTTCAAATCAGTGGTTGAGCGCACTAAAACTTACCTTGGTGAGCGTGTTAAAGAAGTTCGCACCACGTTTAAGCTTGCAACAACACCTGCGGTAGTTGTAACTGACGACTTTGAAATGGGTACGCAGATGGCGAAACTGCTAGAAGCAGCAGGCCAAGCGGCACCTGAAGTGAAGTACATCTTCGAGATAAACCCAGAGCACGACCTTGTGAAGCGCATGGCAGATGAGCCAGACGAAGAGCAGTTTGGTCGTTGGGTAGAACTGCTTCTAGGCCAAGCCATGTTGGCGGAACGCGGCTCTTTAGAAGACCCAAGTCAATTTCTTGGTGCGGTAAATACACTTTTGACTAAAGCCTAATAGTGTTTATCAAACCCTTATAAGATGATTAAGCCAGCTTGGAGCACACTTCAAGCTGGCTTCTTTGCTCTGTTTCTTCCAAAAATGCCGCATATAGCACGGTAACGAATGGGATTTACACCAAAGGTCATCAATTTGTGACTGACTGTGGTATAGTCAGCGCCCTAAAAAGAAGCTATACCGACAACTACCCAATAGATGAAGGCATGATGCCTGAATCGGTAACGGTATAAATCAAGATACAAAGAGGATTTAACATGCGCATCATTCTTCTAGGTGCTCCTGGTGCAGGTAAAGGCACTCAAGCACAATTCATCATGGAAAAATATGGTATTCCACAGATTTCTACTGGTGATATGCTTCGTGCAGCAATCAAGGCAGGCACTGAGCTTGGTAAGCAAGCGAAAGCAGTAATCGATGCAGGTCAGCTGGTTTCTGATGACATTATTCTTGGTCTTATCAAAGAGCGTATCGCTCAAGACGATTGTGAGAAAGGTTTCCTACTAGATGGTTTCCCTCGCACTATCCCTCAAGCTGAAGGCCTAAAAGAGATGAACGTAGACGTAGACTACGTAATCGAATTTGATGTGGCTGACGATGTTATCGTTGAGCGTATGGCAGGCCGCCGCGCTCACCTAGCATCTGGTCGTACTTACCACGTAGTGTACAACCCGCCTAAAGTAGAAGGCAAAGATGACGTAACCGGTGAAGACCTAGTTGTTCGTGATGACGACAAAGAAGAGACAGTACGTGCTCGTCTAGGCGTTTACCACGATCAAACTGCGCCTCTAATTGAGTTCTACGGCAAAGCAGCTGAAGCGGGTCAAACTAAATACCTAAAATTTGACGGCACTAAGCAAGTTGCTGAAGTAAGTGCAGATATCGAGAAAGCTCTATCTTAATCTTTCCGATTGTTTGATATATTAAAAAGCGACCCTAGGGTCGTTTTTTTTATGCCTACGCCAAGGATTCTGCATGGATAACAATAAAAAAGGCGTGCTATTAGTCAATCTCGGCACTCCATCAGCGCCAACAGCAACTGCTGTTAAGGCTTTTCTTGCTCAATTTCTTCATGACAAGCGGGTGGTAGATACCACACGCTGGATTTGGTGCCCAGTGTTACACGGGATCATCTTGCCGATTCGTTCTCCAAAAGTGGCGAAATTATATCAATCGGTTTGGATGGAAGACGGCTCACCATTGATGGTCTACTCTCAGCGACAAGCCGCAGCGTTAAAAACTCAGTTGGGCATTCCGGTAGAACTGGGTATGACTTACGGCGAGCCATCGCTACACAATGGTGTTGAAGCGCTTCGTGCTCAGGGCTGTGAGGAGATCATTGTCCTGCCACTTTACCCACAATATTCCGGCACGACGACTGCGGCTGTGGCCGATGGGCTGAACAAGGTAATCAAGTCACTTAAAGTTGTGCCTAATTTAGTTTTCATCCGCGACTATCACGATCATACAGGTTATATCTCGGCGCTTGCGAACAGTGTTCGAGAGCACTGGCAACAGCACGGTCAAAGTGATTACTTGCTCTGCTCTTATCACGGGATCCCACAGCGCTACGCTGACGAAGGGGATATCTACCCGAAACATTGCGAGCAAACCACAAAGCTGCTTGCTCAAGAACTCGGGTTAGATGAGTCGAAAATAGGTATGGCTTATCAATCCCGATTTGGTCGCGAAGAGTGGTTGAAACCTTATACCGATAAAACTTTGCAAGGGTTGCCTGCCCGTGGCACTAAGTCGATTGATATTATCACTCCAGCGTTTTCTGCTGACTGTTTAGAGACATTAGAAGAGATCGCAGAAGAGAATAAAGAAGAGTTTTTGAATGCGGGTGGAGAGAGTTATCGCTATATCCCTTGTTTGAATGATCGTGAAGATCATATCGGGATGATGGCGGAGCTGGTTAAAGGGTACTTGTAAGCTAAGTCTTAGTCTTAACCTCTTCTCAAAAGCTTGATACAAAAAGAGCTGCCAATGGGCAGCTCTTCGTATATGTAGCTAAAAAATTGACTAAGCGGTTTGCTCTGTCAGTTCTTCAACTTTCTCATCTTCACCCACAATACGTTTGTCTTCCGCACCGTGCATCCACTCAATCAGTTTGTTTGAGCAAAGCAGCAAGATCACACCAGAAATTGTGGCGGTAATGGCAATGCCACCAAAGATCGCCATAGCGCCGAAATCTCCTACGTGTGAGCCAATGTAGCCCGCAACATAGTTAGCGATAGCATTGAAGCCAAACCAAGCACCCATCATCAAAGAGGCAAGGCGTAGCGGAGCAAGTTTGGTGATCATCGATAGGCCAATAGGTGAAAGACATAGTTCACCTAAAGTGTGGAAGAAGAACGCACCGACCAGCCAAAGCATGGAAGTTTTCACTGTGGTGTCGCCGCCTTGTTCCAATACAGCGCCGACCATACATAGGAAGCCAAGCGCTAGGAAGAACAGTGCCATGGCAAACTTCACCGGTGAGTTTGGTTCACGTTGACCCATCTTAACCCATAGCGCCGCTAGTAGCGGAGCAAGTGTAATAATAAAGAACGGGTTGAGTGACTGGAACCAAGCCGCAGGAACTTCAAAATCACCAATCATACGGTTGGTGTACTCTTGGGAATAGATGTTCATCAGGCCGCCAGCTTGTTCAAAGCCTGCCCAAAACACCACCACAAATAGCCCCATCACTAAGATAACCTTTAGGCGGTCTTTCTCTTCTTTAGTCAGTGGCGCTTTGGTTTTGTTTCCTTCCATTGCACGTTTGGCCGAGGGTTCAATACCGATGTTACCAAGTAGTGGTTTTGCGAGTAGCATTTGCAGCACAAGGCTAATCACCATACCGATACCCGCCAACAAAAAGCCTGCTTTCCAGCCGTAAACTGCAGCAACAGAGCCAGAGGCGATCCCTGACATCAGAGCGCCCAGGTTGATACCCATATAGAAAATGGTGAATGCACCATCACGGCGATTGTCGCCATTAGGGTATAGGTCACCCACCATGGTTGAGATATTTGGCTTAAACAGGCCATTACCTGTAATGAGGAAAGCAAGGCCTACGTAAAGCATCGAGATTTCGCTCAGCGGCATCATGCTATCAGGTACGGCAAGAATGAATTGGCCGATGGCCATCAGGAAACCGCCCACAAGCAAGGAGCGGCGTTGCCCCCAAAAATTGTCTGCGATCCAGCCACCAATCAGTGGCGTGATGTAAACCAAACCGGTGTAAATGCCATAAAGCTGAAGTGCATCTTGAGTTGTCCAGCCAAGACCACCATTAATGGTGGTATCGGTGAGGAAAAGTACCAAGATGGCACGCATAGCGTAATAAGAGAATCGCTCCCAAAGTTCTGTGCTGAACAGCAAGAACAGTCCTTTAGGGTGACCTAAAAAGTCAGTGTTAGAGTTTGTCATAGTATGATTTTTAATCTTGATTTGTTTTATCGTAAATCATGACATTACGGACAATTCAACTTCATGTTGAACTGTAAGGTGAGAGATACCTTGAGGTATGACCTAACCAAGTCTCTAGCCGAGGACGGCTTACTTCCTGAGTGACACTTGGTAAGCAATGTTTGATGTCGTGCAGTGTTTGCAACTGCACACTATACTCCTGAGAAAAGCCCATGAGCAAGTGGAATCACAGGTTGCATTATTGCATTTTCACCTTTTGATGAAAATGCTAGGATGTGGGAAAAAACAAGGTAGTTTATAACCATGAAAAGTTGGTATTTGTTGTACTGCAAACGAGGTGAACAGGCTAGGGCTAAGGCACATTTGGAGAACCAAGGTGTCGAGTGTTTTTACCCCGAAATCGAAGTTGAAAAAATCTTGCGTAAAAAGAAACAGTTGGTGAGAGAACCTCTGTTTCCAAGTTACATATTTGTTCGTTTTGACTATGAAGTGGGTCCGACATTCACGACGATTCGTTCAACACGAGGTGTCGTCGATTTTGTTCGTCTTGGTGCTCACCCTAAAGAAGTGGAAGGGGATTTGATTTATTCTCTACGCCAATTGGAGCAAAGCGAGCAAGAAGTGGTGCATTCAGAAACACCTAGGTCAGGTGAGAAAATTGAAGTACTCGAAGGTCAATTTGCGGGCATCACCGCTATTTACCAAGAGCCAGATGGTGACAAGCGCTCATTCCTACTGATTGAGCTGCTCAACAAACCCGTTAAAGTCAGTGTAGATAATTCAGATATACAGTTTTAACGAGTCTAAAGGTTACATTCCTTAGTATTCCAGATAGCAAAAGGGACACATAAAGTGTCCCTTTTCATTTTGAGGTAGGCGCTTAGTAAGCGTCGTTGTGAACCGCTTGAACGGCGCGACCTGATGGGTCAACACAGTTTTGGAATGACTCATCCCACTCAATAGCTTTTGCTGACGAACAAGCCACTGAAGGACCACCTGGGACACATTCTGCCGCAGACTCTAGTGGGAACAGCTCTTCAAAGATCTCACGGTAAGCGTAACCTTCTTTAGTTGTCGGCGTGTTGTAAGGGAAACGGAATTTCGCCGTCTCTAGCTGCTGATCAGTAACTTTTGCTTCTGCAACTTCTTTTAGCGTGTCAATCCAGCTGTAGCCAACACCATCTGAGAATTGTTCTTTCTGACGCCAAGCAATAGATTCAGGTAAGTAGTGCTCAAAACATTCGCGTAGGATGTGTTTTTCCATCTTACCGTTGCCACACATCTTATCTTCAGGGTTTAGACGCATTGCAACGTCGATGAACTCTTTATCAAGGAATGGAACTCGGCCTTCAACACCCCAAGCCGCAAGAGATTTGTTTGCACGAGCACAGTCAAACATGTTGAGTGCAAGCAGCTTACGAACTGTTTCTTCGTGGAACTCTTTTGCGTTAGGTGCTTTGTGGAAGTACAGGTAGCCGCCGAAGATTTCATCAGCACCCTCACCAGAAAGTACCATCTTGATGCCCATTGCTTTGATCTTACGACCCATTAGGTACATCGGGGTAGAAGCACGAATTGTCGTTACGTCATAGGTCTCGATGTGGTAGATAACATCACGAATTGCATCTAGACCTTCCTGAATGGTGTAAGTCATCTCGTGGTGAACAGTACCAATTTGATCCGCTACTTCACGAGCAGCCTTAAGATCTGGAGCTCCTTCTAGACCCACAGCGAACGAGTGAAGTTGTGGCCACCAAGCTTCGGTTTGGCTGTCGTCTTCAACACGCATTGCAGCAAAACGTTTAGCCACAGCTGACGTGATGGATGAATCTAGACCGCCAGAAAGTAGTACACCGTAAGGTACGTCAGTCATCAGCTGGCGTTTTACTGCGTCTTCTAGTGCTTGGGTTAGCTCTTCTTTGCTGGTGGTGTTGCCTTGTACTGCTGCATACTCGTTCCAGTCACGAACGTAATAGCGTTGTGGTTCTTCATCAGCACTGCCGTAAGAGCAACCAGGAGGGAACTCACTCACGGTGCGACACACAGGCACAAGTGCTTTCATTTCAGAGGCAACAAAGTAGTTACCGTGTTCATCGTAGCCTTGGTAAAGAGGGATGATGCCAATGTGGTCACGACCGACTAGGTACTCATCTTTCTCTTCATCGTATAGAACAAAGGCAAAGATACCGTTTAGCTCTTCAAGAAGGTCTGCGCCCATGTCTTGGTATAGCGCTAGAATAACTTCACAATCAGAGTCTGTTTGGAATTCGTATTTGCCTTCGTAACGAGCACGGATCTCTTTGTGGTTGTAGATCTCGCCGTTTACCGCCAGGATGAGCTTGCGGTCAGGGCTGTATAGTGGTTGTGCTCCGCTATTGAGGCCAACGATAGCCAAACGCTCGTGAGCAAGAATTGCTTTGTCAGACGCATAGATACCAGACCAGTCCGGGCCACGATGGCGCAGCTTTTTGGACATTTCTAATGCCACTGGTCGCAGCGCTGCTGCGTCACTTTTTATATCCAAAATGCCAAATACGGAACACATACACTACCTCTCGATTAAATCCATTTTTATTTTGATGTACTCAATCTGCCATTTTGATTAAAAAATGCAACAGCTAAGAATGAAATGAATAGCAAAAATAACGATTGAATAGAAAATATTTAATCAAATAGCTAAACTGATGAATAAAATCTAGGTTCGGGTAAAAATTAGACGCTTTTTTGTAGGGGAAAGGAAGATTTGTAAAAAATGGCCAGCAAAAAAGCTGGCCATAATAAGCGATTATCGGCTTTGGAAATTGGGATTAAGCTGCTCAACAACATGCCGAGCAAAACCACTTCCAGCCTCGTTGTAGATGTTAAACGCAGCATCAATACCCAGTTGGTTCAACTCGTCTAACTGATCGTTATACTCTGCAATGGCTGCGACTTGCCCCTTGAACTGCTTCTTTTGTAACTGTTCAAGTGCCAATTGATTCCCTAAATGGTGAGGCATCGCTAGGAGCACGAGCTTTACATTGGCCGTATCGAGGATTCGTTCCCAAAAGTCTGGGTCAGTTGCATCGCCTTCGATGACGTTACGCCCTTCACTCTGCTGACCTTTCGCCGCTTCTGCTTTGACTTCAACCCCGAGGCAGATTTTTCCATAGCGCATGACGAGCTCATCGTAAGCGCCAGTGCCGATACGGCCCATGCCCAATATCAACACTTGAGCGCTGCCAGGGTCAATCAACTGGTCTTTGCGGTTGAGCGATTCCGCTGCTGCTTCTTTGAGCCAACGTGACGTTCGACGGTAAATCGAGTGCGCCATGCGATTCAAAGGTGCAGCAACGATAAAGGAGATCGATACTGCAATGGCGATCGACACCAGAATATCTCCTTCAAGCCAGCCCATGGAGTAGGCAAGGCCACCGACAATGAGGCCAAATTCGCTGTAGTTAAATAGAGCCAACGAGGCGAGCAGTGAGGTACGAACGCGAAACTTAAATTGATGGATGATCAGGAAGTAAAGCAAGCCTTTAAGCGGCAGTAGTAGCATCAACAGCAGCGCCATCATAAAGCCAGACATCGAAGGTTGCTCAGCTAAGCCGATATTCAAGAAAAAGCAGACTAGGAATAACTCTTTTAGATTAAAAAGAGATTTCGATAGCTCCGATGCTTTTTTGTGGCCTGCGAGCAGCATACCGAGGATCAGAGCGCCTAGATCAGGTTTCATGCCCACTAATTCAAAAAGACCCGCACCGATGACCAGAGCAAAGAAAATGCCTGCTAGGACTAACATCTCGCCGTGGCCAACCATATCCAATAATTTGTAGAAAAGAGGGCGGATAAATGGCAAAGCAAATAGGGCAATGGCGTACCATTCTGGTAGCTTACCCGTTGAAGCTGTAAGGAAAATAACGGCGAAGATGTCCTGCATGACCAAGATACCAATGGCGAGTGTGCCATAGGTGGCGTTCATGTCGCCTTTCTCTTGTAAGCTCTTAACGGCAAATACTGTGCTTGAAAACGATAGGGCGAAGCCAAACAGCACCAGTTGTGACAATGCCATGTCAGCGAGCATACCAAGCCCAAGAGATTTTAGGCAGAACAGGGCTCCGGTAAAAATGGCTGTCGAAATAACGTTGTGAATGGTGGCGCCCGCCCAGATATCCTTAGACAGTAGAGTCTTGATATCAAGCTTCAAACCAATGGTGAATAGCAATAGGGTCACACCAAGGTCTGAGAGGGTGACTAAAGTGTCGTTGGACTCAAAGCCGTAAAAATTTAGGCCAAATCCTGCCAGCAAAAAGCCGACAAGTGGCGGGAGGTTGCATTTAAGTGCAACGAAGCCTGCCAAAAAGGCGACAGAGATCAGTATTAGTTCCATAAGTTGAGCTTGTTGTTTTTTGTATAATAAAAAGGGTCGCATATGCGACCCGTTTATTGAAGCGATTAAACTACTATTCTTCAAGTAATTTTTGTAACAGAACACCGTTAAGCATCGCACGTTTGATCATGGCGAATGCGCCCATGGCCGGTTGAGAGCCAAGCTCGGATGCCACAATCGGTAGCCCAGTATGGAAAGTAGTCAAAGACTGGCTTTCTACGTTGCGCTGTATAGCAGGAAATACGATTTCTTGCGCTGCGGTAATGTCGCCTGCAATCACGATTTTCTGCGGATTAAATAAGTTAATGGTAATCGCAATCGCTTTACCCAGCTGGTCGCCCACTTTAACTAAGCTTTGTTTTGCCAACTCATCACCATTTAACGCATGATGACACACATCTTGAATAGTGACATTTGACAAGCTAGCCAGGCTAGATTGGTGACCTTGCTTAAGACGAGAGTTAACTCGAGCCAAAATTGCAGGGTTTGATGCCACGGTTTCAAGACAGCCAAAGTTTCCACACTGACACTTATCTCCCAGCGGATCGATCTGGATATGACCGATCTCACCCACGTTACGGTTAAAGCCCAAAAAGACTTGCCCATTAACGATGATGCCTGAACCTGTACCGTTGTGAACGCTGACTAAGATTGAATCCTGGCAGTCTTGGCTAGCGCCAAAGTAGTGTTCAGCGAGCGCCATGCCTCGCACGTCGTTGCCAACAAAACACTCTACATTGAAAGCTTCACTGACCATTTCGCCTAATGCCAGCTTGTCGATGTCAGTATTTGGCATGTATTCCACCACGCCAGACTCTGGGTTCACAAGCCCTGGCAAAGAAACACCAATAGCGATCAGCTGGTCGATACTGTGTTTGCAGCTCTCGATGAATTTTTGCGTATGGATGATCAAACCATCAATGAGGTCATTTTGGTTAGTGTAGGTGAAATCCGTGTGTAAGTTGTGCAGTTCGCGGCCACCTAGATTGTAAAGGCTAAAGTAGAGACCGTGGCGCTCGATTCGAACGGCAACTGAGTGAAATGGATCAACTTCGGTGGTCAACGAGATAGCTCGACGACCACCGGTGGATGCTTGTTGAGCGACTTCTTTGATGAGGCCTCTCTCTAAAAGTTGGCGGGTAATTTTAGTCACACTGGCCGGAGCGAGTTGACTTACATCGGCGACCTGAATTCGGGAGATTGGTCCCTGCTGGTCGATTAAGCGGTATACCGCTGCACTGTTTAGTTGTTTGACTAAGTCTACGTTACCGATTTGTCCGCCATTCATGCTTAGTTTTGCTCGTATTTGCCGTTAACTACTGTCGCATGGACATTGAAGTCACGGTCAAATACAGCAAGGTTAGCCACCATGCCTTTTTTAACTAAGCCAAGCTTGTTGTCTACACCGATAGCACGGGCAGGGTACAAGGTAGCCATACGTAGAGCTTCGTCCAATGCGATACCAACGTGCTCAACTGTGTTCTGAACTGCTTCGATCATTGTCAGAGCTGAGCCGCCTAGTGTGCCGTTTTCATCAACACACTTTCCATCTCGGTAATATACTTTCTTGCCGACAAAAATAAAGTAATCCATCTCAGCACCTGCTGGAGCTGTGGCATCAGTCACTAAAACAAGCTTCTCACCCTTGATTTTATGGGCGATTCGGATGTTTGCGTAGTCAACATGGAAGCCGTCTGCAATCACACCTGCATAGACATCTGGCGTATCGTAAATTGCACCAACAACGCCTGGCTCACGACCCGCCATTGGCGTCATCGCATTAAATAGGTGTGTTGCAAAGCTAATACCTGCAGCAAAGCCTTTACGAGCTTCAGCATAAGTGGCGTTGGTGTGACCAATAGCGACTACGATGCCTGCATTTTTCAGCTTTTCGATATGTTCTGGGTTATTTTGCTCTGGAGCTAAAGTGACCTTAGTTACAACGTCGGCGTTGTCACAGATGAAATCGACCATGTCGCTGTCTGAGCGACGAATGTAATCAACGCTGTGAATACCTTTTTTCATTACGTTAAGGTATGGGCCTTCTAAATGCAGACCTAGTGATTGGTTACCCGTTTTCGATTGATACTCACGTGCCGCCACAATCGCATCACGCATATTTTCATCAGAAGAGGTGATAAGCGTTGGCAAGAAGCTGGTACAGCCAGACTTTAGGTTGGCTTGGTGCATAATCTCGATTGCATTTGGAGTAATGTCATCATTAAACATTACGCCGCCACAGCCATTCAGCTGTAGGTCAATAAAGCCTGGGCTGAGGTTTGCTCCTTGCAGATCCAGTTGCTCAATTGACGCATCAAGTTCTTCAATTGGGCAGACAGTATCGATGTGTTCACCGTTGATAACAACCGCATGATTAGTTAGCACGTCACTACCAGTGAAGACTTTACAGTTTGTTAGCGCATACATCGTTTTGTTCCTTACTCAAAAATCTTTGTTAGCTCCCGCAGCTTAGGTGCGAAAAATTAAAAATAGGGTCATAACACTCACTCCAGTTGTTTATTTTTTGCATAAACTTTAAGCAGGCTTTTTGCTTTCTTCGTCTACATTAATAATCACTAGTTTGGGCTATAAGCACTAGTTTTTATCGTTTCTTCTTTGGTGTCTGGAGTGAGCAAAAGTGCGATTGCTCCCTTGAATACCTTGAAAAAGCAGCTTTTAGTATCGTTTGGTGGCTATCACTGCTTTCAGCAAACGATAAATGACTGGTTTTACTTTCGATTAGAAATCGATCAGGTGTATGGGTTCACTTTATTGCTCAATTGCCATTTTTTCGAATTGTAAAATAAGTTTTATGATCTGGCTAGCAAAAACCCTGTTTTACCCCTAAATCTGGTGATTGTGATCACAAATGAAACGGTTTTAATTTGCGGGGCAAAATTAATGTCATAAACTGAACCTGACTAAATTGAATGACCGAATTAAGTGGTCAATTATAAGTCTAATATAAAATCCTATAGGGGGAACTAAAGGTGAACATTCTCGGATATGCACAGAAGCTAGGTAAAGCGCTTATGCTACCTATCGCAACGCTTCCAGTTGCGGCGCTTCTACTACGTTTAGGTCAAGGCGACCTGTTGGACATCCCTTTCATGGCGCAAGCTGGTGGGGCAATCTTCGGTAACCTGCCATTACTATTTGGTCTAGGTATCGCAATCGGTCTTGCAAAAGACGGTTCTGGTGCAGCAGGCCTAGCCGGTGCTGTGGCGTACTTTGTACTAACAGCAACAGCAACAACAATCGATGCTTCAGTTAACATGTCTTTCTTCGGCGGTATCTTCGCAGGTATCATCGCAGGTCACTGTTACAATGCATTCCATGCGACGCGTCTGCCTGAATGGCTAGCATTCTTCTCTGGTAAGCGACTTGTGCCTATCATGGCGGGTCTGTTTGCTCTTGTAGCAGGTGCGATCTCTGGTGTGGTTTGGCCTTCAATTCAAGGCGGCCTAGACGCACTAGCACACGCTGTATCAACATCTGGCGCAATCGGTCAATTTGTTTACGGTACTCTTAACCGTGCGCTTATCCCTGTTGGTCTGCACCACGTATTGAACTCTTACTTCTGGTTCGGTATGGGTACTTGTCAAGAGATCATCGTTGCTGGCGCAAGTGCCGCAGGTGAAGCTCTACCAGCAATCAAGCAACTTTGTGTTGACCCAGAACTAGCTAAAACTCTAGTCGCTGGTCAAGAGCACACGTTCAACTTTGCTAACTCTGTAACACCTGAAATCACTGCAACAGTTGAAAGCGTAACTGAAACTGTGAAATCTGGTGACCTACACCGCTTCTTCGGCGGCGATAAGAGCGCTGGTGTATTCATGAACGGCTTCTTCCCTGTAATGATGTTTGGTCTACCAGGTGCAGCGCTTGCAATGTACCTAGCAGCACCTGCTGAAAAACGTGGTCAAGTTGGTGGCGCTCTATTCTCAGTAGCATTCTGTTCATTCCTAACAGGTATCACTGAGCCGCTAGAATTCATGTTCGTATTCCTAGCTCCAGCACTATACGCTCTACACGCAGTGTTTACGGGTCTATCTCTAGTAGTAGCTAACATGTTTGGTACTCTGCACGGCTTCGGCTTCTCTGCAGGTCTAATCGACTTCCTACTAAACTTCGGTCTAGCAACTAAGCCAATGGTTCTACTACTGATTGGCCTAGCATTTGGTGCGCTATACTTCTTCACTTTCACATTCGCAATCCGCGCTTTCAACCTGAAGTCGCCAGGTCGTGAAGATGATGACGAAGAAACTACCGCTGCTGGCGATGAAGTTAAAGGTGACCTTGCTCGTCAATACCTAAAAGCACTAGGTGGCCATGACAACCTAACCACTATCGATGCTTGTATCACTCGTCTACGTCTAACACTGAAAGATCGCTCACTAGCTGATGAAGCAGTACTTAAGAAACTAGGTGCGAAAGGTGTGGTTAAACTAGGTGAGAACAACCTTCAAGTTATCCTTGGTCCACTAGCTGAAATCGTTGCAGGCGAAATGAAAGCTATCGGTCCAGGTGAAGACCTATCTGATGTGAAACTGCCTTAATCAAACTGATTAGTAGTTATCATTTGTAAATGCCTCCCTCTTGGGAGGCATTTTTCGTTGGTTTACACCTATATCGAGTAGAAAAACCTAAATAAGGGGCGATATTCAGTTGTGTCAGAGGGCAAATTTGTGGATCATTAGCCCTTATATATTCTGACAATACGAAACAATAGAGGTGTTTAGATGAGTGAAGCTGAAGCTCGTCCATCAAACTTTATTCGCCAAATCATTGATAAAGATTTGGCTGATGGCAAACATAGCAGCGTGCATACTCGATTCCCACCAGAGCCTAACGGCTACCTGCATATCGGTCACGCAAAATCCATCTGCTTAAACTTCGGTATTGCTCAGGACTATCAGGGTCAATGTAACTTACGTTTCGACGATACAAACCCTGAAAAAGAAGACATCGAATACGTTGAGTCAATTAAGAACGACGTGCAATGGCTAGGCTTCGAATGGAATGGTGAAGTGTGTTACTCATCTAACTACTTCGATAAGCTATACGGCTATGCAGTAGAACTAATTAACAAAGGCTTAGCGTACGTTGAAGAGCTAAGTCCTGAGCAGATCCGCGAATACCGTGGCACGCTAAATCAACCGGGCAAACATAGCCCATACCGTGACCGTTCGATTGAAGAGAACCTAGCATTATTTGAAAAGATGCGTGACGGTGGCTTTGAAGAAGGGACTGCGTGTCTGCGTGCGAAGATTGATATGTCTTCGTCGTTTATGGTACTGCGCGATCCTGTGCTTTACCGTGTGCGTTTTGCCACTCACCACCAGACTGGCGACAAGTGGTGCATTTATCCAATGTACGACTTCACGCACTGTATTTCGGATGCGCTAGAAGGCATTACACACTCGCTGTGTACACTTGAGTTCCAAGACAACCGTCGTCTATACGATTGGGTGCTAGATAACATCACTATTGACTGCCAACCTCGTCAGTACGAATTCAGCCGTCTAAACCTTGAATACACTGTGATGTCTAAGCGTAAGCTGAACCAACTTGTGACTGAAAATCTCGTCAATGGTTGGGATGATCCACGTATGCCAACCATCTCTGGCCTGCGTCGTCGTGGCTTTACTCCTGCCTCTATGCGTGAGTTCTGTAAGCGTATAGGTGTGACTAAGCAAGACAACATGATCGAGTTCGGTTCACTGGAGTCTTGCATTCGTGATGATCTCAACGAGAATGCACCACGTGCAATGGCGGTTCTTGACCCTGTGAAAGTGGTTATCGAGAACTTTGGTGATGAAGAGACCCTAACGGTGGCTAACCACCCGAACAAACCAGAAATGGGTACTCGTGAAATCCCGTTCACTCGTGAGCTTTACATTGAAGCGGAAGACTTCCGTGAAGAAGCCAATAAGAAGTACAAGCGTCTTGTACTAGGTAAAGAAGTACGTCTACGTGGTGCTTACGTGATCAAGGCTGAGCGCATCGAGAAAGATGAAGCTGGCAATGTAACTACCATCTACGCCACTTATGACGCTGACACGCTAGGTAAGAACCCAGCAGATGGTCGTAAAGTGAAAGGTGTTATCCACTGGGTATCTGCGGAGAAAGGTGTACCTGCGGAAGTTCGTTTATACGATCGTCTGTTCACTGTGCCAAACCCAGCGGCGGAAGATGACTTCAAAGCGGTGATTAACCCTGAGTCACTAACAGTGGCTAATGCGGTGGTTGAGCCATCACTAACAAAAGCCGTTGCTGAGCAAGGTTACCAGTTTGAGCGTACGGGTTACTTCTGTGCAGACAACAAAGACTCTTCAGCAGATAAGCTAGTGTTTAACCGCACAGTTGGTCTGCGTGATACTTGGGCGAAGATCGAAGCAAAGTAATCTTTAATACCAATCCAACTAATTATCTGAGCAGCCTAGCTAGTCCATATTTCCTCTAGCCGCGTCAGAAATCGTATCCCTAGTCCCAGCTAGGCATAAGATTTCTTCCTTGCTAGAGAAAATCTGTCCGTCGCTATGCAAGATCACATAATTAGTCGTATTGGTATAAGATTCTTAGTTAGATATGTACTCAAAAGGCTGCCAGAAGGCAGCCTTTTTTAATCTCTACTAGAGCCAATAAAAAAGGCTGGCCTTGGCCAACCTTTCAAATCACTATTAATCAGTGATTATTTTGCTTTATGAGCATCAGGGTTAGTTTTGCAATCACCCGTGGTGCATTTACCGTAAAGGTAAAGGCTGTGGTTAGTCAGCTCAATGTTGTATCTTGCCGCAATCTCTTTTTGACGCTCTTCAATGATGTCATCAGAGAACTCAATTACCGCACCACAGTCTAGGCAGACTAGGTGATCGTGGTGATGTTGGCTGGCCAGTTCAAATACCGACTTGCCACCTTCGAAATGGTGACGAGTGACAATGCCGGCATCATCAAATTGGTTAAGTACACGATAAACTGTCGCAAGGCCGATTTCTTCGCCAAGATCGATCAGTAGCTTGTACAGTTCTTCAGCACTGATGTGCTGGCAGTTGGGCTGTTGTAGAACTTCTAAAATTTTCAGGCGTGGTAGCGTGACTTTGAGTCCAGCATCTTTAAGTGCTTGGTTATTATCCGGCATATTGATTCCCGTGTGTTCTGCAAGCTAATACAGAAGTCGTAGTTGCTTTCCATTATAGGCGAGTCATTTCAAAGATTAAACCACGAAGTTCAAGAGGTTAATCAATCAGTACTTGTAAATTAGGTGTAAATCACGGATATTGTGGTCTTACCAGTTACAAAAATTTAACATTGGACGTTATGAACAGACAGCTTGCTAAAATTTACCAACCGAAATACGTTAGATTTGCCTTAAACTTATGGCCACCGTTTTGGGGGGCAGGCATTAAGATCTTGTCAATCAGCGAAGATTTTCGCCAGGTTAAGGTGCGTTTAAAGCTTAGGTGGTGGAACAAAAATGCCAACCGAACTCAGTTTGGCGGCAGCATGTTTTCAATGACAGATCCTATTTATGCATTGATGTTAATGGGGATCTTACGCGAACAGTATTTTGTGTGGGATAAACAGGCGAGCATCAACTTTATTGCACCGGGTGACACCGACTTATTCGCTGAGTTTGAAATCTCTCAAGGGCAGTTGGATGACATCTATCAACAAACGGAAGGTGGCGATAAGTGCTTTCCAGAGTTTATTACTCATGTGAAGAATGCACGCGGTGATGTTGTTGCAGAGCTTGAGCGTACTCTCTACGTACGTAAGAAGCCTAAGTACCGTGAAGTGCCAAGCGATAAGGCCGCATAAACGAAAAAGCCCTCAGTGAGTCACTGAGGGCTTTGAATTTACAACTAAATGAAATTTAGTCTTCTAGCTCTGCTAGGCACATCTCTTCATGGATTTGTTTTACCCAAGTATTTACGCGCTCTTCAGTAAGTTCAGGCTGGCGATCTTCATCGATACAAAGACCAACAAATTGAGAGTCGTCGCCTTCAACAAGCGCTTTAGACGCTTCAAACTCGTAGCCATCTGTTGAGGTGTAACCTAGGATAGTGCCGCCTTTTGCTTCAACGATGTCACGGATAGTGCCCATTGCATCACAGAAATACTCAGCGTAGTCTTCTTGGTCGCCACAACCGAAGATAGCAACTAGCTTAGTTGAGAAGTCGATCGCCTCAAGTTCAGGGAAGAAATCATCCCAATCACACTGTGCTTCACCGTAGTACCAAGTTGGGATACCTAGAAGTAGCAGGTCAAAGTTATCAACATCTTCTTTGCTGCTTTTTGCGATGTCTTGTACGTGAACTAGCTTTTTGCTTAGTTGCTTTTGAATCATCTTTGCAACGGCTTCAGTATTGCCTGTGTCGCTACCAAAGAAGAGTCCTACACTTGCCATAGAATAGATACCTATAAATAGAACAGGTTAAGTAGACCAAACCACCTAACCATAGAGTTGAACCAAATTGCTTAATCGGGCGTGATCAGTTTAAGCCACTGCCTTCCCAACTGAGTTGGATTAAGCCTTTTGCGATAAATCCTGCACAACCTAGAAACAGAACCAACCATACTATACGACGCCCAAATGGCGGCACATTCCCCTGCTTGAGCACGTCTTTGATTGCCATACCAATTAGGAAGAAAATCGAGGCAAAGAGTAAGTCTAAACCGATAGACTCGAGCAGTTGCATGTAGTCGTAAAGCATGACGTTCCTTGTTGTCAATTTTTGCTTGCGCGCACTATACCATTGTTAGCCAGTCCGAGCCAATTGCCAAAATAACACAATGGTAACTAGAACTTGTTATTGAACAAAACGACGGATCACACGCAGCACTTCTTGAGGCTTTTCTGCATGTAACCAATGGCCGGTGTTGGCGATAACATGAGCTTTGACTTGGGTAAATTGTTCAACGACGGCCTTTTGATGGGCGTCGGTCAGATAGTCAGAGTTTGCCCCTTTGATAAACAGGGTAGGGCAGGTCACTGGCTCAATTGGTTCCCAGCCTAGAATATTCCAATAGTTGGCTTTGAGACTCTCAACGTTAAAGCGCCACGCAAGATGGTTGTCATCTTTATATAGCGATTTGCCTAAGAACTGGCGTACACCGTCCATTTCGATGTGTTGAGCCATTAGCTTCATCGCATCGCTACGAGAGGTTGGTTTGCCTGCGATGACGGCCTCTAGCCCTGCAATAACGTTGTCATGGCGAGCCTGGGTGTAAGCCACTGGGGCCATGTCGAGTACCACTAGCTTGTGCACGTTATCGCCCATCAACGAGGCAAGTTTCATAGCTACCTTGCCACCCATAGAATGGCCGACCAGAGTAATGTTCTCTAGGCGTAAGTGCTGGATAAGTGCGAGCACATCGTTAGCCATCAATTCATAGTCATGTTGCTCAGATTGGAATGAAAGGCCGTGATTACGAAGGTCGACACTCAACACTTGATGATCTTGGCTAAGATCGCGAGCAAGGATCCCAAGGTTATCTAAGCTACCAAAGAGTCCGTGGAGCATGACTAGGGGTGTGCCCTCGCCTTGAAGCTTGTAATTAAGAAATGCTGACATTTTAAACGTTTATTAAGCAAAATTTTTCATTAGCGTAACATGAAAACGCCAGTTTCGATCTTTTGCAACGATCTATTGGACATAAGAGGTAAAACAAGGCAATTTAAGCGAAGAAAAATGAGTGACCCAATGGTCATCCGTTTTAAAGTTAGTATAATTCCATAAAGTTTAAAAACAGAGATTGTGAAAAAGCGAATGAAGACAATTGAGGTTGATGAGGATCTATACCGTTACATTGCCGGTCAAACCCAACATATTGGTGAGAGTGCGTCAGACATTTTAAGACGTTTACTTAACGTCAATGGTGACAACGCTGCACCGGTAGCCGCTGCAGTAGCTCCGGTGGTAGAAAAACCAGCTCAACAAGGCATTGTAGTAAGTAAGGATGCTGACAGCTCACAACCTGTCGATAGCGTAAAAGTGATGCGTTCACTACTTATCTCTGATGAAATGGCTGCCAAAGATAAAGCCATCGATCGTTTCCTACTGGTCCTTAGCACTCTGTACAGTGTCAATAAGACAAGCTTTGCAGAAGCCACTCAAGTTAAAGGCCGCACACGCGTTTACTTTGCAGAAGACCAAGAAACTCTGCTTGCGAGTGGGAAAACGACTAAGCCTCGTCAAATTCCAACCACACCATTTTGGGTAATCACGAACAATAACACCAACCGCAAACGTCAAATGGTGGACCAGTTGATGGAGCGGATGGGTTTCCAAAGTGAATTAATCGAAAAGGTGTGTAATTCGATTTAAACTTCACTCAATTCAAGCCTCATAATGACATTTTTGACAGTTATTATGAGGTTTTGTTTTTTGTGACCCATAAAAAATAAGGACATAAAATGGCGATTCATCCTAGAGCAGGGCAAAAAGCTCAGCAAGATGACCTACACAACATCCCAGCGTTAGTGGCTAACTACTTCCTTCTTCAGCCTCAAGCGGCAAACCCTGAACACAAAGTCCAGTTTGGTACTTCAGGTCACCGCGGTACGGCAGACAAAGTTTCTTTCAATGAACACCATATCTTAGCGATCGCACAAGCGGTAGCTGAAGTTCGAGCAGAAAAGGGTACGACAGGCCCGCTATTCGTGGGTAAAGACACTCACGCACTTTCTGAACCTGCATTTACCAGTGTTATTGAAGTTTTGATTGCCAATGGCGTAGAAGTGATTGTTCAAGAGAACAACGGTTTTACACCAACGCCAGGTATCTCTCATGCGATTTTGACTCATAACCTTGTCAATGATGCGAAAGCGGATGGCATTGTGATCACACCTTCGCATAACCCACCACAAGATGGCGGTATCAAGTACAACCCGACTCACGGTGGCCCAGCGGAAGGTGAGTTGACCCAAGCGATTGAAGATCGTGCCAATCAACTGATTGCTGAGGGCTTACAAGGGGTGAAGCGCATGCCTCTTGCGGATGCGAAAGCCTCTCCACTGCTTAAGCAAGTTGACCTAGTCAAGCCTTACATTGATGACCTTGTGAACGTTATCGACATCGAAGCGATCCAAAAAGCGGGTCTTAAGCTTGGTGTTGATCCACTCGGTGGCTCAGGTATTGATTACTGGCGTCAAATCCGTGATGCTTACGGCCTTGACCTTACCCTAGTGAGTGAAGCGGTTGACCCATCATTCCAATTCATGTCATTGGATAAAGATGGTGTGGTTCGCATGGACTGTTCTTCACCATACGCAATGGCAGGTTTGCTGGCGCTTAAAGACGACTATGATCTAGCGTTTGGTAATGACCCTGATTATGACCGCCACGGCATTGTGACACCAAAAGGTTTGATGAACCCAAACCATTTCCTAGCCGTTTGTATTGATTACTTATACCGCCACCGTGAAGGTTGGGGCCTCGACGTTGCCGTGGGTAAAACCTTGGTATCGAGTGCGCTGATCGACCGCGTTGTGGCTGATCTTGGTCGTGAGCTTTGCGAAGTGCCTGTTGGCTTCAAATGGTTTGTTGATGGCCTATACAATGGTCAGTTTGGTTTTGGCGGTGAAGAGAGTGCGGGAGCCTCTTTCCTTCGTAAAGATGGAACGCCTTGGTCAACGGACAAAGATGGCATCATCCTTTGTCTTCTTGCGGCAGAAATCACTGCGGTAACAGGTAAGAACCCACAAGAGTACTATGAAGCGCTAGCGGCAAAACACGGCGAATCTAAGTACAACCGTATCCAAGCGGTTGCAAATACTGAGCAGAAAAATGTGCTTAAGAAGCTATCTCCAGAAATGGTTTCGGCTGAGACACTAGCAGGTGACGCTATCACAGCTCGCTTGACTCACGCTCCAGGTAACGGCGCAGCCATCGGTGGTCTGAAAGTGACAACGGCAAACGGCTGGTTCGCAGCGCGTCCATCAGGGACTGAAGACATCTACAAAATCTACTGTGAAAGCTTTAAAGGTGAAGAGCACCTAAAAGCAATCGAAGAAGAAGCACAGCAGATTGTAAATCAAGTATTTGCGGAAGCTGGCTTGTAATTGTGCGATGTTAGAAAAGAAAAAGCGGCGTAATGCCGCTTTTTTTGATCTTTACGACAAGTGATTCGGCCAAGTGTCTGGCACTACAAACCAAAACTCACCATTTTCCGTCTGACAGTGGGTCACTCTTTGCTGTAGCTGGTACCTTTTGCCAAGCGGAATCGCCCCCATCGGCCACTCTACCTTTTCCATTGTATATAGAGTTTTCTCAACTTGTTCCAGTTGGTGATGAAAACACCAATACCCATCGATAGTCGCAGGATTGAGTCTGTGCTGAAGGCAGTGAGTAGGAACACTCTGACCTAGAAATGGATTGATATAGAGGCGACCTTGCATCAACAAATGACGACTAGCCACATCGAATTGAGCGTACTGCTGCTTAAATATCTCAGAGCCTGACATCATTAACTGGTGATTAATCATTTTGTCGAGCTTCAAATCGAGGCGGTCATTTGCGTTTGGTCCAAACCAGAGATCATCATGCAAAAGATAGAACTTAATTGCGACTTCCCAGTGTTCTATTTTCGCTTTATCTTGATTGCGTAAGATAAAGTCTATCGCCCCAAGGGTGCAGTTTCCCGAGAAAATCTGAAACTCATCGGCTAACAGTTGATAGCTAGGGTGACTCACAAATAGCTGGCGGCACATCTCCTGATAGATGAAACCAAAGCGCTGGTAGAGCGTTTCGTTGGTCTGTGAAAGCATAGTCATCGGTGAAAATGGTGCTTGGGGCTCAATAATAACGCCGTTGTCGGCCTGCGCTGCGTCAAAAAGACACGGCCGTTCAATAATCCAATCACTAAGTCGTTTTAAGGTTTCCACGTTAGCCTCTGAGTTTATATACTAGCTTCATCGATACGCCCCTAATGATGGACGACAGAATGAACAACTTACAGCTGGAAGCGCTGCTTAATCAAGAACTAAAACCCAACCTAATTAAAGACTACTGCCCAAATGGCCTTCAAGTCGAAGGTCGAAGTGAAGTAAAGAAAATCATCACTGGGGTAACGGCGTCTCAAGCGCTCATTGATACGGCGATTGAACACAAAGCAGATGCAATTTTGGTTCACCATGGCTACTTTTGGAAAGGTGAGTCAGAGCCAATCAAAGGCATGAAAGGGCGTCGTATTCGAGCGTTAATCCAAAATGACATTAACCTCTATGCCTACCACTTACCACTCGATATTCACCCGAAGATGGGCAATAACGCTCAGCTTGCTAAGCGTTTAGGTATCACAGTTGAAGGTGGGTTAGAAGGTCACGAACAGTCTGTTGCCCTGTTTGGTCGCTTAGAAAACCCATTAACTGCCGAAGAGCTTTGCTTGCGTATTGATGAACAATATCAGCGCACGCCGCTACATATTGCCAGTGAGTCAAATCAGAAGATCGAGACACTAGGTTGGTGTACAGGGGGCGGGCAAGACTTTATCGAGCTGGCGGCATCCCACGGGCTTGATGCGTTTATTTCCGGGGAGATCTCTGAGCGAACCACTTACACGGCACGTGAACAAGATATTCATTACTTCTCGGCAGGGCATCACGCAACTGAACGTGATGGGGTGAGAGTGTTAGGTGAGTGGCTCAAATTAGAGCATGGGTTCGATGTGGAATTTATCGACATTAACAACCCAGTTTAATCTGAACGAGCAATAAAAAAACGGCGCTGGATGCGCCGTTTTTTGTATCTAGTGCTTGAGATTATTCACGCACATGAAGTGGTTTAAAGTCACGCATAGCTGCACCAGTGTATAGCTGGCGTGGACGGCCGATACGGTTGAACGGATCACTGTGCATCTCGTTCCAGTGAGCGATCCAGCCAACAGTACGAGACATCGCAAAGATAACTGTAAACATTGATACTGGAATACCAATCGCTTTCAGGATGATACCTGAGTAGAAGTCTACGTTCGGGTAAAGTTTCTTCTCAACGAAGTATTCATCCGAGAGTGCGATGCGCTCAAGCTCCATTGCAACGTCAAGCAGTGGATCTTTGATGTTTAACTCAGTTAGAACTTCGTGGCAAGCTTCACGCATTACCGTTGCACGTGGGTCGTAGTTCTTATAAACGCGGTGACCAAAGCCCATTAGACGGAAAGGATCATCTTTGTCTTTCGCTTTCGCAACATACTCTTCGATGTTATCTACTGAACCGATCTCTTCTAGCATGCGCAGACAGGCTTCGTTAGCACCACCGTGTGCAGGGCCCCATAGAGACGCTATACCAGCTGCGATACATGCGAACGGGTTCGCACCTGAAGAACCAGCAAGGCGCACGGTAGAGGTAGATGCGTTCTGTTCGTGGTCTGCGTGAAGGGTAAAGATCTTATCCATCGCACGCGCTACTACAGGGTTAACTGTGTACTCTTCACATGGGTTAGCAAACATCATGTGCAAGAAGTTTTCAGCGTAGCTTAGATCGTTGCGTGGGTAGATAAATGGCTGGCCGATAGAGTATTTGTAACACATCGCCGCCAGAGTTGGCATTTTCGACAGTAGACGATACGCCGCGATATCACGGTGCGTTTCGTTGTTGATATCTAGTGAATCGTGGTAGAAGGCTGCAAGTGCGCCAACCACACCACACATGATCGCCATAGGGTGTGCGTCACGACGGAAGCCGTGGAAGAAACTAGCGATCTGCTCGTGAACCATAGTGTGTTTGGTCACGATTTCCTTGAATTTTTGGTACTCTTCGCGATTTGGGGCTTCGCCATTCAAAAGAATGTAACATACTTCCAGGTAATCAGCGTTGTTGGCTAGTTGGTCAATCGGGAAACCACGATGTAGCAACACGCCTTTAGCGCCGTCAATGTAAGTGATTTGGGATTCACAAGATGCAGTGGCAAGAAAACCAGGGTCAAAAGTGAAGTAACCATTTCCACCTAGTTTACGAACATCGATTACGTCAGGACCAACGGTACCTTGCATAATCGGCAGCTCGATCGGCGCTAGACCTTCAACATGAAGGGTCGCTTTCTTATCTGCCATAACACTCTCCTTTGTTTATTATTTATCCATCCAGGATATTTTTGTGTGTCATTTTTGTACTGGCTTACATAGCTAAAGTCAATTTTTCTGGCCTTTTGTGTGCACTTGTTTGAATTTTTAGTGCCTAAAAAGTTAAAAATCTGTTCTATGTAGCATAATTTGTTACCTTTATTGTATTAATATGTTACCGCCCGTATAGTGGCGCAGAAAATCCCGCTCAAACCCATTTAAATTCAAGGCTTGAACAAAAGAGGAGTATCAAACTTAACAATAGGGCTTTAACAAATCATTTACATTTGTAGCCCGAATATTGCCCAGGTTTGGTTAAATTAATGTTAAGTTTTGATGGGTTGGAAGTAGGATTGGTTTATAACAATAAATGCTCAAAGGAGCTGAGTGAGCAAGCCCGTGAAAGAAAGAAAGTCAAGACCAGTAAATTTAGATTTACAGACCATTCGCTTTCCTATCACTGCTATAGCGTCGATCCTGCACCGAGTTGCAGGTGTGATTACTTTTGTAGCAATAGGAATCCTGTTATGGCTATTGTCATTATCCCTATCTTCCCCAATAGGTTTTAAACAAGCAGCAGACATTGTCGACGGCTTCTTTGTAACCTTCATTCTGTGGGGGATTTTGACTGCGCTAGCCTACCATATCGTCGGTGGCCTTCGTCACTTAGCAATGGATATGGGGTATTTTGAAGAACTTGAGTCTGGTGCGCAAAGTGCGAAAGTATCATTTGCTATCACCGCAGTTCTATCACTGTTGGCGGGGGTATTGGTATGGTAAAGCATGTTTCTTCATTTGGACGCAACGGCGTTCATGATTTTATCCTTATTCGCGCATCAGCGATCATCCTAACTCTCTACACCGTATATATCGTTGGCTTCTGTGCGTTCAACGACATTAGCTACCTATCTTGGACAGGCTTTTTCCAAAATACCTTTACTAAAGTGTTCACCATGGTGGCTTTGGTATCGATTTTGATTCACGCCTGGATTGGCCTATGGCAGGTACTGACCGACTACATTAAACCGACCATGCTGCGTGGTGCACTGCAATTGGCAGTGGTTGTCGTTCTTATCGGCTATTTCTTCTCTGGTCTATTTGTGTTGTGGGGTGCTTAAGTGACTATTCCTGTTCGTGAATTCGATGCCGTCGTAATCGGCGCTGGTGGCGCTGGTATGCGCGCTGCTCTTCAAATCTCAGAGCAAGGCTTAAGCTGTGCTCTGCTATCTAAAGTATTTCCAACTCGTTCGCACACGGTATCTGCTCAAGGCGGTATTACAGTGGCGCTCGGTAACTCGCATAAAGATAACTGGCAATGGCACATGTACGATACCGTAAAAGGGTCGGACTACATTGGCGATCAAAATGCAATCGAATACATGTGTAAAACTGGCCCTGAGTCGGTAATTGAACTTGAGAAAATGGGTCTTCCTTTCTCGCGCTTTGAAGATGGTTCAATCTACCAGCGTCCATTTGGTGGTCAGTCTAAAGAGTTTGGTGGCGAGCAGGCAGCTCGTACTGCGGCAGCGGCTGACCGTACGGGTCACGCACTGCTTCATACGCTTTACCAGCAGAACATCAAACACAAAACCATGATCTTCTCTGAGTGGTATGCACTGGACTTGGTGAAGAACCAAGACGGCGCAATCATGGGTTGTACTGCACTTTGCATGGAAACGGGTGAGATTTGTTACTTCAAATCTAAAGCAACCGTACTTGCAACTGGCGGTGCTGGCCGTATCTACGCATCGACGACCAATGCGCACATTAACACCGGTGACGGTGTTGGTATGGCTCTACGTGCTGGTGTACCAATGCAAGACATGGAAATGTGGCAGTTCCACCCAACAGGTATCGCAGGCGCAGGTGTGCTTGTGACTGAAGGTTGTCGTGGTGAAGGTGGTTACCTACTCAACAAGGATGGCGAACGCTTTATGGAGCGTTATGCACCAAACGCTAAAGACCTTGCAGGTCGTGACGTTGTTGCTCGCTCAATGATGATTGAAATCCGTGAAGGTCGTGGATGTGATGGACCTTGGGGCCCGCACATTAAGCTGAAACTTGACCACCTTGGTAAAGACGTACTTGAATCACGTCTACCAGGCATCTGTGAGCTTTCTCGCACCTTTGCCCACGTTGACCCAGTGAAAGAGCCAATCCCAGTTATCCCGACCTGTCACTACATGATGGGTGGTGTTCCAACTCAGGTTTCTGGTCAAGCACTGACGCAAACTGCCTCAGGCGAGGATGTTGAAGTTCAAGGCCTATTCGCTTGTGGTGAAATCGCATCAGTATCGGTACACGGTGCTAACCGCTTAGGCGGCAACTCGCTGCTTGACTTAGTGGTGTTTGGTCGTGCGACAGGTCTACATCTTGGTGAGACACTGGCGGCGCAAGCAGAAGCTCGCCCAGCAACTGAGTCAGACATCGAAGCGTCTCTAGCGCGTACAATGCGTTGGGAAAATAGTACTGGTGGTGAAGACCCAGTTCAGATCCGTAAAGACCTACAAACTTGTATGCAAAACAGCTTCTCGGTATTCCGTGAAGGTGAAGCAATGGCAACAGGGCTTGAAGAGCTTAAGGTTATTCGCGAGCGTCTGAAAGATGCGCACTTGGCGGATAAGTCTAGCGAGTTCAACACACAACGTGTTGAGTGTCTAGAGCTAGACAACCTGATGGAAACAGCATTTGCGACCGCAGTGGCTGCAAACTACCGTACTGAAAGCCGCGGTGCACACGCTCGCTTTGACTTCCCAGAGCGTGATGATGCGAACTGGCTATGCCACTCGATTTACAACCCGGAAACGGAAGCGATGACTAAGCGTGACGTCAACATGACACCTGTGCATCGTGAAGCGTTCCCACCGAAAATTCGTACTTACTAAGGGAGGAATAGACAATGAACTTGAAATTCTCTCTGTATCGCTACAACCCAGATGTAGACAAAAAGCCTTACATGAAGGACTACACGCTGGAAGTAGAAGAAGGCTCGGACATGATGGTATTGGATGCCTTGATCTTGCTGAAAGAGCAAGATCCTAGCATCTCTTTCCGTCGCTCATGTCGTGAGGGCGTATGTGGCTCTGATGGTCTAAACATGAACGGTAAAAATGGCCTCGCCTGTATTACCTCTTTGTCTGACCTAATGACCCAAGACACCATTGTTATTCGGCCACTGCCAGGCCTTCCTGTTGTGCGTGATCTTATCGTAGACATGACTCAGTTCTACGATAACTACGCCAAAGTGAAGCCTTACCTGATCAGTGACGGTGACTTGCCTCCAGCGCGTGAGAACCTACAGATGCCAGAAGACCGTGCTCATTTGGACGGTTTGTACGAATGTATCATGTGTGCGTGTTGTACCACTTCATGCCCATCTTTCTGGTGGAACCCGGACAAATTTATTGGTCCTGCAGGCCTACTAGCAGCTTACCGATGGCTAATTGATAGCCGTGATAGTGCAACAGATGAACGTTTATCTGATCTTGACGATGCATTTAGCGTTTTTCGTTGCCATGGCATCATGAATTGTGTAAGTGTTTGTCCTAAAGGACTAAATCCGACCAAAGCGATTGGACACATCAAGTCGATGTTGATTAATCGCTCGGTATAAGTGCTCTAAGAATTGCTGGCCCACCCCGGCCAGCATAAACAATGCCCAGCGGATGACTGGGCGGTAATGATAAAAATAACTGGTTAAGGGAAAATATGCACAACGGCGTGATGAAGGCATGGCTCGAGTCTTCACACTTGGCTGGTGCCAATGCAACTTACGTAGAAGACCTCTACGAACTGTATCTTAGTGACCCCGATCAGGTAAGTGAGGAGTGGAAACGAGTATTTGATGGACTGCCGCGCTACGCAGAAGACGTAGTGGATCAGCCACACTCTCGTGTCCGTGATTACTTCCGTCGATTAGCGAAAGAGACAAAGCATTACAATGTCCAAGTTAGTGATCCTGATGTCGATGCGAAACAGGTAAAAGTATTACAGCTTATCAATGCGTACCGATTCCGAGGCCACCAGGCAGCGAATCTAGACCCGCTTGGTTTGTGGAAACGCAAACCCGTGGAAGAGCTGGACCCAGCATTCCACACCCTCACCGAAGATGACCTTGAAGAGACCTTCAACGTAGGTTCTTTTGCTATTGGTCAAGAGACCATGGTGCTAAAAGATCTTCACCAAGCCCTCAAGAAGACTTACTGTGGTTCGATTGGTGCAGAATATATGCACATGACCAACACAGAACAAAAACGTTGGATCCAGCAACGTATTGAATCTGTTGTCGGTCAACCAAGCTTCGGTGACGACGAAAAACTGAATTTCCTTGATGAGCTAACCGCAGCAGAAGGCCTTGAGCGCTATCTTGGTGCTAAGTTCCCTGGAGCGAAACGCTTCTCTCTTGAAGGTGGCGATGCACTCATTCCATTAACCAAAGAGCTAATTCGCCATGCTGGTAAGAGCGGTATGCGTGAAGTTGTGATTGGTATGGCTCACCGTGGCCGTCTCAACATGCTGGTTAACGTTCTAGGTAAGCGTCCACAAGATTTGTTTGACGAGTTTGCTGGTAAGCATGACGAAACATGGGGTACGGGTGATGTTAAGTACCACCAAGGTTTCTCGGCAGACTTTGCAACACCAGGTGGTGATGTTCACCTAGTGCTTGCGTTTAACCCATCGCATCTAGAAATCGTAAACCCAGTAGTCATAGGCTCAGTGCGTGCTCGTCAAGATCGTCTTGAAGACAGCGACGGCAGCATGGTACTTCCAATCACTATTCACGGCGACTCTGCAATCGCAGGTCAAGGTGTGGTGCAAGAGACGTTTAACATGTCTCAAGCACGTGGTTTCCATGTCGGTGGTACGGTTCGCATCGTAGTGAATAACCAAGTAGGCTTCACCACGTCAAACCCTCGTGATACTCGCTCGACCATGTACTGTACTGATATCGCTAAGATGGTACAGGCACCGATCTTCCACGTTAATGCCGATGATCCAGAAGCGGTTGCATTCGTCACTCGTATTGCTCTTGATTACCGCAACACTTTCAAACGTGACGTAGTGATTGATCTGGTTTGTTACCGACGCCATGGTCACAATGAAGCCGATGAGCCAAATGCAACTCAGCCGTTGATGTACCAAAAGATCAAGAAGCACCCAACCCCACGTAAGCTATATGCTGACGTGCTTATCGATCGTGGTGAGCTCGATATTGAGGTCGCAACTCAATACATCAATGAATATCGTGATGCGCTTGATCACGGTGAAGTGGTGGTTAAAGAGTGGCGCCCAATGGCGATGCATTCTGTTGACTGGTCTCCATATCTTGGCCATGACTGGGATTGTGATTGGGATAGTCAATACGACAAAGAACGTTTGGTTCAATTGGGCTCACGTTTATGTCAATTCCCAGAAAGCCATAAGCTGCAAAGCCGTGTAGCCAAGCTATACAACGATCGAACTGCCATGATGAATGGTGAAAAAGCGTTGGATTGGGGCATGGCGGAAACACTGGCTTATGCGACATTGCTAGACGATAGCAAGCGCATTCGTATCTCAGGTCAGGATTCTGGACGTGGTACTTTCTTCCACCGTCACTCCGTACTGCATAACCAAGAGGATGCGAGCACTTACGTTCCTCTGGCGAACATTCATGACAAACAAGGGCCGTTTGAAGTATACGACTCAGTATTGTCAGAAGAGGCAGTGCTAGCGTTTGAATACGGTTATGCCACAGCAGAGCCAAGCGGTTTGACCATCTGGGAAGCTCAGTTTGGTGATTTCGCCAACGGAGCGCAGGTGGTGATCGACCAGTTCATCTCGTCTGGTGAGCAAAAATGGGCACGTATGTGTGGTATTACCATGCTGCTACCTCACGGCTATGAAGGCCAAGGCCCAGAGCACTCATCAGCACGTCTAGAGCGTTACCTACAGCTTTGTGCAGAACAAAACATGCAGGTTGTTGTTCCTTCAACACCAGCTCAGGTTTACCACATGTTACGTCGTCAGGTTGTGCGTCCTATGCGTCGACCTCTGATTGTCATGTCGCCTAAATCATTGCTACGCCACCCACTGTGTACCTCTTCGTTAGAAGAGTTAGCAGAAGGCACCTTCCAACCAGCAATTCCAGAAGTTGATGCTCTGGACCCTGCAAAAGTGAAGCGCGTCGTGTTCTGTTCAGGCAAAGTCTACTTTGACTTGCTAGAGCAGCGCCGCAGCAATGAAATCGAAGACATAGCAATCGTACGTATCGAACAGCTTTACCCGTTCCCGTTGGAAGACGTTAAAGCAGCAATCGCACCTTATGTAAATGCGAAACAATTTGCATGGTGTCAGGAAGAGCCTCAAAACCAAGGTGCTTGGTATTCAAGCCAGCACAACTTCCGAGCTGCCATTCCACAGGGTGCGAGTTTGGTTTACACAGGTCGCGCCGCATCGGCTTCACCTGCTGTAGGTTACATGTCGGTACACTTGAAACAACAAAAAGCGCTGGTCAATGACGCGCTGACACTAGATTAAGAACTAGAACTTAAAGGACGAGATAAACATGACAATTGAAATTCTGGTTCCAGATTTACCTGAATCCGTTGCTGATGCGACAGTAGCGACATGGCACAAGCAGCCAGGCGAAGCAGTAGCACGCGATGAAGTCCTCGTTGATATCGAAACAGACAAGGTAGTGCTGGAAGTTCCTGCACCGGAAGACGGTGTGTTAGAAGCGATCATCGAAGAAGAAGGTGCGACCGTACTTGGTAAGCAGCTTATCGCTAAACTAAAACCAGGTGCCGTTGCTGGTGAGCCAACCGTCGATACGACAGGTAGCACGGAAGCGTCTCCTGATAAGCGCCATACCGCATCGCTAGAGGAAGAGAGCAACGATGCTCTTAGCCCTGCGGTTCGCCGTTTGCTGGCCGAGCACAGCTTGAAAGCAAGCGACGTTAAGGGCACTGGTGTTGGCGGTCGTATCACTCGTGAAGACATTGAAGCGCACCTAGCGGCAGCGAAAGCTGCGCCTGCAGCAACAGAAGCACCACAAGTTGAGGCGCCAGCCGCAGCTCGTAGCCAAAAACGTGTGCCTATGACCCGTCTGCGTAAGCGTGTTGCTGAGCGTTTGCTTGAAGCGAAGAACAGCACAGCAATGCTGACGACGTTTAATGAAGTGAACATGAAACCAATCATGGATCTTCGTAAGCAGTACAAAGACCTGTTCGAAGAGAAGCACGGTATTCGTCTAGGCTTCATGTCTTTCTACGTGAAAGCTGTGACTGAAGCGCTAAAACGCTACCCAGAAGTGAATGCTTCGATTGACGGCGATGACATCGTTTACCACAACTACTTTGATATCAGCATGGCAGTGTCTACGCCACGTGGCCTAGTAACGCCAGTGCTTAAAGACTCAGATAGCTTGAGCCTTGCTGAAATCGAAAAAGGCATTAAAGAGCTCGCACTTAAAGGCCGTGACGGCAAACTCACGGTTGAAGAGTTGACTGGTGGTAACTTCACCATCACCAACGGCGGCGTGTTTGGCTCACTAATGTCGACCCCTATCATCAACCCACCACAAGCAGCAATCTTGGGAATGCATAAGATCCAAGAGCGCCCAATGGCGGTGGATGGCAAAGTTGAGATCTTGCCAATGATGTACCTCGCACTGTCTTATGACCACCGTTTGATTGATGGTCGTGAGTCAGTTGGTTTCTTGGTGACTATCAAGGAACTGTTAGAAGACCCAGCACGTCTGCTATTAGACGTGTAATGGAACCACGGGCTAGCACGTATGTGTTGGCCCGTTATTTCAAGTAAAGCTCAACACCCCTACAAACCGTGGTGGATTAATAACTGTTCACAATGTTCTTTTGCGACCTATTGAATTGTTATATAAAGTGATTCACCCGATGGAAATAATAAATCCCTTTAGGGATAAACAAATGGAATAGCACAATGAATTTGCATGAATATCAAGCCAAGCAGCTGTTCGCTGAATTCGGTTTGCCAGTACCAGAAGGTTACGCTTGTGACACCCCTCAAGAAGCTTTTGAAGCCGCAGGGCGCATTTCTACCGCTAAAAAAGTGGTGAAGTGTCAGGTACACGCTGGTGGCCGTGGTAAAGCGGGCGGTGTAGAACTACACGACACTAAAGACGGTGTTAAAGAGTTTGCTCAAAAGTGGCTTGGCAAAAACTTAGTTACGTATCAAACAGATGCAAATGGTCAGCCGGTAACTAAGATCCTTGTTGAAGAAGCATCTAACATTGCCAATGAATTATACCTAGGTGCGGTTGTTGACCGTGCCACTCGCAAAATCGTTTTCATGGCGTCTACCGAAGGTGGCGTAGAAATCGAAAAAGTTGCAGAAGAGACACCAGAGCTTATCCACAAAGCGGCTATCGATCCGCTAGTGGGTCCACAAGCATACCAAGGTCGAGAGCTTGCATTTAAGCTGGGCCTTGAAGGCGATCAAATCAAACAGTTCGTTAAGATCTTCCTAGGTCTTGGCACTATGTTCTCTCAATACGACCTAGCGCTTCTAGAAATTAACCCACTGGTTATTACTGGCGAAGGCAACCTGCTATGTCTGGATGGCAAGATCAACATTGACTCTAACGCAATGTACCGTCAGCCAAAACTGCGTGAAATGCACGATCCTTCACAGGAAGACGAGCGCGAAGCACACGCAGCACAGTGGGAGCTAAACTACGTTGCACTTGATGGCAACGTTGGCTGTATGGTCAATGGTGCGGGCTTAGCAATGGGTACGATGGACATCGTTAACCTGCACGGTGGCAAGCCAGCTAACTTCCTAGATGTTGGTGGCGGCGCAACCAAAGAGCGTGTAGCTGAAGCATTTAAGATCATCCTTTCTGATTCTAATGTGAAAGCCGTTCTAGTAAACATCTTCGGTGGTATCGTACGCTGTGACATGATCGCAGAAGGTATCATCGGTGCGGTGAAAGAAGTGGGTGTTGAAGTCCCAGTCGTTGTGCGCCTTGAAGGTACTAACGCAGACCTAGGTCGCGAAGTACTGGCTAATTCTGACGTTGATATCATTGCAGCTGAGTCGCTAACAGATGCTGCTCTTAAAGTTGTTGCTGCTGCGGAGGGCAAATAATGTCTGTTCTAATTAACAAAGAAACCAAAGTTATTTGTCAGGGCTTTACCGGTGGTCAAGGTACTTTCCACTCAGAGCAAGCGATCGCATATGGCACACAAATGGTTGGCGGTGTATCGCCAGGTAAAGGCGGTCAAACTCACCTAGGTTTGCCGGTTTTTAACACCGTTCGTGAAGCCGTAGAAGCTACTGGCGCAACGGCGACGGTTATTTACGTACCAGCACCATTCTGTAAAGACGCTATCTTAGAAGCGATCGACGCAGGTATCGAGCTTATCGTAACTATCACTGAAGGTATCCCGACAACGGATATGATCGACGTGAAAGTGAAGCTAGAAGAGACTGGCGCTCGTATGATTGGTCCTAACTGTCCAGGTGTTATCACTCCTGATGAGTGTAAGATCGGCATCATGCCTGGTCACATCCACAAGAAAGGTAAAGTGGGCATCGTTTCACGTTCTGGTACGCTGACTTATGAAGCAGTTAAGCAAACCACAGACGAAGGTTTTGGCCAATCAACTTGTGTTGGTATCGGTGGTGACCCAATTCCGGGTTCAAACTTCATTGATATTTTGAAATTGTTCCAAGAAGACCCTGAGACAGAAGCGATCGTAATGATCGGTGAGATCGGTGGTACTGCGGAAGAAGAAGCGGCTGCGTTCATTAAAGAGAACGTCACTAAGCCAGTAGTTTCTTACATTGCTGGTGTTACTGCGCCTCCAGGCAAACGTATGGGTCACGCTGGTGCAATTATCTCTGGTGGTAAAGGCACAGCAGAAGACAAGTTTGCAGCGCTTGAAGCGGCAGGCGTTAAGACAGTGAAATCTCTAGCAGAGATTGGTAAAGGTCTTCGCGAAGTGACTGGCTGGTAAGCTATTAACACTGAGTAAACAAAAACCGATGCAAATGCATCGGTTTTTTTATATCCGACTTAAGCCTTTGCGGGTTTGAACTGAGCAAGCAAGAAAACGGTGGCAGCGCTTAGCACCACAGAAGGTCCAGCCGGTGTATCGAAGTTCCACGAGAAGTAGAGCCCAGACCATACCGACAGCACGCCGATGATTGCCGCAAGCACAGCCATTTGCTCAGGAGAGCGGGCAAAACGTCTTGCCGCAGCGGACGGGATAAGCATCAGTGATGTAATTAGAAGCGCACCAACAAACTTCATACCTACCGCAATGACAACGCCTACCAGTAACATTAAAACCAGTCGCATTAAATCAGTATTGATGCCTTCAATACTCGCGAGCTCTTCGTTAACACTGCTTGAAAGTAGCGGACGCCAAAAGAAAATGAGCGCTGCCAGTACAAACAGGCATCCAGCAGAAATAAAGATCAAATCATCTGGAGATACAGCAAGCAAGTCGCCAAATAGATACGCCATCAAGTCGATACGAACATCGTCAAAAAAACTGATAGACACCAAGCCAAGTGACAAAGCACTGTGGGCCAAAATACCTAATAGGGTATCGGTCGCCACAATTTTTTGTTTTTGCATGGTGACCAACATGACCGCCAAGGCCATACAACAGATCACCAAAGCTAGGTACAAATTGATGTTCAGTAACAAGCCCAAAGAGATACCAAGCAGTGAAGCGTGTGCGAGCGTATCTCCAAAATAAGCCATTTTTCGCCAAACCACGAATGAACCGAGAGGCCCTGTCAACAAGGCAATGATGGTGCCTGCAATGATAGAAGGTAGTAGAAAATCAAACATTACTGCTGGTGTCCGTGGTGCTGATGATTACATTGACCGGCATCACCCTCTACAGGTTGGCCAGCAAGATCGTGGTGGTGATGACGATGCTGATGTTGGTAAACGCCAAAAACATCTCTAGCACGATGTCCAAACAACTCGAGATAAGACGGGTGTTCAGCGACCGATTGAGGAGAGCCCGAACAACAAATATGGTGCTGAAGGCATACGACTAAATCCGTCTTGGCCATCACCAAATGTAAGTCGTGGGAAACCATCAAAACCGCACAATCAAAGCGGTGACGTAAGTGATCGATTAGCTCGTAAAGATCAATTTGGCCTTGCACATCTACCCCTTGCGCTGGTTCATCCAATACCAGCAAATCTGGGCGGCGAAGTAGCGCACGGGCAATGAGAATTCGCTGAGTTTCCCCGCCAGAAAGTCGATGCATGTTGTGCTCAGATAAATGGCTTGCACCCACTAAACGCAACGCTTCTTCGCGCTCTTGCTGGCTAAATTTGCCCGCAAGTTTTAAAAAGCGCGTAACCGTTAGAGGCAAAGTATCGTTCAAGCGCAGCTTTTGAGGTACATAGCCAATTTTCAACTTAGGTTCTTTGGTCAGTTGACCACTGGTATGTTTGACGAGACCTAATATCGTTTTAACTAGTGTCGACTTACCAGCACCATTTGGGCCGATGAGTGTCGTGATTTGTCCTCGATAAACCTCGAGGTTGATATCGGAAAGCACCGAATTGCCGTCAAATGAAACACCGACGGATTTTAATGAAACTAAGGGGAACATGTGAACCTGAGTTGCAAATTGAATATGTTATAAAGTAACATTAATTCTCATTCTCGACCAATCAACTAAATCAGTAGAGGGAAAAATGTTTCGTTTAGGCCTATTGTCTGCGTCTATCGCATTATGCTCTATCTCAAGCATAGCGAATGCAACCAACGTACTGAGCTCAATTAAACCAGTACAGCTAATTACCAATGAGATTACGCAAGGAGTTGCAGAGTCAGATGTATTGCTAGGCACGAATACATCACCGCATGATTATGCCCTAAAACCTTCAGATCTGAAAAAGATTCGCAATGCGGATTTAGTGATTTGGGTTGGTGAGGATCTGGAAACCTTTATGCACGATGTGCTGGAAAAGCACGAAGGTTCTTTTGCTTTAAAAGACCAGCAGGGTATTAAGTTCAGAAAGTATGGTGGCTGCAACTGTGGGAACCATGGTGATAAACATGATCACGACAAGCACGAGCATCATGACCATGATGAGCACGCCCATCACGATCACGACGGCCACGATCATGATAAACATGATCACGATAGCCACAAACATCATGATGATCACGGCCATGACCACGGCACTCATGACATGCACGTTTGGCTAGGGCCTGAGCAAGCTGCGCAAATTGCACATGCAATTGCGACCAAATTGTCTGAAATTGACCCAAGCAACCAAGCGAAATACCAAGCGAACCTAACGGCGTTTGAAACCAACCTAGAAGCGACTCTGGTGGAGCTGAAAGCGCAGTTAGAGCCAGTAAAAGAGCAAGGTTATTTTGTGTTCCATGACGCATATGGCTACTATGAGAATTACTTTGGCTTGAACAACCTTGGTCACTTCACGGTAAACCCTGAGCGTAAGCCGGGTGCAAAAACTTTGATAAATATTCGCAAAAAGCTTGAATCCAAGGACGCACATTGCGTATTCTCTGAACCTCAGTTTACCCCTGCAGTGATTAATTCTGTGACCCGTGGTACAGAAGTTAATCAGGGAGTTCTTGATCCACTTGGTGTGGACGTGAAGGTTCAGCAGGGGGCGTATTTCGACTTCTTAAAGTCACTTGGTTCCCAATTTTCTAGCTGTTTATCTGAATGACAAATTTTCAAAACGCTGCCACATTGACGTGGCAGCGTTTATCTAAAAACCACCGTACCGCCATCATGGGTGCATTTGCTCTCACAAGTGCATTTATGCTTTGGACCCCAAACGTTGTTGAAGTCACTCATGAGGTTTCTCGAAAACCGATTGAAATCACCACTGAACAACAATCTTCTTTAGCCGATCAAGATAGCGAACCTTTCAGCGAACCTTTAGGTGAGCAAATTGATTCTAATGCTCCTGAATTTTCTGCCCCCAAGGATGAACTCGATTACGAACTCGAAGCCGAGCCAGTTAAACACAGCCATGTCGTGGCCAAAAATGAGCTAGTCAGTGCGATTTTTTCTCAGTACGGATTAAGCTCGCGCGACATGTACGCCATGATAGGTGTCGACCGCTCACTTGAACGAGTGAATCCGGGCATGAACCTCGAGTGGCAGGTAGATGATGAAGGTAAAATCCTCGAGCTACGTATTGAGCGCAGTGCAAAGACCGCGGACGTTTATACTTGGCAAGACGACAAATACCATTTTGAGAAAATCGAAACTCAAGGTGAGATCCAACCTATTTTCCTATCAGGTCGTGTGACTGACAACTTCTACAATGCGGCCAAGTCTGCGGGCTTAACCGATGGACAGATCATCACTTTGTCTAACGCTATGCAGTGGAAGTTCAACTTTGGTCGCTCGGCACGCAAAGGCGACTCTTTTGCGGTTAAGGTCAATAAAGAATTCATTGATGGAAAACCAGTCGGACGCGGTGAAGTGTCAGCGCTTTTATACAAAAGTGGTGGCAAAGAGTACACCGCTATTAAGGCAAGCGACGGTCATTTTTACGATGTAAAAGGTGAAAGCCTATCTCGGGCATTTAACCGCCTACCGACCAACAAACGTTACCGTATCAGCTCTCCGTTTAACCCGAATCGTCGCCATCCAGTGACGGGACGAGTTGCCCCGCACAATGGTACTGACTTTGCCACTCCGATAGGTACGCCGATCATGGCAACGGGAGATGGCGTAGTCGTTAAAGCTCAGAAACACCCACTTGCTGGTAACTATGTCGTGATTAAACATGGTCGAGAGTATATGACTCGCTACCTGCACCTGCATAGAATTTTGGTTAAACCAGGGCAGCGTGTGACTCGAGGTCAGAAAATTGCATTAAGTGGTAATACTGGCCGTTCGACAGGTCCGCACTTGCACTATGAGTTGATCAAACATGGCCGACCGGTCAATGCGATGAAAGTACCGCTACCTCAAGCGGCACCAATCGCAAAAAGTGAGCGCAGTGCGTTTATATCACAAGCCAAGAGTGTACTCACAGCTTTACGTGATCAGGCATAACAAATAACAAAGGTGTATTTCGATACACCTTTTTTCTTAGCGGTTTTTCGATTACCTTTAAGAGATAATTTTTATCTCAAATTAATTAGAGCTTAGTGATGGCCAACATCAGCTAAGCTTTTTGTGTGAATCGATACCTGCTCTCTATGAACCTAAACTCTTTGATGCTGTGGTGTTTACTATTAATAAGCTCCAGTTCAGCGTTTGCATCATCAGTGTTTTATCCGTTGCCCTTTGAGCAACAAGGGCAGTTTATCGTCGCTAACAAACTGTTTAGCGCCGAAGGGGGAGGGTTATGGATTCACGACAACAAAGGGCAATTGCGCTTTTTCGACGGCCAGCACATGCTACCTCGCTCGGGCAGTGTGTTTGACTCCACTCTAGAAACCGTCACCTATCATCAGCAGAATTTTTGGTATGCAGAGGGCAACAAGCTTTACTGCTTCAAGCCATCACAAACCCCGCAAGTGGTTCTTCAACTTGGAAATGGTCGTAACATCACTAACATTGGCTCTGAAAAAGAGTACATATGGATGACAAGTGATGCCTATTTCTACACCTATAACACAGTAACGAAAGCATTTGCCGAATATCCACTCAGCACCATCTATCAACGTAGTCTTGGCAAAAAAGTACAGATTAATGACGTTGCGTTAGTCAAAACTAGCTGGGTGCTGGCGACCACCTCTGGCATTTACGTGGGTCGGGATGGGCAGTTTCGCCATATTCGAAAATCTGCACAAGTTAACGCAAAGACCATCCACTATTCACCGACTCGAGAAGAGTTGGTGATAGGTGAACAAAATGGCGCAAGGATCATCAATATCCACCAACCAGCCGTCACCGTGGCGCATTTTGGTCATGCGGTCGTACATGCGATCACAGAAACCCAGTCGGGTTATTGGGTAGGCAGTGACAGCGGTCTTTATACCTATCATTTTGGTGATGGTTCTGTCCGCCACTTTGAAGGCAGTTTTGACCAAGAGTACTCTCTTGGGGGGCAACGTGTTTACGACATCATTAATGACAAACAGGGGGGACTTTGGATTGCCACTAACAAGGGGATCAAGTATTACTCCTTGTATAGTCAACTCTTTGAACGATTCTCTAGTGCGGATTCTCCTGTAGGCACAATCAATGCTATCGCCTCAGATAGCCAAGGCGTTTCATGGCTTGCGACCAGCTCAGGGGCTTTTTACTATCATAATCAGGCCGAGTTAACGGCGGTGTACTCGGGGCGAGTCAATGATTTAGAAATCGACAGAAATAACGTTTGGCTAGCGACTCGCATGGGGGTCTATCGTTACGATCTTGAAGCGAGAATATTGCAAGAGCAGACGCTACCAGATGAGTTTGTTCTTACCAACATTGAACTGATCAGTCTTGATCACCAAGGAAAACTTTGGTTATCGGTAGCTAATGGTTTAGTTCGGCTAGATCTCCAGACAGGAGAATATAAGAGCTTTGATTTGGGGTGGGTTAACGATAATCACCAAGCGCCTATTATTCGAAATGTGCTCCACGCACGTGATGGAAGCAGTTGGATTATTGCAGATAATGGATTGTTTCGGCACACGCCGGGTGAATTTAGTTTAAAGCACTTCCCGAGTTCTTTGGTCGGGAATGTTTTAAGCTTGGCGGAAACTTCTCACTCTGACCACTGGTTAGTGAATTCGACCGGGGTGATCAGTTATGGTAAGTCGATAGACAGTGTCCAGCGTTTAACGCTTTATGAGCCTGACATCAAAGCACTTTGCTTGCTCTCGACACCTTCGGGTATGTGGCTCAGTAGCTCTAAAGGCTTGAGCCTTTACGATCATCATGGGGCATTAGTCCGACATTTTGGTGCGCCATTTGGCGTGATCAACAATGAGTTTTTGCCTTCTATGTGTCACTACAATTCGCACAGCAATAACTTAAGCTTTGGCTCAAGGCTTGGAGTGATCAGCTTTAACCCTCAGGATCTTATTTCAACCAAGATCCCACCCAGTCGAGTAAAGGTTGGATTGGTACAGATGGATAGGCAGGCCATTGCTCTAGCACCTGCAAGTAATGCGTCGTTTGAGTTTCCCCATGGAAAAGCGATCACTTTTACTATGGGAGTCTTGCCTGATTTTGATATCTGGAACTTGGAGTATCGCTTATTAGGTAAAGGAGTCGCAGAGCAAGAAGTTTGGTTACCATTTGGTGGTGCTCAACTCACCATTGACTACTTACTGCCGGGTGAGTATCAACTCGAGCTTAGAACGGTCGGGCAGATAAACCGCTCACCTCAGCCTACTTCGTTGGCTTTTCGCATCCAGACCCCATGGTTTATGTCGCAGTGGTTCATAATCTTGTGCGCCGCAGCACTCGTGATTGCGATTGGCTTGCTCTATGCGTGGCGCGCTCAGCAAGTGCTCCAGATGAACCGTACCTTGAAAGAAAAAGTAGACTTGAGGACTAGCCAGTTAAGGCACCAGAGTGATGCTCTAGTACAAAGCAATACTCAAATCACCAAGCAGTTTCAAACTCGACAAGACTACATCGATCATTTGGCGATATCTGCGCATAAAGCACTCGGCCATCCAGCCATGCAGTCTGATCTTCAGAGCAATCAAGCGTTGTTGGCGGCGATGGCTCACTTGCGTCAAATCATCAGCGTTAAACCCAACCGAGTTCAAGAAGTTGCTGTATTTGAACTTAATGCCGTGGTTGATGCGGTACTGCTAACATTGAAAGATGTGTTTAAGAGACATGGTCTGCAATTTAATTTTCATGCTCAGGGTAGTGAAGTATTTGCCCAAGCCAACGGGTTTAATCTCGACTTGGTGCTGCATGGCATGCTTTATAACGCCATTCGCCGTAGTAAAAGAGGTCAACAGATCGAGCTAAGCTTAGTGACTGGCACGGAAGGCGTTGGCTTTGTGGTGGTTGATCAGGGACGTCAATTTACCAACCAAGAGGTATACAACTATTCTAGCGTTGATAAAGGCGAGCAAAGCCATCATTTCAATGTTCTAACCGATGCAAGTTTGGCGAATATCCGACGTTTCGCTATCGCCAGTGGCGGAGAGTGTCGCTTTTTCCACAACCATAAAGGGTGTGTCGAAGTCGAAGTATTGTGGCCAACCGCACCTGAAAATCAAGAGCAGCAGAATATTGAGCTTAGCCAGTGGCTGACCAATGAGGCGATTCAAGCAGGTCCAATGGCTAAACCGCAAGAAGAACTCGACCCATGGTTGGCGAAGGTTTACCAGCTGGTGGACGATCACTATCAAAACCCTGACTTTGGTACCTCGCAAATGGCGAAGCTGCTTTATGTGTCGGAGCGAAGCTTGCAGCGTAAGTTCAAACAGCAAACCGATAAAACCTTTAAAGAATACCTAAACCAAGTGCGCCTTGAGCAAGCATGTCAGCTGCTGATGGCTGGGCAGAAAGTTTCTGAGGTAGCGTTTGACTCAGGGTTTAACGACCCTTCCTACTTTAGTCAGCGCTTTAAACACTATTTTGGAATATCTCCTTCACAATTTGTTGAGAGCCAGACGGGCGAGCTTGGCAGTTAATTTTACATTAAATCAAATTCACATCTAATTGACATTTAGTCTCATCGTCGACGTTAAAGTGTTTGATGTTGTCCAACATCGAATACAGAAACATGAAAAAATTTTACTCTCTAATTGCGCTACTTCTTTTGAATGGTTGTGCCATGACGTCTAAATCGCCTGTGGAAGGCAATATCGTTTTCGAACAAGTTCCTAGCCATACTTATGATAACTTCGTACATGGTTGGGATACGCAAGATTCCCCTGTATTTGCTGCTGTCTCTCGCACAGAGCAAGGTTATCTCAATGCCTATGGCATCGCTTCATTTGGTTATGGTGTGATCGACGAAAATGCCAAAAAGATGCCTAGCGAACATGAATTCGAACACTACTTGTATGTGACTGTTGCAGAGAGTGTCATGGCCCCAGAAGAGCAGCGAGAGCTGTTTATTGTTGATCAGTTAGTTGGGGTCGATGGAGAGCTGCATTTGCACTATCACCTAGAACGCGAGTACCGTCAGTCGACTTTTTCAATCAATGCTTTTACTGCACTGAAAGTGGATGACGCTAAGTATTCTAAGTTGAAGGTATATCGAGATGGAGAACTGGTGGTTGAACTGCCGCTGAAAAACGGTGAAGGTAGATTCCCAAGTTCATCGGAAGAGTAATTCCTAGAGAAGCAGAAAAAAAATAACGTGGTATAGCCGGGGGGACTATACCACGGGTGCCAACGACACCTTCGCTTGCTGCCGGAGTGATGTAGCGAACTACATCACTTCTGGAATTCAAAGAGGAGTATCTCCTCGAGATGGGTTCACTATACGTACCCCCACTTAATTTCCTTAGTGAATTAACGCCATTAGCCATAAGAAATCCGACACTGGTTTAAAGTTTAATTTAATCAATGGCTTACGGGGTTTTGTTGAGGTTGATTAGCAGTGAGAAAAGGTTTGGACTATGGTTTCTGCTGGGTCGTTTTAGCTATTTTTACGTTTTTGACGAGTACTAAATTGACGAAATTAACGTTGTTTTGCCGTGCATGGCATGAAAAATAAGAAAGCGCCTCTGATGTTAGAGGCGCTTTTTTATTTTTAAAGGTGGTATCGGGTATCAGTGAGAAACAAACTCAGGGAATTTTACTAACTCTGTTCTAAGTTGTTTGAGCATCTGTTGCTGGTCGCTGTCCGAACGTTTTTGTCCAGATGTGTTTCCCCACACCGGACCAGGCCATACTGGGTCAGATTTAAAACGAGCGATATGATGGATATGAAGCTGTGAAACAATGTTGCCCAGCATACCAATATTGAGTTTGTCGGGCTCAAAGCAGCGCTCAAGCGTATGGGCAACCGCTTGAGACTCACTCAAATACTGTTGCTGCTTTTTCATTGGCAGTTGGTGAAGCTCGGTGATATCGGCAATTTTGGGTACCAAAATGACCCAAGGCACGGCGTTGTCATAATGCAGAAGAGCGAGGCAAAGCGGAAACTCACCAATGGTGCTGGTATCCTTGTCCAGCTGAGGATGTAGAGAAAATTCCATAACTTACGTGATTTTGTTTTAGACACGCTTTGTTATACCATAACGCGCCACAGCGAACAGGAAAATGTGCCTCTATGAGCGACAATATCAATAAGCATTTATACAACCCGACCTTTCAATGGTCGTTTCTTCACCCTAAACATTGGCCGATGTGGATCGCCGTGGGCTTGGCTCTGATTCTTGCCTTTGTACCTTTCCGTCTTCGAGACAAAGTGGCCGCTCGTGTATCGAAATTCTTTGCCAAGCGAGAATCTGGTGCCTTGCGTCGAGCTAAGAAAAATATCGAGCTATGTTATCCAGAAAAATCGCCACAAGAGCGCCAGCAACTGCTGGAGAAAATGTATGAAGTCGCAGCGCAGTTTTTCTTCGGTTACGCCGAGCTGACCGTACGCAGCAAAAAGTACAATCAAAGCCGTGGGGAAGTCTATGGAGGAGAACACCTATTCCCACTTTTGGAAAAAGGGGAGAAGGTAATTGCATTGGTACCCCACTGTTGGGCGATTGATTATACTGGCATGTATTTCTCCTCATACGGTCATGACGTAGTTATCATGATCCGTCCGCAGAAAAACCCAATCGGCGACTGGCTGATGAATGTGCAGCGCATGCGCTACGGCGGTCGAATCGTGCCTCGTCACGCTGGTATCAAACCTTACATTCGTTCTATCAAAGATGGCTACATGGCGTATTACCTGCCTGATGAAGATCATGGTGCAGAGAACTCAGTGTTTGTGCCATTCTTCGGTACGGAAAAAGCGACGTTAAAAGGTTTTGGTAAGATGGCGCGTTTGAGTCGCGCTAAGGTTGTGCCAATGATCCCAGCTTACAATGCAGAAAAGGGTAAGTTTGAACTGTTTATTTTGCCTGCTTTGGAAGGCTTCCCAACGGGTGATGAAGAGCAAGACGCACGTATGATGAACCAAGCGCTTGAAGAGCTACTAAAAGATCGCCCAGAGCAGTACATGTGGATCTTGAATCTACTACGTACCCGACCGGATGGTACTGAGCTTTACTAGCCGTTTAAGCCAGACAGTACTAAACAGTATTATATTGAAGACAAAAAAATAGCCTCGCATTTGCGAGGCTATTTAGTTTCTAAGATAGGTATGATTACATACGCTCTAGGGTTTCAATACCCAGTAGTGATAGACCTTGCTTGATGGTCTTCGCTGTTAGTGCAGCCAGTTTCAGGCGGCTTTGCTTAATGCTTTCATCTTCAGCCACTAGGATAGGGCACGCTTCGTAGAAGCTTGAGAATTGACCAGCAAGTTCAAACAGGTAGCTACACATGATGTGTGGTTGGCCTTCACGAGCAACTGACTGAACTGCTTCTTCAAACTGAAGAAGTTTTGCGATTAGCGCTTTTTCTTTCTCTTCAGTCACTTTGATTTCACCAGATAGCTCATCCATAGATACGCCAGCTTTAGCGAATACAGAAGCAACACGAGTGTAAGCGTACTGCATGTATGGCGCTGTGTTACCTTCAAACGCTAGCATGTTGTCCCAGTCAAACACGTAGTCAGTGGTACGGTGCTTAGAAAGGTCTGCGTATTTAACCGCAGCCATAGCAACAGTGTTTGCGATGGTTGCTTTCTCTTGTGCTTCAAGTGTTGGGTTTTTAGATTCGATCAGTTTAGCTGCACGCTCTTCTGCTTCATCCAGTAGATCAGCAAGACGAACAGTACCACCTGCGCGAGTCTTGAATGGACGGCCATCTTTGCCAAGCATCATGCCAAATGCATGGTGCTCAAGAGACACATCTTCAGGAACGTAACCTGCTTTGCGAACGATAGTCCAAGCTTGCATTAGGTGCTGGTGCTGACGAGAGTCGATGAAGTAAAGCACACGGTCTGCGCCAAGCTCTTCGTAACGATATTTCGCACAAGCGATGTCGGTAGTGGTGTATAGGAAACCGCCGTCACGTTTTTGCACGATAACGCCCATAGGCTCGCCATCTTTGTTTTTGTATTCTTCTAGGAATACAACTTGTGCGCCGTCATCTTCTTGCGCAAGACCTTGTTCTTTAAGGTCAGCAACGATCTTAGGTAGCATGTCGTTGTACATGCTCTCGCCCATTACGTGTTCACGAGTCAGTGATACGTTTAGACGGTCATAGTTGCGCTGGTTTTGAACCATAGTCACGTCAACAAGCTTCTTCCACATTTCCGCGCAGAACTCGTCACCGCTTTGCAGCTTAACCACGTAGTTACGAGCTTTTACTGCGAACTCTTCATCTTCATCGTAAAGTTTCTTCGACTCACGGTAGAAAGCTTCTAAGTCAGATAGCTCCATAGAAACTTCGCCTGACTCTTGCTGTACACGCTCGAGGTTTGCGATAAGCATACCGAACTGAGTGCCCCAGTCACCGATGTGGTTAGCACGAATTACTTTATGACCAAGGAATTCAAGCGTACGAACAACAGCATCACCAATGATGGTTGAGCGAAGGTGACCAACGTGCATTTCTTTAGCCACGTTTGGTGCTGAGTAGTCAGCAACGATAGTCTTTTGCGCTTCCGCAGCAACACCTAGGCGAGAGTCCGCAAGAGCAGCGTCTGCTTGCTTAGCAAGAAACGCTTCGTCTAGGAAAATGTTGATGAAGCCAGGGCCTGCAATTTCACACTTGCTTGCAACGCCATCAAGGTCTAGAACATCCAGCACTTTCTGCGCAAATTCTCGTGGGTTTGTGCCTAGTTTTTTCGCTACGCCCATTACGCCGTTTGCTTGGTAATCACCAAACTGAGGTTTTGCAGATTGGCGAACCGCTGCAGGGCTGCCTGCAGGTGCGCCAGCGGCTTCAAGAGCCTGAGATACTTTGTCATTGATCAGTGCTTGGATATTCACACGCGTTTCCTTCAATTCTAAGAATTGTTCGGTCTCTCTGTTGGTTTGAGTCAGAGAAACTGATATCTGTTTGAGTTCACAAAAATGGGGCTAATGATAGCAATATTATTGGGTTGGTAGTAGAGGTTTTTGATAGATGTCTCGGGAAAAGGGAAAAGGGAAAAGGGAAAAGGGCACAGAGAAAAAGAAAATGTTGAACGTTTTGCCTTAGCTAGTCCATTTCCCTTTAGCCGCAGGCGTCCTTTTCCCTTTTCCCCAGCTCTGATACGATGAAAAAAAACAATGAAGCTAACTATGTCTCTATTACAACAACTGAATTTAACCCCACCTCAAATGCTGGATGGTATTGAAGACTTCTTTGGACAGATCCGTACGTTTGCATCAGATATTGGTTTATCACTGGATGGCTTGCAGGCTGATCATATCGCTTTGCGTATTAATGATAGTGAGCTGGCAGCAACAGCGCACCAAGCGTGGCTTGAGTATGGCAAGGTAATTTCGCAAGCGGTGATTAATGGTCGCCCGATTATTGTACTGCTGTTTGACGAGCCGATTAACGTTGGACAATGGTCGATTGAGTGTTTAGAGCTGCCGTATCCTGCTGAGGGTAAGATCTACCCAAGTCAGGGGTGGGAGCATGTTGAGTTTGTAGTGCCTTCACAAGCGCAAACCGCTGATGAATTTTTCGGCGAAGTGAAAACGCAATTTCCGCAACTTGAAGCCGCACTGAGTGAGCAAAACATCAAAGTAAAGCTGTCCAGCCCTAAAGGGGAAGGGGAGCGATTAGCGAATCCGACCGTGGCATTTAAAAGAGAAGGGATTTGTATCAAGCTGCATCCACATTCGTTAAAGGATGTTGTGGCTTCGGAGCAATCGTAAGAGCCAAGGGGGAGTTAGCTCTCCCCCTCTTCAGAGGTTAGGACTAAAAGATCTCGTCCCAAATAGATTCGATGTGTTTGGCGATATTAAACGCCATCAAAGGTGGTACTGCATTACCGATCACTTTATAAGCGCCTGAGCCTGACAGCTTGTATTTGCCAGTTTGCTTGGCAGTGAATACAAAATCATAGTCATCGGGAAAGCTTTGGATACGAGCACATTCACGCACGGTCAAACGGCGTTGAGGTAGCCCCTGTTCAAGTTCATGAACAATCTTACCTTTGTTCTCTTCAGCAAGACGGCGGAACTCGATGTTGCCGTGGTGCTCGGAACGGATGGTCGGTCCCAATCCCCAGTAGTTTACTTCCGTCTGGCCTTGGCCTTTACCTAGGTATTTGGCTTTAGAAAATGCCTGTTGGGCTTTGTCTTTACTAAGCTCAGGTTCAACCAAACCCTCTAACACTTGACCACACTGACTGAATGCTTTGCGCTTGTCGACAGGTTGCTCTGCATGGGTTGCTGGTGGGTAAACTTCAAACTCACCATTTAACACTTTATCAAGCATATCGGCTTTTAAGTATTTCTTGCTAAGACCGATGAAAATCACGCGCTCACGGCGTTGAGCCACGCCGTAGTCACCTGCCATTAGTACTTTCGCAGGAACCACAATGTACCCATCACCGATGTTACGAAAATCATTTTCAATAATGGCTTTTACATCACCAAGGGAAACCAAGCCCTTTACGTTTTCTGCGATAAAGACTTTCGGTTGGGTGATTTCAATGACATCACGCATCCAAAGGTAGAGCTTGCCGCGTGTCTCTTCACTTGGGATCTCGTCTAATACTTGGTTGTGGTGATTTTTGTGCGAGTTAAAGCCGCCTCGGTTACCCGCAACGCTAAAGTCTTGGCAAGGGAAGCCACCAGTAACTACATCGATATCTTCGGGGAAGATTTGCTCACCGTTTTTGTGCGCTTTTACTGCGTCAACGATACTGCCTTTGTGGAACACCGACTCCACATCGGTGCCACGCTTGGCAAAATAGGTTTTCCAAGCCGCTTCAGCGTAATCAAGAATGTCATTAGCAAACACGGTTTCGAAACTGGTTTTCTTCAGATGAACCCAGCCTTCTCTTTGTGACTCTTGATACCAATCTTGCGGGTGAACCGCCAAGTTGACACAAGAAGCAGGGACATCAAAGTCACCCTCAAAGCCAAGGTCCATACCACCGCAGCCACTAAACAATGACAAAACTTTTTTCATAAAGCGCTTTTCTACACTAGCTAGAGATTAAATCGACGGGCGATTGTAGCACCAAATAAAACGAAAGTCGCGTCCTAAGCTAAATTTCTTGGATCATGGCGGACATGTAATCCAACAGGCCGGGTACGGAAGTGACTTCCGAGTTATTTTCCAGCTCTTTGATCAGAAGAGATTTCCACAATCGGATCCTTAGTAACTCGTCAAACTCCAGCCCCCAGTACTCCTGCAAGACTTCTACATCGAGCGCAATTAGGCGATCCGCAATGCGTTCTAGATGTTCTGTCGTGGCGATGTGTTGCAGATATTTCGGTGCTTTAAAGGTGTGAATATCCGCTTTGCCACCCCCAGAGAATGGGTCTCGAAGAGAGCGACAGACTACCCCTTGGCGAGAAACGAGATAAAGCGCTGGTTGAACATATTTGTCTTGGCTTTTACTCACCAAGTTAGGGAACAAAGCGTACATGGTTTCGATAAGCTCTGTCTGTTCCCCCTTGCTAAGATCGCCCCACATGCGAAACGCCTGCGGGCCTTGTTGTTCGACAGAATCCTCGTTCGTTGGCTCAATCCACCACAGCTCGGTATTTTTGCCGCTTTTCTCTTTCATGTACTTGCGCACTTTAGCAAAGGGATTGCTGGCATTGCGGATTTCATCGTAGCTGACCTGAGCTTTATCAAACAGTGTCTGAGTGGCATCCATATCAATTGCATAGCGAGGCTTATGGGTGATCACCACATCAGAGATGCAAAGTTCATGGTCGCAGAAGCGAAATTCTGGTTGCTCTGGATCTGAGAAGTTGGCGAAAAACAGATAGATGCACTCAACACCTTCGACTCGGGTGGATTCAAAAATACTGCCGCCGAGCGTCGTCCAGCCTTGCTTTGAAGTTTTCACTTCTACTCCAAGGGTTAGCTCCTCAGTACCGATAATGGTGTCTCGGCGGCTAAGCGTGGCGTGCTCGGTGTGGATTAAGATATCAGGAAAGCGTTGACCAGAGACTAACTCGACTCCTCGCTCACTGATGTTCGAAATACCCAGTTCAACAATCGCTTCTTCGATGGCTTCCACCAGCACAGGTTCGAATTTATGCCCCTGTTTAGACGCCAAGGCACCACGAGGTTTTTGGCGTAGTAACTGGGCACAGGTGTGAAGCAGGTCTTGAAGGTTGTACTGGTCTAGGATCATGGTGGTCTCTCAGGAATATTACGAGCGCTTGCATAGCCTACATAAATAGCTAAAAAAGCCAAGTGCTTGATTGAAAAGCACTTGGCTGGTGTGTGTAAAGAGGATTATTTGACTTTGAAGTAACGCAGTTGGTCGTGGAGTATCTCAGATGCACTGGCCAGTGATTGACTCTCTTCGGCTAACAGCTGAGAGGCTTGTTTCACCTCGTTAGCCGCCAAATGAATGGTGGTAACATTTTGGCTCATCTCATTGGCCACTTGTCCTTGCTGCTCAGAGGCTGCGGCAATTTGTGCCACCATGTCGTTGGAGCGTTGCAGTTCATTGACCATATCGCTGAGTTTATCTTGGGTCGAGTTGGCAATATCAACACTCTTTTCGACTTGCTGATTGCTGCGCTCCATGGCCTTCACGGTGCGGTTGGTACGCTCGGTTAACGAGTCGATGGTCTGCTGCACTTCATTGGTTGACTCTTGAGTGCGGCTTGCAAGGTTACGCACTTCATCGGCAACGACAGCAAACCCACGGCCTTGCTCTCCAGCTCGCGCCGCTTCAATCGCAGCATTCAGTGCCAGTAAATTAGTTTGCTCAGAGACATCACGAATGACGCTCACTACCGCACTAATGTCGTTTACACCAGCTTGCAGCTCGGTAACCAGTTGGTTAGCAGCACCAATTTCATCGGACACTTCTGAAATTGTCGAAGAAGTTTGGCTCATGGCTTGGCCACTTTGCTCTGCGTGGTCAGTGACTGTTGCTGTGCTTTGCGCTGTGTTTTCAGCATTACCTGCAACATCAGCAATGGTCGAGCTCATTTCAGTCATGGCCGAAGAGAGCTGTTCTAGTTGAGCATGTTGAGAGTTGACGCTCGTCGCGGCCTCTTCACTCGCTTGGGCAATACTTTGCGCCATGTTGGATGATTGCTCTGCGGAATCGTTGGCTGCAAGCATGGTCATTTGCAGCTTTTCTAACATTCGGTCAATCTCTTGGCACATCTCACCAAGCTCATCTTTGCGACGAGCATTAAGGCGCACAGTAAGATCACCATCGGCGATTTTGTGGGTGTTCTCGGTCAATCTGCGCAGTGGCACTAAGATATTGTTAGAGATCAAGAAGCCAAGTCCGGCAAGTGCAGCCATGAGCACCGCAAGTACAATGCCTGCTTCAAACACCTGTGCGTAAAAGGTTTCTTGGATGTCCGCTACCAAAATGCCAGATCCTACGATCCACTGCCATTTTGGAAACAGTTCGACAAAGGAGATCTTGTCTTGCAATACCCCTTGTGGGCTTTTGAACTGATAATCCAAAAATCCAGCACCACTGCTTCTGGCAATACTCGCCATTTCCTGCCAGTGGTGTTTTCCACCACCATCTTTAAAGTTGGTTGAGTCCGTCCCATTGAGTTTAGGTTTGGTTGGGTGCATCAGCACAGTCATGTCAGGGGATAGCAACCAAAAATAGTTGTTTTGGTCGTATCTAAGTCGACTGACTGCCTCGATCGCTTGTTGCTTGGCGACATCTTCCCCAAGTACATTGCGCTGCTGGTAGTAATGATCGATAAGACTTATGGCTACATCGACTTGTGCTTGCAACTTACCTTGACGCTCGTTAAGCGTCGATATTCGTTGCTCGTTCAAGGCGTAGATGCACGCCATTGCTAGTAGCATAGAGGAGAAGATTACCAAAGTGAGCAGTTTTGATTTCACTGGAAGGTTACTTAGCTTCATAGCGGTACCTTTTAATTTTTTATGCCAATTGACGTCACCAGACTAATACTAAAGAGTAGGTAACTTCTGACACATATCAAATTGAGTGCGTAATTTGGTAATAGGGATGAGAAAGTGTCTATTAGCGCACACTAATTTGTTCTATGGCTCATGATGTGTCTTAAAGTGGACACAAAAAAAGAGCGCCAACAGGCGCTCTTAGATAGCTATTTATTGCTACAGCAACACGGTCTTATTGCCATACACAAACACGTGGTCATTAACCACTTTATTCAGCGCCTTGCTCAAGACATTCTTTTCAACATCTCGACCCGCTTGCGCCATATCTGAAGCACTAAAGTTATGATCGACTGGGATCACGTCCTGCTTGATGATTGGCCCTTCATCAAGATCGTTGGTTACGAAGTGGGCCGTTGCACCAATGATCTTCACGCCGCGGTCAAATGCCTGTTGGTAAGGCTTAGCACCGATAAAGGCAGGCAAGAAGCTGTGATGAATATTGATGATTCGGTGGTGGTACTGTTCAACGAAGCTTGGGGTCAGTACACGCATGTATTTCGCAAGAACCAGATAGTCAGGCTCGTAGCTATCCACCACTTCTAGGATCTTCGCTTCGTGCTCTTCGCGGCTAAGCCCTTCGTGAGACACGCAGTGGTATGGGATATCAAACTTTTCAGTCAGACCTTGCAGAATATCGTAGTTACCCACAACGGCGGCAATATCGACATTTAAGCTGCCGTCGAAATTCTTCATCAGAATATCGCCCAAACAGTGTGCTTCCTTGGTCACCAAAATAACGACTTTCTTAGAAGAAGAGTCAACTAGACGACGTTTCGCACCCTCTGGCAGTGCTTGGTCTAGGTCGGCCAAAAAGGTGTGGTCGTTAAAGTAGCCTTCTAGCTCAGTGCGCATGAAGAAATGGCCGCTGGTGTTATCCACGTACTCGTTGTTGTGGATGATGTTCAGCTGGTGCTTGTAACAAATGTTGGTGATTTTTGCGATTAAACCTGGCGCATCATTACAATGCGTCAGAAGGGTTTTCTTTTCCATCTACTTACTACTTCCTTGTTATATCTCCAGCTCATGTAGGCTGGATTATTTTATCGGATAAATAAAAATGTTTGCGACACAGGTGGGCTTTACAAAACGGTAAACGAGCGCAAGCGCCCAATTCACCTTCTATAATTAAACTATATTGGACTTGGTTTCAATGAGTTCGACCCCTGCAAAGGGCTTGTTGAAGATTTCTCTTTTTATTATCAAGGTGAAGCCTATGGACAAAGACCTACTCGCAAGAAAATTATATGCAGAGCGTATTCACTCGTTGATGGGCGATCAAGAGTTGGATGAAGCGCAAATTGAGCAATTGTGGGAGAGCAAAGCATCGCCAGCAGAAGCAGCTAAAACGCTGCAAGATAATCAAGGGTTTGAGGGCCCAGCTTGGCTGGAGCGTTACTTACATCGAAATCGTTAATCATTGGCGGCCGAGGCTCATTCCTCTCGGAGCCTTGGTCGCACTTCCACGCAAAAACTGCCATAATCTCGGCCATTCTTTCTTTTCACTTAGGCTTGTGATCTTTGTCTATCATCGCAAAAACCTTTTCTTCCCAAGGCGCACTCGGTAAAGCGATCGAAGGCTTTCAGCCTCGACAAGCTCAGCTCGATATGGCTGAGGCGGTTGCGCAGGCAATAAATAACGAGACCCAGTTAGTGGTTGAGGCGGGAACGGGAACGGGTAAGACCTTCGCTTATCTGGTACCTGCACTTCTCAGTGGAAAAAAAGTGATCATCAGTACAGGGTCTAAAAACCTGCAAGAGCAGCTTTTTCATCGTGACTTGCCGTTGATGGTCGATGCCCTTGGGTTTCATGGCCAAGTGTCGCTGTTAAAAGGGCGTTCAAATTACTTGTGCCTAGATCGATTGAGCCGCCAGATGGTCGAAAGCCATGGAGTACATGCTGACCCAACCTTGTTATCTCAACTGGTTAAAGTGAGGAGCTGGTCTTCTGAGACCAAGTCAGGTGATCTGGGGGAATGTGATGATCTTGCTGAAGACAGCCCAGTGATCCCAACCATCACATCCAGCAATGATAACTGTTTAGGTAAAGACTGCCCAAGCTATCAAGATTGCTTTGTGCTAAAAGCACGTAAAAAAGCCCTCGATTCCGACATCGTGGTCGTTAACCACCACCTGTTTTTTGCCGATTTGGCGATTAAAGAAACTGGCTTTGGCGAGCTTATCCCCGAGGCGGATGTGTTTGTATTTGATGAAGCCCACCAGTTGCCAGACATTGCTAGTCAATACTTTGGTTCTTCTTTATCTAGCCGCCAGATGCAAGAGCTGGCAAAAGATATTGAGATTGGCTATCGCACTGAAGCCAAAGATATGGCCCAGCTGCAAAAAGTCGCTGACCGACTCAGCACTACCGCTATGGATATGCGCATGGTTTTGGGTGAGCCAGGATTTCGTGGCAACTGGCGAGAGGCGTTAAAGTCGCCCTCTATCGAGCGTGAGCTAGTACGACTACAAGATGTGTTGGAACTGGCTATAGATGTACTCAAAGTTGCACTAGGACGCAGTCAGCTGCTCGATACCGCCTTTGAGCGTGCTAACGCTCTTAAAGCCAGATTGGACCGAGTATGCGAAGTGGATATCACCGGATACTCCTATTGGTATGAGTGTTCGCCACGCCATTTTAGCCTCAACATTACACCGCTCTCTGTAGCCGACAAATTTCACGAGCAGATTGCTCTCAAGCAAGGGGCATGGGTGTTTACCTCGGCTACCTTGGCGGTGAAAGACGACTTTGGTCACTTTACCCACCGATTGGGCCTTGAGCCTAAACAGCAATTTTCGCTGCCGAGCCCATTTGACTATGCTGAACAAGCAAGACTGTGTGTGCCCAAGTATCTGCCCGAGCCTAACAGTGTCGGTATGGCCGATAGGCTCGCTGACATGCTCGGCCCTATCATCGAGAGAAATGGTGGGCGATGCTTCTTTTTGTGTACCTCTCACGCTATGATGCGCAGCCTTGCTGAACGCTTTAGAGAGCAGCTTGAAATTCCAGTGCTGATGCAAGGCGAAACCAGCAAACAGAAATTGCTGGCGGAGTTTCTTGAGCTGGGCAATGCGCTCTTGGTGGCTACAGGCGCATTCTGGGAAGGCATCGACGTTAGAGGTGATGCCTTGAGCTGTGTTATTATCGACAAATTGCCGTTTACCGCCCCTGACGACCCGCTGCTCAAAGCACGTATTGAAGATTGTCGTTTGAGTGGTGGTGAACCTTTTGCTCAGGTCCAGCTACCTGATGCGGTTATCACTTTAAAACAGGGGGTTGGTCGCCTTATTCGAGATAAAAAGGATAAGGGTGCACTGATCATCTGTGATAACCGACTTGTTACCCGAGATTATGGGGCGGTGTTCTTACAAAGTTTACCGCCTATTCCAAGAACACGAGATTTGGAGCAGGTGAGTCAATTCCTGCATTCCGATTCTGAATAAACTGAGATACTGATTGAGCATGAAAATTCTTGCTTTAGATACCGCAACTGAAAACTGTTCGGTTGCCCTGTTGATTGATGGAAACCTTATTAGCCGTAGCCAAGTGGCACCACGTGACCACACTAAGTTGGTACTGCCAATGGTAGATGAAGTCCTAAAAGAAGCAGGTATTCGCCTACAAGATCTAGACGCACTGGCGTTTGGCCGTGGTCCGGGTAGTTTTACTGGGGTTCGAATTGGCATCGGTATTGCACAAGGTTTAGCATTTGGCGCAGATCTTCCGATGATCGGTGTATCAACCCTAGAAGCCATGGCGCAAGCAAGCTACCGTCAGCACGGCGCAGAGCAAGTAGCGTGTGCAATTGATGCACGCATGAGCGAAGTGTACTGGGGTCGTTTTGAGCGTCAAGAAAATGGCAGCTGGCTAGCAACTGATGAAGAGTGCGTAACACCACCGCAAGAATTGGTGGATAACCTCGCCAAAGATGCGCACACATGGCGCATGGCAGGTACAGGTTGGGACGCTTATCCAGCCCTTAACGAGCTAGCGATTGAGCGTGAGCAGGGTGATGTACTTTACCCACAGGCTCAGGACATGGCTTTCCTTGCGCAGTTTGCAATGGATAGTGCAGTGTCTGCGGAAGAGGCAAGCCCTGTCTACTTGCGTGATAAGGTTGCGTGGAAAAAGCTGCCGGGGCGCGAATAAGCTCGGGCATCAAACGGACTAAGTGGTGTTGAATAACGCCGCTTAGTTATAAACTGGAGCCACTATGGTATCGATTCAGGGTCTACCTCCTGCAAGAGTAGGTCAAACCAACAAGACCAATAAAAAGTCTAAGGTTAATAAGCAATCCAAGCAGCCTGTGGCAGAAACCACCAAGGTGGCGACAGCGGTTGCCCAGACCATTCGCCATGTGGACGAATCACAAATTAATGGCGCTCGAATCCAGTACGACTTGCCTGAAGGTCGCAGCCGCAAAGCGATGCAAGAGTATATGGATGTGATGAACCAAGCCAAACGTGACGAACTCGCCAAACTGATGGGCGTTGACCTATACATCTGAGTTAACTCTATTTCTTATCTAAGCCTATTTCTTTCTATTTGTAACACTCTCCTGACGCAGACTGGCTAAAACTTTGGTATATTGAGATTAATTCTCAATAACGCATCTCAAGCTGATTAAATCAATGCAGTTTTTTAGATGATTAGGAGTCGTTATGTCCTTACGTACTTTATTCTCATTATCCGTTCTTGCTTTCTTAGCTGGCTGTTCAAGTCTCCCTGAATCCCTCAATGCTCAAAGCGACGCTGTGGTTACAGATTTCCAGCAGTGGTCTAGCCAAGCTCAGCAAGCAGAGCAAGATGTTCGCCTTGGTGGTGTGATTGCAGGCATTACTAACTTAAAAGATAAAACACGCATCGAGCTGGTTAACATGCCAATTGATGATGTTGGTCGCCCAAACCTTAAGGATGATCCCGCAGGTCGCTATGTGGCTTATGTCGATGGTTTTCTAGACCCGGTGGCGTATTCTGCGGGCCGACTCATCACTGTCGTGGGCACCAGCGCAGGGGTAGAGAAAGGCAAAGTAGGCGAGTCGGAACTGACCATGCCGGTGATGAATGTTTATGGGCATTATTTGTGGCGTATCGAAGAGTGGGTTGCTGTCGACAGAACCGAGTCTTACCTATCGACCTGCCACGGGATCCATTGTACAACTTTCAGCATGGGCCCAAGCCGAGGCCGCGTGATCCAGGAAGTTAAATAGTGAGACATCAACAGTATCGCTTGGGGCAAGATTTGATACTTGCCACCAGTGAACTCGGAAACCCAAAAACGGCCGCTAAGACGGTCGTTTTTATTCATGGCTGGTTAGATAATGGGGCGAGCTTTTATCGCAACATGTACCAACTGCATCAACGTCATCCAGACTGGCACTTGGTGGCGCTTGATCTGCCGGGACACGGTGCATCTAGCCATAAGAGTGCAGATAATTACTACCCATTTCACGACTACTTGTCCGACCTGTATTGGTTCTTGACTGTTTTGTCACCAAACAAGCTCTGTTTGGTGGGGCATTCCCTTGGTGCATTGATCGCATCTTGCTATAGTGCCGCCTTTCCTGAGCAAGTCAGCGCCTTGATTCAAATCGAAGGGGCTGGCCCGCTTGCCGAAACTGCATCCAATGCGACCGGGCGATTGCGTCAAGGCATTTTAAGTCGTGCCCGTATCGCAAAAAAGCCGCCCCGAAGTCTCACGACTTTTGATAAGGCTCTAGCGTTGCGCAGTGCCAGTTGTGGGGTCGATAGCTCGCTCATCGCACCGATCGTTGGGCGAGATTGTTACTTTGATAGCAAGCTTCAAGCGTGGCGATGGCGTCATGACAGCAAACTCAAATGCGATTCACTTTACCGAATGACACTTGAACAAGCCAACCAACTGGTGAGCGATATTCAGTGTCCCAATTGGGTCGTGTTGGGAAGTGATGGTTACGCACAATTAGCGCAGCGAAGTCAGGTATTTTCTGAGCGCAAAGTGGTCGCAGGTGGACACCATTGCCACCTCGAATCCTCAAGTGAGATTGTGTCGTTAATTGGCGATGTAGTTAACAAAATTTAAACAAGTGTTCGAGCTTCCCGTGCTCGGACACAAACACTGTGGTCTAATGAGTATTCAAACGAATACAGTATCATTCTGCGAAACAAAGCAGTTGCCCAGAATTTAGGAGTATATACGTGGATAAAGTTTGGCTATCTCGCTACCCGAGTGACGTACCTAACACCATCAACCCGGATGCTTACCCATCGCTGGTGGAAATGTTCGAACAGTCAGTGCATAAGTTTGCAGACCAACCTGCGTTTATGAACATGGGCTCAGTAATGACCTTCCGTAAACTGGAAGAGCGCAGCCGTGCATTTGCCGCTTACTTGCAAAACGATCTTAAGCTGAAAAAAGGCGACCGTGTTGCCATCATGATGCCTAACTTGCTGCAATATCCAATTGCACTGTTTGGTATTTTGCGTGCAGGTATGATTGCGGTGAACGTTAACCCACTGTATACCCCTCGTGAGCTTGAGCATCAGCTGTGTGATGCGGACGCAAAAGCGATCGTCATCGTATCGAACTTTGCTAACACCCTAGAGCAAGTGGTTGACCGCACCCCAATCAAACACGTAGTTCTGACCAGTCTGGGCCAGATGCTGCCACGTGCCAAAGGCACAATTGTTGATTTCGTGGTGAAGTACGTCAAAGGCATGGTGCCAAAATACGATCTGCCGAATGCTATTTCATTTCGTAAAGCGCTGACCAAAGGTCGTCGTCTACAGTACGTTAAGCCGTTCATGTCTGGTGATGATATTGCGCTGCTGCAATACACTGGCGGTACAACGGGCGTGGCGAAAGGTGCAGTATTGACTCATCGCAACATGATTGCCAACGTAATGCAGGCCAAAGGTGCCTACAGCCCAGTGCTGGAAGAAGGCCGTGAACTGGTCGTGACGGCGCTTCCGCTCTACCACATCTTTGCGCTGACCGTGAACTGCTTACTCTTCATTGAAATGGGTGGTCGCAACCTGCTGATCACCAACCCGCGTGATATTCCGGGCTTCATCAAAGAGCTGCAAAAATACCCGTTCACGGCGATTACTGGTGTAAACACACTGTTTAACGCCCTAGTGAATAACGAAGACTTCAAAGAGCTGGACTTCTCTAACCTGCATATCTCCGTTGGCGGTGGTATGGCGGTGCAAGAAGCGGTGGCAAATAAGTGGAAAGACATTACCGGTGGCTTCTTGCTTGAAGGCTACGGCTTGACCGAGTGTGCGCCACTGGTTGCGGCTAACCCGCACGACTCTAGCGCCTACAACGGTGCTATCGGTCTACCTGTCCCGTCCACTGATGTTCGTATTGTTAATGACGATGGCGAAGTGGTTCCACAAGGTGAAGTGGGTGAGCTTCAAGTTCGTGGTCCACAGGTGATGCAAGGTTATTGGCAGCGCCCTGAAGCGACCAAAGAAATCATCGACCAAGACGGTTGGTTGGCAACTGGTGATATCGTACGTTTTGATGATGAAGGCTTCTTGCACATCGTTGACCGTAAGAAAGATATGATCCTAGTGTCTGGCTTTAACGTTTACCCGAACGAGATTGAAGAAGTTGTCGCACTGCACGGCAAGGTTCTGGAAGTGGCTGCCATTGGTGAGCCTAACGAAGCCTCTGGTGAGCTGGTGAAAGTATGTGTTGTAAAACGCGATCCAAGCTTGACCAAAGAAGAGCTTATAAGCCACTGCCGTGACCACCTAACAGGTTACAAGGTGCCTAAGATCGTTGAGTTCCGTGATGAACTGCCAAAGACCAACGTCGGTAAGATTTTGCGACGTGAACTGCGAGAAGAAGCGGAAGCTAAGCGTGCGAAAGCGTCTTAATTGAGAAATCACGCCTGATTACATAAGTAATTGATGCTAAAATGTCGGCCATTGTTGCCGGCATTTTTTATGCCTGCTAACCACCGATGAAAGAGAACCTTGTGAACTATACCATTATCACCACAAGCTCAGAGCTGGAAAAAGTGTGCTTACTCGCCCGTGACACCGAAACTGTCATGCTAGATACCGAGTTTGTGCGCACTCGTACCTTCTACCCGCAGCTGGGTCTTATCCAGCTGTTTGATGGCGAGCGTTTGTCCTTGATTGACCCAACCGTCATCGAAGACATGAGCGCATTCACTGAACTGCTGAAAGATACTGCTGTACTGAAAGTGCTTCACGCCTGTGGTGAAGACCTTGAAGTGTTCCAACACAGCTTTGGTGCAATGCCGACTCCTATGATTGATACCCAAATCATGGCGGCATTTTTAGGTCACGGGCTTTCAACCGGTTTTGCTGCTCTAGTCAAAGAGTACATTGGTGTTGAGCTGGATAAGAGCGAATCTCGCACCGATTGGCTAGCGCGCCCACTGACCAAAAAGCAGTTAGAATACGCCGCCGCTGATGTGCATTACCTGATGCCAATCTACGAGCAACTAAACAGTAAGATCCAGCAAGCAGGCTGGTTGGAAGCGGCTGAGCAAGAATCGGATCTTATCGTGGCTAAGCGCATTCAAAATTTCGAGCCAAAGCGTGCTTATCTTGATATCAAAGGTGCTTGGCAATTAAAGCCGAAGCAGCTAAACGTGCTTAAGCATTTGGCCGAATGGCGACTGAAAGAGGCACTAAAGCGAGATTTAGCGCTAAACTTTGTTTTTCGTGAACAGCACCTTTGGGCCATCGCTCGCCATAACCTTGGCAGTATCAAGCAGTTTGAAGAGCAAGAAGAGTTTGATGCACGAGCCGTGCGCCGTCATGGTCATAAGCTGGTGACATTGGTGAAAAAAGCCAAGCAAGTACCAAGCGAAGAGTGGCCAGCGCCTGTTGAGCGTTTGATGGATGAGCCAAACTACAAGCAGCTGTTCAAGTTGCTCAAAGATGAAGTGAAGAAAGTGTCACAACAAACAGGCCTTGCGACCGAGTTCTTAGCTTCGAAAAAACAGCTTAATCAAATGATCACTTGGGTATGGCGTAAAGATCGTGATGTGGAGTCACTGCCTGACGTGATGCAAGGCTGGCGTAAAGCCTTGCTTGCAGAGCCGTTGGAAAAACACTTCGATTAAAAAATGCCCCGCAACGAATTGCGGGGCATTTTTTTAAAGACAACCAAGTTAATTCAAACACAACGATGGTCTGAAAATATTACTTCTCTTCGTCTGGCAGCTTGACATTAAGCTCCAGTACCGACAGATGGTCTTCATCATTCTGCTCTAGTGAAAGCTCAACCATATCTGGGTCCACTTCCACGTATTTCTTCAGCACTTCAAGAATGTCTTGCTTAAGCTGCGGAAGGTAAGTTGGGGCACCTTGGCCTTCACGACGTCGCTCAGCCACGATAATTTGCAGACGCTCTTTTGCAACGTTTGCCGAAGCTTTCTTAGCTGGGCGGAAAAATTCCAGTAGTGACATTATCGATTAACCCCCGAATAGACGTTGGAAGATGCCTTTCTTTTGCTCGGTCAGGAAGCGAAAATCCACTTGCTCACCTAACAGGCGCTCTACTGCATCAGCATAGGCAAGACCTGCGTCTGACTCTTCGTCAAAGATAACTGGCACACCTTTGTTTGATGCGTTAAGTACCGCTTGGCTTTCAGGGATAACACCCAGCAGGCTGATGTGAAGGATCTCTTCAACATCTTCAACACTTAGCATTTCGCCAGCGGTAACACGAGCTGGGTTGTAGCGTGTAAGAAGCAGGTGCTGCTTAACTGGCTCCATACCTTGCTCAGCGCGGCGGCTCTTAGAATCCAAGATGCCAAGGATACGGTCAGAATCTCGAACCGAAGAAACCTCTGGGTTGGTGGTCACAATCGCTTCATCAGCGAAGTACAGTGCCATCAGAGCGCCTTGCTCAATACCGGCTGGTGAGTCACAGATGATGAACTCAAAGCCCATTTCATCGAGCTCGTTAAGCACACGCTCTACACCTTCACGAGTCAGTGCGTCTTTATCGCGAGTTTGCGATGCTGGCATGATGTATAGGTTTTCGTTGCGCTTATCTTTGATCAGCGCTTGGTTCAGCGTCGCTTCACCATTAATAACATTAACGAAATCATAAACAACGCGGCGCTCACAGCCCATGATCAAATCAAGGTTACGTAGACCGATATCAAAATCGATTACCGCAGTTTTCTTACCTTTAAGGGCAAGGCCAGAGGCAATAGCAGCACTAGAAGTGGTTTTACCCACGCCGCCTTTACCTGATGTAACAACAATAATGCGTGCCATCGTATAGATTCCTTTAGTTTAAATACTGAGAGTTTCGAGCTTAAGTTGGTCATCAACCATGGAGACCATTACCTTCTTCTTCAAAAGCTCGCTATCAATTTGGTCGCTTAGCCAGTAGTTCCCATTGATGGACACCAGCTCTGCTTGTAAGTCGTGACAAATAATCTTGGCTTCGGTTTGACCGCTCGCCCCAGCGATGGCGCGTCCACGCAATGTGCCGTGGATATGAATGCTACCATCGGCAATTACTTCCGCCCCAGCGCTGACGTGATTTAGGATCACCAAATCACAGTCTTTGGCATAAATCTGCTGACCAGAACGGATCGGTGTACGGATCACCTTAGTAGGCGGCAATACCACTTGCTCACGGGTGGCGCTTTTGCTTGAACTCATCACTGCAAGACCAGCTTCTGCGGCCATGGTGCGAGCACGAGCGTCTTTACAACCAGCCACTCCAACCGGGATCATGCCTGCCGTGAGCACGCCATCTTTGAGTGCTTTAAAGTCCACTTCCGCCGTTACCGCTTCGATGTTGAGTACAACAGGGGCATTGGTAAAAAAACTTGGGGCAGTTTCGACTTTCTCGGTAAGGAATGCCAAACTTTGTGACAAATCGTTACCTGCAAGGTAAAGCACTGGCAGGGTAAAGCTGCTGCCTTTTAAATCAGTGGTAGGGCTCATAGTGGTTCTTCGAACGTCTAAGGGTTGGCGTAGCCAAGAGATAACAGCATGTTATAGTGCCGTGCAAGGCTGGGCAAGCAATCAATAGCGATTTTGGCGCTTAAATCACCACTTCGTGGCTAACGCACTATTTTGCTCGCTTATCGCTTTAAATTTAGGGGGAGATGCCCCATATTATGTGCAAATTGGCGTGTGATCTTGAAATGAAATTGTGGTGAAAAATTCGCCGCTTCGTCATCTTGGGTTCATACTTTAAAGATAACTGTCTCAATAGGGGCAAACTTTGCAAGCGGTTAACTTTTGCTTGCGAAAACTTACAGAAAAATGGATTACCTATGCTGGTTTATGTGTATAAAAGTAGCAAAAAGGAAGGTACTTACCTGTACCTTACAAAAAGAGATGATTTCTCGTCAGTGCCGAGCCAACTTAAAGAGGTATTCGGTACCCCAATTTTTGTCATGATCGTGAACCTAGCAAAGCGCGACCTTGCGACTGTCGATGTCGAAAAAGTGAAACAGTCACTCGAAAGCGAAGGATTCTTTTTGCAATTACCACCACCACCTGAGAACTTATTAGATAAGCATAAAGAGTGGAAAAAGACTCAGCGTGACAGCTAGGTTTTAGGTCACCTTGCACTCAAGGAGAGAGTCGATTGAAAAAGTTAATTAGTGTTGCCATCGGGCTCTGCCTGTCTACTTCCGTTCTGGCAGAGAAGATCACCTTTGAGCGTTATGTGGAAGGCCTCAAACTTGAAGCGATAGAAGAGGGTATCGATGTCGATATCATCGAAGAGGCGTTCGAAGGGGTGGAATACAAACCTCGGGCGGTGAAAGCCGACCGCAACCAGCCTGAGAAAAAACTCACCTTGGATGAATACATTCCAAGAGCGGTCCCTGACTGGAAGGTGAAGAAAGCTAGAAAGCTTTACGATCAACACTACACCGAACTCAAGCGAATTGGTGACGAGTATGGCGTTCAGCCTCGCTTTATCGTCGCATTGTGGGGCGTTGAAAGTAACTTTGGCTCACTTACAGGTGGTTATGATGTTATCAGTGCGCTGTCTACCTTAGCCTATGATGGCCGCCGTGAAGCCTTCTTCCGCAAAGAGACCATGGCTGCGCTTAAAATCCTAGAGCAAGGGCATATTAAACCAGACAACATGAAAGGCTCTTGGGCGGGTGCAATGGGCCAATGTCAGTTCATGCCGAGCTCATTTCTCGCCTTTGCCGCCGACGGTAACGGTGATGGCAAGAAAAACATCTGGCAAACCAAAGCCGATGTCTTCGCCTCAACGGCAAACTACCTCGCTAAATCTGGTTGGGATGACAAATATACTTGGGGTCGACAAGTTAAAGTGCCAAATGGCATAGACACCAACTTGCAGGGCAGAGGGGCAGACAAAGCCAAAACACTCAGCGAGTGGAGCAAACTTGGCATCACCCGCTACAACGGGCAACCACTGCCTCAGCCAAGTGAAGATATTAACGCATGGCTGATCATGCCAGACTCAACCAACGGCCGTACTTACCTTATCTACAACAACTATCAGGTATTGATGAAGTGGAATCGTTCGTTCTACTTTGCCACTGCGGTTAGCCACTTGGCGGATAGGATTGTTGCTCGGTAGGTTCGGGAAAGGGTAATCGGCTAGCGGACGCTGGCGCTAAGGGTTTTAGTACAAATAAAAAAGAGATTTGGTTTTTGCATTCAAATGCTCGACCAAATCTCTTTTTCTTTAAGCTCTTAACCCTTTTTCCCTTAAATCCTTAGACCCTTAAATCGTTAAACCGCTATATCAACTATGGTATTGCTCACACGCCAACATAGTATTCTCAATCAGGCTTGCAACCGTCATTGGGCCAACACCACCTGGAACAGGGGTGATGAAGCTTGCTTTAGTTTTAGCAACGTCGTATTCCACGTCACCCACCAGCTTGCCAGATTCTAGACGGTTGATACCGACATCGATCACCACAGCGCCATCTTTGATCCAGTGACCCGGAATAAAGTTCGGCTTACCTACGGCAACGACTACAATATCCGCTTGGCTAACATGGTGCTCAAGGTCATGGGTAAAACGGTGACAAGTGGTCGTGGTACAGCCAGCTAACAGCAGCTCAAGCGTCATTGGGCGGCCTACGATGTTTGAGGCACCGACGATCACAGCGTGTTTACCACGCATCTCGATGTTGTAGCGCTCCATCAAAGTCACAATTCCTTTTGGTGTACAAGAGCGCAGTTTAGGAATGCGCTGACATAAACGGCCAACATTATAAGGGTGGAAACCGTCCACATCCTTTTCAGGAATGATTCGCTCCAACACCTTGGTAGAATCAATACCTGCTGGAAGCGGCAATTGAACCAAAATGCCATCAATTTCAGCGTCGTTATTTAGCTCGTCTACCAGTGCAAGAAGCTCTTCTTCAGTGCTGGTTGCTGGCAAGTCAAAAGACTTAGAAATAAAGCCAACTTCCTCGCACGCACGGCGTTTACTGCCTACATATACTTGCGATGCAGGATCTTCCCCGACCAATACCACTGCAAGGCCCGGTGCTCTTAGCCCAGCGTCTAGACGAGCTTTTACTCGTGCAGCAACTTCCGAACGTACGGTTTGTGAAATTAACTTGCCGTCAATATTTTGCGCAGTCATGATGATCCTTGTGATGCCTGAGTAACAATTGATGCGCATTGTCGCAAAATTTGTTAATAAACACCATATCGCAATCGTTTGCTTATAGAGTAATGCCGAAAATAAAAACGTAATGGCTCTTTTTTGCCCATTCGAATCATAATGTTAGATAAATCCGTTGACCTGTAGTCTGCAAATCGTATAATCCTTTCCCTGTAGCGCGCCCTTAGCTCAGCTGGATAGAGCACGTCCCTTCTAAGGATGTGGTCGTAGGTTCGAATCCTACAGGGCGTGCCATTCTTAAAGCGGGCACAGTCTCCCCTATGAATTACTAAGAGGACTGTGCCGTGCATCCCGTGAAATCCATCACACAATCTCTCCCAAATCAGAACCCAACTCTGAGTACTCCTATACCTGTTTGTATTGATTTCTATATCAAGGTTAAGGCTCAATATCATAAGAGTTACTTGGGTACTATCCGTTATCGCTTAGCTAGACTAAGTACCTACTTTGCTTCTTATTCAATTAAAGACCTAACAACAAGCCCGCAGGCAAGAGACAACATTGATCGCTTTATTAAGGCTAGATGTGCCAAAGTCAGTGCTGGTACCGTTCGCAAAGACGCATCAACACTTCAAGCTATGCTGAATTGGCTTAGACGAGATATTGGTTTACAAATCCCAGATATCTTCAAGCAGATTCGCTTACCGAAAGACTACGGCACTAGACAGTTTATCCCTACTGACGAACAGGTATACACAGTCATAGGTCATCTCCAGAGCGAAGAACTGAAAGACATCTGTTTGTTGCTCAGTGAGACTGCATGCCGTCGAAATGAAATCCTTAAGCTACGTATTGTAGATGTGCACTTAGACAAGCGATTTATTCAGCTCTATGACACAAAGAACGGTGATGATCGTCGAGTCCCTTTGTCTGCTCCTGCAATGGCTATTTTGGAAAAGCGCTTAATGTTGCTGGAAGGCAGGGCACAGACATATCCGATCTTTTCTGCACTTCCTGAGTTCGTCAGTAAGCAATTCAGACGGGCTGCTGACATGGAGGGGCTGGGGGAGTTTGTAGTGCACTCGCTACGACACTACAGGCTGTCGAAGCTTATCCAAGCAGGGCATGACAGCATACTTGTATCAAAGGTGTCGGGGCATAAAGATCACCGGATGTTGAGTCGCTATGTGAAGCTAGATGCAACGTCTTTAGCTTGTACCTTATTTGATTAAATACTGACTTAGCATAGGCAGACAAACGAGGGCGGCAATTTAAGCGCCCTCATGCGACTCTGTATTGTTTCTAGCTTTTACTATCTGACCTATCGTCAAAACCTTCAGGCGTTGACTCTTCTCTTTTGGGTCTTAGAATTCCGTTTGTACCTTTCCGGGTCTCTGTCATTACAATAGGGTTTAGATCAACATCTACCCCCAGTTGGCTATCCTCGGTTTGTCGAGGCGTGTCTATACTGCCTTATCTTCGACTGTTTTTTCTTCACTTTAAAAGCCGCCCTATAAGAGAGTTTAAAAGTACCCCTATAGATTTAAAAGTCGCCCTATGGATTTAAAACCCGCACTATAGATTTAAAAGTTGCTCTATAGATTCAAAGAGTGCTTTTATATTCAATCCTACCAGTGCCATTCCTACGCACTGACTACTCTCATGCCAGCCCCTTAGTCTTATTTAGGTTACCCTGCTGGCAAGTCTACAAGGAAAACAGACAATGGAACGCAAGTTCACTTTAACAATCGAGGGTGCATCTCGCACTAATATCAAGAAGACTGACGACAACAGCCGAGCTGGTTGGGCTACAGACATCTATGTGAATGGAGAGCGGACTCAGACCCTCACAGGCGGATTGCTTGGTCTAGACGCAACGACAAACCGTGCAGTGTTTACAGCCATTATTGAAGGGCTGTCCACGACTCCAGCTAACAGCTCTGTTGAGGTAAAGACAGACAGCCAATATGCCATTAACTCTATGACTCTTTGGTTAGACAATTGGAAAGTTAAGGGCTGGAAGAACAGCAGGAAGAAGCCAGTAGAAAATAAGGATCTAATCCAGAAGCTAGACCAACTATGTAACGAAAGGACTGTCACCTACAGCAAGGTTGAGTTTGATGCAACAGATGAAGCATGTGATCGTTTAAATGCGTTAGCTCGTGCTGCACAGTACCAACAATAGTTAATACCTACCCATCTAACATAGAGCTAAGGCGCAATGCCTATATCGCTCATACACCTACCAACTAGCACTGATACCACTATAGCTACCACCTCATAGCATTATCTCGTGAATCTGCCTAGAGCTGCTACCTAGAGATTACCTGTGTCCATTTATGAGGATATTAAGAGGCTAATAAGTAGCCAGTACTCTACCCCCCACCCTCAATCCATCCATGAACAACATTACTGAAATTTGTGGTGTGTCTTCACTCCCAATTCCAAACTCAACTCTGAGCAAGTTTGAAGACATGCCTGCCGAAGCCCCAAATCCTATGAAGCTTAAGTTCCGCTTCAAAACCATTAGCCGAAATCACCAATCTCTGATCGAAATGCTGAATTTCCGATTAATGAATTACCTTGAGAGAAGTCGTTCAGCTCCCAAACTCAAGTTAGTACTAGACAATGTACTGGCTGCCTTGGTTCAAGCTGTTCACTTTGACAAGCAAGTATTGTACAGCCGCCGAAAAGGTAAGCTGAATAAGCAGTACAAGCATTTGATTGAGGTAACGAGCTTTCTTGAGAGCGAAGGACTTATTGTTAATGTCATAGGAGCTAATAACGAATACCAAGGATATCGCTCTTATATGATTCCCACCGATAACTTTGCCAACCTTGTCTCTGTACTTAAAGTCACGGTAGCGCTTCTAGAAGATGTACCAATGATTATGGTTCGTGACAATGAGAAAAATGAACTGCCATTGGAGACAATCCCCACTTTGTACCCATTACAAGTATATGACTTGAGTCAACCAGTTAAGGCATATAACAGCTTATGGACACGACATCATGCAACTCTTGATGGCAAGCCGTTAGTTCCGTTTGTAATGCGGATATTCAATAACAAACTTGATATGAATGGGCGTTTTTACGCTGGTGCTGGGTCGCATATTGGATTGAAAAAGCACTTGCGAGAGAACATCTTGATCAACGGTAGTGCGACCTGTGAACCTGACTTTAAGTCTCTACATATTTGTCTGCTTTATGCACAGGTTGGAATTCAATTAAACCCATTGGTAGATGACCCGTATCTTATTGATGGGTACGAGAGGTCTACTGTAAAAGCAATCATGCTTCAGCTCGTGAATAGCCCAAACCTCAGTGGCCTAAAGAGTAAGATTACTCGTAGCGGTAACGTTGAGCATAAAGCTGCTTACGTTAAGTATCAGCAGGACAAAGCTAACTACGAGAGACTTAAGTCTCAAGGGATGCCTACACCCAAGTTAGACAAACCACCGTTTATTGACAGCTTTATTGAAGGTCTTCCCGATGGAATCAACGGTGGTGAGTTTCTTGAAGCATTCTTAGCTAAGCATAAGCTCATTGCCGATCTCTTCGGAAGTGACAATATCGGTCTAAAGCTACAGCATCGAGATAGTCAGATAATGTCATCTATTCTCAGTCAGTGCTGCGCTTTGGACATTCCCGTGCTACCTGTCCATGACTCTGTTAGGTGTCGTGAAGAAGATCTTGAGCAAGTGGTTGGAATAATGCTTGCTGCTTACAAGAGTGTTGTCGGCTTTAAAGGATGCGTTGATATGGTATAGATAGAAAAAGTACGATAATAAACCTTGCACTTAGCAGTTTCGACTGTATCATCCGCTCCTTCTTTCGTTCAAGCATATCTGTACTGTAGGTATATTGGACAAACATCTACTATAACTTTTGAGGGGACCATGACTTACTTATTTTATTTTTTAGGGTGTCTGGCTATGATCGGATTAGGGGGAGTCGCTGGATATAATCACTCTTTGGGGTTGTATGCGAGTGATCAGTCGGAAGCAAGAACATTCACTATTATAGGAAATATTTGTTCATGGCTGATTTGGATTGTCCCTTTCGTCATTTATTATCAAGACATTATTCCTGGGTGGTTGTGCTTTGTACTTATTGTTTCAGGGACCATAGGTTTTGGTAACGGTAAAAGCCAATTGCAATCTGATGCCGCTCAATCAGAAAATAAGTAATTAGCTAAAATCAACAGCAAGGACGCTATGTGGCGTTACTCATTTCCAAGTTCATACCCACTTGAATTTTAGATAAAAATTTGTGGGGCTCTATACATATATAACCCTCACCACTTTACCCCCTCAGGGGGTGACTTAACCATTCATTACTTTTTCAAGAGAGTACTGTGCTTTCGTTTCTTGAAGTAGTAGTGATATAGCTCGCCAGTATCCTAGCCTTATCCCCTTTGTGTCCAAAAGTATACCTTATGGTCAGTGTCCGTTAATGTGTCCGAAAGTCCTTGACAGATACTTTTGGACACTCTAACGTAAAAAGCCTTAGAACTTTCGGACACTTTAGGGCTCCCAATGAAATACTCAACAGTTCGTCTTTCGGACTACGACTCATACGAAGAATGTCATGAAGCCATTGAGGCTATCGAGAATGATCCGTCCAATATTGTTGGTGGCTCAAAGGCCTTCTATAGCGGTTATGAGACAACACTGCTCAAAGGTGCGCAAGATAAGATCAAGGCTCTGGAGCGTCGTGCTGAGCGTTTTCTTCCTGATGATGAGGATGAGTTTGACTTTGAGGAAGACACCGCTCAGGAGATCACTACGGAGCCACAGGAGGCTACTAAAGGCCAACAGGTAGGGTACATTCGAGTCTCTACCGCAGACCAGAACACAGCCCGCCAGTTAGCAGACGTAAAGCTGGATCGTGTCTTTGAGGAGAAGGTATCAGCTAAGACAGTGGATAGACCTGAGCTGGTGGCTTGTCTTGAGTATGTTCGGTCTGGTGACACCCTTCATATCCATAGCCTTGATCGAGTGTGTCGTAGTGGCGCTGGTGATGCAGTAGCTTTGGTTGAGCAACTAACAAACAAAGGTGTAGGTGTTCGCTTTCACAAAGAAGGTATGGAGTTCTACGGTGATATGAGTGCGGCTCAGCGTGGTGTCTTGAGTATATTAGCTTCAGTTGCACAAATGGAACGTGAGCTTATTCGAGAGCGACAGTTAGAAGGGATAGCAGCGGCAAAGGCAGCAGGTAAACATATCGGCCGACCTAAGGCTGATGCTAGGCCAGAAGACGCTCAGAGGCTCAAAGCTGATGGGCTGTCGATAGCTGCTATTGCTAGAGATTTAGGCGTGGGTAGGGCGACAGTTTATCGGTTACTTGAACGGAGCTAATTTCAATTCTAATGATGTCCCCATCAGAAATTAACTCCAATGAAGCTAGCAACTTACCTTAGATTATAGTGACCAAAACTCCATCCGTTAACGGATGTTTATCCTTTTGTTTCAATCACTTAAGTTAATTTTGTGTTGATGGCATCCATAGGGCTGTGTAGGATTGGATTCAAATTACACAAATATGGAGTAACAATGATTCATTTATATTGCTTTGGGACTAAAAGAACAGGGGGCAGTCTAGGAGATCATCAGGCCGCTGCATGGGCTTTTTCCGTGGATATGGGACTGGAGCCATTAAGTCGATCAGGAATCTTAGCTGGTGGAAAAGTAGAAGGCTTTCGTGCTGACCTAAATGCAATTGTTGAAGGGTTAAAGCTTACACCTATCGAAACTAAGGTGACAGTCTACACTCGTAACCATCATGTGGTGAAAGGGATGATGGAAGGGGTCAGAAAGTGGCAGCAGAGGGGGTGGCAGACAGCAAATAAGAAGCCTGTAGCATGCCAAGAGCTTTGGTATCAACTATTGTACATGTGTGAAGTACGAGAAGTGTCCTTTGAGCTGGTTGTGGATGAAGATCTAGTTAAGTCTAATGAGCTCAAGCCATTAAGGAACATCGCCAAAAAAGCACTGGATGAATACGAGGAAGCTTTCATCAAGTACGCTCCCAATGTTTCTCCACCCCTGTTTTAACTGGTTGCATGCCGTTGTGATGCAATATTGATCACTTGGTTTAGTATTGTCGATTATCCCTTGACTCATTGAGCACAGTCCTGCTAATTTTCGCCACGTAGACTGTGTCTTGCACATAAAGAAGTATAAGCGGGAATGATATTAAGTTGTTGAAAATTAAACACTTAATTCTGTTTTTCTCTGCTGTAGCGCGCCCTTAGCTCAGCTGGATAGAGCACGTCCCTTCTAAGGATGTGGTCGTAGGTTCGAATCCTACAGGGCGTGCCATTATTAGAGAAAGCCGTTAACAAGTTTACTTGTTGACGGCTTTTTTCGTTTTTTGGGGGGTAGTTTTAATTGGAGTGAATAGCCTTCCAAATTCCGCTGGTAAATTGGCTAACTAAGCTATGAACTTTGCTCTAGTAAGCGGCATTCATAACCTCATGGCGCTCGTCATGATAGGTATCTTCATCTTTGCCTTTGCGCCAGTATGGCATTGCGTTGATATTTTTTCGCTCAACAGACAGTGTATTGCGGAGATAATTTCTGCATTGAATAACACACTCATTTTCGGCAGCAACAAAGGCGGAAATTTGATTCACATCTTCAGGAATTTGGCATTCTACTAAGACGTCAAATAAACTTCTCTTATCAGAATTTTTTAGTAACCAAACTAGTTTAATGCCTTGCGGGCATTGAATCTCATGAATATCCTCAGCGTTATATACTTCAAGTACGGCTATGCCTTTGGCTGCCGAATCTAAGTTTTCCAACAGAGCACTAAAGGCCGCAGCACCAGTTAGATCTGCTAGTACAATATGCCAATCGCTGTTATTGATTAGAGGGTATTGCCCACCTGGGCCCGCAACAGCAATGGTGTCGCCAGTATTCGCTGAAATAGCCCAGCCAGAAGCAGGACTGTTCGCACTATGGGTGACGAAATCAACATCAAGTTCATTCTGCTCTGGGCGATAGTACCTTACTGTATACGCCCTAGATACTGGCTTGTTTACTGGCCAGTTCATCACGCCATCTTGCATGTAAGGCAGCTCTAAAAGGCCCGTTTTAGCATTAGGAAAGAAGAGTTTGATCATCGCACCGTTCTGATCGTCTGGGAAGCCGTCCAGCTCGTCACCACTAAAGGTAATCCGCAAAAGATTTGGTGTAATATATTCCTTGCGAACGCAGTGAATAAGGCGAGGGCCAGTTCCTTTAGTCATCATGATTTCCTTAAGCTTAGTTAATACCCATGCTCTTGCACCGGCCAATTATCATTAGCAGGTGCAAAATATATTAAAATAGAATGTGCTTTTAATTATTACTACTGAATTGGAAGGTTGATGTCAACTTCAAAATATCGATCTTCAGGTTTAACTACTTTATAGGAGTCAAACCTAATTCTATTATCTAGGCTATATCCACTGTTGGGTAACCATACATTAAATACACCTTTATAATCATGTGCAATTATACTTGGATTGCCTTTCGCTGAGTAAGATGCAAACTTACCACCTTTAATAATACGTGTGTCGGTGGTTATATGTTCTGGTAAGACAGTATCCGAATCTATTTTAATGCAAATATCATAGATGCAGCGTTTTCTGTCAGTGATGTTAGGGTCGCTATAACACACATCAATTAACTGTGAATCATCTTGGACCAGGTCACTATGCTCATCGATAAACTTTGGCCAGTGCTCGACAAGGTCGCCATAGTCACCTATGTAGCGTCGGTACAATACTCTAATGTCTTCTAGCTGTCTAATAATCACACTTTTGTCATAGTATTCATAATCTTGGTATATAATTTCTTTCCCGTCGACATGGTTTACTAAGTCAAATTTTCTGTCTTTTTTGAGTTTTCTAAATTTTGCTGGAGAGATCCCATGGTGCTTGGTAAATGCTGAGCTGTAGTTTGATGAGCTGTACCCGTAACCTAAACCAATATCGGTAATAGAGTTGTTGGTATTGGTGCCAAGCACGATGGCACTATCCTCCATCTTAAGTCGTTTGATTAACGAGTAAATACTTTCGCCAGTAGATTTCTTAAATAGGCGACTAAAGTGAAACTTCGATAAATTGCAATAGCTTGCAACCTCTTCGACACCTAGATCACTGGTTAGGTTGTCGAAAATGTATTCAATGGCATTGTTAATGACTTTATTTGTTATTTCCATATAAGAATCGCTTGGTATATCAATAACCGACTTCTGTTCGAATTAAATACATTCTCCCAGAATCCTAAGTACTATTTAAATTTGACAAAAAAGCACAAATTCAGAAGTACAGAGGGATAAAGCTTTGTATCATCACTGGTTCGGTAATGATAATCATTATCTTATCAAAAGGAAGGGCATTGAGAAAGCAGCTTGAGATTATCAAATGGATTCGTTTGTTATCTTCGCCAGCTGTTAGACAAGTGTCGGGTAAACGCAAGTACTAGGATTCAAAACAGCATGAGTCGGATTTCTCAATCGGTTCCAGAAAGCAAAACGTTAACCTATAAAACTCAAGGGAAGTTTAGCCAAGTAGAGATTGTTTGGAGCGATAAGGACGTACCTCGTATCCAGGCGGATAACTATGAAAGCTTAGGGTTTGGTTATGGCTATGCGCATGCCCGAGATAGGTTAATTGAGCTCGTTGGACAGGCGATTGCAATGCGTGGCCTGCGTTCCAGATACTATGGCCCAGAAGCTTTTTCGACTTTAGGCTTTCTAAAAACGACTAACCTAAATTCCGACTTGATGTTTAAGCTTAGAGTAGCTGATGAGTGGGTAAAAGAAGAGTTTGAGCGATTAAACACCGAAACACAGGATTATATTTCTGGCTATGCAAACGGCCTAAATTACTTTGTTGATAACCTTTGTGACACACAATACCAGCAGCTCGTTGGCCAAGAGCCGATGGTTCGATTTAATGTTGAAGACATCGTACGCTTCACCATGCGCTTTGGGGTAATGAAGGAGTTAATTGAGATCGGCCCGCATCTAGTTGCTTCAGCCAATTGCATCAGTACTGGTGCGACAAATGAAAAGGTGTCACCTCATTGCACACCAGTTGAAGTAGAAGGCGGCTTTGGCAGTAATGCTTGGGCTTATGGTGGTGATGTTGTAGAAGGTGACAGTGCTATCTTAGTTGGCAATCCTCATTCTGCATGGCAAAGAAATCCTCATCAATTACGTATTTACATGCATCAATGTCATCTCACGATTCCCGGAGAGCTTGACGTGGCAGGCACCACTTTCCTAGGTTTTCCACTGCCGTTGACTGGATATAACGCCGATGTCTCTTGGAGCATTTTGGATGCAGCTACAGTCACTTCATATGTGATCCAATATATGGAGGTTAATCTAAAGCAAGACTCTGTTGAATATTTGATGGATGGTAAGTATCACTCGGCAACTATACGCAGCATTGATATAGAAACCCTGCAAGAATCTGGTGATGTAATTGTTCAATCCTACCAGTTCGCACAGACCCATTTAGGCACAATCTTCAAACTTCCCCAATCGCAAAATAGGCCAGCTGGCTGGTATGCAATTACCAATCCGGGGGAGAGAAATGCTAAGGGCTTGGATCAGTTTCTATCGGCGGCAAAGGCTGGTTCAACTAAAGAATTTATTGAGCAGATAGAACAGAACCGCGGCGTACTTTGCCAATTAGTTGTCGCTGACAAGTATGGTGATGTGGGTTACGTCGTTGCGGGGAATGTCCCACCAATCACTGACGATGCAATGGCAAGTGCCCATCTAGGAGGAGAAGGCGTGGCGTTTAACGTTTTGGATGGAAGCCAGTCAAAAAATTCGTTCCGTGACCAAAATCAGAGACCCTTGTTGGCAGCCAAATCGTTTTATCCCAACATTATCTCTCGTGGCATCATCCACAACACCAACAATAGCTATAAGTACAGCGAGTTTGGAAAGCAGCAGCCGGACTACCCGTCGGTATTTGGCCAACATAAACAGCAGCGAACACTAGCGGCAGCTAGGCTCGACTATGATCCTCGCCTGATAATGTCATATAAACGAATGCAAGAGATAAGTTCTAACGGCAAGGTTACAGCTCGTCGGGCGTTAGAAGTGGTATTTGATAACCGTAATTATGCGGCTGAGACGTTTCTTGATTGGATTTTGACGCTAGAGTCAAGTGATAGCTCAGCATCAATTAAGCAAGCATTTAAAGTATTGGCGAATTGGGATCGAAAGAACAATTCAGACAGTCGTGGGGCATTATTGTTTCATCAGCTTTGGGGCAAGATGATTCAAGCTGGATTGGTACGAGTTGTCGGTTTTGGGAACCCAGAGGTCGAATCCGAACTCTCTACTACGTTACAAAGCCAAGTAGCGATAGTAGAAGCATTAGAACAATCCGTGAGCGAGCTTGAGCAACTAGGTTTTGCTTTGGATACTGCCTGGGGTAGCGTTCTCTATCAGACGTCAGAGCAACATCCAATTTCTATGCATGGTGGATCTTACGAGCAAGGTATTCTTAATGGCGAGATGCCAGCGGAACTCACTACCGATGGCTTTGCGTATATCTTATTTGGTACGGCTTATTTGCAGCTAACTCAGTGGCAGGGAAGTTCAATTTGCCCACAGGTGCTATTGGCACATGGTCAGCGCGATGGGGTCGACTCTTTAGCCCGTACTTGTCAATTGAAGATGTTTTTGAATAAAGAGTTGTACCCGATGCCTTATTATTCGGAACAGTGGGATAAAACCAAGATTGTTGATCGAGTCACCATTGTCAGTAGTTAGTGTAATTTCCAGTCTCGGCTTTTAGTTTGCCTTTGTCTCCACATTTATTAATTCCACAAGAGTTTTTTCAAGGATGAAAAAGATTATTTTTGCGTTGGTGGTTGTATTAACTGTAGCTACCTCACCCAATGTTCTGGCTTGGCCAAGAAGTTTTGTTAATGCCGATGGAAGTGTCACAACCATCACCGCTAAACCCGCTAGAGTGCTTTCTACCTCAGTAACCGTAACAGGCACTTTACTAGCTATTGATGCACCGTTAATAGCAAGTGCAACCGATACGGTTGGTGGCTTTTTTGGTCAATGGCAGGTGATAGCTCATCAGCGATCGGTAAAGAAGCTTTGGCCAGCAGGTAGTGTGGATCTCGAATCTGCTTACCTTGAGCAGCCGGATTTGATTGTGGTATCCAAATCAGGGGCTGACTCAGCGCTTGATCAAATAGACGAGTTTAGAGCAATTGCGCCTACGATTGTTGTCGATTACAGCACCCAGTCGTGGCAAGCGTTGGCGAAACAACTAGGAGAAGCAATGGGCCGTGAAAAGCAAGTCGAACAAACAGTGACAGAGTTTGATTTACTGGTTGCCCAAGCTAAGGCCAAACTGAATCTGCCTGACGGGAAAGTTAATATTATTAGTTACCATGGTCCCGGGGTGACTAATGCTGTGGCCAAGGCCGAAGGCGCACATGCTCTATTGTTGGCTTCCTTAGGCTTTCAGCTTGAATCGCCAGATCCTAGCTGGCATACCGGGGCTACCTTTCATAGTGACTTTTTACGAGTTAATTATGAAAAGCTAACCCAGCTTGAGGCTGAGACCAGCTTTTTACTTGAGGCGACTGATCAACGAGCTAAGAACTTAATGTCAGATGAAGTGTTAAAAAATCTTCCGTCGGTAAAGAGCCAGCAAGTTTATGGGCTTGGCGAGAATACTTTCCGGGTTGATCTCTATAGTTCGAAAGAGATCATCAATAATATGCTTAAACGATTTGGTAGTTAGTGACTGATTGTGGCAGAAAAAGTTAATCCAGTGGCTGTGCATTTTCCTCAAAGCAAGCATTTGGAAAAGCATCGACTGAACGTCTCTCTACTGCTTGCATTAGTGAGTTTGCCTGTCTTAATGGTGCTTAGCCTTTTTGTTGGGTCTAGAGATATTGCTATAGCCACTACGTTAGAGGCTTTATTTCACTTTGATCCACAAAACTCTCAACACCTAGTGGTGCACTACTTGCGAATTCCGAGGACCCTACTCGCTGTAGTGGTAGGGGCTGCCTTAGGGGTCTCAGGTATCATAATGCAAGCCCTTACTCGTAACCCTTTATCTGATCCAGGGATCCTTGGAGTCAACGCAGGTGCAATGACCATGGTGGTGTTAGGCATTGCTTTGTTCGGCCTGACAAGTCTTGTAAGCCATATGTGGCTTGGGTTTTTGGGTGCTGCATTGGCTGGTTTTATGGTTTACCTGTTTGCGGGCAGAGGCAGGAAAGTTGATACCGTTCGAGTAGTTTTGTCCGGTACAGCATTAACGATTATGTTGCTGGCATTCTCCAGTTTAATCACCATTAATAGCCATCAAGAAGTCTTTCATCAGTATCGCCACTGGTCTGTCGGTTCATTGCAAGGACGTGGCTACGACGTGTTGTACCCAGTGACTATTTTTATTGCTGTCGGGCTACTTTTGTCGTTGGCTCTAGCGAAGCCGCTTGATTCCATCGTACTGGGTTTCGAGAAAGGCATAACACTAGGGATTAACCCAAAACTGGTTTGGGCTGGGTCGTGCTTTGTCGCAACGATATTAGCGGGCAGTGCGACCGCAGCCGCAGGCCCGATTAGCTTTCTTGGCTTGACGGCTCCCCATATTACCAAATTGATAGTGGGTACTGACCATAAAAAGCTTTTACCAGCATCTATGTTGATTTCAGCGCTATTGTTGCTTTTCGCCGACATATTAGGCCGTATCGTTGGTTATCCTGATGAAATAAGTGCCGGAGTTATGGTGGCATTAATCGGCGGGCCTTTCTTCCTATTTTTAATTAGGCGTTAGTGTGGTTACTGTTACAAAAGTACTTTCTTCTCGACATGTATACGCAGTGCGTTATAGGTCTGCTTCGGTCGTAGTAAATATAAAGAATGCATCTGTTGCAGGGCTAATGTTTCTTGCAGTTTTTGCATTGGCTTTGTTTGCGTTAACGGTTGGAAAATTGCCCTTTACTGTTACTCAAGTGATAGAACTATTACTGTCCCCACAAAGTGCAGAGTCAGGCTTTCAAACTAAGATCTTATGGGATATTCGCTTACCCAGAGTGCTAACCGCAGTTTTTGCGGGGGCAGCGCTAGGGATCGCAGGTTCAATTTTCCAGTCAATTTCCCGTAACCCTTTGGGTTCCCCCGATATTATTGGTTTTACCTCTGGTGCGGCAGCGGGCGCACTTATTCAGATCATCTACTTTGGTGGTGGCTCAATTCAGGTTGCAATTGGGGCTATTGTTGGTGGGGTCGTAACAGCTGCGATCGTTCTGGTACTGTCTTATCAAGGAGGTACCATTAAGCGTCAAAATCTGGTTCTAACCGGAATTGGCGTGGGCGCAATATTGAGTGCATTTAACGGGCTGTTGTTGGTAAAAGGAGAGATAGATAATGCTATCAGCGCCAACTTATGGCTTGCTGGTTCACTCCATGCTAGGACATGGGAACATGCACTTCCAGTGATCATTGGCGTTGCAATACTTCTGCCCGTAGCCAAACTATTTTCAACAGCAATCGCAGCCCTAGAGGTAGGTGAGTTACGTGCCCAATCAATCGGGGTACGAGTTTTAAAGCTACGCCTTATTCTAACGTTGTTGGGTGTATCACTGGCCGCATTGGCTACTGCATCAACTGGTCCTATCGCCTTTATCGCATTAGCCGCACCACAACTTGCAGTTAGACTAAGATGCACTGCCAACCTACCCATTTTTTCATCGGCCTTAATGGGAGCGCTGATATTGCTCATCGCCGACGTAGCCACCCAATTGATACCATTTGATATTAATTTGCCAATCGGAAGAGTATGCGGAATTATCGGTGGATTCTATCTGCTTTGGCTCCTCACCAGATCTCGTTAATTTAGTCACTTATTATGAAAATTTCTGACACTATAACCGCCAAAAAACCATCGCTGAGTGCAAAAAGACTTACGCTTGGCTATGGCTCTACGATCGTATGCGAGTCGCTAGATGTCACCATTCCAAGCGAAAAGTTGACAGTTATCATTGGCCCAAATGGATGTGGAAAGTCGACCCTGTTAAAAAGCCTGTGTCGACTCCTGAAGCCCAAACAAGGGCATGTAATTCTATGTGGCGAGCAAATACAGCGAATGCCAAGTAAAGACATTGCGAAACTATTAGGATTTTTGCCTCAAAGCTCTCCCATGCCAGAGCGAGTTACTGTGTCTGAGTTAGTTGCACGTGGCCGTCATCCTCATCAAGGAATATTTAGCCAATGGAGCCCAGAAGATGAGCAAGCCGTCAAGCAAGCAATGCAGATTACCCGAGTCGAAGAATTTGCTGATGTGACTGTTGATGCGTTGTCAGGCGGCCAAAGACAGCGAGTCTGGATCGCTATGCTGCTCGCCCAGCAAACGCCCGTCTTACTGCTTGATGAGCCAACCACCTACCTAGACATATCTCATCAATTGGAGTTGCTTGAGCTGTTCAAAAAGCTCAAGCAACAACGTGGGAATACAGTCATTGCTGTATTGCATGACTTGAATCAAGCCTGTCGCTACGCAGATCATTTGATTGTTTTAAGTGACGGTCAGGTAGTTGCTCAAGGAGCCCCAGATCAATTGGTGACTGCGTCGCTAGTTAGACAAGTTTTTGGTCTAGAAAGCCTAGTTGTTCAAGATCCAGTGACAAACACACCGATGATCGTACCTAAACCACCATTGATACCAGATGTCGTATGAGTAGTATTTTATCTTTTATGGTCTAGGCCTTATTTTTCACTTTAGCCCCGCCTAATACTCGATTTTGCTTATCTGAACGAAAGGCACAAATTCAGAAGTAAGTGCTTAAAACCCTTAGTAACATACGCCTAGTCAATGAGAATGATAATCAAAATCACAGTATGTAATTCGATAAGTTGACTGTAAAAACTAACGGTATGTACTTGGCAACGGAGCCTTTATTCTCGAGGAAAGTCCACATAGCACATGACCTTTTTACTCAGGTCACGTTATAGACGTGTCGGAAAATTAACAAAGCAGTGCTAAGCCGTACCCCCATAAAATCGAACTAAGGGAAAGCGGGCCCGATGGCTGGCAATACGGCGACTGAACAAAATCTAGGAGATTGACCCAATGGAATCATTGCGCATGGATCGCCACGCGAAAAGCCACCCGAAGCGATACCAGGTAAGTACACTTGCCGCATCTATCGCCTTTGTATGTTTTGGCATGCAATCTGGCCTAGCGATAGCTGCGGAAGAAACTAAAGATGGTACGGTCCCCACTTTAGTGGTTTATGGGGATAAAACAGAGCGCTCACTCCAAGAGACCAGTGCAAGTGTTGTGGTTTATGACCAAGACTCGATGCAGGAAAAGGGTATTAACTCGACTCAAGATCTATTGAGAATGAGCCCAAACATTGTTGATACAGGCTATGGCAATCAGATAGCAACTGTGCGAGGGGTGGATGGTTCTGGCCCAGGGGTAGGAGCTGCCGCATTTATCTCTGGTGCTAAACCAAGGCTAAATGTGTCTTTAGATGGACGAGCCCTTACCTACAACGAACTCGCCTACGGGCAGAACTCTATGTGGGATATGCAGCAGGCCGAAGTGTATCTTGGTCCTCAAAGCTATATTCAGGGACGAAACTCCATTGCTGGCACCCTAGTATTGAAAACGAATGACCCTATTTTTGAACGTCAGTTTTCGGTCAAAGGTGGTTTGGGAAATCATAGCCTCCAGCAAACGGCATTCGTATATAATGATGTTTTGGTCGATGATCAGGTTGCTTTTCGTATCAGTGCAGACAGGCAATATCAAGAAAGTGCTGTTGCGCTTGCAAGCTATGAGCCTGCGGGAAATTCTAAAGAAATAGAATCAAACGTTATCCGAGCCAAGCTACTGGTTGAGCCGAGTCAGATCCCTGAGCTATCTTCAACTCTTACGGTATCGCGCAATGACCACCGTGCCCCGCAAGGTGAGTATGTCCCAGATGACTCACCCAATGCCCCGTTTCCTTCTAAGCGTCCAGTATCTGAAGGAAAAACGAATAGCTACGTGTGGGACCTAACCTATGGAGCAACATCAAATATTGAGTTGGCGCTTAATACTAACTATGCCAACTTTGAAATCGAGCGTATCGTTCCTACAGGTGACAGATTCTCAGCTGAAATTAAGGGTAAGGAATATCATATTGAGCCTTCTCTACGGTATATTTCCGATTCAGAGGTGTTAGATCTTCTCGTTGGTGCGAGATATTTCAGCAACGACCAAGATGACTTTATTGACGGCATGGGCAGCTATGAAGACTACACCAAGACACGGTCTGTTTACTTACAAACTATTTATAACCTTAGCCCTAATTTGGTACTGACTGCTGTTGGCCGCTATGAGAGTGAGAAGCGCTTTAGAGAGGGTGGGACAGGCCCGTTTGCATTAGAGCTGGATAAGACCTACAACAATTTCTTACCTAAACTGGCTTTGGCGTGGAACGCAGACAAAAACAATACCTTTGGTGTGAGTGCAGCGAAAGGGTTTAGCTCTGGTGGCGCGGGGGTTAGCTTTACCACCACACCACCAGAGGTGTACACGTTTGGTGAAGAGTCAGTATGGAACTATGAGTTCTTTACTCGTCACCGACTGATGGACCAAAGCCTTCAACTTACAACCAATGTATTCTATAACGACTTTAAAGACCTACAGCAGCTTACAGGCTCTACTATTTCTAACTTAGATGGTGCAAAATCGTATGGTGCAGAAGCCACGATGGACTGGTATACAACAGAAGATCTCAGTGTGTTTGCTAATGTCGGCTTACTGAAAACTAAAATAAGTGACACGACCCAGAGCATCTATGATGGCAAAGAGTTTGCGCGTGCCCCAGGATTTACTGGTGCCGCAGGATTGAACTACTGGCTAGGTAATTTTGAATTCAATGGTAACGTTCAGTACGTGGGTGATCATTACTCGACTACAGATAATGTTGAAGAAGGTAAGATCTCAGCTTACACCACTGCAAATGCATCGATTGCGTATGTATTTGACTACGGCCACGTAAAGCTGTTTGCAAACAACTTGTTTGACTCAAACAGCGTAGTTCTCTACGAAGCTCGAGGGGCAGTCTATACCGACTCACCACTACGACAAAAAGCTCGTACAGTAGGTATATCTGCTCAGCTAGATTTCTAAGCCTAAACTTAGGCCAGCCCCGATGGTGCTGGCCTAATTTGGTTAGGGTGTGCATCACTACATCTAATTAGCCTAAGGCCCCCCTCACATTTAGTGCATATATATCTTAGGTTTAGCTCAAATTCTCTTAATACTTTTCCCTCCAATTCACATAATTAGTATACTGAGCGGCAACTTTTCAACCTACCTTACCTGTGTCTAGGATTGCTGAATGCTATGAAAAAGCTTCTATAAGGCATATTTCAGTAGCTGTACAAGGGAATAGCCAATGTTAGTCTTTAATTGCACCAAAGCGGCCGCAGATTTTTTCACAGTCACTCGTGGTGGCAAAAAACAATCCCCAATTGAGCAAGCACCCACATCAGTAATTGACGATACTGAGCAAGACAACCAGTTGGTCAGTTCTTGGTTAGTGCATGCCATCAAAATCCAGAGAAAATCTGTTCTTATCGCAGTTCACGTCCAAACTCGTTATGCCATGGTGTTTGTCGGGCTTAAAAAGGGCAGTTGGGTGGAGTTTACCCAGCAATTTACTGAGCGACTGTTTTACAACATGCAATTCTTCGGCGAAGCGTTCGACCTATGCGATGAGCAAGGCATTGGAAACATGTTGGCCAATTTCATCTCGATACATCATCCTCCCCATTTTTGCCAACGTGGCGACCGAAGCGTACAGAGCCACATAAACGAACTAGCATGGCAGTTTGAAGACCGAGTGCATGAGATTGGCTGCCTACCAGATGGCCCCGAACAGACCGCCACTTTTGATGAGTGGGCCAACAGCATGATTCGCTCGACCAAAAATCATAAAGGCTATTTTCACCCTGATGAGGAAATGTTCATCATATGGATGCAGTCTTATCGTGGGTTGGAAGAGAGCCAAGTTCAGTCGGTGCGGGAGAAGTTTATGCGATTGCGTGGGCATGTGGTTAGTCGTTCAAGTAGCTAATTGTTTAGGTGTACCCAAAGGCTAATATTGGGTGCTCACTTGGCTGCAATTAGGCCTTGAATGCTAGTCAACGGTAAACTAGTTCATTCTTTCCTAATACTTTTTGCCCACTTATCCTCATTATTAGTATACTGATCAGCAATTTCCCAACTCGCATTATCTATGTCCAACACCACCGCATTCTATGAGCAAAATGCTCACTCACTCGCTAATGAGTACAATTCAGTTGCCGCTGAAGATGTTCACGCATCTTGGAAAACCTTTTGGCCGCAACAGGGTGATTCAGTGCTTGATGTGGGAGCGGGCATTGGTCGAGATGCCAGTTGGATGGCTGGGCGTGGAGCCGATGTGATTGCATTAGAGCCAGCTCAAGCGATGTTGGATCTTGGTAAGCAGCACACAGGTGACAGTGTTACTTGGCTTGCTGACCAGTTGCCGTCACTTAAAAAGGTAGAAGATCTAGGGCTTCGCTTTGATCTAATTCTTGTCAGTGCCGTGTGGATGCATCTAGCACCTTCTCATCGAGCCAGAGCATTTCGAAAACTGTCCAACTTATTAAAAGCCAATGGTCGCTTAGTGATCACGTTACGTCATGGTGATTTCAGTGATGGCAGAATTAGCTACCCAGTCTCGGTGGGGGAAATTGAAAACTTCGCCAAAGACAGTGCTTTGTTAGTAAAAGATGTCACCAGTAGTGATGACTCTTTAAAACGCTCAGAGGTTTGGTGGCAGACAGTCGTACTCAGTTTGCCTGATGACGGAACAGGTGATCTTAATAAAGTTCGCCATATCATTGTAAACGACAGTAAAAGCTCAACATACAAACTAGCGTTACTCAGAGTACTGCTTCGTGTCGCAGATGCGCACCCAGGTTGTGTGATGAACCGTAGTGATGGTCAAGTAGAGATCCCTTTGGGGCTAGTGGCCTTATATTGGGTAAAAGCCTATAAGCGACTGATTGATTTCGGTAAGTTGCAGCAAAACAGCAATACCAATAAAGGCTTGGCTTTTGTGACAGAAGATGGTTGGCAGAAGATCACCCACTTATCACCAGATGATCTCGCAGTAGGTGCAGTGTTTTTGAAGGAAGAAGCAACAGCGCTACAAAAGACCCTCCAAGCCTCAATCAAAGCGATGAAAGACGGCCCAATCAAATTCATCTACACGGGCAGTTCCAGTGCGCCAAATCATGAGTTTTCAACGGTTAGCCCCAAAAAACGTCGGAAGGTCGAAGAATCGATTTGCTTAGATAGTCACTTCTTTGAAAGCTTCGGGTCGTTCATTTTGAAAGAGAGCCTTTGGGAGTGTTTTCGCATCTATAACTCGTGGATAGAGCCGCTGGTAGTGAATCAGTGGGTAATGCAAATGCAACGCTTTGAGTTGAACAAGCAAAACAACGTCTCACTACAAACTTACCATGACAGCATGTTGTGGCTCGAACATGACCACGATACCAGCTCAGTCAGAAAGCGTATTTCCGAGCTACACAACCAAGACCAGACCATCACTAGTGCTTGGAGCAACACCAAATTAAAAACAGGTATTCATGTTGACCACTGTTTGCCATTTGCCTATTGGCCAAACAACGATAAGTGGAACCTGCTACCCACGACAAGCAAAGAGAATCTAAATAAAAAGGATCGATTGCCAAGCCAACAAAGATTACTTGCAGCGCAACAGCGCATCACCGATTGGTGGGATATGGCTTGGGGACAAGATCCCAGCCATAAGCAACGATTTTTTGTCGAGGCGTCACTATCATTGCCTAATGTTCCTCCTGAGTGTGAGGACTTTGAAGAGGTCTTTGAGGCAATGGGTTTACAAATCCGTGGGGTGAAAAGCCGTTTGCTGGTTGCTGAGTGGTAAACACTATTTTTGATAATTGAGTCAATAGCTTACAAGCGAAAAGGCAATAGCCAGTTTTGAAGAGTGTCTCTAAAAATAGTGATTAACACTGTGGTTTAATACTTATATGCAACAGCAGGAGTATTTAAGTCATGGCAAGGAAAAATGACGGCATAATTTGGCATTTAATGGATGCACCTTGGTGGGTAAGTATCCTCTTTTCTCTGACATGTTATGTCGGTCTTACGTACATCCTTCCAGCATTAGCCGCTGAAAGTGACAACTTCTTCTATCAAGCGGTTTCAGTACATTTACCAACAATGGGTACTTGGTTCGCTATTCTGTTTCTCATTCCTGCACCTATCGCTTTTTGCAAACAGTATTCAAGAAAGCGAAGCTATCAAATAACCACCCAAGCCATGCAAGTTCAGATGAGTTCAGAACCGCTAGACTCACTCAACTGGTTAGAGTTTGAAAGCTACGTCGGTGAATACTTCAAGCAGCAAGGCTATGAAGTAAAGCAATTTTTCTCGCATAAACCCGACGGCGGCGTCGATATATGGATGAAAAAAGATGGGGAGCTAACCCTTGTGCAATGCAAACACTGGCGAGCACGAAAAGTCGGGATTCAAGTGCTGCGAGAAATGTATGGGGTGATGATCGAGCACCATGCGGCAAAGATGATTATTGTCACTTCAGGTGATTTTACGTCTGAGGCTGTGAAGTATGCTGCGGATAAGCGACTGTGGCTGGTGAATGGGTCGGAGCTTGCTCACATGGTTGCGGATGGTCGTCATTTTATGAGTGAAAAGCCCAAATCTACTGAAGCTCAAGAGGTGCCAGATTTGATTTGTCCTAGATGTAATTCGAACTTAGTCACGAGGAAGGCGAAACGAGGGCGTCGGCAAGGGGAAATGTTTTATGGGTGTTCGTCGTTTCCTAAGTGTCGGTATACGAGAGAGCTGGGTAAGCAATAACTTAATTTTGCCCCTTTCTGTGCTAGAGCTGATACTCGCAACATATATATAAATTCCTCTTTGACTTAATTTATCTAATTTCCCTATTATGAAACGAAGTGTCTATATGCTGAGTGGCAGTTCAAAGGAGGCATTGATGTTGATATACGAAGTAACCAAACCGGGTACTTGGATAGTTCACGAAGATCAAGATTGGGCATTTGAAGTTGAATCGCTTCTTAGGCACATAGAAGGTCAATTCTATGAGGCTAACTTAACGCTCAATATGTTCTTAGAATCGATTAGTTACCACCGTGCACCACCTAGCCGTGACCAGTGGCAACGTGACTCTGACCGTAGACGTGTAATTCAAACTGAAATCGAAAAGGGCTACCCTGACCCATACGCCCGTGAAGTCCATGATGAAATCTACATCAAGACTGAAATCCAGTTTAAACGTGAAAAGTGGCAAGCAGGTGAACTACCAAGAGAGTTTACACACAATCAGTCGTTCATCTATGCCAGAGCATTTCTATATGCCCTTGATTCATTCGATAAATTCATGAAAGTGCTCAAGAACAAAGAAGGCACACCAGAGGTTGTCGCTGAGCTTCACAATGAAATAGGTGATAATTTCCCTGACCTACGTGGAGTACGCAATACAGCGCAACACATGGAGGACAGAGCTAGAGGTCTTGGTGCTGGATATAGAGGTAAGCCGCCTCAACAATTAGACTTAAAACCTATAGACAATCAATTAGCTAAGGCTGATGGTGGCATTCTGTTATTGAACTGTCTCAATGGTACTAGGTATGGCTCTACCATGGCGGATGGCCACTATGGTGAAGTGGACGTATCGCCCAATTCAATGAATCACTTACACTCGATATTTGACCGATTACTCAATGCCTTTGAGTGGAAAGGTCCAAAGGCACATCTACCTAGTAGACCATGAATGCTAGTTACTAACTATTACCTCAAAGGTGAGAAAGCGCTCTTTTCGCATCAAAATGCAGATTAAGTGCGCTTAACAAACGTTAAAGGATTCAAGGTATTTTTATAATCTATAGCAGCTGCGTTGGTGCTATTACGCTAACGCATCTCTGCCCAAAAGTATGTTAGGGCGGTAAGAGGCTTCAACAAACCCCTAGCATTGAGCTGGGAGTAGCTGAATTATCCAACAATCCTAAATTCTCATGCCTAATACTTCATTTCCCCACGCCCAAACGCTACCTTACCTATACAAACAACAAACAAGGACGTCAGCATGGGAAAACAATTCAAATCACTCACCCATCAACACATAGACTTCATCAAAGCCCAAAAACTCTTTTTCGTTGGCACGGCGGCCGATACGGGCCGAGTGAATATTTCACCTAAAGGTGGAGACTCACTGCGGGTTATTGATGAAAATACCATTGCTTGGCAGAACCTGACGGGGAGTGGTAATGAGTCGGCGGCGCATGTGCTTAAAGACCCTCGTATGACCATTATGTTTTGTGCTTTTGAAGGTGCGCCGTTGATTTTGCGTGCTTATGGGGAGGCGAGGGCGATTCATCGAGGGGATGGCGATTATGAGCATTATGTTTCCCTGTTTCCACACAGTGTGGCGACTCGCCAGATCTTTGTGGTCGATGTGGATATGGTTCAAGGGTCTTGTGGTATGTCGGTGCCTTTCTTTGGTTATGAGAGCGATAGAGATGAGCTGGCTCGTTGGTCTGACAAACAGGGCGAAGAGGGGATTGAAAAATATTGGGCTAAGAAGAACCAGTCGAGTTTGGATGGATTTGAGACTGAGATCTTAAAGCGCTCTGGGATTGCGGAGGCCGAATAGCGACCTGTCTCAGCGTTAATCGTTGAAAACCATGTAACTATGCAATTTATAAGTGAGACTCGTCGCATAAAACTGGGAATAACAAATCATCTCTAGTGAAAATACAGGGTAGGATGAACGTCCCCCGTAAATAGTATGATTATTAGAGGTTTATATGGATAAGACCCAAATCTATCCGGAGTTTTCTGCGCAATTCGCTGCTAACATGGATGCGCTAGACTTTTGTTCGCCAAACGGCGGCTTCACCAGTTTTTCTGCTGCTGTCACCAGTGGCAGTGCGATGACCCAAGCACTGAATACACTGGCACCGAATGCCAGTTATCAAGAACTTCAGCTCAAGCTACCTCAGATTTCGCTTAGCGATCTTGAGCAAGAGTGTTTGGCCAAAGAGTATGTAGCGGCTGTGATTGCTAGCATCGCTTTGGCAGCAACACATAGTTTAGAGTGCGGTATGTCGGCAACTGAGTTGGCGAGCTTTCAGCGTCGTCATGGCTTGGAATTTGAGCAAAGCCTGAGCTTGTATGCGAAAAATGCGCACTTCTATGCGCCAAAACAGTTGCTAGCGGAAGCGAGCTAATCGCAAGCCAAGCACTGTGTTGCAATTAAGCACAATAGAGAACAGTAAAACGCCACGGTTTCCCTCACCGTGGCGTTTTTTATTAGAAGGTAAAATTGATCATGAAGGTGTAAACGTGGGCATCTTTTGGTTCACCTTCAAATTTCGGGGCATACAAGAAATAGGCTTCATGGAAGGCTTGATAGCTTTCATCTGACCCTGTCACGTATTGATATTCTGCATTGAGCGAGATCTGTGGGGCTATGTAGTAGCGTACGCCTGCGATGGTGTTTTGGCCTCGGCGACGTTGGTGCGCTTCACCGTAGGTGATGTAAGGCGTCCAGTCGCCCATGGTGTAGGCCAGCGTGGTATCCCAAGCCGTTTGCATGTTGTCGCTTTCTACTTCCGCCATGATACGCCAGTTATCCCACTGGTAGTCAGCACCCAAAGTGTAGAGGGTTAATGTCTGTTTGCGGGTGCTTCTAAACAAAGAGAAGGTGCGCTCAAACTCGGTATGCATAACTGCTGAATGAATGCGATAGTTATATCCTGCAAAATCTAAAGCTAAGCCGATGGAATAGTCCGACTTTATCTCAATTTGGTATTTGTTGAAGTCGAGCTCAGTTTCGGTGCCAATGCCATAAAATGGGGTTACCGTTGCCACCAGTTCATCAGTAATTTCGACGTTCCAGTCAATGGAAACACCATCATAATAGGTGTAGCCGAGCAACGCCTCATACACATCTTGCGGTGGTCTTGCCCAAACATAGGCGTGACCAACGTAGTAATATTCAGAAGCTAGGAACAGTGGCAAGCGTTGGCGGCCAGCGTGCAGTTCAAACTGGTTAAATTCATAACTGGCGTATAGCCATTCCAGTTCAGGTCTGGACCACTCATCGAGCGGGCGTTTCACCACTTGGGTAGAAAATCTCAGGTTGTCACTTGGCTGATAATCGAGCTGCAAGCCAAAGATGGTGTCGCAATCAAAACAGGTTTCGTTTTCTATGCGTCTTGTGACGAACAAAGGCACGTTATGGTCGGTTCTAGTGATTGAGGTGGAACCAAAGCCGCTGAGTGTTAGGTCTTCTCCCAACTGAATTACCGCATAAGATACTGGACTCAAAAGCAAAGAGGCTAGGAGAGTGAAAAATAGTTTCATTATTTTTCCCCCTGCAGAATGGTGATCAGTATATTGGCGTTTTCTGGGACCTTGTCCACAGGAGCATACGCTATTCCGTTGGGGTGTTGGTTTAACCACTGGATAATGTCTTTAATGTCGTCGCTGTCTAATTCTTCAGGTGGTCTGCCTTTGCCTGAAAATGACAAACTCGCCCAATAACCGTTCATTTGAGAAATAGATTTCCCCAATAACATTTTATAAAACTCTTCTCGATGGATTGAGGCTTCAGGAAGATCCACCAATACGATCTTAATGCTGCCGTTAAGTTTTTTTGTTCGCCCTTTGTAGATCATACGAGCTTTACTTTTACTCAACTGTGGGATGTCGTCGTTGAGAGAAAACACAGCAAACTCAACCTCTTGTGAATCATCTGCTAACACAGGTGTGGCACATAAAGAGATCGCTATAAAGGTTAGGGTGGTGATGAGTTTACTCAACACTCTGTTTTTATTTAACCAAACTGACACGAAATTATTTTTACCAGTAATATAAAAACCGCCTACTATTTATAGTATAGAGATCCATATAATGACAAAAAATTAATATTCCAAGGAGTTGGCATGAGCTTATTCAACCGTCTCTCGATAAGAGTGAGGTTGTTAGCGCTGGTAATTTTACCGATAGCTTTCGGTGGAGTTTTAGCTTGGCAAGATATCCAAAAACAGTATCAGCACGTCGAGGTACTGGGTCAGGTTGATCATAAAGTTCAATTAGTTAATGCCATTGCCCTATTAAATGCTCAAGCCCATACCCTGCAAACCAAGACTACTTCCAGTTCTGATTCTTCATCCCTTGAGCAACAGCTTGAGCAAGTTAAACAGCAAATCCAAACCGTTTCTAAGTTGGCATCTTCGGCACTTTTGCCGAATGAGCAGCCAGAGTTCTTAACTGCTTTAGAAGATCTTGATGGTGTTCTTTCTGAGCACAATGAGCTAGATAAGCAGGATATGTTGGATTGGTCGCTGTGGCTTAAAGACTTGCTAGAACAGATCTTAATGGTTACCGAAAAGAGTGATTGGGTTGGGGAATTTAGCGAGCAGATCCATCAAGACTTACAGGTGCTTTATCAGTTGCAATGGCTGCTTTTGTGGTCGCAACAGGAAAAAACTTATATTCATTATTTATTGATTGACCCCAAAGACCCCAATGGTTTGGCTTCTCAGTTGGTGAGGCTCAGTGAGCGTCAGCAATTGGTGGTGGATCGTTTCATTAATATCAACGCCAACGACCAGCAAATCTCCATGCTGCTCGAAGCATTTTCTGATCCTGCCTTTATGACCAGCTATCAGTTAAGAGACGTGATACTGACTGGAAAACCTACCCAGAAGCAAATTTTTGAAGGGTTAAGTGGTTATGACCGCCGTTTTGCTTTGATTCAAGCGACAGTGGATCACGTTAGTCTAGAGATCGTCAATGGCATCGGGCGGCAAGTACAGTATGCCAAGCAGCAGATGTGGTTGCTCTCGGCCACTGTTGTGCTCTTCTTACTTGGGTTGAGTCTGTTTGGGGTGGCTTTATCTCGGCGCATTACCAAGTTCTTATCTAATGTACTTAGTACGCTTGAGAATATTGAAAACCATCGTAATCGCACGACTCGATTGCAACTGGAAGGCAAAGATGAGTTGACGTCGTTTGGTCACAGCTTAAACCGACTGCTTGATGAGCGAGACAATAACCAAGCAAGGTTGATACTGGCAAAAGAAGAGGCTGAGCGAGCGAATGTGGCGAAGAGTGCGTTTCTGGCTAATATGTCTCACGAGATCCGGACACCGCTAAATGGGGTGATCGGCATGTCTTCGGTCTTGGCAGAAACAGAGCTTAATCCATCCCAACTTGAGTATTTGCAAACGATAGAAACCTCCTCCCAAACACTGCTACTGCTGATCAATGACATTCTCGATTTGTCCAAAATCGAGTCTGGCGCTTTGGTTCTGTCGCCATCCAACAGTGATGTTAAAGAGTTGGTGTATGATACTGTGTCTATTGTTCGCCACAAAGCGCAGGAGAAAGATATTCAGTTGGAAGTCTCTTTCTACCCAGATGTAGTGCCAATGTTCACCATTGATGAGCACCGTATTCGTCAAGTGATGCTTAACTTGGTGGGAAATGCGGTGAAGTTCACCGAACATGGCTCGATTAAGATAAGCGTTCGCTTCAGGCCAAGTACGCTAAAAATGGGTGAGCTTATCTTTAGCGTTAAAGATACTGGCATTGGTATCAGCCCTGAAAAGCAGCAAGCGATTTTCAATCCGTTTACCCAGGCTGATGGGTCGATTACCCGTGATTTTGGCGGTACAGGTCTGGGGCTGGCCATTTCTCAACAGCTGGTGGAAATCATGGGCGGGAAAATCTGCGTGCACTCCAAGCTTGGGGTTGGCAGTGAGTTCTATTTCTCGATATCCGTCCCTTATCTTGAAGGGCCAAGTGCTAAATTGCCGTTTGTGAATAAACAGGCCTTGGTGATTGAGAAAGACCAAGAGTATACCAAGCTGCTGGCGTCTGAGCTGAGTGAATTGGGCTTTGAAGTGGTGGAAGTCACTGAGCCGGATGCGCATCAAATCCAGCTAATTTCGCCTGCGGTGGTGTTTCTGTGCTTGGAGGAATCTCAAGACAGTAAAGCGCAAGTCAAAGCGGTGGTGCCTCATTTATCTAGCGCTTGTGTGGTGATTGCGTGTGCCCGAGACAAGCAAGTGTTAGATAAGATCAGCGATGATATTGATAGCCTGCTCGTGGCGCCAGTATTTGGTAGCCGATTACGCCGCACTCTTGCTAGCGCTTTTGCCCACAAGCGAAAAGGCAAAGGTCAACAAGTGCTCAATGAGGTCAAACCTAAAACGGGCAAGGTGCTTATCGTTGAGGATAACCAAGTTAACCAGCAAGTGGTCTCTTTGGTGTTGCAACGAGCAGGTTATGAATATGCGGTGGCCAATAATGGTGAAGAAGCGGTGAAAATGCTGCAACAGGGCGGTAACTACATCGCCATCTTGATGGACTGCATGATGCCAGTGATGGATGGTTTCAGTGCGACCTTGGCTATTCGAGCATGGGAAAAAGAGCAAGGCTATCGACGCATTCCAATCATCGCACTGACGGCGAGTGTATTGGATCAAGACATTGAGAAGTGTTACAGCTCGGGTATGGATGATTACGTCGCAAAACCGTTTAAGAAAGAGTTTTTGCTAGAGAAGCTGCAAAGCCATCAGCACAAATGAGTTGTACACCATAGCACCATGGTTTCTTGTCCTGCACGGCATAGATACGAGATAACTGTGACTTACCCCTCCATATGCTCATCTTCCTGATAGACAACTGATAACAAGCTCAAGGATTTATAAGCGATCAGCTTCTTCAATGTTAGTAAGATGTTAAGCTTGCGGCGATGAGTTTCTGGTAAGGTTGTACAAAAATGACAGAGAGAACGCATATCTTAGTGGTGGATGATGATGCGGAAATTTGCGAGCTGCTCGATGAGTATCTAAGCAAAGCCGGATTTAAAGTCTCGACCGCCAATGATGGTGAAGAACTCGAACAGCATATCCAAATGCAGGGCTATCCTGATTTGGTGCTGTTAGATGTCATGCTACCTGGAGAGGATGGTTTTTCTTTGTGCCAGAAACTGCGCCGCAAATCCAACCTACCAATTATCATGCTAACTGCCGTTTCTGATGAGACTGACCAAGTGATTGGGCTTGAGATCGGGGCAGATGACTACATTGCTAAGCCGTTTAGCCCACGAAATCTAGTGGCGCGGGTTAAGGCGCTTCTAAGAAGGGTGAATGTACTTGATGGTGAAACCGAAAAAGAAGGGCTGCCTAAAGCGATTCTGTTCGGTGATTTTCGACTCGATACCCTGTCACATCAGTTACTGAATCTACAAACGTCCGAAGTGTCTGAGCTTTCTGGCAGTGACTTTACTTTGCTGATGTTGTTTGTGCAGCGCCCAAACGAAATTTTGGATCGAGACACGATATCGATGGCGACAAGAGGCCGTGAGGCATTGCCATTTGAGCGTGGTATCGATGTGCAGCTCAGTCGTTTGCGCCATCGGCTAGGCAAAGAAGGCGCATCTTATATTAAAACCATGCGCGGCAATGGTTATATGTTTACCCTACCTGTCAGTTTTGAGCACTAATTCCCACAGCTCATAGTTACCTATTTAGTAGTAATTATTGAACCGCTACCTCAGTGATGTGCAAGATGAGGTACATATCAAAGTTATTGAAAAACCAAGGCTATTCTTCAAATCTCCCCAATAAATCAATGATAAATTGCCTTTTAAGTAATTAGTTCAGTGCGATTGCGAATTATTGTCTATTTTTAATAGATAAGAATATTAATAACTAATCATTGTGGGGATTGTAATGGGGTTAGACAATATTTCAGTAGCTAAAAAGCTATTCATTTCACCTGCGGTTTTGATCGTAATTTTGATCGCAATGGCGGTGGTGAGCTCGAATTTGTTGAGCGGCTTGTCGCAAGACATGAACAAAATTTCTTTTGATTTAGCGCCAGATACGGAGCTTGCCGCTGATCTTACCGACGCAGTGTATGGCCTACGTTTAACGGTCAAAAACTACATCAAAACGGGTGATGAGAGCTTTGTTAATAAGTTCAATCAACAAGCTCAAGAGTGGAGCGCTGATGTGAGCAAAGCGTTCCAAGAGATCCAAAATCCACAACGTGTCGACATGCTCAAGCAAATCGACAGCATGAAGTCGCAATACCTTTCAACCTTTACTGGCGGTGTGATTTCCAACATGAGAAGTCGCAATGAGTTGGTCAATGGCACACTCAATGTCAATGGCCCTGAGATTGAAAAACGCCTCACCCAAGTGATGGATACAGCCAAGCGTGATGGTGATGTAGTCGCCGCTTATCATGCTGGGCGGGCACTACGTGCACTACTGCTTTCTCGTTTGTATGTTTCAAAATTCTTGGTCGAAAACCAACCTGATCAGGTTGAGCGTTTTAATAAGGAGTTTAAAGCATCAGAACAAGAGATGGCGACACTACTGGGTACGTTAGAGAATCCTGAGCGCCGCAAGTTGACGACCGAAGCATCGGAGCTTTTGGCGCAGTATGAGCTTGCCGCTAACAGTGTGGCGCAAATGATCTATGACCGAAACTCGGCGATTCAAACCCTAGATACGATTGGCCCACAGATTGCGTCGAAGATAAATGATTTGCGTGCATCGATCAGTATGTCGATGAGACAAGCGGCTACTACTGCTGATGAAAACACTCAGGCGTCTATTTCTCAGTTATACATGATTGCTGCGGTGGCAGTGCTCGTTGGCTTATTGGTCTCGGTATTGGTAACCAAAGCGATTGTGAGCAAGCTTGCAGGCACCAATGATGTGCTGTCAGACATTGCACAAGGGGAAGGGGATTTAACCATCCGTATTCCAGTCACTGGCAGTGATGAGTTGGCGCAATTGGCGCAGAACTACAACACCTTCGCCGATAAACTGCAAAACACAGTTTCTCAGTTAAATGATGCGTCTGGAAGCATGCTTACTTCAGCGCAAGAGCTGACGGATAAAGCTAACAGCACTCAAATCGAGGTGCGAGAGCAGCAATCGCAAGCGCAACTTGCTGCATCAGCGATGACAGAGATGTCAGCCAGTGCTCAAGAGGTAAGTAACAGTGCATTGCAAGCGGCAGAGTTGTCTCAATCAACGGCAGATGCAGCCTCTGCGGGTAGCAAAGTGGTGGTGGATGCAGCGAGCTCAATGCAAAGTTTGTCGATGCAAATTAGCGATGCCAGTGACACGGTCGAACAGCTTCGCTCCGACAGTGAAGAGATCGGTTCGGTGTTGGATGTTATTCGTAGTATTGCCGAGCAAACCAATTTATTGGCGCTGAACGCAGCCATCGAGGCAGCGCGTGCTGGTGAACAGGGGCGCGGCTTTGCGGTGGTTGCTGATGAGGTTCGCTCACTGGCATCAAGAACCCAAGAGTCTACAGAAGAGATCCAAAATATTATTGTGAGTTTGCAGCAGCGCGCAGAATCTGCCAGCCAAGCGATGACTAAGAGTCGCTCGAGCGCAGAAGAGACCGCAGCGCAAGTGCAATCGGCAGAAGAATCTCTAACTTCGATTGATACTTACATCGGCCAAATCAACGATTCGATTGGTCAAATCTCCAGTGCAGCAGGCCAGCAGGCCACCGCTGCGGATGAGGTCAGCATTAACGTCAATACCATGTCAGATATCTCCGATAAAACACTCGCTCAGTCGGTGGAAACCACAGATTCGGCGAAGCAGCTTAATCAGGTAGGTACTGAAGTATCGAGTTTGCTAGGGCAATTTAAAGTATAAAAACAACGAGTAAAGAAATTAACCACAGCACGGATGGCTGTGGTTTTTTTTCGCCCTATCTATCCCATACAGTTCAAGCTTTTGTAAGTAAGTTGTTACGAAGGCGGCTAATGCGATTACTATGATCATAGCGTTAGTATCGTAATTGGATGTGGTAAGGAAGCTATGAAGGGTGTTCGCTGGTTTCGTTCGTTGGTCGCAAGAACCTTAGTATTAACCTTGGTTGCCGTGGTGCTTGCGCAGGGAATTGCCACATCCATTTGGTATACCCAGTCTAAGAGCCGTGAGCTTGATGGTATTCGCTCTGCTTCAGAAAGCATGGCGAACATGTTTGCTTCCACGGTCAATTTCTTTCAATCATTGCCGGTTGAATATCGTCATATTGTGCTCGATCAGATCCGCAATATGGGGGGGACGCGCTTTTTCGTCTCTTTCAATCAGGAGCAGCTGGATATAGACCCCATTGGCGACTCACCGCTTAAACTGGCGTCAATGCAAGCCATCGATAGTGTGCTACATCAAAAGTTGCCTAAGGTCGATAATATCGTAGTAGAGTTCTCTCACCCAGAGAATCTGCGCATTTTAAAAAACGATATTTATCTGCATGACCTACCTAAATCTTGGGCTCATCACACTCTCACTTTACAACCGATCAATCCGCCGATTCTGGTGGTGCAAATTGAGTTAGCGACAGAGCAATGGCTGTATATTGCTGCGCTTCTTCCTGCGCCTTATGTGAGCCTAGAAGATAATATACTGGGCTCTGAGCAGTGGTGGTTTTTGCTCTTCTCGACCACTATTTTGTTAGTGCTTACTTACTTTATGATCCGCAGGCAGGTTAAACCTCTCAAGCGCTTGGCGAAAGCCGCCAATGCGGTGAGCGTAAACGTTGACCAGCCGCCCTTGGTAGAGGAAGGGGCGTATGAACTGGTCACCGCCACGCGCGCCTTTAACCGTATGCAGCTAAGGATCAACCGTTACATTACCGACCGAGAGTCATTGTTTTCCGCCATCTCCCACGACTTAAAAACGCCGATCACACGCTTAAGGCTAAGAGCTGAGCTTTTAGAGAGCGATATCAAGCGAGCTAAGTTCAATCGTGATCTCGATGAGTTGGAGATGATGGTCAAAGGGGCACTGCAATGTGTGCGTGAGACCGATATCCACGAAAATACCGAGCAGGTCGATATCAACGAGTTATTACGGCAAATTGCCGAGAGCCACAATACCCTGCAACAGGGTAGCGTTACTTTGCCTCAAGTCGAGATCGCGCCAATTTGGGCCAAGCCACTTGGCATCAAGCGAGTACTTACTAACTTGATAGACAACGGGGTGAAATACGGTGACAGCGTGGTGGTGAACGTACGAGATAGTGATGAATTACTCGAAATAGATATTCTAGATTCCGGGTCGGGCATTCCAAGCCACGAGCTAGAAGCGGTTTTTGAACCCTACCATCGTCTGGCTAAAGATAGCGACGGGCACGGATTGGGGCTCGGAATTAGCCGAAATATTCTGCGCGCACATGGCGGAGATCTCATAATTAACAATTCTGTAACTGGTGGTTTATTGGTCAAAGCCTTTATACCACGTAGCCTTGAGTCCTAATGTAACTGATTTGTTACATTGGGCTTACCCTTTGTTTCAATCCTTTTTCGGTGAGAGGAATACACTCCTATCAATCGAGAACAACTTAGCCGTATCCGGTTGACTCGTTTTTCGCTTAATCCGATAACATGGACGATAACAATGAAAATGACCAAAACCCTACTAAGTATCTCTCTTCTAGCTGCTAGCTCAATGGCACATTCAGGAGAGGTGGAAGTGCTTCACTGGTGGACATCCGGTGGTGAGGCTAAATCTGTTGCTGCGCTAAAAGGCATGCTGGAAGAGCAAGGCCATAGCTGGAAAGACTTTGCGGTAGCAGGTGGTGGCGGTGAGAGTGCTATGACGGTACTTAAAACCCGTGCTGTGTCGGGCAACCCGCCAGCAGCGGCTCAAATTAAAGGCCATGACATTCAAGAGTGGGGCGGCCTTGGCTTCCTTTCTAACTTGGATGACGTCGCTAAACAAGGCAACTGGGATGGTATCGTGCCAGAAATGATTGCCAATGTAATGAAATGGGATGGCGGCTACGTTGCAGTTCCTGTCAACGTTCACCGCGTAAACTGGTTATGGGCTAACCCGACTGTGTTTGAAAAAGCGGGGGCAAAAGTACCAACGACGATGGCTGAGTTCTTCGAAGCGGGTGACAAACTAAAAGCGGCGGGCATCGTACCGTTAGCGCACGGTGGTCAAGCTTGGCAGGACGCTACCGTATTTGAAGCAGTTGCTTTGGATGTGCTTGGCTCTGAAGATTACGTGAAAGCCTTTGTTGATCTCGACATGGACACCCTATCTGGTGACAAGATGGTAGAAGTGTTCCGTCAGTTCCAAAAAGTGCATGACTACATCGATGAAAACTCACCAGGCCGTGACTGGAACGTAGCAACGTCAATGGTTATCAATGGTGAAGCGGCAATGCAAATCATGGGTGACTGGGCGAAAGGTGAGTTCACCGCCGCAGGCAAAATGCCGGGTAAAGATTATGTGTGTATTCCAGCGCCGGGTACAGCAGGTCAGTTTACCTACAACGTAGATAGCTTTGCTTTCTTCCAACTTAAAGATGAAGCCAACATGAAAGCGCAAAAAGCGCTGGCGGCGACTATTCTTGAGCCTGAGTTCCAAGAGGTGTTTAACCTCAACAAAGGTTCTATCCCTGTACGTCTAGATATGGACATGTCTAAGTTTGACTCTTGTGCAACTGACTCAATGGCGACGTTCAAAACCAGCGCTAACTCAGGTGATCTAGTGCCGAGTATGGCGCACGGTATGTCGACCACCAGTTATGCACAAGGTGCTATCTACGATGTAGTGACCAACTTCTTTAACGACTCAAATGCGAAGCCTGAAGAGGCTGCGATGAAGCTTGCGAAAGCCGTTAAAGCCGCAATGTAAACCTCGATTGGCAATTAAGGTTGCCAATCTCTAGAACACCCCTGAAGGGCTTAATGCAATTGAGCCTTTCCCTAATCGCCACCTTCGGGTGGCGGTGATGGGGCGATTACTTTTGAGCGAGCTGGCCTTGCGTCAGTGTCGACTCCTCCACAGGGACTAGTTATGGAGCGCGTTTTGAACTCACCAGAAACCCGAACCACCCCAAAACGTAATTTGGCGGATCGGTTGCAGCACTGGTTACCCAAAATCGTCCTCGCACCGACGATGCTACTGACCGTTGTGTGTATCTATGGATTTATCTTTTGGACGACAGCTTTGTCGATGACCAACTCTCGATTCTTGCCTTCGTTCAATTTTGCCGGTTTTACTCAGTATGAAAAGCTGATGGATAACGACCGTTGGATCACCTCAATTACCAACCTTGGTATTTTTGGTGTGCTGTTTATCGTTATCGCTATCGTGCTGGGCGTTTTTCTTGCCATCTTGCTTGACCAAAATATTCGTCAAGAAGGCGCAATCCGAACCATCTACCTCTATCCAATGGCGCTGTCGTTTATCGTGACGGGTACAGCGTGGAAATGGATATTAAACCCAGGTCTAGGCATTGAAAAACTGATGCATGATTGGGGCTTTGTTAACTTTGAATTTAACTGGCTGGTTAGCTCAGAGATGTCAGTTTATACCCTGGTTATTGCCGCGGTTTGGCAATCATCTGGCTTTGTGATGGCGATGTTCTTAGCGGGGCTGCGTGGCATTGATTCATCGATCATTTCAGCAGCGCAAATCGATGGGGCGAGCCTGCCGAAGATTTACTGGAAGATCATTTTGCCTTGCTTACGCCCAGTGATGTTTAGTGCTGTGATCATTACTTCACACATCGCAATCAAGAGTTTTGACTTGGTGACCGCCTTGACCGCGGGTGGCCCGGGCTACTCTTCAGACTTACCAGCGCTCTTTATGTACGCCCACTCATTTACTCGCGGGCAAATTGGTCTTGGCGCCGCCAGTGCAGTGATGATGTTGGCGGGTATTTTGGCCATTTTAGTGCCGTATCTCTATTCAGAATTAAGGGAGCGTAAGTCATGACTCAGTCTTTTAATTGGGGTCGAGCAGCGATCTACGCATTACTGTTGTTCTTCTGCCTGGTGTATTTAATGCCACTGTTTGTGATGGTGACAACTTCATTCAAGACATTGCCTGATATTCGAGCGGGTAACTTGATGACGCTGCCACAAGAGTGGGTCTTTGATGCTTGGTACAAAGCGTGGAACACGGCTTGTACTGGTGTGAAATGTGAAGGGGTGAAAGGTTATTTCTGGAACTCATTTCAGATGGTGATCCCAGCGGTGGCTATTTCAACTTTGCTTGGTGCATTTAACGGCTACGTGATCAGTAAATGGCAATTTAGAGGCTCAAACTTGTTCTTTAGCTTGCTGCTGTTTGGCTGCTTCATTCCGTTTCAGGTGATCTTGCTACCAATGGCCGCACTGTTGGGTAAGTTAGGACTCGCTAACACGACAGTGGGCCTTGTGATGGTACACGTGGTTTACGGTATGGCCTTTACCACACTGTTCTTTAGGAACTTCTACGTGGGTGTTCCTGATGAGTTGGTTAAAGCAGCCAAGCTCGATGGCGCAGGCTTTTTTACCATCTTCTTTAAAATCATGCTGCCGCTGTCGGTGCCTATCATCATGGTGACAGTGATCTGGCAGTTTACTTCGATTTGGAATGATTTCTTATTTGGAGTGGTCTACTCCGGCTCTGAGACGCAGCCGATCACGGTCGCACTCAACAACTTGGTTAATACCAGTACCGGGGTGAAGGAATACAACGTAGATATGGCAGCTGCCATTATCGCCGCACTGCCAACACTCTTGGTATATGTGCTTGCAGGGAAATATTTTGTGCGCGGCCTGACCGCAGGCTCAGTGAAGGGATAATCATGGCGACTTTAGAACTGAATCAAATTCGTAAAACCTACCGTAATGCTCAGCAAGAGACGCTGAAAGGCATCGACATTAGTATCAACTCTGGTGAGTTTCTGATCTTGGTTGGCCCATCGGGTTGTGGTAAATCGACCCTGATGAATACCATCGCAGGTCTGGAAGATATTAGCTCTGGGGAGATTGTGATTGATGGAGTTGACGTTGCTAACGTTGAGCCAAAAGATCGCGACATCGCCATGGTGTTTCAATCTTATGCGCTTTACCCAACCATGACGGTGTATGAGAACATCGCCTTTGGTTTGCGTATTCGTAAGATGGAAAATGACTTGATTGATGCCGAAGTAAAACGTGTTGCGGATATGCTGCAAATCACCGCATTGCTCGACCGTAAACCGAGCCAGCTTTCTGGTGGTCAACGTCAGCGTGTTGCCATGGGGCGTGCCTTGGCGCGTCGTCCTAAGCTGTATCTTTTTGATGAACCTCTGTCTAACCTAGATGCAAAGCTGCGTGTGGAAATGCGCCACCAGATCAAGCGTTTGCACCAAAAACTTAACACTACCATTGTGTATGTAACCCATGACCAGATTGAAGCGATGACGCTCGCTGATCGCATTGCGGTGATGAAAGATGGTGAGCTGCAACAACTGGGCACACCAAAAGAGATCTACGATCAGCCATCGAACATGTTTGTGGCAGGTTTTATGGGCTCACCTTCAATGAACTTTATCCATACCATGGTCGATCTCGATGATCAGCAGAACCCTGTGATCAAAGTGACGGGGACCAACGATCAGGAGCACCACATTCGCTTGCCTGCCTCAATGCGAGAGCAAGATGGCAAACAGATCGTGATTGGCTTGCGCCCAGAACACATTACCGAGCAAGCAGGGGAAGACTCATCAGTCAGTACCCAGCTTGACTTGCAACTGGAGGTGTTAGAGCCAACTGGGCCAGATACCATTGCGATGGTGAAGGTCAATGATCAAGAGGTCGCTTGTCGTTTGTCACCAGAATGTGACGTTCAGGTGGGGCAGATGGCACCACTGCATTTTGATTTGTCCAAAGCGGTGTTCTTTGATGCACAGACGCAACAAAGAGTGCAATTTTAACTCTTGGGGGAGAGTTGGTGTATCGCTCACAGTTGAGTGAATACACCTAAGTAAAGCTGGCGTCCGCTAGCTTTCTTGAGGGCCTTGGCGACCAATATTTGGTCGCCTTTTTTGTGCTTGTAAATCGGTGATATGGGTTGGGTGAAATTGGTAGAAATGTACCCATTGGCGGTTTTGGTGTGGGTGGGTTTTCACCCATTAATTTTTAATGCCATTGGGTTGCGTCAAGGTGTAACACGCCAAACCCCTTGTGGTTACTGGGTTGTTAACAAAATGTATTGAGTTGGTCTGCTTATTGCTCTTAGTTAGGCACAAGGCATCAAAAATGATGACCGAGTCATAAGACAAGGAGAAAAATAATGTTAAAGCCTCTTACCCTACTATCTGCATCAATTTTGGCTGTAACCAGCTTCCAAGCGGCGGCGAACTGTGACCCAGGCGAACTGGTGATCAAGTTCAGTCACGTAACCAATACGGATAAGCACCCGAAAGGCATTGCAGCTTCCCTTCTTGAAGAGCGTGTTAACACAGAAATGAACGGCAAAGCGTGTATGCAGGTGTTCCCTAACTCAACGCTTTACGATGATAACAAGGTGCTTGAAGCCCTATTGAATGGTGACGTTCAGCTTGCTGCACCATCTCTGTCTAAGTTTGAAAAATTCACCAAAAAGTACCGCATCTTCGATTTGCCTTTCTTGTTTGAAGATGTCGACGCTGTTGATCGATTCCAAAACTCAGAAGCGGGTGAGAAGCTAAAAAATGCGATGAAACGTCGTGGTCTAAAAGGTCTTTCATTTTGGCATAACGGTATGAAGCAGATGTCGGCAAGTAAGCCGCTATTGACGCCAGAAGATGCTAAAGGGTTGAAGTTCCGCGTACAGGCGTCTGACGTATTGGTTGCTCAGTTTGAGCAATTAGGTGCAAACCCGCAGAAAATGTCGTTCAAAGAGGTGTATGGCGGTCTGCAAACTAAGGTTATCGATGGTCAAGAAAACAGTTGGTCAAACATCTATGGTAAGAAGTTCTTCGAAGTTCAAGACGGTGTGACAGAGACCAACCACGGTATCTTGGATTACCTAGTAGTGACCTCTAACGATTTCTGGAACGAAATGCCAGCAGACACTCGTGATCAGTTTGCCACCATCTTGAAGGAAGTGACTGAGACGCGTAACTCTGAATCAAGCAAGGTAAATAACGCCAACAAACAAAACATCATCGATGCGGGTGGTGTTGTGCGCACCTTGACGCCTGAACAGCGTCAGCAATGGGTTGAAGCACTACAACCTGTATGGAAGAAGTTTGAGAAAGACATCGGCGCAGACTTGATTGAAGCGGCCCTAGCGTCAAACAAATAATCATATAACGATAAACAATAGGAGCGGGGACTCACCCGCTCCACCTTCAAGACAGCGGAGTAGTCCATGGAGCAGTCTTTTTTTGCCAAAGTTGGCAAAGTTACCGATGCCATCGAAGAGACCCTAATCGCCTTTTTCCTCGGTGCGATGACTTTACTGACCTTTATCAACGTTGTGTTTCGTTACGTACTCAACGACAACATTTTGTGGGCGCTAGAGCTCACGGTATTCATGTTCGCATGGATGGTGTTAGTGGGTGCCTCCTACGGGGTGAAAAAACACTTCCACATTGGTGTCGATGTGGTGATCAACCTTGCCCCAGAACGTTTGCGTAAGATTTACGCCCTATTAAGTGTGTTTGCCTGTTTAGTGTTTTCCGTTTTGTTGCTGATAGGTTCTTGGAATTATTGGTATCCGTTCGCCACCGATCGTGCGTGGTACGAGACCGATGACATTCCAATGCCTGAGATGCTGCAATTTATGGCGGACTGGCTCAACGAAGGCGAGCGCTATGAAAAACTGCCACGTTTCATTCCATACATGGCGCTGCCAATTGGTATGGCTCTTTTAACTTTCCGTTTCTTACAAGTGGGATATCAGATTTTCACCGGTGAACTTGACCGCCTCATCGCAGGTCATGAAGCCGAAGAAGATCTTGAAGCACTGAAAAAAGAAATGACTGAAGAGAAAGAGGGCTAAACCATGGCAATACTATTTCTATTTTTAATGGTTATCGGCTTCATGCTGATAGGGGTGCCGATTGCTATTTCCCTGGGTTTATCGAGCATCCTGTTTTTAATGATGCACTCTGATGCTTCCTTAGCATCGGTGGCGCAAACCTTGTTTAATGCCTTTGCAGGTCACTACACCTTGTTGGCGATTCCGTTCTTCATTTTGGCCTCAAGTTTCATGTCTACCGGTGGTGTGGCGAAACGTATTATTCGCTTTGCTATTGCTATGGTGGGCTGGTTCCGTGGTGGATTGGCGATGGCCTCGGTGGTTGCATGTATGATGTTTGCGGCGCTCTCTGGTTCATCACCTGCAACCGTGGTTGCGATCGGTAGTATTGTTATCGCTGGTATGGTGAAAAATGGCTACACCAAAGAGTTCGCAGCAGGGGTTATCTGTAATGCGGGTACGCTAGGCATTCTGATCCCGCCTTCTATCGTAATGGTGGTGTATGCAGCAGCGACAGATGTTTCTGTAGGTCGAATGTTCTTAGGTGGTGTTATACCGGGGCTACTCGCAGGTGTGATGCTGATGATCGCCATCTATATCGCAGCCCGTGTGAAAAACTTGCCAAAACAGCCATTCGTCGGTTGGGGCGAAGCCTTTGCAGCGGCAAAAGATGCGAGCTGGGGCTTGGCGCTGGTGGTAATTATCCTTGGAGGTATTTACGGCGGTATCTTTACTCCGACAGAAGCGGCGGCGGTAGCGGCGGTGTATTCATTCTTTATCGCAAACTTTGTCTATAAAGACATGGGGCCATTTGCTGACAAAGAAAACAAACGCCCAGCGTTTGTTAAAGCGCTAGAGACCTTTGTGCACAAAGACACCAAGCACACTTTGTTTGAAGCGGGTAAGTTGACCATCATGCTGCTGTTCATCATTGCCAATGCATTGATCCTTAAGCATGTATTGACCGAAGAACGCATCCCACAAATGATCACCGAGTCAATGCTATCGGCAGGTCTTGGTCCAATTACGTTCTTGATTGTAGTGAACTTGCTGCTGCTGATTGGTGGTCAGTTCATGGAGCCATCGGGTCTATTGATCATTGTTGCACCTTTAGTATTCCCCATCGCAATCGCACTAGGCATCGACCCAATTCACCTTGGCATCATGATGGTGGTGAACATGGAGATAGGCATGATAACACCTCCGGTGGGGCTCAACCTGTTCGTGACCGCCGGGGTTGCTAAGATGTCGATGATGAACGTGGTCAAAGCGGCACTACCGTGGGTTGGGGTTATGTTCTTATTCCTCATCATAGTGACTTACGTCCCTTGGGTTTCTACCTGGCTTCCAACTACTTTGATGGGCCCAGAAATCATCACCAAGTAAGTCCGAATCAATACAAGTTTAGACACCCTCTTTTCCCCGCATCGATGCTTTGATGCGGGGCTTTTTGCATTAGAAGTGAGAATATTTATTTTTAATAATTCTCTCAGTTTCAAGTTCTTACATTCAAGTTTGAAGGTGTTCCAGAACTAAGTCGCTGTCGTTTTTTTGATATTGAAAGCGTGAGATATTCCAACTTTATTCGAAAGTGTTACTTACATATGGCGATTAAAAGATTAACCCCAATACTGTACGCTCTGTGTTATAGCTTGAGTGTAGGTGCTCATAATTTACATGAATTGGATGAGAAGCAATTAATCAAAAATTATGCGCTCACAACATGTGTTGCAACTTACTATAAGCATTCCAAAGTATCTGAAGATGCCATCGCAGCCATGCAAGGCTATCGAGAATTTTCAAACCTACCGCTTGAGATATTTTTCAAAGTGCCAGAGCTTTTAGCTAACTCTGATCTAAAAGGTTATCGCTCCAAAAAAGGCAACACCATTGAGCTGGCATACTGCTTAGACTTCGCTGAATCAAAGAAGGTTGAGGCGCTCTATCAGCAAGCTATAGCTACTCAACAATAACTAGTAGTTAGATCGTAGCGCCCTTCATCATTTGATAGTCGGCTAACTAAAGGGAAATGCAGTTAGTACCATTTGGTGAGAGTGTGTTATACTCTGGTCATAACTTTAATGGTGGTTTACATTGAATGGAGTTGAAGTCCTACTCAGTATGCATGGTGAACAGGTTCATCGTGATGATGGGTATTGGTGGAAAATAGAAGCTTGGACTGTAGCGCCAACCAAAGAGCGGCCCCATGGTATTCGCTATAACTTAACGCTCCATAATCGATATAACAAACGGGTATTTGGACATGATAATGCTCATGCGGTGAAGCCACTTAAAGGAAATAAGTTTAGTGGGCGGCGTTATGAGTATGATCATCTGCATAAATCAGCTGTTGATCGAGGCACGCCTTACGAGTTTTCTGATGGTTACACACTGCTTCAAGATTTCTTTGAGGGAATAGATAAAACCATCGCAGCAATTGAAGGTAAGTAGTATGAAAGTAAAAATTGGGATCATGCCAGAAAAGCTTATTCGAATGAGACTAGTGGCTATTGCGCAAGGTGAGTATCAACCCCGACCAGATGAACCTAAGGTTTGGTACACCTCTTTCAATGCCGTTTCTCAAATTCTGCGCCCAGAAAATATCGAATTACTAAGACTGATCGATTCAGAGCGACCAGAGAGTCTTACTGAGCTGGCTCAGCTAACAGGCCGAGCTAAATCCAATTTGTCGAATACGCTCAAAGGGCTGAGTGAAAAAGGCTTTGTTCGGATGGAGCAAGGCTCAGGCAAGGCTATCAAGCCAATGGCATTATTTACCGACTTTGAAATCGTTACAGATTCGCAGTTAGAGAGCTACTTATTGCAATTATCAATAGCTCAGTCGGCAGCGTGATTGACTCCGCAGCTGACTGAGCTAAATGATGGCTATTACTTAAACTCTTCCTTATTCAAACCATGTTTTTGCATTTTGTCGTAGAGGGTTTTTCTCGCCAGTTGCAGCCTGTCCATGGTCTCTTTAATGCTTCCTCCGCATTCGGCGAGTGCCTGCTCTAGCACTGTTTTTTCAAACTCGGCGACTTGTTCGGCAAGGCTGAGGGCGACGTGAGATTTGTGCTCACCTTCGCCCAACTGGATCAGCTTGCCGAGTAGAACAAAGCGCTCTGCTGCATTGCGTAGCTCTCGAACGTTGCCGGGCCAATCGTGGGAAAGTAGTGTTTGTAAATCGCTGGCTGGTAGGGTAGTTGCCGCTTTGCCATAGCGCGCTGCGGCGACCAAGAGAAAGTGGTGAAACAGGGCTGGAATGTCTTCTTTGCGATGCCTTAGCGGAGGAAGGTCGAGGGTGACGACGTTTAAGCGATAGTAAAGGTCTTGGCGAAAGGTGCCTTCTGCGGCGGCTTGTTTTAGATCGACCTTGGTTGCTGCGATCACCCGAATGTCTAGCTCGACTTCTTGATTCGATCCAACCCGTTCTAGGCTGCGCTCTTGCAACACACGCAGCAGGCGAATTTGCGCTTGCATTGGCATGGATTCAATTTCGTCGAGAAATAGGGTTCCCCCTTGAGCGTGTTCAAATTTGCCGATTCTGCGGCTATCTGCGCCAGTAAACGCGCCCTTTTCATGGCCGTAGAGTTCGCTTTCAATCAAATTCTCAGGCACAGCACCACAGTTCACAGCGACGAAATTTTGCTCTCTGCGACTACTTTGCTCATGCAGCGAGCGAGCAATCAGCTCTTTACCTGTACCCGTTTCACCAAAAAGTAGGATATCAGCGCTGGTGTCGGCGACATGAGTGATGGTGTCACGCAGCATCTGCATGCTTTGAGTTTCACCAATAATACGAGGTCCCAGGGTTTGGTTGGCCTTTAAAGCTCGTTTGAGCTGATGGTTCTCAAGTGTTAATTGACGCCTTTCAATCGCTCGTCGCACCGTATCGACTAAGCGCTCATTTGAAAACGGCTTTTCAATGAAGTCGTATGCTCCGTCGTGCATTGCTTGCACCGCCATAGAGATGTCGCCGTGCCCGGTGATTAAGATGACTGGAATATCTGGGTCTTTGCGGTGGATAGAGGTGAGCAGGTTTTGCCCTGATAGTCCGGGCAAGCAGATATCGGTGACAACAACATGAGGGGGATTGTCACTATCAAATGCGACTAGCGCCGATTCGGCATCTTCAAAACTGTGCGTATCGATATCCGCTAACTCAAACGCTTGCTCCATGGCGATACGCAGGTCAATTTCGTCATCGATTAGAAAAACGTGGCACATATAGCTTCACTTCCTTGGGTGCGTTTATTTTGAGAGTTGGGAATTATTCGATGGCATCGGCAGTCTGATGGCAAAGCAAGCACCACCTTCAATTTTATTATCGGCGGTGAGACTGCCCATCATGGCTTCAATGATCTGTTGAGATATTGATAGGCCAAGACCTAATCCATTGGTTTTAGTCGTAAAAAACGGTTCGAAAAGGTGTGCTAGGTGATCTTGCGAAATTCCGGGTCCGTTGTCGCTTATCTCAATCACAATTTGCTCTTCGGCTTGATAAATATTTACCAATACCTGTTTGCTTTCTCGTCCTTCGAGGGCGTGCATAGCGTTGGTCAGCAAGTTAACCAACACTTGCTCAAGTTGAATTGGGTTTATCTGGGTATGAAGGTCGGTTTGCTCACAAGTCAGCTCTAAACTCACTGCGTGTGATTTGTACTGCGACTTCATCAGCTCTTTTGCAGCAATCGCTAGCGGATAGATCTGGGTATCGACTAATTCTTCTGAACTAGTTTTCTTGGCAAATGCTTTAAGTTGCTGACTGATTTTGGCCATTCTTTCCGTCAGAGAAGAGATCCGCTCTAGGTTGCTGTCTGCAGATTCCAATTTGTCTTTCTGCAAAAACTTGCGTGCATTGTCGGCATAGCTACGAATGGCGGCCAATGGGTTATTGAGCTCATGACTAATACCTGCTGACATTTGCCCCAGCACCGCAAGCTTGGCTGCTTGGATCAGCTCTGCTTGAGTTTGACGCAACGCTCTTTCAGTGTCGGTTCGCACCTTGATCTCTGTGTGCAACTCCGCCGTGCGCTCCATCACCAAGAACTCGAGTTTCTGTTTGGCTTCATTTTGAATCTTTTCGATTTGGCGCTGTTTGTATTTTTGTTGGGAATAGACCAGCAGCGCCAAATAAAACACAGTGAAGACTAAAGTGACGATGGCTAGAGAAGCGGCCACATCCAGCAGATGTTCACGTTTAGGGCTTAAGACTCGAACCGTGAGCTGAGTGATCTCCATCGGCTCACTTACGGTAATATAAGCTTGACGATTGAGTGACGAGTCAGCAGGTTGGATCATGCCAACGTTTTGATTGATGTCGCCATGAAATCCCAAACTTTCGATCTCTTTACCCAAATAACGTTGGCCTTGGGATATCTGCTCAAGTCGAGATTGTGAAAGGTCGAGCAGGGAGTGAAATAACCAAGCAGGCTGGCTTGACATAAAAATCACGTTGTCACTGTCGGTGACCACAAATTCACTGGTTTTATTGACCCAGCTTTGCTCGATGTTGGCTAGGTTCTTCTTCACCACCACGACTCCGAGACGATTAGCCCCGTACTCGATAGGGTAGGAATAGTAATATCCGCGCTGGCCCGAGGCACTGCCTAGTGCAAAGTATTCGCCCGCGTTGCCCCGAATCGCTTCTTTGAAGTAAGGACGAAAAGAGTAGTTACGTCCAATGAAGGATTTTTCCAGCGCCCAGTTACTTGCGGCAAGCGTAAAACCCGTATGATCGAGCAGATAAATGTCACTCGCTTCTAGGATTTGATTCACCTCAGCAAGGTAGCGATTGGTGATATCGATTTGCGCGGTATTTTCAGGGGAGAGCAGAGCATTGATGATGGCTCTATCTTTTGCCAATAATCGTGGCAAATGAGCGAACTTATCTAACTGGCTAACAAGATAACTTTTAAGCTGCTTGGCATCCCCTTGTGCTTGATTGACTAAAGATTGATAGCTCGTCCCCCAGCTAAAAAAGCCGGTGAACAGCAGAGTAAGCAAATACAAAGCAAGTACCATTGAGGTGACTTTTTTTGGGACGACCATTTTTCCTCATTACTATCGAATCTCTATAAATCAAATTAAAGCAAAGAAATAGCGTTCAAACCGTAACCAGATTAAAACTTGGCCGAAATGGTGAAGTTGTGGTGCGGTAAAACTAGACTCGGATCTCTTTTTCAGTTTTTTATGAAAAAAAGGGCTTTTCTCCCTTGAAAACCGCGGTAATGTCCCCATTTTGTCGAACAAGCGATTGAGAATTTAGGACACGTCTCGACACAGCCGATGCATATCGCTAGAATGCGGCGTCTAATTTTCTGTCCTGAGACTAATTGGAGATGGCTTTGGCAATTACCGAAGGCTATCACTGAATAGTTCACCAAATGCATTTGGTGGTCTCAATTCGTTAATTAACGAATGATTGAACAGATTACAACACTATGGATAGGGTCGCATGATGCACCCTCGCTCAGCCTAGCTGAGCCATTTTTGAGGTTTATTTATAATGCAAGCTACTGTTGAAACTCTAGAAGGCCTAGAGCGCCGTCTTACTATTACTGTTCCTGCTGCTAACATCGAAGACGCAGTAACAGCTGAACTACGCAACATCGCGAAAAACCGTCGTTTTGATGGCTTCCGTAAAGGTAAAGTACCGATGAAGATGGTTGCTAAAATGTACGGCAAAGCAGTACGTCAAGACGTGATGGGTGAGGTTATGCAACGTCACTTCATCGAAGCGATCGTTAAAGAGAAAATCAACCCAGCGGGCGCACCAACTTTCGCTCCAGTTGAAACTGAAGAAGGCAAAGACCTAGTATTCACTGCAACTTTCGAAGTTTACCCAGAAGTTGAGCTGAAAGGTCTAGACACTATCGCTGTTGAAAAGCCAGTAGCAGAAGTTAAAGACGCTGACATCGATGAGATGCTAGAAACCCTACGTAAGCAACAAGCTTCTTGGAACGAAGTAGAAGCAGCTGCTGAAGAAGGCACTCGCGTAACTATCGATTTCGTTGGTTCTATCGACGGCGAAGAGTTTGAAGGCGGTAAAGCTGAGAACTTCCCACTAGAAATGGGCCAAGGTCGCATGATCCCTGGTTTCGAAGACGGTATCGCTGGTAAGACTGCGGGCATGGAATTCGACATCGATGTAAACTTCCCAGAAGATTACCACGCTGAAAACCTAAAAGGTAAAGCGGCTAAGTTCGCAATCAAAGTGATCAAAGTAGAAGCTCAAGAGCTTCCTGAGCTAAACGACGAGTTCGTTGCTAAGTTCGGTGCTGAAGGTGGCGTTGAAGGTCTTAAAGCTGAAGTTCGTAAGAACATGGAGCGTGAGCTTAAGCAAGCTGTTAAGAACCGTATCAAAGAGCAAGCGCTTGACGGTCTAGTTGAAGCGAACGACATCGACGTTCCTGCTGCACTTATCGACCAAGAGATCGGTACTCTACGTCAACAAGCTGCACAACGTTTCGGTGGCAACGCTGAAGCTGCTGACCAACTACCACGTGAGCTGTTCGAAGAGCAAGCTAAGCGTCGCGTAGCAGTAGGCCTACTACTTGGTGAAGTGATCAAGTCTGAAGAACTAAAAGCTGACGATGAGAAAGTTAAAGCGCTAATCACTGAGATGGCGACTGCTTACGAAGATCCAGCTGAAGTTGTTGCTTACTACGAGCAAAACGAGCAAATGATGAACAACATGCGTAACGTTGCTCTTGAAGAGCAAGCGATCGACGCAATCCTAGCGAAGGCGAACGTTTCTGAGAAAGAAGTAGCGTTCAACGAGCTAATGAATGCTCAACAACCTGCATAATTCAGGTTTCTGAGTGTAGAAAGTTGACTTTGTTTTAACTCTTCTGCTAACAATGGTCCGTGTGAGTTAATCATCCGGGCCATTTTATTTAGGGATATAAGAATATGAGCTACCAAGAAAAAAACGCTATGTCACCAATCATTGACGCTCTCGTACCTATGGTGGTGGAACAAACTTCCCGCGGCGAACGTTCTTTTGATATCTACTCTCGTCTTCTAAAAGAGCGCATCATCTTCCTGACTGGTCAAGTGGAAGACCACATGGCCAACCTAGTAGTAGCTCAGATGCTATTCCTAGAGTCTGAAAACCCAGACAAAGATATCTTCCTATACATCAACTCGCCAGGCGGCAGTGTGACTGCAGGTATGTCGATTTATGACACCATGCAGTACATCAAGCCAGACGTAAGCACTGTATGTATGGGTCAAGCGTGCTCTATGGGTGCGTTCCTACTTGCAGGTGGTGCTGAGGGCAAACGCCACGTACTACCGCATTCGCGCGTTATGATTCACCAGCCGCTAGGTGGTTTCCAAGGTCAGGCATCGGATATTCAAATCCACGCTCAAGAAATCTTGACCATCAAGCAGAAGCTGAACCAATTGCTTGCTGACCACACTGGCCAGCCAATTGAAGTAATCGAACGTGATACTGATCGTGATAACTTTATGGCGGCAGACCAGGCAGTAGAATACGGCCTAGTCGACTCTGTACTGGCGCGTAACGCTAAGTAAGCCATAGCCTGCCAAGATGCCTGCGCATTTTGAGCAAATTTGTTATACACTCAAATCAGAAATATAAAAGCTAAGAGGTTAGCGAATGACAGATAAAAGCAAAGAGGGCGGTAGCGGCAAACTACTCTACTGTTCTTTCTGCGGCAAAAGTCAGCATGAAGTTCGCAAGCTCATCGCTGGTCCGTCAGTCTACATTTGTGATGAATGTGTTGATTTGTGCAACGATATTATTCGTGAAGAAATCAAGGATGTTTTACCTAAGAAGGAATCCGCCGCTCTACCTACGCCGCGTGAAATCCGTGAACATCTAGACGACTACGTAATCGGCCAAGAGTATGCGAAAAAAGTGCTGGCGGTAGCGGTTTATAACCACTACAAACGCCTGCGCAACGGTGATACAACTGCTGAAGGGGTTGAACTAGGTAAGAGTAACATCTTGCTTATCGGTCCTACAGGTAGTGGTAAAACCCTACTTGCTGAAACGCTAGCGCGTTTCTTGGATGTGCCATTTACTATGGCTGACGCAACCACACTAACCGAAGCTGGTTACGTGGGTGAAGACGTTGAAAACATCATCCAGAAGCTTCTACAAAAATGTGACTACGACGTGGCGAAAGCTGAGCGCGGTATTGTCTACATTGATGAGATCGACAAGATCTCTCGTAAAGCAGAAAACCCATCTATCACTCGTGACGTATCGGGTGAAGGTGTGCAGCAAGCTCTACTTAAATTGGTTGAAGGTACTATCGCTTCAGTTCCGCCACAAGGTGGTCGTAAGCACCCTCAACAAGAGTTCCTACAGGTTGATACCTCGAAGATCCTATTCATCTGTGGTGGTGCATTTGCCGGCCTAGATAAAGTGATTGAGCAGCGTGTTGATACAGGTTCTGGTATTGGCTTTGGTGCGGAAGTTCGCTCTAAAGATGAAACCAAAACTGTGGGTGAGCTATTTACTCAAGTTGAACCAGAAGATTTGGTTAAGTACGGTCTTATCCCTGAGTTTATCGGTCGTCTTCCTGTAACGACGACTCTGACTGAGCTGGATGAAGAAGCACTGATTCAAATCCTTCGTGAGCCGAAGAACGCACTGACTAAACAGTACGCAGCGCTATTCGACATTGAAGACGTTGAGCTTGAGTTCCGTGAAGATGCACTGCGTGCTATCGCTAAGAAAGCGATGGACCGCAAAACAGGTGCTCGTGGCCTTCGTTCTATCTTGGAAGCTGTGCTTCTTGAGACTATGTACGAGCTTCCATCTTCAACGGATGTTAGCAAGGTTGTTATTGATGAGTCGGTTATCAACGGCGAGTCGGAACCGCTGCTAATATACGAAGCAAACGACAAAGAAGTCGCTGGCGGCGAGTAAAATTTCGTCAATTAATTAGAAAAGGAGGCATTGCCTCCTTTTTTTTTATTATCTCGTTGAATCTAATCCAATTGCCCCCATATACTGCTCATAAGCAGAAACGGAAGAGAGAAAAATATGAACTTGGAGCGTTCCGAGCGTATCGAAATCCCCGTGTTACCACTACGCGATGTTGTGGTATACCCTCACATGGTTATCCCTCTGTTTGTTGGTCGTGAAAAATCGATTCGTTGCCTAGAGTCGGCAATGGAAGCCAACAAGCAAGTTCTACTTGTGGCACAAAAGCAAGCAGATACCGACGAGCCGGTGATCGATGACCTATTTAGCACTGGTACAGTTGCAACGATTCTTCAGCTATTAAAGTTGCCTGACGGCACGGTTAAAGTGTTGGTTGAAGGCCAGCAGCGTGCGCGCATTCATCAGTTTGTTGAAAACGACTTTTTCGTCGCTGACGCTGAGTACCTTGCGACTCCAGAATTGGATGAGAAAGAGCACGAAGTGGTCGTTCGCAGTGCGATTAACCAATTCGAAGGCTTCATTAAGCTAAACAAGAAGATCCCACCAGAAGTACTGACGTCTTTAAGCGGTATCGAAGATGCGGCGCGCCTTGCCGATACTATCGCAGCTCATATGCCACTTAAGCTTGATGATAAGCAGCAAGTGCTAGAAATTCTTGATGTGAATGAGCGTCTTGAGTTCCTAATGGGACAGATGGAATCGGAGATCGACTTACTGCAAGTTGAAAAACGCATTCGTAATCGTGTTAAAAAACAAATGGAGAAATCCCAGCGCGAGTACTACCTGAATGAGCAAATGAAAGCGATTCAGAAAGAACTTGGTGAGATGGAAGATGCTCCAGACGAATTCGAGACTCTGAAGAAGAAGATCGAAGAGTCGAAAATGCCTAAAGATGCCAAAGAGAAGACGGAGCAAGAGCTATCTAAGCTTAAGATGATGTCTCCGATGTCGGCAGAAGCGACTGTCGTTCGTAGCTACATCGACTGGATGGTTGGTGTGCCTTGGAACAAGCGCTCTAAAGTTAAGAAAGATCTGTCTAAAGCAGAAGAAATTCTTAATGAGGACCACTATGGTCTAGAGCGTGTTAAAGAACGTATCCTTGAGTACTTAGCGGTCCAAAATCGTATCAACAAGCTAAAAGGTCCAATCCTTTGTCTTGTTGGTCCTCCTGGTGTTGGTAAAACCTCACTAGGTCGCTCGATTGCAGCGGCAACAGGTCGTAAATACACTCGTATGGCGCTAGGCGGCGTACGCGATGAAGCGGAAATCCGTGGTCACCGCCGTACTTACATCGGTTCTATGCCAGGCAAGCTTATTCAGAAGATGTCAAAAGTTGGCGTGAAGAACCCACTGTTCCTACTTGATGAGATCGATAAGATGTCTTCAGACATGCGTGGTGATCCGTCATCTGCGCTCTTAGAAGTACTTGACCCTGAGCAGAACAATGCGTTTAACGATCATTACCTAGAGGTTGATTACGACCTGTCTGATGTGATGTTCGTTGCTACATCGAACTCCATGGACATTCCGGGTCCTTTGCTTGACCGTATGGAAGTGATTCGTCTATCGGGTTACACCGAAGACGAGAAGCTTAATATCGCTAAGCGCCACTTGGTGTCTAAGCAGATTGAGCGTAACGGTCTGAAGAAAGGTGAAATCGAGATCGAAGATTCGGCCATCATCGGCATCATTCGTTACTACACGCGTGAAGCGGGTGTTCGTAGCCTAGAGCGTGAAATCTCGAAGATCTGTCGTAAAGCAGTGAAGAACATCCTGCTAGACAAAGATCTCAAGACAGTAACCGTTTCTATCGACAACCTAAAAGATTACCTAGGTGTTCAACGTCACGATTACGGTAAAGCAGACGACAACAACCGTATCGGTCAAGTAACTGGTCTTGCGTGGACTCAAGTGGGTGGTGACCTGCTGACTATCGAGACCGAAGCGATGCCAGGTAAAGGCAAGCTAACGCAAACAGGTTCTCTTGGCGACGTGATGAAAGAGTCGATTCAAGCGGCTATGACTGTAGTACGTGCTCGTGCACAGAAGCTTGGTATTAACGAAGACTTCTACGAGAAGCGTGACATTCACGTACACGTGCCTGAAGGCGCTACACCAAAAGATGGCCCTAGTGCAGGTATCGCAATGTGTACAGCACTTGTTTCTAGCCTCACAGGTAACCCTGTGAAAGCGGATGTGGGTATGACAGGTGAAATCACTCTTCGTGGTGAAGTTCTGCCTATTGGTGGCTTGAAAGAGAAGTTGCTGGCAGCGCACCGCGGCGGCATCAAAACCGTGGTGATTCCTAAGGACAACGAGCGTGATTTGGAAGAAATTCCAGAAAATGTTATCGCTGATCTGACGGTGAAGCCGGTGCAGTGGATTGACGAAGTGCTGACCATTGCACTAGAGAATGACCCTTCAGGGGTGTCGCTAGGTCAATAAAATAGTGACCTGCTGCAAAAATCATTAAAAGAAATCCGCTGACAACGCTCAAAAGGCTTGTCAGCGTTTTTTCTGGGCGCTAAGTTAAATCACCAAGGGTAACGCCTTTATCCACAAGGGCTTGCCTAAAAATAACTAATCTATTTAATGGAACGAATGCCACTAAAGGAACGTAGTTGGCAGTAAAGGGGAACCTAAAGTGAACAAAACACAATTAGTAGAAAAAATCGCAGAAAACGCAGACATTTCTAAAGCTTCAGCAGGCCGTGCTCTAGACGCATTCATCGAAGCTGTAAGTGATACTCTTCAATCAGACGACCAAGTTGCACTAGTTGGCTTCGGTACTTTCAGCGTACGTACTCGTGCAGCTCGTACAGGTCGTAACCCTAAGACTGGTGAAGAGATCCAAATCGCAGAAGCGAAAGTACCATCTTTCAAAGCTGGTAAAGCGCTTAAAGACGCTTGTAACTAATCAAATACCGCTTTTGGTAAGAATTAGCTGATTAAAAAGTCAGCGTTTGGTAAAACTCGCCGAAAAACGCTGATAATAATCTCTCAAAAATGCGCATCTATATGGTGCGCATTTCTTTTTCTGATATTATCGACACAAGTCCGCTCAATTGAGCACGCCGCGTGAGCACAAGGCTAGCGGCCATTTTTTGGAGAGTATTTAAGTCATGATGGATCGGTTGCGCGATGGCGCAAACAGCGTCGCAATTAAGGTGATCCTTGGGGTCATCATTCTTTCTTTCATCTTTACTGGTGTAAGTGGCTACCTTGGCGGTGGTGCAGCGGCAGCAGCTAAAGTGGGCGACGTAGAAATCAGCCGTGGTGAGTTTGAGCAAGCTTACCAAAACGAACGTAATCGTATGCAAGCACAGCTAGGTGATTACTTTGCCACTCTACTAGGCGACCCAAGCTACGCTCAACAATTCCGCAAATCAGTTCTTGATCGCATGATCAACGATATCCTGCTTGAGCAACACGCTAAGTCGCTAGGTCTACGCATCAGCGATGAGCAAGTACGTCAAATGATCGTTGAGATGCCGTACTTCCAAAACGATGGTAAGTTCGACCAAGAAATTTATGCACAAGCACTTCGCCGTGCGGGTTTCACTCCTGAAGGCTACGCTGAAACGGTTCGTCGAGATGAAGTTCGTAACCAGCTGCTGCTTGCACTGCAAGGTAGTGAGTTTAGCCTGCCAAGTGAAGTTGAGTCTCAGGGCCTGCTGATCACTCAGCAGCGTGATATCCGCACACTAACGCTAGACGTCGAGAAATTCGCAGCGAATGTTGAAATCTCAGACGAAGAGCTACAAACCTATTACCAACAAAACCCAGCTCAGTTTACTCGTCCAGAGCAAGTGAAAGTGGGTTACGTTGAGCTATCTGCTGCTGCACTTAAAGACCAAATCAGTGTTTCTGAAGAGCAAGCGAAGACATACTACGATGAGCACCTAGCGCTTTACTCTACTGAAGAGCAGCGCAAGCTTAGCCACATCCTAGTTCAAGGCGATGACGAAGCAAAAGCTCAGGCAATCCTTGATGAAATCAACGCAGGCGCTGATTTTGTGCAAGTGGCTCAAGAGAAATCTGAAGACCCAGGCAGCGCTGAAGAAGGCGGTTCTCTAGGTTGGATCGAGCGTGGTGCAACGGACCCTGCGTTTGAAGAAGCAGCTTTCGCACTGCAAAACGCTGGTGAAATGACGGGTCTTGTAAAGTCTGGCTTTGGTTACCACATCATTAAACTGGACGAGCTAAAAGCACCTGAAGCTAAGCCATTTGAGCAAGTTGCTGCGGACATCACCCAAGAATTGCAAGATTCGCAGGCGATTGAGCGCTTCTACGAGCTTCAAACTGAACTTGAGCGCGTTGCATTTGAATTCCCAGATTCACTAGAAGATGCAGCACAAGCTATCGATGGCACTGTGGTTAACACTGACTTCGTTTCGCAAGCCGATGCACCTCAGGTGTTACTGACGCCAAGCGTAATGCAAGCAATTCTCGATCCAGAAGTAAAAGACACTGGTCTTAACTCTGCGGTAGTTGAAGTGGCTCCTGAGCACGTGATTGTTGTTCGTGTGGATGACCAACGTGATGAAACGGTTCTTCCTCTTGAGGAAGTGAAAGCACAAGCGCAAGAGCTTGCGGCAAAAGCGAAAGCTGAGAAGCAAGCAAGTGAGTTAGGTGAGAGCCTGATTGCAGAGCTTAAAGAAGGCAACACCAGCTCTCTAGAAGCTAATGAGCTAGCGTTTGGTGAGTCTGAAAGCATTGACCGCGGTAACCCACTAGCAAATACAGTATTTGCGATGGTTAAGCCTGCAGAAGGTCAACCTGAGTTCGCTAAGACGCAAGATATGCAGGGTAACATTGTGATTGTTGAACTTACCGGTGTGAAAGCTGAAATTGAGCCAGCATACAATGAGCAAATCGGTGCTCAGTTGGTAAGAACGACAGCGCAGCAAGACCTAGAAGCAACTCTGACGACGCTACGCAACGAGGCTGATATCGAGTATTACGTTGTGGAAACCAACTAATTCATCGATGTAAACATGCTGTTTATCAAACGGGCTGCGCTATGCAGCCCGTTTTGTTTTGAGTAAAACCCGCTTCATTTTTCCTTTCGTGACGCTCATTGTTATTGACGTTCCCCCCCTAAAATTCAGTCACTCACAACTACAAGGAGCGTTTATGAATGCGTTGAAAACTCTGCTATTGAGTATAGCGTTGATTTTATCGCCACTATCAATTGCCGAAGAAACCAAAGCAGATAAGTATGAAGGCATTGAAATCACGGTGAACATCAACACCGCAACCGCCCAAGAGTTGGCAACCTTGCTAAAAGGTATCGGGCAATCTAAAGCGGAAAAGATCGTTGAATACCGAGATGCCAATGGCAAGTTCAAGTCGGCCGATGAGCTAGCAGAAGTGAAAGGGATTGGCAATGCGACGGTTGAGAAGAATCGTGAGCGTATCAAGCTCTAGTGGCCGATAGTGAAAAACGCACCAACATCGCTTACACTGCAAGAGGTGTTGGTGTGATTTGGAAACCTTTATGAACCCAGTAGAGTCAGGTAAATATCAGTTCATTGGACCAAGCTCACCGAGTAAGACGTTGAGTGAAAGTGTTGAACTGACTAAGTGCAAACCACGAAATTCTGAGCAGGCTATTGATGTAAGCAGTAACGAGCTAAAGAAATCGCTTTGGCTGGAAGAAAATCAAGTTGCAATAGAAAGCTCAAATAACTACGTGGAGATGCATGGGCTCCCACTTGCAAGATTTAAATCTTATTGATGCCTAGATTGAGTGTTTAACGCAATGACAATAACTTGCTACTCGACTTACAAACTGACTTACTTGATGGTCTAACAACCAGAGTCGTCGTTCCTCTTCTTGAATATGACAGTTCACCTAAGCCTGCGAATACGCTTAATCCGATTTTCGAGGTAGAAGGTAAGCAAATTGTTATGTTGACACAGTTCCTTGCTGCAGTATCTCAAATAGAACTAAGAGAATTCGTTACCGATTTGAGTGACCATCATAAAGAAGTTATGGATGCGTTGGACATGCTGTTCTTGGGCTTTTGATTCGTTTACTCCCAGTAGATCTCTATTACCAATACTCAAGAACTCGATTCACCGCAATGAGTTACTTCTGTTTAGTTTTAACTAGATTGCGCTGAGCAAACCTAGCAATAGCCACAGAAACTGCACAAAAAATGGCACTCATTGCGAAGCGGTCGACGTGAAAATGCCAGCTATCAAACTTACCGTTGTAATTGATGTAGTTAAATGGGTAGCCGACAACGATGTCTTGGTTAGTGTGGTCACTGAAGTAAAAATACCATTCAGCCCCAGTCTGCCCGTAGCCAAATAGCTGGCCAATAATGAGCAAAAAGATAGTCACTGGGATCAGTCTTTGGGCAATAAAGCGCATGAAGATAAATCTTCTCTATTAGTCTCTGACGAACCTAAGCATATCGATTTGCCCCCTTTTTGATAAGCAAAAATTATTTAATATCTAATCTTTTTCTCAAGTAGATAGTCAACCCAAGCAATAGCCCGGCAATAGCGCCCGCTAAGTGGGCCTCGACAGCCACTCTTGCGTTAATCATTGCCTCGGTACTGTGTGATGGCCCTGCGAGATTTTCCCAACCTATTTTTACTGTAAGTCCTACCAATAACCACACACTAGTGTGACGACCATTGATGATTTCAATTACCGCAAACAAAGCAAATAGCCCATGAAGCACAGCAGACAATCCTGCGTACCATTGGGTGTTAGTCAGTGGCAAGGTCATGCTCACCAAAAGACTTATCACAGTGAGCGCCATCCAAAAACGTTTCGTTGACCAACTATCACGGAAAAACCAGCAAATCACCCATAACCCAGCACAATTCATCGCTAAATGGGTCCAGTTAGTGTGGGTAAAGTGAGCGGTTAAGATTCGCCAATACTGGCCCTGTTGAATAAGGCTTGCATCCCAGTTGAGGAGAGGGTGTAATGCGGGCAATTGAGCCAGCACCATAATGAGGCTGGTAATGATTAAGCTAGGTAACATCTTCTATGACGTCTCGATACTGTTCTCAATGTGGAAAAGCAATGTGTATATGCTCACTGATTACTCCAGTGGAGAATCGACTTGAGCTTATCATTCTGCAACACCCGACGGAAGTTGGGCGAGCAAAAGGGACGGCGGCGATCTTGCAACTTGGCCTATCACACTGCAAAACCTTTGTTGGTGAAGACTTTAGTCAGCATGACGAGTTAAATCAATTGCTTGCTGAACCTGATGTGACCCACTGGGTGTTATTTCCAGCTGAACAGGCCAACTCACTAGAGCAGGCGGCAACTATTAGTGGAAAGCTGAGAGTAATACTGCTCGATGGTACTTGGAAGAAGGCGTACAAAATGCGCCAAATCTCAATTAATCTGCGTAACCTTCCATGTATTGCGCTACCAGAAGATTTACAAGGCAACTATAAGATCCGAAAGTCACCGTCAGATAATGCGTTATCGACGGTAGAGGCGGGTTATCACCTCTTAGAGCAATTAGACACTGCTTGTAAGCCGCAACCACTGCTAGATGCTTTTGAAGCAATGATGGAGCAGCAACTAGCCCAGATACCACCGGAAGTTCGTAAAAAGCATTTTGGGGATTAAAGACCTTACAGCCTAGCGAGCAAAGAGGGGATTTACGTCCATGCTTTTATGCAAGATACGAATAATTTCAATTTTTTGATTGCCAATAAGTCGGTAAAAAATCACATGGCTACCTTGAGGGAATTTCCGATATCCTTGGCGGATCTCATCACAAATTTTTCCGATATCTGGGTTTTCAGCAAGTAACCAAAACGAGTCATCAAACTGCTTCAGATAGAGGTTCCTTTGCTCACGCCCCCATCTACGAGCTGTGAAGATAGCGATATCTTTTAAATCCAATTTTGCTCGATTAGTTAATTGAAAAGGCTTCATCGATTGGGTTCTTCATCCAGCTCTTCAATGAAGGAGTCAAGATCATAGTCGGCAGTACCACTTTCTTCACCTTCGACCAGCAACTGGCGCAAGGTGTGCATCTTGGTTTCTTGAGATTCGAGTAAACGTAATGCCGAGCGAATGACTTCACTTGCAGAATTATAGCGACCACTTTGGATTTGATCCGCAATAAAGCCATCAAAGTGTTTACCCAAAGTAATACTTGTATTTTTAGCCATGAAAAAGTCCTAAATACCAAAGAATACCTAATTATGGTACTAATCCTATATGGTCACAAGGTTGCTACCAGTCAGTTTAAGTCCCACTGTGCGATGAAAACAGTTGTTGATGAAGTTTTTGGGCGTAGCCATCGGTCATGGCAGAGACGTAGTCTGCGATGAGACGCATTTGTTCAAGCTCATCGGTGGCTTGCTGCCACTTCGTCCCAGTGGCTTTTGGTAGTAGCCGTTTAGGGTCGGCGCTCAGCGCTTCAAACAGATCCATTACCAATTGCTGGCCCTTGTATTCTGCGATTTGAACCTCGGGGATTTGGATGACGTAGTCACTCACAAACGTTTTAAAGATCTCAAGGGCTATGGCCATTGATGGGGTCATGACGGCGTTATAGTTGAGTAACTCAGAATCAAAGCCAAACTCTGGGTCAATCTGTTCGATGGTGATGCAGGTTAATAGTGCATTGACGATGCCACCGATGGCGTCTTTGCGTAAGTAGTGTTCACCAGAAAAGAGCTTGTCGCTGATCTGTTGAATATTGGCTTCAAACCAAGGGTCCCCGCATTCTGCCAATTTACTCGCCGCTTGTTCTTGCCACTGATTTCTCGTCACTATGCCTAGTACAATGGCATCTTCTAAGTCATGGACACCGTAAGCAATGTCATCGGCAAGCTCCATGATGGAACAATCGAAAGACTTAAACTTGGTTTTCTTGTGTTCATCGTCGGGATAATTCGCTGCACGCATAGATGAGAACAGCGCTCGATCATTGTCGCTGAGCGGGGAAAGCACCCACTCGAGCAGGTCACTATCGAGATCATAAATACCTTTTGCGGGTTTCCACAAATCCGCTTTGAGCTGACGAGGAGAAGCGACAGGCTGAGGCAACTTGGACGCTTGTGCTTGACTGATAAGCGCTGGGTACTTGATTAGACCGAGCACGGTACGTCGAGTTAGGTTCATACCATGGTGTTGGGTATAGGGCTCTAGACGAGTGATGATGCGAAAAGTTTGCGCATTGCCCTCAAAGCCGCCGTGGTCTCGCATCATGTAGTTCAGAGCAATTTCCCCCCCATGACCAAATGGTGGATGACCAATGTCATGAGCTAAACACAGCGCTTCCATCAAACTGCCTGACGGCATTAAGCCGGCATATTGTGGTTGCTTGCGTTTTAACTGGGCTCGGATACCTGATCCAAGTTGCGCCGCTTCAAGCGAGTGGGTGAGGCGAGTTCGGTGAAAGTCATTGGTGCCAGTACCATGGATCTGAGTTTTGGCTTGCAGGCGACGAAATGCGGCGGAGTGAAGGATGCGAGCTCGGTCGCGTTGAAAAGGGTCCCGATGGTCATCTCGACGAGTTTTTTGTTCATCGCCGTAGCGCGCTATCCAAAGATTGGTGTTTTCTGCCATCCGTCGCTCCACCTAATTAGTTATTTTTATTACTTTACAGCCAGTTAGCTAATTTCGTCTAGCGACATGCTAAAACTGTCGGCAAATACCGTCAAAAAGTAGTTCATCTCCTCGGTTTGGCACTCACGCAAGGTGTCATCAAGGCGCTTTTTCGCTTGTTCAAACTCGTGATTGCCTGCAGAGAGCTCTTCAAGGCACTTAAGGTAGGCACAAATTCTATCGGCTTGCTTAACAATGGCGGCTTCTTCTTTGTCAGCAGCGGTTGAAACCAAGAAAGGTTTAAAATCCTCTTGGAATTCTTCAGGTAACATTGAGAGCAGTTTCTCTTCTGCTGCAGCTTCAATTTTTTTGTACTCGTTAGCAATGGCTGGATTGTAGTATTTGACGGGTGTTGGAAGGTCACCGGTGAGCACTTCGCTGGTATCGTGGTACATGCCTAATAGGGCGATACGCTCAGGATTAACGTTACCGCCAAACTTTTTGTTTTTGATTAGTGCCAATGCGTGGGCAACAAAGGCCACCTGTAAGCTGTGCTCGGAAATGTTTTCTTGGGTGATTGAGCGCATTAATGGCCAACGCTGGATGAGCTTCATGCGGGCGAGGTGGGCAAAAAAGTGACTGCGTTTCATAGTACTGCCTTGTGCTAATTCTTGAACACAGTATAACCAAAAAGCGCACCTTGCGGTGCGCTTAGCGTGTTCTAATTATTGGCGATATGTAGACAAGAATCTGTCTAATCGTCCAATGGCACTCTCTAGATCTTCGATATGCGGTAAGGTCACGATACGGAAGTGATCCGGCTTAGGCCAATTGAAACCGCTGCCTTGAACCAGTAACACCTTCTCTTGGACCAAAAAGTCGTAAACAAACTTTTGGTCGTCGGTGATGTTGAACTTTTTCACATCCAGTTTAGGGAACAGGTACATCGCCCCTTTAGGCTTAACACAAGTAATGCCAGGGATTTGAGTGATAAGCTCATAAGCTTTATCTCGTTGTTCAAGCAATCGCCCACCCGGTAAGATCAGCTCATTGATGCTTTGATAGCCGCCTAGTGCTGTTTGGATTGCGTGTTGCATCGGAACATTGGCACAGAGACGCATGGAGCTCAGCATGTCCAGACCGTCGACATAACCTTTTGCCAAATGCTTAGGACCTGTCATGAACATCCAACCGCCGCGGAAACCACAGACACGATACGCTTTGGAGATTCCGTTGAAGGTGACCATAAGCACGTCGTCTGCAAGGGTAGCAATCGACGTATGTGTTGCACCGTCATACAGGACTTTGTCGTAAATCTCATCGGCAAAGATGATGAGGTTATTCTGGCGTGCAATTTCGATCACTTCTAAAAGGAAGTCGCGGCTGTATACCGCACCCGTTGGATTGTTGGGGTTAATCAAGACGATGCCGCGGGTATTTGGGGTGATCTTAGCGCGAATATCGTCAAGATCTGGGTACCAGTCAGCTTCTTCGTCACAAAGGTAGTGCACGGCTTTACCACCTGACAGAGAAACACCCGCAGTCCAAAGTGGGTAATCTGGCGCAGGTACCAGCATTTCATCGCCATTGTTGAGTAAGGCTTGCATCGCCATGACTATCAGCTCTGAAACCCCGTTACCAATATAGACATCTTCAACATCTAGATTCAGTAGGCCTTTCTTCTGGTAGTGTTGAACTACTGCCTTACGAGCAGAATAGATGCCTTTAGAGTCGCAGTACCCTTGAGAGGTCGGCAAGTTGCGAATTACGTCCACAAGAATCTCGTCTGGGGCGTCAAATCCAAATGGGGCCGGGTTGCCGATGTTTAGTTTTAGTATTTTATGCCCTTCTTCCTCCATGCGCTTAGCATGTTTGAGCACAGGACCTCGAATGTCATAGCAGACATTATCGAGTTTTTGCGACATCCCGATATTTTCCATTGTTATGCTTCCGTTTTTATCTATAATACTTTCTTAAAGTACACTATTTTCCATTCTTATAGAATAAATATCTGCCACCAAAGTAATTTCGGAACAATTGTTTGCAAAATAGCCAGCTGGCAGTGTTGGATTTGAAAGAAGTTGAATAGCTATAGTGGTTACAAATACCTCTAACGTACTAGAGTACCCGTTTATTCTGTCACTAGTACGCGTTTTGCTACCTAGAGCCTTGATCTATCAGGCATCAGACAATAGAGTAACCATCTAAAATCTTTCCCAATTTTCTTTTCACGAGTGAGGTGGGTTTGTCGCACTTCGAGCAGACAGTTAATGCATTAATCGAGCGTATCAACAGCGCTTCAAGCGACGCATGCCGTGTATGTCAGCCTTTTCATCCAGAGACTGAGTTCTCTTTTATCGACTGGTTAGAAGCCCAGCCGCATTATCCTAAATTCTACTGGCAATCTCGAGATACCCGTGAAGAAGTCGTTGCACTTGGTCAAGAGCACGTTTTTGCGCAGCCTGCGCCTGCTTACGCCGTTTTGGGTGAGGGCCAGCGAGTATGGGGTGGCCGCTCGTTTGATTGTGCCAGTGAGAAAAACCGTCGCTGTATGGGGTCGTTTTTCTTTTTACCTCAAGTGGAACTTACACGCTACGACGATGCGCTTACACTGAGCGTGAATCTTAACAGTGGTAAAGACAAAGCCATTCAAGCGCTGCGTCGTTTAGTAGAAGAGTATTCTCCTATTCAGCCGCTACCTGCAAATGTTGTCGGTATCAGCCATACCCCTAATTATACCGATTGGTGTGAAACGGTAGATGATGCGTTGCAGCACATTCAACAGGGTGAGTTTAAGAAAGTGGTTCTGGCGCGCCGTACAGATGTCACACTGGATTGTGCGATTGCCGCAGCGCAGCTACTGAAAGCTAGCGCCAATGCTAATCACCACAGTTTTCATTTTTTGATGGCGCTGGACAGTAAGCACGCATTCATCGGTTCAACACCAGAACGTTTATATAGTCGTTACGGCACTCAGCTTTACACTGAGGCACTGGCAGGAACCATTGGTCGTGGTGTTGATGCCCAAGAAGACATGGCGTTAGCCAATTGGCTAAGCCAAGATAAGAAAAACTTGCAAGAAAACCAGTATGTGGTAGATGACATCTTGCAATCACTTACCCCTCATGCCGAGCAGTTAGAAGTGCAGCAAGAGACGCGTTTGATTCGTCTGCGTAAAGTACAGCACCTCAAACGAGAGATCCAAGCTGAGCTAAAAGCGGGTGTGAATGGTGTTCAGCTTTTGGCTGCGCTGCAACCAACCGCAGCAGTCGCAGGATTGCCACGCGAAGATGCGTTGGCCTATATCGCTGAAAATGAAGCCTTTGCTCGTGGCTGGTATGCAGGTTCCGTGGGATTTATCAGCCATGAAAGAGCGGAATTTTGTGTTGCCATTCGCAGTGCTTTGGTATTGCATGATCAAATTCAGCTGTTTGCTGGGGCAGGCATTGTTCCGGGCTCTGACAGTGAATTTGAGTGGCAGGAGTTAGACAGAAAAATGTCCACACTGCTTTCGTTGCTTACCGAACAGTCACCACTCGGTGTCGCTTCATGATCCCACAAGCAAGCATAAATAGGACATGGGCTTGGTTGACATTAGAAACCTTAGCTCGTCATCAAGTTGAACATGTTTGTGTTGCACCCGGTTCTCGCTCTACGCCACTGACATTAGAAGCAGACCTCCACCCTAAACTGACGTTACATAGTCACTATGACGAACGAGGTTTGGGTTTTTACGCATTAGGCTTAGCGAAAGCCTCTCGTCGCCCCGTTGCGATTGTCGTTACCTCGGGCACCGCCGTGGCGAATCTATTGCCAGCAGTGGCAGAAGCTAAGCTGACCGGTGAGAAACTCATCCTGTTAACTGCTGATCGCCCGCAAACACTAATAGATTGTGGGGCAAATCAGGCGATAGAGCAGCGAGATATATTTAGCCATCATGTTAACTGGCAGGTAGCCTTGCCGTCGCCTAGTGAAAATATCACGCCCAATTGGCTACTGACCACTTTAGAGCAAGGCCTTTCGGTTCAAGCACAGCGACACGGTGCAATTCACATCAACTGTGCGTTTCCAGAGCCGTTATACGGTGAAGAAAAGCTAGCCCAAACCAGTGATTACCTAGCTCCAATCGCTTCTTGGCTCGATGAAGATTCCCACTGGTGTCAACTCAATCAATCAGATATTGCTCCGTCTGCATTGCCAACGAATATTTGGCACAGCAAAGGTGTGATTGTGATCGGTCAGGTGAGCCTCGCTCAAGCCAAGCGGGCCAAGCGCTTTGCTCAGCAACTTGGTTGGCCTTGTTTGTGCGACCCTCAGTCTGGGGTATCTTCACCTTGGCAGCACTATGACTTGTGGCTTAAAAACTCAGAATTAGCCACCCAATTAGGTCAGGCAGAGCTGGTGGTGCAGTTTGGTGCTCGATTGGTATCGAAACGTTTTAGCCAGTGGTTTGAATGTCATCAGTCGCATTTGGAGTGGGTGTTAGTGGATGCCAACCCAAGTCGGCTCAACCCTTCGCACCTTCAGCAGCAGCGTTTTATAGACTGTGCTATCCATTGGATTGAGTCGCAGCAACTACCTGAGTTGCCTCTTCAAGCCAAGTGGAACGACGCATCACTACCTGCCATAGAATGGTGTAAAACACAAATTCAATCGCTCTCATTTGAAAAGACCCAAGAAGTGACCTTAGCGCGAGACATAGATACTTGGCTCGCACCTGATGTAGATCTGTTTATTGGCAACAGCTTAATTGTTCGTTTGGTGGATATGCTTGGCGCATTGAGTGCTAGAGAAGTGTTTACCAATCGAGGGGCATCAGGCATTGATGGTTTGGTTGCTACAGCCTCCGGCGTACAACAATCAAGAAGCAAGCCAATGGTGATGCTGATTGGTGATACGTCACTTTTGCATGATATTAATTCACTGGCGTTGATGCGCAACGTCAGCCAGCCTGTGGTGATTATCGTGGTCAATAATGATGGTGGCGCTATATTCGATATGTTGCCTGTGCCGGAGCAAAAACGCAGCGCACTTTATCAAATGCCTCACGCCATGACCTTTGAGCATGCCGCAATGCAGTTTCAGCTTGGGTATCAAGCCCCCAATACATTGGTGGAAACTGAGCAGGTGGTGGTCAATCATATCAACTCAGGAAGTGGCACTTTAGTGGTTGAAGTGTTGACCGAACCTCAAAGCGCCTCAAAGCATCTCAAACAATTAAGTCAAACCATAGAGCAATATGTTCAGCACCCACTGGCTTAATCGACCTAACCAGTCCAATGTGCAGCGCCCAGTCTTAGTGTTTGTTCACGGACTGTTAGGCGACGCAGATGATTGGCAAGCATGTGCTCAGCACCTAACAGATTTCCCATGCGTTGCTATCGAGTTACCTGCCCATGGTGATACACCAATTAGAAGTGGTGAAACTTTCACCACTTGCTGTCATGGGCTGCAATCAAGTCTACAAAATGTGATCTCAACAGGTCGACCTTGGGCGCTGGTTGGCTACTCTTTAGGTTCGCGAATTTTGATGTATGGCTTGAGCAAGCAACTTATCGATCTTCAAGGATTGGTCGCCGTAGTATTAGAAGGTGGCAATTTTGGCCTTCAAGATGATATTGCTAAGGCTGACCGAATGATTAATGACTCGAAATGGGCATCTCGGTTTGCAAGCGAGCCGATTGAGCAAGTATTACGCGACTGGTATCAGCAAAGCGTGTTTAGTTCACTAAATGATGAGCAAAGACAAAAACTGATTGAACGACGCTCCCATAATGATGGTCAAAGTATTGCCCAGATGCTGCAAGCGACCTCGTTAGGGAAACAGCCTTATCTACTCGAGCCGCTCAAACAATTACCCGTTCCACTGCATTATGTGTGTGGAAGCGAAGACAGCAAATTTCTCAACATAGCGAAGCATAGTGAGTTGGCTTTTAGCCAAATCGACAATGCCGGGCACAATGTACATCATGAACAGCCGCAGGCTTTTGCGGATGTCGTCAGAAAAACGGTGACTGCCGCTTAGGCAGTGGATTCAAAGAACAACAAAAGGTAAAACCATGGCAAAAACAGTTGGTATTAGCGAAGAAGAGCTATACGCACCGGTAAATTGGACAGATTGCAGCGACAAGTACGAAGATATTCATTTTCATAAATCCGATGATGGCATCGCCAAAATCACCATTGCTCGTCCACAGGTTCGTAACGCTTTTCGCCCTCAAACTGTCAAAGAGATGATTGATGCGTTAGCAGATGCTCGCTATGACAGTAACGTTGGTGTGATTATTCTAACTGGCCTTGGTGAAGAGGCGTTCTGTAGTGGCGGCGATCAGAAGATCCGAGGCGATTACGGAGGCTACCGTGATGACAGTGGCACTCACCACTTGAACGTACTCGATTTCCAACGTGATATTCGCACCTGTCCTAAACCAGTTATCGCAGCCGTGTCCGGTTGGGCTGTGGGTGGTGGTCATGTGTTGCACATGATGTGTGATTTAACCATCGCTGCTGAAAATGCACAATTTGGTCAAACTGGCCCGAAAGTTGGATCATTTGACGGGGGCTGGGGCGCATCGTACATGGCACGTATTGTTGGTCAGAAAAAAGCACGCGAGATCTGGTTCCTATGCCGATTCTATGATGCACAAGAAGCACTGGATATGGGCTTAGTAAATACCGTGGTTCCTGTAGAAGAACTAGAGCGCGAAACGGTGCGCTGGTGTCGAGAAACACTGCAACACAGCCCGATGGCGCTGCGTTGTCTAAAAGCTGCACTGAATGCCGATTGTGATGGTCAAGCTGGCCTGCAAGAGCTTGCTGGTAACGCCACCATGATGTTCTACATGACCGAAGAAGGGCAAGAGGGTCGCAATGCATTTAATGAAAAGCGCCGTCCTGACTTCAACAAATTCAAGCGTAACCCTTAATTTTATCGTTACGCTCAACAACACTTTTCACTGTGCCCTAAGGGCACAGTATCACTCAATTAGGAATTACCTATGAGAGAAGCCAAACTGTACCGCTACTGTCTACCCATGGATAGTGGTGTGATTCTTCGTCAAGAGCGCATAACAGAGCGCCATGGCTATGTGGTTGAACTGCGAGAAGGCTCTAACCTAGGTTACGGTGAGATTGCACCCTTACCAGGCTTTAGCTTAGAAACACTCGAAGAGGCCGAGCAATCTGCGTTAGCCTTGCTTGAGAAGTGGCAACAAGGCAGTGACTTTGACTTTGAAGACGTTCCACCATCCGTCGCATTTGCTCTTTCTGTCGCTGAACTTGAGTTAAATAAGACCTTACCACACCAAGGAAACTACCAAGCTGCGCCTTTGTGTGTCGGTGATCCAGACGCATTGATCCCCGTGCTGAATAACATGCAAGGTGAGAAGGTTGCTAAGATCAAAGTCGGTTTGTATGAGCCGATTCGAGACGGCATGATCGTCAACTTGTTCTTAGAGTCTATTCCAGATCTTTCACTTCGTTTGGACGCTAACCGAGCATGGTCCAAAGAGGAAGCGCTAAAGTTTGCCGATTACATCAACCCCTCTTATCGTCAACGCATTGCTTACATTGAAGAACCGTGCAGGCAACCAGAACATAGCTTTGCTTTCGCAATAGATACCGGAATTGCGGTGGCGTGGGATGAGACGTTGCAACATGCGATACGTGATCCTTATTTTAAGCTAGCAGAGTTAACGGGTGCTAAAACTTTGGTGATCAAGCCGACTGTTATTGGCTCAGTACAAAGAATTCAAGAGTTGATAGCACAAGCAGAAAAAATGGCGATGAAAGTCGTGATTAGCTCAAGCATTGAATCAAGCTTGGGGCTCTGCCAATTGGCCCGCCTGTCCCAGTGGTTAACACCAGACTCAGTACCGGGACTTGATACCATATCCCTGTTCCAAGAGCAGCTAGAAGTCGCTTGGCCGGGGTGTGAATTGCCGCTGTCGACGCTTGATAAGCACACCTTGATCAAATCCTTCTAATGCCGTCATTGCTCTATTCTTGGCAGCAACAAAAGCCCGATACCGTGGCTTTAGTTGCTGCTGACAACCAAATCACTTGGGCACAACTCTATCAACAAACCAGCCTTTATCAATCTTGGCTAGCCAGTCAGGGGGTAACTGTAGGTGATGTTGTTGCCGTGATAGGGAACAACTGCTTGTCGTCGGTGCTCATATATCTCGCTTGTATCGAGTCGGGAGCAACTTTCGCCCCTATCGCCGATGGCCCTCAATCGGTCATCGAGCAAAAACTGGCGACTATTGACCCAGTGTTAGTGATTGACCTTAAGCAAGATATTGATGCTCACTCTTACCTTGATGGTACAAGCTCAAGATACAGCCAACAAGCCCTCTCTAGTTTGATTTTTACCTCGGGGTCGAGTGGCTTTCCTAAAGCCGTTGCCCACAACCATGCCAATCATATTGCTTCAGCAATGGGGCTGTTGCAGCGATTCAAATTTGAACCTCACCATAGTTGGTTACTTAGTCTGCCGCTGTATCACGTCTCAGGCTTGTCCATTATTTGGCGCTGGCTGGTGGCAGGAGCTAAGTTGGTAATGGCGAGTGGTGATTTACTCATTGATCTTAGCCGTGTAACTCATGCTTCTTTAGTGGTGACTCAGTTACAAAGGGCTTTAAACAGTGGTTCGCCACTTATTCTCGAGCGAGTGTTGCTGGGAGGCAGTCATATCCCACCAGAGCTTTGCCAGCAGGCACAACGGCATGGTATCGATACTTGGCTAGGCTATGGCATGACGGAAGCTGCATCGACGGTGACCGCCAAACGAGCAGATGGAAATCAAGGCGCAGGCGTAGTGCTGCCCAATAGAAAGTTAACCATCCGTGGTGAACGTATCTTGATTGGTGGGGATACCTTAGCTCAGGGTTACTATCAACAAGGCCGATTAAACCCGATAGCCGACAAGCACGGTTGGTTTGATAGTAAGGATCTGGGTAAGATTGAAACAGATCAGTTACATGTTATTGGCCGAGCCGATAACCAGTTCATTTCTGGGGGTGAAAACATTCATTGTGAAGAGATAGAAGCGGTGTTGGCTCAGCACCCCAAAGTAGCTCAAGTCGTGGTGATCCCCATGGAAGATGAAGAGTATGGCCATCGAGCGATTGCTTTAATTGATGCCAAACAGCCGTGGCAAGAGCAAGAATTTGAGCAATGGTGCCTTAAGCATCTAGACCGATTTAAACGGCCAAAGTCTTATTTGTCCATGCCTAAGCTTTCGCTTTCTGGAATTAAAGTTTCTAGGCATGACCTTAAAGCGTGGCTGATACGTTATCTAGAAAATTAACCTCGCAATTTCAAAAACTTAATCTTTTATCACCTTGAAAGGTTCGGTAACCTCTTGGCTGTGATGAGCAGGGAGAATTTAGATGAGTCACAGCGTTAAGCCGTTAGCGAGGAATGGATGTATTGCCGTAATGCTCGGAGGCGGTTTGTATTTTGGTGTGTACGCTGGAACCGAACTTGAGTTACCTGAGTGCGCTGTCGAAGAGCTGGTTGAAACAAGGGTAAAGTTCATCTTTGATTATGCCATTTTAAGTGAACTGACCATCGAAGAGCTTGAACTGCGTATAGCGAAAGATCTCGAGTACGCGAACCTGACTTTAAGTAATTCATGCATTCCAATGCGAAGAGTCAGTGATGGATATGATTTTGTTAACTTTGCAAACTCAACGCCCGGGAATATGGCTTCTGCTCATTATGAGCTAAGCCAACACTTTCCTCAATTAATGGACCGCACGTTCGAAGAGCTGGATCAATATGTGGTGCTGACCCTCAGCCGTGAAAACAGCTACTTCGATATTGAGACCAAAATTGCAGAAACTTGGGTGGATTTGTTGCCTAATTTTGTGGTCTCGGATATCAGTGCGGCTGAGATGGTTTTGGAACATGAGTTTGGACATTTAGCCTGGGCTCGACACGATCTCTCCACAGCCAAGAGTCAACTTGAAGCAAGTGAACTAGATTCTTACCAAGACATCACCACAGTTCAGGGGCAAGATAAGCTCAAACCCTACGCTCATGGTGCAACGTGTGGCGACGCTGGCACCATCATGAGTTATCAAGCCAAGGTTTTGCCCATCTATTCTAGCCCCAAAATCACTTATCAAGGGGAAGTATGTGGTGATGCTATGACCGCAGATAACGCCCGCTTGCTCACCGAATATGCCCGCACTCTAAAAGCAAAATTGACCGTAAATTGATCAGTTTGAGCGGCGCAATTGAAACACCAGCGTTTAGACGCACGATCAAAAAAGGCTCAAGCTTAGACAGTTTGAGCCTTTGAATTCTCACGATGGAATTTAGCGGAAGTCACCCCGCAATGCAGCTACTTTCTCTTGCATTATTTGGTTGTTGGCACTGTGTCCACACACGGGTTCACCTGCTTCAATTTCAACTTTTGCACGGAAGCGGTCAGGCAAGCCTTTGCATGCACTGCCTTTATAGCGACTAAAGTAACTGCCCCACATGCCTTTAAGAGCAAGAGGCACAACAGGTACTGGTGAGCGGCGTAAAATCAGTTCGATTCCACGCATAAAGTCGTTCATTTCACCATCTGAAGTTAAGCGACCTTCAGGGAAAATACACACTACATCACCCGCAGCAAGAGCCTTTTCTACTGCGATGAAAGCACGACGTACCGAGCGAGTGTTTTTGGCATCAATAGGGATCACTCCAGCGTTTTCAATCATACGCTTGATTGGTGGCCAAGTGGCGTACTCTTCTTCCATGACGAATCGTACATGACGTGGCAGAGCACCGATTAGAAGTGGGGCATCCATAAAGCTAACGTGGTTACAGATCAGCAGTGCGCCCCCCTCTTTAGGGATGTGATGGAAATTCTTTAAGTTGATGCGGTACAAGGTACGAGTAAAGTGCTTTAAGAACTTGGCGCCCATGTACATCGGGCTTTGCAAGTAGGACTCAACCACTGCGTAGATATTAAGCACCGCAAGCAAGATAAACAGCTGGGTAATACTCAGCTCAAGTACTGATAAGCATACGATACCAAGTACAGCGCTACCTACCATAAAGATTGCGTTGTAAATGTTGTTTGCTGCAATGATGCGAGCTCGCTGCTCTGGTTTAGCTTGGGTCTGCATCAAGGTATAAAGCGGTACGATGAACAGGCCGCCAGAAATACCAAGCATCAACAAGCTAATAAATACTGGCCAAAGGGCAGGGGTGGTTACAAAATCGATAAAGCTTTCCGAAGGGGTGAGACCTTCAGGTACTGAGACTGCAAGCAGCAAACCAAACAGTGATATGCCTAAACTGCCAAATGGGACGATGCCCATGTTGAGTTGGTGTTTAGAAATTCGGTCACAGGCCATAGAGCCGACTGCAATACCGATAGAAAACAGTGCCAGTAGGAAAGACACCGCACTTTCATTACCAAGAAGGTGCAATTTGGTAAAGTTCGGAAACTGAGTTAAGTAACAGGCACCCAAGAACCAAAACCAACTGATAGACAAGATAGCGTGGTGCACCTTTTTGTCTTGTTTTGCAATCTTCAGAGTATCTTTGGTCTGTGAGTATGGTCGCCAGGCAAACTTGGTTTCAGGAGCAACGGCGTCCGCTTTAGGGATAAAACGACAAGCGAGGTAGCCACATACCGCAAACACCACCACACAAACGGCAGCCACCGTAGGTGCATTTTCTGTCGAGGCAATCACACCAGCGCCTAAGGTTCCGAGCAGTATCGCAACGAAGGTGCCTGTTTCCACCAAGGCGTTACCGCCGACAAGTTCTTCTCTTTTTAGATGCTGCGGCAACAGAGCGTATTTTACTGGGCCAAAAAATGCAGACTGAGTACCCATCAAGAACAGCAGCAGTAGCAAAATAAAGTAGCTTTGAGTGATAAAGCCAATTGCGCCTAATGTCATGATGACAATTTCAGCCAACTTTACTCGACGGATAAACCAAGACTTTTCGTATTTATCGGCGAGAACACCAGCGGTGGCTGAGAAAAGGAAAAAGGGCAAAATGAACAGCCCGGCCGCTAAGTTGATAAATAGGTTGCTGGAGACAGGCAGTGCATCTACGCTGGCAAAAGCCACTAATAGCAACAACACGTTTTTGAAGATGTTGTCGTTAAAAGCACCAAAAAATTGAGTGATGAAATAAGGCAAAAAGCGCTTCTTTTTAAGAAGCGCACCGGTTGATGGTTGAGACATACTAATCCTTTAGACTTTCCACTCAGACAAATAGTTGCGTAATAGGTTGTCGATAAGTACCTTGCCTTCAATTGGTGAGGCGGAGAAGAACTTATCATCAACACTGAGCAGAGTAATTCCGTGTACCCCTGCCCAAAGTACGCGACTTGCGTGCTCAACACTGGTATCGGCCTGCGCAGGAATAATTGGGCGCAGTAAGGATTCTAACATCCCTGTCATCCCGTTGATTCTTTCGCTCTGCCACTCAGGCAGTTCTTCACCATTCATGGTGTGTTGGAATATCAGCTGCCAGCGGTATGGGTGAGCCATCGCAAAATCGTGGTAGCAGTGTGCCAGTTTGTGCAGCGCTTCGATAGGGCTCTGAGCATTTGCAACCGCATTGCCGGCTTCTTCTGCGAGTTCGTCCAAGGTTTGAGCCACTGCACGTAGCAGTAATAAATTGTAGTTACCGAAAACGTTGACTAGAGTGGATGGCACATAACCGATCATGTTGGCGACTTTGCGCAAACTGAGTTCGTGATGCGGATGTTCACTAAGGAAATTTTTTACGTTTTCCAAGGTGAGAGCAATAAGCTCTTCTCGGGTATGATCGTTACGTCTAGCCATGATAACTGTTTAAAATAGAACAATGTTCATTATTTTAGAGAGCCCTGATTGACTGGTCAAGCCACAGCAGCGTACTACCCGCAATATTTAGATACATTGATCTTAGGTTGTTATGTTTCATTAGTGTAAATTTATCGCTATGATGACGGTGCAATATTACAAAACATCCATCCCTTCGAGGAAATTATGAAACGAATTTTCGCCATGGTCGCTCTGCTGATGGTAGCAGTCACCACGACGCCAATTGCTGAAGCAAAAAAATTCGGTGGTGGTAAATCTTTTGGTAAGAGCTTTAAGACAGCCCCTGCACCGAAGCAATCTCCTACAAACACAAATTCTATTAAGAAAGATCAAACGACTCCGAACGCTGGTTCAAGCAAAAAAGGCTTGATGGGCGGTATCTTAGGTGGTTTGTTGGCTGGTGGTCTGCTAGCGGCTTTCTTTGGTGGCGCATTTGAAGGTATCCAGTTCATGGATATTTTGATCATGGGCCTAATCGCTTTCTTGGCGTTCAAATTCCTACGCGGCATGCTCGGTGCCAAGCAGGGCAGCATGAATCAGCGTCAACAACAAAGCTACGCTGGTGCGAGCAATGACATGTTCAAGCAGCAGTCTCAGCCACAGCCAAACGTGCACAACTTTGAGCAGCCTCAAGCAGCTGCTGGTGGCTTTGGCAGCGCAGCAACATCTGATGTTCCGCATAACTACCCACCGGGCTTTGACCATGCGGCATTTATTAATGGCTCTCGTGAGCACTACCGTATCCTTCAAGGTGCATGGAACCACAACCAACTGCACACGATTGAAGAGTATGTATCGCCAAGCCTGTTTGAAGATTTGAAAGCAGAGCGTGCCAAGCTTGAAGGTGAGCAACACACTAACGTAATGTACGTGGACGCTGAAATCGTTCGTGCAGATTACACCGCCTCTCTAGCGCAGCTTAGCTTGCAGTTTAGCGGCCGCTACCGTGATGACGTCGAAGGTGTTGAAGAAGATATCACTGATGTATGGCACCTAGAGCGTGACCTAACAGTAGATAACGCACCTTGGTTGATTGTTGGTATTCAAGCTTAATCAACTGATGACTCTGTTTCAAAGCCCTGCAATCACACTGTGATTGCAGGGCTTTTTGTTTGTCACCGCTTAACTCCGTACGCCACTAGGTTAAGACGACATCGGGCAGCGAATCTGAATAGGTGTCTTATTGGTGCATCTTTTAAATGCTCGTCGAAAATTAGAGCTATCGCTATAGCCCAGGCTATCGGCAATTTCTTCAACACTAAGCTGAGTATTGAGTAGCATTTCTCGAGCGAGTTCAGTTTTTACCTTAGACACCAGTTGAGTATAACTTGTGCTTCGTTTGGCAAGATTACGGCTCAATGTTCGTGGCGACATGCCAAATAAATGGCTGGTGGTTAATATATCAGGCAAGGGAAGTGGTGAGCGATAAAGGCTAGCAAGTACTTGTTGATCGAGGTGAAAGGAGGTGCTAAGTGCTTGACGAATGGATTGACAGGAAGCAAGGCAACCTTCCAGTAAGCGAGGGTCATGAGTCGCTAGAGGTTTGTATAGAATGTCACTATCAAACTCGATAGCAGTCACCTTGGCATCAAAAGAGATGGGACAACCAAAATGTTCATCATACATGGCGTGATAACTCACTTCAGGATAGGCAAAACACACCTGTTGGAGTGGTAGGGACTGACCCGTCATTTCTCGAAACAAAGCCAGCAAGGCAGACAAAAAGAACTCACTACAAAAAGGCATCAGAGCGGCCAGCTCTAGTTGATTGTCCAAGCGGATACTAACACATTGCTCGTGCTGTTCGACAGTGATGGAAAATAACGGCCCATTGAGCTGCAAATTACCCAATCCGGCTTTGATCGCTTGTTCCACATTCTGACTCGACAGTAATACGTAGCCCAGAACGCCGAATTGCTTCAGTTGTGCTTGTGTACCTATCTGTAAACCGAGTCCTTGATTTGGGAAGATTTCTAATGCGGCAGAGAACAAACTTAACTTATCTGCAAAGGTCATTTTCTGATGGTGCGACTTGCGGGTGGGCAGTTCAAGCCCTAGCTGGTGAAGCAGTGAATAAGTATCTGTACCTTTATCCATTAGGGTAGCAAGCAATAGCAACACGTCCAAGTTACCCAGTTCAAAGCGATGAGCTGTAGGCTGATATTGCGCAATGATCTTTTTAGTCTGGCTTTGCTCCACGCACACCTCTGATAGGTTACATTATGTGATCTAAGTCTTTTGGTTGTCTTGTAATGACCTCCCATTTTAGCTCCCCACCCGCCACACTTACAGCTAATTGTTATCAAAATGTAATCTATAGGCCGTTATGGAAGATGAAGCTTTGCCTTTTCTAAGTGTAATTAATCAGCGGGGGGAGCCTGTCTTTGGGCAGTTTGACCAAATCCCTCAAACGCTTGGTATTGAGAAGTTTTGCTATCAAACTAGTATGGATAAGTCCGCTGGACCATGGGCACGCTACTTTGGATATAAACAATTTCAGTTTGTCTCCTTGGTCACACCACAATATGTCGTGGGCGTGGCAATTGCAGATATTCGTTACCTAACCAGTACCTTTTGCTATGTCTATGACAGAAACACTCATGAGCTTAGCGAACAAAAATGGCTGCGCCCGCTAGGGTTGGGTAGCCGTTCGCAACCTTCTCCGCTTAATGGCATAGCAACTAATGCATCGGGACAAGTTTCATTCCAAATTACTAATGGTCAGTGGCAGTTATGTATCAACAGTAAACGAATTACGGCCAATCTGACATTGCATCCTCTTCAGACGAGCTTGCCATTAGCTATGTGCTCACCGACTGGATATAACGGCTGGACTTATACCCAAAAACACAATGCGCTGAGTGTGAAAGGGGATTTAGTTATCGATGGTCAGCCACAGCCAAGTGGCGAGCTATTGGCGGGCTATGACTTCTCTGCAGGCTATATGCGTCGAGAAACAAGTTGGCGTTGGGCGAGCATTAATGCACAAGTACAAGGCAAAAAGATAGGTCTTAACCTTGCGGCGGGAGTGAATGAAACTGGGATGACAGAGAACGTGCTTTGGGTAGATGGTGTGCGTCATTATCTGGGGCCGGTGCAGTTCGAGTTTGATCGACATGATCTCGATAAACCTTGGCAGATAACCTCGAAGGATGGGCGTGTACAACTGACGTTTACGGCCAGCAACTTGCGCAGTGAAAAGCTCAACTTGTGGCTGCTGAAAAGTAACTTTCGCCAATTTATCGGTCATTTTGATGGTGTGTTACAAGATGGGGAAGGAAACACTTATCACCTCAAACAAGTTTTAGGTCTGACCGAAGATCACTTTGCTCGTTGGTAATGGAGAAACAAGATGAGTTTGAGCGATAACCCAGAACTGCTGCTAATGCTTTTAGCCCCTCTGTTTTTCGTTTGCATGATAGCCGAATACTGGCTTGGCCAACGATCAGGCAAACTGCCAACAAATGCGGCTTATCAATTACCCGAAGTTGTGTGCAACTTCACTTTGTCTGGACTGCATCAAGTGAGCGATATTGTGACTGGCTTGGTGGTCTTTCAGCTTTATCTATGGGTTTTTGACGCACGTTTGTTTGAGATAGAAATAGGCTTGGTCAGTTTCGCTGCATTGATGATTTTACAAGACTTTTGCTACTACTGGTTTCATCGGGCCAGCCATCGAGTACGCTGGATGTGGGCAGCACACGTGGTTCACCATAGCTCAGAGAAGATGAATTTTAGTACTGCATTTCGCCAAAGCTTAATGTATCCACTAGCGGGTATGTGGCTATTTTGGGTACCGTTATTAGTGCTTGGTTTTGAGCCTCAATGGGTAGTGTTTGTGGTGCTGCTCAACTTGGGGTTGCAGTTTTTTGTGCATACCCAGTGGATTAGAACGCTTGGACCATTGGAATTTATCTTTAATACACCATCCCATCATCGGGTGCACCATGGTGTTAATGCGCAATACATCGACAAAAATTATGCGGGTGTGCTGATCATCTGGGACAAGATTTTTGGCACCTTTGAGCCAGAAGCCGAGACGGTGCGTTATGGTATTTCTAAGCCAGTGAATAGTTTCAATCCAATAACTGTGACTTTTGCTGAGTGGAAAGCCATGCTACGGGAGGCCACTCAGCCCAACCTAACCTTCAAACAGCGTACCCAGTTACTGTTTGCCCCTCCGAGTGATAATAGGGACGTAAAAAACTAGCCTCAGAAGATGAAAGTCAAGAATTCACCCGTAAAGTGGGGCTGCTAACCTGATCTAGATCACGCATTTATAAATATTCACTTTTCTCCAAATTTATTGGCGCTATTATCCTCATCGAAACGTTTCGACGACGTTTTCTCAAATATCGAAACGTATCGATGATAATGAGCTCTTGCTGTAACCCAAGAGGTATAAGATGAAAAAAAGTACCCTACTAAATTCTGACCTTTCTTATTTGGTCGCAACGCTAGGCCATACAGATGAGATCACCATCTGCGATGCTGGGTTGCCAATCCCTGACCAAGTCACTCGAATTGACCTTGCACTCACTCACGGTGTGCCAAGCTTTATTGAAACCGTTCGTGTGATGTTAACTGAAGCCCAAGTTGAGTCTGTCGTTGTGGCAGAGGAATTTGCTCAAGTGAGTCCGCAACTGCACCAAGCTCTGCTTGATGAGTTGGCACATGAAGCTGAAAAAGGCCAGCGAGATATCCCGGTCACTTACATCAGTCACGAAGCATTTAAGCAGCGCACTGGGCAAAGTCGCGCCATTGTTCGTACTGGGGAATGCACTCCGTACGCCAATGTCATTTTCCAATCTGGCGTTGTGTTCTAAATAAGGGCTGAGGTATGACTCAAGCAATATTAAATCTCAATGCGATAGAGAAAGCTTTTCCAGGAGTTAAGGCGCTAGATAAGGCGAGTCTTAATGTTTATCCAGGGCGAGTCATGGCATTGATGGGAGAAAATGGGGCAGGAAAGTCCACCCTGATGAAAGTGTTGACGGGGATCTACTCCAAAGATGGCGGCACTATCGCCTACCAAGGGTCAGAGCGACAGTTTCATGGGCCTAGAGATTCTCAGCAAGCGGGCATCAGCATTATTCATCAAGAGCTCAATCTGATCCCTGAGCTGACCATCGCAGAAAATATCTTTCTTGGTCGTGAGTTAACGGGTGCATTTGGCCGTATTGATTGGAGCAAGATGTACCAACAAGCGGACAAACTGCTTGCCCGCTTGAACGTTAAGCACAGCTCTAGAACACCTTTAGGGGATCTCAGCCTTGGTGAGCAGCAGATGGTAGAGATCGCTAAAGCGCTCTCGTTTGAAGCGAAAGTGATCATCATGGATGAGCCAACTGATGCGCTGACCGATACCGAAACCGAATCGTTGTTTAAGGTGATAAACGAGCTTCGTGACGAGGGTTGCGGCATTGTATACATCTCGCACCGTTTGAAAGAAATCTTTGAGATTTGTGACGATATTACTGTGCTGCGAGACGGCAAATTCATTGGTGAATGCCAAGTCGCTGACACTGACGAAGATAGCCTGATTGAAATGATGGTAGGACGTAAGCTCGATGAGCAATACCCTCGTATTGATGCAACCCATGGTGATATTTCGCTTGAAGTCCGCAATCTTTCTGGCAGCGGTGTTAAGGATGTGAGTTTTACGCTCAATAAAGGCGAAATCCTAGGCATTTCTGGGCTAATGGGTGCCGGGCGTACTGAGCTGGTGAAAGTCATTTATGGCGCATTAACTCGTGACTCAGGTGACATCATTCTTGATGGCAAAACCATTAATCCGCTAACGCCTCAAGATGGGCTCGCCAATGGTGTTGCTTATATTTCTGAAGACCGAAAAGGGGATGGACTAGTTCTTGGGCTATCGGTCAAAGAAAACATGTCGTTATGCGCGCTTGAGCAATTATCCAAGTCCCTTCAAATCCAGCATAAAGATGAAGCCGAAGCTGTCGAAGATTTTATTCGTCTGTTTAATATCAAGACGCCAAGTCGTGAACAGATCATCGGCAATCTGTCTGGCGGTAATCAGCAGAAAGTGGCAATCGCTAAAGGCTTAATGACACGTCCAAAAGTATTGATTCTTGATGAGCCGACTCGTGGTGTCGATGTCGGTGCGAAAAAAGAGATTTATCAACTTATTAACCAGTTTAAAGCGGAAGGGATGAGCATCATCTTAGTATCTTCTGAAATGCCAGAAGTGCTAGGAATGAGTGACCGTGTGTTGGTAATGCACGAAGGAAGTATTACCGGTGAGTTTTCTGCCCAAGAGGCGGATCAAGAAACGCTGATGGCTTGCGCAGTCGGCAAACTGAGGAAGTCAGCATGAGTACCCAAACTATGAGTAATCCTAAAAAATTCAAACTGAATAAAGAGTGGTTAATCGAGCAAAAATCTTTGATTGCACTGATTTTCTTGATTGCGGTGGTGTCGTTCTTAAACCCTAACTTTTTCACCGTAGATAACATTCTTAATATTCTGCGTCAGACCTCTGTGAATGCCATTATCGCCGTGGGCATGACCTTAGTCATTTTAACCGCGGGTATCGATCTGAGTGTTGGCTCAGTTCTGGCTTTGTGTGGGGCATTCGCCGCTAGCCTAATTGCGATGGAAGTACCGGTATTAATTGCCGTGCCAACTGCGTTGTTCGCAGGGGCTGCACTAGGTGCAATTAGCGGAATGATCATCGCCAAAGGCAAGGTGCAGGCATTTATCGCCACCTTGGTCACCATGACCCTGCTTCGTGGTGTCACCATGGTTTATACCGATGGCAGGCCAATTTCTACGGGCTTCACCGATACCGCTGACGCTTTTGCTTGGTTTGGTACCGGCTACGCATTGGGCATCCCTGTTCCAGTATGGTTAATGGTCGTGGTATTTGCTGCCGCTTGGTATCTGTTAAATCACACCCGTTTTGGCCGCTATGTGTACGCACTGGGTGGTAATGAATCCGCCACTCGTCTATCGGGCATTAACGTTGACCGAGTAAAAATCGGCGTTTATGCGATTTGTGGTTTCCTTGCTGCGCTTGCTGGCATCATCGTGACTTCTCGCTTGTCTTCTGCGCAGCCGACGGCGGGTATGGGATATGAGTTGGATGCGATTGCCGCTGTTGTGCTGGGTGGCACCAGCTTGATGGGCGGTCGTGGCCGTATCATGGGAACGCTAATTGGCGCACTGATCATCGGCTTCCTAAACAATGCTTTGAACCTCCTTGATGTCTCTTCTTACTACCAGATGATTGCAAAAGCGGTCGTTATCTTGCTGGCGGTAATGGTAGATAACAAAAACAAATAACAATAACGAACTTAGCTCTGATTAGTTTTGTTACTAAGTTGGCGACAAAAGTTCACCGTGAAACTCGTTCGGCCCGCAAGCGCCCCTGCCTGCGGAGCTCGAACACTCCCTACATATAAAGGACCTAAAGATGAAAAAGATCACTACTTTGATTACTACAGCAATCTTAGCTGCCTCTGCATCCGTAACCGCACAAGCGCAAGATACGCTAGCTGTTGTGGTTTCTACCTTAAACAATCCATTTTTCGTTTCAATGAAAGATGGCGCAGAAGAAAAAGCGAAGGAGCTTGGTTATGAGCTGATCGTTCTAGATTCACAAAATGACCCAAGCAAAGAGCTATCAAATGTAGAAGACCTAACAGTACGTGGTGTGAAAGCAATTTTGATCAACCCAACGGATTCTGACGCAGTATCCAATGCAATTCGTATGGCTAACCGTTCAAACATCCCAGTACTGACTCTAGACCGTGGCGCTAGCCGTGGTGAGGTTGTAAGCCACATCGCCTCTGACAACGTGGCTGGTGGTGAATTGGCAGGTCAATTTATTCAAGAGCAAGCAGGTGCAGACGCTAAAGTGATTCAACTTGAAGGTATTGCTGGTACGTCAGCGGCGCGTGAGCGTGGTGAAGGCTTTATGAATGCTGTCAAAGGCAGCCAAATGGAACTGCTTGCCAGCCAACCAGCCGACTTTGACCGTACTAAAGGTCTTAACGTAATGGAAAACCTGCTTGCAGCGAACCCTAATGTACAAGCGGTATTTGCTCAGAATGATGAAATGGCACTTGGCGCAATGCGCGCTGTTCAGGCATCGGGCAAGAATGTACTGATCGTAGGTTTTGATGGTACTGACGACGGTATCGCAGCCGTGAAGCGTGGCAAGCTAGCAGCAACTGTTGCACAGCAGCCAGAGCTAATCGGTTCACTGGGTGTTGAAACTGCAGATAAAGTACTGAAAGGCGAAAAAGTTGCTGAGTACATTCCTGTGGCGCTGAAAGTTATCACCGAATAATCAGCGAGCACAACACAGCTCACCCCCATAGAAAGGGGGTGAGCCAAAAGCATCACCCACAAAACGTAGAGCTGGATTAAAAATTCCTTACTCGAAACCTCAGAGCCCATAGCTTTGCTTCCTCAAACCTATGTGTTTTTAATACCCATGTTCTAAATGAACCAAGGATAAATATATGAATAAGTTGGTAGTTTTAGGTAGTGTTAATGCCGACCACGTTCTTCAAGTCCCTTCATTCCCTCGCCCTGGTGAGACATTGCACGGTCGCAATTACCAAGTGATCCCAGGTGGCAAAGGGGCCAATCAAGCGGTTGCTGCGGCTCGCATGCAAGCGGATACCGGGTTTATTGCCTGTATCGGTGATGATTCGTTTGGTATCAATATCCGTGAAGCGTTTAAGCATGACAATATCGACATTGCTGGTGTGAAACTGCAACCAAACTGCCCGACTGGGATTGCGATGATTCAGGTGTCTGATAGCGGTGAAAACAGTATTTGCATTAGTGCCGAAGCCAATGCAAAGCTGACTGCGGCTGCGCTAAATTCGGATCTTGAACGTATTGGTCAGGCAGACTATCTGCTGATGCAATTAGAGACACCGTTATGCGGTATTGAGCTTGCAGCAAAGACGGCAAAGGCCGCAAATACTCAAGTAATTCTCAACCCTGCGCCAGCGCAGGCCTTGCCTGATTCTTTGCTTGAATGCGTGGACATGATCACCCCTAATGAAACTGAGGCGGAACTGCTCACAGGTGTTGCTGTGGTGGACGATGAATCAGCAACCCTAGCGGCAAAAGTGCTACATGATAAAGGTATTGAAACCGTGATGATCACATTAGGTTCAAAGGGTGTTTGGCTGAGTCAACGAGGTGAAGGCAAGGTGATCGCAGGCTTCAGAGTTCAGGCTCAAGACACGACCGCAGCTGGAGATACCTTTAATGGCGCATTCGTGGCTGGTCTCCTTGAAAATAAACCTTTAGAATCAGCAATTAAGTTTGCTCATGCCGCAGCAGCGATTTCGGTCACTCGCTTTGGCGCTCAAACCTCGATTCCATCTCGTCAGGAAGTTGATCAGTTCTTAGCTGAGCAACAGTAACAAGGAGCTTTTGCCGTGGCATCAATGAAAGATATCGCTAAGCTTGCTGGGGTATCGACCTCAACAGTAAGTCATGTGATTAACAAAACTCGCTTTGTCAGTGAAGACATCTCGGAGCGAGTGATGAAAGCGGCAAAAGAGCTAAATTACACCCCGTCGGCACTGGCACGCAGCCTCAAAATGAACCGCACCCGAACCCTGGGTATGTTGATGACAAACTCGACCAACCCGTTTTTCGGTGAAGTAGTTAAAGGGGTAGAGCGCCGCTGCTATCAACAAAACTACAATCTGATTTTGTGCAATACGGAGGGCGATAGCGAGCGTATGCGAGCTTCGATTGAAACTCTGTTGCAAAAGCGTGTTGATGGCCTGATTCTGATGTGTTCCACCCTAGAAGGTGAACGTATCGATGTGTTTGACCTGTATCCAGATATGCCCGTAGTGGTAATGGATTGGGGGCCGATTCATTTTGCGTCCGACAAAATTCAAGACAACTCCTTTCGAGGAGGCTACCTTGCTGCCAAACACCTGATTGAATGTGGTCACACTGAAATCGGTTGTATCACAGGGCCACTGGCTCGCTATCAAGCGCAAATGCGTTACGAAGGTTACAAGCGAGCGATGAACGAACATGGTTTAGAGATCAACCCAAATTGGATTGTTGAATCTGACTTTGAGTGTGAGGGTGGGGCAAGTGCATTCGCAACTCTTATCGAGCGCGGCACCCTGCCAAGCAGCCTGTTTGTCTCCAATGACATGATGGCAATGGGTGTGATCAACGCCGCTGCCGCTCAAGGAATTCGAGTGCCAGAGCAGCTCTCAATTGTAGGGTACGATGATGTACACATCGCAAAGTTCATGACCCCAGCATTAACCACGATTCATCAGCCCAAATATCGCCTTGGACAGGCCGCTGTCGATACCTTACTCAACAAGATTGATAAAGTGACAGCCGAACCTCAAGTGGTGCAGCTTGAACCGAGTTTGGTGGTTCGTAGCAGTGTGAAGATACTTAGCTAGTGCCATGACTATAAATTTTCTGATTGAAAGCGAGGGCCGAGGGTCCTCGTTTTTGATTGGGAGGATTGTCTTCCAGACAATCAAACTTGAGATTCATCAAACTTCCCTTCATGAGTTTTAATATTTAGCTTTTACCGAATAGCAACCTAAAATCTTGAGCTATTCTTAATAATATCAGTAGAAGCTAATGAGAGTTTGCGATGGTTTTACATGGCAGCGTATCCGCCCAGTGGCACCAAGACCTGTTTGAAGTGTATGCCTATGGCCCATTCAATGAAGCGGGCGTTTTGCATTGCGCAGAAGAGCTACAAAAAGCAGTAATAGATAACCCGAAGGAGAGTTGGGTTCGTTACGAAGAGTGGGATGATGAGGTTTCCGGTTCCCAAGAAACGATAGATAACGCCGCTCAATTGTGGCTTTGGTACGACTCAATGGGCTGTAAAGCCTCGGCTATACTGGTACACTCTGGCTTCCAAGGCCTAATCGTCGACAAACTCATGACAGGCAACACCAAAATGTTCTTCGACAAACAAGAAGCCCTAACCTGGCTAGAACAACAAAGGGCACTATAATAAACGTGCTGAAAAGTGCATCTTCTTTTTTATAAAATGCCACTCCTCATCTCTATTTATAAAAAATTACTTTTTGATAGTCCTCCTTTGTAAATGCGATTCTCATCATTAATACAAAATAATAAGTACATGTTTTTATTAGATATTACTTGCCACATCACATATTGTAGGGTATTGGTGATGGTAAGGTCATATATTTCATTACGTATGTTTTAGTACGGATTAATGCTTCTAGGGAGATATTTAAATGCTTTACAATGTTGTAAAGGTAGCGACCTTAATGTTGGTTATATTCATTTTTGGTTGTGGCGGAGGAGGAGGGGGATCTGAAGAAAGCACGTCAACAGATGGTAAATCAGATATAACCTTAGATAATATAGCTTATGCTGCATTAGGGACTAGGTTAAGTTATTACCTTCCTACCATTTCTTCGCGCATAGTAACCGCTGTAAATCTTCTCGGTACATCTGATTCAACACGTGTTGCATGTAGGACGATAGATCACAATAGTAGTACGTCATATATAACGATAAGTTCCAACAAGAGTGGAGAGTATTTGGCGAAAGGAGACCAAATAAACATTGATTTCAACCAATGTATAATCTCTGATCTGTTAGATGCTTATACATTGGATGGTAGTATTGACGTAACTTTGGAGTCTGTATCATTTGATTCTGAAGGAAAGCTAAGCCACCTAAGCGCCATAGCAAGAAGCTCAAGCCTATATGTTTACCTTGAATCAGAGTATGGGATTATACCCGAATGGATAAATTATGATGTGGCTCTAGAGTTAAATCAAACAGGAAGTTATAGGTATCAACTGAAATCAAAATCAGAAAGTGGTATTTCTATCGGTGGATATCTAAATTTAACTAATGCAGAATCTATTTTTGAATATGACTTGCTGTCTTCTGAGTACTCAATGGATCTTAATGGTCAGTATAATTATAGTTTGGGTCAAGATCTAAATTATGAGTTATCGACAGAAAGTCCTTTTACGGGAAAATTAGGGCACGAGCCAAAAGCGGGAACACTTGTCTTATCAGGTGAAAGAAGTAACAAAATTTCTTATACAACACAATCTAATGCTGAAATAGAGGTTTCAATTAACTACGAAAATGATCAGCAGGCAGAACTCTACCTACACTACTCAGAGGTCTGGGGGGGTAATGGGTCTTTGTGGCCAATAGGTCGCTATGACTTTCTTGATAGAAATGGCAGCTACAAGTCTCATGTTCTGAGTAGTCAAATAAAGATTTATGGTGATGAAGTTGAGGTTGCAGCTCCTTATTCTGTTGATACGATAAATGATTTCAATAGTTATCTAGTTCTTTATGATAATGTAGAACTCAATCCAAAAATAGAGTTATTTACTACTTCTTATTTTCCTGAGGATATGGAGTTTTATTTAGAAGGAGAGTACATAGGAAATAGAGTGAATTTGAATCATTCTATTGATGGGAATAAAGTGGTTTTGATGGCAGTGCAAGACCTAGAGCCTAACACTACTTATTTTTTAAAGGTAAAAGATCTAAGTTTAATTAAAGATCTAGTTAAAATAAAAACTATCGATGATTCAATATCACCAAATAAACTTTTTTCAATAGGAGAAGACCGCTTTATTACAAATGAAGAGTGGTTCGAAATTTATGCAAGCTACTCCGATGGACATACACCGCGATATATTTCGTGGACTGTAAATAGTAATGCAACAATCCTAAATAATTGGCCTGAATATGACCTATTTAGGGTACAGCATCAAGGTAATCCAGGAGATATTATAACCATCGGAGCTAAAGCTGAGTTTGGTACAATTCCTGAACAATTGGATAAGATCAATGTTCAAGTTTCTGACAGTTCTATAGATAAAAGTTATTTAGAATTTAGTTTCCCAAATGACGAAGATTACTTAGATAGAGCACTGTTTATCGGTGACGTCCTTTATTCTTCAGATAGGTATGGTGATTCTGCACACGTTAGTTTAACTGTGCGAAGATTTGAACACAATTTTGTGACCATAGATTTCTATACTGGTCTGTACATAGACGAGTCTACCATTGAATTTGGAGGAGCATTAGTCGAGTACTTAAACGAAGGTATCGGAACTAAGGCATTTAGTGATAGTTGTAAGATTGAAAAGGTCATACTTAAAGAGCATGAAGTAGAGCGTAAGGACCATGAGTTGATGACTGTGGCAGTTGACCTAGAGTTAATTTGCTCTTCAGGTGAGATTGTTAGAGCTAAGTTGAGAAAAAACAGCAGTATTTTATAAAAAAATCCCGCAGAATCATTTTCTGCGGGATTTCAAATTTAGCGATTAAGCCTAGCGATCAATTAACGATTCGCTTCGTCCGCTTGCTTCGCCTGAATCGCAGTTAGTGCAACTGTGTAAACGATGTCGTCTACTAGTGCGCCGCGAGAAAGGTCGTTTACAGGTTTACGCATGCCCTGAAGCATTGGACCGATAGATACTAGATCTGCAGAACGCTGTACTGCTTTGTAAGTTGTGTTACCAGTGTTTAGGTCTGGGAATACAAATACAGTTGCTTTACCAGCTACTGGAGAGTTAGGAGCTTTAGAAGCTGCTACGTTTTCCATGATCGCTGCATCGTACTGAAGAGGACCGTCAATGATTAGATCAGGACGTTTCTCTTGTGCAATCTTAGTTGCTTCACGTACTTTATCAACGTCTGCGCCTTTACCAGATTCACCAGTAGAGTACGAGATCATTGCAACGCGAGGGTCGATACCAAATGCCGCTGCAGAATCTGCAGATTGGATAGCGATTTCAGCCAGTTGCTCTGCGTTTGGATCTGGGTTGATCGCACAGTCACCGTAAACCAGCACTTGGTCAGGTAGAAGCATGAAGAATACAGAAGATACGATAGACGCATCAGGTGCAGTCTTGATGATCTGGAACGGAGGAACGATAGTGTTCGCTGTTGTGTGAACAGCACCAGAAACTAGACCATCAACTTCGTCGTTTTCAAGCATCATAGTGCCTAGGAAAACTGAATCTTGAAGCTTCTCTCGAGCAACAACTTCAGTCATGCCTTTAGCGCCACGTAGTTCAACTAGGCGAGCTACGTAGTTCTCACGAACTGCATCAGCGTCGATGATCTCAACGCCAGCACCTAGCTCAACACCTTGCTGTGCAGCAACGCGTTGGATTTCTTCTGGGTTACCAAGAAGTACACAAGTTGCGATACCGCGCTCAGCACAGATAGCTGCTGCTTTAACAGTACGTGGCTCATCACCCTCAGGAAGAACAACACGCTTAGCCGCACGACGAGCAAATTCTGTTAGCTGGTAACGGAATGCTGGTGGGCTTAGGCGGCGAACACCTTCAGTGCCTTCAGTTAGAGAGTCAATCCATGGGCCATCAATGTGGCTAGCAACGTGATCGTTTACGAACTCGATACGCTCTTTATCGTCTGCAGGAACTTCGATTGAGAAGCTCTGTAGGTTAAGAGACGTCTGCCAAGTGTTACCTTGTGCTTTGAAGATTGGTAGGCCAGTGTCGAATGCTGGCTTACATAGATCCATGATTTCTGCTGGGATGTCGTAGCCACCAGTTAGAAGGATCGCACCGATCTCAACGCCGTTTTTCGCCGCAAGTGCAGCAGCAACGATTACGTCAGGACGGTCAGCCGAAGTTACTAGTAGTGAACCTGGCTTGAAGTGCTCGATCATGTGAGGAAGAGAGCGTGCACAGAAAGTGATGCTCTTAATACGGCGAGTTTCGATTTCGCCTTCGTTAATGATCTCAGCGTTTAGGTGCTTCGCCATGTCTACTGCACGAGTAGCAATTAGGTCGATGCTCCAAGGCACACAACCAAGAACGCGAATTGGAGAAGTGTTGAAGATTTCCATCACTTTCAGTTCGTTTTGCTTAGCGTTGTCTGCGTCGTCAAAGATTTCAGATAGGTCAGGGCGAGTACGGCCTGCTTCATCTACTGGTGCGTTCAGCTTGTTGATGATAACGCCAGAGATTTTTTTGTTCTTAGTGCCACCGAAGTTAGAACATGCAACCTCAATACGTTCTTTAAGCTGAGTTGGGTTGTCAGTGCCCGGAGTCGCTACTAGCACGATTTCAGCGCCAAGCGTTTTTGCAATTTCTGCGTTCACCTGGTTAGCGAATGGGTGCTTACGAGTTGGTACTAGACCTTCGATCAGTGTTACGTCCGCATCGTTGATTTGGTTGTAACGCTCAACAACAGTCTCAAGCAGTACGTCCATTTTGTCAGTACCGATAAGAGTCTCAGTTTCTGACATTGGCATTGGTTCAGCAAGTTTGATGTCGCTGCTCTGGCCGATGATAGTAGACGTTAGGTCTGGTTGGTCGTTACCGCTACGAGGTTGTGCGATTGGCTTGTAGAACGATACTTTAACGCCCTTACGCTCCATAGCGCGTAGGACACCCATGCTTGCGCTTGTTAGGCCAACGCCTGCGCTAGTAGGGATAAGCATAATAGTACGGGACATGTGAGGAGTTCCTTGACTATCTAAAGACGGCCCAAGTTGTTGTTATAGTGGACTTGAGCGATGCATAAAAAACTGGCTAACCTAGGTTAGCCAGTTTTTATCAATTAAAGACCTGCTAGTTCTGCAGTGTCTTCAGCGATTACTAGCTCTTCGTTAGTAGAGATAACCATCGCTGGGATACGGCTGTCAGCAGTAGTGATAGTGCCTTCGCCGCCGAAACGTGCTTTAAGGTTCGCTTCGCCATCAACTTCGATGCCGAATACGCCTAGACGGTTAAGAACCATCTCACGGATTGGGCCAGAGTTCTCACCGATACCGCCAGTGAATACGATAGCGTCTAGACGACCTTCTAGAGTTGCAGTGTAACCAGCAACGTACTTAGCTAGACGGTGACAGAACACGTCCATTGCGCGAGTTGCTTCTTCTTTCTCACCGTAGTTGTCTTCAACGAAACGACAGTCAGAAGTCACTTCAGTAAGACCTGCAAGACCAGACTCTTTAGTTAGCATGTTGTTGATTTTCTCAACAGAGTAGCCTAGAGCGTCGTGCATGTGGAAGATGATCGCAGGATCGATGTCACCACAACGAGTACCCATTACTAGACCTTCAAGAGGAGTAAGACCCATAGAAGTGTCTACAGATTTACCGTTCTTGATTGCACATACAGATGCGCCGTTACCTAGGTGACAGTTGATGATGTTTAGTTCTTCAACTGGCTTCTCAAGGATGTTTGCACACTCACGAGTGATGAATAGGTGAGAAGTACCGTGCATGCCGTAACGACGGATGCCGTGCTCTTTGTACAGGCTGTACGGTAGAGCGTATAGGTAAGACTCTTGAGGCATAGTCTGGTGGAAAGCCGTGTCGAATACAGCAACGTTCTTAAGTGCTGGGAATGCTTTCTGTGCAGCTTTGATACCGATGATGTGAGCTGGGTTGTGAAGAGGTGCTAGAGTTGCACAGTCTTCGATACCTTGTAGTACGTCATCAGTGATAAGAGCAGACTTAGTGAACTTCTCGCCGCCGTGTACAACACGGTGACCGATAGCTGCTAGGTTTTCAGCTAGTTCTGGCTTAGATGCGATGATAGATTCTACCATGAACGCTAGAGCTTCTTCGTGAGCTGCGCCTTCACCAAGTTGTGCTTCGTGCTTGCCATCAAGTTTCCACTTGATACGTGCTTCAGGAAGGTGCAGACATTCTGCAAGACCTGTTAGGTGCTCGTCACCGTTTTCTGCATCAACGATTGCGAACTTAAGAGAAGAACTACCGCAGTTCAAAACTAAAACTAGCTTAGACATGAGTGATTACCTGTTAGTGGTCTAATCTATCCAAGTGATAGATCAGTTATTAATAAATACCAATCACAGAACAGGCGGAATATTGCTACTCCGCCTATCCTGACAAAAATGTACTTCCATATATAGAGGCATACCTTATATGACAAAGGTATGTTTGCTGTCCTAGCAAGTTGGCTCAATAAGTTGCTTAAATTGTAAATAAGAGCAACAATGAGATTGAGGCTTTGCTAATGATAGCGATAATGGCTCAATATAACAAAAAATTGCGTAAGCATTTTAACTAGAATCAATTTTTTTGCAGCTTTTTTTTAATCGTTGCGTATTTATTTTAGTGAGAGAGGTCGATATGAATGATAAAGTCGGTTTGATTCACAGCCTGAAAGATGGGCAGAAATACATGGATAACTGGCCGATGCGTAAGGAGCTTGCTCCTCTCTTTCCCGAGCAACGGATCATCAAGGCCACCAAGTTCGGTATCAAAGTGATGCCAGCGGTGGCAGCTATCAGCGTTCTGATGCAAATGTCTTTCAACAACTACCAAGCCATGCCACAGGCGATTGTCGTTGCACTATTCGCAATCAGTCTTCCTTTACAAGGGATGTGGTGGTTAGGCAACCGCTCAAACACCCAACTGCCACCCGCACTTGCTGGATGGTATCGAGAATTGCATTCAAAAATTTTGGAGTCGGGCGGCGCTTTAGAACCAATCAAAGCCAAGCCGAGATATAAAGAGTTAGCTCGCATCTTGAATCGAGCATTCAGACAGCTCGACAAGTCAGCCCTAGAGCGCTGGTTCTGATTAAAAACCCAAACCACTGATTCGAAGATGCCACACTGAGTTGTGGCATTTTTTTGCGCTTAATTTGGCCTCGAAAGGTCAACACGCCCTAATGTCAACCCTGCTTGGGGAAATAACCCTTATCAAATTTGTGTGCTTTTTAAACAATATAAACAGTCGATAGTTCTGTAAGAGATTGTTCGTCAATTGTTCAAATTGTTGGTTTTGTGCGCTACCTATCACTTATCCGTTGTTTTGTTATTTTGCTGTTACACACTGCTTCACTTTTAATCGTCTGGCTGGTAAAAAAGTGTACAAGTGCGTAAATCTATGCGTACAAATCGAGAATAATAAAATGCTGAGGGTTAAGCATTTTTCCCTTAAAACAGGTCTCAGCACCATTTGCTGAATCAAGGAGTCAAGATGAAAGCAAACCGTATTCTAATCGCCGCATGTCTTGCTGGCGCTGCACTAATTTCCTCTCCGGCTGTGATGGCTAAAGTTGCCAAAGTCGCGGTTTCTCAAATTGTTGAACACCCTGCATTGGACGCAACTCGTCAAGGTCTCCTTGATGGGCTAAAAGCGAAAGGCTACGAAGAGGGTAAAAACTTAGAATTCGATTATAAGACGGCGCAAGGCAACCCAGCGATTGCGGTGCAGATTGCACGTCAATTTGTTGGTGAAAATCCAGATGTTCTGGTCGGCATCGCCACACCTACAGCGCAGGCATTGGTATCAGCAACTCGTAATATTCCAGTGGTCTTTACGGCGGTTACCGATCCAGTGGGCGCTAAACTGGTTAAGAAACTAGAAAAACCGGGCAAGAATGTCACTGGTCTGTCGGATCTTTCTCCGGTTGAGCAGCATGTTGAACTGATCAAAGAGCTGATGCCATCGGTGAAATCGATTGGCGTAGTTTACAACCCGGGTGAAGCGAATGCGGTTAGCTTGATGGAGCTACTAAAAGCGTCGACTGAGAAACACGGTATCGAGCTAGTTGAAGCTACGGCGCTGAAAAGTGCTGACGTGCAAACGGCGACTCAAGCGATCTCTGCGAAATCAGACATCATTTACGCACTGATCGATAACACAGTCGCAAGTGCCATTGAAGGTATGATCGTGGCAGCTAACCAAGCGAAAACGCCAGTATTTGGCGCTGCAACTTCTTATGTAGAGCGTGGTGCGATAGCAAGCCTTGGTTTTGACTACTACCAGATTGGTGTACAGACCGCAGATTACGTAGCGGCAGTGCTTGAAGGTACCGATCCTGGCTCACTAGATGTGAAAGTGGCTAAAGGTTCTGATCTTGTAGTGAATGCAACTGCGGCTAAGAAGCTTGGTTTTGAAATTCCATCATCAGTAATGGACCGTGCTACTAGTGTTAAGTAGCTTTCAATGTGTGGAGTTCTGCTCTCCCCCTTTCTAAGGGGGAGTTGGAGGGGGTTCTGCGCAGAGGTTAAGTCAAATGATAAACTGAAAGTCAGCTCAGAACCCCTCCTAACCTCCCCTTAGAAAGGGGAGGAACTAGAACTCCACACGCTATAAGTCCTTCCCCAAAAAAGCAGAAAAAGGAGTTGTTATGTCTGCTTTCGCCTTCTTTGGCGCATTAGAAATTGGCCTTATTTATGGCCTCGTAGCGTTAGGTGTCTACCTAACGTTTCGTGTTTTAGATTTCCCCGACCTGAGTGTTGACGGAAGTTTCCCTATGGGGGCCGCCGTGGCTGCGACGGCGATTGTTGCTGGCATTAACCCATGGATAGCTACGATGTTGGCTATTTTGGCGGGGGCTGCGACTGGCTGGGTGACGGCTTTTTTGAGTGTTCGTTGTGGCATACTGCATTTGCTCGCCTCGATTCTCACTATGATCGCCGCTTTCTCGGTGAACATCCGCATCATGGGGCGTCCTAATATGGCGCTGCTCGGGGAGGATACTATCTTGACCCCGTTTGAAGCTTTAGGTGACTCCATGTATATCCGCCCATTGGTGGTGGCGGTACTGGTGCTGATCTCAGCGATTTTCATTGTGCGCTTACTTAACAGTGATTTTGGATTGGGCATGCGAGCGACAGGTGTGAATGCACGCATGGTGGCAGCGCAGGGCGCAAGCACGGCTTTCTATACCTACTTCTGTTTGGCGCTGTCGAACGGTTTTGTTGGTTTTGCTGGTGCACTGTTTGCTCAAACTAACAGCTTTGCGGATGTCACCTCGGGTGTTGGTACTATTGTTGTCGGTCTTGCGGCAGTCATACTCGGCCAAACCTTGATCCCAGGGCGCAAGATCTGGGTGGCCGTGGTTGCGGTTATTCTCGGCTCTGTACTCTATCGCCTTGCTGTCGCTTTTGCCTTAAGTTCAGGCATGTTTGGTCTACAAGCATCAGATCTTAACTTGGTCACGGCGGTTCTCGTGGCACTTGCATTAGTTGCTCCGAAAATGAAAGGGCGTTTGAAAGCCAAGCAAGGTTTAAAAGCGTCAAAAGCCAAAGCATCAAATAAGGAGGTCGCATGATCCATTTAGAAGATATTCAAGTGACCTTCAATGCTGGCACTATCCTAGAAAACCGAGCACTTAGAGGTGTTGACCTTACGGTTCCTGAGCATCAGTTTTTGACAGTGATAGGCTCTAATGGTGCAGGTAAATCTACACTGCTTGGTGCGGTAACAGGTGAAACTCCAATGGCGGGCGGCAAGGTGCTTATCGACGATACCGATATGACCCAATGGAGTGTAGACAAGCGTGCGTCACAGTGTGCGCGAGTCTTTCAAGACCCATTGGCAGGCACTTGTGGTGATTTGACCATAGAAGAGAACATGGCATTGGCCTATATGCGTGGTAAAAAACGTGGTTGGAGCCTGTCTCTTTCAAGTAAACGTCGTGAGTTGTTCCAAGAGCGGATAAGTATTCTAGGGCTGGGCTTAGAAGACCGACTCGGCGATAGCATTGGCTTGCTATCTGGTGGTCAACGCCAAGCGGTGAGTTTGGTGATGGCAACCTTATCAGACAGTAAGTTATTGCTACTAGATGAACACACCGCCGCACTCGACCCACGAATGGCGGCATTTATTATCGATTTGACCAAAAAGATCGTTCAGGAGTTTAATCTGACCGTCATGATGGTGACTCACTCAATGAAAGATGCATTAGCTTGCGGTGATCGAACTGTCATGTTGCACCAAGGAGAAATCGTACTGGATGTGGCAGGTGATGAACGTGCCAATATGCAAGTGCCCGATCTACTTGAGATGTTTTCCAAAGTGCGTGGAGAAGAACTGGCTGACGACAGTTTATTACTTAACTAGCTTTATCGTCCTACGCCCCAAAACTCACCCATCCCTCTTGCTCGCAAGGGGGATTTTTTTTGCTTAAACCTTTTCTAGACTGGAGAAAACCCTACAAGAGAATAACAACTATGAACACCCCATTCCTATTTCACTCGCAAGCGAGCGATGGACTGATACTCGACAAAGGTATCTTGACCGTTACCTTGAAAACTGAACAACTAGACGACTATAAAGTTCAACTTCGTCACGAACCAGATAATGAAGAAGAACTGGTTGATATGACACTGGTTCAAAGGGAGGGGCGTTTATGTTTATGGCAAGCCAGTTTCCCCATCAACCCTGATCGAGACATCACTCACTACGTATTCAAGGTGACTGGTAATAAGCAGCAGTTTTGGCTTGATGACCGGGGTGTTAGCCGTCGTATGCCGGGCAAAGAGTATCACTTCAAGTTCAATGCCGTTCATCGCCCGCCAGCGTGGGTAAAAGAGCAAGTCTTCTATCAAGTGTTTCCTGAGCGTTTTTGCAATGGTGACCCATCGATCAGTGTTAAAGATGGTGAGTATTCACTCAAAGGCGGCACCAAACCCGTGGTGGCAAAAGTGTGGGGCGAGCCTGTCGGTGATCATACCAATACTGGTGGCTGTGAGTTTTATGGCGGTGACTTGCAAGGCGTATTAGACAAGCTGGACTATTTACAGTCGATCGGTGTCACGACCCTATACCTCAACCCAATTTTTGCCTCGTTAAGCAATCACAAGTATGACACTACGGATTACTTCAACGTTGACCCGCATTTTGGTGACAATGCTTTGTTTGCCACCTTGTGTGAACAAGTTCACCAACGGGGAATGATGATTGTGCTAGATGCGGTGTTTAACCACACCTCATCCGAGCACCCGTGGTTTGATAAGTCTGGTAATACTCATGATGGTGCCTTCCACAATACCAATTCACCTTATCGCAATTACTATTTCTTTGAAGGGGATAGCCAAAATTACACCGGTTGGAAAGGGGTTCAAAACCTCCCAGTGCTGAATTTTAACAACGATGAAGTGAAAGATTACATCTACAGAAGCGAAGATGCGGTGATTCGTCATTGGTTACGACCACCTTACAATGTCGATGGTTGGCGTTTTGATGTCATTCACATGCTAGGCGAAGGTGAAGGAGCTACCAACAACGCTCACTATGTGAAAGCCTTTCGTAATGCGACCAAGGAAGAGAACCCTCAGGCTTATGTGCTTGGCGAGCACTTCTTCGAAGCGAGTCAATGGCTTCAAGGGGAGCAAGAAGATGGTGCGATGAACTATTACGGCTTTGCCCACCCGATGCGAGCTCTGTTTGCTAAACAAGATATCGCTTACGATCCAATTGATATCGACGTGGTTGAGTTCGTGGATTGGCTCATGGAAGCCAAAGCCAAAGTGCCATTTGAAAATCAGCTCAGCCAACTCAACCAATTGGACAGCCACGATACCGCTAGGCTGCTAACCTTGCTGCAAGGTGACGAAGCTTTGATGAAAGTTGCGTCCGTATTGCTGTTTAGCTACTTGGGCGTCCCGTGTTTGTATTACGGAACAGAAGTGGGTTTGGAAGGTGGACAGGACCCTGATAATCGTCGCTGTTTCCCGTGGGATCTGGTGGGCAAAACGTCGTGGCAGCCCTTCTTTACCTCTTTGGCTAAATTGAGAAACGAATCCCTCTCGCTTCAATCTGGGTCCTTGGTCACCTTGCACTTAGATGAGAGTGCTTGGGTATTTGCAAGACAAATTGGTGATGACGTCACCTTTATTGCTCTGAACTTAGATCAAGCTACGAAACCTCTAACCATACCGCTGTGGAAAGTTGGCTTTGAACAAGGTGAGCTGGTCTCAAAGCTGCACACTGTTACGGAAAGTGTTGATCGTAATGAAATCAGTGAGGGTGAGTGCAAAGTGGTTTTGGCCGCCAAAAGCGCCGTGATATTCAGTGTTGAGAGGTGATAATAATTCTTAATAGATTATTCGCATTGTCAGTCAATCCATTATAGAATTCTTCCACTTAGGTCCAGATCGTCATTGCGTTCTGGACTTTTTTGCTTAAAGACAATGAGAGTCAAGTCCAGATTTAATCATGCTAACAGCTTCCTATTTCAATTCTCGAGTGACCTTTGTGATCCCAACCTTACTGGCGTTGATTAGTTTGGCAGTTATCACCACGGTGTACTGGTTTCGAGCAAAAGATCACGTCTTTGATGAATTTCATCGAGTAGAACAAGCATTAGTTAGGGCGGCGAAAGTCGTCTCTGCATTAGATTATAATCTGAGCAATCAGTTGGCGGCTAGAACGGAGCTTAACTTCGCCCATCGATTTGAGTTAAGCGAAGGCCTGTGTAGCATAGAGCCGACAGAGGCTTATGTGCGGGTAAAAGAGAAGCAAGATAATATTCCTGCCATCAATATCGATTACTTGATCAAATCTGAAGCGAAGTTTTGCTTGGAAGCTGATAATAGCCGAGAAATTGGCGAGAAGCTCTCGCTTGCACCACTGCTTTCTTTTCTCAACGATATCGACCCAAATATTGCACGAACTCGTTACATCGATAGAGCGGGTTATGTCGTCTCTTCTCCAGGCGGGTACGCTCGCCAACTCAATAAGTCCCAGTTTGATATGCAGATGCAAAGTCCCTATTGGTTTACGACGACCCAGTTTCGTACCCTGATCGACTTAGAAGGGCCGAGTCATTCTGATGTTTTGGGAGAGCAAGTGTTGAGTTTGGTGACGGCCGTTTATCGAGGTGGAGAGCATCAGGGGATATTGTCTATCGACCTTAACCTATTTGAGCTGCTTGGGCAGGTAAGTTTACTCCATCGAGAAGTCGGTCTGCGGGAACATCGTGCGTTAGACAAGCAAACAAGCATAATTTGGCGCAGGGATATCAAAATTGATGGCCTGATGACCAACCATGAGTTGTACTACTCCTTAGATTGGGAGCGAGAGTTTCACTATTACTTTGAGCAAGAGAAATACGGACTATTGCTGATATTTGTCATGTACCTGATGGTGATTTTGTTCTTGAAGTCAGTGAACTCGAAGCTAGAAAAAGATCATTTTCAGAAGATGGCTTACTTAGACCCACTGACAGGGATACTCAACCGACGTGGTTTGGAAAAGGCGTGGCAGGAACGTCCACGAACTCAACATATCGGTGTAATGCTGATTGATATTGATAACTTCAAGCTTATCAACGACAGCATGGGGCATGATTGTGGTGATGAAGTCATTCGTTTTGTTGCAAAAAACTTGCTGGAAAACATCAACCCGGAGTCTGTCGTGGCACGATTTGGCGGCGAAGAGTTCGTTGTGATCCTTAACGCCCCCACTCGCAAACAGCTTAACCAGTTAGCGACCGATATTCATGCACAAGTGACAAAACAGTCCTATCAAGTGATTGAGCAGGGTTTCACCACTTCTGGCGGGATCAGTGTTGCTGCAGATGCACTTGATGCGGATTTGGAAAAGTTATTAAAGGCGGCAGATAATCGACTCTACCGCGCGAAGAATAATGGCAAGGACCAACTAGTTTGGTAACAGTAGTTCGTCATGAGCACGCTGCAAGCGCTCGACGATAGGTGCTGCTTTATTGAAGGTGCGGATCTCGCGAAACAGCTCCATTGCTTGTGGGTAATGGTTTCTTAGGTAAGCAAACCATTGCTTGACACGATTGGGGTAGTACAACCCTTTATCCCCTTTAATCTCGTATTGAGAGTACCTTACCAGTAGAGCGACGACTTCATGCCAAGGCATGGCAGGGGCGTTGTGCTTAACCATGTTGCCAAGGTTTGGTACGTTGAATGCGCCTCGGCATACCATAAGAGAATTCACACCCGTTACTTGCATGCAGCGCTGGCCATCTTGATAGTTCCAGATTTCACCATTAGCGGTAAGCGGTATGTGGCAACGTTTGGCTACCTCTCCGATGTATTCCCACTTAATCTCACTGGCTTTGTAGCCACCAAGTTTGGTGCGTGCGTGTATGGTTAGACCGCTAGCTCCGGCTGACTCGACAGCGTCAACAATCTCGTAGCAATCTTCTGGGTTTTCCCAGCCTAATCGAATTTTAGCGGTGACGGGAATATGCTTTGGCACCGACTCTCTAACGCTAGCGATCAGCTGGTGGATCAGTTCAGGCTCTTTGAGCAGCACTGCGCCGCCGCGGCTTTTATTGACGTTTTTGGCTGGGCAACCGAAGTTCAGGTCGATGCCTTTGGTGCCGAGATCAACACAGCGATTGGCATTTTCGGCCAGCCAGTGTGGGTCTTGACCCAATAGTTGGATATGGACAGGCGTACCAGCACGAGTTTGACTACCTTGCTCGAGTTCGGGACAAAGGCGTGTAAATACGTGATCAGGCAAGAGTTGGTCGACAACTCGGACGAACTCAGTGACACACAGGTCGTAGTCATTGATCTCGCTGAGAAGTTCGCGCATCAAGTGGTCAAGTACGCCCTCCATCGGGCCCAAAACTAACTGCATATTACATCGCCTCAAAAATTCGAGGCGGAATTGTAGAGCGGATGGGCAAAAATGTCACGTTATGCATTTTGCATGGTTGTGGTAAAGTAGCGCCCAATTATCCGACGTTAAAGATAAAGCAGACACTATGTATCAGATCCTTACTTCTCAAGAACAGTGGTCCTTTGAAAGTGCAGAATTTTTGGAAGGTGCAGTTCTTGCTGCCAACTTTGCCGCTAAGCCTTTGAAAGTTGAAACTTGGCTAGAGCCAATGGCTCAGTCAATGGACAAAGAGTTGATTCAAGCGGTTGAGCAGCAAATCCATGCTCAGTATGCAGCACTGAAAACAGGGGATTACTCGTTGCTGGCACTAGTGGGTGAAGACCGAGATAAGTTGGCTGATCTTGCTGAGGGCTTTATGCAAGTCTGGCCGACTATTGAGGAGCAGTGGCAAGAGTTCTCTATTAGCGATGGTACTCTTCGCATGCTTCAGGCGCTGCTGACAACCTTTATGCTGTCAATCGATCAAGAGCAAACTCATGAGCAGATGCGTCAAGCAGGGATGGAAGAGTTACCACAGCTTGAAGACCTCGTGGGTCAGATTGATTTGATGGTCAATGAAGTGGCGTTAGCGGGCGATGAGCTGATGAGCGGCGCACAAGCTCAAAGTGTTAACCCGTACAAAGATATTGGTCGCAATGACCCTTGCCCATGTGAGAGCGGTAAGAAATTTAAGCAGTGTTGTGGCAAATAAAGCCGACTTCGAGCGCTAAGGAATGTTCCAACACAAAGGTTGGAACATTCTAGGTCAAGACGCTTAGTTATTTAGCTGGCTTTGAAAACTGTGCCAACACAAACGGTACTAACGCCACTAGCATGCCCGCAAAGATAACCACTAGCCATTGTGGCATTGATAGCCCAATAAATTCCCAAACTACCTTGCTACAGTCTCCGTAAGCGTTGAATACGTTTGGCATCCACTTGTGCAGTGGTGCCCAATCAGGGAAGGAGACAAAAATATCACAGGTTTTAAATGGTGATGGATTGAACTGATAGTCTACATGTTCTAGAGACAACATTAGTCCACGATAGGCACTAAAGCCCCAACCTGCAAAACCCGCCCAACGAAGAATTGGATTACTTGGTTTGGCTAAACCAACCAAGGCCGCAATACCAACGCCAGCCATCGCAACTCGTTCATAAATACACATGACACAAGGCGCTAGCATCATTACGTGTTGAAAATACAAAGCGGTCAACTCAAGTGCTGCAATGGCCAAAAATAGCGCAAACCAAGACCATCGCGAGGTTGAAAACTGTTTTAGTGGGTACAAGAAATGCAAAATGGTTACCTATTAAAAAGAAAAGCCCTGATTACTCAGAGCTTTTTAACTTGAATTAGTTCTCTATTCAATCACTTTTTAGTGACCGTGAGCCGATGTTGCGGCCTCGATAACTTTATCAGAGTGATGTACTAACCAGCCCATGTCGTAGAACATGGCGGTCATTGGTTCGAGTAGGAATGCGATACCAAATAGACCAACAGTCGCCAATACCACGGTATATGGCAGAGCCATAATTACCATGCGACCGTAAGATAGACGAATCAATGGCGCAAGCGCTGAGGTTAATAAGAATAGGAATGCGGCTTGACCATTTGGAGTGGCAACAGACGGCAGGTTAGTACCTGTATTGATTGCTACCGCAAGTAGGTCGAATTGGTCGCGATTAATCACACCTTCAGTCAGTGCCAACTTCACTTCGTTGATGTAAACCGTACCAACAAATACGTTGTCCGACACCATTGAAAGCAGGCCGTTGGCGATGTAGAACATGATCATTTGCTGATCACCTTCAAGGCTCAATACCGCATCGATCACAGGCTTAAACAAGTGTTGGTCGATAATTACAGCAACAACAGCAAAGAACACCGCCAATAGGGCTGTAAATGGTAGGGCTTCTTCAAATGCCTTACCTAGTGAGTGTTCTTCGATAACGCCAGTAAATGCCGTCGCCAAAATAATCACCGAAAGACCGATCAGGCCAACCGCTGCAAGGTGCAAAGCTAGGCCGACGATTAGCCAAACTGCAATCACGGCTTGAATAACAAGCTTAGCGACGTCTTGCTTAGTACGGCGCTTCTTCTCTTCTTGGTCGTAATCTTCAAGGATTTTTCGAACACTGGCAGGTAGCTCAGCACCGTAACCACAAATCTTAGTTTTCTCGACGAGAACGGTGGTGATCAAACCACAGAACAGCACGGGTAGGGTGACTGGCAACATACGAAGAATGAACTCGCCAAACATCCAGTGTGCTTGGTCAGCAATGATTAGGTTTTGAGGTTCACCTACCATAGTCATTACACCACCAAGTGCTGTACCTACACCTGCGTGCATAAGCAGAGAACGCAAGAATGCGCGGTAATCTTCAAGGTCTTCACGAGTTACTTCGTTTAAGTGGTCATCACTGGTGTGGTCGTGGTTGGCGTTAGAGCCTTTGCCTGAAACTACTTTGTGGTAAATAGCATAGAAGCCAACAGCAACGCTGATCACAACAGCGATTACAGTCAGTGCGTCAAGGAAAGCAGAAAGAAAAGCGGCTGCTGCACAGAAAGCAACAGATAGCATCGCTTTAGAGCGTACACCTAGCAGTATTTTAGTGAAGATAAACAGTAAAAGCTGTTTCATGAAGTAGATACCAGCGACCATAAAGATCAGTAGTAGTAATACTTCGATATTGGCAACAAGTTCATGTTTGACTTGGTCTGGAGAGGTCATTCCAATCGCAACGGCTTCGATGGCAAGCAGACCACCAGGTTGCAAAGGGTAACATTTTAGGGCCATTGCTAGGGTGAAGATAAACTCAATAACGAGTAACCAACCTGCAGCAAAAGGGCTGACAAAGAAAAAAACGATTGGGTTGATAATTAGGAAAGCAATAATAGCGACTTTATACCAGTCAGGGGCTTTCCCTAGAAAGTTCTTAATGAACGCACTTCCGAGAGTTTTCGGCATGATTTAGCTCTTTTTTGTAAAAATTGACACTACGAGTGTGTCTACTTCCCTGTTTAGAGAAATCTAAAGTTTTCTCCAAACTGTCTAACAAACAAAAAAGGACATAGAATGGCAACGAATCAGATCAACAATGAATTGACATGCCATGTTCTTCCCTGAGCAGACAAGCACTCCTTAATTCGACCGCAACTCTACTCCTACCTAACATATAGTCAATAGCTAAATGTTATTGCTTCGATGAAAGTTTGAAATAGACGATAGTTTGCAGTCGTAACTGATGAATAAAAATACACGAGATTACATTTTGTTACATATGGTAGCGTTTTGAAAACTATTCTGTAATGCTATGTTTTTAATAATTTATTTTTGAAATTTTCCGGTTAAATTTTGAAAATTGTATTACTTATACCGTAATAATTAACCAAAGGAGCGTATGAAATCTTAGGTTGTTCAAATGTTGCGAAAGTTGAAAAGTGCGACATAATTCACGTTGGACTCAAAACTGTCATATAACCACTTAATTACAAAGATTAATTTGTTTGTTGTTGATAATCTTGTGAGGCGAGATTTCCGCAATTGGCTTTTCAGTGGTATGATGAGTGCAATTTTGTATATCGAAACCCAACGGGTCATAGAATTCATGGTTATAAAGGCAAAAAGCCCAGCAGGTTTTGCTGAGAAATATATTATTGAGAGCATTTGGAAAGGGCGTTTCCCACCGGGCTCAATTCTACCTGCGGAGCGAGAGCTTTCAGAACTTATTGGTGTGACGCGTACTACACTGCGTGAAGTACTGCAGCGTTTGGCGCGTGATGGTTGGTTGACGATCCAACACGGTAAGCCAACCAAAGTAAACCAGTTTATGGAGACTTCTGGCCTGCATATTCTTGATACGCTAATGACGCTTGATGCCGAAAACGCAACCAGCATTGTTGAAGATTTGCTTGCGGCACGAACCAATATCAGTCCGATCTTTATGCGCTATGCATTTAAGTCTAATCAAGATGTATCACTGAAGACCATTGATGGTGTGCTGGAATCATGTGAGCAACTGCTAGCAGCTGAAAGCTGGGATGCTTTTGTTGAAGCGTCTCCTTATAAAGAGAAGATCAAACAGAACGTAAAAGATGATAGCGAGAAAGATGAATCCAAGCGTCAAGCTGCTTTGATCGCTAAGACGTTTAACTTTTACGATTACATGTTGTTCCAGCGTCTCGCTTTCCACTCTGGAAATCAAATCTACGGTCTGATTTTCAATGGCGTGAAAAAGCTTTATGACCGAGTGGGTAGTTACTACTTCTCTAGCGATGAAGCTCGCCAGTTGGCGCTTCAGTTCTACCGTGATCTACGTGAAGTGTGTGCTAACGGCCAGCGTGATGCTCTACCAGTACTTATCCGTCAGTACGGTATTGAAAGTGGTCAGATTTGGAATCAACTAAAAACCACGCTACCACAAGACTTTACGGAAGATGATTCCTAATCAGTATTGATTTCTATTTGAATGAGCCCGCTTTTAAGCGGGCTTATTTTTTACCAGTGATACCAATGCTACTGATTATGTGATTTTGTAAAGCGCTGGACAGATTTTCTCTAGCAAGGAAGAAATCTTATGCCTAGCAAGGACTAGGGATATGATTTCTGACGCCGCTAGAGGAAATATGGACAAGCTAGACTGATCAGATAATTAGTGGCATTGGTATGAATACTGTGGTTCTGGGAGAGGTTGGTACAAGCTCTCACAGACGTTGTTAACCACGTTGTCGTAGTGGTGGAAGAGCTCAGCAGAAATGTCACTGGCAAGATCGTAGCGACGTTCATCACTGATGTTTGCGTCAGTGCAATGGTCAAGCTGGCTTTGAATTGAGGTGTGTGTTGGTCTTTCTATCGGTGCTCCAGATAGAATATTAAGCTTGGTCAAGCGACGGCCAAGCATGTCTGCGGTGCGGAGCAGTTTCCCGACATCTTTATTGGCAATGGCAATGCGAAATTGGGTTAAGGTGTCCATGCCATCAATCACCATGTGCCAACTCTTTTGATACACCTCTTCTTCCGAACTGCCAGTTTGTATGATCCAAGTAATGACCAACTCGTCGATAAGATACATAGAGTGTCGCACCACCTTACCATGCGCTACTTGGTTACGTTCAATGCTCATGGTTTGCCACTCTTGAAGTAGCTCTTCCACATGTTGGGCGTAGATTCGAAACAGCTGGCGGTTTTCTTTTAAGGCATTACGGCACATTTCATCGAGCTGAATACGAATATTGGACTCAATATGCTTCATTTTTTTGAGTTGCGAATGGCTACCAATATTGTCTTGTCGTTTGATCTGATGACTAATCGCTCGGTGCTCGCGGCAAAAAACGATTAAATTACGTAGTTGATTCAGCTGGTGGTATTTGCGCTGATTGATATTTGCCTGATTGCTAGAGGATCGGTATAGAAGCCATAAACACGCCAATAATATGGCGATACTGATAAGTACAAACATAGCCTTCTCCTTTAGTACAACATCTGAGTGACCAATATCTTCCTGCAGGTTCAGTGCCAACCAAGAAAGCCTTAAATTTCAATAAATTAAGACATGTTACTACCCCTAAAGTGTTATCTTCTGGTGCGTTATGCACCAACAAGATGCAAAAAAGCCACTTATGTCTCCATAAGTGGCTTTAAATTCCGATTACCGATTACCGATTACCGATTACCGATTACCGATTACCGATTACCGAATTCTTACATCACACGCATACCCGGCTGTGCACCTTCGTGTGGCTCAAGGATCCAAAGATCGCTACCACCAGGGCCTGCGGCTAGGATCATGCCTTCAGACATACCGAACTTCATCTTACGAGGTTTTAGGTTCGCTACCATTACCGTTAGCTTGCCCTCTAGCTCTTCAGGCTTGTATGCCGACTTAATACCCGAGAATACCTGACGAGTTTCACCGCCGATATCTAGTTGGAACTTAAGCAGCTTGTTGGCCTTTGGCACTTCCTCACAAGAGATGATGCGAGCGATACGCATATCAACGGCTGCGAATGCATCGAATTCAATCTCTTCTGCGATTGGATCTTTATCCAGCTCGGTTTGGCTTGCCTTGTTCTTCTCTTCTTCCGCTTTTGCTTTTGCTGCCATTTCAGCTTCTGCATCGGCTTTAGAAGCTTCAACCATCGCTTCGACTTTCTTAGGATCGATACGATTAAATAGCGCCTTGAACTTAGTGATCTCTTGGTCAACTAGAGGCTTCGCTACACCTTCCCAAGTAAGCTCTTCGTTTAGGAAGGCTTCAGTGCGCTCAGCAAGTGCTGGCATTACTGGTTTTAGGTAAGCCATAAGAACACGGAACAGGTTGATACCGACAGAACAGATATCTTGTAGCTCTTGGTCTTTGCCTTCTTCTTTCGCAACAACCCACGGTGCTTTTTCATCAACGTATTGGTTAGCTTTGTCTGCAAGTGCTGTGATCTCACGGATAGCACGGCCAAACTCACGAGTTTCGTAAAGCTCTGCAATGCGATCAGCCGCTGCGACAAACTCGTTGTAGAGCTCAGGTTCAGCAAAGTTAGCTGATAGCTTACCTTCGAAGCGCTTAGTGATGAAACCTGCGTTACGAGATGCAAGGTTAACGATCTTGTTAACTACGTCAGAGTTTACACGCTGAGTGAAGTCTTCAAGGTTAAGGTCAAGATCATCGATACGGCTGTTTAGCTTAGCTGCGTAGTAGTAACGCAGACATTCAGGATCTAGGTGATCTAGGTAAGTCGCTGCCTTGATGAAGGTGCCTTTTGACTTAGACATCTTAGCGCCGTTTACGGTTACGTAGCCGTGCACAAACACGTTGTTTGGCTTACGGAAACCTGCGCCTTCTAGCATTGCTGGCCAGAATAGGCTGTGGAAGTAAACGATGTCTTTACCAATGAAGTGGTATAGCTCAGTTGTGCTGTCTTTCTTCCAGTACTCATCAAAGTCTAGATCGTCACGTTTTGCACATAGGTTCTTGAATGAAGCCATGTAGCCAACGGGTGCATCTAGCCATACGTAGAAGAATTTATTTTCTTCACCTGGGATCTCAAAACCGAAGTAAGGCGCATCGCGAGAGATATCCCACTGCTGCAGGCCAGATTCGAACCACTCTTGCATCTTGTTTGCAGTTTCAGATTGAAGCGAGCCAGAGCGAGTCCACTCTTGCAGCATGCTTTCAAACTGAGGCAGGTCAAAGAAGAAGTGCTCAGAATCTTTCATTACTGGAGTTGCGCCAGAAACTGCAGATTTCGGGTTGATCAGTTCTGTTGGGCTGTAGGTCTCACCACAGTTATCACAGTTGTCACCGTACTGGTCTTCAGACTTACACTTCGGGCAAGTGCCTTTTACAAAACGGTCTGGCAGGAACATCTCTTTTTCTGGGTCAAACAACTGAGAGATAGTGCGGCTTGAAATAAAGCCATTCTTTTTCAGCTCTAGGTAGATGTGTGACGCTAGCTCACGGTTCTCTTCTGAGTGTGTGCTGTGGTAATTATCAAAGCTGATATCGAAGCCTGAGAAGTCTTTTTGATGCTCTTCGCTCACAGCTGCGATCATCTCTTCTGGCGTAATACCCATCTGTTGTGCTTTAAGCATGATTGGAGTGCCGTGAGCATCGTCTGCACAAACAAAGTTTACTGTGTTGCCACGTAGGCGCTGGTATCGAACCCAAATATCCGCTTGGATATGCTCAAGCATATGACCAAGGTGGATAGAACCGTTAGCGTACGGAAGGGCACAAGTGACGAGCAATTTTCTTGGATCAGTTGCCATACTTATAATTCGCTTTACTAGATAGGTATTAAAAACTTAGCCGTCAATACTACCGCATGAAGGTAAGGACTCCAAGGGAGTGCAGGGCTTTTATCCCTTTTTATTTTGGGGTTCTGATTGAGAAAACCAAGTGTTAGGATCAAGTGATTGGCCTTGGAGGGTATATGCAGCAATTTGAGTCAAAACAAGATATTTGTCAGTGGTTAAATCAGTTCACTCACTCGCAACTGATTGAACAGTGGGCGTCAACCCCCGGTGTTGTGTCGGTGCTTGCCTCTGGTGTGGTGAAAATTGAATTTCCTTTTGTTGCACTTGAGCTTGAAACTAGCTTGTCGGCATGGTTAGAAAGTCAGTTTGTTCAAGGTGTTGCTCGGTTTGAGTATCAAATTGACCATGATATCGCATCTATGCAAACCACGGTGGCAGCGACGGTCGCTGGAGTGAAAAACATCATTGCTGTGACCTCTGCAAAAGGTGGGGTAGGCAAGTCAACAACCTCGGTGAACCTTGCGCTGGCGTTAAGCGCCCTCGGTACGAAAGTTGGCATATTAGATGCTGACATTTATGGCCCGTCCATTCCATTGATGCTTGGTAGTCAAGATCAAACTCCGCAAGTGTTCGAAGATCGCTGGATGCAACCAGTTGAAGCCCATGGAGTAGTCACCAACTCAGTGGGCTATCTGGTTGACAAAAATGAGGCGGCAATTTGGCGTGGCCCAATGGCGTCTAAAGCACTTTCTCAGTTACTCAATGAGACCCGCTGGCCCGACTTAGATTATCTAGTTATAGATATGCCTCCGGGCACGGGCGATATTCAATTGACTCTGTCACAACAGATCCCGGTCACGACGGCAGCGGTTGTGTCAACGCCTCAAGACTTGGCATTGGCAGATGCAAGAAAAGGGGCTGCGATGCTACAAAAAGTGGATGTGCCAGTAGCAGGGGTTATCGAAAATATGAGCTATCACATTTGCTCTAACTGTGGCCATCATGAAGCAATATTTGGTAGTGGCGGCGCCGTTGAGATGGCAAAAGAGTATGGCTTGCCGTTGTTGGCTCAACTGCCACTTCACATCCAGGTAAGAGAAGATATTGATGCCGGTAAGCCAACGGTAGTGGCAAGGCCTGATAGCGAACATACTCAGCTTTATCTCAATTTAGCCTCTCAAATCTCTAGTCAAATTTTCTGGCAAGGCAAAGCCAAGCCAAAACAGATCGATATCATGGCGGTTGAGTAAACGTTTGCGCTAATCACAAGCAGTTTCTCATTCATGATTTGAATAAGAAACTGCTTAAGCTTTCAACTGTTGAACGTATTTGGGCCATACTTTACTAGTATCGGACTCGGGATAACCCTATAATTGAGCGGTTTATCTATTTCTAGCCACCACATAGTCTCAGGGCACTTAACATGTCTAATAATAATCAATGCGTCATCGTAGGAATTGCTGGCGCTTCTGCTTCTGGAAAGAGCCTAATCGCAAGCACTATCTACAACGAGCTACGCGCTAAAGTTGGAGATGATCACATTGGTGTGATCACCGAAGATTGTTACTACAACGATCAAAGTGACTTGAGCATGGAAGAGCGTGTAAAAACGAACTACGACCACCCAAATGCACTGGACCACGATTTACTGTGTGAACACCTAGAGCAGTTAATGAAAGGGGAAGCAGTAGAAGTTCCAGAGTACAGCTACAGCGAGCACACGCGTACCGATACCACCACCACTCTAACACCGAAAAAGGTGATCATTTTAGAAGGTATCTTGCTGCTAACTGATCCGCGTCTTCGTGATTTAATGCACGCAACCATCTTTATGGATACTCCATTAGATATCTGTCTGCTTCGTCGTGTTAAGCGTGACGTAGAAGAGCGCGGCCGTACTATGGACTCAGTGCTAAAACAGTACCAAGAGACGGTTCGCCCGATGTTTATGCAGTTTATCGAACCATCAAAACAGTACGCAGACATCATTGTTCCACGTGGTGGTAAAAACCGTATTGCAATCGATGTGTTAAAAGCGCACATCGCTAAATTGCTTAAAGCGTAAGTCAATCGCTTGGTAATTAAAAATTTAATCGTATGAAAAGTGGCGCTATATGCGCCACTTTTGCTATAAGTATCTGATTAATACTTAGATAGATTGCTTAAAGGACTTAATCATGAAAAAGCTGCTGTGGATAGTCGGTTCACTATTTGCTTTGGTGCTGGTGGCTATTGTTGCCTTGGTGCTCTTCATTAATCCAAATCAATTTAAACCTCTGATTGTTGACCAAGCCAAACAGCAGACTGGCTTAGAGTTGGTTATTGATGGGGATATCGGCTGGCAGTTTTTCCCAACGCTTGGGTTTAACTTAGGCCAAACTCAACTCAAGAACCCCCAAGGCTTCAGCTCTGAAAACATGTTGAGTGTTGAGCAAGTAGCGCTATCGGTAGAAGTTTCTCCGCTGTTTGACCAGCAGTTAGTGATAGGCGAAGTGATTTTAGATGGTGCTCAATTTGCTCTTGAGACTCGTAAAGATGGTACGAGCAACCTTGATGCATTAACTCAAGCTCAGGCTGAGCAGCCTTCGGAGCCTGCACAAACAGCGCAGCAATCACCCCAGCAAGAGAGCAGTAGTGAAACTAGCAGTTCGAGCGACGCATGGTCGATCTCCCTTGCGGGCATTAAAGTAAGCAACGCTAAGCTTTCGGTATTAGATAATCAAGCGGGTAGCGAGACGACACTGTATGACATGAACTTCACTTTGTCTGAGTTTGCGTTTGAAAAGTGGGCAGCGGCGCAGTTTGATACTAAAGGCAAGCTGACGTCTCAAGGTGCTACGCAGCAATTTAGTGCTCAAGGTAAGGCAGAATTCAAACTACTGGCAGCGCTCAGCGGTTACGAGTTACGCAATGTAGAGTTTGATGCAACTTATCAAGATGCTACCAACACGATTGAAAAGGCAAAAGTTGCCTTGGCGAGTCTAAACTTTGATGCGCCGAATCAGCTCGAATTTGAGCTTAACGGTGTGGTATCTGATTTGACTTTGCAGGCTAAAGCCAGCACTCAATTGACTATCGACAAAGCATTTAGCTTAGCCAAACTGACGGATTTAGTATTGGATGCCAACTTACAAGGTGATGCGCTGCCGCAATCGCCGATGAAAGTGGACATGGCGTCCGCACTAAGCTTTGACTTAACCAAACAGCACTTAGCTTTCAATCTTGAGAAGTTGACGGCGAACAGGTTGGAGTTTGACGGCAAAGCGGATGTGACGCTAGGGGATATCCCGAAAGTTCGTTTTAATCTGCATAGTCCTAACATCGATTTGGATGAGTTCTTGGGGCTTAATCAAAGCAGCACTCAAACGGCGAGTACCAACGAGCCATCACAAGGTGGCGAGACACAAACAGCACCTGTCGCTGAAGTGGAGCCGGATCTTAGTGCACTAAAAGGTCTAGACGTCAAAGGTGCTATCGTTATCGATAAGTTTAAGGCGGCGAATGCAAAAGTGGCTGCGGTAACGACAGAGTTTAGCGTTAATCGAGGTGTTGCGACTTTGAACAAGTTCAGTGCTTCGCTCTATGAAGGCACGATTGCCGCTAGCGGTAAATTGGATGCTCGTAAGTCACCTGCAACGTATAGCGTTAAGAAGAAAATCAAAGGCGTGCAAGTACACCCACTGCTGGTAGATGTTGCTGAGTTTGATATGGTAGATGGCACAGGCAACATTGACGTTGATGTCAAAGGTCAGTCTCTAAAACCAACAGAGCTTAAGAAGAACCTGGCGGGCAAAGTGGTGATTAACTTCGCTGACGGTGCAGTTCATGGGGTGAATGTCGCTCAAGTGCTACGCAACGGTTATGCGCGAGTTACTGGTCAGCCGGTTGAAGAGTCCCAAGAAGCGAAGAAAACCGATTTCAGCGCTATGTCCGCCACCATGAACTTGTCGAAAGGGGTAATGAAAACCAACGATCTTAAGTTGGAATCACCACTGCTTCGCATTAGCGGTTCAGGTCAAGCGAACTATGTAGCGGAAACCGTCGATATGCTGATTCGAACCTCAGTCGTTGGCTCGTTGGAAGGCCAAGGTGGTAAGAGTATTGATGACCTTAAGGATTTGACCATACCTGTGCAGATCAGCGGCAGTTGGGCTGCACCAGAGTTCAAGCCTGTATTTGACGACATTCTTAAGCAAAAAGCCAAGCAAGAAGCAGAGCGTGGCCTTAAACGCGTTATTGGTGACAAGCTAGGAAATGACGAAAAGACTAAAGAAATTGCCGATCAATTACTGAAAGGCCTATTTAACTAATGGTAATGGCGCTCAACATGAGCGCCATTTTTTCACGGCAAGGATTGCTATGAATATTGGAATATTTATCTACCCAGACGCAGAAGTGCTCGATTTTAGTGGCCCTTTTGAAGTGTTCTCGACCGCGGGTCGATTTCTTACTAACCCTCCCCAAGTTTTCTTCATCGCCGAAAGCACTCAGCCTGTGGTTGCTCGTGGCGGTATGCAAGTGCTTCCTCATTATGATATTGCCAATCACCCAAAACTGGATCTGCTGGTTGTGGTGGGGGGTGTACATACCGAAATGCTAAACAATATCCCTGTGATCGAATGGTTGGCGCAAGTACGTGCAACTCAACTGGTATCGATCTGTACGGGGGCATTTTTGCTGGCTAAAGCAAAACGTTATCAAAACATGCAGGTGACAACGCATTGGGAAGACCAAGTGGATCTGGCGAACATGTTCCCAGACCTTGAAGTGCTTCCTGACCTACGCTGGGTCAATGGCGAGTTTGGCTACTCTTCCGGTGGGATATCGGCCGGGATTGATCTTAGCTTGCACTTGGTTGAAAAGTATTATGGTGCTTCGATTGCGAAAAGCACCGCACTTCAAATGGAATATCGTTGGCAGCAAGATCCAAAGGAAAATAGTAATGAGCAGTAACGTGTGGCGAGAGGCAAAAGCTGTCGATCTCGATGACATCAACCGATTAATCATGGCGTCAAAGGCGAGTTGGGACTACCCACAAGAGTGGCTCGATATGTGGCAGCCTCAACTGACTATTACCGAACAAGATTTAGAACGACTCCATTTTTGGTTGCTGGAACAAGGTGATGAGCTATTGGCCTGCTATTCTTGGACGCTCACCGAAGAGACTCAGGCAGAACTTGAAGACTGCTGGGTAGCTCCTTCGCGCAAGAGACAAGGCTTTGGTCGTCAGATATGGGAACACCTTACAGAGCAATTGAAAGCGCATCAGATCGAGCTAATCACTATTATTGCTGATACCAGTGCCAAAGGCTTCTACCTAAATTTAGGCTGCCACCAAGTGAGTTGGTATGACTCCACGCCAGCAGGAAGAAGGCTGCCAATATTCATTTACCCAGTCAGTGGTGTACTTGATGCCAAGATGACTGTTGATGCGTATTGGCAGGCTATGCAAAGCAATGATTTCGAGTTGGCCTCATCTTGGCTCTCCGATACGGTTGAGATTGATTGGCCACTGACGAACGAGCGTATTTGTGGCAAACGCAATTTCATTGAAATCAATCAACAATACCCAGCGCAAGGATTGTGGAGCTTTCGAATCGAACGAATGGTTGTTCAAGGCGATGAGGTGGTGACGGATGTGGCCATCAGTGATGGGGTAAGAAAAGATCGAGCGGTCACCTTTCATCGAGTTCAGTCTGGGAAGATCGTGCACCAAACAGAGTATTGGCCGGAGAACTATGCCGCGGCTGAGTGGCGAAGTGACTGGGTGGTCCCGATTCGCTAGTGGACTCGTCTATGCTCTTAGGTGTAGGTTTAATAAAGAAAAGCTGGCATTAACGCCAGCTTTCGTCATTTTCAATGGAGAGAATTACCAGTCCACACCTTTAAGTGCTTTCACACCATTTTCAAAAGCGTGCTTAACATTACGAACTTCAGATACGGTATCAGCCAACTCAGTAATTTCTCGGTGAGCACCGCGTCCGGTGATGATCACGGACTGCATCTTTGGTCTATTTTTGAGTGCTTCTAACACTTCCGCAAGCTCAATATAGCCATAGCTCACCATGTAGGTGAGCTCATCAAATAACACCACATCGATGGATTCGTCTTGCAGCATACGTTTACACTCTTGCCAAACTTGTTGCGCTGCATCGGTATCGGCTTGCTTGTTTTGAGTCTCCCAAGTAAATCCTGTCGCCATCACCTGAAATTCAACCCCTAGCTTTTCCAGTAGGTTACGTTCACCGTTATCCCAGGTGCCTTTGATAAACTGAGCGACAGAACACTTTAAGCCATGTCCAACCGCTCGGCAGACAGTACCGAAACCCGAGGTGGACTTGCCCTTACCGTTACCTGTGATGACAAGAAGTAAGCCTTTGACTTCTTGCGCCTGAGCGATTTTCTCGTCGACCTTTTCTTTGACTTTTTGTTGGCGAGCCTTGTGGCGGTCTTGCTGTGTTTTATTTGAATCGTGATCGGCTGACACGGGAATCCCTTTTATTCTTGATTTGATAGCATTTATGATAGCTGAAACAGTGTCTGGTAAAAACCATAAGGAATTCAGGTGAAAAAGGTATTAGTGGTTTGTTTAGGTAACATTTGCCGCTCGCCAACTGCAGAAGCAGTTCTCCGAGCGAAAGTTGCTCAAGCGGGGGCCGATATCCGTGTCGATTCTGCAGGAACAGGGGCTTACCACGTAGGGGAAAGGCCAGACAGCCGCTCAAGAGCGGCAGGGGAGAAGCGTGGCTATAGTTTTAAAGGCATTTATGCTAGACAAGTAGAGAGTCAGGACTTTGAGCAGTTTGATTTGGTTTTGGCCGCAGATAGAAGCAACTTAGACGATCTTTTACGCCAATGCCCTGACCATTTGGCTCATAAGGTGAAACTGTTTTTAAGTTTTGGTGAAGGGGTGACGGAGGAAATTCCCGATCCTTATTATGGTGGTGATAAAGGGTTCGAGCTGGTATTAGACCTGATTGAAGACGCCAGCCAAGGTGTTATCGAAGCCCTAAAATAGATAAAACCCAAGTGCGTCAACACTTGGGTTTTTTATCAGTACTATTCAATCACATTGAGTTAGCCAGCGAGAATATCCGTTGCAACTTTGTAGCTCGGATCTTCTTTTACGTTGATTTCAACTAGGCTACCTGCTTTGTGCAGTAGCGCACGGCAGTCTTGGCTCAAGTGACGTAGATGAAGTGTTTTACCTACCGCACTATAGCGCTCAGCTAGCGTTTCAATCGCCTCAATTGCTGAGTGGTCAGTCACACGCGATTTCGCAAAATCAACAATCACATCTTGCGGATCATTTGCAGCGTCAAACAGCTCTAGGAAGTTAGCGGCTGAACCGAAGAATACTGGGCCATTGATGTGGTACTCTTTTGAGCCTTCTTCGTTGATGTGGCTGCTTGCGTAGATGTGCTTGGCGTGTTCCCAAGCAAACATAAGCGCAGAAGCGATAACACCGACCATAACTGCAACCGCAAGGTCCGTAAATACGGTGACTACCGTCACCAGCACGATAACAAAGAAATCTTGCTTAGGTACACGACGTGCAAGTTTGAAGGTTGCCCATTCAAACGTACCGATAACTACCATGAACATTACGCCAACCAGTGCAGCCAGTGGGATCATCTCGATTAGGCTTGATGCAAATAAGATAAATACCAGTAGCATTACTGCAGCAACGATGCCCGATAGTCGACCACGACCGCCTGAGTTTACGTTGATCATTGACTGACCGATCATCGCACAACCACCCATTGCACCAAACATTGAACATGTCACGTTGGCGAAACCCTGGCCGACACACTCGCGGTTGGATTGACCACGGGTATTCGTCATTTCATCAACAACGGTCAGAGTTAGCAGTGATTCAATCAAACCAATCGCTGCAAGAATAATAGCGTAAGGCAAGATAACTTGTAGTGTCTCTAGGGTGACTGGCACGCTTGGAATCGAGAAGGTTGGCAGGCTACCTGCAAGTGTTGCAGCTTCGTCACCAGACATGGCGCGCAGGAAGTCTACAACGGTACGAGTATCAAGACCAAGCACCTGAACCAGTAGGGTTACCGTTACGATAGCAACCAGTGATGACGGTACCGCAGTGGTGAACTTAGGTAAGAAGTGAATGATACCCATTGTCAGCGCTACAAGGCCCAGCATGAGCAGCATTTGGTCTTGCGGCAACCAAGTCAATGCACCACTTAGATCAGGGGCTTTAAATTGACCGAGCTGAGCTAAGAAGATCACAATCGCCAAGCCGTTAACAAAGCCGATCATTACTGGGTGCGGCACCATGCGGATAAATTTACCCAGCTTGAAGATACCGGCGGCGATCTGTAGAAGGCCTGCAAGTAAAACTGCGGCGAACAGGTATTGAATACCGTGGCTAAGTACAAGGCTTGTCATGACAACTGCCATTGCGCCAGTCGCACCCGAAATCATGCCTGGGCGACCACCAAAAATTGAGGTGATTAGGCCAACAATGAAAGCTGCGTATAGGCCAACCATAGGGTCTACACCAGCAACGAAAGCAAAAGCGACCGCTTCTGGCACCAAAGCAAGTGCAACAGTAAGGCCTGACAGAACGTCATTTTTTACTGAGTGATTAGAAAACTGTGGAAATTCGAACATTGTTCTCAGTCAATAAGTTAATAGATGGATGTATCGATGCATTGGCTGAGTAAACTGTTTTAGATAAGTGCGCAATGCTCGGCAAAGTAACCTCTTGGTTACTCATATACAAGAGTCAGCATAAACTCGCTATTATTCAAATTTATGAATAATAGAATCCATTCATGAGATGATTCCTTGTAAGTATTGTTATGCAGTCAATAAGATGCAAGCTGGCGCATGCTACCTAAAAGTGTGAAGAAGTTCAATCTTCTTTCAGGGCTGCGCAACAAACTTGGGGTAATTATTGGTGAACAACAAAAAAGCCGCATCATCTGATGCGGCTTTGTATTTAAGGGTAAGCGATAACTTAGCTTAGTGTGCTCGACATCGCTGAACCTGCTTGAGAGCGTGCTGATTGACTACCAGCACCGATTGGTTGCATGCGCTCTTCACGGAACGGCGCTGCAATCACTTCGATCTCTTTAAACTGGTTAGTACCAGGTGCACTAGCCATAGCTGCTGATGCGTGGCCTTTGTATGAAGGCTTAGCTTGCGGCGCTTCTTGAGCAGCCACTGGTGCTTGCTCTTCTGCTACAGGCTGTGCTTCAACAGTAGGCGTTTGTTCAGGTTGAGCTTCAACAGTCTCTGTTGCTTCCACTGGCGCTGAGACAACTTGAACTGATTCTGCTTGCTCAAGTTCTGGCACTTCAACCACGGCGTCTACAACCGCTTCAGCAACCGCTTCAACGAAAGTTTCGTTAACCACTGGTGCTTGCGCTTCTTCACGACGCACGATCACTTTGCCCATCGCCATTTCAGGACAAGCAAAACCGCTTAGAATCGGTGTTACTTCTACTGCGACTTCTTCTTTCACCTCATGCTGCTTCTTAGGTTTAGCGGCTTTAGGTTTCGGAAGGTCGTACTTAGGCATTACTTTACCCATTGCCATCTCTGGAGAGGCAACACCACCTTTACGTAGGCGGAACGGGTTAGGGCGACGGTCACGACCGCGGCGACGACGTTGACCATTCGCACGTAGGTGACGTGGAGAACGGCGACTACGACGTTGCTGCTGTTCTTCACCTTCTGCTTTGGCTACTTGTTCAACCGGTGCTTGAGCCGTTTCTAGCTCCTGCTTAACTTCGGCGTCTTTCTTCGCTTGTTGGTCTTTAACACGTACTTGCTTGTTCAGCTTACGGCGTTGACGACGTTCTTTAACTTGCTCAGCCTTCTTCTCAGACTTCGCTGGCTTGTCTGTGGTTTGTGCGTCTTGAGCAAGTTGCTTACCTTTTTCCATTAGTTTGGAATTGGTTTGGTCTTGCTTCTCCGCTTGGTCTTTCGACTTACGGTTTTGACGACGCTTGTCGTTACGGTTTTGTGAGCTTTCAGCTGCCTTGTTACGCTTGTTCTCTACTTGGCTCTCATCGTTACGACGTTCGTCATTACGACGACGATCATTACGGTCGTTGCGTTGAGTTTTATTACGGTTGTTAGAACGGCGGCGGTTGTCACGCTGATCTTTACGGTCGCGGCGTTGACGATCGTTGCGGCGTGGCTTCGCTTCTTGCTCTTTTTTCTCTTCTTCTTTCTTCGCTTCTTCACCAGAACCGAATAGGAAGCTGCCTAATGCCTTAAAGAATCGACCAATAATGCCTGGTTGAGATGCTTGTGCAACTTCAGGTGCTTTCGCTTCTTTCACTGGTGCTGGTGCAGCTTTTGGCGCAGGGGCTGGAGCATTCTGCGCTGGTGCAGCAAACCCTTGCAGAGCAGGCTCTTCAAGTTTCTTAGGTTTGATATCTGTTTCTGGCACTTCTTTCGCTTCAGCTTCTTTCATAGCGTCTAGCTTCTTAGGAAGTAGGTATGAAAGAAGATCTTGCTCTTCACCGTCACGAACACGGATCACTTCAAAATGAGGTGTTTCCATGTCTGAGTTAGGAACGATAGTTAGCTTAACGCCTTGAGCTTTCTCAATGTGGTTGATAGAGCGACGCTTTTCGTTAAGCAGGTAAGAAGCGATAGAGACAGGAACCACAGCAAGTACTTGCGAGGTATTGTCTTTTAGCGCTTCTTCTTCGATAAGACGAAGCACTGATAGCGCTAGAGATTCATTGTCACGTACAACACCTGTACCGCTACAGCGAGGACAGATATGGTGGCTTGCTTCCGCTAGAGAAGGGCTCAAACGCTGACGAGACATCTCAAGAAGACCAAAGCGAGAGATACGGCCGATCTGCACACGTGCACGGTCCATACGCACTGCTTCGCGTAGGCGGTTTTCTACTTCACGCTGGTGACGAACTGGCGTCATATCGATGAAGTCGATAACCACTAGACCACCTAGGTCACGAAGGCGCAATTGACGTGCAATTTCGTCCGCCGCTTCAAGGTTAGTGTTGAGTGCTGTCTCTTCAATATCACCGCCCTTAGTTGCACGAGCAGAGTTGATATCGATAGAGGTCAATGCTTCTGTTGGGTCGATAACAATTGAGCCACCTGAAGGCAGGCGAACTTCACGCTGGAACGCAGATTCGATCTGGCTTTCGATTTGGTAGTGGCTAAATAGTGGCACTTCACCGTCGTATTTTTTAACACGGTTGATGAAGTCAGGACGCACCAATTGGATGTGCTGTTTAGCACGATCAAATATGGTGTTGCTATCGATTAGGATTTCACCGATATCACGACGCAAGTAGTCACGAATTGCGCGAACAATAACGTTACTTTCTTGGTGGATAAGGAACGGAGCAGGATTAGAGTCAGACGCTTCTTTGATTGCACTCCAATGGTTTAGAAGTACATTCAAGTCCCACTCTAGCTCTTCAGCGCTTTTACCAACACCGGCAGTACGAACGATTAGGCCCATACCTTGTGGCAGTTCAAGCGTGCTAAGTGCAGCTTTTAGTTGAGTACGCTCATCACCTTCGATACGGCGAGAAATACCACCAGCACGAGGATTGTTAGGCATCAGAACAAGGTAGCTACCTGCTAGAGAAATAAAGGTGGTCAGTGCCGCACCTTTGTTGCCACGTTCTTCTTTTTCTACCTGAATGATCACCTCTTGGCCTTCTTTCAGCACTTCTTTAATGCTTGGGCGGCCTTGATAGGTGTAACCTTCAGGGAAGTAGTCTTTGGCAATTTCTTTAAGAGGCAGGAAACCGTGGCGTTCTGCACCGTAATCTACGAAAGCTGCTTCCAAGCTTGGTTCGATACGGGTGATACGTCCTTTGTAGATATTCGCTTTCTTCGACTCATGGCCTGGACTTTCGATATCTAGATCGAAAAGTCGCTGGCCGTCGACCAAAGCGACACGCAACTCTTCTTTTTGAGTCGCGTTGATTAACATTCTTTTCATTTTGAATAAATCTCGTTGTCTTTATCGTTATTTTCTTTTTCAACTGTCGCCTAGCAACTTGCCCAGATGTCAGATCCCATGGTTTTACAATTGCAACCGTCGCGGCTGGAAGGGATGCTCGCGGACACTCAGTAGTCACATCACCTTAATGACGTGACCCGCATTTTTTAGCGGTAAAACTCTTCTTGGGTAAGGTGAGTAGAGCGACATTTGATACTTCTGCCTGTATGTCTTACGCCAATTGCGGCATAGAGGTTGAGAAGTCTTCTACTCATATTGCTAGTGTTGGTCACTCAATGATTAATGTACAAAAATTAAACAATTGAGCGATTACAGCAGTGAACTATAGCAGTGCTATGAAAACACGGCAATCAGCATTATCGATTTGTGGTGAAAAAAGCACGGTTTGCGCAAGTTATTATCGCTTGCAAAGCCTGTAAAAACGTAGCCTGGACAAATTGCACCATCAAGTTGGTTGAAAAATAGCCCACTATTTATTCACAGCTTTTTCTAGAGGGGATTTATTGCAGTTTTATTGGTCAAAATTCACCGATTTTCTAAGGATAATTTAACAATAAATGGCGTTGGAGACGATTTGCTATCGGTGGTAGAATGCCGCCCATGAACGAGATCAAAACCCAAGTAAAGTTCGTTGATATCGATGATGATATGGCGGGCCAGCGCATTGATAACTTCTTGCGCAATCAACTTAAAGAAGTGCCTAAAAGCATGATTTACCGAATCTTACGTAAAGGTGAGGTTCGTGTGAACAAAAAGCGCGTTAAGGCGGAATACAAGCTCCAAGCAGGAGACGTTGTTCGTGTGCCACCAGTGAAAGTGAGTGGTGAAGAAGCACCTGCACCAGTGAGTACCAAATTAAACAAGGTCGCTGCGCTGGAAAGTGCCATCATCTACGAAGATGATCATATGCTGATCTTGAACAAGCCATCAGGTACTGCGGTACACGGTGGCAGTGGTTTGAAGTTTGGTGCTATTGAAGCGCTAAGAGCTTTGCGTCCTGATGCACGCTTTCTAGAACTGGTGCATCGCATTGACCGAGACACATCAGGCATCTTGTTGGTTGCTAAGAAGCGCTCTGCATTGCGCCATCTGCAAGCGCAGTTCCGAGAGAAAACCGTTCAGAAGTACTACTTCTGTCTAGTGATGGGGCAGTGGAAGAACAGCTGTAAAGTGGTAAACGCACCACTGCTTAAGAATGAAGTGAACTCGATTGTGCGAGTGAACCCAAAAGGCAAACCATCCGAGACTCGTTTTAAGGTTTTAGAGAAGTTTGAGCAAGCTACCTTGCTTCAAGCAAGTCCAATTACTGGCCGAACTCACCAGATCCGTGTCCATACTCAATACACAGGGCACCCAATTGGTTGGGATGATCGTTATGGTGATCGTCGCTTTGATGCTTACAGTGGTCAGTTTGGCTTAGACCGTTTATTCCTGCATGCAGCGAACATTAAGTTTGTTCACCCAGGCACGGAAAAGAAGATGGATATCTCTGCTCCGATGGAGGCTAGGCTTGAGAAGGTGTTAAAGGGCCTTAGAGAAGCTGAACGCTCTGCACAAAAATAGCGGACGCTCCGCTAAGGGTGAACGGACGCCCTGCTAACGGCTTAAGAGGAAAGTGTGTGTAACTTTCCTCTTATTTTATTTGCGCTATATAGGTTGAACACCTTCCAACGCCAACAAATCAATCAAACTAATCAGCGGTAACCCCACTAACGCATTTGGGTCTTTACCTTCTAAGCGCTCAAACAAGGCGATGCCTAAACCTTCGCTTTTGAAGCTGCCAGCACACCAAAGAGGTTGTTCCTTTTTCACGTAATTTCGCACCATTTCTTCGCTCAATTGACGAAAATGCACTGTAAACGTGTCTAACGTCGTGTGGCACTGCTTGGTATGGGAATTATAAAGTGCGACACCTGTGTAAAAGGTAATTGCCTTACCACTTTGAGACATTAATTGCTCTATGGCTTTGTCCTCAGTATGAGGTTTGCCAATGATTTGACCATCGATGACACACACTTGATCAGAGCCTATGACAAGGCTGGGGTAGTCTAGCTGGCACGAGCGAGCTTTATCTTGAGCCAGTCGTAATACTAATTCAGTCGCAGTTTCGTTAGGGTGCGGTGTCTCATCGCAATCAGGAGATGCAGTGGTAAATGGAAGTTCAATTTTTTCTAAAAGTTGTTTGCGAAACGGGGATGTAGACGCTAACACCAACGGCAGCTTAGCCATGATCAATTCTCGAATAGCTGAGGGATTTTCATTAGGATAAACCAAACTATGTGGCTTCAGACAGGTAAGGCGAAAAAAAGCCAAGTTTTTTGTTATTTTGCTTTGACTAAAGCGGCATAGATCGATAATATTCGCGCCCTATGCAAAAGGTAAAAATACCGCGTACAGTTGATCCAGGTAAAGCGGCACAGAAAAGATTGGATTACGATGGCATCATCCAAACCAGTCTATTCCACCGCCTGGCTGAGACGACTGAAGGCGTGAAACGCGACGCTGACGTTGTAGTGTCATTTGCGTTAGATGAACAACGACTCACTGTTATCTCTGGTAAAGCTAACATTGAAGTCGATTTGGAATGTCAACGCTGTAATGAGGTATTCACACATCTGTGTGAAGTCGAGTTCACTTGCACTCCTTACTATAGTGAGAAGAGCGAAGAGGAAGCACCAGAAGAGTACGATTTGGTAGATCTGAACGAGTATGGTGAGTTAGACCTTATTAAGTTAGTTGAAGACGAGTTCATTCTAAACTTACCGCAAGTAGCAATGCACGACGAAGCGGACTGTAGCGTTGATTCAAGAAATATGGTGTTTGGTGATCTTCCTGACATTGAGCCAGAAGAAGAGAAGCCGAATCCCTTCGACGTTTTAAAGAATCTAAAGCGATAAGCTTTAGGTTTATCTAACATAGGAGTAGGGTCAATGGCCGTACAAAAGAGCAAGAAATCACGTTCAATGCGTGGCATGCGTCGTTCACACGATGCACTAACTACAGCTGCACTATCTGTAGACGCAACTTCAGGTGAAACTCACCTACGTCACAACGTGACTGCTGACGGTTACTACCGTGGCAAAAAGGTTATCAACAAGTAAGGTTGACCCTTTGCAAAATATTACCGTTGCACTTGATGCAATGGGCGGGGATTTCGGTCCCCGCGTAACAGTGCCTGCCGCCGTGCAGGCACTGTCGCATTTCCCAGAGCTAAAAGTGATCTTAATAGGTGATCGAGATTCGATCACAACTCAACTGTCCCGTCTAGGATACATTCCCAACACTCGTCTGAGCATTAAGCACAGTGAGCGGACAATCTCTAACAGCGAAAAACCCTCTTCAGCCTTAAGAAACAGTTCTGGTAGCTCGATGCGCTTAGCACTGGATTGCGTGGCAGATGGTTTGGCCGATGCCTGTGTCAGTGGTGGTAACACCGGAGCACTGATGGCGTTATCCCGATTTCGTTTAAAACTGCTTCCCGGTATCGAACGTCCTGCGTTAGTGTCGGCACTTCCAACCGTGTCTGGTAACAAAACTTGGATGTTAGACCTAGGGGCTAACGTCTCTTGTGATGCGGACACTCTGTTTCAATTTGCCGTGATGGGCAGCGCACTGGCTGAGCAACATCTTGAAGCGACGCCAAGAGTTGCACTACTCAATATCGGCGAAGAAGACATCAAGGGCAACGATCTGGTTAAGCGTTGCGCAGAGTTACTTAGCAGCTCAGATGCCGTCAATTATGTGGGTTACGTAGAAGGCGACCAATTGCTGCATGACGCGGCAGATGTCGTCGTTTGCGATGGTTTTGTCGGCAATGTTTGCCTGAAAACCACCGAAGGTGTTGCGCATCTTTTCCTCGATAAGTTGAAAAAATCACTCAAGAACCAAGGTTTTAAAGCCTGGTTGGCACAAAAACTCTTTTCGGGATTACTTAATGAGCTAAAATCCCTGAACCCCGACCAGTATAACGGTGCAAGTTTGCTAGGATTGCGCGGCATCGTCATTAAAAGTCATGGAAGTGCTGACGTATCTGCTGTGGTTAACGCCATTGGTGAAGCAGTACACGAGGTCAAACGACAGGTCCCAGACCGAATTAGTGATCGTTTAGAAGCGGTTTTACTCGAGAGGCATTATTAGTCTTCATGTATAGCAAAATTTTAGGAACAGGCAGCTACCTGCCAGCTCAAGTGCGTTCGAACGCAGATCTAGAGGAAATGGTAGATACTACGGATGAGTGGATTGTCACTCGTACGGGTATTAAAGAACGTCGCATTGCGTCTGAGAATGAAACAGTCGCAGAAATGGCTTATCAAGCATCAATCAAAGCGCTAGAGATGGCGGAGCTTGATAAAAATGACATTGATTTAATTATTGTCGCAACCACAAGTAACACGCACACTTTCCCATCGGCGGCGTGTCAGGTTCAAGCCAAGCTTGAAATCAAAGGTTGTCCGGCATTTGATATTGCAGCGGCATGTTCTGGTTTTGTCTACGCACTCTCTGTTGCTGATCAGCATATCAAGACAGGTATGGCGAAAAACGTGCTGGTGATCGGTTCTGATGCACTATCACACGCTTGTGACCCAGAAGACCGCTCGACCATTATTCTATTTGGTGATGCTGCGGGTGCAGTAGTGATTGGCCAAAGCGAAGAGCCGGGCATTATTTCTTCGCACTTGCACGCTGATGGACAGTTTGGTGACCTGCTCAACCTTCCAGTACCAAGCCGTCTTGAAGAAGAAGCGAAGACTTGGTTGCAAATGGCAGGCAATGAAGTATTTAAGGTCGCAGTGACTCAGCTATCTCGCTTAGTGAAAGATACTTTAGCGGCCAATAACATGGATAAGTCTGAGCTAGATTGGTTGGTGCCACACCAAGCCAACATGCGCATTATTGCTGCCACGGCGAAAAAACTGTCTATGTCCCTCGATCAGGTAGTGATTACACTCGATCGTCACGGAAATACGTCGGCAGCAACGGTACCGACCGCACTTGATGAAGCAGTACGTGACGGGCGCATCCAACGTGGTCATCTGTGCTTGTTAGAGGCATTTGGTGGTGGTTTCACTTGGGGTTCGGCGCTAGTTCGCTTCTAATCGCAAATTTTACTAATTTATTCGTCAAGTTGTCATAACTTGGCGATAATCTTTTATTCGCATTGCTTTAAGGAAAAATCGATGAGCAAGTTTGCAGTAGTATTCCCAGGCCAAGGCTCTCAAGCTGTTGGTATGCTCGCTGAACTGGGCGAGCAATTTGACGTTGTTAAAAACACATTTGCTGAAGCATCAGACGCACTAGGTTACGACCTATGGGCACTGGTTCAAGACGGTCCTGCTGAAGACCTAAACCAAACCTTCCGCACTCAGCCAGCACTGCTAGCATCATCAGTTGCTATTTGGCGTGTATGGCAAGAACTTGGTCAGGAACTTCCAGAGGTAGTTGCAGGTCATAGTTTGGGCGAGTACTCAGCACTAGTATGTGCTGGTGTGATTGATTTCAAACAGGCTATCAAGCTAGTTGAACTGCGTGGCAAGCTGATGCAAGAAGCAGTTCCTGCAGGTGTTGGTGCAATGTACGCAATCATTGGTCTTGCCGATGACGCAATTGCTAAAGCGTGTGAAGAAGCGGCGCAAGGCGAAGTTGTTTCACCTGTAAACTACAACTCTCCAGGTCAGGTTGTTATCGCTGGTAACAAAGCTGCGGTTGAGCGTGCTGGCGCACTATGTAAAGAAGCAGGCGCTAAGCGTGCTCTACCTTTGCCTGTTTCTGTGCCATCTCACTGTGCACTGATGAAGCCAGCTGCCGATAAGCTTGCAGAAACTCTTGAAGGTATTGAGTTCAATGCTCCGCAGATCCCGGTGATTAACAACGTAGACGTTATCGCTGAAACAGATCCTGCAAAAATCAAAGATGCGCTTGTTCGTCAGCTTTACAGCCCAGTACGTTGGACTGAAGGCGTAACGCAAATGCACGAGCAGGGTGTCGAAAAGTTACTAGAATTTGGCCCAGGTAAAGTACTGACTGGTCTAACTAAACGAATCGTAAAAGCACTTAGCGCAGCGGCAGTTAATGATACTGCTTCGTTGGAAGCGGCTAAGTAATATAGGAAATTAACGAAAATGATGAATCTTGAAGGCAAGATTGCACTGGTTACTGGCGCAAGTCGTGGTATCGGTCGTGCAATCGCTGAAACCTTGGTTGAGCGTGGTGCAACCGTTATCGGTACTGCAACCAGCGAAAATGGTGCGGCAGCGATCAGCGAATACCTTGGTGAAAACGGCAAGGGCATGGCATTAAATGTGACCGACCCTGCATCTATTGAGTCTACTCTAAAAGCAATCAACGATGAGTTTGGTGCTTTAGATATTCTGGTTAATAATGCAGGCATTACTCGCGATAACCTTCTGATGCGAATGAAAGAAGACGAGTGGACAGACATCATGGATACTAACCTGACGTCTATCTTCCGCCTGTCTAAAGCAGTACTACGTGGCATGATGAAGAAGCGTTGCGGACGTATCGTAAACGTAGGTTCTGTTGTCGGTACTATGGGTAATGCAGGTCAAGCGAACTACGCAGCAGCAAAAGCGGGTGTGATTGGCTTTACTAAGTCTATGGCACGCGAAGTTGCTTCTCGTGGCGTTACTGTTAACACAGTGGCACCAGGTTTCATCGAAACCGATATGACCAAAGCGCTAAATGATGAACAACGTGCAGCAACATTGGCACAAGTACCAGCGGGTCGTTTGGGAGATCCACGCGAAATCGCTGCAACTGTAGCATTTTTAGTATCTCCAGAAGCGGCTTACATCACAGGTGAGACACTTCATGTGAATGGTGGTATGTACATGGTCTAAAATCTGCATTAACCTTTTATGCATGATTTAGGTCAAAAATGTACCGAATTTCGGTTAAATTCGCAGAATTTGTGGTTTGACCAGCAAGCATGGTCTTGCAACTTTAGAAAGTTTCAATAAACTACGGAAAACATCGCATAAAGCGAACTCTGTAAAGGAAAAGAAAAAATGAGCAACATTGAAGAACGCGTAAAAAAAATCATCGTTGAACAGCTAGGTGTAGACGAAGCAGAAGTTAAAAACGAAGCTTCTTTCGTTGACGATCTAGGTGCTGATTCTCTAGACACTGTTGAACTAGTAATGGCTCTAGAAGAAGAATTCGACACTGAGATCCCAGACGAAGAAGCTGAGAAGATCACTACAGTTCAAGCTGCAATTGACTACGTGAACAGCGCTCAGTAATTTGCACTTCCAGGCGGTCATCTAGACCGCCTGAGTTTTTTATAGCATCCTTTCATCATTTCTAGTCTAACAATCCCGGAGTATAAGATCGTGTCCAAACGTCGTGTAGTTGTCACCGGCATGGGGATGTTGTCTCCTCTAGGCAACTCAGTTGAATCATCCTGGAACGCTCTGCTAGCAGGGCAAAGCGGTATCTCGAATATCGAACATTTTGATACCACAGAATTCTCGACTCGTTTCGCAGGTCAAGTAAAAGACTTTAACTGCGAAGAGTACATGTCTAAAAAAGACGCCCGTAAAATGGATTTGTTCATCCAGTACGGTATCGCTGCGGGTATTCAAGCCCTAGACGACTCAGGTCTTACTATCAATGAAGAAAACGGCCCACGTGTTGGTGTGGCGATTGGTTCTGGTATTGGTGGTTTAGGTCTGATTGAAGCAGGCCATACTGCGCTGACCGAAAAAGGTCCGCGTAAAATCAGTCCTTTCTTCGTACCTTCAACCATCGTAAACATGATCGCAGGTCACCTATCGATCATGAAAGGTCTACGTGGCCCAAACATCGCTATTTCTACAGCATGTACTACAGGTCTTCACAACATTGGCCACGCAGCACGTATGATTGCATACGGTGATGCAGAAGCTATGGTTGCTGGTGGTGCAGAGAAAGCGTCTACACCGCTAGGTATGGGTGGTTTTGGTGCGGCGAAAGCGTTGTCTACCAACAACGAGAACCCACAAGGCGCATCTCGCCCTTGGGATAAAGACCGTGATGGCTTTGTTCTAGGTGACGGTGCTGGCATGATGGTACTGGAAGAGTACGAACATGCGAAAGCACGTGGCGCTAAGATCTACTGTGAGCTCGTTGGCTTTGGTATGAGTGGTGATGCGTACCACATGACTTCTCCAAGCACTGACGGTTCAGGTGGTGCTCTGGCGATGGAAGCGGCGATGCGTGATGCAGGCGTGACTGGCGAGCAAATCGGTTACGTAAACGCTCATGGTACTTCAACACCTGCTGGTGACATTGCGGAGCTGAAAGGTATCCGTCGTGCACTAGGTGAAGAGGGCATCAAAACGGCATTGGTTTCTTCAACCAAATCAATGACTGGACACCTTTTAGGTGCGGCGGGTTCTGTAGAAGCTATCATCACTGCTATGAGTCTTGTTGATCAGAAAGTTCCACCAACGATCAACCTAGAGAATCCAGACGAAGGCACTGAAGATTTTGATCTTGTGCCAAACACCATGCGTGAAGTTGAGATAGAATACGCCATCTGTAACTCTTTCGGTTTTGGTGGTACTAACGGTTCACTTCTATTTAAGAAGATTTAATCTTTAGGTATTGTCATCAAGCGGCTTAATGCATAGCATTAAGCCGCTTTTTCATTTTTTGGAGCCCTATGTTTCTCGTCAATGGAGTGGCTAGCGACCACGTTTCTATATCTAATCGTAGTTTTCAATACGGTGATGGCTGTTTTAGTACCATTTTGGTCCGTGAAGGTAAGCCCCAGTTGTGGGATTTTCATCGTCAACGTATGAGTGCATGCCTTAAAGTGCTTCGAATTGACGAGCCGGAATGGACACAAGTATTGACTTGGATTGAACAACTGGCGCAATCAATGACACTTGGTGGGATAAAGGTGCATGTTTGCCGTGGTGCAGGTAGTCGCGGTTACGGAATTGACGGCGCTGGCGAGACTCAAGTGACGGTTAACGATTTCGCTTACCCTAATCACTATCAACGCTGGCAACAAGTGGGCGTCGCCCTAGGAGTGAGCCGTGTTAAACTGGGTCACCAACCGATACTGGCGGGTCACAAACATAATAACCGCCTTGAGCAAGTGCTAATTAAAGCCGATGCGCAAGATCAAGGTGAACTCGATACGGTAGTCCTCGATATCGATGAGCGAGTGATCGAAACCAGTATTGCCAATCTTTTCTGGGTGAATGCCCAAGGTCAAGTATGTACCCCTGACTTACGTAGCTGTGGAGTAGCAGGGGTCATGCGACGCCAAGTTCTGACTCTTTTAAAGCAAATGGGTGTTGAAGTGAAAGTGGATCACTTTATGCTCGGCGATCTCATGCAGGCTAAGACGGTTTGGATGACCAACTCCTTGATGGAGATAGTTCCTATTTCTTCCATTGATGGCTATCGCTTTGCGATAGACGCAATAACACGCCAACTTCAGGAGAAACTTTCGACGTGTTAAAAAAACTCTTTATTGCCATTGTGTTGATGGCTGTTGTCGCCGCTGGCGGTGTTTTCTATGCCAAGCAGCAAGTTGAGGTTTATGTTAATCAGCCAGTGAGCATTGATGAGCCGACACTGATCACCGTGAAGTCAGGTACCAGCTTTCACGGCTTACTCAATCAGTTTGAGCAAGAAAACTGGATTAAACCGACGGATTTTCGCCGTATAGTGGCTCGCCTTCACCCTGAGTTGGTGAAAGTAAAAGCGGGCACATTTATGATGCCAGAAGGCAAAACTTTGGCTCAGATGCTTCATCTTCTTGCCGAAGGTAAAGAGCACCAGTTTGCGATCACCTTTGTTGAGGGAAGCCGTTTTTCCGAGTGGCGAGAACAACTGGCTCAAACGGAACATATCGAGCATGCCACTGCTGATATGAGTGAAGAAGAGATTGCTAAAGCTCTAGGTTCGAAACACAGTAAACTAGAAGGATTATTTCTGGCTGAGACCTATCACTATACTGCTGGTACCAGCGACTTAGACATCTATCAGCGAGCATTCGATAAGCTTGCGCAAACGTTAGAAAATGCTTGGGATGAGCGCCAGAAAGATCTTCCGCTAAAAAACAGTTACGAAGCACTGATCCTGGCTTCCATTATTGAGAAAGAAACGGCGATTGATGAAGAGCGAGAGCGAGTCTCCTCGGTATTCGTCAATCGCTTAAATCGAGGCATGCGTTTACAGACTGACCCAACCGTTATTTACGGTATGGGTGATGCCTATGACGGCAACATTCGCAAAAAAGATTTGCGTACGCCCACGCCGTACAACACATATACAATAAAAGGACTGCCGCCGACACCAATTGCAATGGCAGGACCTGCGTCTATCATTGCATCGGTGAACCCTGAGAAAAGCAACTATCTTTATTTTGTTGCGAGCGGCCACGGTGGTCACGTATTTTCAAAGTCTCTTGCAGAGCATAACCGCGCTGTTCGAGCCTATTTAAAAGTATTAAGAAGTAAAAAATGAGCCAAGCCAAATTTATCGTAATCGAAGGCCTTGAGGGTGCAGGTAAAAGTAGCGCCATTAGTAATATCTTGGAGACATTACGTCAGCATGGTATCGACGCCATCACTCAAACTCGCGAACCGGGTGGAACAGCACTGGCTGAAAAAATGCGAGCTTTGGTTAAAGAGTCTCACGATGGTGAAGAGCTGCAAGACATCTCTGAACTGATGCTGATGTATGCCGCTCGAGTTCAGTTGGTAGAAACAGTGATTAAGCCAGCGCTTGCACAAGGTCAATGGGTGGTAGGTGATCGTCATGACCTTTCATCACAAGCCTACCAAGGCGGTGGTCGACAAATTCCGGCTCAAACCATGCAGTCGTTAAAAGACTTAGCGCTTGGTGACTTTACCCCAGATCTGACTATCTATTTAGATATCGACCCACGTTTGGGCCTAGAAAGGGCGCGAGGCCGTGGCGAGCTAGACCGTATCGAACAGATGGATATCAGCTTCTTTGATCGAGCACGCCAGCGTTACCTTGAGCTGACACAAAATGATGACAATGCGATCATCATTGACGCTTCTCAAACGATCGATAAAGTATCAGCGGATATCTGCTCTGGGTTATCTCAGTGGCTTGAGCTGCAAGGTTAATCGATATGGCATTAACCTATCCGTGGCTTACACCGCTGGCAGATTCGTGGAAGCAGGTACTTAGCAATAACCGAATGACTGGGGCGCTGTTGCTTGAGTCAAGCAAAGGGCTCGGTGTTGAGCAGTTGGTGGAGCATTTCACTCAAGCGCTCGCCTGCAACAGTAGTGACGGTGAAGCGTGCGGCTTTTGCCACAATTGTGAACTTGCTAAAGCCAAGGTGCATCCAGATATTCACTGGATGCAGCCAGAGAAAGTAGGCAAAGCGATCACCGTTGATCAGATCCGGCAGTGTAATCGCTGGGCGCAGGAGTCCTCCCAGTTAGGGGGAAAACGTTTGATCATAATCTCTCCTGCGGAAGCGATGAATGAGTCCGCTTCTAATGCTTTATTAAAGACGTTAGAAGAGCCTGCACAAGATTGTATTTTCCTGTTGGTGACTCAAAACAAACCAGCACTACTAGCAACGATTGTGAGTCGTTGTCAGTGCTGGCGTGTAGAAGTTCCATCGACTCAAGAGTGTTTGAGTTGGCTAAAGACGCAAGACCTTCATAAGGTGAGTGATGACGCCATTGTGTTAAATCATGGTGCTCCCCTTGAGGTATTTGAGTTCTATCAGTCTGGCAAAGACAAGCAGTATCAGCAGTTGATTGCAGCGATACAGCGCTATTTAGAGTCACCATTGGCAGACCCCGCTCCGGTGTGGAAGTTACTTAAGGAGTCAACACTTGAGCAGCTGCAATGGTTAAGCTACCTGCTGTTAAAACTGCAAAAACACCACTTTGGTTTGGTTGACGCAGAGCTTCAAGGGCTCGCTAGCTCGCTAAGCTATAATAGTGCCTATCAGGCGATGGTCAGCCTCAATGAGCTAGTGGCGCAGTTAACTCAGTTCCCAGGGCTCAATCAAGAACTGCTGGTCCACGACTGGCTATTTAAATTACACGGTAAAAAAGATGTTTGTTGATTCACATTGTCACCTTGATAAGTTGGATTATCAGGACTTACACCAAGGGATTGAAGATGTTGTCGCAAAGGCCAAACAGGCGAACGTAGAAAAACTTTTATCTGTCGGTGTAACCTTAGACAGTTTCGAAAACATGATGGAGATGATTGCTCCTTTCGATAACGTTTTTGCGTCTTGTGGTGTGCATCCATTGGATGTAGAAAGCCCATTTGACCCTGAGCGTATGCGGACCTATGCCCAGCACCAAAAAGTGGTCGCTATCGGCGAAACCGGCTTAGATTTTCATTACAAACCAGAGACGAAAGCTCTACAGCTAAAATGTTTTGAAGCACAAGTTAGTATTGCTACTGAAGTAGATAAACCACTGATAATCCATACCCGCAATGCTCGTCCGGAAACACTGTCTATTTTACGTGAGGGGCAAGCAGAGAGATGCGGTGGGGTTATCCACTGTTTTACCGAAGATCTGGACTTTGCAAAAGCGGCAATGGATCTAGGCTTCTATATCTCGATTTCAGGCATAGTGACCTTCCGAGCCGCTACAGAGCTAAAAGAGGTGGTATCTGCACTGCCTTTAGATAGATTGCTGATTGAAACGGATTCGCCTTATTTAGCGCCAGTTCCTCATCGTGGTAAGGAGAATCAACCAGCGTATGTGGTAGAGGTTGCACAATACATTGCCCAATTGAAGGGGGTAGGGTTAGGCGAAGTGGCCAAACAGACCACTCTGAACTTCAATGAACTTTTTTTGCGTTAAAAATTGAATCAACTTCGAGACTGAATAAAAAATGAGAGCTTAGGCTCTCTTTTTTACATTTAAAGCTTTGGTTTTAATGTTTACTAATTATGTTGGCCAAATTAGGCGCAATTTCTGCTAAATGTAATTTTGTTACGTAAAATAACAAACTAGTTCTAGTTATTTACATAGGCAATTCTACGGAAAATACACTATGTGTTTAATTATCAATATCTTACTCTGATAATTGCTTAATCGGCTACTGTACGCTGTTGTGATCTAGAACTTGTTTTGAAACTAAATTTCACTACTGGCTAGGAATGGTGAGTTGAATCACGATATATTTTGAGGCGGAAAATATAATTCTTTTTAGGAATTAATTCCTTTGCAATCTGACATGTTTACTAAGCTTATACACGTGTATTGCACGAGCTATGGCGGGTAAGCAAGGCTACGGGGGTGTGCCGTCAGGTTGCAAGAAATACTAATAATCTTTCAGGAGCATATAATATGTTTAAGAACCTTTTTGCTAACCTGCAAAAAGTTGGTAAGTCACTGATGCTACCAGTATCAGTACTTCCAGTAGCAGGTATCCTACTTGGTGTTGGTGCTGCCGACCTAGGTTTCATCCCAGAAATCGTATCTAATCTAATGGAACAAGCTGGTGGCTCTGTATTTGGCCAGATGGCACTTCTATTTGCTGTTGGTGTAGCACTTGGCTTCACTAACAACGACGGTGTAGCAGGTCTTGCTGCAATCGTTGGTTACGGCATCATGACTGCAACACTAGGTGTTATGGCTGGTGTTATGGGCGTTGAAAAAATCGATACAGGTGTACTAGGTGGTATCCTTGTCGGTGGTGTTGCTGCTTGGGCATTCAACCGTTTCTTCAAAATCCAACTTCCAGAGTACCTGGGCTTCTTCGCTGGTAAGCGTGCTGTGCCAATCATCACAGGCTTTGCTGCGATCGGTCTTGGTCTTGTACTTTCTATCGTATGGCCTCCAATCGGTGGCGCTATCGCTTCGTTCTCTCACTGGGCTGCAAACCAAAACCCAGAGCTAGCGTTCGGTATCTACGGTATTGTTGAACGTTCTCTAATCCCATTCGGCCTACACCACGTTTGGAACGTACCATTCTTCTTCGAAGCAGGTTCTTGTGTGAACGCTGCTGGTGATGCTCAGACTGGTGTTCTAACTTGTTACCTAGTTGCTGATGAAGCATCTCGTGCTGCTGGTAATGGCTTCGGTCAACTAGCGGGTGGTTACATGTTCAAGATGTTCGGTCTACCTGCCGCTGCTATCGCTATCGCTCACTGTGCTAAGCCAGAAAACCGTGCGAAAGTTATGGGTATCATGGCATCTGCTGCATTAACTTCGTTCCTAACTGGTATCACTGAGCCAATCGAATTCTCATTCCTATTCGTTGCTCCTGTACTGTACGCAATCCACGCACTACTAGCGGGTTCTGCATTCGTTGTGACTAACATGTTCGGTATCGTACACGGTACATCGTTCTCACACGGTCTAATCGACTTCACTGTTCTGTCTGGTAACTCTCAGAACATCATGCTGATGGTTGGTTGTGGTCTTGTTTACGCAGCGATTTACTACTTCGTGTTCCGTGCAGTAATCACAGCAATGGACCTTAAGACTCCAGGTCGTGAAGACGAAACTGAAGAATCTGCTTCTGTAGCTTCTGGCTCTGAGCTAGCGGGCGAGCTTGTTGCAGCATTCGGTGGTAAGCAAAACATCACAGGTCTAGACGCTTGTATCACTCGTCTACGTGTATCTGTTGCTGAAACTGAAGCAGTTAACCAAGACAAGCTTAAGCAACTTGGTGCGGCAGGCGTGGTTGTAGTATCTGGTGGCGTTCAAGCTATCTTCGGTACTAAGTCTGACAACCTTAAAACAGACATGGATGAGTGGATCCGTAACAACGGTTAATCCCTACTAAACTCATTAATTCCCCTATAGTGAAAAAGAAGGCTTCGGCCTTCTTTTTTTATGGAATTGACAAACAACTGACGCAGGGGCTCTTTACTCAACTCGACGATTTTGCGAAAACACGCTTTTCTTTGAGCACAGGATAAGTTCATGCGTATCTCTACTTCACTTTTGGTGGCGGCTTTGGCTGCGACTCCCGCATTTGCCAACGACACTTCAAAGCCAGATTTGAAACTGGGTTTTGGCTATGACCAAGGCTTTAGTTTTCTGGGCCAATACGACAACAAATACAACTTTGCGATTGGCAATAATGGTGTTGCAGTAGATTACCTGTTTCACAATGAGATGATCGATCAGCAGACGGACCTTTCTTGGTACATTGGTGCTGGTGGCTGGATTGGCTGGCGAGAGGATGGTGGTGTTCGCACACCGATTGGCGTTAATTGGAAATTTGCTCAAGGTTGGGATGGCTACGCTCAATTGACTCCAGGCTGGAATATCTTAGGAGACAAAAAACTGGGTGTGGGTGCAGGGCTTGGTGTCCGTTTTAGTTTTTAACTAGTGTATTGAAATTAGGTGAGTTTTTGCTCACCTAATTTAGTTTGTGACCTTATAGGCAATATGGTTAATCACATCGACGGTGAACTTGATGAATGAAAACTTTACTGTTATTAATTTGTTAAGTAACAGGAGGTGTTGTATGGAATCTGATTTGAAAATGGCTCTGGGTATTGTTGGAGCGATCTTTACCGTGTTAGTCGCCTATGGTCTGATTGCGATCTGGGCAGGTTAAGCGACTGACTTCGTGGTCAATAACGGGCTCGTAACCGAACAATCCGCTCAACTTGATGATACTCGCTTTCGCCATTATTTGAGCGGAAAAACCAGCTTGGTCGCCCAAGGCGGCGGCCAACGTAGCATTTTTACGGCTGGTGTTTTAGATGCGTTTCTCTACGCTAACTTTGACCCTTTCCATTCCTTTTATGGCACTTCTGCTGGTGCACTGAACCTTACCGCTTACCTTTGCCGTCAAGCAGAACTTGGCAAAGCATTTCTTCTCGACCTCACGACGCAAAAGGAGTTCTTTCATACCTTAAGTTATATCCGTCGTAAGCAACCGATGGGGCTTGATTGGGCACTAGAGAAAGTGTGCCATTACCCTTATAAACTCGATTTAGACATGGGGCAACGGGTATTGGGGGATAGAGAAGCATACGCTTCTGTCACCGATGTAGTGCACCTCAGAGACCAATATCTACCCATCTTTACACCGCATTGGAAAGAGGTGTTGACTGCGACCTGTGCGATCCCTCGGCTCTATGATAAGCCTGTGTCAATAGATGGAATCGAGTATTACGATGGTGGCATATCGGCATCAGTGCCTGCACAACAAGCTTGGCGTCAGGAAGCACGCTTAATCGTAGTCATTAGAACAGAATCCATTGGTGAAAATTTGCCTCAGGATGTGGCACCCAGTGAGCAAACCCCGACATTACCCGTTTGGCTAAGAGAGCCCGTGTCCACGATTCAAGAGAAATGGGATCTGCAAGTCGAACGTTGGAAGCAAGAGTGGACAGGTTTTTTAAAAGGGCAGTTTGAAAAGTCACTTCCGAAGCAAAAGCTCGCAAAATCTTTGTCGTTGGATGGGGGACGTTGGCTGTTTGGTTCTGGCGATGTTTACCGTCTGAGTCACCTGCTTGGCGAGCATTTTGACTCTGGGTTGGCCGATATGTTGATGGTGCACTACCAAACTTATGCTTTGACTCAGCAGTTCTTAAATAATCCGCCTGATGACTGCTTTGTGGTTCAAATCTGCCCGAAAACACCACTTCAGTCTACACCGCTGCTCAGTGAGCCTGAGGCACTTTTGCATGATTACCAGCTTGGGTTCGAAGCTGGTAATCAATTTGTCAAAGCGTTTCAATCACCACTTGAACAGAGGCAAAAGAGCGCCAGTTAGCGCTTATTGCACTTCAAGGATCCTCAAACAGTTCGTCGACCCCACTACGTCCATCACATCCCCTTGAGTGATAATGACCTTGTCACCCACATCGAGTAGTCCTGCTTCCTTCAGAGTTGAAATGGCTTCAAGTGCCGTAGGCAGGCCTGAATCGGCTTCTCGATTGAAATAAACGGGAGTTACCCCACGGTATAGGGCGCAGCGGTTAAGCGTCGCATCGTTGCGTGAGAGGGCAAATACTGGCAATCCTGAACTCAATCTAGACATCATCAAGGCTGTTCTGCCTGATTCAGTCAGCGCAATCATTCCTTGCACCCCTTCTAGGTGGTTGGCGGAATAGATGGTCGCCATGGCAATGGCTTCTTCTGCAGTGCTAAAGGTACGCTTTAGTCGGTAAGAGGAGACATTGAGCTCTGGCATCTTCTCAGCGCCCATACATACACTTGCCATCGACTTGACGGTGGCGACAGGGTGGGCACCTACGGCGGTTTCACCTGATAGCATTACCGCATCTGTTCCATCGAGAACCGCATTGGCAACGTCCATCACCTCGGCGCGCGTTGGTAGGGGGTTGACGATCATTGACTCCATCATTTGAGTGGCAGTGATGACTGTTTTATTTAAGCTGCGTGCGCGGCTAATTAGCTGTTTTTGCACACCGATGAGCTCAGGGTCACCAATCTCTACCCCAAGATCGCCCCTTGCAACCATAACCGCATCTGACGCCTCGATGATGTCATCCATATTTTCTTCAGTAGCAACGGTCTCAGCACGTTCTACTTTGGCGACAAGTTGAGTATTAAGGCCTGCATCAACGGCTAGACGTCTTGCATACCGCATGTCTTCACCGTTTCTAGGGAAAGATACGGCCAGATAATCGACTTTTATTTCAGCGGCGGTCAATATGTCTTGTTTATCTTTCTCCGTTAGGGCTGCGGCAGATAGCCCTCCACCTTTTTTATTGATGCCTTTGTTATTGGAAAGAAATCCACCCACTGTGACTTTAGTGTGGACTCGTGGCCCATCGACCTGAGTAACTTCAAGTTGAATTCGGCCATCATCTAGGAGCAAAATATCGTTCTTTGAGACATCTTTACACAATTCAGGGTAGTCAAGGCCGACGGAAGTTTGAGTGCCTTCGCCCTTGGCTAAGTCGGCGTCGAGCGTAAACTTGTCACCATGGTTAAGCATTACTTTGCCATCTTTGAAAGTCGAGACGCGAATTTTCGGTCCTTGCAAATCGCCAAGGATAGCGACATGGATGCCATGTTTTGCCGCAATATTTCTTACACGATTAGCTCGTTGTACGTGATCTTGAGGTTCTCCGTGGGAAAAGTTCATGCGTACAACGTTAATGCCCGCACTGATGATCTGTTCTAAAACGTCACCGTCATCGGTGGCAGGGCCTAGGGTTGCAACTATTTTGGTTCTTCTGAGGCGTTTGGACATCTTTCTCTCCGTTGAAATACACAATCAGCAAAGTATTGGGTGTGATAGACAAAAGTTTGCAAGATACGGTTATTAGCAGTGTAGTTTGAATTTGATATTTTTCTATGTGAAATAAGCGCGAAATCTAAGTGCTACTTAATTATAAAATGCCAGAATTCTTGTGAAGATCCGCTCATTTGAGTTTTATGCGTGATACTGGTCACGACGTTTAGCCTTGGCACTTCACAATTACTTCGCAAAGTAAAAAAATTAACTCTACCAACAGCTCACCAATTTTCTATTCCAATTTATTACAAAGGTGAGCACCTATTTTTGTCGGAGTTATTTATGTACATGGCTCAACCTGGCCATATCGATCACATTAAGCAAGTCAATGCCGGTCGTGTATATAAGCTTATTGATACCCTTGGGCCTATATCACGAATTGATTTGTCTAAGACCAGTGAGCTGGCACCTGCGAGTATTACCAAGATTACTCGTGAATTGATCGATGCCCACCTTATTCACGAAACGACGGTGCAAGAAGCCACCAGTCGTGGTCGTCCGGCAGTCGGTTTGCAAACCGATAATGAAGGTTGGCAGTTTCTATCAATGCGACTAGGGCGTGGTTATCTCACCATTGCACTGCATGAGCACGGGGGCTCTGTACTGGTCGAAACTAAAATTGATATTGAAGAAATAGAGCAAGACGATGTACTTACTCGTTTGTTGCATGAAATCGAAGAGTTCTTTCAATCCTACAGCAATATTCTAGACAGGGTGACCAGTATCGCCCTGACACTGCCTGGGTTAGTCGATTCACAAAAAGGGGTGGTGTTGCAAATGCCGCACTACAACGTCGATAACCTTGCGTTGGGCCCTGAGATATACAAGGCGACGGGTCTACCTGTGTTTATCGCCAACGATACTCGAGCTTGGGCATTGGCTGAGAAACTGTTTGGTAACTCGCAAGATACCGATAACTCTGTTCTGATTTCGATTCACCACGGCTTAGGTGCGGGTATTGTATTAGACGGGCATGTGTTGCAAGGGCGTCACGGTAACATTGGTGAATTAGGGCATATTCAAGTTGATCCTAATGGCTCTCTTTGTCATTGCGGTAATCGAGGCTGCTTGGAAACTGTCGCAAGTTCTCATGCGCTGCGAGAGATTGTAACTAAGCGAATCGAAGCGGGGGATAAAACCTCGATCCCTGTCAATAACGTTACCATTGAGGCCATCTGTGAAGCGGCAAATCAAGGGGATGCTTTGGCGGTTGAAGAAATTGAACGCCTAGCTAATCACCTGGGTACTGCTATCTCGATCGTTGTAAACCTATTTAACCCGAAGAAAGTGTTAATTGGTGGTGTGATCAATGAGGCCAAGTCAATCCTATTTCCTGCCATAAAAGCGTGCATTGAGAGCCAAACCTTGCCTGTATATCACCGAGATCTTCAATTAGTTGAAAGTCGATTCTATAATCAAGCGACAATGCCTGGCGCAGCGTTAATCAAACAAGCAATGTATGACGGTGAGCTTTTGATGAAGGTGATCGAAGGTTAATTTGGCCTTCCATTGTCCAGCTCAAAGCGAGTGTACATATCTATCTTTAATCAATTGCTTTGTATCTCAGATAGCGCAATTTGAGTGAATGCTGTACGCTGTATGTATAGATCTAATCGGTGAGAAGCAATATGTCCGGAGTTTTAAGTACTGTTGACCAAAGAACTAACCTAGTCGGTGAAAACCGCCTAGAGCTTTTGTTGTTTCAGCTCAATAGTAGTCAGATTTTTGCGGTAAACGTGTTTAAAGTGAAAGAAGTGCTCAAAGTACCGCCTCTCACTAAGCTCCCTGGAGCTCATCACAATATCACGGGTGTTGCGACGCTGCGTGGTGAACCTGTCCCTATCATTGACCTTCGCGCCGCTATTGGTTTTCGCTCGATGACAGACGGCGAAGAAGCTAACTTGATCATTACAGAATATAACCGCACCACTCAGGGCTTTTTAGTTGGGCAAGTAAAACATATCGTTAATACTGCTTGGACAGAAATCCAGCCACCACCAAAGACAGCTGGACGAGCAAACTACTTAACCGCTATAACCCAAATTACCGAAAATGATATGAACCGTATTGTTGAAATCATTGACGTAGAGAAGGTGTTGGCGGAAATCGTTGATTACGATACCTCGATTTCTGAAGGTGTATTGGATGATGATCTTGTCGGTGAAATGGTTGGACGCAAAATTTTGGTTGTCGATGACTCATCAACCGCAAGAAACCAGATTATTGGTACTCTAGGTCAATTGGGCATTGAGTTTGTAGAGTGTAACGATGGGCTTGAAGCGCTAAAATTGTTAAAGACATGGTGTGACGAAGGTAGAGACGTAGCAAGAGAATTGCTGATGATGATCACTGATGCGGAAATGCCAGAAATGGACGGTTATAAGCTAACCCACGAAGTGCGTAGCGATCCTCGCATGAAAGACCTTTTCGTTACCTTAAATACTTCGTTAAGTGGAAGCTTCAACGAAGCGATGGTGAAGAAAGTAGGCTGTGATCGTTTTATTTCCAAATTCCAGCCGGATTTGCTGGTAAAAACGACACAAGAACGTCTAAGAGAAATTCTGAGTTAAGTCGAACGGAAAGTAGGCAATAAAAAGGAGCGTAAAGCTCCTCTTTTAATGTTAGCGTTTTGGCTGAGCATCGATACACTGGCCGTGAACGGATTTCCCTTCCGGGGACATGAGGTACACGTAGAGCGGGATGATATCGAGAGGCGTCTTTAGCTGACCAGCATCTTCAGCAGGGAAGGCTTGGGCACGCATCTTAGTGCGAGTGCCACCTGGGTTAATCGCATTGACTCGAACACTGGAGTCTTCCAGCTCATCAGCAAGCACTTGCATCATTCCTTCGGTCGCAAACTTGGAAATAGCATAGCTGCCCCAAAAGGCTCGTCCGATATGACCTACCGTTGATGTAGTGAATATTAAACGTGCGTCTTCAGAGGCTTTTAGCAATGGTAGTACCGCTTGGGTAAGTAGCATCTGGGATTTAACGTTAACTTGCATTACATCATCGAAGCTCTCTTCATCGATTTGCTCAAACGGACTAATAACGCCAAGCAGCCCTGCATTGTGCAATACACCATCTAGGCGACCAAATTGGCCTTCAATGGTTTCTGCCATGTCGATGTAGTTCTGTTTGGTTGCCCCTTTTAGATCGAGCGGGATGATTGCAGGTTGAGGAGCGCCTAGCGCTTCAATTTTGTCATAGGTTTTTTCAAGTTTAGCGACGGTTTTCCCAAGCAAGATAACAGTTGCTCCTTGCTCGGCGTAGCTCAATGCTGCTTGTTTACCTATGCCGTCTCCAGCGCCTGTGACAAGAATGACTTTATCTTTTAAACCGTTTGGCGCAAATGAATACTCCACGTCTACCTTTCCTTTTGTTACTTGATACCCTTGCCCTGCAATGAACGGATTTGATTGAAATATCGCAGTGTTCATTGGTGGCTCGGGTAGAATCTACCGACAACAGTGTGGCATTTGTTATTGCAAGATGGTTACAATACACCAATTCGTCTTTTAGGGGATAAACCATTGGAATTTTTATTAGAATACGGACTGTTTTTAGCTAAGATCGTCACAGTCTTGGCAGCAATTGCTGTACTGATTGTCGTCGTCAAAGAATCTAAAGCCTCGGCAACCAAAGGTGAACTTGAAGTAGTAAACCTGACTGAAAAGCATCAAGAGCAAGTTGAAGCGCTAGAGACGCATTTGTTTGATGAAGCTTACTTAAAACTTCGCCATAAAGCGGAAAAGAAAGAGAACAAAGCCAAACATAAAGATGAAGAAAAGCAGGCAAAGAAGGCCGAGAAAGAAGGCAAGCTAGAGCCGACTCGTCAGCCTCATCTGTTTGTGCTTGATTTTAATGGCAGCATTGACGCCAGAGAAGTGACCTCATTACGTGAAGAAATCAGTGCGATTTTATCCGTAGCGCAAGAAGGCGATGAAGTATTACTGCGCTTAGAGTCTGGTGGCGGTATGGTTCACGGTTATGGTTTAGCATCGTCTCAGCTTGATCGCATCAAAGCGGCCAACTTGAAGTTGACAATTGCGGTAGACAAAGTAGCCGCGAGTGGTGGCTACATGATGGCATGTGTTGCTGATAAGATCGTTGCAGCGCCATTTTCTATCGTTGGCTCTATTGGCGTGATTGCTCAAATCCCTAACTTTAATAAGATACTTAAAAAGAATGACATCGAGTTTGAACAGCTCACTGCTGGAGAGTACAAACGCACCTTGACTATGTTTGGTGAGAACACGGATAAAGCTCGTGATAAATTCAAAGAAGAACTCGAAGAGACCCATGGCCTGTTTAAAGACTTCATCGCTGAGCGTCGTCCTGAGTTGGAACTGGAAAAAGTGGCAACGGGAGAACATTGGTTTGGTACTCAAGCGAAAGCGCTTGGCTTAGTGGATGAGATCTCGACCTCTGACGACTTGGTTCTAGCAGCTTGCAAAGAAAAGACCGTGCTCGCGATTCATTTTGTCAAGAAGAAGAAACTGTCAGACAAGTTATCTGGTGTTGCGGGTGATGCTGCGGAAAATGTGTTGATGAAACTAATCAATCGTGGCCAGCGTCCACTTGTCTAAGTCCGACTGGGTCAATAGATCATAATACTTGCTAACAAAATAGCCCTGCAATCGCAGGGCTATTTTTACGCTTTCAAGCTAACCAATTATTGGTTCAGTTCTAGCTGGTAGAAGCTTGCTTTCACGTAGTCACCTGCTTCCATGCCACGCCATTCACAGCCCGAGCTGCTCTTCTTGGTGTTACACTGGTTGTAAGCACCGGCTTTAAAGTACATCCAAGTGTTTCCGTAACCTTGGTCAACATCGTGGCCTTGGTATTTGCCTTTTTTCAGGTCAATGTCGTAAGTCTTGACGACCTCGTTCGCTTCACCTGGGTTTTTGGTAAAGGTTAGGTGCATGATGTCGCCTTTGACGTTCACGCTATAAGAGAAGATTTCACCTAGTTTGATGCCGTCTTGTGGGTCTTCTGACCCCTGGCGAAGGTTATGCTGACCAAATACATCATGACGGATATCTTGTCTTAGTTTTTTCCCATTTTCGTCTTTAGCATTTTGTAGGTCACGTGGTGGGTTTAGTTCGTAGTTCCATGCCAGTGAACCATACTCATGCTCTGGCAGTTTACGGTAAACGACTTTTAGTGGTTCGTTCTTCGCACCGTGGATCTGGCCGATCACAACACCAAATGCCCCATTTTTCTTGTAGTTGCCGCTAACACTGACTTGATCAACCGATAGCGTTGCTTTTAGTTCGCCACCAATAGCACCGTATTGAGATGCGTCAGGGTGTGATGCAATCACGAAGTTGTTTGCAGGTTCACCATAGTCAGTTGCAAGCATCGCACGCAATTCACTGCGGGTATTCTTACTATTCGGTGTGGTTGGTGCGTCGTTTGGTGCAACGAACACGACTGCGCCTGTCTCTTTATCGGTATAGAACCACTCAGGATGAACATAAGGCGTTTCAGTATTACTCAGCTCCTCTTTAGCGATCTCTAAAGTCTTGCCTTTGCGCGGACCTTCTGTAGTCAGTACCGGCAGGTTGATTTTCCAGTTAGACATATCAAAGTTTTGCGCTGGTGCTTTGGTTGGGTCTAGCTGAAATTTGGCAGACATGGCTTCTGGCGTTGCTGCAACAGCAGAGCCTGCGATAACACTTGTTGCAAGTAGAGTGAGATGAAACTTATTCATTTGTTATTGCCTCAGAGGGTAGGGTTAGTTTCATCTAATGCTACAATACTATTGTATTACTAAATTGTGACCGACGTTGTGCTACTAGAATTAGGTATTGGTCTCGATGATAGTTGTTGGCAAAAATGTGACTTGTCTTACAATTGATAAGCGTATGATGTTCAGTCTGATCCTTGCTAAATCAATGGCATCTTTAGGGTAATGGGTATATAATCCTGCGCCGTAAAATTAAGAACAACGCAGATGTTAACTGCGAAAATCAACGTGGAGTAAGACATGTCCTCAAGTACACCAGTAGTTACTGTTGATGGACCTAGCGGTGCAGGCAAAGGCACCCTTTGTATGTTGCTGGCGGAAAAATTAGGCTTTCATTTGCTAGACTCGGGCGCAATATACCGTGTGCTAGCGTTGGCTGCGATTCATCATGGAATTGATACTGAATCAGAAGAGGCATTAGTTCCAATCGCAACTCACCTTGATGTGCAGTTTATTGCTGAGGGTGAGTTAGTAAAAGTTATTCTCGAAGGTGAAGACGTTTCTAAAGAGCTTCGTAAAGAAACCACAGGCGAGGCTGCTTCTAAAATTGCTGCATTGCCACGAGTTCGCGAAGCGCTGCTGCGTCGTCAACGTTCGTTTTCAGCAGCACCTGGTTTGGTTGCTGACGGCCGCGATTTAGGTACGGTTGTATTCCCAACTGCCGAGGCGAAAATCTTCCTCGATGCGAGTGCGGAAGAAAGAGCTAACCGACGCTATAATCAGTTGCAACAAAAGGGTCATGATGTTAAATTTGATGACCTTTTGCGCGAGATACAGGACCGTGACTACCGAGATCGTAACCGACCGGTGGCTCCTTTGCGTCCTGCAGATGATGCGCTAGTGCTTGATTCAACAGAACTTTCTATTGAAGAAGTGGTTGAAAAAGCACTCAAATATATCGAATCTAAACTAGCGTAATTTACGTTAGTCGGAGCGTTGGTCGCAAGGATGATGACTGGCGAATTTATCAACCCCACGCGGTAGGATGCCCGTGGACGTTTAATTTATTGAAGATTAAAAATGACTGAATCTTTTGCTCAACTCTTTGAAGAGTTTCTAAACGAGACTGAATTCCAACAAGGTACTATCGTTAAGGGTACTGTAGTAGCTATCGAGAACGGTTTCGTTCTTGTTGACGCTGGTCTTAAGTCTGAGTCTGCTATCCCAGCAGAACAATTCAAGAACGCTGCTGGCGAGCTTGAAGTTGAAGTTGGTTCTGAAGTAGACGTTGCACTTGACGCTGTTGAAGACGGTTTCGGTGAAACTCAACTTTCTCGTGAGAAAGCGAAGCGTCACGAAGCTTGGATCGTACTTGAGAAAGCTTACGAAGAAGCTGAGACTGTTGTTGGTGTTATCAACGGTAAAGTTAAAGGCGGTTTCACTGTTGAACTAAACGGTATCCGTGCTTTCCTACCTGGTTCACTAGTAGACGTACGTCCTATCCGTGACACTGCTCACCTAGAAAACAAAGAGCTAGAGTTCAAAGTAATCAAGCTAGACCAGAAGCGCAACAACGTTGTTGTTTCTCGTCGTGCTGTTATCGAATCTGAAAACAGTGTTGAGCGTGATGAGCTTCTTGAAACTCTACAAGAAGGTACTGAAGTTAAAGGTATCGTTAAGAACCTTACTGACTACGGTGCATTCGTTGACCTTGGCGGTGTTGATGGTCTTCTACACATCACTGACATGGCTTGGAAGCGCGTTAAGCACCCTTCTGAGATCGTTAACGTTGGTGACGAGATCCAAGTTAAAGTTCTTAAGTTCGACCGTGAGCGTACTCGCGTATCACTAGGTCTTAAGCAACTAGGTGAAGATCCATGGGTAGCAATCGCTAAGCGTTACCCAGAAGGTCACAAGCTAACTGGTCGCGTTACTAACCTAACTGATTACGGCTGCTTCGTTGAAATCGAAGAAGGCGTTGAAGGTCTAGTACACGTTTCTGAAATGGATTGGACTAACAAGAACATCCACCCATCTAAAGTTGTTAATGTTGGCGACGAAGTTGAGGTTATGGTTCTTGAAATCGACGAAGAGCGTCGTCGTATTTCTCTTGGTCTTAAGCAATGTAAAGCTAACCCATGGCAGTCATTCGCTGAAGCACAAGCTAAAGGCGACAAAGTTACTGGTAAGATCAAGTCTATCACTGACTTCGGTATCTTCATCGGTCTTGACGGCGGCATCGACGGTCTAGTTCACCTATCTGACATTTCTTGGAATGTTGCTGGTGAAGAAGCGGTACGTGAGTACAAGAAAGGCGACGAAATCTCTGCTGTTGTACTTGCAGTTGACGCTGAGCGTGAGCGTATTTCTCTTGGCGTTAAGCAAATGGAAAACGACCCGTTCAACGCATACGTTGCTGACAACAAGAAAGGTACTCTAGTAAACGGTACTGTTGTTGCTGTTGACGCTAAAGGCGCAACTGTTGAGCTAATCGACGGTGTTGAAGGTTACATCCGTGCTTCTGAAGTATCACGTGACCGCGTTGAAGATGCATCTCTAATCCTAAGCGCTGGCGATAGCGTTGAAGCGAAGTTCACTGGCGTTGACCGTAAGAACCGCGTAATCAACCTATCTATCAAAGCTAAAGATGAAGCTGAAGAGCAAGAAGCAATGGCTACACTGAACAAAGCAGACGATGCTTCATTCGGTAACGCTATGGCTGACGCTTTCAAAGCAGCTAAAGGCGAGTAATTCTCCCGTCTTTATCTAAAAAAGGAGCCTTAGGGCTCCTTTTTTTATGCCTAAACGTAAGTGTTTGAAAAAAACTTGTCATTTAGAGTGATAACACTCAGCAATTATGTTCTATAATTCTTAGCAAGTGTTTGTTGGAATTGATATTCCTGTCTATAATTGGCTTGTAATCTAGGTAAAGAGAGGAACTATGACTAAGTCAGAACTAATTGAAAGACTCTGTGCTCAACAGACTCATCTATCTGCTAAAGAAGTAGAAGATGCGGTAAAAGATATCCTAGAGCATATGGCAACTACGCTTGAAAGTGGTGACCGTATTGAGATCCGTGGTTTCGGCAGTTTCTCACTACATTTCCGCGAGCCAAGAATGGGTCGTAACCCTAAAACGGGTGAAAAGGTAGAACTTGAGGGTAAATACGTTCCTCACTTTAAACCAGGTAAAGAGTTGCGCGAGCGCGTCAATATTTACAGCTAAAGATCTAACAACGGTTTATGAAAAAGCGGCATGCTACGGCTATGCCGCTTTTTTATGAGCAAAATTTCGCGATTGGCATGGTTTGCACAAGCGAATTCCTGCATAATCAGGTCTCGTGAAACTTGTACAAGAACTCATCCAGGGAGTTGTGAGCTATGAAAATTATAAAAATAATCATCGTGGTTGCGCTGGTACTAATTGCGCTCGCACTAGGAGCCCAGAATCAACAAGTTGTGACGTTTAACTACTTGTTGGCGAAAGGGGACTTTCACTTGTCTATTTTGCTCGGTATCGTCTTTGCAACAGGTGTTGCCATCTCTGCCATTGTATTTGGTAGTGTCCACCTAAAATACAAAATGACGATTCGTCGCTTGAACAAACAGGTGAAGAAACAAGAATTGGCCATCGCCAAAGATAAGAGCTAACTCAAAGATAGCGAATGCTGGAACTGCTTTTCCTGCTGTTACCTGTCGCAGCGGCCTATGGTTGGTACATGGGCCATCGCAGCGCAAGTATCGACAAGCAGGTACAATCCAACCAAATCTCTCGTCAGTATGTTACGGGCTTAAACCTCTTATTGTCTGATCAGTCAGATAAAGCAGTTGATCACTTTATCGAGCTTCTGCAGGTAGATAACGACACTATTGACACACATCTCGCACTTGGGAACCTATTTCGTTCTCGAGGCGAAGTCGATCGTGCCATTCGTATTCACCAGAACTTGATATCACGCTCGGGGCTCACCATAGAGCAAAAAAATATTGCTCTGCAGCAACTAGCAAAAGACTTTATGGTTTCCGGTCTATTAGACCGAGCTGAGCGCATCTTTGAGCAGTTATTGGAAGAGCCAGACCATCGAGAAGCGGCGCTTACTCAGTTAGTGATTATCTATCAACAGACTCGTGAGTGGCCAAAAGCGATTGAGCACGCAGTACAGTTAGCGAAAATGGGTAAGAAGCGTATTCGCCGAGATATCGCCCATTACTACTGCGAACTGGCTGTGCTGGAGCAGGCGGAATCCAATACCAAAAAAGCCATTCAGCTACTTAACAAAGCGCTGAGCGAGGATGCTAAGTGTGTACGTGCAACCATCACATTGGGCAAGATTTATCTGGCCAATGAAGATTACACCACGACAGCCAAATACCTAGAGCAGGTGTTAGAGCAAGATATCGATTTCATTGGAGAAATCTTACCAACGTTGGCTGAGTGTTATTACCACTTAGGCAGAGAAGACGAACTGCTTGAGTTTTTGCAGAAGTGCATTAAAAAGAAAGCAGGCGTGTCAGCGGAGCTCATGCTGGCACAACTGGTGGCGCAACACGAAGGTGTGCCTGCCGCTCAAACCTTGTTGACAAGACAGTTGGTTAAGAACCCGACCATGAAAGGGTTCCACCGTTTGATGGATTATCATTTAGCGGAAGCTGAAGAAGGACGAGCGAAGGACAGTCTAACGACCTTACAAGCCATGGTTGGCGAACAACTAAAAGTTAAGCCACACCATCGTTGTAGAAAGTGCGGCTTCTCAACACATTCTTTGTATTGGCACTGCCCTTCTTGTAAAGGGTGGGGCACTATTAAACCTATCCGCGGTTTGGATGGGGAATAAAAACTGACACGTTAGGAGAGAAAATGATTGACCAAAAAGTCATCGTAGCGCTGGATTATGACAATCAAGCAGATGCCCTTGCTTTTGTTGACCGCATTGACCCTGCAAGCTGCCGACTAAAAGTTGGTAAAGAGATGTTCACTTTATTTGGTCCAGAGTTCGTTCGTGAATTGCACAAACGTGGCTTTAGTGTTTTCTTAGACCTAAAATTCCATGACATTCCAAACACTTGTTCCAAAGCCGTTCGCGCAGCTGCAGAAATGGGTGTATGGATGGTTAACGTTCATGCCAGTGGCGGTGAACGTATGATGACAGCCTCTCGCGAGATCCTTGAACCATATGGTAAAGATCGTCCTCTGCTGATTGGTGTAACCGTGCTCACTAGCATGGAGCAGCAAGATCTTGCAGGTATCGGTCTGGATCTAGAGCCTCAAAAGCAAGTGTTGCGTTTGGCGACTCTGACTAAAAACTCGGGCCTAGATGGCGTGGTTTGTTCTGCTCAAGAAGCGAACTTACTTAAAACAGACCTTGGCGAGAGCTTTAAGCTTGTAACCCCAGGCATTCGACCAGCTGGTGCTGCGGTTGGTGACCAGAAACGCATTATGACTCCAGTAGAAGCAATTAATGCAGGTTCAGATTACCTAGTGATTGGTCGCCCTATCACTCAGGCAGCAGATCCAGCAGCAGTACTGACGGAAATCAATAAAACGCTTATTTAGTTGATTTTACATAAATAAGCACATTGAAGCCCTTCATTGAAGTGACCCCATAAAGTTGGACATTTCTGTTAAGCGGCTTGCAAGGCCTGATTTCGATATTCAATCGGAGTCAGGCCTTTTAGTTTTACCTTAATCCGCTTGGTGTTGTAATACTCGATATACTCTTCAATCTGCTCTATAAGATCGTTGGCATCATTAAATGATTGATTGTGGTACATCTCTGTCTTAAGCAGTGCGAAGAAGTTCTCTGCCACTGCATTATCTAAACAGTTCCCTTTTCTCGACATGCTCTGTGTTAACCCATTATCGGTAATTTTCTTCTGATATAACTGATGTCGATATTGCCAGCCTTGATCACTATGTATGATCGGTTTTGAGTGCTTATCCAGCTTCGAGATCGCTTCTGTTAGCATATCAGTCACAAGAGGCAATCGTGCGTTCTTGGCGACTTTATAAGCGACAACCTCTTGAGTAAACAAGTCAACCACTGGTGACAGATAGACTTTTTGGCCTTTTACTTTGAACTCAGTAACATCGGTTACCCATTTTTCATCTGGTTTAGTTGCCGTGAAGTCTCTTTCTAAGATATTTGGCGCACTTTTGCCTGTTTCCCCTCGATAAGAGCGATACTTCTTGGGTCTAACGGTTGATTTTAGACCTAGTTCTTCCATCAGTCGCTGGACCGTCTTGTGGTTTATTACGAACTCCAGCTTCTTTAACTCAAGGTGAATACGGCGGTACCCATACCGACCCTTATGCTCATGATAAATTGATTTAATTAACTCTCGTTCAATCGTATAGCTATCCGAGCGCTTACTCGCTTGTACTTGATAGTAGAACACACTTTTTGGCAGCTCGAGTGCTTGGAGCAAGTGTTTTAGTGGGTGTATTTCTCTGAGAGTTAGAGCAATTACCGTTTTTTCTTTATTTGACGGCGTCTCTTTTCCTGCTCTAACTCCTCTAACTTTTTTAGGACAGCATTCTCCGCTCTCAAGTACGCTAACTCCTCTTTCAGCTCCTCCAAAGTCTTATCATCATCGGATGTAATAGGATGTTGAGGTTGCTGTTTCATAAGAGGTCTGCCTACTTTCTGAGGCTCGAGCCCTTTAATACCTTGTTCTCTGTATCTTTTTAGCCAAACAGAGAGTGTTCCAGGGGTCGAGAGGTTTAAGAAGGCACTAGTGTGCGTCAGAGACCAGCCATTCGTCCACATTAAATTAATCGCTTCTAGCTTCGTTTTAGCCGTTGAAGCATGATTTGTGGGAAGAAAAGAGTTAGTACCATGAATAGCAAAGACTTGCGCCCAGTACCTAATTTGTCTAGAGGAAATGGAATATTCTTTAGCTAACAGGCGAGATGGCACACCACTTAAGCATTGCTTAGCAATGATGCACTTCAACTCACGACTATATTTGGACATAAAAGACCCCCAATAATTGGTGTCCAACTATTGGGGGTCAGTTCACATTCGAAGGGCTTTTTTTATACTTGGAGAGGTGAGCCGCTGTGAAACTTAAAATCAGTGTCTGGTGTAGTAATGAGCTCAGCTTCTACTTTCCCCAATGCTAACACTCGTTCTGAGATGTCATAGTCAGCGATTTGCTGTGCTAGATCTAAGTAGTCTTGGTAGTGCCTAGCTTCAGAGCGAAGCAGTGAAATATAGAATTTGGCGATATCTTCTGGCATGTGCGGGGCTAATTTAGCAAAACGCTCACATGAGCGGGCCTCGATGTAGGCACCAATGATCAGTTTATCGATTAAGGTTTCTGGTTCATAAGTGCGCATCTGTGAAAGCAGCCCTTTGGCGTATCGACTCGCAGGAATGTTACTGTATTCGATACCCCTTGCGTCCATGATTTCAAGAACTTGATAGAAATGGTGCAGCTCTTCTTTAATCAAAAGTACCATTTTGTCGATCAGGTCTTGGCTATAGGGCGAATCAGACTTAGCCATAATTGATTTTGATATATTGCTCTTACCCTTGAGCGTTTCAAGGCTGCCGATGTTGCGATAGGCAAAATCCTCATAAGGTTTGAACCAATCGAGTAGGTTAACGGCGCTTTTGTTGTCCACCGCATATTTGCGAATCAAATACATCGCCGATTGGCCTGCCTTTAGCTCGCATAGTAAGTGGTCAATCAGCACTGTGCTCAAGTTCTCTGGCTTTTTGGCTTCTATCACCCAGCTGTCAGGGGTTTCACATTGCAGAAACTGTTGAATTGGGGTTAATAGGTCTTGGTATGGTTCGATAGAAATCATGGGTGGTGTTGAGCTTTTTATTGGATTATTGAGCTCGCATGGTAATAAAAAAGGTCGCCGATGGCGACCTTTGTAAAGACAAATATTAAGCGGTAACTACCATTTCTTCTTATTACCGAACAAGGCTTCCATATCGTCACTGCGCTCTTTATCTTCAAGCTCTTGCATGGCTGCGGCATCCTTATCCATACGTTTTTGCTCAAGCTCATCCAGCATCTGCTGTAGTTTCTCTTTTGCTTGAGTTGAATACGCATCGTTTTTGGTTGTTAGTGCCTCTAGACCTTTCTTAAGCAGTTGCTTTGCAGTCCCCGCTTGTCCGCGCATTACTGAGTCATTGGCACGTTTGATAACATTTTCAATGTTGATACGGATCTGAATTTGTTCAAGACGAGCGTTTTCTGCCACGTAAGCTTGAGTATCAAATCGACCCTTGTTGTGCTCACTTCGAATAGTTTCGCGCAGACGCTTAACCAGTTTCAGCATTACAATCGCTTGCTTGTCACTGCTTGGGTTGCGGAAGTTGGCTGTTTCGTCTTTGAAGTTTTCTTTTAGCTGCTCGATCTGAGCATTCATATTGGCGATGCGAGATTTAAGCTGCTTGTTCTTTGGATCAAGTTCCGCCATGGCTTCAAGAGCATCAAGAATACGGGTATTGAGGCACACTAAAAGGTCTTTACTGTATGGAAGGTGGTGTGCATTCCCGATCAGGTCTTCGGTTGCGTCGATCACGGCGACGTATCGACCAGCCTCTTGACGTTTGGCGGACTCGGTTTTCATGCGATATTGGAGCATAACGTTGTAGCCGATGACCAGCACTAATAAAACGGCAACTAGAGCAATAATTAAACCAATATTCATAAAGTTACGTCTGCGATTAAATCAAAAAACTAACCTGTGAGCATACACTAAAGCGAAGTAAGACACATCACAGATTTACAGATTACCATACTAACCAATTAAATTATTATTTTAATCAAAAGTGACCACGAGAACTCAAATCTGAGGGGTAGGTTACAAAACATCTTTTTTCAATATAGTCGAGCCCCATATGAAATGGGCACTTATGAGACATTTTTCTGTCTTTTTTTTACATCTGGCGTTATAACTAATACTTATATACCCCTATAGTAAAGGAATACGAGGCTCGCAATGAAATTACAGCAATTGAAGTATATTGTTGAAGTCGTCAACCATAACCTTAACGTCTCTGCCACCGCAGAAAGCCTGTTCACATCGCAACCTGGGATCAGTAAGCAAGTCCGCTTGTTAGAGGATGAACTGGGTATTCAGATATTTGAACGTAGCGGTAAGCATTTGACGCATGTTACGCCTGCAGGTGAAGACATCGTTCGCATTTCTCGCGAGATTTTGGCGCGGGTAGAGAGCATTAAAGCAGTGGCTGGCGAGCATACTCATCCAGAAATGGGGACGTTAAACATATCGACCACTCATACTCAAGCTCGATATGCTTTGCCTGACGTGATCAAAGGTTTTACTGCTCGTTATCCAAAAGTTTCTTTGCACATGCACCAAGGTACACCGACCCAAATGTCAGAAGCTGTAGCGAAAGGTACTGCGGATTTTGCCATTGCTACCGAAGCGCTGCATCTCTATCAAGATTCCATTATGTTACCTTGTTATCACTGGAACCGTTCGATTGTTGTGCCACAAGGCCACCCGCTGGCACAAAAAGAGCACATCACCATTGAAGACTTAGCGAGTTACTCTCTTGTCACTTACGTATTTGGCTTTACAGGTCGCTCTGAGCTAGATACGGCCTTTAACAAAGCAGGACTGACACCGAGAATTGTCTTTACCGCAACCGATGCTGATGTGATCAAGACATACGTTCGTATGGGAATTGGTGTTGGGGTGATTGCTAGTATGGCAATTGACCACGAACAAGATACCGATTTAGTCGCTATCGATGCGAGCCACATCTTTGGGGCGAGCACGACCAGTATTGGGTTTAGAAAAGGTACTTTCCTTCGTTCTTACATGTATGACTTTGTGGAGCGTTTTGCCCCGCACCTGACTCGCCCTGTGGTCGAGCAAGCTATCTCACTAAAAAATAACGCCGAGATCGAAGAGATGTTTAAAGACATCGACCTGCCTGTGCGATAAGCCCGCCTTGACCTAACGCTATTTCCCCCTACAATCAGCGCCAAGATGTAGGGGGATGCATGCAGTCACAATTTATCCAAATCGACCAACTTTTATTAGAGCACCAACAACTGTGGCGCTTTGAGCCGTTTCATATCAGTGCTGAACCTAATTACTTACGCTCTTGGTCAGTTAAATACCCCAATTTATGTCAATGGTTGGATAGCCTATCTTACGCTGCGGTGGAGTCGCTCAAGTCAGACAGCACATCACTGACTCAACAGGCTGTCACGGCCGAACCAAAGCTTGCAGATTTGTTGAACGTCATCGACCCTACGGCAACAGACGCCAATACAGTTCAACTCTCTAGCCGAGAAAGTGCCGGCATTCCGGGAAGAAAACTCAATCAAATCTTAGCGATGGGAAGTGCTTGTTTAGCGTTTTCCGAGCAAAAAAGTTGGTTAGAGTGGTGCTCTGGGAAAGGGTTTCTTGGTCAGGTGCTAGCAAGGCATTCAACTTCACCAGTGACCAGCTTTGAATGGCAACAAGCCCTATGCGATAAAGGGCAACAGGAAGCCGATAGAGCAGGGCTTGCCATGAATTTTGTTCAAGGTGATGCACTGGATGCGAGTGCTTCTAGCTGTCTTAAACCAGAGCAACATGCGGTCGCCCTTCATGCTTGTGGTGATTTACACGTTAACTTACTGAAATTTGCCAGTCAGAAAGGCACTCAGGCGTTGACGGTTGCTCCATGTTGCTACCATTTGATTCAAGCTGATGACTATCAAGCATTGTCTGCTAATGCTCAAAATAGTGCTCTTAAGTTGTCTAAAGCTGAGCTGAGAATACCACTGCAAGCGACGGTCACTGGGGGAGAGCGAGTGCGTCGTCATCGGCGTCTAGAGATGAGTTACCGCCTAGGATTAAGTGGCTACCTTGAATCTATATATGGTGAGTACATTCCAATCCCTAGTATTAAAAAATCTTTGTTAGATGATGGCTTTGAAGCGTTTTGCCAGTGGGCGGCGGAGAAGAAGTCACTAAATATTACGGATATCAATTTTGATGACTGGCTTCGCTATGGCCAACAGCGCTTCGAGTTGATGGAAAAGCTAAGTTTAGTTCAACAGCTATTTCAACGCCCACTAGAAATGTGGCTGATCTTGGATAGAGCGTTGTTTTTAGTAGAAAATGGCTATCAAGTGTCGCTATCCACGTTTTGCGATTACAAGGATACACCAAGGAATTTGTTGATTCAGGCGGTGAAGGGAAAATAACGCTATTAGGCGTTCCACTTTTTCCAGTGTGGCGACTGTTTCTGTGAAAGTGGGAGAGGATCCTACAGAACTAAACTCATATTTTGTGGAATATGCAAGTTTGTGGCAGAACCCCCTCCAGCTCCCCCTTGGAAAGGGGGAGAGAAGACAGTTGATTAGCTAAACATAGTAATCGCAGTAGCTGGCTCAACGTACTCAAGATCAAACGCTTCGGCGACTTCCTTACAAGTCACTTTACCGTGGATAACGTTTAGCCCTTCTAGGAAACCTGGATCTTGCGTTAGTGCTTCACGATACCCTCTATCTGCCAATTTCAGGATATAAGGTAAGGTTGCATTGTTTAGTGCAAACGTAGAAGTACGAGCGACTGCACCTGGCATATTCGCAACGCAGTAGTGAACCACTTCATCGACAATGTATGTTGGCTCTGCGTGAGTGGTGGCTTTCGATGTTTCAAAACAGCCACCTTGGTCGATAGCCACATCCACAACAGCTGCGCCACGTTTCATGCGCTTGATGTGTTCTTTGGTCACAAGTTTCGGCGCTGCTGCCCCAGGGATCAGTACGGCACCAATTACTAAATCTGCTTCTAGAATATGCTTCTCAAGTGCGTCTTCAGTAGAGTAAACCACTTTAGCTCTGCCTTGGAATTCTTCGTCGAGCGCACGCAGAGTATCAATATTGCGGTCCAAAATGGTCACGTCAGCACGAAGTCCAACTGCCATACGAGCGGCATTTGAGCCCACGACACCACCACCAATCACCACGACTTTTGCTGGTTCAACCCCCGGAACGCCACCAAGTAGTAGGCCACGACCACCATGAGATTTCTCCAAAGTTTGTGCACCTGCTTGAATAGACATACGTCCAGCAACTTCAGACATTGGTGCTAATAGTGGCAGTTGACCCTTATTATCTGTTACAGTCTCATAGGCTATGCAGACAGCTTTGCTCTTGATAAGGTCTTCCGTCTGTGGAAAATCTGGTGCGAGATGCAAATACGTGAACAATATTTGCCCTTCGCGGAGCATAGCGCGCTCAACCGCTTGAGGTTCTTTAACCTTGACAATCATTTCAGCTTGAGCGAAAACGTCTGCAGCAGTGGGAAGAATGGATGCGCCTACGGCAATATAATCTTCGTCAGTAAAGCCAATGCCTGCACCAGCTTGGGTTTCGACGATAACTTGGTGACCGTGTGAGATCAGCTCTCGCACATTGGATGGGATCATGCCTACTCGGTATTCGTGGTTCTTAATTTCCTTTGGTACGCCAATAATCATCCTGACTCCTCGATTTTTTCTGGTCTATTTAACTATCTGTAGGGTAATTCTGTCGAATTAATAACTAGTATAGTGATGACGTTGAAAAATTTGATACTGAATATTAATAAAATGTAGTATATATATTTGCAAGGAAGTAAAAAGGTGGAATAAAACATGGTGGATAATTATAAAAAACCGTCCAAGGAACTAGATCGAATTGATCGGAATATTCTTAATGAACTGCAAAAAGACGGTCGAATTTCGAACGTTGAGCTGTCAAAACGCGTTGGACTGTCACCGACTCCTTGTTTGGAGCGTGTGCGTCGTCTAGAGCGTCAAGGATATATCACTGGCTACACAGCATTACTAAATCCTCAATACTTAGACGCTTCGCTTCTAGTGTTTGTGGAGATTACTCTTAACCGTGGTGCGCCGGATGTATTTGAGCAGTTTAACCATGCTGTTCAAAAATTGGATGATATCCAAGAGTGTCACTTGGTTTCTGGTGACTTCGACTACTTGTTGAAGACTCGTGTATCAGACATGAGTGCTTATCGTAAGCTTTTGGGGGACACACTATTGCGTCTTCCTGGGGTAAATGACACTCGTACGTATGTTGTGATGGAAGAGGTTAAGCAAACTAACCAACTCGTGATCAAAACGCGTTAATCTTGAGCAACAGATAGCACTAAATCGGATAAATCTTAGGAATTATACCGAGATAGCGTTAAAATCATTATCGAGCGGCTTTTTAGCCGCTCGATATGTTTCGGGCTTCTTAGATTAGTCAAAGAGGAGCTCACAAGCATTGGATAGCTAGAATTATAATCTTAGAGAAAAGTACTGATTAAGCATGTTCAAACAGAACAAAACTCAGGTTGAAACGATCATAAAGACTCAAGAAGAGTCAGCACAGCCTCGATTAGACGGACTGCAACGTCTTCGAGATTGCTGCTTTATCGTTGGCTTCTTAACATCAATCCTCATGGCGATTGCGCTGTTATCCTTCGACCCTGCCGATCCAAGTTGGTCACAAACGGCTTGGGGAACTCAAGTGAATAACCTTGGGGGGCAATTTGGCGCTCTGGTCGCAGATAGTCTGTTTTTTGTGTTTGGTTCCATTGCCTACGTCATTCCTGCTGCATCTGTGGTCGCCACTTGGGTGTTTTTCCGCAAGCGTGGTCAGTCTGAGCCTATTGATTTTATGTTGTGGGGTACGAGGTTACTCGGCTTCTTTGTAATCGTTTTAACCAGTTGCGGTCTGGCAGACATCAATTTCGATGATATTTGGTATTTTTCTTCTGGCGGCATCATTGGTGATGTGCTGACCAGTTTATCGATCCCGATGTTTAACATTTTGGGCTCGACACTGGTGCTGCTATTTTTGTGGGGAGCGGGTTTTACCTTACTCACTGGTATCTCATGGTTAGCCATTGTGGAGTGGATCGGTGATGGTGCAATTCAACTGTTGGGAATGCTGGTCAACAAGGCTCGTGGTGATAAAGAGCAGGTGCTTGAGCCAAACTTAGACAGCGACCAACCTATTGCTATCGCTCCTGAAGAAAAAATGGAACCAAAACTTGATGTAGATAGTGAAGCACCGCAAGATGCACAGTCGCATTACAACATTCATTTCCCAGCGGGTAGTGAAGATAATCCGGCGGTATCAGATAGCTCAGTCGAAACAGTGAATGCACCTGGTGAAGACACATCAGAGACTCAAGATAGCGTGTTTAAAGTTGACGAATCTTTGGTTGAGGAAGCTCCGAGTAGAAGCCCTGAAGTGATTGACTTTAGTGTTGTTGATGAAGAAGAACCTACCGTGCGCTCTAAACAGCTTGGGGCCACTATTGAAGAGCTAGAAGCTGCGGCGCAGCAAGACAATGACTTGGCCACTGATGACGTGGTAGAAGCTATTTATACAAATGCCAGCGACACACCTCAAATTGCTGTCGATGACGCACCTTGGGCTCAGGAAACCACGCAACAAGAATCTAAGCCACAAGAAATCACACAAATAGAAGCTGATGAACCACAACAGCCTCCAGCATTCTTGAAAGAAAACCCAGCAGTGGAGCCTAGTATCGAGCCTGTTCAAGAGCTTGAACAAACATCCATTGAACCTGTGCACAATGAACAGGGTCAGCAAGACGTCTCAGCTCCGGTTGATGATCCTGCGAATGAACATTCAGATCCTGATGTTGCCGCTTTCCAAAACATGGTCTCTGAAGCCCAGCAGAATATGGCGGGCACGCAAAATCCATTCTTGGTTCAACAGCAAGAAAATCTGCCTGTTCCTACCAGTCCAATGCCAACGCTAGAACTACTCTACCATCCTGAAAAACGGGAGAGCGTCATTGACCGTGAAGCGCTGGAGAATATCGCTCGTTTGGTAGAGTCCAAACTGGCAGATTACAAAATTAAAGCACGCGTGGTAGATATCTTCCCAGGTCCAGTCATTACCCGTTTTGAGCTTGACCTTGCTCCAGGAGTTAAAGTGAGCCGTATTTCAGGTCTTTCTATGGACTTGGCTCGCTCTTTGTCTGCGATGGCAGTGCGAGTGGTTGAAGTGATCCCTGGCAAGCCATACGTAGGTCTAGAGTTGCCAAATATGACTCGTCAAACAGTGTTTTTCTCGGATGTGGTAGGCAGCCCACAATTTGAACAGGCGTCATCACCTACCACGGTTGTGCTAGGTCAAGACATCGCCGGTGAAGCGGTGGTAGCAGATCTATCTAAGATGCCACACGTGCTGGTGGCAGGTACCACAGGTTCGGGTAAATCTGTGGGTGTTAACGTGATGATCTTGAGTATGTTGTATAAGGCAACACCTGAAGAAGTTCGCTTTATCATGATTGACCCGAAAATGTTGGAACTGTCGGTCTATGAAGGCATTCCGCACCTGCTGTCAGAGGTGGTTACGGATATGAAAGATGCCTCAAACGCACTGCGTTGGTGTGTGGGTGAGATGGAGCGTCGCTATAAACTTATGTCTGCGTTGGGTGTGCGAAACATCAAAGGCTATAACGAGAAGTTGAAGATGGCAGCAGAAGCAGGCCATCCGATCCATGATCCGTTGTGGCAGCCAGGTGACAGCATGGATGAAATGCCACCGCTGCTGGAAAAACTGCCGTATATCGTGGTGATCGTCGATGAATTTGCCGATCTTATGATGGTGGTGGGCAAGAAAGTTGAAGAGCTTATTGCTCGTCTTGCGCAAAAAGCGCGAGCTGCTGGTATTCACTTGATTTTGGCAACCCAGCGACCATCAGTGGATGTGATTACTGGCTTGATTAAGGCTAATATTCCTACTCGTGTTGCTTTCACCGTATCGACTAAAACCGATTCTCGAACCATTCTTGACCAAGGCGGCGCTGAGTCCTTGCTAGGCATGGGTGATATGCTGTACTTGCCACCGGGCTCAAGCCATACCACACGTGTCCATGGTGCTTTTGCTTCTGATGATGATGTTCATGCCGTGGTTAATGACTGGAAAGCTCGTGGTAAACCAGTCTATATCGATGAGATTACCCATGGTGACCAAGGCCCAGAAGCACTGCTTCCGGGGGAAACCTCTGCAGGTGATGAAGACGTAGATCCGCTGTTTGATCAGGTAGTGCAACATGTCGTTGAAACACGTCGTGGCTCAGTTTCTGGTGTGCAACGTAAGTTTAAGATCGGCTATAACCGAGCGGCGCGAATTGTTGAGCAACTTGAAGCGCAAGGCATAGTGAGTGCGCCGGGCCATAATGGTAACCGAGAAGTGCTCGCCCCTGCGCCACCAAAAGACTAACCTGACGCTGACGTAAAGTTGGCGTTACTGTTGTCCAATCGAGACACCAAAGATTAAAAGAGAAATTGAATGAAGTATTGGATTGCATCTCTTGCGCTTGTCAGTGCAACGGTATTTGCTGGTGCCAAAGAAGAGTTAAACCAACGCCTACTAAAGACCGATGGTTTTAGTGCTGAGTTTGAACAAGTCGTGACCTCACCAGAAGGTGAAGTCATTCAACAAGCCGAAGGCTCGGTAGAGATCTCAAGACCCAACAAATTTCGTTGGGAGACAGTCGTGCCAGATGAGACGTTGCTGGTTTCTGATGGTCAATCCCTATGGTATTTCGACCCGTTTGTTGAGCAAGTAAGTATTTACAACCAATCGGCTGCGACCGAGCAGACGCCATTTGTTCTGTTGACTCGTAATCAAGCAAGTGACTGGGATAACTACAATGTGGTGCAAGAAGGTAATCACTTTACGCTAACTCCGGTCAGTCAATCGACGACTCAAGGCGTGTTTACCATTAAAATTGATGGTAAAGGGCAGGTCGAAGGGTTTGAAGTGGTTGAGCAAGATGGACAAACTAGCCAGTTTAACTTCAGTCAATTGAAGCTTGTAAGGCCAAAAGACTCTCGTTTTGAATTTGTTCCACCAGTTGGTGTTGAAGTCAACGATGAGCGAAATTAAGGGACTAGCGTGAGCAACTACAGCTTAGACTTCGCAGGGGATGAAGATTTTCGTCCACTTGCGGCTCGAATGCGTCCGCAAACTGTTGAGCAGTACATTGGCCAGCAGCATATTCTTGGGGAAGGTAAACCGCTGCGTAAAGCACTTAAGGCGGGACACATCCACTCGATGATTTTGTGGGGACCACCGGGCACAGGCAAAACAACGCTGGCTGAAGTTGCTGCAAATTATGCGAACGCTGAAGTGGAGCGAGTCTCTGCGGTTACCTCGGGGGTGAAAGATATTCGCCTTGCGATTGATAAAGCTCGTGACAACAAAATGGCTGGTAGACGGACCATTTTGTTTGTTGACGAGGTGCATCGATTCAACAAAAGTCAGCAAGATGCCTTCTTACCGCATATTGAAGATGGCACGGTCACTTTTATCGGAGCGACCACAGAGAACCCTTCATTTGAGCTTAATAACGCACTGTTGTCACGAGCAAGAGTTTATAAGCTTACCTCACTCAATAGCCAAGATATTCAAACAGTTATTACTCAAGCATTAGAAGACAGTGAACGTGGCTTGGGCAGCGAGAAAGCCGATTTCGAATCCGGTGTTATCGAGCGCTTGTCAGAGTTGGTAGCAGGGGATGCCCGCATGTCACTCAATTATCTTGAGCTCTTGTTTGACATGGCATCGACCAATGATAGTGGTGAAAAAGAGATAACCTTGCCACTGCTTGCTCAGGTTGCTGGTGAAAAAGTCACTCGCTTTGATAAGCAAGGGGATATTTGGTACGACCTGATTTCTGCGGTGCACAAATCGATCCGAGGCTCTGATCCTGATGCCGCTTTGTATTGGTCGGCGAGAATGATCACGGCTGGGTGTGATCCTTTATACATAGCACGCCGTTTATTGGCTATTGCGTCGGAAGATATTGGCAATGCTGATCCTAGAGCCATGCAGGTAGCGATTTCCGCATGGGACTGTTTTGCCAGAGTTGGACCAGCAGAAGGCGAGAGAGCACTAGCTCAAGCTGTGGTATATCTTGCGTGTGCACCAAAGAGCAACGCCGTCTACACCGCTTGGAAGCAAGCCCTCAACGACGCGCGAAATACGCCAGAGTATGAAGTACCGTCACACCTGAGAAATGCCCCTACCAGTCTGATGAAAGATTTGGGCTATGGTGCTGAGTATCGTTATGCTCACGATGAGCCCGGTGCATATGCGGCGGGCGAAAATTATTTCCCTCCTGAAATGGCCCAGACACGCTACTATTTTCCAACAAATCGCGGTTTGGAAACCAAAATTGGCGAAAAGTTGGATTACTTGGCTAATTTGGACGCAAAAAGCCCGCAAAAGCGCTATGAAAAGTGAGCCTTTTTGGCTAACCTAGGCGGGTAAATCTATTCAAAATAAGCAGCACAAGTGGTGCTGCTTTTTCAACACAACTACAAGGCATAGGATTAGCAATGCTGGATTCTAAATTACTTCGCACTGAGCTGGATGAAACAGCTGCAAAACTGGCACGTCGTGGCTTTACGCTGGACGTGGAGACAATTCGTCAACTTGAAGAACAACGTAAGTCCATTCAAGTAGAAGTTGAAAATTTACAATCCACTCGCAACTCCATCTCTAAGCAAATCGGCCAAAAAATGGCGGCTGGTGACAAAGAAGGCGCTGAAGAGATTAAAAAGCAGATTGGTACTCTAGGTTCTGATCTGGAAGCGAAAAAAGTTGAGCTTGCGGATGTTCAAGCAAAACTTGAAGACATTACGCTGTCGGTTCCTAACCTACCTGACGATGAAGTGCCAGATGGTAAAGATGAAGACGATAACGTAGAAGTTTCTCGCTGGGGTACACCTAAGTCTTACGATTTTGAAGTGAAAGATCACGTAGACCTTGGTGAAATGGGTGACGGCCTAGATTTTGGTAGCGCTACTAAGATCACTGGCGCACGTTTTATCGTTATGAAAGGTCAATTTGCACGTCTACACCGTGCGATTGCTCAGTTTATGCTGGATCTTCACACGGATGAGCACGGCTACACAGAGATGTACGTACCTTACCTTGTGAACGCAGACAGCCTATACGGTACAGGTCAGCTTCCTAAGTTTGGTAAAGATCTGTTCCACACTGAGCCGCTAGAAGAGAAAGTGAATGATGAAGAACCTCGTCGCCTATCTCTGATCCCAACAGCAGAAGTACCAGTGACTAACATGGTTCGTGACACTATCTCTGACGAAGCAGACCTACCGCTTAAGATGACAGCTCACACACCATGTTTCCGTTCAGAGGCGGGCTCTTACGGTCGTGATACTCGCGGTCTAATCCGTATGCACCAGTTCGACAAAGTTGAGCTAGTACAGATCACTCGCCCAGAAGATTCAATGAACGCACTAGAAGAGCTAACGGGTCACGCTGAAAAAGTTCTACAACTTTTGGAGCTTCCTTACCGTAAAGTCGTTCTATGTACAGGTGATATGGGCTTTGGCGCTCGTAAAACTTACGATCTAGAAGTATGGGTTCCAGCACAAGAGACATACCGTGAGATCTCTTCTTGTTCGAATATGTGGGATTTCCAAGCGCGTCGTATGCAAGCTCGTTTCCGTCGTAAAGGCGAGAAGAAGCCAGAGCTTGTGCATACACTAAACGGTTCAGGTCTAGCCGTTGGCCGTACTATGGTTGCTATCCTTGAAAACAACCAAGAAGCTGACGGTCGTATTGCTATCCCAACAGTACTTCAGAAGTACATGAATGGCGTAACGCATATCGGCTAATCAGGCCAAAATAGTGAAAAACCAGCCGCAAGGCTGGTTTTTTTATGCTTATTGAAACAAGTCGGTTTGTTTACAGGCACTTTCAATGGCCGAGATAAGTGACTTTATATGCGCTGCACCACTGATAAATGGCGGCATGATGTAAATTAAGCGCCCGAATGGTCGAATCCATACACCTTGCTCAACAAAGTGCTGCTGGATTTTTTCCATATTGACGGCTTGATGGGTTTCAACCACGCCAATTGCCCCAAGCCATCTTACTGCTTTAACCACCTCTAGCTTTTGTAGTTTCGGAAGCTGCCGGCTTAGAAGCTCCTCAATCGTTTGAGTTTGAGCTTTCCATTCACCCCGAGCGATGATTTCCAAACTCTTAGCGGCGACAGCGCAGGCGAGTGGGTTAGCCATAAATGTTGGGCCATGCATAAAGCACCCTGCTTCTCCACCACAGACTGTATCAGCGACTTCTTTGGTAGTGATGGTTGCAGACAGTGTCATGTAACCGCTGGTCAGCGCTTTGCCCACACACATAATGTCGGGCTCTATACCGGCGTGCTCACAAGCAAATAGTTTCCCAGTACGACCAAACCCCGTTGCGATTTCATCCAAAATCAATAGCACATGGTGTTTATCACACAAGGCTCTGACTTGTTTAAGAAATTCAGGGTGATAAATGCGCATTCCTCCAGCGCCTTGCACGATGGGCTCAAGGATCACTGCGGCCAATTCATGCTTGTGAGTCTCGATCTTAGTTGCAAAGTCTTCAATATCATCTGGATTCCATGGCTCAAAGAATCCACCATTGGGAGATTGTGCAAAGATGTGTTCGGGTAGAAAACCTTTATAGAGACTGTGCATTGAATTGTCTGGATCTGTCACTGACATAGCGGCGAACGTATCACCATGATAGCCATGACGCAGCGTTAAAAACTTAGGTCGGCTTTGCCCTTTTGCATGCCAATATTGCAGTGCCATTTTTAGGCTCACTTCTACCGCAACAGAGCCAGAGTCGGCTAGAAATACCTGCTGTAAACGAGAGGGGGTCAGCTCAACTAATTGCTTACATACATCGATGGCGGGTTGGTGGGTGATCCCACCAAACATGACATGAGCCATTTTGTCGATTTGATCTTTTGCAGCTTGGTTGAGTTCAGGGTGATTGTAGCCGTGGATGGTAGACCACCATGACGACATGCCATCGATCAGTTGTCGCCCATCTTCAAGCTCGAGGTGGACATTTTGGGCGGAAACCACTGGGTAACATGTCAGTGGGTTTAGGGTTGATGTGTAAGGGTGCCATATATGCTGGCGATCAAAACTTAGATCCATCTCTCGTTATAATCTCAATGTTGATTAAAGAATAACCAAATGTAAACTTATGGCTACTGGTTGGTGTTGACAGTTTACCTTCGCCGCGTAGACTAGCCAAGCAGCAATGAAAACTATAAGGAAGTATTTGTGGAAGTACGTCACAACTGGACAGTGCAGGAAGTTAGAGCACTGCTTGATAAACCATTTATGGATCTACTGTTTGAAGCTCAGTTAGTCCATCGTCAATACCATCCTGCCAATCATGTTCAAGTCAGCACATTACTTTCAATTAAAACAGGCGCTTGCCCTGAAGACTGTAAGTACTGCCCGCAGAGCGCCCGCTACCGTACCGACGTTGATAAAGAGCGTTTGATGGAAGTTGAGCGAGTATTGGATGCAGCAAAGAAAGCCAAAGCAGCAGGTTCGACTCGATTTTGTATGGGGGCGGCGTGGAAGAACCCTAAAGAGCGTGATATGCCGCTGCTCAAAGATATGATCCAAGGTGTCAAAGGCATGGGGTTAGAAACCTGTATGACACTTGGCATGTTGACACCCGATCAAGCCAATCAATTGGCCGATGCTGGGCTGGATTACTACAACCACAACCTCGATACCTCCGCTGAGTACTATGGCAACATTATTACCACCCGAACCTATCAAGACCGACTAGACACGCTTTCTCATGTTCGCGATGCAGGCATGAAAATCTGTTCTGGCGGCATTATTGGTATGGGGGAAAGTGATAATGATAGAGCCGGGCTTCTGATGGAGTTGGCTAATCTGCCCGTGCACCCAGAGAGTGTACCCATCAACATGCTGGTTAAAGTAAAAGGCACGCCACTTGAAGATGCTGAAGACGTTGAGTCTTTTGACTTTATCCGCTTGATTGCCGCAGCGCGTATCATGATGCCTGCTTCTGCGGTGCGATTATCCGCAGGCCGAGAAAACATGAACGAGCAGATGCAAGCGCTGTGTTTTATGGCGGGTGCTAACTCAATTTTCTATGGCTGCAAATTGCTAACGACGCCAAACCCTGATGAAGATACCGATATGCAGCTGTTTAATAAGCTAGGTATCAACAGCCATCATGTCAGCCAAAAGCCAGATCAGGTGCAAGAACAAGAATTGCTTGGTCAAGTGGCTGAGCGTGTGGCTGCTCGTCCAACCAAAGACGATCTTTTCTACGATGCAAGTGTTTAGACACCGTATCCAAACCAAGCTAGCTGAGAGAAAAAAGCTTGGTTTGACCCGTTCAATGATTGCCTTGGATGGCAATCAGCGCAACCGGTTTTCCTACCAAGGTAATCAGTATGTGAACTTTTCAAGCAATGATTATCTAGGTTTAGCCAGTGATAAAACGCTGGCTAATCATTGGCAAGAGGGGATCGCTCGTTACGGAGTCGGCAGTGCAGCTTCTCCGTTGGTGACCGGCTTTGCCCAAGCGCATTTCGATCTGAAGCAAGCGTTATGTGAATGGCTTGGGTACTCTAACGCTGTTTTGTTTAGCTCAGGGTTTAGTGCCAATCAAGCTTTGCTCTTTACCCTGCTTGAAAAAGATGATGTTCTGCTACAAGACAGGCTTAATCACGCTTCGTTGATGGAGGCGGGCAGTTTGTCTTCTGCCACCATGAAACGCTTTAGGCATAACGACATTGCGCATCTTGAGAAGCTACTTGAGCCTTTAAACTCTGCGTTAGTGGTGACGGAAGGCGTATTTAGTATGGATGGTGATCTTGCACCGCTATCGGATATGGAGCGAGTTTGCCAACCACAATCTGCAATGCTGATGGTAGATGATGCCCATGGGGTAGGGGTATTAGGAGAGGATGGCCAAGGTAGTTGCCATCGCGCAGGTGTTTCACCAGATATCTTAGTAGTGACATTTGGTAAAGCTTTTGGCCTATCTGGGGCGGCGGTGCTTTGTGATGATGAAATGGCAGACTATTTGACTCAATTTGCTCGTCATCATGTGTATTCCACTGCCATACCACCGTCACAAGCTTATGCCTTGCAAAAATCACTGCAAATGATCCAAAACGAGCCATGGCGTCGAGAAAAACTGAGCGAGCTTTCAAGCATTTACCATAGTGCTCTAAAAGATTTACCGGGCTATGTACACACCGAGACACCGATAAAACCGGTGATTATCGGAGATTCAGCTAAGGCTGTTGAGGTTGCCAATCAACTTAGGCAACAAGGACATTGGGTCAGCGCAATTCGTCCGCCGACGGTGCCGAAAGGCAGCGCACGTTTACGCATAACCTTAACCGCAAGCCACAGCCCTGAGCAGGTGTCTCAGTTGGCCCACAGTGTTAAACATGCATTGGAAGGAGTCGAAGTATGACCCAAGTTGTGTCCAATTTAGCGCTCGCCGAAGATTTAGAGCAATCTTATGCCCAAAAACAGGCGATTCAAGAAGCGTTTAGCAAAGCGGCTAAGTGTTACGACCAACATGCCCAGTTTCAAAGAACCGTAGCTAATCGGTTACTTGATAAGCTCCCGAACTCGTTGCAAGGATTAAAGGTACTGGACTTAGGGTGCGGAACAGGATTCGCTTCACAGCTTCTTGCTAATAAGGGGGCAAAAGTTATTGCCGCCGATCTGTCGGAAGCGATGTTGGAGCAAAGCCGCCTTCGATGTGAAAATCTTGATGTTGACTATCAACAAGCGGACGCAGAACAACTGCCGTTTAAAGACAATGAGTTCGATATCGTGTACTCAAGCCTTGCCTTGCAGTGGTGCCAGGATCTGTCTGTACCGCTTAAAGAGATGAAGCGAGTCACTAAACCTGGTGGCAGTGTGTTGTTTAGCACCCTGCTGGACGGCTCATTAGAAGAGCTAAAAAGCGCTTGGTTAAAAGTTGATTCTTATCAACATGTGAATGATTTTATCTCTCCAAAGCAGGTAAAACTTGCGTTAGCGCAATCTGAGTGTGCTCTTCATCACATAGACTCACAACCAATCACTGTTTGTTATTCCACCGCACTAGCACTGATGAAGGATCTAAAAGGCATTGGCGCCAACCATGTACAAGGTCGTTCGCAGGGGCTGATGACGCGAAAATCCATTGCTAGATTAGAGCAAGAATATAGCAAGCAGCGAAACTCGCAGGGGCAGTTACCTGCTACTTATCAAGTTTGTTTTGGAGTGATCACCGCATGATTGATGCATTTTTTATTGCAGGCACAGATACGGACGTGGGCAAAACTGTTGCATCAAAAGCTATTTTGCAAGCTATTGGCGCACAAGGATATTCCACCATTGGCTACAAGCCAGTAGCAGCCGGTTGTGAAGATACCCCAGATGGAAAACGCAACTCTGATGCGCTTCATCTGCAACAAGCGTCGACCCTAGACGTAACCTATGACGACGTTAACCCATATGCACTGACGTTACCTACCTCACCTCATATCGCTTCTAAGCATGATGGTGTTGAGATTGACTATGCAGTGCTGAGTGAAAAACTCGCACAGCATAAAGCACAAGCCGATGTTGTCTTAGTTGAGGGCGCTGGTGGTTGGTACGTACCAACCACGGATACCGACCAACTATCAACTTGGGTTCAAAGCGAAAAATTGCCTGTTGTTTTGGTGGTTGGCATTAAGCTTGGATGTTTAAGCCATGCGATTTTGACCGCTAAAGCCATTGAGCAAGATGGACTTAATTTAGTGGGTTGGGTAGCTAATCGTGTTAATCCAGGCACAGAGCACTACGCAGAGATCATCGAAGCGTTAGAGAAAAATATCCCAGCACCAAAATTAGGCATGATCCCATACGTGCCAAGCATCAAGAGTAAGGATATTGGTAAGTACATCAATATTTCTCCATTGAGAGACTTACCATCGAGCAAGTAATTTATCGTTCGATGAAAAATAAAAAGGGCTGGATAACCAGCCCTTTAAAATTTGTGTCTCTGAGACTACTTCTCTTGATTCAAGCCCATCAGTGCCGCTTGAGTTTCGACGATGCGATCAGACGGCATGCCAGCAGCCTCTAAGCCGAGTTGTTTCTTTGCTTCATCTTCAGATAGCCCTAAATGACAGCACAACAAATCAATGGCCATTTGATAACTTTTGTCATCGTTCATTTTATCACTCCATGTGAAAATAGTTGAATCGCTCCTTAAAATGTAAACTCCACTCTTAAAGGTCGCAATACGACTAAGGTCTAATGCGCTGACAAGAAACTCCGATCAAGCAAAATAGGGATGCCGTGTAGCCGCTTATATCTATGATATCTCGTCATAAAATATGCTGTATTTTGAGTAAACAAAATGTTTCAATTTGAGACTTAACCTTGTTTTAAAAATCTTAGACTATATATAGCAAGTAACAAGGCACAAAAGTGCACACTAGGGGGACAGCGAGATCCCTCAGTTATAAACGAATATCTAATCTGGAGACGATTGAATGAAACGTACAATGCTGTTTATCGCAACTAACCTCGCGGTAATGGTCGTACTCGCTGTGGTGCTGAACTTAGTCTATGCCTTTACAGGTTTGCAACCTGGTAGCTTGAACGGCTTGATAGTTATGGCTGGCCTGTTTGGTTTCGGTGGTGCTTTTATTTCGCTATTAATGTCGAAAAGTATGGCATTGCGCTCTGTGGGGGCACAAGTCATCGAAAGTCCTCGTAATGAGATGGAGCATTGGTTGTTAGAAACCGTACGTCGTCAATCTGAACAGGTAGGCATTGGCATGCCAACCGTTGCTATCTACGATGCGGCGGATATCAATGCATTTGCAACAGGTGCTAAACGCGATGATTCACTGGTTGCCGTGTCGACTGGTCTGCTTCACAACATGACCCGCGATGAAGCGGAGGCAGTGCTAGCTCACGAGGTGAGCCACATTGCGAACGGCGACATGGTGACCATGACCTTGATGCAGGGGGTTGTGAATACCTTTGTGATCTTCATTTCTCGATTCATCGCCAACATCGTCGCAAGCAATGATGACGAAGAAGGCCAAGGCAGCAATATGATGACCTATTTTGTTGTCTCTATGGTGCTGGAGTTGGTGTTTGGCTTCTTAGCGAGCTTTATTACCCGTTGGTACAGTCGTCGCCGTGAATACTTCGCAGATGCAGGCGCTGCGGACCTAGTCGGTAGCCACAAGATGATTGCGGCACTCGAGCGTTTGAAGGTGAGTCATGAGCCTCAACTTGAAGGATCGATGATGGCATTTGGTATCAATGGTAAGCGTACTTTGAGTGAGATGCTGCTGACTCACCCGCCATTGGATAAGCGAATTCAAGCACTGCGTAACCGATAATTTTATTATTTCTCTTAAAGCCCATCCATTCGGATGGGCTTTTTTTTGTTTTAAAACAATAGGTAATGAAACTTGCACGAAATGTTGGAACAACCCATTCTACAAAGTTGTACAAAATAAATATTGTACAACTCTTCTAATTGCTCTAACTTAGTTGTACAGGAATTATTTTTGTACAAGGTGCTAAAATGGAAATTAAGCGTGTAATGGATCTTTATTCTTCGTTGTCGAGCAACAATCTCGACACATTGAGTGAGGTTTATCATGAAGAAATTAACTTTATTGACCCGTTACATGAGATCCACGGATTGGAATCGTTAGAGCTCTATTTCTCGGGGCTCTATGAAAATGTCACCTCTTGCCAATTTGAATTCTTGTTTACTCAGCAGTCTGACCGAAGTGCTTTTTTAACTTGGGTTATGCATCTAAAACATCCAAAACTCAATCGCCATCGTACGATCCATGTAAACGGCTGCACTCATCTTCAATTTGAGGGTGACAAGGTTATTTATCACAGGGATTACTTCGACGCTGGGCAAATGCTGTACAGACAGCTACCTGTGCTGGGAAGCGTATTAAGGCGTATAGATGCGAGGGCGGTGAAATGAGTTTGCAAACGGTTTTGATCACAGGGGCGACGTCTGGGATTGGTAAACAACTAGCCATTGACTATGCCTCACAAGGGGTTCAGGTATGGGCTTGTGGAAGAAACTCTCAAGTGCTTGCAGAGCTCCAACAGCAGCATGCCAATATCAACGGTTTGGGTTTTGATTTGACCGACCTTGAGGCTTGTCGTGTGCAACTCTCTTCTTTGAATCCAAGGCCATCGGTTTGGATATTCAACGCAGGCAACTGCGAATACATTGACCAAGGAATATTGGACGCCAGTTTGATCAAACGAGTCCTGGATATCAATGTCGTAGGGCTTTGTAACGGGATAGAGGCATCACAATCTCAATTTCAATCCGGAGACCGTGTTGTGCTAGTGAGTTCCATCGCTGGTGCCATGCCTCTGCCTAGAGCTGAAGCGTATGGCGCTTCCAAAGCGGCAGTCACATATCTCGGTAAGAGTTGGTCGTTGGCACTAAAGCCTAGAGGTATCCATGTCTCTTTGGTGTATCCGGGATTTGTTGAAACGCCATTGACCGATAAGAACGATTTCGAGATGCCAGACCGAGTATCGGCTGAAGAGGCGTCTCATGCGATTCGACAAGGCATATCTGCGGGCTCAGCTTCTATTTATTTTCCAAAACGATTTACCACCATCATCCGACTGATTGGGTTGCTACCCGACCGTTGGCAGTTAGCTTTGTCCAGTAAGCTTATCAAGGAGTAAAAAATGAAAATAGCCATCATTGGAACTGGGATTTCTGGGCTTACGTCTGCCTATTACTTACACAAAGACCACGAGATTACTCTGTTCGAAGCCAATGACTACATTGGTGGGCATACAGCGACCGTTGAAGTGGAGCTGTCTCAAGGCAGGTTTAAAGTCGATACGGGATTCATTGTCTACAACGATAGGACTTACCCAAGATTCAACCGTTTGTTGGATGAAATCGGTGTGGATGGTGTCGAAACTGAGATGAGCTTCAGCGTTAGAAATGACCAAACGGGCTTGGAATACAATGGCCATACTGTCTCCACTCTTTTTGCTCAAAGCAAAAACTGGGTGAATCCAAAATTCTACTACCTGATCTGGGAAATTTTGCGTTTTAACCGTTTATCCAAACAAGCGCTAGATACAGGTACCAGCAATACCCAAACACTCGGAGAGTTTTTAACCGCCAACAAGTTTAGTGATGCTTTTTGTCAAAACTACATTTTGCCAATGGGGGCAGCAATTTGGTCGTCAACAATCGCGGACATGAGAGCATTTCCACTACAATTCTTTATGCAGTTTTTCTTAAACCACGGCCTACTGGATGTGACTAATCGCCCTCAGTGGTATGTGATTAAAGGTGGCTCGAACGCCTACATTCCCAAGCTGATAGCAGGGTTTAAGGACAAAATTCGACTTAACACTCCGGTACTTCGGGTGCAGCGTCATCTCCAAAGCATCGAGCTGGAAACGCATCAAGGCATCGAACAGTATGATCAAGTGATATTTGCCTGTCACAGTGATCAAGCACTAGCAATCATCGAGCAGCCTTTGGCGCAGGAGCAGCAAGTTTTGTCTGCGCTAGAGTATCAAGCCAACCAGGTCATACTGCACACCGATGCGTCGCTCTTGCCACGTAACCAAAAAGCGTGGGCGGCTTGGAACTACAAGATTGATCAATCAGAGCAAAGCAAACCGACTCTGACTTACGACATGAACATACTACAACACTTAACTTGTGAAGAAACCGTGTGTGTGAGCCTCAACAGTGAAGATCAAATTGACCCCGCTAAGATACTGAGAACATTCACTTACCACCATCCAGTATTCACCAAGGAAACCATGGATGCTCAATCTAAATATGATCTGATTAATGGGTTTGATCGTATCTGGTTTTGTGGAGCGTACTGGTTCAATGGCTTTCATGAAGATGGTGTAAGAAGCGGTTTAAGTGTCGTCAACGGCCTTGAAAAAATGACACAAGAAATGGAGCGGGGAGTGGCTTAGCTATGAACAGTTGCATCATGAGTGGAGACGTATTCCACCAACGGTTTGTCCCGATAAAACACAAGATCAATTATCGCTTGTTTATGCCACTACTCGATTTGGATGAAATCGAATCACTGCAAAAACAATGGGTAGGATTTGGTCAGCGTTGGTGGCATTGGGCACGGTTTCGTCGGGCTGATTATCTTGGCAAAACAGGTAGCTTAAAACTGGCACTGCAAGACAAGTTGTTTGAGCTAACAGGGGAGCGTTTGACGGGCAAAGTGCTTGCGTTGTGTCACCTAAGATATTTCGGCCTTTATTTCAGCCCCGTGAACTTCTACTACCTGTATGACCATCACGACCAGTTTAAGTATCTGATCGCCGAAGTAAGCAATACGCCTTGGAACGAGAGACATTATTACGCCGTCAATGCTGATAAAGGGGTCGATGATTGTAACTGGATACACCCAAAGCAATTTCACGTATCGCCTTTTAACCCGATGGAGCAAAAATATCGTTGGCACTTTGCCGAACCATCAGAGCAGTTAACACTCAAGCTAGATGTGATTGCTCAGGGGAAAGAATTTACGGCTGGCGTTGCTTTTACCAAGCAACCAATAACACGTTTTAGCATGATGAAGCAGCTTACATCGACGCCTGTCATGTCACTAAAAATACTCGCTGGGATTTACGCTCATGCCCTTCGCCTGTGGTGGAAAGGTGCACCGATATACGATCATCCAGCACGCAAGGAGCAAAGTTATGTACAAAAGTGATTCATTAGTCTCGAGCCAGACTTTCAGCACCAGCCAAAAAATTGCTCGTACTCTAGTGCATAAAGCACTTGAACAAATTGCCGTAGGACACTTGGTGTTAGTTGAAACATTTGGCGATACCGTCTGCTTTGGTGACGAGAAACAGGGATTGAGTGCCGTAATTGAAATCCATGACCCTGATGTTTATCAACGGGTGATTAAAGCGGGTGACATTGGCGCTGCTGAAGCGTACATGGACAAGCAGTGGGACAGTCAGGATCTAACCATATTGATGCAAGTGATGGCGGCCAACCTGTCTGCATTGGATGCGCTCGAAAGCAACCAGAGTTGGTTGAGTAAGTGTGTCAACCAGGTGAAACATTGGTTCAACCGCAACACTTTGACAGGTTCGAAGAAAAACATTGAAGCACACTACGACCTTGGCAACGACCTTTATACGACATTTTTAGATACACGCATGCTTTATTCATCTGGGATATTTCATAGTGAATGTGACAGCTTGGAAGAAGCGCAACTCAACAAAATGGAGCGCTTGTGTCAGGAGCTTGAGTTGGACAGCAGTGATCATGTTCTCGAAATCGGCACAGGGTGGGGCGCAATGGCTATCTACATGGCGACCCATTACGGCTGTAAAGTGACCACTACGACTATTTCAGAAGAACAGCATGCTTACACCCAAGCACTGATTAAGCAAAATAAACTTGAAGATCGAATAGAACTTCTTAAGCAGGATTATCGCACCCTTACCGGTCGCTATGACAAAATTGTCTCGATCGAAATGATTGAGGCCGTTGGTGAAAAGTTTCTGCCTTCCTACATCAGTCAGTGTAATTCGCTGCTTAAGAAAGGTGGCAAGTTGGCAATTCAGTCCATCACGATTGCTGATCAGCGCTATGACCATTATGCAAACAGCGTTGACTTTATCCAAAAGTATATCTTCCCAGGAGGCTTCTTGCCGTCGGTCACCCAGCTTTGTGTGCAAATGACTCAAGGCAGCCAGCTTGTGATGAGAGACTTGAAAGACATTGGGCTAGATTACGCTGACACCTTAGCCCACTGGCATCATAGATTCAATCTGGCTGCGCATCATTTACAGTCGAAAGGATACGATGAGCGCTTTTGCCGCATGTGGCGTTACTACTTGAGTTATTGCGAAGGCGGTTTTCGCGCCAAAACGATAAGCACTGTACAGCTGACCTTTGAAAAGGTGGCTTAATATGCTTTTGGTCATATCAGGATGGTTTCAGTTGATGTGGTTTATTGCGGTGATTGGCCGCAATGAGTGGCAGTGGCTGCTGATATTGGCCATTTCCGCCGCGCTGATAGCCACTTGGCGTCGGGTTGCCACTGTAGGGTGGGGCATGATTGCAGTGATTGGCGTAGGTATATTAATCGATAGCGTCAACGTGCATCTTGGTGTGTTTACTTTTCCTTCAGAGCAGCCTGAGTTGGTTGGAGGCAGATTGTTGCCAGCTTGGTTGATGACCCTTTGGGTTTGCTTCGCTTGGTATGTATGGATGGTAAGAGAGTGGTTACTGAATTTCTCAATTTCTCTTATTGCCGTGATTGCATCGGTTGGTGGAGCCCTGAGCTATTTTGCGGGATTCAAGTTAGGCGCAGTTGACTGGCCTCTAGGCTTGGTGGAAACAGCGGCAATTTTGGCCTTGGAATGGTTTTTGCTCTCTTTATTGGTGGTAACACTACTTAAATCCAACTTAGGAAGAGCAGGAGTGACATCATGAAAACGAGTTTGAGTTCATCAGTTCTAGATTTCGCTAAAAAGTTGCTAGCTACACTAGCGGTCACCTTACTTATTGTTCAGTGTGTACAAGCATCAACCCCTACCTCACAAGATAATCAAAACTGGAATGGCTGGCCTACGGTTGGCACGTCGGTATTAAGTTGGCTGTTTTTCGATATTTATCAGTCGGAGTTAAAAACCCCGGATGGATTTTATCAAGAATCTTCAGACGTAACTCCTCATCCAATGGCACTGTCGATTCATTATTTACGTGATATCCCAAAAGACAAACTGCTCGAAGCCACACATGATCAATGGATCCATTTAGGTTATGGACAAAAACAAGCGGATGAATGGATAGGTAAACTAGAGGTAATTTACCCTGACATCCAGCAAGGGGACAGTTTGGTTTATGTTACCGACGGTAAAGCCGGGCAATTTATTTATTATTCAGATAAAGCTCAGCCCCAAGTCGTCGGTAACATCAATAGTGAAACCCTCAACGATGCTTTTTTAAGTATTTGGTTATCTCCTGATACGGAATATCCAAAACATAGAGCGCAATTACTAGGTCAAAGTCGATGAAAAAATGGGTCCTTACCTTTCTTAGTTTATTTCTGAGTGCGTGTAGCGCCGATATATCTGACTACGATCAGAGCAAGCCAGAATTTGATCTTTTTGGGTTCTTCCAAGGAGAGTCTAAAGCTTGGGGAATGATTCAAGATTATTCAGGTAAGGTTCAACGCAGTTTTGAAGTGACTCTTATCGGAAGGGTAGAACAAGATACACTCATTCTCGAAGAAGACTTTGTCTTTAACGATGGAGAGAAGGACACCCGAGTTTGGCGTATAGAGCGCAACGCTTACGGAAAATATGTCGGTCGTGCTGACGATATTATTGGTGTCGCAAACGGGGAAGAGTCTGGAAATGCACTGCGCTGGAGATACGACTTTTCCTTGAAGCTTGAAGACAGCGTTATAGAGGTACATTTTGATGATTGGTTGTATCGCCTTGACGAGCGCAGAGTCGTTAACCGAACTTCAATCAGGAAGTTCGGTATTGAAGTAGCAGAACTGACGATATTCTTCGAGCGTTCTGCAGATTAGCAGATACCGTCGGTATCAGTTTCCACTTTGCGCAAAAGGTCTTGTTTAACCATTTCAATTGCCCTCAGGGCAGTTTTAGGGTCTACATTGTTCTCTTCAAGTAAATAAATCAAATCAACCGCCAGCTTAATATCATCAGGGGCGTGTTCTAATCCTTGCGGTTGTTGGTCACTCACTCTCTTCGTCTCCGGTCATCAATAGTTGTTCGATTTTAGTTTTTGCTCGAATGCAGCGTTCCAAGCGTTGTTCTAGCTTTAAGAGTGTTTTTTTTGCAATCGCAGTGGTCGCAGGAGATGCAATTCTAACGGCGTATTGCTGCTCTTTTACTTTCACACTTAAGCGTCGTTCCCACTCTTGATGCTGCTCTAGTTGGACATAAAGTTGGTTAGTGGTTTGAGCAACCTCGGTTTCAGTGACTGGGGTTGTCTGGTTGATTTCGATGCAATCAATCGCTTTTTTAATCGCTTCAATTTGCTCTACTAAGCGGGTTGCTAAGTATTGTGCTCTATCGGTGCTCAAAATTCCCAGCGATTGTTCTTTAGTTATGCTATCTAGTGTCTTGTGCGCTTCAAGAGTTGCCGCTGTCATAGATGTAGGGCGGCTGATAAACAGTTGTTGGTCAAAAAGTGGCTGCTGATATACTGGGTTTTCATCGTCTGTTTGCTGTGCAAGCTTGGCCAGCTGAGATAACTGCTGTGCTAACGCTTGGGTGATAGCGGTCATAAGTTGACGAACCACGCATCATAGGCAAGTTTGACTGCAAGGATCATAACCACGGTGACAAAAACAGGCCGGATAAACCGAGCGCCGAACTTTATTGCAGAGTGAGCGCCAACATAAGCACCAGCCATCAAGCAAACACCCATGGTCAACCCCAGTACCCAGTTGATGTGTCCCAAGATGGCAAAGGTGATAAGTGACGTAAAGTTGCTGGTAAAATTCATCGCTTTAGCAAGACCAGAGGCGAGCAATATATTCACACGGTAAAGTGCCATGCTACTCACGGTCCAAAATGCTCCTGTTCCGGGGCCAGCGACACCATCATAAAAACCTAGACTGAAACCTTGTAGCCACTGTTTTTTGGGAAACTTAGGGCAGTCAGTCGCAATTTGATTGCCCTGCTCGGCAGAAGACTTTTGGAATAAGGTATAGATGGCGGCGAGCAAAATGATCAACGGCAACACTTTTTCTAGCCAGTCAGTACTGATTGCATCGACGGCAAATGTCCCGACCACAGCGCCTATCAAGGTTGCAATGAATGCTCGGTACCAAAACGCTGGTTGAAACAAGCGCTTTTTGTAATAGGTAAAGGCAGCCGTAGAGGATGCAAATGTTGCTGCTAATTTGTTTGTGCCCAAAGCGATATGTGGCGGCAAGCCAAGAGATAGCAAGGCAGGTACAGTGAGCATGCCACCACCACCGGCGACAGCATCAATAAAACCAGCAGCAAAAGCGACCAATGCCAAAACGATCAGCATGGTCGGTTCGATAAATTCCATAAATTCTAATATTCGATAGTACGTTTGAAAGGAGGCAGTGAATCAAGTAGTGCCTTGCCATAACGTTTGGTGATAATTCTTCGATCCAATAGCACAACTCTACCAGAGTCTTGCTCTTTACGCAGCAGGCGACCGACGGATTGGACCAGCTTTTTACTTGCTTCAGGCACGGTGATTTGTAAAAACGGATTGCCACCACGGCTTTCGATATACTCGGCATGGGCCTCTTCTACCGGAGAAGTAGGTACGGCAAACGGTATTTTGGTGATGATTAGGTTCTCAAGCAAATTACCTGGAAGATCCAGCCCTTCTGAGAAGCTGCCAGTGCCAAAAAGCACACTGGTTGTATGTTTTGAGCACAGCTGCTTATGTTTTTTTAGAATTTCTGCGCGTGATGATTCGCCTTGTAGCTGTAAGTTCCACTGTTTTTTCTTGGCGGTGGATTTGACAAGCTCCGCAACTTCACGCATTTGCCAATAAGAAGCAAACAGGACCAAGTTGGCTTTGTCTGATTCAATGTATTCGACGAGCCTATCGGCTAGGTGCTTAGTAAAGTCCTTAGCGGTAGGTTCAAACTGCATAGTAGGCACAACCAGTTCACCATTGTTGGCGTAATCAAATGGTGAGGCGAGGGCCAAAAACTGCACACCGTCTTCACTACGATCACTGATCCCCACTTGTTTGCAAAAGAAACTAAAAGAATTTAATGCTCTCATGGTGGCAGATACCAGTATGGCACCATTACAACGACTCCATAGCTGCTGGTCCAGTTGCCAACCCACTTCAAGCGGAGACACCGAAACGATGAAATCACCTTCGCGTTCAGGGTTAGTCGCTAGCCATCGGGCTAACGGTGCGCCTTTTTCTCTTAGCGGCTGTGCCATCAGCTGCCAAACCTTGGCTAAGTTCTCAAAGCGTTGGATGAAAAAACCAGCTTCTGCTAATGCAGGTTCTGCCAGACGGTTTGAGACTTCTCCTTCTTTTACGCGCTCACTGATCAGATCAGCAATTTTCGCAATCGCTTGGCAGCCTTTTTGGCTAGCCTTTTGTAGCTCTTCCGACTCCTTGACCAGCCAATCAGGAAGTTCACCGTTTTCGAAACGAAGTACACCTTCTTTAAAGAAACTTGGGTCAAAGCGAGTCGCAAGTTGGCTAAGACCAGGAACTAGGGTTTGAATGGCGTCTTGCAGCTCATTTCTAAATCGGTTGACTCGTTTCTCATCAGCAAGGCTGGCCAGTTTCGCTGTCGATTGATTCAAACTCTCAAGCCACGCAGCAGCACCTTTCAAGCTCGCTGAGGCCGAGGAGTGGTCTCTTGCGACTTTTGGTAAGTGGTGGGCTTCATCAAAAACATAGATAGTCTGCTCAGGTTCGGGAAGGATAATACCCCCACCTAGGTCGATATCAGACATCACCAAACTGTGGTTAGCAATGATGACGTCGCATTTCTCTAGTTCATTGCGTGCTTTTTGAAGCGGACAGTCCCTATGACTTGGTAGCGTCGCATTACAGCTGTGTTTGTCGCTGACAATTAATTGCCAGATATGATCATCAATATTAGTCGGCCAGCTATCTCGCTCACCATTCCATTTATTCTCGCCATAAGCCCGATACATGCGTTTGAGTAGATCGACTTCTTTAGTGGTTGGCTTCTTTTCAAACATTGCCAACTGTTCACCGTCAGCACTGCCGCTTGCTTGGGCAAGTTTCTCTGCACAACAATAACGTTGACGTCCCTTAGCTATCGCAAAGCTAAAAGGTTGCTCGGTAATCCTTCTATATAGAGGAAGGTCCTTACTGATTAATTGTTCTTGCAATGCGACCGTAGCGGTAGCAATAACCACTTTTTTATTACTGTGAAGTGCGAATGGAATGGTAGCCATTAAATAAGAAAGCGATTTTCCTATCCCAGTACCCGCTTCAGCAACCAGCATTCGATTGTTTTCGTGATAGCTACCCGCAAGTGTTTTTGCGATCTCAGCAACCAGAAAGTTCTGTGCTCGGCGAGGGATAAAGTTATCAAGTTGGTGCTGCAGGTTCTGATAACTGCTGCGAATAGATTTTTGTACTACAGGACTGAGCATAAATGGCCTCAAATTTTGACCGAGCGATTGTAACACAACGGGAAATTCTGCCTATAGGAGGCTCAATAAGTTCTGTTTTTGAGAAAATCTAGATCTCAATCACAAAAAAAAACTGAACCATCAGGGAGTTAGTTGTGATGAGTCAGCTGTCTGGAGGTTTGTTTGGTTATGTTGTTTATGTTGGTGGATTATTCTGAATAAGTCTAGGATATTCCATTTGCATAAATTTTTATGCTTAAAAAATTAATTCTTCAGAATGTGAATTTTTTAGTTTTTTTGTGATTTGCGACGTACTACTAACTTTTTTGTCTTTTTAAGTTGTTGATTTTTAACATTTTACAAATTTTGATTTGTGTTTTTTTAGTCATTTGACAGCTCGAAATTAATCTTGCAATCTAAACCTCGAATTCAGAAGAACTGACTTGGACCGCAAATTTTCAAATCAGTTCCTCGAAAACTAAAAAAGGGAACCGGAAAGGATTTCCTAATCTAAGAAAAGGCAGTGGATTATTATGAAAAAGACTCTAGTAGCACTAGTAGTAGCAGCGGTAGCTGGTTCAGCTAACGCAGGTATCGAGCTTTACAATGAAGGCGGTGTAACCGTTAACATGAAAGGCGACATCGAAGTTCAGTACGTTCAAGCTATCGGTTCTGACGAGCAGCTAACGCAAAAAATCGATGATGCTGACTTCGGCTTCGACACTCGTTACGCTATCGACGACACAACTCAAGTAGGCTTCTACTACGAGTTCTCTGGTGCAGATAACGACAAAAAAGGTCAAGCTGACCTAGCGTCAACTGGCGATGTATACGTTGGTTTCTACAATGACCAAATCGGTACGTTCAAAATCGGTAAACTAGCGACTCAACTTGATGATGCTGGTATCGGGTCAGACCACCTATTCGGTATCACTAAATTCTTCGACGACGCTGGCTTTGGCGGCCACGAAGCTGTTCGTTACGATCTAGACAAAGGTCAGTTCTACTTCGGCCTTGGTCTTATCCAAAACAAACTAAAAGCTAACTCTAAGCTAGGTGAAGCTGATGGTACTCATTTCGATGCTAAAGTTGGCTTCCGTGCAGACGCATTCGATGTTCGTGCATTTGCTGGTCAATCTAAGACTGACGCAACAGCGCCAGCAGTTGACAACAAGTTCACTCTTCTTGCTCTAGAAGGCACTTACTCTGGTATCGAAAATGTAAACCTACAAGCAGCAGTGTACAGCGTTAAGAACGACAATGACAACAAAACTGGTAACACCTACGCTCTAGCAGCTGACTACACAATGAATGCATGGAAATTTGCTGGTGGCTTCAGCTCACTAGACAAAGATGCAGGTGACTACAACACTTGGTTCCTAAACGCAGGTTACGCTATCGCACCTTCAACAACAGCATACGTTGAAGTTGGTGATACTTCTGAAGACGGCAAAGACCTAGGCTACGGCATGGGTATCAAAGCAGTATTCTAATCCTGCTTGAAAAGTCTTAATAGAAGCCACCTTCGGGTGGCTTTTTTTGTTGTATCTAATTTGTGATTTCTATCGCTAGCATCTGCCTAAGCTTGGTGATTTAATCAAAGTTAACTCGAAATTTGGAAAATGATATGCGTTGCACAAAAGTTTTAGCCCTAGCCGCAGTTAGTTTGTTTAGTTTTCATACCTTTGCAGCAGAATTGATTCCTGCAAAAGGGGTTGCGATTCTTTTCGCAAATGGAAGCGAGACCGAAAGCAAATACCAACCGGTTGCTATTACAGACGGTACCAACCAAGTTGTGGTAGAGGTAAACACCATGGTTGGTAATGGCAGTAAAAAAGAGAAGTTTTCTTCGAAGCCATTTATCTTAACTTTCGAAGCTGGACAGCAAGATGTTAATCTGGCGCACCCTAAGATATATAGCATTATCCATGCAGAGCAGGTATTTAGAACTTCTCCAGAATGGAGTCTGACTTCTGGCGGTTCAAATATTGCTTACACTTCTGATTTACTGAAAGGCAAAGAAGGGCTACTTCCTTATTCAGATATTGCACCGTTGGTTCAAAATTATAATGAGCAAAAAGGTTTGGCTATTGCCACAACGGTGGCGGTTGTAGCTAAACCACAGCCTAAATTAGCAGTTAAGCCTGAGGTTAAACCAGAAGCATCTGCTGTGCCTAAAGCTTCTGAGCCTTTAAGCGAGCTTAAGAAATGGTACATCGCTGCTTCAGATGCGGATCGTAAAGCCTTTCGCAAATGGGTCATTGATCAAGAGTAAGATATATCCAATAAAGAAGAGCCAAAACCTTAGCGGGTTTTGGCTTTTTTTGATTCAAAGCGACTAATGTTAAAAAATCCTTTTTGGCAAACGTTTGCTATTCTTAGGTGTATTGAAGCTGATTTATTCGCCAGATAAAATCGGCTCTCCTTAATGTCCCCTTACAAAATTTGAAACTATGAAATTTCCTGGTCAAAGAAAATCCAAACACTATTTTCCGGTTCATGCACGCGATCCTCTGGTCAGCCAAGCGCAAACCAGCAAGAAGATGTCTCGTACGCACATTGTGGGTATCGACCAAACGCTTGTTGATATTGAAGCAAAAGTTTCGGATGAGTTTATTGCCCAATTTGGCCTGAGTAAGGGACACTCACTGGTTATTGACGACCAAACCGCTGAAGCGCTATACACCGAACTTAAAGAGCAGAACCTTGTCACCAACGAATATGCGGGTGGCACTATAGGTAACACGCTTCACAACTACTCTGTGTTGGCTGATGACAAATCGATCTTACTGGGCGTCATGAGTAGCGATATTCAGATTGGCAGCTACGGTTACCGTTATCTGTGTAATACCTCTAGCCGTATGGATCTTAACCACCTTCAAGGTGTAAACGGTGCCATTGGCCGTTGTTTTGCTTTGATCAGTGAAGATGGCGAACGTACATTTGCGATTAGTGAAGGGCAAATGAACCAACTGGCCCCAGAAAGCATTCCTGAAGCTATTTTTGAGAACGCTTCTGCATTGGTCCTGACTTCGTATTTGGTGCGCTGTAAGAACGGCGATCCTATGCCAGACGCCACAATGAAAGCGATAGAATACGCCAAGAAGTATGATGTGCCAGTGGTGTTAACCCTAGGCACTAAATTTGTTATTCAGGATGATCCAGAGTACTGGCGTGATTTCTTGGCACAACATGTTTCAGTGGTTGCTATGAATGAAGATGAAGCTGAAGCATTGACCGGGGAAAGTGATCCTTTGCTAGCAGCCGACAAGACACTGGAGTGGGTTGATCTGGTATTGTGTACTGCAGGACCAGTTGGTCTATATATGGCTGGTTATACGGAAGAGAGCAAAAAACGCCAAACATCTTTGCCACTTCTACCAGGTGCAATCGCCGAATTTAATCAGTACGAATTCAGTCGTCCAGTGAAACGTTCATTGGCAGAAAACCCGATTAAAGTCTACTCGCATATTGCCCCTTACATGGGCGGCCCAGAGAAGATTAAGAACACTAATGGTGCTGGAGACGCTGCGTTGTCAGCATTGCTGCATGATATGGCGGCGAATCGTTACCACAAAGATAATGTGCCAAACTCAAGTAAACACCAATTGTCTTTCTTAACTTACTCATCTTTTTCACAAGTATGTAAATATTCTAACCGAGCAAGTTATGAAGTTTTGGTTCAGCATTCACCACGATTGTCTCGCGGTTTACCAGAGCGAGAAGATAGCTTAGAAGAAGCCTACTGGGAACGTTAAAATAAAAAAGAGCGCATTTTATGCGCTCTTTTTATATTTCTATTAGTAACTAAGCTTATTTGATAAGGAAGCTATCTAGTTCTACACCTTTATCTAGCTCTGCTTGGATTGCAGAAGGCGTGCGGCCTTGTCCAGTCCAAGTCTTACGTTCACCGTCTACTGTGTATTCGTATTTAGCAGGACGTGGTTCACGTTTCTTTTTCGCTTTAGTTTTATCACTACCAGACATAGCAGCAATTAGATCTTCAAGGTCGATACCTTCTTTTGCAATTAGCTCGGCATATTCAGCTAATTTAGCTTCTTTTTCTGCTTGAGCTGCGCGCTCTGCTTCAGCAGCTTCACGACGCTCTTCAACTACGATAGATAGTTTCTCGTGCATTTCTTCGAGGGTGTCGAAAGATAGCTCACGTGCAAAAGCACGTAGACTACGGATATTCAGTAAAGTCTTGGTAATATCAGACATGACAATTCCTATTTAATTATTCTTTATTGCATTTAAATGATAACAGTGAATATCAATATTACAATGGGGAGAAAAGTAAATATTTAATTAATTACATTTCAGTCGTTTTTAATTAATAAATACTTACAATTATAGAGTCTAGCATACTTTAAAAGTTCAGTATGCAGCTAAAGTAGTAGTACTAAAGTCAGTTTCGGAACTTGACGCTAGTTGATGCTAGATTGAGTGAAATTTTATGTTGCAAAAGTGGATAGGATCAGTAGTATGTCGGATTCCTGATTTGGTGAGGTGTATTATATCTCCTCGCCAACGTAGAGGTGCAATGACTATGAGTCTATGCTTTTAGGGTGATGCCTGAGAGAAGCATTAAAAGGAGTCATTGCCGAAGTGTCAGCAGCCCCATCAGGGCCTGGCGCTGGGGTTATATCCGAAAGGAATAACACTGCCATAGTCTATTATGTTGTTAAACTATGGAGCGCTACTGTAGGGTTGGGTGAAGTGTTCGCTTCCCTTTCGCTTGTTCAACATGCCTTATTTGGCAGTCTGCAGTAGATCTCTAACCAAACATTGGTTTTTGAAGATCATGAATTTAATTGATTACACCTCATCCTCTTTATCGCTATTGCCACCACTTATTGCGTTAGGTTTAGCGATTGTTACGCGTCGTGTCCTTATCTCTTTAGGTGTAGGTATCGCCCTTGGCGCTGTATTACTCAACGATTATTCTTTAACTCAGTCAGTAAGTTATATTACTACGACTGTCACCGGCCTAGTAATTGAAGACGGTGGTATCAATAGTTGGAATATGAGTATCGTTGCATTCTTAATTTTGTTAGGAATGACCACTGCATTATTAACTCTTTCAGGCGGTACTCGCGCTTTTGCTGAGTGGGCACAAAAAAGAGTTAAATCTAAACGTGGTTCTAAATTACTCGCAGCTTTCTTGGGCGTGTTCATCTTTGTCGATGATTACTTTAATAGTTTAGCCGTGGGTGCTATTTCTCGCCCTGTTACCGATCGCTTTTATGTATCGCGTGCAAAACTTGCGTATGTACTCGATTCAACAGCGGCTCCTATGTGTGTATTAATGCCAGCATCTAGCTGGGGTGCATATATCATGACCATCATTGGTGGCATATTAGTGACCCATGGCATGACGGAATATTCTGCGCTCGGTGCATATCTACGTATTGTCCCGATGAACTTCTACGCCGTATTTGCGCTATTAATGGTGTTTGCAGTGGCGTGGTTCCAACTTGACGTTGGCTTAATGCGTAAGCGTGAAATTGAAGCTTCACAAGGTCGTGGTTTTGGCGGCGACAACGATTCTGCCGAAGCGCACGAAATAAATGAAGAGCTAGACATTGTCGAAAGTGAGTTTGGTAAAGTCTCTGATTTGGTTTTACCGATCCTAGTACTGATTGTCGCAACTATCGCTTCAATGGTATTTACTGGCGGCCAATCTTTAGCTGAAGCTGAAAAACCATTCTCGCTACTAGGGGCTTTTGAAAACACTGATGTTGGTTTGTCGCTTTGTTATGGTGGTCTAGCAGGTCTTGTGGCCGCTCTAATAACGGTAGTTCGTCAGAAACTTGCTTTTGCAGACATTGCCACCACGATGTGGATTGGTGCGAAATCGATGTTTGGCGCAATTCTGATCCTATTCTTTGCATGGTCTATCGGCTCGGTTATCGGTGATATGAATACTGGTGCTTACCTATCTTCACAAGTGCAAGGCAATATTGGTCCGCACTGGCTACCTGTTATCTTATTCCTACTGTCAGGTTTAATGGCATTCTCGACGGGTACGTCTTGGGGTACTTTTGGCATTATGCTGCCAATCGCTGGTGACATGGCTGGTGCAACCGATCTGGCGTTGATGCTGCCAATGTTAAGTGCGGTATTAGCGGGTTCGGTATTTGGTGACCACTGTTCTCCAATTTCGGATACAACAATACTGTCTTCAACGGGTGCTCGTTGTAACCATATCGATCACGTAGCGACTCAGCTTCCTTATTCACTCTCTGTCGCATTGGTTTCATGCATCGGCTTTATTGTGTTGGGTATGACAAGTTCAGTGGCATTCTCGTTTGCTGCATCTTCAGTCGCCTTTGTGGTGGTTTGCTTCGCACTGTTCTTTGTATCGCGTTCAAAAGAGGTGAAAGCGCCAGCGGTTTAACACTATGGCAACCTAGCTTGTAAGCGAATTGTATAAGAGAGGGCAGTTGCTCTCTCTTTTTTTTATTTTCTTGAAATTATCGGTTGCAAAAAAGCACCGCCTTAGTTAGTGTGAAGTTAACTCAAGGAGATACTAATTATGCGTATTTGTGAAATGAACATTCATCACCACCACCATCCTGACTAGTCTTTCGGGAGGTTTACGCATAACCGGAAGACAATAGGGCTTCCGGTGGTAATCAAAGAATACAGATGATAACCCTCGGAAGAGCCAAGCCTTCCGAGGGTTTTTCTTTTATAGCTTTACTGATTAATTTTAAAAATGCCGACAGGGATATCACGATGCAAACACAACGCCTAAGAATCGCAATTCAAAAAAAAGGACGCCTAAGTAAAGAGTGTCAGGACCTACTTAAAAAATGTGGCGCTAAATTCAACATCATGGGTGAGCGTTTAGTGGTTCACTCTGAGAACATGCCAATCGATCTGCTGTTGGTTCGTGATGACGACATCCCTGGCCTTGTTATGGATGGCGTGGTTGACCTAGGTTTCATTGGTGAAAACGAGCTAGAAGAAGTTCGTCTAGAACGCCTTGCTCAAGGTGAACCAAGTAGTTTTAAAGCGCTACGCCGCTTAGATTTCGGTGGTTGCCGCTTGTCTATCGCTATCGATAAAGACGAGACCTACAACGGTCCACAAGACCTTGCAGGTAAACGAATTGCAACCACTTACCCTCAGCTATTGAAGAGCTTTATGGAAGAGCAGGGCGTACCTTTCTCAACTTGTATGCTAACCGGCTCTGTAGAAGTCGCACCACGCGCAGGCCTTGCCGATGCTATCGCTGACCTGGTATCAACAGGTGCAACACTTGAAGCCAACGGTCTAAAAGAAGCGGAAGTGATTTTCCGTTCAAAAGCGACGCTTATTCAGCGTGATGGAGAGTTCTCTCAAGAGAATGCAGAACTCATCGACAAGCTACTGACTCGCATGCAAGGCGTGACTCAAGCTAAAGAGTCTAAATACATCATGCTGCACGCCCCAACTGAGCGTCTTGATGAAATCAAATCACTCCTACCAGGCGCTGAAGATCCAACGGTATTACCGCTTTCCGCTGAACAAAATCGAGTCGCCGTTCATCTTGTAAGTACTGAAAACCTTTTCTGGGAAACAATGGAACAGCTAAAAGAGCTAGGTGCGAGCTCAATCCTTGTACTGCCAATCGAAAAAATGATGGAGTAAGCGATGAAGACGTTAGTTTGGCAATCTTTAAGTGAGTCGCAGCAAAACTCTGTACTAGAGCGCCCTGCGATTACTGAAGGTGCAAATATCACAGAAGCAGTCGAGTCAGTGATTGCCGCAGTACGCTCCGAGGGTGATACGGCGTTAAAAGCTCTAACTGAAAAATTCGATAAAGTGGCACTTGAAAACATTCAAGTGTCAGCGCAGGAAATTGATGCGGCATCAGATCGTCTTTCAGACAAAATGAAACAAGCGCTTCAACAAGCGTATGCAAATATCGCGACCTTCCACGAAGCGCAAAAACCACAACCATTGGTGGTAGAAACTCAGCCGGGGATCGTCTGTGAGCAAGTGACCCGAGCGATTAATAAAGTGGGTCTGTATATTCCCGGTGGCAGTGCGCCACTTCCATCTACCGTCCTTATGCTTGGTGTGCCTGCGCAAATTGCGGGTTGTCGTGAGGTGGTTCTTTGTTCGCCGCCACCTATTGCGGATGAAATCCTTTACGTCGCTAAGCTGTGTAAAATTGACAAAGTCTTCCAGTTAGGTGGCGCTCAGGCGGTTGCAGCGATGGCTTATGGCACAGAGTCAGTGACGAAAGTCGATAAGATTTTCGGTCCAGGCAATGCGTTTGTGACGGAAGCAAAGCGCCAAGTGAGCAACGACTTTAAAGGTGCGGCGATTGACATGCCAGCCGGTCCTTCTGAAGTATTAGTGATTGCTGATGAGACAGCAGATGCAGATTTTATTGCCGCCGATCTTCTAAGCCAAGCCGAACACGGCCCAGACTCACAAGTGGTTTTGGTTACACCGTCGGTATTGATTGCTGATCAAGTGGCTGAAGCGGTGCAAAAACAACTTAACGAACTATCGCGTAAAGATATCGCTGAGCAGGCATTAGGCTCGAGCGTAATCATTGTTGCTGAGTCTCTTTCTCAGTGTGTTGCGATTTCTAACTTCTATGGTCCAGAACACCTGATTGTTCAAACTAAAGCGCCACGTGAGTTATTGCCTCTGCTAGACAATGCAGGCTCGATCTTCCTTGGTGACTGGTCTCCTGAATCAGCTGGAGATTATGCATCTGGTACTAACCACGTGTTGCCAACTTACGGCTACACTCGTACCTACTCAAGTTTAGGCTTGGCTGATTTTTCTAAGCGCATGACAGTTCAAGAGCTAAGTGCAACAGGCTTGCAAACGCTAGCACCTACTGTCGTAACGATGGCGGAAGCCGAAGGTCTAGATGCACACAAACGCGCAGTTACCATTCGCGTTGAGAAGTTAGAAAAGGGAGAGCGCTAATGGAAAAACTTGCACGTAAACAGGTGCAACAGCTAACGCCTTACCTTTCTGCGCGTCGGATTGGTGGTAGTGGTGACGTGTGGCTTAATGCTAATGAATCGCCATTTGATAATGAGTACAAAACTAGTGCCTCTCGTCTTAATCGTTACAGCGAGTGTCAGCCCAAAGAGCTGATTGAAGCCTATGCGGCTTATGCAGGTGTTGCTCCTGAACAGACATTGACTTCTCGTGGGGCTGATGAAGGCATTGAACTACTTATCCGTGCGTTTTGTGAGCCGGGACAAGATGCGATTCTGTTTTGTCCACCTACCTACGGTATGTACGGCATTAGCGCTGAAACTATTGGTGTTGAGCAAAAGCGAGTGCCGTTGACCGACGATTGGCAGCTCGACCTTGAGGCAATTCAAAGCAACCTTGAGAATGTAAAGCTAGTATTCGTTTGTAGTCCAAATAACCCTACTGGCAATTTGGTGAAGCGTGAAGATATCGTTTCTCTGCTTGAGATGACCAAGGACAAAGCCATTGTTGTGATGGATGAGGCCTACATTGATTTTTGCCCTGAAGCATCAACGGTTGATCTGTTAGCAGATTATCCAAATCTGGCTATTTTGCGCACGCTTTCAAAAGCATTTGCTCTTGCGGGACTTCGCTGTGGATTTACGCTTGCCAATCAAGAGCTAATCCAAGTATTGTTGAAGGTGATCGCACCGTATCCTGTCCCCGTTCCTGTGGCAGACATCGCAACTCAAGCGCTATCTGAAGCTGGGCTTGCCAAGATGAAATATCAAATGCTTGACCTCAATGCGAACCGAGCTTATTTGCAAGTGGGTTTAAGCATGTTAGATGGGGTAGAAGTGTTCGAAGGTTGGGGTAACTACTTGTTAGTCAAATTCCCAAACGGTGATGAACTATTTAAGGCGGCGTGGGATAACGGCATGATCCTACGTAACTCTCCGATTGAAGATTGCGTGCGCATCAGTGTGGGCAACCGTGAAGAGTGTGAAAAAGTGGTGGCGTTTATTCGCAACCAACTCGCCAGTACCTTAGACCAGCAAAATTAAAATTACTACTAAAAGGATGTCGTAGTGAGCAAGCAACAAAAAATTCTATTTATCGACCGTGATGGCACCTTAATTGTTGAGCCTCCGGTGGATTTTCAAGTCGACCGTTTAGACAAGCTAAAACTAGAACCTTATGTCATTCCATCGCTGCTTGCGCTGCAAGACGCTGGCTACCGCTTAGTGATGGTGACTAACCAAGATGGCTTGGGTACGGATAGCTACCCGCAAGAAGATTTCGATGCTCCACACAATATGATGATGGAAATCTTCGAATCTCAAGGTGTGAAGTTCGATGACGTGTTGATCTGCCCACACTTTGACGAAGATAACTGCTCTTGTCGTAAACCAAAACTTGGTTTGGTCAAGCCCTACCTACAGGAAGGTAAAGTTGATTTCCAAAACTCAGTGGTGATTGGTGATCGTCATACCGATCTACAATTGGCTGAAAACATGGCTATCCGTGGTATTCAGTACAATCCAGAGACCATGGGGTGGCGTGAAATTCTTAAAGACCTCACTGTGAATGCTCGCACCGCTGAAGTGGTACGTACTACTAAAGAAACTGATATCAAAGTTTGTGTAAATCTTGATGAGCAAGGCGGTAATGAGATCAGCACAGGTCTTGGCTTCTTTGACCACATGCTGGATCAGATCGCGACTCACGGTGGCTTCCAAATGAAGTGCATCGTTGAGGGTGACTTGCATATCGATGATCACCATACAGTTGAAGATACTGCGCTTGCACTAGGCCAAGCGCTAAAAGAAGCACTTGGTGATAAGCGCGGTATCGGCCGTTTCGGATTTAGTTTGCCAATGGATGAGTGTTTGGCGCAGTGTGGCTTAGATCTTTCTGGCCGTCCTTACCTTAAGTTTGACGCTAAGTTCAGCCGCGAGACGGTTGGTGACCTATCTACCGAAATGGTAGTGCACTTCTTCCGTTCACTAACGGATACACTCGCTTGTACATTGCACTTATCTTCAAGCGGTGACAATGACCACCACATCATTGAAAGCTTATTCAAGTCTTTTGGCCGCACGCTGCGACAAGCAATTAAAGTCGAAGGTAATGAACTGCCAAGCTCTAAAGGGGTGTTGTAATGACTACGCAGAAAGTCGTCATCATTGATACTGGCTGTGCCAATGTTTCGTCGGTTAAGTTTGCGATCGAGCGTCTAGGTTACCCAGTGACTATCTCAAAAGATCCTGAAGTGGTGCTTGCCGCAGACAAACTCTTTCTTCCTGGGGTTGGTACCGCGAGTGAAGCGATGAAAAACCTTGAGCAGCGTAACTTGATTGAGTTGGTTAAAAAGGTTGAAAAGCCACTATTGGGCATCTGTTTGGGTATGCAACTGCTTGGCAAGCTTTCACAAGAGAAAGGCCAAAAAGCCGATGAAGAAGTCGAGTGTTTAGGATTATGTGATGGTGAAGTTCGCCTGATGCAGACAGGTGATCTGCCTCTTCCTCACATGGGCTGGAATACCGTTGAGGCAGCCTCTGGCCATCCTTTGTTTAAAGGCATTGAGTCGGGTGAGTATTTCTACTTTGTTCATAGCTTTGCTATGCAGGTAGGGGATTACACCATCGCCCAGTGTGATTATGGCAATCCGTTTACCGCCGCACTTCAAAGCGGTAACTACTACGGAGTGCAATTCCACCCAGAGCGTTCAAGTAAAGCTGGTTCAAAGCTTATCCAGAACTTCCTAGAACTATAAGAGCAAAATAAAAGGATTTTACCGTGATTATTCCCGCTCTAGATTTAATTGAAGGTCAGGTGGTACGCCTATTTCAAGGTGATTACGGCCAAGTGACCGAATACAAAGTAGACCCTGCTGAGCAGTTTAACCTCTATCACCAAGCCGGCGCTAACTGGTTGCATCTTGTTGACCTGACTGGCGCTAAAGATACGACGGCCCGTCAGCTTGATCTTATTGCTAAACTACTGGCAAGTACTCCAGCGAATATCCAGATTGGTGGCGGTGTTCGTACCGAGCAGGACGTGGTTGACCTGTTAGAAGCTGGCGCACAACGCGTGGTGGTTGGCTCGACGGCAGTTAAACAGCCAGAGTTAGTTAAAGGCTGGATGGAAAAATATGGTGCAGAGAAGATCGTTCTCGCACTAGATATCAATATCGACGAAAACGGTACACGTAAAGTCGCTATCTCGGGATGGCAAGAAGACTCAGGTGTCACCATCGAAGCGCTTATCGATGACTATCTAACCGTTGGCCTACAACATGTTTTATGTACTGATATCTCACGTGATGGCACCTTGACAGGTTCAAACGTTGAGCTTTACGTTGACCTTTGTAAGCAATACCCACAAGTGCAATTCCAATCATCAGGTGGTATAGGCTCTCTGGCCGATATTGAAGCGCTAAAAGGCAGCGGTGTGGCAGGCGTAATCGTTGGCCGTGCACTTCTAGATGGCAAATTCACCGCAGAGGAGGCATTCCAATGCTGGCAAAGCGAATAATTCCGTGCCTTGATGTACGTGACGGACAAGTGGTGAAAGGCGTTCAGTTCCGTAACCACGAAATCATTGGTGACATTGTTCCTCTAGCGCAGCGCTACGCTGAAGAGGGCGCTGATGAACTGGTGTTTTACGATATTACTGCCTCTAGCGATGGTCGAGTGGTAGATAAAAGCTGGGTCGCACGTGTTGCTGAAGTGATTGATATTCCATTTTGTGTTGCTGGTGGTATCAAGTCTGCTGAAGATGCGGCTCGTATTCTTGAGTTTGGCGCGGACAAAGTTTCAATCAACTCTCCAGCGCTTGCGAACCCAGAGCTGATTACCGATCTTGCGGACAAGTTTGGCGTGCAGTGCATCGTGGTGGGCATTGACTCCTACTTTGATAAAGAAACGGGCAAGTATCAGGTGTACCAGTTTACGGGTGATGAAGCCCGTACCAAGGCGACTTCGTGGGAAACCCGTGACTGGGTGCAGGAAGTTCAAAAACGTGGTGCTGGTGAAATCGTGTTGAACATGATGAACCAAGACGGTGTACGCAATGGCTATGATATCGAGCAACTTAACATGGTTCGCGAAGTATGTAACGTACCCCTGATTGCTTCTGGTGGTGCAGGTGCGATGGAGCATTTCGCTGAAGCCTACCAGAAAGCCAACGTTGATGGAGCATTAGCAGCTTCAGTGTTTCATAAACAAGTCATCAATATCGGTGAACTAAAACAATACTTAAAACAGCAAGATGTTGAGGTGCGACTATGAGTTTTGCAACCGCTGAAGTTTCGGCACTCTCTGAAAGAATCAATTGGGAAAAAGTCGACGGTCTTGTACCAGCAATTGTGCAGGACTTCCAATCAAGCCAAGTGCTAATGATGGGATACATGAACAAAGATGCATTGGCAAAAACGCTGGAGACGGAACAAGTCACTTTCTTCTCTCGCACCAAATCCCGTCTTTGGACCAAAGGGGAGACCTCCGGTAACGTCCTACAGCTAAAAAACATCGCATTGGATTGTGACAATGACACCCTGCTAGTCAAAGTAAACCCGATTGGCCCAACTTGCCATCTCGGCAACACCACTTGCTGGGATGTTGATCCGCAAGAAGAAAGCCAAATGGTGTGGCTTCATCAGTTGGAGCGATTGCTGGGGGAACGTAAGGATGCTGATCCCGACTCTTCCTATACGGCCAGCCTATATGCTCGTGGCACCAAGCGTATCTCGCAAAAGGTTGGCGAAGAAGGGGTTGAAGTTGCGCTTGCAGCGACGTCGGGCGATAAGGCGGAGCTAGTATGTGAATCAGCCGACCTGATTTACCACTTGATGGTATTGCTACAAGACCAGGGTCTGTCGATGAATGACGTGGTGAATAAGCTTAAAGAGCGACATAAGTAATAAAATGGGGAGCTTTCAAAAAAGCTCCCCATTTACTATCTCTCGATTACCGATTACCGATTACCAATCACCCACAACACTTCTTAAACTTCTTGCGACTACCGCAGATACAAGGGTCGTTGCGGCCAATCTTAACGCTAGAAACAGGCTGTTGTAGACGAGGATCGAGTTTAGGTTCTTGTTCAGGGAATATGCCATCTATGTAATACCACTGACCTTGCTCTCGAACAAAGCGAGAGCGCTCACCTAAGCAATACTCTTCCCCGTCTTGTTGGAAATATGCTTTGAACTCAACGAAGCCTTCATCGTCATGGTTACCATTGGTTTGAGCGATCACTTCTAGCTTTAGCCAGTCACTATCGATGGATTCGGCAATGGCTTGACGGTCTTGCTCGGCATTGCAACTTGGGTGATAGGTAGCAACGACAAAATCTACCAATCCTAATACATGTGCGGCGTATCGAGCTCGCATCAATTGCACTGGCTGTTGGGCGTTTTTGGGGTTGTGATGTATGGGTTCACAGCACTTAGCGTAGGGCAGAGTGCTGTTACAAGGGCATTGTGTTGTCATTTAGTGTACTTAAAATTCGTTAAAGCTATTTGAGGGTTAACAGTTCATTTGACCAAATAATTGCATCGTCATAGATATCGGTTAGCTCATCTTCTTTGATATTGAGCTCTGCTCGAAGCTGGGCGACTTTATCCCACTTGGCTTGCTCAAACGCTTTGACCAGTTCAATGGTTTTACCTAACTCACCTTCACCTTTTAGAAGCGCATCCTTAATGCTTTGATCGACCGGAAGCGACTCAAGGATGTCGTCTAAAGATTGATCTAGCAGCGAATCGAGCAGAGAGAATATTCCGGTTAGAAATGCTGAACTTGGCTCCATCTGAGGATGGTTTTTCGCTATCAACTCACTAAAGCGGGCACGCGAGATTGAAGCCGAGTACAAAGAGTTTGGTTTGCCTTCAGAGGTACTCGCCAAAGCAATCATAGAGACAAAGCGCTTTAAGCGTTCTTCACCAAGGTACACTAGGGCTTGCTTAAACGAGGTGATCTCTTTGCGGAGCATGGCAGATGAGTTCACCGAGCGCAGCAGTTTGTAGGATAGAGAAACATCGGATGCGACAATCTTCTCTACTGCATTGAAATTAATGTCATCGTTGGCTATCTCTTTACAAAGCTGAACAGTCGTAATAAATGATGGACGTATCTCTTTGCGTTGAATGATTTCAGGTTTAGCGAAAAAGTAGCCTTGAAATAGAGTGAAACCTGCTTTTTTTGCCTGCTCATACTCTTCATAAGTCTCTACTTTTTCAGCAAGAAATTCGATTTTCGTTTTAGCGAGCTTTTTCATGAACAGCTCGGCTTTAGCGATCGGAACTGTGATGATATCGAACTTAATAATCGCAATGTAAGGCAAAAATCTTAGCCACTCTGGAGAGGGAACAAAGTCATCCAAAGCGATGGTGTAACCATTTTTGTAAAGCGATTTGATCGCTTCAAACAGTTCATCAGTAGGCTCGCAATCTTCAAGGATCTCTACCACGATGCTGGTGGAAGGGAATAGCTCTGGAAGCTGATCAATTAGGCTCTGATAAGGGAAGTTAACAAAGGCACGTTTCTTACCGAAACTTTTTTGATGCGCCCCCAAAAACTGTTCCACCAGCAAACGGCTAGTGGCAAGTTGAGCTTCGATAGCAGGGAAAGTGTTTTTAGGACCATCACGAAACAGTAGCTCATAGGCTACTGTGTTCATTTCTGTATCAAATATTGGCTGACGTGCGACGTATGCGTATTTCAATCTGATAATTCTTATATATGCGTGACTAACAACTCTATCTTTTTACTTCCGACAGAGCTCGAACACTAACCGTCTTATCCTAGCGTAGACTTTACAGGAAATTTCAACTCGGTCATTCCTTGTGGTTCTACTTTAAGAGCGTAGCCAAAATCTCGCCAGTCAGGCAAGACAATACGCACACTTTCTCCCTGCTTTGTGTGCAATATGTGACGGTCCGGTCGATGCGTGTGACCGTGGATCATCAAGTTAACCTGATGTTTATCCATCACTTTAACTACTTCGTCCGGAGTGACATCCATTATTTGTTGAGACTTTTCTTGTTTGGTGTCTCTCGCTTTACCCTGAATGTTCTTAACGATCTTTTTTCTTATCGCCATCGGGATCTTATTGAATACCCATTGTAGCCAAGGTTGGTGAACTTTGGCTCGAAACGCTTGATACTGCACGTCGTCGATACATAAGGTATCACCGTGCAATATGACGGCTTCTTGGCCATAGAGTGTAATTTTGTGCTCATCTCCGAGCAGGGTGACTCCGGTGTCTTTAGCAAACTTTTTATTCACTAAAAAGTCACGATTGCCATGCACAAAGTAACACTCAATCCCCTGACGAGTCAGGTGCAAAAATGCTTGGCGAATCTCGTTAGCAAAGTCCGAATTGTCGTCATCCCCTAACCAGAAATCAAATAAGTCACCGAGTACATACAAGCATTTGGCTTGTGAGGCTTCACGGTAGATAAAATCAGTAAAGCATTGGGTGAGTTCTGGTTGAGCAGGAGATAGATGAAGATCAGCGATAAACAGGGTGGACATAGTGTATTTAACTCAAAAAACGGGGAAGTTACCTTCCCCGTTATTAATTACTCTTCGATAGTGGTGCCAGTGATGATCACTTCTTCTAGAGGAACATCTTGGTGCATACCCATAGAGCCTGTTGAAACACCTTTGATCTTGTTTACAACGTCCATGCCTTCAACCACTTCAGCGAATACACAGTAACCCCAACCGTCTAGAGACTCTGATTTAAAGTCTAGGAAAGTGTTGTCGTTTACGTTGATGAAGAACTGAGAGCTTGCTGAATGCGGCTCCATAGTACGAGCCATTGCTAGCGTACCTACTTTGTTGCTTAGGCCGTTGTTCGCTTCGTTTTTGATCGGAGCACGAGTCTCTTTCTCACGAAGGCCAGAAGTCATGCCGCCGCCTTGGATCATGAAACCATCGATTACACGGTGGAATAGGGTGTTGTCGTAAAAACCGTCACGACAGTACTGAAGGAAGTTAGCGCTGGTGTTTGGCGCTTGTTCTTCGTTTAGTTGTACTTTGATATCACCGTGATTAGTGTGAAGGATGATCATAGGACGTTCCTTTGATTGTAATTGTTCGGGTATTAAAGTGTGAATTTTAGCGGAAAGTGGCGCACAATCAACTCTTGTTGAAATAACGAGCAATTAAACTCCAATCAATACAGCGATTTGGCTTTTTGTTCACCCAGCTATTACCACGCATACAAGGAATTGATATACTCGACTCCTTATCATTTTTATTAATCTGACCAGATAGAGCTCATGTTAAAGATATACAACACACTTACACGACAAAAAGAGGAATTTAAGCCCATCACTGACGGAAAAGTTGGGATGTATGTATGTGGAGTTACCATCTACGACCTCTGTCACATTGGTCATGGCCGTACTTTTGTCTCTTTTGACGTTGTGTCTCGTTACCTTCGTTACCTAGGTTACGACCTGACTTTTGTTCGTAACATCACTGACATAGATGACAAGATCATCAAGCGTGCGAATGAAAACGGTGAAAGCTGCGACGACTTAACTGAGCGTCTCATTGGCGAAATGTACTCAGACTTTGATGCATTGAACATGAAGCGCCCAGACGTAGAGCCTCGTGCAACGCAGTTCATTGCTGAGATCATCGCACTTGTCGAGCGTCTAATCGAGCGTGGCTTTGCTTACGTTGGTGACAATGGCGACGTAATGTTCGAAGTGAAGAAGTACGACGATTACGGCAAACTTTCTCGTCAAGACTTAGAGCAACTTCAAGCGGGTGCTCGTGTTGACGTTGAGCACGCAAAACGCAGCCCAATGGACTTCGTACTATGGAAGATGTCTAAGCCGGGTGAACCAACGTGGGAATCTCCATGGGGCCCAGGTCGTCCAGGCTGGCACATCGAGTGTTCAGCAATGAACTCATCAATTCTTGGCGATCACTTTGATATTCACGGTGGCGGCTCTGACCTTCAGTTCCCACACCACGAGAACGAGATCGCTCAATCTTGCTGTGCGCACGATACTCAGTATGTAAATACTTGGATGCACAGTGGCATGGTAATGGTTGATCAAGAGAAGATGTCTAAATCTCTAGGTAACTTCTTCACTATCCGTGATGTACTTCAGCACTACGATGCAGAGACGGTTCGTTACTTCCTAATGTCTGGTCACTACCGCAGTCAGTTGAACTACAGCGAAGACAACCTAAACCAAGCACGTTCAGCGCTTGAGCGTCTATACACTTCACTGCGTGGTCTTGATACTACAGTAGCACCAGCGGGTGGCGAAGAGTACGTGACTCGTTACACAGAAGCGATGAATGATGACTTCAACACACCAGAAGCTTACTCAGTGCTGTTTGATATGGCTCGTGAAATCAACCGTCTGAAAGGCGATGATTTGGAGAAAGCATCAGCACTAGGTGCCCTGATGCGTGAGCTTGCAGACGTTATCGGCATTCTTCACCAAGACCCTGAAGCCTTTCTACAAGGCGGCGCTGCGGGTGACGACGATGAAGTTGCAGAAATCGAAGCACTGATCAAACTACGCAACGACTCTCGTGCCAATAAAGATTGGGCGAATGCTGACCTTGCTCGCGATAAGCTTAATGAGCTTGGCATCGTGCTAGAGGACGGTCCTGAAGGGACTACGTGGCGACGTAAGTAACTGAAGTTCCTCCCCTTTCGAAGGGGAGGTTAGGAGGGGGGCTGAACAGATTTGAGTCGTGCGTTTGCCTTGACTTAAGACTCAGAACCCCCTCCAGCTCCCCCTTGGAGAAGGGGGAGAGCTAATTCTTTGCTTGCTTTAACGCTACAGAGACAAATGACAGGGCTATCTAAGCCCTTTTTTTCAAAGATTTAAATTAGGTAGTCGTTTTGGCTCAAATGTATTTCTATTACTCAGCAATGAATGCGGGTAAATCCACCACACTTCTTCAATCGTCGTTTAACTACCAAGAACGCGGCATGAACCCAGTCATCTTCACTGCGGCACTAGATGACCGTTACGGTGTTGGTAAAGTTAGCTCTCGTATCGGCCTTCAAGCAGAAGCGCAGTTGTTTGGTGCTGATACTGACTTATTTGATGAGATCAAAGCGTTAGATGAGCAAGAGAAGCGCCATTGTATCCTTGTTGATGAGTGTCAATTTCTTTCGAAACAGCAGGTGTACCAGCTCACGGAAGTGGTCGATAAGCTCAACATTCCAGTGCTTTGCTACGGTCTTCGTAGCGACTTTATGGGGGAGCTGTTTGAAGGCAGTAAACATCTGTTGTCTTGGGCGGACAAACTGATCGAGCTTAAGACGATCTGCCACTGCGGTCGCAAGGCTAATATGGTGATCCGTACCGATGAGCATGGTAATGCGATCAAAGAGGGTGATCAGGTGGCGATTGGTGGTAATGACAAGTATGTGTCGGTTTGTCGTCGTCATTATAAGGAAGCGTTAGGGAAATAGGTTTTTTCTTCAAAGGCTCTCCCCCTTTTCAAGGGGGAGTTGGAGGGGGTTAAATTCAGGGTAACGTTTGAGTAAGCCATTCAACGATGTATCGCATTTTAACCCCTCCCAGCCTCCCCTTGAAAAGGGGAGGGGCGAATCAAAAAAGGGCTGAAACATCACCGATGTTTCAGCCCTTTTGCTATTTGAACCTAATTAATCTTGCTCAAAATTCGATTGAGTACTGAAGTGCTCCATAGAATATTTCACCCGCTCTGCTGGGCGTGGGTATTCAATTGGTTCACCCATATTTTCAATGTGGCGAAGGCGAGGTAGCAGCCCGCAGCCGTTAGCTATTTGGATAGCAAGACCTGGGCGAGCGTTAAGCTCTAGTACCATTGGGCCTTCTTCCCTATCTAACACCATATCGGTGCCCATGTAGCCTAAGCCAGTCATTTCCCAAGCGCTTGAAGCTAGGGTCAACAAGCGTTCCCAGTGGGGTACTTGCAGTGTCGCCAGCTCTTTATCAGTATCGGGATGAAGTGTAATAGGTTGGTCAAATTGTACCGCGCGAATCGCTTTACCCGTCGCAATATCAATACCTACACCGACCGCACCTTGGTGAAGGTTGGCTTTACCATCCGATGCAGAAGTGGATAGGCGCATCATTGCCATCACAGGGTAGCCTTTAAATACGATAATTCGTACGTCTGGCACACCTTCATAACTAAAGCCATCGAAGCAGTCATCGAACTTAATTAGGTTCTCTACAACGGCTACATCGTTCTTGCCACCGAGTGAGAACAGACCCGCCAGTGCATTACTGATGTGGCGCTCGACCTCTTCTTTACCGATAGTCGAGCCAGATGGCTTGGTGTAGACACCATCTTTGTGCTCAGTTACTACCAAAATGCCTTTACCACCACTGCCTTGCGCAGGCTTAATCACAAAGCCCGGCCAGTCTTTAACCATTTTATGGATAGTTTTAACTTCGGCTTGGTTGTTAATCACACCAATCAGCTTTGGCGTTGTCGCTCCGTGGCGCTCAGCGATGATCTTGGTCTTTAGCTTGTCATCCACCAGTGGATATTTTGAACGATCATTGTATTTACCAATGTAACCGTGGTTACGTTGGTTCATACCCATGATGCCCCGAGACTTGAGTTTAAATGGGGAAGTAAATGTCCCAAACATAACTTAGTCCTCCGCCAGAGGTTTAAAGCGACGTAGCTCTGTTAGACGGTAGCCTGTGTAAGTACCTAGAAGCAGAATACCTGCCAATACCACCAACTGCAGACCGATAAAGTTAAAGGTCAAGTGTTGGATGTATGTGTTGGTCATAGCTAGATAAACCAATACAGCGGTAAGCAGTGACCCACCACCTTGAATAAATACTTCTTTACCGCCTTCCTCTTCCCATAGAATCGACATACGCTCGATGGTCCAAGATAGGATGATCATTGGGAAGAAGGTGATTGTTAAACCTTCGCTCAAACCTATGTTGAATGAGATGATGGTAAATACCGAAATAATCAAGATAACCGTGATGATGACCGCAGATATCCTAGCAACCAGCAGTAGGTTGAGCTTAGAAAGGTAACTACGGATCACTAGACCCGTACCAACAATCAGTAAGAAGCCAACAATACCTGTTACCAGTGAGGTCTGCACAAATGCAACCGCAATCAGCACTGGCATGAAGGTACCAGAGGTTTTCAGGCCGACGATGACACGCAAGAACACCACAATCAGTGCGCCAATTGGTATCAGCATGATGGTCTTAAACATCGACTGTTCTGCAATCGGCAAGCTATGGATCGAGAAGTTTAGTAGGCTGTCAGCAGCAACTTTTTGGTCAGTGGCTTGTTGCGGAGTCACTTCCTGAACAATCATGGAGAAGTGTACTTGGCTGTTCTTACCACCAATAACGTCTAGCAATGAAACGTTCGATTGGTCCCAGATCAGTAGGTTATCTTTCGCTACTTGGTCTGCGGTAGTAACATCAAACAGCTGCCAATCTTGACCGTTCCATACTTGGATCATTGATGAAATCAATTGACGGCGACGACCATCTTCAAGTGTGATAACACCAACTTGTTTGTTCGGCACGTTTGCATAGCTTAGAAGCTTCGCTGTCAGCGCTACCTTATCTTGACCGTTGAGCAACAGTGAAGCATTTTGGCTATCATCATCGTTAAGCTGCTTAATCAGTTCGCGGGCAAAAGTGACGTCGTCAGCACTGCGTTTAGTCGCTTGCTCTATGATCGATTGGGCAGCAGCATCTTGCGGGCCATCAAAAATTGGTTTTTCGATAGGGTCACTGCTTGGTGCAATAGGCTCAACCTTTGCTTGGTCGTCGACCAAAAACTGGGTTTTGTAATAGATGGTTTGAGCACCGGTTGCATGGCGAACACTCCACTCAGCACGGCGACCAGTATCGGTCGCGACATAAGCGACACCATAGCCAGGAGATGAAGCACTCTCATTGATTAGGGTAAAACCCGCTTGAGTCTCTGGCGCTGCCAGAGAGACTTTGACGGGTTTATTTTGGGCGGTAAATTCTACTCGCGCTTCCACATCCCAGATTTGACGGGTTTCCCCCGGCGTCCATGGAACCCCGTAATCGTTGTGGCGCAGCACGCTTAACGCTATACCTGCAAACAGCAGTGCAGCCACGGCAAAATAGAACGGCACTTTTGACGTCATAAATAATCGTCCTTTTATTTAGATTTATTTCTTATCGGATAAAAGATAAGTCTTGCTGACATCGACTAAAGCAATGTCTTGAATAAATTCACGGCCAAGCAGTACAGGATGTGCCATGTGTGAACGGTCGGCTAGGGTAAACTGCGCTTTTTGGTGAAGTTCACCAAGTTGGACCCAAAGCTCAACAACAATGCGTTTTTCCGAATCATCGGTACTGGCTTGACGTACTTTCGCTGTACGTAGGATAGGCGCTTCGACCCAATGTTTCTCGTCTGCTGGCGCATCTTTGTCATTTATATGGAATTTTACCCAAGTTTTGCCATTGCGTTCAAATTCTTGAACGTCTGTAGCGTCAATAGATGAGGTTGCCGCACCAGTATCTACGCGGGCATCAAATTGGGCTTTGATAGTATCGATTTTTACTTTCTCAATGCCACCCAGCACTATGGTATTCGACGGAGCAGCACTGGTTGGTACTACAACGATCTCTTCTTCGGTGGTTTCGATCTTGGTTGCCGCAATCAGTTGGCTTTGGTTATTGCGAAGTTTCTTCACATCTTTACGAAGCTTGGCAAGCTCGCTATTTAACGCATCAATTTGGCTGTTTTGGTTTTCAATTTCCACATTGAACGTATCGAGACGTTGCTGAAGGTTGGATTCTGATTGGTTTATTGCGTCGATTGTCGCTTGAGAATATTTTTCACCATCCATCAAAGCGCAGCCTGACAGGGTGCCGATGATTACCATTGCGGTTATTGGTCTGTACATCTTTTACCTTATAGAACACAGAGGGTTGTGCGTTGAAATTAATAAAAGTGTATATGATAAAAAAGGATGCGTGAAGCATCCTTATGTTAATCTCAGGTCAGATACAGATTGACTGCACGAAATACCAACTAAGCTGGCTTTTTTGCCACAAGAACCGCTCGGCGAGGAGCAGGGTAGCCCTCGACCGTTTTACTTGGGTCATTAGGATCTAAGTAATCAGGTAAAGAGTTGTGCGTCATCCATTCTGTAGTACGTTGTTCACCGATAGACGTTACGTTCTCATCAACAATACGTACGTCCTCAAATCCAACTTTCTCAAGCCAAACTTTCAGCGCTTTTGCCGATGGGAAGAAGTAAACGTTACGCATTTGAGCGTAGCGATCGACCGGCACTAAAACTGCGTTTTCATCGCCTTCAATCACCAAGGTTTCGAGGATTAGCTCACCTCCATCAACCAGTTGGTTTTTGAGTTGGATAAGGTGGTCCAGAGGTGAACGACGGTGATAAAGCACACCCATGCTAAACACGGTATCAAAAGCATTAAGCTCAGGCAGTTGCTCGATACCTAGTGGCAAAAGATGTGCACGTTGGTCATCACCCATCAGCTTACGAATCGCTTCAAATTGCACTAGGAATAGATGTGACGGGTCGATGCCGACACATAAGCGAGCACCTTCACCAAGCATGCGCCACATGTGATAACCGTTACCACAGCCGACATCAAGAACACTACGGTTTTTTAGCGGTGAGATATGCGGCAGCACGCGATCCCACTTCCAGTCACTGCGCCACTCGGTATCGATGTGAATATCGTGAACCGTGTATGGCCCCTTACGCCAAGGGTGAAAAGTCTTAAGCAAATTTTCCAGCTTTTTCGCTTCACCAGTATGAAGTGGCTCGTTGTTGCCCAGCTTAAACTCAGTTTTGAGTTCGATGTTATCTGGGGTGCCCTCAGGGATCTTTTTGAGCGCGCGTAGCCAGCGGTCAAAGTCACCATGTTCTGCATTCTGCCAGTCAGTCAACTGTTGTGGCAGGATGTTCAGCCAAGGCTGTAGGCGTTGGTCTTGAGCGATAAGTTGGTAAAAATTAGCAAAATTGAACATGGTGTCTCAAATTAAATAGTAAAAAGTTATTGTGAGTGATTATACTCGCCGTTAGCCGTTAGCCGTTAGCCGTTAGCCGTTAGCCGCTTACTTAACAGCAAACATCGAGCCGAAGTTAAAGCACTGGAACCAAACTTCATTGCTTGAGAAACCGATCGCCTCAAATCGTGCTTTGTGGGTTTCAATCGAGTCTGGGCGCATCACGTTTTCAATAGCACTGCGCTTTTGGCTGATCTCAAGCTCGCTATAGCCGTTGGCGCGCTTAAAGTCGTGGTGCAAATCGATAAGTAGCTCATTCGCTTCTTCATCAGAGAACACGAATTTTTCAGACAGAATCAGGATGCCACCTGGGCGCAGACCAGCATAAATTTTTTCGAGCAGCGCTTGACGATCCGCAGGAGAAAGGAACTGCAAAGTGAAGTTTAAAACCACCACTGAGGCATTTTCTATCTCGATTTCACGGATGTCAGCTTCGATAACATCTACAGGCGTATCACTTCGGTAAGCGTTGACGTGGAGCTTGCATCGCTCAACCATCGCCGATGAGTTATCGACCGCAATGATTTTGCTGCCTTCTTGCTGAATGTGACGACGCATAGACAAGGTTGCAGCGCCGAGTGAGCACCCCAAGTCATAGACATTAGAATGTGGTTTAACAAACCTTTCTGCCAACATACCAATTGCCGAGATAATATTGCTGTATCCCGGAACCGAGCGTTGGATCATATCTGGGAAAACTTCCGCAACACGCTCGTCAAAAGTAAAGTCACCAATTTTATTGATTGGGGCAGAAAAGATTGTGTCTTTAGAACTCATCGTCACACACCTAAAAGGCCTACAGGTTTAATGCTGTACGCTACTGTTACAAAAGGGCGCGTATTTTATGCAAAAAAGTGTGGTTTGTCACCACACAAGCCTAAAACATCTTGAGTTGATGATTATTTGCTTGAGCAGGGAAATTGGAAAGTTCAGGCAGTGAAACGATTTCCCCTAGTTTTTGGTAGCAAGCGAGTGCAAGTTCTGGCGCAAGAACGTTATCTGGAGTATGAATCATCAAGTAGGGTTCAATCCCTTGGGATATCCACTCTGGCAGCTTTTTTAGCCATGGATTGAAAAACGCTTGGTTAGCTTCTAAATCAGGGTGTCCAATAAAACGTATCATCGGTCGTGTCGCTGTAGCGATAGCATGAACAGGGACTTTAGGCTTTTTCTGATGCGCATCTATCACAGCTTCTGACGTTGGCTCTGCGGCAAATACTGGGCGACTGTCCATAATGACCCGATTGTGGCCAGACTCAATCAGCCACTGATTGAACGCTTTTTCCGCCTCACCTTTAGCGAAAAATTCTAAGTGACGAACTTCCACTCCCAAGTTGAAATCTTCAGGAAACAGAGCGCAAAAACTCTTTAAGCGAGGGAGATCGGCTGGTGAAAAGTGCGCAGGCAACTGTATGGTCCATTGACCAATTTTTTGATGCAGTGGTGCCATGATATTGATGAAATCTCGCAGTTCCTGTTGGCTATGGTGCAGAGAGTTTCTATGGGTAATGGCTTGAGGTAGTTTAAAGGTAAAGCGAAACTCATCAGAAGTGGCGTCTCTCCAGTTATTCACGGTGGCAGCGCTCGGCGTGGCATAGAAGGTGGTATTGCCTTCAACTGTTCCAAATACTTGCGCATATTTTGCTAGGCGTTCGCTGGGCGCAGTGCCTTTTCCGTAAAAGCTGCTCTGCCAGTTAGCGTGAGACCAAAGAGTAAGACCAAGTTTTAACACGTGAACCTCAAGGTAAAATTGCTCGATACACCTTACTGTTATTTCGGGCTATAATCAGCCGCTAATTTTTGCTTTGATGGATATTTGGACGCTTTTTGCTGTAAAAGCCATCAAAGCTTGATAAAAGATGAGATAACTGACGTCAAAAGGTCGATTTTTCACGGTTTTTGGCGTATAAGTGGCGGTTTGCGTTACAGCATTTTTCGACTGTAACGATGGACAGATTTTTAAACTAACAAAGATTGGGAATTCACTATGCGTAGCCATTATTGTGGTCACCTGAACAAGTCCCTTGCAGGACAAACAGTAGAATTGTGCGGCTGGGTAAACCGTCGCCGTGATTTAGGCGGTCTTATCTTCATTGATATGCGAGATCGCGAAGGTATTGTTCAGGTTGTTGTTGACCCGGATATGGCTGATGCGTATGAAGTTGCCAATCAGCTTCGTAACGAATTCTGCATCAAGCTAACTGGTGAAGTACGTGTTCGTCCAGACAGCCAAGTCAACAAAGACATGGCAACGGGTGAAGTAGAAATCATCGCTAAAGGCCTTGAGATCATCAACCGTGCTGACGTTCTGCCGCTAGACTTCAACCAGAAGAACTCAGAAGAGCAGCGTCTTAAGTACCGTTACCTAGACCTACGTCGTCCAGAGATGAGCGATCGCATCAAGCTACGTGCGAAAGCATCTAGCTTTGTTCGTCGTTTCCTAGACAACAACGACTTCCTAGATATCGAAACACCTGTGCTAACCAAAGCGACACCAGAAGGTGCGCGTGACTACCTAGTACCAAGCCGTGTTCATAAAGGTAGCTTCTACGCTCTGCCACAATCACCTCAGCTATTTAAGCAGCTGCTGATGATGTCTGGTTTTGACCGTTACTACCAAATCGTTAAATGTTTCCGTGATGAAGACTTGCGTGCTGACCGTCAGCCAGAGTTTACTCAGATCGATATCGAAACTTCTTTCATGTCTGCTGACCAAGTTCGTGCAACTACTGAGAAGATGGTTCGTGAAATGTGGCAAGAGCTCCTAAGCGTAGACCTTGGCGAGTTCCCAGTAATGCCATTTAGCGAAGCAATGCGTCGCTTTGGTTCTGATAAGCCTGACCTACGTAACCCACTAGAGCTAGTAGACGTTGCTGACCTAGTGAAAGATGTAGAGTTCAAAGTCTTCTCAGGCCCAGCAAACGACGAAAAAGGTCGTGTAGCGGTTATCCGTGTACCAGGTGGCGCTAAGCTAACTCGTAAGCAGATCGACGGTTACGGTGATTACGTAGGTATCTACGGTGCGAAAGGTCTAGCGTGGATGAAGGTTAATGACCGTGCAGCTGGCATGGAAGGTATCCAGTCTCCTGTAGCTAAGTTCCTAAATGAAGAAGTGATCAACGGCATTCTTGAGCGCACTGGCGCTGAGACTGGCGATATCATCCTATTTGGTGCAGACAAAGCAAACACTGTTTCTGAAGCGATGGGTGCACTACGTCTGAAACTAGGTACAGACCTTGAGCTAACGGATACTTCTGCATGGGCGCCACTATGGGTTGTTGACTTCCCAATGTTTGAAGAAGATGACGAAGGCAACTTGCACGCAATGCACCACCCGTTCACTTCTCCTCTAGGCGTATCGCCAGAAGAACTAAAAGCGAACCCAGCGGCGGCAAACTCTGATGCCTATGATATGGTTATCAACGGCTACGAAGTTGGTGGTGGTTCAGTACGTATCCACAACGCTGAAATGCAATCAACAGTATTCGATATCCTAGGTATCGAAGCGGATGAGCAGCAAGCGAAGTTTGGCTTCCTACTAGACGCACTTAAGTTCGGTACACCACCACACGCTGGCCTAGCATTCGGTCTTGACCGCCTAGTTATGCTGCTATGTGGTACGGAAAACATCCGTGACGTTATCGCATTCCCGAAAACAACCAACGCAAGCTGTCTACTAACAGACGCACCAAGCCTAGCGAACCCAGCTGCGCTTGAAGAGCTAGCGATTGCTGTTAAAGCGGCAGAGAAGAAAGAAGAAGAGTAATCTACTTTCTGACTTTGAAATCAGGATACCCGCCTATTGGCGGGTATTTTTTTTGCATGAAATCGAGGATGTTTTCTAAATTTGAGACTAAATTCTAACCAGTTTCTTCTCGTGTAGAGATGTTTCGCACAACATCTAATAATAATTAGGTCATGTCTGATTTGGCTTTTATCGTGTTGTTTTTAAATAAATGATGGGCCAATCGTGATGAACCAGACAACAAATAAATTGCCACAACCATTTGATAGTACGAAGGCTAGGCTATTCAATTTTGCACCTTGGATGAAAAGTGCTTACAAAGAGCTTGGTCAAAGTGAAATTCCGGGAGTGAAAGCCAATCCAAGAGTCTTACAATACTTTACAGCGTCAAAATTTTGGGGAACCGATGATTCAGGTGGGCAAAACGCTTGGTGTGCATCATTTGTTGCCTATGTCATGAAAAGCAATGGTTACTCACCAGTTAAAAATGCGTTTAGGGCTAAATCATGGAAAGAGTTTGGGGAGGTCATTGAGAGTCCACTACAGGGCTCTATAGCGATTAAAAGCCGAAGAGGCGGTGGCCATGTCGGATTTGTTGTTGGCAAAAGCTCTACCGGAAAATACCTTTTTATATTGGGAGGGAACCAAGGAGATAAGGTAAGCATCGCACGTTATCCTGCTCACGTATGGGAAACCTTTGTATTACCGAGTGATATTGATGCTTCCGAAGGAATATTGCCAGTCTATACAGCATCATCGGTTGTTGCAGGAAGTGAGGAGTAATGATGGTTTCTAGATTAAATACGAATGCAAGCCTCTTTGTGATGGTGACTTTATTTAGCTCTATCACAAATGCAGATATTCCTTATTCACAAAAAGATTTTTTAACCAAGTCAGTGCAAAACACGCCTTTCACTGCGGTTGTCCAATATTTAAGTGCAGAGAAAGTTAGTTCAATTACAGGGGAAGGTGACACATATTCTGTATCAATAGAGGTGCTGGAACTTATTAAAGGGAACTCAGTTAGAAAGCTGAACTTTGATATATCGGTACAAACTGATGAAAAGTTTAACCTAAACAAAAAGCCAGTCATCTTAAGCCTATGTCAGGATAAAGGAGGGTACTACTGGGCAGGAGTAGGAGCTGAGTTTCCTTATTCAGAAGAGCTTTTAGCTATTGCAACAGATGCAGTAAGGAGCTTAAGAGGTGGTGATGCTAAATCATTCACTCATTGTAATTGAATCGATTTAGATTATATTCTCCGAAATGTGGTTTTTAGCGGGCATTTTTTTTTCATTTCGATATAATTCCTCTGTATAAACAAACAGTGGTTCAACAATAAACATGTCCATCATTTTAGGTATCGACCCCGGTTCTCGTATCACAGGATATGGGGTGATCCGCCAACAAGGTCGCCATTTGCAGTATCTTGGCAGTGGATGCATCAAAACTTCATGTGACGATCTGCCCGGGCGACTCAAGCAGATTTACGCTGGGGTGTCTGAGGTGATCACCCAATTTCAGCCGGATGTGTTTGCGATTGAGCAAGTGTTTATGGCGAAAAATGCGGACTCAGCACTTAAGCTAGGGCAGGCCCGTGGTAGTGCAATTGTTGCCGCCGTTAACGCAGAGCTGCCAGTGTACGAATACGCCGCAAGGTTAATTAAGCAAGCGGTAGTTGGGACTGGTGGTGCAGATAAAACCCAGGTTCAGCACATGGTGAAACACATGCTTAAACTACCTGCTCGTCCACAAGCCGATGCCGCCGATGCCCTAGGCGTTGCCATCTGTCATGCCAACACCAATAAAACCTTGCTTGCCATGGCGGGGAAAGCCACGAGCGCCAAAAAAGGGCGCTACCGCTAACCCCCATGATATTGAACTGGCTATCCATACAGTTATCTATTATTATCCGCTTAAACCAAATAAAACCTAAGGAACTCTCGTGATCGGACGTCTTCGCGGCACACTCATTGATAAGCAACCCCCAGAGCTACTGATTGATGTTGGTGGTATGGGTTATGAAGTCCAAATGCCAATGAGTTGCTTCTACGAACTTCCTAACGTTGGTGAAGAAGCGATTATCTATACGCATTTTGTGGTTCGTGAGGATGCACAACTGCTTTATGGCTTTAATACGATTAAAGAGCGAGCGTTGTTCCGTGAGGTAATCAAAGCCAACGGTGTGGGACCAAAATTGGGTCTAGCTATTCTATCTGGTATGACAGCTGCTCAGTTTGTTTCTTGTGTTGAACGAGAAGATATCTCAACCTTAGTAAAACTGCCCGGTGTTGGTAAGAAAACCGCAGAGCGCCTCGTGGTGGAAATGAAAGACCGTCTGAAAGGTTGGGGTGAAGGCGATCTGTTTACACCCGCCACTGACGCTGCGCCAATCGATAGCACTGCTAGCCAAGATAGCGCAATTGATGAAGCGGTCGCAGCGCTTGTCGCACTGGGGTATAAAGCTCCTCAAGCAACAAAAGTTGTCTCTCAAGTGGCGAAACCGGAGATGAGCAGTGAAGCCGTGATCCGTGAAGCACTAAAATCGATGGTTTAGGATAGCGAATGATTGAAGCAGACCGTTTAATCGCCCCTGATAATCCCGTCTTCAAAGATGAAGAAGTGATTGATCGTGCGATTCGTCCTAAAAAACTCCAAGACTATCAGGGCCAAGATCACGTCCGTAACCAGATGGAGATCTTCATCAAAGCGGCGCAAAACCGCAGTGAAGCGCTCGATCATCTGCTAATTTTCGGCCCTCCAGGTTTGGGTAAGACCACACTTGCCAATATCGTTGCCAACGAGATGGAAGTGAATATCCGAACCACATCTGGCCCTGTGTTAGAAAAAGCTGGCGATCTCGCTGCGCTGTTAACTAACCTTGAAGAAAATGATGTGCTGTTCATTGATGAGATCCACCGTTTGAGTCCAGTGGTAGAAGAAGTGCTGTATCCAGCGATGGAAGACTACCAACTCGATATCATGATTGGCGAAGGGCCTGCGGCACGTTCGATTAAAATTGATTTGCCTCCGTTTACCCTAATCGGGGCAACCACAAGAGCAGGATCACTTACTTCGCCACTTCGTGACCGATTCGGGATCGTGCAGCGCCTTGAATATTACAAAGTGGAAGATCTGCAAAACATCGTGCAGCGCAGTGCGGACTGTTTGGGGCTGTCAATGGAAAGCGATGGTGCGTTAGAAGTCGCTCGCCGTGCCCGAGGCACACCGCGAATCGCTAACCGCTTGCTAAGACGGGTTCGAGACTTTGCGGAAGTGAAGGGGAACGGACACATATGCTCAGAGGTCGCTGACCAAGCACTTAACATGTTAGACGTCGACAACCAAGGCTTCGATTACATGGACCGAAAACTACTGTTGGCCATCATGGAAAAATTCAGTGGTGGTCCGGTAGGCTTAGACAACTTGGCCGCCGCCATCGGCGAAGAGAAAGATACCATTGAAGATGTGATCGAGCCGTATCTGATCCAGCAAGGCTATTTGCAGCGAACACCTCGCGGCAGGATTGCAACAGATAGAGCTTATCTTCACTTCGGCTTGCAAAAATAAAAACTAAGGCATGATTTCGATATCATGCCTTTTTTGACTCCTTTCTTATGAACGTCAGTTCTTATCTGCAATTTTTTCTTATCAATCATCTACCCAAAAAGTATTAAGTTTCTAAATAATCAACCGATATTTCGTGACTATAGTCACGTCTGCTTAACAACAAATGCGCATTGAAGTTGATTTAAATCATTTTGGTTGTTTTTTGTGCGCTTGGGAGAAGGAAAACTTGATGCAGATCAACGCGAAAAGTTAAACAAACTCTTTGAAACTGGCAAGGAATAGGATTAATATTAGTTCCAGCTATATTAGCTGTTACTTAACAAATAATCAACCAAAAAAATACATATTGCTAACAAAGGTTTATAGGTGGTAACAAGTGCCTTTTGGTACTGGTTATTTTGCTCAAAATCACCTTAAAAATCAGAAGCTTTGTGTGGTGTCATTCAGCCGACACGAAAGGAGTTATCATGATTGATGTAGTTGATCTGTCGAGATTGCAATTCGCACTCACGGCAATGTATCACTTCCTGTTCGTTCCACTGACTTTAGGTATGGCTTTCCTACTAGCCATCATGGAGTCGTTGTACGTAATGACCGACAAGCAAATCTACAAGGACATGACCAAGTTCTGGGGTAAGCTATTCGGTATTAACTTTGCACTTGGTGTGGCTACCGGCCTTACCATGGAATTCCAGTTTGGTACGAACTGGTCCTACTATTCTCACTACGTAGGGGACATATTCGGGGCACCACTCGCCATCGAAGCCCTCGTCGCCTTCTTCCTTGAATCCACCTTTGTCGGTCTATTCTTCTTTGGCTGGGATCGTCTATCTAAGCGCCAACACTTGGCAGTCACTTGGTTAGTTGCTCTTGGTTCAAACTTCTCTGCACTGTGGATTCTTGTCGCAAACGGTTGGATGCAAAACCCAGTCGGCGCTGAGTTCAATTTCGAAACCATGCGTATGGAAATGGTCAGCTTCTCTGAAGTGGTACTAAACCCAGTAGCACAGGTGAAATTTGTACACACAGTAGCATCGGGTTATACCTGTGGTGCGATGTTTGTTCTTGGTATCAGTGCATACTACCTACTTAAAGGCCGTGATGTGGCGTTTGCTCGCCGTTCATTTGCGATTGCAGCGTCTTTCGGTATGGCTTCTATCCTATCAGTTATCGTACTAGGTGATGAGTCTGGTTATGAGCTGGGTGAAGTTCAGAAAGTGAAGTTGGCCGCTGTTGAAGCGGAATGGCATACAGAGCCAGCCCCAGCGGCGTTTACTCTGTTTGGTCTGCCAAACCAAGAAACAATGGAAACAGATTACGCTATAAAGATCCCTTACGTAATGGGTATTATCGCAACACGTTCTGTGACTGAAGAAGTAACAGGTCTACGTGAATTGCGTGATGAGCACGTAGATCGCATCCGTACTGGTATGTATGCCTACGAGCTTCTAGAGAAGCTACGTGCAGGTGAGCGTACTGAGCAAAACCTAGCCGCATTTGATGAAGTGAAAGGTGACCTAGGTTACGGCTTACTTCTCAAGCGTTACACAGAAAACGTAGTTGATGCGTCTGAAGAGCAAATTCAGATGGCTGCGGATGATTCTATTCCAACGGTTTGGCCGCTATTCTGGTCGTTCCGTATCATGGTTGGCTGTGGCTTTATCATGCTATTCGTATTTGGTGCGGCGTTTATGCAAACTTGTCGCCAGAAAATCGAACAAAAACCTTGGGTTCTTAAAGCAGCGCTTTGGAGCATTCCACTCCCTTGGATTGCTATCGAAGCGGGCTGGTTTGTTGCGGAATACGGTCGTCAGCCATGGGCGGTAGGTGAAATCCTTCCGGTACATGTTGCAGCATCCGCACTAACAGCAGCCGAGCTATGGACATCACTATTTGCAATCCTTGCGCTTTACACAGTGTTCTTGATTGCAGAAGTTTACCTAATGCTTAAATTTGCACGTAAAGGACCAAGCAGCCTGAAAACAGGTCGCTACCACTTCGAACAAAACGCAAACTCTGTCGAAGACAAAGTGAGCCGTCAGGTAGAAGCTTAAGGCAGGGAGAATAAACCATGTTTGATTACGAAATCTTACGACTAATTTGGTGGGTGCTGATCGGTGTGCTTTGCATCGGTTTCGCTATCGCCGACGGTTTTGATATGGGTGTTGGTGCCATGGTACCGTTCATCGGTAAGAGTGACACTGAGCGCCGTATCATGATCAACTCGATCGCCCCTCACTGGGACGGTAACCAAGTTTGGCTTATCACCGCAGGTGGTGCGCTATTTGCGGCTTGGCCACTGGTTTACGCAACGTCATTCTCTGGCTTTTACTTAGCAATGATCGTGACGCTAGCGGCGCTATGGTTGCGTCCAATTGGCCTAGATTACCGCTCGAAACTGGAAGACACCAAATGGCGTAATGCTTGGGACTGGGCGATCTCTGTAAGTGGCTTTGTTCCACCGATCATCTTTGGTGTTGCATTTGGTAACCTGTTGCAGGGTGTACCATTTGACCTAAGTGAATTCATGATGCCAACTTACCACGGTTCATTCTTTGGTCTATTGAACCCATTCGCACTGCTGTGTGGTTTGGTGAGCCTATCAATGATTCTTATGCAAGGCGCTACATGGCTGCAAATGAAGACCACTGACGAAGTACATGACCGTGCACGTCTGTTGGCTCAAGTGACAGGTATCGCTGTTGTGGTTCTATTTGTCGCTGCTGGTTTCTGGGTTCAAAACATTGATGGCTACGTGATCACTAGTGAGCTAGACATCGCTGCTGAATCTAACCCACTGAACAAAGAAGTGGCGGTAGTTACAGGCGCTTGGATGGCAAACTTTGAGAAGTACCCTCTAATGTGGGCTGCACCTATCCTTGGTGTGGTTATGCCGCTTATCGCCGTGATTGCTTCACGCTTTGAGAAGGGTGCGATTGCATTTATTGCATCGAGCTTGACTCAAGCAGGTGTAGTACTGACAGCAGGCTTTGCTATGTTCCCATTCATCATGCCTTCGAGCCTGAACCCAGACGTGAGTCTGACCATGTGGGATTCAACATCAAGTGAGCTAACGCTTAACCTGATGACGGGTGTTGCGATTGTGATGGTACCAATCATCCTTTCTTACACCGCTTGGACTTACTACAAAATGTTTGGTCGTTTGGACAGCAAGTTCATCGAAGAAAACAAAAACTCACTTTACTAAGGAGCATTCACCATGTGGTATTTTGCTTGGATTCTAGGCGTTCTACTTGCCTGTGCATTCGGTATCATCAATGCTCTTTGGTTAGAGCATAGTGAAATGATGGATAAAGATAGCGAAGAGTAATCTCGCTGACATTATCACTTAGACCTCGCACTGGCGGGGTCTAATTTTATGGAGAAGGTATGAGTCAATTAAACCAAACCCTGACACGTGTTCATCAGCCTATGGATAAAGGTATCCTCAGGGCCTTAGTCATGATAGTGGCGTTTCTTCACGTGGGCTTATTCATGTGGGAACCAGAACAATATGCGCAGCGCATTGGTGGTTTTGAACCTTGGCTAGGCGTCTTATTTGTTCTAAGTCTGTGCTCTAGTATGGTTTATGGCATCGGCTTTAAACCTCGTTTTTGGCTATGGCAGACCTTATTTAGCCCTTATATCCCAAGTGCAGTGCTCACTTACCTCAGCATTTTGTGCTTATGAATCATCCAAATGAGAGCGGTTTTCACCCAACTGCTCTCATTTTTATCCCTTGTCACAAAAAAACCTTTTTCTTTTTCCAATGGCTTAGGCAACATAGAGACAGTACACCTATAACTTGGAACAAGCTGGAACTGTTGTGGAAGGAATAAACCAATCTGTATTTACTTGGCCTGTCACGGTCTATTACGAAGATACGGATGCAGGAGGGGTCGTTTACCACTCTAACTATCTTAAATACTTTGAACGAGCAAGAACGGAACTCCTTCGCTCGATTGGAGTCTCTCAACAGGTGTTACTTGATCAGAACATTGGATTTGTTGTTCGCCACATGGATATCGACTTTATCCAGGGCGCTCGTCTTGACGATCATTTAACCGTAAAAACAACCATTTCTGAACTAAAGCGTGCCACCATTGCTTTCTGTCAGGAGTTAGTCAATCCTGATGGCAAATTATTGTGTAAAGCACAAGTTAAGGTAGCATGCATCAATCCAGAGCAAATGAAACCTCAAGCGATTCCAAGCTCAATTACTGCGGAGTTAAAACTAAGTGACTGCTGAAATTTCAATTATTGGTCTTATTCTAGAAGCGAGCCTGCTAGTACAGCTAGTGATGGCGACCCTAATGGGGATGTCTGTGGTTTCGTGGGCAATGATCATCAAGCGCACCAAAGTTCTTAACCAAGCGCAGAAAGACGTAGAAAAATTTGAAGACAAGTTTTGGTCAGGTATCGACTTGTCACAGCTTTACCAAGAAGTGAAAGCACGCAAAGAAACTATCGATGGTGCTCAGCAGATCTTCTATCAAGGTTTCACTGAGTTTGCCAAGCTTCGTCGCACCAACGGTGCGTCAGCTGAATACGTGATGGACGGTACAGGTCGTGCGATGCGTGTGGCGGTGTCTCGTGAAGTGGATGAGTTGGAAACCAACCTACCATTTTTGGCAACAGTAGGCTCTATCAGCCCTTACATCGGACTGTTTGGCACGGTATGGGGCATCATGCACGCTTTCATCGCATTGGGTGAAGTAAAGCAAGCCACACTTGCGATGGTTGCTCCGGGTATCGCCGAAGCATTGATTGCTACGGCAATGGGTCTGTTCGCTGCGATTCCTGCGGTAATGGCTTACAACCGCCTGAGCAACCAAGTGGCAAAAGTTGAGCATGCTTACGCCACTTTCTCTGAAGAGTTCCACAGTATTCTGCACCGCCAGGCGATGGCTGAGAAGGACTAACTATGGCGGGATATCAGCGCAAAAAACGCAGACTGACGGCCGAAATCAACGTAGTGCCATACATCGACGTAATGTTGGTACTACTGATTATCTTCATGGTGACTTCGCCATTTGTTACCCAAGGTGTTGATGTTGAGCTGCCAAAAACCACCAGTGCTAAGCCTGCTTCAGAGCTTGCGGGTGATAGTGCAGGCGGCTTTATTATCGTCGAAGTGGATGAAAATGGTGAGCTGGGACTGAGTGTAAACAACGAAGATATGATGCGAGGCATGAGCCTTGAAGAGATCATCGTTCGAGTAAAAGCAGAGCTTTCGCTAACACCAGACTCTCCGGTTGCCGTAGGTGGGGATGCACAAACTCCATATGCCGAAGTCGTATTAGTTTTGGATGAATTGAATCAAGCAGGTGTTACGAAAGTAGGCTTGTTGACTGATCTCAAATAGGGAAGACATCGGTTAATCGATGAAGAAGAATAAAAAAGGTTTCACTTCAGCGCTCACTATTTCACTGGCAATGCATGCATTGCTGGTGGCGGCTTTGCTGTGGGGAACAGACTTTACTATGGATAAACCGCAAAACAGCGGCAACATGGTTCAGGCTGTTGTCATTGACCCGAAATTGGTTCAGCAGCAGGCTAACGAGATCCGCCAAAAGCGTGATGCAGCTGCTCGTGCTGAGCAGGAACGTTTGGACAAATTGCGTAAGCAAAGCGAGCAACTAGAGAAAAACCGCCAAGCGGAAGAAGCTCGTATTCGCAAGCTTAAAGAAGACAAAGCCAAAGCAGACAAAGCAGCTCGAGATGCTGAAAAAGCTCGTGTTAAGAAAGAACAAGAGCGCATCGCAGCAGCAGAAAAAGTGCGTAAAGAGCAAGAACGCATTGCCAAAGCTGAAGCCCAGCGTAAAGAAAAAGAAGCAGCGATTGCAAAAGCCGAGGCGCAGCGCCTAGCCAAAGAAGAAGCGATCAAGAAAGCCGAAGCTGAGCGAGTAGCTAAACAGGCTGCAATTGCTAAAGCAGAAAAAGAACGCATAGAGCGCGAAAAAGCGGCGGCAGCGGCGGCAGAAAAAGCTCGTCGTGAAAAAGAAGCCGCTGAAAAAGCTGAACGCGACCGTATTGCAAAAGAGAAAGCGGCAGCTGAAGCGGCCGAGAAAGCGCGTAAAGAGAAAGAGCGTCTTGAGCGACTAGAGCGTGAGCGTAAACAGCAAGAAGCTGCGCTTAACGATATTTTCTCCGGGCTTGAAAGCGAGCAAGCGGCAAACAGCTCTGCGCAGCAACGTTTTGTTGCTGATGAAGTTTCTAGGTATGGCGAGATTTATAAGCAGCTGATAAAAAACAAGTTGCGCATTGATGACTCTTATCGTGGAAAAACATGTCGAGTTAACATACAGCTTGTGCATGCTGGTGGCGAAGGCATTGTTCGTAGTGCAAATGCACTTGATGGTGATAGCCGAGTTTGCACTGCAACCAAGAGTGCTATTACACAGGTAGGGAGCTTCCCTGTCCCAGCAGATTCTGATGTCGCAAATAAACTTAAAGATATCAATTTAACGGTAGAATTGGATTAAAAGGATTGAGCCGTGATTAAACGCTTATTAATCGGATTAATATTTATGTGGGCAGGCATGACACAATTTGCCCATGCTGCCTTGGAGTTGGTGATCACTGATGGTGTGGATTCAGCAAGACCCATCGCCATCGTTCCATTCAAATGGGAAGGATCAACCAAACTGCCTCACGATGTGAGTGCGGTGATTTCATCTGATCTACAGCGCAGTGGCAAATTCAGCCCTGTTGCGCCAAATAAAATGCCTCAAACGCCTTATAACGATGAAGATGTTGATTTTTCAGCGTGGACAGCGCTTGGCGTAGACTCACTACTAACAGGCACCATCACCCAAAATGCCGAAGGCAATTATGTGGTGGAATATGAACTTATTGACGTCGTTCGTGGTCAGCTAACGGGTGGGCAAAGCCAAGCATTAGGCGCTGACAACAAACTTGTCTTGTCTAAAGACCACGTACTGTTTACCAAGCGTGCTACAGTACCGGGTGAGCGCCTGCGTGAATATGCACACCGTATCTCAGATTTGGTTTATGAAAAACTGACTGGTGAGCGAGGTGCTTTCCTAACACGTATCGCTTATGTGGTGGTGAAGGATGGAGACAAACATCCTTACCAGCTTCGTATCGCAGATTATGACGGTTACAACGAGCGTTTAGTGCTTCGTTCAACGCAACCACTAATGTCGCCTGCATGGTCACCAGATGGGCAGAAGTTGGCGTACGTTAGCTTTGAAAATGATCAGGCGGAAATCTTCATCATGGACCTTTATAAAGGGACACGAGAGAAATTAACGTCATTCCCTCGTCACAATGGCGCGCCACGATTCTCACCGGATGGTAAGAAGTTGGCGTTGGTCTTGTCTAAAACAGGCAGCCTACAAGTCTATGTGATGGATCTAGAAACACGTAAGATGGATCAAATTACTACCGGTCGAGCGAATAATACTGAACCATTCTGGTACCCAGATGGTAATTCCTTGATCTTTACCTCGGATCGGGGTGGTAAACCACAGATTTATCGAGTAAATTTGTTAGACGGTGCGACCAACCGTTTAACTTGGCAAGGCAGTCAGAACTTGGCGGGACAGATTACACCGGACGGGCAATACCTAGTAATGGTGAATCGAAACGATCGTGGGTTTAATCTGGCGAAGCAAGATTTGGAAACCGGTGCAGTTCAAGTATTAACTAATACTCAGCTGGACGAGTCCCCAAGCATTGCGCCTAATGGTGGTATGGTCATCTATAGTTCCATGTACAGAAAGCAAAACGTACTTTCTATGGTGTCTATCGATGGTCGTTTTAGAGCCAGATTGCCAGCTACCAATGGGCGAGTACGTGCGCCAGCTTGGTCACCATTTTTGAAATAAACACATAGTTTCGGACACAATAAGGAAGAAAACGATGCAACTTAATAAAGTTCTTAAAGGGCTTCTAATTGCGCTACCTGTTCTAGCAGTGACTGCATGTAGCTCAAGCAACAACGCAGCAGATGCTTCTAACGCATCTCAAACAGACAACCAAGCGCAAAGTGAAGTAGTAACAACTCCGCTAGCGGGTGAAACTCAGCTAACAGAGCAAGAGCTTAAAGAGCAGCAGCTTCGTGAAACTCAAACAGTTTACTTCGCATTCGACAACTCTGCTATCTCTTCTGATTACGAAGACATGCTAGCTGCACATGCGGCATTCATCAGCAAAGATGCTTCAATCAAAGTTAAGATCGAAGGTCACGCAGATGAGCGCGGTACTCCTGAGTACAACATCGCACTAGGCGAGCGTCGTGCTGAAGCAGTAGCGAAATACCTACAAGCACTAGGTGTTCAAGCTGACCAAATCGAAATCAAGAGCTACGGTGAAGAGCGTCCTCTTCTTCTAGGTCAAAGCGAAGAAGTATACGCTAAGAACCGCCGCGCAGTTCTTGTATACTAATAGGTGAATCCTATGTTCAGTAACTCTAAGCGAGTAGTTACGCTTACGTTACTGGCAAGTGCAGCGAACCTTGCGTTCGCTGCACCAGCTCCAGTATCTGATCTGAGCGAATCAACTACGGTAGTTTCTACCACCCGCACCACATCTCCTGAAACTGACGTACAACGTCTAGAACGTTTGCTTCAAAATCGCGCTAAATTGCAGATCCAAATGCAAAACCAAATCGACCAGCTCAATGAAGAGGTGGGTCAACTGCGTGGTGAAGTCGAGCGTAACAGCCATGAAATGAAAAAGATGGTTGATCGTCAGCGAGAACTTTTCTTAGAGCTTGATAACTTGCGTCAACAGATGCAAACCAATCAAGTAGCACCCATCACGGATACAGAAACGCCTGCAACAAGTGGCACTTATACCGCCAACAAAGATGAAGCTGCGGCTTATCAAGATGCGGTTGATCTGATCCTGCAAAAGCGTGATTACGCTGGTGCCGTCGTGGCTTTCAAAGAGTTCCAAGCCGCTTACCCAGATTCTAAGTTCATGCCAAATGCACACTATTGGCTTGGGCAGTTATATTTTGCTCAACAAGAAGATGAGCAAGCAGTGAAAAGTTTTGCTGCCGTTGTAGCGTACAAAGACTCTAACAAGCGTGCTGACGCACTATTGAAACTAGGGGATATCGCTTTACGAGCGAAGAACCCAGACGCAGCGAAGAAATACTTCCAGCAAGTGATTGAAGAGTATCCAAATGCTTCAGCCGCAAAGTTGGCGAAAGAGCGCCTTTAGTCTTAGGTGACTAGAAAGCAGTGAGAGTATCACTGCTTTTTTTATACCCTAAGGACGCCTACGACTTGTTTCTAATATACCAATTGGCTTTCAACGGTGTACAATACCCGGATTATAGGAAGTAGCTTAGAGCTAAAGCAATGGCGCATATTTTAGATAAGATCGATACGGTTTATCCGTTTCCTCCTAAGCCTCAACCACTAACGGATGAGCAAAAACAAACCCACATTTCAAACATCAAAACGCTGCTTAAAGAGCGTGATGCGGTTCTAATTGCCCACTATTACACCGACCCAGAAATTCAGGCACTGGCTGAAGAAACAGGCGGTTTTGTCGGTGATTCTCTTGAAATGGCTAAGTTTGGTAACCGTCACTCAGCTAGCACCTTAATCATTGCTGGTGTTCGCTTTATGGGTGAGTCTGCAAAAATCCTAACGCCAGAAAAAACCATTTTGATGCCAACGCTTGAAGCGGAATGCTCGCTGGACCTTGGCTGCCCAGCGGATAAATTTAGCGAATTCTGTGATGCACACCCGGACCACACTGTGGTGGTGTATGCCAATACTTCTGCGGCAGTAAAAGCACGTGCAGATTGGGTAGTAACATCAAGTATCGCACTTGAAATTGTTGAGCACCTAGATGCCGAAGACAAGCCAATTATCTGGGGTCCTGACCGCCATCTTGGCTCATACATTGCCAACCAAACTGGTGCAGACATGTTGCTATGGCAAGGCGAATGTATTGTTCATGACGAGTTCTCTTCAGCATCGCTGCGCAAGATGAAATCTCTTTACCCTGAAGCGGCTGTGTTGGTTCACCCAGAGTCACCAGCAAGTGTGGTAGAGCTTGCAGATGCTGTTGGTTCAACCAGTCAGCTGATCAAAGCGGCAAAAGAGCTTCCTCATAAGCAGCTCATTGTTGCGACCGACAAAGGCATTTTCTTTAAGATGCAGCAATTGGTACCAGAGAAAGAGCTGATGGAAGCGCCTACTGCTGGCGCAGGTGCTACTTGTCGTAGCTGTGCTCACTGCCCTTGGATGGCAATGAATGGCTTAACCGCCATTGAAAGTGCACTGACAGGCAACAGCGAAGAGCATGAAATCTTTGTTGATGAAGCGCTACGCCAAAAATCACTGATCCCACTTAACCGCATGTTGGACTTTGCTGAGTCGCTAAACGTGACGGTAAAAGGTAATGCTTGATTCATTGAGCTAAGCCGAGCCAAATAACTGTAGAAGCCGCTTATGTAAGCGGCTTTTTTACGTCAGGGCATTTGATATTTTGAAGCCTTAGTGACCAAGCTTTTCTGCCAGATAGTCGATCAATAGCCGTACCTTGGGTGATAAGTGACGATTTTGTGGATAGAGAGCCCAAATTCCTTCTTTTTCGGGCCTAAACTCGCTTAATACTTCAATCAATGCACCGCTATCTAAAGCTTCCCTGACATAGTATTCAGGCAGCTGAATCATTCCAAGATGGCGCTTTGCCGCATCGACTAGCGCAAAACCTGAGTTACAGTGAACCCTGCCAGAAACACGAATCGGTTTGTCGCCCCTAAAGTGCCAATATCTGGATGAGCCGACCAGGCAGTTATGTTGTTCAAGCTCTGAAGGGTTTTGGGGCAATCCATATTGCGCTAAGTAATCTGACGTAGCGCATACGTATAGCTGTCTTGACGCAAGTCTTTTGGCAATTAAAGACGAATCTTCTAGCCTTCCCAGTCGTATTGCTACATCGAAGCCAGCCTCGATCAGATCCATTTTTTGATTGGATAAGTGAAGGTCGAGATCTACCTGTGGGTAGGTGGCAAGAAACTCGTTCAATAGGGGCACGATATGGGACTCACCATACGCAACAGGAGCGGTGACTTTAACTAAGCCCTTAGGTTCAGTTTGCATTTGAGTGACCGCCAGCTCTGCATTTTCTAACCCCTCAACCAGACTACGACAATGCTGATAATAGAGCCCACCAGCTTCTGTGAGAGAAACTTTGCGAGTAGTACGGTGCAGCAGCTTTACCGCAAGTCGTTCTTCTAAAATGGCAACCCGGCGGCTCACTTGTGCAACCGAGGTATTTAGGCGCTTTGCCGCCTGAGTAAAAGAGTGTGTATCGGCAACAGCGACAAACTCTGTTACCCCTTCCCAATTAGCCATCTGCTATCTCATATAACCCATGAAGTTTGATTATTACACATTTGTAATAGTGATTCTAAATTTAACGGGATTATCATTTTGTGAGCAGCGACTAAACTTGTAGTGAATTAAACATCGGTCTGCTTTGGCAAATGATGGGCGAAGGCAGAGTCCCACAGCAAGTTTAGAGGATTGCAACATGGCAATAGATATCAAACCTGGTCAGGAATTCATCAAGTCGAAAGCGGCGGTCGCTTGGGCAGCAGGCGAGCCACTTAAAATGGAAGAAGTAGACGTACAGCTACCAAAGAAAGGTGAGGTATTGGTCAGAATCGTGGCGACAGGCGTGTGTCATACGGACGCATTTACTTTATCCGGTGATGACCCTGAAGGGATCTTCCCATCAATTTTGGGCCACGAAGGTGGTGGTATTGTCGAAATGGTAGGTGAGGGCGTAACCAGCGTTGAAGTGGGTGATCATGTGATCCCTCTGTACACCGCAGAATGTGGTGAGTGTAAGTTCTGTAAATCAGGCAAAACCAACTTGTGCCAAGCGGTTCGAGAAACTCAAGGTAAAGGGTTAATGCCCGATGGCACCACTCGTTTTTACAAAGACGGTCAACCTATCTATCACTACATGGGGTGTTCAACATTTTCTGAATACACAGTGCTGCCAGATATCTCGCTCGCAAAAGTAAACAAACAAGCGCCTCTTGAGGAAGTCTGTTTGCTTGGCTGCGGCGTCACCACAGGGATGGGGGCGGTGCTCAATACGGCAAAAGTAGAGCAAGGCGACACTGTCGCAATCTTTGGCTTAGGTGGCATTGGCTTGTCAGCCATTATCGGTGCTCGTATGGCGGGGGCGAGCCGAATTATTGGTATCGATATTAATGAAAGTAAATTTGAGCTTGCGAAGCAGCTCGGTGCGACGGATGTCATTAACCCTCAATCTTTCGACAAACCGATCCAAGAAGTGATTGTCGAAATGACCGATGGTGGAGTTGATTACTCCTTCGAATGTATCGGCAACGTCAACGTGATGCGCCAAGCGCTTGAGTGCTGTCATAAAGGCTGGGGTGAGTCTGTGATCATCGGTGTCGCTGGTGCAGGTCAGGAGATATCAACGCGCCCTTTCCAACTAGTGACGGGACGTGTTTGGCGAGGCAGTGCATTTGGTGGCGTGAAAGGTCGCTCTGAGCTGCCAGAAATCGTCAATCGTTACATGGCGGGTGAGTTTGGTCTGCAAGAGTTCATCACCCACACTATGGGTCTGGAAGATGTGAACCAAGCGTTTGATCTAATGCATGAAGGTAAGAGCATTCGCACCGTTATTCACATGGATAAATAAATTGCCATTTGTACCATCGCTGCTTCTATTAGCAGCGATTGTTTTCTTAGATTCTTAATAAGAGAGCCGTAATGACACTGAGCAAAATTAGTCAAAACAAAGTGGCAGGTGGCTGGCAGCAACAGTTTACCCACCGCTCAACGACGGTAAATTGCGACATGCGTTTTGCCATATTCCTTCCACCGAATGCAACGCCAGAGACACCAGTACCGGTATTGTATTGGTTATCTGGGCTCACTTGCACCGATGAGAACTTCATGCATAAGGCTGGGGCATTCAAACAAGCGGCAAAATTGGGCATTGCCATCGTCGCCCCTGATACAAGCCCAAGAGGCGAAGGCGTTGCCGACGATGAAGGTTACGACTTAGGACAAGGGGCCGGTTTTTACCTCAATGCCACCCAGCAACCTTGGCAAAGCCATTATCAGATGTATTCGTATGTTGTCGATGAACTGCCTGCACTGATTGAAACCAATTTCCCTGTCACTGGAGTCAAAGCGATTTCGGGCCATAGCATGGGAGGCCATGGTGCAATAACTATAGGGCTTAAAAACCCAACTAAATACCGTTCGATTTCAGCATTTAGCCCGATTACCCAGCCTAGCTTAGTTCCATGGGGGCAAAAGGCATTTACTGCATACCTAGGGTCAGATACTGAACATTGGAAGGCTTATGATGCCTGTGAGTTGATCAAAAACTCGCACAGCAAACTAGCCATCTTAGTTGACCAAGGCGACGAAGATCAGTTTTTGGAACAGCAGCTTAAGCCGGATGCGTTAGTTGCTGCGGCTCGTCAGTCGGGCGCTGATCTAGAGCTTCGAATGCAGCAAGGGTATGACCATAGCTACTATTTTATCTCGACTTTTATCGATGAACATTTGGCGTTTCATGCCAAGTACCTCTTCCCTGAATCTTGATAAATATAATGCGCTAAACGAAAAAAGACCTCATATGAGGTCTTATTGTTAGTCTGCTGGATTTTTTATTAAAATGACTTACTCGTCGTCAACCAACATAGCGCCACGCTGGGTTAGGCCACACAGCATCATAGGAATCGCATTGAAAATCTCTTCAAATTGCTCCAATCCTTCAATGCCTTGCTCAGCCAGTGTTGCCATTGCCGTTTCTGGATCGTAAAGCATGCTAATAGAAAGTAGCACACCACCAAGTAGGGCGTTATCTTCGCTGTCTTCTGGCATTAGGGTTTCCCAGTCGTCACGAGCGAGTGTCCAGCCTTGCAGTAGACCTTCACTAAACTCACGTGCGAACGTGTTCACCACTTCTTCTTCATCTAAAGCACAGCCTTGTGGCCATTGCCAAGAGCCTTCCAATAGCGCTGGACGTGCTTGGTTCCAAATCTCAATCACATACTCTGCGAACTGTTCTAGCTGAGCACCATCGGTGAACGGTGCTTGCTCATCACCACCCCAAAGAAAGGCTAACCACTCTTGTGGCATAAGTAGGTTAGGTGCTGCTGCCATTGCGGTAACAAAACCACGGATCTGGCCTTCAGTGAGCAGTTTGCCTTCTAGGTCAGGGTGGTTGAGCAGTTCTTGTAATGTCAAAATAGAATCCTTAATTGCGTCTGACTGCGGCATCAATAAGCTTGCCGCTAATATTGGTCGATAGTGTAGCAAGACAAGAGAGGATCGCCAAAGCATTGCAAAGAGTTCGATCTAAGTTTAGCTGGTAGCGTATGCTTTAAATATGAAACGTATATTAGTTATCACCAGTGTATTTATTGCAGGATGCAGCGATCCCACCCTCAATATGTTCCAAGACTATATTGAGCGCATCGCCCGTGTTCAGGAGCAACCTGTTATAGCTTCAACCTTTGAGCCGACAACTCTGCCGCCTCAGAGGGCGTTGCATATCGACATAGAACCGGTGACCATCGGCCTGTTAGATAGCTATCAACTGCGCAAGTGCGGCTTGTTTGGTCTCATTGCTGATCGCAATTCAATTTTAGGTAAGGTACAGGATCAGTTTCGACTGTTTGATTATCAGCGCCAGTTGATTGCTGGTATAGAGGTTTGCTTAGCATCTGGCACGCTAACAGATGAGCTGGAGACGTCACTTAAACACAGCTATCTCCTGAAACAGGCACAGTTAAACAGCTATCAACACAACCTGCTATTGACTAGTAAAGCGATGCAAAAACAGTTAGGCGGGCAAATCTGGTTAACAGCAGAACACCAGACGCAAGTGAGCGAGATTACTGGTGTGTTAGAGGCGCTAAACCTTGCTTTATCTAACGGGGTGGGGGAAGTAGCTCCACTCCAAGAACAGTTAGAAAAATTGCCTGTGTTAGGGCGACTGGATCACTCATTGCAGCATGCAACGCATTGGCTAAACCTCACCACTCGCCAGCTTAGAGCCAATGATAGCCAAATTCACTGTGGTAAAAACCGAGATAGAAGCCGTTTTACCATCCTCAACAATGTATTTAACCAAGGCTTTGTGGCTAAAATTCAGCCCTACCTCGCCGAGCTTGATAGTTATTATTATGATCTTGAGCCCAATCTTAATCTCTTCCAGCCACCTATGGTGATTGGTTACACCCATCCAATTTCAAAACATCATCAAGAGTTTCGCCAAGCCACCTTAGACCATGTCCAGTATTGGCAGGGACTGTTTAAGCGATGCGGTCGTACCATTGGTCAATAAGCTAACACGACTCAAATTATCCAGAAGATCAGCGCAAAATTTTTGTCACTGTGAGACATGACAAATATCCGCAAGTTTCAAAAATAGACTCCATAAGCTATTGTTTATTTAGATTACATCCAGCACAAGAAAGTGATTAACGCTAGGCAGGTTAGGTTTATGGAAATTCGGTCTTCACTGAAGAAGAGAAGCATTTTTGCACTGGGGATTTACTTGTGTTTGTTCATCGCGACATTTGGCAGTTTGACCTACTTTGTGGTGGAAAAACCGATCCGAAGTAAGCTGGAACAAAACCTCGATCTAAGAACCGAACTGCTGGCCAGCAATCTCCAACTCTCTCTTGAACGCTCACTCGGTTCACTACATAGCTTAGTCGCCATTATTGAAAATGAGCCTACCAAAGAAACCCTGCCGCCACTGATTGCAAAAGTGATCGTGCATAGTGATAAAGCCGTGGTCAGCGGCGGGATCTGGCCAGAACCTTACGTACTGGACAAAAACGTTCGCCTCAATAGCCTGTTTTACAACAAACGTGAAGATGGTGGTGTGGATCGAATCGCTTCATGGAACAACCCTCAGTCTAACGGCTATAACCTAGAAGCTTGGTATACCGGAGCTGCAAGATTGAGCGTTGGGCAGGTCGATTGGTCAGAAGTGTACATTGACCCATATACTCACGTGCAGATGATCACCGCATCCACGCCTTATTACAAACAAGGTGAACTTCAGGGCGTTGCCACGGTAGATATCTCCCTTGATGCGATTGTGCGTGAGATGCAATGGCAAGCCAATCAATACCGATTGGGCGTATTATTAAAAGATGCCTTGGGTAATAGTATTCACGAGCACAACTTCCGTCTGTCAGATAACTTATATGTTTCCTCGCTATCGTTTGGCCCTTTTGAGTGGCAAATAGACGTTATCAACTCGCAACGTAAAGTGGCCGAGGAAGCATTTGATCTGGTGACCGACCTTGAACTGATTCTTCTTACCCTGCTATTGATTGGTGTGATGGCTGGCTACTACCTTATTCGCCGCAACCTTATCGACCCTATCGTAGTGCTTGCAGATAAAGTCTCTAACACACCGGCAGGGCAAAAAATCGATATGCTCTATAAGCGAGATGATGAGATCTTGCACCTGATTGACTGTTTCGACCAAAAAACACAATTTCTTGAAGAAGAGAAAGTTCGCGCTCAGGCGTCAACCAAGGCCAAAACCGCCTTTTTGGCGACCTTATCTCATGAAATCCGAACACCTATGAATGGTGTGCTAGGCACTGCACAAATCCTGCTAAAAACACCACTGGATGAGCAGCAATCGAAATTGCTTCACAGCCTCTATGACTCTGGCGAGCACATGATGACCCTGCTTAATGAAATCCTAGATTTCTCCAAAATAGAGCAGGGTAAATTGGAGCTTGAGAAAGCGCCATTTGCGATGGCGGCCATCGTTGGCAGTATCCAAAGTGTTTATCACACCTTAGCTTCTGAAAAAGGCCTCAACTTTAAGATTCATTCAGAGCTGCCTGACAACCGCTGGTACAACTCTGACAAAGCTCGCATTCGTCAGGTGATGTTTAACTTGCTTAACAATGCCATCAAATTTACTAGCCGTGGCTTTGTCGAGGTTTATTTAAAAGAAGAGACACTTAACGGCACCACTTATTTGTCGATTCAAATCCGTGATACAGGTGTCGGGATATCTGAAGAGGCGCAAAAACGTATCTTCAAACCATTTGAACAAGCGGAAACCAGCACCACTCGTAAGTTTGGCGGCACGGGGCTAGGTCTAGCCATCGTTAAAAAAATCATCTTGGGTATGCAAGGGGATATACAGGTTGAGAGTGAAGAAGGTGTCGGCTCAAGCTTTTACGTAAAAATCGCCGTTGAACCTTGTGAAGCCCGAGTCAAAGAGGTGACCGCGAATACTTCGGTGAACTGCGACGGCCTAACCGTGCTTATCGTGGAAGACAATCGCACTAACACCATGATTATCGATGCCTTCATGCGAGGTAAAGGTTTTGCTACGACTTCAGTGCAAGACGGTAAGCAAGCGGTAGATATCATGGCTAAACAATCCTTCGACCTGATCTTAATGGACAACCATATGCCTGTCATGGACGGCATAGAAGCCACCAGACAAATTCGTTTGATGCCAAAACCTGCCAGCGAGACGCTGATCATCGGTTGTACCGCCGACGTGTTTAAAGAAACCCGCGAGAAAATGATGCAAGCGGGGGTAGACGATATTGTTGCCAAACCTATCGATGAAACCGAGCTAGACGATGTGCTTTTGATGCACTCTAACCGTCTTAAAAACGCTGTTTCGCGTGTACAGCACGAACCCGTAGAGCCTCACCAACCAGCAGGGCTGACCTTTGAGCAATTACTGGTGGATCTCTATGTACACGTCGAGAACCAATCGTTTGAAAAAGCCAATGATGCCATTAAGCAAATGCGTATTAACTGCCAGAAGCAAAAAAACAGTGACGCATTGGAAGTCGTAGAGCGCATTGGAGCTGCACTCGACAACCAACTCTTGCCAGCCCAAGAGGATTTGGACTATCTCACCTTGAACCCTCTAAGTGACTGATTTATAGATTCTAAAAAAGGGCATTTATTGCCCTTTTTTATCAATTACCAACCATTCATCTAAGCAAAATTACCTGCCTAGCGAAACTCTCTAGTTTTGCATTCAAATCTAGTTATATATTCATCACTTTATTTTAAATTTGAAATCTAATTCTACCATTGGTGTGGTCTAATAGCGCTCCAATCTGGTAGGTGTGTAAATGTCTGGTGGATTGTTTTGTAAATTTTCCTTATGTGCAGTTTTTTATTTGGTAAGTTAGTCGATGAAACTAAAAGGTGTGTTCTGCGTGCGTAACTTTGCAGCGGATACTTTTGCGATGGTAGTGTTCAGCTTTATCGCAGGCATGATTATTGAAGTCATGATTTCGGGTATGTCTTTCGAGCAGTCTCTTGCATCTCGTATGCTCTCTATCCCAGTAAATATCGCCATTGCGATGCCTTACGGTGTGTTCCGTGATTGGGCACTTCGCACAGGCCGCCGTGTACACCGCAGTGAATTGGCACAGAAGGTGAGCGATATCATCGCTTACGTTGCTTTCCAATCACCTGTATACGCACTAATCCTGATCTCTATCGGCGCAACATCAGAGCAGATTCTAACGGCTGTGAGCGGTAACCTAGTTGGCTACTGCATTCTTGGTGTTCTTTATGGCTACTTTGTTGATGCATGCCGCAAGTGGTTCCGTGTTCCGGGCTACATCCAAAGCGCTTGATAAATCAACGATCTGATCAAAGTTTGTTAGAAATAGCTAATTAGTGTTCAATCAAACCGAAATGGGCAACTTTTTTAAGAAATCTGCTTGACCAACCCCCGGTAAATCATTAAATTAGCGCCTCGTTGGCACAGCAAGTCCCAACACTACAAAATACGGTGAGTTGTCCGAGTGGCTGAAGGAGCACGCCTGGAAAGTGTGTATACGGCAACGTATCGAGAGTTCGAATCTCTCACTCACCGCCACATTCGAAGCCCCAGCAGAAATGCTGGGGCTTTTTTGATTCCATAAGCAGCCTAAAAGATTGCGCTCATTTACAAGTAGACTAGAGCTAATTCAAATGATTTTTCTATTGTAGATGATAGAATGAGCCCAAAAAGTTAATAGAGAAGTATTGATGACAGTTAGAGCCATTGATTTGTTTGCTGGTGCAGGAGGTTTCACACTTGCGGCTTTAGAAGTTGGTGTGGAAGTATTGGCTGCTGTAGAGTTTGATCAATCTGCAGCCAATACTTATATAAAGAATTTCATTGAAGAAAAAGGCAAAAAAATTGATGTCAGGGCAGGAAAAACTGCTGGTGATATTAACAATGTTGACCCAGAAGAATTACGGAAATCATTATCCTTAGATAAAGGTGAGCTTGATATCATTTTAGGCGGCCCCCCTTGCCAGGGATTTTCTACACACCGCATAAATAATGCTGGTGTCAATGATCCTCGGAATAAGTTGTTACTTCGGTACTTTGAATTTGTAGATAAGCTTAAGCCTAAAGCTTTCTTAGTTGAAAATGTTGCTGGTTTACTTTGGAAACGGCATGAATCTTTTTTAAATCAATTTATAGCATCGTCAAATGACGCTGGGTATGACGTAATATTTTGTGATATCATAAATGCCAAAGACTATGGGGTTCCACAAAATAGAAAAAGGGTATTTATTCTTGGTGTTAGAAAAGATATAACATGTGAAAGCTTTGACTTTCCCCCTAAACCAACACATTTCTCACATACCTCCAATAACCAACCTAAATGGAAGACAGCATCTAGTGTGTTTGAGCCTGTTCCCAAAAAGCTATACTCTCGTTATTGGAAAGAATATTTTAAAACGAAGTACAGTGGAAAACCCTCTAAAGAGCATATCTATAAACTATTAGATGAGTTGGAATTTGGCAAGCCATTTAAAGCCAATGATCCATGTGATGTACATATGTTACCAACTGAAATAATGGTAGAGAGATTCAAAGATACTCCACTTAATGGTAGTAGGGAAGATGCAGGTCTCAAACATAGATTGCGTTGTCATTCCAATGGCTATAAGGGGCATAAGGATGTATACGGGCGAATCTTGATTCATACACCTAGCAATACTATTACCACTGGTTGCAATAATCCATCGAAAGGAAGATTCGTTCACCCATGGTTAAATCATGGTATTACGCTAAGGCATGCTGCGAGACTGCAATCGTTTCCAGACTGGTTTGATTTTGAAGGAAGCAATACTGAAAAGGCCAGACAAATAGGTAATGCTGTTCCTCCAGAACTAGGTAAGAAACTTATAAATCGGATTAAGTCACTCATAGCAGGTTGACTATGAGTGACTTGATTATTAATCAGTAGCTAAGCTTTTCCTGAAGGATATTCAGTAATTCTTCCCAAAGAGGGTGTTTTCTGTTTCTTTGATTTAGAAATATTTTTTGCGTATTTATGATTAATTGCGAGCAACTTTCTTTTTCTCCAAACAGCTCCTCGGCGGCAAGCTCAAATCTTTCTTTATAGTCTTTGGTTTTTCTAGATATACTATCTACATCAACAATGGTGTTATTGCAACATTCCCAAATTAGTTCCTCGGGGGTATCTGTGTTAATGAAATGAAATTTGTCATGATATTGGTCTAATATTTTCAACTTGAAATAAATAGCTTGTTTTTCTTTTATTTCATCTGGAGCATTGCCCCCATTAAGTGGTAGAGAGAATGTACTACCCCTAACTCCGGTCTGCTTTCTGAGTATATTGTTTAAATTTCTATATTCACTCTTGCTTATATCTTCACTGTATGACTTAACTACCAACTTTCCACTATCGATGAGGGGTTTATATTTGTGAGAGTGCCTTCTTTTTACCGATTTCCTTTTATCTCCATCGAGCATAACAAAGTCTTTACTCATATCGTCAGTTACAGCAAAGTGTACAGGAAGTTGCTTAATTATTGTATCTGCTCCTCCGGGATAAGGTAAAACAGTGTAGTTGTCTAATATAGAGGGAGCGATATCCTTTAGTGCTGCTTCTAGAAGAATTTTTCCCAATTCATCTTCCACATATATTTTGTTTGCTGATTCCGAAATACCACCCAGGCGACTAAATGCTTGTTCGGGAGAACATGAGTTTGAAACTTGAAATAAGCGGGTAGTTGGATTTTTGTTAAACATTTTTATGGCATTGTTTGGCAAACCCTTTAAAAAATGCTCTGAGTGAGTCGATATTACAACTTGTGCTTCTTTGGTCAATATCATCTCAAATAGTAGGTTCCGCAGTTCATGCTGAGCACCAGGATGTAACGATACTTCGGGTTCATCCAGGAGTATCAGCGAACCATGGGGGGCAGACAAAATACTACATACAGTATTAACTACTGCTACTTCACCGCTGCCAGCAGCTGCTTCACTGTATTGATGAGCTGTGTCTTCAAAGATTATTGAATACCCGAGGTTTCCAAATAGAGAATGTTTAACTCTCTTAGCTGCTTTGTAGCTTTTCCCTAAGATCTTGTTACACCATTGCAGTTGCTCAGTTGTCAAATACTCTATTTTACCAACCGATTGGCTATGCCATTTTCTAGGCAACTGATGGGGCTGTTCCAACATACGGCTTAGTGACTTAGAACGGTCTCTAAGGTAATCTTGAATTTTGTGATAGTGAGGGTTGTTCCCAATATCATGAAAGTAAAATGAAGTATCAAAAGCGCTTAGTTCTTTGCGAAAATCAACAAATATCACAGGTTTATTTGCGGCCTTCCAACGATATTTATTTCGATGCGGCTTTTCATCAAGTCTAATATCTGACGACAATTTTGACATATTGTCAGCCATTCTTGGCCTAGCTGTCTCCCAGTAATCAGGGTCTTCACGTCTGCCTTGGCGAGCTGAACGAACACGAAGCTTGATAACTTCGGCTTCTGTCTTCATTCCTTTAGGGGTGTACTTATATATAAACCGTGCGGGACCACTACCATCATCGCTGACAATTGGGTCTAAATCGGTTGAAAACCAAAAGTCACCTAGTGAATTTCCTCTGACTGCGCCATATAGGGATGTGAGAACAGAAGATTTGCCAGAACCATTTGGACCAACTAGAGCTGTAAATGGGCACTCAAATGTTAAGCTCGTGTTTATATCTAGCTTTTTGTAAAATGGATATCTGATTTCTAGAATGTAGTCGGTGAGTTTAGATGTATTGATTTTGCAAATATTCTTAATTGTTTGGGACATCGCACAGTAACATTAGGTGAAATTTATTCGAGATTATACATACAAACTTATGATTTGGTTAGTACTTAAGTATTAGTTTGAAAGGCAATGTATATGTTCAATTAAGGACATGCACCTAATTGGAAACTGACCAAATATGCCATTCCCAGTGTTATGTGCAAGATAGAGTTTAAAGATTCAGTCTTTTGGTGGCAGATTTATCGTATCGACAGCGTTCTCCTGCAAGAACAACCAACACAAAAATCCAGAAACAACTGGCATGACTATAACGGGTGTAAGAGTTATCTATTAAGGACAGGCACCTAACTAGAAACTGACCAAATATGCCATTCCCAATGTTATGTGCAAGATAGGGTTTAAAGATTTAGTTTTTTGGTGGCAGGTTTATGAAATTGGTGACATTTTCTTGCAAGAACAACCAACACAAAAAGCCAGAAACAACTGGCGTGACTATAACTGGTGTACTTGTAACTTCTATTCCAGAGAATAAAGATGAATCTTGGTCTTGTTCAAAGCAGCTCTAGCACATTCGATTTGGCTTATACTGCCAATGGCAGTCGCACGCGGCCTCTCAAGCTGAACGCACGCTTTAAACCAAGTGGCTGAATCGATATCGAGCCTATCCAAGATCGGGGGAAGGGGAGTATCCATCGTATATTTTCCTTCCCTAAACTGTCGAGCCGTCCAGTCAATGAGTTCGAGATAGTCAATCAATCGAAATGGGATGCCATTAGGCTTGATGTTGTTCGAAGAGCCAACGAATGGATGTAAACAATGAGCGGTAGTTTGGTTCTGATTTAACGCATCTATCCGGGCTTTTACTGAGGTAAAGTCTGAACTTTCGGGAGTTTTTGCCACACCAGCTCTAACGGGGTTTAAATCTACGTATGCCATCGCTGCGGCAAGCGCTTTTTCATCTAACAGTGCTTGGCTTTTAAAGCGACTTTCCCAGAAGTGACCAGTGCAATTGTCCTCTCGGTTGGCTTTGCAAGCAATGTCGTAGTTGAGCTCCTTCATAAACCAACTGAGTGACCATAAGCGTTCTCGCCAGATCTCAATTATTTCAGAGCATTTTTGTTCTTCCACTTGGCATGTTAGCTGCTTTTGTCTCCACCTCTGAATCAAGGCTGGTAACTTGTGTTCTGCTCCCCACCTTTCCACGACTTCGTCCTGAGTTAATGCCAGCGCTTTGCTGCGATCTATGTGCAGAACAACATGAAAGTGGTTACTCATTACTGCATAGGCACATACATCGATACAGTACATTTGCATAAGTGACAGTATTTTGGCTTCTACCCAAGCTCGTCGGTGTTCGTAGTTAGTATTAGTCAGACTATCAATGCCGCAAAGGAAGCTACGTCTCACGCAGCGAGATACACAATGATAATAAGGCGTGGCATCTACGGCCACGAGCTGTTTTCTAGCAGTAGTCATAAGTCGTTAAGGTTAGTTGTTTGTGTTTACCTTAACTGCTTGGCGTCAAAGCGAATGAGAGCTTAGTTACTGTCTGAGTGAAATCAGTCTATTTTCATACTTTTGGTGTGTGTCCCGCTTAAAAAGATACCTGTGTATTAGCAAGATATAAAAAAGCTCATCGATTGGTATGCGATGAGCTTTCTACAAAACGGGAGCCTAGATGCTACCTAAACGCCATAGCCCCTTTACCAACCCCTTCATAAGCGACAACTTTTAGAGATTTACCTTCTGCAACTGAAGGTTTTACTTCATCTGCAATGTAGGCTGCGAGCAGTTCAACTGTCGTGTCTGTATCCAACACTTCGCATTCTGTTTTAGCTATAGCAATCTCAAACTCGCCTTGTGGCGCTGTGTATTTGAAGCCGTAGTGACTGTCATTGGTGATAGTGCTTGCGTGTTCGCTCAGTGTTAAGGTCTCTAGAATCTAATTAAAGGACAGGCAGCTAATTAGAAACTGACCAAATATGCCGTTCCCATTGCCATGTGCAAGATAGGGTTTAAAGATTCAGTTTTTTGGTGGCAGATTTAAAGTATCGACGACGTTTTCCTGGGACATAATTAAAGGACAGGCACCTAATTTTGAAAACTGGTGTACTTGTAACTTCTAGCCCAGAGAATAAAGATGGATCTTAGTCTTGTTCAAAGCAGCTTTAGCACATTCGATTTGGCTTATACTGCCAACGGCAGTTACATGCGGTCTCTCTAGTTGAACACATGCTTTAAACCAAGTGGCTGAATCGATATCGAGCCTATCCAAGATCGGGGGGAGGGCAGTTTCCATCGCATATTTTCCTTCCCTAAACTGTCGTGCAGTCCAGTCAATGAGTTCGAGATAGTCAATTAATCGAAATGGGATGCCATTAAGCTTTAAGTTGTTCGAAGAGCCAACGAATGGATGTAAACAAGGAGCGGTAGTTTGGTTCTGATTCAACGCATCTATGCGGGCTTTTATCGATGTAAAGTCTGAACTTTCGGGAGTTTTTGCCACGCCAGCTCTAACGGGGTTTAAATCTACGTATGCCACCGCTGCGGCAAGTGCTTTTTCATCTAACAGTGCTTGGCTTTTAAAGCGGCTTTCCCAGAAATGACCAGTGCAATTGTCCTCTCGGTTAGCTTTGCAGGCAATATCGTAGTTGAGCTCCTTCATAAACCAACTGAGTGACCATAAGCGTTCTCGCCAAATCTCAATTGTTTCTGAGCATTTTTGTTCTTCCGCTTGGCATGTTAGCTGCTTTTGTCGCCACCTCTGTATCAAGGCTGGTAACTTGTGATCGACTCCCCACCTTTCTACGACTTCGTCCTGAGATAATGCTAGCGCCTTACTGCGATCTATGTGCAGTACAACGTGAAAGTGGTTACTCATTACGGCATAGGCACATACATTGATGCAGTACATCTGCGTAAGTGACAGTATTTTGGCTTCTACCCACGCTCGTCGGTGTTCGCAGTTAGTATTAGTAAGACTATCAATGCCGCAAAGGAAGCTACGTCTCACGCAGCGAGATATACAATGATAATAGGGTGTGGCATCTACGGCCACGAGCTGTTTTCTTGCAGTAGTCATAAGTCGTTAAGGTTGGTTGTTTGTGTTTACCTTAACTGCTTGGCGTCAAAGCGAATGAGAGCTTAGTTACTGTCTGAGTGAAATCAGTCTATTTTCATACTTTTGGTGTGTGTCCTGTTAAAATTCTATTCTGACTCGATACGATTTCGTCCTCGCTCTTTCGCTTTGTACAGGGCTGTATCTGCTCTGGCAATTAGCGCATTCACTTCTTCATCTTTAGCGCATTGGGCTATCCCGAAGCTTGCCGTAACTTGAGGTTCTTTATCCTCATAAGAAGATGCGATGGTGGTCCTTAGTTTTTCTGCTAATGTCCGTACACCCTTTAGGTTGGTGTTTGGGCAAATGATGAGAAACTCCTCGCCGCCCCAGCGGCCTGCAAAATCGACTTCTCGCGAGCATGTTTTCAACATGTGGGCTGCGGAGGCTAAAATTTCATCTCCTATTTGATGTCCATAGTTGTCATTGATCGACTTAAAGTGATCTAAATCGATAAGAATGATGCTGAAAGGCTGCTGATATCGTTTAAAGACATTCGTCTGCTCGGTGAGTACTTGATCAAGCTTGTGTCGATTGAATAGTTGGGTGAGTGAGTCAGTAATCGACATCACTTCAAGTGCTTTTCGTGAAGTGATTTCTTGGGCTATTTGTGCGTAGCCCGTGCAATTTCCTTCTTCATCCAGTTCTGGAGTGATAATGCTGTAAATCCAGTAAGGTTTGCCTGCTTTTGTCTGGTTGAAAAACTCGCCTTTCCATGTGTGACCTTTGGTTATCGTCCTCCATAGCGATTTGTATGCTCTTGGGCTGGCTTTACTATTCTTTAGCATGCTGTGTTTTTGACCGATCATTTCGTCGGCAGTATAGCCAGAGAGCTTACACATACGCTCACTTACATCGGTAATATTACCGTTAAGGTCGGTTTTGCTTGTGATTACGTGTTTACTGACAATTGCATTGGTGCGCTTGAGTTCAACCAATGTATCAGAGAGTCGATTTTGTAGCTTAGCAGGTATAAGGGCGACGATAGCCGATAGGGGGAACGAAATAAGCATCACGATCGCGGCAATAATGGCGGCCGTGAAAAAGTTGGTATTGGTAATAGTTTCTATAGTGGTCGTTTTAGGAACCATGACTAACTTTAGTCCTTCACCATTGCTTACAAGCTCGTTCAGCGAGTATGAATAGATCGATCTACCTTCATAGGAGGTTAGGTAGTCGTGCTCTTTTTCGCCTAAATAGCGACTCCAAGATAAGGTTTCATTTGGGTGATGTAAGACTTGGTTATCTTTATCGGCAATAAATACATCAAAGTCAGTAGACTGTGAAATTGCATTCAGCATAAACGACGCATTCACGTTAATAACGATCACGCCATAGAGGTTGCCTTCATGTTTTAAAGGTGTCGCGATACGAATCGTGGGTTTTATCGGGTGTTCGATTTGTCCGTGTTCTACATTCAGATCGAGTTTCGAGTACCAGATTTCGTGCTTGTTCAAAGCAATAGATTCGTAAAAATAGTACCTGTCCGCTTTGTTTTGTAGCTCATTCTTGTCTCTAACAATGCTGTGCCCGAGCATATTTCTCTCAACTCTGACCATTTCGGCACCGGTCTGGTTGAGATATCGAACTTGCATGTACTCTGGCTCTGACTCAAGTATGGCTAGGAAAAGAGACTGAAGAGTATTGAGGTTGCTTGGTGTCGGTACTTTGAGGTAATTGGTGGTGATTGGGCTACTCACGATAGACAACAAGGTTGCATCTAGAGAGTTAATGGAGTTAGCAATCAATCGCTTTTTTGCGTAGAGCTCCCCTTCAAATTTGGATTCCAAGGCACTATCAATATTAGTGACTTGCATGTGGTAGTTAACGAATGAGGTGAACAGGGCCACGAGCGCCCCAAAAGATAGGAAACATAGAGCGAGACCAAGGTATGTTTTGTTGGACTGCCAGTATTTGTTTTTAGTTTTTTCTTGTATTGGCTTTGGCATAGGCATCTCTATAACAACATTAGAGTTTTGCAAAAGCTAGCCAAAAGACATTAATTTTATAATTGTTATTTAAGCTCTTTATAACTTGAATATGAGGCCATGACAATGATTAGTGAGCAAATTTGTTTTCGCTCTAGTAAGGGACAAAGTCAGGTTATTGTGGAGCGGGCTCAGTAAGGATTAGTGGTTACTTGGGATATGAAGGGTGATATGTCAGACAACATAGTCGTTGCTTGGAAGACTGTTAGCCAATTACACCCATAAAATCTGTTTATGGGTGTTATATGATTAGATTTTAAACTACCTAAACGCCATAGCCCCTTTGCCAACCCCTTCATAAGCGACAACTTTTAGAGATTTACCTTCTGCAACTGAAGGCTTTACTTCATCTGCAATGTAGGCTGCGAGCAGTTCAACTGTCGTGTCTGTATCCAACACTTCGCATTCTGTTTTAGCAATCGCAATCTCAAACTCGCCTTGTGGCGCTGTGTATTTGAAGCCGTAGTGACTGTCATTGGTGATAGTGCTTGCGTGTTCGCTCAGTGTTAAGGTTTCTAGCGCTACTTGGTCTTCTTTTGTCCCTAAGTAGATGTCTTCCCAGCGGTTGGCAAAAGCTTGTTCTAGAGCTGAATCGCGAGCTCCATCGACGTGTAGCTCGATAGGTGAGCGGTGGCCGTGGGCGATGCGTTGGCAGTTGCCATCGTGTTTTTTCAGCCCGTGAGAATAGTGGTAGAAAGCGCCTGCGATGTTTTCATGGCGTAGAGTGATTTCTAAGCCTTGTACGTTGTGCGGTAGGTTGCCTTTCAGCACTTGGTAAATATGCTCAGTTACGCTTTCGATATCCACTTGAGGTGCATCGATGATGCAGAACGCTTCATCTGGGCAGTTTAGGTGAATGCTTTTGTCGCCACGAATTAGGTCGACAGTTGAGTAGCCGTTTTGCGTCGCTTGAATATGTACTTGCGAGTTTACAGCTGGGATCAGTAGGCGGTGATCCACATACTCATCGACCAAATATTTGATCTGTTTTTTAACCTTGCCAAAGTCTAGCACCATGCTCATTTCATTGAGCTCACCTGAGAGAATGACATCCAAAATCCAACTTTCCCCTACCATACCTCGCTTTTCACACAGGTATGAGACATCGATGACGGTAAGATCATTAACAAATAGGTTCAAAGTGAAGTCCTTAATAAGGTAGTTATCATTGTTTCGGGTCGGCGATTATAGCAAAAGTCACGCCTACTGCGCACAAGATTACAGCCCTATTTATAGAAGGGAATTATCGCTCGAAAATTTCGCCTTCTTTCTTGTCCGAGAGCGGACAAAGCCTGCACTGATATGGGGTGAGGTGCTTTTACATCGCTTGATATTTGTGCGTTGAGCGAGCTTTCTCACACCTCAGTACAAAAACTCTCCATCTGTGATTTCCTTGAGTTATAGTCAATAACGAATTGTTTTACATATAACTAATTTATAAATAATTTACTCAGTTAAAGTAGGGCAATAATAAAATATTACATGGAGTAACTCAGAATGAAGAAAGCTAGTCAGTGGATTTTAGGTGGTGTCAGTGCCACTTTGTTGTCGATGTCAGTTGCACAAGCGCAAGAGTGGCGTTTTAACAACTTCCTACCAGAAACTCGCCCTGAAACGAAAGAGCTAGAGCAGTTTGCCGCCGAAGTGAAAGCGAAAACCGACGGTGAGATTGATATTAAAGTCTTCAGTGGTGGTTCTTTAGGTCTGAAGAACACGGATGTATTGCGATTCCTTCCTCGTGGTGCTGTGGATATGAGCTTGGCGTGGGCAAACTACCTTGGTCGAGATGCTGAAAGCATGAGTACTGTGATGGTGCAGGGCACGATTGGTTCGGTTGAAGAGCTCAATGCAGCACTGCCTGAAGTGAAGAAAATCTATCGAGAAGAGTTTAACGATTGGGATGTAGCGATCACAGGTTACGTTGCATTGCCAATGTTAGAAGCGTCTATCTTCTGTCGTGAAGAGCCAATCAACACCCTAGAAGGTTTGCGTGGCAAGAAGCTGCGTGTGTGGGCGAAAGATCAGGTTGATACCTTTGGTCGCCTAGGTGTTTCAGCTCAAATTATTCCTCAAGAAGAGATGTACGTAGCGATGAAAACAGGCGTCGTGGATTGTGCAGTTTACCCAGCACTATATGCTCACACAGTATCTCTTCAAGAAGTGGCTAAATACGCCGCATACCTATACCCAATGGCATCTGGCCCTTATGTCCTAGGCATGTCTCAGCGTAAGTGGGATCGTCTTCCACAGAAACACCAGCAAGCACTACTTGAAGCCGGTGATGCCGTATGGGAGCGCACCAACTCCTATGAAGATGACCACCAAAAAGAGCTGGCAGCGCGTAGCAAGCTGGAAGAGGGTGGCGTGAAGTGGCTATCAGATTTCCCAGAAGCAGATCGTAAAGAGTTCACTGAAGCGATCACTCAAGTATGGGGTGAACTGGCGAAGGAAGCGGGTGGTAAAGCGCCTGAATATCGTCAGCGGGTTCTAAAAGCGATGGGTCGAGAGTAACGCAGCACAGTTTATGAGTTCATTGAAATCTTCGATCGAGAAAGGGCTGAGAGGTTCAGCCTTTTTTCTCGCAATTTTGTCTGCACTGGCATTGACGGCAATTTTACTTGTCATCATCACCAGTGTTGTTTTGCGTAAGTTTTTTGACTCACCGCTCTTCTTTGCCGAAGAGCTGGTGGGGCTGTTGATGAGTGCGAGTCTGTTTTTGGCACTGCCAATGGCAACCATAAAAGGTCAGCATATTCGAGTGACCTTACTTATTGAGGCTTTGAAAGACGGTTTTGCGTTGGCGACTAAGATACTCGTTTTTGCGGGAACCTTGGTCGGCATCGCATTTACTGGCTGGATCTTATGGGAAGCCATTCCTTGGATGGAGTTTGCAATCAGACGCGAGCTTAAATCGGAAACAGCGCGTATTTTGTTGTATCCACTTATGAGTGTTGTACCCGTATCGATGGGGCTTTGCCTGTTGATTTACTGCGCTCGTGTTGTCGGTATCGTTAAATTAGAGGAACGTTAAGATGTTTTGGACGACCCTCGTCTCTGTGTTGGTGGCGACAGCAAGCAGTGGTATCGCCCTTGGGGCCGCTTTAGGCTTTACTGGACTTATCATTCTGCATTTTTTCAATTATGGTTCGGCGTATCTAGCGATTGATACGATTTGGGGTATTTTTAACTCCTTCACGTTAAGCGCCGTTCCGATGTTCATTTTGTTAGGGGAAATTCTACTAAGAAGTGGTTTGAGTGAGCGTGCCTATGCAGCGTTTACTCCAATTTTTGCTCGTATTCCAGGCGGGCTACTTCACTCCAATGTGGCGGTTTGTACTTTGTTCGGTGCAGTCAGTGGATCAAGCTTGTCGACGGCAGCGGCGATTGGTTCGGTGGCGTATCCTGAGCTAAGCAAGCGTGGCTACAACAAAGAAGCGGTTGTAGGCAGCCTTGCGGGGGCGGGTACCTTGGGGCTTTTGATCCCACCGAGTCTATCACTGCTGATCTTTGGTGCATTAACAGAGACCTCAATTGGTCGCTTGTTTGCAGCAGGTATCGTACCGGGCATCATGGTGAGTGCACTGTTCATGCTGTACATCTTTTTGCGCAGCGTGAAAGACCCAAGCATTGCACCTCGTGATAATACTAAATACACCCTGAGCTTTATCTTGGTGGGACTCGCCAGAGTATGGCCAGTGCTACTGATGATCTTGGCAATCATGGGCAGCATTATGTTTGGTATTGCGACGCCAACGGAAGCGGCTGGAGTAGGTGTCGCTGTAGCGATAGCTATCTCGTTTATCTGGGGCGATCTTAGCGTTAAAGGCTTGGTTGAGTCGGTATATCGTAGCGCACTGATGTTTGCATCGATTGGCTTTATTGTGCTTGGCGCAGCTATTTTGTCTCAGTCAGTGAGCATTCTTGGTATCCCACAGGCGATTTTGCAAACCGCAATTGATAGCGGCCTTGGCAAATACGGCATCTTCCTACTGATCGTTCTTATCTACGTACTATTTGGTTGTGTGTTTGATGGCTTGTCATTGATGGTGATGACTTTACCGATAGTGTTCCCACTACTGACAGGACTTGGTTTCGACCAAATTTGGGTGGGTGTGATGATCACTATCATGATTGAAATTGGTCAAGTAACACCGCCAGTGGGGCTTAATTTATCGGTGCTAACGGCATTGACCAAAGGCGAAATAAGTTTGGGTCGCACAGCGATTGCAACCATCCCATATTGGGGGATCTTGTTGCTCGCCATAGTGATAATCACTTTGGTACCAAGCATTGTATTAATTCTTCCTAACGCGATTTTCTAAAAGGTATTTTATGGCAATTAAAATAAAAGCAGCCAGTTACGGACCAGCCATTGCAGCGCTCAATGCGGATGGTGAACTAGTGTATGGCACAGAGCTGGGCGCATTATCTAAAACACCTGAGCTAGATAGCCCAGCCATGACCATGCTCTACTCAGTGGCTTCTTGCATGGTGTTATCGCTGCAAATGGTCGCAAAGCGCAAGAAGATTGAGGTGCAGCCATTTAGCTTTGAGGTGATTGGCCATAAAGGGACAGAACTGCCGATGCATTTTGCTCGTTATGAAGTCGCACTAAGCGCAGGCGTTCACGCAGATCCTGAAGTTGCGCAGAAGCTGCTAAAGGATGCCAAAGCGATCTGTACCGTAAGTAACAGCCTTTCTGGCTCGTTTGAATTGAGCATCAAGGAAGAGGGGTAAACCGTGGCGTTACAAACTTACTTAGTCCAAGTGGCGTTTACTGCCGAAGCGATGGCGGGCCTAGTAGCAAAGCCTGAAAATCGCTTAAACAGCATGATCCCTATCGTTGAGAAGATGGGTGGCAAGTTTATCGGTAGTTGGATCTCATTTGGTGAGCACGACTCGATTGCAGTGATTGAAATGCCAGATCATATCCATATCAAAGCGTTTTCAATGGCGGCGATGGCTGGTGGTGGTTTACGCCATTTCCACCTTACTCCAATGATCTCATTTGAAGATGGCGTAGAGGCGATGAAGCTTGCAGGGTCTTTGGCTTACCAAGCACCAAAAGATGATGAATAGCGCATCGATATAATGAAGATAATAAAAACCCCAAGCTCTAGAGTTTGGGGTTTTATTTTTGGAGGCTTACTTGACCAATCGGCCATTTACCCAAACGTTCTTAATCGCGGGTTCAGAGCTATGAACGATGATTTTCTCAAGAATGTCTTGGCTAGAGTCAAGGTCATCGTAAACTCGCACTTGGCTGGTTGGAGAGTTGGCTTCAACCACTAAAGCATCAAACAGGTAACCCGGCTTAAACACACCAATTGGCAAATCGAGGGTTTGACCGCCACCGTTGGTTGCCATCCAAAATGCCTCAACAAATGATACTCGGCTTGATGCTTCGCCACGATTTTCCATCAGATGAGTATTAGTACCCGCTTCGCGTACTCTTGAGTGGCTTACTGCATCAAGACAGGCGTGGAAAATCGAAGGGATAGGGCCACCAGAAAGATCAGCACCTAAACCCACATGTAGATCCTCATCGAGCGCTTCACGCAAAGGGAAGGCGGCATCGGCAAAGTACATATTAGATAATGGGCAGTGCGCTATACCTGCGCCAACTTCTTTCACGGTTTTCTTGTCGCTGTCGCTAAAGAAGATAGAGTGCGCCAGAACGGTTTTACGTGTCAGTAGCTTTGTCTCGTGATACAGCTCAACATCACTTTTGCCATACTTTTGCAGTGAATAGTCACGAGCCCAATCACTTTCAGACGCATGGGTTTGCACGTGGCAGTCGTATTTTTCGACTAGCTCGCCAAGTCCGCTAAGCAGCGCATAGGTTGACGTTGGAACAAAGCGAGGTGTGATCACCGGATAGACCAAGCCTTGCTTGTTATCGATCGTTTGAACAGCTTGAACAAAACGCTCTGCATTGTCGATTGCCGCTTGGCTAGACTCTTCTACATAGTATTCAGGACACATGGATTTCTCATCCATCGACACTTTACCGATCAACGCACGTTGACCTTTTTGCTGACATACCTTAGCCAAATACTCAGAGGCTTGATTGTCAATCGTCGCAAAGTACATCGCAGTGGTGGTGCCATGAGCCAGTAAAGTCTCTACCAGTTCTGGATACATACGCTGGGCAAATTCTGGCTCTTGGTAGCGGCTTTCGAGCGGAAAGGTGTACTGATTCAGCCAATCGTGTAGCGGTAAGTCTAGCCCTTTGCCTGATTGCGGCCATTGAGGGGCGTGAGTGTGCAGGTCGACAAGCCCCGGCATTAGGTATTGATGCTTGTTGAGCTTAGTTAGACTATCGGCATCTTGGTGCTTCTCAACGAGCGCTTCAAATCCTTCTTGTCCGCAATGCATCACTTGGGTAATCACCCCGTTGGCATCAAACTCAACACACGCACTTTCAAAATGCTCGAACTGGCCTTTAACAGGAGCGTGGAATAGTGCGCCTAAGACAGCTTTTGTTGTCATTATTCGTTTCCTAGAAAAAAGCCTAGCTCACGGCTAGGCTTGGCATTTACAGAGCGATGGCCGTTTTTAGAGCGACGTTGATCATTTCATGTAGCTCAGTGCGTCGTTCATCTGCCGTCAGGTGTTCACCTTTGGTGATATGGTCTGTCACGGTACACATTGCAACTGCTTTACAGCCGTTTTCTGCGGCGCAAGAGTAAAGTGCGTTCACTTCCATCTCGACACCTAGCACACCGTACTTTGCCATCAGTTCGTACATGTCGAAATCAGGGCGGTAGAACAAGTCAGAAGAGAACACTTGGCCGACTTTGTAGCTCATGTCTGTACCTTCAAGAACCGACACACACTTTTGCAGCATGTTGTAGTCAGCAAGGGCTGCGTAGTCGTGGTCACGGAAACGGATTCGGTTAATCTTAGAGTCCGTCGACGCACCCATCGCAACGATAACATCTTTTACTTTCACGTCATCATGAATAGCGCCACAGCTGCCGATACGGATGAAGTTCTTAACGCCAAATTCAGTCATCAACTCGTGAAAGTAGATGGTTGCCGAAGGACCACCCATGCCGTGCGCCATCACAGATAGTGCTTTGCCTTGGTAAGTGCCAGTGTATGCGTAGATACCGCGAACATCAGACACCAACTTAGGGTTGTCTAGATACGTTTCTGCAATCAGTTTGGCGCGTAGCGGATCACCTGGCATCAGGATAGTTTCTGCAAAATCGCCTTTTTCTGCGTTGATATGCGGAGTCGCCATGTTGAAGTTCCTTATGCAAGAGTGATTAATAGACCAGCAATTGTGCCAGACATTAGGTTAGCCAAAACTGCGCCGAACAGTACGCGAGGACCGATTTCAACTAGCAGTGGACGACGCTCAGGATTCATTGCTCCAATGCCGCCAATCACCATCGCCAGTGAACCAAAGTTCGCAAAACCACATAGTGCGAATGCGATGATCGCTTGAGTTTTAGCAGATAGTGTTTCTGAGATCTCAACAAAGTTCATGTAAGCCACAAACTCATTCACAGCGATTTTCTTACCGATCAGAGCGCCAGCAGTTACTGCTTCTTCCCATGGAACACCCATCATGAAGGTCAGTGGCGACAAGATGTAACCGATGATCAGCTCAAGGCTTGCGTTTTCAAAGCCAATCATGCCACCAATTCCAGAGATAATGCCGTTAAGTAAAGCCACTAGAGCGACGAAAGAGATCACTAGCGCAGTTACCACAGCGACTTGCTGCATACCAACGATAGAGCCTTCAGTGATAGCGTCGAGAAGGTTTTTCGGTGCGTCTTGATCGTCTAGTTCAACTTTTTTGTTCACCACAACTTCATCGGTTTGCGGACAAAGTAGTTTTGCGAAAAGTAGACCTGCAGGCGCAGTCATGAAACACGCCGTGATGATGAATTTTGGATCAACACCCAAGCTGATGTAGCCGACCATAGTACCGCCAGCAACACTTGCTAGGCCGCCCGTCATTACCGCAAACAGCTCTGAACGAGTCATGTTTTTCACCAAAGGGCGGATCATTGAAGGCGCTTCGATTGGGCCAACGAAGATATTTGCTGTTGCGCTCAGAGATTCTGCTTTAGATGTTCCAAGCAGTTTAGTCAGTGCGCCACCGATGATGTTGATCATCAGCTGCATTATGCCTAGGTAGTAGAGGGCTGCGATAAGCGCAGAAATGAAGATGATTACACATAGAACGTTCACCACAAAGATGAAGCCCATGCCAAATTTGCCAAGGTCACCAAATGCAAACGCTAGACCTTCATTTGCGTAAGAAATAACGTGGTTAACACCATTAGACATGCCTTGTAGGATCTGCTCGCCAACAGGGACAAACATCACAAATGCACCAAAGCCAATTTGTGCTAAAAGGGCTAACAGTACGGTGCGTTTATTGATTGCACTACGGTTTTCAGAAAAGGCAAAACCCACTGCAAGCAGTGTGAAAATGCCCACGATACTCATTAGTAAAGACATGATACAGCTCTTTGGTTTAGTACCTAGTAACGTCCGTATCATTTAGGTAGGAATTAATTTGGGCGGGATTCTATAAGTTGGACTTGATAAAAGCAAACGTTTTCCGAAAACGTTTATATGGTAATGATTTTATGTAACACCAAAGAGAAATAAGTAGGGCAAATGTTGATAAAGAGTAGAAAGGCTAAGGCGGTAAGGTAATGAAACGGAGAATTTCATTACCTATTTGCTACCAACCTTAACCTGTGATTAAACCCTGACAGTTACGCTAAGGGTTAAGCTGTCACTGTTATAGTGTTGACGCCAGTGATTCGAATGCTTGCAGTTTCGCTTTTGCGCTGTCTCGAGCCGCATTGGATGCACTGTCAGCAGAGGAGAACGTCGCAATCACCACGTTTTTCTCTTGATTGATGTAAAGGAATTGTCCAAACACCCCTCTAAATGTGCCGATGTTCTTGTCTGAATCATGCACCCACAGGAAGTTTTTGTAGCCTTGTAGATGAGTGTCAAAAACGTTGGTGTCAGCTTGTCTATAAATGCTGTTTTGGGTATGACGTTTTTCTTCATCACTGAGGGTAAATGTCTCTTTAACCCACTTTTCGGCAAATACTTGTTCGCCGTTATATTGCCCATTGTTAACCATGGCCAAGCCCACTTTGGCAAAGTCACGCAGCGTGGTGTTGAAACCGCCAGTCGCAATCGGGTTGTAGTTCATATCACTCATAAAGAACGCATCGTGAGCAACGCCAAGTTTGTTCCAGATATTGTTAGCGATGAACTCATTCAATGGTTCACCAGACACACGTGCAATTACCCAGCCGATCACGTCAACATTTGGGCTGTGGTATTCGAACTTGTGGTTTTTGTCGAGGTCCGGATTTTGTTCAAACATTGCCGCAAAACTGAGTAGATCTTTCGGGGTATCGTCTTTCGTCGGGTCAATGGCCATCAAGTCGTAGGCGGGTACAAAACCGAGGCGGCGGAAATACTCGTAGTGCACATCGCCCGGAGCCATATTGACGTAGTCTTCACGATAGTCCAGCGCACTGGTCATATTGAGCACTGTGCGTATATCTTGCTCGCCAAAATAGGTGTCTTTCAGCTCTTCGATGTAATGGGATACTTTTTGGTTCACATCAACTTTGTCTTGTTCTACCAAAAGACCTAATGCTTGGCCAACAAGGGATTTAGTGCTCGATGCCCATAGGTGATGATCCCTGGCTCCAAAGTCACCAAAATATTCTTCATGCAATACTTTTCCGTTTTGGATCACTATGTAGCCGTCGGTGAAGTCATTGATCATCGCCTCTCGAAACGTCAATGTTTGATCGCCGTAGTTAAATGTGTGCTTTGCCACCTCAGGGTTTAGGGCTTCTGGAAGCTCAGCAATCTCACCGTCACGTGGCACCATGAGCGAAGGGTGAATTCCCATGTTCTGGAAAGCCCATTGGTTGTAAGGCGAATGGGTGTAGTTGCTCAAAGTGACTTGATCTTGAGGCTTTGCTGGTACGGTGGACATCGGTTTAATTTCAGCGATAGCAGACGTTGAAACGGCAGCAGAGATAATAGTGGCAATTAGGGATGTTTTCATGGGGTGATCTCCGTGGATGATCATTGCTGTGAATTTGTATGTGCCTAGGTTACTGTGATAATTTCAAACATATAAATTCATAATGTACGCCTTAGGCGTACAAAGAGGCGTTATGATCTCATTTGAACAAGTGACCTGTTTTACTCACGTGTATGAGTTGCAAAGTTTTAGCAAAGCCAGCGTTAAGCTTGGTAAAGCGCGCTCCACCGTTAGAGAAAGAATTGCGGCGTTGGAAGATATGATGGCGGTTGAGCTATTTGTCATTGAAGGGAAAAAGGCTGTCCCAACTGAATATGCTCGTCGTTTGTATCCTCGAGCAAGGCTATTGGCAAGACAGGCCCTAGAGTTCGAAAACATAGCCTTGTCCGCCTACCAAGGTGAGCTTTCCAATATCACTCTGTATCATGACAGCCTGACCCCAACGGCTATGCTGATCGAGATTGAAAGCGAGATTAAGTCTTTGGTTCCCAATGTATCTATTCACTGGCTTCAGCGCGATAGGCATCACTGTTTGGCGGAGATAGAATCAGGAGAGGTGCTTTTGGCAATTATGCCGGGTCTTGGCAATATTCATCCGAGTTCCGCCATTGGCAGCGTCAATTTAGGCGCTTACCCGTTGGGTATTTACACCGCAACCGACTCAGATATTCCAACACAGCCGATCGCCTTAGCCGAACTCACCACAAGAAAGCAGTTGATTACAGAAAATGATTTAAACAATGCGCTCAGGCACACCAAGATGAGTAGTGTGTACGAGGTTGTTACGTCAAAGCAGTTTTTGATGGAAAAACTGATGCGAGAGGGGTGGAGTGTAGTCGCGCAGCAAGATGCTCAGGCTTATCTTGAACGTGGTCAGCTGAGGAGGGTCGATTTGCTCGAAGCGCCAGCGTCTATCCGCCAAGACTGTATTATGTTTTACAACTTATCGTCAGAAGCTTCGGAGCAAGAAACCAAAATTGTTCAAGCGGTGAGCGACGTGGCGAAACGAATTGGACTCTAGTGTCATTGGCGTACATTGAACCTAAGGTATGCCAACGACAATTTGAGGTGGTCCATGTTCACCGAGACGAGCACTAACGAATAAGCCCTATTGCTTTAAGTTTCCGATACAGGGTATTGCGGCTGATCCCTAGCATGCGTGATGTTTTGCTGATATTTCCTTGATTGGCTTGATAGGTTTTTACCAAGGTATCCTCAAGGGTAGATTTAAGATCCTTACTCTCAGGATTGGAAGATGTCAGCTCTGTCTGTGCCAAACCTTTGGCAAGGTGCTCGGGGACGTGACTCAGGTTAAGCTGAGGATCGCCCTGAGCCATTAGACTTGCTACCTTGATTAAATTGTCTAGCTCTCGAATATTGCCCGGCCAGTGGTAGGCCATAAGCACCTTATTTAGGTGAGGGCATAACTGTTGATCCGTTTCGCAGTAGCGCTGGTGGATAGCTTGGATCAGCGCTGCCTTATCTTCTCGCTGTGCCAGTTTAGGCAGGGCGGTCACCAGACCATTGAGGCGGTAGTAAAGGTCTTGGCGGAATAGTCCTTGTGCTACCAGTTGCTCTAGGTCTTTATGAGTGGCGGCGATAATTCGAGCATCGACTGAGTAAGAGCGTCCAGAGCCAAGCGGCACAACGGTTTTGTCTTGTAATACATGCAGCAGGCGACTTTGCGCATCTAGTGGCAGGTCACCAATCTCATCCAGAAATAAAATCCCTTTATCGGCAAGACGGATCTTTCCTTTGCTGCCCTTAGGATTGGCTCCAGTAAAGGCTCCCGCCTCGTAGCCAAATAGCTCTGCTTCAACCAGATCTCTTGCCAGTGCGCCACAGTTGACTGAGATAAGCGGCGCATTTCGGCGGTGGCTGTGATTGTGCAGAGCCTTTACAAACTCATTCTTACCTACGCCAGTTTCACCAAGGATCATAATACTGATGTCTTTGTCGATGACCCGAGTGGCTTGTTGCCAGCTCTGCTCAAAGGTTCTGTCTCCAAAATGCAGGTCACAAGAAGAGCTTAGGGTTTTGCTGCGGCGACGCTTTTGTTGCAATGGATGCGAGCTATACACGATCTTCTCCGCATCCCCTTGAAGCAGCGAATCGAGCTGGTAACCAATCACATTTGATTGAGCCAAGATCTGCCCTGCGATCTGGTTATGGGCGACCACTCGCCCAGTTTCACTGGTGATCAGTATCCCTTGCCAATGGGTGCCAAGCAGGGAAGGCTCACAGGCAATATTGATCTGAAAGCTTGCTTCGGGTGTTGAGAGCAGCAACCGATTTTCCACCTGCTGTACCATGCTATGCACCAGCATCTGGGTGTTGATGTCATGGATCTGCTGCTCACTTGTAATATCTAGCACTCCAACCAGATCTCCCAGAGGACTTTTGATTGGAATGGCGCTACAACTTATAAAGCGGTGCTGCTGGATAAAGTGCTGCTCACCAATAATAGTGACCGGTTTTGCCTCAACCAGAGCCGTGCCTATGGCATTGGTGCCCTTGAGTTTTTCTTGCCAGCAACTGCCTGAGCTCAGAGCAATTGACGTCAGACGCTCTTTAAATCTTGGCTGTCCCCAGCTAGCGAGGATCACCCCCTGATTGTCGGTCAGGATCAGGCGACTATCGGTGTGCGCAAATAGTTGATTAAACAGAGGTAGAGCGCAGAGCTGCACAGCGTCAATAAGCTCTGCGTGATCTGAGCGCTGCTGGGCGAGGTGTCGATCTGAGACGCGGATATCTTCTGGCAGGCGTCGTTCACTCAATCCAGCCTGTTTACTTCGCTGCCAAGAGCTTGCCAGCCACTCCTGTGCATGTGAGGGGTTAAGATGCATAACTGTACCATTGTTGAACAGTTTTGGTGTTCCAAGTTGGAACACTTGAACAGGGTGGAACAGCTCATTTACCACCCACCTGTTTTTTATAATTCAGAGGAAATTTTGCTTAATCATAGTTTTACATTTTTTTAACAACAAGTGCTTTTTTGTTGGCCTGTGACTTGCGTTATTGATAGCGATTCAAACAACAAACGAAAGGAACTCCCTATGATCTACGCACAGCCAGGTACAGACAGCGCCGTTGTCGGTTTTAAGAGTCACTATGACAACTACATCGGTGGTGAATGGGTAAAACCTGTCAGTGGTGAGTATTTTGACAATATCTCCCCTGTGAATGGAGAGGTCTACTGTCAGGTAGCTCGCTCAGGTGAGGCGGATATCGCCTTGGCATTGGACGCGGCTCATGCTGCCCGCAGTAGCTGGGCGACCACTAGCGTGACTGAACGCTCGAATATTCTGCTTAAGATAGCTGACCGAATTGAGGAAAATCTCGAAGAGCTTGCGGTCGCCGAAACTTGGGAGAATGGCAAGCCTGTACGTGAGACGCTTGCCGCTGATTTACCATTGATCGTCGATCACTTCCGCTATTTTGCAGGCTGTATTCGTGCCCAAGAGGGCAGCGCAGCGGAGCTTGATTCAAACACCGCTAGTTATCACTTCCCTGAGCCAATCGGTGTGGTTGGACAGATAATCCCATGGAACTTCCCTATGTTGATGGCTGCGTGGAAGCTTGCGCCAGCGCTTGCGGCGGGATGCTGTGTGGTACTCAAGCCTGCGGAGCAAACCCCGACTTCAATACTAGCGCTGATGGAGAAGATCGGTGATCTGATCCCAGCAGGGGTGATTAACGTGGTTAATGGCTACGGCAGTGAGGCAGGACAGGCGCTAGCAACCAGTGACCGCATCGCCAAGCTGGCATTCACAGGCTCAACTGAGGTTGGGCATCATATACTGAAATGCGCCGCAGAGAGCCTAATCCCATCCACGGTTGAGCTAGGTGGCAAGTCGCCAAATATCTATTTCCCGGATGTGTTTGAACATGAGGATGAATATCTGGATAAATGTATAGAGGGCACCTTGTTGGCTTTCTTTAATCAGGGTGAGGTGTGTACCTGTCCATCACGAGTGCTAGTACATGAGGATATCTATGACCGCTTTATCGCTAAGGTCGCCGAGCGAGCGAAAACGATAGTGCAGGGCGATCCACTCGATACTGATACTCAAGTTGGTGCGCAGGCCTCTCAAGAACAGTTCGATAAGATCCTTAGCTACCTAGAGATTGGTCGCCAAGAAGGTGCGAGAGTGGTGTTTGGTGGCGAGATTGCGCAGCAGCAGGGATCGCTGGACAAGGGCTACTACATTCAGCCAACCTTGCTTGAAGGCAACAACAAAATGCGTGTCTTCCAGGAGGAGATCTTTGGCCCAGTGATTGCGATCACCAAGTTTAAAGATGAGGCTGAAGCATTGGCGATTGCTAATGATACCGATTATGGGCTTGGTGCTGGGGTCTGGACTCGTGATGCCAATCTCGCCTATAGAATGGGAAGAAATATCGAAGCTGGACGAGTTTGGATCAATTGTTATCACGCTTATCCAGCCCATGCGGCTTTTGGTGGCTATAAGAAATCCGGTATTGGCCGAGAGACACATAAGATGATGCTCGACCACTATCAGAACACCAAAAACCTATTGATTAGTTATGATGTTAATCCGCTAGGCTTTTTCTAACTGATTAAAGTTTAAAACTACCTTGTAACAAAGGCAGCCGTCGTTGGGCTGCCTTTGCTTCTTAAACGCTAGTGTGTTGTTGGTGATTCCTGAATATAAGATACGCTAAACTGGATCAGGCCATTCTCACATTCATGGTGATTTGCGCACGAAAAACCAGATTGCCTTCAACGTCTTTCACCTCAACAGGCACCAGTTTGTCGCCAGCACTGTTCCAGTCAATCCCATCACCTATGGCATGTGCCGTGAGATCGGATTTTGCCTTCTTAAGATATTCCACCGTCATGCCAACGGGTATCCAGCGGCTTTTGGTCGGTACAGATACATCCGTCATCATACCGCCCGCTAGTTCAGCCATATTGCACATGGCGATCGCATGGACGGTATTGAGGTGATTGGTGACTCGGCGACGTTTTTTTATCGTTACTTGAGCGTAGCCAGGTTTAAGGTCAGTAACTTGTGGCTTGATTGAACCGAAGTAGGGAGCCATTCGACACACCACAAAACTAAACAGTTGGTTGCCGAAAGGTAAACGACGCATTCTTTGGTAGATTTTTAAGTTTTTGCGCATGAAAAGATCCTTTTGATGACTAAACAGAGAAATCCTTCTCTGGTCAGACCAGAATAGCAAGGAACGTGTTTTACGCTAATTTTCACCATAGAAAATGAGAAGTGAGTAGATGATTGGAGAGGCTGCTGTGTTTAAGCCGCCCCTCCAAGTTTTTGATTAATAGAAGCCACCATTCTTGAAATGGGTGAATATTAAAACCGATGCGATCACGAGCTCTAGTACTAATGGTGGGATCACTGCTTTGTTAAACCCATCGAGTACCAGACCGACAACTCGGCCAACCGCAACAGCAATCATCACAATGGCGACAAACATGTAGCCTTCGGTATTGCCTGAGCTTAACCCCATGGCTAACACGGTAACACTGGCGAGAAATAACCCACCAATGATGGAGCGTATGGTGTTTAACCCAGCAGAACCCACAGGCTCAAGGGCGAAGTTCGCGACCATCTTTTGTGGTGCAAACATCGACATTAGCCCCAAACCACTTAGCATCACTGTTGCCAGACCGACTAAAATTTGTAGTGTAGTATCCATATTCTTATCCTCAAACGTTGTAGTTACGCAAATTTCGCAATGGCTGTTCTGGCGTTATCTTGCGCCGTGGTGTGGCCGAGTGATGGGTCTAATGTAATTTGGTCAATCACTTCTCCCGTCGGAGAGCCAGCTTTACTGGCATAAAATCGACCAGATTCAAATCGAGGGTTAAACAACCCATCGACATATCGTTTGGCCCCTTTTTCTACGCTGTGCATCATGCCAAACATTGGCATCAACACACTGCCGATGTATTTGAAGAACACCTTTTTGGCAAATGGTAAGTCGTCCATACCGTTAGTGCCTGTAGTACCGCCAGGACTCATGGTAATGAAACGTAGGTGAGGGTGTTGTCTAGACATTGACGCCATCCAAAGCGCACCCGTCAGTTTAATTGTGCCGTAGATGTCCATAGGGTCTGCTTTTGCGCCAAATTTGCTGCCATTGGCAATCGACGCAAACTCGTCAACCGAAGAGTTAGATAACTCTGGCTTGGCAATTCCCATTTTAGGAATGCCACGTGCCGTTTCAGATCCAGCGTAAAGAATCGTTGAGGTGACCAACTGATGCTTAATCAGCTCATTGACCAGCACGACATGCCCTAGGACATTGGAGGCAAAAATCATGGTCACGCCATCTTTAGTAAGCTGGTTTGGTTGCTGTCCTCCCATACCGCCCGCATTAAGTACAACAGCATCGATTGGCGCAGTGAGCTCGGTTACCGCCTGCTTGACGGAGTTGGTATCGGCAACATCCATAATGAGAATCTCGAAAATATCTCGACCTGTCATGGTGGTGAGTCGGAATCGAGCCGCTTGGGCTTTTTCTTCACTTCTACAGCCTAAAACTATCTTTTTAATGTGGTCTTGCTCTGCGAGTTGGCGAGCAAACTCGAACCCGATGCCTGCATTGGCACCTGTGACTAATACGGTTTGAATAGTGTTCATCTTCGTCTCCATTGAAGGTTTGTGCTGACGAGAATTAAGTTATCATGGTTGAAATTTGAACTGTATATAGGTAAAACTGAACATAATGTTCCAAATATGAACCACACGGATGTAGGGTATGGAAAACGAAAGCTACGGATTTAACTGGGATGATTTGAAGTTCTTTCTCGCTGTCGTACGCACAGGCACGTTACGTGGTGGTGCAGAGAGTATCGGCGTCAATCACACCACATTGACTCGAAGAATTTCAGTGATGGAAGTGCAAGTCGGTAGTCGGCTATTTGATCGCTCAAAACAAGGCCTAGTATTGACTCAGATAGGAGAGGAGTTACTACCATTTGCAGAACGAGTTGAAGATGAAATGATTGCGGCTTCACGGATGATTATTGGCCGTGATTCAGACCCCGTTGGTACAGTGTATGTATCTCTACCTCATGGTATGGCATTAACGTCATTGATGGATGATTTCGCCGCATTTTCACAGCAGTACCCTGAAATTACTCTTAATCTACAATTTGGGAATGACATAGCAAACCTACATAAGCGTGAAGCAGATGTTTCCATTCGTGTTGCCGATGAAGTATATGACGATGCGGTAGGTCGGCGCTTAGTCCAGATGTCGCAAGCGGCCTATTGCTCTCGAGAATACGCAGAGAAAGTGAAGGACAATAGTGGTGAAGGGCTGCATTTCATCGGTTGGCATGAACCAGAGGGGCAGGAGTCTTCCAAGTGGCTCACAGAGAGCTTTTATCCAAAGGCAACACTCAAACACCGTGTTTCGGAGTTGGTGCCTCTCATTTCTCTCGCAGCCTCTGGTTTAGGTATGGCTTATTTAGCGTGCAACCTTGGTGATCGACACCCAAATCTAGTCCGTGCTCCTTTCCAAAAGCCACTACCTTATCGAAGCATTTGGTTGCTGCTTCACAGAGATCTACGAACGACAGCGCGTATTCGTTGCTTTGTTGACTTCCTTGCCGAACGCATTCAAAGCCGTGAAAATGAGTTTTGGGTTTCTGGTACGGCTAGCCGAGCCAACTTACAAGGTTAGTAGTCAAGAGAGACACTATCTCGCCCGCTTTCTTTGCTGCGATACAGCGCCATATCGGCAATATGCAGCAGAGACTCTGAGTTTTCATCACTTCGTATAGCGCCACCAATACTCAAAGTACATAACACTTCTTGGTCGCCAATTTGTAGTGGTGTTTCTCTCACGGCATTGCGGATCAGATCTAGTCTCGCTTCAAAAATAGCGCCGTTGGTTTGGTTGGAAATGACGCAAAATTCATCACCACCGATACGTGCAAAAATGTCTTTGTCACTTAATTGTTCTGCAACGATTTGGGTGACATGAATCAGCAATTCGTCGCCAATTAAGTGACCAAAGTTATCATTGATGGACTTAAAGTGGTCAATATCAAAGGTGGCAAGCGCAAACTGCTCGTTGTTTTTTATTCGCTGAGTGAGCTCTTTATTAAAGAATCTACGGTTGTAGATGCCGGTCATGGAATCATGGTCAACCATGTACTGTAGTTCTTGGGTTCGACTGGCCAGTTGGTGTGCTAGGTGCTCTTGAGAACGCACTTGGATAAGCACAATATAGCTAAGCAGCAAGGAGATAATTAGGCCGCCCAACCCGATGGCAATTAATGAATATTGAGCACTTTTTTGAACGTGATGGGAGAGCTTAAACTCGATTTCCCAGTTTCTATTAGGCAGCATTACGTGGCGACTGATCGTTTGGCCTGACTCACTCTCCCAATCTGGGCTTTGATATAGTAAGGGAGCGGCTTCTGCTTCAAAGCCTCGGTCAGATACACGCAGCAGTAATTCTTGTTCAAGTACGGTACGAGATATAAGGCGCTCAAAATAGGGCGTCGTTCGGATAACACCTATGACGTAACCTATTAAATCGGAGCCTTCCTTTGCATCAAACACTGGGTGAAACACCAGCATACCCTCACGCTTGATGCCCTCTCCAATACCATCTTGGATCAGACGCACTTTATTGGACACCTGCACCTGGCCTGTGTCTTTCATGCCTTTTATTAGCTTTGTTGTGCGTTCACGGTAAGAGTACAAACCGATGACTTTGAGGTTTTCCTTGGTTCTTGGGTATATGTCCGTTGCCACAAATATCGGTTCATTATTTGGCGCATGATAACCGAGCACCTTGCCGCTGTTTTTTGGCACCGTATAGATTTTAAAGTCGGGAAATAACTGACGCGTTTTTAGGCTGTGCTTTTCGATTTGATTCGGCTCGACTTTCTGCATCCATTGCAGGGCGACCAAGGTATCTGAAGATTTCATGATGTCATCAGCAAAGATATGGAAACGAGGCCAGTTTGAAGGCGAGGTCGCATGGAAGAAGGTTGCGCCTGCACCAATTGAGATGAGATCGCTGTCGATGGCCTTCTGCAAACTTTGGGTTTGCTGTTCGACTAAGTTGATGAATAAGGTATCGGTATAGCGTGTTTGTGACTGATGTACACTATATAGGGTGACAAGGGTCAAAATTAGCGTTGAGGCAAGAGTCAGTATTGGGTTTACCCATTTTTGATGCTGTCGAATGCTCATTGAAGTTGTGTTTGCCTTTTTCGCGAATTTAGTGGTTTGAGTAATATCTCTCCATGATAAGTTTAGTTCGATATTATAACTTTTCTCGGTCTATATGGATGTGGTTTAAACGATTAGTTTCGTCAGAATTAGGTTAAAACTTACCTGTGTGAGCTGATTTTTAAATTAGTTTGTATTGTATGGTAACTTAGAATAAATGCACTAAATTTGTAAGATGCGATTTGGGCTAACTCGATGAAATTGGAGGATGTTTCGATGGGAAAGGAAGTGCAACAAGCACTACTGCGTGGCTTAGGAACTCATGCCATTAAACAGTTCTCCATGGCCAATGGTGAGCTAAAAATAGTGGTTGCTCCATGGAACAATCTTAGTGATGAAGCCGCCGCAGATTTTCGAAATGTCGATATGAAATATATCGAGACACTCCCCGACAGTGGAGAGTGGCCGCTTGATTTTAATCTTCCATGGAATTTGATTCGCTTGGATTCAAACCCAGAAACCAATAACCGATGGCGGATTGGCATCTGTTGCGGAGACATCAACATTGGTTTTGTCAGTGACTGGCCAGAGATATCCATTGTATCTACTGACGAGTAAAGAAACTTAAGCTTTATAAATCCTAGAACGAAATCTAATATTTCATCTCCCAGCATATTTGCATTACAAAATCCCACCTTAAGGGGTTGAACTTCTCGTCAACAATCTTTAACGTCTTTGCATTATTTTTGCCCCTACACTGTTTCGGCTGAGAAACAGCGTGTTTGGCGGGTGAGAAAGTATTACACCCTGAGAGGAAAAGGCTAAATCATGAGCTTAGACAACAACACGGAAAAGAAACACGCTTGGCAAACCGCAATGCCATCAGAGCAGTTCGAATTTATGAAGAAGGTACTTGCATCACCTTCTCCAGTAGGTTTTGAAGCAGCGATGACTTATGGCGTGATCAAGCCTGAAATGGAATCCATCATGCCTCAAGGTTGGGCAGTACATCAGTTCAAAGCCAACGCAGGTTTAGTATTCGATTCTCATCCGGGTCGTGATGATCTTGTGAGTGTGATGATTGTTGGTCACGCAGATAAAATCCGCATGCAAGTGCGTAAGATTGATGATGATGGCAAAGTTTGGATCAACACAGATTCATTCCTGCCAACAACCTTGATTGGCCATGAAGTTAAGGTGTTCTGCCAAAACCCACAAGACAACAGTAAGTACAAAGTGATCGATGGCTGTACAGTTGAAGCCCTAGGTGCGATTCACTTCTCAACCCCAGCGCAGCGCACAGGCGAGCAGGGCATTAAGCCTGAGCAAATCTACCTAGAACTGCACACTCACGGTAAAGATCGTAAGAAGCAAGTAGAAGACTTAGGCATTCGTGTTGGTGACCCAATCATCTTAGATCGCCCGATTAAGCGTGGTGTATCCGAAGATACTTTCTACGGTGCTTACCTAGATAACGGTCTTGGCTGTTTCTCTGTGGTTGAAGTGGCTCGCTTGATCGCAGAGCAAGGTCTAGACAATGTACGTGTTATGTACACGGTTGCAACACATGAAGAGATTGGTCGTCACGGTTCAACACAGCTGGTGGGCGAACTTAAGCCAGATGTACTGATCGCAACAGATGTAAACCATGATTACGAAGCGGCGCCGGGTATTGGTAACCGTCGTATGAACGTGCTTAAAATGGGTGAAGGTTTCACTATCGGACGTGGTTCAGTAACCTCTGAATACCTAGTGAGCGCATTTGAGCAAGTATGTCGTGAGCAAGAGATTCCTTATCAGCTAGATTTCTCTGGTCGTGACATGGGTACTGATGGCATGGCAGCCGCACTTGCTGGTGTTGATAGTGCAGCGATCAGTATCGGTTACCCAATCCGCAACATGCACACCTCTTCTGAGTCTGCACATACGGGTGATCTGCTTGGCTCAATTCATGCTATCGCTGGCCTGCTTCGTCACTTCAACGAGATGAATGACGGAACTGGCATCAAGCGTGATGATCTTAAAAACAGTCACATTCGTTTAGATCACGTTTAATTGATCGGAAAGTGGTACAAGAAGGAGAGGCGACTGCCTCTCCTTTTTTATTACCAATTCTTCTATCTATAACTTACTTATCCAGCGGGTGGATGCCTAGCGTGGTAGAGACTGCTTTGTTTACATCAAACATAGTGAAGTTGTACGTCTCTGCTGTCCAAGTGTCGTAGCGGTCAAGAATCCACTCACCTGCGTTACGGTCGGTATGCACTGTCCACAACGTTGGAAATACGTTTGGATTTTCTAGTGAGTGATCCAGTTGCTCGTAGCCAGCAAAGGTGCTATTTGCTACGGCTTTCATTGCATTTTTTGCTGAGACTGCATCTGTGACATCACGAGCGTACATGTCTGCCATGATTTCTTTGGCGCGTAAACGGCGGTCGATTGGGTGAATGGTACCATCTGATTTTTTACCATTGGCAGTGAATTCAAGGTGCACAGAGAACTCCGGATTATTGGTCAGCGCTTCAGCATCACTTCCTCGGTAAACTTTTAGCTCACCTTGCACAAACTCAACTACCGCTACATCGCCGCTTTTGTCAGCAAACTGATAGTGAACCGGAGCTTGAGTGCAGTGACCATCACTGTTGGGTAGGTTACAAACTTCAGCATCGATGATGTCGACTTTATTGCTTTCGATTGCTTCTAGCACTTCAGCAACGGTTGCGAAGTTGTCTGCCGCCCAGTTAGGTACTTCTAGAGCTGAGACATCGGGTGTATCTGCACTGCCTTCTGGAAATGCTGTGTAGTCTCGGCCTAAGTAAAGAATGCGAGCTTCTAGACCAGCATCATTCATCGCTTCTGCAACCAGACCATTGCCGAGTGCGTGCTGAGAATTTGCAAATGATTGGATCTTCAACGTCGCATGTTTCGCTACCGCCGTTTGTGGGTTGTTGGTCGCAGCATAAATATTGTGTGTCCCTTTGCCTGTACCAATAACCTTGGCTTCATCGTGCCCGTACCAGTCCATTGAACGAGAAGTTAGAGACGCTTCGCCATTATGGTAGACCGCCGTAGTACACGCTTGCGCTGTGCCGATAACTGCAGTCGTTGCTGTTGCTGCCAATGCGATAGCTAGAATGGATTTTTTCATGTCGTTTACTCTCTGTGTTCGTTGGTGTGAGTAAATAATACGGTGAACGAACTTTTAGCTACAGTTAGCAGCTTTAAGCTCAGATTGGAGGTTGTATGAGGATGGGTATACGGTAAATAGTCTTAAATTAAACATGGACATTATTGAGTAATGTTATAACATACGCCAACTTCGAATGAGAATGATTCCATGTTCAATCCAGCCAGTAGGGTTGAACCGCAGTATTAGGTGATTTATGAGCGCTATAACTAACAAATTGGCTGAATTTGTAATGGTTGTATTTGCCGCTACCTTACTAACTTATTTCCTCACCTGGCTTAGCCCTGGTGACCCAGCGCAGATCTACTTTGAAGCACGAGGCGTATCACCTAGTGAAGAAGCGTTGCGTGAGATGCAGGTTGCCATGGGGCTGGATAAGCCTTTTATTGTTCAATATCTTGATTGGGTAAAAGGCATTTTGACCTTGGATGCTGGTCATTCGCTTAAAACTGGTGAGCCTGTCGCGGATATGGTGACACATCGAATGGGCATGACGTTCAAACTCGCCGCTTGCGCCATTGTTCTGGTGGTCTTGTTTGCGATGTTGTTTGGTGTTGTTGGCTCATTGTTGAGGGAGTCTGCGGGTGAGCTAGTGCTGCGTCTACTAGCTTTTATCGCTATCTCTATTCCTGACTTTTGGCTGGGGCTGATGCTGATTATTGGGTTTGTCGTCAATCTCAATTGGTTCAAGATTACTGACCCTTACGCAGCATCTAGTATTGTACTGCCTGCACTCACGTTGGCTCTTCCTTTGATTGGCCGCTATACCCGCCAGATTCAATCCATGATCCAAGAAGAGATGAGTAAAGAGTACGTTGTTGGTGCTCGTGCACGAGGCACTAAAGAGAGCACCATTATTTTACACCACGTACTGCCTTCGGTACTTGGAGGCTTAACCACCTTGTTTGGTTTGTCTTGTGCGCTATTGCTAGGCGGTACGGTTGTGGTCGAGTCCATTTTTTCTTGGCCGGGATTAGGCCGCATGGCATTGGAAGCGATTACTTTTCGAGACTATCCCGTGCTTCAAGCTTATGTGGTCATCATGGTGATTATTTATATGAGTGTCAGCCTGTTAGCAGATTTAGTGGCGGCACTGCTTGACCCACGCTTGAGCAAACAAGGCCAGTAGTAATGAACACTCTATTGAATAAAAAATATCAGTTCTACCTTGCGCTGTTTGTCGCACTGTTTACCGTAGTTTTGGCGCTTATTGGGCCACTATTGGCACCTCATGATCCCCTTGAGGCGGATTTTCTCTACCTATTGTCACCACCCAATGAAGAGTATCTGCTCGGGACTGACCAAGTCGGGCGCTGCATTTTGTCGCGTTTACTCCACGGTGCTGCAATCTCGCTGGGTATCACATTTGGCATGCTCGCCATCATTTTTGTGCTCGGGGTTGCGATTGGCAGTTTAGCGGGAATGCGTGGTGGCTCAACAGATACGTTTTTGATGCGTCTCTCAGATACCTTCTTAGCCTTCCCAGATATGGTGTTTGCTATCGCAGTCGTGGGTCTATTGGGGCCGGGACTTATCAATATGATGTTGGCGCTTGGCATCATCTGGTGGACCAAGTTTGCTCGTTTGAGCCGAGTGCTGATCAAAACCGAAATGCAGAGTGAAGCCATTATTGCTGCACGTATGGCAGGGGCGAGCAATTTCAAGCTGTTTCATGCTTACTTACTTCCAGCCGTAATGCCAGCCTTGTTAACTCAACTTAGCCTTGATATCGGCAACATGATGCTCGCAATGGCGGGGCTCTCTTTCTTGGGGCTGGGTATTCAGCCGCCAACACCGGAGTGGGGCAACATGCTCAGTGAAGGGCGAGCGTATCTTCAAAGCGCACCTTGGCTGGTTATTTATCCGGGCATTGCCATTTTTATCGTCGTCATGATCTTCAATGTATTGGGCGATGCTACCCGTAAGTTTTTAAACCCTGAGCGCCAATAGGGCGTCGTTAAATATGGACTTTAAGATGAAAACATTTCTTCGTACTTTGCTGCTCGCAGTGAGTGCTATTACTTGTGCATTCACTGCCAATGCAAGTGATTCGGACAAAACCGTCAATATGGCGCTATTTTGGCTAGATGGTGATGTTGAACCAACCTCTGGATGGAATGGCTGGACACTAAGCCGCTGTGGCGTGGGTGAAAACCTAGTTCAAATTGACGAGAACCTTAAGTTCAAACCAATGATCGCATCGAGCTGGAAACAACTTGATGAGCTGACCACTGAGTTTACGATTCGTGAAGGCGTGGTATTTCACAACGGTGAAAAAGTAGATGCAGCAGCAGTAAAAGCGTCACTTGAGCGTGTTGCAAACATCACAGACAGAAAAGACCTTGAACTTCCAATTGAATCTATTCAAGCAGATGGTATGCGCCTAGTGGTTACGCTGAAGTACCCATACGCAACGCTACTGAATGAGCTTGCCGATCCGCTATATACCATCATTGATGCGAATGCAGCACAAGGTAACGACAACTTCCGTTTCCAACCTATCGCAACAGGTGCTTTCAAAGTCGAGAGCTTTAACGCAGAAACTGGGCTTGTACTGAAAAAACATGCGGAATACTGGAATGGCGAGCCAAGCATTGAAACCATCAATGTTAAGTACATTCAAGATGCAGCGGCTCGTTCTATGGCACTTCAGTCGGGTGAACTGGATCTGGCAACACAAATTAGCCCAATGGATCTTAAGATTCTACAAAACGATCCAAAGCTCAACGTACTTACTGGTCCGAACCTGCGTATTTTCTTCCTGCGTACTAACTTTGACCATCCTTGGATGCAGGTGCCTCAGTTCCGTCAGGCAATCCGTCACGCTATTCGTAAAGACGTATACGCAGAGCGTATTGCTGGTGGTATTCCAGCGCGTGGTCCATTTACCGAATTGCTTCCATTTGGTCTAGGTGGTGATGATGTTTACGCTTACGATCTAGACAAAGCGAAATCTCTGCTTGATCAAGCTGGAATCAAAGATACCAATGGCGACGGTTTCCGTGAGTTTGAAGGCAAGAAACTTACGCTGAAGTACGTGAGCATGACTCACCACGGCGCTGTTGCGAAAAACATTGGTATCGCTATGCAATCTGAACTGAAGAAAGTCGGTATTGACGTTGAAGTTCTGCAAATGGAAAACCATGTTGAAGTGGCAAAACAGGGTCAATTTGACTTCATTTATGAGCGTTGGACATCTGCCCCAACGCTCGATCCTCAGTACTTCCTAGAATCAAGTTTTAAGACCGGTGCTCGTGGTAACGTTGGTGGCTACAGTAACCCTGAATTGGATGCACTGCTGGCAAAACTTGAGCGAGTGACGGACAAAGAACAACGTAATGAGCTAGGTAAACAGGGCTCTAAACTGTTGATGGAAGACGCCGCTGGCATTTTCTTGTTCTATCAACAAGGTAACCTAGTACATAACAAGCGTATTGAAGGCATCTACAAGTTTATCTCAGAGATCTACTACGTCGATGACCGCATAAAATTAGCTGAATAATTCCGTAGATAACGATGACAAAACCCATTCTTGAAGTCACTGATTTGTCGGTATCTTATGACCGCAGCTCTCAAGTGTTGAAGCAGATTGAGTTTTCCTTGCAGCGAGGAGAGATCCTCGCTGTTGTGGGAGAAAGTGGCAGTGGTAAATCGACCTTGATTCGTACTATTATCAACTTGCTCGGCAAAGGGGCAAAGATTGATACTGGGAGTGTCCGATTTGATGGCCAAGATCTGTTTCAGCAGTCGCCTCGTCAGTGGCGCTCATTGAGAGGCGGGCGTATAGCAATGGTGTTTCAAAACCCCGGTGCAACGCTAAGCCCTATGGTGAGCATTGAACGTCAGTTTGTGGAGGCGATACGCAATCACAAAGCTATCTCTAAACAAGAAGCGAAAAAACTTGCGATTGAGGAGATTGCTAAGCTCGGTCTACCAGATCCAGAAGCGATCCTTAAGTCTCGCCCTTGGCAGTTAAGTGGCGGCATGAAACAGAGGGTTGCTATAGCGATCTCTTTGGCGATGCAGCCAGAGTTGATTTTGGCGGATGAGCCGACGTCTGCACTCGATGTATCTACTCAAGAATTGGTACTTAATGAGCTTCGTCAGCGTAAAGAGCAGCATGATACGGCGGTGATTATGGTGAGCCATAACTTAGCTGCATGCGCTGCTATTGCGGACAAAGTCTTGGTGATGAAAAGCGGTCAAGTCGTAGATTTCGGAACGCTCGACCAGATCCACTCAAGGCAATCAGACTGCTACACCTGTGAGTTGTTGGACGCTGTGCCGCGACTTAAACCATCGAGTAAGGCGGTTTAATATGGCTCAAGTTGTTGAAACAAAAAACGTTTGTCAGACTTTCTTACGTAATGGTGAGAACTTCAAAGCTTTAAACAATGTCAGTGTTCATGTCGGCGATAAAGAATGCGTTGGCATTGTTGGTGCGAGTGGCTCTGGTAAATCGACGTTGGCGAGACTGCTGTGTCGAATCAAATCTGCTGACAGCGGTGAAATTACTTTTGATGGGAAACCAATCGATAGCTGGAAGCTGAATGATTATTACCAGCAAGTTCAGATGGTGTTTCAAGACCCGTTAGCGACTTTTCCAGCCAGAATGAAGGTGAAGAAGTATCTTCTTGAGCCTTTCATCAACTTCAAACTGATCAATAAATCGCAAGGTGATGCGTTGGCGCAAGAGCTTTTAGAAAGAGTTCATCTTCCAATAGAGTTGCTTGATAGATATCCCAATCAGTTATCTGGCGGTCAGCTTCAGCGAATCGCTTTTGCCCGGGCCACTGGCTTGTCACCTAAACTACTGATATGTGACGAAGCTACTTCGGCACTAGATGCTACCATCCAAAAGCAGATTGTCGCTTTGTTCCATGAGCTCAAAGCGAAGCTTAATTTTGCTTGCCTATTCATCACTCACGACCTAGCACTTGCCGAAATGCTATGTGACCGAATCTATGTAATGCATGAGGGTGAAGTGGTCGAAGAGCTCTCTAGTGGGTGCATTGTTGATGAAGCGAAACACCCAGTCACGCAAAACTTGGTGACGGCGAATCTTAAGTTGTCGAGTGCGCTTAGGTAGCAGCGATTTTAGTGTAAGGGCTAGTGAAAACTAGCCCTTTTTTTGTGCCTATCTTAGCTCGGACTTCTAGTATGCAATTGCGTGTATAAATTCGGATTTGTCTTTGTTATGTTAATCATTGTTATTTAGGCTGTTTTTGAGATCAATAGACCACAGGTGTGCATTCTAAACATTGGTGGGAAGTGAGGTACACATGGAAGACGTAATTGCACAATACACAGGGGCTGATGAAGACTCCCGACTTACAAGGCAATATATCGCCCAACTTGAATACGATACCACCATGCACAAACTAGCGACTTACCTTACGGTTGGGACTAAAGTGTGCGAGGTCGGGGCGGCGACGGGTCGATACTCGTTGGCTTTCGATGAGCTAGGTTGTGAGGTGACAGCGGTAGAACTTGCTCCGGAACAAGTAGAGATGCTGCGGAGCAAAGCGCTTGAGCAGCAAAGGTGTTTGTTGATATATCAAGGTAACGCCTGTGACTTATCGTTCATTGAAAGTGGCTCGCAGGATGTGTGTGTTATCTTGGGCCCTTTGTATCATTTGAAAACGAGCCAAGAAAGGGTTCAAGCAATAACAGAAGCTAAGCGGATTTTGAAATCTGGAGGCATTCTAGCAGTAGCGTATATTTCTAGGTTTTTTGTCGCAGGCTTATTTGCGCATAAGTTCCCACACTTGATGACACCAGCAGTGCTTAACGAGCTACATCAATCTGGCACAGTGTCTGACCCAACAGCACCTGACTTCTTTAACGTCGGCTATTTTTCTAGTCCAACAGAGATCGAAACATTACTTGCTAAGCAAGGCCTGTCTATTATATCCCATTCAGCGACAGACAGTTTTAATCGATATATCGCAACTGGTGTGAACAACTTTAGCCCATCACAATACCAAACTTGGCTCGATTACCATTTGCAGTGTTGTGATGAACCCTCATTGCTGGGAGCAAGTAATCATGGGTTGGTGGTAAGTCAGGTCTAGCAATTAGACCCCAATACATTAGGACACTTATGAAATTCTATGACCCATGCGATTACCAAGCCAAATGCGATCAGCTATTTGCTGAGTATAAGCCTCGTATAGAAAAGTTATTGCCTCACGCTACCATCGAACATATCGGTGCATCTTCCGTTCCTAATTTGATCTCTAAAGGCGACCTCGACATTTATATTGGCGTGGAAGCGGGTTTGTTAGAGGCCTCAGTGGAAACACTTAAAAAGATTGGTTTTGAGGAGAAAAGTGGCACTTTGAGAACCGATGAACTTTGCATGCTTGAGTCGCAGCGAGGTGATGATGTCGCACTCCAGGTCGTCGCCCAAGGTTCTCGCTATGAGTTTTTCCTTAAGTTTCGAGACTGTTTACGGGCAAACCCTGTATTAGTCGATGAATACAATATTCTGAAATCATCCAGCATGGATTTGTCTCATGATGAATATCGAGCCAAAAAATCTGTGTTTATTCAACGAGTCTTAGACAAAGGTGAGTAAAAATTAGCAGGTTATGTTGGGATTCATGCTTGAGAAAACTGACCATTTCGTTGTTAAGCAGTGTTCATTTGAGTTGAAGAGTGTGGCTTACTGACGTTAAACAAGGAGGTTTATATGTTTAGTCATATCATGATTGGGTCCGATGACATTGAAAAGTCACGACAGTTTTACAATGAGGTACTTGGTGTACTGGGAGTAGAAACGCCGGTTGAAAACAGTAACGACACTGGGCAAAAGCGGATTTTCTATATCCATAACGGTTCTATTTTCGGTATTACCGAGCCGATCAACCAACAAACAGTGACAACAGCCAATGGGTCAACGATTGGTTTTAGTTGTAACTCCCCCGAGCAAGTGAAAGAGTTTCATGATGTTGCGGTAGCAAATGGTGCCACTAGCATTGAAGATCCTCCCGGCTTACGAGATAACTCAACAGGCAAAAAACACCTCTGCTACTTTTTAGATCTCGATGGTCACAAGATTTGTGGCATGTACAGATGCTAGGCACTTATCTGACTTTAAGATCATGAAGACTTTCAAACTCATCTGTCATCGTGCCATTGGTCCAATTCAATTCGGCATGACTAAGCAGCAGGTGTTCGAAGTGCTCGGTGAGCCGGATGTGGTTGTTGGTCATCACTATGGGTTTCTCGGTGGGCTATTTGTGCATTTTGATGCAAGCAGCAAAGTCGAATTTATTGAAGCGACAGCCAGTGAGCAGTATGAAGTTTTGTTCGATGGGGTTGATGTACACCGAAGGCTAGCGGTAGAGGTCATTGAGGTGGCGTTGCAGCAAGATACCTTTGATGCTCAAGACCCAGACTTAGGACATGCCTACGTATTTAATCGGCTCGGGCTATCTTTTTGGCGTTCAGTGATACCAGAGAGCTTTGATGGGGAAGGGCGTTATTTTGATTCTGTTGCGATTAAGGCGCATTGAAATTTAATCATCTACACGCCTTAATCTGTGTACCTACACCAGAGCTAGTTCTTTTCTTACGATTTCTGCCCCTTCGCTCAGAGCATTAAGCTTCGCTGATGAAACCTCCCTAGACAGAGGTGCCATACCGCAGTTTGTACACGGATAAAGCTTATCAGGGTCAACGTACTTAAGCGCTTGGCGCAGTGTGTCCGCTACTTGTTGTGGTGTTTCAATTTCGTTGGTGGCGACATCAATCGCACCGACCATCACTTTCTTGCCTCGGATCAGTTCTAGTAACTCGATTGGCACTCGTGAGTTATGGCATTCCAGTGAAATGATATCAATGTTGGATTGCTGCAATTTTGGGAACACTTCTTCGTATTGACGCCACTCCGTGCCAAGTGTCTTTTTCCAGTCAGTATTGGCTTTAATGCCATAGCCATAACAAATGTGGACTGCTGTTTCACATTTTAGTCCTTCAATAGCACGTTCAAGCGCAGCGATACCCCAATCATTCACGTCATCAAAAAAGACGTTAAATGCCGGTTCATCAAACTGAATAATATCGACGCCAGCGGCTTCAAGCTCTTTAGCTTCTTGATTGAGGATTTTGGCAAACTCCCAAGCCAGCTCTTTGCGACTCTTGTAGTGAGCGTCAAACAGTGTATCAATCATGGTCATTGGGCCGGGAAGAGCCCACTTGATTGGCTTATCAGTTTGCGAGCGCAGAAACTTCGCGTCTTCAACAAAGACGGGTTTCGGGCGGCTTACTGGGCCAACCACACTTGGAACGCTCGCTTCATAACGATTACGTATTGTCACGGTTTGGCGTTTTTCAAAATCAACGCCGTCTAGATGTTCAATGAAGGTAGTGACAAAGTGCTGGCGAGTCTGTTCACCATCACTAACAATATCGATGCCAGCCTGCTGCTGCTCGTGAAGTGCAATACATAGCGCATCTTGTTTGCCATCTTTGAGTTCCGAGTCTTGCAGTTTCCAGGGAGACCATAGTTTTTCTGGTTCTGCCAACCAAGAGGGTTTTGGCAAGCTACCTGCGGTGGATGTTGGTAAAAGTGTTTTCATATATCTGTCGAACCTCTTAATCGATACTTATGCGTAACTTGCTGACCATTGTTCAAGAATGGCCTGATATGGCTTGATGAAATGCTCCTCGGCAAACTTACCTTGTTCAATCGCTAGTCGGCTGCGCTCTTCTCTGTCGTAGACAACTTGGGTAAGAGAGTGATCAGCATTTTTCAAGTTCGGTTGGTAGCGGTTGCCAGCGACTGCATTGGCGTTGTAGATCTCTGGTCGATAGATTTTCTGAAAAGTCTCCATAGTGCTGATGGTACTGATCAGTTCGAGGTTGGTGTAATCATTAAGCAAGTCACCAACAAAGTAGAATGCAAAAGGTGCAACACTGTTTGGCGGCATGAAGTAGCGTACCTGTAGACCCATTTTTTGGAAGTACTGTTCGGTGAGCGAAGACTCATTCGGCAGATACTCAAAGCCCAATACCGGGTGCTGGTTTTCAGTTCTTTGGTAGGTTTTATTGTCCGAAACGCTCAAGCAAATAACAGGTGCTTTTTTGAAGTGGTTTTTATAAGTTTGAGAGTTAAGGAAGTACTTAAATAATTTTCCGTGCAGTTCACCAAAATTATCAGGAACACTAAAACCTTGCTTGCCTTTATTATGGTCCAACAATAGAACGCTGAAATCGTAATCGCGAACATACGATGAGAAGTTATTTCCTACAATGCCTTCAAAGCGCTCATTGGTTTTATGGTCAATGATATTGGTCTTCAATACTTCGATGGATGGGAATGTTTGACCACCTTGCTCTACATCCATATCAACCGAAACAATCTCTAGCTCGACTGAGTAGCGATCACCCGCTGGGTTGTCCCAATAAGCCAATGAATTGAAACTGTTATCTATCATTGTTAGTGCGTTGCGCAGATTCTCTTGGCGGCTGTCACCACGAGCTAGATTTGCAAAATTGGTGGTGATACGAGTGCTATCTGATGGCTTATAGTTTTCATCGAGCTTGATGCTATTAATACGAAAAGTGAAGTCTGTAGTCATAATTATTAATCCCAATTCCTAAACTGAATGCTGTATGCCTAGTTTTTACTCAAGGCCTATTTGTCATTTTTGTTATGAGCTAAGGTGTTTATACCGTGCTTCAGGGTTGGGAAAAAAGCGTTATTCATTCAACATCAACATGAGGATATTTCATGATATTTTTTGCAGACTGTCGGTTATAGCAAGTCAGAAAAAACAAAACCGATGCCGATCCTTTCTTGCTTGACGTTGTAATCAATCAGGCTTTCACCGTAGCCGTTTATGTATTGGGTGTAGAGCTTGACGTTGTCTAGTAAGGGGACGGTAACACCAAGTTCCAAGTAGCCTTTACCAGTACTGACATTGTAGCGGCCCACTAGGTTGTAGTTGGCTTCTTCTCGGCGCAGGATTGCGTTGAGTTCGCCGTGTCCGTAATAGTCGATGATGTCAGGATTATCATCTCCAACAGGCGCATACTCATACTCTTTCGCATCTTCTTGTAAGCGGTGCCATAACTTGAATGAAACCGCATAGTTATGGCCCGTGTCTTTAACGTATTGCACGTAAACACGATTCCAACTACGTGACAGATATTGCACCTCTCCATTGGATTCATGTTCAAGGCCAAAGGCAATCAAACCACTTTTGTCTTCAAAGGTTGTGACTGGCATGACGTAAAAGATTTCGGGGTTGTAGTCTGTGGTTCGAAATGGTCTAGATGCATCAGCGGCGTATACTTGCCAGTGTGATTTGAGGGTCATCCCAAAGTAGATCCGGTCTTCGGTAAATAGATCTTTTACTAAAGGCATCTTCAAGCTGAGCTGAAACTTGGCTTCGGTGTTAAGAAAACTGTCTGTGAGCCCTTTGTCGTCGATGTCGTCATACACGGCAGTATTTACATTTGACATATAGGTGACAGGCAGCAGGTAATTCATTTTGTGGGTTGATAAGGTGAACGGGTTGTCTTCCGACTGTTTTTCCAGTTCTAACCGGTGTTTGATCAGATCGATGTTTTCAGTAGGCGGTTGCGGCTCTTCATCTGCAAGCACTGGGAATGCACCGAGCACTGTGCTCAATAGTACGAAACGGTAATCCATGTGACTCCTACACTTCCTTTGATCGTTAATGGGTTAGACGCTGGCTGAATCTAACGTTTTATTGTCCGTGCGTATAATATAAATAAGTGATACTAACTTCAATATACTTTCCATTTGGACAGTAAATTAAGTAGGAATGATGGAGATATGTTGAAGAAAACAAAAAAGCCCCGAGCAAGGGCTCGGGGCTTAGAAAGGTGATGAAGCTAAGGTTTACTTCATGGTCGCTACTTGTTTTTGTAGGGCATCAAGTTGTTGCATTTTTCCTTGTAGACCGAGGCTTTGGTAGCTAATAGCTGCTGGGTTCATTAGCTGACCTTGTTGCATCGGGTAGTCAGGCAGTGTATTGAAGAACTCGCCCAGTACCTCTTGCATTGGTACAAATAACCACATGTTGTCGGCCATCCAACGAAGGTACATACCTGACTCGTGCGGTGCTCTTTCAAATGGGTCGGCACGAAGGTGGATGATCTGAGGCCAGTTTGGCGAGAAGCGAACAGCATCAGAGATGTTACCCTCCATTACCGCAAAGTTAAGCTTCCAGTCACCCCAACGTACAGCATTTAGCTCACCATTAGCACTGAAGTACAGTAGTGATTCACGAGGGCCTTGCTCTTCTTTACCTTCAAAGTACGGCATAAAGTTATGGCCATCGATATGTACGCGCCAATCTTTACCGTTAGCTTGGTAGCCTTGGGCCAGTTTCTCTTTCACATCTGGCACGCCAGCCGCTGAGAGTAGAGTTGGTAGCCAATCTTGGTGCGCCATCATCTCGTTGATCTTAGTGCCAGGTTCAATCACACCAGGCCAGCGTACGAGCTGAGGAACACGCATACCGCCTTCCCAAGTAGTACCTTTTTCACCATGGAACGGTGTTGCACCGCCATCAGGCCAAGTCACTGTTTCTGCGCCGTTATCAGTCGAGTAGATAACAATAGTGTTATCTTCAACACCAAGCTCTTCCAGTTTATCCAGCAAGATACCAACATGGTCATCATGCTCTAGCATGCCATCGGCATAGATGCTCACACCAGATTTACCGATATATTTCTCTTGCAAGCGAGTCCATACGTGCATACGAGTGGTGTTGTGCCATACGAAGAAAGGTTTGTCTTCCTTCACGGCTTTTTCCATAAAGGCCAGTGACGCTTCAAGGAACTCTTCATCGGCTGTTTCCATGCGCTTACGCGTCATAGGGCCTGTGTCTTCAAGTTTGCCGTCAGCATAAGATTTGATCACACCTCGAGGGCCATAGTTTTTACGAAACTCTGGGTCTTTCGGGTAGTAATAAGTTTCAGGCTCTTCTTCAGCGTTGAGGTGGTACAGGTTACCGAAGAATTCATCGAAGCCGTGCTCGGTTGGTAAGTGCTGGTCTTGGTCACCTAGGTGGTTTTTACCAAATTGCGCCGTCACATAACCTTGCTCTTTAAGTAGATCTGCCGTGGTTGGTGCCCAGTCAGGGATACCGTGAGTAGAGCCTGGCATACCGATAGTAAGAAGGCCGGTACGGAAAGGTTCTTGGCCAGTGATGAATGAAGCACGACCCGCAGTACAAGACTGCTGACCGTAATGGTCGGTAAACAGGGCACCTTCGTTTGCAATGCGGTCAATGTTAGGGGTTTCGTAACCCATCATTCCTTGGTTATAGGCACTGATGTTCCAGTAGCCCACATCGTCACCAAAGATTGCCAGAATGTTTGGTTTGTCGGCCGCCATTGCAGTGGTTGAGGTGATCAACGCACCCACACCAACCGCAACTTTACTCATTTGCATAGCCATAATTCGCTCCAACTAGTGAATGTTTAAATTGATGCCTGACCAGTGCCACGCATCGATGGAGCTAATGTAATGTGCATGGCAGCGAGCTGTCGCTTTATAGCGGTTATAACCAATAGTTATGGGGCAGGGCGCTAAGATGAGTGAACATTCTTCATCAAGGGCATCACATGAACCAAGCACAGCAGACCATCAAACAGTTGATTGAATACACTGAAAAGCAGGTGATAGGCCAAGGTCACGTGGTTGAAGCCTTAGTGATTGGGTTGTTGACCAAAGGACATGTATTGCTCGAAGGCCTGCCGGGAACGGCAAAAACTCGCTCAGTAAAAGCATTGGCGCAAGCACTTCATACAAGTTTCGGCCGGATCCAATTCACGCCTGACCTTTTGCCTTCTGATGTGACGGGTACAGAGGTGTATCAAGAGATCGCAGGTAAGCCGACGCTACGTTTTCAAGCCGGACCAATATTCAACTCCATCGTACTGGCGGATGAAGTCAACCGAGCGCCGGCAAAAGTACAAGCAGCACTGTTAGAAGCAATGGCTGAAGGCACTATCACTGTTGCAGGTGAAACACACACGCTGCCAGAGCTGTTTATGGTCCTTGCCACTCAAAACCCAGTTGAACAAGAGGGCACGTACCCTTTGCCTGAAGCGCAGATGGACCGCTTTGCTTTAAAAGTGAATGTGGATTATCCCGATCATCAAGCCGAGCGAGACATTATCCGTTTAGTGCGTAGTGAAGAACTCACCGTTGTCGCTGCCAATGGCGACAAAGCGGATATCGATCCAGAAGCGATGGCAAACAGCATTACTCCAGAAAAGCTGCTAAAGGCAAGAGTAGAAGTCTCGCAAGTCAATGTATCTGAATTGGTTGAAAACTATATTTTGGGCTTGGTGATGGCAACTCGCCACCCGCAGCAATACCAAGCCTCACCATTAGCGCAATGGATTGAGGTCGGGGCAAGCCCGAGAGCATCAATCACTCTAGATCGCAGCGCACGTGCTAAAGCATGGCTTGAAGGTCGAGATTACGTGCTGCCAGACGATGTTAGAGCGATTGCCCCGTCGGTACTGGGGCATCGATTAACACTGTCATATCAATCGCTTGCCGAAGGTGTAACGGCTGAGGCGGTGGTCAATGAGATCCTAGATGTCGTAAACGTGGGTTAAAAGGAGTCTGCGATGAATGACTCAACGGACCTTCGCATTCACACATCACAAGCGCAGCTGATGGCGCTTAAATCCTATGCGGCAAAACTTAATTATCACCCAGCGCTCAAACACACCTCATTGATGGCTGGCCGGACTGCTTCGGCATTTCGTGGTCGAGGACTGAATTTCGAAGAGCTTAGGCATTATCACATTGGGGATGATGTGCGCAATATTGACTGGAAGGTCACTATGCGTACAGGGAAACCTCATGTGCGCAGTTACACCGAAGAGAAAGATCGTAATGTGATCATTGTGGTTGATCAGCGTAGCGGCATGTTCTTTGGTTCGCTTGAGTTGATGAAGTCGGTTGTCGCCGCTGAACTTGCTGCCCTTTACGGGTGGAAAGTGTTGAACCATGGTGATCGAGTACGCTTGATAATGCTAACACCAGACACATTGTGGATAGGGCAGCCACAGCGTCAGCAAAGTGGATACGCACAACAGTTGGCCCAGCTCGTGGCACATAACCAAGCGCTCAATGTGGAAAGCCGAGATAAACCAGAGGTGAGTTTTACTCATATGGTATCCCAGCTTGAACGAATGAAAATTAGGCAATCTACCATCGTCATCATCAGTGATTGGCACGATTGCGACGAGAACCAGCTCGATCAACTCAAACAGATGCAGCGAAGAAATGATGTGATTGCCATTCGCGTTGTTGACCCTATGGAGCAAACCATCCCTCAAAGCATGGCGCAAACCCCTTGGGTCGTAGGCGATGGCCAGTTTCAAACCAACCTAGATATGAGCAGCAAGATTGATAAGGTCAATCAGCGCCTTGAACAGTGGCAATCACAAAGCACTGCAATTCTTAATAACCTGATGGCTATTAAACGCCTGCCTTACCTAGAGGTAAATACTCTAGGAAATCATATCTCTGATTTTACAGCGCAATTTGGAGGTCGTTGACATGGTTGAGCATCATGCACCAAGCACTTACATCTTGCGTAATTTACAAGATGTTGAAGTCTTAGCCCCTGTTTCTTGGATGCCTCAAACGCTCGGTTGGAAAGTACTGTTTAGTTTGGTCGCAACCGTTTGTGTGTACTTATTAATTAATCAGATACGCCGCTGGTGGGACCAAAGATACCGTCGTGAAGCCTTAATGGTGTTAACCCGAGCCTGCGCCGAGCAACACAAGTTGGAAGAATCGACGTATCAAGTCTTGAAACTAGTCATGACCTACATTCAGCCGACGTCTGCGAGCCTATTTGGTGCGCCATTCCTGCAAGCCTTAGAGCAGATGACCGATGGGCAAGTTCGCTTTGATGACAAGCTCGGGAAGTTATGGATGAACTCGGTGGTGAATCCAAGTGTAGAGCTGTCACTCCAGCAGCGTAATGAACTTACCCTACGAGCCATGCAGTGGTTAAAGCAGCATAAACCCGCAATTGCCGAGGTGAGCCATGATTGAAGGGATAAAGCATCTAAATCTAGTGTTTGAACAACCATGGATGTTCATGGTGTTGCCTCTGCCGGTGGTGATTTACTTCCTAGTGCCTGCTTATCGCAGCAAGCAATTTGCGATCAAAGTGCCATTTTTCAATCGTATCGTTGAAGCACTTGATGAGCCTTTAACTGAAGGCGCCGACCAGCTCTCACCAAAGTGGTGGCAGCGCTTGGCGTTAATTTTTACTTGGGTGCTTATCGTTTGTGCAATGGCGAAACCTGTGGTGCTGGGTGAAACACAAACTCGGGAGAAATTTGGTCGAGATATTATGGTGGCGCTTGACCTATCAGGTTCGATGGCCGAGCAGGACTTTATCTCAGACACAGGTCATAGGTTGTCTCGTCTTGAGGCCGCTAAAGCGGTCTTGGCAGACTTTGCTAATCGGCGTCAAGGAGACCGATTGGGGCTTATTTTGTTTGGTGATGCGGCGTTTGTACAAACTCCATTCACCGATGATCTCGATGTTTGGCAAGCACTGCTCAATCAGACCGACGTAGCGATGGCCGGACAGAGCACCCATCTTGGGGATGCGATCGGTTTAGCTATCAAGGTGTTCCAGCAAAGTGAAGTGAATGATGATCGTGAGCAAGTGGTGATCGTTTTAACGGATGGCAATGATACAGGTAGCTTTGTTGAGCCGATCGAAGCGGCCAAGGTGGCGAGTGCGCTTAACGTTAGAATTCATGTAGTGGCGATGGGTGACCCAAACACCGTCGGTGAGTCGGCGATGGATATGCATACCATCGAGCGAATAGCCAAAGATACTGGAGGGCGTGCTTTTCAAGCGCTTGACCGACTGGCGCTTGAGCATGCATATCAACAGATTGATGCGCTTGAGCCGCAACGCTTTGAAAGTACCACTTATCGACCAAAGCAGAGTGCGCATCACTACTTTATCAGTTTGGTGGTAGTGATTTATTTGTTGGCGTTTAGCGCCGCTTCAATGAAACGACGATGGAACCGTCTCGCCCAATCTTCCACCGTAGGAGACAAGCATGTTTGATGGGTTCCATTTGAATGTTCAGCACTTGGTGCAGGGGTTATCCCAGTTCCATTTCTTACGTCCTTATTGGCTGTTAGCACTGCTCCCTTTGTTGGTACTGCTTTGGCTTCGCTGGCGAGAGAACACGCAGCCTAAATGGCAGCAAAACTTGCCTGAGCATCTGCGCAAAGCTCTTACTGTGGGTGAGCAAGGTTGGAAGCGTCAACTACCGATCAAAGTGCTCACTCTCGTTGTGATATTGAGTGTGTTTATCAGCGCAGGTCCAAGTTGGCAGCGTCAAGCATCGCCATTTAATGAAGATAAGGCGTCAATGTTAGTGGTGATGGATGTCAGTGACAGCATGAAGGCAACGGACATTGCACCAAGCCGTCTTGAGCGAGCAAAGCATAAGGTGCGTGACCTGATTTCTGCTCGCCAAGGTGGGAAAAGTGGCCTAGTTGTATATTCTGGCTCTGCTCACATCGCTATGCCATTGACCCAAGACAGCTCGGTTTTAGTGCCATTTCTAAATGCCATTGAACCTGAAATTATGCCAGTGAAAGGTAAGCAAGCTGAAAGCGCATTGCCCCTTATCGAGCAGCAGCTTCAAAGCACACTAGGTGCTACCGTTGTGCTGATAAGCGATGGTGTGAGTGCTCCTGCTATTGATGCTTATGCTGATTACTTTGACCAAAGCTCGCACCAGCTATTGGTGCTTGCTGTTGGAGAAGAGAGCGCTTCAAGCTTTGATTTGAACTCGTTGCAGGCTTTAGCCAAGAGAACTCAAGGCTCTCTAGTTAGAATTTCGATAGATGGCAGTGACGTTAGCCAACTAGACAGCTTGGTTGAGCGTAATATGCAGCTCAACGGTGATTCAGCCATGCCTTGGCAAGATATGGGCTATCTACTAGTTTTCCCCGTAGCGATTTTGGTCCTGTTGTGGTTTCGCCGTGGATGGCTTGTGCAATGGTGTTTGTTGGGAGCAGTACTCATGCCAATCGGCTATTCCCCAGCTGTGCAAGCGCAGTTTGTTACATCAAGCAATTCCATCGAGGTTGAGGTGGTGCCTGTAAGTTGGCAGCAAAAGATGGCTCAACGCTGGTGGGATATTTGGTTAACTCCAGATCAGCAAGGTCAACGTTGGTTTGAGCAAGGAGAATACGCTACAGCGGCGGAACACTTTCAAGACCCAATGCGACAAGGCATCGCTCACTACTACGCTCGAGAGTTTAAACAAGCACATAGTGCTTTTATGCAGGCCGCCAGAGTTGAAGTAGGCGACAAGGCGCAACTCAGCTTGGTCAATGCCGCTAGTGCATTGGCAAGGCAGCGAGAATACCTTGCCGCTCGTAACTTGCTGGCTGAACTAGCTCAAAGTGAATCGCTCAGTGACACGCTTCGTCCAATGGTTGAAAACAATCTTGAAGTGGTGAGTGGCATAGTCGAAGAGATTAACCGTGTCAGTGAAAGCCAATCAGGTACAACCGATGGACCAGAAGAGTCGTTTGAGTTGCCTGATGAAATGCCGCAAACCGCCGATGGTGCAGAAGAGAAAACCGCGGATAAGTTGATGCTTAAAGAGACGCTAAACGCCAATGAAATACTTGGTAGTCAAGAGCTGGCAGATAAATGGCTGTCACGAGTCGAGAGCGACCCCAAGCAGTTTTTGCGAGCCAAGTTTCACCTTCAGCATTTGCAATCACAGGCAGTGCCAACGCTTCCATCGGAGGTCAAATGAATAATACAGGGCTAAAACACATACTGCTGTTTGCTTTAGCGGGGCTGTTTTCTTTGATGGCCTATGCTCAGCCAATGACGTTGGCAGATATGAAGGAAAACGGTGAGTTCGAATTAGTAGCGTGGATCGATGAATCGCAGCAAAACACTCACGTACGGCAACAGACCATTCTCAATATTGAAGTAGCAACAACCCAATGGTTTACCGGTGGTACCCAAATTGGCCACGTTGACATTCCTAATGTGTTTGTTAAGCAGCTAAGTCCATTAGCCACCAATTACACCGAGCGAAAACACGGGAAAACTTGGTCTCGCCAGCGTTGGGAAGTTGCACTCTATCCAATGGCATCAGGAGATTACCTTGTGCCACCCCTTCCAGTATCTGTTCAAGTGGCAGCAAGTGACAGAAGCAAAGTAGCAGGTGTTGTCTATACACCACCAATGCGCTTTACCGCTGGACTAGCATCCGCTCACCTTTCTCACGATGGTGACTGGTTCATTGCAACTCAAGCAAGCCTTAAACAGAGAGTCGAGCAATCTAGCTCTGAGCTAAAAGTGGGCGATAGTATTACTCGAACCATCACCCTTGAGGCGCACAATAGCTTTTCTCCGTTGTTGCCAGATTTGATGCCGTTTGGGGCTAACCAAGCGTATCAAGTCTACCCACAACCTAAGATTCGACAAGACCACGTCAGGCGCACAACCAATGTCTCGACATTAGAAGAGTCCCAAGTGTATGTGTTGCAGCAAGGTGGCAGCATTACTTTTCCTGCCATCGAGTTAGTTTGGTGGAATAGTGATATCCAGCAACTAGAAACCTTGGTCGTTGAGGAGTATACCATTGAGGTTTCACACACACTCTCGTCTTGGCTGGCAGCGCATAAACTGGCTCTGATATCTCTAGTTGCAGCAATGACTCTCATCATCATGTTGTGGCTGGGTACCAATCGTTACTTGAAAAATCATCCAACGCCTGAAATAGCCCTATTGCTTACAAGTTTACATAACCAACAGTGGGCAATTGCGTTGCGATTGATCTACAAGCGGCTTCGCCACCAACAAGCTCAATTGGAGCTAGTTGATTCGAGTAGGAGTGAAGCGGACAGAGAGCGTGCAGAGCGAATTCAAAATCATCCAAGTTCTCCGCTACCTTATCTGGCTTGCTGGTTAAAAATAACCAAGGTCTGGAGGGGAGCGAAAGGTGTGGTGTTACCTAAAGCGATTCCACAGCTAGCAACGATTAAAACAAGTAAGGACCTCAAACAGTGAGAACACTTGGGTACCGATTTTTCTAACTAGTGTTTAAGTTATATTTACGGTGAGTAACTCATTAATAAATAATGTTTTTGTGTCCATTTCTTAATCTGGTACTGTTAGGGGAATGTTATGCGTTTACTTGCATTTATCTGTTGTTTAAAGGGAGTGAGCAATGATAAAACGAAAAGACTTTATTGATGATTTATTTCTTATAGGACTATTGCTGATTGTTGTCGTTTATTATTATGAAACGGACATTATCCCGCTCATTATATCGTTGATTGCGTACATCAATATAAGAGTTCAAAAATCAGAAAGGAAAATCTTGGAAAAATCGCATCCTCAAATAAGGTCACAGGATAAGGTTGTTGACGAAGTCGAAACACCCGTAGGCGTCGAACAACGTAAATAGAGTCATTGAGAACAAAGAAGATCAGGAGAGGTATGAAGAGTACTGAACTCAATTTAATACCAATTTTTGTGGCGATTTATGAAGAGCAGAGTCTCTCCAAAGCTGCGACTCGACTAGAGATTACACAGCCAGCGGTCAGTAAAGCGCTGGCTCGTTTACGTGATGTCTACAATGAACCACTATTTCATCGCAGTGCGTCAGGGGTTGAGCCGACCAGTTTTGCCAGTGATATCTATCCTGCCTTGTCTGCAGCATTAAAGAACTACACTTCTACGTTATCGGCCTCAACCGAGTTTGAGCCCTCGGTATCTAATCGAATATTTTCTTTGGCTTGTATGTCTGTGGCGAGCTATGCGCTGATTCCAGAATTGCTAAAACAGATCCGCCAGATCGCTCCGAATATCGGCTTAGAGGTACACCCGCTGTTTACCGAAGATTATGAAAGTGATTTGCGCTTGCAACGTTATGATTTGATCATCGACATGCCACCTGACGGCCACTCTAATTTGAAAGTTGATGAGCTGTTTAGTGAGCAACTGATGGTGGTATGCAGTGAAAATCACCCAAGAATAAGTGACAGTATCACTTCTGAGCAGTTTCTAGAGGAAGAGCATATCGTGGTGTCGCGCTGGCATTCGAGAGGCAGCTTACTTAAAGAGCAGCATATCGCCGACATCACTAAGCGAAAAATTGTATGTCGAGCGGCAGGTGCTTTGGAGATGTTGCCATTGATCAGCGGGACAGAATATATCGGCATTTTGCCACACTCGACGATTAACGCATTTGCAGACAACTATAAAGTGAAGGCGGTACCTTTGCCTTTTGATAACTCTTTGCACTACCTCTGCGCTATTTACCATCCAAGTCGCATCAACGACAGTGCGCACATTTGGCTGCGAAAGCAGTTAAAACATGCAGCCAAAACCATTACTAGCTAGGTCAACACGCCCTAATCAAAAAAAGCCCTCGCTTAAATTCAAGCGAGGGCTTTATTCGAGACTTAAGGTTAGTCGCTGCTGAACATCTCGGCAATTTGTGAGTTGTAATCCCATTTCCCTTGTGCGATTTGTGCGTTGCACTCTTTTGCATCGAGAGTCCATGTGCCTTGGGAGGCTCGCTGGTTCATTTCGGTGAGAAAATGCGCCTGTCCTTTGGCGGAATTACTCGCGATGTCGTGTCCATACTGTTTGCAAAGCTCAGCGTCGGTACTTGCGAAGGCGCTGACGGAACCCATAAGCCCCAATAGTACGATGAATGTTCTCATATGTTTCTCCTTGAGATGAACGACTCAATAAAAACTTAGTGGCTGTCGTACGGTATATCAAATAGGTTTACGTTTATTTGCTCGCCTTTACAACTATTTACGAGTGAAATCTAAGGTTGAATAACTTCAGTTAGCACTTCGCCCACCGCACCGCTAGGCTGGGTGATCCTGTTTTCCTAGTTAGCATCTTTGGCGAGACGCAGTCCCATGTCGGACATGATGATGTTTTGGCTGGCAAAATCTCGACGGAAATTTTGCGATTCGTCGCCGTCATACGCAAAGCTTCCACCCCGCACTGATTTGTGGGCAAGACCTGCTTGTTCTTGTTTGGCATTGCTTGGGTTTTCGCTTGGGCTATAGCGGTAAAAGGTGTCGTCATATGCGTCGATCACGAACTCGCCGACGTTGCCCGTCATGTCATAAAGGCCAAGCTCGTTGGGTTGTTTTTGCCCCACAGGCTGAGCTCGATTGTTTGAATTGCCTGCATGCCATGCAACGGCGTCTAAGTCGTTAGAACCGGCGTATGTATAACCTAAACTCATATTGCCGCCTTTGGCTGCGAACTCCCATTCGGCCTCGGTTGGCAGGCGATAAGTCTCACCTGTTAGCGCATTGAGTTGGTCGATAAAGTAGTTTGCTTGCTGCCAACTTAGGTTATTGACCGGAATATTGGGGTCAGGAAAAAAGCTGTTTGAGCCGCCCATCACTGCCTCAAACAGCTCTTGGGTCACCTCAAATTTCGCAATATAGAAGCTGCTGACGCTGACGGAATGTGCAGGCTGTTCTGCTTTGCGAGCGATTGCGTCATCCGAGCCCATAACGAATTGACCACCCTCAACTAACACCATGTCTTGATTGATCTTTTCAGCCAGAGGATGGGGTGGTGTAGTGGCACACCCTGCCAGTGACAAAGCGAGGGTAGAAACCAGTGGTAGAGTCCAACGAGTATCGATTTTAACCATCAGTGCGCCTATATGAGATAAGGGAATTTATGTGGTGTAATCTTAACCAGTCTGGACATGAAAAAAGGTTATAGTCTCTATAACAAGCCACCACTCAGGGGGCGGTTTATGATGGCTCTCGAAACAGCAAGTTCGAGGTGACACATGCATTTAACTCAAGGTCCACAATTTAACGGTAAAGCGTCTAAACGTATGCACGCAATGGCAAAGCCTATTGGTGCGGCATGCAACATCGATTGTGATTACTGTTACTACCTGAGCAAACAAGATCTACTGGATTATAAACCGGGATGTTCGCCAAAGATGGATGATGTGACACTGGAGAATTACATTCGCCAGTACATTGAAGGACAAAATACCCCGGAAATCATTTTCTCTTGGCAAGGTGGTGAGCCAACCATGCTGGGGGTGGATTACTTTCGTCGTATTGTTGAGTTACAGAAAAAATACTGCCCAGAAGGGATAGTTATCTCGAATGATCTGCAAACCAACGGCACACTACTCAATAAAGAGTGGGCGCAGTTTTTAAAAGAGAATAACTTCTTAGTTGGTCTTAGTATTGATGGGCCTGAACTGCTACATAATACTTACCGTACCAATAAAGCAGGTCGAGGTACGTTTCGTCAGGTGATGCGTGCGGTAGAACTGTTACACGAATATGAGGTGAAGTTTGCAACCTTAACCTGTGTTAACAACCTCACCAGTCAAAATCCACTTGAAGTGTATCGCTTCTTGCGTGATGTGGTTAAGTCACCACAAATGCAGTTTATTCCTATCGTAGAGCAAAAGAGCTTTCGCACTGTAGCGCCGCAAACCCAAGACCATCAAGTTAGCTTCAAGCAAGGGGATAAAAGACTGATCCCAGGCAACAAGGATTCCATTATGGAGCCTTGGTCTGTTTCTGACGAAGCGTGGGGAAACTTTTTGATTGCTGTATTTGATGAGTGGATGGCAAAAGATCTGGGCAAGGTGTTCATCCAGTACTTTGAAGCCAGCGTAGAGACATGGATGGGACGTCCAAATCCGTTGTGTACACTAAGCTCAGTTTGCGGTAAAGGCCTTGCTGTAGAGCCTAATGGCGATGTGTTTGCCTGTGACCACTATGTATATCCAGAATACAAAATTGGGAACATCGAGCAGAAACCATTAGATGCGATGGCTTATGGCCCAGAGCAGCAAAAGTTTGGCTTTGCTAAGACGCGTAACTTACCGAGCCAGTGTCAGCAGTGTGAGTACCAGTTTGCTTGTCATGGTGAATGTCCAAAGAATCGATTCATTGCCACCAAAGAAGGTGAAGAAGGGCTTAACTACCTGTGCAAAGGTTGGAATAAATTCTTCAAGCATGCTGACCGAGGCATCGCACAGATTTTGCGAGCGACACGTAATCCAGTGGCTCACGGCCGTTTCAACGACCAAAAGCTTCAGCAATTGATGGCGCAAAGCCATACATTCCAAGTGCAGTTATAAGGAACTAAAAAATGAGTAAAGTCAGCCTTATCGCCGCATTGTGTCTGGTGTGTTCAACAACAGCTTTCTCTGCACCAATCACTCAAGCACCTAGGGTGGAAGTACCTAGCACAGCCCAACCATCGGCAGCGCAGCGGGTCTCGCAACTCTCGTATACCGCTCAGGATAAGAATGCCACCATTTCGGAGCGAGTGACGGCTTTAAATGAGCTTGCCAATTTCCCAAGCCAAAATGCGCTAGTTGCTGTTGCGCGCGGTTTGTCGTCCGAACATAAAGAGATTCGATTAGCAGCCGTCGAGGCCAGTACACCTTATCAATTAAGCTATCGCTGGCGATTAGTGTCACCTCTGCTAGCCGATAAGGATCAAGATTTAAGGTTCGCCGCTGCGATTAATTTATCGAAAGAGTTCAGCAAATTAGATACACCAGAGCAAACGTCGTTGAGCCCTGTGCTTGCGGAACTTACCTCGGTATTAAAAACCAGTGAGAGCTTAGAAGCAGACTTACTCTTAGCCAATATCTATCGCTGGACAGGTGACTTTGAGAATGCGCAGCCATTGTATCAAAAGTTGGCAAATGATCATCCTGAATACTCTGCCGATGTGTGGCTTCACTATGCCGATAACTACCGAGCAAAAAGCAATGATCAGCAAGCGTTGAAGGTTTTAGATGAGGGGCTGGTTTATTTTAAGCAAGATGAAAACCTGCTCTATTCCAAGGCGCTTACTTTGGTGAGGTTGGATAACAAGCCACAGGCGGCTATCTCGATGCAGCTAGCTGCGAACAAAGCTAAGACCAACAGCTATTTTTGGTATTTAAATGGGGTGCTGCAAGAGCCGATCGATATGGCGCAGTCGGTGACATCATTTGAGCAAGCCTATTTGCTCTCTGGAGCACCTGAGCAGCTTTATGCGCTTTGCGATATTTACATTAAATCAGGCAGTGATAAAACCGAGCAATGCCTAGCGCAGCTTAGTGAAATAGCGCCACCGAAAGTGGTGGCGCAACTAAAAAGCCAAGAGTAACCCTGTTTCTTGCGTAAGCAATTAAAAATGGGAAAGTTTAAGCTTCTATCAGACCCCCTCCCAACCTCCCCTTGGCAAGGGGAGGGGCATTCTTTGCCAATTTAACTCAAGCCCTTAGAAACAGCACCAAATGGCACTTTTATTCTTGAAGTTCTAGCCATAATCACTGAGGTGTGTGCCCGAGTGATTTTGTTGCTTAAAAGTAGTAGTTCGCTTGGATCCAAGTGGTGGTTTCTGCTTTGCGCTCTTCACCCAGTTCCGAGGCGAGTGTCTTGCCTTGTACTTTGCCTGTGTGTTCAAGCTTTAGGCCGATCGAGGCATTGTCTGCCACCATGAAACCGCCACCTAACTCAACTTGCGGGATAGTCTGCTCAGTGCTGCTTACACGGGTGACTTTCGGGTTAGCATATACCCAGTGACCTGCGTCAAATCCGTACATGGCGTAAACGCCGCCTTGGATAAGCGTAGAGCTATTATGATCTTTGCCTGTTTCAAGCACAGACTGTTTCTCTCCAAAGTGGGTATAACCAGCAGAAAGCATTGGGAACACCATGACATTATCTGTTACTTGGAATTTGTAAATCATGCCGGCTAGTGCTGTGGTGCTAGCGTTGTTTTTCTTCATATCACCCAGGACATCGACCGAGTAACCAATGCCATCAGTGACGTGGAAGTATCGACCACGGTAGCTCATGCTCTCTTTGGTAAATTTGTGGTCGTTGGCAGTCAAATCGAGTTGGTAGATATTTGCACCTGCCCCAACCATCATGTTGAGCTGGGTAGCGTTATCGCTGCGCGAAACGCCGAGTGTTGAGAAAGAGGCGGTTGGATCGCCATAGTTAACTTGTTCTTCTTGTGCTGGAACTTCGTTTGCCATTGCGCCTGATGATAGAGCAGCAAGTGTTACGGCTAGGAATGCTTTTTTCATTGGAATAACCTCGTAATATGTAAAAGCTCCTTTCTTCTTAACGGCAAATCCGTGCCTTACGAATATTTAACCAAAGTAATTTGATGATATTAAATGAGCACCTATTAGATTGGCTAATAGGTGCGGCAAGGGCATATATTTTATGGGCTTAAGAAGTTTGTTTGCTGGTTTTCTTATCGCTACTAATCAGCTTTCTCCACTGAATTGGCATCATCGGCACTACGATAAGTAAAATACCGACCAAGGTGAGTGCATCTGGTATCTCATCAAACCACATCACACCAAAGGTGGTAACAAAAACTAAACCGGAATACTCCGCTAGCGCGATCTGGTTAGCGGGTGCTTTTTTGTATGCCATGACAACAAGGGCGTGATACCCGAGCACAAATAGATTCACGGCGGTGATCCAGCCCAAATGGGTCAGACTGATGTCGCTCCATTCTCGAATCGCAAGCACGAGTGATACGGGTAAAGTCAGTACACTGGTCCAAAATAGCGTTGAGATTATATGCTGGTCTTGAGGCAGGCGTTTGATCAAGATATTACCTATGCCCATCGCAAGTGCACTGCCTAATGCTGCAATAGCCGCCCAATGGAAATGGTCTGGTCTAAGCACGATCAACACACCAAAGAAACCAATTAAGGTCGCAATCACCTTGCCACGAGTAGGGGACTCTTTGAGCACCAGTATTGATAAGGGCAACATTAATATCGGGCCAACATAAAACATGGCGTTGGCTGTGGCCAAAGGTAAATAGGTCAGAGCGATCAGTGCACATGCGCTGCCCATTAAAATAAATTGCGCCCGCCAAAAGTTAATTTTTCCGCAGCCTTGCATACGCTCGACACGAGGCAATTTTAGCCACAGCGGCAAGAGTATAAGCACCGTGAGTGTTTGGCGAATAAACACGTATTGAAAAGTCGGAACTTCACCATTTAGAATTTTGAGCGATACGTCTGATAACGACGCAAGAAGGTTGGCGATGACCAGCAAAAATATCGCCTGATTAGCTGCTTGGGACATGAAAATTTATTTGTCATACAAAATTGCCCGCATACTAACCTAGTTGGTCAATTTTAGTGACAAAAATCGTGCAGATTTGATTTCAAACGGTGAAAAGGTAACCACCCAGCCTAAAGTCCAATGACCTATAGCTGGGTGGTGAGAGTTTAAATTTGAGCTAGAGTGATGAGTTCGACCAGTTCGTTTTCAGTCGTTGGCATTTTTTGAAGTTCGATGCTTGGAGAAGAACCGCCTTTTAGCATATAGGCTTTGTCAGTGCAGTGGTCGTGGTGATACCACTTTCCGTTAATACATACGTCCGTGTAACATCTAGGGTCTTGCTTAAGTTCCATAAAGCACCTCACTTATCTTTTTATGTAACGCACAGTTAACATTGCACGAAAATAAGTAACGCAAATTGATTTAAATCAATTTTGTGTGGGTGTTATACGTAAGTAGTAGATAGGAACCCAAAAGTGCGAACTAGGTTTTAAGTAGAACTAATTTCTTTGGATTTTGTTGCTCTATCAGTAAGTGTCTGACTTGTTATCGGCTAAAAAAGCTTCAAACTCTCTTCGATATCGTGGCAACATGGACTCATTGCCGATCAGGCCACCTTGATGCACATAAATCAGTGTTGAGTCGGGATTTTGTTTCAACCAAGGTCGTAGACAACGCCACATCATCGGGTCATAGAGCAGATCAAATTCAACGTAGGTTTGCTCTTCTAATTGTTGCCAGATTTGATAATCATCTAAGTACAAATGACCAAAGTGATGCTTATCTTCGAGCGTCAGTATGGTTGGATGGGCGCTTTCACCCAAAGAGTCCCATTGTTGGGTAAGGTAGTCGGGGCCGCCCACACAGGCGCACGTCAGTACGGGTACATCGTAACGTTGAAGGTACTTTTGCAAATAAATTGAAGTGGTTCCCGTGCCACTCGGCAATGCAACAACGGGCTTGGTCGGGCGTTTTTGCATAATCCAATCGCCAATCTCTCGTGCAAGTCCCGTCACACCAACTTCCGACATCTGACTGCGTCCACCTTCAGGCACAAATAGGCAGTTAGCTTGAGGGTTGCGCGCTTGAGTGATGTAGTCACTAGGATGCACTCCTCTTGGTGTTTCAATGATTTGTGCATCCATTTCTAGCGCGGCTCGATAGTTGCCAATCGGATTTTGCTTTAACCAGTTAGGAATGTTGGCAACATAAAACTCCAGCTTCCATCCTCGGATCTTGGCTAAGGTAGCCAGAGAATAAAGCGAGTTGGCTTGGGCGCTGCCGTAACTGATCAGAGTATCAATCTCGTGAAACTCTTCTTGCAGTAGCGACATAAACTTTCTTGCTTTATTGCCACTAAACTGCGAGTGCAGCAGGTCATCGCGCTTGAGATAGAAGGTGCGATCCTCGAACTGGTGCGTAGTGATTGGGCTAGAGCTAAGTTTCATGGTCAGTGCAGTGCAGAAAAATTGGGGGCTAAGACTATCAGGGAAGTGGAGGGCAGAAAAGAGAGAAAAGTAATAAGACGTTACTGAGCTATTACGCTAATTTATATGCATCAAGGTACTCGATAAAATTCCACTGTGATTTTTAGTCACGTTTTTTCGTTTTCAGCTCGCATAATCAAACGCTTATGGCTATGTTTTAGGGTAGTCATTGTGAGATAGATGGAGTGAAAATGGCGGAACTGACTGATAATAAACTGATCCGACTGATCAAGTATGCACCAGCCAGTATTGTTGCTTTGTTTACTTTGATTTGGGTAGTCTTCTCAATACAGACAGCGTTGGATAACTCTCAGCAAGAATTGGAAAGTCTGAGAGAGCAAAATCAGCAGCGCCAAGAAGACTTGATTAAGAATCAAGTTAACTACATCACTCAGCAAGTCACTTTCGCTAAAAACCGTACCGAGCATCAGCTCGAATCTACCATTAAGTCTCGTATCTACGAAGCACATAAAATTGCCACCCGTCTTTATGAAGCAAATAAAGATAAGCCTGAAGAACAGGTAACCAAACTGATCACCGATGCGCTCCGAGACATTCGCTTCAATGACGGCCGCGGCTACTTTTTTATCTATAAAACCAACGGTATCAACATCATGCACCCACTACTGCCACAAGTAGAGGGCAAGTCTTTGTGGGACTTTAAAGACGTGCGTGGTTCGTACATCGTGCGAGAAATGGGTGAACAAGTAAAAGAGTATGGCGAAGCATTTTATCGCTGGTGGTTCGTAAAGCCTCAAAACAAAAATCAAGAATTTGAAAAGGTTGGATTTGGTAAATACTTCGAACCTTATGATTGGTTTATAGGCACTGGTGATTATGTCGTGGATGTAGAAGCCGACATCCAGCGAGAAGTGCTTGGCTGGGTAAAGCAGCTTCGCTTTGGTGAGTATGGCTATGCATTTATCTTTGACTTGCAAGGCAATGTACTGGCTCACATTGACCGCTCTTTGGTGGGGGCGAATGTTTTAGACATCACTGAAAACCCTGACCGTATTGAAGAGATGACGCAATTATTGGCGGCGGATAAACAGTTTATCACCTACCAAAGCCCATACATTCCCAATAACGTCTCTGATCCGACTAAGAACAGTTACGTGGTGCAGTTGAAAGATTGGAACTGGGTGATTGGCAGTGGCTCTTATGCGCAAGTGACGGACCGCTACCTTAATGAACGAGAGCAGCAAGTTCGCGAGTTGAATGAGCGTGCTCTGACACAGATGGCAACCATCGGCACAATTACAACCATAGTGGTTGCCTTCTTCTCCCTCGCTTTAAGCCGAATGATTGGTCGTCGCTTTGAGCGTTTTCAATCCAAAATCAGCAGTGACTTTAATTCTCTTGAAGATACCAAAAACCAGCTTGAGCACATGGCGCTGCATGACTCATTAACTGGGTTGCCGAATCGAACTTTACTGCATGAGCACATCAACAAAGGCATTGAACGTTCTCAACAAGAGTACAAACAGTTGGCAGTGATGTTTGTCGATCTTGATGACTTTAAGAAAGTGAATGATCTCTATGGTCACTCTGCGGGGGATTTATTGCTGGGTAAAATTGGTGAACACTTTAATGCGTTGCTCGGCGACGATGAAGTCGTGGCGCGCTTTGGTGGTGACGAGTTTGTGTTCTGTTTCCCTTGCCTGTCGAGTTTAAGCGAGGCAGAGAAGAAAGTAGAAATGATCCAAAACGTGTTTAAGCAGCAGTTTGTGATTGAAGGTAAAGTGTTACACACCTCTTGCACTATCGGTGTGTCAATGTATCCGTCGGATGGAGACCAGCCAGAAGAGTTGATCTCTAAAGCCGATATCGTGCTGTACAAATCGAAAGCCAAACAGAAAGGGGATGTGCTGTTTTTCGATCAGACCATCAATCGTCAAGTTCAGTACGATTTCCTTCTGGAGCGAGAGCTTCGTGATGCGTTAGACCGTGGCGAGATTTCAATTCACTATCAACCACAAATCGAAGCAGCAACTGGCGAGCTGTATGGCGTTGAAGCCCTGCTTCGCTGGCACAACCAACAGCTTGGGCATGTATCCCCAGCAGAATTCATTTCGGTGGCAGAAGAGATAGGCTTGATAGATGATCTCGGCATGTTTGTGATGAGCCGGGCGTGCCAAGAGATTGGTGAGCTGTTTGGTAATGATGAAATGCCGATCTGCTTGTCGATTAACCTGTCTCCATTGCAATTGATGGCACCAGATTTCTTGCCTCGTTTGCAAGAGCTAATGGAAACCACCAAATTAGATTCACAACACCTCACTTTAGAGATCACCGAAAATGTATTGATCAATGATTTGGTCAAAGTGACCCCAGTGATTGAATCCTTACGTTCACTTGGTTTTAGTATCTCCTTGGATGATTTCGGTACAGGGTATTCATCCCTGAGCTACTTGAGTCACCTACCGATCAACGAAATTAAGATCGATCGTAGCTTTGTAGACAAGATGATGAGCTCAAAACAAAGTGATTCGTTAGTGAAAGCGATCATCGCTATTGGCCACTCTTCTAGCATGAAGATTGTCGCCGAAGGGGTAGAAACGGAAACTCAAAAAGATGTTTTGAACGCTTATGGCTGTGACATCTTGCAAGGCTATTACATAGATAAGCCTCTGACTATCGAGCAACTCAAAGCAAACTATGTAGATAAATCTGCCTAAAAACTCCTTCACAAACTCGCAGTTAGCTATTTATTGACTAGGCTAATATTAATGTCAGTGGATTAGGGAGTTGCGAGTGTTACTTATTCGAGCGCTATTCAGCGCAGCTTTGATATCACTGTGTGTGCTGTTCGCAACTCAAAACTCACTGCTGACCATGGTGATATTTTTATTGTCATCTGTGCTCAACGTGGCGGTGTTCGATTTTGCTTTGAAAAAGCAGCAAGCCCAAATGGAAAGAGAGTTGGTTGACAAGCAGATACTTTGTCAGCAGCTCACGGATTCTATTAACCCACTGGTTATTACTAACTTAGAGTCTGCTCTATCTCAGGGGGAGCATTCGATTCAACAGCTTACCCAGCATTTTATTGACCTCAAGCAATCTCAGAATTCCGACGAAATCGACGCTATCCGCAACCAAATCTTGATGGAGCTACAGTTTTTTGATCGAGTAAATCAAAACCTAACTTCGACACTCAACGGGATCAAGACCTTAGATGAGCAATTACATAACTACCAATCTGGGCACGCTTTCACGATTAATAAAGTGATTGAACATCTTGAACAGCCGGAGGAGACGGGCAGTAAACAGATGGCTAAATCAGATAAAGATATGACGTTTTTTTAGCAGGGAGTAAGCATGAAAACAGTACTGATTGTTGATGATTCCGATTCACTGCGCCAGGTGGTGAGTATTGCGCTCAGTGGTGCTGGCTATCATGTCGTCGAAGCATGTGACGGGCAAGATGGACTCGAAAAGCTTGCCAATGATCGGGTGCATTTGATCATTAGTGACGTCAACATGCCGATTATGAATGGGATAGAGTTCGTCAAAGCGGTTAAACAAATAAAAGAGTATCGGTTTGTTCCCATTATCATGCTCACAACCGAGCAGCAAGAATATCTGATGGAAGAGAGCAAAAAGGCTGGCGCTAAAGCATGGATGGTCAAGCCATTCAAACCCAACCAAATGTTGGAAGCCGTTAAAAAGCTACTGCCAGTGTAAGGGTTGCCTATGTTGTTAAATCTGCCTAACGAACTCACCATTTATGAAGTCAGCGATTTGCACGTCGAGCTACTGGAGGTTTTGCAGTCTTTACCAGAATCACTAGTGGTTGATGGAACCAAGGTCGAAGCGATAGATAGTGCTGGCGTGCAACTGGTGATTTGGCTTCAGACTTATTGCCATCAACAGTCGATAGATATTGAGCTAAATAAATCTGAAATCCTACAACAGTGGATGCAGAATCTAGGTGTATCTCAAGTTGATGAAGGTGTGAGATGAACCTAGATAAAGCGGTCATTACCTTTATCAATGAGTCCAATGAGCTTCTAGAAGATGCCGAGCAGCAGTTGCTTGCTATTGATGGCGCATCCTCCCAACAGCAGCTCCACTACATTCATGCGCTTTTTCGTGCCGTTCATACCATCAAAGGCAGTGCGGGTCTGTTTGGCTTCGAAGTGATCGTTGAAGTTGCCCATAGTGGGGAAAGCCTGCTGGATGAAATTCGCAATCGCGAATTGGTGCTCGATAAGCCTTTGGTGGACTTGTTTCTAAAGCTTAAAGACCACTTGGTCGGTTTGGTAGCAAACTGCGGTGATGAGTCCAACAAGCTGAGTGACCTCGATAAACAGATGATTGCCGAGCTCGATACCAAGTGCGTCGAGCTAACTAACGGGGCCTGCGAGCATCAAACTCAGTGGTGGATCTCTTTTTACCCCAACCCAAGTGTATTTCAAGATGGTTTGGACCCGAGCTCCTTTATTCACTATCTAGCTCAGCAGTATCAAGTGACAGATATGACTTGCGTACCTTCTCCATCAATGATGGAGCAAGGGTTCAATCCTGAAATTTGTTATCTCGGGTTTGAAATACTGCTCAATGCTGATGCGACTGCAGAAGAGGTGCGGGCTGCTTTTGAGTTCATTATTCACGAATCACAGCTCTCTATACTTCCTTTCAATTCACCTAGCGTTGCGGTTGATGCCAATGAAATTTCACTCGCTCCTGATTGGCTGGCGTTAAGAGAGCAAGCTCTTCAAACCATGGGTATTGCAGTTCAGTCAGATAGCCAAGATCAGCAAGCCAGCCCAGAAAGTATCAATGACATCAACCAATCTTTGGCCCTCCAATCGAGCCGGACATTACGAGTCAATGCCGACAAGCTCGATAATCTTATCGATCAAGTCGGCGAGATGGTGATCAGTGGCGCAAGAACCGGGTTGCTGGCTCGCTCGCTGGGTAACGAGGAACTTAATGAGTCCATTAGCCAGCTTGAACGGCTGGTGGAAAATGTACGCGACAGCAGTCTAAAGCTGCGGATGATCCCGATTGGCGAAACTTTCAATAAATACAAGCGAGTAGTTCGCGATCTCGCCGCTGAATTGGGTAAAGAAGTCAATTTGAGCATTCAAGGTGCAGATACTGAACTTGATAAAACTTTTATTGAACGAATCAACGACCCATTGCTGCATATATTGCGTAACGCCGTCGACCATGGACTGGAGTCGGCAGAGCAACGTCAAGTGCTAGGGAAATCGCAAGCAGGGCAAATTACTCTCGCAAGTTACCATGACGCAGGCTCCATTGTTGTGGAAGTTAGAGACGATGGTGCGGGGCTTGACCTTGAGTTGATAAAAGCCAAAGCAGTCGCGCAAGGCCTGATAGCTAACCATGAAGAACTCGCTGAGCGAGAGCTCTTAACCTTAATCTTTGCCCCCGGTTTTAGTACCTCTTCAGATGTGACCAACATTTCCGGTCGCGGCGTTGGGTTGGATGTAGTAAAGCAAAATATCGAGCAACTACGTGGAGCCATCGAAGTCGATTCTAAGCCTTCGCAAGGTACCTGCTTTCGTTTTCGCTTGCCGTTAACGTTATCCATCATTGAAGGTTTCATGTTCGAAGTTGGCCAGTCTAACTATGTGGTGCCGCTTGATACCGTGGTTGAGTGTATGGAGCTATGTGAAGTGGTCGCAGAGAGCGAAATAGCCAACAAAGATTTTCTATATCTACGCGGTGAAGTTTTGCCATTCATTCGTTTAGAGACCCTGTTTGGGAGTCTCACCCATCAAGCGTTTGAGAAGCTCTCTTTGATTGTCGTTCAGTTCGGTGCTGTGAAAGCAGGGCTGGTGGTGAACACGCTCAAAGGGGAGTTTCAAACTGTAGTTAAACCGCTCGGAAAACTGTTCGAAGGAATGCGCTGTATCAGTGGTGCCACCATTTTAGGCTCTGGCGAAGTGGCGTTTATTTTAGACGTATCGGCACTTATCCGAGTCGCTATCAATGACTATCAGCTGAACCACCAAGTCACCAGTGCTGGGTGAGGAGCATAATATGATCAAATACCTAACCATTCGCAGCAAAATCATCATCGCCATGCTTAGTATGGGCATTTTGATGTTGGTGATCGCCATTTCGGTTCAAATCAAAAATCGGCAGATAGAGGACTTTGCCATTTGGGTCGGTAAGTTCAATATCCCTGAGTCGATATTGTCTCTGTCGATGCTCGATGAACTGGGGGACATGAACTCGAACGTATTGGAGTTCATCACCGGAGAGGCGGATGAGAAGGAAGATTTTCGTGCCAACTATACCGAGTTTGTTACTTTCTTCGAGGAGCTAAAACAGCTTAATAGTCTCGACCCAGTGATTGTTCGCCAGCTTGAGAGTTTGTCACAGCGCTATTATGACGAGGCTCAAACGCATGTGTTTAATGCTTTTGACCCACAACAAGAGCAAAAGGCAATCGACAAGTTTAACTACATCTATACCGAGTTTGCTGAACCCTTAGAAGCACTGCTTGATGCGATGAAGGAAGAAGAAGTTCAAGACGCTGGTTCATCGGGTGATTTTAATGAAGTGCTTAACGACGATCTGCAAGGTGTTCGTTACTACCTAGAGATGATTGATGAAGAAGGGGATATGATTAACTCACTAAACGCTTATATGCGTGGTGAGATTGGTGCTGTTAATGCGTTCGAAAAAGATTCGCGAGCTTTTGCTAGCTTCTTAGCCGAGATAAAGCCGCTAGAGCGGCGTCCGCAAGAGATCAAAAACTTAGCCGAACTTGAGCGCATGTATCTGGGCATCTATAACGGTGGTAAAGAGCTGTTTGCCACTTATCGTCCTAGAGACAAAATTATTGCAGCTCAGCATATTGACCGATTAGAGCATGACGTGTTTCGCATCATGGAAAAACTGCTCGACCAAATCAGCTTAGACGCTAATGAAGCGTCCAAAAAATCGTTAGGTTCGTTAATCGATGCGGCGGAAGAGAGTATTGTATTGGTTTGGAGCTTGCTCGGACTAGCGTCACTTTTAGCCTTTGGTATTGCCCTGTTCCTGATTCGTGGCATCGTTGTTCCGATTAATGCGCTCGCAGAAGCGGCTGAAGATCTACGTTCTGGCCAAGGGGATTTAACCCGCCGTATTCCAGAGTTTGGTGATGATGAAATTGGCGAAACAGCGAAAAGCTTTAATGGCTTTTTGCAGCGGCTACAAAATATCTTGCTTGATATTCAACAGTCGGTGGAGTCCATTGCCCACAGTACCAATGAAGTGACCACGACCTCGCGAATGTTGAGCTCAAGTTCGAATCAGTTGGCCGCAAGTGTTGAAGAGACGAGTGCATCATTGGATCAGATGAGCTCCTCGATCTCGATGAATACCGACAACGCCAAGACCACCAATGAAATCGCCACTCAGTCGAGTATTGAAGCCAACGAAGGTGGCGGTGCGGTGCGAGACACGGTGTCAGCGATGAATGAAATCGCTGAGAAGATCAGCATCATTGAAGATATTGCCTACAAAACCAACTTATTGGCGCTCAATGCCGCAATTGAGGCTGCTCGTGCAGGTGAACACGGCAAAGGGTTTGCTGTGGTGGCAGATGAAGTGCGGAAACTGGCTGAGCGCAGTCAGGTTGCAGCGCAAGAGATTAGCTCTTTGGCAGAAAATAGCGTGAAAATTGCCGAGCATGCAGGCGGCATGCTGGAGCGTATGTTGCCAAATATCGATAAAACGGCCGATTTGGTTCAAGAAATCACGGCAGCTTCGACCGAGCAAAGCACCAGTGTAGCGGAAATTAATCGTACCGTATCTCAGCTCGATGAGATTGCACAGCAAAATGCTTCGGCATCTGAAGAGTTGGCATCGACGGCGAAGATGGTGCAAGACCAAGCAGGCGAGATCCGTGGCACGGTATCCTTGTTTAAGTTACGTAGTGAGAGTGACAAACAGTATCGCAGTCGACCTACACCACCGATCAACTCGTCACCAAATAGTGACAGTGAACACTATGTGCCATTTGAGGAGTGAGTGCGATGAGTGGGCAGCAATCGTCACAATATTTGACCTTCAAGTTGAGCCATCAGTGCTGTGCGCTGCCGATCAGCGAAATCCGCGAGATCATCGAGTATCCAAATGTTGACCCGTTGCCACTGACGCCAAGCTATGTGATTGGGGCGACTGAACTGAGGGGCAGTGTGGTGCCAATTATTGATCTTGCCCAGCGACTTAATGTGGCCACCGAACCTGCAAATCAGCGCACTTGTGTTGTTGTTCTAGATGCCAGCTCGAAAACTTCTGAATTATTTGGGTTCAAGGTGGATGTGGTAATGCAAGTGGTGTCCATATCCGATGATCAAATTGAACAAACACCGGAATTTGAAGGTGTTGCGAGTGACATCATTTTATCTGGGCTTGCCCGAACTCAGAAGGGGCTCATCGCAGTAGTCAACCCACAAGCGTTGCGCTCTTTGGTTGAAAGCTCAGTGATGGCTGTGTCTCAGGAGCATTATCATGTCCGATGAAACCAATAAACGTTTTTTGCTGGTCGATGTCGCAGGTGAAAGAGCGTGTATTGATATCGCCTTCGTGCAAGAGGTGATTGAGCAAGTTCAGATGACGGCCGTTCCGATGTGTGAGAGCGTAGTCTCTGGAGTGATGAACGTTCGAGGTAGCGTGGTACCAGTTATCGACTTGACGCAACGTTTGGGCTTACAAGCCAAGCCGTATGATCGCTACAGTTGTGTGGTGCTGTATGAATTAGTTGATGATGAGAGCGGTGTGCACTCAGTGGTCGGTCTGCAAGTAAATCGCGTTTATTCCATCGAGCGATTTTCTACTGAGGCATTAGTTGAATCACCAGATTTTGGTTGCCATATAGAGCGTCGATTCATTCGAGCTTTAGCGTCGTTTAATCACTGTATGCACACTTTGCTGGCGATGGAACAAGTGTTAGATATTGCCCAGATCAACCAATCAATGCTTGCATCACAACAGGACTTTTTCACTGCATTAAGGCGGCAGTAATGAGCAGCCATAGCTTAAGTCAGTTAGAGTTTGAAATGTTGCGTCGTATGCTAGACCAGCATACGGGTATTGATATGCCACAAGACAAAAAAGACATCGTATACAGTCGACTGATCACTCGCTTAAAGTCGCTCAATCTGCATCGATTTGGGCAGTATATTGAGCTAATTTCAAGCCCTGAAGGGAAGACCGAACTCAACATCTTTATTGACAAGATGACGACCCATGAAACCTACTTTTTCCGCGAACCGTCCCAGTTTGATTTTTTGCATGATTATTGGAACAAGCGCTATCGCAGCGGGTTGAAATTGTCGGCATGGAGTGCTGCAAGCGCCAGTGGCGAAGAAGCTTATAGTCTAGCGATGGTGCTCGCCGATATATGCGACAAGCATGCATGGCAGGTAATAGGGACAGACATATCTTCAACGTCAGTGTCTATTGCACGAGATGCGTGCTATCCCATTTCGGCGGCTGAACGAATCCCATCACAGTGGCGTAAGCAGTACTGCTTGAAAGGTATTGGTCCCGTCCAAGGACGATTTGTTATTGGTGATGAGCTAAAACAGCGCTGTCTGTTTGTCGAAGATAACTTGTTGTCACTTAAAAATGCCAATCAAACTTTTGACATCATTTTTTTACGCAATGTGCTGATCTATTTTGATGAGTTCAAGCAACGCAAAATTCTCGATAACGTAATTCAAAGGCTAAATCGCAGTGGGCTGTTGTTTCTTGGTCATGCAGAAACCCCGCGCCAAAAGCGAGCTGAGCTAGAGCTATTAGAGCCGTGCATCTATCGTAAGGTGGGCGTATGAGTGCTGGAGTCTATATCATTGATGATTCTGCTGTCATGCGCCAAGTGATGGCACAGGTGATTGATGCTGACCCAGACCTGCACTGTGTTGGTAGTGCCCCTGACCCCATTGCTGCACAGCGACGTTTGGCTAAAATCACACCCGATGTATTGCTGTTAGATGTGGACATGCCAAGAATGGATGGTGTGACCTTCCTTAAGCACATCATGTCGCACCAACCTATTCCCGTGATCATCTACACTGGTGTCACTAGTCGTCATGCCACTTTGGGTTTGGAAGCGTTAGCTTCAGGGGCAATTGATGTGATCGAAAAACCAAAAAGCCAGCTGACTCAGTTTTTGAAAAGTGAGGGCGTAAAGGGGGTTTTGGATGCTCTGAAAATTGCGGCGAGCACTAAGGTGAAACCACTCAAATACCTCAACGAGCAAAACTTGCGTCCAAAAGGGGATATTGACCAAATACTCAAGCCTTCGTTACCTCATGTGCCCGTCGATGGCAAACGCTTGATCGCTATCGGTGCATCCACAGGAGGCACTGAGGCAATTGCGCATCTCCTCAAAGGTTTGCCTTCAAAGATGCCGCCGATAGTCATTGTTCAGCATATGCCGCCAAGTTTCACTCAGGCGTTTGCGACAAGGCTAAATGCGACGACGGGCCACCGGGTGATCCACGCAACCAATGGACTAAAACTCAAAGCTGGGCATGTGTATATCGCCCCTGGTGGACGACACACTATGGTCGTCGATAACGATGGTTACCAAGTCGACTTGTCTGATGGTCCACTGGTGCAGCGGCATAAACCGTCGGTGGACGTGCTATTTCGTTCGGTTGCTCAGTCTGCTGGCGCTCGAGGGATAGGGGTCATTTTAACCGGCATGGGCAGCGATGGTGCTCAAGGACTTTTGGAAATGCGCCAAGCAGGGGCGATGACTTATGCAGAAAGTGAGATGAGCTGTGTAGTTTTTGGCATGCCAAAAGAAGCAATTGCCCTTGGAGCCGTGCAAAAAATCTATTCTCTGCAAAGCTTACCTTATCAGCTACAAAAATCTCTGGTGGATGAATGAATAATCTTGGTGAACAGATTAAAGCAATGCGCATTGCGTATGCACTGCTAGATGGCGACTTAAATGTGCTTGAGTTGTCACAAACGGCGGCGACCTTGTTTGCGGTGAAAAAAGGGGAGCCGCTGTTTAGTTGCACTGAGGTCAAATATCACCAAGAAAGCTTTGAACCCATGAATCTAGAGCAGTGGATCAAACAAGGGATTGGTAGTGATGAGAAACTGTCGGTAGAAGTTGGGATATCCGCTCCTGAACGTAACATGACTTGGCTACGTGTTCACCTCATCCCATACAAAGGCTATGTCATCTTGCAGCTGGATAACATTGATGAGTTGATTGGTGCCCGCCGATTAAATCGTCAGTTATCCATCCGCGACCCCCACACCGGACTTTTCTATCGTGAAGCCTTTTTGAAAGAGATCTCTCGTCAGCAAACCTATGGCACCGTGTGTTGTGTTTGGATTTGTAACTATCAACGCTTGAATGAAATTTGGGGAGTAGCCGTCGCCAATTTGGTATTTATGGAGTTTTTGGCTCGAGTGCAAGGCCGCTGGGATGACGCACTGTGCGCCAAACATTCCACTGATAGCTTTAACGTATTTGTACCACACCATGTCACGGTAGATATAGAAGAGCTTTATGCGCTGCTAAATGAGCCGTTTTGCTTAAATGGCCACAACTTTTATAGCAACGTTGCATTGGGTTATTACAAAGAAAAGCCTGACGATGACCACGAACAAAGCCTGAATAAATCTGAGATGGCGATTCTAGACTCTAACAACAGTCATGGTCGCTTGGTGGAATTTCAAGAGGACTTTGCACGCCATATAGAGCACCAAAACAACTTAGAAACTGCGATGCGTTCCGCTCTGGCTTACAACACGGTGGCGGATCAGTTTTATGTGGTTTTTCAGCCGCTGCACGACAGTGAGACTGAGGCCGTGGTTGGGGCAGAGTGCTTAATGCGCTGGGAGTTAGATGGCAAGTTTGTCTCTCCTGTTGAGTTTATTCCTATTGCGGAGAAGCTGGGTGAAATTAGCGAGCTGACTCAGCTGAGTATTACTCGATTGGGGGAATTGGTGACCAAACTCAAGGGGCTCAACCTTGACGTAAACAAGATGCGCTTTGCCATAAACATCAGTGTGGTGGAAATTCTCGATGTCGATTTTGTTACTAAATTGGCAGCCGCAGTTACCCACGCAGGCCTTGACCCTGCCAACATTAAGTTGGAGCTCACGGAGTCAGCGCTGATCGATAATTTCAACTACGTCAATGACGTGCTTAAGTCACTTCAATCGCACGGTTTTCGGATCTCAATTGATGACTTTGGGACTGGCTTTTCATCTTTAAGTTACTTGTGTCGATTAAGTTTTGATGAAATCAAAATTGATCGAGCTTTTGTGACGGATGTAGCCAAGGATGACAAGTTGCAAACCGTGTTTAACTCAGTGGTGTCGCTGGCGCAAAACTTAGGCAAACCTGTGGTGGCGGAAGGGGTAGAGGATGCCGAGCAACTTGCCTATGCGCGCAGTAAAGGTACCCAATACATCCAAGGCTACTATTTTAGCAAACCGCTAAAATTCGATGAATTTTTGGCTTACGTGAACAAGTAGTGCACACGCCTTGGTCAACAGGGTTGGCTAGCGCTCGCCTTGTTGACTGGAAAGACTAAGAAATTCGTTAAAAATCCTATCTAAAGTATCGATTATTTATCTCGTCGCAATATAATACCAGTCCAACTAATTATCTGATCAGTCTAGCTAGTCCATATTTCCTTTATCTGCGTTAGAAATCGTATCCCTAGTCCCTGCTAGGCATAAGATTTCTGCCTTGCTAAAGAAAATCTGTCCGTCGCTATACAAGATCACATAATTAGTCGTACTGGTATAATGCTCAGTTCAATTATCCTTGTTGATACTTAAATGGCACTTATTGATGAAATAGGAGTCATAGGTAGTCTGCATAGAAGGACATGCATAGGCGTGTTGCCATCAACAAGACACATGAAACTTTTAGGGGAAAAGAAGTGAAGTTAACTTCGAAGCATCTTTGGGGCTTATTTGCGATTGCAATTTTGCTGCGACTGATCACGCTTGGTCTGTATCCACTGATGGATACTACCGAGGCTCGCTACGGTGAAATGGCTCGTATTATGTGGGAGACAGGTAACTGGCTTACCCCGATGACAGACTACGATGTTCCATTCTGGGGCAAACCACCAATGTTTACTTGGCTAAGTGCGGCGGGTATTCAACTGATGGGGCTTTCTGAGTTTGCCGTTCGAATGCCGCACTGGCTAATTGGTGTAGTAACGATTGGTATTTGTGCGTACTTCGCTAAACGAGTTGGCATTAATCCGTTGGTTTCAAGTGTTGTGATTGCAACCACTGCAGTATTCTCTATCTCTGCGGGCGCAGTGATGACGGATATGGCGATGACAGTATCACTAGCGTTTGCATTGGTAGGTTTCTACCTGTGCTGGCAAGGTGACCAGAAATGGGGTTACATCGGCTTTATCGCTCTTGGCTTTGCGCTTTTATCCAAAGGCCCAGTAACTATTGTAATCTTTGGCCTAGCGGCGTTCCCATTCTTAGTGATTCAACACGGCCTTATTGGTGCATTTCGTGAATTGTGGCAGCGCTTCCCGTTGATCAAAGGTCTAGCACTGATGTCGATCGTTGCTGTGCCTTGGTACATCATGGCAGAGCGTGCTACTCCGGGTTTCTTGGACTACTTCATCATCGGTGAGCACTATTTGCGCTTTACTGTGCCGGGTTGGGATGGTGACCTGTACGGTAACGCACACGATGAGCCACGCGGCATCATCTGGTGGTTCTGGATTCAAGCGGCAGCACCTTGGTCGATTTCTCTTATTTTGATGTCTTGGACGCGTCGCACACAAATCAAAGAATTTAACGCAGCAAACCCTGGGCTACTTAGCTTCCTGGTTTGTTGGATGATTTCTCCAATGATCCTGTTTACCTTCGCAGGCAACATCCTTCCGGCATACGTACTGCCAGGAACACCTGCGGTAGGTTTGCTGATGGCTTGTTTGATCCGTGGTGATGAGAAGTGGTTTACCAAGGTGGCGTTGATTGTGCCAGCACTACTTATTTTTGCTGTGATCTTTATCGGTGTGAAGTCTGGTGAAGAGCGTAGTGACAAAGCGGTATTTGCGGACTACGAAGTGGGCGTTCCAGTTTACTACGTGGGTAGCCGCCCATTCTCTGGTCAATACTACTCGGAAGGTAATGCGGTTCGTTACAAAGACCCAGAGGACTTACGCGGCCACGAAAACGGCTATTACCTAGCTGGTCGACCGCATGAAATCGAAAGATTCCTACCAGCGCACAACCTGCAAGAAGCGTGTACGTTAGAAAACGGTACTGAGCGTCGCCAGCTGGTTCGCTGTAAGTAATGCTCAATCAACCTTTGATCCAAAATCTATTGCAACATAGGTTGGTCAAATTTGCTTTCGTCGGCGGGGTAGGTTTCCTCGTCGACTTAGCAGTGTTTTCGTTCTTTTTAGAATGGGTAGAGCTAGAGACCTTTGTTGCTCGTGTCATCGCATTTATATGCGCAGCTACCGCAACTTGGTTCGGCAACCGAACTCTCACCTTCTCTGACAGAGAAAAAGAGAGCAAAAGAACGCAATGGCGCAAGTCACTCATGGCCGCTTGTATGTCAGCACTGCCAAACCTACTGGTGTTTAAGCTGATAATCATCGGTTTTGGAGAGCAAGGCTTAATGCCTTACATCGCACTCGTTGCAGGTATATTGGTGGGTATGTTTAGTAACTACTTCTTGAGCTCTAAATGGGTATTTGCTGACAAGAAGAGTGATTAAGCGCTATATCGATTGAATAAAAAAATGGCTCACTGTGTTCAGTGAGCCATTTTTTATAGCTTAACGCTGGCGAGCTTTCTGCTTATTACGGTTGCCGCTACCTTGCGGTTTACCACGACCATTGGCTTGGTTACCTTGCGCTTTGCCTTTGTTATGACCCGAGTTACCAGTGGTGTTTGACTTGCCTCGGTTTCCTGAGTTGTTTCCACCATTGCTATTCGGACGTGAGCCAGAGGGCTTACCTCGTTGGCCATCTCTTTGACCGTCACGCTGACCATTGCGAATATCTGGTTGCCCTTTGGTGTGCTTAGTCGCAAAACGGTTTGCACCATGACGACCGGACTTACGACGCTGCGCTGGTGTAAGTGTGTCTTTGTCTTCTGCTGGGATAAGGCAGTTTGGCTTGTCTCCAATCAGGTGCTTCTTACCCATGTTAGTCAAGGCTTCACGAAGCAAAGGCCAGTTGGCAGGATCGTGATAACGCAGTAGTGCTTTGTGCAAGCGACGTTGACGATCACCTTTAGGTACTGTGACTTCCTCACGCTGCTTGTATTTCACGCGCTTAAGCGGGTTGGTCTCTGAATAGTACATTGAGGTCGCATTACACATCGGCGACGGGTAGAAGTTTTGTACTTGGTCACACTCCAGGTTGTTGGTTTTTAACCATAGAGCTAGGTTAAGCATGTCTTCGTCTTCACAGCCTGGATGTGCTGAGATGAAGTAAGGGATCAGGTACTGTTTCTTGCCTGCTTCACGGCTATATTTCTCAAACATCTCTTTGAACTGATCATATGTGCCCATGCCCGGTTTAAGCATGAGATCCAAAGGACGTTTCTCAGTGTGCTCTGGCGCCACTTTCAGGTAGCCACCGACGTGGTGTGTTACGAGCTCTTTGACATACTCAGGTGAACGAACCGCAAGGTCATAGCGAACACCAGAGGCAATCATGACTTTCTTCACACCTTTCACTTTACGTGCGGCGCGGTAAAGGTCGATCACGTGCTGGTGGTCAGTGTCTAGCTTGTTACAAATGCCAGGGAATACACAAGATGGGCGACGACAGTTGGCCTCTGCTTTTGGATCTGAGCAGCCAAGGCGGTACATATTGGCACTTGGGCCACCAAGGTCTGAAATGGTGCCCGTAAAGCCCGGCACTTTGTCACGAATGTCTTCAAGCTCATTCAAGATAGATTCTTGAGAGCGGTTTTGAATGATTCGACCTTCGTGCTCGGTAATCGAACAGAAAGTACAACCACCAAAACAGCCACGCATGATATTCACCGAAGTCTTGATCATGTCGTAGGCAGGAATTTTTGCTTTGCCGTAGCTTGGGTGAGGCACACGCGCATAGTAGAGACCGAAGACGTAATCCATTTCTTCTGTGGTTAGAGGGATTGGTGCTTGGTTTATCCATAATTCACGGTTACCGTGACGCTGAATTAGCGCACGACCTGAGTACGGGTTGGTCTCAAGGTGCATGATACGACTCGCATGAGCGTATAACACACGGTCATTGTTTAACTTGTCATACGCAGGCAATCGAATTGCGGTGGTATTGGCATCATGACGTGAAGGTCGCACCTGAATAGGCTTTGCTTCTTGTGCATTATCATCTTGCTTGGTAGCACATTCGCTTTCAACTGCATATGGGTTGGTTGGGACAAATGCTGCTTTACTCGGCTTCTCAATTCGAGATGAGTCGATGATTTTGTAGCCTTCAGGCTCTGCTGCAAGATTGAGTGCGGTACCACGAATCTGTTTTAGTTCGGCGATATCTTCACCATTGGCTAGACGATGTGCCACTTCAATCAGTGCTCGCTCGGCGTTACCAAATAGCAGGATATCCGCCTTCGCATCGAAAAGAACAGAGCGACGAACTTTGTCTGACCAGTAATCGTAGTGAGCAACACGGCGTAGGCTAGCTTCAATGCCACCAAGTACAATTGGCACATCTTTATACGCTTCGCGGCAGCGCTGGGAATAGACTAAGGTTGCACGGTCTGGGCGCTTGCCACCTTCGTTATTTGGTGTGTAGGCATCGTCATGACGAAGTTTACGATCCGCCGTATAACGGTTGATCATCGAGTCCATGTTGCCAGCAGTGATACCAAAGAATAGGTTAGGCTTGCCTAGTTTAGTAAAATCGGTTTTATCCCCCCAAGCTGGCTGCGCAATGATACCAACACGAAAGCCTTGCGCTTCAAGAAGGCGACCTATGATCGCCATACCAAAACTTGGGTGATCGACGTAAGCATCACCGGTTACGATGATGATGTCACAGCTATCCCAGCCAAGGGCATCCATTTCTTTACGACTGGTTGGCAGGAAAGGTGCAGTTCCATAGCACTCTGCCCAGTATTTAGGATACTCGAAAATTTTGTTTTCAATCATGCACTTAATAACTCTTACTGTTCTTGTGGGGCATTTGAGTGACACTTTTGCCATATTTTTGATTCAACATGGCAATTTGGTCTTGGGTGTGTTCATCTACCCAGTCGCCATAAGTGTTGTAAATCTCTTTCGCAGAACTGTGTCCCATCTGCCCAGCAATGAATGTTGGATTCGCTCCACCGGATAACATCCAACACGCATAAGTGTGTCTTGTCTGGTATGGTTTACGAGAGGCAATACCAGATCGCTTTATAGCTCCATGCCACTTGTCGTTTATCGACGTATGAAAATAATAGTCGCCTACGTCCTTTCTAGTAGCTGTCACCTGAGGTGAAAACACTGGGCGAATTTTAAGGGGCAGCATTTTACCATGTTCACGCTGTGCTACGTTAATAAAAATATGTGGGCGCATAAACGTGAGCAATTTCTGTTGCTTAAGTGCATCAATGGCTGGATCGAGCAAGGTAATTACACGTTCGCCTGACTTTGTCTTCGGTAGCTTAAACTCGCCTTCCAGCGTTAAGTTACGTTGTACCGTTATCGTTCCTGTCACTAAATCGATATCTTCCCAAGCTAAAGCGACAAGCTCGCCATGTCGTAGACCTGTGTAAACGGCCACGGTCCAAAGATTGCGATCTTGTTCGTTTCTGCAAGCATCAACCAGCCTAGAGAATTCATCACGAGTTAACGGGGTTGGCTTATTCTTATCTTGCTTTAGTTCCTTAATGCCGGTTAAAACTCTCTGCTCCATAAACTCATTGTTGATGGCGTATTGGATCAGGCCCTTAATAGTTCGCATGTAAGTGTTTGCGGTACCAGCTGATGTGGTAACCAAAAACGCATTCCTAAGATCTAGCAAGCTAGCTTGGTTAATATTAGATAGTAGAGTATTGCCTGGAATATGAAGACGCATTTGCAAAAGTCGCTGTACATAGTTCTTCATCGTTGCGGGTGTAACTTCAACTTGCTTGACGGTTAGCCACTTTTCACAAAGCTCGTCGAGCGTCATGTCTTTGGTGCTGGTACCGCTAAACCTGTCAGCGTTCTTAGACTCAGGGAACCATTCTCTATATTCAAATGATCCGGTTCGAATTGCGTGGGTAATAGAAGTGCGACGTTCACCAGCCAGTTTTAGATTCTTGGCGGTTGGTTGAACGCTTAAAGATTCGCGGCAACGAATGCCGCGATACATGAACCATATTCGAACCAATCCAGCGTGAATCTCTACCCCAGTAGGTAATTTCTTCTTGGTCATTGGTGTCTCTAGTGGTGTTGTGGGTACGTTTCGATCCAACGGTTAATTTCAGGGAGGTTGTACACAATCTTAGCTTTACCGGCTGACGCCTGCCCAGATGTACCTATTTTTCTAAAGTGCTTACCTTGCTCCCAAATCTTACTACGATAGTTTTTCAGGTTGTCTTCGCTTAACCCAAAGGTTGCCTCGATTACGTTGTCCCCAACCCACTTATTTGCTGGCAGTGCTATTTGTTCCATTTTCGTCTCGTCTATTCTCAGTTGCGCAGTGAGAAGACAAGCAGAGAGGGAACATAACTGGCCTTGTGTTAATGTCTCTGCCTATCTTGGTCAATTCTCGTTTGCTTAGGAAGGCCCTGTATTAATTTAGTTACTTAAGCCACCCATGCCGCCAGAAAGGATTTTCTTTCTGGCAAACTCAAGGCACTTAGAATACGAGCGGCGCTTGTCTCGCTGCTGTAGCTTTTTAGCCAACTCTTTGATCTGATTATCTTGCTCAGAGTTAGCTACCTGTTCTGCGAACCCTTTTCTCATCTTGAACCCTTCAGTCCTGGCAAATGCCGATATAAACCCGCATCTTCTTGCCGTTAATTTCAATTTCACCTAGATCGACTTCGTTAACTACGTAGCCACTTAGGATTGTTTCAGCGACCATGTCGTCAAACTCTTTTTTAGTTTGCTCAGCTGCTTCTTGTGCTGTCATGTTTAACCCCAATCGTCAGAACGGAATGTCATCATCAAAATCCATCGGAGGCTCGTTATATTGCGGCTGATGGTTTTGTTGTAATCGGCTTTGCTGTGGCTGACGTGGTTGCTGTGGTTGCCCCCAACCGCCTTGCTGCTGATGTGATTGGCCTTGAGGCGGTGCACTTTGGCTTTGGCGATTTCCGAGCATCTGCATCACACCGTTAAAGCCTTGAACTACAACTTCGGTTGTGTAGCGGTCTTGTCCAGATTGGTCTTGCCATTTGCGTGTTTGAAGCTGGCCTTCAATGTAAACTTGAGAGCCTTTGCGCAGGTACTCACCAGCCACTTCTGCCAGCTTGCCAAATAGCGCAACACGGTGCCATTCTGTTTTTTCACGTTGCTCACCAGTTGCTTTATCACGCCAACTTTCCGACGTAGCAATAGTGATATTCGCCACGGCACCACCGTTTGGCATGTAGCGAATTTCAGGGTCATTTCCTAGGTTGCCAACCAGGATAACTTTGTTGATTCCTCTAGAGGCCATTTGATTTTCTCTCTTATTGAGGGGCGGACTAAGCCGCCACTCCTTGATGTTCCAACCAGTGCTTAAGTTTATGCTTTAACAACCCAAACACAGCTATGTAGCCAACGGTCGTGCTATCAACTTTGATAGGCTTCCAACCGTTGAAAATCAAAACGCCTTCGCTGCTAAGCTCTTTCATGTACCTGAAGATGTCGCCTTCACGAACGCTGAAGCCATATTGACTTAGCTTGCCGCACGCATGATCAACATCAAAGTCAATTGATGAAATCTTCATTAACTGAACAATCATCCACTTGGTGTTTGCTTTGGTTTTCTTTAGTGACCTAGCTCTGGTCTTTAGGTTCATGCTGCCACCCCTTGGTGTTCCGCTTTAAGTTGAGCAATACGCTCAGTAGGGTCATTGGTCTTGGAACCAACGAAATACTGTTCTTGCTTCCCGTCGCCAACATTGATGTACATAGTTATGAAGTCATCTATAACACCACAGCCATCAGTTATACTTACTGAAGATAGGTACCCAATGGATAGAAGCTCAGATTGTGCTTGTTGGGCCTCTGCAAGTTGTTCTTGTAATGTCATGCCGCTGCCTCATTTACACTCTCAACATACATAGAACTGCGGTCTACCTCTCTATCATCTCTAGTAGTAACAGATTCAATAACCTCGCCAGTTTCCGGCGCTAGCTCCAGAGCTTCTTGAGGATCGCTCGCTACAACCTTGTAAGTCGTACGTCCACGGCTATACCCACTCCATTCAGCACGAACTTCAAATGTTTTTACTTCGCAGTTTGCCGCAGGTTGTTTGGTCTCAATCTCGGAAACTTGCGTGGTCGCTTCTGTTTGTTGAGCTTGGATGGTTTCAAGTTGCTTGGCTTGGCCAAGCATCATCTCTAGCTGCACTAAAACGTTAGCCAGGGATGCCTTGGCTTCCTCAGTACGCTCACCAAACTCATCCACCGGCACATCAAAGCCTTTCAGTGAATCAATCTTGCGTTGAATCTCGCTTGAGTGCTTACCCATCAAACCAAGCGGAATCTGAGCAAGGTTATTCAGGCGCTCTTGAATACGGCTTTTCTGGCGTTCAGCTTCAAGTAGTCGGTCTTGCTCTCTGGCCTTTTCCTCTTCAATGATCTTAAGAATGCGATCATTTAGAACCTTAACTGCAGATGAAATAGCACTAGCTGCGTCGGCAGTGAACTCTTCAAAGCCTTCGCTGACATCCATTGCTTCTAGTGCATCAATCTTGGAAGCGAGGTCTTCTTTGCTATCACTAGCATTAAACTGGCCAAGGCTTTCAATGTTGGTGATGCGACCCTTAATGCTCGCAACACGCTCAGCCTCAATGCGATCTTGCTCTGCCTTCCACTCATTGCGTGGTTTTAGAACCTCTTCACGAACACTATTTAGCTCAGAGGCTACAAACTTCTTAACCTCATTAGCGCATTGCACCTTGGACTTCATGTCTGCTACGGACTTGTCAATAGCTTCAGTTAGCGCAGTACGAGATTTTGAGACCTTGAGGGCAGTAGAACCAATCTCATCACGGCCTTTCTTGGTGCTAACGTTTGGTACGAGGCTAAGTGCTTCCTCCTTAACTTGAGCAATCAGCGGAAGAACGTTCTCTTTAACAGAGAAAAAATCGATCGCTTTCTTGCCAGTCAAAGCTGTTGCTTGGTCGAAAGTAGTAATTGCTGTATTTGACATAGTGTTATCCATTCATCTGTAGTTGGTTTAAGCGCTCTTGGCACTTCTGGGTAAGCGTGTTGAGTAGCGGCTCGCTGTCAAAAGGCTGTCCGTTTGTTCTAGTTTTCAAGTTCTCACCTAGAGTATTTCGGTAGTTCTCAACCGTTGACTTCGTTGGAAGTTGGTTAAACATCAATACCTCTTTGAGCAACCAACTCTCGACCTCCTTGAACTTCTTAGCGTTGATCTCGTTGATAGATGCCAAGATTTCTTTCTTGCGCTTGTCCTTAGCCTTGGTGGCCTGGTCAAGCAAGTCATCAGATTGCGAAGACTCAGACGCTCGATAAGCCTCAGTAAATGCATCTCGTAACTGCTCGATATCTTCTGCGATATTAATCTTGTCGATAAACTCTGAGTAATCCTCGAATGGCAGAGCCCATACTGGCAAGCGTGGGTTAGACCATCCTATAAGTTGCTTAATGCTCCTGTTTTGCTTATTTGGGTAATGTGTATGCACATTGACGGCATCACGGCGGTTCTCAACAAACAGACAATCAGCAAAGCAAACATCCAGTTGATACAGATAACGGCCGATACCTAGCTGAACAGCGCATCGCTTCATTGAGTCAGATAGAGCGCCTTTTAGTGGTTCGATATTCGTGTACTCAGCACCGTCCCATTTGGTTACTGACTTGCCGTCAAGGTGGATGGTGATTCCACACAAGTAGCCTTTACCGTCTGGTGTTGGTTTGTAGGCATTTTCCCAACCGAACGCACCAAACACTTCATCAAGACGCTTTTGAATCGCTCGGTTGCTGATGTATGGAATCGCCATTACATATGGCTTGTCACCTTTCGATACCCCAGCTTGCTGAACTCGCCATTGGATATCTTGCTCATCAAAAGGGCGCTGAAGGTCTTTCTCGATGTTTTTCAAATTACTCATGGTTAGTAACCCGCCGCCAGTAAGGATTGTTCATTTTGGTGGGCTTGAAGCCCTTGGAAGTAAGCCGCCTGAAACTTCGGAACATTGGCTTCCATGAACTTATCGAATAGAGTTTTTAACTCTTCAGACTGTGCGCCAAGTAATGGTGCGGGGCACTCACTCTTAAAGGTGTAAACACTACGGATAATTCCATTAAGGAATCTATCTGGGGCTTCATTGACGATGAACTCTACAAAGTCTGAGTAAGATAGGCCGCAAAACTCTTGGCCTCGTTGGATGCGGAAACGGCCTTTAGCGAGAAACATATCAAAGGCTTTCTCTTGGCTATCGTTGATTTTGAACTGTGCCATTGTTACTATCCTTATTGCTTATCAAGTCGGGCGGTCACCCGAGTTGTTAAAAAATCCCAAGATTTCGTCTCGTCAAAGTTGAATGTCTTGGTATGAGAGCCCCTCACTTTGAGGGGCTTTTTCGTTCTGTAGCTAAATCAAACTTGTCTGTGATTTATGCTTGCGAGAACGAGGCTTTGAGTTAACAAACGGCTTGCTAGTAGCCGTTTTTGGCTTCTTAAACTTGTAACTGGGGTCATAAACCTGAGCGAACTTAACGCCTGCATGGCACAAAGAGTCAAAATAGGGATCTTTGTGGTTGCCTTGATTAAAGAACTTCACCCCTTCAAGTGACGCTTTATGTGCTGCGTTCTTGCTGCACCCCCCCCCAACTAGATATTTGAAAATTTCATTTTTGATAAAAGCTTCTGCGTCCATTTGATTAAACTCACTTATCACTTTTCTGATTTAAACCGAGCCCAGTCGTGTTCTTTTATGGCTTCGATTGTCGTATCAATTTCCTGAACTCTGTCGATCGCTCGCTGGAAGTTCGATTCCGTAATCTCTGCTATCGCCGCACTTGCTGAGAAGTTCAAACCATCTACAAAATGCTTGTGTAGAGCCATCTTCTGACCATCACTTCGAATGCTTGATAGCGAGATAACCAGTTCTAGCCTTAGAGTGCTTTCCAAACCTTGGAGCATGTGTCCCTCATTATTCAAATACAGCATCGGTTAAGTGCTGCCTTGTGTTTACGTTTTAGAATTTAACTAAAAGTAAAATTCAGATCAAGCTTTAATTAATAACTTTTAAGTAATAAATTTTCTTCAGACGTAAAAAAGCCCCAGTGATGGGGCTATAGAATTGGTTAGGATGCGCTTAGTTATTTAAGGTTTTGCGCTGTAGGCGGCCACTCTGCCAATTACGCTCATGTCTTCATTAAGCTCTGTGTAGCGGAATTGCTCTGGAATGCCACTTGCAGTTGCTTCCAGCATGATAGCAGCGCCCATGTTTCGGTACCGCCTAACCAGTAATGTGTTTTGCTGGTCTCTTACCAGGGCGAACTCGCCTGAAGCTGGCAATACTCCTTGCTCAACAAACACAAGGCACTGATTTGGTAATGAGATCATGTCATCAGAGATATGTAGAGCAATTAAGTTCTCACCGTCTACTGGAGAGCCAATTGGCACAGTTGCCTTAAACCCTGATGGCTCACTCTGATCTGGAATGATTACTGTTGCGGAACTTATGTGTTCAGTTGGCGCATCGTCTTCAACTGGGCCTCTTCCGAGAATCAACCAGTTGATCGAGCACTTTAATGACTTAGCAAGCTTGATCGCTGTTGTGGCTCTGACGTTTGTTGCTTCGCCATTTCTGATTCGCATCATGGTCACCGAGGTCACTCCGGCTTCTCTGGCCAACTGCGCCTGGCTAATCCCAACAACATGCATTCGCTCGTTTACTCGCTCACCTATACCCATAGTTAGTTACTTATTGTCCAATTGAACCAGCAATTTTAATTAATTTTTGTTTCGTTAGCGGTTGTTGTCTTGTCATTGTTATTACTTTTAAGTATATTCCAAAGAGTTAATTGGAGGTTTGAATGGAACGTTTTAGTAAAGCTGCATTCTCCAGAGTATTACGTTGCTTTAACTCTCAGTCAGAAATGGCAAGAGCATTTGGAGTCACACCCGTTTCAGTTCATCGCTGGAAAAAACTTGGGTTACCAGAGCTTAGAGCGTTGCAGGCAGACAAATACCTTGGTGTGCAGTACGAACCAAAAGAATACGACTTTGACTGCGCACCTCTGCTTAGCAATAGGCTCGAGCAGGAGAAGAACGCAGCATAAACAAAGCCCTTTAGCAGTAGGAAGGGCCCATATAAAAAATCTTTGACGAGGCGGATATGGAATTACGGGATTATTCAACATTGATAAAGGAGCGATCACGAGTAGGTAAAGCAGGACTACCGGATGAGCTTGTTAGGGAAGAACACATCAAGGTTCGACCTTACAAACAAACTATCGACCAATTGAAAGGGTTATCTAAAGAAACTGGGATACCCGTAGCAGTGATTGCGATGTATCTGATTGACAAAGGAACAGAGGGACTAATCGATGAAATTGACAGAGAAGCAAGCGTGTGAGGCTGGAGAGGTGCTTGAAAAATTAGATGTGGGTGACAGCAGTTGCCCTCGTTTTCAGGCATTGGCACGTGTGATAGCTCGTGATTGTGCGGCGGGGGAGGTGACTAATTCAGCCCCTGTATTAGAACCATCGGAACAATAAGCAAATAACCCGCCTGAGTGACCGCTCGTTGGCGGGTTATGCAACAAACAGGTTAATTATGAAGCATTTAGATCACATTGCAAGTGCCAGGGGCGACTCATGGCAATAATTCGCAAGAAGCGCGAGTCGCATTTTACCACCATCAGCAATGTTGTTTTTCAGCGCAACCAACTGTCATTTCAAGCGATGGGAATGCTTGGTTATTTGCTGTCAAAGCCAGACAACTGGCAAGTGAGTGTAGCGGAGCTTCAGAACGTTACCAAAGGCTCAGCCAAACCAACGGGCCGAGAGGGTGTTTACAACATTCTAAAGGAGCTAAAGAGCTCTGGTTTTGTGGTTACTCAGAAGCAATCCTCGGGAGAAATGGATTACTACGTTTTTGACGAGCCGGTGCAGGAAATTGAGCAGGATAAAAAGCCTAATTCGGCTAAGCCTAATCAGGCTAAGCCTAATACGGCTAAGCCGACACAAGTAAATACTGATCTTAAAGTAAATAAAGATCTTAATAAAAAAAGTACCAAAAAAAATGGTTTGGACTTCACGCCACTTGGATTCACTGATGAGCAAGTCGAAGAGTTCAAGCAGCTTCGCAACAACGCCAAGGCTCCGATCACTCAGCGTGTGATTGCTAGTCACGGCAAGCAGTTCGATCAAACCCGTCAAGCGGGATACACCAACGACCAAATTCTAGACCTATGGGCGGACAGAGCGTGGAAAGCGTTCCGTTACGACTGGTTTATCAACGCTATGCAGAACAACGGAGCGTTTAGCCATGCAGAAAATCGACAAGTTAATTCCCAGTCAACATCAAGCCTTGCAATCGAAGAGTCAAAACTCAGCCGAGACGACAAAGCAATCCTCGCAACACTGCGAGAGCATGGAGAGCAAGCTTGCTTACGAGCTGGCGTTTCAGCGGAACATGTTGGGCGCTTACGGAAGTTCGTGGGTTCATCAAACTCTACCGGCTTCATGGTCGAGGGAGATTTTGAAGTACTCGCCAGAGCAGTTGACCAAGGCCATTCACAAAGCCCAGCGGGTTTACAAAGACTTCCCGCCAACGCTGGGCCAGTTCGTGGAGATTTTGGAGGGGAGATATTTTGATTTTGATGCTGCGTACTGGCGAATGGTTCGAAAGCAACCAGAGGGCAGGGCAGAGCGATATGTCTCTGGCGAGATGGGTTTCAACCTGCGCCAGATGCGAGACGAAAAGGCTCGGAGAGAGTTTAAGTCCCTGCTAACCGAGGCGATTGCCAGAGAGCAACGAGGTGAGCTTGTCTTGCCTGAGGAGCTTCGAGGTAAAGCGTTACCCAAGGCATCAGCCATCAACACCAACGACCTAGCAAGGCAACGAGCAAACGAGCTAGGTCTAGATAAACCAGAGAATTTTCGCACCGGAAGCGTATTTCAACGTATTGCGGAGCGAGCAAGGCAGGGAGCATAACCATGGATGGATTCAACGCAATGGTGCGGTTCGGTAAGCAGGAGGCTGTATGAGTCAAGTTCAGTGGTATTCAAACAGTATATGCATGGCAGTGAGAAAGCCTTTGCCTTTAGAGCCTGAGAAAAACTTCTACCGAGCTGTTGCACAGTGTGTGGAGTTTGCTGGCAATGAGCCGAGCTTTATGGGAATCAAGCTGGCGATCATCGCCGTGGATAGTGAAAAACGCTTAGTGGTGAGTGCATGAGAGAGGGGTGTTTGTAATGGCTCAAGAGTTCTTAATCCGCAACACGGAAGAGCTGACTCAAATTGTATCGTACATCCACGATCACTTTGAGAGCAGCAACAAGCCGATTAAAACCAAGCTTACCCAGTACGGGAGGCGCAGCTTGTCACAGAACGCTTTCCAGCATGTGATTTACGAGAAGATTAGTAAGTTTCTAATCAGTCGAGGTCGAGAGGAATGGACACCCGCATTCGTCAAAGAGAACCTCAAGAATAAATTCTTAGGGTGGCATGAGAAACAATACATCGACGTAGAGACGGGTCAGAAGCTCGTTAGAAGTGTTTTACGTAAAACTTCGAACCTAGACAGGGGTGAGGCGTTTCACTTCACCACGGCGATTCTAGAGTGGTCTGAGTCGATTGGTTGTCGAATAGAAATTCCGGCTGAATGTGAATACAGGGAGTTGATGAATGCACAGTGTCAGTAATCTAGCTAATTCAGCCCCTGGTATGAGTGAGGTGTAAGCATGGCGAAACAACCAATCTGTAAACAGTGCGGCAAGCCTTTCGAGCGAACCTACCGATCAACTCAACAAGTGTGCTCGATTAAGTGTGCTCGTGAATTTGGCAAGGCCAAGGTCGAAAAGCGTAATAAGCGTGAACAGGTCAAGGTTGAGCGGGAAAAACGCCGCAACCTGAAAGAGCGCAAACAGGCTCTCAAAACTCGCACTCAGTGGCTCGATGACCTCCAAAAGTGGGTAAACAAATACGTTCGCCTACGTGACCGAAATGAACCGTGCTGCACCTGCGGTACCACAAACCCAAACATCAAGTACGATGCCGGGCATTTTCGAACTCGTGGCGCATCACCAGAGACTCGCTTTGAGTTGATGAACATCCACAAACAATGCTCGGTTAAATGTAACCTGCATGGCTCTGGAATGCGCTTGGAGTATCAAGAGTTCTTGATAGCCAAGTACGGACAGGACAAGGTTGACTGGCTTAACGGCAAGCATCCAAGCCTAAAGGAGCAATATCCAACCATTGACTCCATCAAGGCAGAGATTGCGAAGTTTAAGGCTATGTGCAAGGAGCTGGAACAGAGATACAAGGAGGTGGCGTGATGGAAGAACCCGAACTACACAAGATGCTAAGGAATTGGGGAAAGTGGGCAAGCAATGCCACCGGAACAGGATACCATTGCCCACTTGCTGACTATGACCAAGAGGCTAACCTTACCAGTGACCAGATCGAGGAAGCATTCCTTGTTGATAAGGCAGTAGCCAGAACCAAGACGCTAAACGAGAATTACCCATTCTTGTTGTATCAGCATTTTGTGAGAGGGAAATCTGCGAAAACCATCCATGCGGATTGGATGGGTGTCTATACCAAATGCAAAGCAATGGGAGGAGAGGGTAAAAAGCCACCTAGTGTTACTGTTCTCAAGTCTCAAATTGAGGTTGCAGCTGCTGCATGTGGGGGATATTTGCTCGGATTATGTGATGCAGCTTAAAAGTGTGATGAAGATATTGATTTAATTAAAGTTATCCACAGATTTAGTGTTGATTTGGTCGGCCGAAAAGTGCATAATTTATGTCACGTTGGGGTTTAGTGAATCCAACACAGAATTATATAGGCTCAGTTTTCGGACTGGGCCTTTTTTGTATCTAATACAGCCCCTCACATTGAGGGGCTTTTTCGTTTTTGGGGTTCTTATGTCTAACACTGCGACAGCAACAGCTATGGTGTCGGGCGTAAGCTCAGCAGCAGTAGCACACCAGATGACAACCAACCCACCATCGATCATGCGAGCTGTGCTGATTGATTTTGGTGAGTACGCACTTTATGCGGGTGACTTACTAACGATTGTGGGTATTGGTGTAGCGGTACTATCAGCAAGGGCGGCATTAAAGCGGCCAACAGGGAAGAAAGATGGATCTTAAGCAGTTACTAGAAGAGGTCGTGCGACCTACTTTGAAGAAATTGGGTATGCATAGCGCATCAGCGGAGCAGCTGGTGATGGGAACCATTGCCCAAGAGAGCCGTGGTAAGTACATCAAGCAGCTTGGTAGTGGCCCCGCACTTGGTTTGGCTCAGATGGAGCCGTCAACGCATGATGACATTTGGCTTCACTACCTCAACTACAAGCCAGTACTGGCAGAGAAAGTCTCCGAACTGGGTAGCGTGGTAAACATGCGCAGCTTTGGTGGTCAACGCTCACCATCTCACTTGGAGTTAGTAACCAACTTGGCCTACATGGTGGCTATGTGTCGCATTCACTATCGACGCAAGCGAGAGCCACTACCAAAGGCAGGCGATATTGCGGCGTTGGGACATTACTGGAAAACGCACTACAACACACCATTAGGGAAGGGAACAGTATCCGAGTTCGTCGAACACTTCCCCAAGGAACTATTTACTTAACAGGCGGCCAATCGGTCGCCTTTTTTATTGGAGGGACACAATGAAATTACTAACGCAGTTCTTTGCAGCTATGACGGCACTATCAGCAGTCTTGTTTGCTTCTGTGGCTATTGCTTCCACTGGTGCAGCCCCGCCGCCTGACACTCCCTCATGGGTGTTAACGGTATTAGGCGCACTTGGTGCAGTAGTAACGGCGGTTGCTCACATCGATGCGCAGTTACCAGAGGGGTTTAAGCGACGGTGGCCTTGGTGGGCTGTAGTGGCTTGGGACTTTCTCGCTGGTAACTACAAGCACTCTAAGAACGTAGGTAGCCCATGAAGTGGCTAAAAGCTGTCCCTGTTATCGGTCAATTGGTGTTGAAGCTAATTAACTATTTGGAACAGCGCAAACTCAAACAGCAGTTAGAACAGCAGGAGCAAGAGCGGGATGAGATTAAGCGTGACCCTTATATTTCCCACAAGCGTCGCTTTGGCCGCAGCTCTGGCAGGGTGTCAATCGGCAGCGACGATGACAGCTACGGCTTTCAAAGCGATTCATCCGATTGAGTGTAAGCCAACTGCTCCAGTTCTTGAGTGGTACGAGGTAGAAGGTGGTGGTGTTTACTACACAGATAAGTCATTCACTAACCTTCAGCTCTACATCGAGGACTTAAACGACTGCATTGACTACCACCAGACAAGACCTGGCTAGGTGGTTAATACAGGATTCGAGATGCAACGCTTTACAGAGAGCCTTCCAACGAGGGCTCTCGATAAAGCTAATCAACTAATCATCAATAGGAGCACCAATGGAAAAGTTCATCGGGATTAAAGAGATTCAGGCCATTCCAATGAATCGCCTGGCATACAGCCAATACCGTGGCTGGAAACTACCAGAAGACGAGAACGGCGAAGACCAGGGTTATTTGGTCGAGTACCTAGACGGCGGCGAATCTAACCACCCAGACCATAAAGGCTATATCTCATGGTCACCTAAGGATGTGTTTGAGCGAGCTTATGCTGATGTTGATGACAACGAAAGCGGCATCATGGCGCTCTTCAAGTATGAGCATCTACCACCACATCTTCAAGAAGTCAGCAAGCCACTTGGCCAACTAGCCAGGATCATGGACGCACTGCCTGATGGTGCGGAGAAAAGCGCTGGTCTTCGCAAGTTGCTTGAAGCCAAAGACTGCTTTGTTCGAGCAAAACTAACTTAGGAGGCAAACCATGGATTTCGCTCTACGATTCACACTATTGCAGCTGCTCAATAACGACATTGAGGCTTATCGAATAGCTCATGCATTCGTTGCTGACACTCAGAACAAATATGACGTTTTCAAACTCGCTTACGAGGAAGCGTTGCCAGAAGTAAACCACGACATCTCCTCTGCAGCTTCAGTAGCTGCTGATAAGGCGCTGGTTCGTTGGAACTTGCTTAATGAGGGCGCAGCCTAGCGGTAACCCAAACACACCAACCCGTCCTAGTGGCGGGTTTCTTATTTAAGGCAGGTTGATATGAAGAAGAGAGGAAGGCCAAGTAGCTACACAGTGTGGAAGGGGCGAGCTATCTGTATTCGTCTAATGATGGGCGAATCACTTCGATCAATCTGCGACCGCAAATATTACCCAAGCAAGATGTCTGTTCTTCGCTGGCTCCAAAGCAACGAGGAATTTCGTGCCCAGTACACACAGGCACGAGAAGTTCAGCAAGAACTTTTACTTGATGAGATGTTCGAGATTGCTGATGACGCTTCAAACGACTACATGGAGCGCACTGGCAAAGATGGCGAGTGTGTTGGCTACCAGATTAACGGCGAGTACGTTCAACGCTCCAGACTTCGCATCGATACACGCAAATGGGTAATGGAGCGCATGGCCCCGAAGAAGTACGGAGCCAAGCAGCAAGTCGAGCACAGCGGTTCGATCTCATCGATGCCGGATGAAGTGCTAGACGACAAAATTGCAAAACTAATCGCAAAAACTGCATAGGTTGGCGTTTGAGTGGAAAATATTGAGGGTTTTTACCCTAACAACTGAATAAACGGTGCATAAATGACGTTGCCGCATGGCCTTTCACCACAAGAAAAGCAAGAGCTGCTAGTTCTGCTTGAGGAGCGTGAGAGGCGAGCAAAGAAGTTTCGATACAAGAAAGTATTCGAAATGCTCTATGGCTGGCAGCGTGAGTTTATTGCAAATACCGCCGAGTTCTCTGAGGTATGTCTCTGTGCGGCTAACCGTATTGGTAAGACCTTCACTGGTACTTACATCGATGCGATTCACGCCTTGGGTGATTACCCAGATGACTGGGATGGTCACAAGTTCGAACATGCCCCGTTAATCTGGTGCTTGGGTTACTCAGGCGAAAAGACCCGTGACCTTCTCCAGATGGAGATATTCGGCATCAAGGGAGAGGATGGTTTTGAAGGTGGTTTAGTTCCACCGGAGAGGATCCTTTCTTGGGAGTCGATGACCGGCACACCTGGTGCAATGCGAACTGTCCGAGTTCAACATGCTTCAGGTGGTGTTAGCACGGTTCAGTTCTGGTCTTACTCGCAAGGCCAACATGCACTGATGGGTGACTCCGTTGATTGGTTCCATATCGATGAGGAGCCAAGAGACCAAGCCATTCACCCTCAGGTGCTTACTCGTACCGCAACAGGTGATAAAGGGTTAGGTGGTCGAGGTATCTTGACCTTTACCCCAGAGAATGGCCGCACCGACTTGGTTATCAAGTTCATGGATAACCCGGGCAAAGGTCAGAAGTTCATGCAGAAGGGCTGGGACGATGCTCCACACCTTTCTGAGTCGGTTAAGGAAAAGCTCCTAGAGTCATTCCCACCGCATCAACGTGATATGCGTACCAAAGGCATCCCAATGCTTGGTCATGGCCGTATCTACGATATGAGCGAAGACTTCATCACGGTAGAGCCTTTCGACATACCAAAGCACTGGCATGTAATCGGGGGGATGGACTTTGGTTGGGATCACCCACAAGCCCAGATTCGCCTCGCTATCGACCTAGACACAGACACCATCTACCTAACTCACGCTTGGAAGTGCGAACGAGTATCTGCAAACGATGCTTGGGGCGCTGTTAAGCCGTGGCAGGAAGGTGTTCCTATCGCATGGCCACATGATGGCTTGATGCATGAAAAGGGTCGAGACAACTCCAAGCAGCAAAAAGACCACTACGAAGATGCAGGGTTCAACATGCTGTTTGACCGTGCAACTTGGGACGGTACCAGTAACTCGGTAGAGCAGGGTATCTATGAGATACGTGAACGACTCCAGCGGGGCAAGTTCAAAGTATTCCGTGGTGTTCGAGCTTTCTTTGATGAGTTCAATCAATACCACCGAGACGACAAAGGCAAGATTGTGAAGGTTCGTGATGATGTGCTCGATGCAGTTCGTTACGGCTACATGATGCGCCGCTTCGCTATTCCTCTTGGTGAGGTTGGCGAACAGTTTGAAGCAGAAGATATAGAGTTTGATTCACTATGGTAAGCAGATTTGAAGATCATAAATCAGTAAAGGAGCGATTGCTTAGGTCGCAAGAAGCCGAAACTGATAAACGACAAGAGGCAAGAGACGCTGATCACTTCTGCTTTGACAAAGATGGTCAGTGGGAACAGAACGTAGTCCAGAAGATGGGAGGTCGCCCTCGATACACATTCGATAAGGTATCACCCATCATCGAGGACATTATGGGTGAGGTGGAAGATATGGAGTTTGCCTCCCGTATCGACCCAGCTGGTGATGGCGCTGACAAAGAAACAGCGAAAACCATTGCTGGTATTGTTCGCTACATTGAGAACCTATCTAAAGCTCCACGCATTTACCAAAACGCTACTCGTCGGATCATTCGCCGTGGTATCGACTTTGTGCGAGTCAAAACCGACTGGGCAGAGGGTGACAGGTTTGAACAAGACATCTTCATCACTCAGGTTAATAACTCAGTTGATAGAGTTTGGCTTGGCCCTCACGAAGAACCGGACGGCTCTGATGCTGATGAGGGCTGGCAGCTCCATGTGATCCCAACGGATGAGTATGAACGCCTATGGCCTGAAGGTTCCAAGCAATCGGTAGAGGATAACGTCCTATCCACAACGTACTGGTATAAACGCAAGTATGTAACGGTAGGAGAATACCTCTACAAAAAGCCTTTCGATAAAGAAATCGCATTGATGAGCAATGGGGCAACCTATGAAGTTGATGAGAACTTTGAAAAGGTTACCGATGAGCTAAGAGCTGAAGGCATCACCGAAGAACGTCGCAAACCTGTTAAGTCTTACAAGGTTTACTCACGATTCTTTGATGGTGGTGATTGGCTAGAGGGTGAGAAAGAGCTCCCATTCGTAGGTATCCCACTGGTGCCTGACTACGGCAACTTTGATGTGGTAGAGAACAAGCTCATCTACTCGGGCATCGTCTTCAAGCTGATGGATGCACAGCGTGTTTATAACTACGCTCGCAGCCGTGAGATTGAAGAGGGAGCACTAGCACCTCGCAAGAAGTTGATGATGACCAAGAAGCAAGCCAAAGGTCATGAGAAACAACTCAAGAACATGAATACCAGTGCTGACCCTGTGCAGTTCTTCAACCCAGACCAAGAGGCTGGAACGGTTCCTTTCGAAACGGCAGGGCCACAAGTTAACCCAAACCTAGCCAATACAGCGGCAGCAAGTAACCAAGACATGCTAGAGCAGTCGGGTACCACACCAGCAATGCAGGGTGCTAACCCCATGTATCAATCTGGTGAGGCTATCAAGCAGCAAATAAGCAAAGGCGACACCAAAACAGTTCGCTGGCTTAACTGCACCTCAGTCATGATTAAGCGAGTTACTGAGCTGGTTATCAGTGCAATCCCTAAGGTCTACGACACTAAGCGCCAACTGCAGATCATTAACAGCGATGGCACCGATGAGGTGATTACCATTAATGAAGAGATATTTGATTACCAATCTGGTCAGATGGTCACGCTTAACGACACCTCTAGAGGTAAGTACAGCGTAGAAATCAACGTAGACCAGGCATTCAAGTCTCGTCGTGCAGAAGCAGCACAACGCCTAACCGCAATGGCCGAAGTAGACCCAGCAATTATCCAAGAGGCTGGGGATATTATTTACAGCTCCCTAGATATTCCTGATTCAGACAAGATCTCCGAGCGTAAACGTGAGCAGATGCTTCAGGCTGGCTTTATTCCTGAATCCCAAATGACGGACGAAGAGAAAGAGAAGACTAAAGCAATGGCAGAGCAGGCTGCACAACAGCAGCAAATGGATCCTGCCATGATGCTTGAGATGAAAAAAGCTGAGGGTGAAATCCTCCGAGAGCGAAACCGAGAAAAGCAGCTGGAGATTGATGTAATTAAACTTCAACAGCGTGATTCTGAGCTAGCACTCAAAGCAGAAAGCCAGCAGATGGATAACATGACCAAAGCCGCTGGTATTGATGAGAAAGTCGCTAAGACCGCCGAAACATGGGCGAAAACCGAAGTGCTTACAGGTGAAGCACAAGGCAAGCAACTCGACAACCTCCAAAAAGTCACACCACAAGTCACCGTGGTTGCAGGCGCTCAATAGCCTGCACCACAAAGCCCACCAGAGCTATATCTGGGCTTTTAATCCGCATTAAGCGCAAAGGAAAAAACTATGAGTACATTAGAGCTGAATGGTTCAGAGCTTGACGGTCAAACTACGCCTGAACAGGGCGAAATTTTAAATCAAGAAACTGAGCAGCCGGAGATCAGCCCCGGTCAGGAAGCCCAACCTGAGCAAAGCGGGAATGGCGTACAGCAGCGCATCAATAAACTTACCGCCGACAAGTACGCTGAGCAACGTCGAGCTGACGATCTTCAAGCGAAGCTAGATGCAATGGAAAGTGGTCAGCCGCAGGCTAAAGCACCAGTTGCAGCCGCAGAGCTTCAAGCCCCAACGTTGCCAGACGATCTCTATGATGAAACTGCAATGCAGAAATACCATCAAGACATGATCGCCTTCAACAAGCAGGCCGCTGAGAGTTCGGTTAAATCGGTGCTTGAGCAGCAAAACCAAACTCAGCTTCAACAGCAACAAGAACAGCAGCAACAACAAGCCATCCAGCAATATGGTCAGCGTGGCCTAGATGCTGGTTTAACGATTGAAGAACTGCAGCATGCTGACAAGGTTGTTGGTCAGTCAGGTATCTCCTCAGAAGTCGCAACGTTCCTCATTCAAGATGAGCACGGCGCACAGATGGTGGATTACCTCGCCAAGAACCCAGCAGAACTGCACGAGCTTGCACAGATGAACCCAATGCAAGCCGCAGCGAAGATCTCAACCACCCTCAAAACCAAAGCCCTTTCGGTTAAACCAAAAGTCACTCAAGCCCCAGACCCAGCAACGCAAGTTAACGGCGGTGGCCAACGAGAGATTGACCCATTTGATGCAGCGTTCCCTGACGCACAAATTAGCTAATGTAGGATAAAAGCAATGCCAAACAATTTAGAAAGCAATGTAATGCCTAAGCTGCTTAAGCAGTTTACGAAGAACTTCATCTCAAGCACGATCCTGTGTAACACCGTATCTCGCCAGATGGTGAATGATATTGATGCCTCAACGGGTGGCATCGTAAAAATGAAACGTTCAGCTCAATATGTTCCACAGCGTACGCCAGATGGTGACATGACGAACAAAGAAAAGAACCCAATCAAAGTTGGCTCTGTTGTTGCAGAAGTTGGCGAGTACATCACTGTATTCTGTGAGTGGCAGCAAGTAGAGCAAGCCCTTAAGTTAGACCAACTAGATGAGCTATTAAATCCTATTGCTACGGATATGGCTGTAGAGTTGGAGTCAGAACTTGCACACCGAATGAACCTTGCGGCGGCAAACCAATCTGGCGTGGCAGACAAAGCCATCTCCAAATGGAAAGATGTTGCGACCATTGGTGCTCTAATGAAAGAGCTTGGTTTCCCTTCTGGCAATAGCTACTGTGCAATTTCTAACTTTGATGAAACCAATCTTGCCGACCTACAAACCCAGCTTGGCGTAAATGATGAAGTTCGCAAGGCATGGGCTAAGGCTACAATCAAAGAGAACTTTGCAGGCATTGATCGAGTTCTTTCGACAAACAACTTGCCGGAGTATCAAGCAGGTACCCAAGTCGGCAGCATGACGGTGAAAACCACTGTTCCAGGTACATACAACACCTATAAAGATACTTACCAAATGACGGTGGTTCTTACAGGTGCTACGGCTACCACTGGCACGCTTAAGGCTGGTCAAACACTGACGTTCGCTGGCTCTAACCTGCTGAACTTCCGTAACCGCAAGGTTGTGCGCAAAGATGGCTTGCCAGTTAAATTCACAGCAACGGTAATGGAGGATGCTGTAGCAACGAGTGGTGGTGACATCACAGTTAAACTTTCTGGTGCTGCAATCCATGAGAGTGGCGTTAATGGTGCATTCAACACAGTAGACAAAGTTCTAACGGCTGGTGACGCTGTAACTGTTAATGCTACTGCTAACCAGTTCTACCGTCCTGCACTGGCTTACCATAAAGACTTCTTCGGTCTTGGTACTATTGTGCTTCCAAAGCTGCACGCTACAGATTCAAGTGTTATCCAGATGCCTGACACGGGCTTCTCAATTCGTGTTCACCGCTTCTCGGATGGTACCGCAAACAAACAGATGGTTCGTTTCGACCTGCTTCCAGCATTTGCTTGCTTCAACCCGCACTTGGGCTTGAAAGGTCAAGGTAACTAATCACCAATCACTACTCTGAGGGCTTCGGCCCTCTTTTTGTTTTAGGAGAAACACAATGGATCGCATGAGCGTATTTATCTATGCCGATAACCAAGAAGGCCATGTGCAGGCAGTTATCAAGGTCGTTGACTTTGAACACTACGAAAAGCTTGGCTTCGTTGATGACGTAACCAAGGTAACTAAACCGAAGAAATAGGATCTCTTATGACCATCGAAAAGGGAATGGTCGTTAGTGGGGCAATCAAGGAACTGGCGCTTGCGGGTACCTTGCTTAGCCAATCCCCAGACGACACCCAAGATGGCTTAGATATGCTGGATGACTTGGTAGCTAAGATCGTTGCTGACGGCTTGGCTCTCCAGTACTACCAACCAGAAGAGTATGGTTGCTCATCTGCAGATGATGATTCTGGTTTGGAAGTCTACGCAGCGGCATGCCTAAAGCCATTGCTTGCACTTGAGTTCTGCTCTAGCCGTGGCCTTGAACCGCCTATGATGGTTGCCACACGAGCAGGTGATGCCATGAAAACGCTAGAGCACAAACTGGTAACAGTCGAACCCTCTGAATACCCGGGCACCTTACCAATAGGATCTGGAAATGAAGGAACCGGCTTCTTGTATCAAAACAAGTTTTACCCAGAGCCTGAGGAGTAGCCATGAACATAGACCTAACTGAAAACATCGATAAGTGGGTTGATATCACCGGAGCGATAAAGGCGGTTGATACTGCAGTCATCAGCGCTATGTATGCCAAAGGTACGGGATACATTCAGTTAGCGCTTCGCTCATCCGCTCCTGATGAGTTCGATCTTGGTGATGCTCGCTTGGTGGCTGAGGAGAAATCTCCGCTCTGCTTCTTGAGAGTTACAGGGGAGACAGGCAAAAAGCTTTATGCTCGATTGCCATTTTGTAACCCTCAACACAAAGCTGTCATCCATTTTAACGCCAGCGCTTATGTTTAGAGTTGTCACTTACCCAGATGTACCAGGTCTATTTAATACTGCTCAAGACGTATCAAATGACACGGTGCATCACTACAAATGGACCATTGGCAATGGTTCTGGGTACCACGGCTTTGCTCAAGGGGCTTTTGGCAAGATAACCCCAGCAACTTGGCTTGGTCATGTGGGAGCAACAATAGGGCAGTTAACCGCTCACTCAACGAATGGAACCATTGAACTACGCTCTTCGGCTTCGACTCGTTGGAGAGCATGTGAAACCGTGATTATCGATATTCAAGGCTATGGAGCTATCAACCTTAACTGGAATGGCACCACGCACTATGCAGCCTTAGACCTTGCAGCTGCAGCCTACATTGTCGGCCAAGATGGCAAAGAGCTCGACATCACCATCACTGGCGTATAACAACCACTTTCGGGTGGTTTTCTTTTATCTGGAGCAACCATGCCACCTATCTCACTGCCACTTATGAAAGGCAGCAAAACCACAGTAAACGCTCGTTACGACGATGCGCTACCTGTGAATATGCTCCCCGTGCCGGCACAAACAGAAAACGCTAACGGTTACCTGCGATCATTCAAAGGTATCGAGCTTGATTATGTTTCTGCAGGTATTAGCTACGGAGCGCAGTACAACAGCCTAACAGGTAAAGAGTACCGAGTTCTTGGCAATAAGCTGGTAGAAGATGGTGCGCAGGTTGCCACAGTCTCTGGCGGTAAACTCACAAGCATTTGCCACTCTGCTAAATCCGTCTGCTTTGTTGATGGTGGAAAAGTGAAATACTGGCGTGATGGAAAGCTCACAGAGCTCACCAACTGGACAGAGGGCGAGAACTACGTCAGTTACCCAGATTTCATCTTTACCGTTAAATCTGGCTCTTACATCACTATCCCAGCATGGAAACCAAGCAACGGGTTTAACGTCAACGCCACGGTTTACTACAAAACGCTCCCAACTGCAGATGAGTTCATTATCTCATCCAAACGTACGGACAATAAGTTTTGCGGTATCTACTACAAGGCATCAGATAAGAAGTTCTACCACCGCATCACCGACAAAGAAACGCAGGACATTGAAATCCAGACAGCTGTTGCGGGCGAAAACTCGATCCGAGTCAGTTCTCTGGAGAAGTACGCTTACCCAATCGAACTTATCCGAGCAACGCAGAAATCGGCAGAGGTCACCGGTATCTCTACCGCTCAAATCACTGACCTGCAACTGTTCGACCACGTAGATGCATCGATATTTCGCATCTACCCAATGACCAAATCAATCAAACAGGAAGAAGGCAATAAACCAGCAACCCCAACCACCAAAGTTATCGACAACAGCCAAGATGAATCTGGCGTAACCGCTGGCCGCTTGGTTGGCAGCTGGGACGACTACCACAAACAATCGGAGCCATTTAAGTCACCGGCAACCGCTTTTGATTTGAGTGACGTCATCGATGTAGACCGACACAAAGGCCGCTATGTTTGGATTAACAAACGCCGCTTTGGTTGTACTGCATTAACCATCGGCTCTATGGGAAGTAAAACCACTTCACCAGAGCAAAGACCAGACTATGGCGCACCGTTCTACAGCCCAGAACACGACTCCGACGACAACAAAGCTATCCGTTCTTGGAATAACTACGTGGTTGTCTTTGGCCGTAACTCGATCGAGTTCTTCCGCTTAACTGGTAACTCAAGCAATCTTTATGTGCCTGAACAGTCGATGGTGACGGAAGTGGGTGTTGTGGCCACACATGCAGTTTGTGAAGTTGAGAAGTCATTCGCAGCGCTTGGAAGCACCAAAGGCGGCACGCTAATGGTGATGATGGTCTCTCCGGGCAACTACCAGAAGATATCCACTTCAACGGTCGATAGGGTGATTGCTCAATACAAAGAGTCAGAGCTACAAGATGTACTGCTAGAAACCGTCATGATGGATAACCACAACCTCCTGTTTGTCCACCTACCCAACGAAACCCTAGTGCTAGACCTTTCCCAGAACGTCTGGATAACCCTGAAATCTAGCGTGGTTGGAGATGGCCCGTATCGAGGACGGCACATTCTCTACAACCAAAAGAAAGGCCTAACCATAGGAGACAAACAAGGCGGCAACGTTGGTCTACTCACTGACGCAGTAGCCAGCCAATACGGCGAGAACGCCGAGCACATCCTCTATACGCCATATATCCAGGTTAACGATGGATACGGCAAGGTACCGCTTCACCGCCTCAAGTTTGATTCTATCTACGGGCACACCAACGTCGCCCAATCCATGATGATTAGTGCCACGCTCGATGGCAGAACCTACGGCAAAGAGCACTACGTCACGTATAACACGCCATTGGACTTCACCAACAAAGTAATCCTTGGCTCCCTAGGTGCGGTAGAGAAAAGCATTGGCTTTAAGCTCCGTGTTGTTTCAAAACAGCCTGTGCACTTGTCAGGCTTTAGTGTGGATACCCCATGAAAATTCAAATTGAAGATACCCAACTACATTTCAGCGTTTACCCAGAAAACTGGCCGATGGAGCTTAAGCTGGACTACCAGAATAAGACCAATGGCCTGCAAGATACCGTTGCTGAGGTAAATGACCATAGTGACCTGATTGAGGCCCTGAAAAAGTCAGATGAAGAGCAGGATAAGCGAATCGAAGCACTAGGCGAGGCAATTAAGAATGCCAACGCTTTGGCAAACAGAGCGTTGGCGCTTTCTGAAAGCAATGAGCAAAAGCTTGCTCAACACACCGAGGCTATCACCACCAATGCTCAAAGCATTGCAGCGAACGGGCAGGCAATCACCAACCATATTGGTACCGAAAGTACCCACGGAGCCACAGGCAATATCGTAGGCACCCAAGACTACTGCCAACCAACATCTGGCGGAGTGGTAAACCTAGCGGCACACATAGCCGACATTAACCAGGTATCAATCACGCTCCAGAACGCCCCTGCAGACTACGACCAAACCCACGCTCAATCAGTAGTGGATGCAGTGAAAACCCTAGGCGCTGCCCACAACGAACTAGTAACCAAAGTAAACGCCATCCTTGCAGGCCAGCAGAACGCCAAGCAAATGGCTGCTTCAACACAGGTGACAGAATGACGGAATTAACAGAAGCAAAAGATGGGCGAGAAGATCGCTCGCAGAAGATAACCGCATTAGCCAGATCAATGGCAAACAACCTAGTTAGCGGTGATTTTGTTGAGCAAGAGTGCCCAGTAACACATAGGTTTGCGGACGGTTGTTATCTGCGTGAAATCCTTATGCCAAAAGGGACATTGATTGTAGGTAAGGTACACGGAACCCAGCACTTTAACGTAATTCTCAAAGGTAAGTGCACGGTATTCACAGTAGATGAAACCAAGGAAATAGAAGCACCTCATACATTTATTAGTGAAGCTGGTGTTCAAAAGGTGGTTCTTTGTCATGAAGATACTATATGGCAAACCTTGCATGTAACTAAAAGTACTGACCTTGAAGAAATTGAGAAAGAAGTGATTGTTGAAACCGAGGAGCAAAACGAAATCCTTGAATTAGTAGAGAGGGCTAGATTATGTCTTGGGGATTAGTTGCAATATCAGCCGCTACAGTCGCATCTGGGGCAATCGGAAGCAATGCGGCAAAGCGAGCCGCAAAGACTGAGGCTGACGCTACATTGCAGGCGCAGCGAGAGGCTACAGCTGCTCAACAAAAAGCGTTGGCAGAACAACGCCAGCAATGGGCACCGTTTGCTATGGCTGGGCAGGAGGGGTTGTCTGAAATGATGAAGCTCATTCGCAATCCGTCTGAGTCATTATCATCATATTATCGAGGTCCAGAATACGCCATGATGCAAGAGCAAGCTGGACGAGATGCATTAGCTTCCAGTGAGGCAACTGGTGGAATGGGGTCAACGGCAACAAGCAACGATGTTGGATCTATTTCACCAGTGCTTGGGCAAAGCTTTTTAGCTAATCGGATGAATAGCTTAAATAACCTAGTCAACGTAGGTCTAAATGCTACAGGTGCGAACGCATCCGCAACTAACCAAGCAGGGAATACGTTAACAGAACTCGCTTTTAAAGGGGGCATAAATAGGGGTAGTGCTCTCGCTGGAGGTCAATTAACTTCTGGTAAATCGTGGGGGGACGCTATCAACACAGGAATGGGTACCTACTTAGGTGGAAAAATGGCGGGGTTATTCTAATGGCACATGATTACTCAGGGGCGTTAAGTAGCGTAAGCCCATTACAAACAGCTTTGCAGTCATCGCAGCTTTTTCAATTAAGTCAGCAGCGAGAGAAAGAGCAGCAGCAATTAGCCAAGCAAGAGCAATTGCAGGACAAGATGGTTGAATTGTTGAGAAGTGGTACCACCCAACAAATTGCTGAATTTTCGGTTAAGAATAAAGAGCTTGGAGAGATACTGAATAAGCAGATTGGCTATCGTTCTGATATGACGAAAGACATTATGGCAGGAACGCTTGCCAGTGCGCTAATCGACCCAACAAATCGGACGCAGATTATTGAGCAGGGAGCAGAGCAGATCAGGAAAGCGGGTGGTGATCCACAAACGCTTCTTAAGTCACTTGAACAAACTGATGATAACTTTGAGAAAGGTGCGTTAATGATGTTGGGCGGCCTCGGTGACAAAGGAGAGGGTTACTTAAAGCAATATGCGGCACAACAGCCGAAAGCAGCAAAATTTTCAGGCCTTCGAACTGATGAAGAAGGCAGAACTACAGCATTAAATGAAACCGAAGGTCAGATCGTTGAAGTGCCGACCGCAGAAGGTGTAACTCGTAGTGCAGATAAACCCCAAGTTCAGGTAAATCTTGCCGAAAAAGGCAGGGTTGTAGAGCAAGAAGCTTTGGCAAAGAATCGAGTTAGCCATTTAGAAAAACTCCAAGAAGCCGCATATGCTGCTGAAGATGAGCTTGAATCAATCAAGCAACTTCGAGCAATTGACATTGAGACAGGGTTTGGCACTGAGATGAAAGCCAAATTTGCTAGAGCTATTAATTTTCTTGGTGGAGATGGTGAAAAGATTACTGGTGTAAATGTTAGTGATACTGAAAAGCTCAATGCTGTTGCTAAAAGGCAGATGCTTAACATTATGGCAACTCAAAAAGGGCCTCAGACTGATACTGATGCTGAACGAATTGAGGAAACGGTCAATAGCTTAGATAAAACAAGCGAAGCTAACGAATTTATTCGTGATTCAGCCGAAGCACTTGCGTATCGAAAAATAGAGCATGCTAATTTTTTCGAGGATTACTTAGAGGATAACGGAACACTGAAAGGAGCTGAAAGAGCATGGAATGAATTCAAAAAAAATACGCCTATGCTATCTGAGGTAGTGAGAGACCCAGATACAAATCGACCTATGTTCTTTTATCAGTTCAGAGAGGTTTACCGTTCTCAAGGCTATAAAGATGGTGAAATAGTCGATGCATGGCGTACTTTGACGGGGGGTGAATGATGGCAGTAAATGACATTCTTGCTGACTGGGAGCAAAAAAAACAAAATGCAGGTAATCCTCCGGCTGTCCCGGTAGAAAGTGAGCCTCAAGTTGCACCAAGTAACCCTATTGTAGCGGACTTTAAGCGAGCTCAAGCAGAGGGAGAAGAAAAAAGGCGATTAGAGAACCGCCCATGGTGGGAGCGTGCTAGAGACACCGTGACAGGCTCAGACCGAATGACGCCAGAAATGGAATCACTTGAACCAATGGAAAACTCTCCAGAGTTCAACAGCTTGTCAGGTGCTTCATTTAGAACATCATTTGGTTCTTTATATACAGGCGATGATGAGCGAAAAATGAGGATCATCAAGGAAAATTACCCCGAGGCAACTTTTAGCCAAGATTCAAAAGGTAACTGGATCGCTAATATGCCCAGCAACGAAGATTACTCTGTTAATGCTCCTGGTATTGGTCCCAATGATTTGGCGACGGCTGGCGCCCAAGTGGGTACTTTTATTTTATTGAGTCGTCTATCTCCACTATTGTTCCCAGCTCTTAACCGTCACATAGCAAAGTTAGGAGCAAAAGCTAAGTTAACTAAAGGTAGCACTGTAACTGAAGGTGCAGTTGCTGGGGCTTCAAGTGGGTTAATTGAGGGTGGCATTGCAGGAACTGGCGGCGGATTTGATCTAGGAAATGTAGCTTTAGATACGGCTTTAGGTAGCGCAGGCGCAAAAGTTTCACAGTGGATTAGCGGGCTGAATTCAGGAAATTCTCAGACAGTTGGTGCAACTGAAAATGAGATCCGGAGGCAATTGGCACAGAACAACCCCAACTTAAATGCGAAAGAAGCTGATGACCTTTCAGACCAGATTATTGACGCAATCAAGAAAGGTGATCAGGAGCGACTTGCTGCATTATCGAAGCCAGATGCAAGCTATGTTGAAGCGGGTAAAACTCTTGGATTAAACGAACCAGGACTAGCGTCACATGCATCTACTTCACCGAAGTTTATTGCCGAGGAGCAAATTCTTAAATCAGTACCTGGCTCTCCTCTCAGAGAGGTTGAAGATAGAGCTATTTCTGAGTTAAGCCATAAGGCGGATGAATTAATAGAGCGCTTTGGCGGTACAACTCAGCAAGCGACATTAAATCAAGAACTAATAACTAATGCAAAAAGCACTATCCAAGATCTAGGTAAGAAAGCTGATGATGCCTACGATAAACTTGGAGAAGCGATACCGCCAACATCACCTGTCGATGTAAGTCCATTAAGAGAGGTTATTTCTGAGGAAATTACGAAACTTGGCGGTGAGCGTGGGCAACTCTCCCCACTGGAGAGAAGAATTAATGCTGTTATAAACCCCTCTAGTGGCAATGATGTTACCTATTACTCTATAGACAAAATTAGAAAAGAGGTTGGTGCTGCGATAGGCAGCAAGCAAGGCAGATATAAGGATGCAACTAGCTACGAGTTGAGCAAGTACTATGATCTGCTAACTCAGGCTCAGGAGAGCGCTGCGCCAGCACTTTCGGGGGAGTGGAAAGCAGCCAAAGAGCTAGTCTCAAAGCGTAAAAAACTAGAGGAAAACGCAGTAATAGCTTTTGGTCAGGAGCTCACCAACGACTTTATTCCGGCGCTTGGAAAGTCTATGCGTGCAATGAGTCAGAATAAAGTGAAAGACTTCGACAAGCTACTAGGTGCCTTAGATCCGAAAGATAGAAAGCAAGCGGTAACATCTGCGTTGAATGATGTGTTCACGATGAGGAGTGGCAAAGAGAAGCAACTGTCAATTGCTGGTTTTGATGATTGGTTTAAGGGTATTAGTAGAGACCCAGCATTGAAAAATAGGATATACAAAAATATCGATCCTGAAATGCGAACCATGCTAAATGCTCTTGGGAAGCGAGCTGATGGTATGCGCAAAGCTATGGCTAATGAGATTAAAACTGGCCGTTTGTCAGAAGCGCAATCAATGCAGAAACAAAGAATGGAGAATGCATTTAAGCTCATAGCAAAAGTTGGATTTGCAACTCTTGGCGATATCGTTGTTATGGGAGTTAATAAAGTCAGAAAGGATCCTAAAGCTAAAGCACTTAAGATTCTAACTGACCCTCAATTTGCAAATGATATCGTCAAGCTTGCTCGCTCTGGCAATGAGAAGCTTGAGAAGAAAATTATGCGTAATCAGAAGTTTAAAGACTTTGTGGAAGCATTCCCTGAAGAGTCTGGCCCAATGATACGTGTTGGCTTGCGAAATTGGCTGGAAGGAAAGTACCAAGAGTACTCTGAATAGAGTCACACTCTTGGTGTTCTTGTAATGTGTGTGAGAGCTGCTCTTAATCTGTGATGTGGGTTACCGAACCAGTATAGTAGGGAGCCTCTTTCCAACGGATTTCACGAGCAGAACTCTCGCATCCAGATGCGGTGGTGCTGTATGTCGAGATTCCAGAAACCACGCCATTGTGGAACCATACGATTTTGTGGTCGTTGTAGCCGAACCCTGCACCAGATACACAGTACTGCCAAGCTTCTAAGTCACCTTGAAACTGCCTATCAAAAGGTACTCCGAGGTGATCAATAACGGTTTGCTTCGCATCCCCTGCATTGATGAGAATGGTTCGGTCATCTAGCGTACCGCAAGCACCAATAAATACAGTTGCCAATAATACAAGCAGTTTATTCATTAGATCGCCTCTTTGATTTCAATCACTTCTTTAAGTGCTTTAGAAAACCCTTCGGTTGTCACTGAGTCACCTAGTACTTTAACGCTTTTTTCGTTGATGAACGTTTTAAGGAGAAATTTTCCACCCTCGGGTGTTGCTGGATATATTTGGCATGAATCAAAACCAGCAATGAACTTTTGTTTTATTTTTATTGCCTGCTTATTTACAACGATTTTAGAGCGGCCAGGGGAGCATTGTTGCAATAAGTGAATAAATGATATGTGCTTATTGGTAAGAGTTACGGCGTAAATGTTATTGTCAGACATAGCAACAGACATGCCGTCCTCTCCAGATGACCATCTTTTTTCTTCAGAGCAAATGGAGAAAGAGGTACATGCAAGCATGATGAGTAACAGTTTTTTCATAATCAGATGGTTAAGGTATTATATCGAATATTTATAGAATACCCGCAATCACCCAGAACGAAAACTGGTTATTTGATCAGCATACAACCAACACACGCCAAAACTCTATTGACAACAAGCAATTCAAGCCAGTATGTTAATGGGGCATTGGCAAAATCCAATGTCGGGATTCGCACCCCGTTTTTGTTCAAAAGGCGCATTCCGCCAGCTTTTTGCTGGTTTTTTTATGCGTATGATTCAGCACATCTAAAGAATTGTGGTGAACTGATTTAGGCAGCTTCGGCTGGCCGTGTTCTGATAGAGCGGTAGTTCCAACCTTATTCAGTTTACCCATGCAAATTGGCAGCCCTCAAAATTGAGGGGTGTTCGCATGATAATGGTGGACTGGATGAGGCGACTTCGGTCGGCCGTTTCCTTTTGAGCGGTAGTGCGAACCTTGTCCAGTTCACCACCATAAGTTTCGCACCTTAGTGGTGAGCTCCACATATTCAAAAGGAACTCACATGACTACACTAGCTAGCACCATTGCATCTGCAAAAACATCTGATCTTGTATTTCTTTCTAAATCTAACGACCTCGTAACTGACTCTAAATGGGTCTCCCACTTTTTCGGGAAACCCCATGATCGAGTTCTAGAGAAGATCAGGACGCTTCATTGCTCTCAAGAGTTCAAACAAACGAACTTCTTGGCTTATCACTACGAGCACGAACAAAACAACCAAATGTATCAGGCTTACCAAATGACCAAAGACGGCTTCATGTTCTTGGTCATGGGCTTCACAGGCAAACGAGCTGCAGAAATCAAAGAACGCTACATCAACGCCTTTAATGAGATGGAAAAGCAGCTAACCAAAAAGGCTACCGAAGTCAGCCCCTCACTTGGCGCAGCACTTAACCGAGCGAAGATCCTAATCACCATAGATGGTGGTGAGGTAGTCGCAAGCCAAGTGATAAAAGAAAACGAGGGCGTAGTCCCATTTGACGATCCTCAAAAGCTAAACAACATGATTAAGCTCTGCATGCCAGAATACGCCCTAGTGCGTAGAGACGCCTTTATGAATGCCTTTGCGTTAGCAATGGCATAGCAGCACCCAGACACAACAACTAGCCCTCCATCGTGAGGGCTTTTTTGTGCCCCTAACACAGACAACCACCAAGCCCTCCACTGCGAGGGCTTTTTTGTACCAATTTTTCACCATACCGAGAGAAGTGATATGGCAAGTAATCTATTAAACCCACTATCCGGCCAGCAAATAGACCCATCAAAAGTAACAGGCCGAGCCCAACCAGTATCAAACGGCTACTTCTGGTTCGGAGAACTAGACGGCGACCCAGTAATAAACCCAATCAAAGTACAAGCCAAAGACGAATCCGGCACCGTCATCGATGTAGCCCAACCAGTACGGACAAATGCGAGCGGGTTCTTTGTAGATCAGAACGGGAGGTTGCTAGAGCTATTCTCGGAGAAGATCGGGTACTCGGTGTTGGTTAGGGATAAGAATCAGAAGGTGATTTATGGGCCGGTGAAGAAGGGGGATGTGGGAAACATAGCATCTGCAATATCTATATATACAGATATTGTGTACAAAGCATCTCAAGGTAAAACGGCTGTAGAAAACATGGTTGCTGGTAACCCGATAGAGGCTAGAGTAGGTGATGTAGTTTCATCTGGCATTACATGGTGGAAGAGAACCAGTAATTCAAGCAATAGCATTCAAGACTTCACTCCTACCTCAGCGATTGCACTAGAAGATTTTGGTGGAAACTTAACAGACCCAGCGCATGATGACACTCTTGCATTTGTTGAAGCAGCAAAGTTGGGAGGCTCAATAGTTATTGGTCCAGGCACAGCGACAGTTAAGCCAAAGACTACGGCAGAGGTTAACTTAGTCTCAGACACAAAAATTTGGGGCCTTGGTGTCGGAATCTCTAATTTGCTTGTTAGTGAAAATCAAAACCCAGCAGATTCTTGTTATGGCTTGAAAATAAAAAACCTTAAGAATATAACATTTGAACACTTATCTGTGGTTTCCGATTCAAAAGAAAAGGACATTTTTAACCTTGGAAGACTAAAGGCAGATGGGACCTATGACCGCACAGATTTTGGCAGAATATTTGCCATGCGCATTACTGGCACCGAGAACATTGTATTTAACCACGTTAGCATTGAAGGTTTTAACTCACAAAGTGGTGCAGTTTTATTTACTAATGAAGATGGTGAGGTCAAGTACAACAAAAACCTAAAACTGATACAGTGCGAGTCTCGATTTAACCGGGCAACTGGGTTTAGTTTGCAAGCGGTAGATGGCTATCGTATTGAGGGAGGGGTACATGAACAGAATGGACTTCAAGTATTTGACTCAATCGATAGCGAAGGAAACCCAACGAGCAAAGTGAGGACACCGACGAACTATATTGATGGTGGCACGGGCTACGGCCTTGTTATCGGCAGATTAACATCCGCTAGCAAGCTAAAAACGAAAAACGGCGTCATTCTGGGTGTTAAAACGAGTAGAAATGTCAGGCATGGTATAGATCTCCATAGTGGTAATGGGGTTGAAATTATCGGTCATGAAAGTACCGATGATTTGTTATCCGCAGAAGCGCTTCAAGATATTGGTCCTACTCTTCATGATATATATGGAGACGTAATTACCAGTTCAGCAAGGATAGCCCACACATCTTATTCAGAAAACAGAGGTTACCTTTTTGACGACCAAACACCAGGAAATCAAAGGAAAGATTCTAATCCTATACTGATTGCAAACATTGATAAGAAAATCATTAATTCAATAGTAAGGGGCCCGACGGTGACTGGGTGGCGGTTTAGGCAATTGGATACCAATTCAGCTACAGACACTATTATGTTTGTATCAGCATCAGCAAATGAAACATGCGAACTATCTGGTGCTAACTTTACGGCAAACAACCCTGATTTTTACCCGTCAAAATGTGTCGATCTTTCAGGGAAGCAGGCCTCAATGCATGATTGCGATGTTAGGTACGGGATACGTAGTAACTTCAATCGAGCTGCGTTTAGATTTAGCAGTCTTGATGGCAATACATCTATGATTGGCAACTGCATTTCAGAAATAAATGTTTTCTCTCATGGAACGACGCAAACTGCCATTCCTATGTTTGAAAAGACCCAAAATGCAGATAAGCCAAACTTAACAGGAAACACCATCAAGAGAACCACACAGGGACTAAGAGGGTCATTGTGGTTTACAACATCTCAGAATTGCCAATGGGGATACAATGGTTTTCTAGGGGGGTGCTCAGGCAACACTATAGATGGAGACGAGTACGCATCAAGGATCGTCGGAAAAAAGACATTTTATGTATCTTCGGTTGGTGCAGGAAACTATGACGGCTCCTCCGCACAAAACGCATTCAATATGAGCAACTTAAACAATTTGCTGGCTGTACTGAACCAATTGCCAATTTGTCAGAGCGGATTAACCGTAAAATTTCTGGATACAAAAGATTTTGGTTCAGACACAAACCTAGTCATCCCAGAGTTTTATCAAGAAATGGTGGTAAATATGGAGGGTATAGCTTCAGAAAATGGACTTAGTCCAAATAAAACGGCTGGCCTACTTACTACCGGGAACTTTTTTATCAAGTGTCCCCTTCGATCGGATATTAGATGGAAGTACCTGAAGCTAAAGTCTGGTGGAATAGTACTAGATAAACCCTCTGATGTAGAGGGTTGTGCTATCGAATGCAATAACAACAATAGTGGTCAAGTTGGTGTAAATTTTGAGTCGGTAATTGGGTACTGCAGAAACACAGATTTTAACAAAGGCCAATCGGCAATACTCACAGGAAGAGGGGCAACAGTGGTATCTCAAAACAATGGCTCTTCGCTTACAAATCCTACCAACGGGCTGCATGCAAATGGGGGCATTATCATGAAAAATGGTAATCAGCCATCTGGTGTCCAACTAGAAGAGAACGGAGGTGTAATTAGGTAGCTCCTATATGCCATCATAAAATTGGTTTTGTGCTGGCTTTCCCCGATTTCCCTAGAAGTCAGTAATAACGGGGTGTTATGATAAACAACACCCTCAAAATGGTTGTGTGTGTTTTTTCGGTCTAATCAAGGAAAAAACGCACATGGCACAAGCCAAATCACTCACACCACGACAACTCAATAAAGTTCTTAATCGCTGTTTGTTGATGCCTCATCACCAATTGAAGCGAGCCGCTTTATCACTCTCGTTCTCTACGCTGCGAGTAACCGAAGTAGCTCAAATTACTATCCGTGATGTGATGCACCGGAGCGGAGAACTGCGCACCGAGATATCGATGCGAGCTGATATCTGCAAAGGGAAGCGAGCAAGAATCATTTGGTTCTCCGATCAAACAAAGCAAATGCTCCAAGAGTGGCTAGATCACCGCAAAACTAAGAGGTGGGGATTGAGTTCGTCTGATGAATACCAAGGCTTTAATCCTGATAGCAAAGTCTTGTACTGCAACCGTGGCAGACCATACGGACTCAAAGCCAAAAATAGAAAGTTGTTAGATGGCACACCGATCATTTACTACAGTTGCGATTCGTTAGAGCTAGTGATTAGAACCATCTTCAATAAGTGTGGCTTAAAAGGAGCGAGTTCTCACACTGGCCGCCGTAGCTGGGCGACAACGATGAGTAGAAGACGAGTACCTTTGAAAGTAATCTCAAAGGCTTTAGGTCATGCGGATGAGCAGGTTACGTTGATGTATATCGATGTGAGCGATAAAGACATTATCGAAGCAAGCGAGTTGGCTTACTAACTATCTATCTTTGCGAAGTGACTCAAGGGCGAGCTGTACGGCTTTATCGATAGCTTGCCCTTCATTCTTGACATCACCAAACATAGATTTTAGCTGCTTGAGACCGTCCTTTGTTGATTGATCAACATAGGCATCGACACGCTTTTTATCGGCGATCATGCTTGCATGGTGGGCTTTACGAGCCTTAGCTATCGCCTTTTTACGTTCTTCTTTGTCCTGCGCCATTGGTACTGATGATAATGATTTTAGGTCATGGTAATACAGTTTACCGTGTAATCAAAATTTTGCTTAAATCTGTTTACACGGTAAACATGAATCTAGTAATATTGTTTACACGGTAAACATTGATAAGGACCGAAATATAATGGATATGACAAACCCTAAGAAGCTCATTGCTACTGGCATTAGTGCGGCGCTTGCCGTCTACCTTGGCTTTAATACTTGGACCACGGTTCCGGCTGGTCACGTTAAAACTCAGTCGCTATTTGGTAAGGTTCAGGATGAGGTTCTTACTGAAGGTTTTCACTTAGTTAACCCGTTAAAGACGCTAGATCTAATGTCTATTCGTACCGATAAATACGAGATCAATGGGCTTAACATTCCAACTCAAGATCGCTTTAATTCAACTGGTAACGTGACGGTTATCTACAACATTGATGAGAACAAGGCATCTTACATCCGTAAGGAGTACGGTACTGCGGAACAGTTCATTGATAAGACGTTGCGACAGTACATGCGATCTATCGTTCGTAGTGAAGGTCGTAAGCTTCCAGATAGCCGCTCTTTGGCTATCGATGCCAATGTAGAGACAATGCAAGACAGTGCTCGCTCTCGATTGATTGAGTCGCTTGATGGTACTGGCGTAGAGATCCAAGAGGTGCTTGTACAAGATATTGAGTTTGACCCTCGTATTGCCAAGCAAATCCTTGCTACACAAGAGCGCATCCAGCAAGAGGAAGCTAAGAAGTCAGAAGAACGACGAGCTGCCACCGAGGCTGAGATTAAGCGTCAACATGCGATTGGTGAGGCAAACAAGAAGAAAGAGGCGGCTGATGCTGAGGCATACCGCATTAAGCAAGATGCTGATGCTCGCAAGCAAGCTGCTATCGATGTGGCGACTGGTAAAGCGGAAGCTATCCGACTTCAAGCGCAAGCAGAAGCGGAGGCGCTTAAACTTCTGGCCGATGCTAACCTTGAGCTAACAGAGTCGCTTACACCTGCGATCTTGGAACGTCAGCGACTAGAGAACGAAGGTGTTCTTTACAAGAACTCCCGTGGTAACGTTCCTCATACCGTAATTGGTGAAACAGACCTACGTGCCTACGGCATTCCAATGGCTGTTCAACCAACTAAGTAATTAACTACTAGGCGGCCAGAGTGCCGCCTAACTTATTGGGGATTTTTCATAGTGATAGAGACTGCTATTTACTGGTCAGGAGTATTCACAATCTTTGCCGTTCTGCTAGCGATTAGCGTGTTTGCTTTGTTCTCGGCAGTGGTGATAGGCAAAGATCTAATCATCAGAGAATTAAGTTCTCTATATAACCATGCACGTTTGTGCCATTTGATGAAAAGAATGAAGAAGCTCGGCATCGATGGCGCATTAAAAGAGCAACAGAAGTTGCACCAACAAGATTAGGGGATTTTTTCATGAGCCAGGGAAAGTGTCTGCGCTGTAAAAAAGAGGTTCAGGTGTACGGTTCTCGATGGTGCCAGGACTGCTATTACCCGGGCATCGATGAAACTTATGATGAGTACAAGGCAATGCTTGCCGAAGGCCATCGACCAATTCAAGCGGCGGTTCAGTCAGGGTGGCAAGACCCAGACGAAGCTGGCGCAGCTTACTAAGAGTGGATTTTTTATCATGGAAACAGGCTTTGCAAATACGATGATCTTAGTAATCGCTGTTATGGGGTGGGCTGCAATAGAGTCAATCCTTTGGTTGTTATCGTTCATAAGCATTAGCTTCAATTTTTAAGGGGATTTTTCATGGCCCTTTCGACCCTGTCAGAAATGGAAACATGCTTCTTATTGAAACTGTCGCCGGTTGACGTAGCAGCTATTCGTTGCGAACCGTATGAACTGGCTTGTAGTGAGGTGCTTTACCCTGGTGATGCATTTACAGAAATAGGGTCATCAGGTTCAGCAGGCAATCAGCCGGTTGCCATCACCCCGCCTTGGGTTCAGCGCTATCAAGGTCTGCTTTGTGCTCGTTCAGAATGCTTTGAATGGCTTCCATCAATATGGCATGGCCGTGACTTGGTGTTGTTTGATGCATTCAACCCAGAAGATTTAGGTGAAGGATTTGTTTCGCAGGGATATAGGGCAGGGTGGGAAGGAACACGCAGCATGGACGATGGGTACTTTATTGCTTACTTGCGTCATAGTGATGATAACACCTTATTTCATACTCGTGGCAGTACATCATCAAGTGTATGTAAATGCACTAGTTTGACTCGCTGGCACGCCGAACAATATCAAGCCACAGCAGCGGCTTAACTTAAAGGGGATTTTTTCAATGAAATTTGCTAACGGTGAACGTTTCAAAAACGCAGCTACAGTTGGAGAGCTAAAGGCTGTACTGGCCGAGCTATCAGATGACACTCCAATTGAGCAAGGATTTTCAGAGAGTGTTGATGTAGTGATTAAGCACAACATTGATGGTGATCATTTCATCGAATTTGAAGATGGCGATTCAGACTAACTAATAGGGGATTTTCATGCTCAAAAAGATTCTTCATGTGCTGCTAGGGTATCGTGTAGTCATCTATGTTGAAGGTGGGCCAGCCAAGCATGATGAGCCTTTGGTGACTCGTTGCTGGCTTTCGAAGCACTGCTCAGTTCGTGCTATGTGGCATGGAACACAAGTTAGACTAAATACAGACAAGACCGTTACTGGGTTGCCGCCAATATGGAATGCAACTTGGAAAGTGGCCGAATAACTTTAAGGGGATTTTTTTGATGACCTACGATGAGATATCAAAGGCCATTAGCGTCAGTGACTTAACCACTGAGCAGCTTAACGATCTAAAGCGCAATATAACTCGTAAGCTCGACAGCATTGAGAAAGAAGAGAAAGTGAAGATCTATCGCCTGGATATCTTTGGAATGGCTACTTACTACCGAACGGAAGAAGAGGTAAAAAGTAAGCTGAAAGAAGAGCTAGAAGAGATGGATGCTGGTGATCTGGCTCATGCCGATATCGATGTTGATGAGCGTTACGTTCCTGAGTGTGACTTGGGCGAATACATCGGAAAACTACACGTTTAAACAATAATGGGATTTTTTTCATGCCAACTTACAAGTTGAAAGACACTGCACCAGAACAGTTTATATTTCTGCACGCAGCAAACGGTGATCATGATTTTGGTGATTGTGAAAATGTTGAAGAAGCAAAAGAAGCGCTTCACAAGCTGTATTCTCATCTAATTAATGAAGATGATACCAATTGGTATTTCGCTACTTATACGCGAGAACAGGCCCAGAAACTATGTGATGAAGAGCACGGGTGGTTTGTGTGTCTTTCTGAGTATGTTGAAGAACTAGAAGATTAGGGGATTTTTCATGGATTGGAAAAGCGTAGAGGACGAGTTACCAGAGTGCGGTCATTATGGTGTTGAGGTGATTGCTTACCTAGAGACGCCTATTAAGTACGGTGAAAGGATAGTGTTTTACACGTTCTTCCGTGGTGAGTGGACTTCGATAAACGGTTCTACTTGGCCTGGTAAGCCTCTTCCTACCCACTGGATGTATAAACCAGAGCCTCCTAAAGCTTGAAAACTGTAACAACTTTCAAAAATCAGATAGGGATATGAGTAAGAAACAACAGCAGTTATCAATACTCGATATAGACTCAGGTAACTTTGGTCAGGGTGGCAGACGCCAAGGCTCTGGCAGAAAGAAGCGGGAGAAGACAGAAGTAATTCGAGTTCCTGCATCGCTGGTGGATGAGTTTAAACAGCGGATTGCTCAGTACAAAAAAGAGCAGCAGGTTTCTAGTTAGTCATCTCTCGCTCTATACTCTTCAATGATAAACTCCACCAATTTTAAGCGGCTAGTAGGTGAAAGCAGTCTGGCCGCTGCTGCAACATCAAGATCTGAAGCCCCGGTTATACCAATTCTATCTAAAGTTATATCAAGATCGCTTACCCCAAGTGCGTTGATAATCCCTCTATATTGACTAAACCTCAAATCAACCTTTCCAGACTCTATTCTTTGATATGTTTTTCGATCCATGCCAGACAGATTCGCAAGCTCTTTCTGAGTTAAATTTGCTCTATTTCGTCGGTCTTTAATCACATTGATTACATCATCTTGCTTCATTTAACCACCTCAATGGGACTGATTTTAGGTATTTGTGGCAAGAAAGAGACCATATTCTGGCATGGTGTTTACAATAGAATCAGTAGTCGCTATTTTCGCCATACATTCAGTTGCTTATAGAAAACTGTAGTACTTAGTATGATGTATACAAAGTGGCTAATATATAGCTTCGTGTCATTTATCATCAATTTGAGAATCAATTTGATAAAATTGTAAGTCTTCAGAAGTGTGACGAGTGTCAAAATAATAATATTAAAAGTTACAACTTACGTTGGGGTGGTGCGTGAATCTTACTTTTCCCTAAAACTCCTATAATCACTGGTTTTTGCGCAACAGTACTATTGCGTTTTAACTAAATGCAAACAGCAATGAAATGATTATTTCACGAAGTGATATACAGGAGTGTAATAAATGGCATCGAGATAAGCAGAAATTAGACTAAATTCCATTTAAATGGGTGGCTTTGCCCGTTATGGAATTCAAATTCGATGTGGTATAAATCTCAGCGGGCTGCGATAGCGTTCCCGTTCAAAACAACGCTATCGCAGGTAGTTTCACTAAGTAAAGGAAACGCTATGAATAGTAGCAATGGTATGGATAAAAACAATACTGTTTGTATGAACAGTATCTCTCAAGTTGGACAGGATCTTCTTGAGTTAATCACTCTAATTGATCCATCTAAAGAGCATAGTGAAGGCTTACTCCAGAGAGTCTCTGGTTACATTATCGATGAGGTCCAAACCGCCTAGAAGTTAAAAAACTAAAGCCGCCTTCGGGCGGTTTTTTAGTGCCTGTCACTTGGGGCAAATTCGGGGCATTTGCGGGGCAAAAAATGCGGATTGGGGCAAAATTGGGACAAAGATAAATACGAATAGAGAAGAATAGAGAATAATTCAAGTTGCTTGTTTATCAGTGCCTTACGACTAACGCCAGTAATGACGGGGGGTTGTTGAAAAATGCCTTAGCACTCTGCCCAGTATTTAGGATATTGGTTGATAGGAGTAATATCGCTGTGCATTTTTTAACCTCGAAAGAACAAGGCGGGAATTATAGCGGCATGTGTAGTGGCTTGCCAGTAAATCGACCATTCCTGAACTCTCCTTCGGGGATTTTTCGTGTCACTAGTGAAATCAGTTGCATTAAATGTTTGATTTGCGCGGCTAATCACTCGTATTTTCAGCAATATCTGCTTGAATAATAGAGTGTGAGAATGTTCTTTACAAAGTGGCTGACAAAGAGCATGGCGGAATAGAGCTTCTTACCCAGCTGCCCACTGAAGGTCAGTTTAACCCTAACTAGAGGGTGAATGTTTCCGGAGCTTTTACAAAGGCTAGATTTAAGCTAACAGGCACCGTATCAAAATGGGTAACTGTTAGAGCATGTTTGAATCGTTACACCATAGCCTATTTTGTTGATTAGGTTGATCTTGTTATTTATCCTCTCCAAGAAACATGTATTTAAGTCATACGGAGATGTAGCCATTATCGCATGAAAGAAAGGTTAGGTTTTCCTGCCAATACTTATGAGTGATTTATAATGCTTCCTCAAACTTGTTGCCACCATATCTTCCCGTGGTCTTTGGTTTACTCTACCGAGTCGAGGTACCAAAGCTCCCTTATAAGATCTACCTGCTAGCAACTATTAGGCGCACTTAGCCCTAGGACTTTGTTCATTATTTTGACATTCGCTAGCACTTCATCAACTTGAACGTTGTATTATTAAAACTCAACTTTTCATTGAACCAAAGTATCACTTATGATGGCATCAACCGCTTGAACTCTTGGATGACTATCCTCCCGATACGCAGTACTTTTTCAATGTATGATCAGTGGTGTGGCTGCGTTGTTACAATGTATCTAATGACACTATTTGGTATCGTAAGCGCCTTGGGTCGACATCGCATGAAATTTTCTGCGTAGTGGATTGAGCAATGTCGGTAAAACCTCGCTATCGCCTAGGTTTACAAGGCTAATCTAGGCAATAGCTATGAAGCGAACTGCCCCTATGGCTTGTTCCGATATTTAACCTGAACCGTCTTTAAACGCTTACTTATGCTGGTGTAATTGAGAGAACTTAAAAGGACACCCATTAACTTAAAAATAGAGTCAATAAATTCCAGAAGAACACGTAGTGATAGTGAGTATATTTCCTTAATCATTAAGGCTGCTTCAATCGCAATATCAGTATACTGAAAACCTCGACCACGGTTGCCATATGTTTTGCAACACCATGCATCAATTGCTGAATCATCTATCCAGAATGTTATGGATCCTCGTTAATAGGTAGCCATATTGTACTCAGGATAGTTAGTTATCTTTATTTTGTCATTGCTCATATCACCACTAATCTACCAACTACAGGAGTTCGCAAAGGTTCAACTGATTTAGTCAACAACGCCCACTTATAGCATGTAATTCATCCAGATAGCTTTGTTGCTGTCTAGTGTCTAAATTCTATTTCATTTTCAGAAGTATCAATTGTGAGAGTGTAGTGGCATAGTGAATTTGGCCACCTGATTAGAGGTGTTAAGATGCACCTCGTACACAAGAGGTGGAACTATGACAAAACGTACGAGAAGAACCTTCAGTCCAGAATTCAAACTTGAAGCAGCTCAACTGGTTGTTGAACAAGGCTACTCCGTTGATGAAGCTGCCAAAGCTATGAATGTGAGCAAGTCAGCTATGGATAAGTGGGTAAGGCAACTCAAACAAGAACGGAAAGGCATTACCCCAAAGGCCTCACCGTTAACGCCAGAACAGATTGAAATTCGAGAGTTAAAGAAACGGATCGCTGAGCTTGAAGAGCACAATGAAATCATAAAAAAGGCTACAGCTCTGTTGATGTCGGACTCACTGAAAAATTCTCGATAATTGACCGACTCAAACAGAGCTACAGCATCACAACGCTTTGCAATGTCTTCGGCATCCATCGAAGTAGTTATAAGTATTGGAAGCGACGACCAAGAGCGATTCCTGCATTAGAAGTTCAAACTCGAGCGCTTGTACAAGAGGCTCATAGTGCTAGCAACGGCTCTGCTGGGGCTCGAACGATTGCTGGCATCGTAACTAATGCTGGCGTTAATTTGAGTCGCTATCGAGCAACTAAAATCATGAAAAAGCTTGGGATAGTGAGTCGACAGCTACCGAAGCACCGATATAAGAAACCGTCTCCCGAGCATGTGGAGATCCCGAATCACCTTGAGCGCCAGTTCGCTGTTACGGCTCCAAATCAGGTGTGGGTTGGTGATGTGACTTATGTCTGGACGGGAAACCGCTGGGCTTATCTAGCCGTTGTACTGGACTTGTTTGCTCGTAAACCAATTGGTTGGGCGATGTCTTTTTCGCCCGATAGCCAGTTGACGGTCAAAGCCTTAAAAATGGCTTATGAAAGCCGTGGCAAGCCGAAAGGAGTTATGTTCCATAGCGATCAGGGAACACATTACACGAGCCGTAAGTTCCGTCAGATTTTATGGCGTTATCAGATTAAACAAAGCTTATCGCGTAGAGGAAACTGTTGGGATAACAGCCCGATGGAACGCTTCTTCAGAAGCCTAAAAACAGAATGGGTGCCAGCTTGTGGCTATCGAAGCTTAACGGAAGCCTGGAACAGCATTGTTGGCTACATCATCAGATATTACAGCCAAGTCAGGCCGCATCAGTACAATGGCGGTCTCACACCAAATGAGTCGGAAAGACTTTACTGGGAAACTTACAAAACTGTGGCCAATTTTAGTTGACCACTAAAGAGCTTGATCCAGCGCCGTATATTTATGTCACCTTCAACGGTTGGTTTGAGCGACTTGAACTCTGTCCATTACCTCTCGACCAAACTTGGCGGCGACATAAAAAAGGTCATAGACAATTCGTGCTTAAAGGGCAACGGCTTCTACCTCTATGTCAAAAGTGGAGTTCATATATAATGTTATAACTTTGAGAATTTGAGCTTGCTCCCCAAGAGCTTCAAATATGGGGATATCTCTTTACAGCCACTATCTAGCCAGGCCTGGAAAAATAGGTACGTTTGAGTACTTGTGAAGATAGTTGTATAGCGATGGCTTTCAAATATCACAAGTTCGTCCATAGCCAATTGAGGTAAACGGGCTAAAGTAAGCACGGCTACGACACTCTAGAGAGGATGCATTGTACCAATGTACTACAGTAAGCTCTGACATGTATTTGATTAACTATTGGCTATAGATTTTCGATGCAACCAATCAGCCGATTAGTGAAGTGTGAATATAGCAACACCCAAGAAATTGATTCAGTTTTGATACTAAGATTTTTGCATTATATCCGTCATTCCGCACCACATTCCAGATTTTAAATAGTGTGATCTGGTGAACATTTGTAGATACTGGTGACGAAGACCCCTTGACCAAGATCCCCAGTTTTGAACTATTACTGTTATTTAACGGTCGATTATTATGTCTGCTCCTCAACCTGTCATTAAACGTTTAGATCACCTAGGGCTAATTGCGGCTTTCTGCCATGAAGTCGGTTTACCAGCCATTATCGACCGCATCATTCCTAAGCACTCCGAACACAACGTCTCACATGGTGATGCCGTCTTAGCAATGATCCTAAATGGACTTGGCTTTCACAGTAGAACGCTGCATATGTTCTCTGACTTTTTCGAAACGAAGCCAATTGCCAAGCTACTTGCTAAAGACATTGAAGCGCACCACTTAACTGAGGATGTACTTGGACGAACGCTAGATGCGTTGTATGACGCAGATGTATCCGCACTTTACCAAGCGATTGCAGAGCATGTTGTTGATAAACTTGAACTTAAAACGGACTCTGTCCACCTTGATATCACTAGCTTCCACGTCGATGGTGAATATGCTCCAGACGAAGATATCAATGCTATTAAACTGGTCAAAGGTTACAGCCGAGATCACCGCCCAGAGCTATACCAAGTAGTTCTAGAGCTGATTTGCGAAAACCAAGCTGGCTTACCTATTTACATGCAGGCACTCAGTGGCAACACTAATGATGCTCAGGCATTTTCTGAAGTCACTAAGAAGCACATTCATTGTTTAAAGGCGGCTCAAAATAGCCGCTACTTTATCGCTGATGCTGCTTTATATACTGAAGACAGTATTCGCTTACTGGATGAACAACAGCAGAAATTTATTACTCGTGTCCCAATGACTATCAAGTCAGCTAAAGAAGCACTACTCGCCCTCCAACCAAAGCAGTTGCAACCTATTGGCAGTGCTATTTAGGTTGCTGGGTTGATGCTAACTATGGCTCTGTAGCTCAAAAATGGTTGTTGGTTCATAGTGAACAAGCAACTAAACGAGAAGAAGCAACTCTCTACAAAAACTTAGATAAAAATATCACTAAAGAGCTGAAAGCACTGGGCCAACTAATGAAAAAACAGTTTGCTTGCGCAGTGGATGCTGAGCAGGCCATGAACGACTTTGCTCATCAGTGTCATTTACTTGGCTTTGCGCAAACCACCATCATCAAAGAGCCAATCTATGCTAACCGTGGTCGCCCCAAGAAAGGTGCAAAGCCAACGGGTATCACTATTTAATTGACGCTACGCCTTATACCGATTTAGAAAAGGTTAAACTGGCTAGGCTTAAAGTGGGCATGTTTATTCTCGCAACCAACGACACCGACAGTGCCGATCTAACAATGGCTGCATTACTCGATCATTACAAATCTCAACAAAAAGTAGAGCGTGGGTTTCGCTTCTTGAAAAGCCCTGAGTTCCTCACGTCATCAATCTTCCTAAAGAAGCCTCAACGAATTGAGGCATTACTGATGATCATGACGTTAAGTCTTCTAGTTTACGCTTGTTTAGAGCATAAGATCCGAGAGCAACTAACCAAGACAGAAGCATTTTTCCCGAGCATGGTGAAGAACAAGACAACAACGAAACCAACAGCACGCTGGGTATTCCTGAAATTTGAAGGTATCGACACACTCGAGTTCGGTGACCAAAGCTTCATAACGGGTATTCAAGATCACCAAACCCGACTACTCAAATTACTGGGTGTTTTATATGAAGCGGTTTATTCTTAAATTGGCTGCGGAATCTCGGTTATATACGTTGAGTCTGAACAAGTAGTTTAGCCAGGGCGAGAGCATGAGTGCCTAATTATTGTTCGATGCATCAAGACCAGCGAGCAATACTTTGTCTAAATAATCATTGCTCATCGCCGCTATCTTTTGTTTACGACGCACACTTGCTTTCTTGGTATTTTCAGAACGTAACATATTTAGTGCGATATGGCGTATGCAAGCCATGACTTCAGCGGCATTGTTTCGGTAAATTTGGCAACTGTCTTCATTCATCGTGGCATCAAGCACCCAATGCAAACTGTTTTCTATACCCCAGTGGCCACGAACCGCTGCTGCAAACTCTGTATTTGTGAGTTCTGCTGAACTGATATAGTAACGATATTCGAAAGAACTTTTTCCTTTATTATCAACACGGCAACTTAGTGCAAAACCAATGGATTTTAGTCCTTTCCATTCGGGAAACTGTTTGGCTAGCTCGCCTGCGGGTAAGACATGGTATTCACGGGCTTCTACTCGACCATGCCCTTTTTCAATCGTGACATTTTGAGGTTCGCTTTTTGCAATTCTTTTCTCTTTAAGCGCATGTTGCACTGCTTTAAACAGTGACTCCTGATTTCCTTTCACTGCAAGGAGATAATCTCCACCTTCATCGGTAATGGTGGCAGCAATGTTTGTTTGACAACCGATGGCATCAATCGAAACGAGGCAACCTTTAATATCTAGTAGCTGAAGTAACTCTGGTATCGCTGTGATTTCATTTGATTTAGCATCGGTTTTTCGTTGTCCTACGACGACACCATTAGCGGTTGCAAAAGCGCTAACCATATGGATTGTAGACTGGCGGCTTTCACGATCGTATGAGCCTCTCAAAACTTTACCATCGATAGCTATCAACTCACCTTTTGAGCGTTGAGATATAGCCTGCATCCAGCTAGCAAAACTTGTTTGAAACTCAGTTGGTTCAAGGCGTGAAACGATACGTGCAATAGTGTCATGTGTAGGCAGACCATCTGGGAAGAAGCCTTTTTCTTGAAGCCAATCAAGGTGAACTTCACCAAAGTCTTCAATATCTTCCCATCCTTCACAACCTGCAATAACGGCACACACTACCAAAAACAAAACATCGAATAATGGGTAGCTAATTTTAGCTGATTGACGTGGATCTGTTAGGTGGCCAAAATGCTCAGAGAAAGCGTCGATGCTCATGAAAATACCCTCAAAAGGGAGTATATGATCACAGCTAGATCAGATCGTCAAATCGATCCTATTTAGCTCAAAAAACGTTCATGATCTCGCCCTGGTAGTTTAGCTGGTACACCGAGCATCAATACTTACTTGAGCATGCGCCACTGTATGTCATGGATAGACTCATAAGTTTGACGTCTAGAATAATATACGGCGGGGGCCGAAATTGAGGTGATAGAGATTAATTAGTCAGTTTTTGGAGAATTTACGGTCTGTAAGTCTTCTAGGAAAAACTAAAAGAAAGTGTTTTTTTCATGAAAATAGTAGCTAGTGTAATGTTTTGCTTGGTGATGAAACCTTACACTAACTACCGTTTACATCAATTTACTATGAACCTAACAAAAGCTATATATTATATATGTTATTCTTGTTTTGTCATTGGTTAGGGTTTTGTATGGCGTTTAATTAAAGGTCAATAGCATCTATTGCCAACTCCCCGTACTTTACTGCTCCCACTTCATTTAAATGAGAATTGTCAAAGTAAATAAGTTCTCCTTCATAATATGGAACCTCTTGAAATAATCGTAGCTCTGATAATTCGACATACTTAACGTTATTATAGCGCCCAGAAATTTCTTTAATGGTATTGTTCGCCTTGATCCAATCTTCATTTCTCTCAATTTTAAGGGGCAAGCCGAGTTGCTCAAAGCGGTTTATACGCATAATATTTGATTTAAATAATGGAACTTGGGGGAGGATAATAACCGTCTGGCCACGTTCTTTCGTGCTGTCCAGAAAAGCATTTAACCTTTTTGTAAAGTTTTCATGGGTGATTTGATATGCCCAGTGACCAGCAATAATAATGGTTTTAGCATTTTTTACTAATTCTTTTGTATATGCAATTTGTTCTGCACATTTACCCTGAGAGTATTTTGGAAGCTTGGTGTAATCAAAGTTAGGTATCGTCACACAGTTGCTAGCAGTTATTACCTTAAATCGCACACTTCTTGATTCACCAACTACGTCAAAGAAGAGATTTAATTGTGCAGCATGGCTATCTCCTAGAACTAATGCTTCACTATTACTACTCCTATCCCCTCGAAAACAATCTCCGATTATAGTTCCGTGGCAAATTTTGTCTGCTGGCGCATATCTAGTGTATTTGGTTTGTAATTCAGTGATAATGTTATTATTGATATACTTTGTAGAGTAAGTGAGCGTTAATACAACTGTTAAAAGGAAAGTATACCTTTGAAATAAAATCTTCTTTGAGCTATTCTTATTGCGGAATTTGTTTTCAATAAGATAGTATGATAGTGCTGAAAATGAAATCGTAAGGAAAGTGAAAATTATGAGTTCACTATAATCTAATGCGTAAGAATTAGAGTAATACCTCAGCGTAGACAAAACTGGCCAGTGCCATAAATATAGAGAGTAGGAAATAGTGCCCAAGAATACAAGGACGGGGTGAGATAATGCTTTATTTACTACAGAGTTAGAGCTTGTTATTATAAGTGCTGTTCCTATGCAAACTGGGAGAGCAGAAAATCCGGGGAAAATATCATCTTTGGTTAAGTATACAATGGATAATACTACGAGTATTAATCCGGTGATGGAAATTACATTTGAGTGGAAGTTATTCTTTGGCTTTAAGTTGCAGCAAGCAATTAATGAACCAACCAAAAATTCTCCTGAGCGCGCAAGTAATGAAAAGTACATTGACTGACTGTTGTTGTTAAATATAATCTGGTAATGGGTATATAAAAGTGATAATAGTATGATTCCGATTGATATGCTTATAAATTTTTTTTTGGATAGAAATAAAATAAAAAATGGCAAGACGAGATAAAATTGCATCTCTATTGATAGTGACCATGTGTGTAATAATGGCAGTTCATTGGAGTTCGGTGCAAAATAATTTCCGAAGTCAGAGAAGTAGTTATTGCTGTAAAAGAATAGTGATTTCAAGAAACTGTCATGGAAAAAATTAAAATCTCTTGGAGTTAGAAGTATAGTCATTGTAAGAAGAGTTACAATCATAAGGAATAGATATGCTGGTAAAATTCTCCTTATGCGGCTCTGGTAAAAATCAATAAAATAAAATGTATTTAATGTTTTTTTATTTAATATAATCGAAGATATTAAGAAACCAGATATTACGAAAAACATATCTACACCAACAAAACCACCCGGTAACCAGTCCTTGTTGATGTGAAAGATGACCACAGATAGCACTGCTATAGCTCTGAGGCCTTGAATGTCGTTACGATATGATTTTGAACACATTATTAAATTAGCTGTATGATTTACTTAGAGGTAGTGTAATGTACCATTTTCAAGTTGACGTTTCACCTCAAAGATTTTTACTATTGCCCCCTCTGGCAGGATAGTTGTCACTGTTAAAATTTAACCAGTTTGGGCGGTAATGAGTGAACTTTGTCTCGTATCTCAGCAGAAAGAAAAGAAGCCATATTGAAGAAACTTCTGCCCCCATATTCCATGTCAGTGGCGGAAGTTGCAAAAGAAGAAGGCATCAGTACAGCAACCCTGTATCATTGGCGGAAACAACTTCGACGCTCAGGAGCCGCAGTGCCAAATAGCAACATTTCATCAGAGCAATGGTCAGCTCAAACCAAATTAGCCATTGTGGCTGAAACCTACTCAATGACAGAGAATGAACTCAGTCAATACTGTCGAGAAAAAGGGTTATATCCAGAAGAAGTGCAAGGCTGGCGAAGTGAATGCATGCAAGGTTTTATGTCGATAAAGAGCGTGAAGCTGAAGCCAAGAAACAGGCCAAAGCCGATAAGCTTGAGATTAAAGAGCTCAAAAAGGAGCTCCGACATAAGGAAAAGGCACTTGCTGAAAGCGGCTCTACTTGTGTTGAGAAAAAAGCTGAGAGCCTTTTACGGGGAAGAACCAGAGGACGATTAACCTCTGCCGATGAAAGGCTGTATTGGTCACTTTGATCCATGAAGCTAGGAATAACGGTTGCCGTCTAGAGCCTGCATGCGGTGAAGTGGAGATAGACTTAAGAACTTATCGCCGCTGGTATCAGCAAGGTGAGGTGCAAGAGGATAAAAGGCCGGCTTGCGAGAGACCAGAGCCTGCCAACAAGCTCACACCACAGAGCAGATGGCCATTATCGAGGTGTGTAACCGACCTGAGTATGCAAGCTTACCACCGACTCAGATCGTCCCAACACTGCTAGATAAAGGCGAATATATTGCTTCGGAGTCAAGCTTCTATCGAGTACTAAAAGCGGAAGGTCAGCTTCATGGTCGTGGACGTCAGAAGAGCCGACAGAAACAGTCACGACCACAAGTTATACGGCAACAGGCCCTAATCAGGTGTTTACATGGACATTACCTACTTGCCGTCAAAGGTCGTGGGCAACACTATTACCTGTATGTCATCGAGGACATCTACAGCCGCAAAGTCGTTGGTTATGATGTCTATGAGTGTGAATGTGGTGAGTTAGCTTCACACTATTACAGCGCACGTTAATGCGTGAACGGTGCTTTAACCAACCACTGGTACTGCACTCTGACAATGGCGCACCAATGAAGTCTGACGTTCAAAGCTAAGATGGATGAGCTGGGTATTACCTCATCTTACAGCCCCAAGAGTTAGTGATGACAACCCTTATGTGGAATCACTGTTCCGCACGGTAAAGTACATGCCAAGTTGGCCAACAAAAGGCTTCGAAAACCTAGAATAAGCCGTGACTGGGTAGAATCCTTCGTGCGCTGGTACAACACAGAGCATAAGCACAGTAAGCTGAATTATGTAACGCCAGCACAGCGACACAATGGTCAAGATGAAGAGATCTTAATGCATCGAGCGAAGGTGTTACTTGCTGCCAAGCAAAAGCACCCTGAGCGTTGGTCGAGCGGAATTAGGAACTGTGAGCCAGTTGGAGAGGTTCATCTGAACCCAGAGAGAATAGCCGCTTAATTAATGAGCGAATGATGACAACTACCTTGAAAAACGCCGATTGTATCAATACCCATTTCGTGTGTGGCCGACTATAACTACGCCTACACCAAGCACCGCAATGTTTCAATTATCAAAATAAAATGTGAACAAAAGGCATTGTTGACCGAACCAAATTGAAGAACAACATCTCCATTGGTTACTAGCGGTTAACTTCTGACAAGCATACCTAGTCCAACGACGTTGTTCGTATCTCTAATATTTGTTTCGATTTCAAAACCTTGAGTGTTGTAATATCTCAAACTCAACCTACCACTAGTTAGCCCTTTATATCGCAACATAGCTGTCTCAGATATTGAGCGCTCGTGATTACTTAAGTCAACTTTCCATTGAGCCAAAATGCACTTTCGATGGCATCAACCGCGTCATTTCTGGATGACTATACTCCCAATACGCAGTGTTTATACGAGGAGGGGCCAGTTTGTTGGCCCTTGTTACTATGTACCTTATGACACTTTTTAGTATCTTAAGCACAGTCGTTCTATATGTTATGAAACTTTCTTCGTAATGGTTTGAGCAATGTTGGTAAAGCGTCGTTATTGCCTCAGGGCAAGATCGCGAACGTTTTCTGAGCACTTAGAACGATCGATTTGACGATCATATTTAGCTGTGATCATATACTCTTTTTAAAAAAGAGAACTAGCCACAATGCATATCGATGAGTTTAAAGAGCACTTTGATGCCATCACTGACAGCCGTCAATCAGCAAAGGTAACTTATTGTTTATTTGACGTTTTATTTGGCTCATTGTGTGCTGTTATTGCAGGTGCCAAAGGTTGGTTTGATATTTGCGAGTACATTCTCGGTCATCATGAGTGGTTCAAACGTAATGATCTGTTTCTTAAAGACATACCTGCGGATGATACGATAGCACGCATCATATCTAGGATTGAACCTGAGCTATTTCACGCCTGTTTTATCAACTGGATGTCCGCGGTGCATTGTCTTACTGGAGGACAAGTCGTTGCCATTGATGGCAAGACTCTACGGGGTTCATACAACCGAGATGACCGAGCCAGCACAATTCATATGATTAGTGCTTATGCTTCATCAAATAAGCTCGTTCTAGGCCAGCTCAAAACTGACAAAAAGAGCAACGAAATTACGGCTATACCCGAGCTGATTAAGCTGCTTGATATCAAAGGAGCTTTAGTCCCGAGATTCCGCAGCCAATTTAAGAATAAACCGCTTCATATAAAACACCCAGTAATTTGAGTAGTCGGGTTTAGTGATCTTGAATACCCGTTATGAAGCTTTGGTCACCGAACTCGAGTGTGTCGATACCTTCAAATTTCAGGAATACCCAGCGTGCTGTTGGTTTCGTTGTTGTCTTGTTCTTCACCATGCTCGGGAAAAATGCTTCTGTCTTGGTTAGTTGCTCTCGGATCTTATGCTCTAAACAAGCGTAAACTAGAAGACTTAACGTCATGATCATCAGTAATGCCTCAATTCGTTGAGGCTTCTTTAGGAAGATTGATGACGTGAGGAACTCAGGGCTTTTCAAGAAGCGAAACCCACGCTCTACTTTTTGTTGAGATTTGTAATGATCGAGTAATGCAGCCATTGTTAGATCGGCACTGTCGGTGTCGTTGGTTGCGAGAATAAACATGCCCACTTTAAGCCTAGCCAGTTTAACCTTTTCTAAATCGGTATAAGGCGTAGCGTCAATTAAATAGTGATACCCCGTTGGCTTTGCACCTTTCTTGGGGCGACCACGGTTAGCATAGATTGGCTCTTTGATGATGGTGGTTTGCGCAAAGCCAAGTAAATGACACTGATGAGCAAAGTCGTTCATGGCCTGCTCAGCATCCACTGCGCAAGCAAACTGTTTTTTCATTAGTTGGCCCAGTGCTTTCAGCTCTTTAGTGATATTTTTATCTAAGTTTTTGTAGAGAGTTGCTTCTTCTCGTTTAGTTGCTTGTTCACTATGAACCAACAACCATTTTTGAGCTACAGAGCCATAGTTAGCATCAACCCAGCAACCTAAATAGCTACTGCCAATAGGTTGCAACTGCTTTGGTTGGAGGGCGAGTAGTGCTTCTTTAGCTGACTTGATAGTCATTGGGACACGAGTAATAAATTTCTGCTGTTGTTCATCCAGTGAGCGAATACTGTCTTCAGTATATAAAGCAGCATCAGCGATAAAGTAGCGGCTATTTTGAGCCGCCTTTAAACAATGAATGTGCTTCTTAGTGACTTCAGAAAATGCCTGAGCATCATTAGTGTTGCCACTGAGTGCCTGCATGTAAATAGGTAAGCCAGCTTGGTTTTCGCAAATCAGCTCTAGAACTACTTGGTATAGCTCTGGGCGGTGATCTCGGCTGTAACCTTTGACCAGTTTAATAGCATTGATATCTTCGTCTGGAGCATATTCACCATCGACGTGGAAGCTAGTGATATCAAGGTGGACAGAGTCCGTTTTAAGTTCAAGTTTATCAACAACATGCTCTGCAATCGCTTGGTAAAGTGCGGATACATCTGCGTCATACAACGCATCTAGCGTTCGTCCAAGTACATCATCAGTTAAGTGGTGCGCTTCAATGTCTTTAGCAAGTAGCTTGGCAATTGGCTTCGTTTCGAAAAAGTCAGAGAACATATGCAGCGTTCTACTGTGAAAGCCAAGTCCATTTAGGATCATTGCTAAGACGGCATCACCATGTGAGACGTTGTGTTCGGAGTGCTTAGGAACGATGCGGTCGATAATGGCTGGTAAACCGACTTCATGGCAGAAAGCCGCAATTAGCCCTAGGTGATCTAAACGTTTAATGACAGGTTGAGGAGCAGACATAATAATCGACCGTTAAATAACAGTAATAGTTCAAAACTGGGGATCTTGGTCAAGGGGTCTTCGTCACCAGTATCTACAAATGTTCACCAGATCACACTATTTAAAATCTGGAATGTGGTGCGGACTGACGGTTAGTCACCATTGATGCTATGGCGTGCCAAACAGAGGTAGCAAAATCTATCATCGACCAAGATGCGGATTACTTGCTTGCAGTCAAAAGCAATCAAGGTAACTTACGCAAAGCAGTTGAAAAGGCTTTTGCAAAGCAACGGGCAACGAAGCTCGATGATATTGATATCGAGAAGAACCACGGTCGGGTTGAGGTTCGTCAGAGCCATGTATTAAGCGCTGAAGAGCTTGAAGGCGACTTCTCTCGATGGAAGGAATTGAAGTCTATCGTGATGATAGAAAACTTCCGCGACCAAAAAGGTAAGGCTCCAGAACTTGAGTACCGCTACTACATCAGCTCAAAACAACTGAGTGCGGAAAAGGCCGCATACGCAGTCAGAGAGCATTGGGGTATAGAGTCGATGCACTGGATATTGGATGTAACTATGGCTGAGGATGCCTGCCAAATATACAAAGATCACGGGGCAGAAAACTTATCCTGTCTACGTCATATAGGGCTTAATATGCTACGTTCAGAACCAACCAAACTCAGTATTGTTGGCAAGCAAAAGCGTTGCATGATGAATACGACAATGCTGGAAGCTGTTCTGAGTGCTGGTTTAAGCCCGATGAGCAATAATTAAACACTCATGCGGTTGCCCTGGTTATTGCCTAAGTTCACAATGCATAATCTGCGGCAATAACTTCATGGCAATTGGCGACAATAGTTAGGTGTCACTAATGGCCTGTTCTTCGTTTTTTTGTTTCATACTTTTCACTTTCCCCAAATACCTTGAGACCAGTTTAGTCAATAACTATTTGGCGAATTGTCCCTCTGGCTTGTTTTGATGCTTTCCCTAACCGTAATTGAATGCGTAGTTGAGATAACTTAAAAAGACACACATTAACTCAAAAATAGAGTCGATAAATCCCAGAAGACCACGTGGCGGTAGTGAGAATATTCCTTAATTTATTAATAAGGCTATTTCTATCGCAGTATCATTGTACTCAGGCTAGTTAGTTATCTACATTTATTTTTACCCATATTACCAACAACCAACCTACTACAGGAGTTGAGGTATTAGGAATTCGTATAGGTTCAACTGATTAAGTCAAAAATTCCGGATAGAAGTAGAAATGTTCATATTGCTATACATGTTAGTAGTCCTTCGAATGTAAAAAAATATGGTTCTGGCGAATAGGGAGAATGATATAAACAATCGAGGGTGGGGGCAATTACCTAACAAGTAATCAATTTGTATTGCTTTTTGTTGACTCATCGAGTTGTAGCTCAGATAGCACTCTGCCCAGTATTTAGGATATTGGTTGATAGGAGTAATATCGCTGTGCATTTTTTAACCTCGAAAGAACAAGGCGGGAATTATAGCGGCATGTGTAGTGGCTTGCCAGTAAATCGACCATTCCTGAACTCTCCTTCGGGGATTTTTCGTGTCACTAGTGAAATCAGTTGCATTAAATGTTAGATTTGCGCGGCTAATCACTCGTATTTTCGCCAATATCTGCTTGAATAATAGGGTGTGTGGACGTTTTGATTTAAACGCACACTTTTTAAGTGGACATAGATTCACAGCGAAAACTTAAACGATTGAAGGTTGGGCAGTACGAGTGAGTGAGTCGATTCAAACTATTTTAAATAGCTTATCAAAACTTCCTGAGCAAGAAGGGAGGTTTGGCTACTCGTCCGTTAACTGGCATTGGCTAGTTGAGAGCAATCACTTTCGCTTTGATGATCCCGCACTAAACGGACTGCTAGAACAGCAGGGCATCCACGCCATCGAAGACATCTTAGCTCTGTTTACCAAAAAAGATCGGGCTCGAATCGTACAAACCTTCCGTGCTGTTTCAGAGTCAGGCATAGCTCAGGACGTATTTTGTTGTTTGGTAACCCCAGCGACCAAGACGCTTATTTACGCATACTGGAAAATAGAAACAGGTTCAGATAAGGAGGTCGCAGGCTCGGTCCGCCCCGTATTTACTATCGAAAACATGGGCAAAGTTGCAGATTTTTTCCAGCAAATTTTTGATAACAATCACCATGGTGTGGTGGTTACAGATACTAATACCCGCATCCTAGCTTGTAATCATTACTTCGCTACTTTGACGGGGTACTCCATAGATGAGCTGATCGGTCTCAAGACCTCACATTTCAATGCAGGTAAACACAGTAAGGTGTTTTTTGATGAAATGTGGAGCCAGATCCATCGGCATGGGTACTGGAGTGGAACCGTGCTCACCAAGCGCAAAAACGGCAAGATAGAGCCACAAGATCTCACCATTCAAAAAATAGAGCAGCAAGACGGCAAAGTGTTTTACGTTGGTTTTAGTGTGGACCTATCTAACCATCTTTACCGAGTGGCAGATAAAGAGCTTGGCGGAATAGAGCTTCTTACCCAGCTGCCCAGTGAAAGCCAATTTAACCTCAACTTGCTCGAACTTATCGAAGAGTACCACCCATTACACAATATTATGGTGATGAGCTTTGTGCCCGACTCAGAAGGCATTGATAAGCTCGACTTGAGAATGGATGTTTCAGGGGCTATTGCCAAGACTGATTCACGCTACCTGTGCGGGTATTTAAGTGACAATTTGTTTGTGGTGGCTTTGCACTGTGCTAAAGGGCCACAAAACGTTCGCTTGATTCACAATGAGATCAAAACCTTCTTTCAAGCGTTGCGTAAAAACCTCAAAGAGCACATCTATAAACGAGTGACGATGGGCACCATTGGGGTCTCAATTCTTGGGTATGATACTTCGAGCCCTAAATCCATGGTCAAGCATGCTACGCAAGCCATGCTAGAGCGACATTCGAGTAGTGGGCAGAACATCAGTTTCTATGATCGGGGTGTGCATCAAGAAGCCGCAAGGCGTAAAGCACTAGAAGAAGCCTTGCTCATCGCTATTCGTAATCAATCCATCATGGTCTACTATCAGCCAATCGTTTCAACTAATGATTGGCGAATTGTTAAGTTTGAAGCCTTGTGTCGTTTTCCTGAGCTTAATGGACAGGTATATCCGGTTCAGGAAGTGATTAACTTGGCCGAAGACCTCGACCTCATCACTAAAATTGACCAATGTGTTGGGCAGAAAGCCCTCAGCCAGTTAGCGCAAATTCATGAACATTTTGGTCCAGATGTTGGTGTCACCATTAACCGCTCGTTGAACACTTCCATCAGCACACAAAAAGTGCTCGCATCAGCGATGGAGCTCGTGCAACAAAGTAAAGTTGATCCAGAGCTTATCACCATCGAGTTGACGGAAAGTGCTTACTTTTCTAGTGAAGAGCAGCATATAGAAGCGCTGCAAAAAATGCGTGACTTGGGAATGAAAGTTGCGATTGATGATTTTGGTTCGGGATATTCTTCACTGGCCTATTTGAGTGATGGCCATTTTGATTACCTAAAAATAGATCGCTCTTTTGTCAAAGACATAGAGGTAGGCACCAACCGCTACTTTATCATCAAATATCTTGTTAATTTGTCCCATACTTTGGGCGTCTCGGTTGTCGCCGAGGGTGCTGAAAATATCAGTGAGGTGCGAACTTTAGCCCGTTTAGGTGTCGATTACATTCAAGGGTTCTTTTTCTCACGCCCAGTAGCGATTAACCATATTGAGAAAGCGCGTGCATACACCAAGAACTTGCATGAGTTGCGACCGATTTCGGTGCCAAAACAAGGGGAAGGGATACTTAAATTATGTGACTTCACGATTCCATCGCTTCACCGCACGGACTCTTTACAAGATGTGCAGAGCATTTTTAACCAAAGCCATTTTGATGCACTGCCGGTAGTCGAAGAAGGAAAATGTTTTGGTTACGTTGACCGAGAAACGCTAGCGCTTAACTTGACCCCGAGTTTGGGCACTAAGTTAGAAACCCTAAGCGACGGCAAGATTTTAAAGCGCAAAGTTGCGCAAGTTTTGAGAAGAGATCACACAGAGCTGAAGACGACCACACCGGTCAGTGAAGTTGCGCAGTTAGTCAGGCGAAAAGCTAAATTGCCTTGGATAGTGTTAAATGAAAAAGGTGAGTTTCAGGGTATTGTATCTAATAGACAGCTTCTCGATTTCTTTGCTAAATAATGACCTGAAAATATAAACACAAAAGGGAGCCTCGGCTCCCTTTCTCGTATGCTGATGACCAAGCTTTAAGCGTACATAGGCACTAAGAAAATGGTGCCTAAAATAACGGTCGCAAGGCCACAAAGTACAGGAACAACCGTACGTTTGACCACATCAAATGGGTTGATGTTCGCCATGCCTGATGTTGCAACGATAACGCCACTCACTGGGCTAATGGTACGTCCAAGGTTGGACGCTTGCAGCATTGGAATGATAAGAAACGCAGGGTTAAGTCCCATCTTAGCAGCCAGTGCAGGCGCAAGCTCAACAAAGGCGTAAAATGGTGCGTTGCCTGAGCCGGTAGCAATTGCTGCTGCAACGGTAAGTCCTGCGAGCAAAAGCATCAATGCAATACCACCTGCACCTGCGGCCTCGGCAAGACCAATCAGGTTATCAATCGCACCAATCGACATCAGACCTTGAGCAAACACACCCGCTGCAACCAACAGCATCACTACGCCCTTAAATGCGTCAGCCATACCTTGGTAGCAAGCATCGAGGTCTTCAAGTGTCTTCTGGCCATTTAAGCGATTAACAAAGAAGTTAATGACTGTCGACAGGAAGATAGAGCCCACCATGATGGTGTAAATATCTAGGTACAACCCGTCGATAGTACGACCATTGAACACAAACACACCGATGATTGGCAAAAATGGTAGTACAGCGTAAAAGGCTGGTGCTTTGGTCTCGATTTCCGACACATCGATTTTTTCCATCGGTGTGTTGTCTTTTTTATCTAGGTATTTGTTCCAAAAATATGCCGCTGCCGCCATTACGATGATGGCAGAAATAGAGACTGGCAGTACGGTTTGTACCGCAAATACATCAATAGGTAGTCCAGATTTCTCAGCGGCAATCACGACATCACCTGAGGTAGGTGACAAGATAATCGCTGCAGGCGACGCACACACAGCTGTCGCAGCAGGACGCGAAATACCCATTGCTGTCATCATTGGAAACAGGGTCGCCATTAGGAGTACGCCTAGCCCTGCTGCTGAGCTCACAGCCAAAGACATTAAACAAGCAACGATGTATGCCGCAACCAGCAGGACGTATGGAGATTTAATCACAGAAAGTGGACGAGAGAACTGCTTCACCACAACATTGTTAGCACCAATGTGAGTCATGTAAGTGGCAAAGCCACACAGCAGCATGATCTGCATACCAAGACCGCCACCACGGTATTGAAGCATGTATTTTACGAACTCAAGTGCGTCAGACACCATGTTGCCCGTAGAAGCGATTTTTTCAGGCAGTACAGTATGACCAAGTAGGCCAGTAAGGATCAGAAGACCAATACCAGATGTCAGTAGTACCCCTGTTGCACGATACCCTTTAACGATAAAGTAGCCGACTGCGATGGTTACAATCAGGCCAATAAGTAGCTCTAACATTCAAATCCTTGTTTAACTTATTGCAAAATGTGACACGAAATGTATAGAAAAATAGTTTCTAGCACGACCTATACTTGACTTAGGTTTGATCTAAAACATGAAATTATAGTGACTATTTTTTCGGTGAATGCATTAAAAGCAAACGTTTGCCCTGCGATGGGTGCTTATTTTATCTTGAATGCCTATTTAATTGTTTGGGCCATTACCTGCATAAATATAGCGTACAGAGGCATAACGTTCTAAAGTGCGACTTTTTAGCAAAATGCCTCTTGGGTGTGTTCGGAAAAGGTTGAAGTGGAAATTGAATTTGGCTTTATGCTCGGCTTTGTTATCATTTGCGCCTATTTGATCATGACTTGATATGGACGTTTATGTACCCAGCTCTACTTTTGTTACCGGCAATGTTAGTCGGTGCCTTGGCAATTATTACCTTGGTCCTAGTAAAAGGGGATATCTGCCCCGGCCAGCGAGGTAGGCTTCATAAACTTCTTCCAGCAATTGCTGCACTATGGTTGGCCTGTGCTCTGTTTGCTATTGAATCACTTGCGATTGCTGGAGGTATCGTCTATTTCTATTCGCAAGTTGAGACTAAGAAAACGCGACAGATTGGTCCACTATGGTTGCTTTATGGGGTTAACGGCTTGGGGCTGTTTAGCGTAATGGTTAATAGCTTCCAGTTAGGCGGTGTCGCATTGGTGATGCAACAGATCCTTTGGGGAGCCGTGAGTGGTGCTTTGTTTGCCCACCTGTTATTGATTCAAGCTCGCAGCCGACTGCAAGCATTTCATCGTATCCTACCTGCATTTGGTATTGTAAGTTTAATGGTGCTGGTTATTGCACTAGCAATGCAAGCTTGGGGGTTGGGTGAAACAGTGGTCAATGAGAAAATCGTGCAGTTGGGCTTAGGTTTTGTGCTTTCAATTGGGGCTGCATTGATTTGGTGCTGGCATATTGTTCGCCAAGTAACAGTGAACAAGTTAATGGTTGCTGCGGCTATGGTACTGATGTTCGGCGCAAACACCGCTTTATTGCCCTTGTTTGCTTTTACGGTCTAACATCAGCTTTTGCTTCAAAATTAGCGGGCGATCACTTAAGAGACGACTCCGTACGCTACACTTATGGGAACTTGGTTGTTTGCCGTTGCAAAGGAGTCGCGTATGGATCTGAGTAATGTGACATCGTTAGATGCCGGGATCTTGTTAGGTATTGTGAATGAAAAGCTTCGTTTGGAGTGCAATAGCCTAGAAGATCTAGTGAGCACCTACGAAATGGATGTTGATAGTATGGTTGGTAAGTTAGATTCGCTTGGCTATCAATACGACCCACTCACCAACCAGTTTAAATCACTTCAATAAAGACTAACTAGGGCGTGTTGACCTAATGTTTATTAAGCCATCTTGATCCCATCAAGGTGGCTTTTGCATTGTGTTCTTGCCGTGGTAAAAAATGCTTGGAGGTAGTGTCTATCGCTATCACTGCTTCGAGTAGCGGCAAACAGTCTTCTCCATAACCCTTCACCCAATGGTTTACTGGTTATCAATCCTTGATTAGCAAACTCACTAATGGCCCAGTTTGGTAAGGCTGCCACACCGAGCCCTGCTGAAACCATTTGTACCAGCATTAAGGTGTTATCCGACTGTTTCCATTTCTGCGGCTCTACGCCTGCTGGAGCAAGGAAATGTTTGACCACATCAAGGCGCTGCTTTTGTACGGGATAACTGATCATTGTTTCTTCGACAAGGTGGTGCGGCTCAATAGCATCTACCTGAGCAAGCGGGTGCTGCGGGGAAGTAATCAAGCGCATCTCGAAATCAAATAGTGGCTCATAGTGGACTTCTGAACGAGGCAGTATGTCGGAGGTGATCACTAAATCCAGTTCACCCGCAAGAAGGGCTGGGATAGGCTCAAAGCCAAAACCGGCGGAAAAGTCTAATGAGACATCAGGCCAACTCATTTGGTAAGACTTGATGGCAGGCATTAGCCACTGAAAGCACGAATGGCATTCGATGGCCATATGCAAGCGTCCATTCATATCTTGTTTTAGGCCTGCTAGCTCACTTTCGGTTTTGGCAATTTTGGGCAGGACTTCGTCGGCCAACTTGAGTAATAGACTGCCTTCCTCGGTAAACTTTACCGGACGAGTCTTACGTAAAAACAACTGGCTACCAATACGAGACTCTAGCTCTTTAAGTTGGTGTGATAGCGCTGACTGAGTCAGGTGTAATGCCGTGGCTGTTGCCGTTAAAGACCCAGTTTCCCTCAGCGAAGTTAGAGTACGCAGATGTTTAAGCTCTATCATTAATTCCCTTCATCTCAACTAATCCGTATTCGATTTAACTCATAAACTAACCAAGATCTAGGTCAATGTAAACGGCTAGACGTCTAAAATGTGCATTTCTATTCAATCATTGCCGACGGAAAGAACTCATTTGGTCATTGCGCTATCACATTGACATATATAGCTATTTATCAGGTGTCAATGGTTAAACACAGAGTTGTTTTCGGGGGTAAACAACTTCGTCTTTTTGCGGTGTAACTAGGAGAAATCGCCGCTAAGATGCGCACTTTGATTACGAGCAATGCGGTTGTGACCGTAAACAAGGGGGAATTATGAAAAAGTTAGTATTTGCAGCAGTGGCAGCCACCGCACTTATCTCTAATGTACATGCCGCCGATAAGAAACTATCGATTCCTGTAGCCAAGATCGCAGTGACAGAAGCGTTGGATGATTCAAAAGATGTTCGTTTTAAAGATGTGGAGCATGGCAACAAAGAGACCCAGGTGTGTGGAAAAGTCGCCAGTAAAGGGGAGTTTATCGGTTTTAAAAAATTTGCTGCTATTGGCAGTGGCAAAAAGGTTACAACGGTCATCATCGCAACCGATAAGTCGAACCGAGACAAGATTGCACGAGTGTGTGATTAAACTTGAATAAACCAAATAGCAGCTTGTTTGTTGTGCTTTGGATGGTTCTATTTTTAGGAGTGTGGAATGCAAGATTATAAATGTTGGGTATTTTATTCCAAAATTGAAAAGCTGTTTTTTATCAGCACGCATGTATCGTTCGAGGAATTGAACCCACATGAAATTAAGCAAAATGTTGCCACGGGTTGGAATCGAAAAGGAAGTCAGCGCGAACAAATTATCAAACTTGGGCATGCGTCTGACTTCAATATTGAATATACCAGCGTTAAGTCGACGGAAGATATGCGTAAGATTAAGCAAGACTTTCAATCCCAAGGGTTGCAGTGTGTGAACCTAAAAATCCAGCTGATTAAACGTGGTAGGGCAGTGGCGTAGTTTGAACGTTAAGGCATGGCACTAAAAACTTAAACGGCTCCTATTTTTATTAGGAGCCGTTTAAGTTTGGCTGTATCACAAATAAAGCGGTGTCATCTGACGCCAAAACTTACCGCGATGGGCACGGCCATCCCACTCGTACATACGGTGATGCACTTGTTTTTGATTCAGTATCTCACTGATCATATGGTTGTTTTGTAAAAATGGGTCTTCTCTACCTATGGTAAAGACGATGTCGCTATTGCGAATATGATCAAGTTGTTCAGGGCTTGAGAGGCTTTGCAGGAAGTGTGTTGGCGTATTGTAGTAGATATCTTCATGATAATAGCCGTCAAATAGATCACTAAAAGACTCTACCCCCCAAGTTAAGTCGTATCGACCCGAAAATGCGGCAAGCTTTTGGAATAGATGAGGGTGTCTGAAGAAGATATTTGCCGCATGAAAAGCACCTAACGAGCAACCGTGAGAAATGGTGCAAGGGTGATCATTTTTATTTGCCATTAATGGCAAGACTTCCTGCAAGATATACTCTTCATACTGTTTATGGCGTTGTATACGCCCATGAGGGTGAGCCCAATAACAGTACATACTTTCCGTGTCGATACTGTCCACACAGTAGAGTTGCAACTGGCCTGCGTTAATCTTATCGGCGATGGAATTGACTAAGCCAAGGTTTTCATATTCATAAAATCGTCCTCCTCGGGTTGGGAAGACCAAAACCTTTGCGCCACTATGGCCGAAAATCAGCAGTTCCATCTCCCGATTTAAATTAGGACTCCACCATCTATGGTATTCACGATGCATTATCTTCTCCCAAGACTGCAAAAAACGCTTCGACTTGTTTGCGAAGCTCACGACGTTGTTTCCCTTCACCCCGATAAATGAAATGGCCAGCATCGAGAATAAAGCAGTGTTTCTCAGCGGTGCAGCCGTTGTAAATACTGAACTGGCCGGGTGGGGCGACATAAGGGTCAAATTTAGCGAGTGCCCAGTGGCTTGGCTGGCGGATGAAGCGAGCCGCACATGAGGCATCAAAGTACGGGAGAGTTTTATTTAGTATATTCTTATCAGGGAATTCGATTAATGCTTGGGTGCTTCCGACGGTTGGCATTGTTAGTCTTAACTCACTGTTGCCAAACGTTGGTACGTGCAGGTGAGAGCGTTTGATGCGTTTATCGAATGCAGATGCAAAGGTGCCAAGCCCACCACCTAAACTACTGCCAATCATGCCAATATTTTGCTCAACATGCGGAAACAGAGACAGTAGCGCAGAAATACCGCACCAGAGGTCCTGTACACATCCACCGATGATATAGCGGTATTTGTCTTGAACATCGTGCAATACATGCCAATAGGGATCTGTGGAAATAGGCTCGTGAGCACTGCGACTGATGCCACGCACACAAGGGATTAGCATTGCGGTGTTTTTAAGCTTCCAACTGGTATCTGGCTCATCTATGCCACCATACCCATGAGCCCACACGACAGCGCCATTGACCCTGCCTTCTTCTGGCAACAATAACCAGCCACCAATGCGAGTATTATCGGTAGAATCATAGTAGCAGTCGAAGATCCGCCAGTGGTTAATAATACGTCCGGTATCTTGCAAGTTAAGATGCGTTTTAACTTGCAAGGCACGTTGATACTTGAGGCTCCAAAACTGCTCAAAATCTTCTGGAACGGCGCTAGCGGCAGATTGCTGAAGCTGCTCTAACGTATAACCATAGCTTGGGTCAAAGGCGTATTCGTGCTTGAAGTTGGCTGGCATAAGGCTTTATTTGATGAGTTTGCACAAAAATAATATGCCTTTGATATTACATGGTTATTAATAAGAGTACAGCAAACTGTTTACATCAGTGATGTTGGCAACGTGAGGGAAGAGAATTTTGGGAAAGAAAATGGGGGCAATTTTTGAGTAAATTGCCCTAGGCCTGGAAATCAGTAAACCCAATCTCTTAGAGTGAACTCAAGAGTATGCTGCTGCCCTTTGAGGATCATTCCTTCTTTGGTTAAGGTGATGTCGCTCCACTGGCCGAGTACAGAACCCATAATCTGTTCAGTTTTCATCTTGTCAGGTGCACACATCTTTCGAGTCATCCCCATATCCTTGACTCTCAATTTGCCATCTTGCAGCTCTGCTTGACCAAAATATCCATTACAACCAGCAAAACCGTTGGCAGACATTTTCTCACCAATTTCAATACTCGCCACTTTGTGATGAGGTGTCTCTTGTACAGTTTTGCCATCAATTTTGGTCAGCAGCCAGTGATGGTGCTGAAGGTCAGTTTCTGTCACGGTTGGCATTTGAGAAGAGCAAGCTGCGGTCAGTGCAGCTAAACTGATAATTACGAGAGACTTTTTCACGCTAATTCTCCATTTTATGAAAGCTGTTGTTTAGCAGTATAACCAAGTTCAACGCTGTCTGATCAGCAAAAATCCGTCAAAATCATAGCCAAGCGTCGCAACTATGGCATATTGGTATAAGTAGGGAGGGGATAAATGGAACAGCTAGAATTCTTTGCTGTACCCAGCCCGTGTGTTGGGGTATGCAATGTTGATGAAAAAGGTTATTGCCAAGGTTGCATGCGCAAACGAGAAGAGCGCTTCACCTGGCTACAAATGACACCCGCCCAACAAAGGCATGTGATCAAGTTATGCCGACAAAGATATCGAAGAAAGATGGCGAAGAAAAAAACGTCAGATATTGAAGTGGTGCAGGTTGAGGATACGTCGCCGCAACAGGATTTGTTTGGCTAAACCGGACGCTGACGCTAAGGGGAAAAGGGACGCTTTCGCTAACGGACGCTGGCGCTAAGGGGTAAAGGGGTGCTTTCGCTAACGGACGCTGGCGCTAAGGGGTAAAGGGATGCTTTCGCTAACGGACGCTGACGCTAAGGGTAAAGGGATGCTTTCGCCAACGGACGCTGGCGCTAAAGGAAAAGAGTGTCTCCGTTTCCCGACTTTACCGTTTGCCAATTTTACCGGTTTTTAAAACGGTAAAACCCCAGAGTTGGTAAGGCTCTGGGGTTTTGAATTTTTTAGAGTCCCGGTTGGTAAGGCCGTTCTTCTTAATTATGCAAAAGGTTGGATTTAATCCGAATAACTCTCTGGTAAGGAGAATTAGATGCGGATGAAGTCCATGTGCTCAACTTTTGGCTTGAAAGCGTGACGTTGAACGTCTTGAGGCTTAACCTTCACTTCTTCACCGTTGATCACTAGAACGATACCTTCGTAGAACTCAGGCTTGTCCATTTGGTTGATCACGTCGTCGTGGTTTAGTGCTAGTGATACTGGCGCTGCTTCACCACCGTAAACGATTGCTGGGAATTGGCCAGCGTGACGTAGGCGGCGGCTCGCACCCTTACCTAGTTCAGTACGTACTACTGCTTCAAATTTCATAGTATTTACTCTCAAATAGTAAAATTAGATTATCATTATCAACATAGCGACCTAGTTGATAATTCGTTCGCTAAGACAGGATGTTAGAGATAACACCTTCAGAGCGAGCGCGGATACTAACACTGAATAGTAAGCCTAGCAAGGGGTTGAGAGGAGTTTCTCTCTCTTTTCATCTGCTTTTACGTTGAGTGCTGTAAATCCTAGCCCAAAGTGCGGATAAATCGTCCAAATCCATCCGCTTAACTGGTTGCTAAGTGCAGAGTTAACAATACTTTTAACCCACCACTGTTGGCGGCTTCCAAGCTCAACTTGCCTCGATAACTATGTGCCATTTCTGACACGATATTTAAGCCCAAGCCTGTGCCTGGAGTGGTTTCATCGAGCCTAACACCACGTTTAATGGCCTGATTGCGCAAGCTTTCTTCGATTCCTGGGCCGTCGTCTTCAATGACTAAGGTAATAGAGTCTTTGGTCTTACTGATTTGGTAGAGACGAATTTGGCTTGTAGCCCACTTGTAAGCGTTTTCGACTAAGTTGCCAAGCATCTCATCAAGGTCAGCTTTTTCGACCGATACGTGAAGACCCGGGTCGAGCTCGTTGATTAACAAAATTTCTCGATGAGCGTAGACTTTGTCAAAAGCGAGCGATAACGCATCGACACAATCGCTTGGAGTGCTTGAAACCGACAAGATATGCATAGAGCCAGCCATCCGCGCCCGACCAAGGTGATAATCAATATGACGCTGTAAATCTTGTATTGGCGGATTAAGCTTGTTCTGTGTGCTCTCTGGTAACTCACGGACTTCATTTTTTAGCACTGAAATTGGCGTTTTTAATGCGTGTGACAGGTTACCCGCATGATTTCGCGCGCGCGATAGCAGTTCTTGGTAATGAAATAGTAACGAGTTGAGATCGGTGATCAGTGGCTGAATTTCTTTAGGGTAATTGTGACTAAACTGTTCACGCCGGCCTTCTCTGAGACGCTGCAATTCTTTTTGCATCTTATTCAGTGGACGTAACGACCAACTCACTTGCACACCGATCAGTACCAAAATGCCAATAAACAGTACCAGCAAAATAAGCCAAAGTTGCCCAGTTAATTTATGCAGGGTTTCCTCTAAAGGATCTTCGTCAACCCCCACCACTAATGTGACAGGTTGATTAAAATCAGGCAGATAGATTTGACGAGTTAAAGTGAGCAACTTTTCTTTATTCGGCCCTTCGGCACGACGAAAGCGTTTGAATTTGATCACTTGATCCCATAGCGAACGTGACCTTAGCATTTGCTCATCGGTTGATGCCATCCAATATAAGCCACTGTAGGGACGATTAAAGCGGGGATCGGATAATCGATAAGGCAAAATTAGCTGGCCTTTCGCATTCACATCAATGTTGGCGGTGATTTCATCCATCGATAAGCTGAGCTGATTAAGCATCTCTTGCTCTAGGTAGTTCTTAGTCAGATTAGGGATGAGCAGACCTGCGGCCAAAATCAAAGCACCGACCCAGATCGATGCGGCGATCAGAAGTCGGTTTTTTAAACTAAGGTGGCGTACGAATTCCGGTTTATTGAGCATTCAACTGATACCCTAACCCTCGGACGGTTTTGATGATTTTTGGTGAGATTTTTTTACGGATACGGCCAATAAACACCTCAATGGTATTTGAATCTCGGTCAAAGTCTTGCTTGTAGATGTGCTCTACTAGCTCAGTGCGTGAGATTACCTTGTCAGCGTTATGTACAAAGTAGGCGACCACTTTATACTCAAGCGCCGTTAGGCTAACCGCTTGTCCTTGCCACAGCACCTTTGATGTGCGGGTATCTAAACTGAGGTCACCGATTTGCATCACGGGTGAAGCATTACCAGAAGCACGGCGCAATTGGGCGCGAATTCTTGCGGTGAGTTCGACCATTTCAAAAGGTTTGGTTAGATAGTCGTCTGCCCCGGCATTCAAGCCTTCGACTCGCTGAGAAAGACCATCTCTAGCACTTAAGATGATCACCGGGGTGTTGATGTTTTCATCTCGGATGCCTTTGAGTACCGTGAGGCCGTCGAGCTTTGGCAAGCCAAGGTCGAGAACGATGACATCCCAGTCTTCAGAAGTGGCTCGGTAGAGTGCATCAATGCCATCTTGCGATAGTTCTGGAACCCAGTCGGCTTGTTCTAGTGAGGCAATGATCTGTTCACCTAGGCGAGGGTCATCTTCGACGATGAGAACTTTCATCCAAATTCCTTATTTTTTAATTACTTCGTTAAGCTGGCGACCGCGCAGTTCGATGAGTTCGAGTGTCGACGCATCGTACTCTGCTTTAATGATGTTGTTGTCATGCATTAATTTAAGTTCATAAATCCATTCATCGTCATCTTCTTCTAGCTCAACTTTGATCACACGACCATTCAGTTGGCTTTCGACCGCAGCATAAAGTGCTGAGAAAGGCTGAACCTTGCCTTGTTTTACTGCTTCGAAAACCTCGTCTTGATCCTCATCGATATCAATGCGCATTTCAGGTTGCTGCACATCGACCAATATTGGTACATCAGAAGGGTTGGTATCAGCGAAAGAAAACCAAGGGACCAGTGTTAACATCGTGGCGCTGAATAGTTTGTGAAACATACGCTTACCTAAAAACTTATAGCATTGCGACAAAGTATAGGTTCGGCAATATGAATATAAAGTGAATTAGCGAAAAGTGTGATTACAACGTGTGTAATCTCGGTCAGTTGCTCAACTCGTCAGCAAAGACCTTGTCACGCATTTTCCAAAAGCGTCCAACCTTGCGAGCGATAATGAATTGAGGCAATCGAAAGCGGTGTTGATTGTTGACCACTTTGGTGGGGCTTGCGTCCGTAAACGGGCGATGTTTGTCGGCCAAGTGCGGACGAACAAATTGCTGCAAGAAATTTTGCTTCTGCTTTTTGGTATTGAGTGACCAAAATTGATGCACCTGAGCACCTTCATCACCCACATAGGTAACTCGCAAACGAGATTTTCCTTTGTCGTCTTTGTCGGCAGACAACAGCATATCTTTGCACTCGAACACCAAAGCATCTTTTAGGTTTAATGCTTCTTTGAGCTTCTTATCAGGGTCAACAAGGGTGGCGTCACACTCATGGCAGATACGAGCGGCAATATCATTATCAGCCCCACACTCATTGCAATATTTAGCCCGGAAACGGTAGTTGCAATGCTCCCGCTCACCTTCCTCATCTTCGAAATAGCCTTGGCATTTACGACCGTAGTGCTCAAGTAGGAAACCGTTACTATCCAATTTGCCCCAGAAGCTATTATTAAAGCCGCAAGCAGGGCAGGGTATGGTTATGATCTCACTGTCTGAATCTGGTTTAGGGTTACCGACTTCGGGTTGATAAAGATCGTATGTGTTACCTGCGTAGTCGAGTACCAGACATTCCGTTTTACCAGGAGATAAGCGCAGTCCACGTCCGACAATCTGTTGGTAAAGACTCACGGATTCTGTAGGACGCAAGATAGCAATTAGGTCGACATGAGGGGCGTCAAAGCCAGTAGTTAACACCGATACGTTGACCAAAAACTTCACTTGTCGGTTTTTGAACGCTTGAATGATGGCATCGCGCTGTTTGACGTCTGTATCACCAATGACTAATTTCGCTTCACCCTCAGGTAGCAGTGATAATATTTCTTGTGCGTGGCGAACTGTGGCGGCGAATATCATCACCCCTTGGCGATCTTTGGCTTGATGAATGATTTGCTCAACGATTTGCGGGGTAGCTCGTTTGGACTGTTCTATCACCATATCCATCTCGGACTCTTTAAAGCGTCCGGTGTTCATCGGTTTCAGTTGGGAGAAGTCATAACTTAATATTGGAGCATCGATTAATCTCGCTGGAGTAAGGAACTCTTCATCCAGAAGATAGCGTATAGGGAGTTCAAAGATACAATCACGGAAGAAACGTGGCTCCTCACTGCGAACTAAGCCACGAGTATGGTATTGATAGATCCAGCCCATGCCCAGTCGATAAGGTGTTGCGGTTAAACCCAGAACTTTGATTTGTGGGTTTATAGATTGCAGATGACTGATCACCTTGCGATAACTGCTATTTTTATCATCAGGGACACGGTGGCACTCATCGATAACCAGTAGAGAGAATTGATTGGCAAAGCTCTCAAGATTACGCACAACGGATTGAACCGATGCAAAAACCACTTGCTGGTCGGTCTCTTTTCTACCCAAACCCGCAGAGAAGATCGCCCCTTTAAAGCCGTAACTTTCGTATTTGGCGTGGTTTTGCTCGACCAACTCTTTTACGTGGGCTAGGACTAATACATTGCCTTTAGCAAGGCGAGCCAGTTCTGCGATGACCAAACTCTTGCCCGCACCCGTTGGCAAAACAATCACTGCAGGGGTGCTGTTTTGACGAAAATAGTGAATAACGGCTTTCACGGAGTCGGCTTGGTAAGGTCGAAGCTTGAACATTGATAGAAAAGATTCATTTATTGCAAAGAAGCAGCATATAATACCCGACTTGATTTAAACCGGAACCCGTAAGTTCCAATATCAGCATTGAGGTATAGATGCGATTAGACAAATTCCTTTGCGATGCTTTAGGCGCAACCCGTAAAGAAGCTACCAAAATTATAAAAAGCGGCGAAGTGACCGTTGATGGCGTAATGCAAAAAAGTGGTGCTTTTAAAGTCTCGAAAGAGATGAGTGTGGAGTGGCAAGATCGTGAAGTAATGCGTCAAGGCCCTAAGTACATCATGCTGTTTAAGCCAGATGGCTTTGTCTGCTCGCATGAAGATGGCTTTAATCACACCGCTTTTGTATTGCTCGACGAAGTAAAAATGGAGAACCTTCATTTTGCCGGTCGCCTAGATGTAGATACCACGGGTTTGGTGCTTATCACCGATGATGGTAAATGGTCTCACCGCATTACCTCACCTAAACATAAATGTGAGAAAACTTACCGTGTATGGCTAGCAGACCCTGTGCAGCCAGATTACGTTGAAAAGTTTGAGCAAGGCATTGAACTGCGTAATGAAAAAGAGCCAACGCTGCCAGCTAAGCTAGAAGTGATTGAAGAAGACCAAGTGCTGCTGACTATCACCGAAGGCAAGTACCATCAGGTGAAACGTATGTTTGCAGCACTAGGTAATAAAGTTGAAGCGCTTCATCGAGAACGTATTGGCGCCATTGAATTAGATGAAGACCTAGAGCCTGGTGAATACCGCTATCTGACTCAGGAAGAGATTGACTCTGTTTGGGGAAAATAATCTAGTCCTCCCCCTTTTCGTATACTAGGAGCCTTATGCCTTCACAACAAAGCAACCAACTTGGCTGGTTGCTCTTTTTCGTCCTTGGTGCAATCGGTGCGTTAACCCCGCTTGCCATCGATATGTATTTGCCTGCAATGCCTGCGATCGCAAAAGATCTTGGGGTTGAAGCGGGTGATGTGCAGATCACCTTGACCATGTACACCGCAGGTTTTGCTGTGGGTCAGTTACTGCATGGGCCACTGTCTGACAGCTATGGTCGAAAACCGATATTGATCATTGGAACGGCGCTATTTGCGTTGGCGGCGATGGTTAGCGCAACCACCAGTGGTATTGATGCACTGACCTATGTGCGTTTTGCCCAAGGTTTTGCTGGAGCAGCCGCCGCTGTGGTGATCCAAGCCGTAGTGCGAGACATGTTCGATAAAGAAGATTTCGCCCGAACCATGTCGTTCATCACCTTGGTTATGACTGTTGCTCCATTGGTTGCTCCAATGATAGGTGGACATCTGGCGATTTGGTTTGGCTGGCGTTCCATTTTCTGGGTGTTGGCAATCTTTGCGGCCATCGTCATTGCCGCAGTGATTTGGAAGATCCCTGAAACGCTCAAAGTCGAAAACCGTCAACCTCTGCACGTGCGTTCTACATTTAGGAATTACGCAAGGTTGATCTGCAACCCTGTAGCAATGGGGCTAATATTGTCAGGCGCATTCTCTTTTTCAGGTATGTTCGCCTTTCTCACGGCTGGCTCTTTTGTCTACATAGAACTGTTTGGCGTGAGTCCTGATCAATTTGGCTATCTGTTTGGCTTGAATGTCATCTGCTTGATCATCATGACCACCATCAATGGTCGTATTGTGAAGAAGATGGGCTCACATTGGATGCTAAAGTTTGGCTTGTCGATTCAGGGGCTAGCAGGGGTTGGCTTACTTGTTGGCTGGTGGTTTGACTTAGGTTTATGGGGAATTGTGCCATTTGTGATGATGTTTGTCGGCACGATTTCAACCATAGGCAGTAACAGTATGGGGCTACTATTAAGTGGTTATCCGCAAATGGCGGGTACGGCGTCTTCACTTGCGGGCACCCTAAGATTTGGTACTGGCTCTGTAGTTGGAGTGATTGTCGCTTCCTTCCCAAGCACCAGTGAGGCTCCGATGGTTCTGACGATGACCGCATGTGCGGTGTTGTCTGCATTGTTTTATTTATTATTAGGTAAGAAAGCGTAATGGCGATGTACCACCAAGAAATTCAAAAATTAGCAAACTGTGCACTCGAGGAAATGCGCGCAGAACACGCTACAGGGAAGTTGGTCAACGCACCCGTAAGTAACAACCACTTCTTAGTGCGTTGGGTGACAAAAGCACTAAAAACACAACGTTTTGACCGCTGTGTTGGCGACGATTTAACTCGTTGGCAAAAACAAGGCCGCAGTAAGGGAAATCAGGCGGGTATTGAGCGAGTATTTAGCGATATCTCAGCCATGTATGGAAAACTGCTCCCTGCAGACACGCAGCACAAAGAGATCTGGGATAAAGACATTAATGACTTTATCGATGCGATGGAAGCCAAGGGGTGGGGCGTTTGCACTGAATATGATCTCAGCGAGAAAATTCAGCTATTTACCGATGGTGAAAACTCTTTTGCGCTGTGCAACACTCAATGTGATGACTGCTTTGAAACTACCGAAGGCGATGAGCTAGAACCACTAGTAAAACCAATGAGTTGGTTCGTTCGCGGCCATCACGCTGAGTTTGTTCGTTTAGCCACCGAAGCGGGTTTTCTGCTACATAAGGTGACGGACTATAAGTCTAAGGTTAAATATCACGGGGAATACTTGATCTACCCGAAGAATCACGGTCCAAGTCTGGCTGAGATCCCAATCGGCTATCAAGCCTAATCAGAGCGGGGCTATAATTGCTCCGCTTTCGTTACGATTGCCCGCACCATGCCTTTAAAAATAAACAGATGCGCGGGCATCATGGCAAACCAGTAAAGTAAGCCTCGAAATCCTTGAGGGTGCCACCAAGCGTTCACTTCAATTTGCCGAGTGTTGTCTCCAAGCTCTTTTATGGTGAACTCTAAGCGACCTAACCCCGGCCCTTTCATACCAAACAGTAGTGAGAAAAATCGCTCTTCTTCACTGACGATCACTTTCCACGAATCGATATAATCACCGACTTCTAATTGTCGGCCTCTTGGCCTGCGACGAATGGGCTTTCCTCCACCAAACAACAGATCTAGCCACTCTCGAGTACGCCATAAACCGTTTGCAAAAAAGTAGCCTTCATCTTTACTGCCTAACTTAGTGATCACTTGCCACAAGGCTTGAGCAGACGCATTGGTGGTAGCACTAGCGCCAGTTTGTTTGGGATAGTAACCAAATCCCGGTTGCCAGCGGTTAAGTGCCAGCGGCTCAAACCCCCATACTTGACTGCGAACAAACTCACCTTCTTGGTCAAGCGTGGCTTTCACCATATCTGAGTAGCTGATTAAAGTTTGCGGGTAAGCTGAACGGATCGCTTGAGCATCAGCAATGTAGTCATGCTCGATACCAGCAAGTAGCGCACCACCGATGGATGCATCTACGGATGTGACCACACCAAGCCACCTTGATGCGAGTGATGGGGTTAACAATGAGGTTTTCCAAATAGGACGCTTCTTGCCAGCAAAATGCATGATGGTCGCAAATTGCTCTTGATAGGTAAGAACGTCGGGGCCACCAACTTGGAAGCGCCGATTTTGTTTGGGAGTTTCTTTAACCAGCGAGAGTAAATAATGGTTGAGATTATCTAAAGCGATAGGATTAGCTTTAGATTGAATGGAACTTGGTGCGGCGATGATAGGAAGGTTGTAAACAAAGTCCCGCATGATTTCAAAAGCGGCTGATCCCGGCCCTATAACGACACCCGCTCTCAATTCGGTAATGGGTATTCCAGTTGACCATAAAATCTCACCAGTCCGCTTACGTGCTTCTAAGTGTTCAGAGCGGCCAGAGGTTGGTTGAAGCGCACTCATGTATATAACATGCTTTACGCAGGATTTGGTGACGCTGTCACTGAAATTTTGTGCTAACGCCAGTTCATACTCAATAAAGTCATGCCCATGCGCCATGCCATGGACGAGGAAAAATACACTGTCTATTTTCTCTAGTGCGATATCAATCGAATCTTTATCAATTAAATCTAGGTAATCGATGGTGAGATTAGGGTGCTGTGGTACTCGCATTTTCAAATGGTCAATATGACGTGACACCGCACGAACACAGTAACCTTGCTCAAGCAACAGAGGGATCAACTGAGAGCCGATGTAACCAGAAGCTCCAAGAACGAGTACATTTTGTATTGGCATAAGAGGTTTTTTTAATCAGACAGTTATAGAAGATTAAAACAGTGACTGATATGATTCTAGATTCATTTCTATGATTTTTCGTGAATTTCTATATCAATTGTCGATAGCTGACCTCTTGGCCACTCAGTTAAGTGGCATTCATCGGTTGATCTCGCTGAGTTGATAGAATTTTCCTTGCCTGTGAATGAGGATTCTATGTATCAAACACTCTCATTAATCCGCCAACATACGGACACCAGTTACGTTCGTAAGCTATTTGCCATAGCTCTGCCTATTGCTTTGCAAAGTATGCTGTTTTCCAGCCGAGGTTTGGTCGATGTTTTAATGCTAGGCCAGCTCGGTGAATCCGAGATTGCGGCCATTGGTATCGCAAGTCGTGCCATGTTTGTCACTACGATTATGTTGGTGGGTGTGACCACAGGCGGTGCTTTGCTTACGGCACAATACTGGGGGGCAGGCAATCGCAAAGGAGTAACAGAAAGCACCGCATTGACTTGGGTGATGTCGATGTTGGTTGCGCTGTTTACCGTGTTGGTGTTTTGGCTGTTTCCAACTCAGATTATGCAAGTGGCAACCGATTCTGAGCAGATTGTTGCCTTGGGTAAAGACTACATAGTAATTACAGCGCTAGGCATGCTTAACGTGGCGTGTGTTGCCAGTATGGCGGTGGGACTTCGTGCTGTTCATCAGCCTGGGTTAAGTACCTTCTTTAGTGCTATCGGAATCGGGTCTAACGTTATTTTGAACTGGATGCTGATATTTGGTCATTGGGGCGCACCTAAAATGGGTATTCAAGGGGCGGCTTGGGCGACACTAATTAGCGGTTGGATAGAAGTGGCTTGCTTGTTTATCTATCTCTACGCCAAACAGCACTTATTAGCGTTCCGTCTCGGTGATCTCGTGGCGACTTTCCGTCTCGACCGAATCTCTCGATTCGTGAAGCTCTCGCTACCAACAACTTTGAACTTTCTTGCGTGGGCTGGTGGACTATTTGCTTATCACGCCATCATGGGGCAAACCGGTGTTCAAGGCTTAGCCGCACTGTCGGTCATGACACCAGTAGAGTCTATTTCTCTGGCCTTTTTAATCGGCTTATCAAATGCCGCTGCAGTATTGGTAGGAAATCAGCTCGGGGCAAAAGAGTATGACTCTGTGTACTACCGAGCGTACGGCATTATCGTCATTAACGTGGTGATTGGCTTGGTCATGGCCGCAGTGCTATATGCAAGTCAGTTTTACATTCTTCAAGCCTTTCCTGCACTTACCGATGAAACTCGAGAACTGTCCAATAAATTCATGTTGATATTGAGCTTGGGAATTGTGCTGCGCTCAGTGCCAATGACGGCGATTGTCGGCGTGTTAAGGGCTGGCGGCGACGTGAAGTTTTGCCTTTACCAAGACCTATTTGCCCAGTGGGTGGTGGGTATTCCTGTGGCAGCACTGGCGGCGATTGGTTTTGGTGCTGCTCCGGAGTTTGTTTATCTGTTATTTCTCACCGAAGAAGTGATTAAATGGGTCGGTTCACTTTATCGAATGAAAAGCAAAAAGTGGATGAACAATCTTATAGAAGGCTCATGAAATTTTTACATTTCCGGTGAAACCTTGTGCATATAGTGTGATCTGTATTTCAAATTGCTTCCTAGACACAAGGTTTTAGTGTAGATTTCAGTACCAGTTTTTATAAGTGGATATTAGTTGACGCATGTTACGCCTTAAAGATCTCTGTAAAGGTTATATGGATGGTGGAGAGTTCCATCCAGTATTGCAGGGCGCCGAACTAGAGCTTCAGCAAGGCCAGCAACTGGCTTTGATGGGCGAGAGTGGTTCAGGCAAAAGTACCTTGCTTAATCTGATCGCAGGGATTGATAGCGTCGATACCGGTGAGATCATCTACCCGCAATTTAATATGCACTTGGCTACTGAATCCGCTCGTACGGCCTATCGCCGCAATAATATTGGCCACATCTTCCAGCAGTTCAATCTTTTGCCAACCTTGAATATTGCCGACAACATTCGCTTCTGTCGCCAGCTTAAAGGCATGGCAGAAGACCGTGGATTATGGCGTCAGATCTTGTCGGCACTCGACCTTATGCCGTTGCTTGGGCGCTACCCTGAAGAGGTGTCTGGTGGTCAGCAGCAACGCGCAGCCATCGCTCGTGCACTCTACATGGAACCTAAGCTGCTTTTGGCCGATGAGCCGACAGGTAGCTTAGATGAGCGCAACGCAGAAGCGGTAATGCGTCTGTTAACCACTTTGACTAAACAGCTTGATTGCACCTTATTACTAGTGACACACAGTGAAAAGGTTGCCCAACACATGCAGGGCAGTATCCGTCTTCAGGGAGGGCAGCTGCATGTTATGGCCCGTAGTTAAGGCACTACTCGGGCACTATCGGCGTCATCCTCTACAAATCCTTCTCGTCTGGTTGGGTTTAACGTTAGGGGTTTCCTTACTTGTTGGTGTGTTGGCGATCAATCACCACGCTAAAGTCAGTTACGCATCGGGTGAGAAGCTATTTTCTAACCCGCTTCCCTATCGTATTCGTCCAATCGAAACGACCAATAAAATTCCGCAGGGTTTCTATATTCAGCTGAGGCGAGAAGGCTTTTCTCAGTGCCAGCCGTTTGATAGCTATCGTGTTCGCACCAAAGATGACCAAGAGCTAACGATTACTGGTATCGATCCAGTGGCGATGCTTGCGGTCTATCATGGCTCATCAATCAAAGATATCCAGATCTTAAAACTTAAAGAGCCACCGTTTCCTCTCATGATCAGCCAAGATTTGGCCGATTACGTTGGGCTTAAAGACGGTGACTTTATTACTCTGCACAATCGTCAGCGTTTAGGTCCGCTCATCATTGATGAAAACAATATGCTGACTGGCACCCGAGTCATCGCAGATATTGCGCTACTTCGTCAACTCAATAGACCATCAGGCTTCGATGTATTGGCGTGTGGAGAAATGCCAGAGCAGAAATTGGAAAAGCTAAAGGCGATGTTGCCTAATGGTATGAAGCTGTCTCAAAACACCCATGCGGAGCTTGATTCACTTACCTTAGCTTTTCATACCAATCTTGCTGCTATGGGCATGCTGGCATTTTTTGTTGGTCTGTTTATTTTCTATCAAGCCATGTCTTTGTCATTTATTCAGCGTCAACCATTGGTGGGAACCTTGCGTCAGATAGGGGTTTCGATGCCACAATTAGTGATTGCACTCTTAGCGGAATTGGTGGCATGGATTCTAATTTCTTGGTTGTGTGGTAACGGCATTGGCTTCCTGCTCGCTAATGAGCTGCTTCCTTCGGTCTCTGCAAGTCTGGCTGACATTTATGACGCTAGAGTCGGGCTAAGCCTTGATTGGGACTGGGAGTGGAGCCGACAAAGTCTATTGATTGCTATCTTGGGAACTCTGCTCGCTTGTAGTTTCCCTTTGATCCGCCTGATTCGTACCCAACCGATTCGTTTATCTTCTCGTCTCTCTTTGGTGCGCTTTGCAGGTACTGAGTTCTCTTGGCAAGCGGGATTGGCGTGCGTCTTTGTGGTTGCTGCCGTTGCGGTATCTCAAGCAGAGCAAGACCAACAAACAGGTTATGCCTTGCTTGGCCTGACGCTGATAAGCATTGGCTTGATGATGCCATTCTTTGTTTGGAAACTATTTAACGCGCTATCGTTCACTTTGCCTTGGGTCAAAGCCCGTTGGTTCTTTGCCGATTGCGCTGCAAGCCTAAGCTATCGTGGTGTGGCATCGATGGCATTTATGTTAGCACTTGCGACCAACATCGGTGTAGAAACCATGGTCGGCAGTTTTAGAGAAACTACGGACAAGTGGCTAGCGCAGCGATTGGCGGCGGATATCTATGTAACACCCCCCAATCATATCGCTGCTCGCATTGGCAGCTGGCTTAGCGATCAACCTGAGGTTGAAGATGTTTGGTGGCGCTGGGAGAAAGAAGTTCCGAGTAAACGTGGCACACTTCAAGTGGTCAGTATTGGGGAATCAGAAGGGGAGCTAGCCGCATTAACCGTCAAGCTCGCAATACCTGATTATTGGTTCCATTTGCATCATTCTAAAGGGGTGATGGTCAGTGAGTCGATGGCACTGAAAATGGGGATCCGCACAGGGGATTATGTAGAACTCCCTCGTCCAATGTCAGGCAACTGGCAAGTGGTTGGCGTCTACTATGATTATGGAAATCCTTACAACCAGGTACTGATGTCGCACCGAAATTGGTTGCATAGCTTTGCGGGCCAAGGAGAGGTTGGTTTAGGTGTGAGCCTCCATAGCGAGGCAACTTCGACTGCATTGCTGCGTCGATTCAATCAGATGTTCCGGATGCCACAAGAGCGGATCCAAGATAACCATATTATTCATAAGCAGGCGATGAAGGTGTTTGATAGAACCTTCAGCATTGCGGCAACCCTTGGCAACATCACTTTGGTTATTGCAGTGATTGGACTGTTCTTCTCAACTCTAGCAGGTGAAGTATCGCGCCAGCGTCAGCTCGCACTGATGCGTTGTTTGGGCATGTCAGCCAAAGAGCTAGTGGTTCTAGGCGGTGTTCAGCTATTTGTATTGGGCTTGTGCTCAGCACTGGTTGCTATTCCTTTGGGGATCTTCATTGCTGATCTGATGATTGATGTGGTGCTTAAACAGTCATTTGGCTGGACGATGCAATTGCAAGTGATCCCTTGGTATTACGCAGAGACTTTCTTCTGGTCTTTTGGCGCACTATTGATAGCTGGGGCACTGCCCGTGTTAGGAATGATGAAGCGAACCCCAATCAAATCGTTGAGGGATGCCTTGTAAATGACTCGTTTATTAAGCTCTAAGTTCATTCAAATCGTCCTTGTCATCGCTATCTTGATGGGGATAGCGACAGTGTTTTACGACTCCTTTTTTGGGGAGGTAGAGTCTGAAGACAACAATCAAGTCAATCGAGTGTTGTTGGGCAGTGTAAGTGCCAAATTTAAAAAGGTCTCCCCAGATGATGCCGTGATCTTGCCACAAGACTTTCGCTTTCATCCAGAGTACCAACATGAGTGGTGGCACTATTTTGCCAACGTGAAAGATAAGCAAGGCCAGCGTTATGGTGTGCAGTGGAGCTTTTTCCGTGTGGCGACAGACGATAGAAAGGCCGTAGCTTGGGAAAACCCGCAGCTATATATTTCTCACATGGTTGTCACCAGTGAGCAGCAAGTCTGGAAGCAACAGCGCTTAGCGCGTGGTGGAATTGGTCAGGCAGGCATGACGCTGGCCCCATTTAAAATCTGGATTGATGATTGGCATTGGAAGTCGCTTGGCCGTACCCCTTTCCCAGGGCGCTTGGACTTAGATACCGACCAGTTCTCAGTTCAACTGGCTAACTACGCTGCTGGTCCATTTGTATTAAATGGCGATGCAGGTTACCTACAAAAACACCCTGAAGTCGCTTCCTATTCGGTGAGCGCTCCTTTCATCCGAGCTAAAGGCGCTTTGCTGTTAGACGGTGAAATGAAAGAAGTAGAAGGCCTTGCTTGGCTGACTAAAGAGTGGGGTACAGGTTTGTTGGCGGAAGACCACCAAGGGTGGGACTATTTCGCCATTCGTCTTGATAAGCAGCAAACCTTGATGGTGAATCACTACCGTCATGCTGATGGCACAACAAGTGTTTTTGGCACATTAGCTAACAAGAAAGGCGATGTCATAATTCTCGATGAGAATGACGTTAGCGCCACCAGCGCAATGAAGCAGTCATTGCAGAGTGGTCGTAAGCTGCCTTTAAAATGGCGAATCAGGGTTCCTGAGCACGCAATTGATATTGAAATCACACCTGCAAGACGTGAACAATGGTTACCATTTGCGATCCCGTATTGGGAAGGCCCAGTGAATACTGTGGGCACTCATAAAGCGACCGGACTAATGCAACTGACAGGATATTAAGCAACAAATTGCCGGTAATAAATGGTTGCAAAAAACAAGGTGATCTTCGCTCAGCGAGATCACCTTTTTTTATTTCTCTTCACCTTGAACGTTGATTTATTAACAATTTCGCGCCTAATATTTATACATCGATGCAATGAATTGTGGGCCTTGCCCCTTTATTTTGTAAGTGATGCGAGCAATTAGAAATCCTGTGATGGCACCAAATACAAGGATAAACTTGGCTAAAGTTTAATTTGTTTCGGGATTTTCGAATGTGTATGAAAGCATTTCTGAAACATTTAGGCTATTCCTGTTGTTTTGGCCTTATTTGTAGGTTTTTCCGATGTATTGGATCCATACAAGCGATTTTTCCTTGTAACACCAAACGGCTAGAATTTTCGTCATGGTCTGTTAAATCTATTAACAATTAACAACAGTAAGGCGATATCATGAGTGATGTCATTAAAGACTTTTTTAAAATGGAATCTGCAGGGGGCATCATCCTAGTAATTGCAGCGGCGATTGCAATGATGGTAGCAAACTCACCTTTATACGGTACGTATGATTCTATTCTTCATTCCTATGTAGCAGGTATGTCCGTTGCTCACTGGATCAACGACGGCCTGATGGCGGTATTCTTTCTTCTTATCGGCTTAGAGGTTAAACGCGAGCTTCTAGAAGGTGCCTTGAAATCAAAAGAAACGGCTATCTTCCCTGCGATTGCGGCGGTAGGTGGTATGCTTGCGCCTGCACTAGTTTACGTACTATTCAACAGTGGTAACCCAGATGCGTTGCAAGGTTGGGCAATTCCAGCAGCAACAGACATTGCATTTGCTTTGGGTATCATGGCGCTACTTGGTAAGCGTGTACCGGTAAGCTTGAAGGTATTTTTGCTAGCACTAGCTATTATCGATGACCTAGGCGTTGTTGTAATTATCGCTCTGTTCTACAGCGGTGAACTATCGACTACAGCATTACTTGCCGGCTTTATAGCAACTGCTGTGCTGTTCATTATGAACATGAAGCACGTGACTAAGCTGCGATGGTATATGATTGTTGGTGCTATCTTGTGGTTCAGTGTATTGAAATCTGGTGTCCATGCTACCTTGGCTGGCGTAGTTATCGGCTTTGCTATTCCACTGAAAGGCAACAAAGGTGAACACTCTCCACTGAAACACATGGAGCATGCACTTCACCCATACGTTGCTTTCTTGATTCTGCCTATCTTTGCTTTTGCAAATGCAGGTATCTCACTAGAAGGTATTTCACTGAGCAGCCTAACTAGCATGTTGCCACTAGGTATCGCATTGGGTCTACTGGTTGGTAAGCCGCTAGGTATCTTTAGCTTCAGCTGGGTTGCTGTGAAGATGGGGGTTGCAAAACTGCCAGAGGGCATTAACTTCAAGCATATTTTTGCAGTATCCGTATTGTGTGGTATCGGCTTTACCATGTCGATCTTCATCTCTTCGCTAGCCTTCACTGGTGCAAGCGCTGAGTTTGATACGCTAGCAAGACTCGGCATCCTAATGGGCTCGACAACCGCAGCAGTGCTTGGTTACGCACTACTAAGTATGTCGCTTCCTAAGAAAGCTGTAGAAGCTGCTAAAGTTTCCTAAACAATACAGAATTGAAAAACCGCCTTCGGGCGGTTTTTTAGTGCCTGTTAGGTAGGGTGGGTTGACCTAGACACAATGGTTTAACACATAAAAAAAGCCCAAACCAATCTTGGTTTGGGCGGATACATAACAGGAGTTAAATAAGAAAAAAGCAGCGTCTGTAGCAAGAGTCTCAACACTGTCAGACGGCCGTATGACACAAAAGTCTCTCTTGGCTACATTGTTTATGACTCACCATTTTCCAAACAGTTCCGATCTTTTTTAAATTTTTTTCTTTTCAACTATTTCAATCACCTGTTTAACAAGATACAAAGATGTGATGTTGCGCTCTTGTTAATTGAGTGTTGCGCGTGTATATTTTCAAACAGTTGTTTAATACGGATGATTAAAATGACAGGTCGAGTGAAGACAAAAGACAAAATTCTAGATGTAGCTGAAGCGTTGTTCGCCGAGCATGGATTTAACGACACTTCGCTTCGAGCCATTACAAGCAAAGCTAACGTTAACCTAGCTTCAGTTAACTACCACTTTGGTGACAAGAAGACTCTAGTGCGAGCGGTAATCGACCGTTATTTAGAGGTGTTTATGCCTGCCTTACAAGATCAGCTAGAAAACTTGAACTTAAGTGACGAATACACCATGGAGGATGTGTTTATTACCATTAAGCAGCCTCTGTTGGATTTAAATGATGTTCGCCCGGAAGGCACAAGTCGTTTCATGTCTCTTTTGGGTCGAGGATACACAGATGTGCAAGGTCACTTGCGCTGGTTTATCACCGAGCGCTACGGCCATGTGCTGAAACTGTTTACTAATTCAGTAAGTAAAGCCAACCCTGATTTGTCCCCTGAAACGCTATTTTGGCGTCTTCACTTCACATTAGGGACTTGTGTTTTTACTACTGCATCGAGTCAGGCACTGGCTGAAATCGCTTATAACGATTTTGGTCAAAAGGTCTATTCAGAAGTGATCATTGATGAATTGCTTCCGTATCTTGCTGCTGGTGTCGCGGCCAAATAATTTAATAAAAAATGCCATACACGAAACAAAAGGACTGTAACTATGAGCTCTCTAACAAATATCCGCAGAAAAATGATAAGTGATCCTGCGTTTAAAATGTTTAAAAAAGTGCTTCCACCCCTTTCTAATACTGAGAAAGAGGCCATGGAAGCGGGTAGCGTATGGTGGGACGGTGAGCTATTCGGCGGATCTCCAGATTGGCAGAAAATGCACAACTACCCAAAACCACAGCTTAGTGAAGAAGAGCAGTCCTTCATGGATAATGAGCTAGAAACGTTGATGGAAATGATTAATGACGACCAAATCGTTCGTCATGATCGTGACCTTCCTAAAGAAGTTTGGGAGTACCTAGCGAAAGAGCGTTTCTTCTCCTTAATTATCTCGAAAAAGTATGGCGGTCGTGAGTTTTCTGCGCATGCGAACTCTACGATTGTAACTCGCATCGCAACTAAGAGTATTAGTGCTGCGGTCAGTGTCATGGTGCCTAACTCGCTTGGTCCGGGTGAGCTGCTTTCTCACTACGGAACACAAGATCAAAAAGATTACTGGCTACCACGCTTGGCAGACGGTACAGATATTCCGTGTTTCGCTTTGACTGGCCCAGAAGCAGGTTCTGATGCTGGCGGTATCCCTGATGAAGGCGTGGTATGTTGGGGTGAACATGAAGGCGAGAAAGTGCTTGGTATGCGTGTCAGCTGGAACAAGCGTTACATTACCCTTGCACCTGTTGCGACAGTGCTTGGTCTGGCTTTCAAACTGAAAGATCCAGAAGGTCTACTTGGTGATGAAAAAGATTTGGGCATCACTTGTGCGCTTGTCCCATCTACGCACCCAGGTGTTGTACTAGGCGAACGTCACGATCCACTGGGTTTGGCGTTTATGAATGGTCCAACCCGTGGTGAAGATGTATTTATCCCAATTGATTGGATCATTGGTGGTAAGGATTACGCAGGTAAAGGCTGGCGTATGCTGGTTGAGTGTCTATCCGCAGGCCGTGGTATCTCTCTTCCAGCACTCGGCGCTTCTATCGGTCACATGACTTCTCGTACGACGGGTGCTTACGCTTATGTTCGTAAGCAATTTGGTATGTCGATTGGTAAATTCGAAGGTGTCGCAGAGGCGATGGGTCGCATCGGTGGCATGACGTATTTGCTCGAAGCTGCTCGTACCTTTACTACCACATCGCTCGATATGAAAGAAAAGCCAGGCATTGTGACTGCAATTGCCAAATACCATATGACAGAGCTAGCTCGTACACTGCTCAACGATAGTATGGATATTCACGCAGGTCGTGCAATTCAGACCGGCCCAATGAGCTATCTGTCGCACCATTACTCGGGTATTCCAGTCGCTATCACAGTGGAAGGTGCTAACATCCTGACTCGTAACTTGATGATCTTTGGTCAAGGTGCGACACGTTGTCACCCTTATGTACTTAAAGAGATGGAAGCGGCGGCAAACCCAGATCACGAGCAAGGCTTGAAAGATTTCGACCAGCTTTTTTTTAAACACATTGGCCATGCAACCAAAAATGCATTTGGCGCATTTGGTGCAGCACTAACCGGTTCAGCATTCGTAAGTGCGCCAATGAGTGGGCCAACCAAGCGTTACTACAAAGAGCTTGGCCGTCTAAGCAAAGCGTTAGCAACCAGTGCTGACCTAGCAATGGCAACACTAGGTGGTGATCTGAAACGTAAAGAGATGATCTCTGCTCGCTTGGGTGATGCGCTAAGCTTCCTATATCTTGGTTCTGCCGTGCTTAAGAAGTATGAAGACGATGGTCGTCAGCAAGGTGATCTGGTTTACGTTGAGTATGCTATCAAGCACTGTTTGTACAATGCAGCGAATGCGCTTCAATCGACTTACAACAACTTCCCTGTGAAGGCGGCGGGTATCATGCTCAAAGCACTCGTATTCCCGCTAGGTAACCGCTACCGTAAGCCAGAAGATGACTTAGCGATTGAGATCTCTAAACGTCTGATGGTACCGGGTGCGGAGCGTGATCGATTGACTAAGCTGTGCTACGTGGGTAAAGACAACAGCGACCCAATCGGCTTGATGGAAAATGCGTTTATTGCACTTTACAACATCCGCGACTTGGAGAAGAAAATGATTCAAGGTATTCGTGACCGCAAAGTGGACAAAAAGGCACCTCTGCAAACACGCCTAGAGCAGTGTTTAGAAGCGGGCTTGCTGACTGAAGATGAAGTCAAACAAGTCCAAGAAGCTGAAGCGTTGCGCTATAAAGCGATTCAGGTGGATCACTTTAGTCACGATTTCTCTGAAACACTGACAGATAAGGTATCTAAGCCTGCGCTAACCAGCGTTGCTTAATCGCTGGATAATAAAAAGCTCAATAAACTGGGCAAATAATGTCGGATAGTTCAAAGCGTCACTTAGGTGGCGCTTTTTTTGTTGATTTCGACAGCATTAACAGTGACAAACAGCTCCAACCACTACTAATTTTCGCAAAATTTTTAATGCGGTTTTGCTTGTAACCTTTTATCCTACGGAAGTTTTTGAAAGGGAAATGAATATGATCATCAAACCAAGAATTCGTGGTTTCATCTGTACCACAACTCATCCCGTTGGCTGTGAAGCGAACGTGAAAGAGCAAATCGAATACACTAAGTCAAAAGGCGAGATCAAAAACGCTCCTAAGCGTGTACTTGTCGTTGGTGCTTCAAGTGGCTATGGCCTGTCTTCACGTATTGCCGCAGCATTTGGCGGTGGCGCATCGACTATTGGTGTGTTCTTTGAAAAACCAGGTACAGAAAAGAAACCAGGTACCGCTGGTTGGTATAACTCTGCAGCATTTGACAAATTTGCTAAAGAAGAAGGGCTGTACTCTAAAAGCCTGAATGGCGATGCTTTCTCTAACGAAGCAAAACAGAAAACTATTGACCTGATCAAAGAAGACCTTGGTCAAGTTGATATGGTGGTTTACTCGCTGGCTTCTCCAGTACGTAAAATGCCAGAGACAGGTGAGGTGATCCGCTCGTCACTAAAACCAATCGGTGAAACTTACACATCAACTGCGGTCGATACCAACAAAGACGTGATCATCGAAGCAAGTGTTGAGCCTGCAACCGAAGAAGAGATCAAAGACACTGTTACTGTAATGGGTGGCGAAGACTGGGAGCTATGGATGCAAGCGCTGTCTGAAGCAGGTGTTCTTGCTGACGGCTGCAAAACCGTTGCTTACAGCTACATCGGTACTGAGCTAACTTGGCCAATCTACTGGGATGGTGCACTAGGCCAAGCCAAGATGGACCTAGACCGCGCAGCGACAGCACTAAATGACAAGCTGTCAGCAACTGGCGGCAGTGCAAACGTAGCGGTTCTAAAATCTGTTGTGACCCAAGCAAGCTCTGCGATTCCTGTGATGCCACTTTACATCGCAATGGTATTTAAGAAAATGCGTGAAGAAGGTGTTCACGAAGGTTGTATGGAGCAGATCCACCGCATGTTCTCTGAGCGTCTATATAAAGAAGACGGCTCTGCGGCTGAAGTGGATGAGAAGAATCGCCTACGTTTAGACGACTGGGAATTGCGTGATGATATTCAGCAGCACTGTCGTGAGCTATGGCCTCAGATCACTTCTGAGAACCTAAAAGAGCTAACCGATTACGTTGAATACAAAGAAGAGTTCTTGAAACTGTTTGGCTTTGGTTGTGAAGGCGTTGACTACGAAGCTGACGTTAACCCAGCGATTGAGTTCGACGTACAAGATATCTAAATCTAGATATTAGAAATAACAAAGGCGCTAGTGATAGCGCCTTTTTCATATCCCGAACAACACGTTCTACGTCAGAATGACTAGTATCGTGCCTGTTAAGGTCATCAAAATATTGGCAATGGCATAAGTGCCCGCATAGCCAAGCGCAGGGATGGTCGATTTGGCTTGCTCATTGACGACGTCCGCTGCAGGCCCACAAGTCCTCGCACCAACGATGGCACCAATCAGTAGTGCTCGGTTCATCTTCAGCGCATAAGCACCCACCAAATAGGCAATAATGACGGGAACAATACTGACCACAAACGACATAGCGATGATCTGCGGGCCGACATCTGCAAGATAGCTGAACAGGTTTTCACCCGCACTTAATCCAATGCCCGCCATAAAGAACATCAGCCCTAAGTCTTTGACCATATTCAATGCCCCTTGTGGCACGTAGCCAAAGGTTGGGTGGTTAGCTCTCAAGAAACCAAGGGTGATACCAGCAAGCAAAAGTCCCACTGCGTTACCTAAACCAAACGTCACCTGACCAAAGGTCATGGTGATAAGGCCAAACAAAATACCCAGAATGAAGAAGCTACAAAACGCAAGCAGGTCAGCCATTTGGCTGTGAATCGAGATGAAACCGATGCGTTCTGCAAGGCCAAGAACACGGCTCTTCTCACCGGAGACTTGCAAGATATCTCCCTTAGCAAGCACGATATTAGCATCCATAGGCATTTCGATTTGAGCACGAACCACGCGGTTAAGAAAACAGCCATATTCCGCAAGGTTTAGGTCAGAAAGCTTTTTACCTGCGATGCTGTCACTCTTAACCACGATCTCTTCTTCAACTACACGCAAGTCGAGAAGGTTTCGGTCAAATACTTCTTTGCCGTTGCGAAAGCTTGGGTCAAGGCGAGCATGACTGTCAGGAAAGCCCACTAGCGCAATTTCATCGCCCTCTTGCAATATCGCATCACCATCAGGGTGGGCAAGGATACCATTACGACGCACACGTTCGATGTAACAACCGGTTTGGCGGTAGATACCCAGTTCACGTAGGTTTTTACCATCAGTCCAAGCGACCAGTTCAGGGCCGACGCGGTATGCTCGTATGATAGGCAGGTAAACTTTACGCTGAGCACTGGTGTCCAGGCCACGCTCTTGGGCTATCTGGGTGGCGGAATCTTGTAGATTCTGCTTTTGCAGTTTTGGCAGTATCTTCACCAACATGATCATGCTGGTAAGGCCGACTAAATAAGCCATCGCATAGCCGACTGAGATGTTTTCACGAACCTTCTCAAGCGACATGCCATCGGGTAGGGTCGCTAAGCCAGTTTTTAGTGCATCTTGAGCGCCTACTAGGATAGGGGTTGAAGTGAGTGAACCCGCCATCATTCCGGCAGAAAAACCGTATTCTAGACCAAGATACTCATTAGCGCCCATCGTGAGCGCAAGTGCACTGACCAACAAGGTAAGACTCAGAATGAAGTAGTGTTTGCCATCTCTAAAGAAGATGCCGAAAAAGTTTGGCCCAGCTTCAATACCTACACAGTAGATGAACAGCATAAAGCCGATGGTTAAGGCATCTTGCTGGAAGCTAAAGCCAAGATTACCAAGGATAATGGCACTGATGAGAACACCAATGGCACTGCCGAGTTGCAATTGGCCAAATTGAATTTTGCCGATGGCAAGACCAAGGGCTAACACGACGAAAATGAGTAGAATAGGGTTTTGCTGGAGTAAAGCAATAATGTCTATATTCACTTCAGAAACTCAACGAATCAAGATAAGACAGGAACAGGAAAAAACAGCTAGAGTGTAACTGAAAGCTACCTCAAGAATAAACGAATTTATTCATATAATTTTATTAAGTATAGACAAGTTTCAATAGCTTAGTTTATCGAATAGCAGGCGCTATGGATTGCCGGAGATTGTGGTCAATAGATGGGTACAAAAAAGCCGAGCAATCAGTGCTCGGCTTTTGCATTTTGGGCAAAATTACTCTTGGTAAAGACCTAGGTTTTCTTTTGCGTATGCTTCAAACTCTGTGCAACCGCCAACGTGGTCTTGGTCTACAAAGATTTGAGGAACTGTCTCAACTGGTTTGCCGACAGTTTTCTCTAGGTCAGCTTTGCTGATGCCTTCTGCTTGGATATCAACGTAACGGAAGTTGAAGTCATCACGAGTCTCTTTAAGTGTTTCTGCGATCTCTTTAGCGCGAACACAGTAAGGACAAGCAGGGCGGCCGAAAATTACTACAAACATGGGTTTTCTCCTAAAATTCTTATACGCAGAACGTTTCTGCGCTGAGCTTTTTCTTTATTGTGCAACTATGCCTGATTGAGCGAGGGAAATAAAGAAGGAACCACCTTTTGCACTAATAGGAATTGTCTATTAGAAAGAATCATTTGGAATTTGGTGGTTAAGTATACGAATGTGATTCACCCCGAGCTTTAGCAAGTGTTTAGTTTTAAGCCTAAGAAGTTTGAACAGTATCAATACAAAAATTATGGTTATTGGGCAAGCTGAGATAAGTCTTATTAGAAAAGGATGTCGCGATGTTTCAATTTATGACTTCCACTCGAATTATATTTGGTGCAGGTGCCCTCGATCGTTCCTTGTCGGTTATCACCCAGTACGGTTATCGGATCTTGTTGGTCACTGGGCAAGATCACAAACGCAGCCAATCAGTCTCTCAATATCTCGATGCTCAGGGCATCACCTATCAGCAAGTTGCCGTAGGCAGTGAACCTTTCATCACTATGATTGAAGAAATTGCCAATACAGCTCGCAAGTTCAAACCAGACCTTGTTATTGCCATGGGTGGTGGCAGTGTGATCGACACAGGTAAAGCACTTGCGGCGGTTATCCCCAATCAAGGAGATCTCTACGACTATGTTGAAGTGGTCGGGCGTGATGTGCCACTTAAATCTAAGCCACTGCATTTCATTGCTATTCCGACCACGGCAGCTTCTGGCTCTGAAGTGACAAAAAATGCGGTACTTCGCTCTGGGCAAGATCAGGTAAAAGTGAGTTTAAGAAGTCCTGACATGTTGGCGGATGTCGCCATTGTCGATCCTACGTTGACCTATGGGACCGATGCCTATACGTCGGGTCGAGGTGCGATGGATGCTTTTGTTCATCTTATGGAAACTTATGTATGCACAGAGCCAAATCCAATCACGGATATGATCTGTGAAGAAGGTTTACGGCGATTGCAAAAATCGATTGTGCCAGCGTGTCTCTATGACGACCATGACGCTCGTGAAGACCTTTCTTTTGCTGCCATGCTTGGTGGTATGGCGATTACCAATGCAAAACTCGGTGCTGCTCATGGTTTAGCCTCGGCGCTTGGTGGCAAGCTGAAAGCACCCCATAGTGTTATCACTGCGCAGTTGGCTCCATTTGTGATGCGTGAAAATGTTGCTGCTGCGAGGGCGCATCACCGCAGCGATATATTGTGCCGCTACCGAAAAATCAGCCAGATATTGACGCTTAATGCCGACGCTGAGATAGATGATGCCATTGATTGGGTTGAAAATATGCTCGATACCCTTCAGTTGCCAAACTTAGCGACCTTTGGTGTGTGCTCGACGTCGTTTGATGATGTGGTTAAAGATGCGCTGTTGTCTGTAGCGATTAAGGGAAACCCAATTCCGCTAACAGCAGAGAGGTTAGGGTATATCTTGGAGAAAGTATGCCCATGTAGGGGAGAGGGCAGTTGTGGCCAGGCCAACCTGCATTCAGAGGACGATATTTGGTCGGATAAAGTGCTGGAGTCTCAGCCGGATCAGCACTAAGACAGCGGTTCGTAAGCAAACTAAAAGGGACGCACGAAGCGTCCCTTTTTAAACTGAATAAGCCACTTAGTTAAAACTGGCTGATCTTGTCATAGCGAGAATCTTTCAACGCTTCTTTAACGCGCTTAAGGTTTTCACGGAAACCTAGGCCACGACGTAGTGTGAAGCCAGTCGCCAGCACATCAATTACCGTCATTTGCACAACACGACTTGCCATCGGCATGTACACATCAGTGTCTTCAGGTACGTCGAGAGAAATCGACAACGATGATGCGCGATCAAGTGGAGAGTCTTTCGCTGTCACTGCAATCACAGTTGCACCGTTTTCACGGGCAAGGTTAGCGATCTCGACCAGGCTCTTAGTGCGACCGGTATGAGAGATAAGTACGATAACGTCATTATCAGTGCAGTTAATGCAGCTCATACGTTGCATAACAATGTCATCAAAACAAGCGATCGGTATATTGAATCGAATAAACTTGTTTTGTGCATCTTTTGCAACCGCAGAAGAGGCACCAAGACCAAAGAATGAGATACGCTTTGCTTGAGTGAGCAAATCGACAGCGCGATTAACCTGCATTGGGTCGAGGCTATTTTTAGCCACGTCCAAACACGCCATAGTCGATTCGAAAATCTTATGGCTATAAGCTTCGGCAGAGTCATCTTCCTCGACGTTACGGTTAACGTAAGGTGTGCCATTTGCCAGACTTTGTGCAAGATGCAGTTTAAAGTCTGGGAAGCCTTTCGTATCTAAGCGACGACAAAAACGGTTTACTGTTGGTTCACTCACATCGGCCATTTTAGCCAAAGTAGCAATGCTTGAGTGAATAGCAGTTTGCGGAGATGCCATAATGACCTCTGCAACCTTACGCTCAGATTTGCTAAAGTTATCTAAGTTATTCTGTATTTTTTCTAATGTATTCATAGAGTTCACGAGGGCATTGAGAACATCTGTAAACCAGCCTTTGTTAAGCGGCTCAAAGTGAGCTTTCAAAGACTGAACGCTTTTAATCGAGTATAAACCAAGCGGTTAAATAGATTTAGTAAAAGCCCTGTTTTCGTGAAACAAAATGTCGAGAATATGACTAACCTCAAACAAACTTACAGCTTATACGGAGATTTGTACAAAATTTCAACGACATCTGGGACTTACAGGGTGAAATCTGACTCACAAATTACAGCAGTGGAATAAATTTACACCCTGAATAAACCGAAAGGGTTAGCCTATTTGCTCAATGAGTTGAGCAATTTGTTCCAGTTCAGCGTGACATTGTGAGGCAATTTCACGTTGCTCGACTAATACCGACTGCAAAATTTCAGGAGTTGTTAGCGGGTTAGCAAGCACAACTCGGAACACGACAGTCGCATTGTGTTGGTACTGAGGTGGCGTTAAGCGAGTTCGCGAGACAAAGGTTTTACCGCTTTCACGCTGGCGTTTTTGGATTTGCTTAGTTAAGCGGTTAAGAAGATCGTAAAGCTTAGCCGTTTGCCCATCATTCGCTTTACTTAGCGCCGCTTTTACACCATCTGGCATGTAACGATAGGTCAGTAGGCAAAGCTCTGGTTCAGATATTAACTCAAAATCAGATTGCTGCTTGATCAGTTTGGCAAAATAGCTTGCCTTATCAATGCTTTGGTTGATCAAAAGCTCATACCCAGGGCGGCTGATAATATGCATTGCTGCATAGACAAGCATTGCCATGCCTGAACGAGAGCCTTCTAAAGTATGGCTGCCTAGATCTTTCGAGCCCTTACGAAGAATGTACTCGGCGTGGTGTTCGATTGATTCCATCGCTTCAGGATCTTTAAACAACACCATGCCAGCACCCATAGGGATGTAGAGCTGTTTGTGCGCATCAATCGTAACAGAGTCGGCTTGTTCAATACCTTTAAGTAGTGGACGGAAGCGCTCAGACATTAGCGTTGCACCGCCCCAAGCCGCGTCCACATGGAAGTGACACTGCTCTTTTTGAGCAATCTCTGCCATGGCTTCTAATGGATCGACATTACCAGTTTCGGTGGTGCCTGCCACTCCAACGATAGCAAATGGCTTGATGTTCTGTGCTTTAAGCTCAGTGATGGTTTGCTGCAATGCTTGTGGGCAAATTCGGTTGTCATCGTCGGTCTTAATTGAGATTAAACTGTCTCGACCAATGCCTAAGATGTCAGCGGCTTTTTTCAGTGAGTAGTGACCACGCTCAGACACCAAAATCGCAAGACCTTGGTATCCATAATGTTGCATTGCTTTAAACAAGCCTTCTTTGCCGATGCCTTTGAAGTCACCATCTGCTTTCAATGCATTGTTTCGTGCTACCCACAGCGCAGTGATGTTGGCAATCGTACCACCGGAACAAAATGCGCCTAACGAGTGTTTGGCACTGTGCATCCACTGGTTGTAGAAGTCTTCTTCTCTTTGGTAAATCAAACCGTGCAACATGCCTAGCACTTGACGTTCTAATGGTGTGAAGGCTTTCGATGTTTCGATTTTCACCAAGTTTTGGTTGAGCGCAATCATGATCTTTGATAAAGGCATCAAAAAGTAAGGTAGCGCCGAAGTCATATGACCAATGAAGCTTGGTGCAGAAGTGTGAACAGAGTGAGCGACAAGCTGATCAAGAAGGTGTTGAGTATGGTCGGAGACGAACTCAGGTTGCTCAGGAATATATGGGTTTGAGAAATTCTTCTCGATCTCCCATAGCGGTTTTTCTTCAGCAACAATATGTTCGCGCAAGAACTCATTTAGGTTTTGAGAGAGTTCTTGTTCAATTTGACCTAAGGTCGAGTGAGGTGCTTCCGGAACGGTGAAGATCTTAAGAAGACTCTCAAAGCTCACATCGGCGATTTTATGATCAGTTACCATACTCACTATTTCTTGGTTGTATCACGAGCGCGACAATCTAAACGAAAACGGGCGCAAAGTCCCGTTTTAATTGTGCAAACGCAAATTGCATCGTTTGACTGTTGACGGTTTAATCACATTGGATTTCAGCAACCTGACTAACAGCTTCGTTATAGCGAGTAAGAGCATCATTAATGTGCTGAGGATGGCTCAGCAAGTCAGCAAAAGCGGTGCGTAGGTCGTAGTTTTTCTCATGTGGCTTTGACTGTCGATCACTGAAAGAAACTTGAGCCAATTTACCAAGCTCGTCGGTGCGGCCAGTCAATGCTTTGACATCGTGTTGCTCAAGTTGAAGCCAGCTTTCCACCGAAACATTGGTGTTTACTTTCGAAGGATCTTCTACCAAAAAGGTGTGAACCGCTTGACGGTTTAGCTCGAAGTGGTTTTTACGCCCATTAAGGAACCATTCGCCAACCTCTTTCAGCTCTGGTTGTTTTTCGACTGCTATCTCAACCAACTCACCATACCAATTAAGAGACGCATCGATATAACCGTCATACTTCTGGGCTAGGCACTGAGAGCTGTTTGCAAACGTAAATGAGCTAAAACCGGCTAAAACAAGAGCTAATGCTACACGCTTCATGTTAATTCCTTTTGTAATTATTAGTGGGTTATTTTAATAACTTGTTATCCATTATCAACGAGTTTTGCGCTTCGTTATGTGAGAGAGACAAAAAATAGAATAAAAACTGGGACTAAAATACTGAGTAGGAAGCCACTGACAATAGCAATTGGCACACAGCGGATGCCGCCAGTGGATTGGATCACCGGTAGGGTAAAGTCCATTGCCGTCGCACCTGCATAACCGATAGCAGTACACGGAAGTCGATTGATCAGCAGTGGAATACACGCCAGTGCGATAAGCTCTCGTGCTAGCTCTAACATGAACTGAGCACCGCCGAAAACTGGACCATAAGCATCACCTATCAAAATACCTGCCAGTGAATACCAACCAAACCCAGAGGCCATCGCAAGCCCCTGATCATATGGCAGTCCCAAAGCCCAAGCTGCGGCTAAACCGCCAACCCAAGAGGAAATTATGATAACCAAAGCGATGGTCATGCCATGTTTGTTTAGCAAAATCTGGCGAAGAGTCAGACCACTGTTGCGCAGTTGTATACCAATCAAGAACAGTAGAATTAGCAAAATGTACTCACTCCACACATCGACATTGGATAAATCTAGCGGCAGTACGAGACCGATTAGTACGCCAGCACCAACCACAAACACCAGTTTAACCGACTCTTGCACCATAGAAATAAAAGGCACTTTCTGGTGTTTGTTTTCTGTCTGAACAGGCATGAATTTGTCAATCACTGGGAGCACAGCTAGGTTTGCAACGCTGATAAATGCGAGAAACGTAGCCGTCGTCATCAAAAGCGAACGCAGGTTACTTCCTAGGTTATCTAGGGCTGCTAGGCTCAATCCCATGAGCAGCAAAATAGCGAAAATGAAATAGTGTGTCGCCTTTTGTACCCACTCAAGATAGCGAGGCTGGGAGAAAGGGAGGAGGTAGCCGATCACAAGCGGCGCAAATATAAGAAGCATCCCTGAGTACATGGTAAACCCTTTTTAGTTCGAGCATTAACCCTGCTCAAACGTGGTAAAAATAGAAAGCTGCGGATTCAAAGTAGGATATGACCACTGTCAGAGGAGTCCGCTAGAAGAATAATCAACAGCAACAAGTCTATATCTTGCTGACTTAGCACAAGAAAAGTTCGAGTATTGTGTGGACTATTTAGCGAATTTGCAACCCGAAAAAATGCCTATGAGCATAAGAATGTCATAGGCATATATAACGCAGAACTAAAGGCCAGTAGAGCTGAGGGTTTTATCTACCTTTTGATTGAATTCAAAGTCTGAAAGGTTGCTGAGTTCAAATAATACTTCAGCCCCCGTCACATCAAACTCGACTTCATGCTCATCAATGGCTTCATCATTGCTACGAAACATCAGTAGGTGGTTGGCCATCTTGGCGATATCTAAATAAGAAACCAAAGACTTCGAACCGTCGATGGATCTATTGGTCGCCACTTCGATGAAGTCTTGATCAAATCCCCATTGTTGTAGCACTAACTGACTGGTGACCGGGCAACGAGACTGGAAAATTTGCAGCGCCAAGTCGTAGTCTAGGTAGTTACCCGCATCGAGATATAAGTGGTACTCATTGACGAGACAAAACAACCCGATATCCGCCAGCAATCCAGTAAGTAGTGCCTTATCAGGCTCGAGATAATCAAACTCACCTTTACTGCCCAGCTTTCGGTATAAGTTGGTCACCATCACCATGGTTGCCCCTAAGTGGCGAGAGGTCTTGGCGCTGTTCATGAGAATTTGGTTACACTCTCGTTTGAGATTAACTGAGTGTTTGAGTTGTTCAACCGTTTGCGCCGTCACTATGTCTCTCACTCGCATAATACCCAGCCTAGATACCGCGGTATTAATGTCAGTGAAGGTGATGTTGCGGCGGTTAAATACTACTGAATTTGCCACGCGAATGACGACAGCGGCTAAACCTGGGTCTTCTAGAAGGCATTCAGCAACATCCATGACTGTGGTTGTCTCTTGAGTGCATAGGCGTTGGATTTTTAAAACCACCTCTGGTATTGGTGGCAGACTGATTTTCCCAGTTTGGATAGACTGCTCTACCAGTTGGGCAAACTCAGACTCTAGCCCTTTGAGTAACATTTGGTTGTTATCAGGCAACCAATAAAAAGAGAGATGATTCATTATTATCGTTCCACATTTGCTCATTCAAAAGTTTAACTGCTGTCTCCTTGGTTTAGCAACAAAATGCGAAGTAAAAAAAGTGCTATGTTTGACCTAAATCAGCTGGATAATTCGATAAATTTTGTTTGTGAGTATAGGGTTTTCATCAAATTGCATAGAAACTGTGAGAGCAGTTAGAGATTATTGTTCAAGTAAATAATCGAGTTGTGATGAAGATCGATACTTATTTTTCATTGTGAAGTATGATTGTAATCATCGTGATAAAGGGATTTATGCAAATTAATGCAGACACGATCTAGCTATTGCTGCATACAAGCTTTCCCGATAGAGGAGAGTAGATATGCCAAAACAAGCTAAATTTCAAAGGGCTAGCTTTGCTAGCACACTCTAAGCCTTTATGGCGCTTGTGTATTGATCGGGGGGTTAAAACATAAGTAAGGAGTTGGGACATGATGGAACAAGTGTTCTTTGAATACGCTGAACAATTTGGTCAGTATCAAAAGCGTTCAATGTTTGGTGGTGTAGGTTTATTTTTAGATGGTGCGATGTTTGCACTAATAACCAACGATGTGATTTTTATCCGTGGTGGTGGCAGTCTTGATAAAAGGCTTAATGATCTAGGCTGCGAAAAGTATCGTCACGTGAAAAAACAGACGACAGCAACGGTAAATTATTACGATATTACCGAGCTATTTGAGTCAGGTAACCAAGAATTGGTTGAGATGATTCATCAATCGATCAAACTATCGATTGAGCATAGAGCAAAGCAAAATGCTAAAGAGAATCGTCGACTTCGAGACCTGCCAAATATGCAGTTGACGCTAGAACGCATGGTGAAGAAGTCTGGGGTAGAGGATGTTAATGCCTTCCTTAGTCTGGGCGCTGTTGATGTGTTTAAGCGAGTGCGTAATACCTATGGCAAAGAAGTGGATATCAAATTGCTATGGAAATTTGCAGGTGCGGTTCGTGGGTGTCACTGGAAACTTATCCAAGAACATCAGCAACAAGAGTTGCTTAAGTCTCTATAAATGAAAACAAAAAAGGTTCACCCTAGGGTGAACCTTTTTTTACCTATTAAGCTCTCGTTAGAACTTGAAACGAGCACTCATGACGAAGTGATCGCCATATACGTCGTTTAGGTGGCCTTCAATACCCAGAGAGAAAAGCTCTGTCGAGTGGAAACGTGCGTAAACAGAACCTGTGAACTCTTCTTTGAAATCATTCATAGAAATATAGCCACCAGTGCCACCCACTTCTAGTTGTGGACCAAGCCATTGACGAACGCCCAGGCGAATGTGCATACCTGTTTTGGTGCCGTTGGTGTTGAAGTTGTCTGCGTCAACTGCACGGAATAACATCTCACCCGTTACGTCAGCCCAGTTATTGATTGGAGCGTGAAAACCTACACCACCAGCGAAATCGAAATCGCCTTTAAATTCAGAGTCAAGCGATGCAATAACATGAGCATTTGGGTGGATAGATTTTGACATACCGCCACCGAACGTCAGTGGGCTACCACCGATACGAGCTTCTGCGTAGTCATAGTTGAAGTTACTCATAACCGCTTGGTCATCGTTTGCCATTGCAGTCGTAGATGCTGCAATTAGGCTAACCGCTAAAAGAGTTTTGCGCATAGTTAGACAAACCTATAGAAATATTAATAAAGCTAGGCCAAAGGCACTAAGCATCGAGTCCATGATTTAATGCACACCATCATAATGCATTGATCCTTGGTTTCATTAAAAATTCTCAGTTTTTTACGATTTTTATTGATGCTCTGCGCGAAATTGTTGAACAAATCACCATAGATGCACGATTATTCACCGAACTCACTGCGCTTCGCGGCGACGGCCTCGAAGATGCGGGTGGTATCTAAAATGCGTCCCCACGGCATAAGATCAGGCTCGTTTTCAATCATGTAAGTGGTCAATTGGTCAACGAGCATTGACTCCAACTCTTGTTTTTGCCACGGTTTGGCGAGATAGAAATCTAGGCTGGCGTGGTTGACTGCTTCAACGGTTTCTTCAAGTCCTGCCTGCCCTGTGAGTAGGACTTTTCGAGCGTTGCGAGTTTTCGCCTCTTGAGATAACTCAATCAAGAAGCTGATGCCTGTCTGCTCTGGCATGATGTGATCGCACAAAATAAGGGCAAGAGTGACATCCTCGTCAGCGAAATCAGCGATGACTTCCTTGGCTTCGTGAACCGACTCTGCCGACTCTACGATAAAGTGCTCTTCAAATCGTTTTAAGTCGTGAGCAACACTGTCTAGAACTTCTCTCTCATCGTCTACACATAAGATCAGATATTTATTCATGTATTACTCCTTATTTGGTCAGCTTGGCGTGTTTTGGCATCTTTAGCGGTAAATAGACGTTCATTTGGGTGTAGCTCTGGCCATCCGAATCGACATCTATCCAGCCCGCATGTTGATGGGTAATTTGCTGACAGACAGATAAGCCGATGCCGAGCCCAAAGTTACCTTCTCGCTTAGTGGTGTAATTGAGTTCAAATATGTGTTCCCGGATTTGTGCTGGCACGCCATGTCCATTGTCTCGTACGGAAATACATACTAAAGATTGGTTGTTGATTGTTTTTATCTCGGAGCGAACCGTAAGCTCTCCATGCTCGGGGAAAGCGTCAATCGCATTGGATATTAGGTTGGTCCAAACTTGTTGTAAGGCGATGGGTTTGCAACAAAGTAGCGGTAAGTCACTGTATTCTTTGTGTACGGTGTGGCGCTTGAGTTTGTTCTCAAAAATGACCAACGTATCTTCGATGCCTTCGTGGATATCGACTTCATGCCAGGTTTCATCATCTTGGCGAGCATAACCTTTAAGCCCTTTAACCATGTCGGCAATGCGTTTGGCACATACGTTGATTGAACGCAATGTGGTACCGGCAAGATAATACTCTTCAAGGCGATCAATCTGTTGCGCCGTTTGCTTGTTGTTACGCAGTAGGGCGGTGAGAGCTTCTACATCTTGGTGTAGGTTAAACTGAACCAGTTTTTTCGCTAGATTACGATCGCCGATAGTGCCCGCTAAACGGCGAGACTCAGTGCGAATGTCAGCTGTCGACATCGGATTGGATTCGAGGCTATTGAGTAGCACTCGTTTGCCAATTTGGGGAACGACCGCTTCAGGCGAGTGTTCCGTCAGGCTTGAAATCTTGTTGGTTAGAGTTTCAGCGCCTCGCAAGATAGCTGCAATAGGGTTGTTCAACTCATGCGCGACACCTGCAACAAGCTGGCCTAACATGGCCATTTTCTCACGCTCTATCAGTTGCTGGTGGGCGACCTCTAGCGATTCTAACGTCTTTTGTAACTCTAGCTTGGTATTGATGCTGCGTTGCAGGCGACGGTTAAAGTGTCTTAGTAGTAAGTTGGTAAACAGTGGCAAAAGGTTAGAGTCTGAGTGCATAACTTTAGAGAAGACTTCTCGGTCAAGCTTGATTACCTCAGTCTTTGTCAGCGTGAGTGCGGTGGAAAAGGAGTGCTCGCCAGTAACAAAGGACATGCCACCTACGATGTTTCCTTTGGTGTGTCGCACAACTTCACGCTGAATACCTAAATCATCCTTTTTATACAGGGCAACTTCGCCTTCGGTAATAAACCAAAGAAACTGATTCGGCTCGCCTTCACGGGTGAGTAGATGGTCTGGGGAATAGCTTCGAAGAGCTCGGCTCTCATCGCTCTCGGCAAAGAACTTTCTTAGTGAGCCAATCACTTGTTCCGCGAGCTGTTTGTCAGAGAGATCATGGAAGTCATTGATAAAACCGGCGCGGTAAGATCGCATTCGGTTATCGATGTGGGCACGCAAAATTCGATTTTGCTCCAAGACATGGCTATAACTCAACAGATCATCGGTTTCTACGTCGAGCACAAACGTTGTCAGTTCTTTAACGGCACTGCGATTGACAGTGGTTGGTTTGAAGGGCTTGGTAATACAGTGATCCAGGCGGCCTTCGTTGACTGCCGCAAGAATGGAATCAATATCTTGTCCGTTGCTGAGCAGTATTTTGCGAGCATTGCGAGTTGATTCGCGGCGGTCGAGCTGAACCAAAAATTCAGCACCCTTGATCGCAGGGCTGTCACTGGCAAACACCAGTGCGACGACTTGCTGCTGATTCTCTATAAAAGATAAACTGTGCTCAGCTTCTTCTACGGAGTCAGCATCATGGATGTCAAAACGGCTCGCCAGTGGCGCCAGTTCATGGCGCAACTGTTCGATGATATGTGGGTCATTGTCGATGACAAGAATGGCGTATTGGTTCACGGACGTCTCTAACCAGTTTTTTTCCAATGTAGCAATTTAGCTAGTCGTGGGATGAGAGCTAGATAATATTCTGGTGTTTTGGCTAGAGAAGGGTGAGAAAACACTGATTTAACTCAAAGTTTGCTACTGGTGTTGGATGCGGTAGACTGTCGGACTACAGCTATTTACCGAATTTAGAACATGCATCAATTAAAGAAATGGGCCGCTGGTGGTGGCTTAGTGGCACTAACCGCTTGCTGGCCTTTAGCCGTCGGACAGATTGCACAAAATATCCTTAGCGATGGCACTCAACTGCTCAACAATGACCAAGTGAAAACTGAGCTAGCCAGTTACGAACGTGGTTACTTTTCTTCTCAGGCGGTGACACGTGTTGAGGTAATTGACCCTGAATTGAAAGCACAACTTGAAGCCGATGGTGTTGCCACTCAGTTCGTTATCAATCATGAGATATCCCATGGGCTGTTGTCCATTGATGCGACAAGTCGCTTGGCCGACAAAGACATCAATATTGTTCTAGAGACCAAAACTAAGCTCAATGGCGACACAGATTTTGTGATGCAGGGGGAGCCTGTATCGCTGGAAGATGCTAGCGGAGGCTCGATTAGCTTTAGTGAATATCAAGTGCAAGGCAGCGCTTCACTTGCTGGGGAAGTCAGTATCGATTTCTCGTTGCCAGCGATGGATATTGCTTTTGCTAACGGTGAAGATTTTGTGCTGAAAAACTTGGCACTAAGTGGAGAAGGGCAAAAAATTAAAGGGTTTTGGTTAGGTGAGCAAGCGTTATCTATAGAGAAGGTTTCGCTCAAAGGACCGCAGGGTGAGAGCTTTGGATTAAACAAACTGAGCTACCGAGTCGCCGCAGACCAAAACCAAGAGTTGGGTACACTGAGCACATCGCAAACCATTGCCCTTGATGGGTTAGTATTGCCGAGCAGTGAGTTCGAGCGTATCGAGGCGTCGATGAGCTTAAATGAGTTGGATTTTGAGGCGTTTACCTCGCTGATGGCTCTGTATCAGCAAAATCCAAACATGGGTCAAGAGCAGGTATCGCAAGCCGTTCCTATGATTGATCAATTGGTTGTCAAAGGAGTGAAAGTCAACCTAGATAAACTGCATATCTCGACCAAGCAAGGGACGTTAGATGGGGCGATTCAATTGCAACTACCACAAGGGCTTGAAAACTTTAGTTTGAACCCTACTGCGGCAATGAACCAGATCCAAGGCCAGTTAGATGCAACGACGAGTGATGCCTTGCTAAATAGCAGTCCTGATCTAAAGCAGATGGTGGATGAGCTGATCATTCATGAATTGGTGACCATCGATGGAGACAACTATCGTCTTCACGGCGATATCAATGCAGGTACGATTGAATTTGAAGGGGGTAAACAACTTCCTCTTTGGATGCTAGCCATGCCATTTATGATGCCGCAATAAAGCACATATCATTAGAAATACTTAGTTAGAATGAAAAAGAGGTCTTAAGACCTCTTTTTTCGCTTTTTACTGGCTAAAAAACGTGATATTAAAGGTGTTACATTTGTTAAATTGCAGGAGCTAGTAGCATCATGGAGCAAGTTTTTAATTTTAGTGCCGGACCGGCAGCACTGCCAAAAGCAGTGATGGAGCAAGCACAAGCCGAATTTATCGACTGGAGCGGTCTGGGTACGTCCGTGATGGAAATTAGTCACCGCAGCAAACAGTTTATTGAAGTTGCGGATCAGTCTGAGCAGGACCTGCGAGATTTACTTGCTATTCCAGACAACTACAAGGTGCTATTTTGCCAAGGTGGCGCCCGCGCTCAGTTTGCCGCAGTACCACTCAACCTTCTAGGCGATAAAACCAGTGCAGACTATGTTGATGCTGGTTACTGGGCAGAAAGCGCAATTAAAGAAGCAAGTAAGTATTGTCAGCCAAACGTGATTGACGCTAAATCAGAAAAAGATGGAAAAATAGCGGTTAAACCTGCTTCTGAGTGGGAACTTAGTGAAAATGCCGCTTATGTTCACTTCTGTCCAAACGAAACTATCGATGGTATTGAGATAAATGATCTGCCAGTTACTGACAAACCTATCGTAGCAGACCTTTCTTCAACCATCTTGTCGCGTCAAATTGATGTATCTAAATATGGCGTTATCTACGCGGGCGCTCAAAAGAACATTGGCCCTGCAGGCATCTGCATCGTAATTGTACGTGATGACTTGCTTGAGCTCGCCTCAAGTGTGTTGCCAAGCGTGCTTAATTACAAAGTGTTGGCTGAGAAAGACTCTATGTTCAATACGCCACCAACTTACGCTTGGTACCTATCTGGCTTGGTGTTCAAGTGGCTAAAAGCACAAGGTGGCGTTGAAGCGATTGAAGTGGTTAACAAAGCAAAAGCTGAGCTTCTTTATAACTACATCGATGAGTCAGGCTTTTACGCTAACCAAGTGCATCCACAAAACCGTTCACGTATGAATGTTCCTTTTCAGCTAGCTAAGCCTGAGCTTGATGCAGAATTCTTGGCTCTTGCTGATAAAGCGGGCTTGAAAGCTCTTAAGGGTCACCGAGCAGTGGGCGGCATGCGAGCTTCTATTTACAATGCAATGCCGTTGGAAGGGGTTCAGGCTTTAGTCGACTTTATGAAAGAGTTCGAAGCAAACAACGCTTAAGCGATTAAGTTACATTAAAAAGCCCTCGAAAGAGGGCTTTTTTGGTTGTGTAGATTCCACTACAAAGTTTGGAATAACTGGTAATAGCGACCTTTACGGGCAAGTAACTCTGCGTGAGAGCCTTGCTCTCCGAGTCTGCCATCATCAAGCAGGCAGATGTGATCCATTTGCTCAAGACCGACCAAGCGGTGAGTAATATAAACCACGGTCTTGCCTTGGTTGTGCGCTTCCAGCAGGGCCATGATCTGTTGCTCGGTGTTCTTATCGAGACCTTCGGTCGGTTCGTCCATGAGCACGATTGCACCATTATGCAATAGTGCACGCACGATACCGATTCGGCGTCGTTCACCGCCGGAGAGTTGGCGTCCACCTTCTCCTAGCCAAGTATCAAGGCCATTGTCTTCCAGCAGTTTGCCAAGGCCTACTTGTTCTAGTTTGGTTTCAAGCTCGCTATCGGCTGCCTCTGGATTGGCAAGCAACAAGTTATCTCTTAGCGAGCCGTTGAGAATATCGACACGTTGGCTGATAACTGAGATCTGTTGGCGCAAATCCGATTCTGACCAAGATTTAATGTTTAGCCCACCAATCGTCACTTCCCCTTGGCTGCAATCCCAACTGCGAGTCAATAGCTGCAGCAAGGTGGACTTACCAGACCCAGTTTGGCCTAAAATCGCCAGTTTTTTACCTGCAGGTAGGTTGATGTTGATGTCACGTAGTGCGGGTTTATTCGCATCGGGGTAGCTAAAGCCAACATCTTGGAGCGACAAGCCACTCTGAGTTGTATCTCCCTGGCTTTGCTCAGGGAACAAAACATCAGGTGTTGCCTGTACGATCTGGTTTAAGCGTTTGGCTGAAGTCAATGTTTGCCCTAGGTATTGAAATGCGCCAGCAATTGGCATCAGCATTTCAAAACTCGCCATCGTGGCAAATGCAATCAAAGCGATAAACGGGTCAGGGGCATTGCCACCCACTCCGTCAGCGGCAAGCCACAGCATAAGTACCAGCGTCCAACCACTCGCAAGCATCAACAAACTATTGGCAAGCCCTGTGATGTGCGCATGGATAAACTGCTTTTTGTTCAGCGCAGTTTGCTGTGCTTCAATGTGTTGGCGATAGCGAGGCTCGACACCAAAAAGCACTAACTCGGCGTGACCTTGGAGCCAGTCCATGGTGTTGATACGCAAGTCAGCTTTATGTTGGGTCAGCGCTTGCCCATTATTTTTGCCAAGGTAGTAGAAAAGAACTGGCCAGCATAGAACTAGGGTTAATAAAATCCCCCCAAGTGTTAGCCCCAATGTGGTATCAAACCAACAGAGAAAAGCCGTAAGGCTGGCGATGCCTAAGAAAGAAATGACCACCGGACTGACGAGTCGCAGATAGACATGGTCCATCGCATCGACATCAGCCACCAAACGGTTGAGGATATCGGCATCACGCAGGTTAGCTACACGACCTGGGATGAGTGGTGTGAGTTTCTTAAAGAAGAATACACGCAGCTCCGTCAATAAGCGGAAGGTTGCGTTATGGCTAACAACGCGCTCACCCCAGCGGCCAGCAGTGCGACCCATAGCAAAGCCACGTACAAAGGCTCCAGGTAGCATGTAGTTGAATGTTTCACGCGCAATGGTTAAGCCAGCCACGGATGAGGCCGCTAAAAACCAGCCAGAAAGCGTCAATAGACCGATGGAGGCAAAGAGTGTCGCAAAGGCCAATAACATGCCTAGACTCAAACCGAACCAGTGCTTTTTATATAGCTTTAGAAAGGGCAGTAAATCACGCATCGAGATCCCCTTTTGGTAATTGGGCTTGGCGAGCTTCTAACAAGGTTGCGAAACACCCCTCTATAGCGGCTAAGCTTGCAAAATCTCCTTGTTGCACAAGCTTTCCATCTTCCATGACGAGGATTTGATTCACCTCTTTGAGTGCATCGAGTTGGTGAGTGATCAGTAGAGAAGTCGCTTGCTGCGTTGCCGCTTTCAATCCTTCCAGTACCAGTTTCTCACTGCGAGCATCAAGACTTGCGGTCGGCTCATCTAGGACCCAGAACTGACCGTCATGGATGATGGCTCGGGCTAGGGCGATACGTTGGGCTTGACCGACAGATAGGCCACCAGAGCGATCACTGATTGGGTAATCTAGGCCGTGTTGGTCGATAAATTCTTTGGCGAACGACGTCTCCATTGCTTGCTCTAACACAGACTCTGACACCTCAGTTTTACCTAGGGTTAAATTCTCTTTGATAGTGCCATGCATCAGAAGTGGGTTTTGGCCCACCCAACTGATTTGCTTACGCCAGTCTGCAAGACTTAACTCAGAAAGTTCAACACCATTGATGGTGAGAGAGCCTTTGTACGGCAAGAAGCCAAGTAGGGCATTAACCAGTGACGTTTTGCCAGCACCACTTGGGCCAACCAGTGCAGTGGTGGTGTTTCCGTCAAGCTTGAAGCTAACAGGGCCGACAAGTTGAGTACCTTGTGGACTGTAGACCTCAAGGTTAGTTGCTTTAATCACCACAGATTCAGACGATGGCACACTTTCTTGGCCCGAATACGCTTGCTCGACGGGGGTTTCCAAGAACTCGACGATACTTTCGGCTGCACCCACTGCTTGTGCTTTAGCGTGGTAATAGGTGCCAAGATCACGCAGCGGTTGGTAAAACTCTGGCGCTAGGATCAAGATGAACAGCCCGGCAAACAGCGTAACGCCCAGCCCGTAGTGACCAAAGTTCAGCTCGCCAATGTAGCTAAAACCAAAGTAAACCGCGGTAATCGCAATCGAAATGGAAGTGAAAAACTCAAGCACGGCTGATGAAAGGAAGGCAACTCTCAGCACTTCCATGGTTCTTGAGCGAAATACTTCAGAAGCACCACGTAGGGTTTCAAGTTCTGCATTTGAGCGATTGAACAGCCGAATGGTGGTCATCGCTTGCAGTCGGTCATAAAAGTGTCCTGATAGACGTTGCAGAGCTTTGAAGTTTCGACGGTTTGCATCGGATGCTTTCATGCCCACCAAAGCCATGAACATCGGCACTAGCGGAGCTGTGATAAGGAAAATCACGCCTGCTGCCCAGTTGGTAGGGAACACTACGACTAAAATAATGAATGGGATCAAGACCGACAATGATACTTGCGGGAGATAGCGTGAGAAGAAGTCTTGCATATCTTCCACTTGCTCTAGCAACAAGGTCGCCCAGCTACCCGCAGGTTTGCCTTTGATGTAAGCCGGCCCAAGTTCGGCCAACTTATCAAGAATTAGCTGACGGACTAATACTCGGATCTGTTCACCGCAACGATAACCGGCAACTTCTTTGCCCCAGTTACACGCGGCTCGACCAACAACACTCAGCGCTAGCCCGGCAAAATGCGGTAGCAGCTCAGATTTGTCGACGTGTTCCATAATGAGTTGGTGTAGCACAGATGCGATGAGCGCCGCTTGTGCCAGCAAAAATACACTCGATAAGACACCTAGGCCAACGGCGATATAAAGCCAGCGAGAAGCTAGCTTACTTTGTTGCCGCAGCCACTTATTCAAAGTGCGCTGTTTTTTCTTATCCATTAGAAGAAGGCTTACTTATTTGTAGTTATGATGGGGCAATGAAAAATATTCTCTTTCCCAAAGAGGGGTTGATTCTACATAAAAAAATCCAGCGGGAATACCGCTGGATTCTAAGGTTTTGTTGTTGAGCACTAAAGAGATAGCTCTTGTGCTCTAGTAACGCTTACTGACTGTCGAGAAAACGCTCAGCATCCAGCGCAGCCATACAACCAGTGCCTGCTGAAGTGATTGCTTGGCGGTAGTTGTGATCCATAACGTCACCTGCGGCAAAGATACCCTCAATACTGGTTTGAGTGGCATTACCTTCTAGGCCAGAGTTTACGATGATGTAGCCATCTTTCATCTCAAGTTGGCCTTCAAACAATCCAGTGTTTGGCTGGTGGCCGATGGCGATAAATGCACCCATCACATCGATGGTTTCGGTGTTGTCAGATTGAGTGTCTTTGATGCGAACGCCAGTGACACCCATATCATCACCAACCACTTCTTCTAGGGTGCGATCAGTGTGAAGAATGATGTTGCCGTTTTCTACTTTATCCATCAAGCGCTTCACTAGGATTTTCTCTGCGCGGAAAGTGTCACGACGGTGAATTAGGTGAACCTCAGAAGCGATGTTAGAAAGGTAGAGCGCTTCTTCAACGGCAGTGTTACCACCACCCACCACAGCAACTTTTTGGTTACGGTAGAAAAAACCATCACAAGTAGCACACGCAGATACACCACGACCTTTGAACGCTTCTTCAGACTCTAAACCAAGGTATTTGGCTGAGGCACCCGTTGAAATGATCAATGCATCACAAGTGAACTCTTGGTTATCGCCTTTCAAACGGAAAGGACGCTGGCTGAAATCTACTTCGTTGATGTGGTCGAAAATGATTTCTGTTTCAAAACGCTCGGCATGCTCTTTCATGCGCTCCATTAGGGCTGGGCCCGTTAGACCATGCGCATCACCTGGCCAGTTTTCCACTTCTGTCGTCGTGGTTAGCTGTCCACCTTGCTGCATACCCGTTACTAGCACAGGATTTAGGTTTGCGCGCGCTGCGTATACTGCTGCGGTATATCCAGCCGGGCCAGAACCCAAGATCAGAAGGTTGCAATGTTTTACGTTACTCATGAAGGCTCCAAATACGTTGTTTACTACCCGATGTGCAGTCGACTGCTCAATTCATTGGAATCGGGCTGAAATGATTTGTACCGAAGGCAATAGATGGTTGGCTCATCTACGTTTCGATGTTGTTGTAGGTTTAATGTGAGCGATTGTACGACTTTTCAAGTCAAAAAAAAGAATTGGTTGGGATCTATTGGTTATTAATTATGAATCTTTAGGTTAATACACCCAGAACTGCGACAAAAATGCCCAGTTGAGGATCAACTGGGCATAGGCTGGTTCTTAGCAGACTTGGCGTTACTTAGCCGCTTCCGTTGAGGTGAAGGTATAGTTCATATCGAGGCTAATGCCTTCAGGAAGAATGTCGTAGCTAAAGTCCATCTTGTAAGGTGTTTCTGCGAAGGTTTTTAGCTCGTAAGGAACTTCTTCACCGCTTTGTTCCATTAAAGTGATCATTGGCTTCATCAGTTTCTGATAATCCAACATCATAGAGAACATGCCGTTACTTTCTAATGGAGCATCTAGCTGCGCAGTAAGTGACTGCTCGGCCTTATCACCTGTGTAGATAACCAAGTGATTGGTTTTCTGGGCAACATAAATTGGCGCAGTGGCCAGTAGTTCGCCTGTTAGTGCAGGAGGAAGCGCAACCGGTGTGCCGTCGGTAGGGATCTGTAGCTGCGCAAGCGGTGGCATCATCATCGCAGCACTTTGGATCAGCATTTGCGGATTGTCGGCACTGATGCTGAATGAAGCGTCCAGCTTGCTTAAACCATCGCCGTACTCAGCATCAATCTCGTAGTCAAAGATTTGTAAGCCGATACCTTTCAAACCGTTGACAAAGCCTGCAGCCATACCCGCCATTGCTGCGGGATTGGATTGCATCATTTCAGCTTGAGAGCTTGCCAATGAAGGGCATTGGTATTGGGTTTGCTGCAAATCGCTGATGATGTTGGTCAGTGCAGGTGCAAGGTTATTGACGTTAAGACCCAGACCCATTGAAAGCAAGCTATCCGAGTTGTTCGCTGCAACAAAACCACGTAGAGATTGTAGCGCCGACAGCACCACTTGGTTATTTGATTCCAAAACAATTTTGCTCACAAAACTGTCGTCTTTACCTGAGTCCATGCCCCAAATGAGACGAGGCCAGTTAGCGGCAATGCCTTGGATCTCTTGCTTACATACATCGCTATGTAGCTCTGATGTCGTCAGATCCTCACCACCGTGTTCAGCAAGCTTGGTAATTTGCTTGGCTAGCAGGTTTGTATCGGTAGTGGTAACGGCCTTAGCAATTTTTTCAAAGTCAAAGTAACCCGCCATTGTTCCTGTTGCCGATGGGTACTTAGTCTGCAAGTCAGCCAATGTCGTGGTTGCCGCCAAAGGAGAGGCAGGTTGATTCACTTCTAATGCAATATCGAGTTGGTTAAGTTCGGCTAACGGCTCAATATTAAATGCAACGATGATTTTGTCACCAACTTGCGCAAAAATGACTTCCGCTTCGACTTCACCTGAAGAGTCAACCATAGGGTAAGCTCGATAAGCTTGCTCACCTACCTTACCACTGCGGTGTGCAAACTGATGTTTTGCTTCAAGCTCGTCTAAAGTCTTCAAGAAGTTTTGTGGAGCTTCCAGTTCAAACTTGATCACTGGCAACATGCCTAAGGTGAAAAACTGGGTTTTAAAGCTCTCGCCAAAACCAAACGCCTGGTTAAGTGCGGTTTTATCGGTTGATGTCTCTATCCAACGCTCGTATAGGCCATAGAAAAAGGCTTCACGATTGGTGAGGTTGTAAGGGTCACTTTCAGCCATCGCCATTAGATCTTCAACCGAAGGGTTAGACCCAGCAGATGCAATGTAATGTTGCAAATCTAGCGGTTTAAACTGAACCCCTACAGCCACTGAATCGGCGGGAATATAGTCAAGGGTAGTGTCTGGAACCTCGACTACCGTTTGCGGTTGATTTTGGGTGTAGAAGTACCCACCAGCGCCCACGGCGACAATTCCCATAGCGATTAGTAATTTGTTCACTGCCAACTCCTTTTTAGATCTGAAACTGCGATGACTCTAGCTCTGGAGCTATACACAATTGTAAGAATTGTTTTAAAAAACATTATTTTGAAAGTGATTATACAGATTTATCAAATGAAGTATTTCGATTAATTTACCCAATATTGAGAACAAGAGGCATCTCACACCTGGTGATTTAGTGAACTATTCTAAGTTTCGAAAAGGGCAATCAGCAAAACTGGTGTTATCAGCCAACTTTTCTTCCCAAGTTGGTTTTTGATCTGGTTTTTGTCTATTTGCTGGTTTATAACACTGCAAAAAGTTGATCTTGCAGACCATTCGATAAATAATTAAATGTAAATAATATGTTATTTAATTGTGTTTATTTATGAGGTTCACCATGTTGTCAGGTCACGAAAGTACACTACAGTTAAGCCATCTCACCGCTCACACCATTGAAGCGCTTGCTCCTTCATTTAGTCATTTACCTCACACTAAGCACGCAGATGGTAAGTATCGTTTGCGCCGCTACTCGGTGGTTAACTTTTATCCGCACCGTTTGGAGGTAACGGAAAAGCATGACTTCGTTCAATCAGAAGATATTAACCATTTCCAAGGCGATGTATTGCGCCAGTTTGACCCGATTGAGCCCCACATCTTGCAAGGTGATGCGATGTTAGAAATGTGCCAGCTTTTTGCAGACACTAATGGTCTTCAAGCTGGGCATGAGATTGAAATCCACCAAATTCGGATCACGGCGATCTATGATGAAACGCCAGTTGCTCCCGAAGGTGTTCACCAAGACGGCTTTGATCACATCGCCATTATCGGTATCGACCGCCACAACGTCGTCGGTGGTGAGGTTATGATCTATAACGACAATCACGAAGCCCCATTTTTCCGTAAAGTTCTTGAAAACGGTGAAGTTGCGATGCTCGATGATCATAAGTTATGGCACAACGCCCAACCAATTCGATCCATTTCACACGGTGAGGAAGGGCACATGGATGTGTTTGTACTGACGGCGAAGCATAAGGTAACGGCATAATGCGTTTTAGTGTTGAACACGTTAGAAGTCAATTTAGTGCCTTAGAACAAAAGCACCGTGGTCAAGGTGTTATTTTTATGGATGGTCCGGGTGGATCGCAAGTACCTAACCAAGTGCTGCTGGCAATGCGAGACTATCTTGGCCGTTATAACTCAAATCTAGGCGGCCACTTTTTTGCTAGCCATGAAACAGTCCGAGTGGTTGATAGAGCGAGACAAAGTGCGGCGTGCCTGCTTAATGCGCCATCGTCGGACAATATCGTGTTCGGTGCTAATATGACGTCGCTGACTTTTACTTTGTCTCGGTCGATCAGTCGTCGTTGGCAAGCGGGAGATGAAGTCATCGTCACCGACCTTGACCATTTCGGAAATGTGTCAGCTTGGGTTGAGGCCGCCAAAGATAAAGGGGCGGTAGTTCATCGTGCCAAAGTCTGCTTAAGTGATGGCTCGGTAGATTTAGATCACCTGCTGTCGCAGGTAACAGATAAGACCAAGCTAATTGCGATTACATTAGCGTCAAACACCACCGGCTCTGTGGTGGATGTAAAACGCTTGATAGAAGCGATTGATGGTAGAGGCATTGAAGTCTATGTCGATGCCGTGCATTACGCACCTCATCATCTCATTGATGTGCAATCGTTAGACTGCGACTACTTAGTCTGTTCGGCTTACAAGTTTTTTGGGCCTCATTTGGGGGTGGCGTATGTTGCCCAGTCACACTTGGATGCACTGGAGCCTTATAAAGTTCTGCCTGCACCAGATAAAGGACCTGCTCGCTTTGAAACAGGAACGCTGAATTTTGAAGCGCTCGCAGGTTTTAGTGCTTGTGTCGAGTTTTTAGCCCAGTATGGATCGCCAAATGAGGGGCTTCGTCAACGCTTGGTTCAAAGCTTTGAGCAGTATGAAACTTATGAGCAAAAGCTGTCGGCTTATATGCTAGAAAGGCTTGAGGCTATTCAAGCGATTCAAGTCGTTGGTCGAGAAGGAGTAAACCTGCGAACGCCAACCTTTGCGTTAGTTATTGATGGTGTAGAACCACTGCAAATCGCAAAAGCACTGGGTGAGCAAAACATTTGCGTTTGGAGTGGGCATTTTTATGCGATTGGGCTGATTGAAGCGCTTGGGCTTAGTGATAAAGGTGGAGTGTTGAGGGTAGGGCTGATGCACTACAACACCACCGAAGAGATAGACGCCTTTGTTGATGCGATAACCCTGCTACTCAAGTAATAAGAGGTGTCGCTAGCGGCCACACCCCTTATTCCGTTAGTATTCGCAGGTCACTTCGTAAGAGGTGAACTTGCGGATATTGATAACACCAGTATCAAGTAGTAAATACTGGCCTTTAATGCCTTGCAGAGTACCTTCGACGACTGGGTTCTTATCAAAATTGTGTGAGACAATTTTTACCGGGTGCTGCTCGACCGGATACTCGATATCCAGAGCTTCTTCACCCAGCCACTCAATAGCGTCCACGCCAAACTCTTGCTGAAGTTTAACCACCACAGGCTCTAGCACAGGTTTGAGCTGTTCGAATTTCTCTACCAAATCCATAGGTTCGCCATCACCTTTTAGCAATGCTCGCCAGTTAGTTTTGTCTGCGATGTGTTTTGCCAGCTCTACTTCAACTAAACCAGATAGCTGACGAGTTTCTACTCGCAAAATTGGCAGTGCCTGCGTTGCCCCTTGGTCTATCCAACGCGTTGGTACTTGGCTGTGTCGGGTAATACCCACTTTCAAGCTAGAGGTATTTGAGAGATAAACGTAGTGATCGATCATGCAGTTCTCTTCGCCCCATTCCGGCTCACGGCAGGTGCCTTGGTCGTAGTGGCAAGTTTCTGGTTTCATGATGCACATATCGCAGCTGGCGAGTTTCTTCATGCAAACGAAACAGTGGCCCTGTGAGTAGCTTTTCTTGGTCTTCTTACCGCAGGAAGAACAGAAGATATTACCAGTGTGAGTTAAGGCAATTCTTTTACCGATCAGATCGTTGAGAGGCACTTGTTGCTCTCCGACAGGTAGGGCGTAATTGACTGTTGAGCCCAAGGTGGAAGTAAGCTTTTTAAGCGTACCTGAAACAGAATTTGACATGGCTGTACTCTTACTCAGTGTATGAACAGTGACGTTCAATTTATTGTTATTTCGCATCATGGCGATGGTGAGTAGTTTAACAAAAATCAGTTTGTGGGTCACACGGGATAAGTTATCGATTTTATTAAGGTTTTGATTGCTTTTTGTGCGGATGAATTTGCAGTAAGTGTTCTGTATCGGAAAGTTCTATTGATTAACTACAATTAACCAATGATTGAAATATACTTCAGAGGTAAGGTTAGGTTTTATAAGCCCTTTCGTTGGTGTTGAGCCACCCGTTAATGGACGTTGTTGAAGCAAGGAAAATATCAATTAGTATGAAATTTGGTAACAACTTGAGCTATACACAAAAATTTGTTTTGGGTTTGATAGCAATCACAACCGCAGTCTTGATTAGCTTCTATCGTTATGGGGCGAACAAGAGCATTGATATCACACCTGAGCATTACGGTTACTCCGTGGCAGATGATCGTCCACAGAAGGGGGCCACGACCTCCACCCTAAATGCCTCCAACCAACTGACTCAACTCAATTGTGACTTGAAAGCAAGTGAGTACCCATGGCCTTACTGTTCGTTGTCTATTCTAGTCGGGGACTTGGAAGGCAATGGACTTGATTTAAATGATTTCCATACTTTGTATCTCAACATAGATTATCAAGCGCCTAACCCTGATGCGCGATTGCGAGTCTATTTGAAAAACTTTAATTCGGCCTATTCAGAGATAGGGAATGACTACACCTTAAAGTACAACGGACTCGAGTATTCGCCCGGTAGTGACGCAGGGGTGATCGCCATTCCACTTGATAACTTCCAAGTGCTGACTTGGTGGTTGGCTGACCACAATATCCCAATCGAGTTTTCTGGGCCAGAGCGTGGCAATGTGATTGCGCTTGAAGTGGCAACAGGTAACAGTGCAGCGCTTGGCGTGCATGACATTAAGATCCATAGCATTCGACTTGAAGGTAATTTAGTCACAGGTGAAGAGCTGTTATTTACCTTGCTTGCGATATGGCTGACCTTGGCATTTTGCTTCGTCATTATTGATAATCGCAAGGTGAGAGAGCAGGCTAATCAAGCGCTTGAGCGCCAAAATCACCTACAAAAAGTAAATAGAAAATTGCGCATCGAGAACACTGAAGTGCTAGAAATGGCCCATCGTGATGCCTTAACTGGGGCGAGAAACCGTCATGCCGTTCGCGAGTGGTTGGCACGGCAAACCGAGCTATCGAATCAAGAAAAAAGACCGTTTTCAGTCATCTACTTGGACATCGATCTGTTTAAATCGATTAACGATAAGTTTGGCCATAAGGTAGGCGATGACATCCTCAAGGAGTTTGTCTTGATCGTAAGCTCAGCCATTGATAGCCAAGATCATCTTGTACGCTGGGGTGGTGAGGAATTTATAGTGTTTTGTCCCGATACCAACTTAGAAGGCGCATCCGATCGAGCTCATACCATTGTATCTAGAGTGGAGCAGCACATCTGGATGCATGGAGAAGTGCTGACATGCAGCGCAGGTGTTGCGATGATGAATCAAGAACGAGCAACAGAGACCATTGCTCGTGCTGATGAGGCGCTTTATCTTGCCAAACAAAATGGCCGAAACCGAGTCGAAGTCAGTGTGACAGAGTTATAAATTGGTCGCGATTGGCTCTTTTGGGCCCAAGAATTTTGGTTTCATGTTGAGTACATGAATATCAAGTAGCGCTTTAGCTCGGGCTAATACTTCTCTTGCTCGTACGTATAGCCCCCCAGTACCTTGAGGCCCGTCGACCGCTAAACAGACAGCGTTGATTTGATTGAAGTTGGCGATGTAGAGTGCGCGCTCACAGTGAAACTCTTGGGTGATGATGACAATATCATCCGCTTCAAATACTTTTTGCGCTCGAACGATAGAATCTAAGGTACGAAATCCTGCGTAATCTAAATGGATGGACTCCTCGGGCACGCCTTGCTTGAGTAGGTCACGTTTCATTGTCCAAGGCTCATTGTAAGAGCGATGGGCGTTATCCCCACTGAGCAAAAAGTGTTTAATATGTCCGTTTTTGAACAGCTCAATCGCTGCATTGATGCGGTGCACGTAATAGGTGTTGAGTTGCTTACCAATGTACTTACTGGTACCCAGTACCATAGCAACTTGATAGTCAGGCAGTGCAGACTGTTGGTGGTAGATTTGATCTTGTGTTTGCCAGCTTATCCAGCGGTCACTTAAGATCAAAGCACAAATCAGACAGATACCAACCACCACGGACCAACCGACAAAAAGCTTCAGCTTGCCGAGGTAGAGTTTGAGTTGAGAAGGTTGAAGTGCAATAACCAAAATGTCCTTATACCTGTCGATGTTTCTGAGCCCAGACACCCACCACAATAAACCAGCCAATCACCACTGTCGAGAGCCATTCACTGGGTAACTGCCTCATCTCACTGGCTAAATACGGACTGACCTTAACGATGAGCAAACCATAACCAAATGCATTGAGTAGGATAAAGACTGCGGTGCGAACGATAAAATGGTGGTGGGTCAATTTGCGACGAAGGAAACGGTTGATATCAGCGCCGAACACCACCAAGCCACAGGCTATGATCGCTGTAGCGATGTCATTTAGGTAGGGGTACAAGCTTTGCCCCATAGATTGAAGTATCGACAACATAAACGTACTTTATAGATAACGAGAAAGATGGACTAGCTAGACGGTTTAGATAGTGGCTGGATAGAGTATAAAGACCCAAGCCAGGTATGGCTTGGGTCTAATGTTGGCTTCTTACGGAATTAGAATGCCGTGCGCTTGTAGCGACGGTAAACTGGCTGCCAGAAGTGTTGTTCGATGGCAGTTTGCAATGCTTCGTCGGTAATTTCTAACGCAACACCTTGCTCGATTGCCTTTTTTGCAACCGCAAAAGCGATATGCTTAGACACCATGTGGATCTCTTCTAATGGCGGTAACAGTGCCCCCGTCCCTTGTTTAGCTAATGGTGAACATTGCGCTAGCGCTCGGCTAGATTCCATCAACATTTCATCGGTGATACGTGTAGCACCAACGGCAAGCACGCCAAGACCGATACCCGGGAAAATATAGCTGTTATTACATTGTGCAATCGGGTAGCGAACATTGTTATGTACCACAGGTTCAAAAGGAGAGCCTGTCGCCACTAGCGCTTTTCCGTCGGTCCAACGCAGGATGTCATTTGGCGTCGCTTCTACACGGCTGGTTGGGTTAGACAGTGGGAATACGATTGGACGCTCACAACCTTGGTGCATCGCCTGGATAACTTCTTGGCTAAATAGGCCCGGAGCACCAGAAACACCAATAAGAATGGTCGGTTTTGCATTGTTTACAACATCAAGTAGTGAAAAACCCGCTTCTTCTGGGGTGGTTTCCCAGTCAGCAAGATTGCTGTTTTTCTGCATCAAACGCTTTTGGAAATCAAGAAGGTTTTGCATACCTTCTTGCAACAAGCCCCAGCGATCCACCATGTAAACTTGTGAGCGAGCTTGCGTTTCAGAAATGCCTTCTGAAACCATTTGAGCGATGATCGCTTCAGCGATACCACAACCTGCTGAACCTGCGCCAACAAATGTCACACGCTGTTCTGATAGTTTGCTACCTGCTGCGTGACAAGCGGCAATCAATGAGCCAACTGTCACAGCAGCAGTGCCTTGAATGTCATCGTTAAAGCAACAGATGCGATCCTTGTATCGCTCAAGTAGCGGCATGGCATTTTTCTGAGCAAAATCCTCAAATTGAACCAAGGCATCTGGCCAGCGTCGCTGAACCGCTTGGATGAATTCTTCTACAAATGCATCGTATTCTGCACCTGTGATACGAGGATGACGCCACCCCATATACATTGGGTCAGCCAGACGTTGTGGGTTGTTAGTACCCACATCTAGAACGATAGGTAGGGTGTACGCTGGGCTGATGCCACCACAAGCGGTATATAGTGATAGTTTACCGATTGGAATGCCCATACCGCCGATGCCTTGGTCGCCAAGCCCCAAGATACGCTCGCCATCGGTCACAACAATCACTTTTACATTGTGGTTAGCCGCATTGTTAAGCAGATCATCGATACGGTCACGGTTAGGGTAAGAGATAAACAGACCACGACCACGACGATAGATGTTCGAAAAGTTCTCACACGCTGCACCAACCGTAGGCGTGTAGATGATTGGCATCATCTCACTGATGTGGTTTTGCACTAAACGGTAAAACAGTGTCTCGTTAGTGTCTTGGATGTTACGAAGGTAGATGTGCTTATCCATATCGCTTTCGAAGCTTTTGTACTGCTGATAAGCGCGCTCGACTTGTTCTTGAATCGTTTCGGTCGCCTCAGGGAGTAGACCCTCAAGGTTAAAAGAAATACGTTCTTGAGCGGTAAAACCACTGCCTTTATTAAGAAGCGGCGTACTAAGGAGTGCAGGTCCTGCGAAAGGGATGTACAAAGGGCGTTTTTCGTTATTCATCGTTGACTCTATTGGCTGCGAGAGTGGTTGGCGTAAAGGAGCGCTATGATCTCAAATTCAAACGGCATGGGTCAAGAATAACGTGCTGATAATCCAACAGGAATACAACTTCCTATTCAAGGATCGCAATGGCTTCCGTTATACTGACCGCTAGATTAAAGAATAGAACCTTTTTATGCGCTCGTTACCCATAGATTCCATCCATGACACCTTCCTTCAAACCCTAAAGCAACGCCACCTCGTGGTTGAAGCGGAGACAGGCTCAGGCAAGTCGACCCGACTGCCACTTTGGGCAGCGTCTCAAGGTAGAGTCTTGGTGGTTGAGCCGCGAAGAATCGCTTGTACCTCTTTGGCTGAGTTCTTAGCTCAGGAGTCTGGAAAGCCACTCGGTGAACAGGTCGGTTACGCCATCAAATTGTCGGCGCAATTTGATGACAACACTCAAGTTGTGTTCGTAACCCCAGGGGTTGCCCTTCGCTGGTATGCAGAAAACCAATTAAGTCAGTTTGATATTGTGATGGTGGATGAGTTCCATGAACGCCGCTGGGATACCGACTTGTTAGTTGCAATGCTCAATGAGCGTCAATCTCATCGGATGATTGTCACATCAGCGACGATGCAAAGTGCCAAACTGAGCCGCTATCTTGATGCGACCTTGCTTAAAGCGTCGGGTCGAGTGTTCGATGTCGAGTACGCATATCAAGCAAGAGATAGCCATCATCTTCCGAATCAACGCGATCTTGAAGCACAGGTTGTCTCGGCGGTGGAGTCACTTTTACCATCAGCGGATGGCGATATTTTGGTATTTCTGCCAGGAAGAAAGGAGATCCAGCAGTGTGGTTCGGCGCTTAAATATCTCAGTGACGTACTGGTGGTGCCGCTGCATGCCTCTGTGAGCGATAGCGAGCGAAACCTTGCCCTTAATCAGCAGCCCCAGCAAAAAATTGTGCTCGCGACCAATGTGGCTGAAACGTCTTTGACCATTCCAAATATTGCCGCCGTCGTCGACTCAGGTTTGGAGCGTCGAACCCAGCAGCGAGGTGGACGCACAGTCTTAGCGCTACGTTCGATTTCTCAAGCCAGCGCAAAGCAGCGAGCAGGTCGAGCAGGTCGTGTTCAAGATGGCGTATGTGTTCGCTTATTTGGCGAGTTTGCCCCTCTAGAGCAAGTCACACCTCCTGAGTTGCAACGCGAAGAGCTTAGCGAAGCGATGCTTGCGGCAGCCTGCTGTCGATTTGGATTAGAACAACTCGACTTTCTAGATCCGCTACCTGAAAAGTCCTTGGCCAATGCACGTCAGTTATTGCTCAATATGAAGGCTATCGATGACCAAGGTAATATCACCACCCATGGGGAAAAGCTTTATCCACTGCCGATTGACGCACTGTATGCTGATTTACTGACCAGAATGCCAACTCGTGCGCTTCAAGAGGCCATGGTTGATCTTGCAGCAGCGTTATGTGTCCCAGCAAAGTTATTCAAGTTGCCGAGCAGTGAAGAGAGTATTGAAGCGATCGATCAGTGGGAGCCAAAACGTTGTGATGGCTCGACGCTAATTCAACTGGTGCGAGGAAATATCCCAGAACAAATTCGTGTTGAAGCAAGTGCCTTGGAAGAGGCGGTTGGACTCGCCAAACAGATGCGAGAGATCCTCGAGCTTCCCGAGCTCGATGTTGCTTCTCGATTTGATCAAACAGCTCTCGCCGAAGCGATTGCAAAATTGCACCCAGAGTTAGTATTTGTGCGTAGGGAAAAGCGCCCTGATGCTTTGGGTAATGGTTATAGTGAAGTGAGCATTGGCCGTGAAAGCCGCTTTTCGGCTAAGGCAGAAGCAACGGTTGTGCTGGATCAACACAGCCTACCGGGAAGAGGGGTAAAGCAAACACTGACACTGGCCAGCGTCAATCTTCCATTGTCGCTTCGCTCGTTAGCTCAGCTTGGCTTTGGAGAGTGGCAATTGGCAAAAACGCACGCCGAGGCAGGTGAGTTGATTAGCCAAGAAAGATTAGTCTATGCCGGACGCACAATTGCCACGAGAGAGAAACCACTAGAGGGCAGCAATGCGATACTTGCTGCGATAACAGCAGGTGATTTATGGCCTGATTTCTATTCTAGCCGCTGTAAAGACATCGATGCTTGGAATTTATACTGTGAGTTAGGGTTGTCATCAGATCCAGGCCAACCAATGACTTTTGAGCAGTGGTTTACTGAGCAATTGGATTCAATAGGTGTAGAAACCCTAGAAGATCTAGAGATGTTTGGTCAAAGCGATTTTGAATTTAACGGTATTCCAGAGTGGGAGCGAGCAGACTTTGATGAGAAATTTCCAACTCAGCTCTACCTTGGTGATATGGTCTTGAGTGTGGACTATTTTCCCAAACGAAAACTGGTGCAGGTGGTGTATCAATCAGGGCTACGCAAAGGTAATCCAAAGCGAATTGAACTGCCAAGGTTTAGTGGCTGGCGTATCCAATACCGTAAAGCCAGTCGGGTGGTGGATATCCGTTAGTCGCCCGGTCAATAAAGTGGCGGATAGAGTGGTTTAATAATTGCATAGTGAGTTAGTAAAAACCTCAAGGATGATATCTACTTATGCAAATTCTGCCGAAAGCCATTCTAGGTACAACAATTCTTGCCGTTAGCCTTTCCGCAGCGGCAAAAAGTTTGTCGACCATCTCATCTTATGAGGATACTTATGTCATTGGCTCATACACCTCAGACGTCAATAAGGATGTCTATGTAAATGGGGGATTTGAAGGAGGAGACAAACTTCAGCCTCTAGAAGCTAAGATGAAGTTCTCCTTCTCAGTGCCCCTGTTTCAGATCACCCAAAATAGCTCTGTGATTGCCGCATACACGCAAACATCGCTTTGGCAGGTGTCCAATACACAAATATCTTCCCCATTTCGTGAGACCAATTACAACCCACAACTTTTTGTGATGTACCGACCAGACCTGTTTATCTTCAACAGTTTTGAGTTTGGTTATAAACATGAGTCTAATGGCCAAACCGCTTCACTCTCTCGCAGTTGGGATAGAGCATACATAGCGGCTGAGTTACTCGATGGTCCATTGGAATACGGCTTGCACATGTGGACAGTTTTCGGGCGAAAAGGAGAGAATCCTGACATTGAAACCTACTACGCCCCTTGGGAAGCTTGGACAAAACTTCATACATCACTCGGCGTTTTTGACGCCACTGGCTACTACAATTTTGATTCTCAAAAGTGGGGTTTGGAAGCGGGCTATACCTTTTATTTTAATGAACTTATTGGTTTGTACTTTCAAGTCTACAGTGGTTACGGTGAGACCTTGATAGAGCATGATTTCAAACACACCCGAGTAGGGGCGGGTCTTAAATTAGTAAACTGGCAATAGGATTTTTTTATTAGCGAAAATATATATACAGATTTCAATGCTGTATGCATGCTGTTAACTATTTGCGCTGTTTATGCCCTTTCGTACGATAAAAGCGTCATAAAAGACCGATGTCTTATATCATATTGATATATGGGCCGAGCTGTTCAATAGTAGATATTGCAAACCAAAGTGCCCATTTAAAACGTTACGAGAATATTTTCTAACCACTCATAAAGTAATGTTTCGGGCGTATGTATATTCTTATGTGATGCATGGAACTCAAGATAAAAATAAATACCAATACGGCTAATTATCTGATCTTGCATAGCGACGGACAGATTTTGTCTAGCAAGGAAGAAATCTTATGCCTAGCTGGGACTAGGGATACGATTTCTGACGCGGCTAGAGGAAATATGGACTAGCTAGGCTGATCAGATAATTAGTTGGATTGGTATGACATAGAGTCCCATATTTCCTATATGTCGGGAGGCAGAATGGTACACCAGCATTCAAATGGAATAACCTTTGACTACACCAGCTTTCTTGGTGCTAGCTGCAAAAAGAAATGGACTTTTATGGAGGCGCTACAATCAATTGCTCCTGTGTTTGGAACAGTGTGGCGTGACCAAGTCGATGAGCTCAAAACACCGGAAGATAAGCTATGGGAGCAAGCCCTCAACTCCCTATCTGCTCAATGTAGTGATGAGTCCAATATCGCACGTCTTGTAGAACTGGCTCGAGCGCAGGGGATTTCGCAACTTACTGTGAAAATGCCTTATGAATTAGACCCTCAGCAGTTTGAGCGTATTGGCGATAAAACCCAGTGCAAATTTGAAGGCGTCGGGGAGGATGATTTTCAAGTCACCTTGTTGTGATGGAGTCTGATTGCTACAAAAAAGGAGGCTTTCGCCTCCTTTTTTAATGTCAACACGCCCTAACTCACGTTAGTCAATCAATCCGTAATCACGCTTCAAGATCTCGATGATCTCTGCTTTCGGGTTGGCGCTCAGTTCAATTTTCGCACCCGTCACTTTTTCAGCGATGTTTAGGTAAGTTTTAGAAACCTGCATCAGTGCCGATTCTGGCAACTCATTGTTGCGAGCAAGTGCCTCACGCTCATCCATACGCTCTTTATTAAGCAGAATGTCTGGATCAGGGAAGTGGTTTAGTAGGAACTGACGGAAACCTTCTTTCGAGTTTTCAACGATATTACCGTTTTGGTATTCGTCTTTATCCCACATACGTGATGAATCAGGAGTGCCCACTTCATCCATGTAGATAAGTTTCTCGTTGCCTTTTGCGTCGTTGACATAACCAAACTCAAACTTGGTGTCGACAAACATTTGGCCAACTTTGTCCAGCGCTTCGCTGATCACGCCAAAGCCTTCTTTGAGTAGTTTCTCATACAGATCGATGTCTGACGCTTTAGTGAAGTTGAATGCTGCAAAATTGTCTTCGATGTTGCGACGAGTGATGTTCACGTCGTCAGCCTCTGGTACACCAGGGATGCCTTTAAGGATACCTTTGGTAGAAGGGGTAATAAGCATCTCAGGCAACATCTTGTCTTTTTCAAGACCTTCAGGCATTTCGATACCACAGAATTCACGCTCGCCTTTCTCATACGAACGCCACATAGATCCAGTGATGTACTGACGACAAATCGCTTCGATCATCACAGGTTTAGCTTTTTGAACGATCCATACAAATGGGTGTGGAATATCTAGGATGTGGCTGTCAGCAAGACCGCTGTCTTTAAACAACTTGAACCAGTGGTTAGAAATGGCATTTAGCGCAGCGCCTTTACCCGGAACACCTTTAAGACCACCTTCACCGTGCCAGATGCAATCAAATGCTGAGATTCGGTCACTGATGACCATAATTGCAAGCGGTGCATCTTCAGCTACATCATAGCCTTTCTCTTGGATCAGGCGACGGCTATCTTCTTCAGTTAGCCAGTAGACGGAGCGTACTTTGCCGCTATGAACAGGTTTATTGGTACGGATTGGCAGGTCATCGTTGACTGCTAGAACTTGATCAGCAAGGCTCATCGCAACATTCCTATGATATATAAACGTCAGATCAGACAAGCGCTCCCTTCAAACCAAGACCTAATGCTAAAGCTCGAAGAGGGCGCAGGGAATGCAGCGCATGATACCAGAACTAAATTAGTCTTCCAGAGAAAAAGCAAACGTTTGCTATGAGTGGTTTCTATTTCACCAATTATCGCCTGAGGTATTGGCTAAACTGAACTCACTTAGTGGTATTGCGAGTAGCTAGGGACGAGTTTGAGTTCATCTGCAAAGTACAGCTCACACCCTAGTTGATTGGCACGCTGCTTCAGGTGGCGTTTGTCGATCAGTGAGAACCGTTCGCTCGCAACCACGGCACTTGCATTGCCAGATTGCAGTGCCTTAATGATCACTTCTTTCTCAGTGAGATGACGAGAGGGCATTAAGTGAATAAGGCGAGAGGTCGTAAATCGAGCGTACTTAGCCCAACCTTGTTTAGGGCGCTGACACTGAGCAGTGAAATAGATCCACTTAGATTTGTGCGAAAGTCGAGCAAGGTGATTGACTAGAGTCTCGCTATTGTGACTAGGCTGTTGAGCCGCAGGCATGCGTTGTTCAAGCGAAGCTAGGTTCGCTGATTGATAGGTTGACTGAGTTGCTGTGCTTTCGACTTTCGAGTACATAGTTACTGTTCCTTTATACATACTGTATAAGTAAACAGTATATCCAGATTGGACATTTTGCAAGCAGAAGTATTAATAAATATTGGTTTTTTATACAGTGTTGTTGGTTAATTCATTGTTTTTAAATGATATTCTTGTTTTGAGTGTATTCTAGGAAACATGACCTGTTTCACATCAAAAAGAGTGTATATGGCGCTTAAATGACAAAACCCCTGTATAGAGCGCTATCTATACAGGGGTTTTATACAGTAATTCTGGTGACTATTTCATACTGGCTGATTGTTCTTGTTGTCTTTGCTCGAGTTCGGCTTGGTTGAACATTCTGACATCGAGTTTGGCTAGGTCATTACAGTGATGGCAAGAACAGTGTGATTTGCCATCAACATACTGATGGCGGGTTAACATGCCTGGTTGTTTACACCAGTCACAAATCCCTTCAATGGTATACATAGAGATGAGTCTCCTCGGACTTTTATTATTTTACTGCTACGCAGCTTATTATCACCAATGACATAAGAAAGAATGCATTGGATTCAGTCCAACTATATTACACTGCCAAAAGTGCAATGTTAATTATTTGTTACGGATTTTTTGCGTTGTGCGACCACGATCTTTAATGCGGCATTGAGTTTCTTCATATCTTCTTGGCTGCCATTGGTATCTGGGTGGTAAACACGGCTCAGTTTTTTGTAACGCTGCTTGATCACATCATCGGTAGGCAGCTTATTCGGATTGAAACCAAGAAAGGCACAAGCCAAAGCGATACTCTGGTTTTGCTGGTCATTTTTGAACTTTTGGATCTGCACATTTTGGCTTAAAAGCTGTTTGTGGGCTTTTTCTAGCTCTTTGCGCAGTTTGGTTGCATCGCCTTGTGCTTTAGCCATGGCTTGCTGCTGTTTCTCACCCTGTTTGTTCTTGGATCTTTTTAAAGCGGCGATGAGAGTTATTAATACCAGCAGTGCAGCAATCGCTCCGAGAGCATATGGTAGATAGGGGTGGTTAAGATACGTTTGCCAATTGAGGACCTGTGGTTGAGCAGGCACTGGAGGAGCTTGCGGGTCTTCCAAGCGGCTTTGCTCAGATTCAAAGTTGGTGTCTAGCTGTTTAAACTGACCTAACTGTTCGGCGCGGCGGGCGTTAAACAGAAGCTCTTGAACACGATAGAGTGCATCTTGTGCTTGCTCACTGTTGTTTTCCTGCGCAACTTTAAACCAGGTTTGCGCCAATTTGAGATCGTTTAGCTGGCTGGTTTCTTCAAACTCATTTTCATACAGTACGCCAAGCTTGTATTGCGCTCTTGCCAACCCTTGAGTCGCTGCTTTGGTATACCAGTAAATAGCGCGATCAACATTACCTTCGATTGCGATACCACTGTCATAGGCCGAACCGAGTTTTAGCTGAGCGAGAGAGTACCCATTTTGCGCAGACAGTTTGAGCCACTCAACAGCACGCTGAGAATCCTTTGCAACACCATTGCCTGAGAAAAACGCCTGAGATAGCGAGTACTGAGCGATAGGGTCTTGTTTGTCTGCTAATGCAGTCAGCTCATCAATGGAGGCACTGATTGCGTTGAAAGAAAAACCAACACAGACGCTGAATATGAGAGGAGCGAAGATAGCTCGAAAGTTGATCACAGGATGCCTTGCTCAAAAATTACGGTTTTTCAATATTATGGGTAAAGCTTGGGCAAGGATCAAACAGATCGGGCAAATCACTTTGAAGAGGCAGTTTAACGCAGCATTTTAGGCGCTTGTGTGCCACCTACAGGTCGATTGACCGAGACACGACGGCCTTTTTTTAAGCCTACTTCGTAATCTGCAGTGATGTTCTTCATTGCTTCTTTAAGCTGTTGCTTGAAGGTTTCGCGGTCGATGTTCTTAAACTCTTTATCAATGTAGTTATTGATTTTGTTGTTTGACTCATCGTCTGGGGCTATCTCTGGCAGCTTTTCCAGCGCACCTTCTATCCAACCGGACAGGAAGGAGGCGACTCGGCGTGTCACTTCAGTGCTACTGGTGCCACTGCCTGCAAAGCTGTTACGGAACTGGCCAGTTTGCTCATTCATCTCACGATAAATGATATCAAACGCAAAAGCGGCAAAGATGGCGCGATCGGCTTCACCAATGAATTCAAGACGTTTGAGCCCTTTATGATTAAGCAGCACTGCCTCAACACCAAATTTGGTATTGATACCTCGGATGATGCGCAAGAGGTTGGAGCTGATGTTTGCTGGCAATAGATGTGTCGATTGAGTTTTCCCCATCTTGATGAACTCAATATCGTCTTTGTCGAGACCATATTTGAGCATCAAGCGATGCGCCATACGAATTGCGTTAGCGGCTTCGTTGACGTTTGCTGAGTTGCCTAGCTCGAGGCATTTTGCAATTTTCTTGAGGGCTTTCTGTTTGGACATCTGCACAGCTGATTGGTGGAAAAGTCGCATATTTTAACTTTTCTCAGCCAGAAGTAAAAGTGCTGGAGGGCAGTAAGGCTGGCGAATGCCAGCCTTATCTAGAGTTAACAGGTGCTTATATGAGCAACTATTTTATAAGCCAAGCTCATCTAACAGATCGTTAGCGATATCATCTGACGGTGGTGCGGTGTCAGTTTTGGTTTTCTTTGCTTGAGTTTCGTTGATCAAATCATCGATACAAGCATCTTCTTCTACTTCAAACTCTTCTAGTTGGATGAACTCAGTTTTATCCATGGCCAGCTCTAGGTAAAAGATGTTGTTATTGGCAGTTGAGAAGGTCACACGACGAGCCTGAGGGCGATCTAAGTTGGTATCCACCGACAGCATCACCTGCTTAGTCAACGACAGCATCTTAGGTTGGTTTTGAGTAATGTTGGTTTGCAACTCTTTACGGATCTTGTTGGTAAAGTCACCCACCAATTGGTTCATCAGTTCACCAAGTACATCGCCTACTTCATCTGATGCGTGGTGAACTGCAAGCTCATCTTCTGGCATGCCCATGTTGCGCATGTAGTTGTAGTAGATTTCTAGTGCAGCCTGCGAGGTGAAGTTAATAACAACCAGCCCAGAAAAACCGCCATCGAAAAGGACGAAACAGCCAAAATCTGGTTTGAGGCAGGTCTTATTGATTTTCTGCACCATGGCAGAGTAGGTGATTTGAGAGCCGGTGGCTGAAGTGAGTACGCCAGAAACTGACTGGCAAAGTTTGAGAAGTATATCTTCCGTAGTGACAACTTTATTTTTTTTCATAATGTCCAACGCTTTAGTAGAAACACAATCAAGCATACCTTTGATTGTGGACTATAAATGCAAAAAAGTAATTAATGGTTGCAGTGTGATTGCACGTAAGCGTTTTTATCAAGCGGTAAAATGTTGTAAAGTGACGAAAATCAAAAAATATAACCACTTATTTTCTCCCAAGGTATGGATACACCATTAAGTAAAATTAATGGCTTAGGGAGCGCAGGAAGCATAATGTTACCAAGAATTTCTCATCAACCAGAAGTCGATGCACTGGTACGTTCTTTTCTTGAAGAACTCGACGCACAAGGTTTTAAAGGCGATATCGAACTGAGCTACGCCAGCCGTTTGGCCGTGGCTACTGATAACAGTGTATATCAACAGCTGCCTCAAGCGGTGGTATTGCCTAAAGACACCGCCGATGTGCAATTGATCGGCAAACTCTCTTACCAAGAAAAATATGAACGCGTTGCTTTCTCTCCAAGAGGTGGGGGCACGGGAACCAATGGTCAATCACTGACTCAAGGTATCGTGGTCGACCTTTCCCGTCATATGAACAAGGTGCTAGAAATCAACCCAGAAGAGGGTTGGGTGCGCGTTCAAACCGGTATTGTGAAAGATCAGCTCAATGATGCCGTGCGCAGTCATGGCTTTTTCTTTTCTCCAGATCTGTCGACCAGTAACCGTGCCACCCTTGGCGGTATGATTAACACCGATGCATCGGGCCAAGGCTCGCTTCAATACGGAAAAACCTCGGATCACGTATTATCGCTACAAGCGGTATTCGCCGATGGCTCAGTGTTGGAGTCGGATATGTCTCATGGTGAGCCAGAAGAGGGAGAGCAAGCGCATACCGCATGGCAGGTGACCGAGCAAGTTGTTCGCGATAACCGCCAGAAAATTTTAGACAAGTTCCCACCGCTCAACCGCTTCTTAACTGGCTACGATCTAAAAAATGCGCTGGATGAACAGCAGCAGTTTAATCTGACCCGCGTGCTTTGTGGTGCTGAAGGCTCGCTTGCATTTATTACCGAAGCAAAGCTTAACCTGACCCCAATCCCTAAGAAGCGTATTTTGGTGACGGTTAAGTATGACTCGTTTGACGCAGCGCTTCGCAACGCACCGTTCATGGTTGAGGCGAATGCACTGTCGGTTGAAACTGTAGACTCAAAGGTACTTAACCTTGCCAAGCAGGATATTGTTTGGCATACCGTCTCTGATCTGATTACCGATGTGCCAGACAAAGAGCTAGAAGGCATTAACATCGTGGAGTTTGCAGGGCCCGATCCTGAGTTGGTGCGTGAACGGGCACAGCAGCTGATCACTAAACTTGAAACCATGGTGGCAAAAAACCAAGCGGGGATTATCGGCTATCAAAGCTGTGATGACTTAGCGAGCATCGGCAAAATTTACAATATGCGTAAAAAAGCCGTAGGTTTGTTGGGCGCTGCTAAAGGTCGAGCTAAGCCAATTGCTTTTGCTGAAGATACCTGTGTGCCACCAGAAAATTTGGCGGATTTTATTGTTGAATTCCGTCAGTTATTGGATAGCTACGAGCTGCAATACGGCATGTTTGGTCACGTGGACTCGGGGGTCTTGCACGTTCGCCCAGCACTGGATTTGTGCGACCCACACCAAGAGAGCTTGATGCACCAAATCTCTGACCAAGTGGTAGCTCTGGTCGCTAAGTATGGTGGTTTGATGTGGGGCGAACATGGTAAAGGTTTCCGCTCTGAGTATGGCCCAGAATTCTTTGGTGAAGAGCTGTTTACTGAGCTTCGCCGCGTGAAAGGGGCATTTGATCCGCACAACAAGATGAACCCAGGTAAGATTTGTACTCCACTGGAGAGCAACGCAGAGCTGGTGAAGGTTTCTGATACCAAACGTGGCTACTACGACCGCCAGATAGACGTGCAAGTACGTGATAGCTTTAAGCAAGCCATGGAGTGTAATGGTAACGGCTTGTGTTTTAACTATGACACCAGCTCACCTATGTGTCCTTCGATGAAAGTGATGGCGGATAGACGCCATTCACCGAAAGGGCGTGCAGGGTTAGTAAGAGAGTGGCTACGTCAGTTAACCGACCAAGGTGCAGATGTACTCGATCTTGAAAAGCAGACCTTAACTGGCAGCGTTTCAATTCGTGATTTGCTTGAGCGTGTGCGTAACACCCTAAATAAACGCCATGAATACGACTTCTCGCACGAAGTTTATGAAGCGATGAACGGCTGTTTGGCGTGTAAGGCGTGTGCGAGCCAGTGTCCAATCAAGGTGGATGTACCGAGCTTCCGTTCGCGCTTTTTGAACCTTTATTACAGCCGTTACCAACGCCCAGCGAAAGATTACTTGGTAGCAAACATTGAAACCATGCTGCCGCTAATGGCGAAAGCGCCGACCTTAGTTAATGGGGTGCTCAAGCAGTCTTGGGTGCAGTCGTTGACGGCGAAAACCATAGGTTATGTTGATGCGCCGCTATTGAGTGTGCCTGTGCTTGAAAAGCGTGTGAGTACTGACACTCAGTTTGACCTGAAAAAGCTTAACAGTCTGTCTGAACAGGAAAAAGCGCAACACGTACTGATTGTTCAAGACCCGTTCACCAGCTATTACGATGCCCAAGTGGTTGAAGATATGGTGAGCTTGGTGAAAAAACTTGGACTGCAACCAATCTTGTTGCCATTCAAACCCAATGGTAAAGCCCAGCACATCAAAGGCTTCCTAAAGCAGTTCACCGATACCGCAAAGAGCACGTCAGAGTTTTTGGCCATGCTAGCGGATACTGGCATTCCACTTGTTGGTGTCGACCCTGCGCTAGTACTTTGTTATCGCGATGAGTACGCAGAGATCTTGCAAGAAAAACGTGGCAACTTTGACGTGTTGACTGTGCATGAATGGCTGCTACCACGTTTAGAACAGTGGCAAGCGGCTGAATCTGTCGATGATAAGCCTTGGCACCTGTTTGCTCACTGTACCGAGAAGACAAAGCTGCCAAACGCTGAGAAAGAGTGGTCTACCATTTTTAGTCACTTTGGCGCAAAACTCCAGCCGATGGCTGTTGGCTGTTGTGGTATGGCAGGCACGTTTGGCCATGAAGTGGACAAGCTAGAGATATCTCAAGATGTCTACGGATTGAGTTGGAAACCTCGTTTGACTGAGCTGGATAAACAACGCTGCGTGATCACAGGCTATTCTTGTCGAAGCCAAGTGAAACGCTTTGAAGGGGTGAGTTTGAAACACCCGCTGCAAGCCTTGTTGAGCTACGTATGAATTGAGCGCCCATAACGGGCGCTTTTTTTGTGGTTCAGATCAATAAATAGTCGATTTTTTGTGCGTATTAATTGAACGATCACTGGGTGTGATCCAAAATCACTGCACAAAAATTAATCGAATTTATTTGATGTTGGCTTATGCAAGATAATTTATATAAGTTCCCTGTGCTGTGTCACAGTGACGGTGAGGCACTGCTGCGCTTTGAGCAGCGTAATCGTCTTTGGTTCGAAGAGTTTGTCGAGCAGCGACCTGAGGGTTTTTACTGCATGACGGGCATTAGCAACCATATCCGACAGTGTTTGCACCAGTATCATGAATTAACCATGCTTCCTACCTTGATCAAAAATGGTCGTGGCGAGATTTTAGGCCGCGCCAATCTGCATCGTATTGATTTGACTGAAGGCGAAGCTTGGGTTGGCTACCGAGTGAGCGAAAAAGCGGCTGGTCAGGGACTTGCTACACGTGCGACCAGTCAGTTGATCAATTATGCTCGTACATTCCCCGGGCTTAAGCGTTTGAAGGCTTATGCTGCGGTACAAAACGTTGCCTCTCAACGAGTACTACTCAATAACAATTTCACCATGATTGGCAAAGTGGGTGTCTCTGAGAAACTTTCAGGTGCGATGCTTGATTGCTATGAGTATCAACTCGATATCCAAGGGTTTAATACCGCTTGTCGTTTCTTGAACTAAAAGTTCCTCCGGTCATTCTATTTATCGTTGCGCTGCTGCTGATTTGGTGGAGCGCATCGGTGCCACCAAGCTTTCTATCGACACTTGTTTCCCTTGTGATCTGGTTTGTTGCCGCATGGTTAGGCTTTTCCGGTGTACGTGAGTTCCGCCGTCATCAAACGACAGTCAACCCTCACCGTCCAGAGCAAGCAGCCACTGTGGTTCGTACTGGGGTATTTGCCCGCACCAGAAACCCGATGTATTTGGCACTCGTATTGGGACAGGTCGCAACCAGTATCTACTACGTGAATTTTTATGGCGTGGTGATCATTGCGGGATTTGTTTGGTATATGAATCGCTATCAGATCCGAGCGGAAGAGCGTGCGTTAGAGAAGCTGTATGGTGATGAGTACCGCACTTATTGTGAGTCGGTGAGAAGGTGGGTATAGATTGGATATAAAAAAGCCCCAACACAGGGTTGAGGCCGTTTAGTCATTCTTGCTTTATGCTGCAACTGCGTGCTCTGCGAGGAAAGCATCTTTACGTGAGTTGAAACGCTCAACCAGATCGTCAACAGCAGATTTCTCGTAAGGTTTCAGACCAGAGGCAACCATTCGCTTGCTTCCTTTGCCGACAACAATGCCATTGTCGATGAAGTCGAAGTTCATGGTCACTAGGCCGCGCTTACCTTCAATTTCAAACGTTGCACCTGCGAATTTAACTTCTGGCTTTTTCAGCTCTAGCGTATCAAATTCAACTTCCATGCTCTCGTAGATCACCAATGGGCGTTGGCAGTTGATCATCATCTGCTTCTCTTCCATCAGTGGCACCATGATGTGCGGGAAGTTCATGCCAGAGAACTGAACGTAAGATTTCACCATGTGCTCGATGAACTCAGGGTCTTTATTAACTGCGCCTTCGTGATGCATGTGCAGGTATTCTTTGCCTGCTTGGTCGATAAGTGCGCTTTCAGTGCCATGTTTTTCTTCAAACGACAGCTCAACACCGTCTGTCACCATACCTGAGAAGTCAAAACGCATCTTCTGGCTAACGCCTTCTTGGTGAAGCAGCACTGCGAACAGTAGGTCACCCGGTACACAGAAGCGCTTGTTATCTTCATCGTGGATTGGGTTGTAGTCACCAGCAACTTTTTTAGCAAAGTGGCTAGCCTGTTGGCGAGAGAACTGAATCTTGTCGTTTTGAGTTGTAAAGTAAGGTGTTAGAAACATAATCACTGAGTCATCTAAAAATCTGCGGTGATTATATCCGACTATTCAGTTTTAATGGTCTAACCATTGAGAATTTTGCTAAATATTCACTTTGGATAGGCGTTTATTGGGACATATATAAAAAAAAGCCCCAAAATATCGGGGCTGTTTGGATCGTAAGTTAAATACTTGGCAATAATTCATTAGGCATCAATGAATTGTGTTTCGCCTGTTTAAGCACATTATTGGCTTTTTCGATATCTGGGGCAAAGTAGCGGTCTTTATCATAAAACGGCACTTCTTCTCGTAGTAATTGTTTGGCAATTTCTACCCGTATTGACGATTTATTCGGCGCTCGGAAATCTAGCCCTTGTACCCCAGCTAAATATTCTACAGCTAAGATCCCACGGGTATTTTCTGCCATGTCTCTTAATCTCCGGCCAGCAAATGTCGCCATAGAAACGTGGTCTTCTTGGTTGGCAGAGGTTGGCAAGCTATCGATAGACGCTGGATGGGCGAGCGTTTTGTTCTCACTTGCCAGCGCCGCTGAGGTGACTTGAGCAATCATAAAGCCAGAGTTTACCCCTCCGTTGTCAACCAAAAATGGTGGCAGTTTGCTCAATGCGCTGTCGATAAGTAACGCCATACGTCGCTCGGACAGACTGCCAATTTCTGCAATTGCCAGTGCTAGGGTATCGGCGGCCATGGCAACGGGTTCTGCGTGAAAGTTACCACCCGAGATAATATCGTCTTGTTCAGCAAAGACTAATGGGTTATCAGACACCGAGTTCGCTTCAACCAGTAGTGTTTTGGCAGCATTGCGGATCTGTTCCAAACAAGCACCCATGACTTGAGGTTGGCAACGAAGTGAGTATGGATCTTGGACTTTTTCGCAGCCTGCATGCGAATTTCCGATTTCACTGCTGTCATCGAGCATATGCCTGTAGGCAAGGGCGGCATCGATTTGAGTTTGGTGACCTCGCACTTGGTGAATTCGCTCGTCAAATGGACGTCGACTACCAAGCGCTGCCTCTACGGAGATAGCGCCGCAAACTGTTGCTGATGAGTATAGGTCTTCTGCGTTAAATAACCCTTCTAGCGCAAATGCAGTAGAGGCCTGTGTGCCGTTAAGCAGCGCTAGCCCTTCTTTAGGCGCAAGGGTGATTGACTGAAGCCCGGCAATCTGCAGCGCCTCTTGACCAGAGATCACTTTGCCATTGTGTCTCGCTTGGCCTTCACCCAGTAATACTGTGCTCATGTGCGCCAGTGGTGCAAGGTCACCTGATGCGCCCACGGAGCCTTTTTCTGGTACGCAAGGGTAGACTTGGCTATTTACAAGCTCAATCAGTGCCTGAATCACTTCCAAGCGGATCCCTGAGTAGCCACGGGCAAGCGAGTTGATTTTCAACACCATCATGAGACGAACGGTTTCATCCGCCATAAAAGTGCCAATGCCTGCGGCATGCGAAAGCACAATGCTTTTTTGCAGAACTTCGAGATCTTCAGGGGCAATACGAGTGTTGGCGAGTAGACCAAAACCTGTATTGATGCCGTAAACGGTTCGGTCTTCTTTGATCACTCGCTCAACCGCTTGTGTGCTGAGGTTTATTGCATCGTGTGCACTTTCATCGAGTGACAAATTCACAGGGGTTCGGCTGATTTGACGTAGCTGACTGAGCGTAAGTTGTCCCGGCTGTAATTTAAGATTTAGCATGTCTGATACTTCCTTCATACTTTGCTCGAAGTGATCATTGGCAGGTCTAGTTGCTGCTCTTTGGCGCAGTTGATGGCAATGTCATAGCCCGCATCCGCATGGCGCATGACGCCAGTTGCTGGGTCATTTCTTAATACCCGAGCGATGCGTTGGTGTGCATCCTCACTGCCGTCACAACAAATCACCATGCCAGAGTGTTGCGAGAATCCCATGCCAACACCACCTCCATGATGGAGTGACACCCATGTTGCCCCGCAGGAAGTATTGAGTAGTGCATTCAGTAGTGGCCAATCAGAAACCGCATCTGAGCCATCGATCATGCCTTCTGTTTCACGATTTGGGCTGGCAACCGAGCCAGAGTCTAGGTGGTCTCGGCCGATAACAATTGGTGCTTTGAGCTCTCCGTTTTTCACCATCTCATTAAATGCCAATCCTAATCGCATTCGATCTTTGAGTCCTACCCAACAGATGCGTGCTGGCAGCCCTTGAAATTGAATACGCTCTTTTGCCATATCGAGCCAGTTGTGTAAGTGCGGGTTATCTGGGATAAGCTCTTTGACTTTTTGGTCGGTCTTGTAGATATCCTCAGGATCACCGGATAGCGCTGCCCAGCGAAATGGTCCAATACCTTCACAAAATAGGGGACGAATATAAGCAGGAACGAAGCCTGGGAAGTCAAAGGCGTTTTCAACCCCTTCCTCTAACGCCATTTGGCGGATGTTGTTACCGTAATCTAAAGTCGCAGCCCCTTTATCTTGAAGGTCAAGCATGGCTTTCACTTGCACCGCCATTGATGCCTTGGCGGCTTTCACCACGTGGGCTTCATCTTGTTGGCGCATTTGGGCAGCCTTCTCCATGCTCCAACCTTGTGGGAGGTAGCCGTTAAGAGGGTCGTGGGCGGAGGTTTGGTCCGTGACCACATCTGGGGTGATGTTTCGTTCAACCAATTCGCTAAACACATCAGCAGCGTTGCCGAGTAGCCCGACAGAGATTGGGGTGGTTGAGGATTGAATCATCGCCAGTGCTTCATCCAGGCTGGTGGCTTTTTTATCGACATAGCCCGTACGTAGGCGATAATCGATACGGCTTTCATCACACTCTACCGCCAGCATGGAGAACTCTGCCATGGTGGCGGCTAATGGTTGTGCGCCACCCATACCGCCAAGGCCACCAGTGAGAATCCACCGATCTTTCGCCACACCATCAAAGTGCTGTTTTGCCACCGCAACGAAGGTTTCGTAGGTGCCCTGAACGATGCCTTGTGAGCCAATGTATATCCAGCTGCCAGCAGTCATCTGCCCGTACATGGCTAGACCTTTTTTATCCAGCTCGTTGAAGTGCTCCCAGTTCGCCCAGTGAGGCACGATGTTAGAGTTGGCGATCAACACTCGTGGCGCATTGGTGTGGGTTTGAAACACGCCAACAGGTTTGCCAGACTGCACCAACAGGGTTTGATCGTCTTCTAGGCGTTTAAGTACTTCAACAATCTTGTCATAACACTCCCAGTTTCTCGCTGCACGACCAATGCCACCATAGACCACTAAAGCATGAGGGTGCTCGGCAACGTCGGGGTCTAAGTTATTCATTAGCATTCGTAGCGGCGCTTCTGTCATCCATGATTTTGCAGACAGCTCGCTGCCATGCGGGGCACGAATCGTACGTGACTCATCTAAACGAGAATGACTTCCTTGGTGGTGAGACATGGGAACTCCTTGTGGTTTTATCTGTTGTTTGGGTTTGATGCTGTCATCGCTCTTGCTATCTCCCAGCACAGGCGTGCGGCGAGTTTGGCGGTGTGACTGTCTTGATCAAACATTGGGTTATATTCGGCGATATCGGCGATTTTGAGTTTGTTCGCATTGGCTAAAATGGTTTTGAAATAAGGGAGTAGGCGTTCGAGACTGACGCCAAACGCTGCGGGCGCACTGACCCCCGGTGCAGTCGATGCAGGAAAGACATCGAGGTCAATGGTGAGATAGAGATAGTCACAACCATCGATAAAGCTTTGAAGTTGGTTAAGGGCTTGTTTGGGCTCGTTGTCCATCATTTGTGAGTCTTCGAGATACCAAACGTCTAGCTCATGGGCACGTTGGAACAAAGCGCGAGTGTTGCTGGCGCGACTTACCCCTAAGCAGGCGTATTTAAATGGCCAACCTCGCTTGTCGCAATCATGCTGGATCTGAAGAAAAGGGGTCCCTGAGCTTGGCTTTATTGGGAGATGTTCATCTTCGAAACAACGAAGATCAAAATGCGCATCAAAGTTAATGATGCCAATCTTAGGTGTATGATTGTTTTTAGAGAGGTGTTGCGCCAACCCTTGGTAAGAGGCCCAAGCAATCTCATGACCACCTCCGAGTAATATGACAGGAGTGTTTGATAACGCCTGTGACAGCGAGTTTGCCACTTGCTGCTGCGCAATTTCTAACTCATCGTCATGGCAATAAATGGTTCCTAGGTCGCAAATGGAAGAACTCTCATGCCAAGCCATGTCGGCAAGAGCTTTACGGATTTTGTTGGGAGCTTCCTTGGCTCCAATACGTCCCTTGTTTCTTGCGACACCAGCGTCGGTTCCAAACCCAACAATAGTGACGGTGTCACTCTCTCTTGGTGCTGTACCGACTTTATGGTGCACTCGTATGCCCATCTCTGCATCTTCGAGATCATTTCTTCCTTGCCAATGAAAGTCTTGCTCTAGTCGATTATCTTGCATGACAAATCTCTCCTTGAACTAAACGAGCTTCAAGTTGTGGCTGGCCGATTTGATAACTCAACTCGGCAGGAGTGTTGGCATTCCAAATCGCAAGATCAGCATCAAGCCCGACTTGGATACGGCCAGTATCTGGATTCCCAATCGCAACTGCGGCATTGGCAGTCACCCCTTTTAGGGCTTCTTGGGGCGTTAAACCAAACAGAGTGCAGGCCATATTCATCATCATTCGAAGATCGGTAAATGGGGAGGTGCCCGGATTGTGGTCACTCGCAACCGCCATTGGGACATTGTGCTGTCTAAGCAGCTCGATAGGAGGAAGCTGACGCTCTTTTAGGAAGTAGAATGCGCCAGGGAGCAGGGTAGCAACGGTGCCACTGCGGGCCATCGCTTCAACCCCTGACTTATCTAAGTACTCTATGTGGTCGGCAGAAAGCGCATTGTACTTGCACGCTAACTGGGTACCGCCCAGCAACGAAAGCTGCTCAGCGTGAATTTTTATCTCGAGATGATGGGCCTGTGCGGCTTGAAAGATGCGCTCGGTTTGCTCAACTGAAAAGGCAATTTTCTCACAAAATACGTCAACACTATTGGCAAGCTGTTGCTCGGCCGTGGCGATATTCTGGTGGCACTATGTGCGCTGCGAGCAAGGTGGTTGATACATTGATTTTTCGATGAGCCTGCAATGCTTTAGCGGCACGCAGCATCTTTATTTCCGACTGTGCACTTAACCCATAACCCGACTTAATCTCTATGCTAGTCACCCCCGATTGGATTAGGCCATCTAGGCGGGGAAGGGCGAGTTCAATCAGCGTATTGGTGCAGGCACCACGAGTCGCTTCAACCGTCGACAAGATCCCACCGCCTTGGCGGGTGATTTGTTCGTAACTCATTCCATTCAAGCGCTGCTCAAATTCGTTTGCGCGGCATCCTGCGTAAATCAGGTGGGTATGGCTGTCAATAAAGCCAGGGGTGACTAGCTTATTTTGGCAGTTGTAGATCTCGGTGCTGAGTGTGTTTTGTACTTGCGCTGTTTGTATTTGCCACTGAGACATGGGCAAGACACGAGAGATCTTTCCGTTTTCGATTTCAATCGCTTGGTCTTGCTGCACTTGGTAACCGCAGTCGTCATCGGCCATGGTTACGAGGTTTGCGTGAATGAGTGTCAGTGACATGGTAGTGCCTTTGTTTAAATGTATATACAAATAAATAGACAAATACAGCCAAAGGATCAAGGTGAGTGTTACAAAATTGTGATCTTTAAGACAAGAAGTCGGGGATCAAAGATCGACTTTTGATGTCAATTTATAGCGACTCGCAGGATGGTATAGCTTGGCAAAACTGACCAAATCACTGCCGCTCCATGTGCGGCGGTTGAGCAGCAAACATGGTTCAGAGTCATCGATTTGTAAGTGGTGTCGAATATCTGATTTAGCAATCAAAGCTTCTACTGTGTGCTCAAGAGCGGTGAGTGGACAATTATCAGAAAGATACTGGTGAGGAGTAATGGCAGTGAAGTCTTGCTCTAGGTAGTTTGGAGCCAGTTGGGCGTTAATCCAACGCTTCTCTAGTTGGATAGGTACGCCATCAGCAAAGTGCACGATCTGAGAAACAAACACCTGACTGCCGATCATCACGCCAAGTTTCGTTGCGATGGTTTCGTCGGCTTTGGTTTCGGCAACTTTTAGGATTTGAGCGTGATACTTTTGCTGGCGAGAAGTGACTTCAAAAGCGATGTTGGTGGTTCTAAGCAGTGGAGATTCTGCTTTATGCTGAGGTTGGCAAACAAAGGTGCCTCTTCTTGGAGTACGTTCTAGCTTTCCTGCATTGACCAAATCTCTGATGGCCTTATTTACTGTCATTCGGCTGACATCAAATTGCTTGGTGAGCTCAAGTTCTGTGGTGATTTGAGTACCCGCAGGCCATTGGCCAGATTGAATTTTCTGGTCGATGTAATCGCGAATCTGAACGTATCTTGGAGATTTCAAAGTGGTACTTCCTTGTTTGGTATAGACAAATAGTGCCGTGATATTGATAAAAATGCAAAACTCCTATTGTACGTTCATCGATTATAGGAATTAGCTCAATGAAAAAAAGAACGCACTTTGTCATGCAATCTTCTTTTGCTTTTAGTCAATTAGGTAAGTAGTATTGTGCGTTCGATGATGGTCCGGTATCCGTATTACCAATAGGCTATCGTCGTATTTCTCAACTGACATTAAATAAACACGTGTTGCTTAGTGTGCAACACCACTGTAAAGGATTAAACATGCCTATTATTACTCTTCCTGACGGCAGTCAACGTCAATTCGACAACCCAGTTTCAACGCTTGAAGTTGCTCAATCTATCGGTCCTGGTCTTGCTAAAGCAACCATCGCTGGCCGTGTAGATGGCGTGCGTGTTGACGCTTGTGACCTAATTGAAAACGATGCAAGTCTAGAAATCATCACTTCTAAAGATGAAGTAGATGGTCTTGAGATCGTTCGTCACTCTTGTGCTCACCTTCTTGGTCATGCACTTAAGCAGCTTTACCCACAAGCAAAAATGGCAATCGGTCCAACGATTGACAACGGCTTCTACTACGATATCGACTTAGACGAGTCTCTAACGCAAGAAGATCTTGAAAAGATTGAAAAGCGCATGAAAGAGCTTGCGAAAACTAAGTACCAAGTTATCAAGAAGACGGTGAGCTGGCAGGAAGCGCGCGATACCTTTGAGGGTCGTGGCGAATCTTACAAAGTGGAAATCCTTGATGAGAACGTTGCTAAAGACGATCGTCCAGGCCTATACCACCACGAAGAATACATCGACATGTGTCGTGGTCCACACGTACCACACATGGGTTTTTGTCAGCACTTCACACTGCTGAACGTTGCTGGCGCATACTGGCGTGGTAACAGCGACAACAAGATGCTGCAACGTATCTACGGTACTGCATTCCACGACAAGAAAGCTCTTAAGGCGCACCTAACTCGTCTAGAAGAAGCGGCTAAGCGTGACCACCGTAAACTTGGTAAGCAACTTGACCTGTTCCACATGCAGCAAGAAGCACCAGGTATGGTGTTCTGGCACAACCATGGCTGGACAGTATACAAAGAACTTGAAGACTTCATGCGTAAGCAGCTAGTTAAGTTTGAGTACGAAGAAGTTCGTGCACCGCTTATCCTAGATGTGAACATGTGGGAAAAATCAGGTCACTGGGACAAGTACGGTGACATGATTTTCGCAACAGAGTCAGAAAAACGTACTTACGCAGTAAAACCAATGAACTGCCCAGGCCACCTACAGATCTTTAACCAAGGTCTGAAATCATACCGTGATCTGCCATACCGTATGGCTGAGTTTGGTATGGTTCACCGTAACGAGCCATCAGGCTCTCTACACGGCCTAATGCGTGTTCGTTCATTCACTCAGGATGATGCACACGTATTCTGTACTGAAGACCAAATCCTGCAAGAAGTTTCTTCTTGTATCGAAATGGTATTTGATACTTACCGCACATTTGGCTTCGATAACATTGATATTAAACTGTCTACTCGTCCAGAGCAGCGTGTTGGTACTGATGAGATCTGGGACAAAGCGGAAGCAGCACTTGCAGAAGCACTTGATGCAAACAACCTGAAATACGAACTACAGCCGGGTGAGGGTGCGTTCTACGGTCCTAAGATCGAGTTCACTCTATACGACTGTCTAGATCGTGCATGGCAGTGTGGCACAATCCAGCTAGACTTCTCTATGCCTGGTCGTCTTGGTGCGACTTACGTGGATGAAAACAACGAACGTCAAGTTCCTGTAATGATCCACCGTGCAATTCTAGGTTCTCTTGAGCGTTTCATCGGTATTCTTATCGAAGAATACGCTGGCTTCTTCCCAACGTGGTTGTCGCCGGAACAAGCTGTTATCATGAATATTACTGACAAACAGTCTGAATATGTTCAAGAAGTAGCAGAAAAACTGCAAAAAAGTGGAATTAGAGCCAAAGCGGACTTGAGAAATGAGAAGATTGGCTTTAAAATCCGCGAACACACTTTGAAGCGTGTACCGTATATGCTTGTTTGTGGCGACCAAGAAATGGAAGCTGGCGAAATCGCAGTACGTACTCGTAAGGGCAAAGACCTAGGCAAATTTAAAGTGGATGATTTTATCTCATACATCCAAGCCGAAGTTGCAAGCCGTAAGCTCAATCTGGAGGAATAAGCTATTAAAGGCGGAAGACGTGGCCAACAACCGGCCAAGCAAAACCAGCATCGTTTAAACGGTGAAATTCGTGGCGTTCGTGAAGTTCGTCTAACAGGTGCAGATGGTGAATCTGTAGGTGTCGTTTCTATCCAAGAAGCACTAGATGCAGCTGTAGAAGCTGGTATGGATCTTGTAGAGATCAGCCCTAACGCCGAGCCACCAGTTTGTCGTGTGATGGACTATGGCAAGTTCCTCTTCGAGAAGAGCAAAGCTGCTAAAGAGCAGAAGAAGAAGCAAAAGCAGGTTCAGATTAAGGAAGTTAAATTCCGTCCTGGAACTGATATCGGAGACTATCAGGTAAAACTACGCAACCTGACGCGTTTCCTTGAAGACGGCAACAAAGTGAAGGTAACAATTCGCTTCCGTGGCCGCGAAATGGCTCACCAAGACATCGGCGTTGATGTTCTGAATCGCCTGAAAGAAGATACTGTAGATTTAGCTGTAGTAGAATCTTTCCCGAGCAGAATTGAAGGTCGCCAGATGATCATGGTATTGGCCCCTAAGAAGAAGTAATTAACGGCTTACAAGTAATCGAAACCCGCCGCCTATCTTTTTCGTAAAGAGCTGACGGCGGGTTTTTATTCGCCCTAATTACTATTGTTTAATCAACTCAACAATGCGGAGTTATTCATCATGCCTAAGATGAAAACCAACAAAGGTGCTGCTAAGCGTTTCAAGAAAACTGCTGGTGGTATTAAGTACAAGCACGCTACTAAACGTCACATCCTGACTAAACGTACTACTAAGAACAAGCGTCAGCTTCGTCCAAATGCAATCCTTCCTAAGTGTGAAGTGGCTGCAGTTGTTCGTATGATGCCATACGCTTAATTTTTTTAGTTTATTACATATTTAGTTTAGGAGAAGCATAATGCCTCGCGTAAAACGTGGTGTACAAGCTCGTGCACGTCATAAGAAAGTTCTAAAACAAGCTAAAGGTTACTACGGTGCTCGCTCTCGCGTATACCGCGTAGCTTTCCAAGCAGTTACTAAAGCTGGTCAATACGCTTACCGTGACCGTCGCAACAAGAAACGTCAATTCCGTCAACTATGGATTGCACGTATCAACGCTGCATCTCGTCAAAATGGTCTATCTTACAGCCGTTTCATCAACGGTCTTAAGAAAGCATCTATCGAGATCGACCGTAAGATCCTTGCTGACATCGCGGTATTCGACAAAGCTGCATTCGCAGTTCTAGTTGAAAAAGCGAAAGCTGCTCTTTAATAGCAGTTATTAGGATTAAGAAAGGGGAAGCTTAGGCTTCCCTTTTTTGTATGTGAAAATCGGTAATCGGTAATCGGTAATCGGTAATCGGTAATCGGTAATCGGTAAACACCCTTATAGCCTTGATAGTGGGCTTAGCACACCACTTGCTCCTCGATTGATTACATGGGTGTAGATCTGAGTGGTCTTCACATCTGTGTGACCAAGCTGTTCTTGCACGGTTCTAATATCTGCACCGCCTTCAAGTAGATGCGTTGCAAAGCTATGCCTTAACGTATGGCATGTCACTGACTTTTCGATGCCAGCTTTCTTTGCTGCATTCCTTACCGCTCTTTGAACCGACGTGTGGTCAATATGATGTCGGCGGATCTTGTTGGTAGCAGGATCTTGTGAAAGCCTCCTTGAAGGAAAAAGAAACTGCCAATTCAGTTCTCTATTCGCATCTGGATACTTCTTGCTTAAAGCGTCAGGCATCCAAACTCCACCGTATTCACTATTTAATCTATCTTGCTTCCAGTAGCGCTGAACCGTTTTTTGTTGATGCACAATGAAGTCGACGAGTTCTGTGGCCAAGGTGACCACTCTATTTTTATTGCCTTTTCCTCGCCAAACCCTAAGCGCACAGTAATCAAAATCGATATCGTGGAAACGAAGCCTCATGCACTCCATCAGCCTTAGGCCTGAACCATACATTAGCTGAGCGGGTAAGAGAAAATCAGGAGTAATATGCTCCATCACCAACCGAACCTCACTAGGTGTAAGTACCACTGGTAACTTAGGCTCTCGAGTAGACTTTCGAAAACGTAAATCGACCTCGATAGGCTCGTTAACTATGTGTTTGTATAAGAAAACCAAAGCATTGAGCGCTTGAGTTTGGGTTCTGCTCGCTACGTTTTTCTTGATCACCAGGTACGTCAGAAATTCTTCAACATGCTCTTTGTTAAGCTCTTTCGGGTGCTTCTTCTTGTGGTAAATAATGTATTGCTTAATCCAAGACACATACGCCTCGACAGTCGCTCTTGCATAGTGTCTGGCATACATAAACTCTGAAACATACTGTAGAAAAGGGGATTGATTAGCCATAAATTGATACTGGATAAATGAACAGTTACTTAACGATAGTTGGTTATTGAATTAATATTGAGCAAAAAACTTTATATTGTGGGTGTTGCGGCAGAAATGATTTTGTAGGTGTTTGATTTACAGTTGGTTTTGTGTTGTATGTCAAAAAGTGAGTGTGGAATAGGTAGCACTATGTGTGAGATGATCTACGGCATGGAGCTGTAGATAAAGCGTTAGTACGGGTTTGACATCAAGGGTCATCAGTTTTGGTGCTCGTCTTTACACCTTTCAGTTTGTACCTTTCACGTTCTTTCCTGTGGCACTATATGCGGAGTGTTCGCTTTGATTTCATCGTTTACGGTTTCTAACTCATAATCTATTTCTTTAGTGCTTCTTCATTTTTGTGGCGGCTTCTGGGCGAATCTTGGGTGCTATTGGTGTTGCCGTCGGAGTGCGAGGATCGAGTCCTTTTCTAATTTGAAGTTTGCAAAGTAGGGCGGTTCAGTGCGTTTTTCTTCTAGCCCACTTTTGTCTCTTAATCGAGTTTAAGTTTTGTAGCTGCCCGTCTCACTTCAGTGTTCAAAGCCTTTCATATTATGCTACTTTTCAATATCTTGGAGCGCACAAATAGAAGTGGCGCATGTACTAACAAATTGCTTAAGAGCGATTCGTAACGCGTGGCATTTTTACTATGCGGTGGCTTATGCTGATTATGGCGTCGTGCGGTAGCTTTTGTATTGCGTTACTCACACCTTAGCAAGGCGTTAGTTTGCGGTTGGAAAAAGCCAGTCCAAATAAGAGCTTAGTTCTGTGTTTTGGGTGTTCACCTGTTCGTATTCACCAAGCCACGTTCTTTCCGGTGGCACTTTTATTTAGGTGTTTGTGGTTCGCTCATCGTTTACTGAAGCGACCATTCTTTTGTTGTTCTAAAGCGCTGTTTCTTTTTTTGCTGGAACACTGTTCATCGAGTTTGGGTTTTACTAGTGCTGTTGTTGGAAATAGTGAAAGTATCCTTTGCCATTTATGCCGGTGTTTGGTCAAGAAATTATGCGATTGCCTCTTCTTTGCCACGTGCGTTTGTGCCATGTGTTCAAGTTGGTCAGCTGTCCGTTTACTTCAGCGTACGGTTTAAGTATTGTAAGTTAAATCAGCATCTTGGCACCAAGCCTTTAGCTTAGGGTGTGTTTGCAAACTAACAAGTGCTTGAAGTCGGACTGCCAACCTATGGCATTTTTGGTTCAAATTGGGTTTAGTGATTACGGTGGTCTGTTTGGGGTTTGTGCATTGGCAGCCGCTTAAGCAGGCGTTAGAACTTACAAGGAGTATGTATGCTAGGGAAACATCAAAAAGGTTATGAGGAGTTTTATCACTCAACCCACGAAAATGAGCACCTTGATACTAAGACCGAGCTGTTAGTCGGTTTGTCAGCGGCTATGGCTATGAATTGTTTACCGTGTACACGTTACTATTTGCTAGAGGCAAAAAAAGCAGGTATTACAAAAGGTGAAATATCTGATGTAACCGCAAAAGTTATGGCTGTTTCGGCGGGGCAGAAAAAGCTGCAAATGCAAGAGGTTTTAACAAAATATAAGATCGACCTCGACAGCTTTGAGTAACGTTCTAACAAGCAATTTAAGAGGGATTCACAACGCTTGGCACTTTTGCTTCTACTTCAAATTTAGTGTTTATGGCACAATGCTTTAGGTTTGGGTGGTAGCGTTGTTCACCCCTTAATTGGGCGTTATGTGTTTGTTTGAGTATCAGTCATACTTCAATTGTATAAATCTGGCGGCAGGTGCCCAATATGGATGATAAGCAGTTGGATCGTAGTTTGCGATCAATCGGGAAAGAGTGTTTTGTTAAGTACTACGAATTGTTCCGTGACCATAATTGGTCGAAAGAAGATTTAATTGAGCATTTGGTCGCTCTTGAAGGTTATCAAGAATCAGGTTGTATAACTCGAATATCTCAGTCGAGACGAATCTTTAAAGACAATCGTGAACACGATGCTTTGGATATTGTAATTAGTTCTAGTCGCTTACCTAATGAGATTGTCGAAAAGGCTAGAATGCTAAAAATTAAGTAGGTTACACATAACAATCAATTAAAGTCGGACTGCTAACCTGTGGCATTTTTGGTTCGGTCGGCAGCGGTGTTTACGGTGGCCCGGTTTGAGTTTTGTGGCGTTAGCAGCCGCTTAATTGGGCGTTAGTTTGCGGTTAGAAAAAGCCAGTTCAAATAAGAGCTTAGTTCTGTTTTTCGGGTGTTCACCTGTTCGTCTTCACCAAGCCACGTTCTTTCCGGTGGCACTTTGATTTAAGTGTTTGTGGTTCGCTCGTCGTTTACTGTAGCTTTCATTCGTTTGGTGTTCGGAGGCGCTGCTTCTTTTTCGCTGAAACAGTGTCGGTAGAGTAGGGGCTTGGCTGGTGCTGTTGTTGGTTACAGTGAAAGTATCCTTTGCCATTTTGTCACAGTGTTTGCTCGTGAAATTTTGCGATTCTCTCTTCTTTGCCACGTGCGTTTGTGCCTTGTGTTCAAGTTGGTCAGCTTGTCCGTTTACATCATCGCACGGTTTAAGTATTGTATTTTAAATCAGCATCTTGGCACCCAGCCTTTAGCTTAGGTTGTGTTTGCAAACTAACAAGTGCTTGAAGTCGGACTGCCAACCTATGGCATTTTTGGTTCAAATTGGGTTTAGTGATTACGGTGGTCTGTTTGGGTGTTGTGCATTGGCAGCCGCTTAAGCAGGCGTTAGCTGTCTTACGTTGAACGGTGTTGAATATGAAGATTACAAGTGAAAATGGAATAATGGCTGAGTTTCATTCGCCTGAGCTGGATTCATCGGGTTGGTTGGGGCATTACTCGTTATCTTTGTCCGGTGTAGCAATGAGTTCAACTATTCGTGTAACTAACCCACCGTATGGCGAAAGTCCATTGGATTATTTTTCCATGCTTGCTCGTAATTGGAAAGGTTGGGTTGGAGAGAAAAATTGGGTTGCACTAGAAGGTGAATACTCATTGTCCGCTAAGGCAGACACTACAGGCCACATTACACTAAGAATAAAAATATGGTCTGGGAGCTGTGAACCTTTTTGGAGTTCAGAGGTGGCACTTATAATCGAAGCAGGACAATTGAAGGCTATAGAAGATGGTTTTAAATCTTTCCTGCATCCAAACAGCTAACAATCGCTTCAACCTGACTGCCAACCTGTGGCATTTTTGATTCGGTTTGGCATTTGTGATTACGGTGGCCTGTTCGAGTTCGGTGCAGTTGGCAGCAAGTTAAGCGGGCGTTATACGTTTTATAGTGTTGGGTGGGATTATATGTCTGAAGAAGAAATTAGACTTGCAATGAGCTTACTTGAAACAGATGAAAACTACTTAGAAAATATAGTCGCTCTAACTCGAATTGGGAATAGAAAGTATGGGCAGTGTTGGAATACTGAATATCATGTGTTCGGTCTTGTAGCTTCGGATACTGATCATTTGCCATTAAATCATGTTCGCCCACGGTGCTCAGAAGATTTTCTTGTGAAAGCTGATAAAGAACTAGCTGAAACCATAGAGCACTATCGCATATATGTCGTTAAGGCTTGCAATGAGATTATCAGCCGCAACAACGTATAACAATTGCTTAAAGTCGGACTGCCAACCTATGGCATTTTTGGTTCGAATTGGCTTATGTGATTACGGTGGTCTGTTTGGGTGTTGTGCATGGCAGCCGCTTAAGCAGGCGTTAGAACTAAAATGGAGAAGTTATGCTAGGGAAGCACCAAAAAGCTTACGAAGAGTTTTATCATTCAACTCATGAAAATGAACACCTGGACTCAAAGACGGAGTTACTTGTTGGCTTATCAGCTGCGATGGCCATGAACTGTTTACCATGTACCAAATATTATCTACATCAAGCAAAGAAAGCTGGGATAACAAAAGGTGAAATTACTGATGTTACAGCTAAGGTAATGGCGGTAGCCGCTGGTCAAAAGAAACTACAAATGCAGGAAGTCCTTCAGAAACATAAAATAGACTTAGACACCTTTGAGTAACGTTCTAACAAGTGCTTGAAGTCGGACTGCCAACCTATGGCATTTTTGGTTCGGTTTGGCTTTAGTGATTACGGTGGTCTGTTTGGGTGTAGTGCATTGGCAGCCGCTTAAGCAGGCGTTAGTTTGCGGTTAGAAAAAGCCAATCCAAATAATAGCTTAGTTCATTTTTCTGGGTGTTCACCTGTTCGTCTTCACCAAGCCACGTTCTTTCCGGTGGCACTTTGATTTAGGTGTTTGTGGTTCATTCGTCGTTTACTGTAGCTTCCATTGGTTAGGTGTTCGGAGGCGCTGCTTCTTTTTCGCTGAAACAGTGTCGGTAGAGTAGGGGCTTTACTGGTGCTGTTGTTGGCAACAGTGAAAGTATCCATTGCCATTCTGTCATAGTGTTTGGTCGCAAAATTCTGCGATTGTCTCTTCTTTGCCATGTGCGTTTGTACGGTGTGTTCGAGTTGGTCAGCTGTCCATTTACATCAGCTCACGGTTTAAGTATTGTATTTTAAATCAGCATCTTGGCACCCAGCCATTAGCTTAGGGTGTGTTGGCAAACTAACAAATGCTTGAAGTCGGACTGCCAACCTATGGCATTTTTGGTTCAAATTGGGTTTAGTGATTACGGTGGTCTGTTTGGGTGCAGTGCATTGGCAGCCGCTTAAGCAGGCGTTAGTTTGCGGTTGGAAAAAGCCAGTCCAAATAAGAGCTTAGTTCTGTTTTTCGGGTGTTCACCTGTTCGTCTTCACCAGGCCACATTCTTTCCGGTGGCACTTTGATTTAGGTGTTTGTGGCTCGCTCACCGTTTACTGAAACGACCATTCTTTTGTTGTTCGAAGGCGCTGTTTCTTTTTCGCTGAAACACTATCTATAGAGATTGGTTTTTGCTTGTGCTGTTGTTGGCAGCGGTGCAAGTATCCTTTGCCATTTGATGTGAGTGTTTGGTCGCAAGTTTTGTGATTTTCTCTTCTTTGCCATGTGCGTTTGTACGGTGTGTTCGAGTTGGTCAGCTGTCCATTTACATCAGCGTACGGTTTAAGTATTGTATTTTAAATCAGCATCTTGGCACCCAGCCTTTAGCTTAGGGTGTGTTTGCAAACTAACAAGTGCTTGAAGTCGGACTGCCAACCTATGGCATTTTTGGTTCGAATTGGCTTTAGTGATTACGGTGGTCTGTTTGAGTGCAGTGCATTGGCAGCCGCTTAAGCAGGCGTTATGTTTTTTTATGGAGTTATCAGCTTTATGGAAGAGTTTATTCACGAATTTTCAGGTTTTAGTGGCTACCCATCGAAATGTCACATTCGTATACTTGATCAAGAAAATATGCCTCTAGTCATAATGTGTACACAAGTTCACGACAATGAAGGTACCTCAGTGACAAACATGGCTGAAGATATAGCGCAGGAAATTAAACGATATTTAGAAAGAGATAATTTAACGTTGTCTACTGCAATCAGTAGGTATTTAAGAGAGAGAAAACTGTCGGAAATGCTGGGTGATCTGGTTCGTGGCTTAAAGGAAGCGAACAAGTATACTGTTTTTGCGTTGGAATCGATTAAGTTAGCATTGGAACATACTGAAAGATACCGCAGTAAAAAAGAACGAGTTGATGGTTTTATTTGGGTTGAGCATTACCCAAAAGGGGTGCTATCAATTGTAAATAACGATTTATACTCAGTAGTAACTTTCAGTGGGGAAACTTGGAGTCCAAATTGGAATCACTGTAATATAGCAAGTATTTCTGAGTTTACTGGGTATTCTGAAAGTTATTTTAGAAGTCCAAAAGAAGCACTGCCACAAACATAACAAGTGCTTAAAGTCGGACTGCCAACCTATGGCATTTTTGGTTCGAATTGGCTTATGTGATTACGGTGGTCTGTTTGGGTGTTGTGCATGGCAGCCGCTTAAGCAGGCGTTAGTTTGCGGTTGGAAAAAGCCAGTCTAAATAAGAGCTTAGTTCTGTTTTTCGGGTGTCCACCTGTTCGTATTCACCAAGCCATGTTCTTTCCGGTGGCACTTTGATTTAAGTGTTTGTGGCTCGCTCGTCGTTTACTGTAGCTTCCATTCGTTTGGTGTTCGTAGGCGCTGCTTCTTTTTCGCTGACACACCATCTATAGATATTGGGTTTTATTGGTGCTGTAGTTGGCAACAGTGAAAGTATCCTTTGCCATTTTGTCACTGTGTTTGGCCGCAAAATTCTACGATTGTCGCTTCATTGCCAAGTGCGTTTGTGCGGTGTGTTCGAGTTGGTCAGCTGTCCGTTTACATCAGCGCACGGTTTAAGTATTGTATTTTAAATCAGCATCTTGGCATCTAGCCGTTAGCTTAGGGTGGGCTGGCAAACTAACAAATGCTTCAAGTGGACTGCCAACCTATGGCATTTTTAGTTCAAATTGGGTTTAGTGATTACGGTGGTCTGTTTGGGGTTTGTGCATTGGCAGCCGCTTAAGCAGGCGTTAGTTTGCGGTTGAAAAAAGCTAATCCAAATAAGAGCTTAGTTCATTTTCCCGGGTGTTCACCTGTTCGTATTCACCAAGCCATGTTCTTTCCGGTGGCACTTTGATTTAAGTGATTTTTGTTCGTTCACAGTTTACTGCGATTTTCCCAGTTTTGGTGTTCGTAAGTGCTTTTTCTTTGTTGTTGAAACAGTGTCATAAAAGGGGAGTTTCATGGGTGCTGTTGTTGGCAGCAGTGAAAGTGTCCTTTGCCATTTTGTCACAGTGTTTGGTCGTGAAATTCTGCGATTGTCTCTTCTTTGCCACGTGCGTTTGTGCGGTGTGTTTAAGTTGGTCAGCTGTCCGTTTACATCGGTACTAGGTTTAAGTATTGTATTTTAAATCAGCACCTTGGCACCCGGCCATTAGCTTAGGGTGGATGGCAAACTAACAAATGCTTCAAGTGGACTGCCAACCTATGGCATTTTTGGTTCGGTTTGGCTTATGTGATTACGGTGGTCTGTTTGAGTGTTGTGCATTGGCAGCCGCTTAAGCAGGCGTTAGTTTGCGGTTGGAAAAAGCTAATCCAAATAAGAGCTTAGTTCATTTTTTCGGATGTTCACCTGTTCGTTTTCACCAAGCCACGTTCTTTCCGGTGGCACTTTGATTTAGGTGTTTGTGGTTCGCTCGTCGTTTACTGTAGTTTTCTTTCGTTTGGTGTTCGGAGGCGCTGCTTCTTTTTCGTTGAAACAGTGTCGGTAGAGTAGGGGCTTTACTGGTGCTGTTGTTGGCTACAGTGAAAGTATCCTTTGCCATTTTGTCACTGTGTTTGCTCGTGAAATTCTGCGATTGTCTCTTCTTTACCACGTGCGTTTGTACGGTGTGTTCGAGTTGGTCAGCTGTCCGTTTACAATAGCGTACGGTTTAAGTATTGTATTTGAAATCAGCATCTTGGCACCTAGCCATTCGCTTAGGGTGTGTTGGCAAACTAACAAGTGCTTGAAGTCGGACTGCCAACCTATGGCATTTTTGGTTCGAATTGGCTTATGTGATTACGGTGGTCTGTTTGTGTTCAGTGCATTGGCAGCCGCTTAAGCAGGCGTTAGTTTGCGGTTGGAAAAAGACAATCCAAATAAGAGCTTAGTTCATTTTCTGGGTGTCCACCTGTTCGTATTCACCAAGCCATGTTCTTTCCGGTGGCACTTTGAATTAAGTGTTTGTGGCTCGCTCGTCGTTTACTGTAGCTTTCATTCGTTTGGTGTTCGTAGGCGCTGCTTTTTTTTCGCTGACACACCATCTATAGATATTGGGTTTTATTGGTGCTGTAGTTGGCAACAGTGAAAGTATCCTTTGCCATTTTGTCACTGTGTTTGGCCGCAAAATTCTACGATTGTCGCTTCATTGCCAAGTGCGTTTGTGCGGTGTGTTCGAGTTGGTCAGCTGTCCGTTTACATCAGCGCACGGTTTAAGTATTGTATTTTAAATCAGCATCTTGGCATCTAGCCATTAGCTTAGGGTGGGCTGGCAAACTAACAAATGCTTCAAGTGGACTGCCAACCTATGGCATTTTTGGTTCAAATTGGGTTTAGTGATTACGGTGGTCTGTTTGGGGGTTGTGCATTGGCAGCCGCTTAAGCAGGCGTTATATGCTCATGAGGAAATGATGGGACACAATGATATACATTGGCACGACTGTGAGTTGCTGTCGATGATTGAAATACCTTTACAAAGTGAGTTGATATTAAGAGTGCTATATCCGGTAGACTGGGAAAATGATAAATATGAAGAAGTTGCAATTGTATTCAGCGGATTTCACTCTCTCACTATCAACGAAATCCCTTTCGAGGGTAACCCAACACTCTTAGCCTTAGACTCGGTAGAAAGGGTAGATGATGACTTTTTCGAGTCGAGTTGGCTCAAATTCAATTTGAGTACAAGTGCTGGTTCTCGTGTGGTTGAAGCACAAAGCGTACATCTTAGAGAACGCATATAACAATCGCTTCAACCTGACTGCCAACCTGTGGCATTTTGGGTTCGGTTTGGCGTTTGTGATTACGGTGGCCTGTTTGAGTTCGGTGCAGTTGGCAGCAAGTTAAGCGGGCGTTAGGCGACAGGAGGTTAAATGGTAACAGTTATTCCAATCATATCTGTAGTAATTGGTATTTTACTAGGTGCTGTGATTAGCTTTATTTCATTCCAATATAAAGAGCGGAAGAGTTGTAGAGAACGGTTGAATAAATCACTATTTAATCTGTTGTCCGTGTGGGCCAGTATTGTAGTCAATAGTACAATACACTCAGATTTGCTCAAGGATGCTCTTGTTAATGCGCTAAAGCGAAAGTTTCCAAATGAAAGAATGCCAGACAACTTTACGGATGAACTGGCTAAAGGTTTACGTGGTATGTTTCCTGTGGTAGACCAACATGAGTTGTATAACAAGTATCATGCATCAGTTGAGTCATTGGCAGAAATCGATCCTCTATTAGCTTTTCAGTTATCAAACAACAAGTTTTTGATTGATTACCTCAAGACATTGCATGAATTCTCCATAAAAGAAGAGTCTGATGAAAAGTCAGGCGTCTTTTTGGATAGCTTTTCAAGTTTTGCATATAAGGAGTCAATGCTTGAGTTCGAGAAGGATCTTCTTAAGTTATCTCGGTTACTGGGGAAAAAACAGGAGTGTGAAGTTAAGGAGCGGATCGCCAATAAAAAGAAAAAAATGACGAAGATTCCCGATGCTGATATGGATGAATATGTAAGCCAAGTTTTCGACCCAGCGATTAAGAAAATCGTTGGTAGCACAAATGTCGCCTAACAAATTGCTTAAGAGTGACGGCTAACCTTTGGCATTATTGGTTTGGTTTGGTTTGGTTGGGTTTAGTGGTTACGGTGGCATTGTTTGGGCTTAGTGGCAGTTAGCCGCACCTTAGCAAAGCGTTATAAGCACAAGGAGTGCATCGTGGAAAAGTTTGCAATAATGTCAGATATTCATAGTAACATCTTTGCGCTTGAGGCAGTGGTTAAGGATGCTAGAGCGAAAGGTTTTACGAATTTCGTTAACCTAGGTGATATTTTATATGGCCCAATAGCTCCAAGGCAGACATATGAGTACTTGCAATCATTGGGAGCTATAACTATATCGGGTAATCAAGACCGCCAGATATACGAGGCTACGGAAGCTGAAATAGAATCAAATCCTACAATGCAATTTATTCTATGTGAGTTGGGGCAGGAGCCACTAAGTTGGATGAAGCAACTACCATTCGACTTACAAATCACAAATGACATTTACGCATGTCATGGAACACCCACGGATGATCTTGTGTATTTGTTAGAGGACATTAGTACTGGAAAACCAATAGTTCGGACTGATCACGAAATACTTAAAAGACTAAATGGTATTACCTCTCCGGTTATTATTTGTGGTCATACACATACACCGAGGTGTGTTGAGCTATCTACGGGACAATTAGTCATAAACCCTGGTAGTGTAGGTTTGCAGGCATATACGGATGACGAACCAAGTGTTCACTCAATGCAAAACTTTTCTTCAAGAGCATCATATGCAACGTTACAGAAAAACAAAGGCGGTAAGTGGGATGTTGTTTTCCATAAAGTAACGTATGATGTTGAAAGTGCGGTAAATGAAGCCCAAAAGCGAGGCAGAAATGACTGGGTTCATTTTCTATCTACAGGCAGGTGCTTATAACAAATTGCTTAAGAGTGACAGCTAACCTTTGGCATTTTTGGTTCGGTTAGCTTCAGTGTTTACGTGGCTTTGCTTAGGTTTAGTGGTCGCTTAGCTGCACCTTAGCAAGGCGTTATGTGGCTGTTTTAGTTCATATTTTCTAGCTTATTTCGGCGAAAGAGTACTGAGTTCTACGTCAGCGCTTTTCACCTTTCAGTCTTCATGATTCTTGGTGTTCAAGCACGCTGCTTCTTTGTGGTGGGATGTCTGTCCTCTAACCTCGATTTCCGTACTCGCTGTGGTCAGCTTCAGTGAAAGTATCCTTTGTCATGTGAGCGCAGCTAGTGCGGGCACATCGTCAAATGTCGCTTCATTGCCAAGTTCGTTTATCGATCTAGTTCAACTTGGGTAGCTGTCCTTTTTACTTCAGTGGCCGGGCCTAGTAATGTATTCCAAATCAACACCTTGTCACCAAGCCTTTAGGTTCATCGCACTGTCTCGCAACATAACAAATGCTTCAAGTGGACTGCCAACCTATGGCATTTTTGGTTCAAATTGGGTTTAGTGATTACGGTGGTCTGTTTGAGTGTTGTGCATTGGCAGCCGCTTAAGCAGGCGTTAGAACTAAAATGGAGAAGTTATGCTAGGGAAGCACCAAAAAGCTTACGAAGAGTTTTATCATTCAACTCATGAAAATGAACACCTGGACTCAAAGACAGAGTTACTTGTTGGCTTATCAGCTGCGATGGCCATGAACTGTTTACCATGTACCAAATATTATCTACATCAAGCAAAGAAAGCTGGGATAACAAAAGGTGAAATTACTGATGTTACAGCTAAGGTAATGGCGGTAGCCGCTGGTCAAAAGAAACTACAAATGCAGGAAGTCCTTCAGAAACATAAAATAGACTTAGACACCTTTGAGTAACGTTCTAACAAGTGCTTGAAGTCGGACTGCCAACCTATGGCATTTTTGGTTCGGTTTGGCTTTAGTGATTACGGTGGTCTGTTTGGGTGTAGTGCATTGGCAGCCGCTTAAGCAGGCGTTAGTTTGCGGTTGGAAAAAGCCACTCCAAATAAGAGCTTAGTTCATTTTTCCGGGTGTTCATCTGTTAGTATTCACCAAGCCACGCTCTTTCCGGTGGCACTTTGATTAAAGTGTTTGTGGTCCATTCGTCGTTTACTGTAGTTTCCATTGGTTTGGTGTTCAAAGGTGCTGCTTCTTTTTTGCTGAAACAGTGTTGGTAGAGTAGGGGCTTACTGGTGTTGTTGTTGGCAATGGTGCAAGTATCCTTTGCCATTTTATGCCAGTGTTCGGTCAAGAATTTCTGTGATTGTCTCTTCTTTGCCAAGTGCGTTTGTGCGGTGTGTTCTAGTTGGTCAGTTGTCCGTTTACATCAGCGCACGGTTTAAGTATTGTATTTTAAATCAGCACCTTGGCATCCAGCCATTAGCTTTGAGTGGTCTGGCAAACTAACAAGTCGTTCAAGCTGACGCACAGACCTACGGCACTTTTGGTTTGAAGTTAAGTGTGCTTTGTAAGTTGGGTGTTGGTGCGCAGCTTAACTCAGCGTTAGTTTGCGGTTGGAAAAAGCCAATCCAAATAAGAGCTTAGTTCATTTTTCTGGGTGTTCACCTGTTCGTCTTCACCAAGCCACATTCTTTCCGGTGGCACTTTGATTTAGGTGTTTGTGGTTTGCTCATTATTTACTGAAGCTACCATTCTTCTGTTGTTCAAAGGTGCTGTTTCTTTTTCGCTGAAACAGTGTCGGTAGAGTAGGGGCTTTACTGGTGCTGTTGTTGGCTACAGTGAAAGTATCCTTTGCCATTTTGTCACTGTGTTTGCTCGTGAAATTCTGCGATTGTCTCTTCTTTGCCACGTGCGTTTGTGCGGTGTGTTTAAGTTGGTCAGCTGTCCGTTTACAATAGCGTACGGTTTAAGTATTGTATTTTAAATCAGCATCTTGGCACCCAGCCATTAGCTTAGGGTGGGTTGGCAAACTAACAAATGCTTCAAGTGGACTGCCAACCTATGGCATTTTTGGTTCGAATTGGCTTTAGTGATTACGGTGGTCTGTTTAGGTGCAGTGCATTGGCAGCCGCTTAAGCAGGCGTTAGTTTGCGGTTAGAAAAAGCCAATCCAAATAAGAGCTTAGTTCAGTGTTCTGGGTGTTCACCTATTCGTTCTCACCAAACCACACTCTTTCCGGTGGCACTTTGATTCAAGTGTTTGTAGTCCGCTCATCGTTTACTGCGACTTTCCCAGTTTTGGAGTTCGCAAGTGCTGTTTCTTTTTCGCTGAAACAGTGTCGGTAGAGTAGGGGCTTTACTGGTGCTGTTGTTGGCTACAGTGAAAGTATCCTTTGCCATTTTGTCACAGTGTTTGCTCGTGAAATTTTGCGATTGTCTCTTCTTTGCCACGTGCGTTTGTGCCTTGTGTTCAAGTTGGTCAGCTGTCCATTTACATCAGCGTACGGTTTAAGTATTGTATTTTAAATCAGCACCTTGGCACCCAGCCATTTGCTTAGGGTGGGTTGGCAAACTAACAAGTGCTTCAAGTGGACTGCCAACCTGTGGCATTTTTGGTTCAAATTGGGTTTAGTGATTACGGTGGTCTGTTTGGGTGTAGTGCATTGGCAGCCGCTTAAGCAGGCGTTAGTTTGCGGTTGGAAAAAGCCAATTCAAATAAGAGCTTAGTTCATTTTTCCGGATGTTCACCGGTTCGTCTTCACCAAGCCACGTTCTTTCCGGTGGCACTTTGGACTAAGTGATTTTGGTTCATTCACTGTTTACTGCGACTTTCCCAGTTTTGGTGTTCGTAGGTGCTGTTTCTTTGTTGTTGAAACTGTGTCGTAAAAGGGGAGTTTCAAGGGTGCTGTGGTTGGCAACAGTGAAAGTATCCTTTGCCATTTTGTCACAGTGTTTGGCCGCAGAACTCTGCGATTGTCTCTTCATTGCCAAGTGCGTTTGTGCGGTGTGTTCTAGTTGGTCAGCTGTCCGTTTACATCAGTGTACGGTTTAAGTATTGTATTTTAAATCAGTACCTTGGCGCCAAGCCATTAGCTAATGGTGGGTTGGCAAACTAACAAGTGCTTCAAGTGGACTGCCAACCTATGGCATTTTTGGTTCGGTTCGGCTTATGTGATTACGGTGGTCTGTTTGAGTGTAGTGCATTGGCAGCCGCTTAAGCAGGCGTTATACAGCATGGCAAATTATGGAGTCAATATGACAGAATCTGAATTTAGAGAGTCAATAAAAGATAAAGACCTGATCGGTATTGATTCTGAATTTACATTTTCAACCCGAAAGCTGGTTTCTCAATTTAATGCTGACGGAGCACATTTAAATAGATGGTGGGTGATGACACCAGTCAGTTGGCAATGTCCTTGCTGTAAACGAAGCAAGGGAGAAATCGTTCGACTTAACAAAAATAACTATCTAACTTGTCAGCTTCATGAACATCACGATCATATGAAAGATGTGGTCAAAGAACTCTTCGAGAGCTTTTCAGTAAAGCAAAACATTATAGTGGCAGATGAACTGTCGGAAAAGTTTGCTATTAAAACAGCATTTTCACTTTCGGCTTATGACAATACAGTTGTTTGTTTTGATTGTAATAAAGCTGACGCTGATGCAAAAAAAATAGTAAATGCACATAAGAGTTTTTCTTTCTCTCCAAAACAGATTGGTGAGTTTTTGGTAGTTACTGCAAACAAAGAACATCAAATTGATGTGCATAAAGCGCAAGGGGTGTGGCAAGAAGCCAAACCTATTTTTGAACTACGTTTGAAGATGGCTGAAAACTTTGCTCGGATTGCAGCGGAGAAAAAAGACTGGTATCAGCCATCTGATAACACTGCGAAAAATATAGAAAGAAAGGCGAGATGGCAGTTTGGAGTAAATGGGGTTACAGAAGTTAATAAATATGAACCAGAAAGAGTGCTTTATACTCCAGAACCTTTCAAAGGAAAAAACTCTTCTTGGCGTGAAAAAGTTAATCCACAGACACGTTCCAGACCATCAAGCAAACAGTTAGAGCACCTTGCTTCAACTAGAGGTAAGTATTGGAATAGGTATGATGAAAATTGGCTTTGTCCTTGCTGTTCTAGAGATAAGTTCACTTGTGTCCGTCCTTCTAAAAAGAACCCGTGGGTTCTTGAAATAAAATCAGGTTCTATGTTTCAGCAAGCTACTTTTGAAGTGGATCATCAAGCTGAACCCATGTGTGCAGATTGTCTTGATACAGCACTAAACTGGGGGCGAGAGATTATAAAAGAAACTGGAATCGAAATATCTTTCCCTAGTTCATTGATCAGTATAGAAGAGTTAAACAGTATAATTGTTATTCGTCCTCACTCTAAGCATAATCATCTTAACGATAAAATTAATGCAATGATGCCTTATCTCATGAAACGAGCAAAAAAAATAGCATCGTTGGAAAAAGCTAAACATGAAGCAATGATGGAAGAAGTCCGCAAGCAAAATGAAGAGTTTCAACGTCTTCGTAGTAAAAATGCTGTATAACAAAGCATTTAAGAGTGATTCCCAACGCTTGGCATTTTTCATTTCATCGTTGGGTTTTGTGTTTACGGTGCTATGGTTGGGTTTCGTGGTAGCGTTGCTCACACCTTAATGCGGCGTTAGTTTGCGGTTTGAAAAAGCTTGTACAAATAAGAGCTTAGTTCTGTTTTTCGGATGTTCACCTGTTCGTCTTCACCAAGCCACGTTCTTTTCGGTGGCACTTTGATTTAGGTGTTTGTGGTTCGCTCGTAATTTACTGTAGTTTTCATTCGTTTGGTGTTCGGAGGCGCTGCTTCTTTTTCGCTGAAACAGTGTCGGTAGAGTAGGGGCTTTACTGGTGCTGTTGTTGGCAACAGTGAAAGTATCCTTTGCCATTTTGTCACAGTGCTTGCTCGTGAAATTCTGTGATTGTCTCTTCTTTGCCACGTGCGTTTGTGCCTTGTGTTCAAGTTGGTCAGCTGTCCGTTTACAATAGCGTACGGTTTAAGTATTGTATTTTAAATCAGCATCTTGGCACCCAGCCATTAGCTTAGGGTGGATTGGCAAACTAACAAGTGCTTCAAGTGGACTGCCAACCTATGGCATTTTTGGTTCGGTTTGGCTTATGTGATTACGGTGGTCTGTTTGAGTGTAGTGCATTGGCAGCCGCTTAAGCAGGCGTTAGTTTGCGGTTGGAAAAAGCCAGTCCAAATAAGAGCTTAGTACTATTTTTCGGGTGTTCACCTGTTTGTCTTCACCAAGCCACGTTCTTTCCGGTGGCACTTTGATTTAGGCGTTAGTGGCTCGCTCATCGTTTACTGAAGCGACCATTCTTTTGTTGTTCGAAAGCGCTGTTTCTTTTTTGCTGGAACACTGTTCATAGAGTTTGGGCTTTACTGGTGCTGTTGTTGGCAACAGTGAAAGTATTCTTTGCCATTTTGTCACAGTGTTTGCTCGAAAATTCTGCGATTTTCTCTTCTTTGCCACGTGCGTTTGTGCCTTGTGTTCAAGTTGGTCAGCTGTCCATTTACATCAGCGTACGGTTTAAGTATTGTAAGTTAAATTGATACGACCCCAATAAAGTAGACACCTAATTAAAGGATTAGGTGTCATGCAAGTCACATCTCGTAGAAAATACTCAGAAGAATTCAAACGTAATGCTGTTAAGCGATCATTAGAGTCTCCAGATACGGTAAAGTCTGTTGCTATAGCTTTGGGAATTAGCCCTAAAATCTTGAGCAAATGGAGAGCAACGATGACTACTCGAAAAAAGCCAGCTAAACCAATCCCAAACAAAGGGCCAAAAAAATCTCTAGCTCAGCTCGAAAAAGAAAACCGTGAGTTAAAGAAACGCCTTGAAATGGCTGAGATGGAGAACGAATTCTTAAAGGAAGCGAAAGCTTACTTCGACAGCCTAAAAGAGTAAGGTTTGAACATATTTTTAAGCGGACGAAGAACACCTTACCTGTGCGTTTGCTCTGTCGATGGCTCAATGTTTCTCCAGCGGGTTATTACAAATGGCGTAATCGCCAGCAGACAACACGTGAGCAAACCAATGACACTTTGCTGGAGTTCCTTAAGAAGGAAAGTGATGATCAACACTGCATTCCTGGGTACCGCAAACTCTGGGAAGCAGCGATTGCGAGCGGGTTCATCTGTAATAAGAAAAGAGTTCAACGCTTATTACAAAGCCTGGGGTATCGTTCAATAGCCAGTAAAAGGCGTCATGGCCGAGCACCACGACAAGAGCCGATGATGGCAGCATACAACCTGCTCAATCGCCAGTTTGATGTAAAGGAACCAAACCGTGTCTGGGTATCGGATATCACTCAAGTTAGATGCAAAGAAGGGTGGAACTACCTCTGCATCATTCTTGACTTGTACTCTCGTAAAGTCGTTGGGTGGTCTACAAGCCGTATTAACAATGCGGATTTGGTCATAAAAACCCTGAATAAAGCTTGGAAATCTCGACGTCCAAATGGTGAAAAACTGATGTTCCACTCGGATCAAGGCGTACAGTATAGAGCCTTCGAAACCATACGCTGGCACCGCAAACGCAAAGTCACGATAAGTATGTCTGGTAAAGGTAATTGCTGGGATAATGCTTGCTCAGAGAGCTTCTTTGCCCAATACAAAAAAGAATGGATAAGCAATCTAGGCGAACTGTCTCGACAGGAGATGACCGTTCAAAGTCGACAATATATCGATAGTTATTATAATCCAGTAAGAAGACATGGGGCCCTTGGTGGAGTGAGCCCCAATGACTTCGAGCTAATGAATTAAAACCCCGTGTCTACTTTTAGGGGGTCATATCAAATCAGCATCTTGGCACCAAGCCTTTAGCTTAGGGAGTGTTTGCAAACTAACAAGTGCTTGAAGTCGGACTGCCAACCTATGGCATTTTTGGTTCGAATTGGGTTCAGTGATTACGGTGGTCTTTTTGGGTGCAGTGCATTGGCAGCCGCTTAAGCAAGCGTTAGTTTGCATTCAAAAAAAACGATCCAAATAAGAGCTCAGTTCATTGTTTTGGGTGTTCACCTGTTCGTCTTCACCTAGCCTCGTTCTTTCCGGTGGCACTTTGAGTTAAGTGATTTTGGTTCGTTCACTGTTTACTTCGACTTTCCGAGTTTTGGTGTTCGTAGGCGCTGCTTCTTTGTTGCTGGAACAGTGTCGTAAAAGGTGAGTTTTATTGGGGCTGTTGTTGGCAACAGTGAAAGTATCCTTTGCCATTCTTGTCACTGTGTTTGCTCGTGAAATTCTGCGATTGTCTCTTCTTTGCCACGTGCGTTTGTGCTGTGTGTTCGAGTTGGTCAGCTGTCCGTTTACAACAGCGTACGGTTTAAGTATTGTATTTTAAATCAGCACCTTAGCACCTAGCCATTAGCTTCGGGTGTGTTTGCAAACTAACAAGTGCTTGAAGTCGGACTGCCAACCTATGGCATTTTTGGTTCGAATTGGCTTATGTGATTACGGTGGCCTGTTTGGGTGTTGTGCATGGCAGCCGCTTAAGCAGGCGTTAGTTTGCGGTTGGAAAAAGCCAATTCAAATAAGAGCTTAGTTCAGTGTTTAAGGTGTTCACCTGTTCGCTCTCACCAAGCCACGTTCTTTCCGGTGGCACTTTGATTTAAGTGTTTGTGGTTCGCTCGTCGTTTACTGTAGCTTTCATTCGTTTGGTGTTCGGAGGCGCTGCTTCTTTTTCGCTGAAACAGTGTCGATAGAGCAGGGGCTTCACTGGTGCTGTTTTTGGCAGCAGTGAAAGTATCCTTTGTCATTTTGTCACAGTGTTTGGCCGCAGAACTCTGCGATTGTCGCTTCATTGCCAAGTGCGTTTATGTGGTGTGTTCTAGTTGGTCAGCTGTCCGTTTGCATTAGTGCACGGTTTAAGTATTGTATTTTAAATCAGCACCTTGGCACCAAGCCATTAGCTTAGGGTGGTCTGGCAAACTAACAAATGCTTCAAGTGGACTGCCAACCTATGGCATTTTTGGTTCGAATTGGCTTTAGTGATTACGGTGGTCTGTTTGAGTGTAGTGCATTGGCAGCCGCTTAAGCAGGCGTTAAGTTACTAGGAGGACTACGTGGAAAAGGAAATATGCCGCTTATGTAATAAGGTCGCTATCCTTCAGCGATCGCATATAGTCCCCAGCTCTGTATTTAAATCAGTTAAAGCAGGTGAATCCCAGTTGTATGTTTTTGAAGAACAAGCAAAACCTGCTTATCGTAACGTTGATCCTAAAGAGAAACTACTTTGTCGAGACTGTGAACAGTTTCTTAGCGTGAATTATGAGCGATATGGGACTGCTTTTACAAAGAATCCTAAGAATGTAGTAAAGTACAAAGAACACATTGAGTTCAAGAAATTCGACTATCAAAAGTGGTATTTGTATCACTTGAGCATCTTATGGCGAGCGTCAATTTCTACTCTTGAGGAATTCTCTAGCATAGAACTCGGGGATTTTGATCCAGTTTTACAACAATGCATTTTGGCTAATAGCTTAAGCTTGGGTGGTGGTTTTTCGCTTGATGACTTCATCACCATCACAATGTTTCGTGTAATTGATAAATCATCTCGTATTAACGATGCTGCAATAAAAAATATTATGCTCAACCCAGTACGGGAAGGTGACAACAACGATGTATTGTTCTTTTTTATGGCAAATGGCTTTTTGGTTCAATATAGGCTGAACAAAAAACACATTGAGCAACTTCGGTACAAAACGCGAAGAAGAACAGATTTAGAAAGAAATATGCAAAGGTTTGTTCGTAAAGTTGACATAACTGAATCAGCTTTTTTGGTAGACAATTTCAATTGGTTGATCGAACAGGTGAAATCGTAACTTAACAAATTGCTTAAGAGTGACGGCTAACCTTTGGCATTTTTGGTTCGGTTGAGTTTAGGGATTACGGTGGCTTTGCTTAGGTTTTGTGGCAGTTAGCCGCACCTTAGCAAGGCGTTATGTGGCTGTTTTAGTTCATGTTTGCTAAGTTGGTTCGGCTCAAGGGTACTGAGATCTACGTCAGTGCTTTTCACCTTTCAGTCGGCGTGATTTTTGGTGTTCAAGTACGCTGTTTCTTTGTGGTGGGATGGCCGTCTGTAAACCGAAATTTGTGTGCTCGCTGTGGTCAACTTCAGCGACAGTATCCTTTGCCATTTGAGCGCAGCTGGTGCGGGAACATCCTCAAATGTCGCTTCATTGCCAAGTGCGTTAATCGAGTCAGTTCAACTTGGGTAGCTGTCCGATTTACTTCGGTGGCAGGGTCTAGTAATGATATTCCAAATCAACACCTTGTCACCAAGCCTTTAGGTTCAACGTACTGTCTCGCCACATAACAAATTGCTCAAGAATGACGGCTAACCTTTGGCATTTTTGGTCCGGTTTGGTTTAGTGATTACGGTGGCTTTGCTTAAGTTTCGTGGTAGTTAGCCGCATCTTAGCAAGGCGTTATGTTCACACGAGGAAATATGGAAGTTTTTTGCAAAAAATTGAGCTCTGAAGACAGTCGTATGTATCGTGATTTACGATTGGAAAGTCTGAAGTTGTCCCCCGAGTCTTTTGGTTCATCTTATGAAGAACAGTCACAACTTCCTAAGTTGTTCTTTGAAAAGCTTATCGAGGAACATAGCGAGACTCATGTGATGATCGGTGCTTTCGCAAATGGTCAACTTGTTGGGATATGTGGCTTAATTCCTACCGATTGTGGTGACGCTTTAGAAGTGGTTCAAATGTATGTATCAGCAACCGCTCGTGGAAAATCGGTAGGGCAGCAACTGTTGTCAAAAGCCTGCTCAATTCTAAGTTCGAGGCTTGAAAGCAAGCTAGAATTAACAGTTTACCTTAGCAATGATGCCGCTATTAACGCATACGAGAAATTTGGCTTTAAACAGGTCTTTAAGACCGAGCACGAAATGGTTATGAATTTTGAGCCGTGAATATAACAAATGCTTAAAGACGGACTGCCAACCTGTGGCATTTTGGGTTCGGTTTAAGTTTTGTGATTACGGTGGTCTATTCAGGTGTCGTGCATTGGCAGCCGCTTAAGCAGGCGTTAGGCATACAAGGAACTTCTATGAATATTCGAACATTCAGAATGCTGGTATTACTTTACGTTGCTATATCGATTGGTGGTTCAATACTCAACCAAAAATACCTTTTCTGGCTTATCCCAGATGAAATAATAGGCACATGGAATGCGTACAACACTTTTATCTTTGATCTTAGAGATTTACCTTCCATGGTAAATATCGGCCAGATTCTTATAAATTTGTTACTTTCGATTTATGGTACATTTGGCCTTATTTTTTGTTGGAGATATTCACGAGAAGTGTTTTTTATATCAACTTTTCCTTTGTCTATAGTTATGATTTTTATGGCAACGTCTCACCTTACTCACGCGGGTGCTCTTGCGCTTGACTATCTTGAATGGTCTTTGGCTGGAGCGATAGTGTGCGCCAGTTACTTCACACAGCTTAAAGAAAAGTTTTGAAAGCAAAAATCCAGTGACAAAGTATGCCTAACAAGGCGTTCAAGACGGATTCACAACGCTTGGCGATTTCAGTACAAGTCAGGTTAAGTGTTTAAGGTACAATGATTTAGGTTTGGTGGTTGGCGTTGTTCACCACTTAACGCGGCGTTATGTGGCTGTTTTAGTTCATTTTTTCTAGCCGGGTTCGGCGCAAAGATACTGAGTTCTGCGTCAGTGCTTTTCACCTTTCAGTCATCATGAGCCTCAGTTTTCAAGCACGCTGTTTCTTTGTGGTGGGATGTCCGTCTGCAAACCGAAATTTTCGTGCTCTCTGTGGTCAGCATCTGTGAAAGTATTCTTTGCCATGTGAGCGCAGCTGGTATAGGAACATCCTCAAATGTCGCTTCATTGCCAAGTGCGTTAATCGAGTCAGTTTAACTTGGGCAGCTGTCCGTTTTACTTCAGTGGTAGGGTCTAGTAATGTATTCCAAATCAACACCTTGCCACCAAGCCACTAGGTTCATCGCACTGTCTCGCAACATAACAAGTGCTTGAAGTCGGACTGCCAACCTATGGCATTTTTGGTTCGACTTGGGTTTAGTGATTACGGTGGTCTGTTTGGGTGCAGTGCATTGGCAGCCGCTTAAGCAGGCGTTAGTTTGCGGTTGGAAAAAGCCAGCCCAAATAAGAGCTTAGTTATGTTTTTCGGGAGTTCACCTGTTCGTCTTCACCAAGCCACGTTTTTTCCGGTGGCACTTTGATTTAGGCGACTTTGGTTCGTTCATTGTTTACTGTAGCTTCCATCCTTTTGGTGTTCATAGGCGCTGCTTCTTTGTTGCTGGAACAGTGTCGTAAAAGGGGAGTTTGATGGGTGCTGCTGTTGGCATTGGTGAAAGTATCCTTTGCCATTTTGTCACAGTATTTACTCGCAAAATTCTGCGATTGCCTCTTCTTTGCCACGTGCGTTTATGCGGTGAGTTCAAGTTGGTCAGCTGTCCGTTTACATTAGCGTACGGTTTAAGTATTGTATTTTAAATCAGCGCCTTGGCATCCAGCCATTAGCTTTGGGTGATCTGGCAAACTAACAAGTCGTTCAAGCTGACGCACGGACCTACGGCATTTTTGGTTTGAAGTTAAGTGTGCTTTGTAAGTTTGGCGTTGGTGCGCAGCTTAACTCAGCGTTAGTTTGCATACAGAAAAAGCTAATCCCAATAAGAGCTTAGTTTAGTGTTAAGGGGGGCCACCTGTTCGTCTTCACCAAGCCACATCCTTTCCGGTGGCACTTTGATTTAGGTGTTTGTGGCTCGCTCATCGTTTACTGAAGCTACCATTCTTTTGTTGTTCGAAAACGCTGTTTCTTTTTTGCTGGAATACTGTTCATAGAGTTTGAATTTTGCTTGTGCTGTTGTTGGCTACAGTGAAAGTATCCTTTGCCATTTTGTCATAGTATTTACTCGCAAAATTTTGTGATTGTCTCTTCTTTACCACGTGCGTTGGTGTGGTATTTTCGAGTTGGTTAGCTGTACATTTACATCAGCGTACGGTTTAAGTGTTGTATTTTAAATCAGCACCTTGGCACCCAGCCATCAGGTTAGGGTGGGTTGGCAAACTAACAAGTGCTTGAAGTCGGACTGCCAACCTATGACATTTTTGGTTCGAATTGGGTTTAGTGATTACGGTGGTCTGTTTGAGTGTTGTGCATTGGCAGCCGCTTAAGCAGGCGTTAGAACTAAAATGGAGAAGTTATGCTAGGGAAGCACCAAAAAGCTTACGAAGAGTTTTATCATTCAACTCATGAAAATGAACACCTGGACTCAAAGACAGAGTTACTTGTTGGCTTATCAGCTGCGATGGCCATGAACTGTTTACCATGTACCAAATATTATCTACATCAAGCAAAGAAAGCTGGGATAACAAAAGGTGAAATTACTGATGTTACAGCTAAGGTAATGGCGGTAGCCGCTGGTCAAAAGAAACTACAAATGCAGGAAGTCCTTCAGAAACATAAAATAGACTTAGACACCTTTGAGTAACGTTCTAACAAGTGCTTGAAGTCGGACTGCCAACCTATGGCATTTTTGGTTCGGTTTGGCTTTAGTGATTACGGTGGTCTGTTTGGGTGTAGTGCATTGGCAGCCGCTTAAGCAGGCGTTATGCTTCTATGAGAACGAGGGGGGAACGGTGTTCGAAATAGAGTTTAGTATTTGGTTGGCCAGCAAAAAACAATGGGTTCATTTGGTAAAGGTGATTCCTCTCTCTACCGTCCCTAGGATTGGTGAGTTTATAAAGTTCGAAAATCGTGTTGTAGGCGATTATTTCGGTTGGAAAATCAGTGAAGTGACCTATCGAGAGAATGGTAAAATAGAAGTATCTACTGAGTTGCTAGACAACATAGATCAGAGAATGTACTCCTTTGAAGAGGACGAAGAATTTCAAGAGTATTATGAGTCCTATTTAGCGGAGGGTTGGATTTCCCCGCACGGCATAAAGGCTAATACTCAGTTCGTCTGTCGCCAATCCAAAGCATAACAATTGCTTAAACCTGACTGCCAACCTATGGCATTTTTGGTTCAAATTGGCTTTAGTGATTATGGTGGTCTGCTTAAGCACAGTGCAGTTGGCAGCAAGTTAAGCAGGCGTTATGCCTAAGGAGAAAAATGTCAATTTTAGATGAAGTCGAAACAGAGGTGTGGCATATCCTAGCCACAATCTACACATACCAACAGCAGACCGCAGGTCTAAGTGGTCAAACAACACGATATGATTTTGCTAATACTTTAGTAGCAAGAAACGCTTTAGCTGAAATGGTTGTAATTCGTACTGCACGATTAGCAGACCGAACTCGTAAAGTGAGAAATATGGAAATGCTGCTTAAACGAGTAAATTTTGGTGAGCGCACAAAAGAAGTTGAGTCTGCTGTGCAAGATTTTATGGTTGCAGTCGCACCAGTGGTAAAAAAGAGACATGAAGAAATCGCTCACATGAAGCCAGGAACACTCTCTAGTTATCCGGTGGAGCCACTAGCAGGGGAAACCTTGGAAGCTGTATCCAAGCTAGTAACAGCAGTCGATGTGGCAAGAAATAATATTGTGACTTACAAATATAAAGTTGGTTCGCTTGAGCAGGTTATAGATTTACGTGAGTCATTAGTTGCTGGGAAAAGAGTGTTTCTTGTTGAAGAACAGCAGGTTGAAAATTAGGCATAACAAAGCATTTAAGAGTGATTCCCAACGCTTGGCATTTTTCATTCCATCGTTGGGTTTCGTGTTTACGGTGGTATGGTTGAGTTTCGTGGTAGCGTTGCTCACACCTTAATGCGGCGTTATGCCTTCATCGCTCTTGAATTAGAAATATACACCCTCATATTAAGCTAGGTGTATATTAACGAAAGAGTAGAAAATGGATTTTTCGACGATCAAACCGGGTGATGTTGTAGTGTCAAACTTTAGCATGGGCCCCTTTCCATACCAACATTGGGCATTGGTTTCAGACAAAAAGTGTTCTGATGGTTATTACATGTTAATTTCAGCATCAGAAAGAACTGGAACAGTAAAAGAAGAACAAGTCGGTGTAGTTACTGAAGGTGCAAAAACGTACCTTGCAGATATAAATCTACCAGTCCCTGCTGAACTAGCTATTCAAAATGCTCGCTCCCAAATTGATGTATGGCAGTATTCAGTGACGGATAGAAATTGTGAGCAGTTCATAAACTTCGTCCTTGGGCTTGGCATTACATCAAAACAAGTTAAGACAGGGTTAGCTCTTGGTGCTACTGGTGCTTTGGCTACCGCACTTATTTCAGAGAAGCCGACATTGTTCAAAATCCTAGGTGTAGCTGTAGCGTGCGCTGGTATTGGCGTTGCGAGTGCAAAAGCGGTTGAGAAAAAAGAACAGGCATAACAAGCAATTTAAGAGGGATTCACAACGCTCGGCATTTTTGCTTCTACTTCAAATTTAGTGTTTATGGCACAATGCTTTAGGTTTAGGTGGCAGCGTTGTTCACCCCTTAATTGGGCGTTATTGGCACGGGAAAGTTCAGTGGAAGAAAGAGTACGAAATAGGGAAGTTAAAGTATGTCCAGTTGTACTGAGGATTTCAGAGAATAGTCGTGAATTGCTTCTGTTTAACCATCCGCTGGCTGACGTTCAGTTAGTAAAAGGTACATTGGAATTAACGGACTCTTCTATAGAAAGTGCTGCTTTGAGAGAACTCGAAGAGGAGTCTGGCTTATCTAATATTGCACAGACTCAGTATCTTGGTTGTTGGGAAAGTGGTTTCCAAAATCAATTGTGGCATTTTGTTCTTTGTGAAGCAGAACAAGAACTACCCGATAGTTGGAAGTTTTATACACTAGATGATGGTGGTCATGAATTTAGTTTTTTTTGGTATAAGGTCGGAAGTAAACCCGATTTTACATGCCACAAAGTATTCTCTGATGCCATTAAGCGAGTCGAAATGCTGTGCAAATAACAAATGCTTCAACCTGACTGCCAACCTATGGCATTTTTGGTTCGGTTTGGCTTTAGTGATTACGGTGGTCTGTTTGAGTGTGGTGCATTTGGCAGCAAGTTAAGCAGGCGTTATGTTTTTCAATCAATCATAGAAGCAATATTACAAGGAAGTGTTCAGTTGTTTAAATGGCAAGTCGATAATGAAGTAGCTTTAGAGTTAGTAAATTCCCAAAGAGCCCACGAAGTTTTTCAAATTATTCGTGACGAAAATGAATATTTATCGGAGTGGATGGCGTGGCCTCCTCATACCAAAAAGATAGAAGATTATCAGCGATTTGTTTGTGACTCGCTCCATAAATATTCTGAAGGTAAAGGTTTGGTTTGCTTTATTCTTTATAAATCAGCTGCATTAGTTTTAACTACATTGACTATGACTTAAAGAAAGTAGAAATAGGCTACTGGCTATCGAAAGCCTTTCAAGGCAAGGGGATCATGACTAGGGCATGTAAGCAATTAATTGGTATCGCTTTTACTGAACTTAACATGGATAAAGTTGAAATACCGGTTAGTGTTGGCAATATGCCAAGTAGAGGTGTATGTGAACGCCTGGGTTTCGAAAAAGAAGGCATCATAACTAATTCCGAAAATTTGAACGGTCGTATTATGGACCATGTTTACTATAGTTTGTCTCGTAATACATGGAATCAAACATAACAAGGCAATTAAGGTGACCCGTTACACTCGGCATTTTTGGTATGAAGTTCGGTGCGCTTTGTAGGTTTGTCGTGGGGCACCTTATTGCAGGCGTTAGTTTGCATTCAGAAAAAGCTAATCCAAATAAGAGCTTAGTTCAGTGTTCTGGGTGTTCACCTGTTCATTCTCACCAAGCCACGTTCTTTCCGGTGGCACTTTGAATTAGGTGTTTGTGGCTCGCTTATCGTTTACTGAAGTGACCATTCTTTTGTTGTCCGAATGCGCTGTTTCTTTGTTCCTGGAACAGTGTCGTAAAAGGGGAGTTTTATTGGGGCTGTTGTTGGCAGCAGTGAAAGCATCCTTTGCCATTTTGTCACTGTGTTTGCTCGCAAAATTCTGCGATTGTCTCTTCTTTGCCACGTGCGTTTGTGCGGTGTGTTCGAGTTGGTCAGCAGTCCGTTTACATCAGCATACGGTTTAAGTATTGTATTTTAAATCAGCACCTTGGCACCCAGCCATTGACTTAGGGTGTGCTTGCAAACTAACAAATGCTTGAAGTCGGACTGCCAACCTATGGCATTTTTGGTTCGAATTGGCTTATGTGATTACGGTGGTCTGTTTGGGTGTAGTGCATTGGCAGCCGCTTAAGCAGGCGTTAGTTTGCGGTTAGAAAAAGCCAATCCAAATAAGAGCTTAGTTCTGTTTTTCGGGTGTTCACCTGTTCGTCTTCACCAAGCCACGTTCTTTCCGGTGGCACTTTGATTTAAGTGTTTGTGGTTCGCTCGTCGTATACTGTAGCTTTCATTCGTTTGGTGTTCGGAGGCGCAGCTTCTTTTTCGCTGAAACAGTGTCGGTAGAGTAGGGGGCTTTACTGGTGCTGTTGTTGGCAATAGTGAAAGTATCCTTTGCTATTTTGTCACAGTGTTTGCTCGAAAAATTCTGCGATTGTCTCTTCTTTGCCACGTGCGTTTGTGCCTTGTGTTCAAGTTGGTCAGCTGTCCGTTTACAACGGCATACGGTTTAAGTATTGTATTTTAAATCAGCATCTTGGCACCCAGCCTTTAGCTTAGGGTGTGTTGGCAAACTAACAAGTGCTTGAAGTCGGACTGCCAACCTATGGCATTTTTGGTTCGAATTGGGTTTAGTGATTACGGTGGTCTGTTTGGATGTTGTGCATGGCAGCCGCTTAAGCAGGCGTTATGCAGCAGGGGAAATATGGAAATCGTAGAAGCGGATAGTTCACTAAAAGCAGTTGTTGAGGAATTTTATTTGGAGCAAGGTTATCACAGCGGCTGGTCAGATGATGAAAGGGCATTTATCTGTTTAATTGATGGGGTTGTAATTGGCTCAGTCAAAGTCGAGCTACTAAATGACGTAACTGTTCTGCGAGGGATGTATATTGATTCCCAATATCAAGGACAGGGTCTAGGGTTGAGGTTTCTGAAGCATATTGAACCAGTTTTGAACAAACGAACAGCCTATTGCATGCCATTGAACAGTGCTGCGAACTTCTACAAGCACATTGGTTTTGTTGAAGCTTCAGAAGCTGAGTATCCAGAGTTTTTGCAAGTTCGTTGTAGAAAATACAGAGAGCAAGGATACGAAATATCAACTATGCGTCGAGAAATGCTCGCATAACAATTTGCTCAAGCTGACAGCTAACCTGTGGCACTTTTGGTTCTGGTTGAGTTTAGTGATTACGGTGGCTTTGCTTGGGTTTCGTGGTGGTTAGCTGCAACTTAGCAAGGCGTTATACGCTTAATGTTTATAAATGAGGGTGCGATGATAAAGCTCGATAAATGTTCAGATGACTGGAAAGAGTGGCAAGTGACTATTGACGGAAATAGTTATAATTTAGGCGATATTGGTTCTTCTTATAGTGAAAATACATTCGACATACATTTAGAAAGTAATTTTATTCCACTATCTTCATTGCCAACACGTAGCCTTTCTGACATCCCTAGAGAATTAGTTATCAATTTAGATGGGGCAGACGGAGGATTAGGTAAGTATGTTAGGTATATTTTCATTTCTACATACCCTGGCGAAGAGTACTTTGGCTACGTTTGGGAAATTGACCCTGAAAAGTGGGAAAGCCCTTTAAATCCCTTCATGATACGAGATGAGTTAGCTAAACACTTGGTTCATAGTTTGTGTGATGATGACCCTAAAAAAGTGAGTTCCGAAAATGATGAATATATGGCTACAATCTATTTCAATATCGATTACCATTTACCGAATGAAGACTTGTTAAGCACAATCGAGATGGTCAAAAGTACTATTAATGTCGGACTTGAAAGAGCGGAGGAAAAGTTACTTTTAGGAGGGTACAGCAATAAAATCGTTGCAAAATTCCAGTTCGCTCCTGAGGCACAGCAAGCGTGCACTAGCTATTTACTTTATTTCATTGAGTTTCTTAGAGATATGGGGATCGATGCAGATGGACAAATAGAAAGTCATGAAAGTAAAGTGCTGTTTGCTGTTCAGCCTAAGTCGAAAGATGAATCATTGACAGTAATATCCCAAGCTTTGGCAATGTACTTATCTTCATCTGAAGTTGATACACGCAATATTACACCATTAGTGAAAGAACTTGATCCGCTGACTGAACTAAAAATTGAAAAGTTAAAAAGTGAAATAGATAGGCTTAAATCGAGCTTGCGCACAAACGAGGCCATTTTGAGATATCAAGATCGATTATTAACCAATACCGAGCATGTTGCAAAACTTCCTAAGCAACCTATAGAGGGCCTAAGCGAGGTGTACGTCGATGACAAAAAGCTAGATAAAGGTAGTTTTCTAGGTGGGGGAATTAAACTCGGTGTATACAAAAAAGCAGGTATAGAAATAGATTGGAAAGCTTTGATATCATTTTTCTCTCGCAAATGAGTTCGCGTATAACAAATTGCTTAAAAGTGACGGCTAACCTGTGGCATTTTCGGTTCGGTCGAGTTTAGTGATTACGCTGGCTTTGCTTAGGTTTTGTGGTTTAGCCGCACCTTAGCAAAGCGTTAGTTTGCGGTTAGAAAAAGCCAGTTCAAATAAGAGCTTAGTTCTGTTTTTCGGGTGTTCACCTGTTCGTCTTCACCAAGCCACGTTCTTTCCGGTGGCACTTTGATTTAGGTGTTTGTGGTTCGCTCGTCGTTTACTGTAGCTTTCATTCGTTTGGTGTTCGGAGGCGCTGCTTCTTTTTCGCTGAAACAGTGTCGGTAGAGTAGGGGCTTGGCTGGTGCTGTTGTTGGTTACAGTGAAAGTATCCTTTGCCATTTTGTCACAGTGTTTGCTCGTGAAATTTTGCGATTTTCTCTTCTTTGCCACGTGCGTTTGTGCCTTGTGTTCAAGTTGGTCAGCTTGTCCGTTTACATCATCGCACGGTTTAAGTATTGTATTTTAAATCAGCATCTTGGCACCCAGCCTTTAGCTTAGGTTGTGTTTGCAAACTAACAAGTGCTTGAAGTCGGACTGCCAACCTATGGCATTTTTGGTTCAAATTGGGTTTAGTGATTACGGTGGTCTGTTTGGGTGTTGTGCATGGCAGCCGCTTAAGCAGGCGTTAAGCAGCAAATTGGAATCAGTGGCAGAATGGAAATAAAAAAGAAAAGTGAAAGTGGTGCACCATGGTACCCCGTTTCAATAGAAAAGCTTGATGGATTGCTATCGAATGCGATCTGCACCAATGATGCATATGAGCACACATATGCTCTGAGGCGTAACATTGCGTACAATCTTCAATACATCGAATTTCAACTGAAGGTTATAGAGGATATTAAACTCAGCTCGGTTCTCTACACACAAACAATTAAATCCATCTTACTAGTTGGTTGTAGCGTTATCGAATCAATTCTTCATTACGTTTTGATTGTTAATGGTGTCCACTCCACGATGGAGTGGAAAGAAAAAGCAGTGTTCAAAGGCAACCAGAAAAAGTACGAAGGAGAGCAAGTAAGAGTCGATACAGTTATTTATTCTAAGCTAGAGCAGCCAGTGCTGAAGCACATGACGTTTGATGCAATGATTAAGAGTGCGAAATCCAAGCACATATTCGGAAAAGAGCCACTAATCTATGAGAAATTGAATGAATTAAGGGCTCTTCGAAACAAGGTTCATTTGCAAGTCATTAATACACCAACGGACACAGACTGGAATTCATTCAATTCCTCCGATCTATCAGACATCTCAGTTGTACTCTACGAAGTATTTAGTAGTGAACTATTTAATCTGTCCGAAAGCCAACAAGGGTGTTTTGAGTATTTGCGTCTTAACTTTTCTGCTTAACAAGCAATTTAAGAGGGATTCTCAACGCTCGGCATTTTTGCTTCTACTTCCAATTTAGTGTTTATGGCACAATGCTTTAGGTTTGGGTGGGGCGTTGTTCACCCCTTAATTGGGCGTTAGTTTGCGGTTGGAAAAAGCCAATCCAAATAAGAGCTTAGTTCAGTGTTCTTAGTGTTCACCTGTTCGTTCTCACCAAGCCACGTTCTTTCCGGTGGCACTTTGATTTAGGTGATTTTGGTTCGTTTACTGTTTACTGCGACTTTCCCAGTTTTGGTGTTCGCAGGCGCTGCTTCTTTTTTTCTGGAACAGTGTCGTAAAAGAGGAGTTTTATTGGGGCTGTTGTTGGCAGCAGTGAAAGTATCCTTTGTCATTTTGTCACAGTGTTTGGCCGCAGAATTCTGCGATTGTCGCTTCATTGCCAAGTGCGTTTGTGCGGTGTGTTCTAGTTGGTCAGCTGTCCGTTTACGTCAGCGCACGGTTTAAGTATTGTATTTTAAATCAGCACCTTGGCATCGGGCCAGTAGCTTTGGGTGGGCTGGCAAACTAACAAGTCGTTCAAGCTGACGCACGGACCTACGGCATTTTTGGTTTGAAGTTAAGTGTACTTTGTTAGTTGGGAGTTGGTGCGCAACTTAACTCAGCGTTATGTGGCTGTTTTAGTTCATGTTTTATAGCTTGGTTCGGCGAAATGGTACTGGGTTCTGCGCCAGCGCTTTTCACCTTTCAGTTATCATGATTCTATGTATTCAAGCACGCTGTTTCTTTGTAGTGGCATGTCCATCTGCAAACTCAAATTACCGAGCTTGCTGTGGTCAGCTTTGGTGAAAGTATCCTTTGTCATGTGAGCGCAGCTAGTACGGGCACATCGTCAAATGTCGCTTCATTGCCAAGTTCGTTTATCGATCTAGTTCAACTTGGGTAGCTGTCCTTTTTACTTCAGTGGCCGGGTCTAGTAATGTATTCCAAATCAACACCTTGTCACCAAGCCTTTAGGTTCATCGCACTGTCTCGCAACATAACAAATGCTTCAAGTGGACTGCCAACCTATGGCATTTTTGGTTCAAATTGGGTTTAGTGATTACGGTGGTCTGTTTGAGTGTTGTGCATTGGCAGCCGCTTAAGCAGGCGTTATGTTGCTGTTTGAATTCAAGGTTTTTAGCTAGGTTTATCGAACAGTTTCTTTGTTCAGTGGCCGTGCTTTTCACCTGCCAGTCAGCACCTGGCCACGATCTTTCCGGTGGCACTTTGAATTAAACCTTCGCTGAACTGAAGGCGTTTACTGTGGCTTTCTCATTTGCGGTGTTCGATGCAGCTGTTTCTTTGCTGCTGAACCAGTTTCGGAAAACGGGAGTTTTGTTGGCGCTGTAGTCGGCATCAGCGAAAGTATCCTTTGCCATGCAAGTGTGGAGTTGGCTGGAATGTCGCAGGGTGTCGCTTCATTGCCAAGTGCATTCATTGGGTGAGTTCAACTTGGGCAACTGTCCGTTTTACTTCGGTGCTGAGGTTGGGTAATGTATTTATATTCAACACCTTGGCGCCAAGCCTGAAGTTCATCGTACTGTCTCGCTACATAACAAATTGTTCAAGCTGACAGCTAGCCTGTGGCATTTTTGGTTCGGTTGAGTTTAGTGATTACGGTGGCTTTGTTTGAGTGTCGTGGCAGTTAGCTGCAACTTAACAAGGCGTTAGTTTGCGGTTAGAAAAAGCCAATCCAAATAAGAGCTTAGTTCAGTGTTCTAGGTGTTCACCTATTCATTCTCACCAAGCCACGTTCTTTCCGGTGGCACTTTGATTCAAGTGTTTGTAGTCCGCTCATCGTTTACTGCGACTTTCCCAGTTTTGGTGTTCGTAAGTGCAGTTTCTTTTTCGCTGAAACAGTGTCGGTAGAGTAGGGGCTTTACTGGTGCTGTTGTTGGCAACAGTGAAAGTATCCATTGCCATTTTGTCACAGTGTTTGCTCGTAAAATTCTGCGATTTTCTCTTCTTTGCCACGTGCGTTTGTGCCTTGTGTTCAAGTTGGTCAGCTGTCCATCTACATCAGCGTACGGTTTAAGTATTGTAAGTTAAATCAGCATCTTGGCACCAAGCCTTTAGCTTAGGGTGTGTTTGCAAACTAACAAGTGCTTGAAGTCGGACTGCCAACCTATGGCATTTTTGGTTCGGTTTAGATTTAGTGATTACGGTGGTCTGTTTGAGTGTTGTGCATTGGCAGCCGCTTAAGCAGGCGTTATGCGTAATCGATGGAGTACCGAGAATTAGATGGAAGTAGTAGAAGCGGAAAAATCGGATTTAGATTCATTCTTTGTGTATCTAGAAAATCAGCTGTCTGAAAATGGTAATGGAGAAGTTCCTCTTTTCCAGCCAAGTCAGGCCGCATCAGTACAATGGCGGTCTCACACCAAATGAGTCGGAAAGACTTTACTGGGAAACTTACAAAACTGTGGCCAATTTTAGTTGACCACTACAAAGACACTTCTGGAAATATCAAAGGTCATATTGATCTTCGCCACCACAGTGATGAAAGCCGTTCTCATAGGGTTCTATTAGGTATGGGCGTAGATGTTTCTTGTCGGAAGCAAGGTCTTGGTCAAAGGCTCATTGATGCTGTTATAAATTTCTGCCAAGAAAAAGCTGAAATTGACTGGCTTGATCTTTGTGTATTATCAGAGAATTTCCCAGCAAAAAACCTCTACCTAAAAGCAGGGTTCAATGTTGTTGGAGAGTTCAAAGATCAATATAGAATCGACGGTTTGTCAGTCTCGGAAACAGCAATGACAAAGTACGTCAAAAATTACGCATAACAAGCAATTCAAGCTGATTCGCAACGCTCGGCGCTTTCGGTTTCAATTTGTTTGGTGATTACGGTGCAGTGTTTTAATCATGTGGCAGCGTTGCTCACAACTTAATTGGGCGTTAGTTTGCGGTTGAAAAAAGCCAGCCCAAATAAGAGCTTAGTTCTGTTTTTCGGGTGTTCACCTGTTCGTCTTCACCAAGCCATGTTCTTTCCGGTGGCACTTTGATTTAGGTGTTTGTGGTTCGCTCGTCGTTTACTGTAGCTTTCATTCATTTGGTGTTCGGAGGCGCTGCTTCTTTTTCGCTGAAACAGTGTCGGTAGAGTAGGGGCTTTACTGGTGCTGTTGTTGGCAACAGTGAAAGTATTCTTTGCCATTTTGTCATAGTGTTTGCTCGTGAAATTCTGTGATTGTCTCTTCTTTGCCACGTGCGTTTGTACGGTGTGTTCGAGTTGGTCAGCTGTCCATTTACATCAGCGTACGGTTTAAGTATTGTAAGTTAAATCAGTATCTTGGCACCAAGCCTTTAGCTTAGGGTGTGTTGGCAAACTAACAAGTGCTTGAAGTCGGACTGCCAACCTATGGCATTTTTGGTTCGAATTGGCTTTAGTGATTACGGTGGTCTGTTTGAGTGTAGTGCATTGGCAGCCGCTTAAGCAGGCGTTATACAACTAATACATCCAAGGAGGGGATATGGAACAAATCAAAATTAGGAAAGCAGACAAGAGTGACGCTGAAACGATACTTCGATTTATCACAGATTTAGCTACCTATGAAAAGGCAGAACATGAGGTAAAAGCTACTCTCCTAGATATTGAGTCCAGCTTATTCTCTCCTCAGTCTACGGCTCATGCAATTATCTGTGAGGTTAAAGGCGAGCCTGTCGGTTTTGCGGTTTACTTCTATAACTATTCTACATGGTTGGGCAAAAACGGTTTGTATCTGGAAGATCTGTATGTTTCCCCGGAATATCGTGGTTTGGGAGCAGGGAAGGTCATTCTCAAATATTTGGCAAAGCTAGCAGTTGAAAATGGTTGTGGTCGTTTTGAATGGTGCGTTCTTGATTGGAATGAGCCAGCAATTAACTTTTATAAGTCTATTGGTGCAAAACCCCAAGATGAATGGGTTAACTATCGACTGTCTGGTAGCGATCTAATAGAGTTCTCAAAATAGTCGTTGTATAACAATTGCTTGAAGTCGGACTGCCAACCTATGGCATTTTTGGTTCGGTTTAGCTTCAGTGATTACGGTGGTCTGTTTAGGTGTAGTGCATTGGCAGCCGCTTAAGCAGGCGTTATGTGCTAGGTGCAACTTTATACTTGAGTCTTCAGCTTTCCTTTGGATAATACCATTTTATGAGTTTTGTTTTATATTAAGTGCAGTGTAGAGGGTTAGGATATCGTGAAAGGAAGTTGCTTGTGTGGTGAAGTTGTATTTGAACTCTCTGGTGAGTTACCACTGATCTACCAATGCCATTGCTCGCTATGTAGAAAGGTGTCTGGCTCGTCGTCAAACTCGGCTCTTATCATTAAACAGTCAAATTTTAAATGGTGCTCTGGAGAAAAACAAATTGGTTCGTATGCTACTGAGTCAGGTTTCAAATCAGAGTTCTGTACTCGATGCGGCAGTCCTGTCCCAAATCTAAGCTCCGACGGCCAGTCATATTGGGTTCCTGCGGGTTTGTTAGCTGATCCGATAGAAACTCATGTTGCGGCTCATGTTTACGTTGATTCACACGCAAGTTGGGACATTGGACTGCTTAATGATGGGATAGCTAAGTTTGAGCAAATGCCTAGTGAACTTGAGTGGTCACAGTTGTATTCGAAAGAAGCACATAACAAATTGCTTAAGAGTGACAGCTAACCTTTGGCATTTTTGGTTCGGTTGAGTTTAGTTATTATGGTGGCTTTGCTCGGGTTTCGTGGCAGTTAGCTGCACCTTAGCAAAGCGTTAGCTTTCTCAGCATAAAAAATGAGCCGCTACTGAGCGGCTCTTTCTATTTTTAAACTGTCAGAACTTTCATTGTCGTACTGTAAGGTTTGAAGTTAGCCTTACGCATGACAGTGATAACAAAACTTTGTGCGTGGCTGCCATTCTTTTTTAGTTCACAGGGTAAATTTAGGTGACCTGTGCCACATCGGATTAAGAACTCATCTCCGTCTTTTAGAGTCAATAAGCTTTCCATCTTTGTATCGACAACTTTATTGAAGATGTTACGAAGCTCTTCAATTGTTACAGGCGGCTTGTTTCGTGTGTCGTTGACTCTATCTAGAGCAAAATGCATAGAAAACTTAAAGGATGCATCTTTCCCTTTAAGTTTAGCATTAATCTCTTCTTCAAGCTGGTTTAGCTGTTCGACGGTTATTGTCATTCTTGTTTCCAACTGCGCTTATCAATTCTTGTAGTTTAGTGTTTAGTTCTTCGTCGCTATGAGCGATAATTTCGCCTATACGCTGGGACGAATCCACAGTTCCGAAACGAACGTCGAAAACTTCGTTATCAAAAGAATCTACAAAAACTCTTTGATCCGTTTCATCACAGCGAAAAGATGCGTAGTGGTTTTGTATTGACATATTAAATGCAAACATAGTAACGCCCCTTAGTAGTAAGTAGATCTTGCATTTTACGGTGCAAGTACCTGAATAGATTATAGCATTATCTATTACAGAGTTGAATTCTATTTGTTTACAATAACTTGTCAACTGATTGGTTCAAATATTTTGCGGTATACTTAGGTTCTATGGGTCGATAAAGCTAACAAACGCTTGAAGTCGGACTGCCAACCTATGGCATTTTTGGTTCGAATTGGGTTTAGTGATTACAGTGGTCTGTTTGAGTGTTGTGCATTGGCAGCCGCTTAAGCAGGCGTTAGTTTGCGGTTAGAAAAAGCCAATTCAAATAAGAGCTTAGTTCAGTGTTCTGGGTGTTCACCTGTCCTTTCTCACCAAGCCATGTTCTTTCCGGTGGCACTTTGATTTAGGTGTTTGTGGTTTGCTCATCATTTACTGAAGCTACCATTCTTTTGTTGTTCAAAGGTGCTGTTTCTTTTTCGCTGAAACAGTGTCGGTAGAGTAGGGGCTTTACTGGTGCAGTTGTTGGCAACTTTGTCACAGTGTTTGCTCGTAAAATTCTGCGATTTTCTCTTCTTTGCCACGTGCGTTTGTGCCTTGTGTTCAAGTTGGTCAGCTGTCCATTTACATCAGCGTACGGTTTAAGTATTGTAAGTAAAATCAGCATCTTGGCACCAAGCCTTTAGCTTAGGGTGTGTTTGCAAACTAACAAGTGCTTGAAGTCGGACCGCCAACCTATGGCATTTTTGGTTCGAATTGGGTTTGGTGATTACGGTGGTCTGTTTAGGTGTAGTGCATTGGCAGCCGCTTAAGCAGGCGTTAGTTTGCGGTTAGAAAAAGCCAATCCAAATAATAGCTTAGTTCATTTTTCTGGGTGTTCACCTGTTCGTCTTCACCAAGCCACGTTCTTTCCAGTGGCACTTTGAATTAGGTGTTTGTGGTTTGCTCATCATTTACTGAAGCTACCACTCTTTTGTTGTTCGAAGGCGCTGTTTCTTTTTTGCTGAAACACTATCTATAGAGATTGGGTTTTACTTGTGCTGTTGTTGGCAACAGTGAAAGTATCCTTTGCCATTTTATGCCGGTGTTTGGTCAAAAAACTCTGCGATTGTCTCTTCTTTGCCACGTGCGTTTGTGCGGTGTGTTCGAGTTGGTCAGCTGTCCGTTTACAATAGCGTACGGTTTAAGTATTGTATTTTAAATCAGGATCTTGGCATCTAGCCATTAGCTTAGGGTGGGCTGGCAAACTAACAAATGCTTCAAGTGGACTGCCAACCTATGGCATTTTTGGTTCAAATTGGGTTTAGTGATTACGGTGGTCTGTTTGGGTGCAGTGCATTGGCAGCCGCTTAAGCAGGCGTTATGTTTAAGGAGAAAAATTGGAAAATTTCACCGAAGTGCAAGGGCGATTTTTTGCACTAAACTCCTTCTTTAGATCGTATTACTCATTTGAGGCTCTAGGGGAGATTTGTAATGATTATGACTCAGTATATCAATCGCTAAATCCCTTTACTCATATTCATAATGTCCTTCTTTGTGATGCTGTCATTAGCTGGTGCAAAGTCTTTGGTTCAAACAAAGAAGAGTGCCACTGGAAGAATTTAATTTCTGACCATCAGGCCTTTAGAGATAGGCTGTTTTCTGAACTGAACATCACTCAAAAGGAATTCGCAGCTTATCAATCGAAAGGTCTCGATTTTCGGAATAAGTGGGTTGTTCATTATGAACCAAGCTATAAACACGACGTTGTCCCACATTTTGATTTAATGCTAAAAAGTGCGGTCATATTACACACGTTTTTAAGAGAAAATGTGTCTAACGAGTTCATTTATAATGGACCGGTGTCGATAGAGGGCTTTGGTAGAAGTGTAGGAGTGGCAATAATGGATTCCCTCAAACCGATAGATCAAACATAACAAGTGCTTGAAGTCGGACTGCCAACCTATGGCATTTTTGGTTCGAATCGGGTTTAGTGATAACGGTGGTCTGTTTGAGAGCTGTGCATTGGCAGCCGCTTAAGCAGGCGTTAGTTTGCGGTTGGAAAAAGCCAATCCAAATAAGAGCTTAGTTCAGTGTTCTTAGTGTTCACCTGTTCGTTCTCACCAAGCCACGTTCTTTCCGGTGGCACTTTGATTTAGGTGATTTTGGTTCGTTTACTGTTTACTGCGACTTTCCCAGTTTTGGTGTTCGCAGGCGCTGCTTCTTTTTTTCTGGAACAGTGTCGTAAAAGAGGAGTTTTATTGGGGCTGTTGTTGGCAGCAGTGAAAGTATCCTTTGTCATTTTGTCACAGTGTTTGGCCGCAGAATTCTGCGATTGTCGCTTCATTGCCAAGTGCGTTTGTGCGGTGTGTTCTAGTTGGTCAGCTGTCCGTTTACGTCAGCGCACGGTTTAAGTATTGTATTTTAAATCAGCACCTTGGCATCGGGCCAGTAGCTTTGGGTGGGCTGGCAAACTAACAAGTCGTTCAAGCTGACGCACGGACCTACGGCATTTTTGGTTTGAAGTTAAGTGTGCTTTGTTAGTTGGGAGTTGGTGCGCAACTTAACTCAGCGTTATGCGTAATCGATGGAGTACCGAGAATTAGATGGAAGTAGTAGAAGCGGAAAAATCGGATTTAGATTCATTCTTTGTGTATCTAGAAAATCAGCTGTCTGAAAATGGTAATGGAGAAGTTCCTCTTTTCCAGCCAATGTCCAGAGAGCAAGGTGCAATTCCAGAAGCAACAAAAGATAAGTTTATCCAAGGCTTTTCTCATCAGTTTGGCGATTTAGGTTGGAGAAAACTTTGGGTTGTAAAAGACACTTCTGGAAATATCAAAGGTCATATTGATCTTCGCCACCACAGTGATGAAAGCCGTTCTCATAGGGTTCCGGCGTTTTTCAAGGTAGTTGTCATCATTCGCTCATTAATTAAGCGGCTATTCTCTCTGGGTTCAGATGAACCTCTCTAACTGGCTCACAGTTCCTAATTCCGCTCGACCAACGCTCAGGGTGCTTTTGCTTGGCAGCAAGTAACACCTTCGCTCGATGCATTAAGATCTCTTCATCTTGACCATTGTGTCGCTGTGCTGGTGTTACATAATTCAGCTTACTGTGCTTATGCTCTGTGTTGTACCAGCGCACGAAGGATTCTACCCAGTCACGGCTTATATCTAGGTTTTCGAAGCCTTTTGTTGGCCAACTTGGCATGTACTTTACCGTGCGGAACAGTGATTCCACATAAGGGTTGTCATCACTAACTCTTGGACGGCTGTAAGATGAGGTAATACCCAGCTCATCCATCTTAGCTTTGAACGTCAGCGACTTCATTGGTGCGCCATTGTCAGAGTGCAGTACCAGTGGTTGGTTAAAGCACCGTTCACGCATTAACGTGCGCTGTAATAGTTGTGAAGCTAACTCACCACATTCACACTCATAGACATCATAACCAACGACTTTGCGGCTGTAGATGTCCTCGATGACATACAGGTAATAGTGTTGCCCACGCACCTTTGACGGCAAGTAGGTAATGTCCCATGTAAACACCTGATTAGGGCCTGTTGCCGTATAACTTGTTGGTCGTGACTGTTTCTGTCGGCTCTTCTGACGTCCACGACCATGAAGCTGACCTTCCGCTTTTAGTACTCGATAGAAGCTTGACTCCGAAGCAATATATTCGCCTTTATCTAGCAGTGTTGGGACGATCTGAGTCGGTGGTAAGCTTGCATACTCAGGTCGGTTACACACCTCGATAATGGCCATCTGCTCTAGTGGTGTGAGCTTGTTGGCAGGCTCTGGTCTCTCGCAAGCCGGCCTTTTATCCTCTTGCACCTCACCTTGCTGATACCAGCGGCGATAAGTTCTTAAGTCTATCTCCACTTCACCGCATGCAGGCTCTAGACGGCAACCGTTATTCCTAGCTTCATGGATCAAAGTGACCAAATACAGCCTTTCATCGGCAGAGGTTAATCGTCCTCTGGTTCTTCCCCGTAAAAGGCTCTCAGCTTTTTTCTCAACACAAGTAGAGCAGCCGTTTCAGCAAGTGCCTTTTCCTTATGTCGGAGCTCCTTTTTGAGCTCTTTAATCTCAAGCTTATCGGCTTTGGCCTGTTTCTTGGCTTCAGCTTCACGCTCTTTATTCGACATAAAACCTTGCATGCATTCACTTCGCCAGCCTTGTACTTCTTCTGGATATAACCCTTTTTCTCGACAGTATTGACTGAGTTCATTCTCTGTCATTGAGTAGGTTTCAGCCACAATGGCTAATTTGGTTTGAGCTGACCATTGCTCTGATGAAGTGTTGCTATTTGGCACTGCGGCTCCTGAGCGTCGAAGTTGTTTCCGCCAATGATACAGGGTTGCTGTACTGATGCCTTCTTCTTTTGCAACTTCCGCCACTGACATGGAATATGGGGGCAGAAGTTTCTTCAATATGGCTTCTTTTCTTTCTGCTGAGATACGAGACAAAGTTCACTCATTACCGCCCAAAACTGGTTAAATTTTAACAGTGACAACTATCCTGCCAGAGGGGGGTTCTATTAGGTATGGGTGTAGATGTTTCTTGTCGGAAGCAAGGTCTGGTCAAAGGCTCATTGATGCTGTTATAAATTTCTGCCAAGAAAAAGCTGAAATTGACTGGCTTGATCTTTGTGTATTATCAGAGAATTTCCCAGCAAAAAACCTCTACCTAAAAGCAGGGTTCAATGTTGTTGGAGAGTTCAAAGATCAATATAGAATCGACGGTTTGTCAGTCTCGGAAACAGCAATGACAAAGTACGTCAAAAATTACGCATAACAAGCAATTCAAGCTGATTCGCAACGCTTGGCGTTTTCGGTTTCAATTTGTTTGGTGATTACGGTGCAGTGTTTTAGTAATGTGGCAGCGTTGCTCACAACTTAATTGGGCGTTATATGCTCATGAGGAAATGATGGGACACAATGATATACATTGGCACGACTGTGAGTTGCTGTCGATGATTGAAATACCTTCACAAAGTGAGTTGATATTAAGAGTGCTATATCCGGTAGACTGGGAAAATGATAAATATGAAGAAGTTGCAATTGTATTCAGCGGATTTCACTCTCTCGCTATCAACGAAATCCCTTTCGAGGGTAACCCAACACTCTTAGCCTTAGACTCAGTAGAAAGGGTAGATGATGACTTTTTCGAGTCGAGTTGGCTCAAATTCAATTTGAGTACAAGTGCTGGTTCTCGTGTGGTTGAAGCACAAAGCGTACATCTTAGAGAACGCATATAACAATCGCTTCAACCTGACTGCCAACCTGTGGCATTTTTGGTTCGGTTTGGCGTTAGTGATTACGGTGGCCTGTTTGAGTTCGGTGCAGTTGGCAGCAAGTTAAGCGGGCGTTATACGTTTCTCACAAATTTAGGCACTTAGAAGGATTTTAAGCTTATGATTACTTGCTATGTAAGGTATGTGATTGACCCGAAAAAGGTCAAAGAGTTTGAAGAGTACGCAAGGATGTGGATTCCACTTGTTGAGAAATTCGGTGGGCAGCACAACGGCTATTTCCTACCGTCAGAAGGTGCGAATAACATAGCTCTAGCTTTGTTCACATTTGAAAGCTTATCAGCTTACGAGGTATATCGTCTTAACTCTTTAAATGATCCTGCATGCATTGAAGCTTTTGAGTTCGCAGATAAAGTAGACTGCATTATTAGTTATGAACGTAGCTTTTTCAGACCAGTGCTAGGTTAGGAAAACAACGTATAACAAATTGCTTAAGAGTGACGGCTAACCCTTGGCATTTTTGGTTCGGTCGGTTTCAGTGTTTATGGTGGCTTTGCTTGGGTTTCGTGGTGTAAGCCGCACCTTAGCAAGGCGTTAGTTTGTGGTTGGAAAAAGCCAATCTAAATAAGAGCTTAGTTCATTTTTTCGGGTGTTCACCTGTTCGTATTCACCAAGCCATGTTCTTTCCGGTGGCACTTTGATTTAAGTGTTTGTGGTTCGCTCGTCGTTTACTGTAGCTTTCAATCGTTTGGTGTTCGGAGGCGCTGCTTCTTTTTCGCTGAAACAGTGTCGGTAGAGTAGGGCTTTACTGGTGCTGTTGTTGGCAACAGTGAAAGTATCCTTTGCCATTTTGTCACAGTGTTTGCTCGTGAAATTTTGCGATTGTCTCTTCTTTGCCACGTGCGTTTGTGCGGTGTGTTTAAGTTGGTCAGCTGTCCGTTTACAATAGCGTACGGTTTAAGTATTGTATTTTAAATCAGCATCTTGGTAACCAGCCATTAGCTTTGGGTGGCTTGGCAAACTAACAAATGCTTCAAGTGGACTGCCAACCTATGGCATTTTTGGTTCGAATTGGCTTTAGTGATTACGGCGGTCTGTTTAGGTGTCGTGCATTGGCAGCCGCTTAAGCAGGCGTTAGTTTGTGGTTAGAAAAAGCCAGCCCAAATAAGAGCTTAGTTCTGTTTTTCGGGTGTTCACCTGTTCGTCTTCACCAAGTCACGTTCTTTCCGGTGGCACTTTGATTCAAGTGTTTGTAGTCCGCTCGTCGTTTACTGTAGCTTCCATTCGTTTGGTGTTCGGAGGCGCTGTTTCTTTTTCGCTGAAACACTATCTATAGAGATTAGTTTTTACTTGTGCTGTTGTTGGCAACAGTGAAAGTATCCTTTGCCATTTTGTCACTGTGTTTGGCCGCAAAATTCTACGATTGTCGCTTCATTGCCAAGTGCGTTTGTGCGGTGTGTTCGAGTTGGTCAGCAGTCCGTTTACATCAGCGCACGGTTTAAGTATTGTATTTTAAATCAGCATCTTGGCATCTAGCCATTAGCTTAGGGTGGGCTGGCAAACTAACAAATGCTTCAAGTGGACTGCCAACCTATGGCATTTTTGGTTCAAATTGGGTTTAGTGATTACGGTGGTCTGTTTAAGTGTTGTGCATTGGCAGCCGCTTAAGCAGGCGTTATGTGGCTGTTTTAGTTCATTTTTTCTAGTTTGGTTCGTCGTAAGGGTACTGAGTTCTACGTCAGTGCTTTTCACCTTTCAGTCTTCAAAATTTTTGGTGTTCAAGCACGCTGTTTCTTTGGGGGGGGGGATGCCCGCCTGTAAACCGAAATTTCCGTGTTCGCTGTGGTCAGCTTCAGTGAAAGTATCCTTGGTCATGTGAGTGCAACTGGTGTGGGAACGTCCTCAAATGTCGCTTCATTGCCAAGTGCGTTAATCGAGTCAGTTCAACTTGGGCAGCTGTCCGTTTTACTTCAGTGGCAGGGTCTAGTAATGTATTCTAAATCAACACCTTGTCACTATGCCTTTAGGTTCATCGCACTGTCTCGCAACATAACAAATTGCTCAAGAATGACGGCTAACCTTTGGCATTTTTAGTTCGTTGGGTTTAGTGATTACGGTGGCTTTGCTTAGGTTTTGTGGCAGTTAGCCGCATCTTAGCAAGGCGTTAGTTTGCGGTTAGAAAAAGCCAATTCAAATAAGAGCTTAGTTCAGTGTTCTGGGTGTTCACCTGTCCTTTCTCACCAAGCCATATTCTTTCCGGTGGCACTTTGATTTAGGTGTTTGTGGTTCGCTCGTCATTTACTGTAGCTTTCATTCGTTTGGTGTTCGGAGGCGCTGCTTCTTTTTCGCTGAAACAGTGTCGGTAGAGTAGGGGCTTTTCTGGTGCTGTTGTTGGCAACAGTGAAAGTATCCTTTGCCATTTTATCACAGTGTTTGATCGCAAAACTCTGCGATTGTCTCTTCATTCCCAAGTTCGTTTGAGCTGTGTATTCAAGTTGGTCAACTGTCCATTTACATCAGCGTACGGTTTAAGTATTGTATTTTAAATCAGCACCTTGGCACCCAGCCTTTAGCTTAGGGTGTGTTGGCAAACTAACAAGTGCTTGAAGTCGGACTGCCAACCTATGGCATTTTTGGTTCGAATTGGGTTTAGTGATTACGGTGGTTTGTTTGGGTGCCGTGCATTGGCAGCCGCTTAAGCAGGCGTTAGTTTTCATTTGGAGTTACAGTGATAAAAGTACCTGATTATTGGCTAAGTTTCCTTCGAGACAACGAATTGACGGGTAAAACATGTGAAATCCCTGATGAGCATGATATCTCAGAGTTGGGAGCGGATTTTCAGCTGTTCAGCGAATTAGAGATTGTCGATGAAACAGATAACTGTTACCCAGGTATAGCAGTGTCAAGTATGGGGTACATCGCAGTAGCTAGTTGTTTGACGGGTTCAGGTGATCCATATTTCATAAACACAAACGATGGTGAAGGCGGTAAGTTGTATCGCATCTACCATGATGACAACTCTGTAGACATTGTCGCTGAAAAGTATCAAGAAATCTTAGGCTTCATCGAATCAGAAAACTAACAATCGCTTCAACCTGACTGCCAACCTATGGCATTTTTGGTTCGGTTTGGCTTATGTGATTATGGTGGTCTGTTTAAGTATGGTGCAGTTGGAAAAAGCTAATCCAAATAAGAGCTTAGTTCAGTGTTCTGGATGTTCACCTGTTCGTCTTCACCAAGCCACGTTCTTTCCGGTGGCACTTTGATTTAGGTGTTTGTGGCTCGCTCATCGTTTACTGAAGCGACCATTCTTTTGTTGTTCGAAAGCGCTGTTTCTTTTTTGCTGGAACACTGTTCATCGAGTCTGGGTTTTACTAGTGCTGTTGTTGGCAATAGTGAAAGTATCCTTTGCCATTTTGTCACAGTGTTTGCTCGCAAAATTCTGCGATTTTCTCTTCTTGCCACGTGCGTTTGTGCGGTGTGTTCAAGTTGGTCAGCTGTCCATTTACATCAGCGTACGGTTTAAGTATTGTAAGTTAAATCAGCATCTTGGCACCAAGCCTTTAGCTTAGGGTGTGTTTGCAAACTAACAAGTGCTTGAAGTCGGACTGCCAACCTATGGCATTTTTGGTTCGGTTTGAGTTTAGTGATTACGGTGGCTTGTTTGAGTTCGGTGCAGTTGGCAGCAAGTTAAGCGGGCGTTAGTTTGCGTTTAGAAAAAGCCAGTCCAAATAAGAGCTTAGTTCTGTTTTTCGGGTGTTCACCTGTTCGTCTTCACCAAGCCACGTTCTTTCCGGTGGCACTTTGATTTAGGTGTTTGTGGTTCGCTCGTCGTTTACTGTAGCTTTCATTCGTTTGGTGTTCGGAGGCGCTGCTTCTTTTTTGCTGGAACACTGTTCATCGAGTTTGGAGTTTACTAGTGCTGTTGTTGGCAACAGTGAAAGTATCCTTTGCCATTTTATGCCGGTGTTTGGTCAAAAAACTCTGCGATTGTCTCTTCTTTGCCACGTGCGTTTGTGCGGTGTGTTCGAGTTGGCCAGCTGTCCGTTTACAACAGCGTACGGTTTAAGTGTTGTATTTTAAATCAGCACCTTGGCACCCAGCCATCAGGTTAGGGTGGGTTGGCAAACTAACAAGTGCTTGAAGTCGGACTGCCAACCTATGGCATTTTTGGTTCGAATTGGGTTTAGTGATTACGGTGGTCTGTTTGAGTGTTGTGCATTGGCAGCCGCTTAAGTAGGCGTTATGTGCTAGGAGGAGTTATGTCATCGGAAGATTGGTACAGAAATGAAGACTGGAATGAAGCTATAGAGAAGGCGTTTTACTCTAAGCTGAAAAGAGCACGAACTCAAAGGTACCAATATTTGGTAATTCAAGCATTGAGTTTGAGTGGAAATCATCCAGATGTAACGCTTAGGTTGGTAGAAGAATACTTCGAAATCAGGATAGATGCCTCTGAAGATGTTCGTGCTTTGTTAGCAAAAGCATCAGCCTACAAAAAACTTAATCAATTAGATAATTGCATTTCAACTTACAAAGAAATTATAAAACGTGAAAAAGCATCTAACACTTACCAGACTCAAGCATATTTAGATTATCCATATTTGGTGGCAACACAGAAAATTGAAAGTGAATACACTGAAGCTTCAAACGTCTTACGAGAGTGTTTTGAACAATTAACGTTTCCGTTGGATTATTTTAAGTGGCATACGACTTTCGCAATAATTAATCACGACAGTTTAGAAGCTCAAAAAGCTTTAGATGTAGCTCAGATTAAACGTTCAGGGTTTCGTTTTCACCAAAGTTTAGGGTTGGTTGGTAAAGAGCATGAGAGGGCTGTACGTATATTACGCAAACTAAGCACATAACAAGCGCTTGAAGTCGGACTGCCAACCTATGGCATTTTTGGTTCGAATTGGCTTATGTGATTACGGTGGTCTGTTTGGGTGTTGTGCATGGCAGCTGCTTAAGCAGGCGTTATGGCTCAGTAGAACCTTTTGACATCCCGGTAGAAATTTTCGTGAGAGCCCAGTGCAATTAGCTCTAAAGTAACAGTACCGTCTTCGTAGCTGTATCCGAGTAAGGTAAGTTGTTTTACCATCTTGAACTTGTGTACACGAAGAAAGGATAGATCGCCTTTCTTTTGCTCGCCCAAATACGGATCTTTCAGAAGTTCTCTGATAGCGTTATCAAGATCCGTTTTTTGGTTTTTGTGCAGCTTTTTGACTGCTTTTTTGAAGCTAGGGGTTTGAAGTACAGAGGTGATCTTAGTCAAAACTGTATTCCTCTAACTTGCCAGCTTCTTTTTCAGCTTTTGCAATAATCGCTTGTTTTACAAATTCATAAGGTAGGTCTGGGTTATCTTCCATCATTTCACCGATTTTAGCCCAGTGTTCAATTTGCTTTGGAGTAGTGCGGTTAAGTGCTTTCGCCATGATAGCGGCTTTGTCAAAAAGGTCTTGGTCAATACGTACGCTTGCAGTTGGCATATTTGTAGTCCTATGGGTGTGTATATTTATCCAATTGTAGTAACCTGCTACAATTGTTGCAAGTGGATCCGTAACAAATTGCTTAAGAGTGACGGCTAACCTTTGGCATTTTTGGTTTGGTTGAGTTTAGTGATTACGGTGGCTGTGCTCAGGTTACGTGGTGTTAGCCGCACCTTAGCAGGGCGTTGATATGACCCCCACTGTCAATTAAAACGTAGAAGTTTCTGCCCCTACATTTTCAGAGCCTTTGTCTTTATGAGAGATAGTGTTAACGCATAGATGAAGCAAGTAATTTCGTCGGTTCTCATGCTGATATCCGTGGATTACTCATCGCTGATGAGCAGAGCCTACCTTACTTGTTCCGTCGTGGCACCTGGCTTCAGTCTATGCTCGTGGTTCAATAAAGCTTTTGCTTTACTGCCGTCCTAACGCCTTCGGTGGTTTTGCCACACCCGATGCTTCATCCAATGCATTAACACTAATTCGATTTTCATGATGGCAACCTTGCGATGCGAGCTTTTTGGTCGGCTTCGCAGATGATTACCTCTCGAGCAATCGCCCAGATATAGGCGATCATCTCTCTGGCGATGGCCGTGACAACGACATTTCGATGCTTACCTCTTTGAAGCAGTCGCTGGTAACGGCGACAGAGTCTTTGCTGAGCTCGCCAAGCAATATCAATGACTTCTTTGGGTAAACACTCTTGCCGACGCTGTAACTCAACAGAGATGTTGGCTTTATGCTTGTAGGTTTGCGCACCTTCAATCAGTAGTCGCCTTGCTCGGCTATTGCCACATTTTGTTAAGCTTCCTCGCCTTGTTTTGCTTCCACTTGAGCTTTCAGTTGGTACGAGCCCTAGGTAGGCCATCAACTTCCTAGGGTGGTCGAACCTACGCAAGTCTCCGAGTTCGGCGACGGTTCCGAGTGCGACTAACAAACGGACGCCTCGCATGGCTTGTATGGCCTTAACGACAGGATAATATCGCCAGTTTTTGGCTTGCTGTAGCAGTTCGTTGTCGAGTCTTTGCAGGCGTTGGATTCGTTCGCTGATGGTAATAATCATCTCTTGGTGAACGATTTGTTGGCTGTGATGAGGCATGATGAGGTCAGTCAGCCACCGTAGATGCTTTTTAGACCAGTTGTCGTTCACAGTGGCTTGAACATTATTGCGTAGAAGGAAGCCTTTGAGCTGGAGCTTGGCATCCTTTAAATCCTGCATGGCAGTTTCTCTAGCTCGGGATAAGTCTCGAATGGCTTCATCTTCTGCTTCAGGGACGTAAATAGGGGGTAAGTTCTTCAGCTTTAAAAAGCTTGGCGAGTTTAGCCGCATCACGCTTGTCGGTTTTGATTCGGTCGCCAGACTTTTTAGGAATGAGGGAGGGGCCACGACATAGCAGCAGTGCCCAAGGCTAGTAAGTAGTCGGTAAGTCCAGTATCCACATGGTCCTGCTTCGTAGACAAAGTGTAAGGTTGCCTTGGGAAACTTCGATTGTAATTGCTGAGCTAATTTAATGAGAGCGGACTTATTGGCCTTAATCTTTCCAAGGTGCTCTGGCTTAGCACCACGATGACCTTGTAGAACTGCGACTTGAATAAATGACTTGTGCGTATCTAAGCCTATGAAAATTATGCTATCGTTACTCATGCTAGCCTCCAAATTTAGCTGTTTGCACACTAATTATGGCTCTGGCTTCAAGCTAATCCACGATATTGGAGGCTAGCACCTCGTGGGGGGCATTATGTCTATAACACAGTGCACTGTTCTTGCTCATGATGACGAATTGAACTATCATTTGTACACTATTTTGTACCATTAGGAGTTCAATATGAGCCGTATTCATTTCGATCAGGACATTCAGCCGCTATCTGAGTTCCGAGCAGGTGTAGCTTCATACATCAAACAAATCAATGAAACTCGTCGGCCTTTGGTTATTACGCAACGTGGCAAAGGGGTTGCAGTTGTTTTGGATGTTGCTGAATACGAAGCTATGCAAGAGAAGATTGAGTTACTTGAAGAGATGCGAACTGCTGAGGCTCAGTTAGCTTCTGGCTTAGGTGTAACAAATGAAGATGCTCGTGCTCAAGTGCTAGGGCGCATTAAAAATTGAAAGTAGTTTGGTCTCCTTTAGCCCTTCAAAAGCTCGGTGATGCTGCCGAATTCATATCTTTAGACAATCCACCTGCTGCTGAAAAATGGGTTAACGAAGTTTTCGACAAAACGGAGTTGCTTGGAAGCATGCCCGAAATGGGGCGCTTTGTTCCAGAAATGCCTAATACCAATTACCGTGAAATCATTTTTGGCCACTATCGTATTATCTACAGCTTGAGCCACGAGGTACGAATTCTTACAGTGAGAAACTGTCGTCAAATTTTGACAGAAGGTGATGTTTAACAATGTGTTATAACAAATTGCTCAAGAATGACGGCTAACCTTTGGCATTTTTGGTTCGGTTGGCTTTAGTGTTTACGGTGGTTTGGTGTGGGTTCCGTGGTGTTAGCAGCACTTTAGCAAAGCGTTAGTTACCCAGCGCCGGAAGTTAGCTTATCGGGAACTTCTGCTTTTGATGGAGTACACGCATGATACGAATGCTCTCACCCTCAACCCAGTACGAGACAATCATCGAAATTTCAGGAATGATAAGCAGCCTGCCTTGTATTCCATCTCGCTGAACTCCCATTAATGGTTGCTCTAACGAGCACTCAACCTTTGACTCAATGAGGTCATCAGTTTTCTCGGCCGCTGCTGGGTTAAAGTCGTATAGAAATTCAAAGATCTTCTCACGATCATTTAGAGATTCTTCTTCCCAGACAATCATTGGTTGCCTCGGTTACGAATTCTTGCTTTACGCTCTTCCATTCGCAACTTTGCTGTATCGTGGTCAATAAAAACGGCTTTACCTGAGTCATACTTCTCAAATGCTAGGTTTACCTGTTCTGTCAACCAAGCATCATGCGATAATGCTTTTCTTTGCTGTTCAGCTAGTTGCTCAGTGAGTTCACGGCAAGCATCACTAAGTGTTCGGCCTTGGCTCTCAGCCATTTGCTGGGCTAGACGTTTGGTTTCCTCGTCAACACGAAATTGAATTCTAGTGTCCATAATGCATTCCTCTTGTGTGTGTACAAATGTTAGCACCACGCATTGGGGCGGGCAACTAACAAACGACTATGGCGTCAAAAGCTAATTTTTAACTGTGTTTTCATCCCATACGGCGCTAACTCGCGGTTTCACGCTTTTAACCTTCGACTCTTTTGCCTGGCCTTTTAGTAGTAAAAGAAGCTGCCAACCTATAGAAAACTTAGTTCGGTATAGTTAATGTATTCACACAAGCCAGCTTAGTTTGCTAGAGGCTTCAAGTGACTGAACCAACATACTTTACTATAGGGCGAACATGGAAATTTCAATTAAGCGGATCGACACAGGAAATGCTGAGGAACAGCAGATTTTTGAGGGACTGTTCAGTGACTATGTAGCTGGCTCAACTCTAGAGGTAGACTCCAATGTAGTTAACCAGCTATTTGCATTGCCTTATTTTCATGGATTTGTCAGTTCTGTAGACAGCAAGCCTGCAGGTTTTGCGGTTTGCTTTGAGTCGTTCTCAACGTATCGAGCGCAAAGAGTGATGAATATCCATGACTTTATGGTGTTGGATAACTTTCGTGGTAAAGGTGTTGGAAAGGCGCAACTCGATGGTATAGAACGGTATTGTCGCGAACACGACTATTTGAAAATAACACTAGAAGTCGGTGAGGATAACCTCGCAGCTAAAAAGCTATACAGCTCATGTGACTACGAAGACTACCGAGTGGTCTTGAAAGCTCAGCAACATTGGCAAAAATACCTAAACTAGCACACATGCAAAAAACAACCTCTAGCAAGGAAAATTCATGATCAGCTGCGAAAAATACGATTACGTCGAGATAGCCTGTATGCATCGTTATCCAGTTAAACTCTCCTTGAAATCAGGTGGCGTTGTGATGGGCACGGCACTTGATACTGCTCGCAATGACGATAAGCAAGAATGCATTTTGCTCCAAACAGATGAGCAACAAACACTTGTGGTACTGGATAAAATTTCTGTACTGGAGGTTTGTGTTGATAACCCCCACTTTGTGCGTGTAAACCTCAGTTAAGTCCTCTACTAGGCGTTGAACGCTAGGGATTATGCATTGTTACTAAGGTGAAGTAGAATTGGGCTGGAACGTATTTCTATTGAGTGAACTATGCAAGACGATATCCCTTCAACAGCGCAGCTGCTAATGGGAATAAAAGGAGCCGCTCGACGTATTCCTTTTAACCCTAAACGTGACCGATTTAACCTCACCTTCAGTTTGAACACGAGTGTTCGTCAGGACTTAAACGCCAATTACATCATGGTTGATGGCAAAAATGTCGCCATAGCAACCCAATACCCATTCCCCCACCAAATTGAAGCGCAGTTGCAACTTATCGTCGACAACAGGACACCTGTTTTAGTTGTTCTGGCCAGTTATCAAGATATGGATCGAGGTCAACTGCCTGAGTACTTTTCACAATCTGCGAGCTATGGTGGAATTACTACGCATTCAGAGTTACTCGACGTTGTTGATTTAGGGGAATCAATAGAGGCTAAGATTTATCAGCTCAACATCGTCGGGTATCAAGCAACAGTCAGTGTGCCTGTTGTGCACGTACACAATTGGCCAGATCATCATACGATTCCTGCTGCTGTTACGATGAACTTAGTGACATTGATAGATTCCATTGTCGAAGAAAAGAAAGAGTTTTATTTCCAGCGAGGAAGTCGAGCCGTGACGGACCCAGATAAGTTGCTGCCTGTGATACATTGTCGGGCAGGGGTTGGTCGCACCGGGCAAACCATCGCAGCTATGGTTATGCGTCGAAGTCCCAGTTTGAGTCTGTCATCAATCACTAGGGATCTAAGAGTGTCTCGAAATGACTACATGATCCAGACACAGGTCCAGATGGAAACCTTAGTTGAACTAGAACGCAAGGTACGCAATTCCTAGTAAATGCAGCGATATCAGCTCGGGAATATAATTGAGGAGGGAAGTGATGGGTTTTAAAGAACAAATGCATAGTCAAAAAGTTTACTTCTGTGAGGATGAAGCGCTATTTGCTAAACAGCAACAGTGTTTGGAAGTTTTATACGACTTTAACCACTCACGCCCGTCAGAAACCGTCAAACGCAAAGAGTTAATGAACCAGATCTTTGCAGAAGTTGGTGATGATTGCTACATCGAACCACCCTTGCAAGCCAATTGGGGAATACACACTCATCTAGGCAAAAATGTGTATGCGAACTTTAACTTAACCTTGGTTGATGACAATCACATTTATATTGGTGACTATGTGATGATTGGCCCTAACGTGACCATAGCAACCGCAGGGCATCCGATTGACCCGAGCTTGAGAAAGCGTGTTGCTCAATTCAATATTCCTGTGACGATAGGCAATAATGTATGGGTGGGTGCAAACTCAGTTATCCTGCCGGGGGTTAGCATTGGGGACAACTCAGTGATTGGAGCTGGCAGTGTTGTGACGAAAGATATTCCGGCAAATGTGGTAGCGGTAGGTAATCCGTGCCGTGTCTTGCGAGAGATAGGTGAGCACGACCGAGAGTTTTACTATAAAGATCGACGTATCGAGATTGAATCGTAGAACAGTCGAGCCTACAAATGTCCAACTTTTACCAATATCAACGCCCCATCTTGCTTGGTAAATGGGGTATGTTGGCTTAAATGAGGGCTACGGATCCAACTGCCGGCTGGGTATTGACCATGTTCGTCATGAAAAGATCCTTCGAGCACAAATATCTCCTCGCCTCCCCAATGCTTATGGGCATGAAATTGAGTATTGGGGGCCCATTTGACGAGGGCAACTTGTTCAGTTTGGAAGGAGTGCAGTGGCATGACTTCGAGCCCCTTAGCGACACCCTCCTGCAATGGTTGTTCTAGGGTGTTGATGACTTTTTGTTCGTTATCATCTTGATCAAACTGTTGCAGTTTCACCAGTATGGTTGCGCCTTCTTTACCGATCTTTGGGGTATGAGATGTGCCAATGGGGTTTCGTACATAAGTCCCCTTGGGATAGTCACCGTGTTCATCTGAAAATACCCCATCTAGTACAAAAAATTCTTCACCACCAGTATGGAGGTGTTCTGAAAAGCGGCTGTTTGGTTGGTATTTTACAATCGAGGTGGCTCGGGCAACTTCATCACCGATGCGATCCAACATCATACGTTGTACGCCAGGCATTGGTGAATCTACCCATTGGTAGTCGTTGGGAAGAATGACTACTCGTTGGTCAAAGTTTGCGTTAATCAAAGTGCTCATGTTGGTGGCTTATCCTCGATATTGAAACAACAGCCCTTTGTGCTGGAATTGCTTGAAATGAATGATGAACCTTTTCATATTAGTTGATTCGTAACGGTTTAAGTAAAAGATCTTGGCCAACGGGGGAGAGTAGAGAAATGTTATCCTGCTGGCTGCGGGCCCAAGTTATCTTTGCATCAATAGGATAAAGAAGGCTTGGATAGTGCCAAGCCTTTGTTTCATCGATAGTAGTTACCGAGTTAGAAAGTGTAGTTAGCTTGCAATCCAATCAACCATACGCTACCTGATACCTCACCTGTAAAGGCGCCACCAATAGCCGCCGCAGTTTGGTCCGAGGCATCACGAGGCTCATTAACAGAGGCATCTTTTGCGATAATGTACGTTGCACCTAAATCAAGCAAAAGTGATTTACTTGCTTGGTAGGTTGCACCCACGCTTAACCATGTACGGTCAGTCTCTGGGATTGTGGCTGTTCGGTTTGCATCAGACACCGCAGAGGTGTCGTAGGCAATACCAGAACGTAAGGCAATTGCTGGGTCTATTTGATAAGTCGCACCCACGGCAAAGCGATAGTTGTCTTTCCAATTTTCAGACTTAATAAGGTCAGAGCTGCCATCATCAAACTCCGCTCGCAGTTCTTTAAAGGAGCTCCAGTCGGTCCAGTTTACACTGGCATGAACGGCAAGTTGTTCATTTAGCTGATGGAAACTCGCAATTTCGGCAGTCGCTGGTAGAGCGATAGAGAGTTTGCCTGGTTTATGGTCGCCGTAGGTTAATCCTTTGGCAAAGCCTTTGAAGTCCATCATTACTTCAGATTTGTAGGCAAAGCCAAGACGATTGTCGTCGTTGATCTGCCAAGCTGCACCGACTTGCCATCCCCAAGAGGTGTCATCGCCTTCCATGTATTTCAAGGTGGTGCCTTGTGGTACGGAGATAGGTGCTCCGGTAGTCGGGTGTTGGCCGACAATGTTTGTGGCCGGTGCCGTTGCACCAAAGTTTCCTTCACCAGTGACGTAACGAAGGCCACCACCAAGGCTTAACTGCTGAGACACTTGGTAGGCCAAGTTGAGGTTAGCTTCCATTGTGGTAATACTCGCTTCATTGCCAAAGTGAGATGCCGCAAAGTCAGTGCCAAGGTCAGTTTTCATGCCGTAATTGGTGCTCAGCGCAAAACCGACTGCCAATTTGTCTGAATATCGGTGCGAGATGTAAAGATTAGGGATGACCGCATCATCAGCAAAATCATTAGCGTTCGCGGTTGTGGTCTTACCGAGAGTTTGATGATCAACTTGGCCAGAGATATCTATATTTGGGTTTACGTAGATAGCACCTGTCGAAATCTGCGTGCCTTCCAAATACATAAGCATGGCTGGGTTGCGCCATTGTGCGCTTGCATTGTCTGCTATCGCCGCTTCTCCGGCATAGGCTCTCCCTAGACCCGTCGCTGAGTATTCAGCGAGCTGAAATCCTGCTGCGTTAACGTGTTGAGAGGCGCATGTCAGGCCGATGGTCACTGCTAGTGATAAAAGCTTTTTATTGTTCTTCATTGAGATGTTCGCTGAACTGATATTATTTGTGAGGCGCAATCATAGGGTTAGAGCTATTACTTTAAAAGCAAAATTCTGCATGATTCATCAAATTGGTGACTAACACTATCAAGTTTATTCTTACAGGTAATAGCTCTGTTTGTTGGCGATTTGTTGAATTTTTTGGGCGAACATCTGTAGCTTGTTTTTCGTGGTTATGGCTAACGTATGTACGCTGAAACCGGTGCGTAAAGGATATCTTTCGGCCTTTCCACCGAAGTTTCTAGGCTAATACACCCGGACCTTCAGATTGAGATAGAGGCAGTTGTTGCACTTTAGGTACACTCAGGTAATTGAATAAACGTTAGTTTGTATTAATCTCACTCACATGGTTACACTGACACTTCATTGTCGGTGTAACACATGGAGATGTGATGGACAGTTCAATTCAGTCACTATTTATCGGTTATCTTGACCAACTATCTACCGTTATTGAAAAAGTACCTGTAGACCTATTTGGGGAAACTCTCGTTGAAGGGATGTTCCCATTGGGTGTGCAGGCACAAGTTGCGGCGAATTTTCTGATTCGAGGTTATTACCCGCTAGTTGGGAAAAGTGTTGAATTGGTTGAACCTTCCACCCTAGACAAGTCGTCGATTCAAGCCATGCTGGCTGAAATCCAACTCCAGTTAAAAAGCCTTCCAAAAATTGATGAGTTAGACGACAGCATAACCCTTTCAGACAAAGCCGGTTTTAATCAGGTTAACTTACCTCAAAGCAGCTATATCTTTCGATATATCATTCCTAATTTCATGTTTCATCAAAGTATGGTTTACGCCATTGCAAGGGCGCATAACGTTGCGTTGAGTAAAGGGGACTTTGATGGATTCCATTCCTACCCTGATGGGTTTCGCTTTACTTAGATGAACTGCATGATTGACAGTGAGTAGGTGGCTTTTATGAAGGATATATCTATTGAACAAGGTTGGAGCAGAGTACACGCAATAAAAGTGGCTCAGCTCTACGAAGAGGCCTTTGGACGCAAATTTCTGCTCGCGATCCCTAGTAGAGCTCAGCGTATTGAAATACTTGCAAAAAGTTTTCAACCGGACTTCTCCTTTGTTGCCATTAAAGATGGTCGAATAGTAGGGTTAGCGGGTTTTAATGTTACGTCAGGCTCACTGACGGGTGGAATCGATGCGCAGGGTCTGATTAATCACCTTGGTTTGTGGAGTGGGTTAAGGGCATGCGCTATTTTTGGCTTGTATGAAAGAGCGGCAAGTAAAAATCAGTTGGTTATGGATGGTATTGCGGTTGAAAGTGACAGCCGAGGAGCCGGAATAGGTTCGTTGTTGCTCGATGCGATTATTGCCTACGCCACGCAAGAAGGATATCAATCTGTCCGGCTTGATGTGATTGACAGTAACCCAAGAGCCAAAAGGCTTTACGAAACCAAAGGATTCGTTGCGACCAAGGTGGAACATTTCCCATATTTAAAATGGCTGCTGGGCTTTTCTGGGTCGACCACAATGTTATTAAAGCTTGATAGTAAGCATTAAACGACGATTGAAAACCGTCCCACATAATACAAGTAAGTGAGTTTGGAGCTGATATGAGTTTGACTGAAATGACCTTTTTTGAGCGCTTTGAGAGTGACATTTTGTCAGGAAAAAAGACGATTACCATTCGAGATGCAGCTGAAAAGGACTATGCACCCGGTTCGGTCGTTCAGGTATCGGCATTTGAAGATGGGAGATGGTTTTGCGCTTTGCAGATCGTCTCTGTTACCCCCGTTCTGTTTGAACAATTATCTGATTTTCATGCCACCCAAGAAAACATGACCTTAGAGCAACTACAGCTGGTAATTCGAGAAATATACCCAAACACTGACGAGTTGTATGTAATTGAATACCAACTGGTAAGTTAGGAGCAAAGATGAGATTTGTTTACGTGATGGACCCTATGTGTGGCTGGTGTTATGGATTTCAACCCGAGTTAGATAAGCTAATTGCACAGCACCCAACCGCTCAAATTGATTGGATTATGGGAGGATTAGCGCCAGATACCGACCAACCAATGGACGAAAGCCTTAAACAAACCATTGCATCGTATTGGCATGACATAGAATCTAGAGCCGGCGTCACCTTTAATCATGATTATTGGCGAGTAAACACTCCGTATAGATCCACTTACCAAGCTTGCCGAGCCGTGATAGCAGCTGAATCTCTTGAAGAAAATAGTTCAGTAAAAATGGCTAAGGCAATCCAAGCTGCTTATTACCAACAAGCTAAAAATCCGTCATTGGATGAAGTTTTGATTGGCTGCGCTACATCTTTTGGACTCGATGCTACGACCTTTGATCAATCGCTTAAAAGCAAAGAGACAGAAACACGATTTCAGCAGCATTTATATATTGCCCATCAACTGCAGGTAAGGGGTTTTCCAGCACTGTTTTATGTCGACGAAAACCATCAGGCGTACTCGCTAGCTCAAGGCTACTGTACTGCTGAAGATCTAGAACAGCGTCTTGCACATGTCACTGGAAGGTGAAGTCCGTTGAATTTCTCAATAGATACGATAGTCTCGAGGTAGTTTAAACTTATGACGAAATTCTACCTAGCATTAACAATCCTTGGTGTGATACTACCTTACGGTGCGCTCGTACCTTGGCTAGCGACGAATGGATTGGATGGCTGGCGATTAATACAAGATGCGATTGCTAATCCAATCAGTACCCTAGCGTGGTTGGATATTTTAGTTGCGGCGGCAGCATTAATTGGGTTTATTATTGTTGATGGCAATCGTCATCAAGTCAGGTGGCGTTATTTTGCTATTCTTGGCACGTTGACTGTTGGGGTTTCATGTGGGCTACCGCTTTATCTGTATTTAAGAGAATTACAGCTCTCTCAGGCTATGGAAAAAAGTAAATGCAATTAATCATTGAACAGTGGTTTATAAATTCCAGGGCCAATCGAGAAAAATAATTACTTCTCTCAACTGGGTTTAACTTGAGGGAAGTATGGTAAGAAATTAAATAGTCGAGAGTATTTGATGGATGAGTTATTTAATGCAGTGCTAAAAGGCATTGCGTGGTTTGTTAGGATTACAGTACAGTTTTTTATTATTGATTTTATTGCTTATGGCGTCGGGTACGTCACGTGTAAGTCTTTGACTCTTGGTCGGTTCCCTTCGGGTGAAAAAACCGAGGCAGATAAAACGAAAGTGGCTGTTGTCGGGGGAGTAATCATCGCCTTAGTTCTGCTCGCAATTGCTAGTTATAACAGTATGAGTTAGCTAACACTGTTACCTTCTCACCACACAATCAGCATATTTATATTCCAATTCTCAGTTTAGATTCGAAAATTGCATTCAGTACTGACGTAGAATGAGGTTAGCTCCTATTTCAAAATACATTCACTAAAAAGAGCGGGACAACTCGTCAAATATGGATGTTTAAACTAAGGATTTCTTATGATGTTTCCCCGTGCTCATCAACCGTCAGGCAAGCTAGTGTTGGTGTTATTCTTTGTGACCAATGCTGTTTTTTCGCTCATGCTTATCTATTCCATTCCTAAGTTAATGTCTTATGCATCTGGCTTGGAAATATTTGATATGTCACCCACAGGTTATAACTATGAAATGGCGGTGGCGCTATTGAATGGATTGGGAGAGGAGGGGCGAGCCTTTTACTATCGTCATCTTATGCTTGATACTCTATACCCAGCACTATTTGCGGTATGTTACTACCTACTATTTCATTGGGTAGCAAATAAGTCACAACTTCAAAGTAATGGATGGTTGTGGCTGTCAGCCTTACCTCTACTCTCGGCGCTTTTTGATTACCTAGAAAATATTGGCATATATGCCATGTTACAGAGCTACCCAGATCTTTCGGCGAATTTGGTTGAGATGACCTCTTGGTTTACGGTGGTCAAAAGCATGTCGGCGACACTGTATTGGTTTGCTTTATTGACGGTTGCCGCAGTTGGCTTGGTGAAATGGCTCAAGAAGCGGCGTGTAGCGACGGCTGGTGGCTAATAATGTGAGGTCATTTATCGGTCACTGATCGAGCCCATCAGAGCTTATCTTAAGTGACTAAGATGGATTAGGCTTGATGCCAAAGGTAAGTTGAATATTAAGGGAGGGCATTATGGATATTACTGGAGAGTGCTTTTGTGGCACTGTGTCGTACAAGATCTCAGGCAAGCTTCATGATGCTCGCTCATGTCACTGTTCACGATGTCGTAAAGCATTTAGTTCGCAGGCATCGGCTTATGCTTTGGTCAAAGATGATGAATTCGAGTGGGTAACTGGCGAAGAGAAGCTGACCTCCTATGTAGGGAAGCATGGATTTGGCTTACAGTTTTGCTCGATATGCGGGTCGACCTTAGTTGGCGTGTTTGACGGCAATGTTCACGGTGTGACATTAGGGTGCGTCAATGGCGACCCAGAGGTGACGCTAAGTCGACATATCTATGTCGATTCCAAGGCTTCTTGGGAGCTTATCGCTGATGGCATACCACAATATAAAGCTGCTGGGCCCGAAAGGAATTGATAATTGATATATCAAAACAAATCACTGAGGTATAAATGATTTTTACAACGACAGAATATGTACCAAACCGTGAGATTGAAGCAGTATTAGGCGTAGTGACGGGTAACGTCGTGCAGTCTAAACACATTGGCCGAGATATTATGGCAGGTCTCAAAGGGATCGTTGGTGGTGAACTTAAGGGATATACCGAGATGTTGACCGAAGCGCGTAATACGGCGATTCAACGTTTGGTTTCCGACGCTAATGATCTTGGTGCAGATGCGATAGTCGGTATTCGATTTACCACCAGCGCAATCATGGACGGCTCGTCGGAAATTATGGCATTTGGTACTGCGGTGAAACTAAAGGCCGATTAGATATCACTCTCAAATTTTTCTGAGTGGTTTGTCAAAGTGCAGTGATGGTGAATATTCTAGCCAGATAGTGATGGTATGGAGTAGGTTCATGATCTTAAATCATATTTCTTTGGGAACAGAAGATGTTGGTTTAGCAGCCACATTCTATGATGCCGTATTAGAAACTTTGTCGATAAAGCGCACCCATAGCATTGAAGGTGTTGCCATCGCCTATGGTGAACAGTTCGAATTTTGGGTTGGCTTGCCAACAGAAGGGCGGCCAACGGCAGGTAATGGCGTGCATATCGCTTTTAATGCGCCGGATAGGCAAGCGGTTGATAAGTTCTACCAAGTGGCCCTGAACCATGGTGCAACTTGCGAAGGCAAGCCTGGGCTTCGGCCTGAATATGGTGAAACATACTACGCCGCTTTTGTCCGTGATCTTGATGGGAACAAAATTGAAGCTGTTAATAGCTAAGTGATGAGGTGTTTTAGTGGGAGTTCAGGTAGTATGGCGCATTAATTGAGGCTAACTGGACTTTGTGATGAGCCAAGAACAACCAAATAACCCGCTGCATGGGGTAACGCTTGAAATGATGTTGGTGCGATTGCAGGAGCATTATGGATGGGAAGGCTTGGATGCTGAAATTCAGATCAACTGTTTTTACAACAATCCATCAATCAAATCTTCTCTGAAGTTTTTGCGTCGTACGCAGTGGGCCAGAGATAAAGTAGAGGCGCTCTACTTGGATACATTTTGCAAGTAATACATTATTGGGTGCTATAAATTAGCGCCCAATTTTTACAATCAACTAGGAGAATTATGGAAGAACTTTCTGGCGGAAGAGAAGCGGCAATATATCGCAAGGGAGACGTTATTTATCGTAAAGCACAGCGGTTTAGCCCGACAATTCATCGAGTCCTTGAACACCTACACTCCCAAAACTTTTTACAATCCCCCCAGTTTTTAGGCATTGATGGACCTTATGAGAAGCTCTCTTATGTCGAGGGTGACTGTTACAACTACCCACTTCGAGGAGCTATTGCATCGGATCAAGCGATTATCTCTTCAGCCAAGCTTCTGCGTAGCCTTCACGATGCAACGGTCTCTTTTATTCACCAGAATGACATTGAGCAAATGGATTGGATGTTAGAGGTTAGAACACCCGTTGAGGTGATATGCCACGGCGATTTTACGCCTTATAACGTGGCATTAAAGGGCAACGAAGTGACGGGTGTGTTTGACTTTGATACCGCACACCCTGGGCCAAGAATTTGGGATCTTGCGTATTCTATCTACTGCTGGTCACCATTTAAAACAGACCCAAACGATAAGCTAGGCAGTCTTGACGACCAAATTGCTCGTGCCAAGCTGTTTTGTGACAGTTACGATGCCTCAACATCGATGCGTCAGCAACTTGCGGCAGCCATGATTGAACGCCTTCAAGCCTTAGTTGATTTTATGCGCCAGCAAGCCGCTCAAGACAATCAACAGTTTGCACAAGATATAGAGCAGGGTCACTTAATCGCTTATCTCAATGATATTGAGTACATTAAGGAGAATCGTGTTGCGATTACACGGGGCTTGTTAGGTTCTTAATATAGGGCCGCTTTTTAATGAATAGCTCTCACTAAAAGAATAAGGAATTTCAGATGGATAAAGTTGCTATTGTGACGGGTGGTAGCCGCGGAATAGGCGCAGCGACATCAAAGCTGCTGGCAACGCAGGGGTATGCTGTGTGTGTCAATTACCTCAGTAACCAAACTCGTGCAGAGCAAGTGGTGCAAGATATCCTTGACCAGGGCGGCGAAGCATTTCATTTTCAGGCGGACGTTTCCATCGAAGAGGAAGTCTCGCAATTGTTTAGTGCAGTATCTAAGCGGTATGGGCGAGTCACTCATCTAGTGAACAATGCTGGGATCTTGTCCACCCAATCTCCGCTTAAAGAGATTGACTATGCCCGTTTTAATCAAATCATGGCGTCTAACGTCGGCAGTTGTTTTCTCTGCTCAAAAGCCTTTATCAACCAGCAAGATGCTAGTGGAGCAATAGTGAATGTCTCTTCTGCGGCTTCTCGGATTGGCGCACCATTTGAGTATGTAGATTATGCAGCGTCAAAGGGTGCCATGGATACCCTTACTAAAGGGCTATCATTAGAGCTTGCATCAGAAGGTATTCGTGTCAATGCGGTGCGTCCAGGCTTTATCTACACTGAAATGCATGCAGATGGTGGGGAACCTAACCGGGTAGATCGCCTTGCTCCCAACATACCAATGCAGAGAGGTGGCAGCGCAGAAGAGGCGGCACAGGCGATTGCATGGCTGCTGTCGGATGATGCATCTTATGTCACGGGCACCTTTATCGACGTGGCTGGTGGTCGATAACTTGCTGATTGTTTTAACTAGGTCGAATTTTAACTAGTGGCTCGGAGATAATATGCGCTCAGTTGTTTAATATGGGCGCAAATTCCTAAATTGAGCAAGGTGTTATGAAGATCCTTCCACCGTTACTCGTCTCTGTTTGTGTAGCGTCTACCAGTGCTATCGCCAATAACTATGGTGATATCGTCAAAATTCCCTTGCAAGAAGATGATGGACAAATTCTGCTTGAAGCTCGAGTGTTTAAGCCTACTGGGGACGGGCCATTCCCTACCGTCATATTCAGTCATGGCTCAACTGGGCCAAATGCAATTCCGTTAGACTACACGGTTAACCCTTGGGTGTTTGGTGACTATCTTAACCAGCGCAATATTGCATTGATTGCGCCTATGCGACGAGGCAGAGGAAACTCTCAAGGTCAGTATGAAGAAGGTTATACCTGCTCTCCTGAAGGGATAGAGAAAGGTATTAACTATGCCGACAAATCACTAGATGCCACATACCAGTACTTAGTCGGCCAGCCTTGGGTCGATAAGAGTAATCTTGTTTTATCGGGTAACTCTAGGGGCGGGATACTATCGCTCGTTCATGCAGCAAGGCAGCCCGAAAAGTTTGTTGGTGTGATTAACTTCTCTGGTGGCTGGGTAGGTGATGTATGCAAATACCAAAATGTGTCGCCCAACGAGTCCATATTGTCAATGATTGCCAAGTCTCTCAAAACACCAACGTTATTTATCTATGGACGAAACGATCCTTATTACGCTGACCAGACTATTCAAAACATGGTTAAAGCGTATACGGATGCCGGTGGTAACGTCGATTTTAAGTTTTACTCCTTCGGTCAGGGTGTCTCTGGTCACAATGTGTTTTACGAACAGTTAAGTCGTTGGAGTAATGCCGTTGAGCGCTATCTCGAACAAGTGATGGAAAATAAATTGGAGGGACGCAAATGAGAAAATTATGGGTATTAGTTGCAGTATTGGTTGTAAGTGCGCCATGGGCTGCGAAGGCGGATATCAAGCTCAATCTAAGCTGTGAAGGAGAGGTTTACGTTTGTTCTTTGACTCCTTTTAATGAAACCCATATCGAAGTGGGTGTAACGGAAGAAATCGCTCGTTATAAAACTGCCAAGTTATGTCAGGAATCGCAAGGTGAATACAGTATTTTCTGTAAGCCCCAAGATGCAGAGTGCAAAAAGAGCTCAATCTCACTTGGACTGGGTGACGCCTTTAAGTAATCTATTTGTGGCTATCGGCGATTTGTTTGGATTGAAGGGAAAACAAAGTGATGGACATTCGGTTTGGCAGATTAGGGGACATTGAAGGTATCACCAAAATCTTCAATTACTACATAGAGCACACCAACGCACGTTTTGAAACTCAGCCTCTGAGTGTGAGTAACCGAACCGATTGGTTTGCCCATTTCTCTCCTCAAAGCAGATATCAGATATTTGTGATGGAAGATGAACAGGAGATTTTGGGGTTTGCTTGCTCTCAGCCTTACCGACCATTAGAGGCATTTGATGATACTGCTGAAGTGAGTGTCTATCTGTCCCCTCATGCGGTAGGTAAGGGGGTAGGAAAGAAGCTTTACACCGCACTATTTGAGGCTCTTGCACAATCTGGTTTACATCGGGTGCTGTCAGCCATTGCACTCCCTAATGAGGCTTCTGTTCGATTGCACCAATCCTTCGGTTTTCGAAAAGTGGGTGTTTTCGACCAATATGCCAAAAAGAACGGTGAATACATCAGTTCACTATGGCTAGAGAAAAGGTTGGAAGTAAAAGATAACAATTGATAGGTGATGGCAAAACAACTTTAGAGGGTTTATCATGCGCCTCCTGATTTCGAAAACACAGAAGTGATCATTATGTCTTTCCCTCCTTGCCCAAACTGCAGTTCAGAATACGTTTACCCAGATCAAGACAATTTGGTCTGCCCTGAGTGCGCCTATGAATGGAACCCAAATGAAGTTCAGGACGATGCAATTACGGTCAAAGACGCAAATGGCACCCTGCTGGCTGAAGGCGATAAAGTGACGGTTGCTAAGGATCTGAAAGTGAAGGGCAGTTCAATGGTGATCAAGATTGGCACCAAAGCAGTGATTCGTCGCATCAAAGATGGAAAAGACCATCAACTAGACTGCAAAGTCGATGGTGCGGGTGAAATGATGGTTACCGCCGCATTTGTGAAGAAAGCCTAGCCGCCAACCAGATAGGCCAAGTGTTGCAATGATGCTTGGCCGTACAAGATCGTTTGGTTTCTACACTCATATCCTTGAAGCAACTCTAAAATATCTAGACTAACTTAGCGTATGATATGCACCTTGTTACGTTACTAAGGGGTAAACATGCTCGGTTTACTTGCGTTTATTGTCATTACTCAGGGCGTCCTAATACTCGGACTCCATTTGAGCAGTATCTTTATTGGATTGCCGGAGCTTAATTTTGTTAGTGACTATTTCTTCTACTCTTTAGTGCTTCAGTGGTCACTCGCTACTTTGCTAATGGTCTCTTCACCAAGTAACCAGCGACACATGAAATATAGCGCTTCCAAGGCCACTAAGGTTGCTGCGTCAATGGCTGAAGAGCCAGAAACTGATCATTTGTTACAAGGTATCAATGGCAATTTAGGTGTTAAACTATACCTTTCTGGTGCGGTCAGTTTGCTGGTGTGCTTTTTACTTTAATTTGCTGAAGGGAAATATCTATCGTGGGCAAGGAAACCATATTTATCACAGGTGCGAGTCGTGGGATTGGTCTTGAGTTAACCAAACAATTTTTGCGTGCTGGCAATTGCGTCGTTGCAACGTATCGGAACCAAATATCTCAACAGCTTCATGATCTTAGCGCAAATGAAAACCTAACCTTGGTCGAACTGGATGTTTCGAATGAGCAATCGATTAACGAACTCTCCAGCAAGATCAAACTGGAACACATCGATCTACTTATAAACAATGCGGGTGTGATCGGCCCCGAGCAGCAATCACGACAGGATGTACGCTCACAGCCTTGGTTAGAGACATTTGCCGTGAATACCATCGCACCACTGTTAGTTAGCGAGGCCCTGCTGCCATGGCTAGAGAAATCCAACAATCCTCGGATCCTGACTATCTCAAGTCAAATGGGTTCACTTAATCGTGAAAGTACTGGCATGTATGCTTATCGAAGCTCAAAAGCGGCGGTGAATAAGGTGATGCAAGTGCTTGCAATTGAGTTGCGAGATAAGCGAATCACGGTATGCCCAGTCCATCCTGGGTGGGTAAAAACAGATATGGGTGGGGAAGAGGCTGATATCAGTGTCGAGCAGAGCGCTGCTGGCATTCTCGCTTTGGCCGATAAGGTCTCATTTGCTCAATCGGGCACATTTTTCACTTGGGAAGGTGAGGTTCACGATTGGTAGGTGGGGATGTTTTTCGTCTAGGCTTAGTCGACGTGAAATTTTCTTAACGTTTTACGTATCCTTCTATTAAGACGTTTAAAACACGGAGAGTGCAAATGATATCGATACCACGCATTTGGGGGCTGTTTGTGTTGGCTATGGTGTTTGCCAAACCAGCGCTGGCGTTAGATCCTGTTTACAATGATTTTTTTGGTAATGCGATAAAAGGATATGACCCAGTAGCCTACTTTACCGTCGGTAAGGCGACGAAAGGGGATAGTGACTTTGTTTATGAGTGGCAAGGTGCAGACTGGAAGTTTTCATCACAACAAAACCTTGAGGCATTTAAGGCAAACCCAGATAAATATGCGCCGCAATATGGTGGTTACTGCGCTTGGGCTGTCAGTAAAGGATATACTGCCAAAATAGATCCACAGGCGTGGCATATCCACGATGGGAAACTCTACTTAAACTACAGCAAGTCTGTACAAGCGGATTGGCTAGAGGACATACCGGGCAATATTGCCAAAGGGGACCGTAATTGGCCAGCGCTACTGGCAGAATAAGAAACTATAAGGGCTAAGTATCAAATACTTAGCCCTTTGAATTTTAGCGGGCATTGACTTGTGCAGTCACACCAGTGTTAGAGGTAGTCAATGGCGTCGGGTTTTTTCTGTACCCAACGAAGGGGAGTGGAAAGCGACCCGCAAGGTATTGGCTTGCGTGGACCATGCCGACGAGCATACTCAGTATGAACGCTAAAATGACGTTGCTGCCACCACTCATGCTGGCCACGGCAGGCCCCGGACAGATACCAACTAACCCCCAGCCAACACCAAATATCGCAGCGCCAGACAGCAGGGTTCCATCCACCTTGGTATTCGTCGTCCATTTGAATTCGTCACCGCTAATGGCTGTTTTTCTTGGCTTGATCAGAAGGTGATAAAATGGGACGAATACCGCCAATGCACCCCCCATAACAAAAGCCAGTGCAGGATCCCAGTTACCAGTAAGATCTAAAAATGCTATTACCACTTTAGGGTCCACCATGCCTGAAATAGTCATTCCTGCGCCAAAAAGAAGCCCAGAAATCATGCCAACCGTAATGCGGATCTTCTTAGATTTCGACATTGACATTTAGAGTACCCCCAGCGTTCGACGAATGAAAACGACAACAATTGCAGCGGCCATGAACGTCAGCGTTGCAGCGATGGAACGTTTAGAAAATCGACCCATACCGATGATGCCGTGACCACTAGTACAGCCGTTACCTAAACGTGTACCAAAGCCCACCAATAAACCTGCGAGAACAACGATTAGGAGGTTATTGTCGCTGACATCAGGCAGTGCGAAACCGAAGGGTGCCACAATCACGGCACTTAAGATCATTCCAGTAAGAAATGCCGCTCTCCAACTTGATTCATGCTTAGGTGGATTTAACAAACCACCAATCGCACCACTGATACCAGCCACCTTGCCACTAAACAGCATTAGAAGCCCTGCCGATAGGCCAAGTAACATGCCGCCAAACAGCGCATGCCAAGGAATGAAAAGCTCCACTGATAGTCACCTCTATTTATACCGATGGGAGTGAACGAGGGGCATAATTAAAATTAGCACCTCCTAATATTCTGGTATGATGAGTTAATAGGCTAAATTAGTCAATACTAATTTAGCGTTTGATTGTGTAAATTTGTTTCGAGGTTTCGAACACGCTGGGTGAGGTTTAGTGATCAGCGGGCACAAAAAAGGGCTCGAATTCGAGCCCTAGGTGTGATTAGTTCGTTGCAACTACCACATGAGATCATCTGGTACAACGAAGTCTGCATACGGGTCATCTTCATCGATAGCGTCTGTTTCAGGTGCTTTTTGATCGATGATGCTTTCTTCATCACGTTGTGCGATCTTGTTTGCGACACTGCTTGGGATCACAGCATAACTCTCGTTATAGCGTGCGATGGCAAGAATGCCCTTAGCGAGTTGGTCACGGACTAAGGTTTCAACGTAGAGAGATTTAACTAAGGTTCCATCGGTAAAATTGTATTTGATGTCTCCATCTTTAAGATCAATCTTGTTCATCTCAATCAGCTGTTTAACCTGAGCTTGGACTTCTTTGCTTAGGCGCTCTTGTTTTTGTTGTGCAACCAACTCTTTGTCTCGTTCTTGCTGTTGGCGCTTTTGCTCTTCAACAGCAGCCTTAACTTCTTTCGCCTGAGTGCGAGACTTTTTCGATCCTTTTTTGGCTTTTTTTAGTTTTTTTTCATTCACTAAGCCAGCTTTAAGCATTTGCTCTTGCAGCGATAATTTTGACATGGTAAATCCAATCTAATCAGTTTGCCGATATTTTACGGACTCATTTGCAGCAAATAAAGACCTGTTATCGATGAGGTGGGTGCTTTGTAACAAAATAAAGGGATATTGCTATGGTCATGATTCGACAAATGGGTATCGATGATACTGATGGTGTTCACCGAGTGAGTCAGTATTTAGGGTACAGTCCACGTAGTATGGATCAGACAAGAGCTTCAATTGAGACAATCTTAGCTTCACCTACTGATGTCGCTTTTGTCGCCATAAAAGACCAACAAGTTGTTGGTTGGATTCACTGCGTTACTGCACAGCGTTTAGCGTCGGCAAGCTTTTGCGAAATTGTCGGCTTGGTTGTTGCCCCAACACAGAGAAACTGTGGGGTCGGTAAGGCGTTAGTGAACCATGCAATGAATGACCAACCGGGTGTTTGGCGGGTTAGATGCAATGAGGCCCGCACACAGTCACACCAGTTCTATCAGGCGCTAAACTTCACACAGAGCAAAACTCAGTGTGTCTTTGAAATACAGTACAAGGAGACGTAATGCCAGAGTTGAACAAGATCGACCATATTCATATTTATGTTCCCGATCCTTTAGAAGCCGAGGCTTGGTATCGGGAGGTGATGGGTTTTGAACGAGTCAAAGCGCTTGAGTCTTGGTTTGTAGACGGTGGGCCGCTAACGATAGCAAATGGTGGCGTGCATATCGCAGTCTTTAAAAAGGTAGGCTGTCTAGGCAATACGGTGGCTTTTGGTTGTGATAGCAATAATTACCATGGTTGGAAGCAGCAACTCATCGATAACAAGATAGAGTTTCGTGAAGAAGATCATACCTTGTCTTGGTCACTCTATTTTCGTGACCCGTATGGCAATCCCTATGAGATCACAACTTATGATTTAAGTGAGAATTAATTGAGTTCTCAAAGCTAAAAGGAAATGCAGATGAAAACCATTGGGCTATTAGGTGGCATGTCTTGGGAGTCTACGACAAGCTACTATTCGGCACTAAACCAAGGCATAAAGCAAAAACTGGGTGCACTACATTCGGCAAAAATTTCGCTTTATAGTGTCGATTTTGAAGAGATAAAACAACTTCAACATCAGAATAAATGGGATGAAACCGCCGATATATTGGGACAGGCAGCGCAATCGGTGCAAGCCGCAGGCGCAGATTTTTTACTTATCTGCACTAACACTATGCACAAAGTAGCCCCAGAGATCGAAGCTCAGATTGATATTCCAATTTTGCACATAGCCGACGCGACCGCCTATCAACTAAAGCAAGATGGTGTCACTAAAGTTGGTTTGCTAGGTACTCGCTTTACTATGGAGCAAGATTTTTATAAACAAAGACTTATCGATAGGTTTGGCATTGATGTTGTGGTGCCAACGGCCGATGATCAAACTTTAGTACACGATGTCATTTATCAAGAGTTGTGTCAGGGGGAGATCAAAGATTCATCACGGCAGGCTTATGTCGGCATCATTTCCAAACTTGCTGATGAAGGCGCACAAGCGGTGATTTTGGGTTGCACTGAGATTGCGCTGCTAGTTAAGCAATCGCATACCAAGGTTCCGCTGTACGACACCACTCAGATTCACTCAGAAAAAGCAGTGGAGTGGGCACTTGAAGATCAGTAATGCGGAGAACAGACACAGCCCCGTCTCTTTTGTCCCAGTGAAGTCAGATGAGTTTGAATCTCTGTTCGCTGTGGTTAAAGATGCACTTTTTGGTTTAGTTGATGAGGTGTTTGGTTGGGATGATGAATACCAACGCCATCGGTTGCAGCATGAGTATCAACCCGATTGGTTTTATTGGCTAGAGCATGATAACCAACGTAAAGGAATGATTTGCTATAAATTCGATGGCAGTCATGCTCATGTACATTTGCTGGTGGTGTTCGCTGCGTTTCGCAATCAGACCTTGGGAGAGGCGGCGATGGAAAAAGTCATCCAACTTGCTCACAAGCGTGATAGCGACAAAGTGACGTTATCAAGTTTCCTTTCCAATAGTGCAGCGATTCGCTTTTACTTACGATTGGGGTTTGAGCAAAGTCCAAGTGATGAAAATTTTTGCACCATGCAGCTCAGCTTAGCCTCAAGGATCTAAACTTATATTAAGTCAGGTCTCTAGGTGATTGATATGATTCGATTGTCGCTTCAAATGGTAAAACTGGTGTTGGGTTTGGTGCTGTTAACCTGGGTGCAAGTCGTAAATGCTTCTCCTGAACACGTAAAACATTACCTTAAGATTGATGGTTTAGAGAGAAGCTTTTACCTTTATCAACCTGAAGCGAATGTAGAGACGAAAAAGCCAGCACTAGTGATGGTATTGCATGGAGGTGGACGGGGAGATGGTGAAACCCCTTCAAAATACTTTGGTTTTAATCAATTGGCCGACAAGCATGGCTTTATAGTAGTTTACCCCAATGGTGTTGATGCGTTTTGGCGAGATGGGCGAGGGTATACCCACAGAGGAAAAAGCCAAGGGCAAGTCGATGATGTCAGTTTCATTCGCCAGCTTATCGATCACTTAGCGCTGAACTTCTCCATTGATATAAGCAAGGTCTACCTAACGGGTATCTCTAATGGTGGCATGATGAGCTTTCGTTTAGCCTGTGAAATCCCACAATACTTTGCTGCAATTGCACCCATCGCTTCAAACATGCCGCTCAACATTGTTGCCACTTGTAAGCCCGAGAACTTCGTCCCCATGTTGATCATGAACGGCACTGATGACCCACTGGTGCCATACTACGGAGGTTCGGTAGGTTATAAAAATAAAACCATGGGTGAAGTGGTCTCAACCTATGACTCGGTAAACTTTTGGGTAAATCACAACCAGTGCAACCTCAACTCAAAAGCTTTCGCTCTCCCTGATATTAACAAAAAAGATAAATCGACAGTCAGTGTCGAGCATTACACCAACTTGGATTCGACCTGCGATGTTTGGCTATATCGAGTTGAAGGAGGTGGGCATACCATCCCTGGTAGCAATATCCCCAATCTGCCTCGGTTGTTAGGGCGCAAGAATATGGATTTCTCCGGTGCTGAGCATGTCTGGCGATTTTTTGAGCGCCACTAGGATGTGTTGATCTCTTATCAGTCGCCCCAGTTTTTTAGTTTATTTTGTTGTTACTTTGAATGTATTTCTGATTACCCACAGATGTTGCGCTGACGTATACTTGGCAAGTTTTAGATAAAGAGCAGAAGACTATGCGAACGTATTATGTGGTTGATGGTGACCTTAGCCCCGGTAAGTACAAGGCTGCTTACCCAAAACTTGCTTTGTGCGAAAAGTGCGTGCGGGATTTTGTTGTAGTCAGTGAAGGAGAAAGAACTTATCAAGCTTGTGATCATTGTGGGGAAGAAGAGTAGCTCATAAGGTACCAATACCTCTGTCATCGATAACAAAGAGCGACACTTAATGCCGCTCTTTTTTATTGATAGCGGGGCTAGCTAGTGAACAACCAAAGGTTATAGCCGATGTAAGTCGAGATAAGGACTATGCCTTCACCTCGACTAATTCTTCCTTGGTGTTTTATGCCGATAGCCATTATGAAAAGCATGCTGGTCAGCACAGTCATCGTGAGCCAATCTCGAGCGAAAAGCTCTGTGTGTAGATTTGCAACGGGTGCTATCGTTCCTGCTATGCCGACTACGGCTAAGCTATTAAACAGATTAGAGCCGACAATATTTCCCAGTGCAATATCGTGCTCGCCTCTACGAGCGGCGATAATTGAAGCCGCAAGTTCGGGAAGCGATGTGCCAATGGCTACAATGGTTAATCCTATGATTAAATCGCTCACCCCCAGCTGCTGCGCAATAGCGACAGCCCCCCAAACTAGTAGCCTTGAGCTGAGGATCAGAAAAACCAGCCCCACAGCCAAACCAACTATGGTTTTCGATAGTTTGAGCTCTGAGTTTGCTAACCCTTGCTCGATATCTTGTTCAAGTGGTTGGTCTTTACTTTTTAGCCCTGCGTATATGCTCCAAACTATCAACATTACAAAACCAGCAAGTAAGGCCAATGATTCGATACGCAGGAGAGCACTGTCTTTCACGACTATGCCAACGCCCACGCTGACCAACAACAAAATTGGCAGTTCTTTCCTTACAATGTTTGATTGCACGGCAATCGGAGAGATAATCGCCGTTAAACCTAGAATTAGCCCTATGTTGACGATGTTTGAACCGAGAGCATTTCCCAGTGCTAACTGAGGGTTACCATCTAAAGCCGCCATGACCGACACCACTATTTCTGGTGCCGATGTCCCAAAACCAACCACCAACATGCCTATCAGCAAGGGGGGCATTCCAGCAATTTTTGCTGTGGCAGCCGCATTGTCAACAAAGCGGTCCGCACTCCACATTAAAACACCAAAACCAACCAAAACAGCCAGTATTGCAAGCGCCATGAAGTAACCTCAATCAGTGATGTAATTAATTAAACCAATGCTATCTAGGTCGTTAACTTTGTCCGGTCACGACCAAAATTTGGGAGGTGTGTTATAAACCCAAATGTGCAAAGTGCATACATTTATTTCGCAGTAGAGTTGCAATTATTAGCCACCTGAACTGGCCACATTTGTTTACGCTTTTGAGACAGAGAGGATGCGATGCAATGTGAGTGTTTACGTGTAATTAACGCACTGATAAATCGAAGATTACTATCTATACTTGATACTAAATGTACCTACTTCTTATGTCAGCGGAGAGTGGCTTGTGACTAGAATTTCAATCAACTGCATGGCGCGAAGCTTGCCGTTGCTTTTAGCGTTCGCATTATTAGTTTTTTCTAGCTTGGTTCTTGCCAATCAAACCAACCGTCTGCAAACGTTGAGTAAAGAACTCGAGGTTTTGGCCGCAAGTATCGAGCAAACCAAGGGAAGTGAACGCGAGGCAGTGTTACTGCAGCTTTTTCAAGTTAACACTGAATTGAGAAGAGTCTTGGCGGATAGCTTTCGCAACAAAACCATCACTTCGGCAGAGTTTATCAAACAAGTACGGACTCAAGAGCAATACGTTAACGGCACATTTACCTACTTAAAATCTACCGCTCAAAAGCTGCTATCTCAAATAGACGAGGCAAAAGTCGAGGATAGACTGCCGATTCTTAGTAATTACAAAGAAGCGCAGACGATACTTGATGGGCTCTATTTAGTGAGTTTACAAAATACACGGTGGCTAGCGCAGGCGGGGTTGGATGAAGAGGCAACCCAAGCCAGAAAATTACTTGAGGAGCGATTATCCAACCGTCTAAGACAGTCATCGGCATCGTCAGAATATCTATCTCAGCAAATAGAGATACTGAATCAGCAAATATCTTCGAGTCCCGATTCAGAAAAAGCCTCGCTCGAGTTAAAGCGATTGGTGGTTAATCAGCGACTCGACATTGCTACAGATACCTTGTCAGCGATGATTAACGTAGCTGGTCAGTTAGGGCAAGACACGTCTGAGTACAAAAAACAGCTGTTTGAGATCACTGGAGATATCACTCAAGACCTACTCGATGTACAAGTAATACAGGCCATTGCATTCAGCTGGATGTCTTCCGTTGGCGATTGGATGAGTAACAATCTATCTCAAGTGCTGATCCAATTGATGGTATTTGGTGCAGTGCTTTTGACTACCTGGTTTGTTGCGAGATTGGTGAAGAAGTTAGTCAGTAATCTTGTTGCAACAGAAAAGCTAGGTTTATCAACACTGATGCAAAATTTCTTCGAATCGATTTCGACGAAAGGTGTCTGGTTTCTAGGCATACTTATGGCGTTGTCGCAAATAGGACTAAACCTCACCCCAGTGTTGACTGGCTTTGGTATTGCAGGGGTAGTTATTGGTTTCGCACTGCAAGATACCTTGTCCAATTTCGCCGCAGGTATGATGCTGTTGATCTACCGTCCTTTTGACGTAGGAGATTTTGTACATGCCGGCGGAGTCGATGGCAAGGTGTCATCAATGAGTTTGGTCAATACCACCATTAAGACATTCGATAACCAAATCATCATTGTGCCTAACGGCAAGATTTGGGGTGATGTGATAAAAAACGTGACTCACGAAAGGGTGAGAAGAGTAGATATGGTGTTTGGCATCGGCTATGGCGATGATTTGCTTAAAGCCGAGACTATACTCACGGAAATTGTCACGTCTCACCCCAGTGTTCTTCGTTCGCCAGAACCCAATGTAAAGGTCCATACATTAAATACATCATCGGTCGATTTTATCGTGAGACCTTGGGTAAAAACGGATGACTACTGGGATGTTTATTGGGATGTGACAAAAACGGTCAAACTCAGGTTTGACCAAGAGGGGATCTCAATACCATTCCCGCAGCAAGATGTGCATTTGCATATGGTGAAAGATGACAATGGCTAAGGGTATTGTGGACATACAACTCAAGCTTGCTAAAATGAGCCCACTTATTCACCAGATTAAATAAGGAGGTAACCGATGAACCAGTGTGCACAATTTTTTGCATACATTTTTGTTTACGAAGCTCGCTCAAGTTTTACCAGCATCGTGCTGCGATAACCTAGCTTGAGCGAAGTAGCAAACCATACAGACTAGAGTCTCTTCTCTCTAGCTTACGAGGTTATTGTCAGCGACTTCTGACGATAGGCGTCTTAGCGCCTTAAAACTTGAGTAAGCATATGAGCACTTTATTATCCGCCCAATCTATTCACTTCCACACCACTTCAGCACCTCTGTTTGAAGGGATTTCCTTTACTCTAAAGCAAGGCGACCGTATCGGTTTAGTTGGCCATAATGGCTGTGGAAAAAGTACTTTATTACAGATCCTTTGTGGCAATCTCGAGCCACGTTCTGGCGACATCTCTATTGCTAACCACTGTTTACTTCAGCAAGTAGAGCAACATCTTCCTATGGAGCTCGAACCTCTATCTATGTTGCAGGCCGTGGTGGCTAAATTACCTGAAGATGAGCAAGAGCAGCAGCAATGGCGAGCCGAGATGATCCTATCAGACATGGGATTCGCACCACAGGATTGGCACCTGACCGCAGGGACATTGAGTGGCGGGCAACACACACGCCTATTACTGGCTAGAGCTTTAATTTTACAACCCGACTTACTGCTTCTCGATGAACCAAGTAACCACCTAGACTTACCGACGTTACTTTGGTTGGAGCAGTTTTTGTTGAGTTGGAGGGGCAGTTTCGTGTTGGTCTCCCATGACCGACGTTTGTTAGATAAAGTCACCAACTGCACCTGGATATTACGTGACCAATCTTTAAGCTATTTTCAACTACCGTGCACTTCGGCACTTCAAGAGCTTGAAAAGGTCGATGAAGCTGCGTTGCAACGCAACTTAGTTGAACAAAAAGAGATTGATCGTATTGAAAAGAGCGCCAAGCGATTAGCGATTTGGGGACGTGTTTATGACAATGAAGACTTGTCTCGAAAGGCAAAAAATATGGAAAGGCGTATTGAGCGTCTTAAGGATTCTCAAACGCAGGTAACATCGGGTACACCTTGGCAGTTGACACTCCGTGGTGAGGCGTTAAAAGCCAACCGTTTACTCAGCTTGGATGGTTTGATAGTTAAGCCAGCCCCAGATGCACCTCAATTGTTCGAGGTAAACGAGAAGCAAATCAAGAGTGGTGACCGCATCGCCATACTTGGCGGCAATGGTTGTGGTAAGTCGTCGATGTTAAGGATGCTATGGCAACAATATCAACTTGAACAGTTTGATTCTGCTGCTCAGTTTCATCCTCGTTGTCGCATGGGGTTTTATGACCAAAGCCTGAAGCAGCTCGAGGATGATCACTCGCTGATGGATGCGTTAAGAGTATTTACTAATCTCCCTGAAGAGCGCCGTAAAATGGCGTTGATCAGTGCAGGTTTTGAGTTTTCACGACATACACAAAAGGTGGCATCTTTAAGTGGTGGTGAACGTTCTCGTTTACTGATGCTTGGATTGTCTATGGCTAATTATCACTTAGTGATGCTTGACGAACCAACTAACCACCTTGATTTGGATGGTAAAGATGAGTTAGCTGATACTTTGCAGCAGTTTGAAGGGGGGGCATTACTTGTTACCCACGACCGAGAGCTGATAGAAAAGAGTTGCAATCGTTTTTGGTTGGTACAAAACGGGGCGCTCAGTGAGTGGCATGACATAGAGAAGCTTTATCAGCATCTCGATTCGGGCATCGAGAGTGCCTTTGAGTTGACAGCACAAGTTTCAGGCAATCTCTCGAGAGGTACGCTTCAAAATAGTTCGTTTGATCAACCTTGCGAAGAGCAGCTCTTGGAGACTTTAGTTTGCTTAGAGAGCTTGCTTGAAGAAGATAAAAGGCGCAAACCTAAACATCAGAAACCTAAATTGCAAAAGCAGTGGCGTGAGGAAATTGAGCGTATTAGCGCACAGTTAAGTTTGGATTAGCCAACTGAGGAAAAGAGATAAATGTACCGCTGCCAAGCGGTACATTTTCACTTCCAGTCTACGCCTGTTCTAATCAGGACTATTAATAGCCCATGTTGAAGGGCTTACTATAAAGGAACTAACCATGCACACCGGACAATGCCATTGCGGCAACGTAACCATTTCTATCTCAAAAGTTACTCCCACGGCAGTGAGCTGTAACTGCTCAATATGTCATCGCTATGCGGCGATTTGGGGATTTTTCACTGAGAAAGAGGTATCACTCGATGTGGGGAGTGTTGGGCTAGATACTTATTGTCATGGCGACAAGATGATCAATTTCAACCGATGCAAAGGGTGCGGTGTTGTGACTCATTACACTTCGACTCAACCTTCACCAGAGGCACGATTTGCAGTCAATTACCGAATATTTCACCGTGAAGTATTGGATATAACGAAAATCCGCCTATTTGATGGTGCGGACAGCTGGGAATTTATTGAGTCAAACTAAGGTTGTATTTTGGGAGCAAAATCGCTCAATTAAGCTTTCTTTTTTGTCACAGGGTCTACAATTACCGAGATTGTCGCATTGTCAAAAGGAGAGCGTCATGGAGTTTAACCCAGTTGGATGGTTTGAAATATACGTTGATGATATGCATCGTGCGCAGAAGTTTTATGAAGCGGTACTCGATGTTTCTTTAGAGGACTTGAGTGACCCTGCTGGTGGAGACTTAATCATGAAGGCATTCCCAGCGTCAATGGAAAGTTATGGAGCAACAGGAGCATTGGTCAAAATGGCGGATATGCCAGCGGGTGGTAACAGTACCTTGGTCTATTTTAGCTGCAAGGATTGTGCGACTGAAGAATCGAGAATTGCAGCGGCGGGAGGCGAGGTCCTGCAAAGCAAATTTTCAATCGGCCAACATGGTTTTATAGTGATTGCTCAAGACTCTGAGGGCAATACATTTGGGCTTCACTCTTCTTAAATAAAGGTTGTCTTCTACGTTACTCAATTCGGCGTGCCTCAAGGTATTCCTTAAGGTTTTGGGCACGCCATTTCAGCACAGCGCCCTATAAACACTCAGTATCTTTTTTGACCTAAATCAGTTATATATGAAACCCTATGTATTATTGGGTTGCTTAGCTTCTAAGGATGGAAGGTGAAAATCGCTATACTTGATGACTACCAAGACGTAGTTAAAAATCTCAATTGCTTTTCTTTGCTTAACCAGCATCAAGTGTTGGTACTCAACAAATCTTACCCCTCTGTCCAAGAGCTTAGTCAGCAGCTTCAAGATATTGAAGTATTGGTGCTAATTAGAGAGCGAACTGAGATTACCGAAGAACTGTTGCAGCAGCTGCCAAACCTACAACTGATCAGCCAAACAGGTAAAGTTAGCAACCATATCGATGTTGGCCTATGTGCGAGCTTTGGTGTCAAAGTGGCCGAGGGTGTTGGTTCACCCATTGCACCGTCGGAGCTATGTTGGGCTTTGGTCATGTCAGCGATGCGCCATATTCCTCAGTATGTAGGTCATCTGAAACAAAGTCAGTGGCAAGATTCAGGCTTGTCGGTGCTGGGAAAAACGCTCTATGGTAAATCATTCGGCATTTGGGGATATGGCAAGATAGGTAAAAGGATCGCAAAGTATGCTGATGCATTTGGTATGCGAGTTGTGGTTTGGGGCAGTGATGCTTCACGTAAACAAGCGGAATTAGATGGTTACAATGCGGCACTTTCTAAGCAAGAGTTTTTCTCCGACTGTGATGTAGTTTCGCTACATTTGCGGTTGAATGATGAGACTCGTGCCATTGTCACCGCACAAGATCTTGCTTTAATGAAGTCAGATTCTTTGTTGGTCAATATTAGTCGTGCTGAGCTGATAGAAACAAATGCACTCTACGCTGAAATGCTTGCCAACCCTTTAAAAAGTGCTGCGGTGGATGTTTTCGAACAAGAGCCGATCGATCTTGTTTCTGAACCACTGCTGCAGCTTAAAAACGTGATTTGCTCTCCCCACCTAGGGTATGTTGAGCAAAACAGCTATGAGCTTTACTTCCAAGCCGCTTTTGAAAATATTTTGGCCTTTGCTAATGGAACACCAAAAAATATTGCAGGGGATTGATGAATATTAAAGATCACCTTATCCAATTAGAAACGGACCTGCACAAGTACGACGTGCGTTCGAACCTTGCTTTGTGTCATAAAATCCTTCATCCAGAGTTTGAAGAAGTAGGGCGCTCAGGCAAGTATTGGAATCTTAGTCAGATTATCCAGATGATGTCTGAAGAGCAGCCCTCTCAAGACATTATTCACTCCCAAAATTTCAATGCTGCACCGCTAAGTGATTCAGTATGGATGCTGAACTATGAAACGGTAGTGAAAAGTGAATCTGGCGAGTTATCTGGTTTTGCTAAACGGAGCTCTATATGGGTCAATTGTGATGATTCATGGCAGTTGCGTTACCACCAAGGCACAGCCTGCGAGCCTTTCGATTTGCACATTTAAGTCAACCTTCGCTTTAATCATCAAGGAAGAATATGGACATTAAAACTGACGCTTTACGAGACGGTAAAGTTGCCGCTCTGCTTGAGGAGCACCTGCGTGATATGTATTCCACCTCACCACCAGAGAGTGTGCATGCACTAGATATTGATCAGCTGAGACACCCTAGCATCACCTTTTATTCTGCATGGAAGGATGATGAATTGCTCGGATGCGCAGCGATTAAGATGTTAACGCCAACTCATGGTGAGCTGAAATCCATGCGTACGAGTGATAAGGCACGTAAGCAGGGGGTTGGCAAGACGTTGCTCGAACACGTAATTCAACAGGCTCAGCAAAATGGCGTTGAGCGTTTAAGTTTAGAAACGGGCTCAATGGCATTTTTTACTCCCGCTCGAAATCTCTATTCTCAATATGGTTTCGATTACTGCGGGCCATTTGCTGATTATGTGGATGATCCCAATAGCCGATTTATGACTAAGGAGCTAGTTTGAGTCAACAACCTCCATGGGATGCGTTTTATGAAAAAGCCAAAAGTCGTCGTCACAACCCCAAGACAGAGCAAGCATTAAAACACAACCAATCCCACTATCAGGTAGCGATTGACGCAGGGTGTGGTGTAGGAGCTGACACTCGTTATCTGCTAACCCAAGGCTACAGTGTGCATGCTTTTGATAACAATGATAAAGCCATTTCGATGTGCAGCGAACTTACACCCGAAAGCCCATTCATCGAGTTTACTTTAGCCAGCTTCGAGCATTTTGATTATCCTAGCTGTGGTGTGTTTGTCGCTAACTCCAGCCTGTTTTTTGCCGATCAACAGCACTTTGAGTCGTTGTGGCAAAAAATTACTGACTCCATTGTTTCTGGAGGGGTTTTTGCGGGTGACTTTCTTGGTGAAACGGATTCTTGGGTCGTGAATGGTCGCAGTGATGTCATGGGCAAAACTCGCCGCGAGCTAGAAACCTATTTGGCTGGATTTGAGATAATTGAATGGCAAGAAAGCGCTAAGCAGGGCATGACTTTAGTGGGCCATCCGAAATATTGGCATACCCATTCCATCATCGCTCGCAAGCGTTAGGCTTACACAATCCCCTTCATTCAAGGAAGAGAATAATGATCCACGTATACGGAATCGATACCGAACTAAATCCAATCAAAGCGAAGCTGTCTGATGTTATCCATCAGTGCATGCATGATGTTCTAGGGCTCCCACTAGATAAGAAAGCGCAGCGATTTTTTCCAATGGCTAAGGAAGACTTTTATAGTCCATCGGGTAGAAGTGACGCCTATACAGTGATTGAGATTAATATGATGGAAGGCAGAAGCGTTGAAGCCAAAAAAGCATTGATCAAAGCGTTATTTAAAAGTGTTGAACAGCACCTAGATATTGCGCCTATTGATCTGGAAATCACTATTAAGGAGCAGCCATCTCACTGTTGGGGCTTTAGGGGCATGACCGGAGATGAGGTGCGAGATCTGACGTATAAAGTAGAGGTTTAAGAATGTCCGTTCGTGTCTCGATTCGGCCAGCAAAGCTTGAAGAGCTCGCATCCATTCATCGGTTGATCACAAGCCATGATGAATGGACTAAGTTTAATGGCCCTTATTTTCCATACCAACACCCGACGCTAGAAGAGTTTGAGCAGACTAAGTTTCAAAAACTTCTAGCAGGCGATGAGATGCAGCTAATTTTGTGCGATGGCAACCCGGTCGGTAGCGTGAGTTTTTATTGGGAGTGTGAGCAGACACGTTGGTTGGAAGCTGGCGTGGCGATTTATGATGCCAATCACTGGTCTGGTGGGATCGGTCGTAGAGCGCTCTCGCTATGGATCACGTACCTGTTCGATACTCAAGACATTGCTAGAGTGGGTTTAACCACATGGTCTGGCAATCCACGTATGATGGCTTGTGCTGAAAAGTTAGGGCTGACCTTGGAAGCGAGACTGCGTAAAGTGAGGTACTTCCAAGGTGAGTATTATGACTCGGTCAAATACGGAGTGCTCAGGGAAGAGTGGTTCGCTCAAAAAGGATAATGGATGCAAGCGTATTTTTCTGGCCTATTTTTGGGTCTTTCGTTAATTGTCGCAATTGGCTCACAAAACGCCTTTGTGATGAAACAGGGCATTCGACATCAGTATGTGTTTTTGGTCTGCACTTTGTGCGCAGTGTCAGATGCCATATTGATCACCTTGGGTGTTAGTGGCTTTGGTATTTTTGTCGAAAAGTATCCGCAAATTGAAACGCTTGCCCGTTATGGTGGTGCGCTGTTTTTGACTACATATGGAGTACTTAGTCTTAAGTCTGCGTTTACACAAAGCCACGCCATGGGAGAAAGCGATCTTTCGGCGGATTCGCCATTAAAAGTTGCGATGATTTGCCTGGCATTTACCTGGCTTAACCCTCACGTTTACCTTGATACCGTTGTGCTGCTAGGTTCTATTTCGACCAGATATCAAGGAGAGCAATTTAACTTTGGGCTGGGTGCAGTCACTGCATCTTTTCTGTTCTTTTTTAGCTTGGGGTATGGTGCGAAGAAGCTCGCTCCTTGGTTTAGAAAACCTCAAGCGTGGAAGGTGCTGGAGGTTATCGTGGGCGTTACTATGTTGCTGATTGCTTGGTCTTTAATTTCGAGTTAGTCGCAATTTCGAGGAGGATTTATTATGTATGCGGTGATTTTTCGTGCTACGGTGGCTAAGTTGGATGAAGAATATGCAACACAGGCTGCGGCACTTCGCCAAACAGCGCTGACAGAATATGGGTGTTTGGAGTTCGTTTCTGTTGCGGAGGGGGAGCAAGAAATTGCTATTTCCTATTGGCCTTCAGAGGAAGCCATCAAGCAGTGGCGCAGTGACCCACAACATAAAATTGCTCAGAGCAATGGAAAAAATCGCTGGTATCGAGACTACAAAGTGGAAGTCGTAGAAATTACTCGTCAATACCAATTCCCTTAATCTAGCCTTTAGGAAAGGAGTTCCTATGACTATTGAAACATGGATTGTTTATCTTTTAGCAGTATTAGTATTAACCGCCTCACCAGGCCCTAGCTCACTGCTGTGCATGACGAAAGGTGTCACGCAAGGTATGAGGGATGCCAGCGCAACGGCGTTGGGTAGTCTTACTGCAATCACCATCATTTTATCGCTCTCGTTCACTGGTCTTGGTGTGTTGATCGCATCGTCTGAGGTGGTGTTTAACGTCATCAAATGGATGGGGGCGGCTTACCTTATTTATCTTGGTTACAAGTCCTTCATCAGTAAGCAGGAGAGCTATCAGCTTGATAAAAACAGTGCGAGTAAAGCAGGCTGGATCAGCCACTACGTCAGCGGTTTTATCGTCGGGGCGAGTAACCCGAAAGCGATACTATTCTTTACGGCATTGTTTCCGCAGTTTATTAACCCGCAAGCCTCGATGTTTAGTCAGTATGTGATATTTGCATCAACGTTTGTGGTGATGGAGCTGTCTTGGCTACTGCTTTATGCCTACTTAGGAAGTAAGTCTTCTACTTGGTTGATGGTTAAAGGTCGTGCCAAGTTATTTAATCGCTTGAGTGGCGGTGTTTTTGTTGGCGCAGGTGCGCTGTTGTCAACGACGAGCCGTTAAGAGCGCAGTATGGCAAAAAAGGTGAGGATAGAGACGGAGCGATTGATATTGCGCCAGTGGCAACCAAGCGATTACCCAGAGTATGCGAAGCTAAATGCTTGCCCAAAAGTAATGCGATATTTTCCCAAGCCTCTATCTGAACCTGAGAGCAACGCTCAAGCATCAATTATCCAAGGACTCATCGCAAAACGAGGATGGGGGTTTTGGGCGGTAGAGCTTAAATCTACCGGGGAGTTTATCGGGTTTATCGGCCTTCACCAACAATCTCACTATAGCGGAATTCCGAATGCGCCACTGACTGAAATCGGCTGGCGGCTCGACACTCGTTTTTGGGGGAAAGGATACGCACCCGAAGGGGCAAGAGCGGCGCTGAAATACGCATTTGAGCAGCTTAGGCTAGAGCAAGTTTATGCGTTTACGGCGCTGCAAAATCAACCGTCCCAGCGGGTAATGGTAAAGATTGGGATGAAAAACTGCCTGCAAGACTTCGATCACCCTAAATTGCCCCTTGGACATGAATTACAACGTCACTGTCTATATGTAATGTCAAGCCGTCAATGGCATCTCCAGCAACAAATAGAATCATCTTCAGTTGATGGTCTAAACTTGCTAGACGAATAGTAGGAGAATTCTATGGCGAAATTCATGTTGACGTATGTCGGCGGCAACCCTCCGAAAAGCCCAGAAGAAGGCCAGCAACATATGCAAGCTTATCAGAAATGGTTGGCGGATTTAGGAACTGCGGTGGTCAGTCCGGCAAACCCTCTTAAGGCGACTCACGTGGTCAACTCTGATGGGTCGATAGAGAAAACAAGTATCACAGGGATGTCCGGTTACACTGTCCTTGAGGCACAAGACATCGAGCAAGCTCTCGAAATGGCTAAGTCCTGTCCATTTTTATCTATTGGTGGACAGCTCGAAGTCTCTGAGATGGTAGTGATGCAAATGTAGCGTCACCAAATGACGAAAAGGAGCTGATAGAGCTCCTTTTTTTGTGTCTGTGAGAGTGCTGCTCAAGGCTTACAGGGGCATCTGGTTGTGTTAGGGTAAACTAAATTATTAATAACAATCATAGGGATATAGGTATGTTTTCACTTAGAGTCGATGAAGAGCTTGAAATTGCCTTGGTACAACCAAGCTTTGCTAAACAGTATTTGTCGCTGGTTTCAGAGCACAGAGATGCCTTGTCCGAATGGTTAGTGTGGCCAGAACACGGAAAAGACGAAGCTTTTTTCCAATCTTTTATTACACGCTCGCTGCACGGATATGCGGATGGAAAATCTCTGACGTGTGCGATGGTTTATCACGGAAAAGTTGTTGGAAGCATTAGTTACAACTCGATCGATACCTCGCTGGGTAAAGTGACCATGGGCTATTGGTGTGCGCCGAGTTATCAAGGTAAAGGTATTGTTACTCGATGCGTAAAAAAACTGATTGATTACGCTTTTGAGCATTACCAGGTGCATAAAGTTGAAATCCATGTTGCGACCGGAAACCTGCCAAGTCAGGCGGTGTGTCAGCGGTTAGGTCTAGAACAAGAAGGGGTGATCACTCGCGCCGAAAACCTTAATGGACGAATCGTCGACCATATTATTTTTGCTATTCATCGCAACGACCTTGCTGATAGCTAAAACTATCGCTAAGTTTATAAAAAACAAAGTGATGAGGTATTTGCGATGAAAAGTTGGTTGCAAAAAATTGGAGTGCTAACTGCGCTGGGTATGCTGTTGCTTCCAACGTCAGCTGTGGCTGAAAGAGCGACATTAAAGGTCGGTATTTTCTTTTTGGCTCCTCATATGGTCATCGATGAGAAAGAGGGTAAGCATTCTGGGGCGACCGTTGAGTATTTCGCCAAAATTGCTCAAGAAATGGACGTCGATGTTGAGGTGAAAGGCTATCCGTTTCCAAGAATGATGCAACAGCTTTATCGTGGAGAACTCGATGCAGTGCTGTTTCTGGCCAAAAATAAAGATAGGGCACATCGCTTGGGATATCCCCGCATGTCTTACTATGAAACTGAGTCAACTTTGGCGGTGATGAAAGATTCACCGTTAGAGGATGTCTCCAATGTTGAGACACTTAAGGGGCTGACGATCGGTACAACAGCCAAAGTGTATAAAACCCCTTCAATGAAACACGATTGGTTAGTCTTTGATTCTATTACCGCAGGTCAGTCATTGTATTGGCAGCACTTTCGAAAACTGCATGAAGGTAGGATTGATGCTATCTATTTCCCTGACAAAGCGGCATTAATGTTTGAAGCTAATCGAGCGGGATTTGACAACAACGCCTTGAAATACCTTTCTTTGCCCGATCCAAAAACTGAGGTTTTCGTCGTTTTTTCTGAAGCGGCTTCCTATGAATATTTACCTCGCTATGAGCGAGCTTTGATAAAAGTAATGCGTGAACAGACGTACCAGCAATTCTTGTTGCAGTATGTTGTAGACACCGTCGGTGAGAAAAACTCGCCATAGAGGCGAGTTTTAGGATCGATTCTAAATAGCGCTATTTAGGTACCCATCACAAGGACAACCTTCTTCTCCTTCCCAGTTATAGCATGGGACGTGATAGACGATATCTGCTAGCTTTTCTGTGTGTAGTCGATTTTCTTGCTTGATCGATAGCTTTTCATGAATGATTCCTTCATACATTCGCCATTGCTTAAGAAGGCATTCTTCATCGCTTACCTTGTTTTCTTCATCCGACCACGTTTCCTTAAGAAACGGTCTCAAGCTGGCGGCACTGTGGGCGAACATGATCATTAACCACTTGATTTCTGCCACGTCTACAGGCTTCTCTGGGAACATTTCGTTATGGTCATCGGCAAGGCCTAACACGATGTGTTGAACGCTTTGCGTAGTAGAAATGAAATAGTCAAACAGAGCATCTTCCTGACGTACCGCATCGGCAATCAACTGGATTGGCTGAGGGTAGGTGAGCATGAAAGCTAAAATTCTGATTGTCAGAGTGTATAGCCTTTGGTTAGCTGGTGTGCCGTCGGGCATTTGATCCAGTGTGTGAGCCATATAGCGCTGGATATAGTCATGCAAACCATCACTGATCTCATACCAAATCTTTTCTTTACTGCCAAAGTGATGGCGGATAAGGCTGTGTGATACGCCTGCCTGTTCACTGATACTGCGGAGAGAGACTCGCTCATAACCATGTACGCAAAACATTTCGGTAGCGGCCATCAGGATTTTTTGTTTTGTCTCTTCGGCATGTTGGGCACTGCGTCGCCCTTGCTTACGTTCTGTCATTGCTTCTCGATCTTTTATTGCTTGCTGCACGTTGTAACAAAAATTGGTGTGGACGTCATAAAAATTTATTGTCCACATGGAAAATATATATTGATTCTCACAAAGATCAACATATACTGCACGCATGGACAATATAAAAATCATCAGGAGATAGTGATGAAGCTCAGCGAATCTAGATGGATGAAAGGTGTAGCGATTGCCTCACTCACGCTGGCAGTGGCAACTGGACTTAGTGGTTGTAACCCTGCGCAGTCAGAAGTGGCTGAACAGGTAATCACACCAGTCAAGTTGGTCACTGTGCCCGCAGTATATGAACAAAGCACCGATAACTTTTTGGCTCGTATTGAAGCGACAGAACGTGCTCAGCTGGCTTTTCAAGTCGCTGGAGAGCTGAGTTCTGAGACGGTACGTATGGGTGAGAAAGTTCAACGTGGCGAAGTGATCGCACGTATTGACTCGACAGACTACCAGCTGGCCGTTGATGCGGCGCAAGCGCGCTACGACCTAGCAAAAGCTCAGTTTAATCGTGACGAGCAGCTTTTCGACAAGAAGCTAATCAGTGCGGATGCTTTTGACCAAAGCTCTAGCAACCTAGACAGCAGCCTAGCAAATCTAGAGAAAGCACAAACCGACCTTGGCCATACCCGCTTAATCGCACCTTTTGATGGTTTAGTCTCTCAAACATTTGCTAAACAATATCAGCTAGTTGCGAACAACCAAGTTGTTGTTCACTTGATCAATAACGCCAAAATGGACGTCTCTTTCACTATGCCGATTGATTACGTCAAGCACGTTGGTGTGAGCGATCTACAATCAAAACAATTTTGGGTGCGAATGGATAACTTCAGTTCAGTGGTTATCCCTGCGCAGTTTAAAGAAATGTCCACTCAACCAAATGTAGACACGAATACTTTTTCCGCTACGGTGACTATCGAACGTCCAGAAGCGGTTAACTTGCTTGCAGGGATGACGGGTCAGGTTCTGGTAGAAAATAGTGATGGTAGTAAACCTTTCTCACTACCAAACAGCGCTTGGGTTTCAAAGACAGACAGCACGGGTGAAGTATGGTTATTTGATGCTCAGTCTCACCAAGTTTCAAAGGTATCCGTTCAGCTAAACACCAATGGGGATGTGATTGGTGGCGTCAGCCAAGGAGACATGATTGTGTCTGCCGGGGTAGAAAACTTGGTAGAAGGCCAAACAGTGAAAGTATGGCGTCGTGAGGGAGGCATTTGATGAAGAAGTTAGCAATTGCGGCGGCAGTAAGCTCTATTTTGCTACTGCAGGGGTGTAAGCCAGAAGTACAGTTCTCCGAGCAGCCAACACTTACGGTTTCGACACTAACTGTCGATGCGCCGGTACAAAGTCAGTTTCGTCATTTCAATGGTTTGGTCATTCCTGCAGAACAAACACCGCTTGCATTCCGACTTTCTGGTGAGGTGGTGCAAATTGGAGTGAAAGAAGGCCAATCGGTTAAGAAAGGTCAGCTGTTAGCTAAGCTTGACGATCGCAAATTGAGTCAACAACTTGCAGAGGCCAAAACTCAATATGAGTTGGCTAGAAAGCAGCGTTCGCGTGCAAAAGAGCTAGTCAGTAAGGGGATGGTTTCTCAAGCGGAGTTCGATGAGTTAACCGCCAACCTTAAGCTTGCTAAAGCTCAATTTGAAATGCAGCAAAAACAAATGGATTACACCGAGTTACATGCGCCTTTCGATGGAGTGATTTCTAATGTCGCTGTAGAGCAGTTTGAGCCTGCTCCTCAAGGTACAGCGGTGGTTACTATGTATCGCAATGACAAAGTCTACGTGCAGATCCAAATGTCTGACACGGTACTTTCTATGCTGAACCCGGACGCCAATAAAGGAGCTTACCTTCCGAATGTCACGTTTTCAGGGTATGAACAGTCTCATCGCATGACCTATTTAGAGCATACCAGCGAGCCATCTCAACAGTCGAAGTCTTACGAACTTTGGCTGACGATGGATCAAGTACAACCTGCGATCCTTCCTGGTACATCTGCTGTGGTGGATGTCGACATGAAAGCGGCTGGCTTAGGTACAAACGCAGGATACTTGTTGCCGATGACGGTTCTGCAAGCAGGAACAACTGATGGTGAGTTCTACGTCTGGAAATGGCAAGAAGGTAAAGCCGTCAGAGTCCCTGTGGGAGTTGACCAAGTGACTGGTAATGGTGTGCTGATTAGCACAGGAGTAGAGCAGGGTGACGAGCTTGTTTCAAGTAGCTTGAAGAAACTGCGTGAAGGACAACCGGTAGTAAAAGCAGAAGGTAAAGCACTATGACCATCGCTGAATATTCAATAAAACATAAAGTTATCAGCTGGATGTTCATTATCATTCTTGCCATTGGCGGAGTGAGTTCATTTAGTAATTTGGGTCGACTAGAAGACCCAGCATTTACCATCAAAGATGCCATGGTAATTGCAACGTATCCAGGGGCGACATCGACAGAGGTTGAAGAGGAGTTGACCTATCCTCTAGAAAAAGCGATCCGTGAGCTGCCATACCTCAAAAATATTCGTTCCACCTCTTCTGGTGGCATGGCTCAGCTTATGGTGAGTATGGAGATGGATTACGGCCCGGACGAGCTACCTCAAATTTGGGATGAAATGCGTCGCAAGATCAACGATCTACGACCAACGCTGCCATCTGGTGTGCAATCGGTACAGATCATTGACGACTTTGGTGATGTATTCGGTGTGATGCTTATGATCACTGGTGACGGTTATGACTACGTTGAGCTTAAGCGTTACTCTGATTATTTGCGTCGTGAACTTGAGCTGGTCGATGGCGTGGGTAAAGTCTCGGTTTCTGGTGATCAACAAGAGCAACTCTTTGTTGAGATCTCTTTGGAGAAAAGCAGTGCACTTAACCTAGATACTGCCACCATTGTTGGCTTAATGACCCAGCAGAACAGCGTAGTTCAAGCGGGCGAGGTTATGATCAATGGCGAGAGCCTAACTATCCGCCCAAGCGGCACTATGTCATCGGTTGAGGAGCTTGAAAACCTTATCATTCATGGGCGTGATACTGGTAATTTGATCCGCCTCAAAGATGTTGCAACCGTGACTCGTGGTGTACAAGACAAACCATCTCACTTACTCACTTACAATGGAGAGCCTGCGATTAGCTTGGGCATCTCTTTTAGTTCTGGAGTGAACGTTGTTGAAGTGGGTAAACGTTTAGACGTGGAACTGCAATCTCTTGAAAGTATCAAACCAGCAGGGGTAGAGATCCACCACTTCTATAACCAAGCCAACGAAGTGGATAAATCGGTTAACGATTTCGTTGTAAGCCTAGGGCAAGCGGTAGCCATCGTTATCGTGGTACTTCTATTTGCAATGGGCCTCAGAAGTGGCGTGATTATTGGTACGGTGCTGCTATTGACCGTATTTGGTACCTTTATCTTGATGGAGTGGAATGGCATTGAGCTTCACCGCATCTCGCTTGGGGCACTGATCATTGCACTAGGTATGCTGGTAGATAATGCTATCGTAGTCGTTGAAGGTATCTTAGTTGGGCTTAAACGAGGTCGTACTAAGCTTCAAGCAGCAAAAGATATCGTTGTTCAGACTCAGTGGCCGCTGCTAGGTGCAACGGTGATTGCAATCACGGCATTCGCACCGATCGGGTTATCACAAGATGCGACGGGTGAGTTTATGGGCTCATTGTTCTGGGTGTTGTGTTACTCCTTGTTCCTAAGCTGGATCACTGCACTGACAATCACGCCTTTCTTTGCCAACATACTGCTCAAAGATGGTAAGGCTGAATCTGATGCTGATGAAGACCCATACAAAGGTGCGCTATTTACTGTGTTCCGCTGGTCTTTGAATCTAGCGCTTAAACTGCGTTGGTTGACAGTCGCTGGCATGATCGCTTTGTTGGTGGCTGCTGTGATGGCATTTGGTATGGTGAAGCAACAGTTCTTCCCAGCATCGAACACACCAATGTTCTATGTCGATATGTGGATGCCACAAGGCACTGATATCCGTAAAACACAAGAGGTGGTGGGAGATGTAGAACAATACATCCGTAGCCAAGATAACGTAGATTTTGTTACGACCTCTACAGGCCAAGGTTTGCCACGCTTTGCGCTAACCTACCAACCGGAAAAGAGTTACGAGTCATTCTCTCAGCTTCAAGTACGTGCGACTGACCGTGAAGCGATGTTTGAGTTGCTTGCTGTGTTGGATAAAAACTTATCCACTGAGTTCGTAACTCCAACGTTCCAATTCCGATTGATTGAGTTTGGTCCTTCACCTGCATCGAAAATCGAAGCGCGTATTAGCGGTCCTGATCCTCAAGTGCTGCGTGACATCGCAACACAGGTAGAAGATGCCTTTGCTCAAGACCCGGGTGCGCGTAATATTCGTCACGATTGGCGCGAAAGAACGAAAGAACTTGTACCAGTGTTTAACGAATCTAAAGCTCGACGCTTAGGGATTTCGAAGCAAGATTTAAGTAACACGCTACAAACAGCTTTTGGCGGCAGCACCATTGGTGTTTTCCGTGATGGTACACAAATCCTACCTATGGTAGTGCGTCTTCCAGAAGAAGAGCGAGTGGACTTTAAATCGGTTGAGAATGTGAAGATCTGGAGTCCTAGCCTTCAAGCATACGTTCCAATTGACCAAGTGATTGACCGTGTAGAACTGGCGTGGAATGAACCGCTGATCCAGCGCCGTGACCGTAAACGTACGCTAACTGTGATGATGGATCACGATGTGTTGAGTGACGATACGCCTGCAAGCTTGTTTGCTCGAATTCAACCGAGCGTTGAAGCAATCACTTTACCTGACGGCTATGAGCTTTCTTGGGGTGGTGAATACGAGTCTTCTAAAGATGCAAACGAAGCCTTGATGAGCTCACTACCTATGGGTTACTTGATAATGTTCATTATCACTGTATTCCTGTTTGACTCATTCCGTAAGCCTTTGGTGATTTGGTTTACTGTGCCGCTGTCTATCATCGGGGTATCTATGGGACTGTTGGCGGGTAATATGCCATTTAGCTTTACCGCTTTCCTCGGTCTTCTCAGCCTATCTGGAATGATCTTGAAAAATGGCATTGTGTTGATGGACCAAATCAATACTGAAATTGATACAGGCAAAGATAAGTATCTGGCCGTGGTCGATAGTGCTGTCAGCCGTGTGCGCCCAGTAAGTATGGCGGCATTGACAACCATACTCGGTATGATCCCATTGATGTTTGACGCATTCTTTGGCTCGATGGCGGTGACAATCATGGCTGGTTTGGGCTTTGCAACCGTGCTGACACTGATCGTTGTACCAGTGATGTATGCGATTTTGTTCAGAATCTATCCGAGCAAATAATCTATAAAATACTGCCTAAAAGAGCGCTTGGTGTTTTCACTAAGTGCTCTTTTTTTTGTTTTAAATAGAATATTTGCACTACAACTTTTGACTTGGATGCAAGTTGGAAAAATCGAGATAATACTTTGGGGTTACAAGAGGATATGTTGATAAAATTATATATAGATAAGTTTGTATTTATTTATTTGTAATAAAAACTACCCGTAAATTAAATAAAAACTTCCTACGCAATGCGAATTTTATATTGAAAATGTAATAATTGAAGTCTAGATTTAAACAAAAGGATTTGGAAGTCCACTTATAAATTAATTAATAATCGTCAGTTGGCAACTTGGTTGCCAATAAGTTTTGTTTAAATTTATTGTAAAAGCTAAGGATAGTTTCGAATGAAAAAAGTTGCTTTAATCACTGGTTCCAAAGGTGGGATCGGTTCTGCAATCTCGTCTCAATTAGTCAGTGATGGCTACCGCATTGTTGCTACATACTTCACCGGTGCACATGATTGTGCTCGCAAGTGGTTTGAGTCTAAAGGCTTCACAGAAGAACAGGTCAGACTGTTTGAATTGGATGTTACAAATACTCAAGAGTGCGCTGAACGTTTAGCGAAACTTCTTGAAGAAGAAGGCACTATCGATGTGTTAGTTAATAATGCAGGTATTACTCGTGATGCGACGTTTAAAAAGATGACAGCAGATAATTGGAATGATGTTATTTCTACAAATCTGACGAGTTTATTTAATGTAACGCAACCACTATTTGCAGCAATGTGTGAGAAAGGTAACTGTCGAGTCATTAATATCTCATCCGTTAATGGAATTAAAGGGCAGTTTGGTCAAACGAATTATTCCGCTGCAAAAGCTGGAATGCTTGGATTTACCAAAGCTTTAGCACAAGAAGGTGCGCGAAATGGAGTCACAGTGAATGCTGTTGCTCCAGGGTATACAGCGACTCCTATGGTTGAAGAGATGAAAGAAGAAGTTCTTGAGTCGATAAAAAGCCAAATTCCTATGAAACGCATGGCCACACCAGAGGAAATCGCAAGTGCGGTCGCATTCTTAGCCAGTGACTCTGGTGCATATATTACAGGTGAAACGCTGTCGGTGAACGGCGGCCTACACATGCACTAGGAGATTCATGATGGAAAAAGTATATATCGTAGCCGCGAAACGTACGCCAATTGGTGCATTTGGTGGAACACTTAAAGACGTATCAGCCGGTGATCTAGCGGCACTGGCCATTAAAGGAGCGCTTGAGTCCGCAGACCTAAACCCTGCCAATGTTGATGAAGTCATTGTTGGCAACGTCGTAGGAGCAGGGCAGGGTATGAATGTTGCTCGTCAAGCATCTATTGGGGCAGGCGTACCAGAAAGTGTCCCCGCTTACTGCGTCAATATGGTGTGTGGTAGTGGCATGAAAACCGTCATGGATGGCGTGTCTCACATTCGTAGTGGGGACGCTGAAATTGTCGTGGCGGGTGGTGTTGAAGTGATGTCGCAAATACCGTTTGCAGTGTCAACCATGCGTGATGGTCAACGAATGGGTCACTCACAGCTCACTGATCTACTAATCAACGATGGGCTTACCGATCACTTTAATCAATACCACATGGGTGTGACGGCGGAAAATATTGCCAAGGAAGTAGAGATCAATCGAGAAGATCAAGACGCCTATGCACTGGCAAGCCAGAAAAAAGCAACCGCAGCACTAGAAGCTGGGAGGTTTGATGCGGAAATTGTACCCGTTGAGGTCAAAAAACGTCGCGAAACCATCCTCTTCGACCAAGATGAATACCCTAAAACAGATGCCACGCTAGAAGGTTTGCAGCGTTTGAGACCTGCTTTCGATAGAGAAGGGTCTGTCACTGCGGGCAATGCCTCAGGCATTAACGATGGCGCAAGTATGGTCATCTTGGCCTCACAAACGGCCATTGAGCAATATGGGTTAAAACCGATTGCTGAGGTTGTTTCTTACGCTCAATCAGGATTGGCTCCTAGAATCATGGGCCTTGGGCCTGTGGAAGCAGTTGCCAAAGCACTGCAGAAAGCTGACTTAAATCTGAGCGATGTTGATTTATTTGAACTTAATGAAGCCTTTGCAGCGCAAGCGCTCGGTGTGATTCGCCTGTTAGCGCAAGAGTTTAATGTTGCTCCAGAGTCAATTGCAGACAAAGCCAATGTGAATGGTGGTGCCATTGCGCTTGGTCATCCTCTTGGGGCTTCTGGTAACCGTATTTTAGTGAGCCTGATCCATGAGATGCATAAGCGTTCTTCAGGCTATGGTGTTGCATCGTTGTGTGTCGGTGGCGGTATGGGCACGGCGATTGTAGTGAAAGCTATTGCGTAAATTTAACAGCGACTAATTTTTTTAATCTAGGAGAAATAATTATGTACACGGATTTTTTCAAAACATTTACTGATCAAACTGAAAAGACATTTGCACCGTACGTGAAGTACAACAAGCTAGTCGCTAAGAATGTTGAGATTCTTACTGAGCTTCAAGTGAATGCAGTGAAATCCTACAGCGAACTAGGTTTGACTCAAATGAAAGCGGCAAGTGAAGTGAAAGATGTTACATCACTAACTTCATTTAATAGCCAACAACTTGATGCGTTGGCGAAGCTTTCACAGCAAATGCTTGACGACAGCAATAAGCTACAAGCAGCTGCGAAAGAGTTTAAAGAAGACTTGGAGCAACTTGCGACTGAAAACGTGAAAGCGACTACAGTGGCTTAACCAACCGGTGAAATTACGCCGCCTTGAAAAAGGCGGCGTTTTTCCGATTGAAGGAGAAATACTATGTTTCAAAACTTCTTCTCGGACTACCTTGTCAAGCTTCAAGAATCTAACATGCAATGGTTAAACAGCCTTGAAGAAAATAAGGTAGCCATGGCTTCCCCTCTCCATAAAGCACTGCAAGAACTTAATGTAGAAGACACAAAGCAGATGTTTGAGCATGCGGCGAATCAGCCGATGTCTATGCTTAACATGCAAGTCCAGTGGTGGGAACAGCAGATGCAAATTTGGCAAAATGTCGCATTAAACGGTAGTGCCGAGAATGTGATAGATGCTGAAAAAGGGGATAAGCGTTTTGCTGATGAGTCTTGGCAATCCGAGGCAATGTATAGTTTTATTAAGCAATCCTATTTGCTGTTTAGTAAAACCTATTTAGATACTATCAACTCGATCGAAGGTCTGGATGAAAAGAGTAAAGAGCGCTTAGCCTTCTTCTCTCGACAGACCATCAATGCTCTCTCACCTTCCAATTATATTGCCACCAACCCAGAGTTACTAAAATTAACCATGGAGCAAAATGGGGAAAACTTGGTTGCGGGTTTAGAGCAGTTTAAGGAAGACGTCGAGAGCAGTGCCGATATCGTCAAAATTCGCATGACGAACTCGGAAAACTTCCAACTTGGTCAGAACGTTGCGACGACCGAAGGTGACGTGGTGTTTAAGAATGAGCTGTTTGAGCTTATTCAGTACAAGCCATTAACCGAGCAAGTACATGCAACGCCATTGCTAATCGTTCCGCCTTTCATCAATAAATACTACATTCTTGATCTGTCACCTAAGAACTCTATGGTTCGTTGGTTACTTGAACAAGGTCACCCTGTATTTTTGATTTCATGGCGTAATCCAGGCAAAGAACAAGCTGCCGTTGAGTTTGGTGACTATGTTACTGAAGGTGTGGTCAAGGCCGTTTCTGCCATCGAAGAAATCACCGGTCAAGAGCAGATCAACGCTGCAGGCTATTGCATAGGTGGCACAGTACTGGCGAGTACGGTTGCTTACTACGCTGCCAAGCGGATGAAAAAGCGCATCAAGTCTGCAACACTCTTCACGACATTGCTTGATTTCTCTCAGCCGGGAGAGGTTGGCGTCTATATCAACGATTCTTTGATAGATGCGATGGAAGCACAAACCAAAGCGTTAGGGTATCTTGATGGTCGTTCTATGAGTGTTACGTTCAGTTTGCTGCGTGAAAACAGCCTGTACTGGAACTACTACATAGATAACTACTTGAAAGGTAAAAGTCCGGTCGATTTTGACCTATTGTACTGGAACAGCGATAGTACCAACGTCAGTGCATCTTGCATTAACTTTATGCTGCGAGAGTTGTATCTCAACAATAAGTTGGTTCAGGACAAAGGCGTAAAAATTGGTGGTGTATGGATTGATCTGAATAAGATCAATGTACCCACTTACTTCATCTCGACTAAAGAAGATCATATTGCTCTATGGCAAGGCACCTATCGTGGTGCGCAGGCTGTTGGCGGTAAGAAAACCTTCGTGCTTGGTGGCTCTGGACACATTGCCGGTATCGTTAATCATCCGTCAAAAAACAAATACGGTTTTTGGGTGAATGATAAGCTCGATGGCAGTGCAGATTCGTGGCTAGAAAGTGCAAAACATAATGAAGGCTCTTGGTGGGGACATTGGGATAATTGGCTACAGCAATTTATCCCAGATGAGCAAGTTCCTGCTTATAGTGCTGGCTCTGAGCAACACCCAGTGCTTGATACTGCGCCGGGGAGTTATGTTAAGCAGACCTTACCTGTTGATGTTGAGTAGGTACTGTATATATGTATTGAAAGGCAGCGCAAGCTGCCTTTTTTATTTAATATTGATACTCGTTACCTGACCAGGGATGAAACGATGAATAAAAAAGGAGAAGCACGATGCTTCTCCTTTTGATTAAGAACTCTAACTCTTAATTTTGTGTCACAGTTAGTACTGGAGCACTCTTGTCTTTGGCATTGAGGCTAAATGAATAGCTACCATCTTGAGGTAGAGTGATAGCGATGTCTTTACTACCACCACCCACGGTCATTTTATAGTCACCACCTAGACTTGTGATAGCAGTATCACCACCGAAGTTTGTGTCATCACCCCAGTTATCATCGGCGATCTTCATCTGATGTGTTCCAGCTTTAAGATCTACGGTTAGTTCATATACGTTATTACCAGCGTACGAGAACTTAGCCGACTCAATAGCTCCCCAGCTTGCGTCTGTAATAGTGCCGCGCAGATATAGGTCATAGTCGCCGAAAGGTGCAACATCTGGTGCAGTAACGACTGATAATTCAGCTTTGCCTTCACCTGACTGGGCGTGAGATGCATTTAAGGTGAAATTGAAATTACCTGCTTCTGCAACACTCAACTTACAGTTGTCGCCAGTACCTAAATCAAGCGAATCTTTTGCTTGAGTTGAGTTTTGACAGCCTAACCATTCACCACCGTGGAATTTGAACTCGTAGTCACCAGCTTCTAAGAAAGCTGTTAGCGAGTAAATACCGTTTCCAATGAACTTTGTTGCCCAAGCATCGTTGTCCGCCCATCCATTCATTTGTCCTTTGACAAATACAGTGGTGTCGCCGTAAGGAGGGATGCTTGAAACATCTTTGTTCGACTTATCAACAGCTAAACCAATACCTTGAGATCCGTTCTGAGGCTGAACAAACACAGCAGTTGTTAGAGCCGGAACAGAGAAGGTCCCTTCACTGAACGTGGCTTCTTGAACCGTGGTGTCTTCAGAAGCTTTTTGAACTTCATGCAGTTCAAAACCTGTTGCTCCGGTCACTTCAAAGTCTTGTGTGGTCGCAGTAGAGTTAATCACTACAGTGATAGCATCGTACTTGGTATCTAAGTCTTTTCCTGCTGACGTGCCATCATCAATTGTCATTACGATAAGACCTTCGGTCTGACCTTTACCTACATTACGGAAATCAACGCGGTTCATGACTTCTTCTGCGGTGTCAAGACGGAACAGTTCAGAATCACTGCGGATCTTCATTAGATCTAGGAATTGAGCTTTTGTCAGTGCAATATCACTTTCGCTTGGCATTGCCGAGCTATCAGCGATGATTTTCTTGATTAGTTCCCAGTTAGAACCGTCTTTGTCTTCACGAGGTAAGCCAACGTTCCAGTTGTTGTCTGAGCCATCAAACATTACTCGGTTGAACCAATCACCTGAATCGTATGAGTCACGTTGCATTGACTTAGAACGTAGAAGTTCAGAGCCCATGTGGATAAACGGAATACCCTGGCCCAGCATCACTGTTGAAAGAGATACTGTTTGCATGCGAGCTCGGTTTGCTGAAGAAGTACCTTCCGCAATCTTATACGCATTGTTATCCCATAGCGTTTGGTTATCGTGCTTAGATACATAAGAAATGTTCTCAGAAGGGTGTTTAGTATAACCCGCTGGAGCTCCGTTATAATCAACGTTCTTACCTAGCTTAGTATTGCCTTGAGAGTCTAACATCACGTAATCAGCAAGGTTACCCGCCATCCCTAGACGAACCAAATCTTGGTTGTGAAGCATTGCAGTCGTGCGATCGCTATCTTCAGTAACAAGTTCATTGATGAATGCTGCGTTACCAAAACCTTGGTTCTTGCGAATGGTTTCACCACCATCAAACGGGCTACCACCACGAACTGCGTCACGTAGGCGGTCAGAGAATGTGCCGATTTCAGTACCAGCCATGTTGATTTGGGTGGATTGAGTGAAGCGAGCGTTATTGGAAACCTCACCAAAATCCCAACCTTCGCCATAGAATAGGGTGTCTTCATCGATCTTGCGTACTTCTGCAAGTGCTTCAACCATAAGGTCTTTAGGCTGATGTCCCATTAAGTCAAAGCGGAAGCCGTCAACTTTGTACTCCTTCGCCCAAACCTTCAATGAGTCAACCATTAGTTTACCCATCATCTTGTTTTCAGTTGCTGTGTTGTCACAGCACGTTGAGTTTTCAACACCACCTGTATTGGCGTTTAGACGGTGGTAGTATCCAGGAACAATCTTATCTAAGACGGACTTTTCGTTTACGCCTGATGCGTTGGTGTGGTTGTATACAACATCCATTACCAACTTAAGCCCCATATCATGGGTTGCTTTGACCATTTGGCGGAACTCAAGGATACGCTTAGAACCTTCAGCATCTGTCGCATAGCTGCCTTCTGGCACCGTGTAGTGGTATGGATCGTAACCCCAGTTGAAGCTATCTAGCATACGTAGGTCGTTCATCAGGGCCTGTGCATCACCAGTTGACGCATCGTAGCTTTCAAGGACATCTTCAATAACTTTGCTGCCATCTTCGCTGCTACATACCGCAGCATCAGATTTCAGCGCACAAAGATCGGCGACAGTGTCGTTGATATCTACCGACTTAGTTTCATCAACGGTCGCTATGTCAAATGCAGGGAGAATATGCAGCGTGCTTAGGCCAGCTTCTTGAAGTTCTTTAAGGTGTTTGACCGATTCGCGCTCTTCTTCAGTTAGTGCTAGGTACTTACCGTTAAGTTCTGCGCTGCCCAACTTGTCGCTGAAACTAAAGTCGCGTAGATGGGATTCATATAATACATGATCTTCATCTTTCTTAGTTTCTGGTCTTTGGTATTGATCCCAATCTGTTGGCATTAGAGAGGTATCGGTCGCTAGGTCAACTACTTGTGAGTATTGAGAGTTAGCAGAAAGGCTAAGAGAGTATGGGTCGGTAACTTCGTAAGTTTCAACTTTGCCAGTAGTTGGGTGATAAACCGTTACTTCATACAGGTAGAATTGGTTTAATACGCCAGACGCATCTAAAGACCAAACCCCAGTTGTTACAGATTCAGTCATTTCTGTACGAGAAACTTCTTTCTTATCTGCGTCAAAAATAACTAGTTTTACACTTTGAGCAGTAGGTGCCCAAACTTTGAAGGTCGCATCATTACCTTGGACAACCGCACCAAGCTCTTCGTCGATTGCTTTGCCTTCTTCTACGAAGACCGCATCGAGAACACCTGGTTTCTGAATTTCTGTTGCTGCAAACAGGTCACCATTTTCTTTGTACGCAGCCATCACTAGTTGCGATTTAAGTACATCTCGAAGTTGTTCTTGAGTGAGATCTACACTAATACCAGACAGCCCAGCAAGGTGTGGGTAACGAGATTTAAGTTCGTCAGAGAAGGTGCCTGTGCTGAGGTCTATTGTCTCACCGCCGCTGATAGTTTTCGTTTCTTCATCTAGCTTGATGCCCGCTTGTTTGTCATGAATAAGGACGATCTTGTCGACAGACGCAGATGCGGCGGCTTCCCATACGATGGTTTCAGCATCTAACCAGTGCGCTTTTTGGCCATCAATGGCAACAGGGCGCTCTGCGATTGGTTTGTAGAATGTCTCACTACTACCGTGGAATCCAAATACCCCTTTTGAATCGCCTAGTTGAGTTAGGCTCACTTTATGGTTAGCACTACCAAACGCTTTTTCGTCGCCTTTGTGAAGGATGTAGTTGATACATTTATGCGGATCTGATGCGTCTGGGTCGAATGTTAATACGTAGTAAGCGCCATAAACGTCACTGACGCCGTCTGCTAAACGAGGTGAATTCCAATCTGTACCTGAGCTTCCGATGTTCATCGCTTCTAAATCAAGGCTAGTACAACCTTCACCATTCCAAAGGTGCAAGCCCCAGCCGTTGTACTCACCTAAGTCAGCTTGAGTCGACACATCACTGTCGCGTTTATAGTAGATTACGACTTCATTGTCTTTAGCTTGATAAAGTCCATCGACAAGTTTGTTTACGGGGTCGACTGAAGTGTCGTCATCACTAGAACCGCACCCTGATAGCATTGCAACAGTCAGTACAGGCACCATTGCCTTGGCTAACATGCTTAGTTTGAAAGTTTTTTTGTCCACGTTTCACAATTCCATGTTTTAGTTAATATAGCGGCGACTTGTAGTCACCTGAAAAGTGTCAAAAACGATGCTAATACGGGTGATGACCAGCATAGTGTGAGCTCGCACTACTTAGTTTTTTACGAGTTTTAAATTTTGTCTGAGAGTGAAATTGTTCACGAATAATTGGTTGTTTTTTGCCCCGATCGAGATATCACTCGCAACTAAACTGGTTCTACGTCCACGATTAATTTGTATGAGGAGTAGAGGGGGAGATGAGAAGTCATCCCTCTAAATGTGAGGTGTGTCTTGGATTGTGCTGGAAGATAATTTTCATCAAAAAATTAGTTTGGGAGGATGAAGACGAAAACAAAAAAAGCCTCCCAAAAAGGAGGCTCTATGCGAGTAAGACTGTAGCTAGCTACCCTTTAATATATAGATTACAAAACGCTAATATGCCAGAAAGTCTTAATAAATTTTTAGCTTGAACTGGGTCAATTTGAGCTATACATCAGTTTTAATCATATATTTACGTTATAAATGCCGATGTAATCATACCCACTTTATTTATGAGCATTTGGCGGAACACGAAATTAAATGAAATCATTCATCTGGGATGCAAACTACATAACAGGTCTAGACGATGTTGATGAACAGCATCAGTATCTGGTCGGATTTATCAACCGATATGGACAGCTCATTGCGGAAAACTCGCTGAGTCCTGAGGATGTTCACGTTGCCTTGTCGGAACTGGCCGATTATGCGGTGTTTCACTTTAAAGAAGAAGAAGCGTTAATGGCGCTTTATAACATCGATCAAAGACATATCGAACCTCACCAAAAACTCCACCGAAACTTTATTTCAGATATTTCTTCAATGCGAAGCTTGATTGATCTAGAAGATGGCAAAGCATCGGAGCAGTTGCTCGACTTTTTGATCCATTGGCTGGCGTACCACATACTCGGCTCAGATCAAAATATGGCACGACAAATCGAGGCGATAAAAAAAGGAATGTCACCAACTCAGGCGTATGAGGCCAATGAGAGAAAAAGAGACAGTTCCACAGAGCCGCTACTTAATGCGCTCAACGGCTTGTTTGAGCAAGTCTCGGCACGTAACAAATTGCTAGTGACGTTAAATCGTTCACTGGAAGAGAAAGTCGCTAGCCGAACTAAAGAACTATCAGATGCAAACCGTCAGCTCGAAGAGCTTTCTTTCACAGACTCTCTTACTAAACTACCTAATCGCAGGCGAGCAATCCGCACTTTAAGGCAGTACTGGGAAACTGAGATGCCACTCGTCTGCATCATGATTGACGCAGACCACTTCAAAACGATCAATGATACTTATGGGCACGACGCTGGTGACGCTGTACTCAAACAATTGGCGTTAACGCTTAGAGATTCGTTTCGAAATGACGATATTGTTTGCCGATTAGGTGGGGATGAGTTTTTGGTGCTTTGCCCGGAAACTAGTCTAGCTGGTGGCATGATTATCGCTCAAAAAACCTTGGACAAAGTTAAAGCTCTACGAGTTGAGACAGGAGGGGAGCCGTGGCAGGGAAGTATCAGTGTTGGCGTTGCTTATCGAACCACCGCCCATCTCAATTATGAATCCTTAATTAAAACCGCTGATCGAAGTGTCTATCAAGCAAAGCTTGAAGGCAGGAATCGAGTTGTGTGCATTCAAGCCTAGTCTGCATCTAAAGTTCTTGGCAGAGCCTCCGCGTGCTAACTCTCAATCGAAATTTATGCAGTTTCAGAGCGTCTATCGCCTGAGATTGCATAAATTCGCACTTCTTTTAATCAATAAGCCATTCAATTTACATTTCAATTTGGCTTTATTGGTCGGTTTGATTACTATGTACGACTATTCGAAAAATACCAATAATCCCTAACGGGACCCTTATGGACGCTACCACCAGGTAGATGAGGAAACGATGCAACATCTAGAAGAGATCATTGCTAATGCGGGCGCAGCGATTGACGCTGCTGAGTCGCTAGTCGCACTTGATGAAGTGCGTGTTCAGTATCTAGGTAAAAAAGGTGAGCTAACCGCTCAGCTTCAAAGCCTAGGCAAACTACCACCAGAAGAGCGTCGCACCGCTGGTCAAGAGATCAACAAAGCGAAAGGCGTTGTTCAGCAAGCTATCGCGGCTCGCAAAGACGCACTACAACGTGCAGAGCTTGAAGCGAAGCTAGCAGCAGAAACGATCGACGTCACTATGCCAGGTCGTCGTATCGAGAACGGTGGTCTACACCCTGTTACTCGTACTGTTGAGCGTATTGAACAGTTCTTTGGTGAGCTAGGCTTTAGCACTGAGTCTGGTCCTGAGATTGAAGATGCATTCCACAACTTTGATGCACTAAACATCGCAGAAGATCACCCAGCGCGTACTGACCACGACACCTTCTTCTTTAACCCAGATCTTATGCTGCGTACGCACACATCTGGTGTTCAGATCCGTACGATGGAAAATGGCAAACCACCATTCCGTTTCATCGCACCGGGCCGTGTTTACCGTAACGACTACGACCAAACTCATACCCCAATGTTCCACCAAGTGGAAGGCATGCTAGTAGACGAAAACGTAAACTTTGCTCAACTTAAAGGTATTCTGCACGACTTCCTAACCAACTTCTTCGAAGAAGACCTAGAAGTTCGCTACCGTCCTTCATACTTCCCATTCACTGAGCCTTCAATGGAAGTAGACGTTAAGCGTAAAGATGGCAAGTGGTTGGAGATCCTTGGCTGTGGCATGGTGCACCCAAATGTACTTCGCAGTGTTGGTATTGACCCTGAAAAATACTCGGGCTTTGCGTTTGGTATCGGTATCGAGCGTCTAGCGATGCTTCGTTACGGCGTAAACGATCTTCGTGCGTTCTTCGAGAACGACCTTCGTTTCCTAAAACAGTTCAAGTAATCCAGAGGGTTCATCACAATGAAATTCAGCGAATCATGGCTTCGTGAGTGGGTAAACCCTTCAGTATCTACTGACGAGCTTACGCACCAAATCACTATGGCTGGTCTAGAGGTTGACGACGTTCTTCCTGTAGCTGGCACTTTCACTGGCGTTAAAGTGGGTCAAGTTGTTGAGTGTGCTCAGCACCCAGACGCAGACAAACTACGTGTCACTAAAGTTGATGTTGGCGGCGAAGAGCTACTAGACATCGTATGTGGCGCATCTAACTGTCGCCTAGGCATCAAGGTTGCTGTTGCAACCGTTGGTGCTGTACTTCCTGGTGACTTCAAGATCAAGAAAGCGAAACTACGTGGTCAACCATCACACGGTATGCTTTGTTCATTCTCTGAGCTAGGTATCGACGTAGAATCTGACGGTATCCTAGAACTTACTGAAGATGCTGTGCTAGGTACAGATTTCCGTGAGTACCTAGGTCTTGAAGACGTAACAGTAGACGTAGATCTAACAGCAAACCGTGCAGACTGTTTCAGCATCCGCGGTATGGCGCGTGAAGTAGGTGTACTAAACCGTGCTGACGTAACTGAACCTTCAGTTGAAGCAGTTGCAGCTTCTATCGAAGACAAAGTGTCTATTGAAGTGAAAGCGCCAGCTGCGTGTCCACGTTACCTTGGTCGTGTAGTTAAGAACGTTAACGTTAAAGCTGAAACTCCACTTTGGATGCAAGAAAAACTGCGCCGTTGTGGTATCCGCTCTATCGATCCAGTAGTAGATATCACTAACTACATGCTGCTAGAGCAAGGTCAGCCAATGCACGCGTTTGATCTAGCGAAGATCGAAGGTGGTATTGTAGTTCGTATGGCAGAGCAGGGCGAGAAGCTGACTCTTCTAGACGGCAACATCGCTGAACTAAACGCAGATACACTAGTAGTCGCAGACCACAACAAAGCACTAGCAATCGCTGGTATCTTTGGTGGTGAAGAGTCTGGTGTAACGACTGAGACAACTGACGTGCTACTAGAATGTGCATTCTTCGCACCTGACCACATCCGTGGTCGAGCTCGTAGCTACGGTCTACACACTGATTCTTCTATGCGTTTTGAGCGTGGTGTTGACTTTGCACTACAAGCAAGCGCAATGGAGCGTGCAACTCAGCTTCTAGTGGAAATTTGTGGTGGTGAAGTAGCACCTGTTGTTGGCGTAGAGTCACAAGCAGACCTACCAACAGCAAACACAGTTTCACTACGTCGTACTAAGCTAGATTCTCTACTTGGTCACCATATCGAAGATGCTGATGTTAAAGAGATCTTAGAGCGTCTAGGTATGGTAGTAGAAGTAACAGCAGAAGGCTGGACAGCGACTGCTCCAACTTGGCGTTTCGACATTGCTATCGAGCAAGACCTAATTGAAGAAGTGGGTCGTATCTACGGTTACGACAACATTCCTAACCAGCACCCAGCTGCAACTCTTAAGATGCACAACCACGTTGAAGCGAATCTTCCGCTAAAACGTGTTCGTGACCTACTTGTTGACCGCGGTTATCACGAAGCGATCACTTACAGCTTCGTAGAGCCAGAGCAGCAAAAGCTTATCGTGCCAGATGTTGAGCCGCTAATTCTGCCATTCCCAATTTCTGCGGATATGTCAGCGATGCGTCTTGGTCTTATCCAAGGTCTGCTTAACACTGTCGTTCACAACCAAAAGCGTCAACAGCCACGTGTTCGTCTATTCGAACAGGGTCTACGTTTTATCCCTTGTGAGTCTGCAGAAAACGGCATGCGCCAAGAAGCGATGCTTGCAGGTGTTATTGCAGGTACTCGCAGTGAAGAGCACTGGGACATCGAAACCAACACGGTTGATTTCTTTGACTTGAAAGGCGACCTAGAAGCGATTCTTGAGCTGTCTGCAAACGAGAAAGCATACTCTTTCGCAGCAGCGAAGCACCCAGCACTTCACCCAGGCCAATGTGCGGCAATCATCGTAGATGGCAAAGAAGTCGGTGTTATCGGTACTGTTCACCCAGAACTTGAGCGTAAGTTTGGTCTAAACGGCCGTACTATCGTGTTCGAAATCGAGTGGTCTGCGATCAACACTAAAGTGATCCCAGAAGCGGTTCAGATCTCTAAGTTCCCATCTAACCGTCGTGACATTGCAGTGGTAGCTGACGAAGCAATTGCTTCTGGCGACATCGTTGCTGCATGTCTAGAAGCGGGTGGTGAGTTCTTAACTGACGCTAAGCTATTTGACGTTTACGTAGGTAAAGGCGTAGAAGAAGGCAAGAAGAGCCTGGCAATCGCTCTAACTCTGCAATCTGTTGAACGTACGCTTGAAGAAGCTGACATCGCAGGTTCGGTAGACGCAATCGTTGCACATATTTCTGAGAAATTTGGTGCATCACTGCGTGATTAATCTTTAGATTAAGTTACGAAAAATGGGCTCCTTGGTAGGAGCCCATTTTTTATGCCTATTATTTGATAAATCTTAGCTTTAACTCAATGTTTGGTAGGCAAACATGCTCATAATAGGTTTAGGCTTAATAATCAGATTTATTGCAAGGGATGACTATGCGCAAGTTTCATTTACTCACACTGTGTTTTGTGGCTTCGAATGCGTTTGCGACGATGAGCGCAACAGACGTCGTCTCACGTTCGGACCAGCAAATGCGAGGTGATTCCAGCTATATTGAATCGACCATGACCATTATTCGGCCCGATTGGACTCGAACCATGAGCATGAAAAGTTGGAGTAAAGACCAAGATTTGTCTTTGGTGTTGATTACTGCTCCAGCTAAAGATAAAGGGACAGCGTCACTTAAACGCCATCGTGAAATGTGGAACTGGATCCCGGGTATTGAGCGAGTGATTAAAATCGCTCCATCTATGTTGGGACAAAGCTGGATGGGTTCAGATTTTACTAACGATGATTTGATTAATCAGTCGTCGATTGTTGTGGACTATCAACATCAGTTTTTGCCTGAGTCTGAAGTCGATGGTGTACCGACTTATGTGATTGAAGCAAAAGCTAAACCCGATGCTCCTGTTGTCTGGAGTAAAGTGAAACTTTGGATTTCTAAACAGAACTATTTGCAAAGAAAAGTCGAGTTTTATGACGAGTTTGATGAGCTGGTGAACACCATGAGCACCTTTGATGTGAAGGAGCTTGGAGGGCGAAAACTCGCCACAAAAATGGTGATGGAGCCTGCGGATAAGCCAGGTCACAAGACAGAGATGACAACGCATCAAGCGCAGTTCAATTTTGACATCGGCGATGAGTTTTTCTCACAATCGCAAATGAAAACGCTTAGAGAATAGCCCAGTAAAGGAGTAGGGATGCTGTTAAAACTTGCTTGGCGCAATCTCTGGCGTCAAAAACGAAGAACATTGCTGACGGCATCGGCGTTAGCACTGGCGTTATTCCTGTCGTTATTTACTCGCTCACTTCAAGAGGGTACTTATAGCGCCAATATTGACAATAATGCCCGCTTTTATACTGGTTTGATTCAAATCCAGCATCCTGATTTTAAGCAAAGCCAAAGCATTGATGATCTGCTTCCGGGCAATTCTCAGTTTGTGTCTGAAATTAAGCGTTTGCCTCAAGTCTCTCATCTCCTTCCTCGCATTGAGTCGTTTGCACTAGCAGCAGGGGATGATAAGTCCAAAGGCGTTTTGGTCATGGGAATTGAACCAGCGTTAGAAGATGCTTATTCAAAACTCAGTGACAAAATCGTTGCTGGGAGTTACTTATTGGCATCGGATAACCAAGTTTTAGTGGGAGAGAGTTTTGCTCGTCACATGCAATTGTCGGTGGGCGATGAGTTAGTGCTTTATGGGCAAGGTTATCGTGGTCAAACCGCTGCAGGGTTGTTTACTATCAAAGGCATTGTTTCTTTTCCGATGCCCCAGCTGGAAAGCCAGCTCGTCTATTTACCGATTGCTGCTGCAAAACAATTGTATAGCACCGATGAGCAAGTGACTCACTGGGTGGTTCATACTCATGCTTTGGAGCAAGTGCCTGCGGTTGTTGCATTGCTCGAACAGCAATTTAGTCCCAACGCTCGTGTGCAGGATTGGAAAACACTGTCACCAGAGTTTTATCAGCAAATTCAGATGGATAAGGCAGGTGGAATTTTTCTTATGTACATCCTTTATGGTGTGGTTGGCTTCGGTCTATTTGCTACCATCGCAATGATGACGTTAGAGCGTCAGCGAGAGTTTGGGGTGATGCTGGCAACAGGTATGCTTCGCCGACAGTTGATCACCCTAGTATCGGTAGAATCCTTGCTGATGGCTTTTATTGGTGTGTTGATAGGCTTACTTGTCAGTGCTCCCGTTCTAACTTACTTCTCGATTTTTCCGATAGAGTTTACTGGTGAAAATGCTCAGCTAATGCGAGAAGCGGGTTTCGAGCCCATTCTACCGCTGTTGGTTAAACCAATGTTAGTGCTCAAGCAGATATTGATCGTGTTGCTGATGCTGTTGATTTGTCTTAGTTATCCGATAGTTCGCTTAGGTCTACTTGATATTGTGGTTGCATTAAAAGGAGGTGCTCATGCTGCTTAAGCTTGCATGGCGTAACCTATGGCGCAATAAGATGCGAACTGGGATCATGCTAGGAGCAATGGTGTTTGGCCTCGTTGGAGTGATTGCGATGATCGCATTTATGACAGGTTTGATGGATAGCATGTTACGTAATGCTATTGCTTGGCAAACCAGCCATATTCAAATCCATAACCAAGGGTATATTGATAATCCAGACATCAATAAAGACATTAAAGATCTAGAATCCCTTCAAGTTGAATTAGCTGAAACATCGAATATTGAAGCCTATTCAGCCCGGTTTATTGCTAACGGGATGGTTGCTTCGGCGCGTAGTACCCGTGGGATCAGGATTAATGGGATCGATATTGACCAAGAGCAGCGAGTCACACCGTTATCTGAACATATCATACAAGGGGAATGGCTCGATAAAGCGTCAAGAAAACCTGCGTTAGTTTCCGAGCAAACTGCGAATAGGTTGCAACTAAAGGTGGGGTCGAAAATCGTCGTTACCTTTTCTGATCATAACAGTGACGTAGCAGGTTCTGCTTTTAGAGTGAAAGGGATCTTTAAAACGCCATCCACTAATTTTGATGATAACAACCTCTATGTAAGAAAGTCAGACCTTGAGAAATTGGCCGGGCTGCAAGGCGCTCATGAGATAGCCATTGTTGTAGGCGACCAAGAACAGTTAACCTCGACCCTTGCTGCGCTTCAAAGTGAAAGTTCTGTCCAGAATCTAGTTCGAGATTGGAAACAAGTTCAGCCTTTACTTGCATCAATGACCAGCTCGATGAAAACTAGTAATCAGGTGATTTTGTCGATTTTTGTACTTGCTATGGGATTTGGCATCATCAATATCATGCTGATGTCGGTGTTTGAACGCACTCGAGAGTTTGGCGTTCTGATGGCCGTTGGCATGCAAAAACATAAGATATTTGTCCTAATTTTGCTGGAAGCGACATTGCTTGGCTTATGTGGGGCAACACTGGGTGTTGGGTTATGTATATTACTCGTAGAATTGATTGGGCAACATGGATTCTCTCTAGGTGCGATGGCTGATGGGCTTGGAAGCTTTGGTATTGATACTCAAATCTATCCTTCCGTCGCAACAGATGATTATGTGATGGCGGTTGTCGCTGTGATTTTGGCTAGCACTATTGCTGCAATTTACCCTGCATTTCAAATCCTTAAAAAACACCCAGCACAAGCGATGGCGGAGAAGCACTAATATGACGATTCAATTGAAGGCGCTCAATAAGACCTATAATCCGGATAGTGAGTTTCCGGTTAAAGCCGTTAAATCTCTTGATTTAGTGATCGAACAAGGGGAGTTCGTCGCTGTGATGGGGCCGTCGGGGTCTGGAAAAACCACGTTGCTTAACATGTTGGGTGGTATTGATAAACCGACCAGTGGCGAGGTTCTGATCGATGGTACCGACATCTGCCAACTGAGTGAGAAACACTTGATAGGGTTTCGCCGAGACCACATTGGCTTTATCTTCCAAGACTATAGTTTGTTGCCTGTATTAACTGCGCTGGAAAACGTTGAGTTTGTCATGCAGCTTCAAGGGCGAAGTGCCAAAGAGTGCCAGCAACGATCTAAAGATCTTCTTAAACAAGTTGGGCTGGAACAGCAGCAAGATAAAATCCCTGGCAACCTATCGGGTGGGCAGCAGCAGAGGGTGGCAGTTGCCAGAGCGCTGGCGCCTAAACCACGATTTGTCATGGCAGATGAACCGACCGCTAATTTGGATGCCCAGAGCACCTCAGAACTTTTGGATATTATGCAGAGATTGAATGAGCAGGAGGGCACAACGTTTATTTTCTCGACCCACGACCCACGAGTCATTACACGTGCCAAACGAGTGATAGTATTCGAAGATGGCATGCTTAAAGAAGATAAGCTTCAGTCACAGCAGTCATCTTTATGAGAAATGTGATCGTACTTCCAGCGACTTTTTGTACATTGTGGGCTTCGATTTCCGCAGCTCAAATTCCTGGGTTAACACCGCAAAAAAACTATGATCTCAATGGCTATGTAAAGTACATGGCAACAGCGAATATACCGAAAAATAGTACAACCAGTTATGATCATCTGATCCATCAACGATTCAATTTTGAATATCGTTTCAGTCCTGAGTTTCAAGTGAACTTGGGTATGCGTAATCGACTTATTTGGGGGGAGAGCAGTCGCCACCCTGGGTACGCATATTTGGTTGGGTTAGATCAAGGGTACATGGATCTGACGACCCATTGGTACGACAACGACGGTGTGCTGGGTACCACTCAATTTGATCGGGCATACGTCCAGTGGCAAAACCAAGACTGGCGACTTAGGGCTGGGCGGTCGAGGATCAATTGGGCAATGACCACAATTTGGAACCCTAACGATATATTCAACTCTTTCTCAATCTATGATTTTGACTATGAAGAGCGCAGTGGCAGTGATTCGATTGCGATTAGCCGTTCGCTCGATTTTGCTAGTCAGTGGGACCTTGTCTATAGCCCTAATCGCGATACAGATCTTGATAGTTATGCGGGCAGATATCTGCTTAATCACCAAGGTTGGGATGCCCAGATTATTGTCGGTAAATCACTACTCGATCAAGTGGTTGGTTTTGGTTTGGCCGGAGATAGATACGGTGCAGGCATAAGAATGGAAGCAAGCTATTTTAAGCCTACTCGGGATGAGTGGAATGGCGTTCCGCAGCAAGCAAGTACAGTGGCGAGCCTTGAAACAGATTACAGTTTTGGTGGAAATCGAAATTGGCTTGGAAGACTCGCTTACTTGCATATCTCTAACCCTATAGAGGCGGAATCGGCGATTGCGTACGTGAACCTGCCTCTTAGTGCAAAAACGCTTAGCTTTACCACTCATACTTTTTATGCTGATCTAGGTTTTGACGTTACCCCTTTGTGGCGAACAACAGTATCGACCATTTATTATCAAGACCATTCTTGGTTTGCATCGCTTAACTCTACCTACTCGTTAAGCGATAACCTTCAGTTGATTGGAGTACTTCAGCGATTCGATGGTAGCAGCGACAGTTTGTTTGGTAATAGCCCTGCATCTTTAGTTTTTGCGCAGGTTAAGTGGAGTTTTTAGTACTTTAACTAAAAGCTCAATACTAGCTGTAAAAGGAGACAGAGGTTCGTTGCGTTTGATCGTATGCTACCAGTAGATATGAATCAATATCATAGAGTGCTTTTTGTACAGAATGACACTCAAGAGCATGAAAAGTATAAGAAAATTTTCAAATTAAATGTAAAAAATTACATTGGTTAATTATTCTGAAATATTCATAGTGAGTGGCTGATAATTCTATTTATAAACCATGCTGTGGCGCATAATTGCAATTATCCACTCAAGAAGTGATTAAATTATCATCAGGGATATTTTTGTTAACATGATAATTTCAGAAAAAAATTAGCCAAAATCATAAGCTTGGCTTACACTTTTGATTATGAAGTCAATGATGTGTTGTTTGACTTTAGACATTGCTAAGGCGCTACTGAAAAGTAGTAAGGTTTAACACAGCTTTGAGGGAAGTTTTATGGCGCTCACGAAAGCCGATTTGGCAGAAAACCTGTTTGAAAAGTTAGGTTACAGCAAGCGGGATGCCAAGGAAACGGTAGAAGCCTTTTTCGAAGAGATCAGAATTGCTCTAGAAAGTGGCGAGCAGGTAAAACTGTCAGGCTTCGGCAATTTTGATCTACGCGACAAGAATGAAAGACCGGGACGTAATCCGAAAACCGGCGAAGACATTCCAATCACTGCTAGACGTGTCGTAACGTTCAGACCTGGGCAAAAACTAAAAGCCCGCGTCGAAAGTATCGAGGCTGACAAATAAGTCGCAAAAGAAAGACCACTCAAATGAGTGGTCTTTTTGTTTTAGTGGATAGAGAAGATGAAGCTTACGCTTTCAAGCCTGTGAGCAGTTTTTCCATGTCATCACTCTGGGTGCGCAGCTTATCAATGTTACCTTTTGAGGATTGAATCATGTCATTGACCTGAATCGACTGGTTACGTACGTTCTCAACGCTTTCTGCAATACTATCAGCCACTACACCTTGCTGTTCAGCAGCGGTTGCGATCTGAGTACTACTTTCAGAGATAAACTGGTTTTTATCCGCCAAGTCGCCAATTTGATGGTCGACTTCATTCATCAATACTTGTCCAGAGCCTGCATTTTCAACCGTCGTTTCCATTAGTTTGGTCAAAGAGCTGCTGTTACGTTGCAGTGCTTCGATCATGGTTTGGATCTCGACAGTCGCTTGCTGCGTGCGTCCTGCGAGTGTTCTTACCTCATCAGCAACAACCGCAAAACCACGCCCTTGTTCGCCGGCGCGAGCGGCTTCAATGGCGGCGTTAAGTGCTAGCAGGTTAGTTTGCTCAGAAATACCATTGATGGTACTTACGACTTCATCAATTTGAGTCGCATTTTGATCAAGTTCCGCAACCGCTGCTGCCGCAGACTGGATCTCGTTACTTAGTTCAGAGATAGCTCCTAGTGTTTCACTCACTTTTGATTGGCCGCTTTGTGCAACACTTCGGGCATCATTGGTTTGAACACTCGAATCATGGGCTAGATTAGCAACTTCACGGATAGTCGTCGCCATTTGCTCTGTGGCACTGGCCAGCGAGTCCAAATTGGCATGTTGCTGATTAGAGATACTAAAGCTGCTGTCTGAAGACAAGTTGAGCTCTGAGCTGATCTGTTGCATCAAGGCAACCGACTCTTGCATCGCTTGAACGAGAGACTGTTCTCGGGCAGCTACTTTATCGATGTTAATGGCAATGACGCTGAACTCGTCTCGAACAGGGAAATAGTTCAAGCGATTGGTTAGGTCACCATCGACTAGGGTAGTGATAGCTTTATTGGTTGAGAACATCGCACCACCAATAAATGTCATCACATAGTAGACACCAAGCGCTAAAATAAAGAAGACAACTGACAGCAGCACAACTTGAGTAGTGCTTAGATAGCTGAGTAGGCTCACATCTGGGTTGTTAGCTAAATTTGCCAATTCATTTGCACTGCGAGTAGCGATATCTGCGGCCATGTTATCTGCTGCAAAACTGAGTACGCCAAAAGTGGTGAGCACAGCGATTAACGGTAGAAAAAAGAGAAGGTAAAACTTTTCTTGCAAGGTCAGGTGAATTAGATATTTATCGATCCAACGGAATGGAATCTCTTTCATAGTAGTGGCTCTCTATTACGTTTATTACAGCGTGTTTTCATTATAATGTGATATGAACTATATCATTTGTATGTTGCAAGGAAATAAGTATGGATAAAAAGTGTGTGCGGTTTTGCGTAAAAGGTTTAGTTCAAGGGGTAGGATTTAGATATCACACAGCTCATCAAGGTCACCAGCTAGGTTTAAACGGTTACGCAAAAAACCTAAACAACGGGGATGTTGAGGTAAAAGTGACGGGTTCAATGGATGCGATTAACAAGTTGGCTTTGTGGTTGGAAAATGGTCCTCGCACAGCGCAAGTCGACTCTGTGACTGCTGAAGAGGTTGATTACATCGCAATGAAGGGTTTTGACATCTTGTAGCTGCAAATTTTTTAACGCTGACATTTCGTAGCTGAGAGTACTCCCAGCTACTGCCTATTGAGCTTTACCGACCTGTTATCGCTCGTTGATTACAAACACTTAGCAGGCTTAGGCAGCCCGGCCAATTTGGTCGCTTGCTTTGCTGGTCCTTGTTTAAATAGCTTAAACAGGTATTTGCTGTTGCCTTTTTCAGGTCCGTGCTCTTTTTCAATGGCTTTCACTAGCATTCTAACGGCAGGAGATGTGTTGAATTCTAGGTAGAAATTGCGCACAAATCGCACCACTTCCCAATGGGCCTCAGTGAGCTCAATACCTTCTTCAGCAGCCAAAATCTCAACCATACCTTCTTCCCACAATGTATGATCAAGCAGGTAGCCTTGTGCGTCGGTCTCAATTTGTTTGCCTTGATATTCGAACATGATATTTCTCGTGAAGGGGGATAACGGCGCTAAGGTTAGCTTAGAAATAGAAATTAAAAAAGGCTCTTGCGAGCCTTTGTTGAGAAATCATCCAACTTGCTGATATTCGAGTTCGATATCGGGGTTAATGGCTTCTAATGTACCTTGAGTGTCGATTAAGTGGCTCATTTTGCTACCGTTAGTTTCAACCAACGCAGCATGAGTGATATCGGAAAAGGATTTTCCAGACAGTCGGACTTGCACTAATGCAACCTGTAAAGGTGGTAGGCTTGGATTGTACGCAGCATTTTCTGCATATGCCCCTTTATACACAGAGCCATCACGCAGTTGCAAAGCCACACCAGAAGGATTTTTCGTATAAGGAGAGTGGCTGATCATTAGAGCGTCGAGCGCTGATTGCATTAAACTGCTGTCGGAATGTAGCTCAGGCTGTTTCGCTTTAGGGCGCATTAACGCTTCTTCGATACCAAGATCAGAAGGACCAAACGCTTCAGGCAAATAGTCGTATAGTCCCTTTTCCTCACGGTCAGGGAGTTGGATCTTCAGGTTTTCAGCACCATTAAGCTCATTCATGAACTGACGGCAGTGTCCGCATGGACTGAAGTTAATGGTAACATCCTTAAGACCTTGCTCACCTTTCATCCAAGCATGGCTGATAGCGGCCTGCTCGGCGTGAACGGTTTGTCCTAGCTGGACCTCATCAAGCTCTACATTGGCACCAAAATACAACCTTCCCGAAAGGCCACGAGCGATAGCACCGACATAGAAATCAGACAGAGGAACGTTTGCATAGCTAGCTGCGACTGGAAGTAGTGCAAGTCTTAACTCTTTGTCACTCAAACCAGATGAGGTTAGTAGCTGGTTAAATTGATCAGCAGACAGGGTCGCATCGTAGTTGGTATCTGTAATCATTGCCTTTAGAGGCTGTGCCAAGTTTTCAGGCATCTGTTCTAAAGCGATTTCTAGATTTTTATTCATTATTTTTCCTTTGCTCGACCCTAAAGTTGAGTCAACTAAGTGTGGCCTACTACTAGGTAGGCTGGTAGGGAATAGGCTCATTGTGAGAAAAATAATGATACGATACAGTGATTATGATCACGTTATTGAATGTAACGAATGTTTCTGTTGCAGTTTAAGAGTCGACTCACACATGTAATCAATTACATTTAGGTTAGATGTGAGTCGAATCACATTAAAGTTACTTGTTTTGCGTAAAAAGGCTATTCCAACGAAATTTCCATTTTAAAACAATAGTTTCTCGTCTAGAGAACATATCCATATGCTTATTGAGAATACGTTGTTGAGCGATGAGGGCAATAGGGTGTTTACCGTTGCACTCAATATTTAGGCGCTTGTTTTCTTGGTCTAGTGAAAAGGACGTGGTCCCCATTGGGAATTCAACTTTTCCGCTTAAGTCATCCCAGGTGGCAGGAACTTTTCTAGCAAAATGGCGGCATAGGGTGACTAAGTATTTCTCAACATGCTCAGATTGAATGTAAGTGTATGATTTCATATGTATGTTCTTTGGTTAAGCCCTCAATAGGATTTGAGGGCTTTGCTTAAGAGTGATTAGAATTGGTATGAGGCTGAGACTTTCACGTTGCGGCCCGGTTCGTAGTCATCAAAAGCGACACCGCGCCCAGATCCACTGCGTGATGCGTGTGATACGTACTTCTCATTGAAGACGTTGTCAACACCAAAGGTAAGCGAGAGGCCATCAACATTGCTCGGTACCCACTGAGCATATAAGTTGTGCACTTTATATCCTTCCTTGATTGGGTTGCCTTCGAAAACATTGTCTTCATCAAGTACGACGATAGATGTCCAACCAAAGATGGTTTCTAAGTCGAGTGATTGGTAGTCAAGCGTAACGGCAATTGAATCACCAATATCGGCGCTTCTTCCTGTTGCGGCTGGAACTGGGTCCCCGGTCTCTAGATCTTTCATATCTGACTTAGCGTAAGATGCTTTTGCTTGGAACATGTCGTAGCTGTAGTTTGCCGCTAACTCAAAACCTTTGATCTCAATGTCGCCATAGTTGTAAATCAAATAAGTTGCACTGCTTCTTTGGTAGGCCTCGGCAATGTAGTCATTAATGCGAGTTTGGAACACGGTCAAGTTAGTGCCGACATAATGTTCACCCAACTCTTTATTGAATCTCAATCCAATCTGATGGTTATGACCAGTTTCAGCGACAGTGCCTTCTTTTAGGTAGGCCACGTTTTGGTAGGCGACGAAAGTTTCAAGCAGTTCTGGCGCTTTGAATAACGTACGGGTATTGGCGAAAATGGCAAGGTCTTCATGCAACTGCCAGTCAGCACCAAGTGACCAAGTTACGTCGTTATAACTGTTGTCGCCTGTTTCAGCATTCCGTTTATGATTGTCGTAACGTAATCCGGCGAGAAGGGAAAAGTCTGAGTTGAACCAAAGTTTGTTTTCAGCAAAGATGGCGCTTCCTACAGCGGACTCAGACGCAAATGGCGTTCCGCCGTAGTTGCTTTCACTTTTTTGCTGTTTAATGTCAGTACCATAGGTTATCTGACTTGGTTTTCCGGCAAGATCTAAATCTGATTGGAACTTAACCCCCAGTCCTGTATTGGTATTTTTAGCGGTATTTAAGCTAACGCGGTTTCCTGGCCATGCGCCCGCCATTACCGACTCATCGCGCTCGAGTTCTGTTTTGCTTTGATAAACAGTGACATTTCCATTGTGCGCTTTGCCATCAAGTTTGTAGGCAAGTGTTAAGGTATCGCGATCATAAATGGTAGGAATGAGTTTGTCGTTTGATAGCCCGTTATTGGCTTCGCCTGACATATCAGGGCGTGGGTTGTAGTCGCCATCGTCTTTGTACTTGTCATAGCTAAACTGGATGCGTTGATAATCATCCAAATCATAACCAATTTTGGCAAGTAAGTTATATGTCTTGCCTTTTACACCAAATGTCTTGTTGCCTTCCCCATCTTTCCAATCGTCTCGGGAAACACCGTAGGCATAAACCATTGCGTCTGCGTTATCGCTTAGTAGCCCATACAGGGTCACCGAGCCTTGCTGATTGGCATTGTTGCCGTAGCCTGCAAAAACACGAGCTCCAAAGTCTTCACCTGGGCGAAGCAAGTCTTTTGCGTCCTTGGTTTCAAAGTACACCGCACCGCCAAGCCCAGACGTAGTGACCGAATTGTTACCTACTTGAATATCAGCAGATTTAATGATGTCAGGGTTAAGAGTGAGGTTGCCAATATGGTGGAACATGTTGGCATGTTGAGAAGCACCATCAAGACGGATATCAAGATCCGTTTCACTGAGACCACGGATATTGATCCTTTGGTTAACAGAGTGTGTCCCCCCTACGTCAACGCCGGGAACATCACGCAGCAAATCTGATAGATGATCTGCCTGTTTAAGCGACATGTCCTCTGCCACAAGAGATTCTGATGAGCTAGATACCCTTGCACCCCAAACAACAACGTTTTCAAAGTAGTCGCTGTCTTGTGCTTGAGATTCTGAATCAACTTCAGCTTGGAGATAAAACGGGGAAATTGCCATGCAAACCGCACTGGCCAATAGAGTAGGCTTCAACTGGAATACCTTTTCCATGAATAGTAATCCTATTTGTTAATGGTAATTATTATCAGTTATGGTATTTTTCTGGGGAGATTATTGAAAGACGAATCAGTTATGCGTGTACGTAAAACTGTTATTCAAAAAAGGCAGGGTTATGGGAGCACGTCATCCACAGAATGCTAAAGCATTCACGTTGACCAAAATGGAGCAACGGCATAAGTCAAAGGTCATCATAGGTAACCATGCGACCAAGGAAGTTCCTCTGGTTCAAGGCGAATTTACTAGCTATCGAAGTCAAGGAGGACTGATCTTATATACGGGAAGCTGTCAGGAGCTCAATACCAGAAGCATTCTTTCTTCCGCACCACCTGCGCTCATTTTTACTATAGTGCTCGAGGGTAGGCAGAAATTTGGCTACGACGATTTGAACTTTGATTTGGTGGCCAAGGGAAGCAAACCGAAAGTTGTCGCTGTGAACCTCAATAAACCTGCCAACTTTAGAAAACACCTGACGCAAGATAGTCATTTTGTTAAGTTGAATGTCATCGTAATGAGAGAGTGGCTAGATAAGAGAATCCAGGGAGAAGGGCATCTTCAGCAGTTTCTTGCGACACATAAAGCATACTCGGAATTTAACTTGAGTGACGAGTTGGCTGTACTTGCCAATCAATTGATATCTCAAACCGAGCCAACGAGCTTTATGGCGAACTTGCGCCTAGAGTGCGAGTTACAAAACCTTGCGGTACATTTGTTGGAACAACTCACTTTTGAGCACCAAATTTTTGCCACGGAGATAGACACGAGCAGTGAAGAAAGTCTGCCAAGTCACCAATATCACCAAGTAGAGCCTATCATCAGTTACATTGAAGATAATATTTCTAAGCCAGTAGACCTAGCCCAAATTGCTTCGGTATCAGCCATTAGTGTATCGACGTTACAACGACGCTTTAAATCTCAATTGGGTATGTCGGTGACAGGTTATATCCGTCACCGACGTTTAGAGATTGCCAAACAAAAGCTTCAAGCTGGTATGGCTAGCATCACGGAAGCCGCATATGATGCGGGCTATCAACACCCGTCCAATTTTACTAACGCTTTTCGCAAGACATTTGGCCAGTCTCCAAGTGAATTTGTCGAAGCGACTAGGGCATAAGAAATTGGCAACTTCTTTTGCCCTGATTGACTTCAACAGTAAATGGCGTGTCATAGATTGACTCCAACATCTTGGGCTCGATAATTTTTTCAATTCCGCCTTGAGCGACTACTCTTCCTTGCTTTAGTGCAATGATAGTGTCGGAGTAATAAGCCGCAAAATTGATGTCGTGGATCACTACCACGACAGATTTTTGCTTCTCTTCCGCTAAGCGACGCACGGTATTCATAATCTGCAATGAGTGACGAATATCCAAATTGTTGAGCGGTTCATCTAACAAAATATAATCGGTATCTTGAGCAAGGATCATCGCAATAAAAGCGAGTTGTCGTTGGCCTCCACTGAGTTGGTCCGTATAACGGTTTTTTATCTCAACAAGGTCCAAGAACTCAATAGCTTCGTCTATGACCTGTTGATCTCTATCCGTCAGTTTCCCTTTGCTGTAGGGAAAGCGGCCAAAAGCAACCAGTTCCCTCACCGTAAACCTCATATTGAGGTTATTGGTTTGGCGCAATACCGATAACCGAGTGGCTAGCTTAGAAGTGTCCCAATCTTGAATTGCCTTTCCATCGATGATGACGTCACCAGCATCAGGCATTAGCAGCCTACTAGCCATCGAGAGTAACGTACTTTTACCAGCGCCATTAGGGCCAATGATTGAAGTGATCTCGCCTTTATTGAAACTGGCACTTGCGTCATCAATAACGATTTGGTTGTCGTACTGTTTGTGTAGATTGTTGAGTGTAACCATGGAACCTCTAAACCACTTTATTGCGGCTAAGCAGAATTAAGAAATAGATACCCCCAACAAAATTGATTATTACGCTTAGGGTAGTGTCGAATTGCAATACGCGCTCTACCACCCATTGGCCTGCGAGAACCACAGAAACAGAGAGCAGCGAGCAGCCAATCAAGAGAGTTTTATGTCGATAGGTAGAGAAGATTTCGCGGGTTAAGTTGGTCACCAAAATGCCAAAGAACAGAATAGGGCCTACAACTGCGGTGGAGATGGCAATCAGCACCGAACTCACCAACATCACGTATCGGGTGGTGCGCTTTGGGTCTACCCCTAAGCTAATGGTGTTGTCTTTATCTAGCCAAAACACGTCCAGCGTATGGTGAATTCTCCATAGCAATATCGACGCGATCAAAAGAGGCAGCACACACAGGTAGACAATCTCGGTATTTACGTTATTGAAACTGGCAAACATTTTTTCTTGCACAGAGAAGAAATCATTAGGCGATAGCACCATGATGATCAGATTGCCCATGTCATAGAAAAACTGCCCGAATATCACGCCGATAAGCAATAACACTAAGATATTCCGTCGCTCTTTATGGAAATAGAACCCAAACAGAGTGACTGAGAATGCCATCATGACCACCATGGAGACACTGAAGTTTAAGTAGTCATTGAGAAGCCACTGACTCATTCCCCCGAACAAGAGCACGATGATTACTTGCGTTAGAAGGAATAGTGCATCAAAGCCCATGATACTAGGGGTTAGAATGCGATTGTGAGTGATGGTTTGAAAAACAAGTGATGACTGGGCGATCGCAAATGATGCCAATATCATGGCGATGACTTTAGGTATACGACGTGACAGAAAGTACTGGTAGTTGTCGGCGTTGAGCCCGTGACCAAGATATAAGGCACATCCTATTAGCGAGATGATGCCCAGCAATATTAGTTTGTTACGGTCAGACATGGCTTCCTCTTCTTGTGATCAAGTAAAGGAACAAACCACCGCCAAGCACACTGATCACCATGGATACCGAAAGCTCATACGGGAATATCACCAAGCGACCAACAATGTCACATCCCAGAACGATGATAGCGCCAAGCATGGCTGTCAGTGGGATGTTTCGTCGTAAGTTGTCTCCATATGCCGCTGATACTAAGTTGGGAACGATTAGACCGAGAAAGGGCAACTTGCCAGCAATCATAACCACACTTGCTGAAGTAATTGCCACTAAAGTGACACCAATGAAAGCGACTTGTTGATAGTTTAGCCCTAAGTTAATCGCAAACTCTTTTCCCATCCCTACGGCCGAAATGCGACTTGAATAGGCATAGCTTAAAATAGCAACAGGGACTGCGATATAGAGCAGCTCATAGTCCCCTTGGAGAATGTTGGCAAAGTTAGCAACTCCCCAGCCTTGAACGTTATGCAGTACGTCATATTTGAGGGCAAAAAAAGTGGCGATAGATTCAATCACGTTACCGAAAATAATACCGATCAGTGGTACTAACACGGCATTCTTAAACTTTATCCGGTAGATGAGCTGTACGAAGACGAAGGTGCCTACAAGAGCGCAGGCAAACACTAACCACAGAGCATTTCCGTGTCCGAAGATCACCAGACTCAGAACGTAGCCAAGTAGCGCACACTCGATAGTGCCAGCGGTGGAGGGGGCAGCAAATTTGTTTTGACTGATTTGCTGCATGACCAGGCCTGCGATGCTTATTCCTGCACCTGCGAGCACAACGGCGAGAAGTCGTGGTAAGCGACTGGTTGTGATGGTATGCCAAGCATCGTGATTCATTGTCAGTAGATCTGTCGGTGTAATGTTACTCACACCGACAAATAAGGATACTGCACTAAGCAGTACTAAGATGGTGCTTAAAATAACCATTTATTGATACACAACGACCTGTTTTACATCAGAAATCATGGTTTCGACGGCCCGTACACCACCTGCGGCCAAGTACCATGCTGAGATGTTTAGAAATTGGATGCGGTTGTTTTTGTATGCATCAGTTTGTTTGACCAAATCGTTGTCAAAGCTGCTCTTTGAGCTTTCTTTGCCCTTACTGAGGAGAAAGTCACGGTCGATAACCAACATGGCTTGAGGATTTTTTTCTTTGATGAACTCATACGATATGATGTCACCATGTCGAGACTCTTTCAGCCCTTCAACGGTCTCTTTAAAACCAAAATCATTGTAAATAGTAGAAAATCTAGAGTTTTTACCAAACGCAGAAACGTTGCCCGCAGAACTAATCAAGGTCAATGCATCCAAGTTTTGCTTCTGAATATGCACTGATAAAGCTTTGATCTGGCCATCAAAGCTAGCTATCCATTTTTCTACCTCTTGTTGCTTCTCGAACACCTTACCTAAAGAGCGCCACATAGCTTGAGTAGTTTGCCAGTACGAACCTTTTGGGTCGGGTTCAAGCACTAGCGTTGGAGCAATTTCAGAAAGGTCTTTATAACTACTAGATGCGCGGACACCAACAATGATCAAGTCAGGTTTTAGTGAATAGATCTTTTCAAAGTCAGGTTCAAAAAGGGAACCAACAGAGGGATACTGATTGCCTTTGTACTCGCTTAGATATTCTGGGAAATAGGCTTTGCCACCCACTGCGACGGGTTTTACCCCTAGCGAATCGATGGCATCTAAAGGACCAACACCAATTACAATGACACGTTCTGGTTTGGTCTCTACTTGAGTGGTGCCAAGGTTGTGCTTCACCGAAATAGGTTTAGCAACCGCGGTGGAGATTAAGATCAATGGTAATGTTATGAGGGAAATTAACCGAGCCAGTTTCATAGCAATCCTTACTAAATGAGAGTGGGGATGATAATCATTATCGTATTTGGTCGGTTATATTACTGAGTCTGATGTAATAAACAAGTGGGGTATTCGCTAACTGAGGTTTAATCGTTGGTGCATCGCCAATTTAGGTAGGGGCGATGCACCGAGATGAAATGGTCTTTAGAGGTTTAACCATTGGTGTAATGACTGGGCGAAGAAGTACGCAGCAGGTGCCAAAATTGAAGTGATGATCCCACATATAACCAGAGCCAGTGAACTAAAAGCAGCATCTTTTGCACTTTTTTCTATGCAAGTTGCGGTGCCCAGTGCGTGAGATACAGTACCCATAGTGAGCCCCTTGGCAATAGGGTGAGTGACGCCAATTAGGTTATAAATTGGATAGGCAAACATCGCTCCAAACACACCGACCAAGAGAACAAAAATAGCAGCAACGGCTGGCTCGCCTCCTAGTTGGCTAGATACTTCCATCGCAATTGGTGTGGTGACTGATTTTCCTAACAAGCTTGCGATCAGCGTCAAATCGGTATTTAAATACACAGCGATGATGGCCGAAGTAAACATCGACATGATACTGCCCACGCTACACGCGAGTAAAATGATCTTCCAGTTGCGGCGGATCTCCGGCAGTTGTTCATACAGTGGGTAGGCGAGAGCAACGACCGCAGGTTGCAGCAGTTCAGTCAGTAATTGATGCTGTTGATAGTAAGTCTCAAAATCGACATCTAACATAACTAGAGCAGTAATGATTACCGATACACTGATCACTAGCGGGTTGGCAATAGGGTTATTTATCTTGGCAGCAATCGCTCTTGCTGCAAAAAAGACCACAACGGTTACAGCTAACCAGATCATTTCTTGTTCTCTCCTAGCAGTCGCTCGATAGCGAGTGATAGACAAACCAAAACAATCGCTGTTCCACCAATCGCACTGGCTAGGATCGGCAGTGCGTTTTCTAGCAACATCTCATAGTGATTCATCAGACCGACACTGATTGGTACGAACAACAAGATCATATAGCGGATAAACAGCGTCGATGTTGGACGTATCCAATCAATTTTGACCAAGCCGGTTGCAAGCAGTGCAAATAGGATCAACATGCCAAAAATACTTCCCGGGATTGAAACGGAAAGCAAAGACTGAAGTAGATTACCGGCCGCTAAACAGGCCAATATAATCGCAAACGAGAGTAGGTATCCTGCGATGAGTTTAATAACCTTCATTGACTTACGATACCAATTTTTCTACGTAACGATAGATAGACTTTAGTAGCGCCAACTTACGTTCGTCCCCTTCGTGCTCATGCACTAGGTTCTCTAGATTTAGCAAGTAATCTGGAAGGCGAGTTTCGAAATAATCTCGTCGGTAAAGGTTCCAGCGCTGCTGCTCGTCTTCGCTCAAACTCCACTCGAAGTTACGGGCGCGATACCTAAACAACAGAGGTTTGATCCGCTCATCTGCGACATTAAGATCGAGCACCGAAAGCTGCTCAGGAGTGGACTCACGCACGATATCAATCGCAGCCTTATCTGCGTGAGAGAAGAAGCCACTATAAAGCTGTGTATCCACATCTGTGTCATTGTCATATTCTCGCTCTTGGCTGTATAAAGCCGTGAGCTTTTCTCTAATTTCAGGATGCTGACGCAATAGTGCAAGGTTTTTCAAACATTGCTCTCGATCAATCCCTAGATTGGCTGCATTCTCAGCCGTGAGGGTTTTCGCTGGGGCGAGAATTGGACATTTATTCAGATGCACGAGTTTTATTGGTACGGGTAGCTCACCCTCTGCAAGTTCATCTCGGCGGGTATATAGTCGCTGGCGTAATTCATCTGCTGTCAGATCAAGCAGTGGCTGCGGATCTTTTGCAAGATCAATCATTACCACCGCATTTTGGTTAGTAGGGTGCCAAGCAACAGGCACCATCCAACTTGTGTAGCCACATTCTGCACCTAACATACCCGATACGTGGACTAGCGGCGTCATATTTACAATGTCGACTAGCTCATTAAGCTTACGCTTGGTACGCATCTTATATAGATAGTCGAACATTTTAGGTTGTGCTTGTTTAACCTTTTTCGCTAGTTCAATGGTAGCAATTACGTCGGCCATTGCGTCATGGGCATTTTCGTGCTCAATCCCATTTTCGACCGATAGATGCTCAAGCTTAAAGCTAGGAAACCCATCTTCACGCTCAGGCCACTCGATACCATCCGGACGCAAGGCATGCACTGCACGCATCACATCTAACAAATCCCAGCGGGTATTTCCGTTTTGCCAACTCCATGCATAAGGGTCAAAGAAGTTACGGTAGAGCGTATAGCGAGTGACTTCATCATCAAAACGAATGCTGTTGTAGCCAAGGCTGGTGGTATTAGGTACCGAAAGTGCTTGGTGGATCTTTGCGATAAATTCAGGCTCTGGAAGCCCCTTGCTTTGCGCCAATTGCGGTGAAATGCCCGTAATTAAAGCAGCTTCAGGTGCTGGAAGGTAATCGCTTGGCGGCTGACAATAAATGACTAACGGCTCACCAATGATATTGAAATCCATATCAGTGCGAACGCCAGCAAACTGACTTGGTCGGTCTTTAGCGGGATTGGTTCCCCAAGTTTCGTAATCGAAGAAGAAGTATGAAGGCTGATGGTCGTGAGACATCGAAAACACCGGATAGCAAGGGACGAGCGGATATTAGACCATTGCGGGCAGGGCATATCAATCATCTGACACTGATTTAGCAAAGTTATTGAGCGCAAATGGTTTATCCGCTGCTTTGCTGTGCAATTGGATCGAGTTAGAAAACGGGGTCTAGTCGAGCGACAGTGACTTGATTACGTCCTGAGTCTTTTGCTTTGTATAGAGCTTCATCGGCACGGATGATGTTATCGCTAATGTCTCGTTCAAAATTGTACGCTGATACGCCAAAGCTGACGGTAAATTGAATGCTTTTGCCTTGGTAATCGATGGTTGTTGTTTCACATTCAAGGCGAATTCGCTCAGCCACGGAAGCGGCAATATCTTGGTGAGCGTTGGGGAGAAAGATTAAGAATTCTTCGCCACCATATCTTGCTGCAATGTCGTAATCTCTTACACGATCACGAATGATGTCAGCAAACTGTTTTAGGGCAATGTCTCCAGCGTCATGACCGTGCGTGTCATTGATGGATTTAAAGTGGTCAATGTCGGCTAAGATGATCGCAGCGGGTTTGTCTTTTCTTGCTAGGTAGTTGAGTTGGTCAGAGATATGTTCAAAAAGAGCGCGGCGATTGAGCATATCAGTTAATGCATCTTTGGTTGCCAAGCGCTGCAGTAGCGCATTTGAATCCAGCATATAGCTAGTGAGCAGAAAGACACTAATGCCACTGACGAGTGCAGGGGCGAAGATAAATTCGTAGATCAAATGGAAATTAAAATACTCTTCCATCGAGTGGTAATCCGTGGCTGAACGACCGTCTAACGCCATGAGCGTAAAGCTACACATCATGGTAAAGATGAAGCCAAAGTCAGCTTTGTTTACCCCAAGCTGCTTCTTGGACAGCGACCAGCTCATCAAAAATATCTGACTGCCCATGAACAAGAGTGAGTGGGAAGTGAATATGTAACCGCTAAAGACCAACACCAGAAAAGCAGAGAGTAGGAAGATAGTGATTTTTTCGGCTAGGGGATTTTTGCAGCGAATCGCTGTACCGATCGAGAGTCCGCTGAAACCGATAGCGAACGTAGCATCGAGCAGTTTAGGTTCCAACTCAGTTTGAAACTCGGGGATACGGCCATGCAGGTAAAAGAAAAATAAGGTGCTGATATAAAAAGCCATGTAGTAGGGTTTTGCCCTACGAGGCTCTTCAGGTTCATTGATGAGAAAGGATGCCGCTAAGCCAAAAAGCGTCACTATTAGGGCGGCGAGCACTATTGCTGTTTGTCCAATCATTGCTTTGGCTCATATTCAACTCGATACTTAAACAGTAGTGCTATACGGTTAATTTGTCGAAAAAAAGCCAGCATTTTATGCTGGCTTATTAACGAGATAGCTAATTATGATTGCTGAACAGTCTCTGGTGTCTGTTCAGTTTTTTCATTTTTGAGTAGACGGCTTGTAATGGTACCTGCTGTCATCGCTCCTGATACGTTTAGCGCCGTACGGGCCATGTCAATTAGCGGTTCAATAGAGATTAGAAGTGCCGCAATTGTTACTGGTAGTCCCATTGCTGGCAGCACGATCAGTGCGGCAAATGTCGCTCCGCCACCCACACCAGCAATACCAAATGAGCTAATCACAACGATAGCCACCAGTGATACGATGAAGTTAATATCCATTGGGTCGATACCGACTGTTGGTGCGACCATTACCGCTAGCATGGCAGGGTAAATACCTGCACAGCCATTTTGACCAATGGTTGCACCAAATGATGCTGCCAAGTTTGCAATCGCTGGTGGCACATTCAGCTTGGTGATCTGCGCTTCTACATTCAGTGGAATGGTTGCTGCTGAACTACGTGAAGTAAACGCAAACGTCAATACTGGCCAAATCTTCTTAAAATATTCTTTCGGGCTTACACCAACAAAAGAAACTAGAATGCCATGCACAACAAACATTAGAGCAATGGCGACATAAGAGGCAATAATAAAGCCTAATAGGTTAAGGATATCTGAAGCACTTGATGTCGCTACGACCTTGGCCATTAGCGCTGCAATACCGTATGGAGTTAGTGCCATGATCATTTTAACAAGACGCATCACAATGGATTGAGCAGCCTCAACGAACGTACGAATCGGTGATTCAAGTTCCTGCTTCTCAGCCATTACTTTGCGCGCCGCAATACCGGTCAAGATACCGAAGATAACCACTGCGATGATTGATGTAGAACGAGCACCTGTCAGATCCGCAAATGGGTTGGTTGGGATGAAGCTCACTAGCATTTGTGGAATAGTTAAGTCGCTTACACGATCAATTCGATTTTCTAACACGGCGATACGAGCGGTTTCACGAGCACCTTCAGTTAGACCTTCCGCAGATAGACCAAACGCTTGAGTCACTGCAATACCAATCAAGGCTGAGATGGCTGTGGTTGCTAGCAGTACGGATATCGTTAGGCCGCTGATTTTGCCAAGTGAGCCAGATTTTTCTAGTTTTACTACTGCAGCGATCATTGACACTAATACTAGTGGCATGATGATCATCTTCAATAGTCCAACATAACCACTGCCAACCACATTCACCCAGTCTAGACTGGCGGCGATCGCTGCATGGCCTTCACCATAAATGAGCTGAAGAGCAAGACCAAATAAACTACCAGATACTAAACCGACAAGTACCTGACGTGATAGGGTGGCGCCTTTTCTCTGTTGCAAGCTTAGAAAGAAAAGTAGCGCTGCGAATACGGCAAGATTCGCGACAACTGCTACGGACATGAGCAAACTTCCTTACACAAGTGATTTTTATAAATTGCTAAAAGGTGGGGTTTCTAAAGAATCTAATTCTTGGGTTGTAAGGTATAGGGAGTGTTTAAGATCACAAAGTCGAGTTTGATCTTAGATATAATATTTGGCTATACAACTGGTTGAAAAGCCATCAGTACTGATGAATAAGTGCCCACATCTCTTTTGAATGTAGTATGCGAGTCGCACTGAGGTACTGCTCATCAATTTGAAATAGTGCATAGAGCATAGCTCGAGCAACATCTTTGCCTTCAATAGGCTTGTAGTTTGCCATTGAGCCAATCATGAAAGGTGAAAGTGGTTTGAGCAAAGCTTCGGTAATGGTTTCATTTAAGCGGGTTTGGTTGCGCTCTCCAGTTAAAGGCCCTGGCCTAACAATCACTAATCGCTCAAACCCCATGCTTTGCAAAGCTTGCTCCATTTTTCCTTTGCACTTTAGGTAGTGGGATAGAGAAGTCGCACTTGCACCAATACTTGATACCACCGCAAGTCGTTTTACACCAAGGGTCTGCATGGTCTTAGCCACTTGGCAAACGAGGTCAAAATCCACTTTTGCCAATGCTTGCTTGCTGCCAGCTTGTTTAAGTGTCGTGCCCAAACAGATAAAACCATATTCTGGAAGTGGATCACTCTCACTCCAATCGGTAGGCACAAGGTCTGGGTTTAGATGCTGATGAATTTTTGTAGAGATAGCATGATGTGGTTTACGAAGAAGTAGGTGAATGGTTGAGACATTGTTTGCCTCAGAAAGCATCTTGGTTAGCTCACTGCCAATAAGACCAGATGCGCCTGCAACAATAACAGAGTGTGTTTTCAATGCTTCCATCGTTTTAACCTAAGTACAAGTATCAAAAAACATCATAATCTCAGTTGGTTAAACGTTATAGTTGGTGGTATCAAAATGAGAGGTGAGGCGTAGTAAATGTACTTGCCTGAACAGGTAGACAAGTACATTGTGTTGCCATTGAGCTGACTATTAAATGTATTCAGTGATGGTTCAGTATTTTGCTCAAGTAATCGACATCGGGACTCTACGCTTGCGTCGCTTAGTGTTGCCCGTGGTAGGTGTCTGTCTTTTCGAAGATTTTTGAGGCTTACGAATAGGTAACATCTTACACTCCTTTCGTAGGTTATTGTTTTAGTTGTTCGCCTTACCGATTCTTAGCGGCTACTAATAGTATAGTACAGCCATCGAGTGCGGGAGAGGCGAATGGTGCTGAGCTGAAAGCGAAATGAGGCTACCGCCAGCGGATGACTATGGAAATTGCAAATATAGTGCCAGCGTTTAAATACTGTTAGTGATATTACTGGTGAGACAAACAGCAACTGGGGAGCTGTTTATCGATCATGCCTAGCAACCGTTTACTTAAGTGGTTAGAATCAAAAGCATTCATTGGCAAGGAGCGAGCTATGAACATTGATCTAACGACACTGAGCAGCACCGAGATCTACCATTTGATGACTCAAACAGTGATCCCACGTCCTGTTGCTTGGGTACTCACTGAAACTTCTCCAAAAAGCTACAACTTAGCGCCTTTTTCTTATTTTGCAGCGGTTTCCAGTCAACCTCCGATGTTGATGTTTTCTGTAGGTAAGAAACCAAGCGGTGAACTTAAAGACACCATCGCGAATCTCAAAAACGGAAGCAAAATGACAATTCATATTGCGAGTACGGATTTGGCGCAGCAGGTGACTGACAGCTCGGCAACGCTAGAGCACAGTGAATCTGAAGTCACTAAGCTTGGACTGGAAACGGTGGATTGGCCAGCCCATGGTTTACCACGTTTATCCGCATGCAATATTGCATTTGGATGCAGCCTACATGAAATCCAATCTTTAGGTGATGTGCCACAGCAACTCGTTTTTGCCAAGATAGAGCAAGTGTTCATTGATGAGTCGGTAATTGAACAAAATCCACAGCGATTGGTTGTTGATGCCGAGCAGGTGGATCCTTTAGCTCGATTAGGTGGAACTCAATATGCTTCACTCTCAGCCCCTTTTTCTATTGCGAGACCGAAATAATGATCAGCGATGATTTACAACAGCAAATCCAAACGAACATTGATACCAAAACTAAACCACCGGGCTCTTTGGGCCAACTAGAAAGCCTTGCTGCTCAACTTGCAAAGGTACAAGCAGCAAGAGAAGGCCATCTTGGCGATACGATCACGCTAAACAAACCACAAGCGATAGTGTTTGCGGGCGACCATGGCATCGCTGAGCAAGGGATAAGTATTGCACCGAGTGCCGTTACTCAACAAATGGTTCTGAACTTCCTTACTGGTGGCGCTGCGATCAACTGCTTTTGCCGCAGTGCGGACATAGACCTAAAGGTTGTCGATTGTGGCATGTTGCAAGCACTGCAAGATAGCGCCGCATTGCCTTTGAGCCATAACTACATTGAACAGCGACTGGGTGATGGTACGGCAGATCTTTCTCAGCAAGCTGCAATGAGTCTATCTCAAGTTGAGAAGGGCTTGGGTTATGGTGCAGAGCTTGTTAAAAATGCCGTAGAAAATGGCAGTCAAATAATGCTATTTGGCGAGATGGGAATAGGTAATACCTCACCATCGGCTGCATTGCTAGCGGCGATCACTGGCAAGCCTGTTGCGCAGTGCATTGGTCGTGGCACAGGCATCAACGACGAGCAGTATGAGAAAAAGCAATCTTTGATTGAGTCTGCATTGGGTCGAATTCAAGACCAACAAGATCCGAAGACATTGCTTGCGGAATTGGGTGGATTTGAAATTGTTCAGATGGTTGGTGCTTTTGTTCAGGCGGGTGAATCAAAGACGGTTGTGATTGTCGATGGTTTCATTGCGACGGTTGCCGCACTAGTGGCAAGCAAACTATCTCCAAGTTGTCGTGAGATAATGGTGTTTGGTCATCGCTCACAAGAGTCTGGGCACAAAATTGCACTAGAAGCACTTAATGCTGATCCTATGCTAGATCTTGGTTTGCGTCTAGGTGAAGGTACAGGCGCTGCACTAGCGTTCCCAATCGTTAAGGCTGCTGCGGCTTTCTATAATGACATGGCGACATTCGCTAGCGCTGGGGTCACGGTGTGAAAACACTGAAATACCAATGGCAACTGTTTTGCTTGGCGCTGAGTTTCTTCTCTAGATTGCCTGTACCAAGTGATACGCCATACTCACCAGAGCGAATGAATCGCTCTGGTCGTTTTTTTGCGTTGGTCGGCTTGTTACTTGGTACTTTGTGCGCTCTGAGTTATTGGGTGTTTGCTGCGATACTGCCGATAACCGTGGCGGTTTTTCTTACCATGGTCATAAGCCTACTCCTAACCGGCGCATTTCATGAAGACGGTCTTGCCGACATGGCAGATGGCATCGGAGGTGGAATGACCTTAGAGCGTCGCCTTGAAATCATGAAAGACAGCCGCCTTGGTACTTATGGTGCAGCGACACTCACGTTAGCTTTGCTGGGTAAGTTCTTGTTGCTGATCGAGCTTGCTCAAGTCACCTCGCTAGTACCTATCTTAATGTCAGGCTATGTTGTCAGTCGAGCGGTGGCTGCAACGCTTATTCGTTCGATGGACTATGTCACTGATGCAGCCAACAGCAAAGCTAAGCCTCTGGCGCAATCTCAGTCCGCATCAGAGCAAGCATTTTTGTATTTGTGTGGTGCGCTGAGCCTATTGTGGCTTCCATTAGAGCTAGCGGTCGGGGTAGCGGCCGCGCTTCTCGTATTACGCAGTTTGTTTAAGCGCTGGTTGAATAGTCGTCTTGGTGGATTCACGGGGGACTGTTTAGGTGCAGGGCAACAGCTCGCTGAATTGGCATTTTATCTGATCTGTCTTGCTTACTTTGGAGCGACTTTATGATTCATCTTGTGCTTGGTGGTGCTCGCAGTGGTAAGTCTTCATATGCTGAGCGAACATTACTTGCTGAGCCTAACTCACAAGGTAAGCTCCACTATATTGCGACGGCGATAGCTTTTGATCAGGAAATGGAGCACCGAATTGAAATGCATCGCCAGCAGCGCGGTGATAAGTGGCACTTATACGAATGCCCGCAGCAGCTTCCCGAGCTGTTGTCGACGTTTAAAGAGGGCGATCATGTGTTGGTTGACTGTTTAACCTTGTGGTTAAACAATGTCATTTATCAACTCGGAGAGAACTGCCCATCAGAGCATATTTCACGCCGAGTTGACGAATTAGTTAACCAGTTAAGACTCTGCGCTGCTGATGTGACGTTAGTTTCTAATGAAGTCGGTTTGGGCATCATCCCGTTGGGGAAAGTGACTCGGGTATTTGTTGATCACGCAGGATGGATGAATCAAAAGCTTGCGGCTGTTGCAGATAAAGTGACATTTGTTGCTGCTGGCTTGCCAATGACAATGAAAGAGAGCTGTGATGCAAATTAAAAGGGTAACTTTGGTTCGTCATCAAAAAGTGATGGGGGATGCGGCGTTAAATGGTCACACTGATGCCAAGGTCGACCAGCACCTTCATAAACAACTGGCGGATGCTATTGCTACTATCTATCCAAATATCGATGAAGTAATGACATCCCCACTTAGCCGCTGTTATGAAACTGCGGCTAATCTTGCTTCTTCACTCGCAGTTCCATGTACCGTAGATACGCAATTTCGCGAAATATCTTTCGGTGATTTTGATGGGGTTGCCTTTCACCAGTTGCAGCAGCAATGGCCTTTGTTAGAAGCCTATTGGGAAGCTCCTGCAAGTAACACTTTACCCAATGGTGAACCACTCATCGATTTTAAACACAGAGTGCAAAATGCATGGCAAGCATTAGTGGATGAGTTAGTAAATTCGGAGCGCCAGCATAGTGTGCTTGTCTGTCATGGAGGCGTAATACGAATGATATTAGCCGATGTGTTGGCGTTAGACGCAACCAATCCGAAACTCTTTTCCAGTCTCGCTATTGAAAATGGCAGCCTGACGGAGCTTGAAATCTATCCAGCGACGCCACCTGTCATAAGAATTCTGAGTGTTGGAACAAAACCCTAGAGATTAGTGGTTAATTAGTATTGATCAATGTTGTAACATTTTGACTTCGCCAGATTAATAAGGATGTAAACATGGCAAGTTCGATGTTCCAAGATTCGTTTCTTCAAACCACGCTCGATGACAAAACACCTACCCAGTTACAGGTCACGACGCCCAATCAAGGTCAGCTTAATTGGTTGAGCCGAGGTGTCGTCGAATTTATTCCTAAGCAGCCATTGGCCGCGAGTAAAGACATCGTGGTATCGAGCGGTATTCATGGAGATGAAACCTTGGGCATCGAAATGGTGGATAGCTTAGTATCTCGCCTTCTTAGTGGTGAGATCGATATTGCTCATCGCTGCTTATTTATCATTGGTCACCCACAAGCCACGCTAAATCATACCCGCTTTCTTGACGAAAACATGAACCGACTCTTTGCCAGTCTTCCTAGTCATCACAACACAGAAACCAAGATTGCCGTTCGTTTGATGGAAGAAGTTGAACGCTTTTTCACTCAAGGTAGTGCTCATAGTCGCTGGCATTTGGACCTTCACAGTGCGATCCGAGAGTCGGCCCATTTTACTTTTGCGGTCAGCCCATATTGTCAGTCACCAGTACGCTCTAAAGCACTCTTTGAATTCCTGGAGCATGCCCAAGTAGAAGCCGTGATGTTGTCTGGCTCTGCCACCAGCACATTCAGTTGGTTTGGGGCAGAGCGCTTTGGTGCTCAAGCGCTGACACTAGAACTAGGAAGAGTTGCGAAACTTGGGGACAATGATCATGGCAAAGTCGCAGCATTTGAGTCGGCATTGGATGCATTGCTCGAAGGCGAGGCTTACTCCACCACACCACAACCTGTGTGTGTCTATCGAGTGACTCGAACCATTACCAAAACCGATGCCAGCTTTAGTTTTACCTTTGCAGACTCTGTTGCCAACTTTACTCGTTTTGATAAGGGGGAGTTATTGGCGATTGATGGTGAGTCGCTGGTTTATGCGCAGCATCAGAATGAGGCAGTGGTTTTTCCTAACTCCAAAGTAGCGCTTAATCAGCGGGCAGCATTAATGGTTGTTGAGAGCAACTACCGCTTCGTCGGTGAGCAATTGGTCATCGACTAAGTCTGGTTGACCTAATTAGCTTTTGCTTTTTTTTAGCAAGCAAGTAAGGTAACAGCACTTTTTTGGACACTACAGAGCATTATGGATTTCAATCGGTTACTTCAACGCAACCAGCAGCGATGGGTGAGATTTTTTTGGTTATTTGGAGCGATAACTTTCGTTGTCACCCTGATCTATCTCGCCGTAGGTGAGGTGATCATCACCCCAAGTAACTGGCAAGAGCCGCTCAATCAAATGTTATTGACCGAACTTAGAATGCCGAGGCTCATCTCTGCTCTCGCAATTGGCGCTGCACTTGCAGTCTCTGGGGCGAGTTTGCAGGTGCTATTGGGCAACCCGCTCGCAGAGCCTGGAGTGCTTGGTATTTCTGGTGGTGCAAGCCTTGCGATGATATTGCTGTTGTTCTTTTTACCGTTTGACCCAACCCCTGCATTATCTATGCTCACTGCGGTATCTGGTTCTCTGGTCTTCACTTTTTTGCTGGTATGGATGGCGCGAAGCATGCGCTTGAGTACACCCCGCTTACTATTGGTTGGCATTGCGATTGGGATATTGACCGGCGCAGCGGTGACTTGGGCGTTCTATTTCAGTGACGATATGAGCATGCGCGCCCTGATGTATTGGTTAATGGGCAGTATTGGTGGTGCAAGTTGGTCGCAGCACACCTTAACCTTATTGATGCTACCTGTTATTGGTTGGCTATGCTTGCAAGGCAAACGTCTTGATAAACTCATGGTTGGTGAGATTCACGCTCGCCAACTAGGTGTTGATGTCAACAAACTGCGTTGGCAATTGATATTGGCTGTTTCTTTGCTGGTGGGCATGTCAGTGGCGTTGGGTGGCATCATCAGTTTTGTTGGCCTTGTGGTTCCTCATCTATTAAGGCTGGCAATTGGCACCGAAAATCGATTTTTGCTGCCACTTTCAGCACTGGTAGGAGCGGGGCTGCTAGTATTGGCGGATCTGGTTGCTCGCACAGCACTTAATTCAGCAGAACTACCCCTTGGCGTTGTGACAACGTCACTAGGTGCGCCGATATTTATTTGGATGTTATTGAAAAATCATGATTTGCGTTAAAGACCTTCAAGTATCGAACCGACTACTGCCACTCTCTTTTTCGCTGAGTAAAGGAGAGATTTTGCATGTCATTGGTCCTAACGGCAGTGGTAAAAGCACCTTACTCAATGCAGTCTCAGGGCTTCTTGATTATCACGGAAGGGTCGAGATCGCTCGGCAAGATATTTCACGCCAGTCGTTGGATGAGCTTTCGAGCCAGCGAGGTTATCTACCTCAGCAAGCAAGACCAGCCTTCTCGATTTCTGTGTTTCATTTTCTCTCGCTTTCGATCCCAACTAACGCTGAGCTCGATGAAGTAGAACGTACACTCAAGCATCTTTGCCAGCGACTTGCTATTGCTGACAAGCTTGATAGGCAAGTGGGACAACTTTCAGGAGGCGAATGGCAACGAGTACGGATAGCGGCGATCTGCTTGCAGATTTGGCCGACACTTAATCCAAATTCGCAACTATTGATTCTGGATGAGCCAGCAGCTCCCTTAGATATTGGTCAAGAGAAGCTGTTGTACGACTTGATAGATGATATCGCCAAACTCGGGCTATCGATAATTATCGCCAATCATGATCTGAATCGAGCGTTGAAGCATGCTGACAAAGCTTTGCTGCTGCAAAAAGGTGTGATGAAAAAGTTTGGTGATAAGCGAGAAGTATTAAGCCCACAACTGCTCAGTGACGTCTATGATACTCACGTTCGCTGTGTCGAACTTGAAGGTAACCCTCACCTTATTTTTGAATAAAAAAAGTCGCCCAAGGGAGGATAGGGCGACACAAATACTTCAATGTTTACTGCATTAATGGCGGCTAGGCTAGCACATCCAAAATTGATTACCCTTGAGGATAAGCTTTGTAGCGAACACCCATCATTTGTTCCATGCAATGGACCACCTGACAGCTGTAGCCAAACTCATTGTCATACCAGATATACAGGACGCAGCGTTTGTCTTGGGCAATAGTTGCGGCTCCATCAACCACACTTGGGTGACGTGACCCAACGATATCGGTCGAGACCACTTCGGTAGATTCGGTATAGTCAATTTGTGCAGATAACTCAGAATCTAACGCCATATTGCGAAGGAATTCATTCAGTTCGTCTTTTTCCGCAACGTTGTGCAAGTTGAGGTTAGCTACTGCCATCGAAACATTAGGTGTAGGTACACGAATAGCGTTACCCGTTAATTTACCTTCTAGTTCAGGTAAAGCCTTGGATACCGCTTTAGCAGCGCCCGTTGAGGTAAGTACCATGTTCAGTGATGCTGAACGCCCACGTCGCTCACCACTATGGAAGTTATCGATTAGGTTTTGATCATTGGTATAGGAGTGAACCGTTTCAATGTGTCCCGAATCAATACCATACTTGTCGTTGACCGCTTTAAGTACTGGGGTAATTGCGTTAGTTGTACAGCTTGCTGCCGAAACGATAATGTCACTTTCTTCAATTACATTTTCATTGACGCCAAAGACTACATTCTTAATCGCCCCTTTTCCTGGTGCGGTCAGGAGTACTTTTGATGCGCCAGCACATTCAAGGTGACGAGAAAGACCATCCGCATCACGCCATACACCGGTGTTATCGACCACTAACGCATTGCTAATTCCATACTGGGTGTAATCCACTTCAGCTGGGCTGTTAGCATAGATAAACTGGATGTAGTTGCCGTTCACGATCAGAGCATCACGCTCTTCATCGATAGTAATACTGCCGTTAAAGTTACCATGCACAGAGTCGCGGCGAAGAAGACTTGCACGCTTTGCAAGGTCACCATCTTTACCACCACGAACCACGACCGCTTTTAGTCGAAGTGGGTAACCCGCACCACTTTTCTCGACGAGAAGGCGTGTTAGTAGTCGACCTATACGACCAAAGCCATAAAGTACGACGTCTTTCACTTGTGGGTCTTGGTTAGATTTCAAAGGCTCATTTAGCGCAGTGGCTAGGTAGTCCTCTAGGCCGTTTTCATCTTCATGGTTTTGCCAGTAGCCACTGGCAAGTTGTCCAATATCAACTCGACACGGTGCTAGCGGCATTTTATTCATCACTTGAAGAATCGGTAAGGTTTTGTCAGTGGTGATTTCATTGCTGACATAACGCTTGGATAGACGGTGCGCTTTGATTATTTCAATTGTAGAAGCATTGATCATCATTCGTCCGAAGAGTGTTACTTCAACACCTTTCTCACGGTATAGCTGACCAAGTAGAGGGGACATGGCTTCGGAATTGGTTTGGCAAGACTGCCAGTCTAGAAGGTATTTTTCTGGACTCATTGGTTTTTTAGACCTTTTCACGTTATTTCGCTTGGAGGTCTGGCTTTTAAGTAAACCAGAGCTCTAGCTGGGTTTATGTAGGGAGTGTTTTGTTGTTTTTATGCTGCAAAAGTGTAATGGCGGAGACGTTTTTCAGCTAGCAAAATTAAGTGCGGAATTTGATGTGCTATAAGTTGGGTAAGTTGCCGAAATATCAGGCACGCCAGGTTAAAATTACAGCCACTTAAGTGATCTTATTTTTCATGAATAAAAATCTACTTTGCGTTTGATATCACAGAGAATGTGTTTTTGTTGTTATTTTTGCGTTAACAAGTGCGGCGCAGATACCGCACAGGTTTTATATTGAAAATATTTGCGACTGATCTCTCAATTTGATGTCATCAGGTTGATACTGGACTCTCGTCACTTCAATTTTGGGTTGTTCAGCGATCACTGAATTACCCGAATTGTGATCTAGCGCAGGTGCGGTAATGATACCAGTAGTTATCGCTGCAACCGCATAGAACATAAATGCACCACGCTTCCTCAGCGCCCTTTTAATTTTTTCAGACTTGCTTGGCTTTAACTTCTTCATATTCACCCTCGATAACGGTTGAGTGAGTACCAAATTGGTGGCTAAAACTCGATTGTTCCATCTGTTTTTTAATTTTCTTGCCCGTTAGGAATGCTGCAAGAGCAAGAAACGGTGTTAATACCAGACCAAGAACTAACGAGAAAAGGCCAACGATAAATGCAACGGCAGTAACAATGATTCGATTCATAGATCCTCTGGGTTTAAATACCAATTGAATTGGCGATGACTTAATACTAAGTGAACGAAAATGAATAAGAGATGAATGTCACATTCAAGTTTGTAACTACTACTTTTGGGGTATTCTGGTGCAGAAAATAAGGGTAATTGCACTAAAGCGAAGCGATGGTGAAAAGGGTGTTTTAGTTGTCTTTCATAAGTCGTTGAAATTACTTATCAATTAAAGTTTTTCATTGTTGGCACAGAGTTGGCATTAGTATAAGTGGATACACTCTCGTATCGGTTATTTCAGAGGCTTTGACGCCTTTTCCAGTCCTCTGGAAAGGCGTCCTTTTTTTGCCTGAATCATTTCAAAACTTCAATGGATTCGATCTTGTCTCTTTCAGGGCGGGCATAACATTGAGGTATACGTGGGCATACGGTACCTCTTGAACAAATTAGCCTCGCTTCGTTATCGATACCTCGCTCAATCCAGTTGATATTAAGTATGCGAGACACTGTCATGAGAAGCTTCTTGATACTATGAGGAATGGTAGCAGTCCCTCCGTTTTTTACACAGGCCTCTTTCAGTTGACCTGCAACTTTCACTGCATCATGCCCTTGTGCATTAATGGCAGGGTTGAGATCAACACCGCTACACAGTACATGTGCATTACCTGCTAAATCTTTGACTTTGACCGATTCACAGCAATAGATATGCGGAACATCGTTTTGCATCAGGATCGAAATCTGCGCAACACTTTGGTTGTAGTCGGCATCGTTGGTCACCATCCTAAATACTGACCAGTGCTGGCAAGGGTCCTCAACCATGCGCATATTTCCCCATGGTAATGGAATACCGTTACCACGATAAACGGCTTTCAATTTACCTGGATTGTAGGCATCAAAATAGTGCCAATGCGGGTAAGGGGAGACAGCAGTCATGCGGCGCATGGCGATGGATTCTGATACGCCCGCTTGTTTACAAACACTGAGCTCATAGCCGTTGCGGTCCAAAAGTTGGCGAAATGGCACCCGAGGACACAGTAGTGCGCCAGCAAAGAAAGAGCACTCAAAATCTCGCCATGCATGAAGGATTTTTGTGGAATCTAATTCGACCGAAGTATTCGGCTGTGCTTCGTCTCGAACTCCATAGCTTGGGTTGGCATCAGCCACCACCATACTTTTCTCCCCGTCACCTTGGTGCAGCACCATATGACCAATGTTAACGGCCAGATCGTATTTGAGGCGAATAGGATCTTTCTTCAACATAGTATTGAGGTGGAGGGTATTAGGTGGCTGGAAATATGAGCGTTTTACTCTCTGACGATCGCCGACAGACTCATCACTGACAGGCTCTGGTGCTTCTCTAAACCACTTTATTTTAAGCCCGACTTCATCACAAATCTCAAACAGATCATCAGGGCTGAGCGGCATTCTTTTTCGACCAACTTCTTCAGCCGCTCGTTCAAGGTCAGGGAAGTGATTAAGGTTATGCTCCTGAAACGCACGGATCAGTAGATGAGCAAATTGCCGACCTGTAGTGCCGGTTTGATTGAGCATCTCTGGAATGGCGATTTGCAAAATATCATTAGAGAAAAGAAAGCTTGGTTCCAGCGCCATGCCTTTAATCCCACCACGGGTTCCCTTCTCAGGAACCATTTCATTTTGTTCATTGGCATCATCCAAAAACCATTGCGCTTTTTTCTGAAAAACGGCGGCAATCACCTCCAACATGTCTTCACTCGGCACTCTTTTACCGCGCTCTATCATCGATAGGTATGAAACTGAAGGCGCATACTCTGGGTCAAGTTTTATACAACGTGCAGAGAGGTCTTCAAGTGTTAAATGGTTACGTTTCCGTAGGTTACGTATCTTAGTACCTAGGAAATGAGACTGTCTAAATAGGCTTTTGCTGTTCTTCATAATTGTAAAATTCACACTGTGTAATTTTCATTGTGAAATTTTAGTAAATTTTTAGTTAAAGTAAATCCATCGAAGCAACAAAATTCGAACAAATGTTTGAATCATGAGCTAACTCACTGAAAAAGTGTGATGAATTGACCAGAGTAATAACTCTAAATAAGAGCAAAAGGAATTGCCCATGAACTTACCAATGACGAAAGAGTGCCAAATTCATCAGGGCTTCTACCAGTTTATTAACGAAGAAGTGCTTCCATTAACATCTGTGTCTCCAGACCAATTTTGGAATGGTTTGATGTCTATGGTTACTGACTTAACGCCAACAAACAATGCGTTACTTCAAACTCGTCATGATATGCAACAGAAGATCGATGAGTTCCACAAATCTCACCGTTCTTTTACCAGCGACCAATACCAAGCCTTCCTAAAAGAGATCGGTTACCTATTGGAAGAAGGTGAAGACTTCACCATCGATACCGATAACGTTGATGATGAAATTGCTCGAATCGCTGGTCCGCAGTTGGTAGTTCCTGTGAAAAATGCTCGCTTTGCGCTTAATGCTGCTAATGCTCGCTGGGGAAGCCTTTACGATGCCCTGTACGGTACCGACGTGATTAGTCAAACCGAAGCAGGCATTCAACCGGGTAAAAAATACAACCCGGCTCGCGGCAAGCGAGTAATCGGTTATGCCAAAGACTTTTTAGACCGAGTATTTCCGCTAAATGAAGGCTCTCACCACGATGTTGAAAGCTACACCGTGTATTTCCACAACTTGTTGGCCTTCTTTCCTGATGGCAGCAAAACGGGCCTTAAAAACCCAGGTCAATTCATTGCCGCAAGCGATATGGATGAAGAGCCAGTATCAATCGTTTTGAAAAATAACGGACTGCACATTGAGCTTGTAATCAACCATGGTGGTGCGATTGGAAAGCATGACTTAGCTGGCCTCGACGATATTTTAGTTGAGTCTGCGATGTCGACCATCATGGACTTTGAAGATTCAATCGCCGCTGTTGACGCTGAAGACAAAGTGGATGCGTACCGCAACTGGTTTGGGCTAGTGACTGGCACACTGGAAGCCAGTTTTAACAAGGGCGGTAAAACACTCACTCGTCGAATGAACGATGATAAGACGTTCACGGGTAAAGATGGCGAAGATGTGACTCTGCATGGCCGTTCACTTTTGATGATCCGTAATGTAGGCCACTTGATGACTAATGACCTAGTGACCTTACCTAATGGTGAAGAAGCACCAGAAGGCATTGTTGATGCGGCGGTAACAGCACTGATTGGAAGCATCGGTTTGACTAACCCAGATGCGTGCCGAGTAAGTAACACACGCACTGGAAGCATCTACATTGTTAAGCCGAAGATGCATGGTCCTGATGAAGTGGCGTTCTCTTGTGAAATTTTTGGCCGAGTTGAGCAAATTTTGGGTCTTGCACCAAACACATTGAAAATCGGCATTATGGATGAGGAGCGACGCACCTCTCTTAACCTCAAAGAGTGTATTCGTCAGGCAAAATCTCGCGTGGTGTTCATCAACACAGGTTTCCTTGACCGCACGGGTGATGAGATCCATACCAGCATGCAAGCGGGTGCATTTTTGCCAAAAGGTGAAATTAAAAACCAACCTTGGATCGGCGCTTACGAGAAAAACAATGTCGCTGTAGGTTTAGCATGTGGATTTGCAGGCCGTGCCCAAATAGGTAAAGGGATGTGGGCGATGCCAGATGAGATGGCTCAGATGATGGAGCAAAAAATTGCTCACCCACAATCTGGTGCGACTACGGCTTGGGTGCCTTCGCCGACAGCGGCAACACTGCATGCGCTCCATTACCACCAAGTGGATGTAACAGAGCAACAAGCACGGTTTGACGAGGACAGAGCTTCGCTTCGCAAGCAGATGTGCAAAATTGCTCTAATGCCGACAGAAATGCAGCTCTCTGAGCAAGACATCGAACGTGAACTGGAGAACAACGTCCAAGGCATCCTTGGCTATGTGGTTCGCTGGATTGAGATGGGTGTTGGGTGTTCAAAAGTGCCAGATATTAATGACACAGGCCTAATGGAAGACCGAGCGACCCTACGTATATCGAGCCAACATATTGCCAACTGGTTAGCACATAAGGTGTGTACACCAAGCCAAGTTGAGTCAATTTTGGCGACCATGGCACAAGTGGTAGATAAGCAAAACGAAGGTTCAGAGGGCTATGTACCAATGACGCCAGAGTTAGAACAAAGCACGGCTTATCAAGCCGCCCGTGCCCTGATTTTTAAAGGTGCAGTACAGCCAAGTGGTTACACCGAGCCGCTATTGCACGAATACCGTAAGCTAGCAAAACAACATAGTTAAGCTACACAACAAAAGTTAAGCAACACCGGAAGCCCAAGAAAAACATCTAAACCCTAATAAGTACAATCTAATAACGTGAACCAAGTGAAGGATATCATTATGGAAAACTACAAAACGGAAACTAACAACCTAGAGCAGTACATCGAACAACAAGGTCAAACTTGGTCTGCGATTAATCCAGAGTTTGTTGCTCGTATGCGCTTACAAAACCGTTTCAGAACGGGTCTTGATATCGCACGTTTTACAGCGAAAATCATGCGTGAAGACATGGAGTCATACGACCAAGACAGCGCAAACTACACTCAATCACTAGGTTGCTGGCACGGTTTTATTGGCCAACAAAAGATGATTTCTGTGAAGAAGCACTTTGATACTACACGTGGTCGTTACCTGTACCTATCTGGTTGGATGGTTGCTGCACTTCGTTCAGAGTTTGGTCCACTGCCTGACCAATCAATGCATGAGAAAACAACCGTTGCAGGTCTTATCGAAGAGCTATACACCTTCCTTAAGCAAGCCGATGCACGCGAATTGAACCATCTATACCGTGACCTAGATGCAGCTCGTGAAAGTGGCGACACTGCCAAGCTAGAAGCAACACAAGATAAGATTGATAACTTCGAAACTCATGTAGTGCCAATCGTTGCAGATATCGATGCAGGTTTTGGTAACGAAGAAGCAACTTACCTACTGGCGAAAAAAATGATTGAAGCTGGTGCATGTTGTATTCAGATTGAAAACCAAGTATCAGATGCGAAACAGTGTGGTCACCAAGACGGTAAAGTTACTGTGCCGCATGAAGATTTCCTAGCAAAAATCAACGCGGTTCGTTACGCATTCCTAGAACTTGGTGTAGAAGATGGTGTTATCGTGGCGCGTACAGATTCACTAGGTGCTGGTCTGACTCAGAAAATCCCAGTGTCTCAAAACCCTGGAGACCTAGCTGAGCAATACAATGCATTCATCGATGGTGAAGAAGTAACATCGCTAGAAGAGCTAAGCAGCGGCGACATGATCATCAAGCAAGGCGACAAAGTAATTAAGCCAACTCGCTTACCAAATGGCCTAATTCGCTTTAAGCCAAATACGGGTGAAGATCGCGTAGTTCTTGACTGTATCACCTCACTACAAAACGGTGCGGACCTGCTTTGGATTGAAACGGAAAAACCACACGTACAGCAAATCGCTGGCATGGTTAACCGCATTCGTGAAGTGATTCCAAATGCGAAGCTGGTTTACAACAACAGCCCATCGTTCAACTGGACGCTAAACTTCCGTCAGCAAGTATTTGATGCATGGAAAGAAGCGGGTAAAGACGTGTCAGCTTACGAGCGTGATGACCTAATGAGCGGCGCTTACGATGATTCAGCACTAGCGCAAGAAGCTGACCAGAAAGTGAAAACTTTCCAAGCGGATGCAGCACGTGAAGCGGGTATCTTCCATCACCTAATCACGTTACCTACTTACCACACTGCGGCGCTTTCAACGGACAACCTAGCGAAAGATTACTTCGGTGAAGAGGGTATGTTGGCATACGTTAAAGGTGTTCAGCGTCAAGAAATCCGTCAGGGTCTAGCATCAGTTAAACACCAAGATATGTCTGGTTCAAACATCGGCGATGACCACAAAGAGTACTTCTCAGGTGACCAAGCGCTTAAAGCGGGCGGTGCTGCGAATACCATGAACCAGTTCTCGTAACCGTTACGAGAGTAAGAATGCGAACAGGGGAGGTAATGCCCCTGTTCTCATAAGAAGGCAATTTTCCCTTAGCCTTATCAACGTCAAGCTAGGACGTTCACTAAGTTGCTCGAGCCAACCGTAAAGGGAGCAATGAAGTATGAAAAAACCAACCGTGTAATGCGGTTGGTTTTTTTATTGTTAACTAGAAATGCGGAGGTTTATACCAGTTTTGCAAGGTCTGCTGGACGGTAGTATACCGACTTAAGCACTTTACCTTGTCGGATCGTTTTCCCTTCGGTCACTACGTCTTTAGCGCACTTAGCAATAATGTAGTCACCTTTAGTGACGGCCATCAGTTCGATATCTTGTTTTGCGTAGTGCTCTTGAGTGTCGGTAAATTCTTGCTCGCTTCGACATACTTTGCTCATGTTGCTTGAATGCACTTCGTCCCAGCAAGGTAGGAAATCAATGTTGCGATTTTTCGCAACGTTAAGCAGCAGGTCAATTAGGTAGCTGATAGCTAGGTTATCTTCTACTTTAGCGTCACCTAGGTGAACCAAACGACCCATCAGGACGTAAACCGAATCAACGATAGCGTCAGCTTGTTCAACTTTTGAGTCTGCTTCTGCCAGTTCAGTTAGCTCTTCAATCGCTAGCGAAGTATGAAGTTGGTCTGCCTTTTCTTCTAGGCTCGCTTTGTCAGCGACTGGAAGATCAAATGTTGAACGGAACTCTGTGATATCACGGTATAGGTGATCGTAAATTTCTTGATTTAGGGCAGATAGTTGCATGTCTATTTTTCCGGTTTTAGTTGGTTTTATTGCCTAAAAGAGACTTATAAAGCTATCAATAAAACAGTGCTTGATTGGCTCAGCAATATGGAACTTTTTTCATTTCATACTAAGCTAATTAAGAGTTAGGTGATGAAAAAGTCACTCAGGCTAGATAGATCATCCATGACGGGGACGGAAATGCAAGCGACAAAGACCAGTGAAAGTGAAAAGGTTATCCGCCGGTTGTACCAGATCACCAACAATTACAACAAAGGTTTCGATGCTCAAATTGCAGAGCTTCTAAAAATGGGGCTTGAACGATTCAACCTAGATATTGCGATTTTATCTCGCATCTCTGATGACCGCTATACAGTGAGAAACTGTGTTGCCCCTCCGGGTGTCGCCTTATCCGTGGGTGATAGCTTTGAGTTTGTGCATACATACTGCCACGTCACTTGTTATATGAATGAACCCTTAGCTGTCGAACACGTTAAGCACAATGAGTTATATAAAGGGCATCCAGCCTATGAAGCGTTCAAGTTAGAGTCCTATGTGGGCATTCCAATCTACTGTGAGGGAGAGTTGTACGGAACACTCAACTTTTCCAGCGCCAAGCCATATCATAGGAGATTCAATCAGATCGATTTGGATGTCTTGCAACTGATGGCTTCTTGGTTAGAAGTGGAGTTGATCCGCAGAGCGCAAGAAGAGCAGTTAAAAGTGCTTAACGAAAAGTTAGAGGTGCTGGCTCTTTATGACTCACTGACTCAGTTACCTAACCGACGAGCACTGTTTGATAGCGTGCCTAAGTCGATAGAAAGCATGTCCTATGAAGGTGGTGTGGGCAGTGTTGCCATGGTCGATATTGATTTCTTCAAGGCGGTTAATGATGACTATGGTCACCAGTTTGGTGATGAGGTGCTTAAGCAGACCGCTGATAAAGTGCTCAACGCTTTAAGAGAAAATGACTATGTAGCTCGCTTTGGAGGCGAAGAGTTTCTTCTTTGGTTACCAAACGCCGATGAAGTCACCACTAAAGCATTGTGTGAACGGGTAATGACCAGTGTTAGCGAGATAAAAGTTGATGGTGAGCCGTTAACAGTGTCAGTTGGTGTTTGCCACTTTAATGTCGATGAAGAAGAGATCACCAACGGCAGTAAAGTATTTGATGTGCTTATCTCACTCGCCGACAAAGCATTGTACCAATCCAAAGATAATGGGCGGAATAGGGCAACCTATACCACCCATAAAGTGATCGATATTCTAGATAACAGCAATCACCTAGAAAAGATACGGGAATAGTTTCTTACGTTCTTCACTACTTAAAGAGGAAACCCGAGCAATATTGGTATCCGGGATCTCTTCTGGATTTGGGTAGTGCTTTAAAACTTTTTCCATGCTTTCTTCTCTGATCAGATGGAACACTGGCACTGGAGAACGGTTGGTCAGGTTTTCCGCATCTTCTGGGTCAGTACCGTAGAAGCAGTAATCAGGATGAAACGTTGCGAGTTGGAAAATACCTTCCCAGTTTTGTTGTCGGATTAAGGCTTCGACCCAATCAATAAACAGGTTATAGTCATCAAAGTCTGCGAGCATTTTGGGTGTTGCCACCAAGGTTGTTTCCAGCGATTGCGCTGAGGTCTGCTCTAACTCTAACAGGCAAGTTAAGATATCTTCTAATAGCTCGGTATCGTTTGTTGCTGCGGACACATGAATTTTAATCTGTTTATTTCTATTGGGCTTTGCAGCGAAAGGGCATAGATTTAGTCCTATCACCACTTCTTCTAACCAGTGCTTTACTTGAGCTTCTACATCTTGTGACATTGGCTGACTTCTTGTTTGTGTAATTTTGAGAAGAAGTATACAGGGTTGTACATCTATCTTAAATCAGGGTTTGTATGAGCCTGCTGCAAAGTATTGGTTGTTAGTTGTTTGAGTTTGAAGATCAAGGCGAATAGAGCTAGGTATAGCACACCAGCACCTGCGCAAACTCCAATCCATCCTTCTTGTTGCCAGCAGTACAATAGCCAAAATCCACCTAAACTTCCGCCGACATAATAATGCACCAGGTAAAGGGCAGTGGCAGTCGCTTTGTGTTGCGGTGCGGTCTTACCTACCCATGCATAAGCGAGGGAGTGTACAAAGAAAGCGCCGCCGCTAATCAATAGTAAGCTTACAATGACACTAATGATGGAATCGATGCTGCCGATCAGCAAACCTAAAAAGCTGATGATGCCACCTAAGATAAGCCCTGAAGTATAGCTGTGTTTGTTGGTCCAATGACCGCTCAGTCGAGAAGTAAAAGTCCCGGATAAGTAACAGAGAAAGATCAGTGAGGCGACACTGACAGGGTAATTAAACGGAGCTTCGATTAAGCGGAATCCAGACACACTGTATAAGTTCACAAACAAGGCAAAGTTGATCCCTCCAATCCACATCGCTGCCATCAGTGTTGGCTGGCGAAATAGGGAAACAAGATTACGATTGTGGTAATACCAACGACCGGCTTGTGGTTGGAACCTAGTTTGCTTAGGCAAGTTAAATAGTACGATCACAGCGCCGATAAAGCTGACGATTGCTAAAATGGTAATTGCTGTTTGCCAATTAAAAAAATCGGTAATGACGCCGCCAAACACTCGGCCTGCAATACCTCCTAAAGAGTTAGCACTGACATAAACACCAACAGCTAAACCAATGGCTTTCGGGGAATACTCTTCTGCGATGTAAGCGACGGCAACCGCAGCAAATCCTCCTAAAGCAATCCCCATCAATCCACGAACTAGTGACAATGTCACTATTGAATCAGCCTGCAATAAGGCCAAACCTACGATAGGGATCAGGAACAAACTGACCATCATGACTGCACGCCTGCCGATTTGCTCCGAGAGGATAGCCCATGGCACCAAAGAGAAGGCTAGAGTAAAAGTGCCCGAGGCTTGAAGCCAATTGACTTGAAGGGCGGATACATTATAGCTCTGTGCGAGTATCGGTAAAATTGGCTGAAAAACATAAAGATTACAAAATATCAGAAACGAACCAAACGCTAAGGTTAAGGTGGTTTTTCGATAGCTCGCCGTATTAGGTTCGATCATTATTCAGACAGCTCGTAATGCGATGCAGGATTAGTTTTCAGATTACGGCTTGTACTAATATATTTGAAATATATTCTTTTAATAATTACTAGATCAAAATGATATGGATAGTCGTTCATTAAGATACTTCGCAGCGGTTGCGGAGCATAAAAACATCACCCATGCGGCCAAAGCCGTTTGTATCGCTCAGCCAGCACTCAGTATTGCGATTAAAAAACTAGAACAAGAACTAGGGGTGACACTTTTCCGTCGCGGAGATCGTCAGGTGCAATTAACACCAGAAGGTGAGGTGTTGCTGCCTTACGCAAAATCGGTACTACAGAAAATTGAGGATGCTCAATTGGCGATGGAGGAGCTTAAGGGGCTTCGTAAGGGAGAGGTGAGGCTCGGAGTTCCAGGTATGATGGGCACATATTACTTCCCAGAAATCTTGATGGGGTTTAAAACCAGTTATCCTCAATTAAACCTGACCATTGTTGAAGCTGGTACGCAGGCTATCAAGAATATGCTACTCAAAGGAGAACTCGATCTAGGGGTTATCATTGACGAAAATGTCCCTGACGAACTTGAAAGCGAGCACTTCTATCGCTCGCAGATGATGGCAGTGGTAGCACCGCAACACCCCCTGGCGGTAGAGCCATCCGTCACCTTTGAGAAGTTCTTCTCTTATGAGCTTGCGATGTTCAAAACTGGCTATTTTCATCGAGAATTTATAGACACTATCAGTCAAACACAGGAATTAGTCCCACGTTTTTCGTTTGAAACAAACTTACTCCCCCTTTTACTTAGGATTGTCAGACAAGAATATGCAATCACTGCATTGCTTGAGTTGGTCGTGAGCCACGAAAGTAACGTTGTTGGGGTCGCATTCGAGCCGCCTAAGTTCTTGAATTTGGCATTAGCATGGCGAAAAGGTGGCTATTTATCCATTGCAGAGCGCACTTTTATTGATTATTTGAAACGCCATTCTGACAATTGATACTGAATATTCAATTGGTTGTGCAAGCTTGATTTCTTTGACTAAAATTATATTTAGAGGTGGTGTTTAACGAATAAGGTGGACGCTTATCGAACAGAGTAATTCAAGTCAGCAAAGTGCTGAGCCTAATAGTTTAGAAAGCGTTGTAGGGCTAGACTATGTGAATGCTATCGCAAGAGTTGGTGACAACATCTCCATATACCATCGGCTCCTTTCCCAGTGGATGGAAGGAGATGAAGATTTTGGCCAGCGGATGCGAGATGCGATGCAAGCTCAAGATTATGATAATGCGATCCTTTATGTTCACTCTTTAAAAGGCAGCAGCGGTAACCTTGGTGCCATGCATATCTCGGAACAGGCAAAGGCCATTGAAATGATGTTGCGGGAGAACCCTGCGCAACCAGTCATTGAAAGATCGCTAGATAACTTGATTGTCACTCTTCATCAGTTTTTTACCGAGCTTCAAACCTTGGTTGTCGTGCCAGAAACAGTGCCCACGACTCGCAATGATGGTGAAGTGCCTAGTGAAGAAGCGAAACCTCACTTACTTCGACTAATTAACTACCTTTCAGACTTCGATACCAGAGCAATTGATCACATCGAGCAGCATTACACCATACTTGATGCTGCCTATGGTGGTGAGCCTTTCCAGCGTTGTTACCGCTTGATTCATGCCTGTGATTTCGCCGCAGCTCAGGAGATATTGGAGCAATTATCTGAGCAAGCACCTTTAGCTTCAGCAAACCAACAAACCAAGAGGTAATTCAATGAACGCCAAGTCTAAAACGATTCTGGTTGTAGATGATACTGCTGAAAACCGTACATTGTTAACCCAGATCTTAAAAGATCAATACCGTGTGCTTGCAGCGGTGAGTGGGTTACAAGCGATTGAACTGTGTGAACGCTTTGTCCCAGATATGGTGCTACTCGATATTGTCATGCCGATGATGGATGGATATGAAGTTTGTCGCCGCTTGCAAAATAATCCCATCACTTCATCGATTCCGGTCGTATTTCTTACCGCTAAAAACCAAATTGAAGATGAGCAGCGTGGGTTCAATGTTGGTGCTGTTGATTACATTCAAAAACCTATCAGCCCACCAATTTTGCTCGCTCGTGTGAATACTCATTTAAAGTTTCGCCAAGCCGTTGAAGATTTGGAAAACCAACGCAACGAGTTAGAGCAGAGAGTGCGTGAGCGTACTAAGGACCAACACCTGTTACAGAGAGCCATCATGGTAGCTATGGCGTCACTGGCGGATGCTCAATACAATAATAGTGCGCAAAAACGTCGGGTAAGAACACAGAAATACGTAAAGTTATTGGCAGAAAATTACTCAACCAGCAGTCACTTATCATCCGTAGTCAGTGGAGAGATCCCCCTTAACTCGCGCTTGATGGTGGTGGCCGAAGTTTATGAATCACTGACCTCAGACAAAGTGAGTGAGCCTCCATTATCTCATGAAAAAGCCGTAGAAATTCTTCTTTCATCCGCAGGCTCTCAGTTTGATCCTGAGGTCATCGAAGCATTTTTGCTGGTGGAGCAGAAGTTGGCGGAAATTGCCAAGGAGAACAACTCGGGAAAAGTTGAGCAGGCGAGTAGGAACATCTAATCGCCTGCACTTTGTTGGTCGAGATGCGGCAGTTACATGCTGATAGTTTTGATGTAATATTGCCGCCCCTATATTGCTCCACAGTGAAATGAGTTTATATGTCTCGTAATCCAACTCGAAATCGACACCAAAAGCCTAACTCTCAAAAAACAACAAAGCCTGTTAAGGTGACTACAGCGAAAGTAAGTGTGGAAACGGTGACGATGAAGGGACTTCACCCCAATAACCCTCACTCAGGCCGTTATGATTTCAGTAAATTAATTAAAGCGCTGCCTGAGCTTACGTCCCATACGGTTAAGACACCCACGGGGGATACCTCTATTAACTTTGGCAACGATGAGTCGGTGAAGTTGCTTAATAAAGCATTGCTTATTGAGCACTATCAGGTTTTAGATTGGGACATACCCAAGGGCTTTCTTTGCCCACCCATTCCAGGCCGAGCAGATTACGTGCACCATATTGCCGAACTACTCTCCCTCACTAATGGTGGAAAACTGCCAAAAGGGGTGAAGGTATCTGGGTTAGATATCGGTACCGGGGCCAATTTGATTTATCCGATTGTCGCTTGTCAGTCTTATGGTTGGCAGATGAAAGGCTCCGATATTGATATTGACTCGCTCAACAATGGTCAACGTATCTTAGCGTCTAACCAAGGTTTGGCGAACAAACTGACCCTTGTACTTCAGGGGGACGCAAACAAAGTGTTCGCCAATGTTTTAGAGGCTGGCGAGTCTGTTGATTTCACCATGTGTAATCCTCCATTCCACAGTTCTCTTGCAGAGGCGATGAAGGGTAGTGAACGCAAGCGCAATAATCTCGCTCAAAATCGTGAAAAACGAGGTAGCCAAACCGCACAAAAAAATCAGTCTCAGCTCAATTTTGGTGGGCAAAAAGCAGAGCTTTGGTGTGAAGGTGGAGAAGAACGTTTTGTTAGAAACATGGCCTTTGAAAGTCAGAAGTATTCCAAACAGTGTTTGTGGTTTACGACCTTGTTGTCTAAAAAGGAAAATGTCCGACAGTTGACTCGAGCTTTGGATAAAGTGAGCGCCAAACAAGTGAAAGTTGTCGAGATGAAGCATGGCCAGAAAATCACTCGCTTTGTCGCTTGGACCTTTCTTGAGCCGAAAGAGCAAAAGCTATGGGCTGAAACGAAATGGCGCTAACTCGGGTCTAGTTACTAGAGCGTGTTGTCTTCGGACGGGTAGCACACTCCAAGCAGAGTAATAGATTTGGAGGTGGCATGGGCAACAATCAAGTTAATGGCATCAACATCTATTTACCCTGCAGTCCTGATTGGATTTGTGACGGGCTGATCTATTTTTTTCTTACCCTGTTTGGCATCGTGATTGTTGCAATGGTGATTCTGGTTATAAAAGAAAAGCGACGAATTGATCGTCGCTCGAATTCTCGTCGTGGTTCAATGGGTAAGAAACACTAAACTACACATCCAATTGAATCACCGCACTTAAGTTGACCACTTCCGTTTTCTATCACTACTTGGCTCGTTTGACAGGAAGAGCAACACAGCCAAGTCTCATCAAAACTATCTGCGCTGGCTGGTCGGCCAAATAGATACCCTTGGGCGGTGTTACAACCGATCGATTGAACAAAATCCAAATGTTCTTGAATTTCAACCCCTTCGGCGACGGTATGGATACCCAGCTGATTTGCCATCTCAACCACAGATGCCACTAACTGGCGATCAAATTCACAGCTCTTACTTTGGCTTAAAAAAGAACGATCAATTTTAATGCCGTCAAATTGAAACTTTCTTAAATAATTAAGGGAGGAGTAGCCCGTACCAAAATCATCCAACCATATTTTGAAACCCATCTCTCGCAACTGTTTTAGGATCCGTCTGGCCTTTGTTTCATCTAACATCAATTGGTGTTCAGTGATTTCTAAATGAATACGACTTGGAGACAGCTGATACTTCTCAAGTTGCTCACTCAACAAACGGATCAGGTCTTGTCGACATAGCTGTAGCGCCGATAAGTTAATGGCGATGTAAAAATCGGGCGACAGCTTGTGTTGCCAATGAGAAAGCTGTCTGCAAGTTGACTCAATAACGTGCTGGCCAATATCAAGAATAAGGCTGCTACTCTCTGCGATCTCAATGAACTTATCAGGTGTGATTAACCCTTTCTCCGGGTGGTACCAGCGGAGCAGTGCTTCAGCACCGCACAAGGTTTTCTCACTAACATCTACCATCGGCTGAAAGTGAAGATGAAACTGCGATAGATCGTTTAACGATTTGCGTAAAGACGACTCTATATATCGGCGCTCCTCAAACTTACGGTTCATTTGATGGGAGAAAAACTCATAAGTATTTTTGCCATGGTCTTTAGCTTGATACATCGCAATATCGGCAGACTTGATTAGCTGCTCAGCATCAACGGAATTGGAACTTGCTTTTGAAGTCAGACCGATACTGCTGCTGATATTAACTTGTTCATTATTGATCACAAATGGTTGTGATAGGCTGGTCAGAATAGCGTTAGCTACTTGTTTGATTTGCAACGTGTTTGAATAAGGCAAGAAGAGCAGGAATTCATCACCACCCACTCGGCAAAACATGTTGTAGTGATCGCCATTGAGCAAAATGTTAAGCTCGCTCATTGCTTGTCGCACTCGTTTGGTCACCTCAATGAGAAGAGCATCACCTGCTGCGTGACCATAGGTGTCATTGACCTGTTTGAATCCATCCAAATCGATGAATGCGACATACAGGTCATCATAGTTTTCGGCTTTTAAAACATTATCAATGTGGCCGACAAAAAGTGCTCGATTCGGCAGTCCGGTTAGGGTGTCATGAAATGCCATGAAGTGAATGCGTTCGGCACGGCGGTTAACCTTCTTACCCATTTGATTGAAGGCCTGAACCAGATCGCCAATTTCGTCTTCACGATTTAGGTGTTTGTTTAGTTTGGTTAGGTTACCTTCATCCACAAGCGTAATATGTCGAATGACCTCTTTAAGTGGCCGAGATAAAGACATGCCAACCAAAGAAGCTGCCATGACGCTAAAAAGAAAGCAAAGGCAGGTAACGAGTAGATAATTGAGCTGGAAGTCATCGTCCCGGATGTTGGCAAACTGATCGAGCAGTTGGTCGCCATCTTGGAGGTCTTCAAGTACACCGGTTAAGCAGATTTCAAGGTAAACACCCCCGACTAACACTCCAGACTCTATCACTGGAAACCCCAACTCAAGTGCCGATTGAGTGCGTGCCATGTACTCAGACTGATCGTCGATCATGGTTCGACGGGCGAGGGTGTTTTTAAGTAGAGTGCCAAAACTTGCGAGATCATCAGAGCCGTCGTGGTACACCTTACCAGTTTTATCAATCACTACGATGGTCGTAATTTCTTTCAGAGATAAGGCAGGCTGGATAAGGCGAGATACCTCATCCAAGTTATGCTGGTATAGAGGGTCAAATAGGTTATCAGCGAGCACTTTGGCAAGTGTTGTTCCCCGCAGCTCCATCTGATGAAACAGACTTTCTTCTGTGTGGCGCTGTATTTTAGCCGCTGCGGTTTGAGTGGTGTCATGGTACATACGTTGTTGCAGAAAGAACTGAAACACCGATGTAAAAGTGACCACGGCAATCGTGGCGATGATAAACCGAGTTTGTAAGTCGAGTTTAGGTAACATTTTATTGATTGAGCTTTAGAAGTGTTGGTAAATGTCGTCGCACTACGTCGAGTTGTTCTCGATCTTTGGGCGAAAGTGGTTTTATGTACTGACTATTTTGTAAAGAGTTAAGGATCTCACGCCCATTTGGTTCGTGTTTTAAGGTGTCAAATGCTTTGTGAATCGATGAATTAAGCGCTTTGGTATTACTATTAGGCGCGAGCAGTAGTGCTCGAGGAAGGTCGAACGAGCGGTGGAAAATCTTCATTTGTTTGCGCATATTGTTTGGCATTTCTCGATCACTTAGCCAGTTCTCATTGCTAAATGCCGCAGCATCGACGATGCCGCTGTCAACCCATAAAGACATGTTGATTTCGTTGGTCATTGCGAGTTCATCTTGGATGAATCGATACCCGACCGTATCCGGTTTTGGGCCTTGATGAATATCACTGAGATATTCGACAGGGATGCCATGTCTAATCAGTTCTAGCATAGGTTGAAAATACGCGCTGGTGGATAATCGACGCTCAAATAGCAGTGTTTTGCCCTTCAAATCAGAGAGTTGATGAATTGGAGCTCTTTGTTTGCAAAAGAATACCGAGTGATAACTGGCCAGGCTATTTTTGTCATACTTAGCGGTTGGTGTTGCGATATGGCGGTGTTCTAAAAGCAACCCGCTATAGGGTGTTGCTGCAATCAAATGAACCTTGCCAGCATTTACAAGATCAGCGATTTGACTGATGTCTTCAGTTACTACTACATTTGCGTTGGTAAATCCAAGCGCTTGGGATTTTTCACTTAGATAGGATGACAGTGGCATAAACTCGCCAATTCGTTTCTTAGCTTTGTTTGATATAACAGCAATGGTAAAAGTTTGGCCGCCATTTTCTAGAGCAAAGGTACTAATTGGAAAGCAAAGCAGAGCAGCAATGATATATTTGCATAGACTGCTAGCTAAAGAGTTCATCACTGGGCTGTCCTTATTGCCGTGGTTTTACATAAAACCTATGTATGATATCAGAGTTGTGATGTATATCAAATTAAGGTTTTACTGCACTCTGTTCCTCAGCGAATATAAGTCAGTGATTTGACTTGTCTTTTATCGCTTGTAAGATCAATGCAAAGCACAATAGAGGTTTATCTAGTGATCAAGCAATCCGAAGAGCATGTTGGGCCATTCCAACTCTTTATCCTTTTTCTATCGATATTTGTGTTGATATCGACGGTGTCACAATTGACCCTACCTTTGCCTGATGACGTCGCACAGATTTTATTGTGGTCTGATGGCTTTATCTGCTTCTTTTTCTTTATCGACTTCTTGGTTCAGCTTAAGTTAGCGCCAGATCGCTGGAAATATTTCCGAACTTGGGGTTGGATTGATCTGCTTTCCTCAATACCGATTGGCGTTTACCCTCAGCTTGGTCGCTTTGTGCGTGTTATCCGTCTCTTCCGCGTCATTCGATCGATGCGACGGGTTGCGACGGTATATATGAAGAACAAGGTCAAAAGCTCTTTTTCTTTTGTGGTATTCGTTTCAATCATGATGTTAACCTGCGGAGCCATCGCTATTTTGCTTCTCGAGGGCGGCATAACAGATTCCAACATCCATAACGCTGAAGATGCTTTTTGGTGGGCGTTTGTTACCATCACAACCGTTGGTTATGGTGATTTTTATCCGGTGACTGCCGAAGGCAGAATGGTTGCAGTCGTCTTAATGACATCTGGGGTAGGGCTGTTTGGTACTTTCACCAGTTTTGTGGCTTCATGGTTTGTCGAAGATGAATCAGATGATCAAGGAAAGCACATTATCGCTAACTTACGCAAAGAAGTGACATCATTGAAAGGTGATATTGCAGAGCTGAAAGCTTTGATTGAAGAGCAAAATAAAGATCGTTGATAATTAGGTTAGAACTACCTTTTAATAGTTTGCGTGGCGCTTTGTATGAAGAGATCGCCAAATAGCTTCATACTCACGCCACGCAATCCATTTAGCAGTAACGATTTAGAGAGTAATCGTCGCCGCTTTTTCCTGTAAATTCTTTGTCTACGCTGTGTGCGATTGGGTCACCTTTTGCCCCAGTTTCCATTAGGCTTATCCAGTAGCGGTGGCTCGTTTGGGTTTTATCGCAAAGTGTAGTTTTAGACTCCAACTGGATATCACTAATTCTCGCAAGTGTTGTTCTACCTTGGCGTTGACCCAACATGATTTCCAAGTGGCAGCCATGCTCATCTTTCAGAAGAACTGACTCTGGTTCTTGTTTATGCCCGGCTAAGGCGACAAACTGCTTAGGGTTTTTGAGGCCGGTCAGTGTGCCATCCTTGAAACAGGCCACTAGGTTGCAGTAGTAAACCATGTAGTTGGTAACATCTTGGTGCGAGCCACCTTCAAGAGGGAAAGCAGTATCCAAAATCTCTTTCGCACGTTGTTGGCTAGTTTGGGTGTTAGTCGCTGCGACCTCACCTGCAACAGCCTTGTTTTCAAACATTGAATCATTTTGTAAGTTCTGATTATTTTCTGCTGTTGACATTGCCATAGTAGTGTCCTCGTCATGGTTAACTTAGTCGAACCTAGGTTTGTTTTGACCTTTTCGCTTGGTTCAGTTTTAGATTAACCAAGTTTTCACCAAAACTTCACAAAAGAAATTTTACAGTGTAAATTTTACAAAAAATATTTCACCATACTTTATGCTGTATTCTTAAATTAAACTTTATTTTTCATATCCTTATGTTTCATTGAGTGTTTACGAGTAAAGCGGTAAAATTGCATCAATTGACTTTTGCACATTAGATTTTTTTGATCAATTTTTATCGACTTTATTCGAGTTGACATTTGATGGTCGCTTTTGTTTTGTTCTTTACAATCACCTCAGACCAGCTTTGGGTTAGCGAACCTAATTTTATTGCCTACTATTTAATTAGGGGTATAGCAGGGAGTGTGATTATGGAGTTAGTGTTTTATGGAGTGTTGACCGTGGTCATTGTATTGCTTGTGGCTCGTCAATATAAAGCTGGCAGTAAAGAGGGAAAAGGTGCATCGTCAGCGCTGTATCTCGCTCGAGATAACTCAGAACAAAAGAAACCTGTTAACAAACCCAAACTAAGACTTGTTGCTACGCAGGGCAATACCGCTCGTAACCTCAATTTATCTGAGCCGAAGACTAAACCTACACAGCTTAAATTGGTACATAGCCAAAGTGAGCAGAAAACTTCGGATAAGTAATCGATACAGCTAACGTTATGGCGATAAAAAGGTAGTGTTTGATATTTAAACCTGCTTAGAATCATGGGAGGACAAGCGATAAAGAGAATACCCCATGGAATGGATCATACTTACCACTTTGGCATTGACTGCCTTGACGATGCTGTATGCGCAGAAGCGCCAACATACTCCTCGAAAAAACACACTCACTCCTGTAGAACCTGATAAAATCGAGCCTATTGTTTTACCCGATAGCTACCGGCTCCATCCTCGTTTGAGTGATGAATCTACCCAAGTTCATATCGTCCAGTGCGAAAGTCGACTAAGCCGGAAACTAGCAAAACTCCATGTAGTTAAATGAATAATCCACTGAAATACGTTCAAGGTTACCCAGACAGTATCTTAAACCAGATCAAGCACCTTATTGACCAAGGCAAACTTGCTGCCTGGGTTAGCCAACGTTATCCAACCAATCACAACATAACCTCTGACAAAGCGCTTTTTGAGTACACTCAGGCATTGAAAAACCAGTACATGAAAAAGTCTGCTCCACTAAGTAAAGTGGTTTACGATAAAAAAATTCATATGGTTAACAATGCCCTTGGCCTGCACAGTTATGTTTCTCGTGTGCATGGCAGTAAGATCAAATCAAAAAATGAAATCCGAATTGCGAGTCTGTTTAAAGATGCACCAGAACCTCTATTGCGGATGTTGGTCGTTCATGAATTGGCTCATTTGAAAGAAAAGGAGCACAATAAGGCGTTCTATCAGCTATGTTGCCACATGGAACCTGATTATCATCAGTTAGAACTTGATGCGCGACTGTATCTAACCTACAAAGAAATGAGTAACTAGTTCAGGTGGCTAAGCGATTGGAAGTCAAAGCATAAGCTGTGTTACACTCCACGCCCAATTTTATCATCCAAAGGCGAGCGCCATGAGCACGAAACAAGAACTTCAAAAACTAAATAACCGTTTGGATAAGTGTAATCACAAGCTGAATGCAGCAAAAAGCCGTGGCGATCATGAGATGATCTCTAAGTTTTCGGACGAAATTGATAAGCTAGAGAAGAAGCGTAACCAACTAAACCACAAGCAAAGCTACGATCTCAATAAAGAGCGCAAAATGCTGCTTGATATGCCTTTCTCTCGTGAGTTGACCAAGGCTGAGCAAGCTGACCTAGGTAAACTTAAAAAATCAGTACGTGGTCTAGTGGTGGTTCACCCAATGACTAAAATTGGTAAAGAGCTTCGTCTAGACGCAATGACAGGTTTTGCTCCTAAAGAGTTTTAACCCACTGTCACCATGAGTGACTGTTGATGAACATTTAAAAAGCCGCTCCTTAACAAGAGCGGCTTTTTCGTGTCGTAGCAAACGGGTATGGCATTATTTGCTTTGATTGTAAGCGTTGAGCTTAACCGCATTACCCAATACGTGAAGACAAGTTAAGCGACCAACACCACCTGGCACAGGCGTGATGCTAGCTTCTGTGTTTACATCCTCTAGGTGTTTTATATCACCGACGAGTTTGCCATCGATTCGGTTGATACCCACATCGACAATGAGTTGGCCTTTACGGAACTGACTGTTGTCGAGCGTGCCATGATGGCCTGTTGCAACGACGACAACGTCAAACTCGGACCAATCAGTATTATCAGTTTTCGAACGGCTGTTAAAGCTGGTCACTGTACTTTGGCGGTTGATTAGCTCAATCACCAGTGGCTTGCCTACGATGTTGCTTCGGCCAATGACTGCAACATTTAGGCCAGCAAATCCTTGGTCATCATCTAGGTGGTTTTCGATGATATCAATGGCTGCTTGCACGGTGCATGGTAGTACCGGTGCTTCACCAAGCACTAGCTTTCCTAGCGCTTCAGAACCGAATCCATCGACGTCAACAGAGGCTGGAAGATCGGGGGCGATAAGGCCATTAGGTAAAGGCAATTGGAACAGAATAGGGTGGTCTGCCTTAGCTGCAATTCCATCGAGGTCATTTTGAGTTGTGCCAACTTCTGGTAGAACGAGATGATGGCAAGGAAGTTCTAGTTGTTCAAACAGTCGAATTTTGTTTCTAACATAAACTTGGCTTGCTGGGTCATCACCTACAGTAACGATGGTGAGCTCTACTGAAAGGTTCTGTTTTTCAATCTCTTGCTTAAGCTTACTTAGCGTAGCGTCGTGTAGTTCACTGATTACTTTTTTCATCTTACTTACTTCTTAAACGACTTGGCGAGAAAAACTATTGAAACGCCAAAAAATAATAATATTGCGAGAATTCACCCATTAAAACCTTAAGGGCTTTTAGGGCTTAGACGCCTTCCAATCCTTGGTAGGTTAAGGGAGATACATCATGGTTTGATTTTACCGAACTCACCGCTTGGTTCAACGGTGGTGTTAAATTATCGAAAAGCTTAAGAAAAAATCTTTAATTTTCAAGTGTTTGAGGTGAGTTAATGGCTGTTTACAGCAGTAAATCAGACTAAATACATAACTGTAATAAAAGGTTCATCTTTTTGTGCTTCCCAATTCGTATATTGTTTCATATATTTGTAATGTAACTGAAACAAAAGTTGCTTTCTATTATTCACTGAGGAGTGTGCTTATGCAGCAAAACGAAATGATTCAACCATCGAACTTTGGCTTGATTAGCCGTACATGTCTATTCTCAATTGCAGCTATCGTCGGTACTTTTGTAGTTTTGTAATAGATCTTTCATAGGGGTAGCCTTAGAGATAAGGCGTCCCCCTGTGGCTAAGCTTCCACAACAAACTTAAAATACTTCTGTTCGAAATCTTCTACTTTTAGCGGCTTGCTAAACAGATACCCCTGAAGATAGCGATATCCACAACGACATAAGTTCGTTTTTTGCTCATCTGTTTCCACCCCTTCTGCGATAACCTCAACATTCAGTGAATGACACATAGATAACGTCGCTTGCACGATGGTGTGACTATGTTGGTGGTAGCTTTCGATAAAGCTTTTATCTAATTTCACTTTGCTAAGTGGAAGATCTTGCAGTACCGATAGGGAAGAATAACCTGTCCCAAAGTCATCGAGATAGAGGTGTACGCCTAACTCTACAATATCATTGAGGTAATGCTGAACATCTGAAAAGCGCTGCATCATGCAAGATTCTGTAAGTTCTATTGCGAGTGATTGAGCTGGGAGCTGGTATTTGCAAAGCAACTCAGCAACTAAATTACTAAAGCTACTATTAAGTTGAATTTGTGACACATTGACACTGACAACAAATGGCTGATTGTTTTGAGAAAGCCACTTGGCTTGCTGAGCAATGGCTTTTTCCAGTACCCAGGCACCTAATTCAACGATCTTGCCCGTCTCTTCTGCAATCGGAATAAACTCGTCAGGGCCAATAAAACCGAGTTCAGAATCGTTCCAACGTAATAGAGCTTCGGCGCCATACAGTTTGTTCGAGGCAGAGTCCCAAATAGGTTGATAGTGTAACTCGAACTCTTGTGCTTCAAGGGCCTTTGACATTCTGTGCTTAATACGCGCTTTACGGTGCATGCCGTTGGTAAGTTCATCACAGTAGAGTTGATATCGATTACGACCCTGATGTTTGGCATGGTGCATAGCGATGCTTGATTGCTTGATCAAGGATTCGATGTCAGTGCCATGAAGTGGAAAACAGCAGGCTCCAATACTGCAACTGAGTGACAGTTCGCCGATGTCATTGAGCAAGTACTCCTGACTGATGGTTGCAACGATTTGTTGGAGCAGTGGCTCAACGGTAGGGTAACCTTCTACATTTGCAGCAAGTACAAATTCATCACCACCAAAACGGGCAATTTGCGCATGCATGCCAAAGTGGGAAGTAAGCCTTTCTGCGACGAGATGAAGCAACTGATCACCCGCAATGTGCCCATAGGTATCATTGACGGACTTAAACTCATCGAGATCAAGAAAGACGAGATGAAATTCTTTGTTATCCGCGACCAGTTCGCTTAACTGTTCGATCATACCGCGTCGGTTGAGCAGGCCAGTCAGGTAGTCGTGGCTAGCATTGAACTTCGCATCGAAGAGTTGTTGTTTACAACGGGTAATATCGGTGAGCTTGAGCAATAGCTGTTTGCGCTCGTCAAGCCAATTAGCGTTGACCTCAAAGTAGTGCTTTTTGCCATTGATGACGGTATCTATCTCTTGGTTCAGTTCTCCGTCAGCCTGCGCTGTTACGAGAAACCGATGAGCGAACTTAGAGTCGTTAATCAGATCGCCCAAATCTAGGTTGCTGCTACCAAACATGAGATCAAATGCTTTGCTATAGCTCACCAGCTTTCCGTGCTTATCAAACAGAAGAGATAAATTTCCTCCCATCGAAAAATCAATATCATGCAATAAGCTTTCTTCTTCAGAAAGGACGTGTACCAACATACCAGTTCTGCCGTCTTCTAGCTCAATACCTGAGAACTGGCATAAGCCTCGTTTACTGATGCAGTTGGGGTTGAAGGTCCACCAAGTTCGGATCGATTCTCCTTGCTCTACCAACTCACGATACTGACTTAAGGTTGCCTCTACGGCGAGAGACATGGTTGACTTGATATTGCGATTGATAAGGTTACTTAGTTTATCTTCTTCCCAAAACTCTAAAGAGGCACTGTTTGCCCAAATAATCGACTTTCTTTCGAAATCATATATCCAGATTGGACATTGAATGAGCTCAAATGCCGAAAAATGATTCATAAATAACCTAAATTCCATTCAAGTTGCATAGCGAAGTTTATACTGCAAACGATTGCCATTAATTGCTTGTATATAAACAATTTATTGCTTGTTATTCTTATGTTGTAGTATTTCGAACAATACCAGATAACAGGTATGGCGGCTAGGGAAGTGCTATGCGTTAGGTTACTTTTGTATCAAGCTCTATTTTTTACATCTAGGGTATTGAATCCAGAGTATATTCGGGTAAAGGTCGTAAACCAGCATAATGCGCCGAACACCCATGCAATCTCATTGAAGCTGAATGGGAATAGACAGACTAGAATAAAGCAGGCGATGGTTTCCGTACCCTCGGTGAGCCCACTCATATAGTAGAGTGACTTATGGTGATACACAGGGTTTTCAATGCCTCGTTTACTTGCCAGTACTGCAAATGCCAAGAAACTGGTGCCAGTACCTACAAATGAAAATATCAAAAATGCCCCTGCGATAGCATTGCTTTGAGGATCCGCCAAAATAAATCCGAACGGAACTAGAGAGTAGAAGAGAAAATCTAAGCTGATATCAAGGAATCCGCCAGCGTCCGTTATTCCTTGACGCCTTGCCAACGCCCCATCGATCCCATCACATATTCGATTGAGCAAGATACAAATCAGCGCAAGGTCGTAGTTTTGCCAAACCAATGCTGGGAGCGTAAAGCAGCCAATAATAAAACCAAACACAGTGACTTGATTGGCTGTAATTGAATATCTATCTAACTGGGCCGCCGCCAAGTTAAGCGGTGACTTAATGATTTTAATGGCGTATCTGTCTAACATTTATCTAACTCCACGGCCATTCAAGAACAAGGTTAGGATCAGCGATATCATCATGATCGTGAGTGACCAATAATGCTGGTATATTTGCCTCCTGTAACTGCTTCTCGACCCATAATCGAAATTGACTTCGCAAGTTTTTATCGAGTTTGCTGAAGGGTTCGTCGAGTAATGCCAGTTTGGGTTTGGCAAGCAACATTCTGGTTAAGCTAATCCTAGCCCTTTGGCCGCCAGAAATTTCATCTGGATAGGACTCTGCGAGATTTGATAAAGATATTGCCTTAAGAGCTTGTTTTGCCTCTTGCTCACGAGCCGCTCCTTTGACCTGGTTAGGAAGTGCATAAGCGAGATTTTGCCAGACGTTCAAGTGTGGAAATAACAGGTCGTCTTGAAACAATATTCCAACTTGGCGCTGATGTGGAGCTATCTGGTCAATTCGAATACCGTCGAGCGATATGGTGCCTTGCATCGTAAATGGGTCATCTAGATGGCCGGCAATCGCATCGAGCAATGTTGATTTTCCACAACCACTTGGCCCCATCAATGTCAATATGGTTCCTTTTTTAACCTCGACATTGAGGGTGTCGAACAGGGTAATGTCAGGGTGCTTTTTTATAGTTACGTTATTAAGCGACAGGCTCATTAATCAAAGTCCGTTTGGTAGTGTTGCGATAAAACTTTTTTGGCAATTTACTCGCCAGTATTGCAAAAGAGAAAAATAGTAACGGTAACAGCGCTTGCCAAAGCGCATAAATTGCCGTGACACGGCGGTCTGAGCCACTCGATATAGCGACAGCTTCAGTTGTCAATGTGGTGATCCTTCCGGCCCCTAGCATCAGTGTTGGTAGGTATTGAGCAAGGCTTACACTCGCACCTATCGCCCACCCAAACAGTAGGGCGGGCAATAACATTGGCATTTTAATTTTTAGCCAAGCGTGCATTGGGCTTTTCCCTAAGCTAAGTGCAATTTTGGTGTAATTGGGATCAAAGCTTCGCCACGGACCATCAAGCGCCAAGTAAACATAAGGAAACGCAAAAAAGACGTGTGCCCAAGTTACCCACAAACCGAAGCTCATGTGGCTGACATACAAAGTTAAGGTTTGGATACCAAATAGGATCGATAGTTGCGGTACTAGCATAGAAATCGCAATCATGTAATTGGGGAAAGCCGCTGAGCGTTTAATTTTGATTTCTTGAGCAATGACTGCCAGAAGTAAGGTGATCGTTGCTGTTACCGTCGCCAGCACAAAACTGGTGTGGATGGTACTTGAAACGCTCGACCACTCAATTTCCCAAAAGCGAGTGGTAAGTGAAGATGGGAATATATCTGGAAAACGCCATCTTAAAGAAAAACTCCACAAGACGGTGACAGGCACAATCAGAGCGCTCGTAGTTACCATTAACCAAAATAGGGGTTTGCCATTAAGCGCAACTCCACTGCGACCAGAGTATTGATAACGTTTTAACCCTTTACAAATCAGCATCTCGTTAAGGATCACCAATGCAATTAAGCTGGTAGCGATAGCAAACAATACCACTGCCCCAGCAGACGCACGAGGGAATAGAGTTAAATCAGGTTCGTTAAACCATTGCCACACTAAAACCGCAAACGTCGGTGGGTTAGTTGGCCCTAGCACGATCGCCATATCCACAACAGAGACGGCATATGCAATCACTGCGAACAGTGGAAAGCGGATTTTTCTGATCCATAAAGGAAGAATACACTTCCACCAAGTCTGGGTGCGGCTATAACCCATAGAGGCGCTGACTTTTTCTATTTGTGCTACCCGTAGCTGTTGAAGCACCGGTATGCTCATTAATAGAAGAAAAGGGATCTCTTTAAGAGTGAGGGCAAAAATTAATCCGAGCGCTTTGGGATCTTTGACCAGAAGTGGAAGCTGGCTTTGATCTTGATTTAATAAACCTACGGCGTCAAATAGCCGTGCACCAAGTCCTGTGGGTGCGAAAAGAAACGCAAAACCAATGGCAAAGGCCACATGTGGCATTGCCAATAAAGGAGAAAGCGTCAGCTCGACTTTATGCCACCAGCGAGTATTCCAACAAGTTTTCAAAATAACGAAACTTGCCAAACACGCCAAATAAGTGCTCGTAATAGCAGAAAAGAAGGTGAGCGCCATGGAGTGGTAAACACTACTCCATGCGTGTAAATCGATAAAACCCTGCAGAGAAAGTTCCCGCAAACCTATGGCGGGAACATAACTCATCGCAGATAATGCAACACCAACGATGCCAGGCAATGTTGGCAAAAAGCAAATAGAGATTACCAATAGGTACAACAATCTCATCATAAGGGTTAGCCGTTACCGTAACGCTTCAGCCACTCTTTCTCTAGCGCAGTTTGCCAGCTTGGGTGAGGCTCAGAAACGGACTTGAATTGCTGAGTATTCTTAGCACTACCTGTTAAGTATTCGCTACTCAAAACAGAAGGGTCACCCCATACTTTCAAATCGCCCTTACGAGACTGTGCTTCTGGGCTTAGTAAGAAGTTGATAACCACTTTAGCCCCTTGTTTAGCATTGGCATTCCAAGGAATGGCTAAGAAATGGATATTTGACAGCGCACCTTGATCCATTGCATAGGCTTTGGTTGTTGGCGCCAGAGTGCCGTTTGCTTGTGCTGAGAATACCGAGTTGGGATTAAAGCTGATGCTCAAGTCGATCTGTCCATCATCTAGCAGTTGCACCATTTCAGCAGAACCTGTTGGGAATTGCTTGCCTCCACGCCACGCCGATGCGTGAAACTCATCTAGGTATGCCCATAGAGGTTGAGTAATGATGTCGAAAGATGCGTCATCGACTGGCTTTTGCAGTGATGCGTCGTTGTTGGTCAGTTCAATTAACAAAGACTTAAGGAAGCTGGTGCCATGAAACTCAGGTGGGCGAGGGTAGCTTATGCGATTCGGGAATGCTTTTGCGTAGCTGAGTAACTGCTGAAAAGAGGTCGGCGGGTTGTTAAGCTTCTCGCTGTCATGAACAAACACCAATTGCCCAACACCCCAAGGTGCTTCTAGGCCATCGGTTGGTTCAGAAAAGTCGACATCAATTGGCATGCTCTTATCGACATATTTCCAGCTCGGTAATCCTTCGACAAACGGTCCGTACAATAACTCATTGTCCTTCATCGATTTGAAGTTTTCGCCGTTGATCCACACCATATCGACGCTGCCGCCGTCATCATTGCCAACCGCTTTTTCTGCGATCAGTCTTGCTGTGGTTTCAGCAATGTCGGTAACCTTGACATGACGAAGAGTGACGCCGTAACGAGAGCGAAGCTCGTCACCTGCCCATTGAATGTATCGGTTAATTTCTTGGCTACCACCCCAAGCGTGAAAGTAGACAGTTTGACCTTTTGCTTGGTTGACAGTGGTTTCCCATTCAGTCTGTTGAGCATGAAGTGAAGATGTACTCATGATCAACCCAAGAGCCAAAAGCAGTTTTTTCATAATCTATTCCGTTAATTATGTAATCCAAGTATCTGACGTTTACTACTTTTAAAAGCCTAGTCGGTTTTAAGTAGGTTGTTGAATAACTTGATAAGATTCGGTGACATTAAGCATGCTGTTGCTTAGCTAATGCTCGTCCCTTTTAGCCTGTATGTTTCACTAAGCCATAGAATTTTATGCGTTTTACCGTCAAGAATGAACCAGTAGACCGAGAGAGCAAGAAAAAACTTACGCACAGATACTACATTTTTGTGATTTATCTCTCAGAGGATGGTGGGGTGTGGGTTGGTAAAACTGAATTTTAATAGTGGTGACTGGTAGCTATATCGCTATAATTCAATCAGTTGTTACTCTATTTATCGGCTCTGCTGGTCGAGGTTTTTAAGTTTATGCAAAGTGTTATCATCCTTTTGGTGGTGTTGGTTACCGTCTTCGTCATTTATATGCGTTACTTTTCTAAGCGCTATGAACCAGTCACCTATCGCTACAAGAAAGTTGACCATCTCATGACCCAACAGGAGAGTGCATTTTACAATGCGTTGATTTCCGCTCTCGATAACAAAGCTTTAGTGTTTCCAAAAATGCATATGGCCGATGTGATCACCCCTCCACCGTCTAAAGATAAAAAGAAATGGGTAGCGGCATTTAATAAGATTGCTCGCAAGCATTTGGACTTTGTCATCGTGCGCCCGGGAACTTTAGATGTGCTTTGCATCATTGAGTTTGATAATGGAGCGCCATTGGATAAGACCAAGGCAGACCGTGAAAAACTGATCATGCATGTATGTAAAACCTCAGGTATCCCTTTGGTTGGAGCTAATGCCAAGTACAGCTACCAAGTGGCTAGATTGCGTCGAGTGCTTGCAGAGTACATACCTGAGCTCAATATCGAACCTGAAGTTCGGTTTTGTAAAGAGTGTGGCAGCCCTATGGTGCTAAGATTTGCTACTCAAGGCGAATACAAAGGCAGACGTTACTTTACTTGCAGCCGTGCGCCGACATGTCGTTATACCGAAGACTTCAATGAAGAGAATGAGATAAACTGGTCTTAGGGCAAAACACTCTAGGGCAACATGCTCTAGCTTCTCAATGAAACATTTAAACCCCGCAATATGAGCGGGGTTTTGTTTAACTATCACTTTTTTATGTAGATTTCCTCTCAATTGGCTGGCAATACCCATAAATTGTCTATAGTTAAATCAAGTTGGTTAGCTAATAAGAAAAGCCTTTTATGGACAAGTGTGTGTTTGTAACTGCGGCGCAAGTTGCCGCTGAGTTAAATAAAGGGATGGTCATCGCTAAGCGATTGCTATTGATCGCCAGTAACGCTCGAGCACTAGCGCTTCGAGCAGGAGAAAGCGCCGCAGGCTTTCGACCTATCACAGATTCCATCGATGATTTAGTGAGGACGACTCTAGATTCCTCTAAAGTGATCAATGGGCGGGCACAACATCTAAGCCGAATAGCTACTGCAGAAGTGCGATCTGGTGACGCGCTTAAAAAAGTGCAAGCGGTGTATAAACGCCATCCAGAGGCAGCCCATCTCAATACCATCGATAAAGCACGGGACTATATTCACGCCGAACACCAACAACATTCTTCTCAGTTTCGCCGTGAGGCGAAGATTCTAAATGAGATGCTTCTAGAGTTATACAGTGAGCTTAGAACGGCACAAATTATCTCGACCATGTTAAGTGTTGAAGCGTCTCAAGCGGGTGAACTTTATAAAGATCAACTGAATAGTATCGCAACCAGCGTGGCAGAATCTGCACAAGCAATTCAAGCGCACGTGTCTAAATCACTCAAATTGTTTTCTGAACTGACAAGGAATTCTTATGCAAACAAAAGAGCTGTTTAAGAAGGGATCGCATCGTTGGCTAGTGTTTGGTCGTGATCCTGACAAACCGGATAAGATCATCGATACGAATCAGTACATGATAGTGCATCGTGACGAGTCGATATTACTTGATCCCGGTGGTATAGAGCTCTTTTCTGCCATGCTTGGAAGTGTGGTAAAAGAAGTCCCAGTTGAGAACATCACCAACCTATTTGCTTCTCACCAAGACCCGGATATTATCTCATCTCTAGGGTTGTGGGACCAAGCACTGGAGAAGGGCACTAAGCTTCATTCCCCATGGCTTTGGGAAGGGTTCATCCGTCATTTTGGTATGGATAGGATCAGCTTCGAGCCGATTCCTGATGAAGGGCGCACAATCACTATTGCTGGATTAGAGATCCAATTTGTACCAGCGCACTATATGCATTCTTCGGGTAATTTTTCGGTTTACGACCCTCAAGCAAAAATTTTGATGTCTGGAGACATAGGTGCGGCATTAGACAGTGCGGACGCCCCAATGTTTGTCGAAGATTTTGATGCACATATTCCGAAAATGGAGTATTTCCATCGACGTTGGATGCCTTCGAATCAAGCTAAGTCGTGTTGGATTGAGCAAGTCAGCCGTTTGGATCTGGATATGATGTGTCCTCAACATGGTGGGATATTCAAAGGGGATGATGTGAAACGATTTCTTGATTGGCTTGATCGCCTCGATGTTGGCATTGCGGTCAAATAGTAAACACCAAGCATTCAGTTGATAATGTCATCGCAGTGTCAAACATAGATTTCATGTATTGATTAATAAGGTTTGTAGTAATATCATTCTGGCTCTACTTAATTGGGAGCCAATTGATGCAAGTTCATACCTGTTTTTTCGAGCAACGAGACCTATGGCTAGAAGAGCAGGCGCAAAATGGAGCGGTGCGCCTTTTTGATTTTTGTTTGGAGTTTGGATTGAAATACTCCAGTCTTATCAACGCAGGAGTCATGTACCACACTGATCGTTGCGAACAGAAGCCATTTTTGGAGTTCGAACTAACGGAAGTCGGCCATCAATTTATAGATGGTAAATACGATACCTTCGTGGTGAGGAAAGATAAAATCGACGAGCTTGCTGCTTTTATCGAAGACCATGTCTTAAGTCAGTTTTTTAAAAAAGCGGTCTAGATAGACCGCTTTTTTGTTGGTTAAAACTGGTAATTCAAAGTCGCCATCGGCCCGTAGAACTGGAAATTTACATCCAAATCGCCTGATGCGCCGCCATAATCGATACCAATTTCATAATAACTGTACGCTGCAGATGCGCTTAAATTGTCGGTAAATTGGTAACTTACCCCGATACTTGCATCGATCAATAGGCCGCTTATGTCTTGGTATTCTAAGTAGAAAAACTGGGAATGAGCATCAATGTCCCAATCTTCATTGATAGAGTAACTACCAAGCAAGCCAAAGTTTGGCAGAGGTGCGGTAACGTCTTGGAACACTGGATTACCAATGTCTTGGATAGTGGTACTGCCGTCAACTCTAGCCCCAACAGCTCCTTCAAATCCCACTTCAATTTGCATTAAGTGGATACCACCAACAATCTCGATATCCCAAGTTTCATCATTAAAAAACTTATAACCATATCCTAGTCGGGCAAGATCAATGTTGAGTGTAGAAGTGATCCTACCACCCACTTGGGCTTCGTAGGTTTGCCCTTCCCATTCAAAACTAAATCCTTCGCTTAGTGCACTGATGGTTGAGCGGCGATGTAAGCGACGCCAGTCAGCATAGATGGCGTGTTTGTCATTGAACCGGTAAGCAAGTTGCAAGTAGGGCAATAACTCAGACTCTTCTAATTCCAGATCGGATTCAAAGTCGAGCTTGATATCTTGTATTGGTGCAATTGAGCTCACGCCCAGTTCTGTATTCGCTTTAGAAAGAAAGCCTCCGACAGATAGCTCAAAGTCACCTGCGTTTGAACTGGTACTGAATAAAGCGGCAATAATTCCAACTGCTGATAGTGTTTTGGTCATAGAATCATCCGTCCGTGGTTGATGGCTATTATTTTAATAAATAATCATACAGTTAATTGATATTCATCGCTATGTTGTGAAGGGCAGTTTATGTGCGACGCACTGAAGAAAAAAGAAATAACAGACGTTCTATAGTATCCTGCTGTCATAGGAGTATCAGATTGAAACAGAAACTAATATTGATCCGTGGTTTACCGGGTTCGGGAAAATCTACTCTTGCACAAACCATGGATGCACAGCACCTAGAAGCGGATATGTTTTTTATTGATAGAGAGGGAAACTATCGATTTGAACCCAGTTTATTGAGTGAAGCCCATCAGTGGTGCCAAAACCAAACACGACAGCTGCTAAAAGCGGGGGAGAGTGTTGTTGTCTCTAACACCTTTGTCCAACAGTGGGAAATGAAGCCTTATCTTAAAATGGCCAAAACATTTAATGTCGAGCTTGAAATTCATATATGCCGAGGCAAGTACCAAAACATACATGGGGTGAGCCAAGAGGTTATTGCATCGATGAAGCGTAAGTGGCAAGAGTAATGCCTATTTTGCGTATCAGGCAAAAGAAAAGCAGGCTGGTAGCCTGCTTTGTCGTTTACTTGCGATTACTTGGTAAAGTGCGCAGTTAGGAAGCGAGTGATATTAACCATATCTTCGATGGCAATGAACTCTTCAGTGGTGTGAACTTTAGACATACCTGTTGAAAGGTTAACCGTCTTAAGACCTTTGCTGTTGAAGATGTTCGCATCAGAACCACCACCAGTCGGCATGGTTGCTGGTGTTAGGCCAATTTTTTCAAATGTCTCTTTCACGTCAACAACTAGAGCATCGTCGTCAGTCAGTTTGTATGCGTCATATGCAGTTTCACACTTGATCTCGATGCCAGCACCGTGCTTCTCAGCCGCAGCTTCAAACGTGTCTACCATGTGCTTAACTTGCGCTGCTAGTTTGTCGTCACATAAAGAGCGAGCTTCTGCAGCAATAGTCATTTCTGGCATTACGATGTTTGTCGCTTTACCGCCGTTAACGATACCGATATTAGCAGTAGTTTCTTCATCAATGCGTGACAGGTTCATTTTTGATACGGCGTCAGAAGCTACAACCATAGCGTTGATGCCTTCTTCAGGCGCTAGACCTGCGTGTGCAGGGCGGCCTTGGATGGTAACATTGATGCTAGTTTGGCCAGGAGCAGAAGTAATGATAGTGCCGATTGGGCCGCCTGAATCAAGAACGATAGCGTGGTTAGACTCGATAACAGACATATCGAAGTTCTTAGAACCGTGCATGCCGCCTTCTTCATAAACAGTGAAAGCAACTTCAATAGACTTGTGCTCAGCACCACTCTCTTTAATCGTTTTCACCGCTTCGATAAGCGCAGAGATACCTGATTTGTCATCACCACCAAGAACAGTGTCGCCTTTAGAGCGGATGATGCCGTCTTCGATGATTGGTTCAATGCCATTGCCCGGAGTTACAGTATCAAGGTGAGCACTGATAACGACAGAGCCTTCTTTATTACCCTGAAGCTTACCGTACACGTTAAAACCGTTAGATACTTCAGCAGGTACCGCAAGTTCTTTTACTTCGAAACCAAGCTCAACAAGTTGCTTTGCAACTTCCTTGCTCATTTCTAGTTCGTTACCTGATTCACTGTCGATGCGTACTAGGTTGCAAAAATGCTCTACTAGGCGCTCTTGATTAATCTGTGTCATTATTCATTTCGCTATAGGGTGAATTTGGCATCAATATACGCATTTTGAACTTATAAAATGGGTGTCTAGATCAAGTTAAAGTGTGATATCGGACACTCAACTGATAAAAGTTCGCATTTAATTTTTGGCGCAAATTGTCGATATAAAGTTATCAGTTCAGTGAATGTAAAATTGTTCTATAAATAAACAAGATAGCTCGTTGTTAACCGAGTACTTTACATGTCCGAAAGGGGCTTAAATGAAGATTGTTGTAATTCTATTAGTAGTGTTACTGCTTGCCGGTGGCGGCGGAGGCGCTTACTACTATTTCGTTATAATGAAAGCGGAACAAGAAGCCGCCGAACTCGCCGCAGCGATGGAAAAAGAGGATGTGATCGAGCCGTCCCCTGAGCCAATCATGCCCGAGTTGGTATTAGACCCAGGTCTAGAGCCTGGTCAGTATTTTGTGCAGATGCCTGGGCAAGAGCTGCGTTATAGTCCAGATGACGATGGGGCTATCGCAAAAACCTTAGATATTGGCGCACAAGTTGAGGTGTTTGAATCCAAGGATGGATGGTCAAGAGTCAGCGAATATTACGAGTACGTCGATGGAAAAATGGCCCATTGGATCCCCAATGAAAAACTAGAAGCCACGCTGCCTGAAGATTATGACCAGGTAAGGGCAATGCGCCTTGAAGGGCAGATCGATGAGTCAGAAGACTTTATGGAGCTTAGAGACATCTTCATGGTCGAGACTCAAAAGCTAATTGATTCCGGTCGCTGCGACTATGATGACTTTGAGGTCACCAAAGGGTGGTGGAAGTCGACAGATTATGCGCAACAACCTGTCTATTTTACATACTGCGGTGGATTGGAACGCAGCGACAAAATCTACCTCAATGTTGATAGTCGCGAAGTGTTTGTGCCTTAGTATTGATAAGAAATCATGGTCTTATCAAAAGACAGGTTCGTTTACATACCAAAGTGACTGTAATCCCAGATAAGTTAGTAACTAATTGTTTTTGTGCCATATATTTTCGATGTAACATTTATTTTACATTTGGGTGTGACAGTTTAGCGCTAACGTATTCACCACCATAATTTGCGTGCTTCTAAATTGTTGGCTTAGTTCAAGTATGAGATAAGCCAACGCAAGGAAGCATAATGCAACTTCAAGATAGTCTTACCCCCGACTCTAATAAGCAACGTACGATTAACCCGTTAGGAACCGATGGGTTTGAGTTCGTCGAATATACTGCCGCCGACAGTTCAGGCATTGCAGCACTCAAAGCACTTTTCTATCAATTGGGATTTGCAGAAATCGCCTCTCACCGTTCAAAGCAAGCGTGGCTTTACAGGCAAGGTGATATCAACTTTATCGTTAATGCAGAACCTAACAGTCAAGCGCATGCTTTTGCTAAGCTGCATGGGCCTTCTGTTTGCGGAATGGCGTTTCGAGTATTTGATGCAGCTAAGGCGATGAAGCATGCGTTAGGGAATGGTGGGGAGCAATACGTTTCTGAAATTGGTCCGATGGAACTCAGTATTCCGGCAATTTACGGCATTGGTGAAAGTCTGATCTACTTCGTAGACCGATATGGAGATAAGGAGATCTATGACGTTGATTTTGTGTTCTACCCGGATTTCCAGCAGCGCCTTAAAGACAAGGATGTAGGATTAGGCGTTATAGATCACCTAACGCATAACGTGAGGCAAGGCCAGATGGATACTTGGTCTGGATTTTACGAGCGGATCGGTAACTTTAAAGAGATCCGCTATTTTGATATTGAAGGCAAGCTTACTGGCTTGGTGAGTCGAGCGATGACTGCGCCTTGCGGAAAAATACGAATTCCTATCAATGAGTCTTCAGACGACAAATCCCAGATAGAAGAATTTATAAGAGAATACAAAGGCGAGGGCATTCAACATATCGCCATGACAACAGAGGACATTTACCAAACGGTAGAGACGCTACGAGGTTTGGGGATGGACTTTATGCCTACGCCAGACACTTATTATGAAAAAGTCGATCAGCGTGTAGAGGGGCATGGCGAGGATGTGGCTCGGTTGCAACAACTTCGCATACTCATCGATGGCGCACCGATGAAAGACGGCATATTGCTTCAAATATTCACCCAAACCGTGATTGGGCCCGTGTTTTTTGAAATCATCCAGCGCAAAGGCAATGAGGGGTTTGGCGAAGGCAACTTTAAAGCGCTGTTTGAGTCCATTGAGGAAGACCAAATCCGTCGCGGAGTGCTCAAAGATGCGTAAACCATTTTCTTTCCCTATTAGACAAGGCGTGCACTCTAGACAGGCCCATGCCGACTTACCTGACGAGGCTATCTACGAGCGAGAGGCAGGTAGAGCGGGTTTCTTTGGCCCTGCGTCTCACTTTCACCATCAACATGCCCTGACAGGTTGGAGTGATTGGCGCGGGAGTCTGCGGCCACATGCTTTCGATTGCGCAAAACTGGACAACACCCACGTATCTTCTCCTTGGCAAACACCAGTGCTACTTAGCAATCAAGACTGCAAAATTCGAGTTTGGCAGGTGAGTGAAAACATGACCAATTTGGTACGTAATGCCGATGGTGACGAGCTGCTTTTTATTCATCAAGGTCGTGCCCAGCTCTACTGCGATTACGGACACCTCGAAGTTAATGTTGGGGATTACATCGTTATCCCTCGTAGCACTAGTTGGCGACTAGAAGTTAATGAGCCTTTGTTTGTATTGATGATAGAAAACAGTGAGGGGATGTATCAACTCCCTGAGCGAGGCAGCGTGGGGCGACATGCCGTGTTTGACGAAACAGTGCTCGACGTGCCTGAAATCAATGACGCTTTTCGAGCGCAGTATTCTGAGCAGAGAACAACGGTAGCCATTAAGCGCTTCAATGAAGTGACGGAACTGGAGTACCCATTCAACCCCCTGGATGCATTGGGCTGGCACGGTGATCTCAGCGTCGTGAGGCTAAATTGGCGAGATATTCGACCGTTAATGTCACACCGTTATCATTTGCCACCATCAGCACATACTACTTTTGTGGCTGAAAATTTTGTGATTTGCACTTTTGTCCCTCGCCCGATTGAAAGTGATCCTGGCGCATTGAAAGTACCGTTTTATCACAGCAATGATGACTATGATGAGGTTCTGTTTTATCACCAAGGCGACTTCTTTAGTCGTGATGGGATAGAAGCGGGCAGTATTACTTTGCATCCGTTAGGTTTTCCACATGGCCCGCATCCTAAAGCTTTTCAAGCAGGGCTTGAGCATCGCAAAACCTTTGCTGATGAAGTCGCTGTGATGATTGATACAAGGCGCTCTCTAGAAATAAGCGAGGCATTTAAGCAGGTCGAGAACTCTGACTACGTCAACAGTTGGAAAACCAAGGAGCAGCAATGAAGTTAGCGACGCATTTTAACGGTAAACGAGATGGTGAACTGGTCGTGGTTTCAAGAGATCTTACGAGATGTGTCTCCGCTGCGACGCTAGTTCCAACAATGCAAGCCTTGCTTGATGACTGGGAAAGTCATGCCTATAAGCTTGAAGCGATTTACGCCCAACTCAATCAAGGTGAGGTGGCAGGTGAGCTCCCGTTTGTGGCCAAAAACTGTTTATCGCCACTACCAAGATGTTTTCAGTGGGCAGATGGTTCAGCCTATGTCAATCATGTAGAGCTGGTGCGAAAAGCTCGCGGTGCAACAATCCCGGACTCATTTTGGACTGACCCGCTGATGTATCAAGGAGGCTCTGACTGCTTCTTATCACCGTGCGAGCCCATCCCACTGCAAGATCCTGCATGGGGCCTAGACTTTGAAGCGGAGGTTGCAGTTGTGACAACAGACGTTCCCCAAGGCGTTAGCGTAACGGATGCAGATAAGGCGATTCGATTGGTAATGCTGGTTAATGATGTCTCTTTACGAGGTCTGATCCCAAATGAGCTTGCCAAAGGGTTTGGCTTTTACCAGTCCAAACCGTCGAGTGCATTTTCTCCTGTTGCTGTCACCTTGGACGAACTAGGGCATGTTTGGCAAGAGAGCAAAGTGCACCTACCGCTACGTAGCCACTACAATGGCGCTCAGTTTGGTTTCCCAAATGCAGGGGTCGATATGACCTTCAATTTTGCACAACTGGTAGCCCATGCAGCCAAAACGCGTGCTTTGGGTGCTGGTACTATCATTGGTTCGGGTACCGTTTCGAACAAGCAGGATACTGAATTTGGCTCTTCTATTGAGGAAGGAGGTGTTGGATATTCATGCATCGCAGAGCGTCGAATGATCGAAACGATTAACACGGGCTCACCGACCACTTCTTTTATGCAGGTAGGTGACACGATAGTGATTGAAATGCTCTCAGAAAGCGGCGACTCCATTTTTGGTCGCATTGAACAAACGGTCGTTGCGTATGATCCTGTATGACTATTGGCGTTCTACAGCATGTTATCGAGTGCGAATAGCATTAGCGATTAAGGGAGTTTCTTACTCTAAAGTTGCCGTTAATATCGCACCGGGGCAAGACGAGCAATTTGAAACGGGTTACCAAGACAAGAACCCAGTGGGCTTGGTGCCCTTATTGGAAGACCAAGACTTTGAATTGCATCAGTCACTGGCGATTATCGACTACCTTGAGGAGAGTTACCCAACACCTTCGTTACTACCAAGTGACGTTAAGACAAAGCATCTAGCCAAAGCTTTGGCCTTAGACATTTGCGCTGATGTTCACCCAATCAATAACTTACGGGTTCTCAAATACTTGGCTAGTGAGATGGAGATTGACGAGCGCAATAAAATGAAGTGGTATCACCATTGGTTAGAAGTGGGCTTTGAAGCACTTGAGAAGCGCCTCCGCACTTATTCAGGAAAGTACAGCTTGGGTGACAATGTCACTATTGTTGATGTTTGCTTGATCCCTCAGCTCTATAACGCCCGTCGTTTTCAGTTTAACTTAGACGCTTTCCCTAGATTGGTGCAGATAGAGCAAGAGTGTTTGAAACTTGATGCCTTTAAACAAGCAATGCCGAAGGAATGATGGGGCATTTAACCCCCATCAAGCACTAGAGGTATTTACTAATATCGACGTCGTCGATTTGCCATTCTGGTAAATGTTGTTTGGCGTAGTCTAAGTAAACTCCACTGGTTAAAAACAGCTGGAACAACTCCAAATCAAAATGCTCATCACTGGCCATTTTGTACATGATATCGATGGCCACGCTGAGCGGTTTTGCTTTTTTGTAGGGTCTATCGGATGCTGTCAGAGCTTCAAATATATCGGCAATGACCAAGATACGCTCTGGAATAGAGAGGTCCTTACCTGTTAACTGACGCGGGTAACCACTGCCTTTTAGCGTTTCATGGTGGGTCGACGCATATCGAGGGACACGGCTAAGCTCAGGAGGGAAAGGAAGTCGTTCCAGCATTTTTATTCCGCTTATCATGTGCTCATTGACTTTGAAGCGGTCTTCTTGAGTTAGCGTGCCACGGCGTATGCATAGATTGTAGATTTCCCCTAAGTTGTACAGATGCTCTGGTGCTTGGATTTTGATCCCTAGTGACGGGTCATATTCTGTACTTTGTAGATGAGGCACAATATGTTCCGGTTTGTCGCCTAACAGCGTTTCTTTTGCTGGAATAGGGACCGCAGGTGATGTGATGTGCAGCTCTTCAGCGGGGGAAAGCCCTACACGGTCGTCAAAGTATCGAGTCCACTCTGTCTTAGCTATCGCTTTAATCCGAGCGATGCTTTCATCATCCATAAATTCACCCCCAACGTTAGCGTTGGCAATAAACTCAAAATCTTGTTTAAGTTGGGCTCGTTGCTGTTCTAGCTCCTGTTGTACTTCGGGTGGTAATTCACCATTTTTAGCCTGTTTAAGGGCGGATATTTCCGCATCGCGCCACAAGACCTCAAAACGCATACGTATCTCATGGATACGGTTGTAGATGGCTTCTAACTTGGTGCCTTTATCGATAACGTGCTCAGGCGAGGTTATCTTCCCACAGTCATGCAACCAAGCCGCAATTCTAAACTCACGTCTTTCATCGTCATTAGCAAACTTAAATTGGGCAAGCGTGCCACTATTGGATTTCTCAGCGGCACTAGCTAACATCAAGCCTATTTCTGGAACACGGTTACAGTGCCCAGCGGTGTATGGAGATTTGTCATCGATTGCTTGAGCGATCAGTTTGATGATCGCCTCAAATAACTCTTCATGAGCTTTTTCATGGCGTTGTAACTCGCTAGCCATATTGACGACCGAGGTTGATAAGTCATAGATTTCTTTAATCGGGGTGTCGACTAAGTCAACTTCGTCGTAGCGCCTTTGCTTTATCTTGCGAGTCTGGGCTCTCAACTGAGTGATTGGGCTTACTATTGGTGAGCCAAAGAACCAGGCAATCGGCAGCAATCCCGCCATTAAAATGGTGGTGACAGCAATAGAGGTGATGAGGCGTTCAGTCACGGATTTCATAATCGACTTTTTGGGAACGACCACGGCAAAATACTCATTGAGCCCAGCTTTATTTCCCACCGAAGTGACGTAAAAATATTTTTCTATGCCCCCAACTTGAATACTGTGCAGCATGTTATGGCTATCTGCATCTTGCGCAAATTGCATCAACTCCCGATAAGGCACAGTGGCTGCAAATGCTGCGCTAGGCTTACCAAACTCTGCTTCTAACCATTTTTGCTTCAATAAGTTGCGCTGCTCTGGTGTTATTGCTGCAAGCGCTCGGTTAATAAGGGATACCAGCGCTTTATTATCTGGGTGCATGACAAGATGGTAGTCGGCAGCGAGGTTAGTGTTGATATCGACCAGTTGGGTATGCAGCTTGAAATGATCGTTAAATGATTGAGCTAGCTTGTGGCGAGTGATAACCGCAGTATCAAGAAATCCGTCTATATAGTTATTTCTCAGTGCTTCAAACACGTCGTTGACGTTATCGTACTCATACACAATGAACTGCGGATATTGCTCGCTTAATGGCCCACGGATCGCTGAGCCAGAAAGAATCCCTAACCGTGTTTTGTCCCATTGCGACAGCCGGGTGATTTCTGGACTATCTTTTGACGTCACCAAGCCAAAGGGAAGTGAATACATAGGTAAAGAAAAAACGCCTTCATTTTGGGTGTTCAAATACTGAAGTCGTGAGTGCAATATGTCTAAATTGCCTTGCTTAAAATCACGCACTAACTCGGACCAATTCCGACCATTTATGTACTCGAAGGACAAACCTGTTGATTGTGCGACCATATTTAGTAGGTCGATGGCGTATCCTTTGGGTTCACCGGCTTGGGTAAAGTCGATAGGAGCCCAGCCATTTTGGTTACTCACTTTGAGAGTTGGAGTAGCGTCGACGAGAGATTGCTCTGCTTGATTTAATTCGAGTTTGTTAGCAAGAGGGATGTTGAACTGGACATCCAATGATTTGTTTGAGGCGATGACTTGTCCATTGTCAGAAAACAAGTAGCCTTCAGCTAGACTCTGGTCTTCATTAATTCGATTATTATCCCTAAGTTTTTCCGTGATAGATGAGAGAACAATATCGATACCTAAGACTGCATTTGACCCACTAATCGGCGTAGAGTATGTCTGCCCTGTCACTTTCATAAGATGGAATAGATAAGGCTCTGTACGCTTTATATTTCCTTGAATGTGGTTGTTGAACCAAGGTCGTTGTGTCGGGAAAAAGTTACTCTCTGTGCGCTCTGATTTGGTTGCGACAAAATCTTCATTGTAAGCGGTAAGAGATTTGTAACGTTTGCCGCCCATTTCGAAGTGTTCAACTAAAACCCAACAATCGTCTGGACCGTAATTCAACTTATCACGCAGAAGAGCGGATGCATCAAGATTGATCAATTGCACGAAGTGCTCGTCGCTATCGCCTATGTAGATGCTGTAAAAACTGCTATTCGCTTTGAGCGCCTCCACGAAGATCGGGATCAGCTCCTTTTTGGTTTTCGCATCGTTAAAGTTCTTTTCACTGACCTTTGCTAGAAGTTGAGTCGAGTAGCGTGCATCAGAGTCTAACTGGTTGATATGCTCGCTAACCGAAGTCGCAGCGACCGTATATCGTGACAAGATGTGCTCTTTTGCAATCTCTTTGGAGAAGTAGTACTGAAGGAAGATCGCAATACAAGCAGTAAGAATAGTAGCGATAACAAACATACCGCCAACCGTGAGGCGGATAGAAAACTTGGTTTTGCGATTGAGTATACCCACGTTAGGACTCCTTCCCTTATAACGTTATGGCAATAGATGAGTATGAAACATACTTTATAGGGTAGGTAAGTGCTTGTTTTGAAAAACTCGATATAGACGACAGTTTTTATAAAGATTAGCACCTGGACTTAAGTGAGGCAGTGTATCAGTAGAGAGAAATGGGAATAGTTTTATGCCTTGTTAGTGTTCCTCTAAGAACTACAAAAGAGATAAATAGGGTATAAGTCTATGAATCTTTTATGTCTATTTGTCACATGGTCTAACTATTGCATATGTTTCAGTGACGGTTGCGAACTTTGCCACTTGGGTAAGTGATATTGGTTTGTGACTCCATTTTTGTGTGAGGGCTAAGATATGATCAGAATTATAGAGCCATACAAAATAGAAACAGCATCCGAGCATGATGCGATTGTTGTGAGTAACCAAGTGAAACTACTGGGTGGGAGAGCTGTACGCTTAGGTTCGGCTGTATTGACAGACTACCATTTTGATGAAGACTCTTCGGGTTACATCGCTCCATTGGTGACTCATACCACGGGTTGGTTAAGTCCTACGGACCAATCTTGCTGGGTCGAACAAGCGACTAAAACGCCGATACCATTTGCATGTTGATACGCAAAATGCAAATACCGTTTTCTACTCATGGCTTTAAAGTAAAGAGGCGCTGGTAAGCGCCTCATAGGGTTTATTCTTCTACTTCTAGTAAATCAGACAGTTCATCCAAACTTTCCTGAACGATCAAGTATTGAGATTCGTTAAAAAAGATCACCGAAAAATCTGAGTGATCTTTAGTCGGTGCAATATAGAGAATATTGTCGATGTTCACTACGGTCTTAAGCCCGTCTTTTTTAGTCAGTTTTACAAAATACGACACGTCAATTCCTAAACATTTTTCATTCTAATAAGTGAGGCTAGGATCTAACAAGTTGATACAAATGTACATGGCTAATTACTTGTTGTGGCGGTTAGAGCCATGAGCAAATTTTTGATTTGATAGGGGTAACAAATTTCTAAAATTAATTATATATCCATATAACTTTTATGGGATTATTGTTATGCCACCTAGCACCTATAAGGAATATGCTATGAATCGAAATGACAGTGTTCCATTACCCTCAAATACCCGTGAGTGGTTTTTCAATCGCAACAGTCTGATCGTTATCGCCGACATTGCACTCTTTATTGCCCTCTACTTTACCCTGCCTTTTGAACAAGATGTTGTGTTAGGCATCAGCATGCTGATTTTTATCGCAATTTTATGGCTGACTGAGGCTTTGCATGTTACGGTCACGGCGATTTTAGTGCCTGTGATGGCCGTCGTGTTGGGGGTCTTTGACACACAGACCGCACTTAACAACTTTGCCAACTCGATAATATTTCTGTTCCTAGGTGGCTTTGCTCTAGCGGCTGCAATGCACAGGCAGGGGCTAGATAAGGTCATTGCAGATAAAGTGCTCATCTTAGCCAGAGGCAAGATGAGCACCGCAGTATTTATGTTATTTGGTGTGACCGCTGCACTTTCGATGTGGATCAGTAACACGGCGACAACAGCGATGATGTTGCCTTTGGTGTTAGGCGTACTCAGTAAAGTTAACGAGGAAAGCGGACATAAGACCTATGTGTTTGTCCTGTTAGGTATTGCGTATAGCGCAAGCATAGGCGGGATCGCTACCATCGTTGGCAGTCCACCAAATGCGATCGCTGCCGCAGAAGTTGGTCTTACCTTCACCGAATGGATGAGCTTTGGTGTACCAGCCACACTTATTTTATTGCCTGTCGCAATGGCGGTACTGTTTTTTATCCTCAAACCCGATTTAGAAGGGCATTTCGAGCTGAACTACGATCCAGTTAATTGGGATAAAGGGAAAGTGGTCACCTTGGCCATCTTTGGTGCAACAGTCTGTTTGTGGATCTTTAGCAAACCGATCAACGCCATGTTGGGCGGTTACGCTAAATTTGACACCTTGGTCGCTTTAGCAGCCATCGTAGCGGTTAACTTTGCGCGAGTTGTGCATTGGAAAGACATTGAAAAAACCGCAGACTGGGGTGTGTTGCTACTGTTCGGCGGTGGTATCTGTTTGAGTAACGTACTCAAAGCCACAGGAGCGAGTGTGTTCCTCGCCAATGGTCTATCCGAACTAATTGCTCATTTAGGACTGTTATTCATCGTGGCCGTTATCGCTGTGTTCGTGGTATTCCTTACTGAGTTCGCCAGCAACACCGCAAGCGCCGCATTACTGATCCCCGTGTTTGCGAGTGTTGCAGAGGCATTCGGGATCTCACCAGTCATCTTATCGGTATTGATTGCCGTATCCGCATCCTGCGCCTTCATGCTACCAGTCGCAACGCCACCTAACGCCATTGTGTTTGGTTCTGGGCATATTTCTCAAGGGGAAATGATGAAAGTAGGGGTGATATTGAATTTGGTTTGTATTGGTGTGTTGACGTTTATTGCGTTGGCTTTTTGGGCGTAAGCTAGGGAAGTACATAGTAGTTATGACGCACAAGTAGATTAGTGTGTAACTTGTGAACTGTAGCTCATGTTTCCAGTCAATTGTTTAAGGTGATAAGCAATTTAGATATGAGTATTGGTCACATTATTTGATATAATACCTATTCGTTGTCGAATGTGAAACCATAATCCTAACCGACAATCAATTACCTATTAAAAATATATGAGGGTAAGGCAATTAGGCTCACCCTCATTTTGTTTTGGATATTAGAAATGCAAGATACCTTGAACCTAAGTAGTCTTCTCCCAAGCTTAAGTGAGTTAACCATATCACCGCAAACACCAGAGCAATTAAGTGCATTGTTTGTTGTGATTTTATGGTTTGTTGCGTTGGTGTTTGCCAGCATATCTGCGTGGGCGTTTCACAAATCTCTTAGTCGAGTAAAGTGGGTCAATCAACTTCTAGAGTCTATCGACAACAACTCGCCAGTCAATGTACGTCAAGAGCTGATTCATACCGCTGAGAATCATAAAGAGTTGGAAGGCGATCTGTGGCTGGAGTTTGATGAAACTTTGATTGAAGTAAGGGGAGCTGATGATGTGATCCGTCTTCATAACACATTTGATGGTGACTACTTTTTCAACACCTCGACATTGGCCGGTGGAACTACTGAAAATAGGATGATTGCGGCTGTACCAGGCTTTCTTACAGCTCTCGGCGTAATAGGTACCTTTGTGGGTCTACAGCTAGGCCTCGCAGATCTCAATATCGGTGGGAATGTTGATGTTAATGAAATGAAAAATGGCGTTGCAGGTGTTATTAATGGAGCCAAAATTGCTTTTATGACATCTGTATGGGGTGTATTCCTTAGTGTTATTTTTAACTTTTATGAGAAAACCCTAGAGCAGGTTATTCGAGGTAAAATAAAGCGCCTTCAGAGTCGTATTGATAGACTATTTCCCCGTCTTAGTGCCGAAGACCAACTGCAAAATATCGCAAATAATACTCAACAATCGCGAGAGAGTCTTCAAGGCCTAGCTGAAAAAATAGGTGACAAGATGCAGGAATCATTGATGACTGCGACTCAAGGCATCCAACAAGGGCTTGAAGCTAGCCTTGAAAAAATAATGGCGCCAGCGATTAATAAACTAGTGGATGAAACTTCTGACGGGAATCAAAAGGCACTTGAAAGCGTGTTGCAGTCTTTTATGGATGGTTTCGGGCAGCAAGGTGAACAGCAGAGAGTAGCGATGGATTCTGCTTCCCAAAATGTTAACTCGACACTAGAAAAAATGAGCCTCTCGATGGAAGCGTTTGTAAATAAGTTAGAACTACAACAAACGGCATCTACAGAAAGAGAAAAAGAACTCATTTCCTCTATTTCAGCTCAGGTCTCTGAACTTGTTGATAGTAGCAATACGCAAAAGCGTATGCTAACTGAGTTTATGGAAACTCAAGTGTCTGAAATGGGCAAACAGCTAGAAATGCGTGAGACTGCAGCAGCTAAGCGTGAGCAAAACCTTGCAAGTGCAATGGGAGATACTATTGATGGCCTAGTCGATAACGTATCAGAGCAATCTAAAGTTCTTACTAATTTTGTAACTACTCAGGTTACAGAGTTGACAAACGTCCTCGCCGAGCGAGATGCGCAGTCTCTAGTGCTTGATCAAAAACGCAATGAGTCTATCGCAGAACAATCCAAGGTATTTACTGATTTTGTTAATGGTCAGATGGCAGAGCTAACAGGTGCGTTTACGAAGAGAGATGAACTGTCGCTAGAGATAGATCGTAAGCGCAATGAGTCATTCACCAAGCATACTGAAGCAATGACACAGGGTACGGAAGCGTTGTTAGCAGAAGTTAATGCAACTTCTGACGCTCAAATGGCTGCGGCAAAAGCGATCATTGAACAAGGCAAACAGCTTCAAGATGGGTTGAAGTCATCGGTCACCGCTACAGCAGAAGCCACTGCTAGCATGAATAGCTCAGCAAAAGAGCTCCGTAGTGCGGCAGATAGTATGAATGTGTTTGGTACCAATATTAAAGAAGCTGGAAATAAGCTATCTGGAGCAGTAGCAGAAGCTGTACACAGTACTAAAGATCTAGCAGAACAAAATCAGCTTAGCAGTGTGAAAATTGAGTCGCTTCGAGAGCAACTACTAGAAGATACTGCCAAGTTTAGTGAAATTGGTGATAACATAAAAATGATGTTGGATACTGCTGATACTTCATTTACGTCGTTGAAATCCACTCAATCAGAATTTTTGAAAGAGCAACAAAGCGTTTTAGAAAGCCTCACCTCAGAAATGAAACGTAATGTAAGTGAACTAACCGACGAAATGGCTCAGCTATTACAAGATTATGCTGAACGAGCAAATGGCCAAACAGCTAATCACTTAAAAGTTTGGGCAACCAGTACGACCCAGTATGCTGAGCAGATGAATCTTGCTGTACAAGCGATCTCGAGTGTAGTGGATGAAATTCAAGGTAAGGTAGCTTAATAATGCGTCGAGGTTATAGAGCAAATCCATCTAGAACTGTTGATGAAGAAAACCCGTATTGGGTATCGTTTTCAGATCTGATGTCTGCATTGCTAGTTATTTTTATCTTGGCCGCAGTTGCCTTGATAATTGAGTTGACGCAAAAAACAGATGATGTTGAAGCAGGTATTGAAGAGTTAAAAATGGCAGAGCAGGCTCGAAAGGACATTATTTATGACGTTAGAGATGAACTAGCTAAGAAAAATGTTGTTGTTGAGATTGCTGATAATGACACAGTTATCCGTATTCCTGAACGTACCCTGACATTTGCTTCTGGTAGTGATTCGATCCCTAAAGACCCTGCTATTCAACAAGCAGTTAAAGATATTGGACAAGTTTTACAAGTCGCAATAAGAAAGAATGAGCGATTTAAATACCTTGATACGGTATTTGTTGAGGGACACACTGATAGTGATGGCATTCATTATCGCGGTAAAGGCAATTGGGGGTTATCTGTCGATCGAGCTATTTCAGTTTGGAATGTATGGCAAACAGAAAGTTCCATATCACCTAAACTAGGTGAATTAGAAAATGCGTTTGAGCAAAAACTGTTCTCTGTAAGTGGATATGCTGCTACGAGAAGGGCAAATGTGACAGAGTCAAACCAGAAAGAAAAAGGTGAAAATAGAAGGATTGACATTAGATTTACCGTTAAAAAGCCGTCTATTGCAGAACTAGAAAGGATTATTCAATAGTGAGCTTGAGAATCAAAAGCCTTAAGGTTTCACTTCCAGATGATCCTTTTGGTCAAACCGTAAAAAGGTTGTCCAGTTTGTCTAATCAACTGGAGAAATGGTCTCGTCTAAGTGGTACTGATAATCCTCGATTTACAAGAGCTTGTAACGAAATTAAGACGGAGTTGCGTTTTCACAGGCCAGTAGAAGATGTGTTACATTCGAGGACGCATGTTCGTGCTTTAGCCTTGTCATTAAATACTGAGCTTGGAAATAATGTGAGCTTTACCCGCCGCTTGTTGAATAAGATCACTGAAGTAGTTCAAAAACCTAGTTCGTTAGTAATTGAGTCGTTTTATCAGCATTTCCTAACAGAGTTTGATCGTTTAACTGATAGTGAGGCAACGGCTGAGTGGCTGCTAGAAGCTAAAATGAAAAGAGGGTGTACAACACTTAATGATGAAAAAATCCTATCCACTGGCGGCCCTCAGTGGATTGCGAAACAAGCGATAAAAAATGGTAAGGATTTTGACCACCTACTTAGTGAACTGGGGCTAGACCGTTACGCTAACGGACAATATATGATGACGGCAAAGGGGATCTATTACGTAGAGCAATTAGAGTCAGTTCCAGTAGGATCGGATCACCCGCTCTTACATGAAGTACAAAAACGAAACGTTTTTGAAGCTCAGTATGATTCGAATACTTTGCTAGGACACAAGATCCTTCAGATCTTAATTGGTCGTTCTGTCGGAACTCACATATCTGAGGCATGGATGAATGTGGTTCTTGCTATTGCTGGTGATCCTCGAGTTCCAAATTCCAGCCCAAAGTATATCAAATGGTGGAGTCAGCTTGATCAGAATATGATTGATACGGTGCGTGGCTGGCTTTCACGTTTAGATCTGAAACTCTTTCTAGAAGCACTAGAAGATTATTCCTACTCATCTGGTAACTACGAGCTGCAACGCATGTACCCAGCTCGAAAGCATTTTCTTGAAGGAATGTTTGACGCAGGTTTGATCGTTAATACCAGGCTTTACCTCAGTCAAAATGCAGCCCGGTATTTAAAAAGAAACTATGATGCGAAACACTTGCCAAGCTTTTCGACTGTGAGGGATGGAGATAAGTCAATCATATATGTCCAAATGGAAGGTGCCCATATGATAGAGGGCAGTCATAGTTGCTACTTGTGGTTATACCAGCACCTAGATCCATCAATTTGTGTATTCAACTACAACATCACTATGCCTTCATATAGTGCACTGACAAGTGGTATTAATCGAGAAATGACACTTAAAACGGGTTCAGGAGTTGAGGCACGGATAACACACAATCCATCTAACTATTCTTGGCAACGTAACGCACTAACAGAATTACGAAAGCTGGGAGTAAAGCTGACACCGAGAGATGTGCTTTCGCAAGAAGATTATATTGATTTTAAACAGCGCTTTGGAGTTCGAGAATGGGCTTAACTTCTTTGGTGACTAAGTTTTTTTCTGGCTTAAATAAAACCTCAGCATTCGATATTGTTTGTGATGGTACGTTAGACTTTTCGACCAGTAAGGATAACTTAGATAAAATTCGTGCGGGTAAAGCTGATGAGTGGCTTACGACTCAATATGTCACTTTGAGGATGCTAGAAGAGCAAGGCGAAGTTGAAGCTTTTCCAGATGGCTTTACTATGCCCGCATCTAATGCAGTACGACTTGATGCTGAACTGATAGAGTTATTCGGCCTTCCACGCATTTGGGAGGGGGTGATCGATGCCGATATTCAAGGCAAAGCAAGTACACCAACGTTTAAAGTAAATTTAGCTGTAACAACTCAGCACGGTCGTCTTACGCATAATTACGACGTTGATGGCCCATTTATTAAATTTAGCGAAAGTGAATATTACCTGCTCACCCCTGAGCAGCTATCTGTGTTTGATGCGAATAGAATACATCAAGCTTCCGTAAAGTCTGAGTATGATAATTTGTTGTTTTTGCATGCCTTACAGCAAGCACAAGCGCTCGGTTGTAAGTTGAAGCTAAAACACTTTGATAAACTGAAAATTCATACACCGGACAAGATATCTGTTGAAGTTGAAGTGACAAAACAGGGCGATTTAGTGCTAACCCCTAATATGGGACAGGATGCAAGTCATGAAGCTATTCAGCGAGTTTTAGGCCAACTACAAAGTGATAGCACTGTGTCACTAAAAGTAGGTGATGAAATAGTTCTGTTTTCCGAAGAAAAGCTGCAAGCAGTAAAAGAGATCCTCGTTAATAGAGTTGTGCCAAAAAAACAAGTCAAGCTGTTTATCGATAATCCTACAGCATTTTTAGATGCGAGCTTAGTCGATTTAGATCTTGGTTTTTCACTTAGAGTACATGGTGCAACAGAGTTTAAGCATGCCTATTTTGGAGAAACGGATGAGTCTGGAATTGACTGGTTTGGCAGTTCCACAAGCGGGGATGTGATTTATCCAATTTCAAAGATTATTGATGTTGCAAATGATAAAGAGGCTCTAAATGAAATATACAATAGCCTTTCAGATGCGGCTCAAACCGGAGCAACCATTTTCGATTTTGACGGAAAAAGTTACGACATCAGCAATCCTGAAGCGGTAAGCAATGCACTTAGTGAGCTCCAGACAAAGATTAATGGTGATGAATATAAGTCAGGTGAGGGGGAAGAAGAAGACCCTGAACCCGAAGAGCCGATAGAAAATGAAATTCATGTTGTAGATATAGACTTAAATGACGAAGAGTTATCATCGAATTCACCTCAAGTTGAGAGCTTGATATCAGAAATCTCTTATGAAGGAGATCTCAATTGGGATAACTATAAACGTCAGCCATTTCCTCACCAAGAAGCAGGGGTTCGTTGGATTCTGGGGGTTGAGAAAAAGTCGCATGTAGAACGAGCAGTAAGTGGAGCTTTACTTGCTGACGATATGGGGTTAGGCAAGACCTTTATGGCACTATCTGCAATCGAGCATATTTATCAACATCAAACAGAACGAGAGCAGACCAAAAAGCCGACATTAGTTGTTGCTCCTTTGAGTTTGCTTGAAAACTGGAAAGATGAAGTTGAAAAGACATTTGTTAATTCACCTTTTCGAGACATTGTTATTCTTCAGTCCGCTGCCGAACTCAATACTTATCGAGTTGGTGGTATTGAGATAAGAAATAAAAGTTCTGAGTCTGATGATTTTGAACCACGATACTCATTAAAAGTCGGTAACAACTTCGGGCCAGAGCGCCTTGATATGCCAGAGAGGTTAGTGATTACAACCTATCAAACTTTGAGGGATTATCAGTTCTCACTATGCCTCATTGATTGGGGTGTCGTTGTCTTTGACGAGGCTCAAAATACCAAAAACCCTAATGCACTTCAGACTCGTGCGGCTAAAGGCTTAAAAGCTGACTTTAAGTTGGTAGCTACGGGTACTCCCGTAGAAAATAGCCTAGCTGATTTTTGGTGCTTAATGGACACTGCTTGCCCTGGTTACTTAGGTAGTTATCAGGACTTTCGGTCTCAGTTCATTACCCCGATCATAAAAGCTGCCGGGGATGAGGTTGAGGAGGTTAGGGCTCGGCTTGGTCGAGAGCTTAGAATTGCTGTTGGAGCTTTGATGCTTCGACGCATCAAAGAAGATAATTTACAAGGCTTACCACTAAAGCATATGTATGCTGGCGGTAGCTTTGAAAACTGGAAATATCTCGAGAGCCTAGAGTCTTGTATGAGTGGTTATCAGCTTGATGTATATGAAGGAAGTATTAGTGCTCAACTTGAAAGTGAAGATAGCCATGCGCTCACTACACTAATGAGGTTAAGAGATAGCTCCCTTCATCCAAGGCTATGTGATAGTGGCCGGTTAGAAACACCTAAATCTTCAAAAGCAGCCCTTCAACTGTATGAAGAGTCAGGGAAACTCGGTTCCTTGCTTAAAACTTTGAATGCTATACGTGAGAAGCAAGAAAAGTGTATTGTTTTCGCAGTTAATAAGCGCCTACAAAGCTTCCTTAGTGTAACACTAGGTCAAATTTATGGATTAGGCCCATTATCAGTGATTAATGGTGACGCTAAAGCTGTTTCGAAGAGAGCTTCGGTGCCAACACGTAAATCAATGATTGAAGAGTTTGAGGCAAAAGATGGTTTTAATGTAATCATTATGTCTCCAGTTGCAGCCGGTGTTGGTCTCACCGTTGTAGGAGCAAACCATGTAGTTCATCTTGAACGCCATTGGAATCCGGCTAAAGAAGCTCAAGCTACGGATCGTGTTTATCGTATTGGTCAGAAGAAAGATGTTCACATTTACATACCTTTGCTACATCACCCAGAGCTAGAGTCTTTTGATGTCAACTTACATCGTTTGTTAACACAAAAAACACTACTAAAAGACGCAGTCATAACGCCTGAAGACATCATGCCTTCACCTGGAGGTTTTGGTACTGATGGTACTAGTGGTTCCGCAGATACAAGGATAACGGCAGATAATCTAGATAAACTTAGCTGGAAGCAGTTTGAAGCTCTATGCTTAGTTCTTTTATCAAAAGTAAATGATGCAGAAAGTACTTGGTTGACGAATGACGGGGCAGATCACGGAGCTGATGGAGTAATTTTGAGTCAACAGGGGAATATGTTGATTCAAGCTAAATTTACTCATTATCGTTACGATGGATACAAGGGAATTCAAGAGATTCACTCAGCCAAGCCTATCTACGAAAAATCAATGAGTACAAAATTTGATCGTTTGATATTTATTACTAATTCACCATCACTGGTTAAGCAAACACTTAAAATTGCTAGAACGTGTAATGTTGAAGTTATAGATAGGTCTTCACTGCTTGGATATCTTGAGCAATGGCATGTTAGTTACCGAGATATAGTGTCTAGGTTAGGGAAAACTCGAATTAGACTATAGAAGTGAATGAAGGGAAGTATGAGCTTAACGTGTTTAGCGTGGTCTAGCTAGTTATTAATCAAGAACATACCTGCTACATCTTCAATCCTACAATCATCTAGAACTTCGATTGTAGGATTTTAATTTTCTATCTTAGTCATTGCAGATCTTTGAACACCAGCATGTTCAGCTAAGTAACCCAGCGCCACTTTACGACCATCGCTTATTGGGAAATAGTAAGAATGCTTTGTTGATTCTCTAGAAACAACAAAGCCCGCTAAAAAGCGGGCTTTGTTTTAAAATTTGGTGGGTCCGGGCGAACTCGAATCGCCGACCCCTACCATGTCAAGGTAGTACTCTAACCAACTGAGCTACGGACCCAAATTTTGTGTTCTAAGCGAGGTTAGTGCTTTTAAAGGAAGTGGTGGGTCCGGGCGAACTCGAATCGCCGACCCCTACCATGTCAAGGTAGTACTCTAACCAACTGAGCTACGGACCCATTTCCTTCGAACGGTTGAGATATTAACGAGTGCCGATCTTTGGCGCAAGTACAAAATGCAATAATTTGAACCGTTTGGCGTCTTTATGTTCATCTTGATGGTTTAACAGTCAGAATTAGGTTCTGTGACGAGGTTAGAGGCCAGAGTGCGCAATGTAATTGTGATTTTTGTCACTCAAAGCCTTTGCTCGCAATGTGAGGCCGAAGTGGGGAGGGCAAGCGTAATTTATTGCTAAGTTGGAAACAACGACCCAACTTAGAGGCGATTATGCAGATAAAATACAGTGCGCTGGCGATTGCTATCATGGCTTGTGGTTACAGTAATGCGGATATTTTGGCCGATACACTGCCACTTAAAGTCACTCTTGCTCAAGATTATCAATCTGATATTGATTTTAAGAGCTATTGGGTTAGCGAAAAACTGGATGGTATTCGGGCGGTTTGGGATGGTGAAAAGCTACTGACTCGCAATGGCAACCCAATATATGCGCCCACATGGTTTGTAGAGGGCTTACCCAAAGAAGCGATAGAGGGTGAATTGTGGGCCGGTCGGGGAAACTTTCATGTAGTACAACAAACGGTGCTCGACCATGTTCCTAGTGATGAGGCGTGGAAACAAATCTCGCTGATGGTGTTTGATGCACCCGATGCTAAGGGAGATTATCCCCAGCGCTATCTTTACATACAACACTGGGTAGAACAGGCGAACGTGTCGCATGTTCGTTACGTTAAGCACCAGCAGCTCAGCGATGAGTTAGCGTTATTTAGACTACTTAATACAATTGAGTCTGAGAAGGGTGAGGGGGTGATGTTGCGCGCAATCAATACACCTTATATTCATGGGCGTTCGGAGGCGCTACTAAAGCTCAAACCATACCAAGATGCAGAAGCGACGGTCATTGGTTATACGCAGGGGAAAGGAAAGTACCAAGGGCAAGTAGGGGCATTGATTGTTCAAACAGAAGATGGCACTGAATTTAATTTAGGCTCTGGACTGAGTGATGAAATGCGCCAAGAGCCATTACCGATTGGTACAGTAATCACGTATCGTTTCAACGGTTACACCCATAAAGGACTTCCAAAATTTGCTAGGCTGCTGCGAGAGCGGATAGAAAAATAGCCAACTGAGTTGGCTATTTCTTAGGTCGATACGCCTAGTTATTTGGCGGCGAACTCAAGTTGGACACTTTGTTCTTGTCTGTGCATCCACAGTAGACGTTGTCCTAACATTAATGCGGCGATTGAAAGACCGATGATAATGCCAATCCAATAACCAGGTGCACCAAGAGGTTCGTGAGTAAATACTGTTGTGGCACCTAACAGATAGCCACTCGGAAGCCCAAATACCCAATATGAAATGAAGGTGCGCACAAAAATAGCCTTCATGTCTTTATAGCCACGCAATGCGCCTCCGGCGATGATCTGCACCGAGTCGGTACACTGATAGACAGCGGCGAGAAACATTAAGCTACCAGCCATCAAGATAACTTCAGGATCGTCGGTGTAAAGCTCGGCGATTTGCTCGCGAAAAACCACCGTAAATACGGCGGTGGTCATTGCCATCAGTAAGCCAACGACAATGCCAACGCGACTTGCAATCATCGCACCCTCGACAGACTCTTCCCCCATTTTATGCCCAACGCGAATACTCACAGCGGTAGCGATGCTTAAAGGAAGCATGAACACTAAAGATGAAAAGTTCATAGCGACTTGGTGCGCTGCAACCGTCATCGAACCCAGCGGGGCAATTAACAGTGCTACCACGGCAAACAAGGTCACTTCGAAGAACATCGATGCAGCGACAGGTAGCCCGAGGCCAAACAGTCGTTTAATTGCTTTAACTTGCGGCGGAATGAGTTTATCGAACACTCCAACTTTGCTAAGTCTTTTAGAGCGCAGTATATAGATCAGCATCATTGCCAACATGCTCCAGTAAACAATAGTTGTCGCAACACCACAACCGACGCCTCCTAGGGCAGGCATTCCCAATTTGCCGTAAACGAACATCCAGTTTAATGGGATGTTGAGAACCAAACCGACAAAACCAATCACCATCGCAGGCTTAGTTAAAGACATGCCATCGGTGTAACTTCTCAATACTTGAAACAGTAAGAAGGCGGGCGCTGCGGTCATCATGGCATACATGTACCCAGTCGCTTTCTCTGCCATTACATCTTCGACATTCATCCACCCTAGGATGAATTGGGTTTGTGCCAAGACCAAAACCACAGGTAATGTAATGAGTAAAGCGAGAAACACGCCTTGCTGCACTTCAAATGGGATCTGTTTGGTTTTACCTGCGCCGTTTAACTGAGCAATGATCGGGACAAGCGCCATGATAAGCCCGATACCAAATAGGATAGTCGGAAGCCAAACACTGGTCGCAACAGCTACAGCCGCCATGTCGGTTGGGCTAACGCCACCGGCCATGACAGTATCTACAAACCCCATTCCAGTTTGTGAAACAGAGGCGATGAGTACGGGAGAAGCGAGCTTTATAAGCGCTGATGCTTCATTTTTGTATCGATACAAAAACAACTCCAAAATGAGGTAGAAAAGCAGGACCCACGGTCGATTCTTCGAGATAAAAGACACGGTGGCGAAAGAATCTGGTTATGATAGAGAAATCGATTGCTGATACCAAATCAAAATCGAAAAATCGGTAAAAGAAATAAAACTACTGCTTACAAAAGCAGCGATAGAGGAATTTATGTTTACAGGTATCGTTCAAGGAACAGCGCCAGTTGTTGAAATCATCAAAAAAGAGCGTTTTCAAACCCACGTCATCGAATTGACTCCAGAGCTCATACAAGGGTTACAAATCGGGGCATCAGTTGCGCATAATGGTTGCTGCTTAACCGTGACCAAAATAGAGAGCAACCGAGTTTGGTTTGATCTCATGCAGGAAACCTTAGACAAAACTAACCTTGGGCTGCTGACTGAAGGTTGCTCTGTTAACATCGAACGAGCAGCTAAATTTGGTGATGAGATTGGTGGTCACTCTATGTCTGGCCATATCAGCAATGTGGCGACTATTTGTGATTTGGTTAAAATGGAAACGAACTGCACGGTTTGGTTTGAACTGCCAAATTTAGAAATGGCGAAGTATGTATTGGCGAAGGGCTATATCGGTATAGATGGATGTTCATTGACGATTGGTGAAGTTCAACAACACCGATTCAATGTTCACCTCATTCCAGAAACGCTTAACCGTACACTTTTTGGAGAGCGAGAAGTGGGCGATAAGGTCAATATTGAAGTTGACCCACAAACACAAGCGATTGTAGATACCGTTGAACGGGTGCTAGCTCAACGAGGAGTTTAAATAAAGAAAGGGCCGACATTATGTTGGCCCTTTCTTCATTGAAGCAATTTAGAATATCTGTTCATCATCAGCATCCACCGTCAACTTCACTTCATCGTGTAAGTCATCAACCATCATATTGAGATGAATAGCGTGGCAACACGCTGGACAGTCATCATAAAACTCTTGGCTGCCGTTAGATGCGTCTAGGGTGATTCTGATCATATGCCCACAATGTGGGCAGTTAACACTCTTCTCGGTGTAGTTTTGCATAGGCTCGTTCCTTACGTCTTAAAAGGTCCACATACCTTCATCTTAGGTGCGAAAGTTGTTTATGGAGATGAATTAAGTGGCAAAGTTGAAACAGTGCAAAGAATGAGACATAACTGGCAGGATAGTTTGAAGTGACTCGTAATATTAAATTAAAGGTCTGTGAAAATTGGAATGTGAGTAGCATGAATAAAATCTCGTGCTACTCACAAAAGTACCGTAGGGGCTTTAGCGGGGTGATACTGTACGGTGATCTTCTAGCAACTGCTCGATGAGCGCTGTAGCTTCATCGAGATAGTGACCACCAAACAAATTACAGTGGTTGAGTACATGATAAAGGTTATAAACAGGCTTTCTTTGTTGGTACTCGAACGGCAGTGGTCGAACACTTTCATAACCTTGGTAAAAATCAGGCAGAAAACCGCCAAATAATTCTGTCATGGCAATATCACACTCACTGTCTCCCCAATAACAAGCGGGATCGTAGCAGATTGGTCCAAAGGCGGAGTTGGACGCATTACCACTCCATAGATCGCCATGGAGTAACGAAGGTTTCGGTGAATGGCCTCTCAAAACATCATAGACTGTATCGACAATTAGGTCCGCAGGTCCGAACTCAATACCCTTCTCTTGCAATAATTGCAGTTGCCACCCGATACGTTGTTCAGAGAAAAAACGTGCCCAATTTTTGTTCCAATTATTTGGTTGCAGTGTCGCACCGACATAGTTGTCTTGGTCAAATCCATACTCTTTCTGTTCGCCCCAATTATGAAGCTTGGCGAGTTGCAGGCCGAGTTTGTAGTTGCCTTTATCGCACTCTAAAGGTTTCAAAGGTATGTAGTTTAGTACGATGAAAGAGCAGTCTTTAGAGATGCCATGGTGAACGTATTCGGGAACGAATATCGAGTCGGTTTTGCTCAAATGTCTTAGACCATCGGCTTCGGCCTCAAATCTGGGAAGAAATTCCCGGTCGTTGACTTTGATGAAGTAACGCTGTTCACCGTCGCTGATCATATAGCACTTACTAATATCGCCACCTTCGATTCGCACACGCTCCTCGATTTTAAAGTCGAACATTAGTACATCAGAAAGCTGTTTTGTGATGGATTGCCACATATTCACTCCTCAAATGAACCCGCTACAAAATTATATTAGCGCATATACGGTAATTAACTGTTAATTCGGGCACATAGCCATAAGATTTATTATTAAATTGGTCTATTTGGTGACTGCAATAACAAATATATTGGCGCTGAACTTTGCACACAAAGTCTGAACCGATCTCAGGTTTACACGGCGCATTGTGAGACAAGTCCTCTTTTAAACATGAGATTGGTTCAAATCTTGGCGAAATTTGATGGGAAAAGTATAGTGTTCCTTTGTTTGAATTTTCAATTTACTTGTTGATATGAAAGTACTAATTTGCGATGACTCTGCTCTCGCACGAAAGTCTTTAGCTCGCAGCATTACCCAGTGGGAGGGGTTACATATTCTTCTCGCTGAGGATGGCCGTGAGGCACTGAGCATACTGTCTGAGCAAAATATTGATGTTATGTTTCTTGACTTAAATATGCCTGTCATGGACGGGTATGAAGTGCTTTCTGTTCTTCCAGTATCTAATTACCACACCAAAGTTGTGGTGGTCTCCGGGGATATTCAGCAAGAAGCTAAAAGGCGCTGTTTATCGATGGGGGCACATGCCTTTATAGAGAAGCCATTCAAACAACAGGTCGCCGCTCCCTTATTAGCGTCGCTAGGGCTTAAATTTCATCAAACCAGTGGCAGCAATAGTCAAGAAGTTGCCATTGACCCGTTAGTGAAGTTCAAAGAGCTAAGCAATATTGCAATAGGCCGTGGCGCTGCATTAATGTCTGACCATTTTGGTCATTTCATTCACCTACCGGTACCGCACTTAGGACTAATCAATAGCGGTGAAGTGGCAATGATGGTCGATGATGTCCTGCATAGAGAAGGGGCCGTAGCTGTCGCTCAGCGTTTTGTTGGTGGAGGTATTCACGGTGAGGCATTAGTCTGTATGCGCGGAGATGACATTACTGAAATGGGGGCTAAACTGGCCTTTGTGTCAGAAGACTCCACCTACAACGAAACTGTCCTTAACCTCGCCAGCATTTTGATATCTTCTTACCTGGTGTCATTGGGTGATCAGCTCGATAGTCCGTTTTCTCTACGCCAGCCGTCTATTATCGATCGAATTAGAAGTGATTTCAGTACGTTAGGGCAGACCAGTTACGATGAGATCTTTACCGTAGAATATACCTATATTGCAGAGAACTCAGATTTTGAGTGTGAAGTGTTGTTCTTTATCGACCCGCAATCGATAGGGGCAGTGAAGAAAATAGTCGGGTCTTTCTAGCCATGAACCAAAATAGTGACTTAAACGAAATCCATCTACTCATGCAGATCATGGACAACATGGATGCAGGGTTAATCGTGATCGACCTAGATTATAACGTCTGTACTTGGAATAGCTTTATGCGCTCCTACAGCGGTATCGATTCTGATCTTATCCATGGGCATTGTTTATTTGATTTCTTTCCTGATTTGCCGAAAGCGTGGTTTATGGCCAAAGTGCAGTCAGTGATCAAATTGCAAATGAGAACCTTCTCTTCTTGGGAAGAGAGACCGTATTTGTTCGAATTCAATAACTTTTCACCCGTTACCCATGGGCTGAGTAAGATGTACCAAAACGTGGTATTTAGCCCACTTCGATCGCTAACTGGAGAGATCACTCACGTCAGCATCAAGGTGCAAGACGTGTCTGATATTGCCAAGAAAAAGCTTTTCCTCAAAGAGTCGAACCAAAAGCTTAGTCAGTTGAGTCGAACCGACGGCCTAACAGGGCTATATAACCGCGGATATTGGGAACAGTGCTTACAAGAACAGTTTGCAAGGTGCCAAACCGTTTCTTCTATTGCAACCCTGGTGATGTTTGATATTGATTTCTTTAAGAAAGTAAACGACACCTACGGGCATACGGCTGGAGATGGTGTCATTCGTAACACCGCTTATTTACTTAAGCAAACGGTGCGCAAAGCTGATGTCTGTGGCCGATATGGTGGTGAGGAATTTGGTGTCCTTCTCCCTGATACTAACGCTGAGCAAGCACACTATTTCTCGGAACGTTTGCGTAAGAAAGTGGAAGCAGGCATCGTTGATTATGAAGGAGAGCCGATCCGCTATACCATCAGTTTGGGTATTTGTCAGATTGATCCCGATATGGAAAGCCATACTCAATGGTTGGAAGCTGCAGACAAAGCGTTATACACGTCAAAACAATCTGGCAGAAATCTGTCTACAATCTATCAGTAATCACAATCAATGTATGAAAATCTCTTGAGATGTCATACTATTTACTTATACGTAGATATAAACACCAAACTTAAGGTGGAGAAAAATAGTGGTAGTAGAAACTGATGGCTATCTCGCTCTTATTGAGCACTTAACATTAAACCTAGATATTTTCGCATCTCAGGAAGGGGATACGGGCGACGAGAGCATTGAAGACGTCGTCACCGACATGATTGCCACCAACATTATGGCGTTATTTGATCAAAACCCAGAGCTTCACTCTAGTGTTCGATTCAAATTACTCAAAGAAGCTGATTCTGTGGTTGAAGATCTAGGCGAAGTGCTTGCTGGTGCCTGGTCTAAAAAAGCAACCAACGAGCAAATCGTCTTTCTCGATGAGTATATTGGCTTAGTAAAGAACCTATTTGATTCAGCAGTTGCCATTTACGACTAGTTTACACGTCTAAATTGCCAAAATGCGTCTGCCCAATACGGGTTGTCGAGTCTTGAGATAATGACCCCCTTTGACGTGGACGCATGTAGAAATTGATTTCCTCCTAAATACACTCCCACGTGGTTTTGCTTTCCTCGTAGCTTAAAAAATACCAGATCTCCCTGTTTCGCATTGGTGTAACTGACTGACTGCCCCTGCTTGACCTGTTCATGTGTGGTCCTTTTGAGTGGTGTTACGCTATAGCCCTGAAACGCTATCTGAGTGAAGCCACTGCAATCTATTCCAAACTTAGAGTTACCTCCCCAGCGGTAGGGAACGTCTCTCCATTCGCGATAGATGTTTTCCCAATGTGTTGAAAGTACTACCATATTTTTATTTTGTAGCTCACTCTTTGTATCGAACTTCGACGAGTTTTGCGAGCTACATCCGCTTATGAATAACGCAGATAAGCAGATTTTTGTCAGTATAAGTGTTTGTATTTTAAGCATTGTAATCTATACATCAATTGGAAATATTTTTGTCATAAAAGCGTCGTACTATCTTCCGACAATAATTCACTACTTTAATTTTGAGTTCAGGAAGATTCTATGGAACAGCTCAAAAAGCGTCGATTTTCACTTTCATTGACGCAAGCGATTATCGCAATTTTTACGACAATCGGCATTTTAGTTGCAGTATTAGCATGGATTAGCCATCAAGGTTTGCAACGAGTGGGTGAGCAGTTCGATAGCCTTTCGCAAAATGCTCTCCCAGTGGCTATGTCGAATGCACAACTCACGCAAAATGTACTTACTCAAATTAAAGTGCTTAACTCTGCAATGCAAAGTGAAAACCTTGAACAATTGAGCACTGCAAAAAATGAGTATGAAAGACTCCAACTAGATGCGCAATCCAATATTCAAGAACTTATCGATGTTACACGTGAACTTCCTGAAATTGTCTCAGCGGATGACCGAGAAGCCTTTTTCGCTAAATCTGATACGTTGATTAGCGATGCCCAGTTGATCATGGCCAATCAAGAAGCTGTCTTGAAAATATCCGAAGAGCTTGATGCAATCATTCCTGGCTTTCGCTATGGATTAAGCTCTATTGGACCTGAGATGAGCCGAGTCAGCTCTTTTCTTGCACAAGATAACCCTGAAGCACAGGATGCAGCGAATCGTTTCATTGCTAGTGCCAGTGCGATGGAAAGTACCTTCTTGATGCTATTAGTTGAGTCTGACCTAGACAAGGCGGACAAAGCGAGACGAGAGTTAGGGAACCGTATCGCTGGGATAAACCTCGGTTATGACGACTTCGCTGAGTGGCATCCGGATGTTGCGGAATTTGCAAGTTTGATAGCACCTTATGACATGGTGAAAGAAGGCTTTAAAGATGGCGGAGTGATCGACTTAACGCTGGAACGCATCCAACTGATGCAAAAACAAAAGTCATTGCTTCAACATGCCTCTCAAAATGTGACGGCGATGATTGCTATGTTGAACTCTCTGTCGGTCCAATCAGAGCAGCTCATTGGTAATAGCGAAGACTTGGTAAAATCAACCATCGCCCAAGTCACTAATATACTGATTTATGTCTCTTTGCTCATCGTCAGCATCATTTTAATCGCTGGTCGCCAAGTGCGTCGCTGGATCACCAAAGGGCTTAAAAACCTAACAGGTCAGCTGAAGCTTCTAAACAATCATGAGTTTAACCAACAAGCTGAGCTAATTGGTCCTTATGAGATGCGGGTCATCGCTGAAAGATTAAATCGCGTCATTGTTTCGACCCAAGAGTCTTTGTCGATGGTAACGAGTAACTGCGAAACCTTGTATCAAACGGCAGAGATAAGTCACTCTGCTGCAGAAGAGACAGAGAAAAGTCTTGAGACTCAAAACCAATCACTCAGCCAAATGGTCACCACGGTCTCTGAGTTGCAATCAGCGATCCGTGAAATAGCGCAAGTGACCAATGAGTCAAATGAAGAGTCGAAAGCGGCTTCAGAGCAATCTAAGCTTGGAAGTAAAGCCATCGGCCTGAATCAACAACGTTTGCAGATGCTAGAGACAACCCTGCAATCCAATGAAACATCTATGCATGAGCTAGACGAAAAGGTACGTCAAATTAGCGAAATGGTCGATGTGATCAGCAATATTGCCGACAACACCAACTTGCTTGCGCTTAATGCCGCCATAGAAGCTGCACGAGCCGGAGAGCAGGGGCGTGGCTTTGCTGTAGTTGCCGACGAGGTGCGAAATCTTGCCAGCAATACCAGCACTCAAACGAACAACATTCGCGAAATGATGACCGAGCTTCAGTCTGCGGCCAATCATGCAAGAAATGCGGTGACTGAAAGCCGCAATGAAATGAACCAAGCAATGACGTCAAGCGAGGATGTAAGACAAACATTTGCGAGTATTGAAGGGTCGATTGACCAGATCGTGCAGCGAGTGACACAAATCTCAGTAGCGACCGAACAACAAGAACGCGCAACTGCGGATGTTTCGGCCAATATTAAGAGTATTTCAGAGTTGGGTGATCAGACAAAACTCCAACTTGAAGCCATGATAGAAAGCTCCGAACAAGTGGCAGATATTGGCGGCCATCAGCAAGCAATGTTGCATAAGTATCAGCTCTAAGTTCTTGTAGACCAAAGCGTTTGCAGAGCGAAGTATAGAGAGGGCGCATCAGCGCCCTCAGTTATTTGGTTAGTTACGTATCCCGAAATGGTTGGGTCAGCATGTGCCATATATTTTGCTCTTGGCGTTTTCGGAATATGGGAATCCCAATCTCTACATCGTCATGCCCTAGAGCTGGTTGGGCGATGTAGCTGGAAAACCAGCGATCCCACACGGAAAGAAAAAAACCAAAATTCGAGTGGGTTTCCTTAACAATAACGGAGTGGTGCACTCGGTGCATATCTGGTGTAACCACCACCTTTCTTAATACTTTGTCTACAGACAGCGGCAGCTTGGCATTGCTGTGATTAAACATCGCACTGGCATTGAGCAAAATTTCAAAGACAACCACGGCGAGAGGTGATGCACCAAGAGCCACGACGGCCAAGATTTTTATCCACATCGACAAGATGATTTCAATTGGATGAAACCGAGCACCAGTAGTGACGTCGATATCCTGATCGGCATGATGCATGCGGTGTAATCGCCATAACCAAGGGTTTCTATGAAACCACCGATGTTGCCAGTAGATCACAAGGTCTAGCACAACCACGGTAACAACAATGTTTAGCCATATCGGGGCACTTGCAATATTCAATAAGCCCCATTGATTGTTTTGTGCCATTTGTGCGGTTTCAAAAGCTAATAGCGGCATTGTGATAGTGAGAACGATCGAGTTAAAGCCGACCAGCCCTAAGTTATTTAACCAGCGCTGCCATTTGGATTGGGTTAGTGCCTTACGAGGTTTAAGATACTCCCACATGGCACAAGCCACTAAAACAAACAAAAAAACTCCAAAGCGAATAGTATCCATCTTTACTCTCTGTTTATGCTAATATCGCCGCCTTTCATCTCGCACACCCAGCAATTAAGGTTAGCAAAGACACATGCGTATCCATCAAGTTCATCACTTATATCAAGATAGACTGGCTAGAGCCACGAAACCTTTCAGCGCGCGTGGTGCTAAGGTCAAACGATGTGAACTTTGTATGGTTGCGAAAGAGCACTGCATTTGTGACCATCAGCCTGATATAGAAACGGACATCGCTGCAATGGTGATCATGTCTGACAACGAAATTCTTAAGCCGAGCAACACGGGACGTCTTATCGCTGACGTAGTCAAAGAGTGCCATGCGTTCGAGTGGAGCCGCACTGAACCATCAGCAGAGCTGTTAGCATTAATCAACAGCCCAGACTATCAACCTGTGATTATTTTCCCTGAGCAGTACGTCGATGATCGTGCCCGCTTAGTCCATTCTTTTAAACAAGACACCGAACGCTTCTCTAGCCAACCAAAGCTACTGCTGATATTTCTTGATGGCAGTTGGAAGGAAGCAAGGAAAATGTTCCGTAAGTCTGATTACTTGCAGAAATTACCGGTGTTTTCAGTAGAGCCAGAGGCGCTCTCTGAATATGTTCTGCGCCGCTCGGAGAACAGCAGTCATTTAGCGACCGCAGAAGTAGCTTCCATTGTCTTGGAACAGGCCAACCAACCAAAAGCGGCAAAACTGCTCGCCAGTTGGTTTGGCGTCTTTAGTGAAAGCTATATGTTGAGTAAAACCCGCTATAAACCAAATTTCGAAAAGCCGCAATTGCAACAATACATTCGTGAAATGGAGTAGGGTAAACCCGTTCAATTTAATACATTGGCTTACAAGCGAACACGACGGTGAACACGTTATAAACAGTTAGCGTTAACAGGTGTCGTAATACGCGCTGCGTCACGGATTGTAGGGAGTAGATATGGATAATGTCAGCATAGTTTTTAGGTTTTCACTTTTTTGACCTAAGCTGCGATTTTTGAATACTTTCTAGGAGAGAAACATGTACTACGGCTTTGATGTTGGTGGCACTAAGATTGAATTTGGTGCTTTCGACACCAATCTGGAACGAGTAGCGACGGAACGAGTTCCAACCCCGGGCGATGATTACGACAAGTTGGTCGAAACGATTGCTGGTCTGGTTGCAAAATACGACCAAGAACTTCAAACAGAAGGCACTATCGGTATCGGTATTCCAGGTATGGAAGATGCAGATGATGGCACTGTGCTAACGACTAACGTTCCTGCAGCGAAGGGTAAACCTCTACGTAAGGATCTTGAAGCTAAAATTGGTCGCAACGTAAAAATCGACAACGATGCGAACTGTTTTGCACTGTCTGAAGCTTGGGATGACGAGCTAAAAGATGAAGCGTCTGTTGCGGGTCTAATCCTTGGTACAGGTTTCGGTGGCGGTTTTGTATTCGAAGGTAAAGTATTTTCGGGTCGTAACCACGTAGCGGGCGAAGTAGGCCATATGCGCATGCCTCTAGATGCATGGTTCCACCTGGGTGAGAACGCACCAGTATTTGATTGTGGTTGTGGTAAGAAAGGCTGCTTAGATAACTACCTATCTGGACGTGGCTTTGAGCAACTATATGCTCATTACTACGGTGAGAAGAAAAAAGCGATTGATATCATCAAAGCACAAGCAGAAGGCGAAGCAAAAGCCGTTGAGCATGTTGAGCGCTTTATGGAGCTACTTGCTATCAGCTTTGCCAACCTATTTACTGCGTTTGACCCGCACACGGTTGTACTGGGTGGCGGTTTGTCGAACTACGATTTGATTTACGAAGAGATGCCTAAGCGTATCCCTAAATACTTACTGTCTGTAGCGAAAGCTCCTCGAATCATCAAAGCGAAACACGGCGATTCAGGCGGTGTACGCGGTGCAGCTTTCTTGAACATCAAGTAAATCTAACCGAATTAACCATGCCAGAGAGCGAAAGTTCTCTGGCATTTTTTGTATCTACAGCCAAGAATTTCACTACAATTTGAATGCAATTTGGCTAAATGACGTTAAAATGCCCCACGTTTTATAACGAATCATTTTAACAAGTAATTTTAGCTAAAGGTTGTAATGGAAACTCTCAAACTCCGTGATCGCTTGCATTCTTACGGCTGGTTTATTTTAGCCAACGCCATTCTCTCGGTCGTAATCGCTGGTCGCTATTACACGTTCATGCCGAAACTGCCTTCTGACGCTTTGGGCATTACCTTCATGGTTTCGAGCATCATCAGCCAAATGAGTTTGCTCATTGGTCTGGTTGGTCTGTTGGCAATGCCGCTCATCTTGTTACCTACAAAACTTCGTCGCACTGTTGTAGCCCTTTTTGGTGCGGTGGGTATTGCAACGCTATTTATTGATACCATGGTGTTTGCTCAATACCGCTTCCATATCAATTTAGTCGTCGTGAATATGTTGCTATCCGGCGGAATGGTGAGCTTTCCAATCTCTACTTGGTTAATCGTTATCGGTAGTGTGGTTGGTTTGCTTGTAGGACAGTACTTTCTGATCTCCAAACTTGAACAGCAGCCGAAACTTGCGGTAATGAAACGCAAACTAGGTTTGGCTTTTTCAGCATCAATTTTTGTATTGTTGTTGGTTTCTCACGGCACACACATTTGGTCGGCGGCTAACGTTTACCAACCAGTGACAGCTCAAGCCAAATATTTGCCTGTTTTCTACCCGACAACGGCGAATGACTTGATGGCCAAATATGGCATGTTAGATGTCGATGCGGTCGAACGCGAAAAAGCAATGCGTGTTAAAAGTTCTAATAACTTGAACTACCCAACAGAACCTTTGGTGACTAAACCGGTCGATAAACCACTCAATATCATGATCCTTGCGATCGACTCATGGCGTTACGATACGTTTAATGAAGTAGATTCTCCAAACCTGTGGAAATACGCACAACGCGGACAAGTGCTGCCAAATCACATCGCTAGTGGTAATGCGACTCGTATGGGGATCTTTGGTCTTTTTTATGGGATGCCAGGGACTTACTGGCACTCATTCCTAGCGAATCAGCAATCTCCAGTATTGATGGACCGTCTACAGGAGCTCAATTATGACTTAGGTATCTTCTCGGCTGCGCATTTACGTTCGCCAAGGTTTAAAGATACCGTATTTGCCAAAGTTGAGGATTTACGACTTGAATCTAAAGGCTCTCGCCCTTCGGAGTTAGATCAAAACGTTACCGATGAATGGTTAGAGTGGTATGACAGTCGTGATACTTCACAACCAGCATTCTCGTTTATTTTCTACGACTCACCACACGGCTATGATTTTCCAAAGGATTATTCGACTAAGTTTGAACCTGCAAAGCCAATTAACTACCTGAATCTGGATAATGATACCGATACAGTGCCGTTGATGAATTGGTACCGAACAAGTGTTCACTATACTGATAGCCTTGCAGGCCAAATATTAGATAAGCTTGAAGCAACAGGCGATCTTGATAACACCATTATCATCATCACCGCTGACCACGGTCAGGAACTTAACGACAACAAGCTAAACTACTGGGGTCACAACAGTAACTACACAGACCCACAAGTTCGTGTACCGTTTGCCATCATTGCACCAGGTATCACTTCAGACACCATTGAACTAGCAAGCCCAGATGCACTGACTAGTCATGAAGATGTTGCCCCAACACTGATGAAAAACTGGTTAGGGGTTGAGAGTGATATCGCAACTTACTCTACAGGACTGGATTTACTTGATGGTGAAGTAGAGCACCCATTTGTAGTGGCATCAATGTGGGCAAACTACGGACTAGTGACCAAAGAGCGCATCTTGGATGTGGGGGTTGGCGGCCAAACCACAGTGATGGATAAGGGTAATAAGGTGTTAGAAGAAGAATCGCCAAACTACGAACATGTGAGAACTGTGCTTGAGCGAATGAGCCGCTTCCAACGATAAGTGGCCTCGGTCACTCAAAAAAGCAATAAAAAACGCCGCAATGATCTGCGGCGCTTTTGTGTGTGCTAGAAATTATTTCTTCTTACCGACACCAAGATTCTCTTTTTGTGCCAAGGTAAGCTTTGAAAACCCAAGCTTTTTAAAGTGAGAATCACGGAAATCGCGTACCGCTTTAGTGTCTGAGACAGCTTCCACTTGTTGTTCCATCTTTAGGAAGTCGCTGATATCGATACCTTCAGCTTCGGCGACCGCTTCATGGATATTGCGATGCTTTTCATAAGAGAAGGTTAGGGTTTTCTCTTGCTTTTTGTAGGTGTAGATAATCGTTCTTGCCATGATGCTGCTCGTAATCGGGTTCAAAAAAATGTCGGCGCACTTTAGCTCGCCGACATAGGAAAATCAAGCTAGTTATAGCCGCCCTTGTAAAGGAATGACAGTGACGGCTTCACCAGTTTTAACGCTTTCAATGCTCGGACTAATCTCAATCAAACAGTTCGCCTCGCTCATCGAACGAAGGATACCTGAACCTTGTTTACCAGTGCTTCGAACTTCAAGTTGGCCCTTAGAGTTCAGAGCATACACTCCTCGCGAAAACTCTGTTCGACCTAAGCGAGAGCGAAGGGGTTCTAGCGCAACTGCTGGCACTTTTAACGGTAACCAATCAAGCTGGCCCTGCATTTTACGAATCGCAGGCTCAACAAAGTTAATAAACGACACCATGACGGCAACAGGGTTACCTGGTAATCCAAAGAAAGGCGTGTGATCGATCTTCCCGAATGCGAGAGGTCTGCCCGGACGCATGTTGATGCGCCAAAAGTTTATCTGACCAAGCTCGTCTAATACGTCTTTAATGTAATCTGCATCACCAACTGACACGCCTCCTGATGTGAGGATCATGTCGGCTTGTTGGGTAGCTTGTTTGATCGCATTGGCCATTTGTTGATGGTCATCTTCAAGGATGCCTAGGTCGATAACTTCACAACCAAGCGCAGTCAAAACACCTTTGAGGGTGAAACGGTTAGAATCATAGATGCGGTTTTCTTGCAGTGCTTCTCCCGGTGCTTGTACTTCATCCCCAGTGGAGAAAATGGCAACTTTCAGTTTTGAAAATACAGAGATTTTGTCGAAGCCTAAAGAGGCGACCATGCCCATTTCTGGAGATTCCAACAGCGTACCCGCGGCAAATACATCACTGCCAAGGCACAAATCTTCCCCTGCTTGACGTACGTTTTGACCTTGCTTAATCTTCGCAGATCCAAAAGTGACCATGTCACCATCTTGCTGGGATTGCTCACGCATGATGACAGTATCACAGCCTGCAGGCATCGGAGCACCTGTCATGATCTTTACGGCTTCTCCTACAGCAACCGTACCTTCGTACGCTTGGCCTGCCATAACCTCGGCAACGACAGTATAACTTGGGCACAATGTTTCGCCGTTAATAGCGTAACCATCCATAGCCGAGTTCGTGTAAGCAGGTACATTGATAGGGGACTTAATGGCTTGAGCTAAGGTGCGATGGTATGCGTTGTCGATAACAACGGATTCGGTTTGCTCAAGGGGCTCGATTTGCTCCAAGATGGCTTGTTGCCCTTGTTCCACGGACAAATATGCTGGAGATAAAGTATCACAGCACGCAGCTGGTGCGGCTGATGGAGCACCTTGAGTACTTGCGTAATGCACAACAAATTGTGCTATCGCATCCAGGTCATTGATAGACATCACTGGTAGAGATGTGTCTACCTGCTCATCACATGCGATGGCGACAATGTTTTTATCGGCTGGATATAACCAAGGTTTGTCCAAAGCTTGACGATGAAGCTCAATCTTTGGAAAGGCAATATTTTTGCAGCCTTCGACCAAGATAATATCTAGGCTCTCAGCATCAAATCGAGACAGCAGGTATTCAAATTGTGCTTCTGCGTCCGGTGTTTCTGTCATCAACGCAAAGCGATTTCTAGAAGCAATCAACATCTGCTCAGCACCAGCTTTACGTAAGCGATAACTGTCTTTACCCGGCTTATCAACATCGAAGTTGTGATGAGCATGTTTTAGTACACCAATACGTAAACCTTTTTCAGTTAACTTTGGCAATAGAGATTCTAGCAACGTGGTTTTTCCCGTACCGCTGTATGCTGCAAAGCCGAGAATAGGAAGGTCAGGCAAAGTCATAGTAACGTCCCAAATTGTTCTAGTTCTTGTGGTGTATTGAGATTGATAAAGCTCTGGTCGTCATCACTAAAATCGATAATCTTGGTGCGGCATTCATCGTAGAGCAAAATGATCTTACGATCGCCGCGATCTAAAAATGCTTCTAGCTTGTCGAGCACTCGTTTGTGGAACAGAGTAAATACCGGTTGGATGTGCTTGCCATCGTGGGCGACCAATATATCCCAATCATCTGATGCTGTTTGAGTAAAGCGTGTAATCAAGGTCTCCGAGATCAGTGGGCTATCGCAGGGAACAAAGCCTACCCAATCGGTAGACGCATTTTTCAGTCCAGAATGAATACCACCCAACGGCCCCAAAAAACCATCGAATAGGTCCGAGATCACAGGAGCATAGTGACGATAACGTTCTTGATTGCGGTTGGCATTAATAATGAGGTGCTGACTATGAGGCTTTAAGCGCTCGATAACATGTTCTATGAGTGGTATTTGATTGAGTAGAACCAAGCCCTTGTCTTGGCCCCCCATTCGAGTTGCTTGACCTCCAGCCAAGACAACCCAACTAATTTCAGTTTGAGGCGACATATTTATTCTCATTGTCATGAGGCACTACGACTTTAAGTGCAGGTGACTCATGCAAAGTTTGTTGTTTTAGGTGCCACTGTTTAGTGCACAGTTGCGTTAACGCATTTTCTTGATGACTGGTGATCACCAAACTTGACCCCTTATCGATGAGGTCTTGGCACATTACCACCAAACGCTCGATAGACTCTTGATCTAAACTGGCACTTGGTTCATCCATAAGCAAAATGGATGGGTTTAATATCCATGCACGAGCCATTGCAACACGTTGCTTTTCGCCTCCCGATAACAAGGAGACGTGCTCATCGGCAAGGGTTTCAAGGCCGACCATGCGCAGCGCATTTATGACTTGGTTTCGTTTATTGCGTTTGGAGTCAGGGCCGTATTTTATCCCATACACGACGTTTTGGTACACACTCCCATCGAATAGATAGGGAGATTGGTGTAGGTAGATCACACCATTTTGAGTGTTGGTTTTGAAAAGTCGTTTAAACAGACTAGGGCGAAGCTGGTTAACACTTCCACCTGTTGGGTATAGCAGCCCCGCAAGGATCTTCAACAGTGTGGTTTTGCCAATGCCATTATCACCCTTTAAGTACACCACATCTCTTGGCCCAAGCTCTAGCTTTGGGATATGGAACAGCAGGCGCTGTTTGAATGTCATCGACAAGTTTTGCCCACGAATAGTCAACATAGTCTGCCTCATTAAGTTCTCATAAAGCCTTTGCCGCGAACACTCGACAAAGCAAAATTAAGCATAAGCGCCAGTGCCAATAATACCATGCCAAGTGCGACACCTTGAGCGAAAGCACCTTTTTGACTCTCCATGGCGATCGCGGTTGGGATATTACGAGTGACGTTCATAATATTTCCGCCTACCATCATTGAACAACCGACTTCCGTAATGATCCGAGAGAATGCCGCAATGGTCGCCGCCATTAGCGGGAATCGGTTTTCCCACAATAGCGTGTGTACGACTCTAAATGGTGAAACGCCAAGAGTTAAGGCCGTTTCGAGAGCGCGTTTATCACTCGATTGCAAAGCGCCATGCATCATTGAAACCAAAATCGGGAAGCAAATAAGCATTTGTCCCAAGATCATCGCTTTTTGGGTGAAAAGCATTTGCCAATCCCCAAGAGGACCCGCTCTAGATAACAGCATATAGAGCAATAAACCAATCACGACCGTTGGCACCGCCTGTAGGGTATTCACAAGCGAGAGCAAAAACCATTTACCAGGAAACTGAAAGTAAGCTAACGAGTAGGCAGCTAAAAGCGCAGGAAGTGAGACCAGAAGCAAGGCGGTCAAGGATACTGAGAATGATACGCCGACAATGGTCCAAAGCTGCTGGTCAAAACTGACCAACAGCTCCAGTGCTTCAAGGGTTGTTTGCCACAAAGTCATATAGATTAGTTAGCGTTAGCAACGAACAGCTTTTGGCCTTGGATCGTAAAGCTGTTGATCAATGACTGAGCTTTAGGCGTGATTAACCAGTCACGAAAGACCTTGGCGCCTTTAACATTCAGGTCCGGATAACGAGCTGGATTTACCAAGATCACTTGATAAGGGTTAAATAGGCGCTCATCACCTTCTACTGCAACCATCAGATCGACTTTGTTTTGATAGGCTAGCCAAGTACCTCTATCTGTCAGTGTATAGGCTTGCATTTCAGAAGCCATATTTAAGGTAGGCCCCATGCCTTGGCCAACAGAACGATAACCACCAAAGTTTGGTTCGATTTGGCTTTGTGCCCAAAGATTTAGCTCTTTTTTATGTGTGCCAGAGTCATCGCCTCGTGAGACAAACATTGCTTGGTTTTTAACAATGGATTGAAAGGCGTTGGCAACGTCTTTTTCACCATAAACGCCAGCAGGATCATCTTTCGGTCCGACAACCACAAAATCATTGTACATAAGCGCATGAGGCTCAATACCGTAGCCTTTTTCGACAAAATCTGCTTCTGCTTTTGGTGCGTGGGTCATCACTAAGTCAACATCACCATTTTCGCCCATACGCAGCGCTTTACCAGTACCTGCGGCAATAATATCTACTTGATAGCCGGTATCCTTTTGAAATTCAGGCAGCAAGTAGTCGAGCAATCCTGAATGGTATGTACTGGTTGTTGTGGCGAGGCGAACGTGGGGTAGTTCATCTGCCAAAGCGGTTTGAGAGAGTGTTGCAAGGGCCAACAGAGGGTAATTAATAGTCTTCATGCTATGTCCAATGGTTCTTATATAAACGTGCTAAATGGTTTTTTTATTCTCAGCGGCGCATGTTGCAATCCTAATGCCAACCATCGGTGGTGCAAAGCAATATCTCTAAGATCAAACAATCTTTTCTGGGTGACAGCCCCACAGTGGCTGGGCTGTTAGACTTTGGTCTAAATTGACTAGGTTTATAAAGTGCGATGTCACTATTTAGTTGAAAAAAGGGACATTTAGCAGTGAAGAATATTGCATAGGGACAAAATGTCTCACATACTGTTGGCTACCATTTGCAATGAATGGTACCTATTGTCTCACTGATACGCTTCAAGGTGTTTTATGTCCCATCTACACAATAATTATAACCAAGCCCAGCAACAAGAACCTCGATATAAAGCGTTCTCTGTATTGGTTGTCGATGATGAAGTCGGTATGCAAGCGATCTTGAAGAAATCTTTGGGTAAATGGTTTTCTAAAGTTGAAAGTGCAGGAAGCATCGAAGAGGCCGAAGAGTTAAGGCAACAAAACCACTATGACTTAATTATTCTCGACATTAACCTTCCTGGACGTTCAGGAATTGAATGGACAGAAGCCTTTAGTGACCCAGATAAGCCCAGTGATGTGATTTTTATGACCGGTTACGCTGATCTGGAAACCGCAATCAAAGCACTAAAACTAGGGGCAACCGATTTTATCTTGAAACCGTTTAATCTAGAGCAGATGCTGCAATCGGTTAGCCGTTGTATGGATAAGCGCTTGGCCCAACGTATGCAAATGGCGCTCAAGCATGACATGTTGCGTTATCAATCAAGTGACATTATCGGCGGTTCAGAGAAAACTAAGCAGCTCAAGCAATTGATTTGTCAATTTGCGCCGTCTAAAGCTTCGGTGCTGGTCGAAGGGGAGTCTGGTACAGGTAAGGAGCTCGTTGCAAGAGGTATTCATCAAGCCAGTGGTCGAGTTGGGCCTTTTGTTCCTGTGAACTGCGGGGCTATAGCACCCGAGCTTTTAGAAAGCGAACTGTTTGGTCATGCTTCTGGAGCATTTACTGGCGCACGTAAAAGTCGAGAAGGACTGTTTCGCGTAGCGCACGGTGGTACCTTGTTCCTTGATGAGATTGGGGAAATGCCTCTTGCGATGCAATCTTCTTTACTTCGTGTGTTAGAGCAACGCACGATCAGACCTGTAGGCACGGAAAAAGAAGTTGCCATCGATGTTCGTATTGTTGCGGCGACAAACCGCGACCTTCAAAAACAGGTTGAGCAAGGTGCATTTCGTAAGGATCTGTTCTATCGATTAAATGTACTCAAAATTGATGTGCCAGCCTTAAAAGAACGTAAATCAGATCTCAATGAACTAGTGCCTTTTTTCACCCGTATTTTGGCCAAAGAGTTAGGCATGAAAGAGCCACAATGGGCGCACGAAGATATTTCAGCAATGCATGATTACGACTGGCCGGGCAACGTTCGAGAGCTTAAAAACTTGATGGAGCGGTGCATTTTACTAGGCAAACCGCCAGCGCACTATTGGCGCGAACTTAATGGCGAAACGACGGCACCGAGAGTTTCAGTGACGCTGTCACATGATGCGGAGTTTCCTCATCTTATCGATCAAAGGAATGATGATGTCGGTGGCTATCCCAACGAATGGACGCTAAAAGATGTCGAAAAATCCCATATACAGCAGGTGGTGCGCTTCCATGACGGTAATAAATCTGCAGCCGCTCGCCAACTCGGCGTGGCACGTAAAACGCTAGAGCGAAAATACAAAGAGTGGGACGCTGAAGGGGATGTTTATGCCGAGTAACACGGCTAAACGCTCTGGCGGTTTACTGGCAAAACTTCGCTTATGGCAATTTAGGTTTCGTACTATGGTACGTTACCGCTTGTTATTTCTGACCTCAGCTCCAATTGTGTTGACCTTACTGGCACTGGTTGGGATCACTGTTTATTGGTCGACCCATTACACTTGGCAAAATGCCTTGGTTAATGTGGAAGAGAAGCTTTCGGTGGCTCAAAACAGTACCGAGATCTTACAAGCCAAGCAGGCGCAGAGCATTCAGTCCATCGGAGATCACTATCATTTACGACGACTTTGGGAATCGGGCGATCTCGAAACACTCAACTATTGGCTGGCGCAGCAGCGCCAGGAGCATGGGTTAGACTACCTTCGCTGGGTTAATCAGTATCAAGACTTACCTGTCAGTGATATCGCAAACAAAAGCACTTTCTTAACTGTGTTAGATAAAGAGCAGTTAACACAGCTAGACCCAACGCTGGCACGGCGTGCGCAAGTGGAACTGCGTGACAAAACAGGGATCGAGACTCGCGGCTTAGTCAGTCGCACTATCTTTCCCGTACGTATCGATGACATCACCTTAGGCTATCTTGATGGCGGTATCTTACTGAATAACAGCACTCAGTTAGTTGATAAGATCCGTAGTCTTATTTATCCCAAACCAAGTCCTTTGCAGCCCAAAAAAGGCACGGTCACCATCTTTTTAGACGATATTCGTGTTAGTACCAATGTGCCGCTCAGCAGTGAAAGCCAACAGGGCCGTGCAATAGGTACTCGGGTCTCAGAAGAGGTAAAAAATATCGTGTTGGGTAAGGGGCAAAATTTCATCGACCGAGCGTATGTTTATGACGATTGGTATATCACTGCATACCAACCACTGAGAGACAAAGAAGGTGCAGTGGTTGGCATGCTTTACACTGGGTATTTGATCTGGCCACTGATCAAGGTTTATATCACCAACCTAGGCGAGATAGGTCTAACCATCGCAACCTTACTGATTATTTCAGGCATGATGGTATATCGCGGTTCTCGAGATTTGTTTGATCCAGTCGAGCGCATTCATACCGTGGTTAAAGCAGTGCAAAAAGGTCATAGCCGTCGCATTGGTATGCTGGGGCTGCATAAAGAGCATGAGCTGGAACAACTGGCGAGCCAATTCGATATCATGTTGGACTTACTTGAAAAACGAAACCAAGAGATCCGCAAAGCCGCCGACGAACTGGAAGAGAAAGTTCAATCACGTACCGTAAAACTCAAAGAGCAAACCGAAGCGCTAGAGCATCATATTGTGCTTTTAAACCAAACTCGTGACAAATTGGTAGTCAGTGAAAAGCTAGCCGCTCTAGGACAATTGACTGCGGGTATCGCCCATGAAATCAACAATCCTACTGCCGTTATCTTAGGTAATGTTGAGCTGCTAAAGTTTGAACTTGGCGAGGAAGCAACCCACGTTGATGACGAACTTACGGCGATCATGGCGCAGATCGACAGGATCCGTACCATCACTCGTTCTTTGCTGCAGTATAGTCGACAAGGCGGAATTCAAGATGAGATCACTTGGCAGCATATCAACCCAATCATTGAAGAGAGCCTGACTCTGGTGAAGACGGCAGTGAAGAACCAAAATATTGAGATTCAGACCGACTTCAAGGCTAAAACCATCATAGAGATGAATCGTCACCAGTTACTTCAAATTCTAGTAAACATTGAAATGAATGGTATCCATGCGATGGATGGGGAGGGGACATTGTTGATCACGACCCAAGATTGGGTTGAAGGAAACCAAACCAAAGGGGTTTTGGTTGAAATCCATGATCAGGGATGTGGCATTGCTCCCGAATCACTTAAGCGAATCTTTGACCCGTTTTACACCACAAAGCGTGAAGGTACTGGTCTCGGACTATCCGTTACCCAGAGCTTGCTTGAGCAATCCGGAGGCGATATCAAGGTAAGCTCTACTGAGGGTGAAGGGTCGACCTTCACCCTAATGTTGCCAAGTAAAGTTGGCCAAATAGAAGCGCAGCTGATTACTACTGGCACCTGAACTGGGCAACGACGCCGGACAACTGGTTAGAAGCGGTGTCTACTTGAGACGCCGCAGACACTGACGTCATGACTGCGCCTTGGGTTTGGCTAGCGAGCTCTGCGATATGAGTAATATTGCGATCAATCTCGGCAGATACCATGGCTTGCTCTTCAGAGGCCGTAGCGATTTGCGAGTTCATATCAAAGATATGACTTATCTCCTCCACAATGCGTTGAATGGCTTCAACTGCCTGAATGGTTTGAAGATTGGTTTGCTCTGCTTGATGCAGACTGTTTTGCATCAGACTTACGGTCTTTTCAACGCCTTCACTCAGGCCATCTATAGTGCCTTCAATTTCTACGGTGGAGTCGGTGGTGCGTTGAGCTAACTGACGCACCTCATCAGCAACCACAGCGAAGCCACGACCATTTTCTCCTGCGCGGGCAGCTTCAATTGCAGCATTGAGGGCCAATAGATTGGTTTGCTCAGTGATGCCTCTTATCGTACCAACTACGGTGTGTATTTCTCGACTTTGCGCCTCTAGTGCCTGGATCAGGGTTTGCGAATCATGGATGTTTGAAGTCAAGGATTGGATACTGCTGCCCGCAATATTGGTCAGGCGCATACTTTCTTCGGCTTCATTTTTGACTGTCTCAGCTTTGTGGGCTGCGTTGTCGATATTGTTGGCGATCTCTTTGGTAGTTGCCAACAGTTGGTTAACAGCGGTGGCAATTGAGCTCGACTCTTGTTGCTGCTCTTGTGCAAATTGTAGTGATTGCTCGGAGGCTTGCTGTGAGTGGGAAACGGAATCAGCCAGCTGCTCAGTCACATCAGAAATGGACACCATATTGGTTTGAAGTTTTTTAATGAATAAATCGAATGATTGGCTCAGTTTAGCCAACTCATCATGCCCCTCATCATTCATTCTTACGGTGAGATCCGCTTGCCCAGAGGCGATGCCTTGCATTAAGTTTTTGACTTTGATGATCCGTGTCGTCACTTTGTAGGTCAGCAGCATGAGTAACACAGAGACAGAAATGGCGATGACGGTTGTGGTCAATTGTAAGCTCCAACTGATCTGGTTTTGACTCTGCGTAACTAGCTGACCGATATCTTGCTGCATTTCATCTAGTGCTTTCTCGGTGCTATGTACATTTGCTCGCAGTGTTCCACGCATCCCAGAGTTATGATCCAAGCCTAACAATACCATGGCATCATAAAGCTCACTCACTAGGTTTTGATAGCTGCTCGCTTGCGCAGCGATCTCGGTATCCACTGCGAGCAGACTGCCTTCAAACGCTTGCCATGCTCGATTAAAGCGAGTGACTTCTTCCTCGTTGGCGACCAGCAAAAACCGATTCTTCGCATTGAGAGCCTGGTTCAGATTTAAAGCAAGTGGCGCATTATTTAAAGAATCCACTCGTATTAGTAGCGTCAATTCTGCTTGTTCGACTTGATGGATTAACCCGTTGTCTCGGTTTCCGATCTTCTGAAACTGAGCCGCCAGTTGGTTAAACTGCATTTTATAGTCAGAGAGCGTTGTCGAAGCGGTATTAAAATGTTGGCTCGCGTCAGCAAGCTCATTTCCTATCAGTTGGTTGAGAGTTTGCACTTGAGAGACGAGTAGTGCGTGGGTGCGATTAAACTTGTCGATGTATTTCGGAAGTTGACGGCTAAGGAAGTCTTTCTCATGCCGTCTCAGCATGAGAAGTTGGGTTTGGTTATTAGCGTTGAGTTCCGCAGCTTGTTGCAATCGATCGAGCGTATTGAGTGCGAACTGCTGGTACACGGTATAACCTGCTAGCGACACTAGCAAGATGATAGTAACGCCTAACATTTTCTTTCGAATAGAGAAACTGCCAAACCATGACGTATGCTGTGGGGTGGTTGAGTCCATAACGAGCTCCTAGCCTTGTATTTTTGCGCAAAGCGCATGACTGACGGCCCGAACTGTTATTGTTACATTATGATTACATTTTTATGACGGGCTAACTAAGTGTTAGCCCATCAAAGGAGAGTACGCAAGGTGAGTTGTTGAGGGTATTAAGGCTGGGACAATTTTCAGCCTTTTACATCGAAGTCAATTTTCTCAGCACCACTAAAGACTTGAAAGCGTAATCCCTTCGCCCTCGCAATTGTTGTGATTCCAAACTGTTTCGCAAGATCTAGTCCCATTTGTGTCACACCTGAGCGAGAGAGCAATACAGGTATCCCCATTTGAGCGACTTTAATGACCATCTCTGAAGTTAAACGACCTGTGGTATAGAAAATCAAATCCTCCCCCGACACCTTGTTCACCCACAATTCGCCTGCAAGTGTGTCTACGGCGTTGTGTCTGCCGACATCCTCTACGAAGGAAATGATATCGTTACCTCGGCAGACAGCGCAGCCATGAACAGCGCCGGCTTTTTTGTAGGTGTCATTAAAATGGGTGAGTGCCTCTAAAGCGGCGTAAATATCCGACTGCTTAAGCGCTACTTGCGGAACTTGATAGTTTTCAAGTTGCTTCATCACATTGCCATACATAGTACCCTGGCCACATCCTGATGTGACGGTTTTCTTTTTAAGCGCTTTTTCTATATGAGCAACATCTTCTTTGGTAGTGACTGCCGCAGTATGGGTTTCCCAATCTATGATCACTGACTCAATGGCGTCTGGATTATCAAGGAAGGCTTGGTTTTTTAAATAACCTAATACCAAGGCTTCAGGGCGAGAGCCCAATGTCATCAGTGTCACTACTTCTTTCCAATTAAGCATCACGGTCAAAGGGCGCTCGCAGGCAATTTCTTTGGTAAGTTTCTCTCCGTATTCGTCAAACACTTCCACTGTTTGTGTTTGAAGAGGCGATTGACCTGTTTTAATGATGCTAGGTAGGTTGAGCTCTGCCACAGACTATCCTTAATGTTTGAGTTTTTATTAGTTTGACCAATTTGGTTGTCGGTTCTACAACGCAGTTTTGCCCAGTAGAGAGCAAATCTTGCGCCACTTTACCCGATGTTATTAATAGAGTGAAAGGTTAAGCCTGATAAAGCGATCTAGACCAAGGCGGTACTCGGCAATTTTGGCGTAAGAATTGCTATGCTGTAGTGAAATCTAAAATAACGAGAATCTAAAATGATCGAACAAGAGAGTAAATCAGACACCCTTTGGCCATTAGCCTGCCTATTAACTGAGAAACAAGTCTCTCAAGGTCGTTGGGCGACCTCCCAATGGGAATGGACAAATGTCGAGACGCAACCTTGTCAAACGAGCACCCTAGTGATGCCTTTAGAGCTCTACCTAGATGAGCGTACCGATTATCGATTTAACCTAAGCTCTCAACAACCCAAGCTATTTATGGCCTTAGAACAAACTGACCCGCCTAAACCTGTTCAGATCACCGCTTCACAAAGCGTTGCTGGCAGCTTTTTGGACGGCGACTACTTAGTATTGTCAATTGACATGCCACTGCCTGTTCAAGCTTGGATGGAAGCCTTTATCGGTCGAAATGGAGAGCTATTAGAACAGCGACGCAAAAAACGTAAAGGCGCAGGAAGAGCGAGTGGCCAATGAGTTTCTTTAAACGCTGGTCAGAGCGCAAAATTGAAAGTGATAAAACACCTCAACAGTCTAAGCCAAATGCAGATGACTCTAAGACAAATATTGATGAGTCCGCAGACGTAGTCAACTCAGGTTCTGAGGCGGTGCCAGCTTTAGAAGAAGCGCCACTAGAGCAAGAAGCGACTCTGGCAGCAATGCTCGTCGAAGGTGTTGATAAGCAAGTTAAAAAAGCAGCAATGCGTAAGCTTTTTCTCAGTGGTGAGTTTAGTGAGGTTGACGGTTTAAATGACTATGATCACGACTATAAAGCGGTAAAAAATCTCTCTTCTGAAGTCGCTGAAAAGCTCAGAGATTGGGCCAAAGAACACATCGAAGAAGAGCCGCAAGACGAAGAGAATAACGAAACTAGTGACATCAATGAGTCAAAACTTCCTGATGACGACGTAGCCCCAACTGAAGCCAGTGATAAGGAAGTGGGACAAAATGTACCACATAGTTCGTAGGGTCATTTTGACCTATCAATCATTAACCTAGAATGGGACATTTTGTACATTTTTATAAAACTCTGTTCACATAACAATCAGTAATTGCGTTTAAAACATTGAACTGTAGGCACTTTTAAATTGGATCGTAATTTGCAGTAGGCATTGGTCTTAATAATAAAAATAGCCAAAAGCCATGTTGAAGCAATTCCTACAGACTACAAATAGCGTCAACGGTAAAGCTCGATTGTCCGCAATTGAGCAAACTGTAGAGCTAAGAAATCTCATCCCACCTACGGTGAGTTACCAAAGTAAAGGGCACTTAGCTGTCATTGGGCCAGTCGCCTTGATGCAAGATCTAGCGCCCCAATTGGACGATATGACGTCCGTTCACTATTTTTGTGTGGATCAGCTCCCAGAGGGCCTGACACCAGAAAGCAAATCTCAGTGGTATTTGGTGAATCAGATTGAAGTCACGGGCTTTCTGGGCACATATACTCTCACCGTTGACAATACGCTCAATCCTGCGATTGCCACCATAGGTAGTGATTGCTTTGATGTTGTTCTCGACTTAACCCTAAACGGCCTCATGAAAGAGGAGGTCGCGGTACCGGGTTACTACCCTGTGGGAAGAGGTTACCCAAGCCTGCCTGATGCGCTTGAAGAGATCCCAACGCTGATGGGAACTTTCGATAAACCAAAATTTTTCCGTCTGGACAACGACAAATGTGCACACAGCTCTCGCGGTATTAAAGGATGCGACCGCTGCGTAGATGCTTGCCCGGCAGGGGCTTTGACCAGTGATGGTAACGATCAAATTGGTCATAAAATCCAAATTAACCCTTATTTATGTCAAGGCGTTGGGACTTGTGCGACCGCATGTCCAACAGAAGCTATTTATTACGCCTTACCTGAACCTACTCAGACTCAGCAATTCATTACTAACTTGCTTGCAAACTACAAACAAGCACAAGGCGAGAACCCAAGCATCCTTTTTTGCAGCGAGCGTCATGAGAACTATAACGTCATGGCACTACAGGCACTTGAAGACAATGTTATTCCAGTGGTGCTTGAAGAGCTTCCTTCCGTTGGTATCGATACTTGGCTTAGTGCACTAGTGAATGGTGCAAGCAAAGTAATGTTTGCTGCTAGTCATCACATGCCAAAAACTGTCATTCGTGTGTTGGAACAAGAAGTCACATTGGCGCAGCGACTTCTGTCCCAATTGAATATTGATAAAGAGCGTATCGAAATTTTGTATTTGGAAGACTTGCGTCATGGTCTACCTAGGTTATTTGACACAGCGCTTATCGATAAGAAGTGGCATGCAGAAGGGGATAAGCGTCACCGCCTGTTTGCGGCTTTAAATGAGCTTTCTGCACAGCACCCAGCAACTCAATCCATCACAGAACTTCCAGTGACTGCGCCATTTGGTCAAGTGACGTGCAAAGGTGAAGATTGCACATTATGTATGGCCTGTATTGCAGTTTGTCCTACGGGAGCACTACACAATGATGGTAATGCACCTCAACTCAAGTTTGTCGAACAAGATTGTATTCAATGTGGCATGTGTGAGAAAGCTTGCCCAGAGCAAGCACTGTCACTGACGCCCCGTTTTAATTGGGATGCCAAACAGCGTATTGCCGTCACCACTATCCACCAAGAACCCGCTGCGGAATGTACTTGTTGTGGCAAACCTTTTGCCCCTCAGTCACTCATCGGCATGCTACAAGATAAGTTACGTGGTCACTCGCATTATGCAGATGAGCAAGCTATTGCGCGTATTGCGATGTGTGAAGACTGTCGAGTGAAAGACATGTTTAGTGCCATGGCAGAAAACCCAGAACAGCAATTGAGAATGTAGGTTAATCATGCAATTAGAAGAACAACAGATGAGATCGGAAATCTACGCTATGCTGGCTGCCTTGTTGCGAAATGCCCCTAATCAACAACAACTTGATTGGTTATCGACCCTTGAGCTTCAAGGGGTTGAGCATCAACCAATGAAAATGGCATGGAGGAAGCTAAAGCAGGAAGCACAGAACATCACCACCGAACAGGTTGAACAGGAATACCAAGATCTTTTCATCGGCATCGGCCGTGGGGAAGTGATGCCGTTTGCGTCTTGGCATTTAACGGGTTCACTAATGGAGAAGCCCCTCGCCATGATCCGTGATGATCTGATTCGACTTGGGTTTGAGCGAAGTGAACACACTAAAGAGCCCGAAGATCATATCGCTGCACTTTGTGAAGTAATGGCAATGATCGACAACGATACCCAAGCTTTCCATTTCTTCAATCAACATATTCAACCTTGGTTTGCATCATTAGTTGAACAAATTGAGCAAACCAAAAATGGGCAATTCTATCTGGGCGTCGCCGCAGTATTGAACCAGTTTCTTCAACTGGAACAAACTCGATTTGCCCAAATCCCGGTACGGGAAAAGATTTAAAACAACGAGAGTAAAGTTAGTAAAAAGAGAAACCAACAAGGTTTCCTAAAGGAGCAATGAATGAGTAACGAGAAACAGGTAGACAGCTCTAAACGTGACCTGCTGAAAGGGATTGCTACAGCAGCAGTAACTGCAACGGTAGCAACCGCAGCGACTAAGGCCTCTGCATCGCCAACCACACAAACGACAGAAACTAAGAAGGTGACGGGTTATCACGAAACTCAACACATTCGTGATTATTACGACTCACTGTAGGGAGCATTTTCAATGAAATTAACTAAACGCTCCAACTGCGCTGAGTTGGAACAAAATCGTCTCGGTATCAGTCGCCGAGCATTCATGAAGAATACATCGATCGCTGCTGGTGGTGCTGCGGTAGGTGCGGGCTTATTTGCACCAAGCATGATGAAAAAAGCCCAAGCGGCTGATGTTGATCACAGTGCGCCAGTAGAAATCAAGCGCACCATCTGTTCACACTGTTCTGTTGGCTGTGGCATTTACGCCGAAGTACAAAACGGCGTTTGGACAGGGCAGGAGCCTGCGTTTGACCATCCGTTTAATGCTGGTGGTCACTGCGCTAAAGGGGCAGCACTACGAGAGCACGGACACGGCGAGCGTCGACTTAAATATCCGATGAAGCTTGAAAATGGCCAGTGGAAAAAGCTGAGCTGGGAACAAGCGATTGAAGAGATAGGTGACAATGTCACTAAGATCCGCAATGAATCGGGACCAGATTCAGTTTATTGGTTAGGCAGTGCCAAACACAATAACGAACAGGCTTACATGTTCCGTAAAATGGCGTCACTTTGGGGCACCAACAATGTCGATCACCAAGCGCGTATTTGTCACTCTACAACAGTAGCAGGGGTGGCAAACACTTGGGGCTACGGTGCAATGACGAACTCATTTAACGACATGCATAACTGTAAGTCGATGCTATTCATCGGCTCAAACCCCGCTGAAGCGCACCCAGTCGCGATGCAACACATACTTATCGCTAAAGAAAAAAACGGTTGTAAGATCGTTGTTGCAGATCCTCGCCGCACACGTACCGCTGCAAAATCTGATCATTATGTTTCCCTGCGTCCTGGGTCAGATGTTGCATTTATCTGGGGCATCTTATGGCATGTGTTTAAGAACAACTGGGAAGATAAAGAGTTCATTCGCCAGCGCGTGTTTGGTATGGATGAGATTCGCCAAGAAGTAGCAAAGTGGACTCCAGCGGAAGTGGAGCGTGTTACTGGTGTGAGTGAGGCGGATGTTTACCAAACCGCTAAGCTGCTGTCAGAAAATCGTCCAGGCTGTGTTGTTTGGTGTATGGGTGGTACTCAGCACACCACAGGTAACAACAATACTCGTGCTTACTGTGTACTTGAGTTAGCACTAGGTAATATCGGTCAATCGGGTGGCGGTGCTAACATTTTCCGTGGTCATGATAATGTACAAGGTGCAACCGATTTAGGCGTATTGTCTCATACACTTCCGGGATATTACGGATTGTCAGAAGGCGCTTGGAAACATTGGTCAAAAGTGTGGGATGTCGATTTTGAGTGGGTGCAAAAGCGCTTTGACCAAAACGAGTACCGTGGCAAAAAGCCAATGAACAACATGGGTATTCCTGTCTCTCGCTGGGTGGATGGAGTACTTGAAAACAAAGACAATATTGAGCAGAACGACAACATTCGAGCCATGTTCTACTGGGGTCATGCGGTAAACTCGCAAACTCGTGGTGTAGAGATGAAAAAAGCGATGCAGCAGCTCGACATGATGGTAATTGTCGACCCATACCCAACAGTTGCCGCTGTAATGAATGACCGCACGGATGGCGTTTATTTACTTCCAGCCACTACTCAATTCGAAACCTATGGAAGTGTGACGGCTTCAAATCGCTCGATTCAATGGCGAGACAAAGTAGTGGAGCCTTTGTTCGAGTCCAAGCCTGATCATGAAATCATGTATCTTCTGACTAAAAAGCTTGGCTTCGCTGACCAACTGTTTAAAAACGTGCGTATCGAGAACAACCAGCCAGTTATCGAAGATATCACTCGCGAATTTAACAAAGGTATGTGGACCATCGGTTATACCGGTCAAAGTCCTGAACGTATGAAAGAGCACCAAAAGAACTGGCATACCTTCCATAAAACGACGCTCGAAGCAGAGGGTGGCCCAGCTCACGGGGAAACCTACGGCCTTCCTTGGCCATGTTGGGGCACCCCAGAGATGAAGCATCCTGGCACTCATATTCTTTACGATACGTCTAAGCCTGTTGCACAAGGTGGTGGTAACTTCCGCGCAAGATTTGGCGTTGAGTTCGAAGGTAAAAACCTACTTGCAGAAGACAGCTTTTCTAAAGATTGTGAGCTGGAAGATGGCTACCCAGAGTTTAGCGACAAGCTACTCAAACATTTAGGTTGGTGGGATGATCTTACGGCAGAAGAGAAAGCTGCCGCTGAGGGCAAAAACTGGAAAACCGACCTTTCTGGTGGTATTCAGCGAGTTGCGATCAAACACGGTTGTATTCCTTTTGGTAACGCTAAAGCTCGCGCCGTGGTTTGGACATTCCCAGATCGTGTACCGCTGCACCGTGAGCCACTTTATACGCCACGCCGCGATCTAGTAGCAGACTATCCAACTTGGGATGACAAAGAGTCTATCTACCGACTGCCAACTATGTATAAATCACTGCAAGACCAAGATAAGTCGCAGGAGTACCCAATCATCCTCACTTCTGGTCGATTGGTAGAATATGAAGGTGGTGGTGAAGAGACGCGCTCAAACCCTTGGCTTGCAGAACTTCAGCAAGAGATGTTTGTCGAGGTTAACCCGAAAGATGCCAACGATCTTGGTTTTAAAGATGGTGAAATGGTGTGGGTAGAAGGTGCTGAAAAAGGGCGTATCCATGTTAAAGCCATGGTCACACGCCGAGTGAAACCAGGCATGGCATTTATCCCTTTCCACTTTGGCGGTAAGTTCCAAGGAGAAGAGTTACGCGACAAGTATCCTGAGGGTACAGACCCATACGTGATTGGTGAATCCGCAAATATTGCTACGACTTACGGTTATGACCCGGTCACGCAAATGCAAGAAACCAAAGTCACCCTATGTAACATTCGCAAAGCGTAAGGAGTCTACCCATGGCTAAAATGAAATTTCTATGTGACACCAAACGCTGTATCGAGTGCAACGGCTGTGTGACTGCATGTAAAAACGAAAATGATGATGCACTAGAGTGGGGGATTCAACGTCGACGAGTGGTGACACTTAACGATGGTGAACCGGGTGAGAACTCTATCTCTGTTGCCTGTATGCACTGTACGGATGCGCCTTGCATGGCCGTATGTCCGACAGATTGCTTCAAACAAACTGAAGATGGCATCGTCCTTCACAATAAAGATCTATGTATCGGCTGCGGTTATTGCTTGTTTGCCTGCCCATTTGGCGCACCGCAATTCCCTCAACAGTCTGCATTTGGCGAACGAGGGAAAATGGATAAATGTACATTCTGTGCTGGCGGTCCAGAAACCGAAGCTGGCTCAGCTGAAGAGCGAGTCAAATACGGTGCAAACCGAATTGCAGAAGGCAAGCTACCTATGTGTGCTTCTTTGTGTTCAACCAAAGCACTGCTAGCTGGTGATGCCCAGAAAGTGTCTGACATCTACCGTCAACGTGTTGTGGAACGTGGTGCCAAAGGTGCTGGTTGGACAAATGGTGAAGATCTCGCTTTCGACGCAACAAAGAGCTAACTATGAAGACGCTACAACAACTTCTAATAGTCTTGGTCTCTGTGTTGAGCCTTAGTTTCAGCCAGCTTGCGCTGGCCGAAACTGAGCAACAAGATACGGCAAAAGAGATGATTGAACTAGCGGGCGCTGACTTTTGGCGTCAAGTCAAAGGTGGCGAGGAAGGCTACACGACATCCACGTCCGCTGAACACGGTATATTGATCAATACAACAGGGCAGCTATGGCGAGAAATTCGCAATAAATGGGTTACCCCTATTGGTGGGTTAATGATCCTTGGGGCTTTTGGCTCGTTGGGAGCTTTCTACTTATGGGCTGGTCAGATCAAGCTAGATAAACCAAAAACTGGTAAAAAAGTTTTGAGGTGGACTCGGTTTGAGCGTGCGCTGCATTGGTATACCGCTTCACTGTTCCTCATCTTAGCCATTTCTGGTTTGACACTGATGTATGGTAAATACCTGCTCAAACCTGTGGTGGGCTATACCGTTTGGGACTTTATCATTCAATTAGCTAAGACCAGCCACAACTATCTAGGACCATTGTTCGTACTTGGTATTGTAACTATGCTAGTCAAGTGGTTGAAAAACAACTTCTTTACCAAGGTTGACCTAGAATGGTTTAAACAAGGTGGTGGCATCCTGCCGAATGGTAAGCACCCATCTGCCGATTTTTGTAATGGTGGTGAGAAAGTTTGGTTTTGGTTACTCGCCACTGCCGGTGTAACAGTGTGTATTACTGGCTTAATCATGGACTTCCCTATGTTTGAACAAACGCGAGAAGTGATGCAAGTAAGTAACATCCTTCATGCGGTCGCATCGCTTGGGCTTATTGCCGCATCCTTCGGCCATATTTACATCGGTACCGTCGGCACGGAAGGGGCATTAGAGGGAATGAAAACCGGTTATGTGGATGAAACTTGGGCCAAACAGCACCACAATTTGTGGTACGACCGAATTAAAGACAAACAATAAAAATCTTTAGCCATCGAGCCGCTCTTGGAGATCAAGAGCGGCTTTTTTATTTGCACCATTTTGGGTGGCTGATTGAGTTTCTGGTGCACCACATATGTGCAGAAAGGTTTGGCATGGCGAACCACCATAGAGCAGTAAGTCTGTATCTTGCTGATATATATAAGAATTTAATGGTGCAATGCACGTGCTTCAGTGTTGGAATGATGTTTGCTATCTACCGATTAGTAAATAACAAATTGCACGGAGCACAGATTCTAATGAGCATCTCTACCAGTGAAGTACACGGCGCAGTACAAACACTGACCCAAAGTTCGGACACCCTTTTTCTTTTACTTGGCGCAATCATGGTTTTCTTGATGCACGCAGGTTTTGCATTTTTGGAAGTAGGTACAGTCCGTCGCAAAAACCAGGTGAACGCTTTGGTTAAGATCCTTGCTGACTTTGGTGTCTCTGCCATCGCTTACTTCTTTATCGGCTATTGGGTCGCTTATGGAGGTACATTTTTTGCCGATGCTGAAACACTTTCAGCAGGTAATGGCTATGAACTGGTTAAGTTTTTCTTCCTTCTAACCTTTGCAGCAGCAATCCCAGCGATTGTTTCTGGTGGTATTGCTGAACGTGCTCGTTTCTACCCAATTTTGATTGCGACTTTTTTCACCGTAGGCCTAGTCTATCCGCTGTTTGAAGGCATGATCTGGAATGGTAACTTCGGACTACAAGCATGGTTTGAATCTCAGTTCGGCGCAGGTTTCCATGACTTCGCAGGCTCAGTGGTCGTTCATGGCGTGGGTGGTTGGATTGCACTTGTCGCTGTTTACTTCTTAGGCATGCGTAATGGTCGAGTGCGCGCAGGTAAACATACTAACTTTGCCCCATCAAACATTCCGTTTCTTGCTTTAGGTGCATGGATCCTTTGTGTTGGCTGGTTTGGCTTTAACGTAATGTCAGCGCAAACCTTAAATGGCATCAGCGGCCTGGTTGCAATGAACTCATTAATGGCAATGACTGGCGGTATCTTGGTTGCACTAGTAGCAGGTAAAAATGACCCAGGCTTTATCCATAACGGCCCTCTTGCTGGTCTTGTTGCTATCTGTGCGGGCTCTGACCTAATGCACCCAATCGGTGCACTCATCACGGGTGGTGTTGCAGGTGGTGTTTTTGTTTGGCTATTTACCTTCCTACAGAACAAAACCAAGATTGATGATGTGTTGGGTGTGTGGCCGCTACACGGCGTATGTGGCGCTTGGGGCGGTATTGCTGCCGGTATCTTCGGTCAATCGGCTCTAGGCGGTCTTGGTGGTGTCAGCTTAACAGTACAAATCCTTGGTACATTAATAGGTATTGTCGTTGCGGTTGTCGGTGCAGGCATTGTGTACGGTATCTTGAACGCTGTCACTGGATTACGTTTGTCTGAGGAAGAAGAATACATCGGTGCTGATTTGGCAGTACACAAAATTGGTTCTTTAAACGAAGACTAAGTCTCTGAAATTATCCGATTATTGATTTGCAAAAGGGCGACGTATGTCGCCCTTTTTTCGACTATGGTCTACGTGTCCGATACCAACATTAGTGCTAAGGTTATATACAAGATGTAAGCAAATTGTAGGGACACAAGATGGCTTTTCCATATCGCAACATTGTAGTTTTGACTGGCGCAGGGATCTCTGCTGAATCAGGTATCCAAACATTCCGAGCCCAAGATGGGTTGTGGGAAAACCACCGCATTGAAGATGTGGCGACCCCCGAGGGTTTCATGAGAGATCCAGACTTGGTCCATGAATTCTACAATCAGCGACGACGCAAATTGCAACACAGCTCTATACAGCCCAATGCAGCCCATATTGCACTAGGCAAACTAGAACAGTTTTTGGATGGCACTGTCACTGTTGTCACGCAGAACATCGACAACCTCCACGAGCGTGGCGGTTCTAATAATGTGATTCACATGCATGGCGAGCTATTAAAAGCACGATGCAGTGAAAGCGCCCAAGTGATTGATTGTACGCACGACATCGTACAAGGCGACCTTTGCCACTGCTGCCAAATGCCTTCGCAGCTAAGGCCACACATAGTTTGGTTTGGTGAAATGCCGCTTAGAATGGGCGATATCTATGCAGCAGTAGAGCAAGCCGATCTCTTCATTTCTATTGGCACATCCGGCGTGGTTTACCCAGCAGCGGGATTTGTTCATGATGCCAAAATGCATGGCGCTCATACCATTGAAATCAATCTGGAGCCAAGCGCAGTAGAAAGTGAGTTCGCTGAGAAGCGTTATGGAAAAGCCAGTATTGAAGTGCCTAAATTGGTTGAGGAACTGTTGGGCTCAGGAAAGCAGGCGTTGAGAGCATAAAGAAAGTCAAATTGCTGAAACGGGTAAAAGCTAAGCGGCTTTTGCCCGTTTCATTTTATACATCGCTCGGTCAGACTTAATGATGGCATTATCGAGGTCATCGATAGTGCCACTTTGCACACCATAACTATACGCCACCTCAGTAGGGGCCAATACTTTATCCAGCGTAGCGATAAACATCTGAGCACGGCCAGGCTTCACTATCGCTAGAAATTCATCACCACCAAGACGCACGCCTAACTCTTGTTCTTGCATACAAACTTCCAGCGCATGAGCGAACTGAATAATATATCTATCACCCGCTGAGTGGCCGTAGCCATCATTAACTTGTTTAAGCCCATCAAGGTCAAAGTAGATCAACTCAAAGCTATTTAAGGTGATTTCTGACAGCTTGCGTCGATTAAACAGACCAGTAAGTTCATCTTTCTGGCTAGCCAATTTGAGTCGATAAGCAATTTGGGTAAGCCCAATTGAGATCAGTAAGTAGCCCACTGGGAGTAGACCATCTTCTAGCAGTAACTCTATGTACTCAGAATTTTCAAATAACTCATCCACTAAGTCGGATTCGGTAATCGTATCAAATAGTTTGGATATGATTAGAAAAGTGAGGCCAATCCGAATGGTTATGTTTTCAAAATTGATATCACGAACCGTAATCAAGATCGAGACCAATACCACAACCGATAGCCCCTCAAGGAAGATATCGCTTTGAGACTCGATAGCCAACTCGTCACTGTAATAAGTCACAAGCAGGGTGAGGGAGAAGAGTAGACCGAGGATCCTCAGTGATTGGGTATGGAGTAGATTCACTTCTTAAATACAGTCATTGAATAATGAACAAATAATATAAAAATTGAACCAAGATCAATGTGAGACAGAGCACTAATGGTTTTTTAAACAGCTAAACAACTATCTTCATATCGTGAGTTATCGAGGGAAGTGCGAGGCATCTCTCAGAGGAACGGAAACGAGTCGGGTTAAACTGAGAACTTATTAGGCTTCGCTCGAACTTCTCGAGCGCTTCATTTCATACATGGCTTTATCTGAAGCACTAAGTGCGTTATCAAGATTCTCTAACGTGGTACTTATGGTGCCATAGCTGTATTTAACGTCAGTTCCGGAGAGAAGTTTATCAAGATGCTGGAGAAAATCTTCAGTTCGATTGAGCTCTAAAATGGTCACAAACTCATCACCTCCGACTCTAATTGCCAGCTCCTGTTCATTTACACAGTAATCAAGCGTGTGGGCAAAATGGGTTATGTATCGATCACCAGCTTTATGACCTTGCTTGTCATTAATCACTTTTAAGCCGTCCAAATCAAAGTAAATGATCTCAAAAGCTTCTAGCTCAATTTCTGCAAGCTTTCTTCGGTTATACAACCCAGTCATTTCATCCTTGAAACTGGTGTGCTTAAGACGAAAAGCGATCTGACTGATACCAACAGCAACCAACAAGTAGCTCACTTGTAGCGTACCATCTTCCAGAAGGCTATCAACAAGTGCGTGACGACTAAAAAACTCATCAACGGGCTCAATTTCGGTGAGGACGTCGTAGATCTTGGATACAAACATCAAATAAAACCCGTAGCGGATTTTCGGTGTATCTAGCAAAAAATCTTTGATGATGAGATAAATGTAGGTGAGAACGGCAATCGTCGAAGTCTCAAACAACAAGTCAGTCTTAGAGCTGATATAAAAAGCTTCACTATAAATGGCTAGAACAATTCCAAGTAAAGCGATTAATGCTGGTAGCCTAAGTGCTTGGGTATTTAACCACGTCAAAACATTCTCCGATCGGTTGTTCGTAAAAAGTATAGACCTATCAGAGCGCTACGTCAGATAGAAAAAGAGCGGCATGTCTGCCGCTCAATGTAAAACTACATATTTACTTTGAGCTTCTGATAATACTCTTCGTAAATAGAAGCAGCTTCGCCTACCTCGTCTTGCCACTCACCTGAATCCATCACCTCTTGAGGAGGGAAGATATTTGGATCGTTAACAAACTCTTTTGGCAACAAAGGGTAAGCCGCTTTTACTGGAGTAGGGTAACCAATCTCCATTGCTATTTTAGCTGCATTTTCTGGACGAGTAAGGAAGTCGATCATCTTATGCGCAGCTTCTACGTTTTTTGCACCCGCTGGGATAGCAAGACTGTCCATCCAGAAGATTGTGCCTTTTTCCGGCCAAACGATCTCAATTGATGCACCTTCTTCACGAGCCATATACGCAGAGCCGTTCCAAAGCATACCAATCGAAGTTTCACCAGCTAGATAAGGGTTTGCAGGAAAATCTGAATTGAATACCAATACATTAGGCATTAACTTACGCAGCTCTTCGTAAGCCGCCTTGATCTCATCTGGATTGGTAGTGTTTGCTGAATAACCTAGCTTAGTTAGGGCGATGTGGAAGACTTCTCGAGAGTCGTCCATCATCATCAACTGACCAACCCACTTACTGTCCCAAAGGTCTGCCCATTTTTTCACTGAACCTTTGTCCAACATATCGGTATTGATACCGATGCCGGTGGCACCCCAAATGTATGGGATAGAGTAGTCGTTACTCGGATCAAATGGTTTGTTTAGGTAATTGCTGTCTAGATCGTCAAAGTGCTCGAGCTTAGATTTATCAAGTTTTTGCAACATACCTTCTTTACGCATTTTCGACACGAAGTAGGTTGAAGGTACCACTAGATCGTAACCTTCTCCTTGAGTCTTTAACTTGGCATACATGCTCTCGTTTGACTCATAGGTAGAGTAGATAACTTTAATCCCCGTCTCTTCGGTAAAATCTTCGAGAACTTCACCAGGAATATACTCAGACCAGTTATAAAAATAGAGCTCTTGATCGGCAGAAACTGCTTGAGCAGAGTAAAGGGTTGAGAGGCTAAGAATTCCAGCAAACAGCTTTGAGAAGTTATTCATAGGTCGCCATTACCTGATTAGTGGGAAAGCCGAGGTAACTAACCGTAGTTAGTTTTGAATTATATGGGGCTTTCCGTGAATTTGAGCGACAAATTATACGGGAAAAGTATGAGGTGAAAAAGTAGTGAAGGGAAGATATTGATTCGTTTGATGAATAAAAAAACGGCTCACAATGAGCCGTTTCAAAAACTGATTATTGTCCAGCTTTAAGTTTTAAGAAGTATTCTTCGTACTTGAACGTTTTATCGCCTACAGCGTCTTGCCACTCAACATTTTCAAGGTCTTGCTGTGATGGGAAAAGCGGAGCAACATCACTAAACTTATCGTTAGACTCTTTCACAGCCGTCAAGTAGCCCGCACTTTGAGAGATCTTTTCCGCAATTTCTGGACGCAATAGGAAATCGATCATTTTATGGGCTGCGTCTACATTGGTTGCATTTGAGGTGATCGCAAAATTGTCGACCCAACCAATCCCACCTTCTTTAGGGAACACTAGCTCAAGTGGTAAGCCTTCGGCTTGAGCCGCTGCTGCGGAGCCATTCCAAAGCATACCAAGGCCAACTTCTCCTGACATATATGGGGCCGCTGGGTTGTCTGAGTTAAATACCAAAACGTTAGGCATCAGCTTTTGCAGTTCTGCATAGGCTTGGTCGATTTCCTCATCCTTCACTGAGTTTCCTGAATAACCCAACTTGCGCAGTGCGATATGAAACACTTCGCGTGTATCGTCCATTAGCATCAGTTGACCTTCAAACTCAGGCCTCCACAAATCTGCCCAGCTGGTAAATTCTGCTGGATCATAAAGGTCGGTATTTACTGCCAATCCTGTAATGGCTACGACATGTGGAATAGAGTAGTCGTTATTTGGGTCGTAAGGTTTATCTAGATAGTTTGGATCTAACTTGTCAAAGTTCGAGAGCTTGCTCTTATCAATCTTTTGCAACATGCCTTCATCACGCATCTTAGCGACAAAGTATGTTGAAGGCACAACTAGGTCATAGCCTTGGTTATGTGTCTTGAGCTTTGCATAGAGGGTTTCATTCGACTCATAAGTTGAGTAAATCACCTTAATGCCCGTCTCTTTAGTGAACTGCTGCAAAATTTCACTTGAGACGTAAGGCCCCCAGTTCATAAACACCAATTCTTTATCTTTTTCGCTTGCTGTTACTGTGTTCGCCAGCAAAGACAGCATGCAGGCACTACCAGTGAGTAAAGTAGACCAAATTTTCATGTACGTTAACTCCAAAAATGTACGTAAATGATAAAAAAGCAGCACTGCATATCACAGTGCTGCGTAACAATAGGGTGGTTTGATGACCCTATTTGATTTTCTCTCGTGCTAGAAGCTGAGAGATAACAACCAGAATTAGAGATACGATCAGCATTACGGTTGCGAGGGCATTTACTTCAGGAGAGATGCCCACTTTAACCATAGAGTAGATCTTAAGTGGTAAAATCTCATAAGTCGGCCCAGTCACGAACGAGCTTATGATCACATCGTCTAATGACAGGGTGAAACTTAGTAGCCAACTAGCAGCCACTGCGGGCTTTGCTAGAGGCAGGATGATTTGTTTTAGGATCGTCCACTCTCCAGCACCTAGGTCTTTTGCCGCTTCAAGCATCTTTACGTCAAAGCCGTTAAGTCGGCTATATACTGTCACCACAACGAATGGCAAACAGAATGTGATGTGAGCGAAAAACAGCGTGATAAAACCCAGTTGGAAACCCGCCACCAAAAACAGAGCCAACAAAGAAATTGCCATCACGATGTCAGGCGACATCATGACAACAAACAGTAGGCCGTTGACCACGCCTTTGCCTTTAAAACGATAGCGAAACAGCGCCACCGCTGTAAGGCTACCGATGATAGTTGCTGCTGTGGCTGAAAACACCGCTACTGTTAGCGAGTGCCATGCTGCTTGCATCAAACTATCGTTATTGACTAAGGCTTCGTACCACTTGAAGGTAAATCCACCCCATTTCATACCAAATTTATTGGCATTAAAGGAGTTGGCGATCAATACGATAATAGGCAGGTAAAGAAATAGGTAAACCAAGCCCATAAATCCAAATTTAGTAGACTTACCCATTACTCCAGCTCCACTTTTTTATTTAGTAACTTGCCTGCTCTGTAGTAGGCATACAGCATGACAGCCATTGCAACGGTGAGTGCGATACTGGTTGCCGCACCAAACGGCCAATCACGCGCATTGAGCACTTGGCTTTTGATCACATTACCAATTAGCAAGTTCTTAGCTCCACCCAGCAAGTCTGAAATGTAGAACATCCCCAATGCAGGAAGTAGAACAAGCAAACAACCACCGATGATGCCAGGTGCCGTTAAAGGCAGTATCACCTTAGTGAACGTTTGAAGTTTGTTTGCTCCAAGATCTTTCGCCGCTTCAATATAGGTGCCATCGAGCTTTTCGATTGCAGAGTACAACGGCAAAATCATGAATGGCAACAAGATATAAACCAGACCAATCATCACAGCTGACTCGGTGTACATAATGCGAATAGGGCGCTCAATAATTTCGAGCGCCATTAAGCTCTTATTCAAGATCCCTTGCGTACCCAATACAATTTTTAGTCCGTAGGTGCGGATAAGTGAGTTAGTCCAAAAAGGTACAATCACTAAAAACAGCATAAACGGACGCCATTTTTCAGGCATTTTTGCCACGATATAAGCAAATGGATAACCAACGACCAGACAAATCGCGGTGGCTATCAACGCCATGTAAAATGAGTGCCACAATACTTTGAAGTAGAGTGGATCTGCCAAGCGTGCGTAGTTATCGAGAGTGAAGGTCATCTCTATAAGATTGGCTTCATCTCTGGTAAGGAAACTAGTTCCTATGATCATCAAGTTAGGCAGTAAAACAAAAATCACTAACCAACTTACGATCAAGCCAACGATGGCATTTTGTAGATTAAGCTTCTTCATCAGCCAGCACCACTTCCCAGCTTTCTACCCATGTTACAGCCACTTTTTGGCCGAGAGAGTGGTCTACGTCAGGGTCGTCTTCGTTGAAGAACTCGCTGACCATGACACGCATGCCAGAGTCTAGCTCGACCACAGAATCGAGCGTCATACCCTTATAGGTACGCTCAACGACATGGCCCACAATGCCTTTCTCTTCTGACTCTTTGATCTCTTCAAGACGCAGATCTTCCGGACGAAGCAGAACTTGTAGCTTGTCATTGGGCATGACTGGTTGGTCATAATAGACGACTGACTCAACACCTTCGATATTGGCTTTAATACGCTTGTCATCCAGCCGCTCAATAGCTTCTGTGTTGAACACGTTGATCTCGCCAATAAAGCGAGCAACAAACAAGTTCTTTGGTTCTTCGTAAATTTCACGCGGCGTACCATCTTGTTCGATCTGACCGTCTCGCATAACGATGATGCGATCTGACATCGATAGCGCTTCTTCTTGATCGTGGGTAACAAAGATAAAGGTAATACCCAACTGACGCTGAAGCTGCTTAAGTTCGATCTGCATCTGCTTACGTAGCTTATAATCAAGCGCCGACAAGGACTCATCGAGCAGTAATACTTTAGGCTTGTTAACCACTGCGCGAGCAATCGCTACACGCTGCTGCTGGCCGCCAGATAGTTGATGCGGTTTACGCTGCGCCATATGATCTAGACGTACCATCTTCAGCGCTTCAATAACACGTGGCTCAATCTCTGCCGATGGGACTTTTTGCATCTTTAAGCCAAAAGCCACGTTGTCGAACACTGTCATATGAGGGAACAGAGCGTAACTCTGGAATACCGTGTTGACGTGGCGTTGTTCCGCAGGGGTGTCAGTAACATCCTGACCATCAATTTGTATGCTGCCTGAATCTGCGCTTTCAAATCCTGCAATCATGCGTAATACGGTGGTTTTACCACACCCCGACGGACCTAAAATCGTAAGAAACTCACCGTGGTTTACGTTAAGCTCTAGGTTGCCAATAATCTGCTTGCCGTCAAAGCTCTTATCGATTGATGAAAGCTCTACTACATGTGATGGTCTGTTCAATGTCTTTATCTCTCCCGTTAGCGAGTTAAACCAAGTCGCACAGAGTGGTCGTAAGGGCACGCATCATAAATCCGTATTCTTTGTTCTCAAAGCGTTTTATTACTTTGAAACAGATTTTTTTTAGGCGCTAAAATGGTACACATCTACCATACTTGAAGAAGAATAGATTCAAGGCTGCATTAGTACAATTATTCGCCAAAATTGCAGTAAAAAAAAGTGCTTATTACAAGTTAGGATATGGTGAGGAGTGCGACTTGCCTTATAATGACGGCCAATTTTACACATGTGCTCGGCACTTGCCGTTCATGGAATTGATATGAAAAACCACGAAATAGAGAAAGACTTTAATTTAGGCGGCAGCCTCGAGACAGCTTTATCCGGTAAGTACGAACTATCGGTTGCGTCCGTTATTCAAGAGGCTTGGAAATTTACTATCCGCCATTTTCTTAATTTCTCTCCAGCTATCCTGACTCTAGTAGCAATCCAAGTAGCAATTTTCTATGTTGCCCTCGATCTTCAGTACGGCGACGCAAAAATACTTTTAGATATAGTGAAAGACCCTTCTCTGATTGATGACCGTTTTGTTCAATCGATATTTGTTGCCAACTTCAGTTACGAAGTAATTGGAGCACCTTTATATGCTGGCATCAGCTTGATGGCCATGAGTCACGCTGCAGGGCTTAAGACCAAAGTGCGCCACATAACAAAAGGCCTACAATTTACCGTACCAGTGATCCTTGCCACTCTGTTTAGCATGCTGCTTCAAGGAATAGCGAGTGTATTGTTACCGTTTGTTTCCTTTTACTTAACCTTGGCCTTTAGCCATTCTATTTTGCTTATTTGTGAAAAAAGAGTGCCACCGATGCAGTCATTACTTATTTCACTAAGAGCGGTGAACAAAAAGCTCATCCCAATCGCAGGCATCTATACCATCTTGGGTTTGATGTTTGTTGTGGCAATGTTGATGTCCGGGCTTGGCTTGATATTTGTAGTACCTTTCTATTTCCATGTGAAAGGGGTGCTCTACCGCAATATGTTTGGTATCCGTCTAAAAATTGTTGCCAGCGACGTACCAAGCTCTTCCACACCTCCGAGCAATCATCCAGGGACATTTGATGCTTAAAAACAAGAAATGGATATTTGCCGCTATTGCTTCAATAGCGGCTTTTGTTTTGTTCATCGAGCGCGATAACAATGAAAATAGTGACATACCAAAAGAACTAATGGCCGCTCTAGCGGCCCCTAAACCTGACTTTTCTACCATCACTGACGTAAAACAAAAGAAACAAGCGTTCTTTGACTATCTCAAGCCTAAAGTCGCCCTAGAAAACTATCGAGTGACCAAAGAACGCAGTGCAGTGGAAAAGATGAGACTGGCCCTTGATGATGGAGAAGCTATCACCTCGTCGCAGCTAAGTTATGCAAAAAGGTTAGCAAAGTTATACAGCCTTCCCGTCACTGATACTATTGATAGCACATGGCTTGATAGTGCACTCAATCGTATTAATGTCATTCCCCCTGCTATGGTGTTGGCGCAAGCTGCAAATGAATCGGCATGGGGAACATCACGCTTTGCTACTGAAGCAAATAACTTTTTTGGTCAGTGGTGTTATCGTAAGGGGTGTGGTTTAGTTCCATTACAACGTAACGAAGGAGCCACTCATGAAGTGGCAAAATTTGACTCGGTACAACAATCGGTGCACGCATACTTTATGAATATCAACCGAAATACCGCTTACAAAGCACTCCGAGTAAAACGCCACGAGTTAGCCAGTGTAGACAGTGACTTATTGTCCTTGCAAAGTGCAACCACTTTGATCGGTGAGTTGGGCGCTTATTCTGAGCGTGGTCAAGACTACATCACTGAGCTTAGAGCAATGGTTAATCACAACAAACAATACTTACAATAGAATGGATGCTAGAGGATGAAGAAGTACTCTGCGATTGCAGCCCTTATTACCGGTTTACTGGTCTCAACACCAACAACAGCCCAAGAATATATGTTCACTTATTCTAAGCTGTTTTCACAAATTAAGAACAATGCAAAAGAAGGGCACCAAGACGTTAAAGTTGGGATCTTCTTTGTTGATGCACAAAATAAAGGCTTATGTCGCCTTGAAAAAGCTTGGATGGAAAAAGAAGAGCACTACGAAGAATTTGATGTGTCTGGGTACGAGTTAAAGGTTCCACTGGACAATAATCTACGCTCCGCAAATCCATTGGTGTTTGTTCAAACAGAAAGAGATAAACGTTGCGATTACTCATTGGTCGTAATGGCTAAAGAGCCACTATCGGGTAAAGTGGATTACGCCCAGATGGCACCACTCCTACCTCAGATGCAGGTCATGCTTGAAGACCTTGGCGGTATGTTTGCCAGTTGGTTCACCCCGGATGTCGAAGGTTTAACTCTAGAGTTTGACCCATCGGTAACCGCACCAATTCAAGTATCAAACGGAGATACAATTCCTGTTGAGAATGGTCGCGCTTACTTGAATTTAGCCAATTTGAAGGAAGGTGATTCAGTGGTTTTACCAGGGACTACGACCCGAATTCTGCCGTATTTACCTGGCGCTAAGTAGAAAAAAAGGTCGCTATATAGCGACCTTTTTTAATATATTCAGCAAATTAAATGTTAGTGACATTCAGCTGCATGCTTGGATCAAACTCAACCACATCATCGCTATCTGGTGCCACTACGGGGATCTCTTCTTTATCGAAACCGATATCACCGCCGTTGATCACACCTGAATCACGATTGATGCTCTTAAAGTCAAACAGTTCAAAGTCAGCAAGGTGGCTTGGTACCACATTTTGCATAGCGCGGAACATAGTTTCAATACGACCCGGGAACTGCTTGTCCCAGCCATTGAGCATTTGCTTAATCGCCTGACGCTGAAGGTTCGGCTGAGAGCCACACAAGTTACATGGAATGATTGGATACTCACGCATGTCTGCATACTTGATGATGTCTTTTTCACGGCAGTAAGCCAATGGACGAATAACAACATGCTCGCCATTGTCAGAAACCAGTTTTGGTGGCATTCCCTTGATCTTACCACCATAGAACATGTTCAAGAACAGCGTCTCGATAATATCATCACGGTGGTGACCTAGCGCAATCTTAGTCACACCTAGCTCTTTAGCTGTGCGGTACAAAATACCACGACGCAAGCGTGAACATAGCGAACAAGTTGTTTTACCTTCAGGGATCTTGTCTTGAACGATAGAGTAGGTATCTTCTTCAACAATCTTGTACTCAACGCCTAACTCTTCTAGATACTCCGGCAAAATGTGAGCAGGGAAACCAGGTTGTTTTTGGTCTAGGTTGACTGCGATAAGTTCAAAGTTGACTGGAGCACTTTTTTGTAAGCTCATCAAAATATCAAGCATAGTAAAGCTATCTTTGCCACCCGACAGGCACACCATGATTCGATCGCCATCTTCAATCATGTTGAAATCAGCAATCGCTTGGCCTGTATGGCGACGAATACGCTTTTGTAGCTTATTAAAATTATACTGTTGAGCTTTGGTACGTTGTTCAGTTTGCTCTGTCATAACTCTTCACTAGTAACCCTTAGGAATTCGAAGTGCGTATGATACGGATATATCTGACGAACGCTAGTCCCAAAATGAAAAAAGGCAAGGGGTTAACCTTGCCTTTGATGAGTAACTTATCAATTGACTACTGGATAGGGTCTAGCGGACTGACAAACCCCTCGGGCTTAAGTGCAAGAACGTCACAGTTGATTTTGTCTATCACGTGCTCAGCAGTATTGCCAATAAACACTGCAGATAGCCCAGTTCGCCCCGTTGTACCTAAGATGACTAAACCGACATCTAACTCGTCGACCAATTTTGGAATAACATCTTCCGGCAAGCCCTGTTCAGTGCGAGTGTTGTCTTGATCTAGACTGTGCTTTTGCCTCAACGCCTTCATCGCTGTCAAATGGTGACCGCGCACCGCATCGGTATAACTTGCCGGATCAAATTCAGGGAGCTCAATAGTGATGTTGGCGGGGGTAACTGGATACGCATTAACTAAGATCGGATTAGCATTCAAACGGCCGCAGATATCTTGGAGTTGCTCAACCATTCGATCATTAAGTCCAAGATGAGTCGGATTTTCTGAACCGACATGTACCGATGCCATAATATTACCATTGACTGGCCAATCATGGTTTTTCACCAGTAATACAGCACATGGGCACTTTCGGAGTAAGTGCCAATCGGTAGGGGTGAAAATAACGGATTCAAGTACATCATGCTTGCGAGTTGCTTTAACCACAATCTCGTGTTTTTCAGCGAAGACTTCAGCAATCACCGCTTCATAAGGGCGATTGTGCCAAACGACTTTGACATCGATATTAGCGCCTTGCTCCAAATAAGGTGCTGCAACTTCTTTCATCCACAGCTCTCTCTGTCGAACAACGCCTTTACGCATCGCATCTCGCTCATCGACAGATAACATCGACGTCATTTCGTAGGAAAAGTCGTAGATGGACAAAAAGAAGGTTATTTTACTTTCTGAGCGACTACTCTCGCTTAACTGAATAGCTCGGGCAAGTGCAGGCTGTTTTTCACTATTAATGTCCGCAACAACAAGAATTCGATTGTAGATACTCATATCCAGCTCCTTACAAACCAATGGGTTAGGGGATACCTCATTAATAACTGTAGCGTATTGGAGACTTTAAGATGAGAAAAATCGGAAGAAATAAGGGAGAAGTATGAAGTGGCGCATTTCTACGCCACTGCAATAAGGAATTTTAGCCTTTACTTACGCCAGCTAAATCTTGAAGCGCATCATGATCAATAATCGTGATGTACTTACCTTTTACACTCAGAATGTCAGACTTCTGGAAACGACCTAACAGGCGGCTAATGGTTTCTACGGTCAGACCTAAGTAGTTACCGATATCGCCACGAGTCATGGTTAAACGAAACTCACGAGGGCTAAAACCGCGTTGAGAGAAACGAGTAGAAAGGTTGTACAAGAATGCTGCTAGACGCTCTTCGGCGTTTTTCTTCGAAAGCAACAAAATCATTTCCTGATCGCCTTTAATTTCATTACTCATAAGACGCATGATTTGCTGACGAAGCTTAGGCATTTTGCCTGAAAGGTCATCAAGGATCTCGTACGGGATCTCACATACCATGGATGTCTCAAGCGCCTGAGCAAAACTTGGATGTTCACTATCGTTGATAGCATCAAACCCAACCAAATCGCCGGCTAAGTGGAATGCAGTAATTTGCTCATCACCTTGCTCAGTAATGGTGTAACTCTTAATCGTTCCGGAGCGAATAGCATAGAGAGATTTAAGCTCATCCCCAGCTTTAAATAGCTCCTGACCTTTTTGAATAGGTTTCTTACGCTCGATAATCTCATCAAGCTGATCTAGCTCAGACTCATTCAGTGTAAATGGGATACACAGCTGGCTGATGCTGCAATCTTGACAGTGGATTGCACAACCACCAGATTGAATACGCTTCGTTGCAGGTTTATCAGAAATCATAACTTCCAAGCACTAATTTGATATACATCAAGATTTTAACACTTCCTAATACTAAAGGATAGCGAAAAAGTTTCTATATAAAACAAAAGGATATAACGAATTAATAAAAAAGGCCGACTGCATCATAGATCGTATAGAGTCCATAAATCAGTAGCAGGACGGCTCCTATCTGTCTAAACAGCACGGACTGTTGAAGCTTTTGCAGCTTGTTGGCTCCCATTGCTACCAACAATAGCGATGGTAACGTCCCGAGCCCAAAAGCAACCATTATCAAACCACCATTGAGGGCACTACCAGATACGGCTGACCAAGTAAGCGTTGAGTAGACTAAGCCACAAGGTAGCCACCCCCAGATGAATCCGAATGGAATTGCATGGAGTGGGCTTTTAAGCGGCAAAAGCTTCTTTCCCGCTGGAGATATTTTTGTCCAAACGTGCTGACCAAGTTTCTCAATCGCAAGCAGGCCATGCCACCAACGACCAATATAAAGTGCTAGCAGGATCATGAATATACCAGCGACTAATCTAAGGAGAGCAAGTGTTGAATTTACATTGGCCAACTGGGCCAATGATGACATTGCCCCGCCAATCACAGCACCCGCGACAAAATAAGCGAGAATGCGACCCAAATTGTAGCCAATAGTTACTGCAAAAGTTGAACGTGCTGAAGGGTTGCCCATCGATACGGCGGAGGCAATTCCCCCGCACATTCCTAAACAATGGCCTGCACCCAACATTCCGACCAAAAAGGCCCCAAGCCAATCAATGTTCATTAATGGGCTCACGAACGATCAGAGGACTGGGATTTGGCCGATGAGGATTTCTTTTCATCTTCATCAAAAAGAATGTTGTGGCCTTGCCTTTCTAGATCTTCAAACTGCTCACTTTTTACTGCCCACAAAAAAATAGCGACTGCGACACAGACGAGAGCAATAGCGATTGGGATTAAGATATACAGACTAGCCATTTTCTTTTAGCAACCTAAGAGAGTTTGATACGACAATAATGGAGCTCGCAGACATCCCGACAACGGCAATGTAAGGTGCGACTAGACCCATCACTGCAAGAGGGAGAATCAGTAGGTTATATCCTAACGACCAAGCCAAGTTTTCTCGAATTATTTTGCGAGTTTTGAGGGCTAGGTGCCTTGCTGTAATGATTCTGTCTAACTTATCGCCAAGCAACACCATATCTGCGGAAGCCTTTGCCACGTCTGTGCCTCCACCCATAGCCACCGAAAGGTGAGCGCCTGCGAGTGTCGGTGCGTCGTTGATGCCGTCACCAATCATCAATGTCACATGATCATCGTCAAGTGACTTAAGATAGTTCAACTTCTCTTCTGGCGTGGCACTCGCAACAACGTTTTCAATCCCAACCTGTTTCGCTACAGGCATCGCATTTTGTTTAGAGTCTCCAGTCAAAAGGGTCGTTTGAATACCAGCTGCTGCAAGTTCGTCTATCAGCGCTTTACTTTCTTCACGAATAGGGTCTTGGTAGTAAAAGCTAGCCACCAATTTATTATCAATGGAAAGGTAAACAGCAGGTGCATCATCTGAACTTGGCTCGTCAAGCACATAAGCTGAGCTCCCAAGTTTTACCGCTTTGCCTTGATAAGTTGCTGCAATACCAAAGCCAATCTTATTCGTCACATCAGTCGCTGTGACATCCTCAGCTAAATATGGACGAAATGCTTTAGCAATAGGGTGGTTAGCGTGTTGCTCAATCGAAGCGGCAATCGCCAAACACTCAGATTCAGACAAATGTGAATGCGTCACGACCTTATTGATCTCTATATCACCTTCGGTCAACGTACCTGTCTTATCTACAACTAGGTGATTGACCTTGCACAAAGTCTCGAAAACGTGTCCTTTTCTCAACAAAATACCGAGATTACCCAGACGCGACGTAGCACACGTAATTGCCGTTGGAGTAGCCAAGGATAAAGCACAAGGACAAGTTGCAACTAATACCGCAAGCATAATCCAAAAGGCATCTTCCGGACGAGTTTCATGCCAATAGAACCAAGTAAATGCCGCAATACACAATATGGCAGCAACGAAGTAGCGTGCCACGACATCAGCGATTTCCGCAATCTTTGGCTTGGATGTTTGAGCTTCATCTTGTAAGCGAACGATATGAGAGATCATCGAGTCTGCTTTGGTGGTTGTCACCTCAAGTTCGAATGCTTCATCTCCATTCAATGTTCCAGCAAAAACGGGATCTTTTTCAACTTTAACTACAGGTACCGACTCACCTGTAAGCATTGACTCGTCGATATGGACTCTACCTTGGTATATCACACCATCAGCAGGAATGTGCTCGCCAGGTAATACTCGAACCACGTCTCCTATCGAGAGTGATTTTACTGGCACTTGGCTACCATCCACTTTGGTTGCCATTGCTGGAATCAGTTTTAATAAGTTGGCGCTTGCAGCTGCCGCTTGGCGTCTTGCGCGCATTTCCAGAAAACGACCAAGTAGCAGGAAGAAAGTGAACATCGAGATTGACTCGAAAAACACTTCTCCATTTTCATTGATGGTGGCCATTAAGCTGGCGACATAAGCAAAAATCAAAGCGATAGAGACAGGCACATCCATGCCCAAAGTTCTTCCTTTTATGCTCCTCCAAGCGTTAAGGTAGAAAGGCAATGCAGAATAGAGCAGAACTGGAGTAGCAAAAATTAAGCTAACGACCCTAAAGTATTGTTTGAATTCTGCATCAAGATCGCCAAACACTTCTAGGTAGAGTGCGACCGCAAGCATCATCACTTGCATGGTCGCTAGCCCAGCAATCCCCAAGCGGTAGAGGTATTGCTTCATTTGACGATGATAAGAAGCTTCTTGGTTGTCAGCTTCAAATGGAGCCGCTTTGTATCCTAAATGGTGTATCTTTGCTAATAGCTCACTGAGTTTGGCTTTAGAGTTATCCCAGCTAAGTAAAGCGCGGTTGGTGGTCGTATTCACTCGAATACTCAGAACCCCCTCTGTGCCGCTAACTTGTTTTTCAATCAACCACGCACAAGCTGCACAGGAGACACCATCAAGTGACAATGTCACCTCTGACTGATGTTCACTTTTACGTACAAACTCGTTTTGCACGTCTTCATTGTCATAGTGGATTAGGTTTCTAAGTTGTTCTGGCACAAGATCAGCACGCTCTGCAGGTGCCGTCCGATACTGGTAATAAGAAACCAAGCCGCTGTCGACGATTGTCTGTGCAACGGATTCACAACCCGGGCAGCACATTTCTCGATCTTGTCCAAGAATCTCAACAACGTAATTCGTGTCGGCTGGGACATCCTCACCACAGTGGTAACACGCTTTACTCATAACTTACTTCATCAAAGGAATAAAATCGGAAGCAGGGAACGTCACCTTGCCTTGAATTAGCCACTCTTTATTGTGAGGTTCAATCTCGACAAACCAAGGACCGGAAATAGGGGCATCTAATAAGATAGTGTAGCGACCGGAAGCATTAGCAGTGACAACTTGTTGAAAATCTCTATCGGCTAACGTGCGATGAGTAAATGTTACGATAAGTGCAGGGAAGTGCTCTAACGAACCTTTATCAAAACTGACAAAGGCATTGTTGTCCTGAGAGCGGATCTTAGCATCTAATCCAAGGTCTTTTGCGACATTAATACGGGATAAATCAATGTTGATCCCTTTACCTTTTTTATAGTAATCCTCGGCTACAAGTGACACCGAGTTCTTTGTAAAAATTCCCAAAGTTACAAAGCTCGCAACAACTACCGTCGCTGGAAGAGCGATCAAGAACCAGGGCCAAAATTGTTTATACCAAGGCTTTACCATAGAAAAAATCTCAACTGCAAAATATAGATTTAAAGATAACAATTAAAGTAACTATATGCTTGTTTTTGTTAATAGAGTTTACCCAATTCTTTGTAAGAAATTTTGTAACTCGTTAAGCGATATGCCTTAAGCACAAAGACTTTAACAACAAGCTTTCTACGCTACGATCGAGCGCACATTTACGAAGATTAATATAAGAAAAGACAGCCCCTTGAGTAAGGGGCTGTAAGGACTTTATTTGTCTGTATTGCTTAGCGCCCAGACGTAGGCAGAAACCAGTTGGACTTTATCTTCACCAAGAATATCTTTCCAAGCTGGCATTACGCCTTGACGACCATTCATTACTGTTTCTGTGATAGCTTCACGCGTATCACCAAACAGCCAGTACTGGTCAGTTAGGTCAGGAGCACCAAAGGCTGGGTTACCCTTACCATCAGTACCGTGACATGCAGCACATGCAGCAAATCGAGCTTTACCAGCTTCTGCTTCACGCGCATTTACCTTACGACCAGATAGGCTAAGAGTGTAAGTAACAACCTCTTTAACCCCTTGCTCACCAAATGCGTCGCCCCATGCTGGCATCGCACCGATACGGCCATGAAGGATGGTATTTACAATCGCTTCAGGCTCACCACCGTACAACCATGCATCATCAGCCAGATTAGGGAAACCAATCTGACCACGAGCATCAGAGCCGTGACACTGAGAACAGTTTTGCAAGAATAGGTTACGACCTACTTTCAAAGCTTCTTCATCTTTAGCAATTTCAGGGATAGAGCGCAGTTCACCATTCGATTGGAAAGCCAACTTTTTGTAGGCTTCACCAAAGTAAGTTTCTGCGTCGTCCAGTTCCATTGCGTATTGGTTGATCAGCTTCTCAGATTGCGCTTTAGCTACCGCATCGCGCGACTGTTGAACACTCTTGACCGTCTGATCTGAACTCGTCCAGCCCAAAAGGCCTTTGTAATTGCCAAGGCCTGGATACAGTGCAAGATAGATTGCGGCAAAGATGAACGTTCCGATGAACAGGTATGTCCACCACTTAGGAAGCGGGCTGTTAAGCTCACGAATACCATCGTATTCGTGGCCCATATCATCACCTTCCTCAACACCCATCTTGTCCTTTACACACCAATATAGGAGTGCTGCACAGCCAAGTAGGGTACCTACGGTAATGATAATGATCCAAAGACTCCAAAAAGTTGTCATTATTTGGTCACTCCTTCTTTATCGTCTTGTTTTGGTAGCTCATCAGCAAACACAAGATTTGCGTCTTCCTCAAAACGAGCTTTGCGGCTTTTTCCATAAGCCCACCAAACAACACCAATGAAGCTAATAAATAGCACTAGGGTCCATATACTGTGTATCGTACCGATATCCATACTTCCCCCTTATTTCATTGCATGACCAAGAGACTGAAGGTAAGCAATGATGGCATCCATCTCTGTTTTCCCTTCAACATCTTTTTGTGCATTTGCAATCTGCTCATCAGTGTACGGTACGCCGTAGTAATCACGGAATACAGTCAGTTTCTGCTGAGTCAACTTGCCATCTAGAACGTTTTCTTCCAACCAAGGGAAGCCCGGCATGTTTGATTCTGGAACCAATTGACGAGGGTCAATTAGGTGAACACGGTGCCACTCATCAGAGTAACGACCACCAACACGCGCCAAATCTGGACCAGTACGCTTAGAGCCCCATAGGAATGGGTGTTCCCAAACATGCTCACCAGCAACAGAGTAGTGACCGTAACGTTCTGTCTCTGCTCGGAAAGGACGGATCATTTGGCTGTGACATACGTTACAACCTTCACGAATATAAATATCGCGACCTTCCATTTCCAAGGCAGTGTATGGACGTAGATTATCTACAGGCTCGTTCGTTTGCTTTTGGAAAATCAGCGGTGTGATTTCTACCAGAGCACCGAGACTGATAGCAAAAACAATCAGAATCGCCAACAAGCCAACATTTTTCTCGACTATCTCGTGACGGTTATTCGAATTTGAACTCATTTCTACTTCTCCTTATGCCACGTTTTCAACAGCTTTTAGGCTGTCTTTTGGTGCAGCGATCGTCTTGTAAGCGTTGTATGCCATTAGGAACATACCTGCCAAGAAGATGAAGCCACCTAAGAAACGAACAAAGTAGAATGGGTAAGACGCTTGAACCGACTCAACGAAGCTGTAAGTCAAAGTACCGTCAGCGTTAACTGCACGCCACATTAGGCCTTGCATAACACCCGAAATCCACATGGCGACGATGTAAAGAACCGTACCAATCGTTGCCAACCAGAAGTGAGCATTGATTAGGCTAATTGAGTACATGCGCTCTTGGCCGAAGAGGCGAGGGATCAAGTGGTATACCGAACCGATAGACACCATGGCAACCCAACCCAATGCACCAGAGTGTACGTGACCTATGGTCCAGTCCGTGTAGTGAGAAAGTGCGTTGACTGTCTTAATCGACATCATTGGACCTTCAAACGTAGACATACCGTAGAAAGATAGAGATACGATTAGGAAACGTAGAATTGGGTCGTGACGTAGTTTATGCCAAGCACCAGACAGGGTCATGATACCGTTGATCATACCACCCCATGATGGAGCAAATAGCACTAGTGACATCACCATACCCAGCGACTGCGTCCAATCAGGAAGAGCAGTGTAGTGTAGGTGGTGAGGACCCGCCCAGATGTAAAGAGAAACCAATGCCCAGAAGTGAACGATTGATAAACGGTAAGAGTAAACTGGACGCTCAGCCTGTTTAGGTACAAAGTAATACATCATACCTAGGAAGCCTGCTGTCAGTAGGAAACCTACTGCGTTGTGCCCGTACCACCATTGAACCATGGCATCCACTGCGCCTGAATAAATCGAGTAAGATTTACCTAGACCGACCGGAATTGCCATACTGTTCACGATGTGCAGTACTGCGACCGTGATAATAAAGGCACCGAAGAACCAGTTCGCAACGTAAATATGCGAAGTGTTCCTCTTGATTAGTGTTCCAAAGAACACCACTGCGTATGCCACCCAAACAACGGCAATCGCAATATCGATAGGCCATTCTAACTCAGCGTACTCTTTGCCCGAGGTAAAACCTAGAGGCAGAGTGATTGCTGCTGCAAGAATGATTGCTTGCCATCCCCAAAAGGTGAAGGCAACGAGTGGGCCACCAAAAAGACGCGTTTGACAGGTGCGCTGAACAACATAATAAGATGTTGCGAATAGTGCACTTGTACCGAACGCAAAAATAACCGCATTAGTATGCAGAGGACGTAAGCGACTGTACGTCAACCACGGCGTATCAAAGTTGAGCTGTGGCCAGACTAATTGAGCGGCAATCAAAACACCAACTGCCATGCCGACAATACCCCAAAGTATGGTTACTAAGGTGAATTGACGAACAACAGTATAGTTGTAGTTTTGTTCTAGCTGCTTTACTTGGCTCATTTGCATGCTTCCAATTTTCTAATTAACTACACTTTTACTTCCAAATCGACACAATGTCGTAATACTACCCAACCGAACTTTCGGAAAAATTAGCTTTATCAAGCTTTAATTCCCTTTTACGATTTAGCTAACAAAAGTAGTATTTTCGCTTGTCACTATACTTGAATTAACATTTCAATGACAGGGCATTAACCTCATAACGAATTGGGTTATTGCTACTTATTTCAAAAAGTTTGAAGCTTGTTACATAGAGGAGATAAAAGCATGGCGAGAGAACGGCTGACAAAGGCAAGACTTGCTCAAATTGTCACCATGTTGTTGATTTTAATCGGGGCATTTAGCTGGCGAACCGTCAACCATCAAAATGAGCAACATTTTATTTGTAGTACAAATGAATGTAGTTTTCCTATAAATTCCGTAGACATTTCGGTAACAAGTGGTGCCGATTTTATTGAAATTTCACCTGCCCAAATGATTGATCAAGTTGAAACCAATAAAGATCACAAAATAGTGAAAAATGAGACTACTTGGCGCATAGAAAACACGCAAAAAATCGAGGTTAACATTACATTAACAATGAAGGAGGGTGATATTGAACACCATATTGATTGGAAACCCCATCACAAATAGACGACTAGATCGCATTTAGCTCCCTTGCACTTTTACGGCCTTATGAGGGCTGTATAATCAATTCTATAATTAATACGAATAATAAAAAGATTTGCCTCATGGAGTTCTTTTCTACTTACTCTACTAATAGAGAAGAGGCTTCCGCTGTTTCCGAAGTTTTTGAGTCACTGAGTAGTCGGGGTCTGCCAACGTTGTTGGTGTGCTACTATACAGAAGAATACTCAGCGCATAGGTTACAAGCCGAGTTCTCGCAACAGTTCACTGACGTACCAATCATTGGGTGTTCAACATTTCAAGGGTTACTTACTGACAAAGGTTTTTTACCTGGAGCAGCCCTTGGCGTTATGGCGATATATGATTCGACAGATGCCGCTTATGGGGTTGAGGTATCTACGTTAGAGCATGAGTATATCCAAGGAGCAGCAACTAAATGTTTGCAACAAGCGATTCAAAATGCCCACCGTTACGGTGAACAACCAGATCTGATCATTTTACATTCAACTTCAGGTTATGAAGAACACGCAGTCAAAGAAATCCAACAAGAATTTGGCACCCAAGTACCTCTGATTGGTGGCACCGCTGCGGATAACGAGATAATTGGCAATTGGAGTCTTTTCAATCAAACAGATGCTTGTCAATCCGGCATCGGCATTGCTGTTCTCTATCCATCTCAAAATGTTAGCCTCGATTACCACAGTGGCTACACAGCTTCAGCCGTCTCTGGCGTAGTGACAAAGTGTGTCGATAGAGAAGTGGTTGAAATTGATCACAAGCCAGCGATAGATGTCTATGCTCGTTGGGTAAGAATGATCACCGATAAAAACCTTTCTACAGAAGAATTGTTTAAAACCTCAAACTCAACACCATTTGGCCGACTTCGCAACCATACTAGTGAAACTCCACAGTTCGACCTTATTCATCCAGTCAAACCGACTTCGTGCGGTGGTATTCAAACCTTTGTGACCGTGCAAGAAGGTGACAGGTTACACCTGATGCAAGGAAGTCGAGAACGACTAATGCACCGTGCTGAGCGGGTAGCCAAAAGCGCAAGAGATAACGCTACGCCCGGGCACAGAGTCCTCGGGGCAATTGGTTCATTTTGCGCAGGGTCGATGTTGAATCTTGGCGAAGATCTCGACGGTGTTGCGAAGCGCCTAGCACTCTCTTTGAATCAACGACCTTACATCAGCCCATTTTCTTTCGGTGAACAAGGTTGTTTTGATGGTGAAAGCAATTCACATGCAAACCTGATGATCTCTGCCGCTATTTTTTACGAGGATACCAATGGTTAGTTTAAACTATGAGGAACAACTCCTCGAAACACAGGCCGAGCTTCAACTACAAAAACAGAGAGAAAGGCGACTGGTCGAGGAGAACCATGCCATTTTGTCCGCGATTTCTGCAATTACTGGTGCCCACAGTAAAGAAGATATCTTTAATGCCATTATTCCCATCTTGAAAACTTATATCCAGTTCGATGATGCCATCGTGTTATCACGTTGCTCGGAAGATGGTAAGTACAAGATGCTAATGACCTCAAACGCAGTCTATCAACAGGTAGATTGGTTACCATGTAACAAATTTGAGAGAGCAATTAATGGGGAAGTGATCATCGTCTATCAACCCAAAGGCCTTTCACCCTACAAGCAACTCAACTCCATTGCTCAAGATGGACTTAACTCAATCTTATTAGCCGGTGTTAAAACGGAAGCATTTGAGTCAATTATCCAATTCACAGGTAAAGAGAAAGGGCAGTTTAGTGCCAAACATAAAAGGGCGCTAAAGCGATTTATGCCGCTCATAAACAGAGCTTTAACTGATATCGGATACAAAGAGCAACTGCAGAATCTGGTCAACATTCGCACCGCTCAATTGCAATCTCGCTACCAAGAGGTTCAAAAAGCAAGAAATGAAGCAGAGCAAGCCAACAAAGCCCAATCATCATTCCTTGCAACCATGAGTCATGAAGTTAGAACTCCACTAAATGCGGTACTGGCACTCATCGACGATCTTAAGCTCGAATCCAGCTCGGAAGACATTTTGGCCAAACTCAACCAAATGGAATCTTCTGCAGAACTGTTGTTGGTCATTATCAGCGATATTTTAGACTTGTCGCAAGTGGAGTCGGGCAATGTACAGTTAGTATTGAAGCCAACCAACTTGAGTGACACCGTCACAAAATGTTTGCATCACTTTGAGCAAAGAGCAGAGAACAAAGGCATAAGTCTACGTCTAACGTTAGCTAAGGACCTACCAAACGGGCTAATGTTAGACACAAGCCGTACAACTCAGATACTGTTCAACCTAGTCAGCAATGCGATTAAATTTACCCATCGTGGTGAAGTTAATGTCGAGATAGGACATGAAAACGAGACGTTGTCACTTTCAGTAACTGATACCGGAATTGGTATCGACTGTTCTCAACTCACTGAAATAACAAAGCCTTTTCGTCAGGTAGATGCAAGTAGCACACGAATTTTTGGTGGTGTTGGATTAGGGTTATCCATCGTAAATAAGTTAGTAGAGCTCATGGGTGGAAGCCTAAATATCGAAAGCAAGTACGGTCAAGGCAGTCAATTCTTAGTCACAATCCCAGCTAAGGTTCAACAAGTAGACACGCTTAATTGCCAGAGTACGACAAAGCAACCAATCGCATCCAAAAACATTTTGGTCGCCGAAGACTGTGAAACCAACCAAAAAGTTCTTGAATTGCTTCTGGCACGATTAGGCCATCATGCCACAGTTGCTAACAATGGCGCAGAAGCGCTCAATTTGATGCAGCAAGAAAATACGTTTGATCTGATCCTAATGGACATCTCTATGCCAGTGATGGATGGTATTGAATCCACATTAAAAATCCGTGAAATAAACAACCAGATCCCAATCGTTGCTTTAACGGCACACACCACAGAAGCGGACCAACAACGATGCTTTGATTCAGGCATGAACAAATTCATCGCCAAGCCAGTAAGGCTCAATACACTAAAAGAAACCTTAGAGTCTCTAGAAGCTAATAGTCAGAACTTAATCTATGATTAAAGTAATGATTATTAGCTATTTTATGGTAAATCTAATTATGGTTAAATTGCCTAGAAATGTGGTGTAGGGGTCATGAAGAGTTGTATATTTCACACTGACGTGTGCTTAATTTAACATAATATACATAATGCGCACCGAGATTGTTATAACAAAGCTAATAAGTCAATCAACTCAAACGATTAACTTTCTGACTATGCTGGCCTGACACGTTCATGCTCATCTACCAACCACTTTTAACTTCTCGGTGAATCGTTTGTTCTTGTAAGGCTCTGCGACAATTGCCAGCGCAACTTAATCTACATCTAACTCAAGCGACTCAGCTACGCTGACAATTAATCTATATTCATTGTGCCACTTTGACTCTGCTTTTGAGGTACGAGCTACCAATCTCTTATTTTATTGAACCAAGTAGTTGCCAAATATGTTGATGACTATAAGTGGTTCTGAAATCAATCACTTTAAAGCGTTAGTTTTCAACATGGATACGTATGTACTTTTCCGGTTCGTCATATTTGAACTTTTGGTTCTTCTTCAGCGCACTCTTTGAAACTTTACATAGCTCGTAGCTTCCTGTGGCTTTCACGGATACTATTCGAGCGTAATTTTCTCTGTGTCTGAGCTCAATCATAAGATCGCAGAAGCCACTTGCTTCAGATTTGCTGACTTTCTTTAAAACCTTTGACTTAATTGAACGAGCGACTTCATAGAATTCTGTATCGTCGGCTTGAACCGATGCTGCGCTTAATAAAATGGCAAGTAAAAGTAGAGTTTTTGGCATACTCAGTCTCTATCGTGAAGGTATCGATCTACTATGCACGTTTTTGGGAACCAATGTATAAAGCTAGATGGTTATTGAGAAGAAATTGGCGGAAGGATGAAATGTATGAGCTATCAATTACTTACTGATTGATGATAGCTCTCAGAGACTCAGTCAGACGCTCACACTAAGTAAGCTATGCTCGACGTTTGGATTTATCATTTTTAAATCCTTGATGCGGAAAGACATTGCGAATTCTCTGTTGCACAGAATTTGGAATGGCCTTAGAAAACTTTAGTTTAGCGCCATTACGAGTGTTATAAACTTTAAACTCGCCAGTAACCGAGCTACGCTGACCAATGTCGTGGCAATTATGCTTAAATGCTGGCGGGAAATGACCTTTAAAACTGGTGATCTTACCTTCCTCAAAGGTTACCTTGAGAACAGGTCTATCAACACCGACTAACCAAATAACAACGACAATTGCGACTAGTAAGACCCAAAGCATAAACACTCCTAATCTGAAAGCAACTTACTCAAATCTTCTTTAAGGCTTGTGACCGTTTTACTCGCCTTCTCGCTTCTAGATGCTTCAGACAAGAGATACTCAATCGCCTCAGACAAAGTACAACCTAATTCATGAGATCGCTGTGATAGCTTTTCCCACACTCTGTAATCAAGGTCGATAGACTTTTTCTTGGTGTGGACTTGCTCTGCATTGAAGTGACGTTTCCGTTTAGCACGTATTGCCTGCTTCATTTTGGTATCGAGAGTTTCTGCCATGTGCTCTTCAATCCAGTCTAAGACTAGCACTGGCTCGTGTTCGATACGTTTTAATGCTTCGACTGCAGCGTCAGCTTCGCTGGTATCGATGTAACGAGTGATAGCTTCACCATCTTTGTGTTTTTTCACTAAGTACTGCCACTTCCAACCACACTCTAAGTTTTCTAATTGCTGATATTTCATTATAGATTCACGTTATTAGCCCCGTCACAGTGACAGCGTAACCCAGATGTGGTGAAAAAACAATCTTTGTGAGATCACAAATCCTAAAATCAATCATTTAGATAAAACTATTCCCCTAGCCTAAACTTCTATATACTTTGCCTCTTTTCAACGATCTTAAGCCTACACAATGCAGCAAGACTGGCGCGCAGCGACCCCCCAATACTCAGAGTTTCAATCGATTTTAGATAACTACGCTAATACATCCCCTCGTTCATTTATCGAAATGCAACCGAGGCTTGGAGCAGCGCTAAGCAAATTTGATGCTTTAGATAGTTTAACTCGAGTGCTATTGGTCAATGCTCCAGACAATGCCATTTATAGGCAACTGATCTGTGAGTCACTTAAAGAGTGTAACAAGCCCGTTGTTCGAATTGAGAGCTTATCGGTAGATAACCTTTTTGGGCGTTACCAACTGGACTCTGGAGAAATTAAAGCGATCAGCCCAGGTTACCTGCAACAAGCAGAATCGGGTTATCTCGTCGTCTCAGCAAACATGCTGCTTGCCAACCCAAGGTGTTGGAGCCTACTAAAGTCAGCACTGTTAGGTGAAGCCGTGGAGGCTATCAACGTTAATGACAAGCAGTTATGCCCTACACCGCCTAAGCAAAACTACCAAGTAAAACTGATCGTTGTCGGTGATAGAACTCAAATGGGTGATCTAGAGTATTTTGACCATGACTTTACCACTGGGTTTAGCATGTTCAGTGAAATCGAGCTTGAATATAAACTTGATGGTAAAACATTGCCAAACTACCTGGGCTACCTGCAGTGGCTAACAGAAAGGTTTAGTCTTGTTCCACTAGAATCTGCAGCCCTAGAAACTGTCTTGGCGGCCGGAGCTCGTGAAAGCGAAGATCAACGTGTCGCACCTCTGTGCTTACTTTGGTATAACGCATTACTTGCAGAAGCAGCGATCGAATCTAGCGAAAGCACCATCACTCAAAACGGTGTTAAACAAGCCATAGAGCAAAAGTACTATCGTGAATCTTACCTAACGCTTAGAGCCGTTGACGACATTCTAGATGGGCAAGTCATCATTGAAACCAAAGGTGAACAAGTTGGTCAGGTAAATGGTCTGACGGTTGTCGATATTCCAGGGCACCCTATCTCTTATGGTGAACCAGCGCGAATTTCTTGCGTTATTCATTTTGGTGACGGTGACATTTCAGACGTTGAACGCAAAGCTGACCTTGGTGGTAACCTCCACGCTAAAGGTATGATGATCATGCAGGCTTTCTTGAGCAGTGCGATGAACCTTGATGAGCCTCTTCCCTACTCTGCATCTATTGTATTTGAGCAATCTTACTGTGAAGTAGACGGTGACAGCGCATCTTTAGCAGAACTTTGTTGTCTGGTCAGCGCACTTTCAGAACAGCCAATTAACCAGCAAATCGCCGTGACTGGTGCCGTGGACCAGTTTGGTCGTATCCAAGCGGTAGGTGGACTCAATGAAAAAATCGAAGGCTTTTTCCACGTATGCCAGCACCAAGGGCTTACCGGAGAGCAAGGCGTGATCCTTCCTCAAACAAACTTAAAACACTTAGCGCTTCATGACGATGTTATTGAAGCGATCAAGACGGGTCAATTTCACCTTTGGTCAGCAGAGACTGTTGACGATGCCATCCCCCTTCTAATGGGCAAACCTCTGCGTGGCGAAGAAGAAGACACGCTACTCAACCGTATTGCTAACCGCATAGATGAGTTTGAGCGCGATGCACAACCTAATCGCCTGATTGATAGAATAAAACAGTGGTTTGACCATAACTGATCCGACTTGTTAAGCTTACACGTGTTCACTAACATGCGAACTATAAAATTTTGGAGTACTAAAAAATGCAAAACAAACGTGATTCATACACGCGCGAAGACCTACTAGCTTCTAGCCAAGGTGAACTATTTGGCCCTGGCCGCCCTCAACTACCTGCACCAAACATGTTGATGATGGATCGCATCACCAAAATGTCTGAAACGGAAGGTGATCACGGTAAAGGTCTTATCATTGCTGAGTTAGATATCACTCCTGATCTTTGGTTTTTTGACTGCCACTTCCCTGGTGACCCAGTAATGCCTGGCTGCCTAGGCCTAGATGCTATGTGGCAACTTGTTGGCTTCTTCCTAGGTTGGATTGGCGGCGAAGGTAAAGGTCGAGCTCTAGGTGTTGGCGAAGTTAAGTTCACTGGCCAAATCCTACCTACGGCAAAGAAAGTAACTTATGAGATCCAAATGAAGCGCGTTGTTAACCGCAAACTAGTAATGGGTCTTGCTGATGGCCGTGTTCTAGTGGATGGTAAAGAGATTTACGTTGCTAAAGATCTTAAAGTAGGTCTGTTCCAAGACACCTCTTCTTTTTAATAGAGAATTTATCAAAGCAGTGCGATTTCGTACTGCTTTTTTCTTACCGCATAAATTTAGTTATAGTGCGTTAGAGTGGTAAAATTTGACCCCACATCGTTGTGGGGTCCTCCTCAGATTATTTGTGTATGGGTTATTTATAGAGACCAGCTTGTTTGTCTTCTCTGGCATCACGCCAACCACCTAGCCAGTACGATTTCGCATCCATTTGTTGGTAAGGACATGTCTCCTGTGAGCGGCCATTTAAGCCTGCTTTGTAACCTTGGTTTTGAGCTCGTTCTAGGCGATCACGCTTCTGTCTCTTCATAGTACGTTCCTCATACATTCAGATTTTCCGTAATATACGATTATTAATCTAAGATGGAGTTTTTATGACTCCGCTATTAAGAATTGTACAAAAGCCGAAGATCCTCAAGAGACAAAAAAGGCATGACTCACGATCTGTGAAGCCATGCCTAATCCTACTAAATTTTACAAAATTTCTATTTACGGCGAATACCGAAAAGTGCTAGACCTGCTATCAATAACCAACCGAGGCCCGCTCCCTGACGTGTTACCGGCTCTTGATCATAGGAACGTGTTGAAATATCGTCAGTTGTTGCGCCGTTGATCGGTGTCAGCTTAACAGCCACAATTTGTTCTGTTGTAGAGCATTGTGAGTTATGGCTTGTAGACTTATACCCACCTGGACAATACAGAGATGTTGCACTGATGATACCCGCATCATTGATGTCATTCGCATCAATAACACGGAACTGGTTATTGTTGCTTGATTGAGTACCACCATTTGTTAGGTCATCAAGCCACCAGCTGCGTGTAATAACAGTGCTATCGCTACCACCTAAAGAAGATGGTACAGGAGTAATAAATCCGCGTTCACGGCGCATTTTTCCGTCTACCTCACGGTGGCTTTCCGCATGCACTTTACCGACGATCAGGTTTTGGTTGTTGATTGAGCGCATCTCACCACCTGCACCATTAAAGAACACTGTGTCTTCTAAATAAGTGGCAGTGGGATTACCGTTGGCAGCGGACGCAACCCAAACTCGGTTGTTACGTGAACCATTTTGAGATGGGACGTCTGATTTAGATACCTTGTAGTCAAAACTACCGCGCTTACTGCTACCAATCACAATCATCTTGTCATTAATATCATTGGCGATTGAGTTGCTATATAGCCAATCGTTGCTTTGACGAAGTTCAGTACCAGCGACAACTTTAGGTGACCACTTCTTATCAGCATCAATCACAAAATTTCCGTTACTATCAGAAATTGGCAAATAAACGGTCGCTTGAGGCATTGGATCTGAGCTGTAATTATATACATCATAACCAACGAGTACCGGCTTGCCTGCATAAGTACCTGTGGATGCTACTGCAGCGCCTCGAACCGAAGATTGCACTGATTGACTATCCGATGTCCCGTTGAAACCACCAGCCCAGTCAGCAACATAATTGGCCGAATCGACAGTAGTACCACTTACTTTCCAAAGTGTCGCCTTGTTATTAAATTCAACGTTTTGACAGCTCTGAGACAACCACGGTGTGTCACCGCTTATACTACAACCATCTGGCACGTGGTAAGTCGACACTGCTGAAGAACCAACGATATAAGTCGCTGAATCGTATGTAAAGCTGTCGAATGCACGAGTTGGGCCCATGCGAGTGACAATGTCACTTGTTGCACCACCAGTTGTCACCTGCTTATATGTGTCTAGAACGCCACTACCCGCAGCACCAGAAAAGAAACCTCGGCTCTTGAACAAACGGCTATAATTGCTTGAAGAAACGACTTCATAGCCACTCGCAGTATTACCAATAATTGTACCGTCTGCAGCAATAGAAGTCGCCGATATCTCGTTGGTATCAGCCAAAGGAGAAAATAGATTACCGTTGTCCACTGTTCTTGACGTAACTAGTGAAAACCTACCGTTTCCGGTAAAACTCTTGGTATTTATATTGTCTTCAGTGAACCCACCAGGCCAAGTGAAGGAGTTAACGATTCGGTTTACACCACCCGACCCGTCTGTCCCATCGAACATGCGACTTGCCCAAGCATCACAAGTTTTATATTTGTACTGATAATCACAAAAGTTCTCATAGTGACTGCGAATATTACTGTCTGTCACAGATCGAAAACGTGTATCGGTTTGGAAATCAATCTCGTTGTCAATAAACTGGCCTGACTCCCCTAGTTGACCTAGGTTGGCAACTTCTGGCTCTGCGTATGGTGCGCTACATTCTTCGGTAAAACAGTCCGTTTGCGTAACCTCAGCGATCGGACCACCAATACCCAAATTATTGGTGTCATTAACGATCTCAACGTTGTACAGCGCCGCATGTGCCCCTGTCGACGCTGCAACAGCTATCGCTAGCGACGATAGCTTAAATTTACTACTTATCATTGATTCTTAATCCTATTGCATTGCCTCAAGCTCTTCCCAGCGCTCGAATGCAACTTCTAGCTCCTGCTCAGCAGCGGCGAGTTCATCAAGAACTGGCTGCGTTTCCGATACTGACTTGCTAAAGAAGTCTGGTGTATTTACCTGAGCTTGAAGCTCTTCAATTTTTGACTCTAATTCTTCAAGTTTTTGAGGAAGCGCCTCGAGTTCTCGTTGTAGCTTATACGATAACTTTTTCGGTTTAGCTCGCTCTTGCGTTGTTTTGGGAGTTTCCTCAACTTGTTTAGTAGGTTTTGCTGGCTTTTCGACCTGTCTTGAAGCCTGAACCTGTGCTCGCTGTTGCTGAGCATCATGGTAACCACCAACAAACTCTTCGATCTTTCCGTTGCCTTCGAAAATCCAACTGGTCGTGACCGTATTGTCTACAAACTCTCGATCGTGACTCACAAGAAGTAACGTACCCTGATAATTGGCAAGCAATTCTTCCAAAAGTTCCAAAGTTTCGATGTCTAGATCGTTGGTTGGTTCATCTAGCACCAATAAGTTATTCGGTTTGAGCAAAATACGAGCTAATAGTAATCGGTTCTTTTCACCACCCGACAGTGCTTTTACCGGGGTACGAGCACGTTTAGGAGCAAACAGAAAATCTTGAAGGTAGCTCAAGGCGTGACGTTGACGTCCACCTACCATCACCTCTTGCTTACCATCGGCTAGGTTATCGATTACGGTCTTTTCTGGGTCCAATAGCTCGCGGTACTGATCAAAATAAGCGACTTCTAGCTTAGTACCGCAATGTAGGCGACCTGAATCTGCTTCTAATGAACCAAGCATAAGTTTTAACAGCGTCGACTTACCGCAACCATTCGGGCCAATAAGTGCAATTCGGTCACCGCGCATCACATTAAATGAGAAGTTATCGACTATGGTCTCGCCATCAAACTTAAAGCTGACATTCTCAGCTTCAAATACAATCTTGCCTGAACGAGCCGCATCGTCGACAGCGATTTTGGCCTTGCCTTGAACTTCACGACGTTCTGAGCGTTCCCTACGTAGTGCTTTAAGCGCTCGCACACGGCCTTCATTACGAGTACGGCGCGCTTTAATACCTTGGCGAATCCAAACTTCTTCTTGAGCTAGCTTCTTGTCAAACTCAGCGTTCTGCATCTCTTCAACACGCAGCAGCTCTTCTTTCTCGATAAGATAGTTCTCATAATCCCCTGGGAAGCTCACCAGTTGGCCGCGATCTAGATCAACAATACGAGTCGCCATCGATTTAATAAACGAGCGATCGTGCGAAATAAAGATAATAGAACCACGAAAATCTTTTAGGAAAGTCTCCAGCCACTCGATAGTTGTCACATCCAAGTGGTTAGTTGGCTCATCAAGAAGCAGCACATCAGGATCGTTTGCCAGCGCACGAGCAAGAGCCGCTTTACGCTGCCAGCCACCAGAAAGGTCGCTAAGTTTTGTATGGCCATCTAGCTTAAGCGCCGCTAATACGTTCTTAATGCGGTCTTCAAAGCGCCAAGCACCATTATGCTCAAGCTGCTCCTGAGTCTTAGCCAAACGGTTAATATTCTTTTCCGATGGGTCTACAGCAACAAGATCAAGCAGATCATTGTAGATCTTGAGCTGTTCACCAATCTCTGCCAAGCCTTCTGACACGTACTCAAATACCGTACCTGTCTCTGAACGTGGTGGATCTTGCTCTAGACGAGAAACAACAACATCTTGAGTTACCTGCATCTTGCCATCATCCATAATGATGTCACCCGCAAGCACCTTCATCAGGGTTGATTTGCCTGCGCCGTTACGGCCTACCAGACAAACACGTTCGTTTTCTTGAAGTGCAAAGTCTGTTTTGTCGAGAAGCGGATGGTCACCGAATGCCAGCTGACCGTTATGAATGGTGATTAATGCCATGTTGCGTTAGCCATTGTTGAAGTTGAGAAGAATCAAAGGGCCAGAACAGCTCATTCCCTTGATATTCAAGAACAGGAATAGTGACGCCGTAACGTGAAAATAGCTCGTCGTCGAATGCAATATCAACAACTTGGACCTGTTCTTTGATACCAAGCTGCTCTGTTAGCGAAAGTGCCATCTCGCATAGATGGCACCCTTCCGTACTAAAAAGTTGAATCACAAATTATCCTTTGTGTGTGATCACCCAACAGTTATGAATCTGTTTATTGCGCGAGAAGTCTTGCGGAAGTGTCTTAGCTGAGATGTTTTCAGCTTTTAGACCAAGCGCTTCAAGTTTCTCCAAATCCATTTTGAAGTGACGTTTGTTGTTTGAGAATACGATTTCACCACCTTCACGCAGCAGACGCTTAAGGTTACGCATCAGCTGGATGTGGTCACGCTGCACGTCGAAGCTCTGCTCCATACGCTTAGAGTTCGAGAATGTTGGTGGATCGATAAAGATTAGATCGTAGCTACCATCCGCCTGCTCTAACCACTGTAGACAGTCTGCTTGAATAAACTGGTGCTCGGTACCATCAAGGCCATTCACCTTCAGGTTCTCTTGCGCCCAGTTTAGGTAAGTCTTAGACATATCAACCGTGGTTGTAGACTTCGCGCCACCAGCAGCTGCATGTACCGTTGCAGAACCTGTGTAAGAGAACAAGTTCAAGAAGTCTTTTCCGCCAGCCATTTGGCCTAGCTTGCGACGAGTGAGCTTGTGATCGAGGAACAGGCCAGTATCTAGGTAGTCATGCAAGTTAACCAGTAGCTGTACACCGTATTCGGTCACCAACATGTACTCAGAATCTTGGCTAAGTTTCTGATATTGGCTTGAGCCTTTCTTACGTTCACGTACTTTTAGCACTACATTGTTAGCATCAACGCCTGTTACCTGAATCGAAGCACGGATCATATCCGTTAGACGGCGCTTAGTAGTCTCTTCAGGGATACTCTTAGGCGCAGCATATTCTTGGATAACCAGATGATCTTGATAAACATCGATAGCAGCGTTGTATTCAGGAAGATCGGCATCATACACACGGTATGCATCCAGACCTTCTTTCTTCGCCCACTTACCTAGCTTGTTTAGGTTCTTTTTAAGGCGATTAGCAAAATCTGGGGCGATCACGGCTTCAGCAGCTTTTGCGTCTGCTGAGCGCTCAGAGATGGAATAGTTCTTTTGGTGACATTGTAACGCACCGTTATTGACCTTGTACTGCTTATCTGCACGCATACGCAGACAAGCTAACAGTTCATCCGATGAAGAGAAGATAGATGCGTTGCAGCCACCAAATTCTGACTTAAGCTGGCCACCAAACGCTGTGTATAGCGCAATTAGACCAGGCTCAGTCCCTAGACGCTCACCGTAAGGAGGGTTACATATGATAGTACCCTGCTCGAACTCTTTAGGACGAGTCACTTTAGCCGCATCACCCATCTCAAAGGTAACTAGGTGATCAACACCGGCACGCTTAGCATTCTCACGAGCGGTCTTAAGCACGTACTTATCACTATCGAAGCCGTAGAAACGAGTCTCTAGTTTGTTAAGACCACGACGTGCTTGAACACTAGCCTCAGACTTAATCTCAGCCCATGTTTCTGGTTCAAAATCATTTAGGGCTTCAAAGCCCCACTGCTTGCGCTTAACGCCTGGTGCCATATTGGCCGCAATCATCGCAGCTTCAATAAGCAGCGTACCTGAACCACACATAGGGTCTAGCAGTGGTTTGTCAGCTTGCCAACCACTACGCAGCACGATTGACGCCGCTAGCGTTTCACGTAAAGGTGCGCGACCTGCTTCTGTACGGTAACCACGTTGGTGAAGACCGCTACCTACCATATCGATACCTAGTAACGCTTTATCACGATGCAAACGAACATGCACTCGAAGATCTGGACGATCTTTGTCGATCGATGGACGAGGCAGGTCTTTCTTAGTAAAGCAGTCGACAATGGCATCTTTAACTTTAAGTGCACCGTACTGACTGTTACGGATTTCACGGTTAGTACCGTTAAAGTCAACCACTAGACGCTTGGTCGCTTTGAAATGTTCAGGCCAGTTGATTGCAGTCGCAGACAAGTAGAGATCCATATCGTCTTGGCAGGTGAATTCTGCCAGCACTTTTACAAAGCGCGATGCCAAACGACTCCATAAACAACAACGGTAGATCTGTGCATTGTCTGCTTTAAATTTCACCCCTGCTTGTACAGGTTTTGGATTCTCAATGCCTAGTTTGGTGAGCTCGTCTACTAACAAGTTCTCCAAACCGTTGGATGTTACGGCTAGATACTGGTTCATACTGGTCTTACGTTTATAAAAATGGTCTCGATTATACCTAAACATCCGTTGAATTCTGAGTAATAAAAAAAGTTTTTTACCGCTAAACCACTGATTGATTCATTTCTAGTCATCTCCGACCAAAATTCTCTCTGCTCAAGTAAAACTCGCTTCGATGTTAGTAAGTGAGCACTTATCCACACTGTATCCATTGATTTTATTACCATCCGCCACTCAAAGGCATATTTATTCACTCGCATTTTGGTATATACCAGAGGTGCTTCAAAGGTGTAATTGGGTTACATTTAAGATAAAAACAGGGAATAAATGGCAGATTGACCGCTTGAAATGGAACCAACAAGAGAAAAATTGAGCGTAAATTTAGCTCAATTTGGGACTAAAATCGCACCACTGATACAATAAAACGGACTGGAATTGGCAAACTTTGAGCAAAAAAAGGCCAGCTTATCCAGCTGGCCGAAAGGAACGTTTTAGGGAATGGCTAATTTATGGCTTAGCCAACCATTGCAACAGGTAGAAATTCTGATGCGAAATCTGCTTTTACCATGCGGTCGTGCATGACTTTAATGTTCTGTCCAAAGGCAAGGACTTTGCTATCATTTAATACAAAACCATTGAGATCTGCACTGACACAAACCGAAGCACTATCACCCGCTTCTACCACGATAAATAGGCCATGAGATTGATTGTATCCATTCTTAAGGCATACGAACTCACCAACGCTTGGCGTGTACCCTTCACCTTGATAATCAAAGTACCAGCTTTTAGGTTGGCTAGGTTTATGAAAACGTTGAACACAAAGACAAACAAGTGCTAGCTCATCTTGATGGTGTGGATGGATATTAAGCGTACTGATAGCGTCTTGAAATTCGTCAAAGTTAGCAGCATCTTCTACCGTAAATTCATCTGCAGTAAAAGCTTCATCAACAAGCATTCGAGAAGGAATTTTTGGGGAGTACCCATAGTTCTTTCCATTGAATTCCATATTGAGTTTGAGTGCCTGTTCCTTGCTATCGAACGACCAATTCCAACTGTTATCTGGTTTTAGCATGGCATCGTCTCTGGAGTAATTCATACAAGTTGAGTCAGTGAAAACTTAGCTACTAACCCCGTTTGAATGTAATTCTACAAAGCGATCGACAAAAAAAAAGGGGAAATCTCCCCTTTTCAATTACTTACAAACATCAGATTTTGTACTAACAAAAGCTCAATTATTAGAGATTCTTAACGATATCTCTAACCAGACCAGGCCCTTGATAAATGAAGCCTGAATAAACTTGAACCAATTTTGCCCCAGCCATCATTTTTTCTTTGGCTGCCACATAAGAGTCAATACCACCAACACCAATAATTGGGAGTTCATCACCAAGGTGTTCGTGAAGTTTACGCACAACTTCCGTACTACGGGACTGGACAGGACGACCACTTAGGCCACCAGCTTCATTGGCGTGTTTCATACCCTCAACCAAAGAACGATCCAGTGTTGTATTGGTTGCGATGACACCATCAATTTTGTTACGCAGTAACGAATCGCAAATCTGTTTAAGCTCATCGTCGCTCAAGTCAGGGGCTATTTTCAGTGCCACTGGAACATATTTACCATGCTTGAGCTCTAATTCGGCTTGTTTCGCTTTAAGGTCAGACAGTAGTGAGTCGAGCGCTTCACCATATTGAAGCGTTCGTAACCCTGGCGTGTTTGGAGAAGAGATATTCACCGCTATGTAACCAGCGTACTGATAAACTTTCTCCATACAGATCAAGTAGTCTTCATTACCCTGTTCAATAGGTGTGTCTTTGTTCTTACCGATATTAATACCGATAACACCGTCATAATTGGCTTTCTTAACGTTCTCGACAAGATTGTCGACACCTTTGTTGTTAAAGCCCATGCGATTGATGATGCCTTCAGCTTCAACCAGACGAAAAAGGCGTGGCTGCTCATTTCCCGGCTGAGGACGTGGTGTCACAGTACCCACTTCAACAAAACCAAAACCCATAGCACCGAATGCATCGATACATTCGCCATCTTTATCTAGGCCTGCGGCCAAGCCGACTGGGTTTTTAAAAGTAATGCCCATACACTCAACCGGACGATTAGGTAGTTGTTGGCGATAAAATAGATCAATTGGTGTGCCTGTGAATCGCTTGAAATTTTGCATGGCTAAGTCATGCGCTTTTTCAGGATCCAGTTGGAAGATGCCAGCTCTGGCAAGACGGTAAAGCATTGTGCCTCCGAAAGAAAAAAGCCCCGATAAACGGGGCGATATTATTACTCATTTGCGGCGCAATTTAAATTTAAAAGTGCCAATTCCCTTAATGCGACCGAGAATTTAGCAAATTCATGCACAGAACCGACTTTAAACTCATTAAGAATATTATCCCACCTCTCAAGCGATGACTCATTATTGGTAACCCATTGATCAAGGGCCTCATTAACATCAAAGGCTTCTTCGGTACACTGGCAACTCAATACTTGAGCCGTCAATAGCTTTTGTTGCCAATCCAGATCTTCTCTAAAGGTCGAGCGAGCCAATGCTTGCCAGTTATTATCTACCGCTTGCTGGTTAATCTGCTTCAAGAACCAATGTAGAGATAGTCTATCTCCCAAAGTGAAGTACATTTTGGCTGCTTGTTGAACAGATTTGCCAGCTTCACGGGATACTGTAGATATATCCAGTGCCGACAACAGGCTCGACAAACGAGCAACATAATTGGCGACTTTACGATCGATACCCTGTTCGATCCAGACATCTGCTTGTGCGTTATGCTCTGCCACTTCTTCCGCAACCAAAAGATCGTCCAAGCTATTCATTATCTCTTGTGAATCATCATGATAGATATTGATTAACTCTGTTACCGTGTAACGATTTGAGCGGTTTCTCAGTAGCCAGCGAGACAATCGACGTAAAGTACGACGTATGGTGTACATTAAAGAGTACTGGGCTGTTGTTGATGCCTGATTATCAAAGCTTCGAATACTATTTAAGATATCACCGAGATCAAAGATTGACCTTGCCGCAGAATATGCATTGGCGATATCAACAACCGATGCCCCAGTCTCTTCTTGCAAACGGGTGACAAAATTACAGCCCATTTCATTAACCATCTGATTGGCAAGACATGTAGCGATAATTTCGGTACGAAGTGGATGATTATCCATTTGCGCTAAATAGTTACGTCGTAACTCAGATGGGAAGTATTCCACCAGCATTTTCGAGTGGAACTCATCATTCGCTATCGCATCAACCGCTAACTGCTCTTTTAATACCATTTTTCCATAGGCGACCAAGACTGAGACCTCAGGTCGTGTCAGAGCAAGCCCACGTTTTTCACGTTCCAGTAACGTTTCATCATCAGGAATGTACTCAAGCGCACGATCCAAATGCCCTGCTTTTTCAAGCGTATGAATGAAGCGGATCTGTTCTTTAACTAACTCAGATCCTCGTTGCTCACTTACGGAAATCGACTCGGCTTGGCAGTAAGCATCATGAAGTACAATTTCACCAACCTCATCTTCCATCTTATCGAGAATTTGGTTGCGCTGTTTTACCGTCAAGTCTCCATTGGCTACAAGGCTATTGAGGAAGATCTTGATGTTAACTTCATTGTCCGAACAATCTACACCACCAACATTGTCCACGAAGTCCGTGTTAACACGACCACCCTTCAAAGCATACTCTACACGGCCAAGCTGAGTCATCCCTAAGTTACCGCCCTCACCAACCACCTTGGCATTGAGGTCACAGCCATCAATACGTAAAACATCATTAGCGCGGTCACCAACATCCGTATGTGACTCGGTAGATGCTTTAACGTAAGTACCAATACCGCCATTCCAAAGCAGATCAACTTCCATCTTAAGCAGTGCTTTGATCAAATCGTTAGGCGGCATAGATGATTTGCGTGTGCCGATCATTTTTTGGATCTCTGGAGTGAGGTCGATCGACTTCGCTCTTCGAGAGAAGATCCCACCACCTTTTGAGATCAATTTACTGTCATAGTCTTCCCAACTGGATCGTGGCAGCTTGAATAGTCGATCTCTTTCAATCCAACTGCTCGCCGAATCTGGGTTTGGATCGATAAAGATGTGTAGGTGGTTAAAGGCCGCTTGCAATCGAATGTGCTTGGAGAGCAACATGCCATTACCAAATACATCCCCTGCCATATCACCCACTGCAATACAGGTAAAGTCTGTCTCTTGACAGTTAATGCCCATCTCTCGGAAGTGGCGTTTGACCGACTCCCAACCACCTTTGGCGGTTATGCCCATCGCTTTATGGTCATAACCATTAGAGCCGCCAGACGCAAATGCATCCCCCAGCCAGAAGTTATATTCATCAGATACTGAGTTTGCAAGATCTGAGAACGTCGCCGTCCCTTTATCCGCGGCAACGACTAGGTAGGCATCGTCTTCATCGTGTCTCACCACATTTTGTGGCGGAACCAGTTCGCCTTCAATGATGTTGTCAGAGACATCAAGTAGCGCACGGATGAAACGTTTATAACAACGTTGGCCTTCCGCAAAGATTTCATCTCTGCCATGCAAAGTGTGCTGACGCTTACAAACGAAACCACCTTTAGCGCCCACAGGTACAATAACGGTATTTTTTACTTGCTGCGCTTTCACCAGACCAAGAATTTCAGTTCGGAAATCTTCTTGTCTATCAGACCAACGTAGTCCGCCACGAGCAACTTTACCACCTCGCAAATGCACACCTTCAATATCTGGTGCGTAAACAAAGATCTCGTAGGCAGGCACAGGCTGAGGGATCTCAGGAATTTCTGTAGGTTTTAGCTTGAGAGCCAGCCAAGGTTTAGGTTGACCATCTTCACCATTTTGGAAGTAGTTAGTTCGTAGTGTCGCTAAGATCATATCCATGTAGCGACGAATGATACGATCATCATCTAAGCTCTCTACCTCATCAAGCTTCTCATACAGTCTGTTGATGATCTCAGTCTGGTTTTTCTTCGCTCCTTTATGCTTTGGAGCAAATCGCTTGTAAAACAGCCTTACTAGCTCTTTCGCCAAATCTGGGTGATGGCTTAGCGTATCTTCAATATAGGATTGGCTAAATGGGAAGCCCACTTGACGCATATAACGTGCGTAAGCACGAAGGATAGTAATTTCACGACCGCTTAAGCCTGCGCTCAATACCAATCGATTGAAGCCATCACTTTCTAATTCTCCTTGCCAGATGTTAGCAAAAGCTTGCTGGAAACGATCTCTTGCTTCTCGAAGATCCACCGACTGTTCACTGGCATGCAGCATAGAGAAATCAAGGATCCAGTATACGGTGCCGTTACTCTTCTGAACTTCATACGGTGATTCACCAATCACTCTCAATCCTAAGTTTTCTAAGATTGGCAGTACATCAGAAAGATGGATAGGCTCATCTCTATGGTACAACTTGAGGTGTACTGTTTTAGAGTCGACATTCTCTTCTTGCGGTCTGTAGAACAACATTCCCAACTTGTTGTTTTCATCTAACGATTCAAGACGTTGAATATCCGCAACGGCCGATCCCGGTAAGATCGCCTCTTTATATGATCGAGGGAAAGATTGCATGTACTCTTTTGCTAACCCAACACCAGTGCTTTCACCGTTGTGAGCAATAATTGCTTCTTGCAATCGGTCATCCCAAGATGAAGATACTTCCATTAAGTTTTGCTCTATCTCTTTTACGTTTACGTTTACGTTATTATTTTCAACGTGCACGATGTAATGGGTTCTTGCGAGAGGACTTTCAGAGAAGAAGGTCGTAAATTCGACTTCTTGATCAGAATTGAAGTACTCACCAAGAATTCTTTGTGTTTGGTGACGAAGGTTGGTGTTGTATCGTTCTTTGGTGACATAAACCATGCAACTAAAGAAACGGCCAAACGGGTCTTTACGCACAAACAGTCGCAACATATCGCGATCTTGCATTTGAACCACACCAGAGCCAACTTCTAACAACTCATCTTCGCTAGCTTGCAGAAGCTCATCACGCGGAAAGTTCTCCAGAATGTTGTGCAACGCCTTATAAGAGTATGAGCCAGGTAAGTAATGACTCGACTCCAGAATTCGTTCTACTTTTTCACGAATAAGCGGGATATTCGAAACACTTTGGTTGTACACCGCAGAGGTGTAAAGGCCACTAAATCTATGCTCACCGATCACCTTGCCGTTTTTGGCAATCTTCTTGATGCCGATGTAATCGGTATAAGCTGGACGGTGAATATGAGAGGCTGTGTTGCCTTTAGTGACAATCAGTAGATATGGTTTCTTAGCTTCTAGTCTTGCTGAATCTGCCAAGTCAGACAGCTTAACCGACTTAATTCGGTTATCTACCGAAAAGACGCCTAAGCCTTTATCCTCTGTTGGCTTGAGTTCGTGATCCCCTTCCACAGCAACAAGGTCATACTCTTTGTATCCCATGAAGGTGAAGTTGTGATCGCCAAGCCAACGAAGAAATGCGATGGTTTCTTCAATGCGGTCTTTCTCTAGAGGCAGATGATTTCTTTGCGCTTCTACTTCGGCAATCACCTCTTCGAGTTTGGCCGCCATTGGCTTCCAATCTCTAACTACTAATCCAGTATCGGTAAGAATGGCTTCAAGCTCGCCTTTAAGTTCAGCGATTTTCTGTTTGTCTGTCACCATATCAACTTCGATGTGAAACAGTGACAATACGTCACCACTATCGCCGTTCACTTCCGTGATTTCACCAGCTTTGTCGCGAGCCACTTTGGTTGGCCCGTGCAACATAAGATGGCTCGACAGATCTAAGCGAACCAAGGCCATTTTTATCGAATCCACCAAAAACGGACTGTCAGGGATAACAATCTCAACAATGGTATGGGTCGATTTCCAACCATGATGGCTTACGGTTGGGTTAAAGACCCTAACCGATGCCGTTTCGGCAGAAACTTCGTGAATATGGTGCCAAAGACTAACGACGGCACCATAAAGATCGGATTCATTACGCTGCACCAAATCATCTTGCGAGATGTTTCCAAATAGATGTTGAGCGAGCTTTGTGACAAAGGGGGATTGAGTCGATTCAAGTTTATCGTCAATGAGGCGGTAAACTTTCTCGAGTAGTACCGGCACTACGGTTTCACGTGCGGTCATAGGCACTCCAAATGTGGCTGTCATTGTTATTGTTAACCTTTCTTATTATTGTAAAAGCAATATTTAAAAAAGGTTAATTGAATTAAGCATCACATTTAGAGAAATGTCAGAATCTGTGATTAAGATTCCTATTTAAAGTGCTGGAAATTCTTCAGATTACAGTGCTTCTAACTTTACAAACTTATTATTTTGGTCAGTTGTTAACCTGAAGCGACCTTTTACCCCTATTTGACTAAGAAATGGTCGAAATTTAGCCGCAGGTAATTGCAGCTTGAGCCCTTGGTCGGTGTAGACGATAACGGTCGAAGCACTACCTGAGTAATAGCGTAAGAACTCTTGGTAACCGAGGTTTAAATTGAAGTGATATTGGTTCATGGAAGATTTGGCTCGAAAAGAGAGTTTACCCTTAGGTAAACTCTCATACTGGATATTACTGTTCTAGTGCCTTCTCGATCTTCTCGAAAAGATCTGACGCTAGATTGTCTAATTTAGACAACTTCTCTAACTGAGCACGCATCAAGTTTTGACGCTCTTCATCGTAGTTACGATATTTCAAAAGAGGGTCAATCAGGCGAGATGCCATTTGTGGGTTACTGCTATTGAGCTCTGCCAAAATCTCACCCGCAAACTCATACCCTGAACCATCAATAGCATGGAAATTCACTGGGTTACTAGCAAAGAAACTGCCCACTAGATTGCGAGTTCGGTTTGGGTTCTTGATGCTGAACGCTTCATGGCTCATGCACTGTTTGATAACCTCCAGCACATTTTCAGCTGGATTCGTACCTTGCTGCATAAACCACTTATCCATCACCAAGCCATCATGACTCCACTTATCACTAAAATCTGTCATCAGTGACTCACGGCAATTCAATTGCGCTTGGTTTGCACTTGCGAGGGCAGCCATGGTATCGGTCATGTTATTGGCATTTTGATACTGCTCGCTTACAAGTTTTTCACCTGCATCTGTTCTCGCTAAGTAAGCAAGACAAACATTACGTAGCGCACGTTTACCAATCGCTTGGTGCTCAACCGAGTAACTCTCTTGAGCCAATGAATGATAAGTTGCTGACAACTCATCTTCCAACTCTCCAGCAAACACTAGCTTAAAGTATCCAAGAACAACATTGATCGCATCGACGTCAACCGGCTTATACCAACCAGCAACTTCATTCTCGCTTGGAAGTGTCAGCATTTCCGCGATGAACGCCGGTTCTAGGCTGTCGCTCAGTAGCACGCCGCGGAAAGCATCAACAACCGCTTCTGGTAATTCGAAGTCATCACCTTGCTGTACTCTATCCACATTAAGTTTAATGTGTTTCGCCAAAAGCATTTGTCCTGCATCCCAGCGAGCGAACTCATTGCGAGCATTGACCATCAAGAACATCAAGTCATCGTCACTGTATTGGTAATCGAGACGAACAGGTGCTGAAAACTCTCTTAGTAATGAAGCTACGGGAGCACTGGTAATACCTTCAAAAACAAACGTCTGCTCAGATTCAGTGACGTTAAGCACATTGGCCACTGGAGAACCGTTACATTGTAACTCAACAACCGAACCATCTTGGTTATATAGCTCTATATCTAAAGGAATATGTAACGCTTGTTTCTCACTTTGATCAGCCGTCGCTTGTGTGTGCTGCTTCACAGTCAATGAGAACGTTTTCGCTTCTTGATCATAAGCGTCTGTCACCGTAAGCGTCGGTGTACCCGACTGGCTATACCATAAACGGAATTGCTTCAGGTCAACACCCGATGCATCTTCCATCGCTGCTACAAAATCTTCGCACGTTGCGGCTGTACCGTCATGACGCTCAAAGTAAAGCTTCATGCCTTTTTGGAAACCCTCTTCACCAAGCAAGGTGTGCATCATACGAATCACTTCACTTCCTTTCTCATACACTGTCAAGGTGTAGAAGTTATTCATTTGAATCACTTTCTCAGGGCGGATCGGGTGAGCCATTGGGCTCGCATCTTCAGCGAACTGAGGGCCGCGAATAATACGAACGTTGTTAATACGATTAACAGCACGTGAGCCTAAATCGCTCGAAAATTCTTGGTCACGAAAAACAGTCAAACCTTCTTTAAGGCTCAGTTGGAACCAGTCGCGACAAGTTACTCGGTTACCGGTCCAGTTGTGGAAATATTCGTGGCCAATTACCGCTTCAATGCCGAGGTAATCAGTATCTGTTGCGGTTTGATCGTTTGCTAAAACATACTTGGAGTTGAAAACATTGAGACCTTTATTCTCCATCGCACCCATGTTGAAGAAATCAACCGCAACGATCATGTAGATATCTAGGTCATACTCTAAACCGAAACGCTCTTCATCCCATTTCATCGAGTTGATGAGTGATGTCATGGCGTGAGGTGCACGATCCAAATTGCCTTTATCAACGAAAATCTCAAGAGCAACCTCACGGCCAGAAGCTGTAGTGTAACTATCTCTCAATACATCAAACTCGCCAGCGACTAAAGCAAACAAGTAAGCTGGTTTCGGATGTGGGTCATTCCACTTAACCCAATGTCGGCCATTATCTAACTTTCCTTCGTCGACTCGGTTACCATTACTCAACAGAAATGGATATTGTGCTTCTTCGGCGATAACCGTCGTCGTAAAGATCGCTAATACATCAGGGCGATCTAAGTAATAAGTGATTCGACGAAAACCTTCTGCTTCACACTGGGTACAAAACGCACCACCAGATTTGTATAATCCTTCCAATGCCGTATTCGCACTAGGATTCGTCAAGGTCTCAATTATCAGTTCACATTCGTCTGGCAGATTATGAATAGACAGCTGAGTGTCAGTCGCAGCAAAGTCACTCCACTCTTGGCCATCCACCTTGACTGATTTCAGAGTAAGCTCTTCCCCATCAAGAACTAAAGTTGAAGTCTCTTTTAATTTTTTAACTTGCGAAACGGCGGTAACCAGTGTTTCTGTATCTTGAAGATCAAATGTAAGATCTATGTGACTGATGGTGAAATCAGGAGACTGGTAGTCTTTACGGTATTTGGCTTGTAGGTTATCTGCCATTATATTTTCCTTATATTCCTTTCTAATATCGGTTGGCATCCTTAATAAAGTTCCAAACCAATATGTTCTGACCCAGATTGCGATGAAATGAAACAAAACAAAGCGAGTGCTAAACACTCGCTTTGTTGACTTGAGCTCTGGCTGGTCAGTCTGCCCTATATAATATACAAACTCGCTAAGAAACAGAAATCTAGCGTTCTGATTACTTCACTCGATTCAAAACTGCATACATATCCGAATTCTGGCTATCTAAAGTCAATTGACCGTCTGACAAAGTATACCTAGATGCTTGTTCGCCATCAGGATACATAAGCACAATACGGTCATCTTCGATGATGTAAATTCCTTCGTGGATGGCTTCGAGGCCGGAGTCAGAAACTACTCTAAATGAGAACACAAAGTCAGCTTTCAGCTCTAGATCCATTTGACTAACGCCACTAGCGGCAATGTCATCACCTAACAAGGTTTCACTGGTCCAAGAACCAACCAAGGCATCAGGAAGCCCTTTGTGAAACATTACACCATTAAGATTCAATGCGTTATGGTTATTGTGGTAATAGTAAAGCTGAGGCGTATCACTATCTAGACCGAGGACAAGGGTTGTATCATCAGCTTCATAACGCCCTTCCCAGTAATCCACACTATGATCTTTCTTTTGGATTTCTATCGTGAACTGATAATTTGATTCCAAAGACAAGCGAATGGCTAAAAAATTCTCGTTGCTGTTGACCGGATCTGGATTAAACATATACCAGTCACCGACCAAGAAAGGATGGTTAAATTGAGTAAGATCAGGCTTCTTTGGGACATCTACCTGTTTAGCCCCTAGCGTAAATATCGCCAAAAACAGAATTAACATTCGCATAACAACCACCCCTCTTTTCTTTAAGCGTAGGTGCTGTTATCAATTAACTCCAAATTTTTGATCTAAATCACATTTATTTTTCCTGCAAAAAAAGCGAGCCATTTGGCTCGCTTTTTAAAATCATCAGCTTTACACGTTGTTTTTATTGACAATATCTACGGTGATGGCAACAGCTTCGTCTAAGTAAGCATCCGGCGCTTCATAATCCTTTGGCACATCATCGAGGCTCTTAAATTCCTCATGACCTGCCAATTTTTGGCGCTTATTGATTCGAGCCAAGCGTTTAGCTTCCGCTTCTTCTTGCTCTTTATTGCGAGCTTTTTCGTTTAGAGAAAGCGTGTTTTGCTCTTTTTCTTGCTGATAAGTCTGGATATCTTCTGCAATGAACTGATATTCCAAATCGGTTGAGATTCGTTCATTGTGCTTCTTAATTAACGCTTCAATTAACTTAGATTGATTGCCAACTTGGCTGTATTCCGCTGCTGCAATCATGTCCCAAGGCAGTGCGTTATCTTCAACACTCTCACCGGTTTCATCTGGATCAATTGCCGTTGGGAATGGAATATCCGGTGCTACGCCTTTATTTTGAGTACTGCCGCCATTTACACGGTAGAACTTTTGAATAGTGTACTGGACATAACCCAATTCTTTCTCAAACAAATCATAGATCTGGTTTAAAGAACGATGTTGCTGAACAGTACCTTTACCGAATGAGTTCTCGCCGAGAACCACCGCTCGGCCATAATCTTGCATTGCGGCAGCAAAAATCTCAGACGCAGACGCACTGTAACGGTTGATCAATACGGTCAAAGGACCTTGGTAACTGATCTCACCCGCAGTATCACTGTTTTGCTCTATTCGGCCATAACTATCACGTACCTGAACAATCGGACCACTGGTGATGAATAACCCAGAAAGCGCCGTCGCTTCACTTAAAGCACCACCGCCGTTATTGCGCAAATCCACCACGATGCCGTCAACATTTTGCTCTTTAAGCTCGTTGATTAATGCATCAGTATCCTTTGAAAGACCTACATAGAAACTAGGTACTTCTAGCACACCAATCTTCTTACCACCCTGCTCAATCACTTCAGACTTCACAGCGCGGTCTTCTAGGCGGATCTTATCGCGGACAATGGTTACATCGTAACTTTTTGCACCCTTACCTTCTGGCAAAATCTGCAAACGCACTTTAGAACCCTTAGGTCCCTTGATCAGTTGCACCACGTCATCTAAACGCCAGCCGATGATATCAACCATCTCTTTTTTGTCTTGCGCAACACCTATAATACGGTCGCCGTCATTAAGCTGCTTGCTCTTAGCCGCAGGGCCACCAGCGACCAAAGAACGGATCACTGTATAATCGTCGCTCATTTGCAATACAGCACCAATGCCTTCCAAAGAAAGGTTCATTTCAGACTGGAATTGCTCTGCACTGCGCGGTGACAAGTAACTGGTATGCGGATCAACTTCACGAGCAAAGGCGTTCATGTAAAGCTGGAATACATCTTCACTTTTGGTCTGAGTGATGCGTTTCATAGCGTTGTTGTAACGCTTGGTCAGCATCTCTTTGATTTCAGGCCACTCTTTACCAGTGAGCTTAAGGTTTAACGCATCGTATTTGACCCGTTTTCGCCAAAGCTCGTTAATTTCATCTTGGTCAGTTGGCCATGCCGCTTCACTACGATCCACCGTCATGCTCTCATCAGCATCGAAGGTAATTTCTTTGTCCAGCAACGAAAGCGCAAAAGCAAACTGCTCGAAGCGTTTTTCATTAGCGAGATTGTAAAGCTTAAACGCAGTAGAGTTACTGCCAGATTTCAGCTGATCATCGAGCAATGTCGACTCTGCAGAGAAACGTTCGATATCAGCTTCAGTGAAAATATTGCGGTTGTAATCAAGCATCCCGACGTAGCGATCAAACATCGCTTGAGAAAACTCGTCGTTGAGACTGAAATGCTTGTAATGAGAACGGGTAAGGCGCGAGGTGATTCGCTTTGCAGCAGTAGCATGCTGCACTTCAGGAACCAGAGCGGTAAGATCGTCAGATGAGTATTTAGGCTCAACCGCTTGGGCTGAAGCTGCCAGCCAAAGGCTAGCAGCTAACAGTGTCAGTTTAGAACGACATTTCATGCGTAGGATTATCTCCTTTATGCACGCAGATGCTCCGCCTTAACAACCATCTGTAGGCCGTTATTGAGTTGCACGCGTACATCATCCTTATTAATTTCTACAATCGTAGCGGCCATATTTCCCTTGCCCATGTTAACGTTCACTTTGTTACCAATAGTGATTTCATCGTTATTAAGAGCACGAGTTTCTACAGGCGCTTCTTTCTTTGGTTTTTGAGCTTTTGGCTTAGAAGGACGAGCTGGCTTTTTAGCTGCTGGTTTCTTCGCTTTTGCTTCTTCACGTGCTTTCTCTTTGCGACGAGCTTGAACACGTGCCTTGCTTTCTGCTAATGCAGTCTTTGCGTGTTCAACATGTTCTTCTTCAAGAACACCGCACTCGTTACCATCCAAATCAACACGAACCGCACCAGGTTTTACACCATGTAGGTAACGCCAAGATGAAGTGTACTGACGTAGTGCAGCACGTAGCTGAGTTTTACTTACTTTTTCGTCTTCACTTAGACGCTCAGCAAGATCTTGAAAGATACCAATTTTCAGTGGCTTTGCTTCACCTTCTAAAGTAAAGCACTTAGGGAAACATTCAGCAATATATGCAATTACTTCTTTGCTGTTTTTTAACTTTTCAGTGTTTTCCATGAGGATTCCTGGTTATTGCGGCCTTTCCGCAGAGGGTTCATGTCATTAATTCTGGCTATTATAGTGACATACCTTTAAAAAACCACAACCAAGGCTCAATTTAATCGCTGTTAGCTTGGGAAATGAGCAACTTTTCCACTTCTTTCATCAATCTAACCAGCCCATCCTCATCATTTTGGTCGAACCGACCCACTTCTGGACTGTCGATATCTAGTACGCCAGCTACCCCGTTACCGATCGAAAAAGGGATCACGATTTCTGAATTGCTCGCAGCATCACAAGCAATATGGCCTTCAAATTGGTGAACGTCATGTATGCGTTGAACACTATTGGTTGCAACCGCTGTTCCACATACACCACGTCCAACCGGAATTCTCACACAAGCGGGCTTGCCTTGGAATGGACCGAGCACAAGCTCATCTTCTTTCATTAAATAAAAGCCAACCCAATTTAAGCGGTCCAACTCCATGTTTAGAATTGCGCTAATATTAGATAAGTTAGCAATCAGGTCTTTTTCGTCTTCAATCAGTGCGATAACTTGCTTGGTAAGCGTGTTGTAATTGGTTTTATCCATTTCTTTTAAATCCTTAAGAAGCATGTAAAATGCCCACTCCAACTAATAATAGGATTCATTCTCATAACGATGTCCCAGTATTCAGACACTATTAGCCCGAGTTGGCTGATAACACAAGCGAAATTACACAAAAACAAGCTCATACTGGCGAACTTGATTGCAATTGCTGCCACTTTAGTCAGTGTGCCAATCCCACTATTGATGCCACTAATGGTTGACGAAGTGTTATTGGACCAACCAGCTTCAGGACTGGCGATGATGAACTCAGTTCTGCCTCAGCAGTGGCAAACTGCCATTGGCTATATCATGTTTACCCTGTTTATGGTGGTCGTGATGCGTGCCACCAGCCAAGCCCTCAACATCTGGCAAAGCCGACAATTTACTTTGGTTTCAAAAACCATCACATACAAGATGCGAGTGCGCATGCTCGAAAAGCTGGGCCGTATTTCTATATCCCAGTATGAGACCCGAGGCAGTGGCGGCATCAACTCCCACCTAGTCACTGACATCGAAACCATCGATCAGTTCATTGGGAGCACCCTTAGCAAGTTTATCGTCAGCTTATTAACCGTGATAGGAACTGCAGGTGTGCTGTTGTGGTTAGAGTGGCGGTTAGGTCTGTTTATCCTGCTGGTCAACCCCATTGTCATCTATTTCTCTCGCAAGTTAGGAAGCAAGGTAAAACACCTTAAAAAGCATGAAAACCAATCTTTTGAGCGCTTTCAAAACCGCCTAGTTGAAACATTGGATGGCATTTACCAGCTAAGAGCAGCCAACAAAGAAAAAGAGTTTTTGCAGGAGCTTAAAAACCAGGCCAATCAAATTCGTGTAGATGCAGACAAATACGCATGGCAATCAGAAGCCGCAGGCCGAGTTTCATTTTTGCTATTTTTGATCGGATTCGAACTGTTTAGAGCCGTTGCGATGCTAATGGTACTATTTAGCGATCTCACTATTGGGCAAATCTTCGCAGTATTTGGCTACCTGTGGTTTATGCTATCCCCAGTGCAAGAGCTGCTGAGTATTCAATTCTCATGGTACAGTGCAAAAGCGGCCCTCAGCCGTGTAAACACCTTATTAGAATTGGAAGAAGAACACAGACCTGTCAGCCGAGTGAATCCATTTAACCAAGACCGCAGCGTCGATATTCGCATTCGAGACTTAGAATTTTCATACAACAGTGATAAACAGGTCTTAAATCAACTAAATATGGATATTCCAGCGGGAAAAAAAGTCGCATTGGTTGGTGCCAGTGGCGGAGGTAAATCCACACTGATCCAGTTGCTGCTTGGAGTCTACCGTCCCTCTGCGGGCCTTATCACAGTCAATGGCCACTCTACTGAAGAGATAGGCTTTGATATTATACGTGATAAGTTTGCCGTTGTTTTACAACAACCTATACTCTTTAATGACAGCTTAAGGCATAATCTAACCCTTGGCGGGCACTATAGCGATGATGAGCTTTGGCGTGCACTCGATATTGCGCAGCTGCAAGATGTCACCGAGCAGCTCAGTGACGGCTTAGAGACACAAGTTGGCCGTCAGGGCATTCGTTTGTCAGGCGGACAAAGGCAACGCTTGGCGATTGCTCGAATGATTCTAAGTGACCCTGATTTTGTTATCTTAGATGAAGCGACGTCTGCCCTAGATACAGCGACTGAATCAGCCCTGCATACAGCGCTCAGTCAGTTTTTAAAAGGCCGAACCACGTTAATTGTTGCACACCGTTTATCTGCGGTGCGTCAAGCTGACCTAATTTATGTACTTGAAGATGGCGAAGTGAGCCAATCTGGTACCCATAAGGAACTCGTAGAACAAGATGGTTTATATCAGACGCTGTATGGCAGCGTTCAATCATAGCAATTCATCTTTGTATCAGGGGGCATCATGCCCTCTGTTCTAACTGACTCGAGTTCAGAAAAACAGACCCGCCTTTGCCCCGGCTGCGAACTGGCTGTCGATATCGTTGACCTCAAACGAGGCAGTAGCGCCTATTGCCCTCGTTGCAATAGCCATTTGTACCAGAGTCGAGACCACTCTCTAAACGGTAACTTGGCGTTAGCACTAACGTGTTTATTACTATTTATCCCCTCTCATTTTTTCCCATTTATCACCATTCGCTTATTTGGCGTGACCATCCCGGCCACCATCCTTGATGGTCCTGCGATTTTGGTAGAAGAAGGGTTTATGGCGCTAGGGATCTTAGTAGTGTTTTGCGCATCATTGGCTCCCTTTCTTGTCTGTTTATTTGTTGTGTTATCCCACGTTGCTCTGCATCAGCGATGGTTTTCATTACTCAAGACATCGACCTTCTTCGCGCATCACTTAAAACACTGGGTGATGATAGATGTCTTTCTTGCCAGCATCGCAATTTCTTGCTTTAAACTGCAAGACTACTCAGACATATTTGTCGGTTGGGGATTGATGGGACTCATCATGCTGCAAGTGCTGTCCCTGATTCTAATCTCTCGCTACAACGGCCAGCAATACTGGGAAGCTTGGCAACAAGAAAGCAATTACCATTTTGATCACAAAGATGTGCATTGCCACATGTGTCACCTTTCACAACCAGAAGGCAGTCACTGTGAACGTTGTCATCAACCGCTGCACCACCGAGTACCAAACTCGATGAAGAAGACCTGGATGTACCTATTCGCAGCAAGTGTCGCCATTATTCCAGCTAACGTGATTCCTATTTCAATTCTCTTGACTAATGGCAAACGCTTAGAGGACACCATTTTCTCTGGTGTAGCGTCACTCGTAAAAAATGGGATGCCGGGGATCGCATTAATTATCTTTGTCGCCAGTATCGTCGTGCCTGTAGCAAAAATCTTAGGGCTGGCTTACATCATGCTGGCGATTCGCTTTAAGCGACGAATCTTCCACAAACAAAGAATGATGATTTATTTCGCCGTGAAGTGGATCGGTAAATGGTCGATGATGGATTTGTTCGTTATCTCAATCATGCTTACTTTGGTTGACCGAGGTCAAATACTTGATTTCACACCCGGTTATGGCGCTGTCGCTTTTGGTATTGTCGTGATAATGACCATGCTCGCAGCAGAAAGCTTAGATCCTAGACTTATCTGGGATAACTATCCAAATTCAAATCAGGATAAAAACAACAATGAATAGTAGTAATACCTCACAAAGCTCTCACCAACCTCGTGTTAAGCGAGATTTTGGGGTATCCCCTCTGTGGCTATTGCCACTGATTACCTTGTGTCTTGCTGGTTGGTTAGTGTTCAAGGCCATCAATGAAGCTGGTCAGAGAATCCAAATCTCATTCCCAGACGCACAAGGGATGATCGCTGGGCGAACTACCATTCGTTATCAGGGCCTTGAGGTCGGCATGGTGAGAGATATCAAACTGTCTAAAGATCTCTCCAATATCTTTGTTGAAGCCGATATCTACCCTGAAGCGACTCAACTACTTGGTGATAAAACACGCTTTTGGCTCGTGAAACCCACTGCGAGCCTCTCCGGGGTTTCTGGCTTAGATGCTTTGGTATCAGGTAACTACATTTCCATTCACCCAGGAGGAAATACCGAACCGGTCGACCTATCTACGGTGAAAACCAAGTACATTGGGCTCGATAAAAGTCCAAGTGACTTGCTGGCAGACAAAGGGCTAAATATCACCCTAATTTCAGACGAACTAGGGTCTATCTCTATCGGTTCGCAAATCGTCTACAAAAAAATTCCAATTGGTGAAGTGTTTAGCTTTCAGCTTGACGAGAACGCAAAACATGTTCGCATCCATGCAGTCATCGACGACGAATATTCTAACCTGATTAACAGTGACAGCCGCTTTTGGAATGTCAGTGGAATCGGCGCTAAAGTTGGTTTTAATGGCGTAGATATCCATATGGAGAGCTTGAGTGCGCTATTAGGAGGAGCAATTGCGGTAGATTCCCCTGATGAAGGTGACGCCGTCACTGAAGGTTCACAATTTAAACTCTACCCTGACCTAGCCACTGCTGGTCGAGGTATTCCAATCGAAATTGAACTGCCTAGCGATAATAAAGTCAGTGCCAATGGCGCTCCAATCATGTATCGCGGACTAGAAATTGGTCAGATCACCGACGTTCAACTCAGTGATGATCACGAACACATCATTGCTTATGCCTCAATCCAACCGAGCTTTTCTGATGCGTTAAACAGTGGAACAAAATTTCTATTGGAAGAGGCCAAACTCTCCCTTTCAGGTGTTGAAAATATCGGTAACCTTCTTACAGGCAACTACCTCACCATGATCCCGGGAGATGGTGATAGAAACCGAAACTTCACCGCTATCCGTAAAGACACCTATATCAGAGCAACAGAAGGTGCTCTGCAATTGACGCTAAAAGCGGATAATACCTTTGGTCTGGAAGCCGGTACCGAGCTTTTGTACAAAGGCATTAGCGTTGGCAGTGTGACCAATGTGGCGCTTGAACAGGACGATGTCCTGTTTGAAGTTCTGGTGAATCACGAATACGCCCACCTTATTAAGGCTAATAATCGTTTCTTTGTCACCGGCTCTGCTACCGCCGAATTCACCGAAACGGGTCTAAATGTCACCGTGCCACCAGCAAAACAACTGTTGAGTGGATCGATTAGCTTCGTTAGTGAAGGAAAATCGGCGCCAAAATCCACCTATAACTTATTTGCCAATAAATCTTTAGCGGAACTGGCAGATTTCAACAAGTCTGGCAGCGTTGATTTAACACTACTCAGTGATGAGTTGCCTCCTGTATCTGTAGGGAGCCCATTACTTTACCGCAACTTACCTGTGGGCAAAGTGGCTGGCTTCAAGCTAGGTAAAACAGGAGTGCTGATCCATTTACGATTGGATCGTAAATATCAGCATGTTCTTAGCAAAAACAGTGTTTTCTGGAATCGCTCTGGCGTAGAGGTCACAGCAGATCTCAGCGGTGTAAACATTACCGCAGCACCACTGGCTACATTAATCAAAGGCGGGATTGCATTTGATACGCTGGAAGGTGTAGAGAATAAAATCGGCAAACAGTGGAAGCTCTATGACAGCTACAACGAAGCTCGTAAGTATGGAAAACACATTCAATTAACCTCCAATAACACGTCAAGTGTTACCAAAGGAATGCCAATTAAATACCAAGGTGTAAAGGTGGGTGAAGTGACTAAGGTTACGCCTAACTTTGACTCCCAAAATGTGCAAATCGACGCTAGGATCTTGCCAGAATATGTCGCTAATATCGCACTTAACAATAGCCATTTCTGGTTGGTCCAACCGGAAGTTGGCTTACGTGGCGTCAAAAACTTAGAGACCCTAATTAGCCAGTACATTCAAGTAGAGCCTGCGGGCAAACAGCTTAAGTATGAGTTCAACTTAGACACGGAAGGTAAAGGCTCACGAGGTGTTAGCTATCAACTTCAAAGCGCTACTCGAGCCTCTGTTAGCGTGGGCACCCCTGTGCTGTTTAGAGACTTTGAAGTCGGAGAAGTCGTTGAAGTGCGCTTAGGTCAGTTTGCCGATCGCGTCGTAACCACCATCGAAGTGAAGCCACAATACGCCTACTTGATTCGCTCGAATACGGTATTTTGGAATGTTTCAGGTATCGATGTTTCTTTTGGTATTACCGGCGCTGAGGTACGTGCAGGCACGGTGGACAACATCGTCAGAGGCGGCATCGCCTTTGCGACACCAGAGCAAACACCTCTTAAACCTGAAGCCCAAGCCAATACTGCCTTTTTCCTTCATGATCAGGTGAAACCAGAATGGAAACTGTGGCGCACCCCAATTCCTATGCCGGGTAACTAGTCACTTATCCACTCCATGCAGCCTTTAAAGGCTGCATTTTTTTTTGCCTTTGAGTTAGAATTGGCGCAAATTTCTGACCGAGAACTGGTTTTGCATTCCAAAGTTTACCTGCCTGAAGGCTTTATTGCTCAAGTTGAGCAAACCATGCCAACACATCTAGATATCGACGAGTTTATTGCGGCTTGTCAGCGCCCTCTTCGACCTTCGATTCGAGTCAACACACTTAAGATCAGTGTCGACGATTTCAAGCAAAGGGCGGCGAATAAAGGTTGGCAACTTACCCCTGTTCCATGGTGTGAAGCAGGTTTTTGGATTGAGCGAGACAACGAAGACACCGTTCGTCTGGGAAACACAGCGGAACACATTGCTGGGCTATTTTATATCCAAGAAGCGAGCTCTATGATGCCCGTGACTGCACTGCTCGCAGATAACGACGTTGAGCAACTGGAAGTCATGTTAGATTGCGCAGCTGCGCCTGGTTCTAAAACCACTCAAATCGCACAAGCGATGAACAACCAAGGCACCTTAGTCGCTAATGAATATTCGGCAAGTCGTATTAAAGGTCTTCATTCCAACTTGCAGCGCCTAGGCATTCGAAATGTTGCAGTCACCAACTTTGATGCTCGCGTGTTTGGTGGTTGGCTTCCTGAGCAATTTGACTCAATTTTGCTCGATGCTCCTTGCTCAGGTGAAGGCACCGTACGTAAAGATCCTGATGCGATGAGTAACTGGAGCAAAGAGTCAATTTATGAAATCGCTGAGACTCAAAAAGATCTCATCGAGAGTGCTTTTCATGCCTTAAAACCAGGTGGCGTGCTGGTCTATTCGACGTGTACGCTCAATATGGAAGAGAATCAAGAAGTTTGCCATCACCTAAAACAAGTATTCGGTGATGCGGTGAGCTTCGAGCCGCTTGGCGAGCTATTTGAAAACGCCAAAGATGCGATGACAGAAGACGGTTTTCTTCACCTTTACCCTCAGATCTTCGATAGTGAAGGCTTCTTCGTTGCACGCATGCGCAAACACCAAAGCGTTGAGCCGCCAAAAGTGAAAAAGCGACTTGGCAAGTTCCCATTTGCCAAAGTCAGCAACAAGATTGCCCAAGATGTCGAAAAATCATTGGTAAATGCTCTTGGTATCCAGATTCCGCAAGAGACTCAAATCTGGGAACGAGAAGGTACCTTGTGGTTATTCCCGCAATCACTGGAGCCGATGATTGGAGAAATTCGCTTCCAGCGCATGGGGGTAAAACTCGCTGAAACACACAAGAAAGGTTACCGCTGGCAACATGAAGGTATTATGGCCATTCTATCGGGTCAAGAAGTCGCTGGTGTGAGTCTATCGGTTGATGAGGCACGAGAGTGGTTCATGGGTCGCGATGTACGTCCAGAAGTCCAAACATCAGGTAAAGGGGAAGTACTCGTCAAACTTGAAAATGATGTGATCGGACTAGGCAAATGGGTGGGGAATCGAATTAAAAATGGGCTACCACGAGATCTAGTCAAAGATACCAATCTGTTCTGATACTGGTAATTGAGCCTGCGTAGACTACACTTTTATAAAATGAATTAGCGCAGGCTCTTAAATACTGAGCGCAGTGATTAAGAGCCATTCCCCTAGCCCAGAACAGGAATCGTTCTGGGCTTTTTTTGGCTTGGCTTAACTGAAGTTACGACTTTTTAAGGTGAATACCATCGGATTCGATAGAAATCTTACCCTGTTTCAACAAGCCACCAATCGACTTCTTAAATGTGCCTTTACTGGTACGAAAAACGTTGAAGATCGCCTCTGGCGTTGATTTATCGTTCAGCGGTAAAAAGCCATCTTTCTTATCGAGCATTTCCAAAATCTTGACACCAAGGTCATCCATTTTAGCCACACCCACTTTTTGTAGTGACAAATTTACCTTACCATCTTCACGCACCTCTTTGATAAAACCTTTAAGGCGCTTACCGATAAACAGCTTACCAATAACGTCAGACGGGAAAATCATTCCCCAATGCTCGCCGTTAATAATCGCTTTGTAGCCTAGGTCACTGCGCTCTGCGATAAGCAAATCGACTTGCTCATTGCGCTTGTATTGCGCTGGCGTCTTATCCAACCACTTGTTGAATTTTGTCGTACCTACAATGCGACCAGAGGCCTTGTCGGTGTATACGTAAACTAAGATCTCTTGACCTTCACGCAAACGACCGCGTTGCTCGCTAAATGGTACTAGGAGGTCTTTCTTGTCTAACCCCCACTTTACGAATGCACCAGTGCTGCTGATCCCATCAACCTTCATCAGGCCCCATTCACCCACTTGGGCAATCGGTTTTTCTGTCGTCGCAGACAGTTGGTTGTCAGAGTCAAAGTAAAGGAACACATCTATCGACTGGCCAACCTCTAGTTCTTGAGGAACTTGCTTCTTAGGTAGCAAAACGCTGCCGTAATCATCCGCATCCAAAAACACGCCAAATTCGGCGTGACGAATCACTTCTAGAGTGTTGAATTGACCAATTTTAATCATCTTTTATCATTCTGTAGTTCAGCTTGAGTGCGATTATACGTGACTTCTGTTACTCTTGCTCGGCAATTTCCCGTCACGTCTAGAATTAAGCGTAGCTTCGCTAAATCTACTATGCTTTTAATGGCTTAGCACAAAGGACATTACTTCAGATCAAAGGTGTTATGTGATCACATTAGAAAAACAAGATGCAATGAGTCTCAAGCTCACCCATGTTATGCCTGATACCAAGCAGCTTAACTTGGAATGGTATCTGTTTATTCCTAGTGAAATACCGCTAAACAAAAATGTGCTCACTGAAGATGATTTTTACTATGGTGCAATGACTGAAAAACGTTCTTACTATAGCGATGAAATCTTGTTACCACTGGTGCATTCACGTCTTGCCAAAAGAGGCCGACTATCACAGAAGCAGTATCGCGTCAGCTTGAGCTTATTTGCATACCAGTACGTTGTTGCCCTGGACCGTGCGGTGAAAGACCTAAATCATCTAGACCGAGATAGCGTTACCGAAGAAGAAGTTGACGAAGTGTTGTCGCTTGCACTAGATATACTTAAGCGTCTACGCCGTGCTATACCTTATGACGAAACGCTAAAGCGTTACTACGCAAATATCGACAACTATCTCTCATGGTACACCGAACAACATTTTCTCTCTCTGGTAGCGCATCTACCCCGAGGTGGTGACTACAGCACCATCAAACAGCGCCTTATCACCTTGTGTGAAAAAGAAGTCGCACACCGAGAACTCAATCGTTACAACTCAAAAAAAGCGCGCAAAGATGCGACTAGAATGTCGAACAAGATGCGCTTGTTGCGCCGCTTAATTGAATACCCGATCGTACTAAAGAAGAAAAGTAATACTTTGGGTAACAATACCATCAGGGCGGTTAAAGGCATCGCCACGGGTATCGTGATGATATTTGTGACCAGCACTATGTTGCTAGCGAGAGACTACCTGGGCGAGATCACAGCTTCTTTCATTCTAGCGATGTCGGTCGTATATGCATTTCGTGAAATTTTCAAAGATGATTTACGCGACATCATGATGCGCTGGATACGCAAAGGCCGCCCAAAATGGCGGGCGCGGTATTTTGACCCAACCACCAAGCAGCAGGTCGGTAGCAAAATAGAGTGGCTTGACTACACTAGCCTGTCGCTTATCCCTGAACGCATCAAAGAGATCCGAAAAACACGAACAGTTCAGCGTGAAGAGCACATTCTTGGCTACAAAAACCACACTAAAATGAGTACGACTTTGTTCATGAGCGGATATGAGCAAACGCGCGAGGTGTTAACCATCAGCCTGGCACAGATAGCGCGTCTAATCGAGAAAGGCTCATCCAGACTTTATGTACTGAATGACGGCCAAGTCAGTAAAGAAAGCGTAGAGAAACGCCACCTACTCAACCTGATCGTTAAAGAAGACAATAATGATGGAACGACCAATTACTATCGATACAAAATCGTCATCAACCGTTCCAAAATTGTTGATATTGAAGAGATTAAGGTCGCTTAAGCGGCCTTCCTCTGCTCCGGTGTGACACCAACCGCTTTAAGAGATAACACCAAATCAAAAACCGCAATAGGTTCACTGCCGTGTAGTGTTGGGCAAGTAGCGTTGATTCTCACCGTTTTATTGACTCTTTCTCCAGTGCTAAATGTTTCATTCAACATCGTATCGATTACGTCACCGTCATCGCAGACAAAGACTACATCAGCTTCAGGACGTTTTAAGAATTCAGCGTTCATTCCCTTAAAGGCAAGTGATACGGCACCACCACGTTGATCCGCCTTATGCATAGCCATAAATCCACCCGCAAGGTCTGCCCCAATTGCAAGTGCTCCAAAATACATGCTGTTAAGATGATTCTTTGTACGGCGCCTAAGTGGAATTCTAATCTCGACGGTCTTGGCATTTAGGGTAAGAATTTTAGGTCGGCACAACCAGATTAATGGCACCTTAGTAAACCCAAAATGCTTAAGAAAAAAATTGGCTTTTTGAAGAGCAGAAAACATGACTCACCTCGCTAGTTAGTCCGCTCAGTTAACGGTAGCAATCGAGATGAGTCAACATTTTGTTAACAAACTCACAATGCATTGTGAGACCGATAACAAAACAGGCGTTTGAAGTTACATGGTAACGTAGGTGTTACTCTCTTTCTCGGCCGCAATATCTACAAGTTTTATGCGTTTTTCAAGAGTACCAACCACCACGGAAACTGGCTTTTTAGAACCTTGGGTTTTCTTGTAGATCAGCTTGATAAGTTCGATAACACCATCATTTTCAGGATCAAATCGATGGTGAACTTGCTCATCGAGACTATCGAGACCTAAGGCATATTGAGCAAGGTGATCCGCATGGATAACGACACCATCAAAGTACTGTAACAGTCTATCAGACAGCAGTGCCGCACTCGGAACATCACAGCTATAGTGCACTTTTAAGCCATTGAGACCACGCGGTAAGCCATGTTCAGCCAGTAAATCTATCACTTGGGCAGCGTCACTCAACGAGCGAACAAAAGGAACCACAATTTCAACGCAATGTCCGGCAACTATGAGCTGCTTAATCACTTCACATTCAGCTGAAAACGCACTTTTGTATTCTGCTAACGCATATTTGGCAACACCTCTCGCCCCCATGAATGGATTGCTGGTGGCGGTAGGAAACTCACTGCCAGCAATTAACGTTGACAATTCGTCCCCACAGGCGTCAGTCAAACGCACTTGAATGGTTTGGCCTTGCGCTGCAGTTTGCTCAATATTACTCACTAGCGTCGACACAAAGTGACCACGTAACTCGCTCTGACCTACTACTGAGTCTAATGCTTGCTGGTCTTCGTCACCCAGCGTTATTTCTGAATCCAGCAATTGTGGGTGATAAAATACCACTTCTTGGATTAATGCAGAAAGTGACACCATAAGAGGTAGCTCGTCATTGCTATAGTCACTGTAGGTCGGCAACACAGCACCTCTTTTTAACGCTTTATCTGTACTTCCTTGCTGAGATACGTTCATCATTGCTCCATAACGACTTTTATATGTATCCGTCGAAAATAACACAGCGTTTTGCGATCGGAAACCATAGGTTAAATTTATTGATTTTTCTGATGAAATTCGTACACAAATTGGTTAACAGTCGAATGAATTTGCGAGTAAATACCCTACTGTGTTTATTCCTGTGGTTATTTCCGCTATCTTAACGCTTTTGCAGTAACATACAGGCGCGAAAATGCCATTAAAAACAGACGAATTGCGAACCCAACCGCTCGGTCCAATGCCGACTCCTGCGGAATTGGGTCAAGCTCACCCTATCACGGAAGATGTAGCCAACCGTATTGCACAGTCTCGTCGCCAGATTGAAGCAATTTTGACAGGCGAAGATAAGCGTTTGCTTGTCATTGTTGGTCCTTGTTCAGTACACGACACGGATGCAGCGCTTGATTATGCGCAACGTCTGAGTGCGATTCAGGATAAGTACAAAGACGAGTTGTTCGTTGTTATGCGTACTTACTTCGAAAAACCACGTACTGTTGTTGGTTGGAAAGGTCTTATCACTGACCCAAATCTTGACGGCTCCTATGCTCTAGAAACTGGGCTTAACAAAGCACGTAAACTTTTGCTCGATATCAACAAACTCGGCCTTGCAACAGCGACTGAGTTCCTTGATATGATCACAGGCCAATACATCGCTGACCTTATTACTTGGGGTGCAATTGGTGCGAGAACTACTGAGTCTCAAATCCACCGTGAAATGGCTTCAGCACTTTCGTGCCCAGTAGGTTTCAAAAATGGCACTAACGGCAATGTAAAAATTGCGATTGACGCTATTCGCGCCGCTAAAGCCGGTCATTACTTCTACTCGCCAGATAAAAATGGCCGCATGACCGTTTACCGCACCTCAGGGAATCCATACGGTCACGTTATTCTGCGTGGTGGCGATAACGGTCCAAACTTCGACAAAGCATCTATCGAGAGTGCATGCGAGCAGTTAGCTGAGTTTGATTTACCACAGCGTCTAGTGGTCGATTTTAGCCACGCAAACTGTCAAAAACAGCATAGAAAGCAGCTCGATGTTGCCGCCGAAATTTGCGAGCAAATCAAGTCGGGTTCCACTTATGTGGCGGGCATCATGGCTGAAAGCTTCATTGAAGAAGGCAATCAACCGATGGCTGATCTTGATGAGTTAAAATACGGCTGCTCAATTACTGACCCATGCCTGAGCTGGGAACACACAGAACAGATGCTAGAAATGCTAGCTGACGCTATTAAATCCGCGACTAACGCTTAATAAGGAGCAATCATGCCTTCATTTGATATTGTTTCAGAAATCGACAAGGTTGAACTGAAAAACGCTGTAGATAACGCTAACCGCGAGCTTTCAACCCGCTTCGACTTTCGTGGCGTAGAAGCAAGTTTTGAATACCAAGATGAAATCGTAAAGCTCAACGCTGAAGGCGATTTTCAACTAAAACAGATGCGCGATATCTTACGCGGCAACCTAACTAAGCGTAATGTTGATCCAAATGCGATGGAAGCGAAAGACCCATCTGCGAGCGGTAAAAACTGGCATCAAGATGTTCTGTTTAAACAAGGTATCGATACACCGACGGCAAAGAAAATTGTCAAAATGGTTAAGGATGCGAAGATGAAAGTGCAAGTCGCTATCCAAGGTGAAAAAGTGCGTGTGACTGGTAAAAAGCGTGATGACTTACAAAGCGTCATGGCGCTGGTTCGAGGCGCTGAACTTGGCCAACCATTCCAATTCGAGAACTTTCGAGACTAACAAAAAACAGGGCTTTCGAGCCCTGTTTTTTTATCATCAACAAGTGTTGTACTTATAAAGCACCAAGCACGAAATAACGGTCATCTTTCATCAAGAGAGTAAGCTCCCCACTTTGCTTGGCATTTTCAGGCACCAACACACATGCCCTTAGTCCTTGGGCTTTCGCAGTGACTAGCATATCCCCTAGCTGTGCATAGCTTTCAAATCTCGTTCGCTCGGCATCTCGGCGAATAAGCTCCAGAAAGCTTGCTGGACAATCTTGCGGATAAAACGCAATATCGACTTGCTGTATCGCTCTCAAGCTCTTGAGTGTCATACGCTCACAATCTTGGCTGAACTCTTGCCAAATCACCTGAGGCTCAATTGCGTGCTGGTCTGAAATCAGTGTCGAATAGACGGCTTCTAGTTCGTTACGACTGGTGGCAAACTCAACCTCTGGCAGCGCAAAGAACTTTTCCCAAAAACTGCGGCGCTTATCCACGCTATCTAATGACTGCTTTATACTTACACGCTTCGATGCTGCAAAATCTGCCAGCAGACTCAGGTTTTGCCCTAATACTGACTCGACCCGCTCACGAATGTTCCTCGCCAGTACAGGAGACGCACCGCCGCTAGAAATAGCAACTTGGATTCGTCCTCTGGTGATCATTGATGGAGTGATAAAATCACAATGTGCCGGATCATCAACCACGTTTACCATGATGCCTTCTTGGCGCGCTTCCAGACATACTCGTTGGTTTAATTCTGGGTTATCTGTCGTCGCCCACACTTGAATATAACCAGCCAATAGATCACTACTATAAAACGCCTTTTCCCAGTAACATTTTTCTTGGTCGACCCACTCTTCAATCTGCCTCTCAACTTGAGGTGAGACAACGGTCACATTCGCTCCAGCCTTTAATAATGCTTCAATTTTTCGAGTAGCAACTTCCCCGCCACCCACCACCAAAACTGGCTTGTGATTTAAGTCAAAAAACAGTGGAAAATACTGCATCCGATCCCTTACGTCTAATTTCTATCCTGCCGAAAAGTCTAACAAAAATAGTGCATCTGACAAACGCCGAGAAAATTATCAGTACAATTAACGTTCGAATTTAACACTATGATCAGATTTTATACCTACCAAGTGCCATTTTTGCAGCCCTGAGTATCAATAGCACGTCAAAATTCAGCGTTTATGTACTGTTGCACTAGAAGATTGCGCTGTTGCACTATTTACATTAGTGAAACATTTCGTCATCCTAATTACGTCTGGTTTTGTGATAAGACTCAAAAATACTTTTAAATTAACGATTTGAGTTATCTCAAAACCTTTCCTACTCTTACAACTAGTTGAATTATTGTTAAGCCGTTTTACATCAATTCAGCATAAAACTCTTTTTTTAATCGTAAGGCCGACTTGGTCGGTTTTGATGGATGATACAGGAAGGATTCACATGGCACAGAAACTCTCTATTCTTGCTTCAGTAGTAGTTGCTGCTACAGCGATGATGTCGACTTCAGCGCAAGCAGCAGAAGGCACGTTAGAAAAAGTTAAAGCCAAAGGCTTTGTACAGTGTGGTGTTAGTACAGGTCTTCCGGGTTTCTCTAACCCGAACTCTGAAGGTGCTTGGGAAGGCATCGACGTAGAGTACTGTCAAGCGCTAGCAGCGGCAGTTCTTGGTGATAAAACAAAAGTAAAATATGTACCACTTACCGCTAAAGAGCGTTTCACAGCACTACAGTCTGGTGAAATTGACGTTCTTTCTCGTAACACAACATGGACTCTACACCGTGACACGGCGCTTGGTCTGAACTTCGTTGGTGTGAACTACTACGATGGTCAGGGCTTCATGGTGAAGAAAGACCTTGGTCTTAAAAGTGCACTTGAACTAGACGGCGCATCTATCTGTGTTCAGTCTGGTACAACAACTGAGCTTAACCTTGCGGACTACTTCCGTGCTAAGGGTATGAGCTACAAGCCAGTAGTATTCGATACCGCAGCGCAAACTTCAGCTGGTTTCGACTCAAACCGTTGTGATGTTCTAACTACTGACCAATCTGGTCTTTACGCACTTCGTCTAAACCTAAAAGATCCTAGCTCTGCAGTCGTTCTTCCAGAAATCATTTCTAAAGAGCCTCTAGGCCCTGTAGTTCGTCAAGGTGACGACAAATGGTTTAACGTTGCGAAGTGGACACTTAACGCAATGATCAACGCAGAAGAGTACGGCATTACTTCTAAAAATGCAGACGAAATGCTGAAATCAAACGATCCAAACGTTAAGCGTATCCTAGGTGTCGACGGTCCTAAAGGTAAAGGTCTTGGTCTGAGCGACGATTGGGGTTACCAAATCATCAAACAAGTGGGTAACTACGGCGAAAGCTTTGAACGTACTGTAGGTGAAGGTTCTCCACTTCAGATCAGCCGTGGTGTTAACGCACTATGGAATGCTGGTGGCTTCATGTACGCTCCACCACTACGTTAATCATCACTATAATAAGTATAAAAAGGGCGGAGAATCCTCCGCCCTCTTTTTTAAATGGATTTGAGGTTATTGTTGTATGAAACCTACTACCAATGTAGCTAGTGAAGCAACCAAGCCTTCTGCTAGCACCAACCTTTTTTACAATCCAACATTCCGCTCTATTGTTTTCCAACTAGTCGCAGTTCTCGCCCTTGGCGCTTTCTTCTATACCATTGTCAATAATGCTCTTACCAATCTAGAGTCACGTGGTATTGCAACTGGTTTTGATTTCCTAGATCAGGAAGCCGGATTTGGTATTGGCCTTACATTGATCGAATATGATGAAACATATTCGTATGGGCGCACCTTCGTGGTTGGCCTTTTGAACACCGCTTTGGTGTCAGTGTTAGGCATATTTTTCGCAACCATTTTGGGGTTTGCAGTTGGTATCGCTCGACTTTCTTCCAACTGGTTAGTGAGTCGCATCGCTGCGGTATATATCGAAATATTCCGAAACGTCCCACTTTTGCTGCAAATATTCTTTTGGTATTTCGCTGTTCTTCAGGCTCTTCCCTCACCGAGACAAAGTTTGAGTCTTGGGGAAGCCATCTTCCTCAATGTTCGAGGATTATTCCTTCCTGCACCTGTCTTTGAAGCGGGAGCATGGATCGTCGGCGCTGCGCTTGTGCTAGCGATTGTTGGCTCAATTGTTTTAAACATTTGGGCAAACAACAAGCAAAAACTGACTGGGCAGCAAACCCCTGCTGGGTTAATCAGCCTTGGACTGATCATTGGTTTACCTCTAATTGCCTATTTTGCAGCTGGCATGCCTATCTCTGCCGAGTTCCCTGAGCTTAAAGGGTTCAATTTTAGAGGTGGTATCTCTATTTTGCCTGAGCTTGCAGCGCTATTGGTTGCACTAAGTGTCTACACAGCTTCCTTTATCGCAGAGATCGTACGTTCGGGTATCAACGCTGTAAGTCACGGTCAAACCGAAGCTGCTATGGCTCTTGGTTTACCACGCTCTAGAACGCTTAAGCTTGTCGTAATTCCTCAAGCTATGCGTATCATCATTCCACCTTTGACCAGTCAATACCTGAACTTGACCAAAAACTCATCGCTAGCAATGGCGATTGGTTATCCAGATCTCGTTTCTGTATTTGCAGGTACAACGCTGAACCAAACCGGTCAGGCAATCGAGATCATCTCGATGACAATGGCAGTTTATCTAACGTTGAGTCTTCTGACTTCCTTCTTGATGAACATATACAACAACAAGATGTCGTTGGTGGAGAGATAAGATGAGTACACATCAATTTCAACCTGACCTCCCACCACCGGCAAATACCGTAGGTGTCGTAGGTTGGTTAAAGAAGAATCTATTTAATGGCCCTGTGAACTCAGTAGTCACGCTTATTCTTGGTTACATTGTTATTACCACGATGATTTCCATTATTGATTGGGCTTTCCTATCTGCTGACTGGGTGGGTGCGACACGTGACGCTTGTTCTCGTGACGGTGCGTGTTGGGTATTTATCAGTGTGCGCTGGGAACAGTTCATGTATGGCTTCTACCCAACTGAAGAGCTTTGGCGCCCTCGCCTTTTCTTTGGTGCGCTTGCGGTCTTTGTTGTGTTGCTTGCCTATGAAAAAACACCTGGTCGTGTTTGGCTATGGCTGTTCTTTGTTAACGTATTCCCATTCCTAGCGACTGGTCTTCTTTACGGTGGTGTATTTGGCTTAGAAGTCGTAGATACCCACAAGTGGGGTGGCCTGCTAGTGACATTGGTCATTGCGTTAGTGGGTATTGTGGTTTCGCTACCGATTGGTGTCGCTCTTGCTTTGGGCCGACGCTCTGAAATGCCAATCATCCGAAGTTTATGTACTGTGTACATTGAAGTTTGGCGTGGCGTTCCGCTGATCACGGTACTCTTCATGGCATCAGTTATGCTGCCTCTGTTCATGTCAGAAGGCTCTGAGACTGATAAGTTACTCCGTGCACTTGTCGGTGTAGTTATGTTTAGTGCTGCTTACATGGCGGAGGTTATCCGTGGTGGCCTGCAAGCAATCCCTAAAGGCCAATACGAAGCCGCCGACGCTCTGGGCTTGTCATACTGGAAAAAAATGGGGCTTATCATACTGCCTCAGGCACTGAAGATTACGATCCCTTCAATCGTAAACACCTTCATTGGTCTATTCAAAGATACCAGTCTAGTACTTATCATCGGTATGTTTGATGTACTGGGTATTGGTCAATCGGCAAACACCGACCCTGAGTGGCTTGGTTTTGCTATCGAAAGTTATGTTTTTGTCGCGTTAGTGTTCTGGGTGTTCTGTTTCGGCATGTCGAGATACTCGATATGGCTTGAAAACAAACTCCATACTGGTCACAAACGATAACTGTTACGAATCAAGGACGTATTATGACGCAACAACAAGATTACATGATCGAAATTAAAGACATGAACAAGTGGTACGGTGAGTTCCACGTACTAAAAAACATCAATCTAAACGTCACCAAAGGTGAGAAAATCGTTATCTGTGGCCCATCGGGTTCTGGCAAGTCAACGATGATCCGCTGCATCAACCGTTTGGAAGAGCATCAAAAAGGTCAAATCATCGTTAGTGGTAATGAACTAACAGAAGATCTGAAAAATATCGAAGCTGTGCGCAGAGAAGTTGGTATGTGTTTCCAGCACTTTAACCTCTTCCCTCACCTAACGGTTTTAGAAAACTGTACCTTAGCACCGATTTGGGTTAAGAAAATGCCGAAAGAGGAAGCTGAAGCGATTGCAATGAAATACCTAGAGCGCGTTAAGATCCCAGACCAAGCGGACAAATACCCAGGTCAACTATCTGGTGGTCAGCAACAACGTGTAGCAATTGCTCGCTCTCTATGTATGAACCCACAAGTAATGCTTTTCGATGAACCAACGTCAGCACTTGACCCAGAGATGGTACGAGAGGTGTTGGACGTAATGGTAGAGCTAGCTGGTGAAGGTATGACCATGTTGTGTGTTACGCACGAAATGGGCTTTGCAAAAGAAGTGGCTGATCGCGTCATCTTTATGGATGCCGGTGAGATAATTGAAGAAAATAACCCGAAAGATTTCTTTGAGAATCCACAATCTGATCGTACTCAGAACTTCTTGAGCCAGATTTTGCATCACTAATAACAGTGCGTTAGGATTTAAGGGCGGCATTTGTCGCCCTTTTTGTTACCACGTCACTGCATGGTGGTCTCAGACTTACAATGTGTTACAAACTCAATAAGGGCAAGGTGGATACATATCCCTTTAATTTACGTACAATTTTGTAACGCATTACAGGCAATAGCACTTGATTTTCTGAACTATTGCCCCCATAAATGTCTTAATAATACAGAAATCATCTTTTGAGGAAGATTATGAACAACGGACCTATGGTATCAGGCACTCGCCAACAAGAGAGTGTTCTACAGACTAACAAGGTATTGCGCAATACCTACTTTCTACTATCTCTAACCCTGCTTTGGTCGGCGGTTGTTGCTATGGCTTCTATGGCAATGAACCTACCTCGCCCAGGCCTGATCCTAATGCTTGTCGGTTTCTACGGCTTACTTTTCTTAACTGAGAAGAACCGCAACAACAGCATGGGTCTTGTATTTACATTCTTGTTCACGGGTTTCCTTGGTTACACCACGGGCCCAATACTTAATATGTACATCGGCGCTGGAATGGGCGACGTTATCGTGACTGCTCTTGGCGGCACAGCGCTAGCATTCTTGGGTGCATCAGCTTACGCTCTAACTACTAAGCGCGACCTATCGTTCCTTGGCGGTGTTCTAATGGCTGGCTTCGTAGTACTGTTAGTAGGCATGGTGGCAAACATCTTCCTACAAATGCCTATGCTTTACCTTGCAATGAGCGGCATGTTTGTTCTGTTCTCAACAGGTGTTATCTTGCTAACGACTCAGCAGATCGTACGTGGTGGTGAAACAAACTACATTTCAGCAACAGTGAGCCTGTATGTATCTATCTACAACCTGTTCATCAGCTTGCTAAGTATTCTTGGCATTATGAACAACGACTAATAAAGTCGCTATCTAACTTCCAGCCCGAGCCATGTGATCGGGCTTTTTCTTTTCTAGCGGTTAAAACTCCTGCGACCGCCCCGCAAACGATTGCTTTAGATCAAAAAATCAGTATGATCCGCCCCAACACCATTGATGATAGGGTTTTAAAATGTTTGGTACAGCTTTGGCTAAAGATGCAACTCGCGTGCTTTTACTTGGTTCTGGTGAGTTAGGTAAAGAAGTCGCTATTGAATGTCAACGTCTTGGTATGGAAGTAATCGCCGTTGATCGTTACTTGAATGCCCCAGCTATGCAGGTAGCACATCGCAGCTACGCAATCGATATGTTAGATGGTGATGCTCTTGCTGAAATCATCGCAAAAGAAAACCCTGATTTTGTGGTTCCAGAAATTGAGGCTATCGCTACTGATAAGCTGGTTGAACTTGAAGCACAGGGACTAAACGTTGTTCCAACGGCAAATGCGACTAAACTGACTATGAACCGCGAAGGTATCCGTCGCCTAGCTGCAGAAGAGCTTGAACTACCGACCTCACGCTACAAGTTTGCAGACAGTTATGAAGAATTTAAAGCTGCGGTAGAATTTGTTGGTACACCTTGTGTTGTAAAACCTGTGATGAGTTCATCAGGTAAAGGCCAAAGTGTAATTAAAACTGAGCAAGACATTGACACCGCTTGGAACTATGCCCAAGAAGGCGGCCGTACTGGCGCTGGTCGAGTCATTGTTGAAGGCTTTGTCGACTTCGACTATGAAATCACTTTGCTCACGGTTCGCGCTGTTGATGGTACTCATTTCTGTGCACCGATTGGTCATCGCCAAGAAGATGGTGATTACCGCGAGTCATGGCAGCCACAAGCTATGACGCCTAAAGCGCTAGAACTTGCTGAACACGTTGCGGGCAAAGTAGTCAATGCACTCGGTGGTTTCGGCTTATTCGGTGTTGAGCTATTTGTTAAGGGCGACGAAGTTATTTTCAACGAAGTGTCCCCTCGCCCACACGATACAGGTATGGTGACCTTGATCTCTCAAGAAATGTCAGAATTTGCACTCCACGTTCGCGCTTTCACAGGAATGCCAATCAACCACATTACTCAATACGGCCCTTCGGCTTCTGCGGTAGTACTTGGTCAAGGCACCTCTCAAAATATCCGTTTTGAAGGCATGAGTGACGCACTAGCAGCACCTCAAACTCAGCTTCGTCTATTTGGCAAGCCTGACATTGATGGACGCCGTCGCCTTGGCGTTGCATTGACTCGTCGAGACACCATCGAACAATCAGTATCAGACGCAGTCGCTGCCGCTGGCAAGATCAACGTGATTTACTAACCAGTTTTAGGAAACCAGACAAATAAAAACGGCTCTCAAATTGAGAGCCGTTTTTTAATTTAGTCCAGTTCTAAATTTCAATCAGCCACACTTCTTCTGCAAAGTATGGTGAAGCTTCTTTAAGCTTGCCATGACGCTCAATGTTCTCGTTGCGTTCAAGTTTGGTCACTGACTTGCATCGTGAAAACAACTGCTCTACTTCAGATGCTGGTACCGCAAATGGTGGTCCTTTCATGTCTTGCTGCTGATAGTCTAAGGTGACGAGTAGAATTTTTGCACCATCTTTTGCACAGCTCAGCACTTTCTCCACGTATTGCTCCCTTAGCTCTTGAGGCAGAGCAATTAAAGCTGCTCTATCGTAAACAAGATCAACGGGTGCAATCGGTGCCGTAAAGAAGTCACCTGCGTACAATGAAAGCTCATCAAACTGGTACAAACTATGTTGTCCATTAAGTGGCGTCACCGTTGGTGTATAGAAATGCTCGGCAAAAAACGCTCTAACAGCAATATCACTGAGCTCGACTCCTATGACTTCATGGTGCTTTTCAGCCAACCATACGAGATCTTCTGATTTGCCACACAATGGCACCAACACATTCATTTCATGGGCTGGCCCTAGCTTTGGCCAATACTGTTTGAGCAATGGATTAACGTCAGTGAGATGAAAACCAATCTGATTTGCTGCCCATTTGCTGTGCCATAATTCTTGGTCTTGCACTTTATCTTCCTTCTAGGCTGTCGAAGGTCCAGCTTATTGCAAAGCCGAACGATGGTAAACAGTATGCCTCTGTAAAGATAAGGTCAATTAATCATCACATAGGAATTATTTGATGTTTTTCGTGGTCTTAATCACGTGAATGGAGTTGTTTTTCAAGCCATCGACCACATATAGTAGTTGTACACACTTGATGGCTTGGCTAGACCTTTTTCCTGCATTTTACTGGGCCTTAAAGGAGTGTGAATGAATCAGTTTCTCAAAGCGACTGCCTTAACTTTGTTGCTGTTGAGCCGTGCACCACTTGCAGCGGTTGTCCCACCAACAGCACCAAACTCGGTTGAGAGTCGCACATCATCCAGTACCCAAAACCAAATTAGCTCGCGTGCTTTTAAACACAGCTTAAGCGGTTTGTATTCTATAGAGTCTTTTGACAATGATGTTAAACAGCCTCTTAACGATTTCACTATTCTCTATTCTAAAGCGCACCAAGCTCAGTATGAGCTGGAATCTCTATGCAAAAGCACTGCGCTATTGACTGACACCCAAGCCTTCTTTTCTGGGGTCAAATCTGAACAACGAGCTAAACAGAAAGTTGCGTTAGAGCTTAATAACGATGCCTCAAGAATCACCGACCTCGCTCGAGCAACAATCATTGCAGATGATATTGAAAGCCTAATGGGTGCTTACGAATCTCTTGCCAACAATACTAACTTAGTTAAGGTAAAAAACCGCTTTAAGAAACCAAATGCTTCTGGTTATCGCGACCTAAATCTTGTAGTAGAACTGCCAAAAACGGGTCTACTGGCTGAAGTTCAACTTCACTTGCGAGACATTGCAGATGTTAAAAGCGGTCCAGAGCATGACATCTACAAAGAAATCCAAGCGATCGAGCGTAATGCCCAAGACAGAGCACTTAATGACTTAGAAACGCATAAGATTGCCCAACTAAGACAACACGCTAAACGCCTTTATGCAAACGCATGGCAACCCTACATAGCACCAAACTCCACCGCTGCATAATAACAAGCCCCCTAGCCTTCCAAAAGCCCTAGGGGGTATTTACATCAGACACCCCCTCTAATACCCTTTCCCCTTAGTGCCAACGTCCGTTAGCTAAGCGTCTGTTTACCGTAGCCCGACCCTTGCATTTCCCCGCCCCATCACCGACAATATGCGCCCTCAATTTTCAGACTTCAGGCATAGTGATGACTGCTGCTATCTATTTGGTTAAAGGCCGAGACAAATCTTTACGTCGTAAACACCCTTGGATTTTTTCTCGTGGTATTCAAAAAATTACGGGTGAGCCGCAACTTGGCGAAACTGTGGACGTATTTGCTCAAGATGGTAAATGGCTAGCTAAAGCAGCTTACTCTCCGCACTCACAAATTCGCGCTCGTGTTTGGAGCTTCGACAAAAAAGAAAGCATTGACCAAGATTTCTTTGAAAAGCGCATCAAAGAAGCGCTTCTGTTACGCGAAGACGTTATCGAACGTGATGGCCTAACAGGTTTTCGTCTAATCGCTGCAGAATCTGATGGCCTACCTGGTATCACCATCGACAAGTATGAAAACTTCCTTGTTTGCCAGTTACTAAGTGCGGGTGCTGAGTTTCACAAAGCAACACTCGTTGAAGCGTTGAAAGCGGTATTCCCAAAATGCAGTGTTTACGAGCGTTCAGATGTAGCAGTACGCAAAAAAGAAGGCCTTGAAGAAACAACCGGTGTTTTACACGGTGAAATGCCACCAAAGTCTGTTGTTATTGAAGAGAACGGTGTAAAGATCAGCGTTGATATCGTGGAAGGCCACAAAACTGGCTTCTACCTAGACCAACGTGACAGTCGCCAACAAGCAATGAAATACGTAAAAGACAAAGAAGTCTTAAATTGCTTTAGTTACACTGGAGGTTTTGGTCTATACGCACTTAAAGGCGGCGCAAAGCGTGTGATCAATGCTGATGTGTCGCAACCCGCTCTCGACACCGCAAAACACAACGCACAGCTCAATGAGTTCGATATCAGCAAAAAGCGTGCAGTTTTCCTGAATGCTGATGTTTTCAAACTACTACGTGAGTACCGTGATCAAGGTACTAAATTTGATGTCGTGATCATGGACCCACCGAAGTTTGTTTCAAGCAAAAATAACCTGACTTCAGGTGCGAATGGGTACAAAGATATCAACATGTTAGCAATGCAAATCCTTAAGCCAGGTGGCACCTTGCTAACCTATTCGTGCTCGGGGCTGATGAGTACAGACCTGTTCCAAAAAGTGATTGCAGATGCAGCTGTCGACGCAGGCCGCAGTGTTAAGTTTGTTGAACGATTTGAGCAGGCCGCTGATCACGTCGTTGATACGGCATATCCAGAGGGTTTCTACCTAAAAGGGTTTGCCTGTAAGGTGCTTTAAAAGCCACTAGACAAAAAAGCAAAAGCCGAGGTATTTTTCATACCTCGGCTTTTTTAGTTTCAGGTGTGTGTCGAGCCTACAAACTCAACACACACTATCAACCGTTAGTCTTTCAAAACAAACATATTGTCCAAGTTTGCTGTGAGATCTGCGGCAGACATACCTTCAAGCTCAATGGTCACTTTACCATTGTCTTTCTCGACATCAATCGTAACACTATCCGCTCCGGTATCCACAGCGCTGTCACCAATTTGAGCCAAGATGGTAGACACCTGATCGTCCGTCAAATCACTAAACAAGTCAGATAAGTCAATCTTGTCGCCTTGAGTAATATCGAAGTCAGTGATCACGTCCTTACTTCCATCAAGATCACCATCGACCCACTTGAAGATGTCAGCATCGTCACCACCAGTGAGGATATCGTTACCTTGACCACCAGTGAGAATATCTAACCCATCACCACCTAGTAGATAATCATCACCAGCGCCACCTTCTAGTATGTCACGTCCAGTACCGCCGCGAATTGCGTCGTTACCGTCGCCACCATCAAGATAGTCATTGCCTTCAGCACCAAAGATGATATCTGAGCCTCCCTCACCGTAAATACGGTCATTGCCTGCACCACCATGACCTATATCTAGGTATGCGTTACTCACATCCGAGATATTCAAGCTGCTATTTTCATCACTACTATCTTGAAGGAATTCTGCATCAGATAATGCTGCATCCCCATAATTTTCTACGCCGGATTGAGCTTTATTAAGTTTAGTTATTGCATCTGGACTTGATAGGTCATGACTTGGTGAGTGACTCTCACCTAGGTAAATCGTATCGTCTCCACTACCGAGGAACACATGATCACCTGACTCGCCCACATCAATTACGAAGTCTTTCGGTGAATCAATCATTTCATTCGCAATGCCTGATGCCGCCCACTGAATCTGCTCACTATCCAGTCCAGAGTTAACCACTTTAACTGTATCAACAACATCTGTTTGAGAGTTGATATCCAACACTGGAGTACCTGCCGCATCAATATGGAAATCTAGTGATGCACTACTAGTATCACCATCTTTGTCTTTTAACGTGTACTCAAACAATATGGCTTGGTCAACTGTATCTGCTGCACCATAGAAGTCGTACTCACCTGTGTTCATGTCTATGACTAAAGAGTGCTTGCCATCGACATATACAGTGAGTTTGCCTGTAACCGAATCAAAGTCGTAATTAGAGCTGCTGGTTGTGATTTCCTGCCCATTGAAATTGAACTCATCGCCTTCAATACTGATTTGGCTAACATAGCCGCCATCTGCTCCAAAGCCTGTAATAGTGCCATCTACTGGCGTTACAACTGATTGAAGCAAGATCGGTGGCAGATTAGTGACATCATCCACCAGAACAGGCTTCAGATCCGTACCAGTAATACCATAACCGTCGTAGGCAATTGGGTCCATTTCCTCACCAACAACACCTGTACCCATACCATAGGCAAGTGACGTGATATCATTAGTGTTTAAATGGTTCTGCCACGCTAGGGCTTCTGCATCATTAACACGGTTATGATTATCATCGTCTTCACCAACTGGTTTACCATCCGACAAGAAGTAGCTGACATTGGTACCACCAACCACTTTGTCATCAGAATTTTGATCCCAGTTTGCGGCAGCTTTAGCGATAGCATCGTCGTAGTCGGTTTGACCACCGTGATCAAGCTTATTGATTGCAGCGATAGCGTCATCAACGCTCATCCAGACTGAGTCTGAATCATCTTCTAAAACCGAAGCTGAGCCGTTGTATTTAATCAGCTGCACCATGGTAGCACCCTGAGCTTCATACTGAGTAAGAAGCAAGATAGCTGCCGCTTTCATAACCGCTAAACGACTTTGGCCGTTCCCAGCGTCATTACTCATCGAGCCAGAAACATCTAGCATCAATTGAACATTGGCACCTGATTTAACCTGGGTGGTCACTTCATTAGAAATGTGGTTCGCTTCAGGCGCATCATCTTCCACTACCACCGAGACTGTTCCACGGCCACTCGCACCTTGCTCGTTAGTCACAACAATTGGAATATCAATCGTTATGTTGTCTTCACCCGCTGTATCTGAGTGATCCAATGGTGCTAGCAAGTTTGTTGTCACTGTGCCTTGGTCATCAGTAGAAATGATTAATACCGGGCCTTCTGTCGTAGACCCTGTTAACGTCATACCGTCATTTGAAACTTCCCAACTGATTGGAAGGTTATTACTGGTATAGTCGGCTTCAGGAGCAACCAATACAATCGAATCGATCGATGGAGACGCTATTGATATATCTGACGTATCTTGAACATTGTTCGTCTCATCAACAGAACCAACGAGTGCGTTACTATCCGCATTACCTCCACTGAGCCCTTCTTCTGAAACATTAACTATAATGTCCCCAACTGTCGGTACCACAAATGGAACGACACTAAACTCGCCTGTGGTATTGTCGCCATCACCATCCGTTGCTTTTACCGTAAAGTCGATATCATTATCACCGGTTGGTGTTTGCATAGGTAAGTACTGGATAAACTCCCACTTACCTGTGGCCGGAGTTAACTGCACTTCAAATACTGTTGCGCCACTACTATCCACACCAATCAAGTGGTTAGGATTCTGGTTATCAACAGTGATCGTGATAGCTTTACCATCTTCGGTAAGCAAGCCTTGCTCTCCACCAACTAAGACTAAGCCACCAAATCCATCGGCACCGTATTCGACACCAATATCACCCGTCGCTGAAGCAATTGGTGTCGGTAATTCTGACCCAGTAAAGGTGATGCTCTTAACCGTAAAGTCACTATTGTCTTTAGGGTTTGCATCCCCATTTGACGTCGCCTCAAGGACGATCGTGTCAAATCCACCTTGCTGAACATTGAAGTTCTGAGCGTAATCACCGCTTTCGGTATCTGATGAGAATGGCTGCTCTGCAATCAACACGCCATCACGGTAGAAGTACGCAACACCGTTTTCGACTTCACCACCATACATTTGTGCAAACTCAATCGTTGCACCGTAAGCAACGTTATCGCCTAAATCGATGATGAGTTGTTCTGATACTCCACCTTCAGGTGTAATTCGGTAATCTACCTCGTTATCCAGCGGATGGTAGAAGTCGGCATCACTGTTTACTCCTATGCCTAAATCTGTGCGATTCACCGTTGCATCACTGAGCTCATCACCGCTAGTAGAAGCGAAGCCTTTTGCTGTGATAGTGATTTCGCCCAGATCTAAACTATCACCATCGAACGAGCTTCCTGTAAGGTCGAAACTTCCTACGAGAACCTCTGGTAGATCGCGGTTTGTGGCAATCACAGCACTAGAGTCAGTAATCACTGGGGCATCATCTTCTACAGATACTGTAATTGACCCTAATGTGTCGCTATCATTGGCGATAATATCGATGCTCAAATCACGTTGATCTTCAATGCTTGTATCAAGGTGATCTATTGGTTCTAGTAGAGTAACTTCGTAATCCCACTCCCCTTGGCCCTCAGCATTAGGCGCAGTCAACTCGACTAAAGCAATTTCTTTGTAGCTATCTTCTCCAACAGTACCTGTGTAGCCTTTCAGAGTGTTGCTTTGAGCATCCCAAGCCCAAACCACTGCCGCTGCTCCAGATGTAATACCCGCAGGGCCCGAAAGACTAATCGCTACATTAGCGTTATCAACATCTTTAACTTCAAAGCTGCCCGTATCTGTTGCATTGTCCGTAGTATCGTTGACACCTTGTTGATCTACTAGACCATCAGCTAAGCCTTCTTCTGACACTTGCGCATTAGATATGGCTGAAACTGTTGGAAGGTCATCAGAACCCGTTACCGTGATAGTCACGGTCTGTGGTTGACTAACTTCTCCTGCATCATCACTGGCTGTGAATTGGAAAGTGACTGTTGCACTTTGATTATCATTTAAGTAATCGAAGTCTGTTCCAGGATCGAAGCTGAAGGAGCCGTCCTCGTTAAACGTCAATGAACCCGAAGAAACATCTTGTGTTAGCACATAACCTTCGTTATCCAGATTGCCATCAATATCACTTGCAGTAACCTGACCATCAACCCTCTGATTTTCATCTGTAGATTTAGCTAGTGCATCAGCTTCAGGTGCGTCATTCGTCGCATCACGAGTACTTTCAACATCAATCGTGATGACTGCATCTTCGCTGTCTGCATTATCGTTATCGACCGCTTGATACTTAATCTCCTCAGAGATTCCTGCATCCAGTACTTCTACGCCTTGCAGTACCACATTCGAGTTCTTACCTGGGTTCGAATCTGAATCCGTAAAGATACGGATGGTACTAAACGGCTCATCCGAAGTGCGGTTCTCAGGCGTGATGACGTAACTAAATTCACCGCTGCCGTCGTAAACCGCATCGTTAGTGGTGTCATCTAACGTGATGGTTTCGATGTAGTTGCCTTCAGCATCAAGCAATACGATGTTGATTTGTGCATCCGCTACATGACCATCTTCGTAGTGACCCCAAATACTGCCCAGTGATACTTCCGCTGACGTCACGCCCACGGATGGGCCAAAGTCCACTTCAATGTAATCTTTTTGAGTAACATCCAGCTCTTTATCACCAACGCCCATGCCTTTCTCGCCATTGGCGTTGTCGAAGTAAAGCTCTTCTGGAGTCAGAACTGAATCACCGTGTGGCGATTCACCTGTGAAGCGACCACCTGATACAGTAACACCCGACTCCAATTCGATTTCTGTCTCTACGCCATTGGCGTATTGGCCTTTGAAGTCAGTGGATGCATCAAAGCTCAACTGCTCGTTAACATCATCATCAAGCACGTATTCGATTTGTGCGTTTTCTGGGAAGTTCGGACTATTTGCATCGATTGGTGTACGAGTATCCCCTTCCACTAGGTACAAGGTACCGAATTGTGGGTCGGTTAGAATGTCGACTTGGACTGGAGTATCAGCCGCTGCATCGTCTTCTACGTCTCGAACGTTTGGTTCGAAATTGACTGCGGCGGTGTCGTTGTCGGCACCAGACAGAGTAACCGTGAAGTCATCAGCTTCAGGGATATCGTTGACTGGATTAACTTGAATCGTTACCGCACCGTCACGTACTTCTTCACCATCACTCACTTGATAAGTAAACTGACCAACATTTTGACCGGCGCTGTACTCGTCTGGAGCGTCGTACTGCAGTCCTTCTAGCTGCTCAGCCGATAGCTCATCACCGTTATTCACCGGCGTGCCGTCATCCAATGTAACCACACCCAAGTTAGGCAGGCCTGTTACCGTTATAGTCAAACTGTCATCGTCAACATCCGTTGGACGAGTTAGGCCCAAGCTGCTGTCTTGAGATTCTTCGTCGACAACAATTGTATTGCTATCCACTTCTGGCGCATCGTTTACTGGCGTGACATTGATAAATACCGTTGCGGTCGATGTTGCTCCACTTGGGTCCTCCACTACATAGTCATAGCTGGCCTCGCCAAAGAAATTATCCGCTGGAGTGAAGACTATTTCTCCGCCTACCATCTTAACGGAGCCGTTAACTGCGTTTTCCACTGATTTAATAGACAATACATCGCCATCTGGATCAGTATCATTCGCCAGTAACTCTTTTGGCGTGAAGCGGATTTCTGTATCTTCTTGAGTTTGGTAGCCAGACGTATTTTCAACTTTTATGTCGTCAATGTAAGCACCGAAGCTATCGTCGTTGCCTGTACCCGTGAAGGACAAGGTAGTCGTTGAATCCGAGACCGTCTCATCAAAGCTAATGGTATACCAACCCGTGCTCTGGTCTTGTGAAACGCTCACACCCTCTGCAGGATCTCCATTGCTATCGGTAATAACAATGTTTCCATTTGAGTCAGAATCAATAACGATAGTGGTATCACCGAAGGTCACCGAAAGATCACTATCTTCTTCGCTGTTCGGGCGTGGTTTGTAATCAAAAGTGACAGTGTGTGTAGAGCCTTCTTTGGTATCTAGATCTCTTGAGATACTCACCAATTCATAGCCATCAAGCTCTGCGTGTGCATTGCCGTCTGACGCTGAAGAACCACCTACATTACCCGTTTGGATCTCCAGTTCAGCATTGTCACCATTGGCGTCTGTAATCGTCCAACCATTGTAATCAGCGAACGTATCCCATTTACCGTCTGCTAAGCCACTTTCTTCAAAGGACTCTTGGAAGATAACGCCTTTGCCGTAATCATCTACCGCAGTCGGTGCATCATTGTCTGGCGTCACATCGATAGTGATGGTTTTCGCATCACTTGATTTTTCACCATCACTGACACTGAAAGTAAAGTCAGCGTAATCATCACCATTTGCATCCGGTGCTGGTTTGAACGTCAATTGCCCCAATTCATTTACGTTGACCTCTGTATCTGCGGTAATTGGCTGACCGTTGAGTAGCAAGGTGCCGTTGGCTGGCAGAGACTCAATAGTCACTGATACCAAACTGTCGCCAACGTCGACATCATCAAATGCGAAGTCGCTTTCACTGAAGGTGTGAGTACCATCTTCAGGCATGATGATAGTGTTATTTTCTGTTGTCGGAGCATCGTTAACTGGCGTCACATCTACCGTAATGGTCTTGATCTCACTCGATGCCTCACCATCATTCACGCTGAAGGTGAAATCTGCATAACCATCACCGTTCGCATTTTCTGCAGGCTTGAAGGTCAACTTATCTAGGTCATCGGAATCTACCGACGTACCCGCAGCAATTGGGTTACCATTTAAGTACAAGGTACCGTTGGTCGGTAGCGTTTCGATCGTTACTGACTCAAGTACATCACCCGCATCGATATCATCAAAGGCGAAGTCGCTTGCACCGAAGGTGTAAGTGCCGTCTTCATCCATGGTCACGGTGTTGTTTTCTGTGGTTGGTGCGTCATTCACTGGCGTCACATCCACTGTCAGAGTCTTAATTTCACTCGACGCTTCACCATCACTCACACTAAAGGTGAAGTCTGCGTAGTCATCGCCATTTTCGTTATCGGCTGGCTCGAAGGTCAGTTTACCAAGATCGTTCACATTCACCGCAGTACCCGCCGTGATGGCGTTACCATCTAGGTACAGCGTGCCGTTAGTCGGCAAGGTTTCAATGGTCACGGAGACCAGCGCATCACCCGTATCAACATCAGCAAAGGCGAAGTCACTTGCACTGAAGGTGTAAGTACCATCTTCGTCCATGGTCACGGTGTTGTTTTCTGTGGTTGGCGCATCGTTGACTGGGGTAACTGTAACAACTGCTGTTGAACTGTCTTCACCACCATTGCCATCACTTACGGTGTAGCTAATTGTTGCTTCGCCATTAAAGTCATCCGCTGGCGTGAACTTCACTTTGCCATCAACGATTTCTACCGTACCTTGCTCTGCAGGCACTGATACATCCGTGATGGTGAGTGTGTCTTTTTCTTCGTCGGTATCGTTCGCCAAGACATCAATCGTGATTGGTGTGTCTTCTGGCGTTGTTACCGCATCTGGATTCGCTTTAGGACCGTCATTCACTTCAGTGACATCTGGTGTGTCAACATCAGAAGACGACAAGTCTGTCTCAACTTCTTTCACCACCAAGTTAATTGGGTCAAGGTCTTCACCCGCATTCACGGCAGCAACCCCTGCTGCTGTCAGCAGTACGGTGCCATTTGCGCCCAAGCTGTAGTGGCCCTTCGCATTGCTGCCTTCAGCAAAGTCGACTGTAATTGGACGACCTTCTGGGTCATTCGCATCAAATGTACCGGCAACCGCTCCAACCACCACATTGTCGGCATCTTCTACGAAGTCGTTTGCCACCACATCAATGGTCGGTGCGTCATTTGTCGCATCACGAGTACTTTCAACATCAATCGTGATGAAAGCGTGTTCACTGTCTGCGTTGTCGTTATCCGTGGCCTGATACTCAATCTTCTCAGAGATTTCCGCATCCAGCACTTCTACGCCTTGCAGTACCACATTCGAGTTTTTACCTGGGTTCGAATCTGAATCCGTGAAGATACGGATAGTGCTGAACGGCTCATCCGAAGTACGGTTCTCTGGCGTGATGACGTAACTGAACTCACCGCTGCCGTCGTAAACTGCGTCGTTAGTGGTGTCATCTAACGTGATGGTTTCGATGTAGTTGCCTTCAGCATCAAGCAATACGATGTTGATTTGTGCATCCGCTACATGACCATCTTCGTAGTGGCCCCAGATACTGCCCAGTGATACTTCCGCTGATGTCACGCCCACGGATGGGCCGAAGTCCACTTCAATGTAATCTTTTTGAGTAACATCCAGCTCTTTATCACCAACACCCATGCCTTTCTCGCCATTGGCGTTGTCGAAGTACAGCTCTTCTGGGGTTAGGACTGAATCACCGTGTGGCGACTCACCTGTGAAGCGACCCCCTGAAACGGTAACACCTGACTCCAGTTCAATTTCTGTCTCTACGCCATTGGCGTATTGGCCTTTGAAGTCAGTGGATGCATCAAAGCTCAACTGCTCGTTAACATCATCATCAAGCACGTATTCGATTTGTGCGTTTTCTGGGAAGTTCGGGCTATTTGCATCGATTGGTGTACGAGTATCCCCTTCCACTAGGTACAAGGTACCGAATTGTGGATCGGTTAGGATGTCGACTTGGACTGGAGTATCAGCCACTGCATCGTCTTCTACGTCTCGAACGTTTGATTCGAAGTTGACTGCGGCGGTGTCATTGTCGGCACCAGACAGAGTAACCGTGAAGTCATCAGCTTCAGGGATGTCGTTAACAGGCGTCACATCCACCGTAATGGTCTTGATCTCACTCGATGCCTCGCCATCATTTACGCTGAAGGTGAAATCTGCATAACCATCACCGTTCGCATTTTCCGCAGGCTTGAAGGTCAACTTGTCTAGGTCATCGGCATCTACCGACGTACCCGCAGCAATTGGGTTGCCGTTTAAGTACAAGGTACCATTGGTCGGTAGCGTTTCAATCGTCACTGACTCAAGCACATCACCCGCATCGATATCATCAAAGGCGAAGTCGCTTGCACCGAAGGTGTATGTGCCATCTTCATCCATGGTCACGGTGTTGTTTTCTGTGGTTGGTGCGTCATTCACTGGCGTCACATCCACTGTCAGAGTCTTAATTTCACTCGACGCTTCACCATCACTCACACTAAAGGTGAAGTCTGCGTAGTCATCGCCATTTTCGTTATCGGCTGGCTCGAAGGTCAGTTTACCAAGATCGTTCACATTCACCGCAGTACCCGCCGTGATGGCGTTACCATCTAGGTACAGCGTGCCGTTAGTCGGCAAGGTTTCAATGGTCACGGAGACCAGCGCATCGCCCGTATCAACATCAGCAAAGGCGAAGTCACTTGCACTGAAGGTGTAAGTACCATCTTCGTCCATGGTCACGGTGTTGTTTTCTGTGGTTGGCGCATCGTTGACTGGGGTAACTGTAACAACTGCTGTTGAACTGTCTTCACCACCATTGCCATCACTTACGGTGTAGCTAATTGTTGCTTCGCCATTAAAGTCATCCGCTGGCGTGAACTTCACTTTGCCATCAACGATTTCTACCGTGCCTTGCTCAGCAGGCACTGATACATCCGTGATGGTGAGTGTGTCTTTTTCTTCGTCGGTATCGTTCGCCAAGACATCAATCGTGATTGGTGTGTCTTCTGGCGTTGTCACCGCATCTGGGTTCGCTTTAGGACCGTCGTTCACTTCAGTGACATCTGGTGTGTCAACATCAGAAGACGACAAGTCTGTCTCAACTTCTTTCACCACCAAGTTAATTGGGTCAAGGTCTTCACCCGCATTCACGGCAGCAACCCCTGCTGCCGTCAGCAGTACGGTGCCATTTGCGCCCAAGCTGTAGTGGCCCTTCGCATTGCTGCCTTCAGCAAAGTCGACTGTAATTGGACGACCTTCTGGGTCATTCGCATCAAATGTACCTGCAACCGCTCCAACCACCACATTGTCGGCATCTTCTACAAAGTCGTTTGCCACCACATCAATGGTTGGTGCGTCATTTGTCGCATCACGAGTACTTTCAACATCAATCGTGATGAAAGCGTGTTCACTGTCTGCGTTGTCGTTATCCGTGGCTTGATACTCAATCTTCTCAGAGATTTCCGCATCCAGCACTTCTACGCCTTGCAGTACCACATTCGAGTTCTTACCTGGGTTCGAATCTGAATCCGTAAAGATACGGATGGTGCTGAACGGCTCATCCGAAGTACGGTTCTCTGGCGTGATGACGTAACTGAACTCACCGCTGCCGTCGTAAACTGCGTCGTTAGTGGTGTCATCTAACGTGATGGTTTCAATGTAGTTGCCTTCAGCATCAAGCAATACGATGTTGATTTGTGCATCCGCAACATGACCATCTTCGTAGTGACCCCAAATACTGCCCAGTGATACTTCCGCTGACGTCACGCCCACGGATGGGCCGAAGTCCACTTCAATGTAGTCTTTTTGGGTAACATCTAACTCGCTGTCACCAACACCCATGCCTTTCTCGCCATTGGCGTTGTCGAAGTACAGCTCTTCTGGGGTTAGGACTGAATCACCGTGTGGCGACTCACCTGTGAAGCGACCCCCTGAAACGGTAACACCTGACTCCAGTTCAATTTCTGTCTCTACGCCATTGGCGTATTGGCCTTTGAAGTCAGTGGATGCATCAAAGCTCAACTGCTCGTTAACATCATCATCAAGCACGTATTCGATTTGTGCGTTTTCTGGGAAGTTCGGGCTATTTGCATCGATTGGTGTACGAGTATCCCCTTCCACTAGGTACAAGGTACCGAATTGTGGATCGGTTAGGATGTCGACTTGGACTGGAGTATCAGCCACTGCATCGTCTTCTACGTCTCGAACGTTTGATTCGAAGTTGACTGCGGCGGTGTCATTGTCGGCACCAGACAGAGTAACCGTGAAGTCATCAGCTTCAGGGATGTCGTTAACAGGCGTCACATCCACCGTAATGGTCTTGATCTCACTCGATGCCTCGCCATCATTTACGCTGAAGGTGAAATCTGCATAACCATCACCGTTCGCATTTTCCGCAGGCTTGAAGGTCAACTTGTCTAGGTCATCGGCATCTACCGACGTACCCGCAGCAATTGGGTTGCCGTTTAAGTACAAGGTACCATTGGTCGGTAGCGTTTCAATCGTCACTGACTCAAGCACATCACCCGCATCGATATCATCAAAGGCGAAGTCGCTTGCACCGAAGGTGTATGTGCCATCTTCATCCATGGTCACGGTGTTGTTTTCTGTGGTTGGTGCGTCATTCACTGGCGTCACATCCACTGTCAGAGTCTTAATTTCACTCGACGCTTCACCATCACTCACACTAAAGGTGAAGTCTGCGTAGTCATCGCCATTTTCGTTATCGGCTGGCTCGAAGGTCAGTTTACCAAGATCGTTCACATTCACCGCAGTACCCGCCGTGATGGCGTTACCATCTAGGTACAGCGTGCCGTTAGTCGGCAAGGTTTCAATGGTCACGGAGACCAGCGCATCGCCCGTATCAACATCAGCAAAGGCGAAGTCACTTGCACTGAAGGTGTAAGTACCATCTTCGTCCATGGTCACGGTGTTGTTTTCTGTGGTTGGCGCATCGTTGACTGGGGTAACTGTAACAACTGCTGTTGAACTGTCTTCACCACCATTGCCATCACTTACGGTGTAGCTAATTGTTGCTTCGCCATTAAAGTCATCCGCTGGCGTGAACTTCACTTTGCCATCAACGATTTCTACCGTGCCTTGCTCAGCAGGCACTGATACATCCGTGATGGTGAGTGTGTCTCTTTTCTTCGTCGGTATCGTTCGCCAAGACATCAATCGTGATTGGTGTGTCTTCTGGCGTTGTCACCGCATCTGGGTTCGCTTTAGGACCGTCGTTCACTTCAGTGACATCTGGTGTGTCAACATCAGAAGACGACAAGTCTGTCTCAACTTCTTTCACCACCAAGTTAATTGGGTCAAGGTCTTCACCCGCATTCACGGCAGCAACCCCTGCTGCCGTCAGCAGTACGGTGCCATTTGCGCCCAAGCTGTAGTGGCCCTTCGCATTGCTGCCTTCAGCAAAGTCGACTGTAATTGGACGACCTTCTGGGTCATTCGCATCAAATGTACCTGCAACCGCTCCAACCACCACATTGTCGGCATCTTCTACAAAGTCGTTTGCCACCACATCAATGGTTGGTGCGTCATTTGTCGCATCACGAGTACTTTCAACATCAATCGTGATGAAAGCGTGTTCACTGTCTGCGTTGTCGTTATCCGTGGCTTGATACTCAATCTTCTCAGAGATTTCCGCATCCAGCACTTCTACGCCTTGCAGTACCACATTCGAGTTCTTACCTGGGTTCGAATCTGAATCCGTAAAGATACGGATGGTGCTGAACGGCTCATCCGAAGTACGGTTCTCTGGCGTGATGACGTAACTGAACTCACCGCTGCCGTCGTAAACTGCGTCGTTAGTGGTGTCATCTAACGTGATGGTTTCAATGTAGTTGCCTTCAGCATCAAGCAATACGATGTTGATTTGTGCATCCGCAACATGACCATCTTCGTAGTGACCCCAAATACTGCCCAGTGATACTTCCGCTGACGTCACGCCCACGGATGGGCCGAAGTCCACTTCAATGTAGTCTTTTTGGGTAACATCTAACTCGCTGTCACCAACACCCATGCCTTTCTCGCCATTGGCGTTGTCGAAGTACAGCTCTTCTGGGGTTAGGACTGAATCACCGTGTGGCGACTCACCTGTGAAGCGACCCCCTGAAACGGTAACACCTGACTCCAGTTCAATTTCTGTCTCTACGCCATTGGCGTATTGGCCTTTGAAGTCAGTCGATGCGTCAAAGCTCAACTGCTCGTTAACATCATCATCAAGCACGTATTCGATTTGTGCGTTTTCTGGGAAGTTCGGGCTATTTGCGTCGATTGGTGTACGAGTATCCCCTTCCACTAGGTACAAGGTACCGAATTGTGGGTCGGTTAGGATGTCGACTTGGACTGGAGTATCAGCCGCTGCATCGTCTTCTACGTCTCGAACGTTTGGTTCGAAATTGACTGCGGCGGTGTCGTTGTCAGCACCAGATAGAGTAACCGTAAAGTCATCAGCTTCTGGTATTTCATTAGTTCCAGAAATAGTCACTGTCACTGTATGAGTAGTGCCATCAGCAGATTCTACAGTGATCTGACGCTCTACTGAGCTTCCTTGTGGAAGATTCTGAACATCAGGATGAGAGTTATTCAGGTTATATGTCCACTCACCGGTTTCATCGATACTGAAGAAGCCCCAATTACCATCGGCAACATTTTCTTGTACAACAAAGACCGCTTCGCCTGCATCTGGGTCGACTACGTCTAGGTTGCCGCTGGTACTTAGGGTGACATCTTCTTGAACCGCACCTGCGTCATCGCCTTCCGTGTTCGGAGTGATGATCGCTGTATCGTCAGAGCCTGTGATGGTGATAGTCACCGTGTGCTCGGTGCCATCGGCAGAGGCTACGGCAATTTCACGGGTCACAGAGTCACTGTCGGCATCCAGTGCTTGTACGTCTGGGTGACTGTTGTTCAGGGTGTAAGTCCACTCACCAGTCTCGTCGATGGTGAAGAAGCCCCAGTCGCCATCGGCCACATTGGTTTGCTCAACGAAGACCGCTTCGCCTGCATCTGGGTCAACCACATCTAAGTTACCACTGGTGCTTAGCGTCACATCTTCTTGAACCGCACCTGCGTCGTCACCTTCCGTGTTCGGAGTGATGATCGCCGTATCGTCAGAGCCTGTGATGGTGATAGTCACGGTGTGCTCAGTGCCATCGGCAGAGGCCACGGTAATTTCACGGGTCACAGGGTCACTGTCGGCATCCAGTGCTTGTACATCTGGGTGGGCATTATTTAGGGTGTAGGTCCACTCACCAGTCTCGTCGATGGTGAAGAAGCCCCAATCGCCGTCGGCCACATTGGTTTGCTCAATAAAGACCGCTTCGCCTGCATCTGGGTCAACCACGTCTAGGTTACCGCTGGTGCTTAGCGTCACATCTTCTTGAACCGCGCCTGCATCGTCACCTTCCGTATTTGGAGTGATGATCGCCTTGTCATCAGAGCCTGTGATAGTGATAGTGACGGTGTGCTCAGTACCATCGGCAGAGGCCACGGTGATTTCACGAGTCACTGGATCGCTGTCCGCATCCAATGCTTGTACGTCTGGATGACTGTTGTTCAACGTGTAGGTCCACTCACCAGTCTCGTCGATGGTGAAGAAGCCCCAATCGCCGTCGGCAACATTGGTTTGCTCAACGAAGACCGCTTCGCCTGCATCTGGGTCAACCACATCGAGGTTACCACTGGTGCTTAGCGTCACATCTTCTTGAACTGCGCCTACGTCATCACCTTCGGTATTCGGAGTGATGATCGCCTTGTCGTCAGAGCCTGTGATGGTGATAGTGACGGTGTGCTCGGTGCCATCGGCAGAAGCTACGGTAATTTCACGAGTCACTGGATCGCTGTCCGCATCCAGTGCTTGTACGTCTGGGTGACTGTTGTTGAGAGTGTAAGTCCACTCACCGGTTTCATCGATGGTGAAGAAGCCCCAATCGCCGTCGGCAACATTGGTTTGCTCAACGAAGACCGCTTCACCTGCATCTGGGTCAACCACATCAAGGTTACCGCTGGTGCTTAGCGTCACATCTTCTTGGACCGCACCTGCGTCATCGCCTTCCGTGTTCGGAGTGATGATCGCCGTATCGTCAGAGCCTGTGATGGTGATAGTCACCGTGTGCTCAGTGCCATCGGCAGACGCCACAGTGATTTCACGAGTCACAGGATTGCTGTCCGCATCCAACGCTTGTACGTCTGGATGACTGTTGTTCAACGTGTAGGTCCACTCACCGGTTTCGTCGATGGTGAAGAAGCCCCAATCGCCGTCGGCCACATTGGTTTGCTCAACGAAGACCGCTTCGCCTGCATCTGGGTCAACCACGTCTAGGTTGCCGCTGGTGCTGAGTGTCACGTCTTCTTGAACGGCACCTGCGTCGTCACCTTCCGTATTCGGAGTGATGATCGCCTTGTCGTCAGAGCCTGTGATGGTGATCGTGACGGTGTGCTCGGTGCCATCGGCAGAGGCCACGGTAATTTCACGCGTCACTGGATCGCTGTCGGCATCCAACGCTTGTACGTCTGGATGGGCATTATTTAGGGTGTAAGTCCACTCACCGGTTGCATCGATGGTGAAGAAGCCCCAATCTCCGTCAGCCACATTGGTTTGCTCAACGAAGACCGCTTCACCTGCGTCTGGATCAACCACATCGAGGTTGCCGCTGGTGCTTAGCGTCACATCTTCTTGAACCGCGCCTGCATCATCACCTTCGGTATTCGGAGTGATGATCGCTGTATCGTCAGAGCCTGTGATGGTGATAGTCACCGTGTGCTCGGTGCCATCGGCAGAGGCCACAGTGATTTCACGCGTCACTGGATCGCTGTCCGCATCCAGTGCTTGTACATCAGGGTGGGCGTTATTCAGGGTGTAAGTCCACTCACCAGTTTCGTCGATGGTGAAGAAGCCCCAATCGCCATCGGCCACATTGGTTTGCTCAACGAAGACCGCTTCACCTGCATCTGGGTCAACCACATCAAGGTTGCCACTGGTGCTTAGCGTGACATCTTCTTGAACCGCACCGGCATCATCACCTTCAGTGTTCGGAGTGATGATCGCCGTATCGTCAGAACCTGTGATGGTGATAGTCACCGTGTGCTCGGTGCCATCGGCAGAGGCCACGGTAATTTCACGAGTCACTGGATCGCTGTCGGCATCCAGCGCTTGTACGTCAGGATGAGCATTATTCAGGGTGTAGGTCCACTCACCGGTCTCATCGATGGTGAAGAAGCCCCAATCGCCGTCGGCAACATTGGTTTGCTCAACAAAGACCGCTTCGCCTGCGTCTGGGTCAACCACATCAAGGTTACCGCTGGTGCTTAGCGTTACATCTTCTTGTACTGCACCTGCGTCATCGCCTTCCGTATTTGGAGTGATGATCGCCTTGTCATCAGAGCCTGTGATAGTGATAGTGACGGTGTGCTCAGTACCATCGGCAGAGGCCACGGTGATTTCACGAGTCACTGGATCGCTGTCCGCATCCAATGCTTGTACGTCTGGATGACTGTTGTTCAACGTGTAGGTCCACTCACCAGTCTCGTCGATGGTGAAGAAGCCCCAATCGCCGTCGGCAACGTTAGTTTGCTCAACGAAGACCGCTTCGCCTGCATCTGGGTCAACCACATCGAGGTTACCACTGGTGCTTAGCGTCACATCTTCTTGAACTGCGCCTGTGTCATCACCTTCGGTATTCGGAGTGATGATCGCCTTGTCGTCAGAGCCTGTGATGGTGATAGTGACGGTGTGCTCGGTGCCATCGGCAGAAGCTACGGTAATTTCACGAGTCACTGGATCGCTGTCCGCATCCAGTGCTTGTACGTCTGGGTGACTGTTGTTGAGAGTGTAAGTCCACTCACCGGTTTCATCGATGGTGAAGAAGCCCCAATCTCCGTCAGCCACATTGGTTTGCTCAACAAAGACCGCTTCGCCTGCGTCTGGGTCAACCACGTCTAGGTTACCGCTGGTGCTTAGCGTCACATCTTCTTGAACCGCGCCTGCATCGTCACCTTCCGTATTTGGAGTGATGATCGCCTTGTCATCAGAGCCTGTGATAGTGATAGTGACGGTGTGCTCAGTACCATCGGCAGAGGCCACGGTGATTTCACGAGTCACTGGATCGCTGTCTGCATCCAACGCTTGTACGTCTGGATGACTGTTGTTCAACGTGTAGGTCCACTCACCGGTTTCATCGATGGTGAAAAAGCCCCAATCTCCGTCAGCCACATTGGTTTGCTCAACAAAGACCGCTTCGCCTGCGTCTGGGTCAACCACGTCTAGGTTACCGCTGGTGCTTAGCGTCACATCTTCTTGAACCGCGCCTGCATCGTCACCTTCCGTATTTGGAGTGATGATCGCCTTGTCATCAGAGCCTGTGATAATGATAGTGACGGTGTGCTCAGTACCATCGGCAGAAGCTACGGTAATTTCACGAGTCACTGGATCGCTGTCCGCATCCAGTGCTTGTACGTCTGGGTGACTGTTGTTGAGAGTGTAAGTCCACTCACCGGTTTCATCGATGGTGAAGAAGCCCCAATCGCCGTCGGCAACATTGGTTTGCTCAACGAAGACCGCTTCACCTGCATCTGGGTCAACCACATCAAGGTTACCGCTGGTGCTTAGCGTCACATCTTCTTGGACCGCACCTGCGTCATCGCCTTCCGTGTTCGGAGTGATGATCGCCGTATCGTCAGAGCCTGTGATGGTGATAGTCACCGTGTGCTCAGTGCCATCGGCAGACGCCACAGTGATTTCACGAGTCACAGGATTGCTGTCCGCATCCAACGCTTGTACGTCTGGATGACTGTTGTTCAACGTGTAGGTCCACTCACCGGTTTCGTCGATGGTGAAGAAGCCCCAATCGCCGTCGGCCACATTGGTTTGCTCAACGAAGACCGCTTCGCCTGCATCTGGGTCAACCACGTCTAGGTTGCCGCTGGTGCTGAGTGTCACGTCTTCTTGAACGGCACCTGCGTCGTCACCTTCCGTATTCGGAGTGATGATCGCCTTGTCGTCAGAGCCTGTGATGGTGATCGTGACGGTGTGCTCGGTGCCATCGGCAGAGGCCACGGTAATTTCACGCGTCACTGGATCGCTGTCGGCATCCAACGCTTGTACGTCTGGATGGGCATTATTTAGGGTGTAAGTCCACTCACCGGTTGCATCGATGGTGAAGAAGCCCCAATCTCCGTCAGCCACATTGGTTTGCTCAACGAAGACCGCTTCGCCTGCATCTGGGTCAACCACATCTAGGTTACCGCTGGTGCTTAGCGTCACATCTTCTTGAACCGCACCTGCGTCATCGCCTTCGGTGTTCGGAGTGATGATCGCTGTATCGTCAGAGCCCGTGATGGTGATAGTCACGGTGTGCTCAGTACCATCGGCAGACGCCACAGTGATTTCACGCGTCACTGGATCGCTGTCCGCATCCAGTGCTTGTACATCAGGGTGGGCGTTATTCAGGGTGTAAGTCCACTCACCAGTTTCGTCGATGGTGAAGAAGCCCCAGTCACCGTCGGCCACATTGGTTTGCTCAACGAAGACCGCTTCGCCTGCATCTGGATCAACCACATCGAGGTTACCGCTAGTGCTTAGCGTCACATCTTCTTGAACGGCACCTGCGTCATCACCTTCGGTATTCGGAGTGATGATCGCCTTGTCGTCAGAGCCTGTGATGGTGATAGTGACGGTGTGCTCGGTGCCATCGGCAGAAGCTACGGTAATTTCACGAGTCACTGGATCGCTGTCCGCATCCAGTGCTTGTACGTCTGGGTGACTGTTGTTGAGAGTGTAAGTCCACTCACCAGTTTCGTCGATGGTGAAGAAGCCCCAATCGCCATCGGCCACATTGGTTTGCTCAACGAAGACCGCTTCACCTGCATCTGGGTCGACTACGTCTAGGTTGCCGCTGGCGCTTAGCGTCACATCTTCTTGAACCGCACCTGCGTCATCGCCTTCGGTATTCGGAGTGATAATCGCTGTATCGTCAGAGCCCGTGATGGTGATAGTCACGGTGTGCTCAGTACCATCGGCAGACGCCACAGTGATTTCACGCGTCACTGGATCGCTGTCCGCATCCAGTGCTTGTACATCAGGGTGGGCGTTATTCAGGGTGTAAGTCCACTCACCAGTTTCGTCGATGGTGAAGAAGCCCCAGTCACCGTCGGCCACATTGGTTTGCTCAACGAAGACCGCTTCGCCTGCATCTGGGTCAACCACATCGAGGTTGCCGTTGGTGCTTAGGGTGACATCTTCTTGAACCGTACCTGCATCGTCACCTTCGGTATTTGGAGTGATGATCGCCGTGTCGTCAGAACCAGTGATGGTGATAGTCACCGTGTGCTCAGTGCCATCGGCAGAGGCTACGGTAATTTCACGCGTCACTGGATCGCTGTCTGCATCCAACGCTTGTACGTCTGGATGACTGTTGTTCAACGTGTAAGTCCACTCACCAGTTTCGTCGATGGTGAAGAAGCCCCAATCGCCATCGGCCACATTGGTTTGCTCAACAAAGACCGCTTCGCCTGCGTCTGGATCAACCACATCGAGGTTACCGCTGGTGCTTAGGGTGACATCTTCTTGAACGGCGCCTGCATCATCACCTTCCGTGTTTGGAGTGATGATCGCTGTATCGTCAGAGCCTGTGATGGTGATAGTCACCGTGTGCTCGGTGCCATCGGCAGAGGCCACAGTGATTTCACGCGTCACTGGATCGCTGTCCGCATCCAGTGCTTGTACGTCTGGATGAGCGTTATTCAGGGTGTAAGTCCACTCACCAGTTTCGTCGATGGTGAAGAAGCCCCAATCGCCATCGGCCACATTGGTTTGCTCAACGAAGACCGCTTCACCTGCATCTGGGTCGACTACGTCTAGGTTGCCGCTGGCGCTTAGCGTCACATCTTCTTGAACCGCACCTGCATCATCGCCTTCGGTATTCGGAGTGATAATCGCTGTATCGTCAGAGCCTGTGATGGTGATAGTCACCGTGTGCTCGGTGCCATCGGCAGAGGCCACAGTGATTTCACGCGTCACTGGATCGCTGTCCGCATCCAGTGCTTGTACGGCTGGGTGGGCATTATTTAGGGTGTAAGTCCACTCACCAGTCTCGTCGATGCTGAAGAAGCCCCAGTCACCGTCGGCCACATTGGTTTGCTCAACGAAGACCGCTTCGCCTGCGTCTGGGTCGACTACGTCTAGGTTGCCGCTGGTGCTTAGCGTCACATCTTCTTGAACCGCACCTGCGTCATCGCCTTCGGTATTCGGAGTGATAATCGCTGTATCGTCAGAGCCTGTGATGGTGATAGTCACCGTGTGCTCGGTGCCATCGGCAGAGGCCACAGTGATTTCACGCGTCACTGGATCGCTGTCCGCATCCAGTGCTTGTACGGCTGGGTGGGCATTATTTAGGGTGTAAGTCCACTCACCAGTCTCGTCGATGCTGAAGAAGCCCCAGTCACCGTCGGCCACATTGGTTTGCTCAACGAAGACCGCTTCGCCTGCGTCTGGGTCGACTACGTCTAGGTTGCCGCTGGTGCTTAGCGTCACATCTTCTTGAACCGCACCTGCGTCATCGCCTTCGGTATTCGGAGTGATGATCGCTGTATCGTCAGAGCCTGTGATGGTGATAGTCACCGTGTGCTCGGTGCCATCGGCAGAGGCCACAGTGATTTCACGCATCACTGGATCGCTGTCCGCATCCAGTGCTTGTACGTCTGGGTGAGCGTTATTTAGGGTGTAAGTCCACTCACCAGTTTCGTCGATGGTGAAGAAGCCCCAATCGCCGTCGGCCACATTGGTTTGCTCAACGAAGACCGCTTCGCCTGCGTCTGGGTCAACCACATCGAGGTTGCCGCTAGTGCTTAGCGTGACATCTTCTTGAACTGCACCAGCATCATCACCTTCGGTATTTGGAGTGATGATCGCTGTATCGTCAGAGCCTGTGATGGTGATAGTCACGGTGTGCTCGGTGCCATCGGCAGAGGCTACGGTAATTTCACGCGTCACTGGATTGCTGTCCGCATCCAACGCTTGTACGTCTGGATGACTGTTGTTCAACGTGTAGGTCCACTCACCGGTTTCATCGATGCTGAAGAAGCCCCAATCGCCGTCGGCCACATTGGTTTGCTCAACAAAGACCGCTTCGCCTGCATCTGGGTCAACCACATCGAGGTTGCCGCTGGTGCTTAGCGTCACATCTTCTTGAACAGAGCCAACATCGTCGCCATCGGTATTAGGAGTAATCACTGCTTGGTCATCAGTACCCGTGATTGTCACCACAACATCGAATGTTGTGCCGTCAGCAGTAGTCACAGTAATCGTTCGGTTTACTGGGTCACTATCGGCATCAAGAGCTTGCACATCTGGGTGATCATTGTTGAGTGTGTATGTCCATTCACCTTCAACATCGATACTGAAAAAGCCCCAATTACCGTCTGGGACATTCGTTTGTTCTACAAATAGAGACTCACCTGAGTCCACATCTGAAACGTCCAAGCTACCGCTAGTGCTTAATGTCACGTCTTCTTGAACATTTCCCGTATCGCTACCTTCTTCAGTAGGAGTGACAATTGCAGGATCGTTAACCGGGTTAACTACAACACTAACAGTAGCCGTATCAGTGTTGGTACCGTCAGACACAGTGTATGAAAGCTCTACATCACCATTGAAATTTTCGTCTGGTGTAAACACCAGCTGCCCATCGACAATTTCAACCGTACCTTGCCCAGAAATTACATCTGCCGCAATTATTGTCAGCTCTTCACCTTCAGGGTCAGTATCATTAGCCAACACATCGATAGTTACGCTTCCGTCTTCATCAACTTGAGCCGTATCGTTAACTGCCGTTGGAGCCTCATTATTGAGGATCACACGGAAAGCCTCTAATAAAGTTAAGCTTTGCGTTTCTGAGAGTCCCTGACTTTCAAGGCCAGTCGTATCGAAGAAAGTTTCTGGTTGAGATTCCGCCGCCGTTCTATCTACAGAACCAACAGGCGTTAAACTTGATCCTGAACCAGTACCACCAGCTGCAGTTGCAAAGTCATCACCAAGTTGGGTTGGATCTTGCCCGTCTTCCAAAGCTGCAAAGATTTGGTCTATTTCATTGTCCAAATCTAGCTCGGTCAAAGACAAATCATCATTGACAAAACTTGCCGTTGGCACGTCAGATTCAAGCTGTTCGCCACTATCGTTAGTGACAATAACTTCACCTGGTTGAAGCGGGGTACCTTCTGGAACAACTTTGAGGTTACCGTTTGCGTCGATAACTATGACTTGGCCTGTGCCTGCGATTGCCATGTTTAAAAGAGAAACGACAGAATCCATGTGAGCCTCTACTCTACTTAATGAGTCCATTCGCTATACAGTTGGGCAGCAAATAAACGAAAATTTAACCATTCATTAATCTTATAGATTATCATCGTTATGGAACGAGGACCACATAACGACTGGACTGTTTTGCAACTTGTTTGCATAAATCTAATCAATAAGAACTAGGTCAAATTATCGCTCACGAATAGGTCTAACAATTGAGACAATCTGCTAACTTAGAGCCTAAGCAGCTGTTTAATTGTATTAAATTAGAAAAATGTGAATTAGCACGAGACTTAAAGTTGTTTCAAACGCATTATTTATTCTCACATTGACTAAAATAACCACGATTTTTGGTCTACAACTAATTGAACATGTTCTCAGTATTGAGATGCCTAATGGCTTAACATTTCATTAATAACAAATCTTCCAGCTACTACTTTTGAACCAAAGGAATGGACATGCGTCGAATTTCGCTCTCTCTGATTGCAATACTTTTAGCAGCCCCAGTGTCGTCAGAAACTCTTGAGCAAGCCGTTGCGACAACTTTGGCTACCAACCCAAACATAAAATCCATTTTTAACGAATACCAAAGCTACGTTAAGCAAAATGAAGCTGCCAAAGGCGACTATAAGCCGACGTTAGACTTGGATGCTGGTGTCGGGTATGAACGAGTTGACCCCGCCACTGAAGGAAACCCAACCACCAATTTAACCAGAAAAGATGCGACATTAACGCTAACCCAATTAATTTGGGATGGTTCAGCTACGCTCAACAATATTGATCGTACTGCTGCGGAAGCTGAATCGATCAGGTATCAACTACTGGCTGATGCTCAAGACAAAGCGTTAGAAGTCTCAAAGATCTACCTTGACGCAATAAAAGCATATGAACTTCTTGCGCTTTCAGAGAGCAACTTGAAAGTTCACAAACGAATCTACAAAGATATAGAAAGACGCACACAATCAGGATTAGGTTCAACAGCGGACCTTACACAAGTTGAAGCACGTATTGCAAAAGCACACGGTAACCTTCTTGCCGCTCAAAACGAAATTGCAGATACGCACACTCAATACCTTAGGTTGGTGGGTAAAAACCCAGCGGGGCTGATTTACCCTCGAGCGGATATCACCAAAATCCCTTTGACTCTCAACGAAGCGTTGTCAATTGCAGAGACAAACCACCCTGTTTTGAAGGTCTCTCAAGCAGACGTGGATGCAGCTGGCTTCCAATATGAACAATCCAAAGGGGTGAACTACCCAACGTTATCTATCGAGGCTCAGCACGCTTGGAAAGACGACGCCGATGGTACTGAAGGAACAGCGCAAGAAACATCCGCAATGCTAAGGTTACGATACAACCTTTATAATGGCGGCAGCGATGAAGCGCAGATCGAAAGAGCTGCATACCAGAGTAACAAGGCAAAAGATTTGCGTGAAAATACCGAGCGCAATATCGAAGAGGGCCTGCGCCTTGCTTGGAGTGCGCTCGACCTTACGTTGCAACAAAAAGAATTTCTAGCTGACCATGTGGACTCAGCGTCAAACACAGTCATCGCCTATGAGAAACAATACCGAATTGGGAAGCGCACCCTTCTAGACTTGCTTAACACAGAAAATGAGCTGTATGAAGCGAGAAAGGATTATCTAGAAGCGCATTACGCAGAGCAATATGCGAAATACCGAGTGATGAATGCTACCGGAACACTGCTCGATGCATTGTTGGTTGATATTCCTGAAGAGTGGCTTGAGCCTGTTAAATACTAAGGAAAGATTATGAAAATATGGGCCATCGTGTCAGCAAGCCTTGTCCTTGCTTCGAACACTGCATTAGCTGAAGAACCTGAGTACATTCCTGTCCCAGTTGCTGTTCAAACCAATGATTTGACAGATGACGATTACGACGGTGTGATAAACGCACGAGATACTTGTCCGAACACGCCAAGACAGGCCGAAGTAACAAACGATGGCTGTGAAGAGTATTTCGAAGCAACAGAAAAACGTCAATTGAAAGTCTTGTTTGCCAACAACTCTACGGACGTACCTCCCGCCTTTATGAGTCAAATTCGTACAATGGCTGAGTTCTTGGACAAGTACCCAGAAGCCAGCATTGAGCTGCAAGGTTACGCCAGTAAAACAGGTAGTGCTGAGAAAAACTTGGAGCTTTCTAAAGGTCGAGCTGAAAATGTGCGCCGTGCGCTGATAAGTTATGGGGTCAGCCACACCCGTATTAAAACCGTCGGGTTTGGTGACAATATTGATGTAGCTGGCAACTACACAGAAGTGAACCAAGCATTAGACCGTAAAGTGGTTGCTACTGTTGTCGGGCATCAAGGTGACGTTGTCGAAGAGTGGAGCATTTTCACCACTCGTGAAAAATAAACTTTTTCGATCAGCTCAAGATAAAAGTGCCCGTAAATCAATCAGTCATGGGCACTTTTAAACAACGATAATCTCTATGTGATAACTTTTCTGCTTAGTCAGTTCTCACAAATAAGACATTCATTAAACTACAATTCAAACAAAATAATGATAACCATCATCTATGGAGAGATGCAGTGAAACGTTTTTCTTGGTTTGTCGCAAGTTGCCTGCTTAGTTCAGCAACCATAGTAAATGCTCAAACATTAGAGCAAGCTGTGGCAAACACTCTCGCTACCAACCCTGAGCTTAAAAGTGCGTACAACGACTTTATGAGCTATGTCAAAGACATTGATGCAGCTGAAGGGGCTTACCTTCCTAGCATCGATCTTGATGCAGGCATTGGATACGAAGGTGTAGACAGTGCGACATCTAGTGAGAGAACTGACCTGACGAGAAAAGAAGCGAGTGTTACCCTCAACCAGTTAATCTGGGATGGTTCAGCCACGTTAAACAACATCGATCGGGTTTCTGCAGAAGCAGAATCTATGCGTTACCTTCTAATTGCGAGCGCACAGGACAAAGCACTAGAAGTTGCAGAGATCTACCTTGAAGCCGTGAAATCTGAAGAAGTTCTTGCTCTTTCAGAAAGTAATCTTGCCGTACACAAAAAAATCTACAAAGACATAAAACGTCGAGCGGAATCTGGAATTGGGTCAACTGCTGATGTCACTCAAGTAGAAGCTCGCTTGGCAAAAGCGCACGGTAACTTGCTAGCTGCGCAGAACAACATCTTTGATACTCACACACAGTTCACCCGCTTAGTTGGGCAATCACCACAAGGTTTGGTTTTCCCTAGAGCAGACGCCGAAGCGATCGCTTTCACCTTTGATGAAGCACTAGAACGAGCATACGATGATCATCCCGTGATTAAAACGGCCACTGTTGATGTAGAGGCTGCTCGCTTTCAATACGAGCAGTCTAAAGGAGTAAACTACCCAACAATTTCATTCGAAGCAGAACAAGCGTGGCGAGATGATGCCGGCGGCATCTCTGGAAGCAGTAGCGAGACTTCAATCATGCTTCGACTGAGATACAACTTGTATAACGGTGGTTCTGATGACGCCAATACCGAGAGAGCAGCTTACCAATTAAACAAAGCTAAAGATCTAAGAGATGACACATTCCGTAGCGTAAAAGAAAGTTTGCAGCTTGCATGGAATGCGTTAGACCTGACTTTACAGCAAAAAGAATTTTTGGCAGACCACGTAGACTCAGCATCAGAAACTGTCATCTCATACGAAAAACAATACCGTATCGGAAAACGAACTCTACTCGACCTCCTCAACACCGAAAATGAACTGTTCGAAGCACGTAAAGACTACATAGATGCTCACTATGCAGAGCAGCTTGCGAAGTACCGCGTTATGAACGCTTCAGGTAACCTACTCGATGCTCTAAGAGTCGATATGCCTCAAGAGTGGTTAGAGAAAATCGACTACTAATAAAATTTATCATGAAAAACACCAATATTATTTCGCTGCTTGTTGCTGCAAGCCTCTCTTTTTCTGTGTCTGCTGAAAACGGAGACACTGAGAGCTATATCGCCGTTCCTGTGGCGAAACAACGTGCCGACCTGCATGACAAAGACAACGATGGGGTTATCAATGCCCGAGACAAATGTGACGGCACCCCATTAGGGGCCAAGGTTGATAACGTCGGCTGTGAGCTTTATGTAAATACTCGCCAAAACCAGCAGCTCAAAGTGCTGTTTGAAAACAACTCTTCTGAAGTCTCGGTACTGTTTAGAAAGCAAATCCAAACAATGGCTAGTTTCATGGCAGCTTATCCTGAAACCGCAATCGAACTGCAAGGGTTTGCCAGTCGCACAGGTAACTCTAAGAAAAACCTTCAACTTTCCAAGCAACGTGCGAAACAAGTTGAAAATGCGCTTGTAAAATATGGTGTCGACCGCTCTCGTATCCGTACCATTGGCTTTGGTGATAATAAGCTATCCCGTACAGGGGACGACCCAAGATCACACGCACTAAACCGCCGTGTAGAGGCAACAGTGGTAGGACTTAAAGGGGAAGTGGATAAAGATTGGACAATCTTTACGACGCTCAAGAAATAAACCTTAGCCCGATCTCGTTTAAGTGGTAAGCTACGCAGGTAATCTACTATGGGACTTATAAAATGACCACATTAACTGCTGATATTCAAGCAAACCTTGAACTATTCGTTAACGATACTAAAGCTAACGGTAAAGTTTGGGGCCTACGAAATGAAGATGGTTGGCTAGCTTGTGACTCTACAGAGTTTGAAGAAAGTGAAGTTATGCCATTTTGGTCGTCAAAGGAAGACGCTGAACTTCACAATGTTGAAGAGTGGGCAGATTTTGAAGTTCTAGAGATCCCGCTAGATATTTTCGTAGAAGATTGGCTACTAACGCTAGACGAAGATGGTGTTCTTGTTGGTACTAACTGGAACGACCAACTTGAAGGTAAAGAAATGGAACCAAAAGATCTAGCAAAGCTTTACCTATAACTTGTCGCTAAGGTCTATGAAAAGCAGTCATTGGTGGCTGCTTTTTTTACACCTTAAACTCGGTGTATGTCTAAAAATTGATGTCGATCGCTATCATGATAATGCAGCGCAACTTACTCTATCTCACTAATTTTAAAATTATTTTACAGCAAAAATAAAATGCACTCGAAAATAGTGTAATCTCCCCACATCAAAACGTGACTCGATGATCTCATAAGATAAGATGCCGATGAAGAAACTACTTAAAACATCGTTACTACTGACCAGTTTACTCACACCATTGAGCCATGCTTTTGATAGAGATACATGGATTGAGCGTTACCACGCCTATCAGAAATCGGAACCTAACAAAGCAATAGAAATGTTAGAACAAAGGTATTTAGCTCTCCCTGAAGGTGGAGAAAAGCTATATATCTCTAGCCTAATACAACAATTTTTCACCCTTCGAGGGCAACCTTACTACTTTGAGGCAAATGCAAATCCCACTCAATTTGAGCGCTTTAAAGAAAGCTTAATCGCTGCACTAAACCATGAAACTCAAGGTGAATATCAACAGGCGCTTAATCGATACAAGGTCGATTTAGCAACCTCCAAGTCACAGTTAGTTCCGAGTGTTACGACGGTTATCGAATATCGTTTGTGCAACCTTTTGTCGCGAATGGGCGAGTATCACAATGCAAAATTCTACTGCACCAACACCTTAACCTATTTATCCGAGCAGCAAGACCCGTTTATTCCATTACACATCGTTCATCGCCTACTCGCCATGAATTACAGCGAACTTGGGGATATCAAACTCGCACTCGAGTTCTATAATCACGCATTGGAAAGTACCCCAAGTAAACTACTTGATAGTGGTCTTTATAATGACATTGGTAATCTGCTAGCCAAAGTAGGTAACTTCTCAGAAGCTGAACGCTACCTCACCCTAGCCTTTGACCTCACCAATCAAGAAGGTGTCCTCGCCATTGAACAAGCTCAGGTGCTGCACAGTTTAGCCGAGCTTTACTTGCACATGGATAAACTTGAGCTAGCTCAAGAGTATTTTGAACTCTCTTTAGAGAAACTCAAACCAACCCAGTATGCCTTTGGTATGGCTAACGTTTATATTGGACTTGGCAAACTTCACACTAAACTCAATAATCACAGTTTGAGCAACGCATACCTTCATCAGGCGATGACCATTGCGAGCAAGATGAAAAACAACGCGATGCAAACCGAAATTGCACTCAGCCTAAGCCAAGCGTATTGGACCTTAGATATATTGCCTGTATCACTGGAATATGCTCAGCAAGCTCAGGAAGCCGCCTACGACAATGATATACATCACCTCAAAGTAAGCTCTGAAAAGCTTCTTTCTGAGCTTTACGAAGCCAATGGCGATACTCAACGTGCATTTGAACATTACCGAAACTATCACCAACTTTCTATCGCTATGCATCACGATGAAAATCGCACGGCCTATGAGGCTTTGGATCTCAATCGTGCTCGACTACAAGAAGAACTAAAGCGCTCTAAACTGCTTCAGGACAACCACGAAAAGCAGCTCGAAATTGTTAACCTGTATAAAACCCAAGAGCTCTATCAATTCGCTCTGTTTTGCTTGGCTATACTATTGATTGCGACCTATAAAATTCACACTAAGAGCCGTCGCTTAGCTCAGTATGATTCACTGACTAACACACTTAGCAGGATCGGTACACTAAGTCGCGTTCGCCAGCAAAAAGAGCCTAGCCTTGAAGGCTGCTACAACGTGTTAGCACTGTTCGACCTTGACAACTTTAAGCAAGTCAATGACAGCTACGGGCACCCCACGGGTGATTTAGCACTGCTCCACGTCACCCAAGTCATTAATGAAAGTCTTGAGAGGGGTGATTTTATTGGCCGATTAGGAGGGGAAGAATTCTTAGTCTTAATGAAAAATGTGGCAGAAGGCGATGCTGCACATCGAGTGGAATCTTTGCGAGCCTCTATCTCCAACTCGCAATTTACTTCTGAAGATAATTTGGATGTTAACGTTACCGCTAGCTTTGCTTTTTTAGCTACAAAAGAAGCGCTTAACGACTTCGATGTGCTCTATTCGATACTGGATCAAGCGCTCTATCAAGCGAAGCTAAATGGTCGTGATTGCATTGTGGATGCCTACCACGACCCTATCGACATTATGCCTTATTCTGCTGCTCGATAAGCGTTTGCATAACTGCCGCTTGGTTGTCTTGATACTCTTCTAGACCAGCTCGGCGCAGGTCACAAGACGGACAATCACCACACCCATCACCTATGATGCCGTTGTAACAAGTGAGCGTCTCTTCTCGTACCAGTTGCAACGCATCATTTTGATCAGCTAACGCCCAAGTTTGAGCCTTATCTAACCACATCAGCGGCGTTTGAATGGTTAAAGGGCGATCCATCCCTTGAACTAGTGCACTGTTCATCGCTTTGACAAACTCGTCTCGACAATCTGGATAGCCAGAGAAATCTGTCTCACAAACCCCAGTAATTACGGTGTTCGCTCCGATTTGATAAGCGTAGATCCCAGCAAGAGTCAAAAACAAAATGTTTCGGCCTGGCACAAACGAATTAGGTAAACCATTTTCTTGAAGCTCATGAGAAACTGGAATGTCATCTCGAGTCAAAGAGCTGATTGCCAACTCATTCAGCAAGCCTACATCCATCACTTTGTGCGCCGCTACTCCTAGCTTCTTCGCCAAAGCTTCAGCCACTTCAATTTCTAGTTTATGGCGCTGTCCATAATCAAAAGTAATCGCATGAACTTCATCAAATTCTTTAAGAGCTTTGACCAAACAAGTCGTGGAATCCTGTCCACCACTAAAAACCACAACCGCTTTATTCATCTTCTATTCCTATGCGATGTTTAAGTATTTATGAGTTTGAATCGACAAACGCCAATTACGTTTGATGCAGGTGTCGATACACAGCTGAGTTGCACGAGCCTTCTGGCTGATAGGCTGCAAAGCAACGTTTGAAGCGTTAGCGATGCCTGCCATTTCTAATAGCTCATCGAGTTGGTCGATATCTTTCTGAGTACCAACTGGGTGCTTGATCTCATTGGCACGCAACATGGCGCTTTTCAGTACTGGAAGTTGGCCTTTCATTGCGACTTTTGGTGACACTGTCACCCAAGTTGATTCCGTGGCTAACACTTCAGAAGTGCCGCTGGTTTCAATTTGACACTGACAACCAATCGCTTCAAAGGCTTGAGTCAACTCAGTAAGATCATAAATGCACGGTTCGCCGCCTGTGATAACCACATTTGTCGCACTGTAACCTTGAGCTTGATACTCAGCAACCAACTCAGAGGCATCCAACGTACACCAGGTTGGGCTATCACCCTGTTTGACCATAATATCCCCTAGCGAAACTTGGTCCTGCTCCAGTGCTTCCCACGTCTGCTTGGTATCACACCATGCACAGCCTACTGGGCATACTTGGAGACGCACAAATACTGACGGTACACCAGTAAATGAACCTTCTCCCTGAATCGTTTCAAACATTTCGTTTAGTTTATATTGGGTCATGAAGTTCAAACCACTTAAAAAATTGGAATCGAGATTATACGGAAATGATAACCCAATACTAGTGGAGTGATGATATGCAGCGCCTTAGTCTGTCACTAAAGCGCTGTGAATAGAAAATAGCAGCGATGCTTTAACGCTGCATGATCTTGAACACGGAGGCGCAAACCAAAGCTGCACAAGGGTATGGTGCGACGAGCATAATAAACGATAGGAAGGAGCTCGATGAAGCTAACACTTGACCCCAAGCGGCAACAGCAATGATTATAATCCCAATAAGAACCAAGCCCCCTGTCGCAACATGGCTTAGCTTGGTCGAATCATTAGGCAATAAAGTCATATGAATAGCCGCTAAACTAAGGCTCAACGCCAACCAAAATGCAAATTCTGGGCGTTGCCACATTACCACCAGCACCACACACAGTGCACTCAGTGCCCACCAAATCATGCTACTCTCAAACAAACGCTTGAACTTTGAGCCCACCTTCGCCTGTGTTCGAACAAAGTGCCAAACGACCAGTCCACCCAATACTGCACCTAGCACGATATCTAGGAAAAACTGGTTACCCAAAATAATTGACGCAAAACCTTGTAACAATACAATCACCAGCATAGGGCTAACCAAGCGAGCCTCTGCGTAAAGGCGATATGATAACCCAAATAGGGTCACCATCACCGCAGTCGCAAGGCTTGGGGCTCCAAAACCTAGGTCCACCACGCTCGTTTGAAGCGAAGGCATATATGCCCATGGTCTAGCAATCGAAAGCCCTACTTGAGCAACAAGCGCCAAAAGTGACACGATCGAAACAGCAAAGGCGACCATGGTCGCTTCCGCTTTGGAAAATTTGGAATACAAAACGATCATTGCCACCAGCAAAAGCACAGGCGAAGCAAGAGCATCAAGTAAAATCACTACAAACTTCAACCCCTCACTTTGCAATACAAAATCTTGAAGCACGACCAGATAAGGCAGTTGCGCCGCATATAAACTTGGTGCAGCTTCGCTGGCATGCTCAATGAAGCGAACCTTGTGGTGGGTAAGATCTGGTATCGCTTTTTTGATGTGGTAAAGGTGGTAACTGTAACGATAATCCTCAACGTAATCTGGGTTTGCTAACATCACTTGGTTCATTTCTATGCCAAAATGCGGCGCAAACCAAGCTGGCACTAAATAGTGGCCATGTTCTGTCTGAGTGGTATAAGCAATCACTTCAGAATCTGAGACACAGTCGTAATAAATCGCCTTCTCGTTTCGATAAGCTTCATCACCTACTGTCACGACCAATCCAGTTTCTTCCCATGTTTCTCGCTGTGCGGCGAGTTTCGGGTCCTCGCCAGCTTCTATCGTGCCACCGGGCAGCGATAGTTTTCCAGTTAACACCTCTCGAAGCATCACGACTTGGCTATTGTCGGTAGCAATTAAACACAACGCACCTTTGGGCATTTCACTGGCTAGACTTAAGGGCGAGAAAAATAAAATCAATAGTAATAGACGTTGGATCACGAATGGGTCCTTAAACAAGAGGCTTTCTTAGGTAGTGAATGTGATTGATGAATCCGGATTTTTTGTAGAAACCAAGTGCAGGTTGATTGAAGTCCCAAGCCTCCACAAATAGCTGCTCTACACCGCAATCGATGAATGACTGCTGAATCCTATCAAAAAGTAGCTGAGCGACGCCTTGGTTACGATGGTTAGATACGACGAACATCTCATCTATGCTCCCCATTTGAACAGGCTCAACGATAGGCGACATCAACTCACAGAAGTGACCACTGATAAAACCTACTAATTGGTCAGTTTGTGCGACAAAGACAAAGCACTCAGGATGGTCTAAATATCGAGCAATACTTTTTTCTTGTTCGACATCGTGGGCCGTTTTGAACAGAGCCGGGTTAGCTTGATGATGGAAATCATGCAAGTCATACATCATTTGGTTAAGAGCTTCGAGATCATCCAACCGAGCCGCTCGAATAGTTATATCTTTCATGGTCGCTATTTTATTGTTTGATGCTTACGCCATCATACGCATAAATAAAAAAAGCCCCAACAATGGGGCTTAAATTAACGTTACTAAATGCTTTTATAGTGTGTTTTTGAATCAATCGTGGTGCAACACTCTTTCTAGTTCGTTCAAGCTGGTTGGGTCATCAATAGTTGATGGCACTGAATAAGATTCGCCATCGGCGATTTGGCGTATCACTCGGCGCAAGATCTTACCTGAGCGAGTCTTAGGTAATCGGTCCACCACTAGCGCTTGCTTGAAACAGGCCACCGCACCAATCTCCCCTCGGACTTTGCTGACCAATTGATCCTCGAGGTCGTGCTCATCCACTTGCACGCCATCTTTTAAGACCACCAAACCCAATGGCATCTGCCCTTTGAGCTCATCGTGGACACCGATCACAGCACATTCAGCAATGGCTGGATGCCCGCCAACGATCTCTTCCATTTCACCTGTCGACAAGCGGTGACCCGCAACATTAATCACGTCATCGATGCGACCCATGATGAATAAGTAGCCCTCGTCATCAAAATACCCGCCGTCTCCAGACACGTAGTAACCGTCAAATTGGCTCAAATAACCCGATTCAAACCGATCGTGATTACGCCATACCGTTGGTAAACAGCTCGGTGGTAGTGGGCGTTTTAAAGCTACATACCCTTGCTGGTTCGGCCCTACTGGCTCACCAAGTTCATTGAGCACTTCAACTTGGTAACCCGGGATCGGCTTGGTTGCGGAGCCTGCTTTGACAGGCATCAACTCTATACCTGTTGGGTTCCCTGCAATTGCCCAGCCTGTCTCCGTCTGCCACCAGTGATCAATAACAGGTTTACTGGTTTGAGTCTGCACCCACTCAAGAGTTGGCGGGTCTAAACGCTCACCTGCCATGAAGATGGTTTTTAATCCGGACAGATCGTACTTGTCGACCAACAGGCCGTCTGGGTCTTCTTTCTTAATGGCTCGGAAAGCCGTTGGCGCCGAGAATAGAGCATCAACCTTATACTCTTCACACACTCGCCAAAATGCACCCGGATCTGGTGTTTTTACTGGCTTTCCTTCGTACAAAATAGTGGTGCATCCATGAATCAGTGGTGCATAGACAATATATGAATGTCCTACTACCCAACCGACATCCGATGCCGCCCAAAACACACCATCTTGAGCAATATCATAAATAGCACTCATGGAGTATTTCATTGCCACCGCATGACCACCATTATCCCTGACCACCCCCTTAGGTTTCCCCGTGGTGCCGCTGGTGTAAAGGATATAGAGTGGATCTGTGGCTTTCACAGGCACACAGTCGTGAGGCATCGCAAACTGCTCAGCTTGGCGCCAATCTAAATCTCGACTGCCATCAAGCTCTGCGATAGATTCTTGGCGTTGCCATACCAACACTCTTTCTGGCTTCCAGCGACTGTCCATGATCGCTCTGTCAACCAGGGGCTTATACGGCAGTACCTTATTCACTTCAATGCCACAAGAAGCGGTCATGATCACTTTAGGCTCTGCATCTTCTATACGAACTGCCAGTTCATTCGGGGCAAAACCACCAAAGACCACCGAATGTATCGCCCCTAAACGTGCACAGGCTAACATCGCCATTGCAGCTTCAGGGATCATAGGCATATAAATGATGACTCGGTCGCCCTTCTCTACCCCTTGATTCGCCAACATGCCAGCAACTTTAGCCACACGTTGCTGCAATTCAAGATAGGTGTAGGTTTGTTTGGTCGATGTGACTGGCGAGTCATAAATCATCGCCACTTGATCTCCACGACCTTGTTCGGCGTGGTAATCAAGCGCAAGCCAACAGGTATTAAGCTCCCCATCGACAAACCAGCGCTCTATTCCGTTGTCATCTTTCGCCAGTATGGTTTGTGGAAATGTAAACCAATCCAGCTGCTTTGCTTGTTGCGCCCAAAATTCTTCAGGCTGTTGTTTGCTCAGTTGATATTGTTGCTCGTAGGTAGTCACAGGCTCCCCTCCATGAATCTACACTAGTGCCAAGACATCGTGAGTGCGTTTGCACCTCAAGGCAGACATGTATCGCTAGGTACACGTACCCAGCCTTCCATTAAAATTCGAGCGCTTCGGCTCATGCTCGCTTTCTCCACCACCCAACCAGTATCGCCATGAGTCGCACTTGCTCCGACTTTAAGCGACCCTGACGGGTGGCCAAAATTCACTGATTCCCTCTCACCACCTCCGGCAGCAAGGTTAACTAAAGTACCGGGGACACACGCAGCAGAAGCAATCGCCACCGCCGCAGTTCCCATCATTGCGTGGTGCAATTTCCCCATCGACAAAGCACGCACCATCACGTCAACTTCATCCGCACCTACTTGTTTACCGCTAGAGGTCTCATGAGATTGAGCCTTTGCCACAAAGGCAACTTTAGGTGTGTGTTGTCGGGTGGCTGCTTGCTCTAGCTCGTCAATCAAGCCCATCTTTAGCGCACCATGGGCACGGATGGACTCAAAAACGGCCAAGGCTTCTGGGTTGCTATTGATATCATCTTGCAGCTCTTTCCCCGTGTAACCTATCGCACTGGCATCCACAAAAATGGTCGGAATCCCAGCGTTGATCATGGTGGCGTTCAAAACACCTAACTCTGGCACTTCAAGGTCATCCACCAAATTGCCTGTTGGAAACATCGAACCGTCGCTGTCAGCAGGGTCCATGAAATCCACTTGAATTTCCGCGGCGGGAAAGGTCACGCCATCAAGCTCAAAATCCCCAACCTCTTGAACTTGTCCATTACTAATCGGTACGTGCACTACGATCGATTTGTGGATGTTAGCCTGCCAAACCTTGACTTCCACAATCCCGTTTTGTGGAATTTTGCTCTCATCAACCAAGTCACTGTGGATGGCAAACGGCCCAACCGCCGCAGACAGGTTTCCACAGTTTCCGCTCCAGTCTACAAATGCTTTATCAATCGAGACTTGACCAAAGAGGTAATCGACATCGTGACCCGGCTTATCACTCTTAGAAACAATGACAGTTTTGCTGGTACTTGATGTTGCTCCGCCCATGCCGTCTATCTGCTTAGCGTAAGGGTCAGGGCTACCAATCACTCTCAGCAGAAGTGCATCTCTTGCCTTCCCAGCAACTTGTGCCTCTTTGGGAAGATCCGCTAAATTAAAAAACACGCCTTTGCTGGTACCACCACGCATATATGTCGCTGGCACTTTCATTTGTGGTAAAAAGCTCATCACGCCCCCTTACTGCGCCAAGAAATCTTGCGCAAATCGCTGCAGCACACCACCGGCCTTATACACGCTCACTTCATCGGCAGTATCCAAACGACAAGTGACTTGTACATCCAGCTTCTCACCATTGCGTCGAGTAATAATCAACGCTAGATCAGCTCGCGGCTTGATATCCCCAACCACGTCGTAGGTCTCAGAGCCATCTAATGCCAAAGTGTTTCTATCGGTACCCGATTTAAATTCCAATGGCAGGACGCCCATGCCAACCAAGTTAGTGCGGTGGATGCGCTCAAACCCTTGTGCAACGATGGCTTCTACGCCCGCCAGTCGCACACCTTTTGCCGCCCAGTCGCGAGAAGAGCCCTGTCCATAGTCCGCACCAGCAACAATGATTAGTGGCTGTTTGCGGTTCATATAGGTTTCAATGGCTTCCCACATGCGGGTCACTTGGCCCTCTGGCTCGATACGTGCCAACGAACCTTGCACGGTTTCACCGTTTTCTTTAACCATCTCATTGAATAACTTAGGGTTAGCAAACGTTGCGCGCTGAGCCGTCAAGTGATCGCCACGGTGAGTGGCGTAGGAATTGAAGTCTTCCTCCGGCACTTCCATCTTGGCAAGGTATTCACCCGCAGCACTGCTGGCCAAGATGGCATTAGATGGAGACAAGTGGTCTGTAGTGATATTGTCGCCCAACACTGCTAGTGGTCGCATTCCGGAAAGCGTACGCTCGCCCGCTAACGCCCCTTCCCAATAAGGTGGGCGGCGAATATAAGTACTTTTTGCTCGCCAATCGTAAAGCGGATTGCTTTTCGCTAAATCGTCATCGAGTTTAAACATCTGGATGTAAACTTGATTAAACTGCTCTGGCTTAACATGTTGATTAACCACAGCATCGATTTCTTCATCGCTTGGCCATAAGTCATTTAAGTAGATCGGTTTGCCAGAGGCATCAGCACCTAGGGCATCGCGCTCGATATCAAAACGAATTGTGCCCGCCAAAGCATAAGCCACAACCAGTGGTGGAGAGGCTAAGAATGCTTGCTTAGCATAAGGGTGGATTCGGCCATCAAAGTTACGGTTACCGGAAAGTACCGCCGTGGAATAAAGGTCTCTGTCGATGATCTCTTGCTGAATCTTAGGGTCCAACGCACCACTCATACCATTACAAGTGGTACATGCATAGCCCACGATTCCAAAGCCTAGTTTTTCCAGCTCTGGCAATAGACCTGCTTCTTCTAAATAAAGTTTGGCAACTTTAGAGCCCGGAGCAAAAGAAGTTTTCACCCATGGCTGACGAACAAGACCCAGTTCATTGGCTTTTTTAGCCAACAAACCCGCAGCAACCACATTGCGAGGGTTACTGGTGTTAGTACAGGAGGTAATTGCAGCGATTATCACCGCACCATCAGGCATGGTTTCTTTGTTATTATCTGAATCTACAGGCGTCCACTCACCAGCGATACCCTGCTGAGTCAGTTCAGCCGTCGGTAAGCGGCGATGTGGATTTGACGGACCTGCTAGGTTTCGTTCGACGCTCGATAGGTCAAACTCTAGTACTCGCTCGTATTGCGCAGTTTCAAGATCGTCCGCCCAAAGGCCCGTTGTTTTAGCATAATTCTCCACCAACTCTACCTGCTGCGCGTCGCGTCCAGTCAGTTTTAGGTAGTTGATGGTTTGTTCATCGATATAGAACATGCCTGCCGTCGCACCATACTCTGGCGTCATATTTGAGATAGTCGCTCGATCACCAATAGTCAGATCTCTCGCACCTTCACCAAAGAACTCCAAATAAGCTGAGACAACTCGTTCTTGGCGTAAGAACTCTGTAATGGCTAGTACGATATCCGTTGCTGTAATACCCGGCTGTCGTTTACCTGTGAGTTTGACACCAACAATATCTGGCAGTCGCATCATCGAAGGTCGACCAAGCATTACGGTTTCAGCTTCCAAACCACCGACACCAATCGCTATCACACCGAGGGCATCAACGTGGGGCGTGTGGCTATCAGTACCAACACAGGTATCTGGGTAAGCAATGCCTTGTTTGGTTTGAATAACTGGCGACATTTTTTCTAGATTGATTTGGTGCATGATGCCGTTGCCCGCAGGGATTACGCTTACGTTCTCAAATGCGGTTTTACACCACTCAATAAAGTGGAATCGGTCTTCATTGCGACGCTCTTCAATGGCTCGGTTTTTATCAAAAGCATCTTTATCAAAGCCGCCATGCTCTACCGCCAATGAGTGATCAACAATCAGCTGAGTTTCAACCACAGGGTTCACTTTGGCAGGGTCACCTCCCTGGTCGGCAATGGCATCTCTTAGGCCAGCAAGATCGACAAGTGCAGTTTGACCAAGTATGTCATGACATACCACTCGGGCTGGATACCAAGGAAAATCTAGATCTTGCTTGCGTTCAATAAGCTGTTTAAGTGAATCGGTTAACGCTTCTGGCTCACATCGACGGACTAAGTTTTCCGCCAGTATGCGAGAAGTGTAAGGTAGTTTCTCATAGGCACCTTCTGAGATTGCATTGACCGCTTCACGGGTATCAAAATATTCTAGATTGGTGCCTGCCAGTGTTTTCTTGTACTGGGTATTGATTGAATATGTGCTCATATCTTTCATCCATGTAGGGCAAACCATAGACGTTGGAGGAAGTCGCAACGTCTTGGTGAATGAGGGTCCAACAACGAATGCTGGAGGCTAAGCGATACCCTGAGTATTTGATTTTTATTGGGTATCGCTATTTATGGCTATTTCTGATCAGCCACGCTGGTCGATTGGCAACCAATCTTGATGCTCAGGACCGGTGTAATCTGCACTCGGGCGAATGATTCGGTTGTTGGCACGCTGTTCGTATACGTGTGCAGCCCAGCCCGTCAAACGGCTCATTACGAAAATAGGCGTAAACAATTTGGTTGGAATGTCCATAAAGTGATAGGCCGATGCATGGAAGAAATCAGCATTACAGAACAAGCCCTTCTCACGTTTCATTACTGACTCTACTCGCTCTGAGACGGCGTAAAGATGCGTATCACCGACTGCGTCTGATAGCTCTTTTGACCAACGTTTGATAAGTGCATTGCGTGGGTCACTTTCACGATAAATTGCATGACCAAAGCCCATGATCTTGTCTTTGTTTTCTAGCATCTGCATGATTCCAGCTTCTGCTTCATCTGGCGTCTGCCAATTTTCGATCATGTCCATCGCTGCTTCATTGGCACCACCATGGAGAGGTCCACGCAAAGTACCAATTGCACCTGAGATACAAGAATGAATGTCAGACAAAGTCGATGCACACACGCGTGCTGAGAAGGTAGATGCATTAAACTCATGCTCTGCGTACAAAATAAGCGAACAGTGCATTACCTGCTTATGCAGCTGAGATGGGGCTTTGTCAGTCAGCAACTTCAGGAAATAGCCACCGATAGAGTCTTCACTTTGATCTTCAGTATCTATTCGAACGCCATCGTGGCTGAAGCGATACCAGTAGCAGATGATGGCTGGGAAAAGTGCCAACATTCTTTCAGTCGCATCTTGTTGCTCAGAAAAGTCCATCTCTTGTTCTAAGTTGCCCAGCATTGAACAACCGGTACGCATCACATCCATCGGGTGCGCCGAAGCTGGGATCAACTCTAGTGCTTGCTTTAGGTCCGCAGGCAGTCCACGTAACCCAACTAGGCGTGTTTTGTAGTCATCCAGCTCAGCTTGTGTTGGCAAATGGCCACGCAATAGCAAATGAGCGACTTCTTCAAACTGCGCATTCTCTGCAAGGTCAGTAATATCGTAACCACGATAAGTAAGACCTGTGCCTGTTTTACCAACAGTACATAGCGCAGTGCTACCAGCACTTTGACCACGTAATCCTGCGCCACCAAGTTTTTTATCTGACATGAGGAGTTCCTTCTCAGGTTTCAGGTGGCGTTGCCACCTGCTAGTTTCACGTTAATTGGAATATAGTTTTTATAGTGTCGACTTATTGCTTATCTTGACTAAACAGCTGGTCAAGTTTCTGCTCATAGTCGTGGTAATTTAGATAGTCGTATAGCTCAGCGCGAGTTTGCATGCTATCGACCAATGCTTCTTGGTTACCGACAGCAAGCAAGTGCTTATAGACGTTTTCAGCCGCTTTATTCATTGCTCGGAAAGCACTGAGTGGATAAAGCACCATATCGACATTGCTTTGCGCTAGCTCTTGCGTTCCATACAGCGGGGTTTGGCCAAACTCAGTAATATTGGCAAGAATTGGCACGTGTCGCCCACACGCCGATTGCAGTGCGGTTGAAAACTCTTGATATTGACCAAGCTCATTCATCGCTTCAGGGAAGATCATATCTGCGCCTGCTTCTACACAAGCAATCGCTCGTTCAATCGCACTATTCATGCCTTCAACCGCCAAAGCATCGGTACGAGCCATGATCACAAAGTCATCATTATTACGTGCATCAACGGCGGCTTTGACTCGATCAACCATCTCTTGCTGGCTCACAATCGCTTTATTCGGGCGGTGCCCACAGCGTTTTTGGGCCACTTGGTCTTCCATATGTACCGCCGCAGCGCCTGCTTTTTCCATCGCTTTAATCGTACGACCAATATTAAATGCCCCACCAAAACCAGTATCGATATCCACCAGCAAAGGGACCGACGAAGCATTAGTAATACGTTCTACATCCACCAAGACATCGTTAAGTGTGGTGATGCCCAAATCAGGTAAACCATAAGAAGCGTTAGCGATGCCACCGCCAGACAAGTAAATCGCTTGATGTCCAAGACGTTCGGCCATCATGGCGCAGTACGGGTTGATGGTGCCGACAATTTGTAGCGGATCATTTTCTTTCACGGCAAGTCTAAACTTTGCACCCGGCAATAGAGTCATGAGGCATTCTCCTTTTGCTCTTCAATTTGGTTTTGAATCAACAGGCGACTGCCTGCGATGTGGCGGCGCATCAGCATTTCTGCAAGTTCTGCATCTTTATTGCGGATGGCTTTTAAAATCTGTTTGTGTTCGTCCAACGCTTCATTAGGACGAGAGTGGGAACGCGGTGATTGGTAGCGATACATACGCAGCAGTTGATACAACTCATCACAAAGCAGTGAGACAAGTTTTGAATTGCGGCTGGCTTTAATGATGCGATAGTGGAAATCAAAGTCACCGTGTTGATGGAAGTAAGACTTCCCTTCAACTTCATCGATATGGCTTGAGTGCTTGTTTAACAATTTCTCAAGAGAAGTCAGCTCTGCATCAGTGATGTTGGTCGCCGCAAGTCTTGCCGCCATTCCTTCTAAGGCTTCACGTACACTGTAAAGTTCTACCAAATGCTCGCTAGAGATAGTGATGACTCTGGCACCAACATGGGGGATTCGCTCAATCAAGCCTAACCCCTCCAATCGCATCATTGCTTCGCGTAATGGCCCACGGCTCACAGAAAATCGTTTCGCTAACTCTGGCTCAGAAATTTTGCTTCCCGCAGGGATCTGCCCTTCGACAATGGCCTCAATCAAATACCCCGTGAGGTTTTCTGATTTAGTGTTTTCCTTCTCTAGATTGAAGTCATTCATAGCAAATTCACACATCTCGATAACGTACATTTAACATACGCCATTCAAAGGTCGAATTTCAAGCAGATTGTCGACAATTTATACCAAGGTCTAATTTGCAATCTTTGAGGCAGTTTATATAAACCAAATTAATTATTTATATTTCAATGCTTTAAATGGAATACAAGCAAATTCAAATAAAATCCACTTTATATGTTGTCAACAAACCTGCCTGAGTTTATCAGTCTAAACTCACATTACTTCCTGTGATCTAAGTCACCCACATTGAGAATCTTCGAGAGTTCTGGCGATGTTTCTCTCTCTCCTGCTTGAGAGAAATTTCGGCCGTTTTACCATCAAAAACCTTCGATAAACAGCGCGCACAAGGTAAATAAGATGACGATTTATCAGTTAGACCAGTTTGACAAAAGCTCAGATCTCCCCGAAAAAATCATCGACATCATCAATGATGTAAAACAGCGACTAAAGAACTCAGCACGAGTTGGGCACTACACCATCCGCCACTTAAACAGCTTTTACTTTATTGTCGAAGAGCAAACCAAACCGTTTGAACAAACACGCGCTGAAATCCACCACAAATTTATTGATGTGCAAATTGTTCTTGAAGGGCAAGAAACCTATGGTTTTAGCCCCATAGCCCCTTGTGCACTAGAGGAGGTAAAACTAAGAGAGAAAGATGTAGCCTATACATCACAGGTAGAGAATGAACGGTTTTATACTCTGAGTCCTAACGAGTTTATGGTCTTTTACCCAAACCAACCACATCGTCCGATGCTCGCAAAAGATACCCCTAATCGAGTAAAAAAAGCGGTAATTAAAATTGATCGTGCTTTGGTCGAGGTTTAATGATGATAGCTAATTCACTTCAACGCATTGGATTCAAAATCAAATTGCTCATTGTGGTGTTCTGTATTGTTGCGGGAACCATTACCACCTCCAACATCAGTGCTAACTACTTTATTAGCGATTACATCAAGGTAAACGAGCAAAGCCATATCGAGAGTCAACTCAACGTAATACGAGACGTGCTTTCAGAAAGTATCGAGCAAAAAATTCTACTAGCTCAAAGCTTAACGGTGAAACTAACCAATATAGAAGCACTACTGGAAAGCACTGATTTTGAACAGATCTACAAGCTTTCATACGGAATGATTTTTGATCGTCATGGCGAACTTAGCGCTTCGACGCACTCCCAAGACATCAGCGCTCGATTTGCAGCTTCAACAGATAAGCTCTCAGTTAGCAATATCTATCGACTTAATGACGCCCCTCACCTTGCAATAACAGTTCGTCACTCGGAAGGGGCTGCCGATATGTTTGTGATTAACCTAAACACCTTGACCAAAAAACTTGAAGATATGACCGTCGCAGGAAGCTTTCTAGAGCTTAAAGACCAACACCAAGCCGTGGTTTTTACCAATAAAATTGATGGCGACCTCACCGCATTTCAAAATACGATTCGCGTACATGACCATGATTGGATGCTGACAGGTTACATTGATCAACAAGCGATCCAACAAAATGTCGCCAAAATTAATCAAGGCATTACTCTTAGCCTATTGAGCGCAGCACTGGGCATTATTCCTATCAGCGTACTCATGTTGCACCTGACTATGAAACCCATTGCTTCATTGAGAGACATAGTGACCGACCTTGCCCAAGGTGATAGCGATCTTACCAAACGTCTAATTGTCCGCTCTCAAGACGATTTAGGAAAGATAAGCCAAAGTATCAATCTGTTTATCGAAAAACTGCAAACATTACTGATATCGGTTAAAGATGCTGAAAGCCAAATCAACACCCAAACGAACCAGCTTTCTCAACAGACGCAAGCTAGCCAACAGATATTGCTCAATCACACCACAGAAACCGAGCAAGCTGCGGCGGCGGTAGCGCAAATGAGCCAAAGTGCCGATGCAGTCGCTAGCAGTGCAAACGTGGCCGCACAACTCACCAACCAAGCCAGTAGTGAAGTCGAGCGCTCACACCAGGCGGTAAGTAGTGCTATCAGCAGCGTCGAAAACCTGACAATAGAAGTCGAAAAAATGGAGCACGCCGTCCACCACATGAACCAAGAGACGCAAACCATAGGAAAAGTGCTCTCTGTCATTGGCGAAATTGCTGAACAAACGAATCTGTTGGCGCTCAACGCAGCCATTGAAGCCGCTCGTGCTGGTGAGCAGGGCCGAGGTTTTGCGGTGGTCGCCGATGAAGTGCGTTCGCTTGCCGCCCGCACTCAATCTAGTACTTTTGAGATCCAAGATATGCTTGCCAAATTGCATCAAGGTAGCGAAGAGGTGGTATTCGGGATGGAAGCGACTCGAACAGGATGCCAACTTGCAAACCGGCGTACTGAGGAAGTGCGCACAGCGTTGGAAGTGGTCTCTACCTCTGTACAAGAGATCGACCAACTGGCGTCTAGCATTTCATTGGCCGCAAGCGAACAAAATACAGTGAGTGATGAGATCAATCAGATTATGAGCAAGTTACAATCCATGATTGAACAGCTCAATTATCACAGTGATTCGACTCAAGAGAGTGCTATTCACCTAAACACCACTCAGTGCCAGCTAGCAGATATAGTTACCCAATTTAAACTGCGTTAGCACCCACTATCGCAAGAGAGCTCTCATCGGCTCTCTTGCACTCATTTAGCCCAACAACTGTTTCAATCTAGTGCACGCTGGTAGCACCAAAAACTAAAATATTCACAAATAACAATAACTTAAGTTTTGGCATATCTCTTGATTAACTAAAAGAAAAATATAATTAGTTTTAATCTTCGGAGTCACAGATATGTCGGACCAACTATTTAACGCAATACTTATCGCAAAACCAATTGTAGACAAAGGCAAGTACAGTACCTCTTGTCCTGCTACAGGTCGTCATTCACACCAAAATCTTAACCAGCACTTTAAGGAGGTTCTGGTGGCATCGACTGGTCAAAGCCATCGTTCGCACCGCCGCTTCCCAAACTAATAGATCGCTATGTAAACCTTAAAACTGCTCCACAGTTTTATGCTCCCAACTCTCACCGGTCCTTCGTGGCCGGTGAACTTTATGAACAAAATGAAAGTTTTGTTGTTTATTGCCATTACGTTCTCTAACTAGCCAACCCCATTTGTTGCACTTATGTTAATCACTATCGCCTCAAGCGAGAGATAACTAAAAACCTTAGCCCCTGCTCCCAGACTTTTCGCAGTGATGGCTAACAAGGCCTAGTCCACATAAGGAACGTGACATGTTGAAACAGACAAAACCTACCCTACTGGCAGCACTAATTGCAGGTGTTGTATCTTTCTCTGCCAACGCCGCAGATATTGAGAAAATCCATTTCTTGATCCCAGGTGGTGCTGGTGGTGGTTGGGATATGACTGCCCGAGGTACAGGTGACGCACTGATAAAATCAGACATCGTAGAAAACGTATCTTTCCAAAATCTATCTGGCGGCGGCGGCGGTAAAGCCATTGCCCACCTCATTGAAACAGCAGAACGCCAAGAAGACACCTTGATGGTGAATTCAACCCCGATTGTGGTGCGTTCATTAACAGGTATCTTCCCTCAGTCTTTCCGAGACTTAACTCCAGTGGCTGCAACTATCGCTGACTACGGCGCTATCGTTGCAAAACCTGGCTCAAAGTATGAAACATGGGAAGACGTTGTCGCTGATTTTAAAGAAAACCCACGCAGCGTTAAAATCGCTGGGGGCTCAGCGCGCGGAAGCATGGACCACCTTGTCGTCGCAGCTGCATTTAAAGGTGAAGGCTTTGATGCTAAAGCGGTGCGTTACATCTCCTTTGATGCAGGTGGTAAAGCGCTGGCAGCGTTATTGTCAGGTGAAACGCAACTGCTCTCGACTGGTCTTGGTGAAGTGCTAGAGATGTCGAAAAGTGGGCAAGTGAAAATCCTCGCAGTCACCGCACCTAAACGTCTACCAGCCGCTCCTGATATTCCAACACTTACCGAATATGGCAATAACACTGTATTTGCAAACTGGCGTGGATTCTTTGCAGCCCCGGGCACGAGCCAAGCCAAAATTGATGAGTACAATGACGCCCTCACCAAGATGTACAAGACTCAGCAATGGGCCACTGTTAGAGATCGTAACGGTTGGATTGACAGCTACAAACCTGATCAGGAGTTCTACAAGTTCCTTGAAGAGCAAGAGACTGTGATGGGCAATTTAATGCGCGAGCTTGGTTTCTTGAAGTAAGAAACTTTTCGACACGCAATGATTCAGTTTTCCGCCAAGGACGATAGCAACGATCCCCATCGCTTGTTCTATCCGACACTCTCCTTTCAGTTTTTGAGCAAATGCCTCTAGAACTCGTCCTTGGCGGACTTTTTCCACTGTTTAGGAGCCTAATATGACCAAGCAGCCCACCCAACTTTTATGTCGTGACCGAGTGGGAGCAATTATCTTTTTGGTAGTTTGTCTTACCTACGGTTACCAAACCAGCCTTATCCCGATGTTTCCCGGTGATGAGTACGAACCTTTTACTGCTCGAACCTTACCAACCATTTTGTCCATTGTTGGGTCACTGCTTGCTTTGGCTCTAATCATTACAGCCAAGCCTGATGAAGAGACTGGTGCTGTGTTGGATTTTAACTGGAAACTGCTGATTTCATTTTTAGTCTTGATGGCGCTTTACGGGTTGGGATTAACCTACTTAGGCTTCCTACTCGCAACAAGTCTATTTTTGCTCGCAGGTTTTTACCTGTTAGGTGAGCGTCGGAAATCGATACTGTTTGGCGCATCGTTCCCGTTTGTTACCGCTTTTTATCTACTATTGACCCAAGGACTGGATATCTATCTAGAGCCGGGCATTATCTTTAACGCTTGGTAGGAGAATCAAGATGTTAGATGGAATTTTATCTGGATTGTCCACCGCTATCATGCCAATGAATATCATGATGGTGGTGATCGGCTGTTTTGTTGGCACCTTCATTGGTATGCTTCCGGGGCTTGGTCCAATATCGGCAATCGCCCTAATGATCCCTATCAGCTATGGCCTCGACCCCGCATCTGGCCTGATTTTGATGGCGGGTGTTTATTACGGCGCTGTATTTGGTGGTTCAACTTCTTCTATTTTAATCAATGCCCCAGGTTGCTCGTCGACTGTAGTCACCGCATTTGATGGCTACCCAATGGCACAAAAAGGACAGGCAGGTAAAGCACTTGCGCTGGCTGCCTACTCTTCTTTCACTGGTGGAACCTTATCCGCCATTATGCTGCTTGTTGCAGCCCCTGCACTTGCATCTGTATCACTGAGTTTTCAGTCTTCTGACTACTTTGCATTAATGTTACTTGGTCTATCCGCCGTGGCCGCATTTGCAGGCAAAGGTCAGGTGCTTAAAGCATGGATGATGACGATACTTGGGTTAATGCTCTCGACGGTCGGCATAGACAAAGGCGTCGGTGTAGAAAGGTTTACCTTTGGGTTAACTGACCTAATTGATGGCTTTAGTTTCTTGCTACTAGCAATGGCGACTTTCGCATTAGGTGAAACGTTAATGGGCATTTTGAAGCCAGAGCAAGACACCCGCAATCAAGAAAATGAGCAGATGGCCAATATTGGCAGCATGAAGGTGACCAAGGAAGAGGTCAAAGAAGTTGCACCAGTTTCTATTCGCTCATCGATTGTTGGTTTCTTTACTGGGGTATTACCCGGTGCTGGGGCGACAATCGCAGCATTTCTCAGCTATGGCATGGAGCGTAACCTTGCGCCAAAAGAAAAGCGTGAGGAGTTCGGAAAAGGCAGTATTCGTGGATTAGTAGCACCAGAGTCTGCCAACAACGCAGCATCAAGCGGCTCTTTCGTCCCACTGCTCACACTGGGTATCCCAGGCTCTGGTACTACAGCGATCATGCTAGGTGCGCTGATTGCTTACGGAATTCAACCTGGACCTCGCTTGTTTGTCGATCATCCGGACGTGTTTTGGTCAGTGATCATCTCGATGTACTTTGGCAACATCGTGCTGGTCATCTTGAACCTGCCGCTCATTCCATATATTTCTAAACTATTAGCGGTACCAAGAACCGTATTGCTGCCAATGATTTTGTTTTTCTCTATTACTGGCGTGTATTTGGTTTCTTTCAATACTGTCGATGTTTTTATCATGCTGTTGATTGCTATGGCTGCAATCATGCTAAGACTGGCTAACTTCCCATTAGCACCATTACTGCTGGGCTTTATTTTAGGAGGGCTAATGGAGGAGAACCTGCGAAGAGCGCTGATGATCAGTGATGGTGAATTGAGTTTCCTATGGGAGCGCCCTATTACAGCGGTGTTTACTGTACTTGCTATCGCAGTACTCGCTTCCCCCGTGATCACCCGAATAATCCAAAGCTATAAAAAGCGCAACATGGTAGACACAGGGAATCCAAACCAAGTCGATCACTAAAAGCGATAAAAGGTAATAAAAATCGAAGGGAGCAAATTTGCTCCCTTCGTTATTCATGATAGACCGCAATATTTTGAATACTAGCGGGCAGCTCAATTTGCCAACGTTCTAACTCGGTTCGACTAAAAACAAATTTGCCCTTTTCTGGTGTCACTATGGTTGGCATTTTACCCGAGGAAAAGTAACGATTAGCTTGCAAAGCAAGCGCCTTGCCTTGTTCATAACCGCTCAAGCAAAAGCCCCCAATCGTTCGCCCCTTGCCTACAGAAAACTCCCATGTCCCAAATACTGGTAGTCCCGCATGCTTACTGGTCCATGTGTCAACATCTTTCACCGGCACTGCACCACTTCCATCCTCGCCATCCAAACGAGAATAGACAAGTAATAAGATTGCGTCATACCCCTCTGTCGAAGCTGTATTCACCTCTGACTTCCAAGCTTCAAATGAAGGCAGCATTACACCATCTATGACCACACCTGCAATTTTTTGAGAAGCTCTCCCACCAAAAGAGGTACTTAGTATCGCTTGCGAAGAAGGGGAATCATCCATCAACACTTTTACTTTTTTTAGCGAAGGTGCAAATTTTCGAATTAAGCTTACCGAACGCCTCAATAGTGGCCTCTCCAATACGCCACTGGTGAGAGAGTTTACGTCCACATAATCTCGAGGATTTGCATTGATACCTGAAAACAACAAAGGAATATTATTCGCTTGCACGTATCGACCAAGATAGTTGAGAGCATTGTCGTCAGATAAAATCACTAGATCAGACGAACTGTTTTTTAGGTATTCGATAGCGGAAAGCTGGGCAACTTTTAAATCTTCTAAGCTATGACGGCGTTTAGTATCCATCTCAAATTCATCTACGGTGATGCCTTCAGCCAAATAATCGAAAAAGCCTTGTCTGTACTCTTTTACCCACAAATATTCTTGATGATAGCTGTGGATAAATGACACGGTTTTCGCCTCAGCAAAGGAGGTGATGAGTATCAATCCAAGCAGTATCCTTAATCTCACCATAATCATCCTCAATCCTTCAACACCGCTTTCGACAGAATGTCTTCGGGTAACTCTAACCCCCATTTCGCCAGCTCAGAACGGCTGAAAATAAACGCACCTCGTTTAGGAGTGATTATCGGGGGCATAGTACCGCTGCGCAAAAACTCATTGGCCTGCTCAGCCGCAGTAATCCCCTGCTCCAGTGCGCTAATACTCAGACCACCGACGGCTTTGTTTTCCCCAACTGAGTATGACCAAAACGCAAATAGAGGCAATGGGGTATTTTTGCTCGTCCATTCGCTAACATCATCAAGAGAGACGTTTTGACCATGAACATCGGACAGTGCTGCGTAGTTGGCGATAATCACCGCATCAAACCCGTTTGCTTCACTATCGACAATTTCTCGCTGCCAGGTTGCAAAATCCTCAGTTTTACGTGTTTCTACGTAGATCCCGAGTACATCTTGCTTCATCTTGTTGTTAAAGGCCGTTTCGATGATCGCATTGGACGTGTGAGCGCTATCCATGAGCACCAAGACTCGCTTAACGCCTGGAATCACTTTATTGACCATAAACACTGAACGCTTCAGCAAAGGACGCTCTAACACCCCTGAAGAGACACTCGTGATGGGAATATAGTTTCTCGGATTGGCATTGATCCCTAAAAATATAAAGGGAATCTCTTTACTGACAAGTCGTGGGCCCAAGAATTTTAAGGCGTTGTCATCGGCCAACAGGACAAGATCGGCATTTTTGGATTCGATAAACTTCCACGCTTGATCTGCGATCGCTTCAAACTCACTGGCAGGCTTACGCTTAGTATCCATCTGGAAATCGTGGATGGTGACTTCATCGATACTGTTCAAAAAACCAATACGATATTCACCTACCCAAGGATACTCAAAGTGGTAGCTATGGATAAAAACCAGATTTTTGGCTAAAACCTGCTGTGAAAGCAATAACACCATCATAGCTAGTCCACGCACAATCCAACTCATCTTACTCTCCAATAAGAAGTTTTTCTTATATTGTCAGTGTAGAACAAGCTAAGTGATTTTGAGCTAGCGAAGTAACTTTTTATAGGTTCTCTCGGGACGGCCAACACTGCCATACAACACATCGGCTTCGAGTTCGCCGCTAGTAATGAGGTATTCAAGATAACGACGAGCAGTGGTGCGACTGGCCCCAATATTTGTTCCTGCTTCATCAGCAGTTAGCTTTGTGTTGTTGTTAAACAGTGCTCGGATCTTATCCAACGTTACCGCATCAATGCCCTTTGGTAGGCGTATCGATTGGGGCTGTTTATCAGCACTGGTTTGCATCATAGTGTCGACTAAACTCTGATCTAATCCTGATGCCATATCCAGTTTATTGCGCTGTTGCTGAAATTTAGTCAGTGCTGCTTCTAGACGCGGAAACATCACGGGTTTGAGCAGATAATCAACCACACCACCGCGCATGGCCTCCTGCAAGGTATCTACATCACGGGCGGCAGTGATTAGGATGATGTCACTTGGCTGCTGCAGTTGGCGGATCTCTCGTAAAATATTAAGCCCATTGCCGTCAGGCAGGTATACGTCGAGCAATACCAATTCCGGCTGAATGACATCAAGTTGCATCAACGCCTCTTGCTCAGACGTTGCAAGGCCTACCACGTCATAACCGCCAATTTGTTCGAGATAGCGCCGATGTACCTCTGCCAGCGCCATATCATCTTCCACAATCATCACTCGGGTTGTACTAGTCATTGTTTCCTTCCTTGGACAGATAAACGGTAATTCGTGCCCCATTTGGCTTGCGTTCACCTATCTCAATATTTCCATGGTATTTGTCGACAATCTGGCGCACCAAATGCAAACCTACACCTCTATCTGCCCCTTGTTTGCTGGTAACACCACGCTCAAACAGTTGCGCTTCACTCATATCTTCAGGCCAGCCGCAGCCATTGTCTTCAACTTCCAAAATAACATCAGTGCCATAGTCACTAATCGACACCATTAGGTCTTTACTGTGCTGGCTGTGCAGCAGTGCTTCAAACCCGTTATCGATCAAGTTACCTAAAACTGTCACTAGGTCATCGGAGCGTAAGGTGGTGAGTGGGTCGAGGTGCGACTCTTGGTCAATTCGCAAATTCACCCCGAGCTCACCCGCTCGCTCGGACTTACCGAGCAACAACCCTGCCACTAATGGATCTTTAATGGTTTCTCGAATTACACCTATCAACGACTGATAACGTTCAGTCTCTTGTCCTATCAACTGTTGGACCGTGTCTGTTTCACCCAATTGCACTAAGCCACTAATGGTGTTCAACTTATTTCGATGTTCATGGGTTTGCGACCGCAGCATGTCTGCGTATTGCCTTGTTTGAGCAAGCTTCTTAGTGAGTTCAGTTATCTCATCTTTCGGGCGGAAACTAGAGACCACACCCACCACTTCACCTTCGACAAAAATAGGGTTGCGGTTTGCAACTACATGGTGTCCGTTGAGGCGCAACTCTACATCTACTTGAGGCTGCTTGGTTGCCAACACCGTCATCAAATCGCTACTCGGCAACACCTGTGTGATGGGCTTATTTAAAACTCTAAATTGATCAATCCCTAGGATTTCACAAGCACTCTTATTGATTGAACGTATCACTCCCGCTTTATCTACGCTCAATATCCCTTCTCGGATGGTACTCATAGTCACATCCTGCTCAACGTACAAACGTGCGAGTTCTTCTGGTTCAAATCCAAGTATTGCGCGCTGGAACCTTCTTGATAAATAGTTGGAAAGTACACCATTGGCCACGACCACCAGCAGCGCCATCGCAATAAGAAACGCGAGGTAAGGCTCAATTCTGTCTTGAAGAGAATCTAGAAGATAACCAACGGAGATAACACCAATTATATTGCCGTGCCCATCGAATACTGGTGTTTTGCCACGTACAGACTTGCCCAAAGAACCTTCAGCAAACGAGACGTACGACTCTCCATGCACCAGAGCTCGAACGTTGTCACCGCCTTTCATCGGTTTTCCAACACGCTCTTTGATCGGGTGGGTCAAGCGAATGCCATCTTGGTCCCCAAGCACGATAAAAGTTGCGCCAATTAGGTTGGTCAAATTATCAAGTTTGACCGGCATTGGATTGGGTTGTTTTTTCTCAACCATTTCAACAACTGCGGGAGTTTGAGCAAGAAACTGGGCAATCCCCAACGCTTTTTCACCCATTTCCAATTGTTGAGAATGTTTAATATAGGCAAACCCTGCCCAGGTGAGGACCAATAGCTCCACTAGTCCTGAAAGCGTCATGATAATCAACAACCTGTGCCGAAAGCTCAACTGATTCCATGTCACATCTACTCTCCTTTCGCTGACACCATGACGTTAACAAACTTGTTACAGTTTTTCCGAGAGCCATGACAGAAAAAGCCGCCGTACTGATCAATTTATTGCACTGAGGCATAGGTTTGAGGTATAAATTAGAGTTAATACTCTAATTTGAAATTTTGCACGAGAAAGTCATGAAAAAATCCTCGCTCGCACTCATGCTCGGAAGTGTTTTTTGCTTAGCACCAATCAGTGCGCTCGCTCAACCCGTTAGCTTCGAACAAGCTTGGCAGTTGGTTCAACAAAACAACGATTCACTAGCTGCGTCGCAAGCGAACCTACAGCGTTATCAATACATGCAAGATTCACGAGACTCGTTGAATCTACCGAGTATTTCACTCTCGGCTAACTACACTATGTTGGACCAAAACGTTTCAGTGAATGGTCAACAGTTACTCGATGCAACATCCATTGATAATGCTGCACTTGCATCAATCATTGGCGGTCTTGTAGGGAATATTGATGCCTCTGGGCTGTCCACGACCATCTCCGACCGTCACGTGTACGGCTCATCTATTCGAGCAGTGTGGCCAATTTTTACAGGGGGTAAAATCACGGCAGCACAAGACATTGCCGCTGGGCAAACCGAGGAAGCTCGCAGTCAATTTGAAATGGAGCGCCAAGCCAAGTACGAAGACTTAAGCAAATACTATTTTGGTGTAGTGCTTGCGCAAGAAGTGCTTGAAACACGAAAAGCGGTAGAGAAAGGGTTAAGCCAACACCGAGATTTTGCCATCAAACTCGAGAAACAAGGTCAAATCGCCAAAGTAGAGCGTCTTCAAGCCGAAGCTTCGTTAGATAAAGCCAAAGTCGATCGCCAAAAAGCCCAACGCGACTTAGATATTGCCATCACCGCATTGGCAAGTTTGCTCAATCAATCTGACATTAGCTTAGACAGCCGACTGTTTGTTAACGAAGTGCTTCCACCACTGGATGCATTTATCGACCAAACCATTGCCACCTACCCTGGCCTTCGCATATTAGATGCCAAAGAAAAGCAAGCGAGCAACTTAGTCAAAGTTGAGAAAAGTGCCTACTACCCAAACGTTTATTTATATGGTGACTACAGCTTATACGAGCATGACAGCCTTGCCAGCCAAATGAAACCGGATTGGTTAGTCGGTATTGGCGTCAGTGTTCCCATCATCGATACCAATGGACGTTCTGATCGCGCCCAAGCCGCTCACAGCGCCGTACTTCAAGTCCAATACTTAAGAGATCAAGCAAAGCGTGATTTATCAGTATTGGTGGAGAAAACCTACCTTGAAGCTGAGCAAGCGGTCGAGGAAGTCCACGGACTCAACTCAAGCCTGAAGCTCGCCAATGAAAATTTGAATCTGCGCAGCAAAGCCTTCACCCAAGGTTTATCGAATTCGTTAGAAGTCGTTGATGCCGAGCTTTACCTTGCGAGCATCAAAACTCAACAACACCTCGCTAAATACAACTATCTGATCTCCCTAAGTAAGCTTCTTGCACTGAGCAATGAAATGAGTACTTTCGCACAATATCAACAGTCAGCGACTGACAGCCAATAAGGACAAAGTAATGAACCGTAATCTTCTAAAACCTGCCATCGCTGGCACTGCTGCAATCGCTATGGTGAGCTGGATTGGTTATAGCTTCTACCAAGCTTATCAACCACAGCCCGTTCGCCTTCAAGGTTTGATTGAAGCTCAACAATACAATATTTCGTCTAAGGTAGCTGGACGCATAGATGAAGTACTAGTTCGCAAAGGTGACATGGTTAAACAAGGCGATTTAGTGTTTACCATATACAGCCCTGAACTTGACGCTAAGCTTGAACAAGCACTAGCAGGCAAAGAGGCTGCAACCGCACTAGCCCAAGAGGCGGAAAAAGGTGCTCGAACTCAACAAATACAAGCCTCGAAAGACCAATGGCAAAAAGCGAAAGCCGCAGCAGATTTGATGGAAAAGACCTATAAACGAGTCAATAACCTATTCCAAGATGGCGTGGTTGCCGAACAAAAAAGAGATGAAGCATTAACCCAGTGGCAAGCGGCAAAATACACCGAAAGCGCAGCATTCCAGATGTATCAAATGGCTAAAGAAGGTGCCCGCGATGAGACCAAACGCGCAGCAGCCGAGAAAGCTCGAATGGCGGCAGGAAGCGTTGCAGAAGTAGAAGCGTACGCTGCAGACACCAAGATTAAAAGTTGGTTCGAAGGCGAGGTATCTCAAGTCTTATTGAACAGTGGTGAGCTTGCACCACAAGGCTTTCCAGTCGTGACCGTTGTTGATACTCAAGATGCTTGGGCGGTCTTTAACGTCCGAGAAGACTTGCTCAGCGAGTTCAAAAAAGGCTCTCAATTTGAAGCTTTTGTCCCTGCACTTAACCAAAGCATTGAGTTTGAAGTAAGCCACGTAGCTGTAATGGGTGATTTTGCGACATGGCGTTCTACCGATCCTTCTCAAGGATTTGATATGCGTACTTTCGAAGTAGAAGCACGTCCAACAACCGCTCAGCCAGAACTTCGAATGGGCATGAGCGTTGTTCTAGAGGGACTTAAGTATGCACCGTAACTGGCTTCGCCGTCAGAAAGAGATATTAGCCAAAGACCGCTGGTTAGTTGCGGTCTTAACTTGGCTACCTGTCGCCTTGATTGCTTGCTTATGGTGGATATTTGCTCAAGGCATTGCTCGAGATATGCCGATTGGGGTGGTCGACTTAGATCACTCGCAATTGTCACGTCAAATTGTACATCATTATGATGCATCCCCTAGTCTAGCCATTAAGCATATGTATAGCGATGCCACAGCGGCTAAACAAGCACTTAAATCTGGCGATATCTACGCTTATGTAGTGATCCCTAAAGGGGCGAGTAAGGACGTCTACATCTCTCAACCACCACAGATCAGTGCGTTTGTGAACACACAATTTATCTTGGTTGGGCGGTTGGTCAATTCCGCGTTGGTGCAAGCGCAAGGCACGCTAAATGCCAAACTCGATGCTGGCAAGGTGTTAGTCCAAGGCAACAACACTCCGACTCAAGCATTAGGCAAAGCGGTGCCAGTAAGAAGTCAGATCACGGCACTATTTAATAAAGGGGCGAATTACGCCCAATTCTTGATATCAGCGCTAGTGCCTGCGATTTGGCAGATCGCTCTTGTTGTCTCAACAGTAATGATTTTAGCGGCAAACTATCGTTTACACGGAATGCAGGCATGGCTAGGTGAAACACCTGTCAAAAACTGGCTCAAAACTTTAGCGCCTTACGTACCAATATTCATCATGCAAGGTCTTGCTTTCACTTATTGGCTTTATATCGCTCTTAGTTGGCCGTTTCATGGACAGTTCTGGATCTTAATTTGCGCTCAAATATTAATGGTGTTTGCCTGTATCGTCATGGGCAGCATGTTCTATTTTCTGAGTATGGATGCGACCCGCGCTATGAGCTTTGCAGGTGCATTTACAGCGCCAAGTTTTGCTTTTATGGGGATCACCTTCCCGGTAACTGATATGAATCTCTTGGCGCAAACTTGGAGAAACCTACTGCCTGTTAGCCATTACATTGAAGTGCAAACTTCTCAAGCTCACTACGGCAGTAGCTTCCTTGAAGTGCTACCCATGCTCGAATCATTGCTAGGTTACCTCGGACCACTGGTCATTGTGGTGGTACTAATACGCAAAAAACACGCAAAACATAAGGTGACTGCATGAGCTTCTTCGATTTATTAAAACAAGAACTTAAGTCACTATTGGCGCATCCAGCTATTGTGATCACTATCTTCGGAGGAACGGTTTTTTACTCCTTCCTCTACCCGTTGCCTTACGCACACCAAGTTGCGCAAGAACAGCAAATCACTGTAGTGAACTTAGATAAGTCACAAACCAGCTTTAAACTTGAAAGAATGGTGGATGCGACACCTCAAGTCTCAGTGGTTTCACGAACCCACTCTGTTGAAGAAGCTAAAAGCCAGTTTTTGGCTGGAAAGGTTGCGGGCATACTGGTGATCCCCGAACATTTCCACCGTGATCTGCTGATGGGGAAAAGCCCAGTTCTAGCTTATGCTGGTGATGCTTCGTATTTTCTTGTCTATGGTACGGTCGTGGAAGGTTTAGCGAAATCTGCAGGCACCTTATCGGCGCAAGTGAAAGTGACAAAGTTGGTCATGGATGGCGAACCGATGGCTTTAGCCAAAGATCAATACTCGTCTACGCATCTGAACTTCAAACCGACCTTTAACCCTAAGATGGGTTACGTTGACTACGTCGTTCCAGCGGTGTTTATCTTAATCTTGCACCAAACGCTCATCATGGGTACAGGCATATTAACCTGTAACCAAAAAAGTCGGTCGGGTTATTGGCAGAATATCCATCCGGCTAGATTAACGCTTGCAAGAATCACTGCATTCGCTCTGATATATGTGCTAATTAGTATGTTCTATCTCGGCGTTAGCTTTGATATGTATGACATCAACCGACTTGCGTCTATCGAAACAATATTCATTCTGCTCATCCCCTTCCTAATCGCCGCTGGCGCCCTAGGTGTGGTGATAGGAAACTGGGTTCCAAGAACAGAATTAGTTACTATGTTGGTGCTTCTCAGCTCAATGCCGTTAATTTTCAGCGCAGGCTTTATATGGCCAATAGAGAGTATTCCTGAGCCTATTGTCATTGTGAGCAACCTCATCCCAAGTACCCCTGCTATAATGGGCTTCTTGAAATCCAATCAAATGGGGGCTGAGCTGCCACTCATCAAGCACGAGCTCGCCCAGTTATGGATGCTTGCAGCAGGATGGTTAACCATTGCTATATTGACTATTCGTCCAACAAAAAACGCAGCCTAATGGCTGCGTTTGTCTTTAACTGTGTTCGATCTAATTTAATCCCATTTGCTCGGCAAGAGATTGAATTTGCTCCAGATCTAAGCGATGCACTTCTAACATCTGATCGATTTGGCTCAATCGAGATGTCACTTCATCACTCTTGTCACAGGCGTTACTGCTTGCATCCCATGATGCTCCTTCTAAGAAGACATCACACTCATTCTTCAACTTATCAACTTGTGGCAAAAGTGTTTTGCGCTCAGTTTGCAGTGTCTCCATTTCTTGTTTGATCAGCATTTCACGCTGGAATACTTCACGAGATCGTTCAAACATGCTTGCTTGCAAATCAGCTTGGCGATTCAACTGACGATTACTCTTATCAAAAGCCTCAAGTTGGCTTTTTTGTTCGGCAATTAACTTTTCCTGGTCAAGGTTGACCTTTTCTAGTTCAGTCACCGTGGTTTCGAGTTCTTTCAATTGAGCATCAAAGTCTGAACTTAGCGCCTGCTTTTGATCTTCAAGCACCTGAGTGATTTTTTTCTCCACATCCTCTTTGTAGCTGGTGACTTGCTGTTGAAGCACCACCTTTTGGCCTTCAAGCTTTTGCACACGTTCTTCCGCACTAGAGTATGTTTTTTGCCAACTATTTTGAGTAAGCAATGCACCACCCAAGCCACCTACCGCAAGGCCTACTACCGCCGCAATCGCAATATATGCATAAGAAGTTTTATTGCGCTCTTCAACAATAACCACTTCGTCACCTAGGTTATCATCTTGGTCATTTATAGGGTCTTTGCTCACTCTTTATTCTCCACCCTAGCGAATCAATTCCATCGTGACCACATAGATCACGTACAACACAAATCCTGTTATAGCGACGGTAACAACGCCCTTTTGAAGCTTTTCATTGGTGCGATATTTAAACAATAACACCGCCAACACCAGCAACGCTGCTATAGCAAGTAATCGGATCATGGCATCCTCCTAACGTCTGGTATCAAGCCAACAACCTACTCCTTTTTATACCATTTTTTGCAGCAAAGAGGGCATAAATCCACGCAATTAATTCGAGAGTCGATAGCGGATTAATGTTTGACGTACAAAAAGCAACCATTAATTCAAAATGGTTTGTGGTACTCATTGAGCTCCTCAACCGCAGGTAGAAGCCCTTACTAAAACTGTTCTTAAAATCGATAACTTATGGTTAAAGTACTAGTGAAAATTAAAAAGTTATCAATTTCGTTAAAGGAAAGTCCAACTCGCAAATAATTTCACCACATTAAATAGAGATTCTTTAGTTTGTTATGCTTAACGAACAAGGAGGTTTACCAATGAAAAACCAAACATGCCCAGTTCTCGTTGGGCTCAACTTTGACCAAGAAAGCTTACAAGCGATTAAAAGCATTAATGACATCAACACTTCTATCGAAAAAGGGTGGATGGCTATAGCGCTAGGCCATCTTGCTATAATATTTGGAGGTTTAGCAGTCAAAACACCTAACTCTGCTGGCCCCGTAGAAAATATGCTAGGGTTCCAAATTATATCAAGCGATGTAGCTAGCACCTCTTGGAATATATACCAAACGAACTGGGAGTATTTTTTTCTCTCTTTTGGAGCGCTAGAGTCCTATGCGAAAAACCAAATAAGCACTATTGCTGGGCTGCAAATGATACGATCCAACATCGACCAAAAGCAACGAGAATTCTGGAAAGCAATACATCTAGGGTGCAAGGTGGAAGTTCAATGAAATGGCTAACTGTTCTTTGGTTTCTACCTTTGTCCTGTTTAGCGTCAATGACACTTAACGACTCTAAGCTGTTTAATCATCTTGAAAAGAAATTCATCCTCTACCAAGAAAAACATGCTAAGTGTTCAGCTATCGCAAATAACTCCAAGATAAGTGAATCGGTTCTAGAAATAATAAACGGTCTAGATATTGATAACTCAGTAGTCATAGGATACCCGTATAAAATGTCGTTAGAATTATGCTCTAGTAAAGAACGTACTGACGTCATGCGGTTAATTCTTATGATTGATCAGGGAGAGAAAACTGACTTACCACTGAGCTCTAAGTTCGCAGATAGCATTAAGAACATTATGTACACTGGTTCAGATCTATATTTGGAATCAAAGTTACTCTCGCTTTCAGATAACGATCAACGAATGATTCTTGAGCTATCTGAGGAATTAAAGCCATTTAATCTCGTTGATGCTTATGAAAGAATAAATTTAATAAAACAATAATTTTCCATTCATATCTAAGGAAAGCTCATCGGCATAATCTAGACTACCTCATCACTAAAAATATTAGTTCTCAATGGTCACGCCTAAGTTTGTGCAATTCGGTCTGGGTTGGCGTACTAAACCCTGTTAGATCTACATTCACAGGTACAGGCAAACGATTTATTCGTAAGCACTTCATTTTACGTAAGTTTGGTAGTTAGAAAAACATTTAATCTGTTGATCAAAATCAAGTTGAACTTTTCAAATTTGATGATAACCTAGCGCCCGTTAACATTTTCATTGTTGACCAACAGACGCTCAAATTTTGGGCATTTGTTCCGATGAAGATGGCAGGAGAGTGGTATTTCACTATCAAGTGATGCCTACCGAAGAAGTAAATCTTTCAGGTGCTGTAGTGATACAGCGGGGACTGTCATTGGAGGAACCTCTGGAGAGAGCCGTACTACTTTGTTGTAGAAATCGGCCGCCGAAGGAGCAAGCTAGCTGCATTTTGCAGTCAGTGAAACTCTCAGGCAAAAGGACAGAGGAGTGAAAGGCAAAACCTAAGTATTTTTCTACATAGACATTTTGGATCACTGATCCACCCTTTCTCTCTTCTCCTTATACGTTGTATTTTAAGGGGAAATCATGAACAACTTCTATTCACTGCTTCAAACTATCGACAACCTCGTATGGGGTCCACCACTGCTGATCTTGCTGGTTGGTACGGGTATTTATTTCACTTTTCGTCTCAACATTTTGCAATTTCGCCATCTACCAACCGCGCTTAAACTCGTCTTTGGCAAAGATGATAATGCTAAAGCCAATGGTGATGTATCAAGCTTCGCCGCACTTTGTACTGCTCTTTCTGCAACCATAGGTACGGGTAACATCGTTGGTGTTGCTACTGCAATCAAGCTTGGTGGCCCGGGCGCACTGTTTTGGATGTGGCTAGCAGCTCTTTTTGGGATTGCGACCAAATATGCAGAATGTTTGCTGGCGGTGAAATACCGTAAGAAAGATGCTAATGGTCAGATGATGGGCGGTCCTATGTTCTATCTAGAACATGGTGTTGGCTCAAAATTCTTAGCCATTATGTTTGCTGTGTTTGCTTTAGGTGTGGCTTGCTTTGGCATTGGTACTTTCCCACAAGTCAATGCGATTCTCGACGCTAGCCAACTGTCATTTGGTATCTCTCGCGAGATTTCAGCCGTAATTCTGACTAGTTTAGTGGCAGTGGTGACGCTTGGTGGCATCCAATCTATCGCTAAAGTAGCAGGCAAAGTCGTACCAACCATGGCAGTGTTCTATGTTGTTGCATGTTTGTCGGTTCTGGTGATGAACGCTGAGCGAATCTTACCGGCGATTCAGCTGGTAGTATCAAGTGCATTTACTAACACTGCTGCGACGGGTGGTTTCTTGGGCGCTAGCATTATGCTCGCTATCCAGTCAGGTATTGCCCGAGGTGTGTTCTCGAACGAATCTGGCCTCGGTAGTGCACCAATGGCAGCCGCAGCAGCCAAGACGAACTCTTGTGTTAAGCAAGGGTTAATCTCTATGACAGGCACATTCTTTGACACTATCATCATCTGTACCATGACAGGTCTGACTCTTATTATGACAGGTGCATGGCAAGGTGATTTGGCGGGTGCTGAAATGACGACCTATGCCTTTGCAGCTGGCCTTGGTTCTGATACGTTCGGCCCTATGATGGTATCTATTGGTTTGATGTTCTTTGCATTTACCACCATTCTTGGCTGGAACTACTATGGTGAACGCTGCGTAGTTTACCTGATGGGAACCAAAGCCGTTCTGCCATATAAGATCATCTTTGTTGCCTTGGTCGCATCTGGTGCGTTCTTGAAACTGGATATGATTTGGCTAATTGCCGACATCGTGAATGGTTTAATGGCTATTCCAAACCTAATTGGCTTGATTGCACTTCGTCATGTTGTGATCGAAGAGACCAGACACTATTTCGATAAAATCAATCCGGTGGCAACTTCACAGCCGTCACAAGTTTAGCGCTCTGGTTCAATCAATAACGCTCGCGTATGGCGAGCGTTATTGTTATTCGCTATTGACTCGGGTTCACCCCTGCTCTACCCGATTTCGACCAAGATGCTTAGCTTGGTAAAGTGCAGTGTCTGCTCGGCGCACCGCATCCAAAAATCCAGGATTACTCAGACTAGCAGCAACACCAAAGCTGGCAGAGACCGAGATATTATCAACAAATTTGTGCTTTTCTACTTCCAATCGCAATCTATCCGCTTGGTCTACGGCGCTAGCGACATCAACACCTTTTAAAACCACTAGAAACTCTTCTCCTCCCCACCGACACAAAGTATCTGTGGCTCGGCAGTGCGTTTTTAATATCTGAGAAAATTCCTGCAATACTTCATCACCGACATCGTGTCCGTATTGATCATTGATCCGCTTAAACCAATCTATATCAATCAAAATAAGAGAGAATGCACAGCAATCATGCTCAAGCTTCTCAACATGACGCATTAAATAACGACGGTTGTAAACCATAGTCAACGGGTCAATAGAAGCACACTGGACCAAGTTATCTAGACTTTGCTGGAGACTCGTCTCTTTTTCATAGTGATTTACGAGATTGTCACTACCAGGGTCTTCAAACAAGATAGCCATCGCCTTACTCAAGGTTTTTTGCAAACTAAGCAGCGATAAATGCTTGATGGTGAGCTTGATATGGTTTTTTTGCGTATCCGTCAAAGGAGGCGTTCGTTGCACGATCAACGTAAACTGCTCAGAGCGAAAAGCATAAAGCTCGCCTCGAGAAACTTGGGTCGATAACTCGTCTCGATGTTTTAGCTGGAGACTTACAACTTGCACTGTATGATTGTTTAACTCAGTCACGAACACTGGTTCGCCTTCCTTTAAAACACCAAACTGCTCTGTATCCCCAACAAAACCATGTAAATTTTGACACAAAGCCTGCTCAAAGCGATCTTCTGAGCCTTTCTCTATAATTGCTTCAAAATCACGCTTGAGCGTAGCGTATTTCAAGCTTAACTCAGCCACTGCCCCCAGCGCAGAGATACTCTCGTCCAATACCTCTCGGATATTTAGTTGTTGCTGAGGAGATAGATCTGAACTCACGCCACAATACATACCGGATTCTGGTAATGAGAGGCGTTGTTGATCGGCTGGAAGCGTGTCAGTTGACTGACTAAGCGACACGACTCCCGCTTGCCGAATAGCGTCAAGGAATCTGTCTCGTTCATTTTTATCCGTTGGCACTAGTCACTATCCTAATAAATGCGTCTCGATCGAGTTCGGCTTGATAGTAGCCATCCTGAATAAGGTTCTCGAAAGCAACTCTAGTAATTAACCGATCCAGTTCGATGTTTATGTCTGGAAGGATCGATTTCAGCACCTCGACGTCCTGTTGGTTATACATAAAAGAAGGGATATGAGACACTTCTGTCGCAAGAGTTTCTATAGGTGTCACTTGCATTGGAAAGAAGTAAGTCCCTAGAGACATCACGCATCCACCTGGTCGAACAAAACTTGGCGCTTGTTCAAACGCTTGCGAGTCGTGGTAAATGTCTTTTCCAGCGGCATCGACAACAACATCAAAACCCCAGGGTGTAACATCACTATTAGCAATGGCTGAAAAGCCTAGAGCTTTCGCAGCATCAAGACGTTTTGGTAAGTAATCGCATAAGGTAATTTCACAGCGGCTCAACGTCTGCCAGACAGCGGCACATGCCATTCCAATGGCACCAGCCCCCAGAATCAGCACTTTCTTGTTGTCTAACGGCTGGCCATATCGATGATAAGCATGGACTCCCACTAGGAGTGGTTCAACAAACGTCAGAAGCTCTGGCTTGTTTGGGTCGACCTCTAACAAGTTGGATTCATCGACGACTGAAAATTCACAGAAGCCACCATGATCCCCTACAAGCCCATGATAGGTCAGCTCTGAACACTGGTTAACTTGTCCTGCCAAACAAAAATCACACTTGCCGCAATAAGTTAGCGGCAAAACAGCAACAGTCTTTCCAAGCCAACTAGGATCAACACCTGCCCCCACTTGAACCACCTCTCCCCCATATTCTTGGCACGGGATGATAGGCACACCAATTCCCGTTTTAGGATGTGGAACATTGCTAATAATAAATGGGCCTTCAATAAACTCATTCACCTGTGTTTGACTTAGCCCGGCATCAGTCACTCGAATCTGAACCTGATTGTCACTCGGTTCTGGTTTGGGAATATCCTCTAATCGGATGTCTCTTCTTGCATAAAACTGTAATGACTTCATCAAAGACTCCTGACTTTTTATCGAGTTAACTTATAAAGTCCTCAATTAAAAAATAGCACAGAAGTAGAAAATCATCGCAATAGACACAGAGTTACTAAGGGAAATTTTCAAGTCTATCCAATCCACCTGAATCCACTTAAAGCACGAGTACTCTGGTGGTTACTTCTCGATCATCAGTTTAATCCCTAAACCAACCAATACCGCACCCGTAACACCTTCAAGCCAGCGCATCGCACTACCATTACTCAAATAGGTTTTGGCTTTATCTACCGTCGCAGCCAATCCACACTGCCAAACCATTGCAATCAAGAAATGAATCGCGGCCATGGTAAAAGATTGCAGCAATGCTGAATGCTCTGGGTTGATGAATTGGGGCAAGAAGGCCAAATAGAAAACACCGGTTTTCGGATTGAGTACATTGGAAAGAAAACCCTCTTTAAGTGACTGTTGCCACTGAGCCTTGTGCTGACTCTCATTCGCTACACGAATGCCTGCCTCTCCTTGCCACATAGCTTTAAGAGAATTTATCCCGAGCCAAATCAGGTAAGCTGCACCAATACTTTTGACGAGCATGAAAAGCTCTGCAGATTGCAGCAAAATAGCTGAAATTCCGATCGCAGAGAACGTGGCATGCACAAACAAGCCCGCACATACTCCCAAACTAGTTAAACACCCTTGGAAACCTCCACTTCGCGTTGTGTTTCTGATCACAAGTGCTGTATCTAGTCCTGGGGTTAGAGTCAGAATAGTTATCGCAATCAAAAAAGCTTCCGGATTTAAAATGTTCATACATTGCTCATCGTTCAGTGATGGAGTGGTTATAACAACTTGATGAATCGAGGTAAAGTCTCTCACTCGAGAATAAAAGCACTATAAATCCCCTTCCAAGTATTGCTATAGTAGCCAAATTCTCTATACGCTCAGAAACAAGGAGTACCATGAGCTATTATCAAAAGCTGGTTCAGCACCATCAAAAAATATCCCGTTTCAGCCACTTAGGCGCAATTTGTGGCTGGGATCAGGCCGCAATGATGCCTTCAGGTGGCAACCAAGCTCGCTCGGAAGCAATGGCAGAGCTGTCGGTACACATACATCAACTATCTACAGCGCCGCAACTTGGCGAATGGTTTGACAAGGCCGCAGACGAAACACTATCTGTTGACGAACAGGCAAGCCTAAGAGAAATGAAACGCTCTTGGCTTAGCAGTAACGTACTACCAGAAGAACTCGTAGAAGCAAAATCACTAGCAGGGTCTAAATGTGAACACGCATGGCGCTCTCAACGTGGCGACAATGACTGGCAAGGTTTTGAGAAAAACTGGCGTGAAGTAGTTAAGCTGTCACGCGAAGAGGCGCAAGTTCGCGCCGATGCCACCGGACTTACCCCTTACGACGCCATGCTCGACCTTTTTGAGCCGGGAACTAACAATGAGTTCTTAGAGTCTCTGTTTGGTGATGTAAAGACTTGGCTTCCTAGCTTAATCGATGAAGTTATTGAGAAACAGAGCCAAAGCAAAATCATCATTCCTGAGGGCAACTTCTCAACTGAATCTCAGCGCCAGCTAGGTCTAGATGTGATGAAACTGCTGCAATTTGACTTCAACCATGGTCGACTCGATGTCAGTGTTCATCCATTCTGCGGTGGTGTCCCTTCCGACGTGCGATTAACCACTCGTTACGATGAGTCAGATTTCGTGCAATCTCTGATGGGAACCGTTCACGAAACAGGCCATGCTCGTTACGAACAAGGTTTGCCAAAATCTCTAGCGGGTTTACCTGTTGGGGAAGCTCGTTCGATGGGGATTCATGAGTCGCAAAGCCTATTCTTTGAAATGCAGGTAGGACGTAGCGACCCATTCATTGAAATTCTGGCTGCTAAATCTGCCAAACAATTTGGCCGCGAGCAAGATGCCGCATTCTCGCCAGAGAATTTCCACAAAATCTATACCAAGGTTGAAAAAGGTTTTATTCGAGTCGATGCCGATGAACTGACCTACCCTGCGCACGTGATCTTACGTTATGAGATTGAACGTGACTTGATCAACGGCAAGATTGAACATACCGACGTCCCAGAATTGTGGGCACAAAAAATGAAGGACTATCTCGGCCTAGATACTGTTGGCAACTACACCAATGGTTGTATGCAAGATATCCACTGGACAGATGGTGCATTTGGTTACTTCCCAAGCTACACGCTTGGTGCAATGTATGCGGCTCAGTTTATGGCGGCGATGAAATCAACCATCGATACTGATGCCGTGATCAGAAGTGGCGACCTTTCTCCTATTTTCACATGGCTAGAAGAGAAAGTATGGCGTCACGGTAGTCTATTAAGCACTAATGAGCTTGTAAAACAGGCCACTGGCGAGATACTGAATGCTCAGCATTTCCAATCTCACTTGAGAAATCGTTACTTATAGAAACAGAGGGAGTAGCTTGGGCTACTCCCTTCTTTGTTGCGTTGTATGTCAGTTTTGATATCACACAATTTCAATTGATTTCACTGCAAATCGCATTTCCATTGAAATCATTTCAAATCAACACTCAAGGTTTGCACCTAAGTGCGATCAAGCCTGCTTTGCTAACTCGTCGAATAGCGGGAACAGCACATCGTAGATGTAAACTTGCACAAAACGCTGGCCTGTATGCTCTCGGTAAGCACCAAACGTCGCAATCGACATCCCAGTTTCATGGTCAAATGCAGAGAACTGGCCATTCACACCAATCATTAGCGAAATGGTTCGCCCCGTTACAGGGTGAGTCATAGTGCGCCATTGGTTTTTGTAAAATGCATCAGGCACAAGTAGATGCTCGTATGACAATTTATCCCACGCTTGTTTTACTTCATCATCACCAAACTTCACTTGATCAACATAGTGTTTTGGAAGCACCTGCTCGCCTTTCCAGTTTTTTCCGTCATTCGCCATCAAGTAAGAGCCAATTGCAAAATCTCGAGCAGTGGAGTTCATCGAGCCTGCGGCTAGTGACTCTTTGTTCTGGTTAACGTAAAGCGTCATATCTGAAGTAAAGCCACCTTTGCTCCACAAAAACTCTTCCATCAATTCAGACAAGTTTTTGCCCGTCGCACCTTCAACTGCTCGCGCCATGATCTCAGTGTTCAAACCGCGGTATTGATACACTTTGCCAGTTTCGAACTCAGGTTTTGCTTTGAGTGCAAACGCTCGCAGATATTCACTAAAAGAGGTGATTTCTCCAAGCGCATCCGCGGGTGGCACAAGTTTCCCATCTCGCTCAACCAGACCGTTATAGCCTGTTGCAGTTGACATCGCCGAATCCCAGCAAGAAGATCCGTCAGGCATTCCCCAGTTGTGGTAGCCCTCACGAGTAAAGTACATGGTGTTGACGCCCGAGGTCATATCAGCAAATGCTTGAACTGGGATGTTTTCCCACTCTGTACCTTTAAACTCAGGCACGTATTTGCCCACAGGATCATCTGCTTTCAGAAAACCTTTCTCAACGGCAATACCAAACAGCATCGAAGAGAAAGATTTATGCGCAGACATCAAGTGGTGTTTAGTATCTTTATCTGTATTCGACCAGTAATCTTCTGAGACAATCTCACCTTTTTTATTCATGATGACATAGCTTTGGATCTCAGCACGATCACGCATCAAGTTATACATGCTGATTTTTTTGTTTGGGATGACGTCATCAACCATCATCTTAGAAATGTCTAGAGAGTTGATGACTTTCAAAGGCATCGGCTCACCATGCTTGACCACTGAGTGATAGTGGTTTAGGTAGGAATCCGCCATGGTGAAGCGTTGGAAATCTCGAACCTCCCAGTTATCAACACTGATGCCATAAGGTGCTAGGTTTTTATCAAACTGAGGGTTCGGGCCCTTGTACTCTACAGCGGCAGCGCCAAAAGAAATACCAAGACCTACAGTTAAAGCAATAATTGATTTTTTCATATTCGTTCTCGTCAATTGCGTTCAGTTTAAGACCGACTCGTTAGCTCGACTGGGTTGAGCTTCGATGGGTTTAAATTACGTCACAACGGATTTCGCGAATACGAAAACGAATTTGGAAAAACTTAGAAATCAATCGCTATAGTTTGCATACTCTCGCCATTCGACAATCGCTCTTGGATCACCATAGGTTTGAATAAACTTGATAAAACTTTGCGGTACACTGGTATCAAACGCATCCTTAAATGCGGCATTGAGTTTATAGTGACTCTTATAGCCTTGATGATACAGATCGTAAGCTTTATCCGCCTGAAGCCAAAACTTGTCGCTGGCATGGCCACGTTTTTGCAAAAAGGGAAAGGACTTAGTATCTCCTGAGGTATGCAGTGCATTTCCCACCATGTGCAATAGTTTCGATATATGGTTTTCACCAATCTCTTTGGCAGTAAGGTTCTTGATAGCAGACATATCATCACCGACTAAAGACGCCACTTTAGTGATCAGGAAATCCACGTCGAGTTCGCTGGTAATGTCGTACACTATCCAATCTAACCTGGCGAAAATCTCCTCTTTATATTCGTCTTTGGTATAGGCTTTTTCACGCAAACCCCGCCTAAAGTCTACTGACTTCTGACTCTTTTCAAGTAGATGCATCTGCAACTCTGGGTAATCATCAAGTGCGCCTGTATTGTGTGATAACACTTCAAGCAGCCTCTCTTGATCCACTAGCAGCTCACCAAGCTGCTGTTTAGATTTTCCATCCATTTTAAACTCCGAACAATTCATCTAGGGCGCAACTAAAATACATTAGAGGCGTTGTCTTTTTAGATCAACTGGTTATCACCTTGTCGGTGCAGAATACCTTGATTAGTTGGCCCGACTAAAGTTTTGACATTATCTTAACAACAAAAAGGCTTAATTATTTGACGACAAACTTAATAGAAACTAGGATGCCGAACCAGAAATAGATACCACCCTAAACCTTACTGAAAATCAGTATGAGGTTCATTCCCTCTCGGAGTTACAATGAAAAAACTATTCGCTGCTGCAGCAATCCTTGCATCTACATCTTCTTTCGCAGTTGAGACCTCACAAACTCAAGAGGTTTCTAGATACCAAGGTTTGAACCTGAATGTGCTAGCAGGTGCGGACAGCAACGCAGGCCCTACAATTGCTGCGGAAATCGGCCTTGGTTCTGCGTTTGCTGGTTACCAAATGGTTGGAGACATCGATAGTCGAAAGGTTATCGACGCTAACGAGCAAACGCCTGACGGTTTTGACTTCACTAGAACACAAAAAGATTCAGTGATTTATGCGGGCTACAACTTCGACAACGGCTTCTCGGTGAAAGGCGGTTTTGCGATGACAAGTGTTGAAGGCAAGTTTGAAGGTGAAGAGATGTTGAATACGGCTTTCCGCCCTATGGTCGGTTTGGGCTACACATTCAGCAATTCTGTTAACGTAAACCTACACGTATCTAGCGGCCAAGAAGTTGACTTTGAATTTGAAAACTCTAAGTTAAGCGAGCTAAAGACTTATGAATTTGAAACCAACGCTGCGATCATGGTTGGTTACCGTTTCTAATCTCATTTATTGATTCTGAGCATAGTTAAGCCTGCGCACTGTCGCAGGCTTTTTTGTTCCAAGAATACAACTTAACAAATAACTGACAAAACTAACCATAAATTGATTTGATAAAAAACTATTGAGTTATTAGAATTATTTCTAAATTAAGACACCATCTCATATCTTTTATTGAAGGAATAGCCTCATTTGAAGAGCCGGGCAAGGAGCCGATAAACTTTTGGAGAAAAAATGAAAAAGTTACTTCTTGCAACAGCACTTGTTACTGTATCTGGTATTGCTTCTGCTAATGTTGATTTCACCGTGCTTGGCGGCTTCGAAAGCTCTGACGGTTTAAATCTTGGCGCTGAAGTAGGTTTTGGCGCTGCAGTGATCGGTTACAAAGGTCTCGGCGGGTCAGAATCTATGAGTGCAAACCAAATGGTTACATTCACTGAGAGCACAGGGCATGACACTATCTATGGTGGTTTCCGCCTTGGTAACGGCATGACAGTCAAAGCGGGCGCAATGATCACTTCTCTAGAAAAGTCGGCTGAAGCTTTGGGCCAAAAAGAGTCTAAGAGTGGATCTGTCATTCGCCCAATGATCGGTTTTGGCTTCGACGTTAATCCAAATGTTGTGGTTGATCTTCACTACACGATGTCTGGTGAAATTCAAGCGGACACTGAGCTACACACTTATGACGATAGCATTGGTCTGCTAGCGGGTTACCGTTTCTAACTTGAATCAAACCCTAATAATGAGCCCCTGCTGAGAAATCAGTGGGGGCTTTTTTGCATTCAAACTATTCTAGTATCAATTATTAGAAACAAAAAAATACCAGACACTAGGTCTGGTATTTATATAAGGAACTAATTACATGAAGTGAAGTGTCATGTTGATACCAATGTGGTCAACGTCACCATGCTTAGTTTTGAATTTCTGTGCTTGGATACCCGCCGATAAACCTTCCGAGAAGAAGTATTCTGCGCCAACACCGTACATCATGCCATTGCCGCTTACTTTACGGTCATCAACGTAGTCATTGATATTCGTATCGAACAATTCATAGCTGTACTCTTGGCTCCATGCATGACCACCCACTTTTGCAAATAGTTGGACTGGACCTACTGCGATTTGTGGTTTAAGCGCAAAGTAAAAAGAGTCAGTTTTAACTTCTTCTTTATATACAGGCATGTACTTATCGTACTCATATTGACCGTGACCTTGGAAACCTAATTCTACACCTAGGAAAGGCAATAGATTTGCACCTAAGTAAGCACCAACACCAACATCTTTTTCGCTTTCAAATTTAGATTGACCAGCGTTCAAACCAATGTACATGCCAGTTGCCGCTGCATTTGCAGACAGTGTTAGCGCAGCAAGTGCAAGAAGAGTCTTTTTCATCGTTAACTTTACTCAAAATAATGGGATATAAATCAAAGATACTATATCAAATCTTGTAAGCTTAGTTTACGAACAACGGTTAGTTTTATGTCAAAAAAACGCCAGCAATGCTGGCGTTAGTATTAAAGATTTCTATTTCTACTTATAGAAAGTGGAACGTTGCAGTTAGGTTGAAAGAGTTGATGTTGCCGCCTTCCACTTTGAAAGACTGGTAACCACCACCCACGGTGATCATTGGCAGTACAGAATACTCAACACCTAGGCCGTACATAGTGTCTGTACCGTCTGTTGAGTAACCGCTCTTCTCACCTTTAAACTGGTGAATACCTGCTTTACCGTAGATATGTAGCGGACCTAGATCAATGCTTGGTTTCAATGCAAAAAATGTTGAGTGTGCATTAACACCATTGATCTTGCCGTGATGGTTGTAACCTGCCTCAACACCAATGATTGGTAGGATACCCGTGCCCACGTGGAAGCCCGTTGCCGTACCAGTGTGGCCATCGATATCCGACTGACCGATGTTAGCACCTGCGTAAATCAATGCGTCTGCTGATGCGGTTGTAGCAGCACCGGCAAGTACCGCTGCAAGAATAATCTTTTTCATCTTCTGCCTTTATTTATAAATGCTCGATATTCTTCCTTTATCGGCCGAGCGTGAAGATGCTTTAATCCCTAAGCATTTTTTTGTGCGCAGATTTTAACTATAGCTTAGTACCTAGCGCAATCGATAAATCATATTGATTTACAAATAATCAAAAATCACACCGTTATGTTCTTTCAGGCACAAAAAAGCCAGCAACTATTGGCTGGCTTTTCAATCGTTAAGCGAGGCTTACAAAAAGTGGAATGTCGCCGTCAGAGATACCTGATCAGAGTTGTCTTTGATGTAATCACCACCCATCTGGTATTGCATCCAGCTCGCTCCGACCGACAAGTTGTCAATGAGGTAATACTCAGCACCAAAGCCAAACATTAAATCCGTATCTTTGTCATCAATGCTTGAAGTCACATCAGCGCTCCAAGAGTGGATACCCGCTTTGGCATAGACTTGGATTGGGCCTAGATCAACACTTGGTTTAGCGGCTAGGTAAATCGTTGTTGCATCTGGTGTCTTGCTTAGCGTTTGATAACCCGCTTCTACACCAATGAATGGCAAGATACCAGTACCCACATGAAAACCATAAACCGTTGATTTATCGCTATCGATAGTGCCTTGACCAACGTTAGCACCCGCATAAAAAAATGCATCAGCCGAAGCGGTCGTTGCGAATAGGCCAAGAGCCACTGCTAGAGCTGTCTTTTTCATTGCAATATGTCCTTTGTATATTGTTTATGCACGGTGATAGTCACCTTTTTGACTCACTATACACCGTGCCACTTCAATTGAAAGATAAGCAATTATTATTCCAATTAACAATCAGCTATCGCATTTTTCACACGTTTATCCGAAACTGGATAAGGTGTGCCTAGTTGCTGAGCGAAGAAGCTCACACGTAGTTCCTCAATCATCCAGCGGATCTCTTTGACCTGAGCTGGAACCTCAACCCCTTTAGGGATCTTGTTTAACAACTCTTTGTACTCCTTGGTCACCGCTTCAACTTTAAGCATGTGCAAACGGTCTTTATTCGGATCAATCGGCAGTTTTTCCATACGGCGCTCGATGGCCTTCATATAGCGGAGAATGTCCGGCAGTCGCTTCCAACCACAATCCGTAGCGAAACCTTTGCAAATCAAGCCTTCTATTTGCGCTTTAATGTCCGACAACGCAAATGCCATGGTGAAATCAACCTTACCTTTTAACTTTTTGTTGATGTTAAAGGCTGTAGTCAAAATAGTTTCCACTTGCTTGGCGATATCGACAACCGTATCCCCCAATTCCGCTCGAACGTGCTCTTTTAACGCTTCGAACTGCTCTGATTCCCAGACAATGCCTCCCCGCTCCTCTATCAATTTGTCCACACCACATGCGATACAATCATCAATCAAATCTTGCACACGACCATATGAGTTGAAGTAAAGCCCAAGTTTGGACTTGTTTGGCAAATTGGAGTGAAGGTATTTAATCGGCGACGGAACATTTAGCAGTACCAAACGGCGTTGTCCCGCAGCCATAGCTTGCTGCTGCTCTTGCTCAGTTTCGAATAGCTTGATCTCAACACTATCTTTGCTATCTACAATCGCAGGGAAAGCTTTAACTTCATACCCACCACGCTTTTGTTGATAAACTTTAGGCAACTCACCAAAGCTCCACGTATGTAGACCTTGCTGCTCGATATCGTCGTCTGCAACTTTCGACAGTGTCTGCTGCACTTTCTCTTTCAAGCTATCTTTTAGCTCGTAAAGATCTTTGTGCTCTTTCAGTTTACGATTACGATGATCGACGGCTCGATAGGTCACTTTCAAGTGCTCTGGCACTTGCTCCAGTTTCCAATCTTCACGCAGTACTTGGACACCCGTCATGCGCAGTAGCTGTTTTTCAAGTGCATCTAATAGCGGTGCGTCCATTGGTGTCACCGCAGCTAAGAATGCATCTGCGTAGTTCGGTGCCGGCACGAAGTTCTTACGTACCGTCTTTGGCAGCGACTTAATCAAACTCACCACTAGTTCATGACGCAGACCTGGGATCTGCCAATCAAACCCTGCGGTTTCCACTTGGTTTAAGATTGGTAGTGGTAGATGCACCGTCACACCGTCGTTATCATCACCTGGCTCGAACTGGTAGCTCAGCTTGAGTTTCAAACCGTTTTGATGCCAGAAGTTCGGGTAGTCGAGGTCCGTGACATGGCTAGCATCGCCACGAAACAGCATCTCTTTTTCAAAATTAAGTTGCTCTGGATTCTCTTTGCTGGCTTTTTTCCACCAAGTATCAAAGTGGCGGCCAGAAACGACCTCTGTGCTAACTCGCTGATCGTAAAAATCAAACAGCTCATCGTCGTCTACCAAAATGTCACGACGGCGAGACTTATGCTCAAGCTCTTCGACTTCTTGTAGCAATCGACGATTCTGCTTAAAGAATGCGTGTTTGGTTTCCCACTCACCTTCAACCAGTGCGCTGCGAATGAAGATCTCTCGGCTGATTGTTGAATCAATTGCACCATAGTTCATCAAGCGCTTAGCGACGACAGGAATACCGTAAAGCGTCACTTTCTCATAGGCCATGACGGCTGCACGTTTCTTCGACCAATGAGGCTCACTATAGCTGCGTTTAATTAAGTGCTTAGCTAATGGCTCAATCCACTCTGGCTGGATCTTGGCAATGATGCGCCCCCACAGCTTGGAAGTTTCCACCAGCTCAGCGGACATGATCCATTTTGGCTGTTTCTTAAATAGACCTGATGCAGGGAAGATATGGAACCTTGCGTTGCGTGCGCCTTGATACTCGTTCTTTTCCTGATCTTTCATACCGATGTGAGATAACAGCCCCACTAGTAGTGCGGTGTGCACACCATGGTAGCTCGCAGGCTCGGTGTTAAGTTTATAATCCATCTCACGCATCGCTTGATGAATCTGGAAGTAAACATCTTGCCACTCTCGGATACGTAAATAGTTCAAGTAATCTTGCTTACACTGCTTACGGAACTGGTTCGAAGAGAGTGCTTTTTGCTGTTTCTGAATGTATTCCCAAAGGTTAACAAACGTCAGGAAGTCTGATTCTTCGTGGAAGAAGCGACGATGCTTATCGTCAGAAGACTGTTGCTTATCACTAGGACGCTCTCGAGGATCTTGAATAGATAGTGCGGATGCAATGATCATCACTTCTTTCAAAGAACCAGTTTTTGGCGCTTCAAGTACCATACGCGCCATACGAGGATCAATTGGCAATCTAGCCAGCTGGCGACCCATTGAGGTCAGGCGCTTGCGAGGGTCTTTAGCTTTATCATTGATAGCGCCAAGCTCTTCAAGCAGGCGAACACCGTCTTGAATATTGCGTTTATCCGGCGCTTCAACAAATGGGAAAGCGTCGATATCGCCAAGGCCAAGCGAGGTCATCTGAAGGATAACCGATGCTAAGTTAGTACGCAGGATCTCAGGATCAGTGAACTCTGGACGGCTTTCAAAATCCTCCTCAGAGTAAAGGCGGATACAGATACCCGCTTCAACACGGCCACAACGACCTTTACGTTGGTTGGCACTTGCTTGAGAAACGGGTTCAATCGGCAAGCGTTGCACTTTAGTGCGGTAGCTGTAACGGCTAATACGTGCCGTACCTGGGTCAATAACGTATTTAATACCCGGCACAGTCAACGAGGTTTCAGCAACGTTAGTTGCCAATACGATTCGACGACCTGCGTGAGGCTGGAAAATCTTATTCTGTTCACCAGCTGATAGGCGCGCATACAGTGGCACTACCTCGGTATCACGTAAGTTTCGCTTATTCAGCGCTTCCGCAGTATCTCGGATCTCACGCTCACCATTCATAAAGATCAAGATATCACCCAGACCTTCATCTACCAGTTCATCTACCGCTTCAAAAATACCTTCTAGCTGATCCCGATCATCATTATCTTCGCCAGAAAGCGGGCGATAACGAGTCTCCACTGGGTATGTGCGACCCGACACTTCAATGATAGGCGCATCGCTAAAGTGCTTAGAGAAACGCTCAGGGTCGATCGTTGCAGAAGTAATGATAACTTTCAAATCGGGGCGTTTTGGAAGCAGCTGTTTCAGGTAGCCCATGATAAAGTCGATATTGAGGCTACGTTCGTGCGCTTCATCGATAATGATAGTGTCGTACTGATTCAGGAAACGGTCATGTTGAATTTCAGCAAGTAAGATACCGTCCGTCATTAACTTGATCTGGGTATTGTCTGAGATCTGATCGTTAAAGCGAACCTTATAACCTACAAATTCACCTAGGCTAGTTTCCATCTCTTCAGCGATGCGGTTGGCAACTGAGCGAGCCGCAAGACGACGTGGTTGGGTATGACCAATCAAGCCAAATTTACCACGACCAAGTTCAGCACAAATCTTAGGTAGCTGTGTGGTTTTACCCGATCCCGTTTCACCCGCAACAATGACTACCTGATGCTTTTCAATCGCATCAGCTATATCTTGTCTTTTCTGACTAACTGGAAGCAGCTCAGGATATTCAATCTTGGCAATAAAGTTACTACGTTGCTCTACTTCTGCCATTGAGTGAGCAATTTCTAATGCAATTTCGTCAAATACCGCATTGCGAGCTTCATCTTTTTTGATTTTGCTAGCTCCAGCAATACGTTTACTTAAACGAAATCGGTGTTTCATCATGCAGCTTTGCAATGCTGCTCTAAGCGATTTAGCGTTATTCGCTTGTGTTTTTGGCTGTGACGAGGTCAAAGCGTTACCTATATTCTTATCATTCTAAAAAGCTGGCGGGATTGTATCACAACCATAGATTTGGCGTGAGCAAAGAGGAGTATTCAAAATTTTCGAACAAGTCCAACGTAATTAACGGCTGTTTTGCCCTGACTGGGGTTTCTATTATGAGTGCAACACAAACGAAAGCACTTGCAAAAAGGAAAGCTTATGTCTCGCATCTTGGTTCTTAAATCTAGCATTCTTGGTGAATACTCACAGTCAAACAAATTGATTGATAATCTTGTGAAAAACTATCAAAGCACAGATGTCACGGTCAGAGATTTGGCGGCTAACCAACTGCCAGTTCTTGATATGTCTATCGCAACAGCACTTCGTGGTGGAGATAACCTAAGCCCTGAGCAACAAGAAGTTTTGGCACTATCAGACACCTTAGTAGAGGAAGTAAAACAAGCTGATACGCTTATCATTGCAGCGCCAATGTACAACTTTACTGTGCCAACCCAGCTTAAAAACTGGATTGACCTTATCGCCCGAGCAGGCGTCACGTTTAGCTACACCGAGCAAGGTCCAAAAGGTTTATTAGAAGGCAAAAAAGCCATCGTAGTGACTACTCGCGGTGGCATCCATAAAGATGCGGCTACCGACATTATTAAACCATATCTGCAAACCGTACTTGGCTTTGTAGGCATCACCGAACAAGAGTATGTATACGCTGAAGCGCTTGCCATGGGTGACGAAATGGCGGCCAAAGGATTAGCCCAAGCAGAGGACCAGATCGCTCAATTAACTATCTAGTTTAACCGAATTCACTGCCCATATAAAAAAGCCGACCTGTAGATAGGTCGGCTCTCTTTTTTAGAAATCGTATTGCAGATAGATAGTGTTGTAGTTACTGCCACCTTTGATTCGTCCGAATTGAGACGCCTTTTCAAAGATAGAAGAGCGGTGATGCAAGCTGTAACCAATCCACAAATGATCCCAATCTGACTGACCAAACATATCACCGACATTAAAGTCAAATGAGATATCTAGGTAGTTCATCAAGTTGCTGTTTTCGTACCCTTTAGCTTCCAGCTCACTGGATTCTATGTGAGTTGGGTTAACGACGTACGAGACCCCTTCTGCGGCACCAAACTTCCAGCGAATTGGCCACTCGAACGTATAGTAGGCTTTCACTGCAACCACATATTCTGGTGATGAACTCTGAGTGCTACTAGACCAGTGCCACGCCATACCCGGCGTTAAATACACATCAATCGGCGCACCAAACAACTCATCAGTCAATGGATGGCCATAGAAGACCGATGTCATCTTGTTACCGTTAGGATCTGGCTCGCCCTTACCTTGGAAGATATCCCCCATGTCCGAAGGCGTCGCGAAGCCTTGAGCAACACGTAAATATGGCTTAGCGCCAATTTCTTGCTTCTTCACACCGGATTTATCGTTAAAAAGACCAAATCCGATGAAGTATTCTGCATTGTATCGACTATCTACTAGGTCAGCGCTGTAGGCTTGATTATCAAGCACGGTCGCATAAGCAGAACCGAGTAAATACAAGTTTGAAGTAACATGGTAACGAGCTTCAAAGCCAGCTTTTAGATCAACACCTGCGCCAATGGTATCGTAGCCAAGGCTAGAACCTGCGTAGTAATACGAGTTGAAATCCGAACTCTTATATCTCACCTGAACGCTAGGCTTGAAGTCCCAACTTTCCGTCGCATATTCAGCCGTCGCACGCAGATTAGCATGCATGCGCCCATAACTATCGCCCAAAAGCTCAGTATCTGTGTACCAAGATTCATCGACTTGGTAGCGGTGCTGAAGACCTAAATCAAACTGATCACCACCCGCCTGATTTTGATAAGCCGCTGGCATATCAACAAAACGTAAACGGGTAAACAGATTAAAACTGTGTTGATCTTGCTCGTAAAGGTGGACACCACCTTCCAAGCCATCCATGTAGAGGTGTTCACCTTGATAGTAAAAAAGTGGTGTGAAAGTATTCACCTCGGTATGTGAAGTGTTTAACCCCTGACTAGAAGTATCATGAATAAGCGTTGATGAGCGAAATGCCGCAGCCAACCCCCACTCTTGCTCTTGTGCTGCGTTGGCAAAACAAGAAACCAAGCCGAGCGTCACTACGCTATACAGTTTTTTATGAGTCGTCATATATATCTACGATTAAAGTTGCTGAATTTATTACTTCGCAATCCCTGCGTATTTTCGACTATGCTGACATATCACAACCCTAGTCAAAAAATGAAATATCAATTAAGATGCACGCCCTTTTGCCGCTACTATACTAAATAGCAGCCTAGATTGTATAAAATCATTGTGAAAGTATCGGAATTATTACAAATACTTAATACCCTACCATCAGACAAAGACTTAGATGTCGTGACTGGTGAAGAGTGGTTACCAGAACGTCTTATCGCATCGCGATACGATGACGATTTCCTGTTTCTGAATTTTGACCATCAACCAGAAGACCTTGGTGGTGACACCGAAGGGCGAGGTTTTGTCGAGCATGAAATGGCACTACTTAGACACCGTATCCGCCAATTGTTAGTAGAAGACTCAGATATCAGCAGCAAAACAGAAGCTTTGCTTGCGATGCTACTGATCAGCCACGAGAAGTCCTCATCAGAAGTGATTGAACTGCTTGAAGAGGCGGAGTCCGCCTCCGAAGATCCCCAAGCTCTCTAAGTGAGAGCTTGCCACACCGCACCAATCCCGCTCGTTAGACAAAGTGCTAATGCACAATATCGGATCCACTGTTTAGAGAAATGGTGAACAAATTTGCCTGCCAAGAAATAACCCAACCAAGCTGCTGGGAGTAAAGGCAAGATTGCCCACAGATGTTCGAGCGTGAAAAAGCCGATAAACAGTTGAACAATAAGGGAGATCAAAGAGCTCGCTACAAAAAATGCGGATAAATTACCACGCAATGAGTTCGCTTCTTGATGCTGGAGAAGTAGTGCCATCGGTGGCCCACCTATACTTGAGCTTGTACCCATGAATCCCGAAAAAAATCCCGCAACACACATTCGGTTAGGGGTGGGCTCAATTCGCAGCGGTAGCAGACTGATGGCTACGGCAATTAATACAAAAACCCCAAGCCCTAGTGACAGCATGTCCGGTGAGATATAAAGCAGTATCGCTCCCCCGATAATTGAGCCGGGTATTCTCCCAATCACTGCCATTTTTAGTCCGCCTAAACTCACCTCAGATTTATGCTTAAATGCGTTAAGTAGAGAGATGAACAGAGCGACCAAACAGATGGGTGCAGGAACATAAATCGGTGACAACATAAACAGTAAAGGGGCTGCAACGATAGCGAGACCAAAACCGATGGCACTTTGTACAAACGAGCCTACAAATATAAGCCCCATAGCAATGAGAGTTATCGAGTCCAAACAATGAGTTCCTGTGGCGAGTGAGGGGAAAATGAGCCGCTGCTATTGTAGCCTCGTATAACAATATCGGGCTAGTACTAAAAAAGGCTTAAATGTAAGGATTATGTAAAGCCGCTTGTTTTTTGACTGTTCAAACACTATCTACATGGATAACGAAACAATTTTTGGAGTGCTACATGATTAACTCACTATCCAAACTGTTTAAACAGCTTATCGAAGGACAAGACTTAAACGCTCAACCAAATGACAATCCAGAACTTGCCATTGCAGCATTATTTTGTGAAGTGGCTAACGCAGACCACAGTATCGATGTCGAAGAGCATGAGGCAAAAGTATCCATGCTGCAAAAAGTCTTAGAAGTCGATAAATCCCGAGCAGAGCAACTGCTCAGCTCTGCATTAGAGAAGACCCAGCAATCAGCCTCTTTATACGATTTCACCTCTCAGCTGCGAACTCTCGAGCAAGAACAACGTTTTGATGTCATCAAAGGCATGTGGCAAGTTGCCTACGCCGATGGTGTTATCGACCCTCTGGAAGAAGCCGTGATCAGAAAAGTGGCTGAACTGCTTTATGTTGACCATCAAGAGTTCATTCGGGCAAAGCTTGCGGTCATTAACTAAAAAAGGAGCCGATGGCTCCTTTTTTAGTTAATCAATGCTAAAGCATGGTTAAGGCTAGTTTCGCCAAGTTGTGCGCATCATCAAACCCAGAATGATGGCGACCTTCCCACTCAATACCCTTCGCTTCTTGGGCCGCTTTATGGCCGATACGCTTATCTTTGAGGCGATTTTGGATACGGTAGATCGTTGCTAAGTTGATGAACTCATTAAATGGCATCTCAAGGCCTTTTTGCTCACATTCTTTCGCAAGGATCAGATCATCTCGCCCCCAAGCGGCATAGATCTTATTCGCTCCACCAAAGTTTTTCACCATCGACTTCATCACTTCAGCAAGCGGACGACCTTGTTTTTCAATTTTGCGTGGCGTAATGCCCGTAAGCTCAGAGCAAAACAGGGAAACTTCGTCGTGATCGGGTTTCACGTAATACTGAGCACGCTTGACCACTTCACCTTTGACCAGATCTATTTCAGCAAGACCAACTTCGATGATCTCACCCGTTGTGCCCACGCCATCCACGTTCCAACAGCACATCTCTAAATCAAAGCAAACAACACGATTGTAGTTCATCACCAACCTTAAAATTCGAAATTTGGCGCATTTTACCTTACCCCGCTTTGAAGCTAAACCCATGACCCTTCGATTGCTCAATAAATGCCTGATGAGCGCTCTAGCCGTCGACTAAACCACCAGATGAGGATGTTTTTTCAGCTAACGACACTGAAATGACAGGGAAACGTCAATTAATCTTCATGCCTACTCCCTTGAATATGATAAAGTTCGCCCATATTTCCGCCTTATCCGGACATGTCTTCATTGAAGAAAGACATAACAAACTAGAGATTACATTTATGAACTTTGACATAAACATGATTCCTACCACGTTTGACATGCTGCACACAGGCCTAGCGGCATCAAGCGTTCTGCTTCTTATTCTAGCCGTTTCTCGTAAATCTAAAGTGATTGAGAAAGTGGTAGAGAAGCCAGTAGAGAAAATTGTTGAAGTAGAAAAGCCGGTCGAGAAGATCGTAGAAGTTGAAAAGATTGTCGAGAAACAAGTCGAGAAAATCGTTGAGGTAGAGTCTAAACTAGCAACCGCTTCTACTGACTCTGCAATGCAGTTGCTTTCTATCATGCAAAAAGAAGCACGTCTGATCGACTTCCTACAAGAAGACCTAACCCATTTTGCGGACGAAGAAGTTGGCGCAGCGGCTCGTGTTATCCACACTGGCGGCCAGAAAGTACTTAAAGAGTACCTAACCCTAACTCCTGTTCGCAGCGAAGATGAAGAGACTCGTATCACGGTAGAAGAAGGCTTCAACCCACAGCAGGTTCGCCTAACAGGTAACGTAACAGGCAATGCGCCTTTCCACGGTACTTTGGTTCACAAAGGCTGGAAAGCTGACGAAATCAAACTGCCAAAACTTGCTGAAGATTACGACGCTAGCATCATCGCTCCAGCAGAGGTAGAACTGTAATGGAACAGATGACTGACCAAGTAACCGAGCAGGTTACTGAGAAGCAAACCCCTAAATTCAGCGTAGGTATCGACCTTGGTACCACGCACTGCGTTATGTCGTTTCTTGATACGACTAATGAAGAAGCCAGCGTAGAAGTGATGGCTATCCCGCAGCTAACCGCTCCGGGCACGGTAGAAGAGCGCACTCAGCTTGGCTCTTTCCTATACCAGCCACACGAACATGAGATGAGCCCAGCATCACGAGTGCTGCCTTGGACCACTGAACCAACAGCGCTTGTGGGCGCAATCGCTCGTAACCTAGGCTCTAAAACACCAATTCGTCTAATCGCTAGTGCTAAATCTTGGCTATGTCACGGCGGCGTAAACCGTCGTGATGCGTTCCTACCTGCAGGTAGCCCAGAAGAAGTGAGTAAGGTATCGCCACTGCGTGCAACTGAGCTATACCTAGAGCACCTTAAGCAAGCATGGGATCACAAGCACCCTGAGCACCCACTTGCGGAGCAAGACGTAACCATTACCGTACCAGCATCTTTTGATCCAGCCGCTCGCGACCTTACCGCAGAAGCTGCTCGTCACGTGGGCTTTGAGCACCTAACCCTGCTAGAAGAGCCACAAGCTGCGCTATACAGCTGGATTGATAACAGCTCAGACGCTTGGCGTGATGAAGTTAACGTGGGTGACATTGTACTGGTAGTTGATATCGGTGGTGGTACGACTGACCTTTCACTGGTCGAAGTCACCGAAGATGACGGTAACCTAACCCTAAACCGTATTGCCGTTGGCGAGCATATCCTGCTTGGCGGTGATAACATGGATCTCGCGCTGGCGTACCGCCTTAAGATGAAGCTTGCTCAAGATGGCAAAGAGCTTCAACCATGGCAGGTTCAGGCGATGACTCACGCATGTCGTGATGCAAAAGAAGCCCTTCTAAATGATGCAGAGCTTGAATCTATGCCAATCGTCGTACCAAGCCGTGGCTCTAAGCTACTTGGTGCAACGCTGAAAACTGAACTAACTCAGCAAGAAGTTCAGCAAACACTTGTAGATGGTTTCTTCCCACAAGTGGCGATTACTGATCACCCTGTTCAGCGTAACCGTGGTGCACTGACTCAAATGGGTCTGCCATACGCTCAAGATGCGGGCATCACTCGTCATATTGCTGCTTTCCTTGCTAAGCAAGCCAATGCTCAAGGCGGCGAACAAGCAACGGATGCGGGCTTTGACCCATTTGCCAACATGCCGGGTATGCCAGGCGCTGAGCAATCAGCAGATTTCATCAAGCCGACAGCGATTCTATTTAACGGTGGTGTGCTTAAGTCTCAGCTTCTATCTGAACGTCTATTTAGCACCATCAACCAATGGCTAACCACCGCTGGTAGTGAAGAAGCTAAACGCCTATCTGGCCTAGATCTAGACCTAGCAGTTGCTAGCGGTGCGGCTTACTACGGCTCAGTTCGTCGTGGTCAAGGCGTTCGTATCCGTGGTGGTATCGCTTCGGCTTACTACGTAGGTATCGAGAGTGCTATGCCTGCGATTCCGGGTATGGCTCCTCCAATGGAAGCACTGTGTGTCGCTCCATTTGGTATGGAAGAAGGTACTGGTGCTGCCGTACCAAGCCAAGAGTTTGGTTTGATCATCGGCCAACCAGTCAACTTCCAGTTCTTCGGTTCAACCATTCGTCGTGACGATGAAGCCGGTGTGCACCTAGATCACTGGGCACCAGAAGAGCTAGAAGAGCTGCCTGAAATTCAGGTAACTTTGCCAGTTTCCGAAGGTCGTCGTGAAGGCGAAGTCGTTCCTGTGACGCTTGCCTCACGTGTTACCGAGCTAGGCACGCTATACTTGGAAGCTATCGCTGCTGACAATGGTCAAAAGTGGCATGTCGAGTTTGATGTTCGTGACGAACAAGGCGAAGAAACAAGCCAACAGCCAGAGCAACAAGAAAGCCACTAAGGCTAATAGCTCTCGCTTAATAAAGTAAACATCACGGCACCCCTGATCTTCGATCGCGGGTGCCGTTTTAACAGGAGTTATTGATGTCCACTCCCCGTTTTTTGGTTGGTATTGACCTCGGTACTACCAATACTGTTGTTGCTTATTGCGAAATAAGCCAAGAGCTGCAACAAGCCCCAATTCACCTCTTCGAAATAGACCAACTGATTGGTGCAGGTGAAGTGGTGCGTAAACCACTACTCCCCTCTTTTCGTTACCACCCCGCTAATGGTCAGGTAAGTGAAAACGATCTGACGCTTCCATGGCAACATGAAGCCGTCGAAGGGGACTTACCTCAAGTGATCATCGGTGAATGGGCTCGTGAGTTAGGTGCGAAAGTCGAAGGTCGCCAAGTATCGAGTGCTAAAAGCTGGCTATCTCACCAAGCGGTTGATCGTAACTCAGAGATCTTGCCTTGGGCAGCAGCTGCCGATGTTGAGCGTGTCTCTCCTGTCATCGCCAGTGCAAGCTACCTAAACCATATCCGTCTTGCGTGGAACTATCGCAACCCAAGCGATCGTCTTGAAAACCAAGAAGTGGTTGTGACCGTACCAGCATCATTTGATGAGACGGCGCGTAAGCTCACTCTGGATGCAGCCAAGCTAGCGGGCCTACACAAGATCGTATTGCTCGAAGAGCCACAAGCGGTTTGTTATGACTGGTACGCTCGCCACCAAGAGACGGCAGCACAGCAACTAGAATCTTTACCTCTGGTACTTGTTTGTGATGTGGGCGGAGGTACGACTGACCTTAGTTTGATTGAAGCCAAATATGAAAAGGATCAACTAGCACTGGCTCGTATCGGTGTTGGCGATCACCTAATGCTGGGTGGTGACAACCTCGACCTTGCCCTAGCGCACCTTGCAGAGCAGCGTTTTAGCAACAGTAAAAAACTCAACGCAGCCGCATTAACTAAGCTTATCCAGCAAACTCGCCAAGCGAAAGAGGACCTACTCTCTTCCAATGCACCGGAAGATGTAAAGATCACCATGCTAGGTAGTGGTTCAAAGCTACTTGGTGGTACCCGCAGTGTTTCTCTGAGCAAAGAGGAAGTTCATCAGATTGCCCTTGATGGCTTCTTCCCAATCTCTGAGTTTGACCAAGTACCAGACAAACGCCGCAGTGCGGTGGTTGAGTTTGGTCTGCCTTACGTATCAGATCCTGCGGTAAGTAAACACCTTGCAGAGTTCCTGCATCACCACCAGCAGGTATCTAAAGCAGCCCTAAAAGATGACTCTGATCCTGCAATCCCTGTTGGCCTGCTACTCAACGGTGGTGTGTTTAACAGTGAACTCGTCACCGAGCGTATCACCAAACTGCTAGAAAACTGGCGTGGTGGCCCGATCACGCTGCTAGATAACCCACATCCCGATCATTCCGTTGCCCTTGGCGCCGTTGCCTTTGGTAAGGCTCGCCGTGGTGCACAATTGAAGATTGGTGGTGGTGCCGCTCGCTCCTACTTCCTGCATCTGCAAGAGAAAAACAAGCGAGGCAATGCGCTTTGCCTGTTGGCGAAAGGTACCGAAGAGGGCCAAGAGATCCGTCTGTCAGGGCGTCGCTTCAACCTTACGTTAGGCCAGCCGGTGAAGTTCAGCTTGCTCACCTCTACCCACGACCAATCACCACAAGGCGTCACCATTCAAAACGGTGTGATGCTCGATATCGATCCAGATATGTTTGCACCACTGCCGCCTTATATCACCACCCTAGAGAGCGAAGGCAAAGAGCTGCAAGCTAACCAAAAAGAGCGTGTGGAAGTACAGCTTGCGTGCCAACTCACGGAAGTCGGCACGCTAAAGATCGAATGTGTACAAGCCGATGATGACAATAAACGTTGGGCGTTGGAATTTGAGGTTCGTAATCAACAAGCCGAAGAGCTAGAAGAGAAACAAGCCAACCCGAAACTGGAAAGCTGCAAGACGCTTATCACGTCGCTTTACAGCGGTAGCAAGCAAAACAAAGACGAGAAAGCGATCAAGACGCTCGCCAAGACACTAGAGAAAAACCTTGGCAAGCGAGATGCTTGGGACTCTTCTACCCTGCGCTCCCTATTCGACACTTTTGCGCTAGGCCGCAAGCGCCGTCGCCGCTCTGAGCACCATGAAAAGAACTGGTTACGTCTAGCAGGCTTCTCATTGCGTCCAGGATTTGGTGATGCGACTGATAACTGGCGTATCGAGCAAGTTTGGAGCCTATACCAGCAAGGCATTCAGTTTAAAAACCACCAAGGTTGGACAGATTGGTGGGTGTTCTGGCGTCGTATCGCAGGCGGTCTTAACCAAGAACAGCAAGAGACTATCTTAGCGGATATCGCCAAATACCTACATCCGGGCGCAGCTCGTAACAAAGGTACATGGCAAGAAGCACAAGACAACGGCTATGAGGCGATGGTTCGCCTAGCGGCCTCACTTGAACACCTAGAAGTTGAAGATAAAGTTCTGCTAGCAACTTGGTTTATGAACAAAGCGAGCAATCAAACCCAGTTTGCCCAAGCCCACTGGTGGGCTCTTGGCCGTTTGGGTTCTCGCAGCCTCATGTACGGCAGCCAACATAATGTGATCCCACGTGAGCAAGTTGAGCAATGGTTACCAAAGCTACTTGAGCAAGATTGGAACCAAGAGCCAATGATTGCATTCGCCACCGTACTTATCTGCCGCAAAACTGGTGACCGAGCAGTCGACGTAAATGATGACTTCCGCCAACAGATCATCGATAAGCTCAAAAGCAGTAAAACGCCAGACGCATGGTTAGAGTTGGTTTCTGAGGTCAAGGAGCTGTCGGAAAGCGAATCTAAACGCGTGTTTGGTGATGCACTGCCAAGTGGCCTTAGCTTGGTAAAAAACTAAGCCAAGCAATAACTAAGAACGTGGGGAGGCTTTCTTCCCTACGTTCTTCACCAGTTATTTATTACCTCATCATTTATTCAAACAGCTCACACAACATGGCTTTATCTCAAGCAAACACCTAAGCTTTTATAGATTCTACGAATTGAGGTGTCCGATGAAGTCGACCCATTTTGCCCCTTGCGCTTTGTTTCTTTTCGCTCTCAGCAGTAGCTCCAACTGTGCGGCTCAGGAAAGCAAACCTGCAATACATATATCTAGCCCATCAGGATTTTTGACCGTTGAAATTGGCAAAAACATTCTGTCGATTGCTTACCAAAAGATCGGGTTAGAAGCGCACTTTGTCGAGATGCCAGCTAAGCGTTCACTGGTAGAAGCCAACAAAGGGGCTCTGGATGGCGAAGTCAATCGAGTCGAGGCCATTGGTGCCAGTTTTCCTAATCTAATTATGGTGCCAACGCCAATAAATTATGTTGAACAAGTACTTTATTCTTCACTGCACTCAGGGCCGATCACCGACTGTTCACAACTCACCAACTATAAAGTGGGGATAATAAGAGGAGTAAAACACGCTACAACCTGCGCAGAACACGCTAAAGAAGTGGTTGTATTCAATAATGTTACTGATTTAATGAAGGTTCTAAATTTAGGAAGACTAGACTTTGCCATCGCCGCACGAGTAACAGGCTACCCTTTCGAAAGAGACCCTCATTACGCCAACATTAAACCACTAACGCCCGCATTAAAAAGAACTGAGTTGCATCATTACTTACACAAATCAAATGCCGACTTAGTTGGGAAGTTAGATCGAGTGTTCATCGATATGACAAACAGTGGCGAGCTTGAGAAAATTCGAATTAAAACCATTGAAGATTCATTGCAATAGAAACTAAAAAGGCTTGAAGCGTATGACCACTCCAAGCTCCTATATAGTCATGCTATGCAAATATTTTAAAACGCCGGAGAAAGAGCTGATAAACGCTGTATGGAAGGCTCATCTAGATTGAACAAAACTTTGCCTCCAAAGGTCAACACGCTCTAGTAATGCGCCTCTACCTTAAGTTGTCGTGCATTGGCTAGCTTTTACATTCGCTTTCAATCGCTTACTTCCCCTTAACCCAGAAACAACACCTAAGATGACAAGCACTATTGCTGCAAACTCTCCACTATTTGGGAGTCTCTCATCAGCAATAAATCCATAAATCAAACCAGAAATCGTTTCAAACACAATTAGCTGCCCAGCTAAAGCAACTGGTAGATATCTTGAAGTTTGATTCCATAGTATCGTGGCGAGCCATGAAACGACGACCCCAAGGAAGAGGCATGCAGCAATGATTTGAGTAAAATGACCACCTCCAGTACCTGTGGAAAAATCCATCGTATTTGTGAACACTATTAAGATTGGGAGAGCGATAATGCTTTGAGTAAGACAGCATACTCCAATCGCTAGAGACCATGAGTTAGATGATACATTTGGATTCTTTTTCAAGAAATCCGCATTTTTCACCCCGTAATAAGTCCATAGAACCAATGATATGAAGGCGAATAATGCTCCCTCCAGCAAATTATTGCTTCTACCACTTTCGATATTACTTATGCTAAGAGTCACCATTCCACTTAAAATGAGTGCTACGGGAACGACTAGGCTCTTGAATGAATACTCTTTCTCTACGAAGTTACCTACAATAATTAGCGACACTGGAAGGATTCCAACTATCAAGGCTGATATCGTAATACCGCTATAGTGTATGCTGCTCGTAAGGAACAAGTAATATCCTACGTTACCTGAAAAAGCTAAAGTGAAAGCAGTCATCCACTGGTTATTTGACAGCTTATCCCAGCTTTTTCGAGCTAATAGTATTAATACCAGAGAAACTAAGCCGTAGACCATATATCGACCAAAAGCGATAACCATTGGGTTAACTTCCGGGAGAATATAAGGGATAAGGAACGCCATTCCCCATATGCAATTTACAAGTATTCCTAATGCTATAAATACCCCTGTACTCATTCAAACACCTCCTACTGTGTCTGCAATATCTACTGTCGCAAGGTTGTTATCGTCAATCACTTTATTTCCACTAGAAGATATAGCCTTCCTAATCGGTTTTGGAAGGTTGAAACAATGTTCGTGGCTGGTGCGGTCGTAGTATTTTAAAGCGTCTAAGTTTATCTGCCTGAGATTATTTTCCAAATCATTAGTAGACAACCTGTCAGGATTAATATTTATGCTTGCATATAAAAAGCTCCAAGGCGTCCCGTACGAGGGGACAAAGTTTGAATAGCTACTTACGAAATCAAAGCAGTTCCTGACTGTATCTCTTGCCCGCAAATGAAAGCCTAAATCAAGGGTATTCAAATGTCCGGCCTGAGTAACGAAAGCACCACTCTCTGTTAGCAATGACCTAACCTTTTGAGGTGACTTTAGGACAGACGTGCATAGACGTTATAGTAGCGGCAGGCTTTCCCATATCAATCCTTAATATATACAATTTATTGCATATTGAGGGAATCGATTGTTTTCGAAAAATGAAGAAAAAACCGTGACTTAAATCATTGAACACCTACACTCACAGTCTCACATATAGGACATTGTTATGGATTCTAAGTAAAGCCAACAATGTTACAAACGAGCAGGTTAGCGTAAAAGGGTGGTTAAGCCATCGCTATCGAAACTGCTAATACAAGATTAGAACCAAGAGCCAATGATTGTGTTCTCTACCGTACTTATCAGCCGTAAAACTGGTAACCGAGCAGTGGGTGTAACTGATCACTTCCACCAGTACATCATCGATAGACTATATGTAATCAAGACGCCGGATGCATGGTTAGAGTTAGTTTCGGAGGCGAAAGCGCTTTCGGAAAGCGAACCTAAGTGAGTGTAGCTTGATAGCAATTTAATGATTTAGTAGGGAAGGTGTATTTCCCTACTTTCCTGTCAACTTTAGCTAGTTGGCGTTAATCCGTCAGCGAGCGTCCCTGAGTCTCTATCACCTGTTGATACCAGTAAAAGCTCTTTTTCTTTCTTCGCTCAAGCGTTCCAGAGCCGTCGTCGTGGCGATCTACATAAATGTATCCATACCGCTTTTTCATTTCTGCCGTTGAGTTCGCAACGAGATCAATTGGTCCCCAACTGGTAAAGCCCATCAACTCTACCCCATCGGCCAGTGCTTCTTTGGCTTGAACGAGGTGATCATTAAGGTATTTGATTCGATAATCGTCGTTCACCTCACCGTTGGCTTCAACCTTATCAATGGCTCCCAAACCATTCTCGACCACAAATAGCGGCTTCTGATAACGGTCATATAGGAAGTTAAGCAAGATTCGTAAGCCTTTAGGATCAATTAACCACCCCCACTCACTCTTTTCTAAGTAAGGATTTGGCACGCTATCGACAATATTGCCCACCTCTTTTTGTTTCGGGTCCGCACTCGCACATCCGCTGGCATAATAGCTAAATGAAACAAAATCGACAGATGCCGAGGCGATTGTGGCTAAGTCCCCCGCTTCCATCTCAATCTCGATTTTGTTTTCACGGAAGTAGCGCAACATATAGCCTGGGTATTTGCCCCGTGTTTGCACGTCGCCAAAAAACAGCCACTTGTTGTTTTCATGCATCGCTGCCAGAACATCATCTGGACTGCAAGTGTATGGGTAATTGATCGCCCCCAGCAACATATTGCCTACTTTGGCATCAGGTATGATTTGGTGACACAAGTTCACCGCCTTAGCATTGGCGACTAACTGGTGGTGAATGGCTTGATATATCGCTTGTTCACTTGCATCTTCTTGCAAGCCGACACCAGTAAATGGGGCGTGAAGAGACATGTTGATCTCGTTAAAGGTCAGCCATAGTTTCACTTTTTCTTGGTAACGCTCAAAAACCGTTCGCACATAACGTTCAAAAAAGGTGATCAACTGACGATCGCCCCAGCCACCATAGTTCTCCACCAGCGCGTATGGCATTTCATAATGTGAAAGCGTCACAAATGGCGTAATTTCATATTTGGCGAGTTCATCAAATATTCTATCGTAGTAGGCAAGCCCGGCTTCATTGGGCTCAGCTTCATCGCCATTGGGAAAAATACGGCTCCAAGCGATCGATAGTCGAAGACAGTTAAAACCCATCTCATCAAACAGGGCAATATCTTCTGGGTAGCGATGATAAAAATCGATAGCAATATCTTTGATGCCTGCGGTCCGTTCATCTCGTGTTTGGTGAGGGCTCAATATACCCTTGGGTAACATGTCGGAAGTGGACAAACCTTTACTATCTAGATCAAATGCTCCCTCAACTTGGTTTGCCGCAATGGCTCCCCCCCAAAGAAAATTGTCTGGAAATTGATGCATACTGTCCTCAATCGAGTCTAATTTTCGAAAATTGATATTGGCGAACAGTATCGGTTTTAGTAAATAAAAAAGGTGATGTTAATCTGACTTTTGAATCAAAAATGCCCCGTTTACACGGGGCAATCGTTAAGTACTTAAAAGCACAGCACAAAGAATTATAACTATATGCTTAATCCCCTAAGACGATACCTTCACGCCTTGAATCGGCACCTCCGATTAGTTTGCCATTTTCAAATACAACACCATGCAAACCGGAGTTTAAATCTCTCACATTGACCTTAAAGCCCATTGCCTCTAGCGGCTGCTTGAACTTTTGTGCGTCTGTATCTGCCTCGAGATCAAAGGTACCGAACCGATTGAGCATGTTAGGCATTTCTATTGCCTGTTGAATTGGCATTCCCCAGTCGATATGAGCGATAAGCGTTTTTGCGACATAGCCGATGATACGAGAGCCACCAGGGGAACCAATGGCCATGTATGGCGCACCGTCTTTCAGCACTATGGTTGGTGCCATGGAGGAGCGAGGACGTTTGCCTGGTTCCACTCTATTTGCAATCGGGTAACCATTTTTATGAGCAGCAAAGGAGAAGTCGGTTAGCTCGTTATTAAGCAAAAAGCCATTACTCATCACTCGGGAGCCAAAGCCATTTTCAATAGTACTTGTCATGGAAATAATATTGCCTTTCGCATCAACAATCACTATGTGCGTCGTGCTTGGCAGTTCAATCGACTGATCATCTGCCATAGCAATGTTCATGCTCCAAGGTGGCTCTCCAGCAGCCACTGAATCCAAAGCTTTACCCGGCTCAATGAGCTTGGCACGTTGTGCAAGATATTCCGAGTCGAGTAACCCCTCCGGCATTGGCACGAAGTCTGAGTCAGCCATATAGCGACCACGATCAGCAAAGGCGAGTCGAGAGGCATCGCCTATAATTTGCCACGACGTGGGGTTGTCCTTACCCAGCTTGGCTAAATCAAAGTGACTGGATATTCCTAGGATCTGCCCAACGGTTAACGCTCCAGAACTTGGTGGCCCCATACCACATACCTGATATTGGTGATATGCAGAACACACGACAGGTCTTTCCTTAACCTTGTAAGTCGCAAGATCTTCCATAGCCAAGTAACCTGGATTATCCTCAATAGACTGAACCTTGCTCACCATCTCCTTGGCGATAGCACCAGTATAGAAAGCATCAGAGCCTTTAGCGGCGAGTGTCTTTAAGGTTTGAGCATAAGCCTGATTTACCAATAGATGCCCTTCACTAAGAGGCTCGCCCTCCTTATCGAAGAAATAGGCTTGAGTATCTGGATAACGTGCAAGCCTAGCTTTATCTCTCGCTATCGATGCCGCCATACGAGCCGATACGCTAAAGCCATCGGTTGCTAACGATATCGCAGGATCCATAAGTTCTGACCAAGGCTTATTGCCGTATTTCTGATGCACTGCTTCCAATAGCTTGACCGTACCTGGTGTTCCTACGGAGCGACCACCAACGACAGCATCAAAAAACTTTAATGGCTTACCATTTTTATCTTGAAATAACTCGGGTGTCACAGCAAGTGGTGCTGTTTCTCGTCCATCGTAACTGGTGAGAGACTGGGTTTTGGCATCCCAATAGACCAAGAATGCACCGCCGCCTAATCCAGAAGATTGGGGTTCCACCAAGCCCAATACCGTCTGGACTGCTACCAATGCATCGGCAGCGCTACCACCTGATTTCAACACCTTATAACCCGCTTCTACCGCTAAGGGATTTGCCGCAGTAACGATAAATTTGTCCGCCTCGACCGCTTTTTTTGATTGGATATCGCTAGTCGCTTCTGGCGCAACCGAATCAGCAACCTGAGAACCGGCCCAAACAGCGAATGAAGCCATCGATATCGCTGTCGCAAGTATTGTCAATCTAGCCATGAAGTTCCTTTTCTTGTTGTGTGTCTGACACCGAGACTAGAGCACAGCGAATAAACCTGCCCCAATCACGCCCACAAAGTGTGAGCCACAAGAAAAAAGAAAGCTATTTTCTAGCGCTCAATAACCTGGCAACCATTAAATTGGGCGAAAGATTGCAGCTCGACTTCAAAAGCCGCTTGAAACTCTTCGTAGCGCTTAAGGTTTGGCTCTATATGCGTCTTCAATACTCTGAATATATGACGTTTTCTGTCAACTTTGGCGTCGATTCGTGCCACCAATTTGCCATTCCAAAGCACTGGTAAACAGAAATAGCCGTATTGACGTTTAGCTTCAGGGACATAGCACTCAAGCAAGTAGTCGAACTTAAATAAATGACCAATGCGCTTGCGCTGGATAACAAGATTATCAAATGGAGACAAGATCACCGCCTGTCTGCGATTTAAACGAAGGTTTAACTGTAAAAGCGCTTGAGCTGTCGTGTAATAGCGAACTCTATCCACCATTACAATCTCGAGTTCTCCGCTCTCACACATTTCATTCAACACCGTGTTTACTAGTGGCTTTATCCCCTTGAGCTGATAAGTCATCTCAGCCTCCGTTCCCAAACCATGTGCTCTCAAATAGGACAGTATTAAGTGCTTTGCATGTTCGCTAGGGGTTGGAGTTGAGGTATCAATGTCTGCAGGCAGTACTCGCTCGGTTAAGTCATACACTTTATGAAAGTTTGAACGCTCGCGGATCATTAAATCCCCTTGCATAAACAGACTTTCTAGCGCTTGCTTGGTTGGCTTACTTCCCCACCCTTGTACTTTGTGACTTGGCGAATCAAAGTCTTTCGCCATCAGCGGCCCTTCGGCTTTGATGCGCTGTAACACTCCATCCATCAATCGTTGGTCTTTACGATACCAATGGTTTTGTTGACCGGACTTGAGGGCTTCTTTGCGAGGTAAACTGAAACGAAAGTCTTTCATTGGAAGGTATGCAGCAGCATGCGACCAGTATTCATAGACCTGTTTATTCGCCACCAAGTCGTCAAGGTGGTTAGGTAGGTAGTCTACATTTCGGCTCCACAACACGTGGTGATGTGCTCGCTCAACCACTGAGATGGTATCTATTTGCACATAGCCGAGGCGCTCAATAGCACTTAATGTCGCAGCATGAGACGACTTAACAGAGGAAGATTTGGAACGTTTATGAGGCAAACATTGCGACAACAGAGCCAGCTTTCTTGCCTGAGATAACGAGAGTGTCTGCATAACACCTACTTAAAGTAAAACAATCGATTAAGCATAACACTCTCGCTTATTGATTAACGCATTATCAATGCGACAAGTCGGAGTCACGATAGCCAAATTCTGTGCCGCTGTAGATATCTGCCATCGATTTTGGCTTAGCAGTCCGAGTTCGTTTTTTCCCGGTTCTTGGGCATGTTTCAGATTGAAGAGCGTGTTCATGTTCTTGCGCTGAACGGAGGAACTCTTCATTAGCCATCGCTTGTTTGCGTAAGCGATTTACCTGTTCTAGTTTTTCCCACAACATAATCTCTCTCCTTACACACTGTTCATATACACAGTTTAGCTCTTAAAGGAAAGAGATCAAGGTTTTTATTGGGTATTTATACAGTATTCAACCAGTACCACTGTATAGACTTTAGATTGCTATAGATATAAAAAGCCTCCCAAGTGGGAGGCTAGAATTATTCACGATTACCGATTTTCACGGTGCCGTTGCCATTGAACCACAAGGCTTGCTTGCGGCGGCGGGCAATAAGTATCGGTCCATCGTCGAAGAACAAGAAATTCTTCCAGTTATTTTTAAACACTGACCACTTGGTTTCGATGACATTGTACTTTTCGTAACAGAAGTACACGGTAACATCATCTTGCCAATCAATATGCTCAAGCACTTCCGCTGGCATATCATTTTCATCCGCATCCCACTCTGGCATCCACTCTACTTCATGTAGCCAGTTACTGGTTTTCATCGGCCAGTCTTGGTTGCTCATACGCTCCGCATCTGGGCTTTGCTGGCTGATATTCTCTTTCCAAAGTTGAGCTGAGCGTGCTTGGGTCATCGGCTTTATTGCTTCAAGTTCTTGCTCAGATACTGGCATGGATTGATGTGTAAAAATCCACTTTCTGGAATATTCGTCCAGAGACATGTACGACATGCTGTCTCCTCAAACAGGTTGCTGACGCCAGTTGGAATTAACTAACGCCGTTAAATTATGGTCTCGCCACTCACCGTTGATCAGCAAGTAGTCTTTGGCAAATCCTTCTTTAACAAATCCCAGCGCTTCCAACACCGCCTCGCTGCGGCGGTTAGTGGGTATATAGGCCGCCATGATACGGTGAAGATTCTGTTCTTCAAACATATATTCGATGGCCATTTTCAAGGCACGCTTCATCACCCCTTTACCTTGATGATCTTTATGCATTGAATAACCGACACTGCACGCATGAAACGGGTGACGAGAAATGTTACTGAACGAGACAGTTCCCATCATTTGGTTAGTCTCGGTATCGAGTATCACCAGATAATAGCCCAACGCCATACGTTGGAGCTCGTGCAACTTAATTAAGCGTTGCTTCCAGTGGCTGACCTCATAAAAGTCCTTTTCGCGTTTAGGCTCCCATTGGGTGAGGTGATCGACGTTTTCTTGGAAGTAACGGCTGATCATTTCCGCATCTCCTGGATGCGAGCTCCTTAACTGAATCGTGCCGTCGATTTTATCGACTTGGTAAAACCCCACACTTAGTCCCCTTTTCTAATCCCGTAATCACGCAACTTATTGGCAATCGAGGTATGGGATACGTTCAAGCGTTTCGCCAGTTTTCGGCTGGAAGGAAACGAATGATACAAATGTGCAAGGATCTGCGCTTCGTACTCTTTCATAATCTCATCAAGTGAGCCATCAAGATTGAGCTGCGCTTGCGCCGCAGTGGTTTCAACTTCTGGTAATTCAAAATGAGATACCTCAAGCTCATCTCCCATTAATTGGGTTAACGCTCGAAGCACCATATTATCTAACTGACGGATATTTCCGGGCCAAGGGTAATGGCTCAGTTTGTCTATCAAGGCGTCATCAAGCGAAGGCTTACGCATGCCTAGTTGCTGTGCATACTTGGCAACAAACAACTCAAGCAGCGGGGTAACATCACTGCTACGCTCACGTAGTGGCGGGATATGAAGATTGAGTACGTTCAAACGATAATAGAGATCTTCACGGAATGAACCTTTCTCGGTCATCTCCGATAGCTTTTCTTTGGTCGCTGCGATGACTCGTACATCGACGTGCATTTCGTGTTCTTCCCCAACACGGCGGAAGGTGCCATCTTGAAGAAAGCGCAACAGCTTAATTTGCAGGTGCGGGCTCATCTCCCCGATTTCATCAAGAAAAACTGTACCGCCATCGGCCTGTTCAAAGATGCCCACATGCCCCTTTTCATTGTTAAAGGCACCTGGTGCATGACCAAATAATTCGGTCTCAGCGACGTCATCAGGCATTGAGGCACAACTCAACACCAAAAATGGTGAACTGGCTCGCTCACTGCGATTGTGACAAGCACGGGCAAGCATCTCTTTACCGGTACCAGTTTCCCCTTCAATTAGCAGCGGCTGACTCATCATGGACAGTTTTTTCGCTTGGCTAAGTAGCGCTTTGTGCTTAGCAGAAATACCAACAAAATGCTCAAAACCGAGTGCGTTTTGCTCGGACAGATACTGTGTTGCTCGGACTTGAGTTTGATTCGATTTTAGAGTGACTACCGCACTGGCAAGGACGGATTCCTTGTTCTCGCCCGAAATATAAACAGGCATCACTTCGAGTGAGTAGTCCAAGCCGTTAATGACTACATTATCACGAAAACGTGCTGGGCTGCCGTCGAGCCATTTTGCAATGCTGAGCTGAGGTATGTAGTGGTTAACTGGCTCATCCAAAATAGACTCACCATGGATGGAGAACAGATCAGTTGCTGCATGGTTGGCAACGTCGATGGTACCTTTAAGACTCACTGATAACACAGGGTCTGGAAGGTTTGCTAATAGTGCCATCAACTCGGTGCTGTGGCGCTCACTAGGCATAAACTGAATCTTGCGTACATCCGTGACACCACTAATCAACCGGATTTGAGCCATCAGTTCACGAAAAGTATCAAACTCAATTTCTGGGCAATTCAGGTAGATAATGCCACGACGGTCGATCTCAATCCCACGTAAATCGATCTGTTTAGAGGCAAGAATATCCAGCAGTTCACGGGTCAATCCAAGTCGGTCTTCACACAAAACTTCTAGGCGCACAGTGTTGTCCATTAGGGTGTCAGGAAAAGTTGACACTAAGTCTGAGTCAAGCGGCTATTCCAGTCAAGAAATCAGGCATGAAATCAACACTGTGTGCACAATTATGCGTCGTTTTTAGCAGGTTTTAATCGCTGTAAAATCGAGCTACGTATCTCACCGATTTTAATTTGCTTATCTTTTTGCCACGGTAGTGGTCTCACCAACTGAACAGCCTTTAAGCCCAACCTTGCCGTTAAAAGCCCAACACCTAACCCTTGAGCAGCGCGAGTCGATAGCTTGCCAGCGAGATCCATCGACAGTAGATCCATACTGGCATCGGCGACGAGCTCAGTAGCTCCGGCAGCAGCCATGTTCACAAACACTAACTTGAGTAAGCGAATGCGAGACCAGTACCCCAGCTCCACCCCGTACAGGTTAGCAAGGTCATTAACCAGCTTTAAATTACGCCAGGCAACCAACAACATATCCGCAATCGCTAATGGGCTGATAGCAACCAACAGCGCCGATTCACCGGCTGACTTTGCGATCAGCTTTTTCGCTTTTTGGTCTAGCGTTTCAAGTACAAAGCTGTCGTACATGGTTAGCACTTCTTGATCGCTGTGAGTACTGTTAACCGCATTAATCCATCGCTCATAGCCTGTGTGTTCTGCTGGTAATTCACTTTGCTTGGCCAGTTGCTGGCAAAATGGTTTGGCTTTACCCAATTGATCAGACTCTAACAGCTCTACCGCTTGTTCTTGGGTTGAAAAGCGCTGTTTAAGCCGACGCAATTTCCACCACTCTTTAGCAAGCGCACTGCCCCCTAGCGCAGACAATGCAGCGATAAATCCACCCCAGCCTAGGCCTAGCCAATCACCAGCCTGCAACGCAGTCACTACACTATCGACCCCTTGCCAGCCCACTAGTGCGAGAAAAGTTGCTGCTATTCCACCAAAAAGCCAGCGCCCCTTGCCTTTAGGCTTAACGGCATCGGCAATGGCCTGCTCTATTTGCGGCTCTTCGACCGAAACCGGTACAAATTTCTCTGCTGACTCAAATTGTACTTGAGCAGTCAGTTCAATATCGCTTGGGTTGTCTGAAAGCGGCTGCTCAAAAACTTGCTTGGTTTTTAAATCACTCATTGCAGCTTGTCTCCCACTAGAAATTCTAATGCCTTGTCGAGTCGAATATGACCGCATGGCTGGTTAAGCGCCATTGGCTTAGGCAGGAAGGTTTGAAAATCAAATCCAGCCTGTTGCCAATATTTGGCATCGGGTAGTGACGCAGGAACTTCTCCTGGATACAACGTCATCGACTGACCCTGCTCAGTAACACCTTGAATCGCCGCTTGATTGCCACCATTCGACGCAACATAACCCGCTTCTGTTGCAGTAATGGAGGCAAGGCTCATGCAACTCATATCGATGTTTTCGTATGCTGCGTGTCGCCACGCTGGGTGCACCATTTGTTTGAGCAATGAGACAAGGTTCGCATGCTGATCCGGAGTGACATGATCCGCTTTCGTCGCAGCAAACAGTACTTTATCTATCTTAGGTGCAAGCAAGCGACTCAATAGGTTGCTGCGACCATACTTAAAGCTTTTGAGCAACTGTTCTATCGCCGTCTGCATATCGCCAAAGGACTCTTGTCCAGCGTTCAAAGGCTGCAAACAATCCACCAGCACAATTTGGCGATCAAACGTTGAAAAGTGCTCTTTATAGAACTTCTTCACAACTTTGTTTTGATACTCTTCGTATCTCGCCTTAAGCATCGCATATTGGTTGGTTTTACTTTGTGTCTCTTCCGGCAAGGCTTTGACTGGGAAGAACTGTAGCACTGGTGCTCCTGCAAGATCTCCAGGAAGTACAAAACGTCCAGGCTGTACCCAATGCAAACCCGCATCTTTGCAAGCATGCAAGTAGTCAGTGTAAAGCTCACTTATCTCAGCCAAGCGCTTTTCATCGACGTCTGCACCTAGTTCAAAATCTTGCATTGCATCGAGCCAAGGTTTTGCCAGTTCTAGTCGCTTACCTTTCAGTGAATCTAACTGAGTTTGGCTCCATTGCTCAAAGTCCATTTCAAGTAAAGGCAAATCCAGCAGCCACTCCCCCGGATAGTCGACAATATCTAAATACAAGGTGGCCGTTTGAGTGAAATATTTAAGCACGCCAGAGCTCGGTTTGTACTTAATAGCCAAGCGAATTTCACTCACATCTTTAGTTGGCTTGGGCCACTGCGGAGGCTCGGCGGACAAATACTCTAACGCTTCATCGTAACTAAACCGTGGCACTAAGAGGTTTGTTTGTGGCTCACGCTTGGCACCAATTAATCGATCGTCAGCACTAACTTGAAGTAGAGGCAAACTGTCATGAGTTGACGTGTAGAGAAGTTGGTTAACCAACGAGGTAATAAAAGCGGTTTTACCTGCACGCGAAAGTCCAGTTACGGCGAGTTTAAGATGCCTATCCATACCTCGATTTACCAGATCCGTCACTTCTTGGCTAATTCTCTGCATTCAATTACTCCAGCCTAATCAGGCGTTTTGCTTTAATAGCCACAGAGTATGCAAATATCTAGCTTAATGCGAGATGAATGACGGTTTCAGGATCAAAAAAGGTGTAGGAGCTATAAAAGCAACTACACCTATATTCAGTTCATATCCCCTTCTCCCTAACAAGAGTGAAGGGACTGATTAAATTAACTATCCATTTCGGCGATTTTAACTTTCCATGTGTCTGGACCGATTTGGTGAGCATTTGCACCACCTGAATCAACGGCAACAGTAACCGGCATATCTTCCACTTCAAACTCGTAGATAGCTTCCATACCAAGATCTTCGAACGCTACCACACGCGCTTTCTTGATTGCTTTCGCCACTAAGTAAGCTGCGCCGCCAACAGCCATCAAATAAACTGACTTATGTTTTTTGATCGAATCAACGGTTGCAGGTCCACGCTCTGCTTTACCAATCATGCCCATGATGCCCGTTTTCTCTAGCATCATGTCAGTGAACTTATCCATACGAGTCGATGTTGTAGGACCAGCAGGGCCAACCACTTCATCGCCAACTGCATCTACTGGGCCTACGTAGTAAATGAACTTACCTTTAAGATCCACGCCTTCTGGAAGTCCTTCACCGCTCTCAAGCATGCCTTGAATACGCTTATGCGCCGCATCACGGCCAGTAAGGATCTTGCCCGATAGCAATACGGTTTCACCTGTTTTCCACTGCTGCACGTCTTCTGCAGTCACATCATCTAGGTTTACTCGGCGAGTATTCTCACCTGCTTCCCAAGTAATTTCTGGCCAATCTTCCAGTTTAGGAGGTGTAAGTTCCGCAGGGCCAGAGCCATCAAGCGTAAAGTGAACGTGTCTTGTCGCTGCACAGTTTGGGATCATACAAACAGGCTTAGACGCTGCGTGCGTCGGCGCCGTTTTGATTTTGACATCCACAACCGTCGTCAAGCCACCTAGACCTTGAGCACCAATACCCAAACGATTCACTCGATTAAAGATATCAATACGTAGCTCTTCTTCAGCATTTTGCGGTCCACGCTCAATCAGCTCTTGAATATCGATGTGTTCCATCAAAGATTCTTTGGCAAGCACTGCGGCTTTTTCTGCCGTACCACCAATACCTATGCCCAGCATGCCCGGTGGACACCAGCCCGCCCCCATGGTTGGCAGTGTCTTCTCGACCCATTCTGCAATATCGTCCGATGGGTTCAGCATCACCATCTTAGTCTTGTTCTCAGAACCGCCACCTTTTGCAGCGATTTGAATTTCAACTTTGTCACCCGGTACCATGTCGATGTATACCACCGCAGGGGTATTGTCTTTGGTGTTGATGCGTTTACCCGCAGGGTCCATCAATACTGACGCACGTAGCGGGTTATCTGGGTTGTTGTACGCTTGACGAACACCTTCATCAACCATCTCTTGCACAGTTTGATCGGTTTCCCACTGCACATTCATACCAATTTTAACGAAACAGGTCACGATACCTGTATCTTGACAGATAGGGCGATGACCTTCGGCTGCCATTCGAGAGTTAATCAAGATCTGCGCAATCGCATCTTTCGCCGCTTGGCTTTGCTCTTTCTCATATGCATCATTCAATGCATGCACGAAATCTAGAGGGTGGTAATAAGAGATGTATTGCAGTGCGTCTGCCACACTGCTGATAAGATCTTGCTTTCGAATGACCGTCATTGCTTGCCTCGATATTATTATTTGTACTTCCAGCTTGGGTAGAACACCCATTTTTGTGAGTATTATGATACTCTTGCTCGCCATCAGGCGCTACGCAAGCATTACTCTTTTTGTCACAAAATACACAAATGAATTACACATCTGCGCAAAATTTCGCAATTTTCTCTATCGACTATCAGCTAGACTTGGCTCAATCGCTGTTTTCTTCTATTGAATCAACGCCATGGTCGATGTTACTTCGCTCTGTATCACCAGCGCATCCAGATAATCGGTTCGATATCTTGGTGACCAACCCTGTTGCAACCATTGAAACTAGGGGGCAAGAATCTCAGGTAGAATACCAAGGAAAAGTAGAAATTAGTCGAGAAGACCCGTTTACCCTGCTCGACATTTGGCAAAAAAAGCTTCTGGGTGAGCTCGAACCGATTGCAGATATTCCTTTTCTTGGTGGCGCTTTAGGTTACTTCAGTTACGATCTTGGGCGTTGCGTAGAGAAAATTCCAGCCATTGCGCAGCAAGATCTGGGCGCACCAGACATGGCGGTGGGAATTTATGATTGGGCAATCATAGCCGATCACCAATTAAAGAAAGCCTATGCCGTCGGTGTGAATGCTCAAGAAAACTATCAAAACCTGCTCGCCCAAACTTGTCCAGCCAAACCTGCTTTTGCACTGACTACGGCTTGGGCATCCAACATGGATAAAGCCCAATACGCAAGCCGCTTTGAGAAAGTGCAGGCTTATCTCCAATCGGGTGATTGCTATCAGATCAACTTGGCGCAGCGTTTTAGTGCTGAGTACCAAGGCAGTGAGTGGCTTGCATACAACAAGCTGGAACAGGCTAACGGAGCCCCTTTCTCGGCATTCATTCGTACCACAGATAATGCAATATTAAGTGTCTCTCCAGAGCGCTTCTTAGAGCTCAAAGGCGATCTTATTGAAACCAAGCCAATAAAAGGGACGCGTCCGCGTAATCTCGAAGATAAAAGCGCTGATGAGTTACTAGCACAAGAACTCAAAACCACTGACAAAGACCAAGCAGAGAACTTAATGATCGTTGATCTGTTACGTAATGATATCGGTCGTGTGGCTAAACCTGGCAGCGTTCATGTACCTCATCTATTTGAAGTTGAGAGCTTCCCAGCGGTTCATCACCTAGTTAGTACAATTCGGGCCAAACTGGATTCACAATACAGTGCAACTGATCTACTGCGAGCCTGTTTCCCTGGTGGCTCGATTACGGGTGCACCTAAAGTTAGGGCAATGGAAATCATCGAAGAGCTAGAGCCCCATCGTCGTAGTGCCTATTGTGGCAGTATTGGTTACATCAGCCGATGCGGTCAAATGGACTCTAGTATCACCATCCGCACCTTGATCACTGACAAAGGTAAGATCCACGCTTGGGCTGGCGGAGGACTGGTTGCTGACAGCCAAGTCGATGCTGAATACCAAGAAACACTCGACAAGTTGAGTCGAATCTTGCCAACACTCGAAAAATAACCAATTCGGAGCCTCAAATCGGGCTCCGCTTTTTTACCGTTTTTCCAATTTACTCCTATATTTATCTCATAAGCATAACTAAACAATTGGCTAGCTAGGGATAAACTATGAAAAAGATGCTTGTCGTCGAAGACAACAAATCTATAGCCGGAGTCATTCAAAGGATTGGCGAATCATCTGGCTATGAAGTAACAATTGCCTACTCTTTATTAGAAGTTAAACGCATCCTCGAAAAGGAGAGCGATTTTTTCATTGCTACCGTTGATTTCAGCTTACCTGACGCCTATGAAGGACAAGCTATTCCTTACCTGATTAACGAAGAGATCCCTGTCATCGTTATGACGGCACGGGCGAGTGAAAAAATTCGCAATGAACTGCTTAAGCTCCCAATAGTCGATTACATCACCAAAGAGAATGCTCAAGCCTATTTCTACCTGCAACGTATTCTTAGAAGCCAACTCATCAATCATAAGATCGGTGTGTTGGTTGTCGATGACTCTCTCTCTGTTCGCAGTTACGTGGCCAGTTTACTAGAGCGAAGAAACTTCAGCCTATACGTCGAGCCAGATGGGAAAAAAGCCCTGCGCACCATTGCTGACAATAAAGACATTAAGCTGGTAGTTACCGACTATGAAATGCCAGGAATGAGTGGGGTCGATTTGGTGCAGAATATTCGTAAGCTGTTCGTTGAGCGCGATATTGTCATTTTAGGATATTCCTCGCTAGAGAAAGGACACCATTCTGCACGCTTCATTAAAAGTGGAGCGGATGACTACATGCACAAGCCCTTCTGCCCCGAAGAGTTCTACTGCAGGATTTTCAAAAACGTTGAGCGCCTGCAATACATTGAAGACATTAAGAGTCAGACGACCATCGATTATTTAACTTCCCTGCCGACACGAGCCAACTTCATTACGGAAGTTGAGCAAAAACTTGATACCATTCAAGCGAGCAACCTTTGTTTCTTATTGGTCGTTTTCCACATTGACCATTTCCAGAAACTCAATGCCACTCATGGTTCAACAGGCGCAGACCAAGTTCTAATTCACTTCGCCCAACGGGTCAAATCGCAATTTAAGCACTGCATCCGAGCAAGATTTTACGGTGCTGAATTTGGATTGCTTCTCTCTGGCAATGATATTAATAAGCTACAAGAGCAGCTCAACGAGTTCTTGGCTCAAACTCGCAACCAACCTGCCATGTTTAACGAACAGCAAATTCCCTACACCGTCAGTGCAGGTGTTTTGAAAATCGAAAAGCAGACTTCTACCCAAGCTTGTATCGATGAAGCGAGCAAGGCGTTGACCCAAGCTCAACAAGCTGGAGGGAACCAACTATCGCTCATTGCCAACAGCGTGGCGGCCAACTAAAAAATGAAATCTATCATCATTACCCTTTGAAATAACACTTGTTCTCATTCAAGCTGCTAGTATTAAACTAAAGAGCTTAGAATGAGGATGAGAGTTAGCCGATGGATAAGTATGACTTCTTGCAGCGATTCAATCTTTCAACACCCTACGAAATTCCACCGTATCACTTTGCAAACGCTTCAACTAAAGCACCACCAAGGCCAGCAGCAGTATTGATTGGTTTAGTTGAGCGTACCAATGGCCTACATGTCATTCTAACCAAACGAGCCGCCCACCTACGCCACCACCCTGGGCAAGTCAGTTTTCCTGGCGGAAAAGTAGAACCCGAAGACCCGTCCGCTTATGCAACCGCTGTAAGGGAAGCTTGGGAGGAAGTGGGAATCATGCCGTCTCAAGTGTCTCTAATCGGCGAACTGCCAACGTTTGATACCATCAGTCGTTTTAGTGTTACACCAGTCATTGCTAATATTGACAGAAACTATAAGACCAAGATCGACCATAATGAAGTTGAGTCAGTTTTTGAGGTTCCTGCCAGTTTCTTGCTCAATCCCAACAATCTTCATCAACTTAAAGTTCCACGCAAAAATAGGCTGCATCACGTGTTTGCCGTGCCTTATGAGCAACATCTAATCTGGGGTGTTACAGCGCAGATAGTCCATGCACTTCAGCTACAGTTGCACAACAAGCTCGCCCCAACTGCATAACAATAGCAGCTATAGACGTCACTAATTCACCTATAACCATTCTAATCACCAAATCAATGATCGCCCTTTGCTAATAAAGGGTTTCAGGAATCACCGCTTATTAACAACCACCCAACAACATTAGATTTTCTAATCTAATGGCCTAGTATTCCTCATGAGTGGCACGTATTTTTCGTGACTACTCGCACAATTGATAAATCAATTCGACAATCAACTATTTTTTATTGATCTCACACCTAGTATTTATTGATAAAAACGGCAAAATAGCGCTCGAAATTCCTGTTCCCAATAAATTTCACGAGTTTTTAACTATGACTACTACTACAAATACAGTCGCCACTAACACTAATAAGTCCAAGTGGACCTATAAAGATTTTACATGGGCTCTTTCCCTGTTCGGTACAGCGGTTGGCGCAGGTGTACTGTTCCTACCGATCAAAGCTGGCGCTGGTGGCTTCTGGCCTCTAGTAATGCTAGCCCTACTAGCATTGCCAATGACTTGGTTTGCTCATAAGAGCCTCGCTCGCTTCGTTCTTTCAGCATCAAACAAAGAAGCCGATATCACGGACACCGTTGAAGAACACTTTGGTAAGACTGGCGCAAATATCATCACTTTTGCTTACTTTTTTGCAATCTACCCAATTGTTCTAATTTACGGTGTAGGTATCACCAATACTGTCGATTCTTTCCTAGTAAACCAAATGGGGTTCGGTACGATTCCACGTCCAATCCTTTCTGGAGCGCTAATCGCAGCAATGACTTGCGGTGTGGTATTTGGTAAAGATCTAATGCTCAAAGCTACGTCTGCAATGGTTTACCCATTGGTAGCAATCTTACTGGCATTGTCTGTTTACCTGATCCCTGACTGGAACACGTCAATGATCGAAGTAGCCCCAGATTGGAGCACTATGCCTTCTGTTATCTGGCTTGCGATCCCAATCATCGTATTCTCTTTTAACCACAGCCCTGTGATCAGCCAGTTCACCAAAGAACAACGTCTACAACACGGTGATGATGCGGTTAAGAAAACCGATATGATCACAGGTGGCGCAGCAATGATGCTGATGGGCTTTGTGATGTTCTTCGTGTTCTCTGTAGTTCTATCGCTTTCTCCAGCGCAACTGGCACAAGCGCAAGAGCAAAACCTAAGCGTGCTTTCTTACCTAGCAAACATCCACGCTTCACCTCTGATCTCTATCCTAGGCCCAATCGTTGCATTCGCTGCAATCACTTCAAGCTACTTTGGTCACTTCCTAGGTGCTCATGAAGGTTTGGTTGGCCTAGTGAAATCTCGCTCGAAAGCACCTGTTGCCCGTATCGAGAAAGCATCACTTATCTTCATCGTGGTAACCACTTGGATTGTGGCAATTGTTAACCCATCTATCCTCGGCATGATCGAAACTATGGGCGCACCTATGATTGCGGCAATCTTGTTCCTAATGCCAATCTTTGCGATGCAGAAAGTGCCTGCGATGGCGAAGTACAAAACTTCAGCAGCTGCGCAAGTATTTACAGCATTATGTGGTCTTGCTTCGATTACTTCGGTAATCTACGGCGCACTGTAATCTGATACAGAAATCATACTAAGCCCTGCTGCATCTTGTAGCGGGGCTTGCTTTCCTTTGACTAGGCAGTTTTCCAATAAAAATAATAGGATTTTGCCCGTCAATTTTGGTTATCAATACCAGGTATAAATAAAAATGATCAGCGTATTTGACATCTATAAAATCGGTATCGGGCCTTCGAGCTCACATACAGTTGGGCCAATGAAGGCCGGTGAATCTTTCGTTAATGACCTAGAGGAATTAGGTCGTCTTAACGATGTGACTCATATTAAAGTGGATGTTTATGGTTCTCTTTCTCTAACGGGAATCGGCCACCATACGGATATTGCCATTATTCTTGGCTTAGCTGGCAACCTACCTGAGAGTGTGGATATTGACGCCATCCCTACTTTCATTGAGAACGTTAAATCAAACAAAGTTCTGCCTCTTGCTCATGGCAAGGTAGAAGCGAAATTTGACTACGATGTGAACATGGTTTTCCACACAGACAACCTAGAACTGCACGAAAACGGCATGCAAATTCATGCCTTTGCAGGTGATGAACTGCTCCATTCAAAGACCTACTACTCTATCGGCGGCGGTTTCATTGTCGATGAAGAGAACTTTGGTAAAACCTCTGAAGACGAAGTGATCGTACCTTACGAGTTCAACACCGCTCGTGAGCTAGTCGACCTTTGTAATGACAACTGCTTGTCGATCAGTGCGCTCGTCATGGCAAATGAAAAAGTGGTTAAAGACACCAACAAGATCGAAGATGAGTTCAAAGCGATCTGGGAAACCATGAAGGCAGGTATCGAACGTGGTCTGTCGACTGAAGGTGTTCTACCGGGTCCTTTACGTGTGCCTCGTCGTGCTGCAGCCCTTCACCAACAATTAAAAACCGGTGAGCGTCTAAGCAACGACCCAATGACCGTTGTTGACTGGGTGAACATGTATGCATTTGCCGTGAACGAAGAAAATGCCGCTGGTGGTCGCGTTGTAACAGCTCCAACTAATGGTGCGTGTGGTATTATCCCTGCGGTACTTGCTTACTATGACAAGTTCATTTCACCAGTGTCTGAAAAAGAGTACACACGTTACTTTGCTGCATCTGGCGCAATTGGCGGTCTTTACAAGCAAAATGCTTCTATCTCTGGTGCTGAAGTGGGTTGTCAGGGTGAAGTTGGTGTTGCCTGTTCTATGGCCGCTGCGGGCCTTGCAGAGCTAATGGGCGGTAGCCCAGAGCAGGTGTGTATGGCGGCTGAAATCGCAATGGAACACAACCTTGGCCTAACTTGCGATCCTGTTGCTGGTCAAGTACAAGTTCCATGTATTGAGCGTAACGGTATTGCAGCTGTAAAGGCAATCAATGCAACCCGTATGGCGATGCGCCGCGCTTCTGCGCCTCGCGTTTGTTTGGATAAAGTGATCGAAACTATGTTAGAAACAGGTAAAGACATGAACGCCAAGTATCGTGAGACATCGCAAGGCGGGTTGGCAATCAAAGTCATCTGCTAATACAATAAAGGCATGGTCATCCATGCCTTTTTTTATATCGATTACCACGGTCAGTTATGATTGCGCTTAAAAAACCAAAACTAAAACACTTCTCGGCGCTGATGGAGCTCAACGTACAACCTGAGCAACAAGGCTATGTAGAAACTTTTGAGTACCTGTACGAGCACCGCTCAAATGAAGACGTGATTTATTCCATTACGCTAGATGGGAAAATGATCGGCTTTTTTGCTCTCGATTTGGGTTTCAGTAAAAAATACACTTTTGCAGGCAGACAAGAAGTCGAGTTAAAGAACCTCTTTATCGACCAACACTTTCAAAATAAAGGCTATGGTAAAGCGGCTCTTGAGCGCCTTGCTTTATACATGTATACCGCCTATCCAGACGTCTCCTCGGTATGCGTTCTTGCGGAAAAAGATAACCAGGCGGTGATCAAGTGCTGCCAAAATGCAGGCTTTGAAGATGCCAAACAGTCATTTTACGACAACGATGGCAAACGCTTCATTGTATTAAGAAAAGCGAACTCTACGCCTTAACAAAACGAGCATTTATTGCTCGTTTTTTAATGCTCAACTGAGCCAATTATCAAAATACCCCTACTCATAGCACGTTTTAAGACTGTCAATCGTGCTCCTATCACAATCTACATCGTCAAAACATTTTACGAACCCGCACTTAACCTATAATTAACGTCAGCTAGGTCATAAGAATAGAATGATAACGATGAAATTTTCGATCACTTCCAAGTTGCTCATTACGCTCGTCGGCGTTTTCACCCTCGTCTTAACAACGTCAACAGGCTACCAATACTACCAACAAAGAGAGTTACTCAATTCTGTTTTGAGTGAACAACTGCATGACAAAGCCAGCAATTACTTCGACAGCCTCAACATGATGATGTTAACAGGAACCATGGCGCAAAAAGCCACTTTACGTGATAAAGCACTCGCCCAAGATGGTATTGAAGAAGTAAGAGTGATCCGTGCGCAGAAAGTCAATGAGCTATACGGAGCTGCAAACGAAAGTCAACTAGCGAAAGATGATATAGATAAAAGAGCACTACAAGGGGAAACCGTCATTGAACCCTACCAAGCTGACTGGGGCAAAGGTCTAGTGGTTGCCCTACCAATGAAATCAAGCGAGAACTATCGAGGCACCAACTGCAATGCCTGTCATATGTCGCAAGAAGGTGAAGTGCTTGGTGTTATCCGTATGGAGTACAACCTCAATGAGGTCAACAAAGTCGTAAGCCAACGCACGGTAATCGCGGTCGCGATTATGACGGTGATAGCTGCTATCGGGTTTGTTTTAGCTCTGATGATGATCCGAAAAATTGTGGTTAAGCCACTCAAGATCACATCTAAGTTCATGAATACCATTGCTTCCAACAAAGATCTTACCCAGCGTATGGTGTCTAATCGTACTGATGAAGTTGGCCAACTCACTCAAGATGTTAACTCTCTACTTGATGCTATGGCTGATGGGATGGACCAAGTCCAGAAAACCTCACATGCCCTAGCAATGGCTGCCGGAGAGCTGACTGAAGTGGCAATTAAAACTGACGAAGCGACGAACGATCAGCTCAAGGAAACGTCTGACGTACAATCGGGCATGGTAGAACTTCAACAGCAGCAGGCTCAGATTGAAACCGCCACCAATGACGCTTCGACTCTTATTACTCACACCACTGAAACCGCTGAAAATGGCGCAACCAGCGCCCATAAAGCCAGTCAAGACATCACAGATCTTGTTCAGGACATTGATGATGTAAAGGGGCATATCAGCCAACTTAACAGTCAGACTGAACAAGTGACTAGCATTCTTGCCGTTATCACCAGCGTCGCCGAACAGACCAATCTTCTCGCCTTAAACGCTGCCATTGAAGCTGCGCGTGCAGGAGAACATGGACGAGGTTTTGCGGTAGTCGCCGATGAGGTTAGACAGTTGGCCAGTCGTACTCAAGAAGCCACAGGTAATATCGAAACTATCATTGCGGAGTTTAAAGCGGGCAGTCAACGTTCCCTAGATTCGGTAGATTTAGTCTCTGATAACGCTCACCAAAGAGCAAAAACGATTGAAGAACTATCTAAAACACTCAGTGGTGTTGTAGGAGAAATGGAGCAAGCCAACAGTCATGCAAATAACATTAAGCAACAAGTCGAGTTGCAAACTCAGGTCAACACTTCCATAAGTGACAGGGTCACCAAAATCACATCTCACGCTGACCAAACATCATACTCTGCGGGCAAAACTCGAGAGATCTGTCTATATCTTGAACACCTATCTGAGCAGTTGGAGTCATTACTTAACCAATTTACCCTAACAGGCAATAATAAAGGTTGAAGCGAATGATTTGACAGGTAAACTGTCAGGTTCATGCTACAAAGCCCGTTCAAGACGAACGGGTTAATTTTGTGACTTCAACGGAGATTAAACACAACATGACTTACGCGCCTGTAAAAGACGTACTAGGCGGCCAAATCGCAGTAGACAGTGAAATCACTGTTCGCGGTTGGATCCGTTCACGTCGTGATTCCAAAGCTGGAATCTCTTTCCTTGCCATTTATGACGGCTCTTGTTTCGACCCGATTCAGGCCGTGGTCCCTAATAATCTGAATAATTACGAAGACGAAGTACTTAAGCTAACCACTGGCTGCTCTGTCGAAGTAACAGGTAAAGTTGTTGAGTCTCCAGCCAAAGGTCAAGACTTCGAACTTGCAGCAACTGAAGTGAAAGTTGTTGGCTGGGTAGAAGATGCTGACACTTACCCGATGGCGAAGACTCGTCACTCAATTGAGTACCTTCGTGAAGTTGCACACCTGCGTCCACGTACTAACGTCATTGGTGCGGTAGCGCGTGTTCGTAACTGCCTATCTCAAGCTATCCATCGCTTCTACCACGAGCAAGGTTTCTTCTGGGTATCTGCTCCATTGATCACTGCATCTGATGCAGAAGGCGCTGGTGAGATGTTCCGCGTTTCTACGCTAGATATGGAAAACCTACCTCGTACTGATAAAGGCGACGTAGATTACAACGAAGACTTCTTCGGTAAAGAGACTTTCCTTACTGTATCTGGTCAGCTAAACGCAGAAGCTTACGCTTGTGCTCTAAGCAAAGTTTACACATTCGGCCCGACGTTCCGTGCTGAAAACTCAAACACCAGCCGCCACCTAGCGGAATTCTGGATGGTTGAGCCTGAGGTTGCATTTGCTGACCTTGAGGACGTAGCTAAGCTATCTGAAGATATGCTTAAGTTCGTATTCAAAGCGGTACTTGAAGAGTGTCGTGATGACCTTGAGTTCTTCGCTCAACGCATCGATAAAGAAGCAATCACTCGTCTAGAGCAGTTCGTTTCTTCTGACTTTGCACAAGTAGACTACACTGACGCAATCCAGATCCTTCTAGATTCTGGTCGTGAGTTCGAATTCCCTGTTGAGTGGGGCATCGACATGTCTTCTGAGCACGAGCGCTACCTTGCTGAAGAGCACTTCAAAGCACCAGTAATCGTGAAAAACTACCCGAAAGATATCAAAGCGTTCTACATGCGTGCGAACGATGATGGCAAGACAGTTGCGGCAATGGACGTACTTGCACCGGGCATTGGTGAAATCATCGGTGGTTCTCAGCGTGAAGAGCGCCTAGATATCCTAGATGAGCGTATGCGTGAAGTAGGTATCGATCCTGAGCACATGAGCTGGTACCGCGACCTACGTAAATACGGCACTGTACCTCACGCTGGCTTCGGTCTAGGTTTTGAGCGTCTAGTCTCTTACGTAACTGGTATGGGCAACGTTCGTGACGTGATCCCATTCCCACGCACACCACGTAGCGCAAACTTCTAAGTTAAGTTTCGTGAAATAGTAAAAAAGGATGAGCGCTAAGCTCATCCTTTTTTATTGCCCAAGGTTACACCTTAAATTTGGCTACCGATCCAAGAAGCGCTTGGTTTTGGTCGGTCAGTTGTGAGGTTTGATCTATGGTTGTCTCGCCATTGTTAACCAACTCCTGCACCATCTCATTGATGGTCACCATGTTTTGGTTCACCTGTTCGGTGACTACGCTTTGTTCTTTGACAGACATGGCGATCTGGACCACCAACTGGTTTATCTGTTGAGTAAACTCACTCATTGACTCCAACGTCACCGTTACTTTACCAGTCTGCTCTGAAGCCTGCTCACATCGTTCTCGAGTCGTCTCCATACTTGAAACCATGGAGTTATTAGTTAATTGCAATTTGCTGAGCATCTCGTTGATCTCACCAGTGCTTTGACGAGTTCTTGAAGCCAGTGCTCTTACCTCATCTGCAACGACGGCAAAACCTCTACCTTGCTCTCCTGCACGTGCAGCTTCTATCGCCGCGTTAAGCGCAAGCAAGTTGGTTTGTTCTGCGATATCGCCAATCACATGCAACACCGACTCGATACGTTGGGTATCTTCACTCATAGCAACGATAGCGCTGGAAGTATTGGCCACTTCTGCCAGTAGTTCGCTCATACTCGACATGGCGTGTTCTACGACCAGCTTCGATTGATCGCTCTCTTGCTTTGCGATCTCAGTCAGGTCCGCTGCAGACTGTGCATCGTTAGCAATACCTTCTGAGGTTGCGCTCACTTCGTTCACCGATGTCACTACCGAGTCGACTTCTGCTTGATGCGAAGTAAACAAGGTTTGATTATCCTGACTCTGTCCGCTCAAAGAAGAGATAGATTGGCTGGTTTGCTCACAAGAGTCTTTAACACCCGCAATCATCTGCTGTAAGCTCTCTATGAAGTGGTTAATATCATTGGAAATTTTCCCAAACTCGTCACTCGAGCTTACCTCCAAACGCTGGGTAAGATCCCCCTCTCCGGAAGCAAGATCGTTAACCACTTTTTGTAACGATGCGATAGGTTTTAGCAACAACGCAATTAGCAGCATGCTTAAAGGCACAATGATAACGGCTGCGATTAACAGAGCTTTGGTGATTTTCCCACTGATCGACTCTGCACTGGCTACAGCTACGGCTCGGTCTAAATAAGCGGTAAGTACCCAGCTATCACCTAGAACATCCAACTGCGATTCGAAAGCCAAAGAATCCCCAGATATACGGTTAGTAAATACCGTTTCACCGTTAGCTGTATTTAGAGTTAAATAATCGCCATTACCACTGGCCTGCTCGAGCGAATCGGTGATGAAACTCAAATCAAGGTCCAATATCAGGATGCTACCATCGTCCAATTTAGCGATGATTTTTAGCAGCTTGTTGCCGTTTTCTTCAGTGACTTCATTTGCTGATAAGGGAGCGGATACACTAGCTGATCTCGCTAGCAATGCCTTAACTTGCGATTTATCTTCGACCAAACCTTCTTTATCAAAAACAAAATCACCCGATATCTTAGTGATGTTCTCAAACTCGGTTTTCTCAACGATTTCTCGAACATTAATGAAACTAACATCCAATGATCTTGCTTGCTGGAAACTATTGTTCAGCTTATCCGCCACTCCCTGATTGAGGATCTGCAGCTTTTCTTGAACAACCTCCGAGCCACTACTCTCAATATGTGTCCGAATAAAGTGTTCTGCTGAAAAATAGCTAGTGAGCACAGTTGCGAAAATGATAGTGACAACAATGGTGTAAAGTTTGGTTTTAAATGACAGGCCTTTCATCAACCTCTTCCCTAAGCACAAAAAGTTGGCCATAAGGTAAGTTGATTTTAAATCCAGAGTTGTGACTAGTGTATTATATTGAGCATTATTGTACTTTTATGTTGTTTTATGTGATCGAAAATGAGCAATAACTGCCACAAAGACCAGTCAAAGTTTAAGGTTACTGCCTTGCGACAAGTATTTTATGCCAGAAGTTTAATATTTGAGCTAGCTTTGAAAGATATATGATGTGATGACGGTCATGTGGATTACAACTAACTCGTTCAAGCTTATCTCGATGCCATTATTATAAACTGCGAGCATTCAACAATGCATCCAGTACAGGTAAGCCAGAAACAACGCAGGATTGAGCTATATGGAAAATCACTACAATGTAAAGCAGACAGCATCGCTCTATGCCCTTTCCGCCGTATTGTTTGCATTCTATGGTGGGCGGATCTGCCCAATGCTTGAGACCTTAACCTTAATGGAAGTCGCCACACACGTCTCCATCACTTTCTTACTCATGTTCGGTGTGCGACATCTGTTTTTGGCTAACCACTACTGGATTAATAACTTTCAGCACGCCAAGCTCGATACATTGCTATTTGCCCTGTTTGGTTTTGCTCTTGCGGTGTTTTACAACACCATGTTCCAGTTTCCACTCGACAGTAATCTGAAAGTCCTATGCACTATGACACTGTTTGGTTTCTTCAGTGGCACCTTGCTGCAACTTAATGCGAAGTACGTCTGCTTCGATGAAACACTCTCTGTTGGAAAAACGCTTGAGTCCTTCCAAGGAGAGAGGCAGTCGATGGTCAAGCAGATGATTTGGCTCATCGCCTTATTGGTTGCCTGTTTAACCACCATGTTGTCGTTTGTTGCACTAAAAGACGTTTTCTGGCTCGAGAATAACCCAGCTAGAATCGCCGACGGGACTGGCAAAGTTAGCATCATTAAAGAGTTTGCCTACATCGCCGTTGTGCTGGGTGGTTACACCATTGCGATCATGGTTCGTTGGAGCAAACTGATGAAGAAAGTACTGCTCAGCCAAGAGAGCTCGTTGATTAGAGTCAGCGAGGGTAAGATCGACACCCGCCTTCCAGTGTTCGAATACAATGAACTTGGCTCAATGGCTGCTCTAACTAATCAAATGTTAGATAGCCTGCAAGATAGTCAAGATGAGGTAGTGACCACGCGTGATGTTGCTATCACCAGCTTGGCAGCACTCGCTGAATCTCGAGACAATGAAACGGGTGCCCATATTCTGCGAACTCAAGAATATGTCAAAGCTCTCGCTTGCCAATTAGCCAGCAAACCAGAGCACCAATCGCTGCTGACGGCAGAGTACATTGACTTACTTTATAAATCCGCTCCACTTCATGACGTCGGTAAAGTCGGAGTCCCTGACTCAGTGCTTTTAAAGCCAGGAAAATTGACTGACGAGGAATTTGAGGTGATGAAACAGCACCCTGTCATTGGTGCTCAAGCGCTTTCTATTGCTGAAAAACAGATGGGCAGCAGCTCGTTCCTTCGCATTGCGAAAGAGATATCTCTAACCCACCACGAGAAATGGGACGGTAGTGGTTATCCTGTTGGCCTGAGTGGTAGTGACATTCCACTTTCAGGCAGATTAATGGCTTTAGCTGATGTCTACGATGCCCTTATCTCGAAACGTGTTTATAAGCCTGCGTTCAGCCATGAAAAAGCCAAAGCGATTATCTTAGAGGGCAATGGCAAACATTTTGACCCACAAATTGTAGAAGCTTTTGTCGCTATCGAAGATACCTTCGTCCAAATTGCAGCAACATATAAAGACTCGGCAAGCGAAGAAACACCATCTGAGCTGATGACGGAACTAACTCCACAGGTCGGATAACTTGATGGCAATAAATCTAGGTTATGTTGTAATTATTCGACCAATTTGACGATTTTTGCTGACTTTTTTATGAGGCTAATCAATAGAAGCCACCGAAAGTAAATTAAATAGAACTTTTGGTGGAAATGCTGTTGTAACAAAAAGGCGTGAAAGGTATAACTAACTTATCTTTCCCTTAACCGAAATCAACACGGACGCCGATTATCATGTTTGAAAAAGTCACTGCCGCACCTGCGGACCCTATCCTTGGCCTTACTGAAGAGTTTAAGAAAGATGCTCGCGCTGAGAAAATTAACCTTGGCGTAGGTATCTACAAGAATGAAGAGGGTCAAACCCCTGTTCTAGCGACGGTAAAAAAAGCAGAAGCTGCACTTCTAGAAATCGAAAAGACCAAGTCTTACCTAACGATTGAAGGTACTGCAGAATACGGTCTAGCAGTGCAAAAGCTGCTTTTCGGTGCTGACTCAGACATCGTTACAAGTCAGCGTGCCAAAACTGCGCAAGCACCAGGTGGTACAGGTGCTCTACGTGTTGCTGGTGAGTTCATTAAACGCCACCTACCTAGCCAACGTATCTGGATTTCTAACCCAACTTGGGCTAACCACAACGGTGTATTCACGGCTGCTGGTCTAGAAACGGCACAATACGACTACTACAACGCAGAAGCGAAAGACAAAGACTTCGCTGCGATGGTCGCAAGCCTAGAGAACGCTGCAGCAGGTGATCTTGTTCTTCTACACGGCTGCTGTCACAACCCAACAGGTATCGATCCAACAGCGGATGAGTGGGAAACACTTGCTAAGCTGTGTGCAGATAAGGGCCTAATCCCACTATTTGACTTTGCGTACCAAGGTTTTGCTAAAGGTGTAGAAGAAGATGCTGCGGGTCTTCGTACATTTGCTAAATACAATGACGAGATTTTAGTTGCGAGCTCTTTCTCTAAGAACTTTGGCCTATACAATGAGCGTGTCGGTGCGTTCACTCTAGTGGCGAAAGAAGCAGATGTAGCTGCAACGGCATTCTCTCAAGTGAAGGGCATCATCCGTTCAATCTACTCTAACCCACCAGCGCATGGCTCAGCGGTTGTGACATACATCCTAAACGATGCAGAGCTGCGTGCAGAGTGGGAACAAGAAGTGGCTGAAATGCGTGACCGTATCCAAGAGATGCGTGAGCTATTTGTGTCGACTCTGAAAGCGGAAGGTGTTGACGCAGACTTTAGTTTCATCGAGCGTCAAAACGGCATGTTCTCTTTCTCTGGTCTAAGCAAAGAGCAAGTTAACCGTCTTAAAGAAGAGTTTGGTATTTACATCGTAGGTTCTGGCCGTATCAGTGTTGCTGGTATGACTAAGTCAAACATGGGCCCGCTATGTAAAGGGATCGCTGCAGTTTTATAATTCTGCACATTGGGTATCAAGAAGCCAGTAGCCTAGCTACTGGCTTTTTTTGCAATCATATTTTTCCATTTACTATGTGAATATTATTTTATAGATTCATTGTTATTGATATAGATCCTCATTAAGGCCAGATTTCCGTGGTAATTTCCTACTAACTTATGGAATTACATAAATTTAAAGGGAATTCATAAATGGCAAACAAGTCTTACCCAGATGATTTTAATCTGATATCGACGACAGATCCCAGCAGTATCATTACCACAGCTAACCAAGATTTTTGTGACGTAGCGGAATACCAACAAGAAGAATTACTTGGTCAACCACATAACCTCGTTCGCCATCAAGACATGCCAAAGCCTGCGTTTGCCCAGCTATGGCAATACTTGAAACAAGGCAACAGCTGGATGGGGTTGGTAAAAAACCGTTGTGCGGGCGGGGACCACTACTGGGTTTCTGCTTTCGTGACGCCAATCCTGAATAAAGATGGGCAGGTTATTGAGCACCAATCCGTACGTAGTAAGCCTACCGAGCAGCAGATTAACCGTGCTGAATCACTCTACGCCGCAATGCGCAAAGGCCGCTCACTGCCTTTTTCTTCTCGCTTTAAAACTCGCCAGTCACTTTATCTTGTTAGCGTGATGTCGCTGCTTACGTTGACCAGTTTTGCATCTATAGCGATGGAAGGTTTTAACCTATTCAATGTCATTTTTGCTCTGTTTTCTGTTATCGGTTTGACTGTTTCATCTCAGCTGAAAAGCCGTATCGCAAACATGCAAAAAGCAGCAGCAGACTCCTACGATAACAGCTTGATGGAATACCCATACACAGGGCACTTTGATGACCTTTCTTCTATAGAGCTTGCCCTGCAAATGCGAAAGGCACAGCTAAGGGCGGTAGCTGCAAGAACCGAAGAAACTGCCGGACAATTGCTGGTATCGGCAGAAGATGAGCTGGCAAATGCGCAAACCATCAATCAGCAAGTTCATCAACAAAGTGATGAGACTAACCAAGTCGCAACCGCCATTACCGAGCTGACCCATTCCATACAAGAAGTCTCTGACAGTGCAGTCGCTGCCTCCAAAGCAACTGACGATGCCAATCTAGAATCAAGCAATGGATTGGCGATGATTGAAACCACGATAGCAGCAGTCAGCAACTTGGCAAAAGAGCTAGAATCTTCTCGTTATATTGTCGATAAGTTGTCTCAAGACAGCGAAAAAATTGAGCAAATCTTGGATGTTATTGGCAGCGTTTCTGAACAAACCAATTTGCTCGCACTGAACGCTGCCATTGAGGCAGCCCGAGCGGGTGAAGCCGGACGAGGCTTTGCAGTGGTCGCAGATGAAGTGCGCAATTTAGCCTCGAAAACTCACAGCTCGACAGAAGAGATCCACGAGATGATCCGCCAGCTACAAGCCACCGCCAAACAAGCGGTTGAAGCGATGGAGAGAGGCGGCGCTTTGTCTGGCGAGTGCAACCAGCGAGCTGAAGAAACAGGTCAAGTGCTACACCGAATAACGGACATGCTCGACAACGTGACGGCGAGTAGCCACCAGATCGCCACCGCCGTTAACCAGCAAGCCAGCGTGACCCAAGAGATCAATCGTAATGTGGTCAACATTCAAGACCTTGCCAATGATACCAACCAAAGCGCTAACAGCTCGGTTGAGCGCACTGGGAACTTAGTCGAACGCTTAGAATCAATGCAACGCTTGATTGCACAGTTCAAAAACTAACCATGTAACCTTATGAATTGCCTATTACGTCAAAACCGCCCGCTGGGCGGTTTTTTTTCCCCTCAGCATTGGTTACGATGGGCAAAACCCCAAGCATCGAGCACCGTATGCAAGCTGAAATTCTTGAAATTCAATCCTTTTTATCAACGTACCCGCCATTTGATCAACTTCCCGAAGAGAAGCTAACCGAGATCAGTCAACAGGTTGAGATCTCTTACTTTCGAGCCGATACACCCATCATTCATTTTGGTGACCATATTCGCGATTTGTATGTGATGCGCAGTGGTGTTGCGGAAGTGTATCGACGTAATGGTGAGTTGTATAACCGTCTCGATGAAGGCGATCTGTTTGGTCAAATGGGGTTATTGACCAACAACAAAGTACGCTTTCCGGTAAAAGCGATTGAAGATACGTTAGTTTATTGCATTCCAGAAGAAACCTTCCAACAGCTTTACGATGAGTTTGATGCCTTCGCCGATTTTGTCGAGGTTGAAGACTCTGCTCGACTTCGACAAGCGGTTTCGACCACCCAGGATGCCAATGACCTGACCACCTCTAAGCTGCGAACTTTGATCACTCGAGAGCCTGTGATCATTCATCACGACCAAACCATTCAACAAGCTGCAGAAATGATGGCTGAGGAAAATGTCTCCGCTATTTTGGTCAGTGATCTCGAAAGCCGTGACGATGAAGATGACAATCCTCTCATGGGCATTGTGACTGACCGAGATTTATGTACTCGGGTGCTAGCGGCTGGTTTATCGCCTCAAGAACCGGTAGCAAAAGTGATGACGGTTGACGTCATCTCACTTGATCACAATGCCTACGTTTATGAAGCTATGTTGGCTATGTTGCGTACTAACGTCCATCACTTACCTGTGATAAAAAACCAAGTACCTCTGGGCATTATCGAAGTACAAGATATTGTCCGCTATGAGTCTCAGAACTCCTTGCTATTAGTAAGCAGTATTTTCCAGCAACAGACTATCGAAGAACTAGCGACATTGTCAGAGCAAGTCAAAGACAGCTTTGTAAGATTAGTAAATGAAGATGCCAATACCCACATGGTGGGAAGTGCAATGTCGGTTATCGGTAGAAGTTTCAAACAACGTATAATTGAACTGGCTGAGGAAGAACTCGGCTCTGCCCCTATCCCCTACTGCTTTATTGCCCTAGGTTCAATGGGCCGTGATGAACAGTTATTGGTGACCGACCAAGATAATGCCATCATTCTCGACAACAGCTATAACCCTGAGAAACACGAAGAGTATTTTGCAAAATTTGCCAAATTTGTCTGCGATGGCTTAGCCAAGTGTGGCTACAGCTACTGCACTGGAGACATCATGGCAACCAATCCTACTTGGCGCATGACTCGCACCGAGTGGGAAGAGTGTTTTGCCGACTGGATCGATAATCCAAACCCGAAAGCCCTGTTGAATGCTTCGATATTTTTCGATTTGGATGGCGTTTATGGTCGCCTCAAATGGGCGGAACAGCTCAACGGATTCGTATTGCGCAGGGCGCGTAAAAACAACCGATTCCTCGCATGTCTGGCTAGAAATGCAATCAACCGCACTCCACCACTTGGGTTCTTCAAAAGCTTTGTGATGGAAAAAGATGGCCGCCACAAAAACTCTATGAACTTGAAACGACGAGGCACAGCCCCACTTGCGGACCTTATTCGCGTGCACGCTCTTGCTGTTGGTTCTCGTTCAAAGAATTCCTTTGAGCGCCTAGATGATATTCAAGATGCGGGCATACTGCCGCAAGGTCGAGCTCAGGATTTACGTGATGCGATGGAATTTATTTCCATGGTTCGAATTCGTCATCAAGCCATCGATGTCGAAAACCAAATCGAGCCTGACAACAATGTGGAACCCGACAACTTATCGGATTTCGAACGTCGAAACTTAAAAGATGCATTCCAAATTCTCAGTAATGGGCAGAATTTCCTAAAATTCCGCTATCAGGCAAATACATTTAAGTAGGTTTGGCATGTTAAAGCGACTCACTCAAAAACCAAGTCCAAACTGGGTAGAAATCCTAGAATCTCGCCTCGTCAGCGCACAAGACCAAAGGCTCAAAGATTTTTACCAAGCAGGCACGCCTGCCAAAAACACACCAGTGAGCAACGTAGAATTTGTCGCACTCGATTTTGAGACGACAGGTCTAGATGCGGAAAAAGATGATATCGTCAGTGTTGGTCTCGTCCCGTTCACCTTAAAGCGGATTTATTGCCGTCAAGCCAAGCATTGGATTGTTCAGCCTAACTCGCCGTTAGAAGAAGAGTCGGTTGTCATACACGGCATTACTCACAGTGACATTCTTAATGCCCCCGATCTTGACCGTATCATCGGTGAACTGCTCAAAGCTCTGGCAGGAAAGATTGTCGTAGTGCACTACCAATACATCGAGCGCAACTTTCTCGATCAGGCTCTTCAAGCTCGATGGGGAGAGGGTATAACCTTCCCGATGGTAGATACCATGGATTTGGAGAATCGCCATCAGCAGAGAAAAAACGGGGGGTTGCTCAATCGTTTGAAAGGCAAAAAGCAGGAGAGTATTCGCCTTGGTTCCAGCCGAGAGCGCTACGGACTACCAGCCTATCCTCCACACCACGCATTGACTGATGCAATGGCCACCGCAGAGCTTCTCATTGCACAAATCCAGTACCATTACGACCCAGAGACTCCAATCGGTGATATCTGGGTTTAATACTGATGCCACCATATAAAAACACACGGCATGTGCCGTGTGTTAACTATCTTATTTAGCAAGCATTTAGATTACTTGTAGTACGCTTCTACTTCACCTTTTAGCTTGATAAGCATTGGGTTACCAAAGCGATCTTTTGCTTTTGGAGAAGGGATCTTAACCCAACCTTCACTGATGCAGTACTCTTCAACGTCAGTGCGCTCTTTACCATTTAGGCGAATACCAATATGGTGCTCGAAGCACGCTTCCACGAAATGTGGGCTACGTGGGTTGCCTGATAGATGATCTGGTAATTCTGGTTTTTGGTTAGCGTCGCTCATGATTCTTAACCTGGTTTGTAAAAGGTGCGCCATTGTAAGCAAAGTCTGGTTTGCGCTCAACGATTTCCCGCACCAAATTTAAGCCCTTTACCGATTGCCGTTTACCTATTCAATCTAACTCGATCCTTTTAATCCAAACCTCGTAAAACTTTTCGTGACTAACCCAACATAAGTAAAGGATCACAACATGTTTAAATATCTATCAACATTGGCTTCCGTTGCTATAGCCAGCTTATTTCTCTCTCAAGCAGCGCTCGCTCATGACCACGGAATGAAAAAAGATATCGTTGACGTAGCTGCCAAGAATGAGTCTTTCACCACACTGGTAGCAGCCGTAAAAGCAGCCGGCTTGGTCGATACACTGAAAGGCGATGGGCCGTTCACTGTATTTGCGCCCACTGACGAAGCATTCGCCAAACTCCCTGATGGCACCATTGAAATGCTGCTCAAGCCAGAAAACAAAGACAAGTTAGTGTCTATTCTGACTTACCACGTAGTCTCAGGCAAAGTGATGGCCTCAGATGTCGTCGCCTTAAATGATGCTAAATCAGTTCAAGGCGCAATGTTAGACGTGACTGCAAGCGGCAGTGGCGTAATGATCAATGACTCGAATGTCATTGCGACCGACGTAAAAGCCAGTAACGGCGTCATCCACGTCATCGACACCGTTCTAATCCCACAGTAAACACCCTATGGCGCAGCCCCACCGCTGCGCCATTCTTTTTGCTGCTTAATCACTCCCCATGCGACGTTGATACGACCCCAATAAAGTAGACACCTAATTAAAGGATTAGGTGTCATGCAAGTCACATCTCGTAGAAAATACTCAGAAGAATTCAAACGTAATGCTGTTAAGCGATCATTAGAGTCTCCAGATACGGTAAAGTCTGTTGCTATAGCTTTGGGAATTAGCCCTAAAATCTTGAGCAAATGGAGAGCAACGATGACTACTCGAAAAAAGCCAGCTAAACCAATCCCAAACAAAGGGCCAAAAAAATCTCTAGCTCAGCTCGAAAAAGAAAACCGTGAGTTAAAGAAACGCCTTGAAATGGCTGAGATGGAGAACGAATTCTTAAAGGAAGCGAAAGCTTACTTCGACAGCCTAAAAGAGTAAGGTTTGAACATATTTTTAAGCGGACGAAGAACACCTTACCTGTGCGTTTGCTCTGTCGATGGCTCAATGTTTCTCCAGCGGGTTATTACAAATGGCGTAATCGCCAGCAGACAACACGTGAGCAAACCAATGACACTTTGCTGGAGTTCCTTAAGAAGGAAAGTGATGATCAACACTGCATTCCTGGGTACCGCAAACTCTGGGAAGCAGCGATTGCGAGCGGGTTCATCTGTAATAAGAAAAGAGTTCAACGCTTATTACAAAGCCTGGGGTATCGTTCAATAGCCAGTAAAAGGCGTCATGGCCGAGCACCACGACAAGAGCCGATGATGGCAGCATACAACCTGCTCAATCGCCAGTTTGATGTAAAGGAACCAAACCGTGTCTGGGTATCGGATATCACTCAAGTTAGATGCAAAGAAGGGTGGAACTACCTCTGCATCATTCTTGACTTGTACTCTCGTAAAGTCGTTGGGTGGTCTACAAGCCGTATTAACAATGCGGATTTGGTCATAAAAACCCTGAATAAAGCTTGGAAATCTCGACGTCCAAATGGTGAAAAACTGATGTTCCACTCGGATCAAGGCGTACAGTATAGAGCCTTCGAAACCATACGCTGGCACCGCAAACGCAAAGTCACGATAAGTATGTCTGGTAAAGGTAATTGCTGGGATAATGCTTGCTCAGAGAGCTTCTTTGCCCAATACAAAAAAGAATGGATAAGCAATCTAGGCGAACTGTCTCGACAGGAGATGACCGTTCAAAGTCGACAATATATCGATAGTTATTATAATCCAGTAAGAAGACATGGGGCCCTTGGTGGAGTGAGCCCCAATGACTTCGAGCTAATGAATTAAAACCCCGTGTCTACTTTTAGGGGGTCATATCACGTAAACCCTTAAACCCTTAAACCCTTAAACCCTTAAACCCTTAAACCCTTAAACCCTTAAACCAAACATATCTCTCAATCTGAATGCCGACTCCCCCTAAATTAGAATATTTAGTCTATAACTGTATAAGCGCTGTAGCACGACGCTAACTCATGGATGAAACTTAAAGGGTGCGAGATGTCATATAAAACAGAACGATTTTTCGTGGGGATCTACCACAAGCTTGCAGGACAGCTGCTTCCACATATCCCGGTACCAACACCTCAAGTCGTTGAAGGTGAAGTAGCACTCGAAAAGCTTGCTGAGCACTTAATTGATAAGGGAATTGAACGGCCCGTGATTTTCACTGATCCCCTGTTTTCAACCCTACCAGCCTTCCAACATCTAATCGCAGCGCTCGATGCAACTTCACTTGATTACCGACTGTTTAATGCAATTAAACCAGATCCGACTTATAGAGTGATCGAACAAGGAATTGAGGTGTGCAACCAGCATCAATATGACTGTGCGATTGCAATCGGAGGTGGCAGCTCGATCGATGCCACAAAAATGATCAATGCCTGTGCGAAACATGGGATCAACCCTCGAACAGTCACCCATGGTCTGCTCAGCTTATTTCAACTGCGACACAAAGGCGCCTATTTTGTCGCTATTCCGACGACCTCTGGAACTGGCTCAGAAGCGACCACTATCACGGTGATCACCGATGAAAAAACCAACTTAAAACATGGATTAGGCAGCTATGCAATTGTGCCAGATGTTGCGGTGTTTGACCCAAGGCTTACTCAAGGCCTACCGCCCCCTATTACTGCGATGACGGGGATGGATGCCCTCACCCATGCTATAGAGTCATTTCTCAGTATCTATGCGACCCAAAGTACAGACAAAGCTAACTTAGAAACCATAAAAACAATTTTTGAGTATCTACCGCGAGCATATAAAAATGGGGAAGACGATCTTGAAGCAAGAAGCAAAATGGCACTCGCCTCTTTTGAAGCTGGAAAAGCCTTTTCAAGGACCTTGCTAGGATGGGCACACGGGATCTCACATCAACTCGGGGCCTACTACAAAGTGCCTCATGGATTAGGTTGCGCTAAAGCACTGCCACATATCGTTGAGTTCTTAATTCCTACATCGGCGCATCGTATTGCCTTAATTGCAGATGTATTGGAAATAGGAGATGGCACAAACCAGCAAAAAGCGCAGGCGGTAGTCGATGCGCTATTTGACTTGTGTACGCAACTCGATATCGAGGCTCAATTCGAAATGCTCGAAGAACAACACGTTAAAGATATCGCTAGGAATATGGTGAAAAAAGGCAATCTCGGCTATCCCTCACCTCGTAACTTTGACTCTTACGAGCATTTAGAGCAATTTTTGCTGGCGAGAAAAAACAGTCTAAGGCCTTATAATATAAGATAATTTTCACTAAAAACCTCAGCAAGGCCACTACAAGTACAACCAAAACGGCAATATAAGTCGACTAACATGCGCCAAGTAAAGGTAGATTTTTTCGCTGTTGGTAGGTAAGTGTCAACTCTATACAATGGCGAAGCTGTTTTTCAGGCAATGACTCGCTTAATGGTAAAACAATAGCTCGGTTTCCTTGAAACACTAATAAGTCACCATAGAGCTCTCTAAAAGTATCCACCAGCTTAGTTTGGCAATTAAAATAGAGGTAACAATGCGCCGGAGTTTTGAGCTTCCAATCTATGCGTATCGGGCTACCTGTTTTAGCAAGATAGCTGGCTTCTCCCCATTTTAAAGACTCTTCTACTGCCTCTAACTGTAATTGGTGAGCGACCTCATGAATGAGTTTTCTTAGTGTACTTAAGTAATTTTTAGCCTCTTGAGGATAACCACTCCATAGTTTACTTACAGCTTCGTTCATTACTTTCTCTCCTCAACGCCATCATCTTTTCAATTTATGAAATATTCCATATCGTTCCAAAGTGTCTTTGCAAGCAATCCAATAACTCTATTACTCAAAGACTTTTACCAAATATGGCTCAAGCGACTCTTTGTGTTCGATATATGCTGAGTAATAAGTATGAGTACCAAAGTCAGTCGTATGAAGATACCACTTTGCGGCATTAATTTTCATCAGTAGACGTAACAGAGACTGAGCTTTAATACTGATAAAGAGCATCGCCCCTCCAGCTAGCACAGGTGCAATCCAACCCCACTCGTGATCGAAGCTTATGACGAACCCATTTACCGACCAAGCCAACAAGCCCAGCGTGATAACTAGTTTCGGCAACAAGAGCTTGATAAAAGCACCCCGCAGTTCTCGTTCGCTTTTAAAATGCAGGTTAAACAAAGCTTGGGCTACTTCGTTCACCGGTATGCCATTAATATTCACGCTCCAGCGCGTATCCGAGGTCTCCACCAAAACAGCATCACTTTTTCTCCAAGCTTCTACGCGCATGGATACCACAAAAGCGTACGCCAAATTAATTAGCAAAAGATACATGAGCATAGACGGCGCATCGACTACCGTTGCTGCGCAAGCAAACAAGACAACTAGGGTTCTAGAAATTGAATAAAATGCATAGCCACGGTAATTCATCTATATTCCTTAACTTATTATTGGTCCTTTTAAGTCTAAGTATTAAAACACTATCTAGACTCTTCCATTTGTTATGGCTGATTCATGATATAGCGAAAGCAAACAGTGCTCTACGAGGTAAAAATAAAAGTTCAATAATGGGGAGCAGTTGTTTCTACCAATAAAAACAATTACTCAGCAGTAAATGAGATAGAGCCGTATAAAGCTTCAGCATAGCTGCTGCTATCGTCAGTATCTGTCATTATGGCGATGACATCTATGTACTGGTAACTGTCTAAATTTTCTTTTTCGCTGCCTTTGTCGCCAAATAATCGAATCAAATCTTGGTAGACATTTCTTTTCTCGGAATACCAGCTATCTAGCGACGAAGTGGCGTCGCGCAATGCAAACATTTTGACTTGGGAGCCAACATAAGGGTTATTCCAGTGCTCACCCTTAGAATTAGAACTGGACCACACATAATTCAATGCCTTAGAGCTCAATGAGAACATGCCACTTTCTATGACGACGTACACGCGAGCTGCAAAGTCATCGCCTTTTTTTGATTGTTCAGGCAAAGCAATTAATGGTTTGGTAACTTTCCAGCGCCAATTCATGAAGGGGGTTTTGTAAATATCAATTCGCTTTTTCAGCACCAACCCAGAAGCCGCATTGCGACTTTTCGCTTCAACTACATCGCCAGTCGGATGGAGTTGGTATTTGGTTTCACCAGAAAAGGATTTTGCTTCCCACTGTTGAAACTCTTGTTGGTTAAACTTGGCTAACTCGATTTTCACAGATGAGTAAGAACAAAAACTCACTAAAATGAGCAAAAAAAGTTTGTTTTGCATCTGCCTCTTCCCCCCAGTTACTCAACGCACATCACTACGAATCAACGACCATTTTCCAAAAAGGACACACACCAATCCCGCTAGAAATCTAACCAAGCACTTTCCAACGAAAATAAGGGCGTTGACCATCCATTCTTTCGATGTCAGCACCAAGCCTTCTGTAAAAGTCATGGGCCATTATGTTATACGGGCTTGCCGTCCAAGAGATATGGGAAGCTGACGATTTTCTGGCTTCGGTTTTTAAAGCCTCCATAAGCTCTGCGCCATACCCTTTAGAGCGGTGATCTCCAAGGACTAACAGATCATCGAGCCAAATTGATGGCTCACCACTAAACGAAGAGTAACGATAGTGAAAAAGCGCGAAACCAAGTGCATCTCCATTTAGCTCTAGCAGCAAAGCATGAGCGTAAGGTTGCTCTCCAAACAAAGTACGTTCAATTTTATCGACTGTCGTTGAGACTTGGCCGTCGAACCCTTTCATGCTTCTGTCAAAATCGGCTTTCAGCCGTATGAGTTCCAGTAGCTGGTGGGAATCTTGTTTGGACGCTTTTCTTATGTTCATTGTTACCCTCTCTTTGTATTGGCGAAAGACAAGGAATCATTCAGCTCCCTACTTTCCTCACGAATACATTATGCTGCGCTTTTTTCTTGATTAGCATTTGAACTAGATAAAACAAACAAAGCACCGCCCAAAATGATGGCAACGTCAGCGATATTAAAGACGCCTGTTCTTAACGGCCCCAGCCCCATGTTCAAAAAATCGATGACCGCACCGTTGTTGATGACGCGGTCATAAAGATTACTTGCGCCGCCAGAAAGCAGTAAGGTAAGAGCAATGGTGTTAGCCATGCTCAAACCTTTCGAGAAAAGGACATACACAAGTAACACGGTTAAAAATAGACTCACTGCCACAACAAAAAGACCAAAACGATGATCACTGGGTAATGAGCTGCCCAAGCCTAAAAATGCACCGGTATTTTCGGTGTAACCGATGCGAAAGAGATCATGAAGGTAACTGTCCATCTGAAACTTGGGTAAATAGTTCGATGCGAGCACCTTGGTCCCCTGATCACATCCAACGCATAACAAGGAGATGGATACTACCATCAGCAATTTGTTCCAAAATTTCATACCTTTGCCCACACCATATCATTCAAACAACATCCTACTTTTCCTAACAACAAACATATCAAACCCCACACATAGGCGTACAGTGCTCGCACGATACAATGAGACGCATTCCTGAGAAAGCAATAAAAAACTACCCCCTCCAAATTAGGGCACACACAAATTAATTGGGACACACACCAAAGCTTCCTCACACAAATTAATTGGGACACACACCAAAGCTTCCTAACCGAAGCTTCCTTTATATAGCTAAGCTTTGTTCCGAGAGGCACTTGAAAGGCAATTATATTCAACTAGGTTTTGACCCCGCCTCAATTAGGTTTTATGGTCATCTACAACACAAGCACTGCGCTCATACAATCCAAATAGCTGACTAATCTCGTTATGTTCGACTCAATATCTAAATTTATTAATCCTGACAAAAACCCGGACCTCTCTTCAGCGCAAGACTACCAAAACCGTCATCTTCCTACTCTTTGGCTGTTGGGGAAAACTGGGGCTGGCAAGTCTTCACTTATTCAAGCTGTGACCAACCACAATGAAGTAGAGGTTGGTGATGGGTTTGCACCGTGCACAATGACCTCTTTCGCTTATGATTTCCCACAAGAGCACCCTGTGCTTCGTTTTCTCGATACTCGTGGGCTTGGTGAAGCCAACTATGATCCTAGTGAAGACATAGCTGCCTGCTCTGAACAGGGCCATGTCTTATTAATAATCGCTAAGGCCGATGAACAAGAACAAAGCTCGGTTATCGAAGCCTTGAGACTGATTCGAAAGCAGAAGAAAGTTAAGCAAGTACTACTTATACATACTGCGATAAATACAGTTGCAACTCAGGATCGGCAACGCAAGATTCAACATAACCAAGAGCAGTTCGAACAAGCCTGGGGAGAGTGTATAAAGTCAATCGAAGTAGACTTCGACTGCGATAATCAAAGCTTCTTCCATAAAGAAGAACTCATTGAAGAGCTTGCGGAAATGCTACCAATCGTCGGGCGAACATTGCTTGAAAAGGACTATGCAAATCAAGAAGAATACAACTTCAATCTATTAGAGAATGAAATTTTATGGTACTCCGGAACGGCGAGTGCTTCCGACTTTATCCCCGTGGTGGGGTTAGTTTCAGTTCCCGCTGTACAAGCCAAGATGTTGCATAGCTTGGCAGCTCAGTATGGCGTTGAATGGAACAAGCATACATTTAGCGAGCTGATTGCCACCTTGGGGACAAGTTTTGGTATTCAATACGGAGTAAAACTTGGTGCAAGACAACTGGTCAAACTGCTCCCTGTTTATGGGCAAACTGTCGGTGCTGTAGCAGCGGCGGCTATTAGCTTCGCTACCACTTATGGACTAGGACGTGCAGCCTGTTATTACTTCTACAAAAAAAGTATTGGAGAGCAGATCAGTAACGAGGAAGCCCAGCAGCTATATCGTTCGGCATTCAAAACTGGCAAGAAGGTGGCAGATAATGAGTAGACTCAAACACGGAGCAAAAAGCATCAATCACTTTGCTGGTGGTATGGTGGCATTTTCCTTAGTCGGCCTATTATTGCCACTGATTGTACTATCAGGCTTTGGGCTATATGCCGTTGTCACACACGGCTATGCGGTGCATTTTGCGATCTTCTTACTGGCATCTAGCCTGATGGTGATGATCCCACGCGGATTGTGGCTACGTTCTCAGCGTAAGAATCGTGTACCTGAAGAGACGAATGAAGAGGTTTTTGTCGAAGCCTCCTCCGATTGGTCGGAGACAGAACTAGAGCTCTGGTCACAAGCCAATACATCAATCAAAAACAAACTCGACCTCGATAATGACTGGAGCGCATTGAAAAAGCATGGCCTCGAGATTGCTGCCGAAATGTCTCAAGCGTATGGCAAAAAAGAGTTGGATTTTACGCTCCCTGAAGGGTTGCAACTACTTGAGGAGATAAGCCGCCGCTATCGAAAGATACTACACACCCACGTACCAGGTATTGATTTAGTCAAAGTTTCCCAACTGAAATGGGTATACGACAAAAATGATAAGTATGGTGAACAGGCGGGTAACGCCATTAAATACGGAATGCATGTTTGGCGCTTTGCTCGTGCAGCCAACCCAGCAGCGGCAGTAGCATCTGAGCTGCGCAGCCAGTTATTCGGCGCACTTAAAGACAAAGCCTCAAAGAACCTGCAACACAATATTAAACGAGCATTCTTGCAAGAAATTGCGAAACTGAGTCTAGAGCTTTATAGCGGTCGGTTTACTATTGAATCCAGTGACATCCAAACAAGCAAAGCAACTCTAGCTGATAAAGCCCGGAAAGCCATCCCACTTGAGCCCGTGCGTATCACAGTAGTTGGTCAAATGAATGCTGGTAAATCCTCTTTGGTCAATGCACTACTTAAAGAGGTGAATGCAGAAGTCGATGCCCTACCCGCCACCGATGATATCCGTAGCTACCAATGCCACTTTGACGGGGAAGAACAGCTCAATATCATCGACATGCCAGGCCTTGATGGTAATCTTAAAATGACGCAAAGCATGCTTGAACAAATCACTCATTCTGATTTGGTGTTATGGGTACTTAAAGCAAACCAGTCTGCTCGGCAGTTAGATGTTGAGCTTAGAGAGCAAATTGATGCCTATTACCAAGAAAAGAAGCACCAATCTCATAAACGAGCCAAAGTGATTGGGGTGTTAAACCATATCGATGGCCTTAAGCCAAGTAATGAGTGGGCACCACCTTATGATTTGACTGACCAAGCTCAACCGAAAGTAAAAACCATCAACGCCGCCATGGAATATAACCAGTCATTACTCTCGTTTGCCAGTATCTACCCTTTGGCACTACCGAGTGATAAGCCTCAATTTGGATTAGATGCCCTAGAACAAGAGATCCAAGAACAATGCGATCATGCGAAAGCGGTACAACTTAATCGTCGACGAAATGAGCACAAAGGGGCCGCTGGTATCAAGCAACAAAGTCAGCGATTATTCAAAGGCGCTGCTGAGATTGTGAAAAATGCGGTAAAGAGTAATTAAAGTCGAGCAGCCATGGGGTTGTCTGCACCAATCACTAGAAAAGCCGCCAACACTACTTGTGTTTACATGGAGATACCTAAGACAATAGCGGCGCAATTTAAACTAGGCAAAAAATTATGAAAATATTAGTCCGCAATCTAGCTCGAACCACCACCGAACACCAAGTTCGAGTGCTTTTCTCTGAACACGGCAGAGTAACGCAATGTGACTTGGTTCTAGATCAGGAAACAGGACAATCTAAAGGTTTCGCTTTCGTCAACATGCCTAATGAAGAAGAAGCGAAAACGGCGATCAAGACTTTGAACCTTACTATGCTAGACAAGAGCAAAATTCGCATTAAATTCTCTCAGCACTAAACTAAACGTTTGAAAAGGGAGCTCAGAAATGGGCTCCCTTTCTCGTTTTCATTTCGGTACTACAGACAAAACCACTTTAAAGCAATAAATTGCTAGCCAGGCGGTTTTCCACACTCCTGACTCTTCCCCATCATGAAAAATTCTCAATGTACTTTTTCAACGACTCTGTCGGCACAAATAGCGGGCTGACGGGAAGATCAAGGTTCAACCGCTCGATCTCCAATGCCGAAGCTCCGTAAATCTCCTCAAATTCACTCCAACTAACCTTGTGGACCTTTTCCACAAGTCGAAAATCAAGTAATAGCTGGGAATACGCTTCAGGACTATACCCCTCAATCTCAGCAATAAAATGTTGTGCAGCGAAAACTTGCTGTTCTGCTAACAGTAAATAGAACCTAGCAATGTCTTCCACATGAATATACTGGTTAAACCCTAGAGATGGTGTTGCCACTTGTATCGTTTGGTCTGTTAGAGATTCTATCGTTCGCTTCAACTGACAGTTTTCACCTCCATACACCAAGCTAGGGCAATAAACGACATGCCAGTTCTTGTGAATAGCGTAGGCTATTGTATCTACATCCAATTTAACGACTTCTAACGGTTTCAACCTAAACACTTTTAAGTCATGGGTAGAAGCGTTTCCGAACAACCAAATCCCTGACGTATGGATTTTGACCGCTCCTTTGGCAGCATAGCTATCTAATTGCTCTAGTAGTTTGTATTCAATGTCAGCAATTTCGTCGGGCGAAAATTCAGACCAATGCGGACGAGCACAGTTTATGACGATATCAAAGTAACCTAGGAAATCTGAATCAACTTTTTTCGATGAGCCATCAAGGTGCTGGATACCGCTATGTCTATTGTAAACCGATACGTCAAAGCCCCCACCAACGAATACCTTAGTAACGTGGCGGCCAATGTATCCATTGGCCCCTGCAATTAGTACTTTCATTTATTCCTAAAAATTTGAATTAAGCATGTTCGATACGATTAACAGGCCTCAAATAGCGATGACAGGATCAATCCCTGCAATCAATGAATCTTGACACAAGATAGTCAATCAGGCGCTTATTCACTTCGAGGCAGTTCAAAAATAGAGAAAACTTTGTAGGACACACACCAAAAGTATGAATTAAGACTGAATTCACTCAAATAGGAATTTTGCTCCCGTTCTTTACCACTCTATGTCGCTACAGTTAGTCTAAACAGCAAACCTTAATAGACTTATGACTACTGCAAGAAAACAGCTCGTAGCTATAGACGCCACACCTTACTATCATTGTGTATCTCGCTGCGTGAGGCGCAGCTTCCTATGTGGGATTGATAGCGTAACTAACACTAGCTATGAACATCGACGAGCTTGGGTTGAAGCAAAAATTCTGTCACTTACACACATGTACTGCATTGATGTCTGTGCTTATGCAGTGATGAGTAACCACTTTCATGTTGTACTCCACATCGATCGTAGTAAAGCACTAGCATTGACTCACGAAGAGATTGTTGAGCGATGGGGAATGGAGCACAAGCTACCTGCTTTGGTTCAGAAATGGCAGCAAGGGCAACTCGTCTGCCAAGTGGAAGCTCAAAAATGTTCTGAGATAATTGAGGTATGGCGAGAGCGTTTATGGTCACTGAGCTGGTTTATGAAGGAGCTAAACTATGATATCGCCTGCAAGGCCAACCGAGAGGACAAATGCACTGGTCATTTTTGGGAAAGCCGCTTTAAAAGTCAGGCTTTACTAGATGAAAAGGCTCTAGCCGCAGCAATGGCTTACGTCGATTTAAACCCTGTCAGGGCTGGTGTAGCTCAAACCCCTGAAGACTCTGCTTTTACTTCGATAAAAGGCCGTATAGAAGCTCTCAACCGGAACCAAGCGACCGCACCTTGTTTACATCCATTCGTTGGTTCTTCCAGCAACGAAAACCTTGATGGTATTCCATTACGGCTAATTGATTATATCGAACTCGTTGATTGGACGGCCCGCCAGTTTAGAGAAGACAAATATGTTATGGATAGTAACTTCCCACCTATATTAGATAGGCTACAAATCGACTCAACAGCATGGTTGAAAGCGTGTACTCAGCTAGAGAAACCGCATGCGACTGCTGTAGGGAGTGCGACCCATATCGAGTATGCAAAAGCGGCTCTCAACAAGTCTAAAATTCACCTGTATTCACTCGAATAAAGTTTGCTAGAACGTCAATTTTAGTTATGCCAGTTGATTCTGGCTGTTTGTGGTGTTTGATGTACCAGGTTGTCACCATCGGGAGGCATCGTTAACTGCCTGATGGGCTATGTCTCTTAATTACCTCACTGTTACCGGAACAAAAACTATCCTTCTTGGTGAGATTTTGTTTTTGGAGATTTTGGTGCCTGATTTTGGTGATTTTGGGGTGATTTTGGTGCCTGTCCTTTATTATTCCTCTAGCTATGAACATCGACGAGCTTGGGTTGAAGCAAAAATTCTGTCACTTACACACATGTACTGCATTGATGTCTGTGCTTATGCAGTGATGAGTAACCACTTTCATGTTGTACTCCACATCGATCGTAGTAAAGCACTAGCATTGACTCACGAAGAGATTGTTGAGCGATGGGGAATGGAGCACAAGCTACCTGCTTTGGTTCAGAAATGGCAGCAAGGGCAACTCGTCTGCCAAGTGGAAGCACAAAAATGTTCTGAGATAATTGAGGTATGGCGAGAGCGTTTATGGTCACTGAGTTGGTTTATGAAGGAGCTAAACTATGACATCGCCTGCAAAGCGAATCGAGAGGACAATTGCACTGGCCATTTTTGGGAAAGCCGCTTTAAAAGTCAGGCTCTACTAGATGAAAAGGCGCTCGCTGCTGCGATGGCTTACGTCGATTTAAACCCCGTCAGGGCTGGTGTAGCTCAAACCCCTGAAGACTCTGCTTTTACTTCGATAAAAGGCCGTATAGAAGCTCTCAACCGGAACCAAGCGACCGCACCTTGTTTACATCCATTCGTTGGTTCTTCCAGCAACGAAAACCTTGATGGTATTCCATTACGGCTAATTGATTATATCGAACTCGTTGATTGGACGGCCCGCCAGTTTAGAGAAGACAAATATGTTATGGATAGTAACTTCCCACCTATATTAGATAGGCTACAAATCGACTCAACAGCATGGTTGAAAGCATGTACTCAGCTAGAGAAACCGCATGCGACTGCTGTAGGGAGTGCGATCCATATCGAATATGCAAAAGCGGCTCTCAACAAGTCTAAAATTCACCTGTATTCACTCGAATAAAGTTTGCTAGAACGTCAATTTTAGTTATGCCAGTTGATTCTGGCTGATTGTGGTGTTTGATGTACCAGGTTGTCACCATCGGGAGGCATCGTTAACTGCCAGATGGGCTATGTCTCTTAATTACCTCACTGTTACCGGAACAAAAACTATCCTTTTTGGTGAGATTTTGTTTTTGGAGATTTTGGTGCCTGTCCTTTATTATTCTGATTAAATGTCACTACCCAAGTTATTGAGTTTTGGTGTGTGTCCTTAAATAGTTTACCAATCACTAGAAAAGCAGCCATCACTACTTGGTTTACATGGAGATACCTGAGACAATAGCGGCGCAATTTAAACTAGGCAAAAAATTATGAAAATATTAGTCCGCAATCTAGCCCGAACCACTACCGAACACCAAGTTCGACTGCTTTTCTCTGAACACGGCAGAGTAACGCAATGTGACTTGGTTCTAGATCAGGAAACAGGACAATCTAAAGGCTTCGCTTTTGTCGACATGCCTAATGAGGAAGAAGCGAAAGCGGCGATCAAGAGTTTGAACCTTACTATGCTAGACAAGAGCAAAATTCGCGTAAAATTCTCTCAGCACTAAACGTTTGAAAAGGGAGCTCGGAAATGGGCTCCCTTTTTCGTTTCAGTACTACAGGCAAACCACTTTATAGCAATAAATTGCTAGCTAGACGGTTTTCCACACTCCTGACTCTTCCCCATCATGAAAAATTCTCAATGTACTTTTTCAACGACTCTGTCGGCACAAATAGCGGGCTGACGGGAAGCTCAAGATTCAACCGCTCGATCTCCAATGCCGAAGCTCCGTAAATCTCCTCAAATTCACTCCAGTTAACCTTGTGAACCTTTTTCACTACTCGAAAATCCAGTAATAGCTGGGAAAACGCTTCAGGACTATACCCCTCAATCTCAGCAATAAAATGTTGTACAGCGAAAACTTGCTGTTCGGCTAACAGTAAATAGAACCTAGCAATGTCTTCAACATGGATATACTGGTTATACCCTAGAGACGGTGTTGCAACTTGCATCATTTGGTCCGCTAAAGATTGTATTGCTCGCTTCAACTGACAGTTTTCACCACCGTATACTAAACTCGGGCAGTAAACGACATGCCATTTCTTCTGAACAGCATAGGCTATCGTATCAACGTCCAATTTAACGACTTCTAACGGCTTCAACCTAAACGCTTTTAAATCTTGGGTAGAGGCGTTTCCAAACAACCAAATCCCTGAGGTGTGTATTTTGACGGATCCTTTGGCTGCATAGCTGTCTAACTGCTCAAGCAGTTTGCATTCAATATCAGCAATTTCATCTGGCGAAAACTCAGACCAATGTGGACGAGCACAGTTTATGACGATATCAAAGTAGCCTAGAAAATCTGAATCGACTTTTTTCGGTGAGCCATCAGGATGCTGGATACCGTCACTTCTATTGTAAACCGATACGTCTAAGCCACCGTCAACGAATACCTTAGTAACGTGGCGGCCAATGTATCCACTTGCCCCTGCGATAAGTACTTTCATTTATTCCTAAAATTTGAATTAAGCATGTTCGATACGATTAACAGGCCTCAAATAGCGATGACAGAATCAATCCCTGCAATCAATGAGTCTTGACACAAGATAGTCAATCAGGCGCTTATTCACTTCGAGGCGGTTCAAAAATAGGAAAAAACTTTGTAGAAACTTTGTGGGACACACACCAAAAGTATGAATTAAGACTGAATTCACTCAAATAGGAATTTTGCTCCCATTCTTTACCACTCTATGTCGCTACAGTTAGCCTAAACAGCAAACCTTAATAGACTTATGACTACTGCAAGAAAACGGCTCGTAGCTATAGACGCCACACCATACTATCATTGTGTATCTCGTTGCGTGAGGCGCAGCTTCCTATGTGGGATTGATAGCGTAACTAACACTAGCTATGAACATCGACGAGCTTGGGTTGAAGCAAAAATTCTGTCACTTACACACATGTATTGCATTGATGTTTGTGCTTATGCAGTGATGAGTAACCACTTTCACGTTGTGCTCCACATAGATCGCCGTAAAGCACTAGCATTGACTCAGAAAGAAATTGTTGAGCGATGGGGAATGGAGCACAAGCTACCTGCCTTAATCCAGAAATGGCAGCAAGGGCAACTCGTCTGCCAAATGGAAGCACAAAAATGTTCTGAGATAATTGAGGTATGGCGAGAGCGTTTATGGTCACTGAGCTGGTTTATGAAGGAGCTAAACTATGATATCGCCTGCAAGGCCAACCGAGAGGACAAATGCACTGGTCATTTTTGGGAAAGCCGCTTTAAAAGTCAGGCTCTACTAGATGAAAAGGCTCTAGCCGCAGCAATGGCTTACGTCGATTTAAACCCTGTCAGGGCTGGTGTAGCTCAAACCCCTGAAGACTCTGCTTTTACTTCGATAAAAGCCCGTATCGAAGCTCTGAACCGGAACCAAGCGACCGCACCTTGTTTACATCCATTCGTTGGTTCTTCCAGCAACGCAAACCTTGATGGTATTCCATTACGGCTAATTGATTATATCGAACTCGTTGATTGGACAGCACGCCGATTTAGAGAAAATAAATATGCGATGGATAGTGATTTGCCCTCTATATTGGATAGGCTACAAATCGACCCAACAGAATGGTTGAAAGCTTGTACTCAGCTAGAGAAACCGCATGCGACTGCTGTGGGTAGTGCGAGCCATATCGAATATGCAAAAGCGGCTCTCAACAAGTCTAAAATTCACCTGTATTCACTCGAATAAAGTTTGCTAGAACGTCAATTTTAGTTATGCCAGTTGATTCTGGCTGTTTGTGGTGTTTGATGTACCAGGTTGTCACCATCGGGAGGCATCGTTAACTGCCTGATGGGCTATGTCTCTTAATTACCTCACTGTTACCGGAACAAAAACTATCCTTCTTGGTGAGATTTTGTTTTTGGAGATTTTGGTGCCTGATTTTGGTGATTTTGGTGCCTGTCCTTTATTATTCTTTTATTATTCCCAATAGAGGTTCTCCTTCGACCTCAACACCGATTAAATGTCACCTCCCAAATTATTGAGTTTTGGTGTGTGTCCTTAAATAGCTAGTTTTGTAAGTTAGAATCTATAGAGTGATAGTTATCTACCATCCCGTTATGCAACAGGTCTAATTTCTGGTCTTGAGCACATGCTTGTATTGAGAAAAAAATCGACAACACAAAAATCATAAAAATTTTCATTGCTGTTCCTCTAAGCAATTAGATATGTTTATCGTGATGTTTTATTCTTTCATACAGGACACACACCAAAAGTATGAATAAAGGCTGATTTCATTCAAACAGGAATTTTGCTCCCGTTCTTTACCACTCTATGTCGCTACAGTTAGCCTAAACAGCAAACCTTAATAGGCTTATGACTACTGCAAGAAAACAGCTCGTGGCTGTAGATGCCACACCTTACTATCATTGTGTGTCTCGCTGCGTTAGACGTGGCTTCCTATGTGGGATTGATAGCGTAACTAACACTAGTTATGAACATCGACGAGCTTGGGTTGAAGCAAAAATTCTGTCACTTACACACATGTATTGCATTGATGTTTGTGCTTATGCAGTGATGAGTAACCACTTTCACGTTGTGCTCCACATAGATCGCCGTAAAGCACTGGCATTGACTCAGAAAGAAATTGTTGAGCGATGGGGAATGGAGCACAAGCTACCTGCCTTAATCCAGAAATGGCAGCAAGGGCAACTCGTCTGCCAAATGGAAGCACAAAAATGTTCTGAGATAATTGAGGTATGGCGAGAACGTTTATGGTCACTGAGTTGGTTTATGAAGGAGTTAAACCAAGACATCGCCTGCAAAGCGAATCGAGAGGACAATTGCACTGGCCATTTTTGGGAAAGCCGCTTTAAAAGTCAGGCTCTACTAGATGAAAAGGCTCTCGCTGCTGCGATGGCTTACGTAGATTTAAACCCCGTCAGGGCTGGTGTAGCTCAAACCCCTGAAGACTCAGCTTTTACTTCGATAAAAGTCCGTATCGAAGCTCTGAACCGGAACCAAGCGACCGCACCTTTTTTACATCCATTCGTTGGTTCTTCCAGCAACGAAAACCTTGATGGTATTCCATTGCGGCTAATTGATTATATCGAACTCGTTGATTGGACGGCTCGCCAGTTTAGAGAAGGCAAATATTCAATGGATTGTGGCTTCCCCTCTATATTGGATAGGCTACAAATCGATTCAACAGCATGGTTGAAAGCGTGTACTCAGCTAGAGAAACCGCATGCGACTGCTGTGGGGAGTGCGAGCCATATCGAGTATGCAAAAGCGGCTCTCAACAAGTCTAAGATTCACCTGTATTCACTCGAATAAAGTTTGCTAGAACGTCAATTTTAGTTATGCCAGTTGATTCTGGCTATTTGTGGTGTTTGATGTACTTGGTTGCCACCATCGGTAGGCATAGTTAACTTCCCGATGGGCTATGCCTCTTAATTCCCTCACTGTTACTGGAACAAAAAACTATCCTTCTTGGTGAGATTTTTTTTTGGTGATTTTGGTGATTTTGGTGCCTGTCCTTTATTAAACCCAATGAACTTTCGGTCGAAACTCATCATACCTAACAGCTGCCTCGGAAATACTAAAATATGCCATTTATTCTCCATGTAAACTGACGTTTTATCTACAGCTTCACACCTTAAGCCTACCAAACCATTGGCAAACTTCCTACACCTTAGAAGTAATACTGGACATATACCGAAAACTTTAAGTAACTTTAAGTGTGTGTCCTTTATTAAGAATATGCGATAAGAAATTTAAATTAGCGATTAATTCGAAGGTGAACTAAGGTCCACTTTAAAATCTCCTTCGATCCATGGTCTCGACGCTACATTATAGATGCCTGGCTTAACGTCTCGTATCCAGTCTCCATTAGGTTGTACTTCTAGGTAATCCCTAAAGTCATCACTTTGTCTGCTAGAGAAATACCACACATAAAAGCGAGTGCTGTCTCTAGCATCTACTTGAACAATACCCCCTACTTGAGACTCGATCTTACCATTTTTTCTATATACGAAGCCTTTAGGTGCTTGAAAGAAAACACGCCCAGATGAACTAGCAATCGGATTGTAAGTACCCTGAGGTATTTGAGCGGTGAAATGGGTGGATGCAAGCCCTCGATTGACACTAACAGAGTAATCTTTGTGCAGTATCAGTTGGTCAGCATTGGTCGTAGATAGATCTGCGTAAAAATCATTTTGTAATTCTAGTGCATCATTCATCCCAACACAGCCCACTAGGCTCATCGATATCAATACCATTGCTATTCTAAGTATTAATTTTTGCAAACCATCTCCTTGGAAAATATTCCATATATTATGAACTTGAACCTAACTAGATTCACTGGCTATATCTAATTTAGCGATGAGTGCGTTTTGCACACCTTTCCACTCCCCATCTTCACTACTTTCTTCCCACAGCTCTAGGAGTTCAGAGTCAGAAGAAATTTTACGGACGGCATCCAATGCCAACTTGGCATGTTCTGAAGTTATTTTAGGCGTACTCCCAAATAGCCAGCCTTGTTTACGATTGAGCCAATCTCTTGCCTCTTCCGGTATCAAGGAATAATCACGGGTGAAACTTGCGGCGATTACTTCAGATGCAGCCAAGGCCTCGCAGCAAGTATCTGCTTCCACGTACTCGCTGTTATTCAAAACAGCAAGAATAGGCGACAGTAAGAAATCTAACCCTTTAGACTTTTCCAACTCCCATACCCAGTCACTAGCAATGTCATTTCCAAAGTTACCTTGACTCCATGCTCCCATAATAGAGGTCCTCCTTCGACCTCAACACCGATTGACTGTCACCACCCAAGTTATCGAGTTTTAGTGAGTGTCCTTAAATAGTTTAAATAGTCTTTTACCCACACGGTTCCGACAGCCCAGAACTCCACGCTTCCATCACATTTCCTGGATTTTCTATTTTGTAGCAAGCTATCAAACTTGAAGGTGATTTTATGCCTATCACTACACCTTTTCCCTCGATTTTCCCGAAGCTATCTCGATAAATCGATAACGCAGGTTGAATTATGTTTTTCCAGTAAACATCGACCAGTTCGCTTTCACTCGTATATTTAAGGTTTTTGGATAATTTGCTAGCACAAAACAAGGTATAAAATGTTATACCTCCTGATGACATAACCGATGGTTCTATGGAGCAAGTGAGGAGATTACTTGCATCTACTGAAGTTAAAAAAGGCTTCAACTCATCTCTAGCGGCGCTAAGCTCTAGTTGAATATACGTTAAAGGTAGCAGTGTCGTGACAACTAAGAGCAACCCCATACGAAGCTTATTACCAGAGTAATTTTTAAACGCATGGTAATAAGTGAAAGGAAATAGGAAAAGACCTAAAAATCCCAACCATAGCTTTTGCTTAAACATGTCAACAACGACTGTAAAATACAAAACTATCCCTAGAAAAAGTAGTAATATGATCAAAGTTAACATAGTTGCGAATTATTTCCTTGTTATTAAATAACATCTGACCTACTGCTTGACACTATAGGCCTTCTTAACCAATTGCATACTATCCCATATCCTAAGTAACCATTACTATTATCCTCAAACAAATCAGTCAGATAGTGATCCACCACTCATTCGAAATATCCTAATACGTGCTTCGTCGCCTCCCACTGGCTAAGCTGATAAAAGCCCCCACATAAAAGCAGCACCCATTCCCACCCCCATAAAAAAACACACCGATCTCTCGGTGTGTTTTCAAACATCTAATATCCCAACTTACAATTACCTACCGATATCCACGCTCAGTACGCATCCCCATCAACAAGCTCACACACATCAATAGAAGAATAAACGTGAATGGCAGTGCCGTTGAAATCGCACCTGCTTGCAGCGCTTGTATCGATTGAGTACCACCAATCCAAAGTAGCGCCGCGGCAATTGCACCTTCCATGAATGCCCAGAACACGCGTTGAACCACAGGGGCATCGACTTTACCACCAGCGGTAATGCTATCGATAACCAATGAACCTGAATCTGACGAGGTGATGAAGAACACCAGTACCAGCAAGATAGCAATCAAAGACAACACAGTGCCAAACGGCAGTGCATCGAACATCTCGAACATAGCCAGTGGTACTTCACGTAGACCGTTTGCACCAAGTACGCCGATGTCATTAACAACCTGATCAATCGCAATGCCACCAAAAACAGACATCCACAAAATAGTTACTGTCGTTGGTACAAGAAGAACAGCTACGATAAATTCACGAACAGTACGGCCTTTAGATACACGAGCGATGAACATGCCAACAAATGGTGACCATGATATCCACCAAGCCCAGTAGAACACAGTCCAGCCTTGGAACCATGCTTCATCGTTACGGCCGTGTGGGTTACTTAGTGGGATGATGTTTTCAATGTATGCCATCAAAGTGGTTGGGATAGAACCGAACGCAACGGCGGCGCTCACCAATGCCACAAAAATAAGCAGCATGAAGGCTAGAATCATGTTGATGTTAGAAATAACTTTCACACCACCATCAATGCCACGCAGTACCGATACTACCGCCAATAGAGTTACCAAGAAGATAACCACAATTTGCAGCCACATACCGCCATCGATACCAAACACGTGGTTGATACCACTTGCCGCTTGCTGTGCACCTAGACCCAAAGATGTTGCAAGGCCAAACAGCGTTGCAAGTACCGCTAGAATATCAACGATATGACCCGCCCAGCCCCACGCTCGGTCGCCTAGGATTGGATAGAAAATCGAACGAATAGATAGCGGCATTCCCTTGTTATAGGTGAAAAATGCCAATGAAAGTGCAACAACACCATAGATCGCCCAAGGGTGAAGACCCCAGTGGAACATGGTAGCACCCATAGCTAAGCGAGCAGCTTCTGGTGTATTAGCTTCAACGCCGAGTGGTGTTTCATACCAGCCTGTAAAGTATGCCACTGGTTCAGCAACACTCCAAAACATCAAGCCAATGCCCATACCAGCGGCAAACAACATGGCCAGCCAAGATAGGAAGCTGTAATCGGCTGTTGCTTCATTACCACCTAGACGGATCTTACCGTAAGGCGAAACGATTAGAGCCAAGCAGAAGATAACAAAGATGTTACCTGCCCAAATAAACAGAGCATCAAACTGGGCGATGATCTTAAATTTAAGCCCATCGAGCGCTGCCTTTGCAGTCTCTGGTTCTACCAAAAAAGTAGCGATTAGAAACAGGATAATGAAGCCTGCACTAACGCCAAATACAGGGTTATGAACGTCAAAACCCCACTTCTGCACATTGTCCTGACCGACGGTATAGTCAGTGCTGTCAATGCTGTATTTATCGATCCCTTTAGTCATGTAACCTCTCATCTATGAGCTAAAGAGGTGAATTGGTATGGTCATTAATACTTAGTGAACATACTATTTCACCACCAAATTTCGTGCTCATGGTACACACTCCACATACTTACCTCTAGTGCAAAGTCGCTTTTTTGAGCGACATTGGGCACTTATACCGTCCGAGTGACTATAATTCACACTAGCGTCATAATTAATTTATTTAGAACACGAAGCATTTTGTCTTATTCAGTATGGTTGAATTCGACATAAATCATAAAATTTGTTTTGTTTTCTTCTCAAACTGGGTTAGCTTAGCCAGCCCAAAATCGCTTAAAGATGCTATGTATTTGTTATACCGCTCTCAACGACTTAGAGCAGGTATTAGTATGTTCAGGTAATTCAGATTGGAAAAGCACGAAGAAGTACTCATATCCCTCCGCCAGATCATTCGCGCCATTGATTTACACTCAAAGAAATTGAGTAAGGAATCAGGGCTAACCGGACCACAACTGATCCTGATGCGCTCCATTGAGCAGCTGGGTGAAGTAACGATTCGTAGCCTGGCGAATCACACCAATATGAGCCAAGCCACGGCGACAACGATATTGGACCGCCTGCAAAGAAATGGATATATCGAAAGGCAAAGAAGTGAAACTGACAAGCGCAAGGTGCACGCTTATCTTACGGATAAAGGCAAAGAAGTATTAGCTGAAGCTCCCCTGCCATTGCAAGAGAACTTCATTCGACAATATCAACAGCTTGAAGAGTGGGAACAAAGTTTGCTGCTCTCGTCGGTACAACGCATCTCCAGCATGATGAATGCTGAGAACATCGATGTAGTACCTATGCTGGAGATTGGTAGCTTAACCAAAGCAGAAGAATAAGCTAATCGCTTATCCCCTGCTCTAAGGCGTATTTCGCAAGTTCCGCCGTCGAATGAAGGTCGAGCTTGTGTTTAATGTTCTGACGATGAGTCTCTACCGTTCGATAGCTAATATCTAGCATCGTCGCAATTTTCTTGCTGCTACACCCTTGTGCCACCAGCTTGAGCACCGACTCTTCTCGCCTCGTCAAAGGATTACTGGTGGTTGGTGCTGGCGCAACCTGCTGAGTGAATAAGGTTTGGGTTACAGTTTCACAAAAGTAAGTTGCACCTTGGTTAACCGTTTTAATCGCCTGCACCATACGAGTGGCGCAAATATCTTTGAGCATGTAACCCACCGCCCCAACTTGCATCACCTTCATGATGTATTCACGGTTATCGTGCATGGTCAGCATAAGCACTTTAGTTTCGGGTGCGCTCTCTCGGATCAATCTGGTAGCATCGATGCCGTTCATCACTGGCATGCTGATATCCATCAGCACCACGTCAGGCTTTTGCAGTTTGACGATTTCACATGCTTCAACCCCGTTACTGGCAGTGCCAATAACATCAATGTCGGGCTCTAATGCCAAACGGGCAATAAATCCATCTAAGACCACTTGGTGATCATCTGCAATCACTACTTTGATGGTGTCACTCATCGTACATTCCCTCGTAAGTTGAGCAGCACGGCGATCTCAGTGCCAATACTTGGCTCACTGTGAATTTCAAATTCGCCGCCAATAAACTCCACTCGCTCTCTCATATTTCTCAGGCCAATGCCTTTCTTATTCTTAGCTGAATATAGTTGAAAACCTTGCCCATCGTCGCGAATTATCATCTGTAGGTGATCACCCATCTGCTGCAAGCGCAACTCAACCTTGGTTGCTTGAGCATGTTTTTCAATGTTGGTCAGCGACTCTTGGGCAACACGGTATAAAGTCGTCGCCACTTCGGTATGCAGTTTTCCTGCTTGGGTATCTAACGCTGTTTCAATTGCTATTTGAGTGTGGGATGCAAAGTCATTGAGCAAAATCGTTAGCGCCGATTCCAAACCGATATCATCCAGCACACTTGGGCGAAGGTTGTGTGAAATTCTTCGTACTTCATTGATAGCCGTTTGGATCGAATGGCGAGATTTCGCTAAGTGCTCTTGGTTTGGTGCTTCAACCCCAGCCATTCCCAACTCAAGATGACACTTACCTGAAACCAACAACTGATTTATCCCATCGTGCAGTTCACGAGCAAGATGCTTTTTCTCATCTTCTTGAAACATCACGGTTCGATGTGCAAGTTCTTTAAGGTTTTTGTCCGCCACCCGATGCTCATGCAAATTAACTGCGAGTGTCAGAACAATAATGACCGATACCGTGACACCCAAAATCACCACAATAGAAAACACTGTTGTGTTCACGTTGTGATTGATCTCCGCCTGCATCTTGGCGATTTCTTGACTGATGTCTTCTATGTAGACGCCTGTTCCAATCATCCATTGCCACTTGTCGAGCCATGCTGCGTAACTGAGCTTAGGGACGGTCTCTCCTGTGGAAGGTTTTTGCCATAGATATTGATGAAAACCACCCCCTTGCTGAGCGGCTTTTAGTAGCTCTTCGATAAGCCTATCACCGTTTCGGTCTTCAATATGCAGTAAGTTCTGCCCTACCAAATCGGGCAGTATTGGATGAACTAAGTTAGTCCCTTTATGATCGTAGGCAAAAAAGTACCCATCGCCATCAGTACCATAACGCAAAAGGTTTAAGATACTTTTCACCCTTTGCTTTGCCTCAGCCTCGGACAAAGTCGGGTCATTGTAGATATGTCCAATTGAGTCAAAAGCGATGTCAACGGTGTCACGTAGCGACTGCTCACGTGAGGACATTAAACTGGTGCGCAAGGTTTCCAACTCACGCTCACCGAGGGATTTTGCTTGATGCATAGATATCCATCCAATACTGGCGGTAACCAATACTAGAGGTAATAGAGTCAGCAAGATTAACTTGGCTTTTAACGGCATAATTTCCCTACAAAAACGGCCTAGCACTGCTCCTAGACCGTTTAACTTTATCAACTTTCATAACATGCTAGAAACCTAGCTGTCACATTATCGAAATCGATCACATTCCATACAATGAAGGGAACGCCAATAGTGAGCCAAGTACCGCTATCTGAATAAAGATAAATGGCATTACACCGCGGTAGATGTCTTGAGTCGTCACCCCTTTTGGCGCCACACCCTTTAGATAGAACAGGCTGAAACCAAATGGTGGGGTTAAGAACGAGGTTTGTAGGTTCATCGCAACCAAGATAGCAAACCAAGTCATGTTGATACCTAATATCTCTGCCACTGGTGCCAAAATTGGCACGATGATGAAACAGATCTCTACGAAATCAATGAAGAAACCAAGGATTAAAATCACTAGCATGGTGATCAGCAGGAAGCCCCATTTCTCACCTGGGATTTGTAACATCCACTCTTCAACTAAGTAATCACCACCGGTGTAGGTAAAGGCCATCGAGAATGCCGTTGCACCCAGCAAGATAGCAAACACCATTGCCGTTACTTTTACTGTTTCTTCTGCCGCTGCATAGATCATCTTCCAGCTAAACTGGCGGTATAAAAGTGCAAGTACAATAGCCCCTGCGCCGCCCAGAGCCGCAGACTCTGTTGGGGTTGCAACCCCTGCGAAAATAGAACCTAACACTACGATGATAAGTGCAAGTGGCGGGATCACAGCTTTCAATGCGTCTTTGATTTCTTGAGAACGGCTAATAGAGTCATCACGCTCCATCGCTTGCGCCGCTTCTGGGTGGCGGTAAGCGTAGTAAAGGATGTACAGGATGTACGCCGCTACCAGTGCTAAACCTGGGCCAATCGCCGCTTGGAATAAGTCACCCACTGGCACGCCCAATACATCCCCAAGCAGGATAAGTACAATCGACGGTGGAATGATCTGACCCAAAGTACCCGAGGCACAGATGGTGCCACAGGCGAGGCCTTTGTCGTAATTGTACTTGAGCATTACCGGCAGTGAGATAAGGCCCATTGCTACCACAGATGCGCCAACCACCCCTGTTGAAGCAGCAAGTAACGCTCCTACCAGCACAGTGGAGATTGCGATACCACCGCGAACCCCGCCAAATAGACGTCCCATGGATTCAAGCAGCTGCTCCGCAAGACGAGTTTTTTGCAAAACCAACCCCATGAAAACAAACAGTGGTACTGCCATCAACACGGTGTTTTCCATAATGGATTGGATTCGGTATGGCATGAAGGCGAAGATCTCAATCCCTTCTGCCCAAACACCAAATAGAAGTGCAACACCACCAAACGTAAATGCTACTGGAAAGCCGATTAACAGCGCCACCAGAGCAACAAAAAACATTACTATCCCTATCATGGTGTTGCTCCTTACTGCTCAGACTTATAGAGAAGACGTGGGTTAAATATCTTGTTCAACGAATGCAGCATCAGTCCCACGCCACTTAACGCCATCAAGGTAAACGATACTGGGATCATCGCTTTAATGATCCAGCGATAAGGTAGACCACCTGGATCGCCCGAGGTCTCGCCTAATAAGTAGCTTTCTTTGGCAAAGTCGATACCAAACCAAGCCACCAGTAAACAGAATGGGATGAGCCACAAAACCGTACCCAAAATGTCGATAATGGCTTGTGCACGGAGTGATAAACGCTCATAAAAAATATCCACTCGAACGTGTCCGCCTGCTTTAATGGCGTATGGCACACCAAGTAAAAACACTGCGGAAAACAGGTGCCATTCCATCTCTTGGAATGCGATAGATACATCATTGAAGGCATAACGCATGATGACGTCATACACTACGTTTGCGAGAAGCAGTAGGAACAAGATGCTGGAAATCCATCCCAGTACATCGCCTATGCGATTAAATATACGTTCTAAATAGATTAGATTTCTCATCCCATACTCCGTTGGAAATCTATTGTTTTAATAAGTTTTTCTTGGGCTTTGTAGCTTTGAATACTCAACGCAAGTGAGGTATATCTCTCCCCCTTCTCCAAGGGGGAACTGGAGGGACATGCCCAGTGGGGGTTCTGCTTTTAACTTACCGAGTGTACTGTTGGCGAGCCAATTCAGAACCCCTCCCAGCCTCCCCTTGGAAAGGGGAGGAGCAGTTCACCGCTTGTTAGTATTCAAGTTAATCAGTTGAGCTGTTTAAGTAGGCGCGGTGAGAAATATCAGTCCACGAGCGAACTTGTTTCAAGTAGTCCGCTTGAGATTTTTGGATCTCAGCAGCAAGTTCATCCGCCGCAGCGCGCTCTTTAAGCAATTTGTCGTTTGATGCCTTCAGTGCAGTGATTACTTCTGCAGGGAAATCTTTTACTTGGATGTTCGGGTAGTCAGTTTTAATAGATACCCAGTTCTTACCACTTTCGTGCGTCGCTTGAGCGTACATGTCGTATGCCGCTGTACGCATTGCTACACGCAAGATCTCTTGTAGGTCTTCAGGTAGACGGTCCCAAGTACGCTTGTTCACTAGGAACTGAAGCTCGGTTGCTGGCTCATGCCAACCTGTGTAGTAGTAAGGTGCAATTTTGTGGAAACCCATGCGAAGGTCAAGAGAAGGGCCAACCCACTCAAGTGCATCGATAGTACGACGCTCTAGAGAAGTGTATAGCTCTCCTGGTGCGATGTTGGTTGGCTTAGCGCCAAGGTCAGCTAGGATTTCACCCGCAAAACCCGGAATGCGCATTTTCAGACCTTTGAGATCTTCAACACTGTTGATTTCTTTTTGGAACCAACCGCCCATCTGAATATCCGTGTTACCACCTGGGAACGAAAGTAGATTGTGAGGCGTGTAAACTTGCTCCATCAACTCCATACCACCACCGTGGTAGAACCAAGCATATTGCTCGGCAGGCGTCATACCGAAAGGCATAGAAGTGAAGTACAAAGTGTTTGGTACTTTACCTTTCCAGTAGTAAGACGCAGAGTGGCCCATGTCATATTGACCAGACTTCACCATATCAAACACGCCTAGCGGGGCTTTATGTTTGTTGGCTGAGTCGATGCGAATTTGTAATCGGCCGTTTGACATTTTTTCTGCCATTGCAGCCATGTTTTTGGTCGCATCGCCAAACACTGGGAAGTTTGGTCCCCAAGTTTCTGCCAGTTTTAGGCGGTAAACTTTTTCAGCCGATGCCATCGGTGAAGTGGCGATAGTGATAGTCGCTGCCAATGCAACTAATGTAGATTTCATCACTCGTTTTACTGATTGATTGATCACATTCATTACTCTGTCCTTGATCGCTTAATCTGGGTGTTCAAAGTGAATACCCTTGTTCGAGAGTAAAGATGAACCATGTTTAGCAAAGTGAAAATCAGCGTGAACACGCAATCACGTTACATCTGGATCTAACCACTACCTAGTTAGAATTACGTAGTTATACGTAGGAGATATCGATATAGGAGGGAAAAGTGGTTGATATAGGTGATCTTCTTCAAAGCATATGGCGTACCTAATATCAGTTACTACTTACGTAGTCACCCGTTGAAAATATTAACAAGAGTTGATGAGTTTGTGACCAAGTCGACAAGCAGACATAAAAAAACCTCGCTTAAGCGAGGTCTCTTTATGCGAATAAACGCAAATAGTGAAGTCACTGAATCAGCGATTACACCATTTTGTAGATAACTTTGTTACCTGATAGCTGCTCTTTTACTACTAGGTTTTCTTCTAGAAGTTTTTTCAGAGCGCCTGTCGCCCAAGAAGCCGCTTTTGCGTCTTCTTGACCAGCAGCAAGGCCGATACCTTTAGGGTTAATGCCTTCTGCGTTTTGAGCAACGATATCGAGTACTTGTTGCTGCTTAGGTGTCAGAGCTACGTCTGCTTTCTTCACTGCTACAACTTTCTCAGCTGCTGGTTGTGCTGCTGGTTTAACCGCAGCCGCTTTCTCAGCTACTGGTTTCGTTGTGGTTTTAGCAGTGGTCGCTGCTACTGCTTTAATACGCTTTTGCAGCTTCATCTGCACCTTACGCTTATGTGCAAGTCTCATCGAGTATCTCTCCGTTTCACTGCATTCGGCGCAGTGGTGAAAATTTGGAAGCGCGATTTATACCAAAAATGAACGGCAATTTGTAGTCTCGGAGCCAAATTCCGGCGAAAAATGGGGAAATGCCCCTTAGTAGGTTACAATTTAATCAGCTAAGAAGGAGTTTAGCTATGCGAACGCTTCAACTCAGTAACATTCCATTTCGTTTCGGCTCACCGACGGGCAAAGTGCTGCTGTCGCTTGTTGGACTCATCAGTGCTTTTTTGCTGATCTTGTCACCGGGAATCCCCCAAGCCTTGATGTCACTGGTTGGTGTGTTGTTTATCGGCGGTTTTACCTACGTCATGATTGAAAAAGCTCGCGTTGGCTACACCCTCACCGATACTCACTTTCAGCAGCACCTGTTCAAAGGCGGTTGGGTGATACGTTGGCAAGACGTAGAGCAGATTGGCGTGTGCACTTATCAACAAGAGGGCTGGCATCAGCCTTTGCCGTGGATTGGCATCAAACTCAACAATTACTGCCACTATTTAGAAAGTATTTGCCCTCGCATCGCGACACAAATCTTGCTTGAACAGCGTTCCCTACTCTATTTAGGCATGAAACAAGCGGGCAATGAGGTAGCTTTTGAAGACATAGTGCTCGACTCTCAAGACTACATCTGCAATGACGGTCAAGTGTATACTGGCCTACAAGCCATGCTAGCAAACAGAATGCGTCACCAAAGAGCATTCTTCGGTTATGACATTTTTATCGCTCAGAGCGATTTAGAGAGAGATATTGACGAGTTTGTCGGATTGATACGGCGCTACAAGGCAGCAGCGCCATCTACAGAAGCATAGCCTAGTTTAGTAAAGCGGCATTTCATCAGCAACGAAAGGGTTGGTTGCTCGCTCATGACCAAACGTAGATTCAGGACCGTGGCCAGGAATGAACGTAACCTCTTTACCCAGTGGCCAAAGCTTGGTTTTGATCGAGTCGATCAGAGTATTGAAATCGCCTTTCGGGAAGTCAGTACGGCCAATAGCACCTGCGAACAGAACATCACCCACAAACGCGCGCTGTGCACTTTCGCTGAAAAACACGACGTGGCCCGGCGTATGACCCGGTGTATGCAATACAGATAAGGTTTGATTACCAACCGTGACAACGTCACCCTCATCCAACCATTGATCAGGTTCAAACGCTTCGGTACGTGGGAAACCAAACATCTGGCTTTGACCTTCCAGACCTTGCAACCAAAAGTTATCTTCTTTGTGCGGGCCGATGATTGGACAACCGACTTCACGCATCAAGTCTTCAGTCCCACCCACGTGATCAAGGTGACCGTGAGTCAACAGAATTTTCTCTACTTCAACGCCAAGCTCTTTGATCACAGCGACAAGTTGTTTGACGTCGCCACCCGGGTCAATGACAGCACCTTTCATGGTTTCATCACACCAAAGAATTGAGCAGTTTTGAGAAAAAGAAGTGACCGGAACGATCTGGTATTTAAGCGCCATCGAAAGACTCATTGTTGTCAGTTAAGGTGGCAAGACTATGACATTTGCCACCTAGTTTGACAAGGGTTCGACAGGGAGAAAGTTAGCCGTTCCAAGAACGAACAGAACCGGTATCGATATGCAGGAAGTCACTTTTCGGATAGTAGCCTACACCACCAGCTTTAAGCGCTCGAGCTGCATCACGCACTTTTGAAAGCTGAACACCTTCGATGCGGAAATCAATTGCCTGTCCTAGCATATGAAAGCTTTTCTTCGCTACACCTGAAGACTTTCCACGAAGCATCTCATTGGTTACCGGAGAGCGGTAGCCACCGATGATCTGCACTTCATTGGTTGTGCCAAGCATGGATTGAATGGTAGAGATTTGGTCAATCAGTAATTTGTCCATTGAATGCACTTCATTGCGGCGGAAATCGCGCATGATGTGGTCAATACGAGACAACTCGCCACTGATGTAGTTTGTACCATCAAAATATTCGGTTTCTAGACGCTCACCAGTATGAAGGTGGTTGAAAGCAAGAATGCGAGGTTTTTGAGCCAAACTCGCTAAAGCCTGAGTAGGGAAAAGAGTTGCCGCTGTGGCACCAATGCCAGCCATTTGAATAAAGCGTCTACGTGTTAATTCTTGATAAGCCATGATTTCGTTTACTTCTGTCGATCCTGATATTACAAACAATGCAAAATCGAGACCCTACAGACTAAAAATCCATCGGTCAAACGGCGAAAAGTGGCATTTATTTATAGAACTAGAGGTTAGTTATTGAGCAGTAAGCAATTTATTCAAATCGACAATCTTAGTCATTTTTGCGTCAAAATTTGAGCTCTTACTCAGAAAGTCATATTTGTACACGTCATCACGATATTGTACTTGCCCCTGCTCAATCCACGCAGTTTGGTAGATGATATGCACAGGGATGCGCTGCCTCAAAGAGACTGATTTTGTCTCACTCGGCTCAAGTGAAGAAGGGTCTACAGGCTTAACCGCCAGCTCAGCCATCAAGAAATCCGCTAGCTGAGCTGAACGTTCAACCCGAATGCAGCCGGAGCTAAAAGCACGGCGGTGCTCGTTAAACAAGTTCTTTGCTGGCGTATCATGCAAGAAGATAGCATTCTTGTTTGGCGTATTGAATTTGTAGCGTCCAAGGGCGTTATACGGCCCCGATGTTTGTCTTAATCGGTAGGGGAATGAGTTTGGTGATAAGTTATCCCAATCAACATTTTGAGGGTCCAAAACTTCACGATTTTGCCAACTTCTGACTATCTCGTAGTTGTGCTCGCTTAGATATTCAACGCTATCAAACGCTTTTGGCAAGATATCCTTGACCATGATTTTGCGCGGCACATTCCATCCGGGGTTTAAAATTACCGCATTCATGCGAGTATCGATAAGTGGAGTCTTACGCGATGGCCTGCCCACAATCACATTGGACTCAAATACTTGCTCTCCGCCTCGCCAAAATGCCATCTCATATTGTGGGATGTTGACCAATATAATGTGGTCACGCTGAGTTGGCCAAATTCGTAGCCGCTGCGCATTCAATGCGACCAGACGAATTCTGTTCTCAACACTCTTATTGATCCAATTTTGAGTTTTTGGACCAATCACTCCATCTGGTTTCAAACCATGTAGCTTTTGAAATGCAATAACGGCGTGTTCAAGCTCTTTATCAAACCAACCGTTGTCGCCATCGATGGCGGCAACATCAATGCCCACTGACTGTAAGCGGGCCACTAACTCTGGCTTAAAACTCATTTTGTCGCCACGACGCAGCAGTCGCTTGTTCTGGCGATACTTAGCGAGATAGCTTTCAGTCAGTGGCTGCATCGCTTGCGCTGCAATCAAGTAATTGTCGTAATCTTTATTGGCACTGTCTAACTGGTTGATATATATCAGCAGGTTATCCGATTGGATCACTGGCTTGAGCTCTTCAAGCGCCAAAACACTAGGATCAGGGATGTGTTCAACTCGCCCGCCAAAGAACCAACCTTTACCTAACTCTGGAGAGTTTTCAGCATAACTGATGTAGCTCAGCAAGGTATCCGTTGCCAGCACGTCATATTCTTGCCAACGGTTTTGCTGGCGGGCCTGTTTTAGCTCTAGTAAGCGCTGATAGAAGTGATCGCTGACATCCGCCAGAGCGATAAACTCAAGACGCGTTTCAAACGCTTGCAATGTTTTGTATTGATACCAAATAGGTTGAAACTGGTTTGCAGCGTATACATCAGCCACTTGTTGGTGATGAAGCAATGCCGAGCCTTGAGGCACATGGCTAGCCACCCAAAACAGCGCCTGTTGGTGGTTGTAGGCAAAACCTGTCAGTGGCAAGCAAAGCAGGACAAAAAACAGGACTGTTTTTGATCTCATTGATTCTCTCCTCGCCACAAAAAACAAAAAGGTCCGCACTTATTCAGCAGACCTTTAGAGTATGGCAAAGATTTCACCAACTTTATGACGATTCGGTGACTTTTATTGCATTCCAGTGGTTATCCCAATGAATCGGTGAAGAAAATACCTTGTGGGACAACTTTTGAGACACTTCATGAGACGCTTCTTGAGATTTAGACGTTTGTGTTTGCACAATTCTTCCAGCGCCGGAGCTGAGCCAAAATCCATCATCAAATCTCACGACACCTGATGCATCAGGCAAAGATGACAACTCGACCAGATCTAGAGTTTCAAGATCCCAAATACCATAGCACCCTCCTCTAGGGGAAGTGGCAACTAACCACTTATCATCCGACGCAATGCTGGCAATGTAGTGATTAAATCGAGCCCATTGCTCTGGCTCTGCATTCAACTGTTGTAGCGCACCACCTCTTTGGTGAATGGCAATGAGTGATGGGTAATCGTCTGGGTCTCCCCGATACTGCTGACCGCAAAACACTCGACCGCTGTTGTCAAAGGAAAGATGACGAATGCTCAGCTTGTTATCTTCCAATCCTACTTGCTCAACCAACTGCCCTTTTGGGTTCAAATAGCTAAGGCTTGGTTCCATCTCATCAAGATTTAGCGGAGTGCGACCTCGGGTATGTACCCCACCGACACCAATTGCAAAATGGTCATTTGGCAAGCGAATGATTTCATGGGGACCAATACCAAAGCCTGTCCATTCATCAACCTTCTGGTAGTTTCGCTCCACATCGTAGACGCCGATGATGCCTCGACTGGTCTTCTTGTCTCCTTGGGTGGCGTATAGCGTTTTGCCATCGTGACTGAATACACCGTGACCATAAAAGTGACGATTGCTTTCTGCTACCACCAAAGGTTGTGACACACCCGTTTGGTAATCAAACGGCATAAAAAAGTCCCCTGGGCGGCGAGCAAACGCAATGGCCTGGGAGCCTTGTGGCGCTATTGCGACCCCGTGACCACGTGCTGGTAAGGGCACCAAGTGTATCGGTTGACCGTATCGATCGGCTACTACCACTTTAAACCGATCGCGGCTCGTCCAAGCGCAACCAATTAATGCAGGTTGAGAAGACGCCTTGTCGCTCGCAAGTGCTGAGTACGGAAACACGGTGCCCAAAAGCGCCGACTGGAGCAGTCGGCGGCGTGCAATATCAGTCACCATCGGTTGAGTTAAACCCTACTACGACCCCCAAAGCAATCGCAACATCATCTTTGATTAAAATGTCCACCAGCTCTAGTTGGTTACTTAACATCAATACTTTTTGGTAGCCTTGCTTGGTTTTCAACAGGTCAAACATCTTGTCTTGGCGAGGCCAATGCTCGACTAGTTGGTCAATGTTGTAGCTTAAGCTTTGAGCGAGTTCCTGATGACCTTTCGCTCGCAGTGTGGCTTCCAACCCACCGTTGTAATAGAGGTTAGCAATGGCATCAATATTGGAACCTAAGTTGGCAAGTGAGCTTGTAGAACGCCATGACTCAGCAAAGTAAGGACGTGGTTTCCCCACTTTGGCCAGCGGGCGACTCATCTTCTTGACGCTATATTCAATCTGGTGCGACAGCATACTGACGTATTCGCTAGTCCAGTGTTTATCATCGAGCTTGAGCCAAGGGTTGGATTGCCATGCTTCATCTATCACGCCCACGTTGTAAGAGAGCGCTTGAGAAATAGGTCCTGATAAGCGACAAAACGCTGCTTTATCTGTTGTCAGTGGTGAACGAGAATCATATAGCAACCACTCTATCGAACCCAAGCCCTGTACGGTAACACTGGCTTGCAAAATATCGTCTCTAGTCACTTGCCCATCTTGACGAACAAGCCCCAGCATTTTACGACCAGTGGTGTCTTTTTTGTCTGGCCAGAACTGAACGTTCCACGCTTTATCGAGCGCTGCTTGTGGTCCACGTTGTTGACCTTGTAGCTGCATCCAAGCCGCCATGGTTTGTTGCCAAGCTGTTTTAACCGCACTCACATCGTGACTGTTTGCATCACAGAAGGCATGTAGTGATGACTCAAGAGCCGCAGCTCGTTCAACCAAAACCTTGGAAGAAGCCTGTTGGATGGTAAACACTGCATCGCTAGGGTGAGTTGCTGCAAACAGCGTTGAAGACGAGGCCAGCAACGTTGTGGCTATCAAGAAATTCGTTTTCATACCCTCTCCTTACAACGACTCTAGAAATGCGACCAAGGCATCGCGATCTTGTTTTGCAAGGTTGAGCACTCGCTCTTGGGCAGGTTTTGCTTCACCACCATGCCACAAGATCGCTTCCATCAAGTTTCTGGCTCGACCATCGTGAAGGAAGTAAGTGTGACCGTTCACCTCTTGGGTATAACCAATACCCCATAACGCTGGGGTACGCCATTCTCGTCCATTGGCTAGGTATTCAGGACGATTATCTGCAAGGCCCTCTCCCATATCATGAAGCAGTAAATCGGTGTATGGATGAATGGTTTGCTCAGATAACGCTGGTAAGTTATCAAGTTTGGCGGTTTTAATATTGACTGCGTGACAGCTCTGACAGCCAACCTCTGCAAACAAGGCTTGACCTTTGATCACTTGAGGATCTTTGGTATTGCGACGTTTTGGTACCGCAAGATGCTGAGTATAAAACTCTACAAAATTAAGGATCTTGTCACTCACTTCTGGTGAGCCGCCATTAGGAAGTTCTGCGCAAACAGACTGTTTGTCGGTGCAGTTTTCATTCGGGAAAAGGCTGCTGGTTAGACCTAAATCACCATTAAAAGCGCCAGCGTTTTGTTGCATTAAGTTTGGCTGGCCTGCTTTCCAACCAAAGCGACCGTTCGCTAAGGCTTGCTTGCGCACATCCCAAACTCGGTTAATTTTGCCCGATATTCCATCGCCGTTGGTATCCTCAGGATCAGCCATTTGCTCCAAAGTGCTATCAGGAATGGCTTCTAACAGTCCTAGGCCAATCATCACAGGAGCGACACGAGCCGACATCAAGGTATCAGGATGCATTTCTCCGTAGGCTAAATCTTTGATAGTCACAGTAGGTTTACGAAGCACAACGGTTTCACCATCGGCAAATGTCACTGGAACATCACTGTATTCGATATAGATCTTACCCTCAGGCGTAGCGGTGGTAATGGCGAAGTCTTGCAGTTGACCACCGTAGGTTGGCTCAGGGATAACGCCGCCATTAATCACGGCGAGCTGCTGCTCTTTGGTTACGGCTGGAATACTCAGCCTTACCAGCATGGAGACTGCCTGCGCTTCACCTGGCTCTGGTGGATGCCCACGACCATCCTTGATGTGGCAGTTCTGACAGCCATTAGTATTAAAAAGTGGCCCTAAGCCATCTCGGGCATCGGTCGATGCTGGTGCTTGTACCCAAGGGTTACGAAAGAAACTGTTGCCCACACTAAAATCTAGACGAGAAGACATAGGCAAATTATTTGCAGGCATAGAATATGCGTTGGCACCCTCTTTTTTCACCGTGGTGTCACCACCTGATTTGGTCTCATAAGCGCTCGCAAGAGGTGCGATAAGCAGGCTGGCTAGAATTATTTTTTTATACATCTTGAAGTCTTCCAGTGACGACGAAAGGACTCACGTTAAGTGCAGATAAACTTCACTTAAGGAGTCCTTGTCATTTTTTTAATATAGAGCGGTTAGATTAAAAATCGTGGTCAGCAGTATCTGGGTTTAGGCTGTTGATACCGACAATTTTTGCAGCGCGCTCAATAGCTGCTGTTTGTGAAACAAGCGCAATAATTGTTTCATTAACTAGCGCATTACCTTGCGCGTTGTTAGAGGCAATCAACTGATCAAAATGCACATTGTTTTTCTCAGCAGATGTCACCAATTGCCCAACTTGAGCACGTGCTAGGTCAAACTGCTTTTGGATCTCTTTTGCCGCTTGCTTGTCACGACTCTCTACTAGGTCATGAATGCTAGGGCCAGAAAGCAGTGAACCATCCGCTCGCATGTACAGGCCAGTGTAGACGTTGTAGATGCCTTGCTCGTTGTAGTAGTGAGAGTTGTGGGTGTTGTCAGAGAAACAATCGTGCTCATCTTCTGTCGAGTTTGCTTCAAGTGCAACTTTCATACGCTCACCCGCAAGCTCACCAAGTGATAGCGATCCCATGCCGAACATCATCTTGCGTAGCGCATCATCTGATGATTGGGCCAGTAGTTCAGAGCGATAGTTACCCGCCTTATCTGCTTCCCATTGACCTGTCATCCAAGCCAAATCTTGGATAAGCAGCTGTGAAGCCGCTTTGATGTACTCGCGACGGCGGTCACAGTTGCCGTTAGTACACTGGTCACCATAGGCAAAATCTGTGTATGGACGCTCACCTGCACCTGTCGATGTGCCATTTAGGTCTTGTCCCCAAAGTAGAAACTCAATTGCGTGGTAACCCGTTGCAACGTTAGCTTCAGAGCCGCCAATTTCGTTTAGATCTGCAAGTAGCTGTGGAGTGATTGTCGATGCATCAATGACATCTGCGCCAACACGTACTTGGGTGTTGGAGACAATATTCGCTTGTGCACCTTCGTTGCCAAGCTCGTATTGATAGTCCGCATTAACGTAGTCGATTAGACCTTCATCAAGAGGCCATGCATTAAGTTGACCTTCCCAATCATCAACAACTGCGTTACCAAAACGGAACACTTCAGACTGCTGATAAGGGACACGCGCCGCAAGCCAAGCTTCTTTGGCTGAGTTTAGTGTGGCATCTGACGGGTTAGCAATCAGTGCATCTAGCGCTTTATCTAAGGCTTTAGCCGTAGTGTGAGAATCTGCGAAAACAGCATGAGCTACGTCAGCGTAGTGGCTAACAACTTGCTGTTTAGTCGCTGCATGAGCTGAAACTGACATCATCAGTGCTGAAGCGACAGCACCCAAAGTCAAAGAACGGGTTGAAATCATGAGAATCTTCCTTGTTGAGCAATGCGTCAATATCCGCCAAGAGAGGAATTGACATTTATTCTTATTTATAAATGCAAATCTCTATCATTTACATTTGTAACGAATAATACTCAGGCTAGTTATTTTTGCAACCGATGAATTACGAAAAGTGTAAATAAGTAACAATTTTTGTCAGGACTTTTAGATCCTAAACGAGGATAACTAACCGTCAGTGCAAAAAAGCCCGCAAATATTGCGGGCTCCAAGAACGATTTCTAGATTGAGACTCAAACGTCTAGATTGTGTTTACCGTGGGATGCTTTCGCTTTCAGATAGCTCTCGTTACCATCCTTTACGTGAGCTAAGGTGTTAACAACCTCATCAATCTCAATACCGTGCTCTTTCAGCTCACGGATCTTCTTCGGGTTATTGGTCACAAGGCGAATTTTATTCACATCCAGCGCTTTAAGCATTTGAGCCGCTTCGGTGAAGTCTCGTAAGTCATCACCAAAACCTAGATGATTGTTGGCTTCATAAGTGTTCATGCCTTCACTTTGCAGACGGTATGCGTCGATCTTATTGTACAAACCGATGCCACGACCTTCTTGGCGCAAATATAAAATGATGCCTCCAGCTTGACCCATTTTTTCAATGGTTTCGTCAAGTTGCTCACCACAGTCGCAACGTGATGAATGGAACACGTCACCAGTCAGACACTCAGAATGCATACGAACTAATGGTGTTTGCTGGGTATCTGCTTGCTTAAAGATAAGAGCGACATGTTCTTTATCTGTCTTAAGACCGTAAAACGACAAGATTTCTGCCTCAATGTGACTTTTAGAACCGACTTTTAGATTAACTCTGGCACGAACTTCTGCCATAACACTTCCCACTTATGATTGCTTTTTTCTCGAACTGGCCTGTCACACCACTTTCTGTTGTAATACCAATACGACTAATTATATGATCTTGCATAGCGACGGACAGATTTTATCTAGCAAGGAAGAAATCTTATGCCTAGCTGGGACTAGGGATACGATTTCTGACGCGGCTAGAGGAAATATGGACTAGCTAGGCTGATCAGATAATTAGTTGGATTGGTATAAGTATATTGGGTCCATTTTCACTCAATTCAAGCACAAACTGATGAAAACGACACGCCCTGCTCTCGCTTGGCGTTGCTATCAACCAATGCAGAGATACTATCAAGAGTGTTATATTATAACAACAATGAATCAAGCATGGGTATAGGCTACGGTAAAACTAAAAAACCCAGACGCTTGGTCTGGGCTCATTGATTAAAACTGTTATTTATCAGGCTAGCTTGAATGTTGCTTTTGCCACATAGCTAACTGTACCCAGATCCGCTCGATCTCGGTGAGTTCTTCTTTGGTCAACAAGGCAAGCGTGTCTTTACTAACACTGCTTTTTGCACCCAAAGCAATTCTACTCTGAAAGTCCTTCTTGAGTTGTGCTACTACCATGTCCACCGCAAATCACCATTTAATTATATTCGGCAATACTCCGTTGCCGTAAATTCTTGAATTTCTGCATACCTTTCATACAGATCTTAACATTAGTGATCGCTCACGCTCAATTTAATGAGCTAATTCGGAAGACATGTCACACTTTGGTGGTTGCATTTTGAGCTTATCCTAAAAGATCTTTGGGATCTGCCGAATCATGTATCTTATTACCTTGAAGATATGAGTTTTTTTCGCAGATACCACACAAAGCCCAAAACGAACAATAGTGGCAATAACCACAACACAAGCGATGATGAACTCACATTCGGGTGATACAAAACAAACTCACCAAATCGATCGACCAAGGACGACTTTACTTCTTGATCTGTTTTCCCTTGCTCTACCATCTTATAGACTTCTAAGCGTAAATCTAAAGCTATCGGTGAGTTAGATTCTAATAAATTTTGGTTTTGACACTGAGGACAGCGCAACTCCTTAGATAAAGCTATAGCACGTAAACGACGGTCATCATTAGCAAATTGGAATTCTGCGACTTGCTTTTCAACATCGGTATTGTTACCAACGAAACTGCTGTCTTGGGCAAAAGAAACACAACTATACAGCAGACAAAAAAGTGCAATTACTCCCTTCATATCAATTCTTTTTTCCTGTCATCACGGAGACAAATTTGTGCTGCCAAGCATCGGGCGTTAGCTTACCCAAGTGACGAACCTGAATTTTGCCTTGCCTATCGACCAATATCGATTCTGGTGTGCCGATCACCCCCAACTTAAGAGCCAACTCTGCGTTAGGATCAAACGCAATTTTTTGATAAGGGTTACCTTGAGTGTGAAGGTATTGAGCTGCAGAGGAAACTTTATCACGGTAATTAATACCAAGAATAGGAATGCCAGAGTCAGCCAGTGTATGCAAATAGTCATGCTCGGAAAGACATACACCACACCAGGAGGCCCAAACGTTAACCAACGTCCACTCTTGAGTTGCAAACACTTGGTTGGAAACAAGCTGCTCTGGTTGGGTCAGGTTGGGCAATGAAAACTGCGGAAAGCTTCTCTCTAATAGCGCTTGGTTGCTTTTATCAATGGAGTCATTGAGGGCGACAACAAATACGCCTCCAATTGCGACTAGTGCGCCAAAGAGCACCACCAATTTAACGCCTTTACGCATACCGTTTTTTCCTTGAAACACTCACTCTGGCACCAAGTATATAGACTATTGGTGCACAGGCCATTAGTAATGCACCCAGCCACACCCAGCGGATCATGGCACGGTACTGAATCCGAACGGCGTATTCGCCGGGCTTAAACTTCTCACCCATGGTGATGTAGTAGTCCCCTAGTAGCGTCGCACTGACAGATGCTTCACTCATCACCACTTCTCTAGGGAAGTAATGGCGTTTTTCCGGCATCAGCTGATGCATTGTTTGCCCATCACGTCTTAGCTCTACCGCAAGGCGCTCAGCGGTATAGTTAGAACCGATGAGATAGTCATTGGTGACCAGATTCACCTCGAAGTCGTTAAATTGGGCGGGAGTATCAATTGTGAGTACAAAACTGCGCTCATCCGATAGCGCCGAATTGCCAAACGCTCCCAAACACGCCAATGCAAAGCCGATATGTGCAAGTAAACTCGATGGTGATTTGCGACGAAAGTTAACGATCAGATGCAAGATGGTGGCGACTGCCAAACCAAATACGCTTGCGACAAACAGACTGACTTGAGTGAACAACAGTGCAGCAATCATGCAAGCTGTTGCGACGACTCCGCTTGTCGCCAGCGTTGTCTTGTTGATCGCCTTGTCGGCAAAATTAAGATGTGGAAGCAAAAACAGGCAAGCAATCACCAGTGACGATATAGGTGCAACTAGCTGATTGAAGTATGGTGCCCCTACAGATATCGAACCCAGCCCAGCTAATTGATAAACCATTGGGTAAAAAGTGCCAATCAGCACAATGCAAGTCACCAAAGTGGCAAGCCCCGCAGCTATCAACAGCACCAACGTAGGACTCCAAACCGATGGAATTGATTTATCGACAATCTCATCACTTCGCCACACTAATACCCCTAAGGCAGAAAACAATAGCACCCCTAAAATAGCCAGCAAGATCACCCCTTTTGTCGGGTCGAGCGCAAAAGCGTGCACTGAGGTCAATAAACCTGAACGAATCAAGAAGGTGCCCAATACGCTCAAGCAAAAACTAACAATCGCTAGAACAAAACTCCAGAGCTTAAGCTGTGAATAGTAACGACTAGCCAGCAAGGTATGAATAAGTGCCGTAGAGGTCAACCATGGTAACAAAGAAGCATTTTCGACCGGGTCCCAAAACCACCAGCCGCCCCAACCTAACTCGTTGTATGCCCACCAAGAACCAATCACTATGCCTAGTGTTAACCAGCTCCATGCCCACAAATTCCAGCGCTGGCATAGTGTGAACCATTGCGCTGGGATTTCTTTCATGAGTAGAGCTGCAAATGCGAGCGCAAAAATAGCGGCAAAACCGACATAGCCGAGATATAGGAAAGGTGGATGGATGACTAAGCCAAAGTCTTGCAACATTGGGTTAAGGTCACGCCCATCGATAGGCACTATCTCTGTTGTGATAAATGGGTTGGATAAGAACAGAATAAAGCCACAAAACAGCACCGAAAGTAGCTGCATGAGCATGAGAAATCGTTCTGCATAGCCGTTATCAATCCGTTTCGCTTGCGGAAAAATCATTAGTGACCAAGTAGCGATGATCACCAACCAAAACAGTAGTGATCCTTCGTGGCCCCCCCACACTGCAGCAATTCGATAAAATAGCGGCAATCGGGTGTTAGAGTGGTCAATGACGTATTGAATTGAAAAATCGTTGAGATAAAACGCAAAAGCCAGTATCAGCATGGCGCTGATACTGGCAATAAAGGTGAGCTTAGCAAATATCATCGAGCGGCCATCAAATCGCTGCGACTTTAGTTGATACAGCGTTGTGAGGACTCCCAAACTGGAGCTAACCAAAACAACAACTAAGGCAAATACCCCAATACTCGCTAACATAACATCCTTTTTTAAACGCCCCTTGAGTTAACAAGGGGCCATTTGATTACACAATGGTTAGCTGACCGGCGTAGAGTACGAAGGTTCGCAGCATCAATACGCCAACTAGACTCATCGTAGTGACCAACAAAATAAACACTGGGCTGTGTCTTACACCTTCTGGTGTAACGGCATTGAGTGTTAGCGGTGCCAACATGCCAAGCAAGATCACTCCATACCAGAACCAACCTGACCAAAATGCTCCTGTTAAAGCATTCCAAGCGGACAATTCTGCTTGCCCACCACTCAAGATAAGTCCTGAGAAGAAAGCTACCAGTACAAAGAGTTCAAACATCACTACTGGTCGTTCAAATCTATGTACCCAGCTTACACTAGGACTGCTTGCCGATTCCTTAAACACTATCACACCAAACAACATACACGCCGCTGCGCCCGATGATAAACTCGAGAACAAGAACAGCACAGGTAGTACTGGGTTATTTAGCATTGGGAATGTTTGCAGCGCTGAAAGCAGGAAGCCAGTATATGCAGCCAATACCACAGCCATAAAGGCGAGTGACAGCTCAATGGCATTTTCAAACCGAGCAAAGCCTTTCAATAGCCCGTCAATAAATGGCAGCTTCTCACCAAGATAACGGTTCACCAAAGGTCGGTAGATGATGCCAATCCAGATAAACAACACAATCATGTATAGCTGGAATAGAATCACACCCATCGACATGATTGATGTTGGGTTGTAGAAGATCATTATCTTCCAAAATGACAGAGGTTTAGTCAGGTGGAAAACCAGGATCAATAAACCTGCGATGATGCCAAACGGTGCGAGCCAAGCCGTAGCTTTAATGATCCCATTATCAGCAGCATCACCATCGATGATATTGCGCTTAAGATAAATAGATATCATCACAGCACCCGCCGACATACCAGCTAGGAACAAGTAGATGGCGATGATCCAATCCCACACTACCGTGCCATGTGCAAATGCTTCTTGCCAACTCATGACTTCACCTCCCCTTTCTCATGGGCGACTTTGTACAACTGAGGCTTAGTACCTAAATGCACTTTGTCTCGGTAAACGGTTTTCGACTCAATAACCTTATTTACATCACTGTTAGGATCGTTTAAATCACCAAAAGTGAGCGCTTTGGTTGGACAAGATTCAACACAAGCCGGTAATTTACCTTCCGCCAGATTAGTATCGCGGCAGAAATTACATTTATCTGCTGATTTGGTCTCTGGGTGGAAGAATCGAACTTGATATGGGCAAGCCAGTAAGCAGTAACCACAGCCGACACATTTATCTTGATGAACATCGACAATGCCAGTGGAAGGATCTTTATACGCTGCTCCTGTTGGGCAGACATAAACGCAAGGGGCGTTTTCACAATGCTGACAAGAAATGCGGTCAAACTGGTAATCAGCGTTCGGGTATTCTCCTTGCACTTCGCTACGAGTGATCTCTAATCGAGATACCCCTTCCGGCACATTGTTTACTTCACGGCAAGCATCGGTACAAGCGGTGCAACCAATACAAGCGGTTTCATCGTAAACCATGCCCAGCTTTTTAAATTCATAGATGTCTTCATAAACATCGTCGTAGGCTTGGGAACGGCCACTGACAACAGCAGTGCCTGCAAGGCCTGTCGTCATAATCACAGCACCCGCACCGGTAAGAAAGTTTCTTCTGGAACAGCTCATATTATTTGCCCTCCTGAAGCGCTTTCAACTTCGTTATATCCGAGTGACAATCAACACACATCTTGATTTTGCCTTTACGGTCTTTGTTCAACACACCTTCTTTCTCCCCATGTACAACGTGACAGTTAGAACAGGTTAGATTGGTGGCGTGAACGTCATGCGTCCAACTGTCTTCACGTAGATACTCGGGTTGATGACAATCGGTACATTGGGTGTTAGCAGATAGGATTTGGCTATGGCTCAGCAGCTGTTTGTTACTACCAGCCTGAGATTGTGCGGCAGAATGTTTGGTGATATCTGGCGCACCTTCACGGTGGTTTGGCCCGATATTATTGTGACACTCAGTACAATTTACCTCACGCCCGAGAATGGCTTGAGCATCCTCCCCGTGAGAACCAAATAATGTTTGTTTCGCATCCTTATGACACTGTGTGCATTTGTAATCTGGATCGCGAATCAACTCCACCTTATGGCGTGTTGAATCCGCCTGCGCTCCTGAGTCAGTGGCATCAGCTGCAACATTATTAATTGATAGCCCAAAGGCACAAATGACAAGCAAAGACTTGAGCATTGTGGCTATGGTCAACTTAATATTGCCCATGTTTATCCATTCCTTACGCCAAATTATATTTGGCAAAACCAGTGATATAAGAGCTATTTAAAATAACCCTAAATGATATCAATTATTATTTCGGATAAGCCACAACGCTATTCAACAGAATTATATTCCTCTTGTTTTATGAATTCACACTATCATTGTTCAAATAGTGAACTATATCACTAGTTTTATTAAGGTTAACCAAACTAAGTATTTGAAATAAATAAACTTAAAATCTACCACTTTAGGGGTATAGATAAGCAGGTGTGGGCTAGATCACCTAGTTAAATTGATCTAAAACAACGATTAATATTAAGGCACTTTAAAGATTCAAATTTCTAACTATTATTGATTTAGTTCTCCAATTGTTATTTTGGTTTCCTGCTTCACAACGCTGGTTAAATAAAAAATAGAATGGAGAATACACCGTGAACAAGCACTGGATACGCAATTCAGTCGCAGTCATGATCCTAAGCACTGGCTACTTGTTTGGTGGCGCTTGCTTGGCTGCATCTGAAAACAAAGGCTTAGTTGATCCACGTAATGATGCGTTTGAACAAAACCATCCGGATCAATACCAATCTTGGAAAGCCACTGAGCAAAGTGAAGAAATAGAAGACGCACTGGCTCATGACCCGAATATGGTGATCATGTGGGCAGGCTATGGCTTCGCTAAAGACTACAACAAGGCTCGTGGACACTTCTACGCACTTGATGACGTGCGCAACACTCTTCGTACTGGCGGACCTACCGACGAAAACTCTGGCCCTATGCCTATGGCGTGTTGGAGCTGTAAAAGCCCTGACGTCGCTCGTGTTATCGACGAGCGAGGTGAAGACGGCTACTTCAGTGGGAAATGGGCTCGTCTAGGCCATGAAATCGTTAACCCAATCGGCTGTTCGGATTGTCATGACACTCGTAGCGAAGAGTTCAAAAATGGAGAGCCTGCACTAGCGCTCACTCGTCCTTACGTAGAGCGTGCATTCCAAGCCATCGGCAAGGATTTCGATAAGCAGTCTCGTCTCGACCAACAAGCATCTGTGTGTGCTCAATGTCATGTTGAATACTACTTCACCGGACCAACTAAGGCGGTTAAGTTCCCTTGGGATATGGGCACCACTGTGGATGAAATGGAGCAATACTACGATGCGCTCAATTTCAAAGACTGGACCCATAAAGTATCCAAAGCGCCAATGCTAAAAGCCCAACACCCAGGTTACGAAACTTGGCGTGATGGTATCCACGGCAAAAATGGCGTTGTGTGTGTAGACTGTCACATGCCTAAAGTGACCAAAGAAGACGGTACGGTGTATACCGACCACAAAGTGGGTAACCCATTTGATCGCTTCGAAGATACTTGTGCAAACTGTCACACCCAGTCTAAGGAAATGCTGCAAGGCGTAGTTTCAACTCGTAAAGCGCAAGTGGCTAACATGAAGCTAACTGCTGAGAAACAAATCGTGGCAGCGCACTTCGAAGCAGGTGCGGCGTGGGATGCTGGTGCGACAGAAGCTGAAATGGCAGACATCCTTCAAGATATCCGTCATGCACAGTGGCGCTGGGATTACGCGATCGCCTCTCATGGTGTTCACATGCATGCGCCTGAAGTTGCACTTGAAGTGCTAGGCACTGCTGTCGACAGAGCAGCAGATGCTCGTACTAAGTTAGTACGACTACTTGCAACTAAAGGCATCACAGACCCAATCGAAATTCCTGATATTTCGACCAAAGAAGCGGCGCAAAAAGCCCTAGGCATGCCTATGGATAAGCTCAATGCCGAGAAGCAGCACTTCTTAGAGACGGTTGTACCTGAGTGGGATAAGAAAGCCGAACTTAGAGAGAGCAAATACTAATATTGCCAACCTTATACCAACACCTTAATTTGTTGGTATGGGTATCAAAACTTAGCCGCCCCATCGGGCGGCTTTTTTTGGTCATCTTTTGGTGTATCAGGCATCATATTGACTTTATCTTAACCAAGTTTAACGTAATACCTATTATCATCTCGTCGCACTCGTAATGGAACTACTACAACTCGGAATGGATTGTTACCTTTTGTAGAGAATCACTGATGCGCAAATACACCTTACTTCTGGCACTGATGCCAAGTTTAAGCTCAGCCAATATTACTAATAGCGAGATCTATGCTTACGCTCATGAAGGGCTTGCCGAACTGTGTGTCGCTTCTCGCTATATCGTTGGAGACGAGCTCAGTGAAATGCGATCAATTTATATCGCAAAGAAGAATCACCGCACCTCACTCTACCCTTCCGATCCAAAATTTGCTTTCTTTGCTTCGAAAAGACTGTGGAATATCGGCGTCGGAGACCATCCGTCGTACAGCGAATGCATTGAGATACTGAAATAAAAATCCCGACCTCTTGGTCGGGACTTTTATTTAGTTTTTACGTGGGCCGTTTCGAACTAGGTCTTGGCCTGTTTGGAAGATCTCGTCTGTCACCCAACGAGCGAGAAGCAACTCGTGTTTATCATCCAATACCGCCACAAAATGACGACCATCTTTATTGCTGGTCGCCATTGCAACGCCTGCAATATTGTTAAGACCTAAAGCACCGCTTTCAACAGCAATTAGGAATGCTTCAAGTTCGGTCAAGTTATCGATGATTTTATCGTCACTGAACATTTTCAATTCTCTTCTGGTTCGTATATCGGCGTCACTCTATATCGAATACCCTATAGCTACCAGTAGAATTTGATCTTTTTGCCCCTGTTAAGAGCCACTTCCTTTAACTAAGGCTCTAGCTTGATTAATCGAATGAATGATAGCTGCTCGATCGAGATTCTTTTGCTTCGAATCTAACAGTCGCTCCCACAGTTGAATTGCCTCTTGATAGCGAAAACTGATGAAGTGATCGTTAGCCATTAGCGTCAGCGCCGTTCGATCGGTTGAATTGATTGACAATGCTGTGTCCAACAACCTCTGGATTGCAGGCTTGATGTTCTGATTGGATAAGTAATAGTCTGCGGTTGCTTTGGCTGAATAGTGCGCCGCATTAGGTTGTTCGCTCAAACGAATAGCATAATCAAAGCAAGTCGACGCCGCAGAGAAGTCACTTTGTTCTAAGTAACCTTGCCCTAGCTCGAACCAAGCAACTGCATCGTTTGGGTTATCTCGTAGAGTTTGCTGCACTTCTTCCATTGCCTGATCAAGCGTTTTAGCCGCTTGGGCTTGCTCATGCTCTGTAGGGGGTGTAGGTGCAAGTGGCAGCCATACCAATAAGGCCAATAGGCTCACCGACCCTGCAATAGTGACTGAGAGACGAAAGTCCGGGCGCTCTAGCCTACGTGCGGTGAACACCACTGCAATAAGCAAGGTGATGACGAAAGTACAGGCCACAAGTATTGCGGCAATTGGAAACTGAGAGGAAAGCGGTTCCATAATTTTAATGCCAAACTGTTCAACTGACGGCATTCTACCGAAATATCACCAACAGTTTTGCTATTCAGAGCAAAAAAAACCGGACCATTTGGTCCGGTTTGTTACAACTCGTAAGAAGATTACTCTTCGTCACCTTCAGAAGAAGATTCTGTTGGTGCTTGCGCTGTGGTCTCTTCGCTCGCTTCAGCTTCTTCGCCTTCTGGCAATTCCGCTTCTTCGATCTCTTCGATGCGCTGAAGGGCTACTACGTTTTCATCTTCACCAGTACGGATCAGCGTAACACCTTGGGTATTACGGCCCACTTGGCTCACCTCACCGACACGAGTACGAACTAACGTACCTGCATCCGTGATCATCATGAATTCATCGCCTTCTTCAACCTGTACAGCACCGACTACGCTACCGTTACGCTCAGATACCTTGATCGATACAACACCTTGGGTTGCACGGCCCTTAGTCGGGTATTCTGCTTGCTCAGTACGTTTACCGTAACCATTTTGCGTCACAGTTAGAATGTCGCCTTCGCCACGAGGAACGATCAGTGACACCACTTTATCGCCTTCAGGCAGCTTCATACCACGTACACCAGACGCTGTACGGCCCATTGCACGTACGTGCTGTTCGTTGAAACGAACCACTTTGCCTGATTGAGAGAACAGCATGATGTCTGAGTCACCGTCGGTGATATCAACACCAATCAATGAGTCATCGTCACGTAGGTTTACTGCAATCAGACCATTAGCACGTACGTTCGCAAACTGATCTAGTGAAGTCTTCTTAACGGTACCGTCACCAGTCGCCATGAAGATGTACTTGTCTGCAGAGAACTCAGATACCGGTAGGATAGCTGTGATACGTTCATCATCTTCTAGTGGAAGGATGTTAACGATTGGCTTACCACGTGCTGTGCGGCTCGCTTGTGGTAGTTGGTAAACTTTCAGACGGTAAGTCTTACCACGAGTTGAGAAACATAGAATGTTATCGTGGGTGTTCGCAACGAGCAGACGTTCGATGTAATCTTCATCTTTCATCTTAGTTGCGCTCTTACCTTTACCACCACGACGCTGTGCTTCGTAGTCGCTTAGTAGCTGATACTTAACGTAACCTTCATGAGATAGCGTTACTACAACATCTTCTTGAGCAATCAGCTCTTCCATGTCGATGTCATGGCTCGCAGCAGTGATTTCGGTACGGCGCTCATCAGCAAAACCTTCGCGAACGGCTTCTAGCTCTTCACGGATAACTTCCATCAAGCGCTCTGTGCTCGCAAGGATGTGCATTAGCTCAGCGATTTCATCAAGTAGACCTTTGTACTCGTCTAGGATCTTCTCGTGCTCAAGGCCGGTCAGTTTCTGTAGACGTAGATCTAGAATCGCTTGCGCTTGTTGTTCAGTCAGGAAGTACTGACCATCACGGATACCAAATTGCGGCTCTAGCCACTCTGGACGAGCTGCATCAGTACCAGCACGTTCTAGCATTGCTGCAACGTTACCTAGATCCCAACCACGAGAGGTTAGGCCGGCTTTCGCTTCAGCAGGGGTTGGCGCACGACGGATTAATTCAATGATCTCATCGATGTTGGCCAGTGCTAGCGCTAGACCTTCAAGGATATGAGCACGGTCACGAGCTTTGCGTAGTTCAAAGATAGTACGGCGAGTAACCACTTCACGACGGTGGTCAACGAAGCATTTCAACATCTCTTTCAGGTTGAATAGCTTAGGCTGGCCGTTGTCTAGAGCTACCATGTTGATGCCGAATGTGCTTTGTAGCTGAGTGTTTGCGTAAAGGTTGTTAAGCACCACTTCGCCCACTGCATCACGCTTACATTCGATAACAATGCGCATACCGTCTTTATCAGACTCATCACGCAGTGCACTGATGCCTTCAACACGCTTCTCTTTTACCAAGTCGGCGATCTTTTCAATCAGACGCGCTTTGTTCACTTGGTATGGGATCTCAGTAACAATGATGGTCTCTTTGCCATTCTTGTCAGCTTCTACTTCCGCTTTAGCACGCATGTAGATTTTGCCACGACCCGTTTTGTACGCATCGATGATGCCTTTACGGCCGCTGATCAATGCTGCGGTTGGGAAGTCTGGACCCGGAATATAATCGATTAGCTCATCAATAGTGATCTCTTCATTATTGATGTAAGCCAGACAGCCATCAATCACTTCACCAAGGTTGTGCGGTGGGATGTTGGTTGCCATACCTACTGCGATACCAGAAGCACCGTTCACCAATAGGTTAGGAATCTTAGTTGGAAGAACCGCTGGGATCTGCTCTGTACCATCATAGTTTGGTACGTAGTCCACGGTTTCTTTGTCTAGGTCAGCCAGAAGTTCATGGGCAATTTTCGCCATGCGAACTTCGGTGTAACGCATTGCTGCCGCTGAGTCGCCATCGATCGAGCCAAAGTTACCTTGACCATCGACTAGCATGTAACGTAGCGAGAATGGCTGCGCCATACGTACGATCGTATCGTACACCGCACTATCACCGTGTGGGTGATATTTACCGATTACGTCGCCAACAACACGGGCAGATTTTTTATATGGTTTATTCCAATCGTTGCCTAGTACATTCATCGCGAACAAAACGCGGCGGTGTACTGGTTTCAGGCCATCACGCACATCAGGAAGAGCACGACCCACGATTACAGACATCGCGTAGTCTAGGTACGAACCTCGTAGCTCATCTTCGATATTGACGGGCGTGATCTCTTTAGCTAGATCGCTCATAGAGCCATTATCCCTCTAGTGTCTCGTATTTTTTTGATACGTATAAGGTCGGAAAATATAACACACAAATCCCCTTCTCGGCATCTGTTTCCCTACGCTTTTATCAGGTTGTGAGCTCTGTTGCGATTCAATCGCCGACTATTTACACAATAAATAGCTATATGTCTGAATTTTAACCACTTCATTCATCGCCGCATTCAAGATATTAAATTGACCTTCTATAGGGAGTGAGTATAGTGAATTACCAACACAAATAAGCACAATGGATACTATGTCACAGCAAGTAAACGTCGACCCTGCCGAGATTAAGAAGTTCGAAGAAATGGCCTCACGTTGGTGGGACCTCGAAGGCGAGTTTAAACCTTTACACCAAATCAACCCGTTACGTTTAGGCTACGTGATGGACAAAAGTGGCGGTTTGTTTGGTAAAAAGGCGTTGGACGTTGGCTGTGGTGGTGGCATTCTCGCCGAAAGTATGGCCAACCAAGGTGCGCAAGTCACTGGCCTTGATATGGGCGCTGAGCCGTTAGAAGTCGCTAGGCTGCATGCTTTGGAAACTGGCACCAAGAATGTTGAATATGTGCAATGCACTGTGGAAGAGCATGCCGAACTACATCGTGGCCAGTATGATGTGGTGACTTGTATGGAGATGCTAGAGCACGTCCCTGATCCGTTGTCGGTGATTCAATCATGTTGCCAACTCGTAAAGCCAGGTGGTCACGTATTCTTCTCAACGCTTAACCGCAATATGAAATCCTACCTGTTTGCTATTGTAGGTGCCGAGCACATCATGAAGATCGTGCCTAAAGGTACTCATGATCATGGCAAGTTCATTCGCCCAGCTGAGCTAATGAAAATGATTGATCAAACAGATCTTATCGAACAGTCTATCACTGGATTGCACTACAACTTGTTGAATGATAGCTATCGTCTAGGCAGCAACGTAGATGTGAACTACATCGTCGCTACGCAAAAAAGTTTGTAGAAATTTTTCCACATGATTCAAATGTGACCCAGTGTACAAAAAGGAGGCGATTGCCTCCTTTTTTATCATTTTATTTAACTTTTGCGCACGCTTTATACAGCAAGGGCTACAGCCAAATTTACCCTAAAGATCAAGCAAAATATTTTTTTGACTGGTTAGAATTAAATCAACCTTGGAATTGACATTTTACGGCAATAAAGTTGACCTTAACTCATAGGTTAGTGACTACTTACGTTAAAGATTTAAGTCATAGGTTATCCACAAGCTATTCGTTTTATCAAACTTGAAAATCTCCCCTACACGCACTATCTTGTAACTCGCTTGCTGATGCACCACCATATATAGTGGTTATGACCTATACTTAGTGTGGATGCTGATCACAAAGCCGGCAGCAAGCCTTACAAAAATTACATATAAATACGGCTTTAACCAGTTTTCTTAGGGAAATTCGTCAGAATGAATCAACAACTGCGCGTGACCAAACGTGATGGTCGCCAAGAAATCATTGATCTGGATAAGATCCACCGCGTTATCACTTGGGCTGCGGAAGGCCTAGATAACGTTTCTGTTTCGCAAGTGGAACTAAAGTCTCATATCCAGTTTTATGATGGCATCACTACATCAGATATCCACGAAACCATTATCAAAGCAGCTGCCGATCTGATCTCAGAAGAGACGCCAGATTACCAGTACCTAGCAGCTCGCCTAGCGGTTTTCCATCTACGTAAAAAAGCGTATGGCCAATTTGAGCCACCGACGCTTTACGATCACGTTGCAAAACTTGTCGATACTGGCAAATACGATAAGCACCTATTAGAAGACTACACTCGTGAAGAGTTTGAAGTCCTTAATGGGTTTATCGATCACAGCCGTGATATGAACTTCTCTTACGCTGCAGTTAAGCAGCTAGAAGGCAAATACTTCGTCCAGAACCGTGTAAGTGGCGAAATTTATGAGAGTGCGCAGTTCCTTTACATCCTAGTTTCAGCGTGCCTATTTGCTAACTACCCGAAAGAGACTCGTCTGGATTACGTAAAGCGTTTTTATGACGCAACGTCTCAATTCAAGATTTCTCTACCAACACCAATCATGTCGGGCGTACGTACTCCGACTCGTCAGTTCAGCTCATGTGTACTGATCGAATGTGGTGATAGCCTTGATTCAATCAATGCAACGGCAAGCTCTATCGTACGTTACGTATCGCAACGCGCTGGTATCGGCATCAACGCAGGTCGTATCCGTGCACTAGGCTCTGAAATCCGTGGTGGTGAAGCTTTCCATACTGGTTGTATTCCGTTCTACAAATACTTCCAAACAGCAGTGAAATGCTGTTCTCAAGGTGGTGTTCGTGGCGGTGCGGCGACGGTATTCTACCCAATGTGGCATGGTGAAGTTCAATCACTAATGGTGCTGAAAAACAACCGTGGTGTTGAAGAGAACCGTGTTCGTCACATGGATTACGGCGTTCAACTCAATAAGCTGATGTACTCTCGCCTGATTGAAGGTGGCAACATCACACTATTCTCGCCTTCTGATGTTCCAGGTCTATACGATGCATTCTTCGAAGACCAAGAGAAATTTGAAGAGCTGTACGTGAAGTACGAACAAGACGAGTCTATTAAGAAAGAAACGGTGAAAGCGGTAGAGCTGTTCTCACTGCTTCTTCAAGAACGTGCGTCAACTGGTCGTATCTACATTCAACACGTTGACCACTGTAATACTCATAGCCCGTTTGACCCAAGTGTTGCGCCAGTACGTCAGTCAAACCTTTGCCTTGAGATCGCACTTCCAACTAAGCCTTTGGCTAACGTTGAAGATGACTCAGGTGAAATCGCACTATGTACACTGTCTGCGTTTAACCTAGGTGCTATTGAAGACCTTTCTGAGCTTAAAGAACTGTCTCAGCTAGTCGTACGTGCGCTAGATGCACTGCTAGATTACCAAGACTACCCGCTTCCAGCGGCTTACAAGTCAACGATGAACCGCCGTACTCTAGGTGTTGGTGTGATTAACTACGCTTACTACTTAGCGAAAAACGGTGTGAAATACTCTGACGGCAGCGCAAATAACCTAACTCACCGTACTTTCGAAGCGATTCAATACTACCTATTGAACGCCTCTCTAGAGCTTGCGAAAGAGCAAGGTGCGTGTCCGTCGTTCAACGAAACTAAGTACTCTCAAGGCATTTTGCCAATTGATACTTACAAGAAGTCTCTCGATGATTTCTGTGACGAACCACTGCATTACGACTGGGAAGCGCTGCGTGAAGAGATCAAGACCCACGGTCTTCGTAACTCAACACTGACGGCCTTAATGCCATCAGAGACCTCTTCTCAGATCTCAAATGCCACCAACGGCATCGAGCCACCTCGTGGCTTCGTATCGGTGAAAGCATCGAAAGACGGCATCCTGAAGCAAGTTGTGCCTGAGTACACTCGCCTAAAAGATAATTACGAGCTGCTTTGGACAATTCCTTCTAACCAAGGTTACCTACAATTGGTTGGCTTAATGCAGAAATTTGTTGACCAAGCGATCTCGGCGAATACCAACTACGACCCAAGCGTTTACCCAAGCGGTAAAGTGCCTATGAAACAGCTTATCCAAGATCTGCTGCTAACATACAAATACGGTGTTAAGACGCTTTACTACCATAATACTCGTGATGGTGCGAAAGATGAGCAATCTGGCGCAGCAGCGGCGCAAGAAGATGACTGCGCAGGCGGCGGTTGTAAGATTTAATCACTCGGTTGGAATTTATATCAACCTGAGCTAACAAAGTGCTCAGGTTGACTCTTAATTAGGAATTGGTATCCATGGCTTACAGTACTTTTACTCGTACCAAAAACGATCAACTAAAAGAACCTATGTTCCTCGGTCAACCGGTGAACGTAGCGCGTTACGATCAGCAAAAATTTGAAGTTTTTGAAAAACTTATTGAGAAGCAGCTTTCTTTCTTCTGGCGTCCAGAAGAAGTCGATGTATCAAGCGATCGCATCGACTACAACAAGCTTCCAGAGCATGAAAAGCACATCTTCATCTCGAACCTAAAGTATCAAACACTGCTAGATTCTATCCAAGGCCGTAGCCCTAACGTTGCGCTTCTGCCGTTAGTATCACTGCCAGAAGTTGAAACTTGGATTGAAACTTGGTCTTTCTCTGAGACGATTCACTCTCGTTCATACACCCATATCATCCGTAACATTGTGAATGATCCAGGTGTGGTGTTTGACGATATCGTCGAAAATGAGCACATCCTAAAGCGTGCTGAAGACATTGCTCATTACTACGATGACCTGATTCAGTTGACCAACGATTACCACCGCTACGGTGTTGGTGAACACCAAATCAATGGCGAAACAGTGAACATCAGCCTTCATGAACTGAAGAAGAAGCTTTACCTGTGTCTGATGTCGGTAAATGCTCTAGAAGCAATTCGTTTCTACGTAAGTTTCGCATGTTCATTTGCGTTTGCTGAGCGTGAGCTAATGGAAGGTAATGCGAAAATCATCAAGCTTATCGCTCGTGATGAAGCACTTCACCTCACTGGCACACAGCACATGATTAACATTTTGCGCAATGGTCAAGACGATTTCAGCTTCATGCAAATCGCAGAAGAGTGTAAACAAGAGTGCTTTGACCTATTTAAAGACGCCGCCGAACAAGAAAAAGAGTGGGCAGAATACCTATTCAAAGACGGTTCAATGATCGGCCTTAACAAGGACATCTTGTGTCAGTACGTTGAGTACATTACCAACATCCGTATGCAAGCGGTTGGCCTTGGTGTGGCTTATCCTGAAGCGACCAGCAACCCAATCCCTTGGATTAACGCTTGGTTATCATCAGATAACGTTCAAGTTGCACCTCAAGAAGCAGAGATCAGTTCTTACCTAGTCGGTCAGATTGATAACGAAGTCTCTGAAGATGACTTTGAGGACTTTGAGCTGTAATGCATTCGGTCAAAATCAATAAGATCTCAGCAATCAAATCTCAAGCATCACAGACGTTGCTCGAAGCAATGGAAAGTGCTGGGATGGAAGTTGAATACAACTGCCGCGACGGGCATTGTGGCGCATGCCGCTGCAACCTTGATGCAGGAGACGTTGAGTATGTTGGTTTTGCGATGGCATTTGTCCAGCCCAATGAAATTTTGCCCTGTATTTGTAAGGCAAAATCGGACGTTACACTGTCTAACGTCAACTACCAGTTAAAGAGAGAGCGAGCGTAACACTCCTTTTCTCAATAACCTTAAAAAGCTGAGCACCTTGGTGTTCAGCTTTTTTTGTTACGTGATCTTCCGCAAAATTTATCCTCTAAAAAGTGTGATCAGGGTGACCAGTTCTTAAATACTGGTTGACCTAGATCGACTACATAGACATTTTTGGTTAACCAATATCGTCATTTCTATATGCTCGTCATGTCCAATATGAAGTGAACGCAATATAAGGTTAACCCCCCTATGAAAAAAATATTTGCCCTTACCCCTATTGCTCTAGCTGTTATTCTTAGCGGCTGTGACGATGACTCCACTGTGAACGTAAGCGACCAAGCTAACGTCGCTTCTCGTACCGTAAACATGCTGACTGTTGATGGTTACCAATTTAAAGATCTCAACAAGAATGGCGAGCTCGATATCTATGAAGATTGGCGCAACAGCGTCAGCAAGCGTATCGATGATCTCGTTTCACAAATGACGCTGGAAGAAAAAGTCGGCATGATGCTGATCGACACTCTTAATGCGTTAGGCGAAGGCAGTGTCAGTGATTTCCACGCTGGATACGTGCAAGACCAGAAGATGAATCGTTTCATTTTCCGCAACCCAGTACTGACGCAAGACGAAGTCGACGCTATGTCTCCTGAGGAACGAAATCCAACTCAAAATCCGACTGGGTTTGGTTCAAGTGCCCCGATTAGTCCTAAAGAAGCTGCTATCTACATGAACACCATGCAAGAGATGGCAGAAAAGACTCGTTTAGGTATTCCTGTGCTGTTTAAGTCCAATGCTCGTAACCACAATGACCCTAATGCTAAACCAGGCATTAACGTCTCTGCGGGGGCTTTCTCTGAGTGGCCAAAAGAAGCCGGACTTGCCGCTACACAAGACATGGACCTGATTGCGGAGTTTTCTGGAGTAATGCAGGCAGAGTGGAATGCCATTGGCCTTCGTGGCATGTACGGGTACATGGCCGATTTGGCCACAGAACCAAGATGGTATCGAGTGCACGAAACCTTCACAGAAAACTCGGAACTTGCCTCAAATATCATCACGACTTTAGTCGAAAATCTTCAAGGTAAGGAAGTGAATGACAAGAGTATCGTACTGACCATGAAACACTTCCCTGGTGGCGGTCCTCAGTTCTTAGGTTTAGACCCACACTACATCGCAGGCCAGCACCAAACTTACCCAGGTGGTGAGACTACATTCAACAAACACTTGGCACCATTTGAGGCAGCAGTTAATGCGGGTGTTGCTTCCTTAATGCCATACTACGGAGTGGTAGGAGGCTCAGATTGGACAGCTCGCGACGGTGATAGTGAAAACAATACTCCTCTTGGTGTTGGAACCGATAAAACCACCAGCGCAGAAGTTCAGCTTGAAGAAGTGCTAAACCAAAACAATGGTGTGCTAGATACTAAACGTGTGGCGTTTAACAAATACAACAACGATACCGATGCAGGCGACCCTGTAGGTAACGTCGGTATCGCCTTCTCGAAAGGCATTTTGCAAGACTTGCTGCGTGACCAATTGGGTTTCCAAGGGGTGATCAACTCAGATACAGGCATCATTGGCGAATCTAACCAAGGTCTGGATATCGATAGCAAAAACATGCAAAACAACCGAGCTTGGGGCCTACAAGACAAAACTAAACAGCAACAGTTGATTACTGCGATTGATGCTGGCACAGACGTGCTGTCTGGGTTCCATGAAAACGCTGAGATCCGCAGCCTAGTCGAAAATGGCTTAGTGGAAGAGTCTCGCATTGATGAGTCGGTCAAACGCCTACTTAAAGTTCAGTTTGAGCTTGGTTTGTTCGAAGACCCATATGTCGATGAAGACAAAGCGAATGCTATCGTTGGCAGCGCAGACAAACAAGAAAAGGCTAAACTCGCTCAGCGTAAAGCCGTGGTTCTGTTGAAAAACGAAACCCCAGCTTCAGCTTCTGCGCCAGTGTTACCACTTGCAACAACAACCAATGGTTCGAGCACCAAATTGTTTACGCTCGGTGTTGACGTCAGTGCGGCAGAACAAGCTGGCTTTTCGGTCACAAAAGGTGACAACACCGATGGTGCCAAAGTTGCCGATGCTTCTAGCAGTGACTACGCCCTGATCCGTGTTCGTGTTACTAATAAAAATACAGGCTGGTTGGTGTTTGGTGGTTCGAGCTTTGATGAAGTGAGTGCTTTGGACTTTACCACCATGGCCCAATCAAACACTTGGGAAATCAGTCCATCACTTGACGATATTAAAGCGGTCATGAGCGAAGTTGGCGCTGAGAACACGGTACTTTCTGTCTACTTCCGCCAGCCATTTGTCATGGATGATGCTAGTGGTCTTAAAGATTCTGGAGCTATCCTAGCGACTTTCGGCTCGAAAGATGAAGCATTAATGGACGTTATCACAGGTAAGTTTAACCCAAGTGGCAAGTTACCATTTGCACTGGCAAAAACAGCACAACAAATCATCGACCAAGATTCTGATGCTGAAGGCTACCCTGATGCCAATGGCAACGACGCATCGCTATACCCATTCGGTTACGGTCTAAGTTACTCAAACTAAGCTTAACTAAAACCTATAACCACTAACCAGCAACGCCAGCAATTATGCTGGCGTTGTCTTTCGTTGCAAAGCGGTGTGCTTTATGGATTGTTCCCGTCAACTGGCAAGATCTTGCGGTGAACATCGACTGCCTAAAAATGCAGTGTTATCGAGAAGAAATTCAGCGTCATTTCGAGAAATAGGTTTATCACCCATCATATGACCGTCATCGTCAAACAGAGACATGCGATAGCCTCCGTGAGGCGTTTCTAGGCCCGATGTTGGTATCTTCACCCACATGGAAACCAAGTCGCTGCTCTTGCCGCTATGTGACTCTCCTAACAAAACTTTTTCGCCTGATACCCCGTACCAAACTTTAATCATCGTCCTTGTTATCATATCGACCTCCCACTGTTTTCACGTCGCCGTGAATCTCTAATATTAGCCAAATGATCGTCTTTGCCAAGGCTCTTTTTTGAGAAGAGTCACATTTTTTTCTTGGTGCATAATCACGCTGACAGCTTTTAGATCATGACGATCCTTCGCTCAATCCCTTAAGCACTATAGGGTACGAGCTTTTAGCCTACGACGATCGAAAAGCTCACTGGTAAATGGCAAAAAATACTAAAAAAAATCCAGCGAAAACGTCGCTGGATTCATTTTTGCATGTACTTTTTTGCTTAGATTTGGCTTGCAGGGACAAACAACTCTTTTTGTCGAGTAAAGGAGCCATACTGCCCAAACATCGGCTTAGACTCCAAATGACGTCGCAACATATCGAGCATTAAGGTCGCCATCAGAGAGCGCATCGGTTTACGAGCATACTCTCGGTTAAACGTCATCACTTGTCCCCATTCACCTTGTGGAGTCGCCAGCGCAACGGCGAATGTACCCTCTTCTATCAAACCACACGCCAACCCGAAATCTGACTTACCGTTATCACGACACGCTCCCGCCAATGCCAATGCTGCGGCTAGCGGTTCTTTGTCTGCTATTTGGGTGGTCATTGCAGGGCTCATGATCCAGCCTAGGCGAATTCGCTCTGCAAGCTCATCGTTGTCGTGAAGCCAATTAGCAAGAAATCCTCCCGAAGCTTGCTCAGCGACAGAAAGCGTCGTGTTTGACTCGTTCATTAAGTTGGCCACATTATCTAGCATTGGCTCATCCACGCTAACCACCGCATCTTCTAGATGGCTGTAGATTATCTTTAGCCACTGCATGCGAGTGACCATATCATCCGCTGGGCCAAAGAGTTTTACCTCAATAAACGGCAAGTAAGATCGATAACCTAGCTGATACTCACTAGGCAGCTTCAATAAATCGAGCTTGTCAGAAATGCCAGATTCAGACATACCGAAGGTATAGATTCTGCTGCATTCATGAACATCAATATCGGTATATTGTTCTGCGAGCCTTGGCAGGATTTCTCCTTGTACCATGTGTTTAAATTCACTCGGTACGCCTGGAGTAAAAAACATTTTAGCTTTACCAATGACCATCTCAAAACCGCAAGCGGTGCCAATTGGGTTGTCTAGAATACTGGCTTCTTTTGGCAGCATGGCTTGCTTGAGATTGCTTTCTGGCATCTTAAGTCCTCTCGCCTCAAACTTGCCTTCCATCGCAATCAGCCACTCTTTAAACAGCACAAGGGAAGAATTTGCCGCAGTTGCCGCACAGGCGGCAGAGAGATCATCTGTGGTTGGGCCCAATCCACCGTTAACTATTACCACATCAAATCTATTACCCAATGATTGCAGTTCTTCAACCAAAGACTGGTGTTGATCACCCACGGTAGCTCGGTAGCTCAGTTCATATCCATGCTCGTAAAACAGCGCCGATAACCATGATGCATTGGTGTCATCTATGTCTCCGTGTAGAACTTCTTCACCTGTACTAAGCATCGCTATTTTTATCATAAGGACCAACCCTGGAATTCATGTGAGGAATATTTGTGAACTCAGCACAAAATTCGACGTAAAATCTTGTATTTTATTAGTATTAACATGCAAACTTTAGAGGAGATTGTCGAGTAAAAGTGCTAAAACTTAACTCATTCCTGCACAATAAATCATTTGCATCTATATATGGAAGCAAGAATAATACCTGCCTTTAACCGTATGTGTGCATTGTTAATGGAGCGTTCAGTGCGTCTAAACTCTTTGACTGCAATTTTGCTAGCATGTTCATTCAGTGCTCAAGCAGCCAATTTTGAATTCGAATATCAAAAGCCTTCTTTCCATATCGGCGATGAGCAGCAAAACTTCAATATTATTGAAGGTTTAGCTCATGTTTCGAGTGTCGTCTATCTCAGTAATGAGTCTGTTGAATATAAAGAAGAGCCGCTACCACTCTATTTGCAAGTTCAGCCAGAGAAAGATTGGCAATACTTAAAAGAGCAGACATACACCATTTTGGGACTAAGTGTGGCAACCGTAGGTCTAATGACCCTGCTACCTGAAAGTATCACCAAATGGGACCCTGAGGATCGTGATTTATCCAACTTGGGCAAAAAATGGCGTGAAAACGTCTCTCAAGGGCCTGTGTGGGACAGAGATGAGCACATCCTCAATTACATCATGCACCCATACTTTGGCGGCGTATATTACACTGCAGGCCGTCACGCAGGCTTCAATGAATTTGAATCTTTTATGTATTCATTCACCATGTCGACGGTATTCTGGGAGTTTGGGGTAGAAGCCTTTGCTGAAATTCCGTCTTGGCAAGACATCTTCATCACACCATTCTTTGGTGCGGTAGTCGGTGAAGTGATGTTTGAAACAGAACAAAACATTGTTGCCAATGGTGGCGAAGTGATGGGTTCTGAATCGCTAGGCAACGTTTCGCTATTTTTCTTAAACCCTGTCGGCCATATCCATTATTGGGTGACTGACGCTTGGGGCGGTGATGCAAGCGTGACTTTCCGTTCGCAACCTTGGCAATCAGCCCATATGACTGAAGCCGATCTCGCCGTGAATGGCTACCAATATGATAGTGCCTTCTATGGCCTTGATTTGAAAATCACTTTCTAAAAATCAAACATCCTGGGCGGTGTTTCACTGCCCTACTTCTCATTCCCTATACGCCAATGCACTTTTGATTGAAAAAGTGAGGCACACACCAACAATTTAATAAATCTCCATCTAAACTGTAGTTAGCATTTAGGTTTCAACCATTAAATCAGAGACTTATGGTTAATTTACGTGCTACAAAATCAGCACTCATTTTGGAGGGACACCGTATGAACACCACATTTATTGTTAACTTTGTTGGTCAAGCTTCCCCTTCGACAATCAAACAGCTTGCCGCAGTCACTCACGAGAATGGCGGTAAGTGGTTGATCAGTAAAGTCAACTTCATCGAGCAGCAAGTGGCTGCTGTGATAAAAATCGAGCTCCCTAGTGAGAATGAAGACACAGTAAAGGAAGCCTTCTCCTCCATACCCGATCTTACGGTGCAATTTGCTGCAGCCGACGATAGCACTCACGATAGAGAAAGCATTGTTAACATACGTGTCGATGCCAATGATCGCGCAGGTATCGTTAATGAAATCACTCATGTGCTTGATGGCCAAGGGGTGAATATCTTAGACATGGATTGTCAGCGAGTGTTTATTGCTGGCGGGGGTGGTGTAAGTTCAAGCCTATTTAGCTCAACCATCGCAATGCGCCTACCTGCCCACCTAGAGCTCGATGACGTAGCGGATGAGATTGAGTCACTCAGTGAAGATACCAAAGTGGTTATCGAAAGTTAATCTCTTCTCCGCCTCAGAGATATCTGGGGCGGAATCTTCTCTTTTTTTCCAGTCTTAAAAGCAAGTCACTTTTCATACATTGGTTCAAACAATATGACCTTTAACACATATCGAACGATTGCTTCAGCAACCCCTTAATTACTCTTCCATGCTTGAATCAGTGCATCTTGAATGCACACATAATATTTATAAAACACCTCTGGCCGTATTTAATGGAATAAAAAGGTGGAAACGTCATGTTCAAGCTAGAAAACATCAATGTCAGTCGTAAGCTGGCACTCATGGTTGTGGTTGCGATATTGGGGATCTTGGCAATGCTTATGCTCGCCTCACAAACCCTCAAACAAAATCTCATCGATGAAAAAGAACACCTGCTCAACGCTGTTGTTACCGCAACACTTCACCAAATCAAACTGTTAGACGCAACACTGCCACAGGAAGAGGCGAAAGCGAAAGCCACTGAACTGGTGCAAGCGATGCGCTATGACGGCAATAACTATGTATTTGCCATCAATGAATCAAGAGTGGTGAAAATCCACCCAGATAATAAGTTGATAGGACAGCAACTAGGCACCTCACGGCAAAACAAAGCTGACCAAGCCTGGTTTAACATGGTAGATACTGGAAAAAATGGCCAGCAAGGCACGGTAACCTATGAATGGAAAAACAGCACCGGAGCTCCAGCGGACAAAATGTCATTTGTCTATGGCTATGCGCCGTGGGGCTGGATATTCGGTTCAGGGATGTTGATGGATGACATCGAGCAAGCAACCAATCAGTTACTCAAAGAGATGGCCTTAGCAACTACACTGGTGGTTGCACTACTGGCAGGACTTGGGTATATCATCAGCCGCTCGATCATTAACCCTATCGAACTGATCAAGTCGGCAATGCAAAATGTCGCCCAAGGGGATCTATCGCAAACCATTCCTGTGCATGGCAAGGATGAAATAGGTGTGCTAGCCAATCACATCAATATGAGTATCTCCTCTGTCCGAGACGCTTTAACGGAATCAGTACACTCTGCGGCAGTACTTTCCGATGCAGCCAGTCGAATCTCTTCTTCCGCAGAGGAGACAAGTCAAGCTGTGGTGAGCCAGCAAGACCAGCTCAATCAGCTTTCGACTGCTATGAATGAGATGAGCGCCACCATCGCAGATGTGGCAAACCACGCAGAACAGTCCGCCCGAGATACTACCCAAGCAACTGATGAAGCTAGTGTTGGTGACAAAGATGTGGATGACAGCATTTCCAACATCAAAGCACTCACCAATGAACTCGATCAGGCCTCGGATTATGTTCACAAGCTTAAAGATGGTGTATTGCAAATTAGTGAGGTGACCAACGTTATCTCAAGCATCTCGGAGCAAACTAACCTGCTTGCCTTGAATGCTGCTATTGAGGCTGCTCGAGCGGGTGAGCAAGGCCGAGGCTTTGCTGTCGTCGCCGACGAAGTAAGAAACCTTGCCAGTAGAACTCACCATTCTACTGATGAGATCCACTCCACTATTCAGAACCTTCAAAATTTGGCGATCCAAACATCAAACGTGATGGAAAGTAGCCAAAAACTGGCTAACACCAGTGTGGATAGTGCCATTCACTGTGGTGACGATCTCTCTACCATCGTCAGTCACATTGAGTTGGCTCGCGATAAATCGATTCAAATTGCGACGGCAGCTGAAGAGCAAAGTATGGTTGCGGAAGAGATGAATCGGAATGTCAGTATGATTAACGACTCTGCGGTAGAGATGTCAGAAGCAGCCAACTTCCTCGCCACTGAGAGTGTGACACTTGCGGACATGTCTCGAGCGCTTGATGACAAGTTAGCTTCATTCAAGCTTGCATAACCACACTAGCACATAGAAAAAAGGCCTTGGCGTTCACAGCGCCAAGGCCTTTTATTATTTAACCGACCACTGTGAAAGTGAACGTTTAAAGTCGTCGTAGTCAAACTCGTTGAGCTTTTGAATCTCACCGTTTGAGCGTTCGCAATATACCGATGGCATACGTAGACCGTTAAACCAATTGAGCTTCACCATGGTGTAACCCGCACTATCCATTACATGCAGACGCTGACCAATCTCAAGCGGCTTATCAAAGCTTGCTTCACAGAACTGATCGCCCGCTAGACATGAACAAGAGCCGATCACGTAGTCGTATTCACCGTTTTCAGAAGCTTCTAGAATCGATGCTGGTTCATCATAGATAAGCGTGTCTAGGCGGTGCGCTTCTGTTGCAGAGTCAACGATAGCGGTAGTTTTGACGTTCTCAACGACATCAACCACGGTCACCACAAGATCGGTAGTCTTAGTAATGATCGCCTCACCCGGCTCAAGGTATAGCTGCACACCGTGTTTGTCCGAGAATGCTTTTAACGCATTACCCAGTTTCTCGATGTTGTAACCCGGCCATGTGAAGAATATGCCGCCACCCAAGCTAACCCAATCTAGCTTATTTAGATATTCGCCGAACTGCTCTGAAATCGAACCCAGTAGATTGATAAATGCATCAACATCTTTGTTCTCACAGTTCATGTGGAACATAACACCATCAAGGCTATCAAATACTTCTGGCTTGATGTGATCTGCTTGCACACCAAGGCGAGAAAACTTGCGCGCCGGGTTTGCAAGGTCTTGACCTGCGTAGCTTACACCCGGGTTTAAACGCAGGCCAAGAGATGCCTTACCTTCAACGATATGACGGTATGCAGCCAGTTGGCTCTGTGAGTTGAAAATCATCTTGTCACAGATATCCGCTACTTCTCGTACGTCATCTTCACTGTAACCTACGCTGTATGCATGCGTTTCACCACCGAAGGTTTCGTAACCCAGCTTGACTTCAAATGGGCCACTACTGGTGGTGCCGTCAAGGTATGGTTTGATGATGTCAAACACGCCCCAAGTTGAGAAGCACTTCAGAGCAAGCACTAACTTAGCGCCAGAGATCTCCTTGAGCTGCTTCGCTTTCTCAAGGTTTTGGACCAACTTGTCTTCGTTGATCATGAAAAATGGGGTTTTTAGTTCTTCTTTATTAAATGTCATTTGTGCACACTCAGCAATCTCTAAAGAAAACAATCAAGTAGAGTTGGTATTGGTTATTTTATATTTTGTCTTGTCTGAACGAAGTGAGTTACAAAATAGAAAATAATCAATGCCAACGTGTATGTAGCTATCTCGATTAAAAAGGGAGCAAACCATGCTCCCTTTTATCACATCAAAAGCAATAAACTTACTTAAGCTTATGAATCGTCGGTTGACCCGGCTCAAGCTCTTGAACGTGCCAATCTAGACCGATCTCAGGCATGGTTGCTAGGAACGGATCTGGGTCTAGCTGTTCCATGTTGAACACGCCTTTGTCAGCCCACTCGCCACGGAAGAACTGAAGTGCCGCAGTGATTGCTGGTACACCAGTGGTGTAAGAGATCGCTTGGTGCTCAACATCTTTGTATGCTACTTCGTGGTCAGCGTTGTTGTAGATAAATACGCTACGCTCTTTACCATCTTTCTTACCTTGTACCCAAGTACCGATACAAGTTAGACCTGTGTAACCCGGCGCTAGAGACGTTGGGTCAGGCAGAAGTGCTTTTAGTACGTGTAGTGGTTGAACTACTGTACCGTCGTGCAGCGTTAGTGGATCAGGGCTTAGTAGACCGATATCACGCATACAGTTGAAGTAGTTTAGGTATTTGTCACCAAAGCCCATCCAGAACTCAATGCGTTTCGCTGGGATGAACTCTTTCATCGAGCGAACTTCATCGTGTGCCATTGAGTAAACTTTATGGCTGCCACAGTTCGGGAAATCAAACTCAAGCATACGAGAGTGACAAGGCACTTGTTTCCACTCTTCGTTTTCCCAGTAGAAAGAGTCGCCTTGGATCTCAAGCATGTTGGTTTCTGGGTCGAAGTTGGTCGCAAACTTCTTACCGTGATCACCTGCGTTCACATCCATTACGTCGATAGTATCGATTTCATCGAATAGGTGCTTAACAGCGTAAGCCGCAAACACACTCACTACGCCAGGATCGAAACCTGCGCCTAGAATACCTGTGATGCCCGCTTCCTTGAACTTCTCACGGTAGCCCCACTGCCAATCGTATGCTTGTGGTACCTGTTGGCCCTCAGAGCATAGGTCAACCGCCACAGAAGTATCTAGGTAAGATACTTTTGCTTGGTAACACGCTTCCATGATGGTCATGTTTACCCACGGAGGACCAGCGTTGATCACTAGATCTGGCTGTACTTCTTTAATAAGAGCAACGAGTGCATCAACGTCGTCAGCATCCACTGCGCGTGCTTCAAGTTTCTTCGAAGCATCTTTCAAGTTGTCTTTCTTCTTGATGGATTCGATGATTTTTTCACACTTGCCAACAGTACGTGATGCGATAGTGATGTCACCTAATACGTCGTTGTTTTGTGCCGCTTTATGCGCCACAACCCAGCCAACACCACCAGCACCAATTTGTAAGATTGCCATTCGGGTTACCCTTATTTTGCTAGCTCTAGAGCTAGTTGGTTAATGTCAGTTAATAGTTTTTCGAAATCCTTCATCGCAAGACAAGGATTCAAAATAGTAAATTTCAGGGCGGATTTTCCGTCCACTGTGGTTTCGCCTAGAACAGCGACACCTCTTACCAAGGCCTCCAAACGGACGTCTTGGTTTAATTTGTCGAGATCCCCTTGACCAACACAACGGAACAACACAGTGGACAAGCTTGGTTTAGCAAGCAGTTCGAACCCTTCATGTGTTGCCACAAGATGTGCGACTTGTTGGGTCTGCTCAATCAAGTGATCATACATACCACCTAGCGCCTTCGGCCCGACACTTTGCATCGTCATGAACACTTTTAATGCGTCAAAACGCTTGGTGGTCGCCATCGACTTATCGACTAAGTTTGGCAGAGTATCGTGCTCACGGTTGAGGTAATCGGCATGATGCAGCAAGTGTTTGAAGTTTGCTTTATCTTTCAGTAACACTGCACCGCAACTGATCGTTTGATAGAAGAGCTTATGGAAGTCCACACTCACCGAATCAGCACGCTCAATGCCTGCTAGTCGCTCTTTGTGGCTGCTCAGAATCAATGCACCACCATAAGCGCCGTCGACGTGCATCCACAAATCGTGCTGCTGAGCTGCATCAGCGATTGCGTTAAGATCATCAATCGCACCATGATCGGTAGTACCCGCCGTGCCCACGATCGCAAATGGGATAAGGCCTTGTGCTTTGGCATCAAGAATTACTTGCTCAAGTTTGCTGGTGTCCATAGTGCCGTTAGGCAGGGTATCAACACACAACACCGCACGCTCACCTAACCCCATCCAAGAAGCAGATTTCTGAACAGTAAAGTGCGATTTGTTTGAACAGATGATGCGTAGCTTATCTGCGTAATCTGGTAAGCCCAGTTTTTGGATCGAATGACCAGAGCGCTTATCTGCAATCCAGTCGCGAGCCAAAAGTAAGCCCATTTGGTTACTTTGAGTACCGCCACTGGTAAAGATACCGTCCGCATCTGCGCCTAGCTCGTACTTATCACATAGCCAATCCACCACACGCTGCTCAACGTAAGTTGCGGAAGATGCTTGGTCCCAAGAATCCATCGACTGGTTAAGTGCGGCGATCATCGCTTCTGCTGCAATAGCAGGCATCAGCGGTGGTGTATGTAAGTGAGCAATACAGTTAGGGTGTTGAGTAAAGATAGAGTTCTTCACGACTAGATCGGAAGTTTCGTCAATGATCTGTTTCAGACTGGCATTACCAGTATCAAGATTCACCGCTTGGATTTGCGCTTCAAGCAAGTTAGGCTCAAGCCCTGTGTACGGCTTATCCACTTGCTCAAAGATTTGTTTCATCACGTGCGTCGTGTGGTGCATGACTTCTGCAAAGCCATCAGCGCCTTGCTCACCAGTATGCACAAAGTGCTGCTGCCAAGGGCTTTCGGTTTGAGTGTTAATACCGCCACCGGCTGCGATGATCGCATCTTCCATCACTTTTAGCGCAAAATCTAGCTGCTTGTAGCTGATGATCACTGGTGGGAGGAAGCGGATTACCGAACCATCTCGACCACCCTTTTCAACCATCAAGCCACGCTCTAGCGCTGCACGTTGAATCGCAAGTGTTAGTGCGCCATCAGACTGGCGTTCACCAAATTTGTTCTTGTCACCGTTTGGCGCAACAATTTCGACACCAAGCATCAAACCTTTACCACGTACCTCACCAATACAGTTCACTTTTGAAGCGATACGCTCAAGGCCTTGGCGAAGATATTGGCCTGCATCACGAGCATGCTCTACCAAGTTATCACGCTCAATGATCTCTAACGCCTTAGCACCAGACACCATAGCCAATTGGTTACCACGGAATGTGCCAGTATGCTCACCCGCATTCCATGTATCGAATTGCTTCTTGATCACGAGAAGTGACATTGGCAGACCGCCACCAATGGCTTTCGACAAGCAAAGGATGTCAGGAACGATACCTGCTTCTTCAAAAGCAAAATTGTGGCCTGTTTTGCCCACACCACACTGAATTTCGTCAAGAATCAATAAGATCTGATGTTCATCACAGATACGACGTAGTTCTTTTAGCCAAAATGCAGGCGCAGGGATCACACCACCTTCACCTTGAACTGGCTCTACAACGATTGCGGCTGGCTTCATAATGCCCGCTTCATCATCATTTAGCATACGTTCAATATAGCGAATACCCGCTCTCGCCCCTTGATCACCACCGATGCCAAACGGGCAACGCATGCTGTACGGGAAAGGCATAAAATGCACATCTGACATCAAGCCAGTACGGCGAGCTTTTGTGCCAAGGTTACCCATCATGCCCATAGTGCCATTGGTCATGCCATGATATGCGCCTCTAAAAGCGATCATGGTGTTTCGGCCTGTGGTTTGCTTCGCCAGCTTGATAGCCGCTTCTACCGCATCGGCTCCAGATGGACCACAAAATTGCAGCACAGAGTTATCACCAAGTTCAGCTGGCAAAAAACGTTTAACTCGCTTAATAAAGTTATCTTTCGCTTGAGTGGTGATGTCTAGCGTCTGGTAAGGCAAACCACTGTCTAGCTGATCTTTTAACGCCTGATTGATTTCTGGGTGGTTATAGCCAAGCACCAAGGTGCCTGCTCCGGCAAGGCAGTCAAGAAACAGTTGGCCGCGCGTATCTTCCACCAAAGCACCATGCGCTCGGTTAATTGCGATAGGCAAACGGCGAGGATAAGAACGAACTGCAGATTCGTGATCTTGCTGCTCTATCAGTACTTGGTCTGGTGTTAGATCGTAGCAAGCCTCAAGGTGAGGGATTTCTGAAACGAACGGGCCGAAAGCCTGGTTCGCTTCCACTTCAAATATTGAACTCATGAGTTTTAAACCTCAAAACTGGGTCAGGAAATGACCGCACGCACTTTTCTTAAAGCGTTAAACATAAAAAATGCGCATAGCAAAAGTTCACCTGAAACGTACAAGTTACAGGCTCGGGTTAGCTGAATATGCTAGAGAATATTTGAATAGCTACAGATCAAGGCTCAGTGATGATACTGCAGTTAGGGAGAACAGAGCTGATTTGAAATAGTAAAGTGAAAGTGATCATGTTGGGCTTCCTATCGAAGCAACGCTTAGCGTTACTGGTATCCCGTCTACTAAGCCACCAACCGGCTTAGTACCTACCCTACACAGTGTCACAATCAGCTTGAATGGTCACTGTGCGTTTCCCTCAAAAACGAGTTGAGATTGCCGCGGAGAATATCACTTAACTAACAGTAAACGCAATAAGTTTTTAGTGATAAATCAGCGGCTATTGTTTGACATCAACCTAGGGGGACTTCTTCACCGATGGATTGTAACCATTGATGTAAATCGATGCCCATTGAATCATCGTCATCGTAATCAATTAAACGAAAAGCGTGATAGAGAATTCGTGTTTCCAGGTGGTGCTCAGATATTTCAAATTTGTCGTCAGTCAGCCCTGTGCCATATCCGCCAAGCTTGCCCCAAACAAAGTTGAGATGAGAAGTCATGCCTTCTATATCACGCTCAGTCGTTGCACGAACATCGGCAACAGGGGTTTGATTATAGAATGACTCCAACATAACTGAGGTCTGGGCGAGTTTCTTGACGTACTCAGTTTGTAAATCCCACACCTGTTGGCTTTGCCAATTCTCGCTTTCAAACACCTTAGCCAATGCTTGTTCGTGCGCTTTACGGTACTCGGGATAAGCTTTCAACTCTTCCACTATTTGCTTCTCGGTAAACGGAGAAACTTCAGCACTGACCACAAAAGAGTAAAATAGTGAGAAAAGAAGAAACAACGACATACCTATGCGACGCACAATTCTGACCATCAATCGATCTCCTGTCTTTACGAACCGAAAAGGTTCCTAGCTACCTGATTAAATACATCGACCCACTTGGGGTCAAACTGCTTACCTTTGTAATTGTTAATTTCAATCACGGTTCGCACCAGTGGACGTTTAAGCAAAGTAACATGAGCACGTTCGTGAGTTCTAGCGTCGAAAGTATCTACTATTGATAATATCTTAGCCCCCTCACAAATCTGGTCTCGCTCCAAGTGACTTGGGTAACCAGAACCATCGACTTGCTCATGATGCTGTAAGATCATCACCGCAGCGTCATGCCAACGAATTGACTCGTTCAACAACAAGTATCCCGATTGAGGATGGTGGTGCACCGCTTCACGTTCTTCAGCGGTAATGGTGCCTTTTTTATTGAGCAGTGATAAGGGTAAAAATGACATGCCGATATCATGAAGCATCACCGCCACTGCTAGTTGCTCTTTATCCACGGGGTAGCCTGCCGCTCGGTTCATTTCCATTCCAAGGAAAAGCTGCCTTGCGGTGCGGCCTCGCCAATAATGGCTGCGATTTTCGAGAGGGGTGATTAAACTCATATAGAAATGAATATCTTCATCCATATTCACTTTGTGGTCAGTCAAAATCTCACTTATCTGAGCAAACTGCATCGTGTTTGGCTCGTGATAGGCAATAAGATCTTCAGGTAACTGTTTAGACGGCGCTTCGTTTCTTGGGGCGGTAAGTTGAACGTCTGGGTCATAAAGTACCAGCACTTTTTCAACGTACTTTGCCCTATCCTTCGGTGCAACATCACCAATCATCGCAATAGTGGCACAAATTTCATCAACCGAATCCACCGAGATAGGTGGAGGTAAATTCTCTATTTTTGCCTGCACCATCTGCTCAGTTTTATCAAATGTCAGCAGAATCACATCACACAATAAGCTGTCATACTCCAAATGCCCATTGCGGATATAGTCAAGTAAATCTTCAAGGCTTTGGATAATGGGCGTAACAGAAGTCATACCAACGTAGACCAAGTTCCCTTTGACCGTATGCACTGAGCGAAACAAAGCATTAAGCAAGTCGATATTACTTGGGTCATGTTCCAGTTCAATTAACGAGATTTCACACTGCTCGTGAGCCTCACGGAAATCATCAAAAAAGTCGTTTATGGCTTCGGCTGGGATAGAATTTTGGGTCTGAAAGTTTGTATCAGCCATGTCGGTTCACCAATAACAGAAATGTTATTAGCAGTATAGGACATCTGCTCAATCCCGTTGGGCATGCGTGGCGAGGTATTTGTGTAGGCGTGATAAGAGTCCGATCAACGTGTCATAAACATGATCCATAACCACAATGCACCCAAAACGAAAGTCCAGATTATGGTTCTTGGCCAATCAGATCGGCGTCGTTTTGGTTTGGCATTTTTATCAGCTTCGTGGTTGTGAGTTTTAGGTAAAGTGGCTTTATTCATCGCCTCTTTTTGAGCACGTCGCTCAGCCGCTTGGTTGGCAATCTCGGTAAACCTATGTCGCTGATCGCTACTAAACTCTTGTCCCGGATCATATTTTTTTGACCCTGCGTCGCTATGTTTTGGAGTTACTGCCATGTTGCCTCCTACAAATCCTTCTATCTATACCCGACTTAATTGCTCAAGTATATCTCTATAGTATACGCAATTTCTAGTGTAGGGTTTAGATCCAAAAAAAGGCTTACTGGGTTCAGTAAGCCTTTAAATATTTAGCTCGTCGCTTTGGCTCGCTTCGACCCCATGACGTTAATCAGGGCACCAGTAATGATTAAGCAGCCCCCTATCCAAGTCCATAGTGATGGCACTTCGCTGAAAATCAACCAACCAAACAAGATTGAAAACACCACTTGCACATAAGAGTATGCTGTCGCTTTGCTCGCAGAGTCAGTTTTCATCGCTTTTGTCAGGCCGACTTGGCCACCTTGGGTAAAGATGCCGACAAAAATGAGCAGTATCAAGGCTTCCAAGTTTGGCATAACGAAATCATCACCAAGCATCACCAAACTAAGCGGCAACGCAACCAGCGGAAAGTACATAATAATGACGGAACTGTCTTCAGTATTGCTTAGCTTTCTTACGATAACGTAAGCAACACCACTGCCAAAGGCACCTGCCAATGCAGCTGCAATACTGAGCGATGGAAGCTGCTGCGCAGCATCTAACCCCAAGTTTGGACTGACGATCGCAACTAGGCCCAACAAGCTAAAAATGATACAGGCAATGGTTGAAGATTGGATCTTCTCTTTAAGGAAGAACAGAGCTAAGAACGCAGTAAAGACCGGATGCAAATACTGCAAGATGGTCGCTTCCGCCAAAGGTAATGTGGTCACCGAGTAGTAGACACATACCAACGCCAGAGATCCTGCAACACCCCGAGCAAACAGCAGCTTCTTGTTGTTACCCCATGGAGAGATACCTTTACGTTTCACATCGACATAGCTAATCAGCAACGACACCAGTGCACGAGCGGCAACAATTTCAAAGACTGGAATACCGTGGGTACTAACGAGCTTTACACACGCCGTCATTAAGGCAAAAGAGAGTGCTGAAAGCAGCATAAAACGTACGCCCGAAGGCACGCTATTGAAAACTTGGAAAGGCATATAACTATCTTATGGTGGCCAACAAGGACTCCCAATGGGAGCGGTTAATGCGCCTCGTACCAGATGGATGCATCATCAAACTGGTATCACCTTAGCGCAATGGCATAAATCCTTAATGCGGCGGGATGATAGCACGCTGAAAGGCGAGACTGTAGCCCTGATACTCGCAAGTATTTTGCGCTTAGATACCTACAAAAAAAGCAGAGCCAATTGGCTCTGCTCATAGACCACTAAATAGCGAGATTAAAGCAGTGCTGGAATACCCGGCAGTTGACCTACTAATGCCAGTGCGCCAACACAGATAAGTACTGCTGCACCTGGGATCAATAGTTTGTCAGTCTTCGACAGTGACAATGCTCGCTCTTTGTTACCGATAAGACCCGTATTATCCAATAGCATAGTGATTGCCCAGCCAAACACAGGATTCACAAGTGCACAAGCAAACATACAAATACCCGCAGACTGTGAGTTACGTGAACACTTCACCATTTGCATGCCCGCTTCTAGTAGTGGCAGGAAAACACCAACCAATAGTGCAACTCGAAGCACTGGCTCCCACATTGCAAGATCCATTGGGTAACCAAGCACGGCAGCGACAACACACAGAAGGCCAGTGAGCAACGCACCACCAGGGATCGGACGCTTAGCGATCGCAGCAGGGATCATATAAGTCCCCCAAGAAGATGCTAGGTTACCACCACCTAAAAATGAACCAATCATCTGACGCAGCGAGCAAACTGACATGGTGTCATCCACATTCATCAGTGCACCTTTGGCTTTTTTCGGGTAGTTAAGTTCTTGGAACACTCGGTGACCAAGGAAATCTGGTGACCACATCGCAACGGCAAGAATCGCAAATGGGATCACAGCGATGTAGTGTTCAAGCTGAGGCCAACCCAGTTGCCAACCGGTATTCTCACCCCACCAGTAGAATGGGCTCATATTCGGCAGACCCGGCTCTGTGGAGAATTCAAATGGAACACCCATTACGTATGCTACGATACCAGCAATTAAAGAACATAATGGAATAGCAAGCCAGCGTTTTTCAACCTTCGCCAAATATGCATAAATCACAATGGTCGTTAATATAACAACAAAAGAAACAGCGTCGAGACCTGTACTTACCGACCAAGATTCAAATTTATTTAGCTGACCAATAAGCCCTACTGCACCCAAATAAATTAACAAGCCGCCACGAACACCTTCACCCGTCAAATTAACTAAGCGAGAACCGCCTTTCGTAGCACTCAGAATAAGTCCAAATACCCCCACCATAATACCCAAGGCAAGTGGGTGTCCTCCTGCAGCAGCGATTAAAGGGATCAATGGGATCATGGGTCCATGAGTACCCGCAAGGTTCGATAACGGGTTCAATATGGCGGAAAAGAAGACAACAAAAAGTACACCAGCGATAAGAAGTTCAAAGCGCACATTTTCTGCAACGAACTCTTGTGATAATCCAAACTGCGCAGCAAATGCTGCAACCATCGCCGTTACCATAACGACTTTACCAATGGTTGCCGCCAAAGCTGGAACCCAGTCTTCAATCTCAATGCCAAAGTCGCGAAATGGCAAATGGACTCGCCATCGCTTGAGATCCATGATCTCCAGCTCATGTTCAAGATAAGCGGTTCGAGACTCGAACTCGCTGGCCTTTTTTCTACGTTGTTTGTACTGTCCCTGTTCTGAACTCATAGTTTCCTCAGATTATTTCTACACGTCGATTTATTAGTGATATTTTTATTTATTAATAAATATATATCACGAATGCATGTTTAGACTTTCTTAAATAACCAGGTTCTATGAGTTAGATCTCACTCAGGTAGTTATATGCCCACGCAGGTCACATTTATATTTTTTAAACAGTATATTTTTGTCAATAAACAAAATCAGGGTAATTAAAATCAAGCCAATAAATTCATTAAAAATAAAACAAATAAGATCATATTATTTATCTTTATTTACATTTGTAACAATTAATATTTAATTAGCTATGTGCTCGTCAATAGGAGCAAGTTCAATATGCAACAAAGGGGGCAACGGATAGGTTGGAAAGTGAAGTCAGGAAGACAAAATGAAAAAGCCCCACTCATTTCTGAGTAGGGCTTTATGTTTGGAGCGACACACGAGGTTCGAACTCGTGACCTCAACCTTGGCAAGGTTGCGCTCTACCAGCTGAGCTAGTGTCGCATAGTCGTATGACTAAATAGATGGTGCCCCGGGCCGGAGTTGATGGTCCGACATTTCGGCCGGTACAACGTGAATGGCTAGGGATTTTAAATCCATCAAATTTTCTATTTTGTAGATGGTGCCCCGGGCCGGACTTGAACCGGCACAACGCGAACGTCGAGGGATTTTAAATCCCTTGTGTCTACCAATTCCACCACCAGGGCACGCAATTCTTTATTGCGATGGGTTAGACACCATCTTTAAGTACCGAACCTTTACAGGTTCCACACTCCAAATTTTGGAGCGACACACGAGGTTCGAACTCGTGACCTCAACCTTGGCAAGGTTGCGCTCTACCAACTGAGCTAGTGTCGCAAATGGAGGCGCGTCCCGGAGTCGAACCGAGGTCCACGGATTTGCAATCCGCTGCATAGCCACTCTGCCAACACGCCTTCGTAAACGTCAGAACCGTTTAGTGCAGTTCCTCTTGAGTACGGAAAAGGATTCTACGGATTCGAGCGAGCACGTCAACACTAATTTTTTGATTTTGATGTCGTTTGACCAAATTACGCTCAAAATCGTTAGAAACCATCACTTTTTCCCTTTCGGACGGGTTGCAGTGGTGGGTTTTTGTTCAAAAACATGACACCTAAATCAAAGCTCGGTGTACAAACCTCATACAAACCTCATACCTTTTGATATAATTGCCACGAAATAAAGAGAAGGAATCTCACATGAACCACGCCAAGTGGCTCTCAATGCTAACGGATGCAGTAAGGCACCTCCCGACTAAAGCTTGTTCGGATGAAGTTTTACAAAGCTTAGAGGAGTTGCAGGTCCTTGCGACAAAACATAACCAAGGTATCCCCCTTGAATACCAAGCGGTCTTTGAAGCCTATGCTCAATACCGTGAAGGTGACCTCGTGCCTGCAATGAAACAGTTTTTCGACTGCGTTGCACTATGCCACTCCAATAACCAAGAGTACTTGGTGCACTTTTCCTATTTCTGCATTGGCACTATTTTTGGCATGCTTGGGGATCAGTTTCACGCCAGTGAGTTTCTCACTAAAGCTGAAAATATTCATACCTTCCAGGATGATATCTTGTATGCACTGACCAAGAACAATATTGGTGACCTGCTGCTTCAGTACGAAAAATATGAAGAAGCGTTGGTCTACTTTGACGAATCACTTCAGATATTGTCCGATAGCCATCACCTTGAATTTTCAATACTTCCTCTGATTAACTCTGCAAATGTGCATGTTGAGTTGAATCAGATGCAAAAAGCTCAAAAACTGCTGGAATCAATCAAGCCTAAAGTGGGTGATGACGAACGTTACCTAAGTTTCTACTATCAGGTGTTAGCCCACTTTCACCAAAAAAATGGTGACCTAGAACAGTGCGAGCAAAGCTACTTAAAAGCTATCAAGCTGATGTCAATGTGCCATCATACCTATTATGAATCGGAGATGATTCTAGAGTACTGCCAACTGTTACTTGCGCAAAAACGTACCGAGAGCTTTGATGCTTACCTAGAAAAAGGTCTGCAACTGGCAAACCTAGCGGGCGCTGACAAGCTTATCGATGGGTTTAACGACCAACTGGTCAAGCGCATGGAGCTTGAAGATAGTTTTGATATTCGAGAGAAAACCTACAAGCTACTTATCCATTCTTATCAGAAGTCTCGTGACGCAACCAAGTTAAGAGAGACCTCTTATCTTAAGCAGATCTATCAACTCAATATGGATAGGCTCAAGCTAGAGCTTGCCCAAGATATTAATAGCAATCTTTCTCTGATTAACAACATTGGGCAATACATCAGTACCTGTAACTCTTTTGAAGACATCATCGTGCGCTTAGGACACGATCTTTCTAAGCTGTTTATCATCGATTCGTTAGCGATTGCCTTCTACGACCCAGCTGGGTCTAAAATTCGAATTCAACACTACTACGAGGCGGGACAAGTACAATCCCCTGTCACTCTCGACATTGGTGATGGTTCTACTTTCTTTGAGTACTGTGCGACTCACGATAGGCCACTCTACTTTAACAACATGACCACGGCTAAGAAGCGCCAGTTACTCAATAACAACGCAACACACGATGGTCAGAATTCGGTAATGTTTTCGCCAATTACGATTAATGGCAAAGTTGAAGCCATCTTCACCATGCAGGCAAAACAGTGCTTCGCCTATCAGACTTTCCACTACGAACTCTTCTTACAACTGAGCTCGTACCTCTCTATTGCCATCGAGAACCAGCTTAACCGACAAAAGCTCACCCGCTTGTCTCAAACCGATCACCTAACCCAAGTATGGAACCGACAGTCTCTGGATGTGCATTTTGCCGATATGCTAACTAGGCACCCGGAACGTTTGTCAGTCCTGATGATAGATATTGACTGTTACAAGCAGTTCAATGATCACTATGGACACATTAAGGGCGATGAAACCCTCATTGCGGTTACCAAGCTCATCTGCAAACACTTCCCTTGGGAAGAAGCAAATACCTATCGCTATGGTGGAGATGAGTTTGTTGTCGTGGTACATGACCTATCACCTAAAATGATTAATCATGCAGTGGCGGCATTACAAGATGAGCTTTACGAGAGAAACCTACCGAACAAACACTCCTACTGTGCCGATCGGCTCTCACTCTCTATCGGTGCAGCGCATATTGAGAACTCACAGCAGCACCTCTCTTTGAGTGATTGCCTGCACAAGGCAGATATGGCTTTGTATCAAGCGAAACGAGATGGACGAAACAAGTTCGTCGCCAGATTATTTGGCACAAAAAAAAACCTAATCTCATAGATTAGGTCTTTTTCAAAACAATAATAATCTTACTGATGTTCTTCGCTTAACAGATCATCTTTGGCCGCTTGTAGGTATTGCATCATCGACCAGTAAGTTAGGAATGTGGCGATGTAGAGCGCTGCATAGCCCATCCAAACCATCCACTCATCGTACTGCCAAATCAGTACCCATAAGGCGAACATCTGGGAGACGGTTTTTACTTTGCCCACCCAAGATACAGCCACGCTCGAACGCTTACCAATTTCAGCCATCCATTCGCGCAGCGCAGAGATGATGATCTCGCGAGCAATCATGGTGATAGCGGGAATAGTTATCCAGATTGAATGGTAGTCTTCAGTAATCAAGATGAGAGCGGTTGCCACCATCACTTTATCTGCGACTGGGTCTAAGAATGCCCCAAAGCGAGAAGTTTGGCCTAACTTGCGTGCTAACAGTCCATCTAGCCAATCCGTAAAGCCAGCCACCCAGAAAACGGAAGCTGCCGCAAATGGTGCCCATGAGTAGGGAAGATAAAACACCACAACGAATACCGGAATGAGAATAAGTCGCAATAGCGTAAGAATATTTGGGATGGTAAAACGCATATTTATTAGGCTCTTAGAAGTTGCACGCTAATGTTGCGTCAATTCCGTTATTGTTTCAATGCTTGATAGATATTTTCTGCCAAAGAATGGCTGATACCTGGCACTTTGGCTATTTCTTCGACGCTGGCACGCTTTAACTCTTGCAAACCACCCATGTACTTTAGTAAGGCTTGACGACGTTTAGGTCCTACCCCTTCTATCCCTTCTAAGGCACTAGTGCGACGAGTCTTACCTCTTTTGGCGCGATGGCCTGAGATTGCATGGTTATGACTTTCATCTCGAATGTGCTGGATCAAGTGCAATGAAGGTGCATCGGATGGGAGATTAAACTCCTCTCCGTCAGTGGTGATCAAGGTTTCAAGCCCAGGCTTACGTGTCACCCCTTTGGCAATACCAATCAAAATGGGACGTTTAGACCATTCGTGCCAATGCTGAGCGATCATCTCGTGGGCTTTATTGAGCTGCCCCTTACCACCATCAATGAAAATGACATCGGGGACCTTTTCAATATCGAGCTGCTTTGAGTAGCGGCGTTCAAGCACCTGCGCCATCGCAGCATAGTCATCCCCTCCAGTAATGCCGGTGATGTTATAACGTCGATACTCTTGCTTGAGCGGCCCTTCTTGATTAAACACTACACAAGATGCAATCGTGCTCTCACCCATGGTATGACTGATATCAAAGCACTCCATGCGTTTGATTTTTTCCAAACCGAGTACTTGCTCAAGCGCTTTAAAGCGTTGAGAGATGGTCATCTTATGGTTGATTTTGGTCGTGATGGCCGTTAATGCATTGGTATTGGCTAGCTTCAAATAACGGGCACGCTGCCCTTTAGGGTCTAGATGTATAGACACTTTACGGCCAGCTTTTTCAGTCATCGCTTGCTGGAAAGGAATGTTGTCTGGCAGCAAATCACTATTGATCAGCACTTTGCTCGGCAGAGTACGGACTTCACTGTGGCTTAAGTAGTATTGGCTGAGGAAGCTTTCAAACACTTCTTCACGGTCAGTATTGGCCGGAATTTTAGGGAAGTGGCTACGACTGCCCAAGATCTTGCCATGACGAATCATCAAGATATGGATACAGGCAACGCCGTTCTCCTGCGCAAAACCGAGCACATCAATATCGTCCATACTGTCTTCAGAAACAAATTGCTGCTCTTGAACTCGACGAATGGCTTGGATCTGATCTCTTAGCTTTGCTGCATCTTCAAAACGTAAAGAGTGGCTAGCCGCTTCCATCTTTTCGACCAAAGTGGTCACTACTTGCTTATCTTTCCCTTGCAGGAACAGACGCACATAATCCACCAGCTCTGCATATTCTTGGTCGTCAATAATCGTGCTAACACAAGGACCAGCGCATCGGCCAATTTGATACATTAAACACGGTCGGGTGCGATTAGCATACACAGTATCTTCACACTGCCTTACAGGGAAAATCTTCTGCAATAAGTGCAGAGTTTCTCTGACGGCTCCTGAATCAGGATAAGGGCCAAAATACTCCCCTTTGCGCTTCTTAGCGCCACGATGCATCGACAAACGTGGGTGCTTGTGACCGCTAATAAATATGAAAGGGTATGATTTATCATCTCTAAGCAAAACATTGTACTTGGGCAAGTACTGCTTGATGTAGTTGTGCTCAAGGATCAATGCTTCTGTTTCGGTATGCGTTACCGTCACATCAATCTTGTCGATATGACTGACCAAGGCACGGGTCTTCTCATTATCGAGCTTGGCTCGAAAATAACTTGAGAGACGCTTTTTGAGATCTTTGGCTTTACCGACGTATATTACCGTCGACTCGGCGTTATACATTCGATAAACGCCGGGTTGACTGGTAACTGTCTTAAGAAAGGATTGAGAATCAAACACGCGGCTATAAAGTTTCGGTGTCGATCATCCCATGACGAATCGCAAGGTGTGTCAGTTCTACATCACCGCTAATGTCCAATTTTGAGAACAGACGGTAGCGGTAACTGTTAACCGTTTTCGGGCTCAAATTGAGTTGCTCCGAAATGTCAGTCACCTTCTGACCTTTAACAATCATCATCATAATCTGCAATTCACGCTCAGAAAGTTCCTTAAACGGGTTCTCTGAAGCCGATGAAAACTGGCTAAGCGCCATTTGCTGAGCAATTTCAGGAGAAATATAACGCTGACCCGAGTTAACCACTCGAATCGCATTGACCATCTCATCTGGTCCTGCTCCTTTGGTTAAATACCCTGCCGCACCCGCTTGCATCACTTTAGTCGGGAACGGGTTTTCTGTATGAACAGTAAGTACGATGATTTTTACGTCAGGATTGAAACGTAAAATCTTTTTGGTGGCTTCCAAACCGCCGATACCCGGCATGTTCATATCCATCAAAATCACGTCAACATGGTTATTACGACACCATTTGACCGCTTCTTCACCGCTGTCAGCTTCCCCTGCCACATTCATACCACGGACGTCTTCAATAATACGTCGTATCCCTGTGCGAACCAGCTCGTGATCATCTACAAGGAAAACATTTATCAAACTTGTATCTCCACAATCGAATTTGGCTCATCACCTACACTAGCGCCTTACCTGCTAGTGTACCGAAAATCAGTACTCAAACTTACACCCATTATGTGGCACAACGCAAACTTTAGTTACCACTAAAATCAAAATTGAGAACTAGATAAGTATATGATTTATTTTTAACCATTTAGCTCACAACTGTATACCACAACCATTGTGCCTCACTAGGTGCCTGATTGTAGTCGCCATTTTATAACTGGTCGTCTAATTGATTGTAACTGTTAGTGACCGGATTGATAAATAGCAAAAACGTATAAGCGCTATAAAATTCTATTGTGAGGGTTTTTCCAAAGCCGAAACAGACGATTTTTTCTGTTATACTCGCCACTTATTGAAGTTGTTGATTGGTTTGTTGTGTCTGTACAGTCCGGATTTGTTTTAACTCGCCATGCCCGAGACGTACGTGGCAAAGCCCAGATCGAGCTATGGGTCACTTCAGATAATGGTCCTCAGCAACTGCTATTGTCAGACCAAAAGCCTGTTTTTTTCATTCATCAACAAGATATGAGCCAAGCGCAGCAGTTGGCTCGTAGCCAAAACCTTTCCATAGAGCTCAAATCACTTCCACTGACTACTTTTGATCATCAAGCTATCTGTGCGGTTTACACCACCACTATTCGTCAATCCCAACAAATGGCGGCTCTATTAAGCGACAATGAGATTTTGCACTTTGAAGCGGATATTCGCCTTGCCGATCGGTTTTTGATGGAACGATTTATCCAAGGTGGTATCACTTTCGATGGAGAGGTGCGGACACACCCAAAGCATCGAAGTGTTCACAATGCGAAAGCTAAATCAGACGAATACACACCAAAATTAACCATGGTGTCACTTGATTTTGAATGCAGTGAGAAAGGTATCTTATATTCTGTGGGGCTACACAGTGCACTCGATAGCCGAGTGATCATGATTGGTGTGCCTGAACCCACTCAAACACCTGTGCAGTGGGTCGAAAATGAAGTGGCGCTACTGAAAGCTCTTTTTGACTGGTTTGAGCAATACGATCCAGACGTCATCATCGGATGGAGCGTGATAGATTTTGATTTTCGCCTGCTGGCAAGACGCTGTGAATGGCATAAACTGCCACTAGCGATTGGCCGAGGCGGACAAAATGCCCACTTTCGCCAGTCCAGTAATACCAATCAGGGCTTTATCACCATTCCAGGTCGAGTGGTACTTGACGGAATAGATACACTTAAAACAGCCACCTACCACTTCCGCAGCTGGTCACTTGAGTCAGTCTCGCAAGAGTTGCTTGGTGAAGGTAAAGAGATCCATAACGTTCATGACCGCATGGACGAAATCAACCGTATGTTCCGTGAAGACAAACCTTCACTCGCCAAGTACAACCTACAAGACTGTGTGCTGGTGACCAAGATCTTCGACAAAACCCACCTGCTTGAATTTGCCATTGAGCGAAGCAAACTGACCGGGGTCGAGCTTGATCGCATTGGCGGTTCGGTTGCCGCCTTTACCAACCTCTATCTGCCTAGGCTTCACCGAGCTAACTATGTAGCGCCTAATCTGCACCCTGAAAACTGGCTCGCCAGTCCCGGTGGCTATGTGATGGACTCCATTCCTGGCCTCTATGACTCGGTATTGGTATTAGACTTCAAAAGCCTGTATCCATCAATAATCCGCAGCTTTCTTATCGACCCGTTAGGCTTGATTGAAGGATTAAAACTACCGATTGGCAATACAGCAGACACTGCGGTAGAGGGCTTTCGTGGCGGACAGTTCCATCGTGAGCATCACTTCCTGCCTAAGATGATCGAAGGGCTGTGGAGCGCTCGTGACAGAGCAAAACGCAACAATGAACAGGCTTTCTCTCAGGCAATTAAGATTATCATGAACTCATTTTATGGGGTGCTGGGCTCTTCTGGCTGCCGATTTTTTGATACTCGCTTAGCATCTTCCATTACCATGCGTGGCCACGAGATCATGAAACAGACCAAGCGCTTAATCGAAGCCCAAGGTTATCAGGTCATTTACGGCGATACCGACTCAACCTTTGTTTCTTTAACCAAAGCGCACAGCCAAAAGGATGCCGATGCCATCGGCAAAAAGCTGGTTGAGCATATCAATCATTGGTGGAACGAGCACATACAACAAGAATTCGGCCTCAGCTCCTGTTTGGAGTTGGAGTACGAAACCCATTATCGTAAGTTCCTGATGCCAACCATTCGTGGTTCTGAGGCAGGTTCGAAAAAGCGTTATGCTGGGCTGATTGGTGAAGGAAAGCAAGAAAAGCTCATATTCAAAGGATTAGAGAGTGCTCGCACCGACTGGACGCCGCTTGCACAAACTTTTCAGCAGCAGTTGTACCAAATGGTCTTCCACAACCAAGACCCTAGCGATTACATTCGCAGTTATGTTGAACAAACCAACAATGGCGAATTCGATGATCAACTGGTGTATCAAAAGCGCTTGCGCCGGAAACTGGCAGACTATCAGAAAAACATCCCACCGCAGGTGAGAGCCGCTCGTATGGCCGATGACATCAATCAGAAGCTTGGTCGCCCATTGCAATATCAAAGCCGTGGTCGTATCGAGTATCTAATTACTGTTAATGGCCCTGAACCCAAAGAGTATCGCTCCAGCCAGATTGACTATCAGCACTACATCGATAAGCAAATCAAACCCGTTGCTGATGCTATCTTGCCTTTCATAAATATGGACTTCGAACAATTAATAGCACCACAACTTGGACTATTTTAATCCATCTTTGAACGGCAATACTCGATGTACTTACCAAGTGGTAATGAACGGCTGTAATACCAACCTTGGACAAGCACATTATCCCCAGATGGCATGTGTGCCATCTGCTCAGGGGTTTCGACCCCCTCGACCACTAAATCTAGCTCCAACGTATTGGCGATATTAAGCACACTATCAAACACCTTTCGGCCCCGTTCAGTATTCAGTGCCAGTACAAAACTTCGATCAATTTTTATCGCATCTAAATCAAACTGATTTAAATAGCTCAATGAAGAGTAACCCGTACCAAAGTCATCAATAGAAATTTGTACCCCGCGTTTGTGGCATTCGTTAATCACCGAATGAAGCACGCTTTGATCAGTGAGGAGAGTTTCTTCCGTAATTTCGAGATGGATATCCTTGGCGACTGGATCAATGAGGTCCAGAAGGGTTTGAAAGTACTTGGCATCGGTTAAGGTTTCGGGCGAGACGTTGATTGAAACAGCGCCTTCCACCCCTTGCTGCTTCATTACACCAATCTCTCTCACCACTTTTTTAACCACCCACAGGTCAAGATCCTTCATCATTCCAGCTTTTTCAATCCAGGGCAGAAACTTAAAAGGTGGCTCAATATTGCCATGCTCATCTTTAGCTCGGATTAAAGCTTCACATGCTTTGACTCGGTCAGTTCGAGGATCGACTTGAGGCTGGTACTCCAAAAAAAACTCTTTACTGCTAATAGACTCAAGCTGGGTTTCAATTGTCGAGAACTCCGTCAATCGCTTTTGGGCTTCAACAACTGGGTCTACCGCTAAGATTTGTGCTTCTTCTTTACGCCGGGTGTAGGTAGTATCCAGCGCCGCTAAGTAGATTGATTTTTGCGAAAACTGCCTTTCCGTCAACAGCACAAATGGCGCATAGATTACTGCCCCCACCAGCAAATTGAACATCTGAAGCAGCACTGCATTCATATCACCATTGGTAGCAACCCAGGCATTAATAAACATCGGGCTGTTGAATGGGACCGAAACATGGGGAGAAGTTACCCAGCCCATATCAATCGCATACATCCCCATATAACTGTTTAACATCGGAACGATAACAAACGGCAAAAACAGTCTAGGGTTAAAGATAATCGGCAACCCAAACAGCAATAGCTCGTTAACGTTCACCAAACCAATCGGGATGCTCGCCAAAGCGATGATACGTAAGTTCTTTTGCTTACTCAGTGCCAATATGGCAATCACTAAAGAAAATGTCGCACCACTCCCCCCTAAAAAGACAAAACTGCCCATAAAAGAGAGGTTCATATGATAGGTACCTTCACCACCCGCTGCGAACACCGAATAGTTAAGGTTTATCGCTTGTTGCAAGGCATCAATATAAGGCAGTAGAGCGTAATAACCATGAATACCCAGAAACCAAAACGTCGAGTTTAGAAAGCTAAATTTCGCCCCAAATTCATAGGGTTCGCTCGCATAATCATAGAAGATAAATTGAGTGAAGCTTGCCCAGGCAATCAACTTGAAAATCAGTCCATTGATGATGACGGCAATCACCCCGGTGAGCATGCCGGGCAACACTAGGTTCAGGGACTCTTTTACCAATTGGCCAGCGGTATCGATGCTGACCAAGCGACCAAAGCGTCGATTATAGAAATAAGCGATGAGCGGCACAGTATAAAGTGGCGTCACAATCGCCATCAAAATGCTGTAAGTCAGCATCAAATCACGGTCGACCACTTGTTCTCTGAGTATCAGCAGGAAAATAATCGACAACATGGCTACTGGCGGGCGTGGCAAGCGCCATTGCATGGCTAAGATATAGCAAACCGATGCCGACAACAGAAAAGGGAATGCTTGAGTGATGACACCATGAATTTGATAGAGATCTTCTATCCACGTCAGCCGCCTGCCATAGGCAAACTCACCGATTGCGGCAACAAATAACAGTAGTGATGATAGCATCAGGCATGGGACCAGCCACAACAACCCTTCTCGCAAGGCTCGTAAGCTGGGCGAGATAAATTTTTCGACGCTGTTGGTCAAAGGTTTCCCGACCCTTAATACATCAATAGGCATGATTTTCTTTAATAGTTATCAACACTTATAACAGTAGCATACCCTGCACAATTCCGAGGTATTAGAAGCAGATTTAATGACCTAGCTCTGAGAACACGACCTTGGTGCATTCATATTTCGAGGCCAACACTAACGCTAACCGATTCTAAATTCGGTTCTTTGGTAGGATTTGACCAGCCAACGACCATAGTCATCGAGGATCGATATTGAAGCACGTTTAGGTACAGGTTTGCCCGAATACAAAATCACCAATCGTTCGACCTCAGTGCGCTTTTTGGGGTGGTATTTAAGAAACTGTTTTCCGCACTCAATGGGATCTTCGATCCACTGTTTATCTTTATGCATGATCAAAGAGTAACTCGCACGGAGCAGTTTCTTGGCTATGATTTGTTGTGCGGCGACTTGAGTCTGCAAGGATTCAGCCTTGACGATTTTCTGGCGATAGAGGCTTAGCCACTCTTCGACATCCATATTCCAATGCTTGGCGATCTCCCAGCTTGGCTCAAAATCGCCAAAACTGTCAGACAAGTCGGTCCCCTCAATGCACACGCAGCAGTGGCGAAGCATGAAGCCCCAAGTGAATATGCTTTCTAATGTCAGCACATCGCCTATCGTCGCCGTCTGGACTGAAATTCCAGTGATGGCAGGATACTTACGAGTAAATTGCCATTTGATGGTATTGATAAGACTCTTATCCTTCTCACTCAGCTCTCGGCTACAGATAATCACTATATCGAGATTTGAGCGCCCCGGAATGGCCTTCTTTCGTGCCACGCTACCAAACAAATAGAGGCTATGTAGATTCGAGCCTAATCCGCCTCGAAGATAATGCTTCAGGCTCTGGATTAATTCAGCATACTCTGCTTGGAACGGTTGTTGAGGATCTATCGTAGGTAACATCGCACAGCTTAATTATGTAAACGCTGCGGCGTAGTTTCTCGCAGCTTTAGGAGGGAATCAAGCGACAGCGAAAGCTTAATAAACAGAGGTTTGAAATTCATCCAACTTGGTTTGTATTTGTTCGATTTGCCTCACAAGCTCAGGCGAGCTGTGTTCAAACTCAGCAGCGAGCGTCGATATCCAACCCGTAGTCAAAGCGACGCCTAGTTTTTTCGCCATACACACTAAAAACGCATACTCATCAATGACACCATCCGCCAGATGAAGTGGCTGGGGAAGTTGGTAAGACGGCGAGTAGTGGCGAACTCCTCGTAAGCTCATGGGCTCTCCCAATCGCCTCGCACTGGCGAAATCGATAAGTTTCAGCACTTGGTTGGAATCAACAATGATATTGGAGCACTTAACATCTCCGTGCAGATAACCAGCTTGATGCAACTGACGAATCGTGTCCAGCAGTGCTATCCACGAGTGAGCAGGCAATTCTATATCTGTATACTTGGATAACGGCTCACCTTCGCACCAGTCACACAGTAACAGCGCCTGTTGGCCGACTTTATCGAAATGAAGCAAGGTAGGTGCGACACTTACATGGCGCACTCGTTGAAGCACTAAAGCCTCGTGAGAGAGTATCTGACTCTCCACCACCCCTTGCGCCAACTTTACCTTTAACGGGCCTTGAGGCGTGGTCAATTTACACACCTGCGGGCTCAGCCAACAGCGTTCTCCCGCAGGCAAGGTCGTATCAAACAGTTCACTGACCGACATCAAAGTTGCACTGGCAGTTTTAACTGCTCAAACAGACCCGGCGTGAAGGCTTGTGACACGCTTTTCGACTTCACTCTAAGTAGGATTTCTTGCTCGGCATTGAGATAGCGCCAAGAGATCTCTTCGCTACCAACTAAAGTGGCGCTTTGCATCTTATCTGCGATTCTAAACCAGCTCCATACCCCTTCAACCTTGTCGCGGGTATCACCGCCGCTGGTATCTTTGGTCACAATCAAGATATCTTGCGGTTGATTGGCAGGGATCGGCCAGCTTTGCTTACGCCATAGTGTTGGGCCGTTTTGGTATTCAAACAGACGAGTGCCCGCTTCAAACGCAAACCGAGTTAAGTCTGGCGACATTTTTTGCGCCTTAACCAAAAACTCAAAACCGAGCTTTCCATCGGTAAATACGCTGTCCTGAAGCTGCGCTGTTTTATCGATAAACTGTTGATACAAAGGCGACAAGCGAGTGAAGTCATCATGTATAAACCCACGCAGCAAGGTTTCACTAGGCGCAACCGATTCAAAGTAGGGCGCATATTTGGCCGCAAACTGATCAACCTTACCTCCTTTAACAAAAAAGGCTTCGACATCGGTGATGGTCGCATCAAACTGCGCCGATTTATCAAACGGATATCTACCCGCAATACGCTCGCGATAGAAAGAGACCACTTGCGACCAATCTTGGTTGATCTCAGCTAACATCGCATGGGATGCAAGCTTATTGAGTAGCTGAGCATGTCCCTGCATCATTGCAGGTAAGATAGGATCGCTGTAATCATTAGCCAAGCGCTCTAGCTGAGCAATCGGGTTACTCGAGTCCGAGTTTTTCGACTGCTCCAAGAAATACGCCCCACGACTCGACGCCTGCTTAGATTTTTCCACCCATTCTTTAGTGGTGCGGATCTGCGTCATCGCCACGTCAAATCGACTTTGACCCACGTCAGTTTGCGCAAGCAAGTTATGTAACGACGTAAAAGGTGCCGCAATCGAGGAAACAACCGTTTCTTTGGTATTACTTGCGGCAGCATCTTGCTGGCTCGACGCTGCTGCCGAGGCTGCTTGGTCTGCAGCGGCTGGTGCTGTCACTAAATAGGTATTTTGGTCAATCAGGGTGTAAAAACGCAGCAAAGGCGAGAACACCGGGTCCACCACTTGTTCCAATTGCAATTGACTGGTGCCCCAGTCGGTAACACCAACCCAATCAATACTGGTGCTCAGCGCTTGCCAGTATTGAATGTACTCTTGCACATAGCGCTGACGCAGCTGTCGGTTAATGCGGTTCATCTCCGCCTCACCGTTGATTCGCCCCATGACACCTTCATAAGATTGGGTTGCTTCTGTTGCTAGCTGTAGCCCTGTCTCATTGTACAGCTCCTCAAACCCCTGTTTGGTAAATACATAAGGGATCAAGTAGCCGCTAAAACCATCTTTAAAGGTAAACAATGCCTGATAGTTAGACGGCAATTTCTCACGAAAATCAACGCGTCGAGCAAACTGTGGGTGCTGCAAGATATGTTGATACAGTAATTCACTCATATCCTCAGAAGAGAGAGATGAACGCACTAAGGCAAGCAGCTCAGGGTCTGACTCCGGTGGCACAGCCCCTGTGCTCAGCACATCTCTTGCTAGCAACTCGAAGTTTTTCAGGGTGTCTATGTCCCCTTCCCCTTCTTCTTTGAGAGAGTCAAGGTAGTAGTCCACCAAAGGCTTCACATGAGCTCGATTAGGGTTATACAGTAGCTGATGGTAGTTAAGCAGCTCTAACATTTTGACTTTATCGTCTAAAGAGTTGTACACGAACATATCTTTAGAGATGTAGTCACGCATCAAGTCGAGTAATACCGTGCTTAACTCAGTGTGGTACGCTTGGTGTACATACTGCTCAATGCTTGAATTGGGTAACCACTCAATGATGTACCAGGGCTTTTGATCTTGTGCATAGAGCATGTGGATGCGACGCAACTCAGCCAGACTAAACACCGGAGAAGAGAGGTCGTCTGGAATGATGGGATCATTCTTGAGGTGTTCTTTATACAGTTCTAACTGCGCAATCGCTTTGTTATCCAACGCTTGTTGATGTTCAAAATTGAGTTTGAACAAGTAGATCAAACTGCCAAACAGCGCCAACAAGCCAAACGAGATCGCTAAGCGACTGTATCGGTATTGCCACTCTTTGGTCTTATGCACCCCAACCAATGCACTCTCTTTAACAATGCAATTACGAATAAGGTTCTTACCAAACAAACTCGGGCTATTCGCCACGACCGTTTGAGCAGACAAGCGGCTCAAACCGAGGTCAGAGGCATTAATCATTGTCATGACATCGGTAGAGGTTACCTGTCCACCCGCATTGACGAAGAAATAACCGCGCAAATTGAGCGCAACTTCGTCAAACTGATGCTCACTAAAGGTCAGCGATAAAAAATCTTCTAACTCGTAACGTAACGCTTGCAACTGGTACAAGCCCGCTACTGATGAAGAGCGATACTCTTCGTTGAGTTGCTGCTGCAAAGTTTCACTGGTGGATGACGACAAGTTGGCAACCAATTGGTCGAAAGATTGATTAAACCAATCACGATCATAACCCGTAGTCACACCTTGAGGTTTAAGCGAGCCAAACGGCTGATCTCTTTTAGCTTCCTCTAGGGTTGAAAACAGCTCACAGAAATCTTTGATACCCGCCATCTCAGCAAATACGCAATAGCTCGGGATCGTCAGTCCAGTTTTGGCGTTTAAGTCACTGAGAGTATTACGATACTTTAAACTTAGCTCGTTAACAGATAGCTCAGTGCTGTTGACCAGCTTCCCTAGGCTAACCGCACAAATCACCCCATTAAGCGCTTGACGTGGGCGCTTTTGGTTAAGCAAGCGATAGAGAATTTCCAGCCCTTGCTGACGATCAGCTTCAGGCTTAGTTAAATCAAGTGTGACTAGCACGCAGGACTCTGATACCCAAAAACGAAACACGTATTCATCGTCAGGCTCCGACTCAGTCGTTTCGACCAATTCAAACCCCATTTGCGCCAGCCAAGATGACTGTTGGGCGCTACGCTCTTCCAATTGGATGTACCACGGCACCAAATAAGGATTACTCGCAAGCTTGGTATGTTTGTGCCATATCAGATTAAAACGGCTAGAAATACCTCGTTCACGCCATTGGTAAACTTTCACCTGCTCTGGATCTGGCTTCTCTCGACGTAAGAACTTATACAGTGCCAAACTGAATAAGCCACTCACGAGTATAAGCACAGCAGCTTGAAGCGTTGGTTGCCACCAAGGGGTCAACCATAGCCAGTTCATCGCCCAACAGATCGCACCAAAAGACGCCAGCAAAACAACAAACAGCAGCAGTGACCAAAAAATCGCAGGACGTTTTTCCATTAGTACACCTCACTGAGCATAAACGCATCCGTGATGCCACTAGCCTTGGCTGTACCTAAGATCTGATTGGCACCTTCTTTGGTGTCATTAATACTTATCACCCGAAACTTACCTTTCCATGGTTGTACTGTTGAATTAGGGATCTTGACTTGGTGCCACGCGATGAAGCGCTCTGCATCACTTCGGGAACTGAATATCGCAAGTTGCACTATCCACTTAAGGCCTATATCTTCCACACCTGTGATACCATCCAAGCCCGGCGGTACTTTGAGCTCATCGGTAGTACTGCGGTAGATGTATTCTCGCTCTTCATTACGAGGGAAATAAAAGGGCTTACTAAAGTCTTCTAGCGTCGTAAAAGGGAGCGCTCGCTGTGGGGCAACCGCATCGTACCAATATTGAAGACCACTCCAGGTCACAACAACACTTAAGAAAAACAACGCAAAATAGCGCCAAAAGCGCACAGGTTTTTTAGGTTTGATCGCATTGGAGGCAGAATCGATATCCGCATCAACACTGGCAATACGCACGTTTGGTTCTTCACTCTGACGGGCAAATACCGACTCTTCCAAGCGTTGATAAAGCACATTCACTTGCTCTTTACCGGTCTCGCGGTAACGCCCACGAAAGCCCATTTTGAGCAAGATATAGATAAGTTCTAACAAATCAGCGAGCAGCACCGGCTGTAACAGCGCTCTTTCCGCCAGCACATAAAACTGCTCACCACCATTTTTGATCCCAAATAGCTCAGCGACCAAGGTTTGGTGCTCCCACCCTGCATCTTCGCCCCAACTAGAGTGCATGATTTGCTCATCTAGCATCACGGCCAGCAGGAAACAGCTTTTGTCTGAAACAGAGGGTGGGTAGTCTAGCTTAGCGATCTGATACTTTAGCTCTGTAATGGCGCTTTTAAGTCCAGTTCTATACGCCAACATATCTTCTGGTTGCTGCATGCGTTTCACCGAAACACATAAAGAGAGCAACTGAGAGGATGCGTCCAATAATGGGTTTTGAAACAACTGCCCATGCTTAAGCGCTTGAGAAAAACGCGCTTGATTTTTTAACGCATTAGAGTAGCCAAGCGGGGTGAAGCTATTCTCTAGATGATCCGATCCCGGCGAATTGGGTTCAACGACACTGATGGTTTCTTCATCAAACACTTGCTCCATAGCATCACCCTAGCGCATACAGTTTAATGGAAACATCGGGAATTCGATTATCGACATGAAGCGCAAGTGGCTCACGTTGGTGCTTCATGCTCAGCCAATACTCATGAGAAGTCTCAATTTCAAAGTATGCAACATCAGCCTGAGCTTTTAACTCGTTCGGAGCCACAGGAAGCGGAGAGATTTTGATCCCTGACTGACTATTGCGAACCAAATCGGCAATCAAACTTAGACCAGATAACGTACAGGCGCTTGGGAACACTTGTGACAATGCCGCAGAACCCACGGACGACATCACCGAAATCACAAAGCGACGGCTTTCCAGTTGACCCAAGTTCGGCAGAGCCACACGAAGCAAGCGACGTTTTTCAAACAGATTGGCATCCCAACTGAACTCCATCACATTGTCACTTTGCACCACCGATAGCTTGTCGCGTAGCTGTGAGAACAAGTCCCCAAACAGCTGCTGCATTGCCACTTTCTCCATTGGTGCTGGCGGCTGGGCAACACCTAAATTGAATGTTTCAAGCTCAGATGAGAAAGTAACCAACCCCATGTAGAGATCGGCGACGAGTGTATGTGGGTTTTCGTGACTCAAGTGTAACCAAGGGATCCAGCGGTTGAGGGTTTGCAACCACATGAACTCTCGCATCAAACTGATATCACTTTTGGTTTGTTGCCCAGCACCAATTCGCTGCGACACATTCACCGCTCGCGACTGAGCCAACAAGTTAAGCTCTTTTAGTCGCTCTTTTAGCAGTGATGAAGCACCGAGTTGAATAGCGTCTGGAATGAAACTTTTATCAAGCACCACCTCTCCGCCTTCACGCCTCTCAAGAACTTTGGCAACAGCAATGGTGGCAAGGCCAGTCAGCTCTTCATCTTCTAGAACCAAGCGTAAGTTAGGCTCAGCTAATGTGGCTTCAACTGCACTTTGGTCGTTGTCGCTCGCATCAAACAGATTCGATTGCGAGATAGAGTAACGCTTACGAGCAGGCTTTTCTCCGTACTCATTCTCCCCTTCAACCGATAGCGGCAACGCTAAATAAATCACTTTATTGACCGTGCCTTGGGGAATATCGAGTAGCAACTCGCTACGACTATGGAATGGCGTGCCATCGGCAAAAATACCGCTACAGTGCACAATACCGATTTTACCTAGCTTTAAATAGTTCGATTCAATCTCAAGCTCTGAAACCCCACTGAGCTCTCGAGAGCCAGTCATGCCAACATATTGATGTACGTATTGCTGGCTATAGCGTTCCTGCTGTTGAAAGTGCTGCGGAGCAATGAACATGCCCTCTTTCCATACAACTTTGCTTTGGCGTTTCAATTGATACTCCTTAAAAAACTTTCCACCACGCACTATCTACTGGCTGGCTTATTTCCACTTTGCCGCTGGTAATTCGAATGTAGATAGGGTTTTCCTGAGGTTCGGCACTTAATGCAAGGTGAGCAGTTGTGGTTGCTCCATCGTAATCGGCAAACTCTGCCAATAGCCCCAGGTACTTCGTTTGTTGCTGCACTTCGAGTTTTAGACTTCTTTTTTCCCCGGGCAACACGGGATCAAGGGTTCTGGAATCAATGAGTGATCCGGCTAAAACCGTTTGGTCTGAGCTATAAAGACTAAGAAAGTCCGCTTTTAGAAAACTGCCGACATCTGACAATTGGTAAACTCGAACCACTACAGGCCTGGCTTTATCATCGTCAAAGACATTGATTTCATTGCCCGCTTCGATATATACCTGCAACTCAACAGGCGGCGTAAACGCATCACCACTTGAACTGCACGCCGTGATTAAAAGCATCAACACTAAACTCAATACAACTCGGATTTTATTCACCGCTTCTCTCTTAGCTGCTCAAACAGCAGCGCTGAAAACTGGTGATAAAACTCGCGTCGTTCTTGCTTACGATTGAACTGCTTTTTATATAACGACCAATATTTTTTCTCTTTATTGCCCCATCCAGTGATGTAGTCATCAAACTCATCTTCAAGATTATCTGGATTGAGCGTATCGAGAAATTTCTCAAGCGTTGCTTCAATGCATTCCGTTAGTCTTTCTTTATCAATACTGGCGGTTAAATGATGTTGCTGCTGCTCGATAATGGCGTTTAACTGGCGAATACTCGTCGCCAGTTCTTCGCTTTGACCGCCGTGGCTTACCGTCAGCCCTTTGTTAGCTTCCACGCCAACACTGTCTAGCACCACTTCTTCTGGCTCTAAGTTCTCGACCATGTCCCAATCGTTGTCATCGTCAAAAGGGTCATAACCATAGAGGTCTTCTCCAGTCACATTGTCGGAGTTGAACTTAGGCTCTTTGGTCTGAGTTGGCTCTGGTGCTTTTTCTAACTCAAAGTCACTGGCACTTTCCATCACACTGTCCATTTTAAATGGCGAAGATTCATCTTGCTGAGCGGCAGTTTCTGGCTCAGCTATCGGAGCTTCTTTAGGGGCAAACATGGCGCTCATATCACTGACCAATAAGGTGTATGCCCCCATACGAATTCTGTCTCCGTCAGCGATCTGTCTTGATTCTCCTCGCCCGACGAGTTGATCGTTTACAAACACCCCATTGGTGCTGCGGTCCACAACTTGAAAGCCACTCACTGGATGTGGCAATACTTCAGCATGAACTCTTGATAAAGAACGAGCAAAGTCTGGCAGTTGAATAGCACACTCGAAAGAACGACCGATGGTCCCTCCTTGAGCGGGTAGTGAAACCTGCCGACTGTTCACCTGTTCGTTATCAGGTAATTCAATTAATTGAAAACTAATACTCATGTCTAAATCCCTACTTCCTTATAGACATTTTTGTAGCGCACTATTAAATCTATCCAAAAACCCCGGTGATTTTGCTAAGAAAGTACGAGAGAAATGCACCATCAAGTCCTGTTTCTTGGTTCTCACTTTCTTAAAGTAATCGAGCGGTATGCCTGTATTTTTCATCGATTCTTCAAACACCAGCTCATATTCGTACGCTACATCTAGGTCGCCTTGCCACAACATTTGCAGCAATGCGTCCGCATCGCGAGGTTTCTTAATAACGTTATAGCCGTTACGCTTCAAATGTAACCACTTGTTAGTGTTAAACTTTGCACCAAATCTCAAACTGTATTTAGCCGTCTCGTCATTCACGTCTTCTGTCACGTTTGGCGAGACAAACCATGCGAGGTATTCCGATATCACAGGTGTCGATGCCTGTGCGTAGCTCGCTCGCTGAGAATTTCCTGAACCTGCGAAAAATCCGTGCATCTGGTCGGTTTCAACCATCAGTTGTGCTTTGTCCCAGCGCATCACACGGATCTCGTAAGGTTGCCCCATACGCTGCATGGCGCATTTGACCCTATCAACAGCGATGCCACCGATTTTTCCGTTGCCATCGACTGTTTGATAAGGCGTCCAGATTTGAGTCGCTAATAACACCCTATCTGCGGCCACCACTCCCGATGAAGCAATGGCTGCACAGACTGTTACTACAACTTTACGTAACCAAGGTTTAGCGCTCAAAATAACCTCCATGTCTACTCGATATCCAATACCAGTTCGCCAGAAACCGTATCGGTCGAAACCGATACTTTTTGCACTGGCAATCCTTGGCTTAAGCGATGAATACACTCTTCGGCCAATTTAGGCATCAGTGAGCGATTCATGATTTGTTCAATCGCACGTCCGCCCGTCGTTGGGTCGGTGTTTCTTGAAATCACAAAGTCGATAAAGTCATCGCTGTAGTGGAACGTCGCTTGGTATTTCTCCGCCAGTTTACGCTCAATGCGCTTCAAGCTGATTGCCGCAATCTTGCCCAACTCTTCATGGTTAAGTGGGTAGTACGGCACGATAGTCGAACGACCAAGGAACGCCGGCTTAAAGTGGCGTTGCAACGCAGGACGAATTTGCTCAACCAAGTCCTGGTTCTCTGGACGCTGGTCACTGCTATCACAAATGTCACAGATTTCTTGGTCAGCAGCATTCGACGTCATGATGATAATAGTGTTTTTAAAATCGACTGTGCGACCTTCACTGTCCTTGATGTGTCCTTTGTCAAAGATTTGGTAGAAGAGATCGTGAACGCCAGGGTGCGCCTTCTCCATTTCGTCCAATAACAGTACTGAGTACGGGTTGCGACGAATCGCTTCCGTTAACACGCCACCCTCACCAAATCCAACATAGCCCGCAGGAGAGCCAAGCAGCATAGAGATTTTGTGCTCTTCTTTAAACTCAGTCATATTGATGATGGTTAGGTTATCTCCGCCACCAAAGACTTGGTCCGCAAGCGCCATTGCAGTCTCGGTTTTACCAACACCACTTGGGCCACACATTAAGAACACACCTACTGGTTTGCGACTGTCGGTCAAACCTGCGCGAGAAATACGAATGGTTCGAGCCAGCTCACTGATAGCCACATCTTGACCTATCACTCGATTGTGGAGGCTATCTTCCATGGTCAATAGCTCTTCCATTTCGCCTTTGACCATGTTGCCCACAGGAATGCCCGTCCAGCTTGCAATCACCTGTGCAATCACTTGGTCATCCACCATAGCAAATACCATAGGGCTATCACCCTGACATTGCTTGAGTTCGTTAAGCGCTGACTGCAACTCTTGCTGATGCTTGGCAAGATCGTCTGACTCACCACTTTCAATCAGTTCAGTTAACTGCGTGACTTGATCAACCAAATCTTTCTCTTGTTGCCAGCGCTGATTTAAAGATTCTAACTGCGCTTTCTTATCCGCTAGGGTCTGCTTGATATCTTGGCGATCCGATGCGAACTCAACCAAAACGGTATCTTCAGCTTCAAGTGCGGCTAATTCATTGGTGAGGTATTTTACGTCCTGCTCTAACTGCTCAATCGGCTCTGGTGTTGCCCCTTGAGTCAATGCAATGCGAGCACAAGCCGTATCTAGAAGACTGATGGCTTTGTCGGGTAGCTGACGAGACGGCAAGTAACGAACTGACATGGATACCGCCGCTTCTAATGCATCTTCGCGAATGAACACACCATGGTGTTTTCTTAAAGCAACGCCCACACCACGTAGCATTTGCAGCGCATCCTCAGCGCTTGGCTCTTCCACTTTCACCACTTGGAAACGGCGAGTCAGTGCTGGGTCTTTCTCAAAGTATTTTTTGTACTCGGCCCAGGTTGTTGCAGCAATAGAGCGAAACTCGCCGCGCGCCAATGCAGGTTTAAGTAAGTTAGCCGCATCATTTTGTCCAGCAGCGCCACCAGCACCAATCAGTGTGTGCGCTTCATCGATGAACACTATGATTGGGGTTTCTGAATTCTTAACTTCGTTAATCACGTCTTTCAAGCGGTTTTCAAACTCGCCTTTAACGCTTGCACCTGCTTGCAGTAATCCCAAATCAAGCGTATAGATATCAACGCCCTGAATCACTGAAGGCACTTCACCAGCAGCGATACGCAGCGCCAACCCTTCGACGACTGCGGTTTTACCCACGCCTGGCTCACCGACAAGAATCGGGTTGTTTTGACGCTTACGACACAACACATCGATCGCCATTCGAACTTCACTGTTTCGTCCTGAAATTGGGTCGATCTGGCCATTGCGAGCTTGCTCGGTAAGATTCACGGCGTATTTAGCCAATGCACCATTCGGAGCTCCTGCTGGAGCACTACCACCAGCGCCAGTGGCTGGAGCTTCCACGCCAACGCGTACTACACTGGTTTGTTCTAGCTGAGAGCGAAGCGCCTCAGAAGAGATGGTTTGCAGGCTTTCAAGTGTGAGTTTCTTAAAGCCTAGGCCGTCGGTTTGTATCAATGCCAACACCAAGTGCAGACTGTTCACTTCAGCATGGCCAAAGTTAACCGATGCTTCTAGCCAAGCTTCTTGCAGCAAATCACTCACCGCACTACTGATGGTCGGTTGCGATTTCGATCCTTTCGATAAGCGGCTGATTCGAGTCGTGAGTTCCCCCATCACCTTATCACCATCAACATTTTGGCTTCTAAATAGAGCCGTCAGGTGCTCGTCTTTCGCCATTAACAGTTGTACCAACCAATGCTCGACCTCGATAGCAGCGACGGTTTGACTCATTGCAGCACCAGCAGCTTCTTCAAGTGCCGCTTTAAGCTCAGGAGCGAGCTTTCCTACCAAGTTACCCAGCTTTACGTTTGCCATACTGTTTCTCCGAATGTAGTAATATCTTCCTGAATTGCGCCGCGTTGCGCTCCGGTGCAAGGCAGTTCGCCTCTCCTAGACGAAATGTCGACTGATGACTCGAAAGTATCGGTTTATCCAAAAACTCTCGCTTCACCCGCAAATAAACTTTGATTTCTAAATTGTCTCGCAGGTAGTTATGAACCAACGAACGCATCGCTTGAGCTAAGGTCAGGTCATCCACTAACGCCAAGTACTCCTTTCGTGAGCGAGGCGTTATTTGAATATCGAGCGTCTTTAAGACTTGCTCACCTCTTTTCCCCGCCATCACCCCATCACCTAAGCGATGATTTTTTCCTAACTGGTGTCCAATTCGAGTTTGGTATTTAGTCGGAATTCGATAAATAGCGCTGTGATTCACTTGTGGAGTGACATCTAAGCCAAAGTATTGAGTTAATAGATTTTTTAGCCCATTGAGATTGCGCTGTTTTGATGCCAGCGCCATGCCAAAACGTAGTTGGCTCAAACTTTCGATAGGCTCATTGGCTCTAGGCAGGGCTCCCATCAAAGCGATGGCTTGCCACTGAGAAAATTTGGCTCGTGTTTGTTGTCCGAGCTTCTCCCGCTCTTGTCGCAGTAGCACATTGGCGCTGCTCTCTACCGCAGCTTTAAGTTCTAAGTAGCGGTGGTTGAAGACATCAATAAAGTCGGCAAGTGCGAACTCCTCTTGGTGTAACGCTTGAAGCAGCTCTGCGTAGAGGTAATCGGGGATCATACCTTTGGCACCAGACAAGGCCTCTAAACCAACGCGAAGTTTGATCTCTTCACCTTGCGCTTCCAAGGTCTGAACTTCATCGGGCGCACCATATGGCACTAACTCGGCACTGAGCTGTGGAGCGCCGTGCCCTAGTGCACGGAGCAATCGAATGACCTGAATAAACTCAAAACGGCTTGATTGAGTGGTTAGCGCCGAGGTTAGAGACATAGCTGACTCCCATGGCACTTATCAAACTCAATGCCAGCGACATCGCTACCAAAACGTTCCACTGACAACTGAATAAATCTATCGAAGCTGCAGTACTGCTGAAAGTAGACATTCAACACTTGGCAAAATGCAGAAAACTCCCCTTCAAGCAAGGTGTCGTCGATCACGACCGTCACTTGAGTGCCTGAAGTAAACATGCTCTGCTTATTAATGGTGATAGGGGCGACAAGGTGACTATATTGCACATCTTTAATCGCTTCAGCAGCGTGACATACCACGCTGTTAGTGCATAGGCGCATCGCCTCTTGCAAGGTTTGCGTCGGGTTGGATGACTCCACTAAACCGGAGAAATTTGCATTTAGCATGGCGAGGAAACGCCAGCCCAGTTGATTATCCAGCGATGGATACTGAGGTGCAGATGGCGTTTTCGTCACGGTAAGTCGTCCCGGTATATCCACCGCAGCGAGACATTCAACTTCAGTGTGCGTTGATATCAAACACGGCTTTCTGCCATTGCACACTTTGAGATCCATCGACAACACAACTGACTCTTTTTGCGCCGAAAGCTCTGAGTAGCTAACACTAATTTCTGTTTGTCGTTGACCCTTTTGATCCCAGAAATACTTTGGTTGCCACTGAGGCAAACTGGTATCCATCCAGTAGCCACCTTCATAGACTGGTGCAAGGGTAATATCTCCGGTAGGCAAGACTTCTGACACCGAGTTTATGGCCACGACTTCCGAATCAGCTCCGGCGCTGACATCTGCGATCACAGGCACGGACAAACGGGTAAAATCATAGCGCATCGGTTCACCTCGTACAGAGAAGAGGTTGAGCATTGGCGCTGTATTTAGGGCAAACACTTGGGCACTGAAGAGTCGCAAAAACTCCACTGGCAATTGATGAACAAAAAACCTCAACGTGACTTTCGAGCTCTCAAGCTGCCCTAGTTCACGACCAAGCGCTTCAATACGCATGTAGGCCGCTTTATCAGGAAACGCAAAGTAGTCACGCAGTAAATCAAAGCCTAAGGTCTGGCTTCCCTCGGTCTCTAGCCATTGGAAACTTGGATCCGCAATTCGCGAGCCCAAACGCGAGGCTGTAATTTCAAACAGCTGGATTTCATTTTGTACTGTAATGACTTCAGTATTAAGCAGAAGCAGATCAATCAAACCACGAGCACTGTTCTCAAATCCACGTACGTAAAAATCAAAGTGCTGGAGCGTCATGTGTGAAAACAGCACTTCTGGATCAAAGCTTTCTAGTTCAACGCTGATCACCGCATCAGAGCGCTTGAGCGACGTTGGCGTAGTGAAATTAAACGGAGCTGACGTCGCATTAATATTGGTGATTTTATACGGTGCGAGTTCCAAATCATCCATGAGGGTAAAACGGCATTCACCACCATTTTCAACACTCAGTGCTGTGCCTCTATCGATGCGAATAGCATCATCCCCTGCCTCGTCCAATTCGACGCTGACAGGTGCGTAACTTGGAATCGTCTCCAAGTAGCTTGGGTAGAGAATATTGAACAGGTTCTGCAAGATTTCAGGAAACTGGTCATCCAGACGCTGTTCGCATTTTGCAGTGAGCAAAGCAATCGCATCTATCAGCCGCGATATGTTGGGATCTTCTTGGCCAGTTTGGTTGATGCGAAGTTCATTGGCATGCTCTGGGTGCTGAGTACCAAAACCGTCTAGCGCTCGACGCACATACGCCAGCTCTCGCTCGAAATAACTTAATAATTGATCAGACAACTTCCTGTCCCTCCAACTTCGCCGTTTGGCGAGTAATACTGATATTGGAATCAAACAGAAATACGTGGTCGCCCTTTTCTGTACTCATTTTGGCCATCAAAGAAAAACAGAGCAGATTCTTGTTGGGATCGCTCTCTTCAACAAACACACTAACTTCAGACAATCTCGGCTCATACCGCTTGACCCAAGACTCCATCGAGCGGGCAAACTGGTCATGGTCAACCTGACTGCTAACGCTGTGAGCACAATCCAAACCAAACCCTAAAATCGATGCCTCCACATTAGGAAACTGGTGCGAGACTTTGCGCATCGGCGCTTCAGAGTTTAAAAGAGCGGTCAGTTGGTATCGAACCGACTCTAAAAGCGAATCATTGCTGTCGCTTTTATCAAGAAACGTGCTCCAAAAGCTCATCGCAGCCCTCCTTGATACCCTGTACCACCTGTTTCGGGTCCAAGATCGGTCGAAAGCAAAACTTCGCCGCAGACATTATCAAATTGATACTGTGGTTTAACGTGCACATCACAGGTAAATCGCCCTTTTTGCCCTGCGATTTCTTTGACGATCACACGCCCTTTACTTAACGGGTACTTGGCTAGGGTTGCTTCGTCAGCGTTGACCAAATTACTGGTGTATTTGTCTAACCAGTTATTGAGGAATAACTCACACTCATCTGCCGTTTGAAAATTACCGATCATGCCTCGGATCTGTACTTTTAGATAATGTGCTACACGGCAGATCATCAGCGTGGTTTGAATCTGGCCGTTCACGGCCTCTAGATCATCGGACTCACAATTCCATATCGATGGATTACCTCGGAAGAAATATTTCTCCGTAGTTGAACTGTGACATAGTGGAATAAATCCATGATCAGAATAGAAAATCCCCATTGGGGTAAAGATATTGATATCGGCACGAGGCTCGCGGTGAACCAAGGTTTGTGCACTCGATTCTGGAACATTAACCAGTGCGCCTGCGTACTTATCTTGCCAGCGAGATTTCATAAAGCCAAACCAGTTGATTCGGTTAAATTCTCGCATCGCTGTTGAAGCAAATAGATAGCCAGCATTGCCCCAAACACCAGATGGAGAGCGGTGTCGCTCTGAAAATACGATCTGGTTGCTATCACTATGGTTGTATGCGTGACGAAAGCGCACTTTGGGCATCACCACGCCAATAAATCGGGAGGAACTCTTTTCTCTTAGCCGTTGCCAAGATTGGTACTCTGCACCGGCCAATATTTTCTCGATTCGCTGTGTATCTGAAAGCCAGTCAGCGCCAGACTCACCAAAAAAGTCTTCAGCCATCGATAAAATAAATGGACACAAACAGAGGTCACCGAGCTCTGAAAGTAACTCTAGGGTATAGATATCGTCATAATCGCCATCAAGGTTCATCGAGATATCATGATCTACCACCACCATACCAAACGGCTTGCCCCCAGAAGTATTAAGTTCTTTGTTGCCGATGAGGTTAAACAGTGTGGTTCTTCGCAATGAGACCGATGAGTTAAGCTCATGAGACAACTCATCCCACGAAAAATCTAATAGTCTTACATTGGTTTTGTGGTAATTAATCGGTAAAGAAACCAGGGACTCGACCCCACTCCAGCTTGCTTCAAGCGCACTGAACTCAGGATGATGCAAGATCTCAGACACTTGCGTTGAAATGGCTGCGTCTATATCTGCAATCAGCAAGCTTATTGAAGACAATAAACTTTGCTGATTGCGCAACATTTCAGGATCTAATTGATAGATCAACTCAAGCGCCTGCTCGACGAATTGCTCATCCGTCGAGTCAAGCTGATTAAGTTGGTGCTGAAAGTCGCTACTTAACATCCTGTCGTCTTATCCCTGTTACCTTTCCTAAGTCCAGTATTAACCTGGGATCTTAGTAACCATACGAACAGAGGTAGTTAACTCCTCCATTTGTAGCCATGGTCTTAGGTGTGCAACGGCAGAGTATGCGCCCGGTTTACCTGGCTGCTCTACGACCTGGATCTGAGATTCACACAGCGGTGTTTTAGAACGCTCTGCGTTACCCATAGCACCAGAGTTGGTGTATTGGTCAATCCAAGTTTGTAGTTGCTTCTGCACATCTGTCGCTTCTAGGTTAGAACCCAGCATGTCACGACCCATCACTTTTAGGTAATGCGCAATTCGGCTACTTGCCATGATGTACGGCAGGCGAGCAGAAATGGCGGCGTTACCAGTGGCATCAGGATCGGCGTACACTTTTGGTTTCTGAGTGGTTTGGCTACCGATGAACACACCGTAGTTGGTGCTCTTGTAGTGAACCAAAGGCAAGAAACCAAGATCTGATAGCTCTTTCTCACGCTCATCAGTCAGGTTAACTTCGATAGGACATTGCTGTAGAAGATCGCCCGCCTCTGACTTGTAAGTCAGGTTAGGTAGGTTTTCAACTTTACCACCATTCTCTAGGCCACGAATCGCCGTACACCAGCCAAACTGAGTATGTGCCTGAGTCATTTTCAAACCCATCTCATAAGCGGCGTTAGACCAAACCAACTGAGAGTTATCTTCTGGTTTAGGATTGCCGTCAGCGTCAGTGTTCAGCTCTTCAAAAGCAAACGCATCCGTTCCTAGCCCTTTCTCACCGTATGGTAGACGAGCCAGTGTCTGAGGAAGTGTTAACACAACATAACGTGCATCATCACTTTCACGGAAAGCATTCCAAGAAGCGTATGCAGGAGAGTCAAAGCCTGCTGCGACTGGTTTACCTTCATCAAACGTTTCGAAAGAATCGAACTCAAACATTTCAGGATTAGCGGCGGCCACAAACGGTGCGTGGCTAGCTGCTGCGGTCTCACCCATGTAACGTAGAAGTGCAACATCTTCGTCTTTATGGCTAAAGGTGTAATCACCAATCAAAGCACCGTATGGTTCACCACCTGCGGTACCAAATTCTTTCTGGTACAAAGTGTCGAACAATGGGCTACGATCGACCGCTGGAGCATCTTCAAATTGCTCTAGCAATTCATCTTTGCTGTAGTCCGCTAGGCGAATTTTCAGCGATTGGCCCGTTTCACTTTCCGTCACTAACTTGCTCAAACCACGCCAAGAGCCTTCCAAACGTTGGAAGTCATCTTGCTGCATGATTTCTGACAATTGACGAGACATTTGAACATCGATTTCTGCGATCGCATTTTCGATGGTCTTGGTTAGGTTTTTATCCCAAGTTACCGTACCGCTTAGTGCTTGCTCAGCCAACACAGAGAACAGCTCTTTAGTTTCGCTCTCTGGTGTTTGGTTAGTTGCAGCGATTGCACGGTCGAGAAAACTGCCTGCTTCAGCAGCCGCAGCTGCGCCAGTTTCTTTCTCTAGTTCAGCACTCATTCGTCACCTCCCTTGCTTTCGATGCCTAGCTCACTTGAAAGCGCTGCAATCTGATCAGCACTTTGCAATACTTCTTTAAGCAGCTTTTCTAGGTCACGTGAACGGTCTGCCTTAGATAGCAATGTTTTTAACTGCTGACGGGTTTCCGCCAACTTCTTCAACGGATCAACTTGCTCGATCAGTGCATCCGGTTTGAAGTCTTTCATTGAGTTGAACTTAAGGTTCGCTTCAAACTGACTGTCGTCGTCTGCTAGCGTGTTATCAACCTTTAGTTTCAACTCTGGACCAACACGGCTTAACACTGTGTCAAAGTTGTCTTTGTCAATTTGATAGAAAGTACGATCTTCGATCTCTTCCTTGTCTTCTTTGTGAGCCGAGAAATCACCGATCACGCCGACAACGAATGGCAGTTCTTTGTTTTCTACCGCTCCGTTCAATTCAACGTCATAGGTAATGCTTACCCGGTTCTTACTCACTCGTTTATGCTGCGAATTCAAAGCCACGTCGCATCTCCTTTATGTGTGAATTAGCCTGCTTTTGATTCAAGCTGGCCTGTCGTACAGTCAAACTTAACGGTATGTCCTTTCTCGATCTTACCGCCGTCGCCTTCGTTGTAATAAACCTTAGTCAGTGTGGTGTAAGTCAGTTTGAAGTCTTCTGTTGGTAACTGACCGTTAGAACCTTCAATGCTGTAACCAGAAATACGAGCTTTCTCAAGCGTCAGCACTAGGTATGGATCTGCACCAGCACCATCACGAGAAGGTTTCGTCAATAGGATTTCAACTTTTTGACCTTCTGCACCTGGTGCAAAAAGGAAAGTTGTTAAGTGTGGTGAAGCACCGTCTGATGTACGAGAAATGCTCACTGCATCCAACGAAACCATACCTTTGTCAGCATTGTTTGCGTTACCCACATCCACTGACACACCACGGTTTGCACCCCAACTCATTGTGTCGATTGCGAAGAAGCCTTTCTTACCACCGATATCACCAACGGTCGCTGCACCCTTAATGTTGTCAAGACCTTCGATTCGCATGAAGATAGAAGCCATGTTTTATTCCCCTTTCCTTTAAGTTTCATTTCCAATATGAAGTTACTACCACTCCATCGCCGCCAAGCCACCATCGGACTCATCTTTCTTAGGCGGTGATGAATGGGTATTCTCTTCCTCCGGCATTGACACCGTAGGTGCAGAATTCGTTTCAACTTTTGGTGTTGCAATAGGCTGCGGTGCGACACTGGCCGACACCGTCGACTCATAGGCAGCACTCTCCAGCCCAGAAAGCTGTTCTATTCGAGTTTGAACAGCGCTATTTTCCCCAACCAGCTCTTGCAACAGCTCTGGTAAAGGCATTTGCCCCCAACGAATCGCTCGTTTCAACAGCAGGTATATCGGGCTGTGAGGCTCGTTGGTTTCAAAATAATCAGCGATTCTTTGCAAGTCTGAGAGTGCTTGTTTGCGGTTATTCACCGCAGACACTGGCACCATAACTTGAGCTTGAGTCGCTTGAACAGGTGCAGGTGCAGACACAGCGGCAGCAGCCTCTGTGGTCGGCTCTGCTGCAATATCGTTGCTCAGCTCAGCCGCTGGTTCCGGGGTTTCAACCACTTCTGGCTCTGGGTCGAGCGGCCAGTGACTGTATTTTTCCCCCACGAGGTATTGAATCGCATTGAGCAGACGCTCTGCAGATTCACGCAAAAAACGGAAGCTTATTCCCTGCGCTCCAATATCGGCGCACTTGGTGCTCACCAGCTGATCAATGCGTTTCAGGCCATCGATCATTTCCCCAAGTTGCTTTATGCGAGCAGTCAGTTCACTTTGTTCTTGGGAGAAGAGTGACTCCGCTTGCTCTTTTAGACCGCTCAAGGTGCCTGCTTTTTCAGCGGCATAGAACTGGCCATAATCAACATCGCCAACCAAAGGCAACATCTGCATTGGCATGTAGAGCAAACCACTTTCTGCAGTGTCACCCACCAGCTGCAACAGAGGTTTTAGCTTGTGTTCTACCACCTCTTGTTGCTGTTTCTCTTCCGTGTCCCCACGGCGTTTTTTCTCAGGCAATATTGGCTGAAGATCATCCCAATATTTTTCAAACAGCTGCTCTAGTGTGGTGATAGACGAGCTCAAATTCTGGTACGGTTCACGGCCAAAAACTTGCGCTGTTGTGAACCATGCAAATATCTCGAGATCTTTCGATTTGTTGGTCAAACAGTCTCGACACTGGGTTTCTAACTCGTGCCAGTTGTTACTGTTGAGATTCACCAACTGAGCGTCTTCAAGAGCGTCCGGTGTTTCCACTAATTGGCGAAAAGAAGACTGAGCCATATTGAAGGCGTTACGATAGCCTCGAAACAGTGCTCGGTTATCCTTTAGATACTCGCCCCCAGCAGCGTCGTCTGAAATGGGGTTTAACAGCTCTTCAAACATTCGAATTCCCCCAATTAGTGCTCGGCAAACCAGTTAGAAGCTGTGCCTGTAATACCTGGGCTGTTAGCAAATCGGGTAAATGCGCTCCATACGAAACCTGAAAGGCGGCAAATCGCCCACGCCTGAGCTGCATCTGAATCTTGGTTACCTTGAGCTTGGAAATCGTAAGGACCACAATTGATGATTAGCGGTCTTGACCCATTTAGATAGACGTTATGTTTGACCGTCACTTCCCCTGTTTCTGGATCTGTGACTTCATGATCTCTGGCGTAACGTAACTTGGTTTGTAACATGCGAGACAAAATGTTCGTCGCCAGTAGAACTTCTTGGTCACCATTCGCCATACTGCGACATTGAGTCAGTGCGGTACGAAGCTTCATACCCACTTTGCCTTTTATTTTTCCTGGCACTTCTATTTGACAACGAGGATCATCCCAAACAAAGCGAGTTTCACCTTCAATGGTGGCCAAACGAGATAGGTTGTAAAACGCATGTCCATACTGCTTTCCGCGTGACATCTGCGAGACGTTAAGTTGCAGCTCAACAATATGAGGAATAGTGACACCATGGTGCGGGATCTTGACCTGTAGGAAGAATTTAACGTCCTTATACTCGTCCTCAACGCCTTTAGACCATAAGTCTTTTACTGCAGGAGACTGTTTATCCTTAATCGCTTGGAATTCTTCGGTTTGATAGATGTAATCACGTACTGCGCACATCTGAGCGATGGTCGAAAAAATGATGGTTGCACGAGCGATATCTTTCACCGCAAGTGGGCTCTTCATTCCCGGCTCATCTTTCGAAGGATCATTCCAATCTTTGATACCGCATTTCTCAGCAACACGGCTACGCAGCTTGTTCGCCGCACGTTGGTATGTGATCTTTTCGCCACCCGGATTGTTCACCGTACGCGTCAACCTAAGCATAAAGTTATCGAGTTTCTTCTTGCCTTCTTTCGCTTGTTCAATCAGATCTTCGATTTGTCCACGTGGGTTGTTCATTGGCACGATAGACGTCTGAGACACTACGGTTCCCAGCGAGTAAGTAACTTTCATAACTGTCCCTGTTTCCTTATTCCTAACTAACCGCCGATTTGTACGGTTGGTGCTCCGACAACAATCGAACCACCGTGACTGGTTGTATCCCCCATACGAGCTGCTGGGGTCTTAGAGATCAAAACGGTCGCACTGCCTTTGACAATGCTATCGGGTGGACCAACACACACTAGTGAGTCGCCCATTTTTGCCGCAGGCATTTTGCAAATCAGCACCGTTGGCGCACCGGGACCAACAATCGGCCCTCCCACGTGGGGAATCGGTGGTGTACCTGGTGTCTGCATTGGGCAGGTATGCATATCTGTCAATCGAGCTGCACAAGGCATTACAGCACTCCTTCTTTAATCACACCGCTGCCACCGTCCGCAATGTCTTTGGCAATCGCAAAGATTGAGCGGTAATAGCTATCAAACTTGTCCCACTCGGGAATCGCCGCTGCGGTGTTCACCGCACCGGCTAATGCTTTGCAATACAGTGACTCATCCGGCATTACCACTGGGTTATCAATTGGGGCAATACTGCCAACCCCGCTCCAAAATACCGCTTGTCCGAGCCATCTCACTGCTCGATCATTTTCTAACTTGTCTAGCTGCGCTTCGATTTGACGTCTCAGTCCTTCATTGGGATCTCTCACCCAGTGCTCACAGGCACCGAGCAATGCATTCTCTTTATCTGTCCAGACACTTTTTCGAACATCGAGTGCCAGCTTGCCCCACCAAAGCCCTTCGCGCATAGGCAAAGCATGGGCGTAAAACTGTGCAAGTAATATGTAGGACTTTTCGTTAAACCACTGTTCAACAAGTGCCTGCGGGCTAATCTCAATATCGATCTTCTCAAGCTCTTTAGGCTCAAGGTCCATTCGCTTTAAGACCATGTGGGCATGAGTAAAAGGGATCTTCTTCATCAGTTCACCATCACAATTGCGCCTTTAACGGTCGCTTGCCCACTGGCGCTTAGCTCTGCCGTTGCGCTGCCTTTAACACTCGCAGAAACATCTGCTTTCACGTTGGCATTTAAGCCCTGCAACGTCGCTGTAGTGCCTGCTTTGGCTGTTAGACCTGTTCCTGCACTTAAAGACACAGAGGTTCCCCCTTTGGCAGATAATGAACCATCAGATTTAATCGATACCGAACTGCCTGATTGAGATAAGCTGCCACCATCTAACTTGATGGATGAACTACCAGAAACTGCCACACTGTCACTATCGATTTCGATCTTGCTACTAGAAATAACCAGCTTACTGCTGCCCACTTTGAGCGTAAGAGTGTCGGAAGCTTCCAAGGTAATGGTTTTGCCTTTGCCGCTGATCGCATCGTCCATCTCAAAACTAAATGACTGCTCAGAGGCCATTGAAAAACCCTTTTTCGCCGTCATGGTGAAAGATTCATCAATGGCGTAAGTCAGTGTTTTGGTGACCGCTAAACTCATCAAGCCTTTGACCGTCTCTGTTCGGTCGTTGGCCACCTCACTCACCCAATCTTTTGCAGCGGCAAAATAGAGCTGTTCGTTATCTTTCTTGTCGTCAAAACGAATTTCATTGGCCGCACCACTGAGCTTAGTTTTGATCCCACTTTGGGTACTATTCGCCGTCGGGTAAGTTGGCTTATTGGTACTGTTATAGACTGAGGAAACGATCACGGGTTGGTCAGGGTCACCGTTGATAAAGCTCACCAGAACCTCTTGGCCAGCCCTTGGCAAAAACTGGTGTCCGTAGCCATTTCCAGCAAGTGCTTGAGCAACTCGTACCCAACAGCTGGTTTTATCCCCTGTTTCTGGATCCCAATGGAATTTAATTCGAACTCGGCCACTGGCATCACTTGCAGGCTCGCCTTTTGTCGCACCTGCAACCACAGCAGATTGCAGCCCATGAACCACAGGCTTGTCTTGATGCGGTGGGTATAAAACTTGATCTTCAGGAACGCATTGAAAAGAAACGTCGGATTTCAGCCCCTGCGCTTGGGCATCTTTAAATTGGTACTCAACGGCGCTCACCACGTAAGAGCCTTTTTCATCGCTTACTGGGTGATCTGCCAGCTTCAACATAAAGCCCGTCGCCAATTGAGTCGACTCACTCACGGCTTGTACCAAATGATATTGTGAGTCTTGCTGCGCTCGCCAAATTTCAGCTTGATTAGAAGCAAGATCGCTAAAGCTGCCATCTTTGCTCGCCACAGGATAAAAGCTTTGCGTAAGTTTGGTGTTGCCCGACAACGAGTACTTACTCTTCTTAGCTTTACTGGTCACAAGCTTTGACTGGTTGTAGTCGTATGCAGTGAGCTCTGCCGATGCGGAATGAAATTGATGGGCACGCTGCCACTTGGTGATCACTTCATAATCACCAGACGCTGATGCGATGTAATCTAAGGTGACTAGGTTATCTTGCCCGAACGATTTGGACGCATCTTGCAGATAAAGGGTGTCTGACTTGTCATCTTTGCCGAAGTAGAAGTGCACCCCTTCTTCAGCCAACAGTCGAGTGACAAAATCTAGGTCTGACTCATTAAACTGCACACAATATTCACGCTTGGTTGAAGGCATACTTTTGACGCTGTACTTGCCCTTAAAACCTAAATCATCAAACACTGAAGTGACAATGGTTTGCACGTTCTGCTCTTGAAAAACTCGGTTAGACTGAGAGAACTCAAGCAGAGAGAACCAAGGTTTCACTGAGATACGAATACCAAAGTAACTTGAATCAATACGTGGTGAATGGGATTGAGCTTTAACCACTACCCCTTTGAATTGACGTAGTGAATCTCGGTTTCCTCCGAGTAAGTCATACACGGTGCAGGTAACTTCACCACCGATCCAATCTTGTGGTGTTGAGCGAGAAACCACGATTTCAGCTTGCCACTCATACTCACCGTTTAACTGCTCAGTAACAGTCAGTTCGGTGGCAATAAACTCATTATTGCTGTCATCGGTGACAACTAAGTAAGCGCCTTTAGGGTCAATCAACTCATACATTGCGATTTACTCCTTGCCCTGCTCAACATCTTCGATATTGACCAAGTTGGCGTATCGAAGCAGTTGAATCGGTGGGTAAAGCGCAAGTTTTCTTGCCACATCCATGTTGATCGATATTGCGTAGCTACTTAGCTCAGCAATTGGCAGGTTACCCGGTTTTTCTTTTTGCAAAATGATCTTAACCGCTTGGTTTGCAGCAAGCTGACCCACCAAATAATATTTGTTCGATACCGAGATCAACGCAGAAGACTTAGTCACCATAGATTCATAAGCACTGGCAACAGGCAAACCGTGGCGAATCGCAGTCTGAGTAAACTCATCACTGTTACTTCGATTGTAAGAGCTTGAGCCAACATAAACTACGTCAACGCCCTGCTCAGCAAAAGAAGCCATCAATGCATCGATCTGATTAGGTAACGGTTTTCCAGCTTCATCCACCTGATATGGCTGCTCGACGACTTCAAACTGCATCTCTTGCGCAAGCGCCCTTAGTTTTTCGGTATTGAGCACTGAGTTAAGCTCGCTTGGTGAGTAAATCACGCCAATTTTGTCGACGGGAAAGTACTCTCTCATCGCACGGATCTGCACATCTTCTGAGATACGGTTTCGGATACCCGCTACGGTCGGACGACCGGTTTTATCGCTAGACTCAACGATATCCGCCCCAAGAGGATCGGCAACAATCATGAACAAGACAGGGATATCGCCCAGCTTGGTTTTCTGACCATACTCACTTCGAGTCCCAATGATCGCCTTGCTAACCGATGTACCCCAAGTCACTACCAGATCCGGTTTGGTCTCAATCGCCTCTTGCAAGAAACCATCAAGTTTAGACTTGTCACGACCGGCATCACGCACAATAACGTCAATCGGGTATTGGTTGTTGGTCAAAAAGTCTTTAAAGCCTTGGCACGCTTCTTCACAGCCACGCCATACTACCATGTACACAGAAGGGCTTGTTTTTGCGTAACTTGACGCCGTGACCAGCATCAATGCCAGCACGACTAAGATTTTGTTCATCATGAGCTGCTGGCCTCCTGATTGGTGTTTGGAGACGACGGCATGCGCAAGAAGAAGAACATCGCAAGGCCAGATAGGAACACCCCTGCCCCAACAATGGCCATGGTTTCCCCGTAGCTATAAAACGCTATCAAAGAAGCCACCAACACAGGCCCAATTACACTGCCGACACGCTCTGCGGTTCGCAGCAAACCGAGCACTTCGGTGCGACCAACTTCTGGAGTCGCTTCCGAGGCTTCAAGCGCACAAGCGATCAGTGGCGCTTTAAGAATGGAATGCGCAACGCCCATCAAAGTCACCGCCAACAAGACCTTAAACAGAGATGCTTCACCGTAGAGAGAGATCAAAATCGCGCCGGATAATAAGGTTCCTAGCACCACAGGTTCTCGCACCTTTTGGGTCTTATCGACAATACTCGATGCAATTGGACTTAGCGGGATAATCACCAAAGAGTAGATCATCATGACACGGCCAATTTCAGACTGAGTCGCATCGAGCGAAACAAGGTAAATCGGCACCATGAAGTAAAGGAAACCCGTCAGGATAATTTTGGCTGGAATCGCACAACAAACGATGACTGCGACAAATTTGATGTTTTTCGCCAGCAGCCAAACGCTGCCACCACCAGCTGCCTTACGACGAGCATCATCCACTTGACCAGACAACATTCGCCACGCCAGCAGACCTGCAAAGCATGCTAAGATGGCAGACAGTACAAACACTGGTTGATAACCAATACGGTCAGCAATAATGCCGCCCAGTGCCGTACCACACATGGTGGCCGTCATTAGTACACCAACAAATATCGACATACCTTTGGCACGGTTTTCCGCCGTAACTACCGCAGCGATATAGCTTTGGCAGCTAATCGTGATCATGGCGTAACCGAACGCTGTAACACCACGAGCTATGACGATGTCCATACTGCTTGTTGCCATGGCACAGCCAATGTAGCCAGCAATTGCTGGAATAAGGCCCGCCATAAAGAGGTTTTTCTGCCCCCAGCGGTCAACCCATTTGGCAGCAAAAGGAGTACAAGCTGCGATCACAAACATGAATACCGAGATCGGCAAACCAAGCATGACCTCTTTCGAGATCCAAGACCCTTCTTGGTAAAACTCACCTACAAACAGTGGCATGAAGGATTTTTGCAGTTCTTCAGCAAATGAAAATACAAACAAAGGAATACGAGCATCGACAATCTCGCCATTACGCATACCCAAGCGCTGCTCTAGTCGGAACTTATCCGCAATCGCTTTTAGCTTGTCGCCAAAATCCGCCGTCACTGAACTGTTTTTGATGTTTTCGTACTTAACTTGAAGCTCTTTCGAGTTCTGGTTAAGTTTCTCTGCGAAACTACCAATTGCACCCTGTGCAGCAATCCTTTCATCAACGGTAAAGTCACCGTTAGCCTGACGTTTCAAGATCCGCTCAGACTCTTCTAGCGGTCCTGAGATATAGAACATCACCACCACCATGACTACTTCGAAACAGACCAAGAGCACCGCAATTAGAATGATGCCAATATCGAAGAAAATATCCGTCAGTTGCGATTGCACATAGGTCGAACTCAAGCCAACAAATACCGCACCTTGCGCTACACGATCCAATGGCAGTTGGAAAATATTACTGTTGGATTGAACATTGCCAGAAAGGTTAAGAATAAATGGCAACTCACTAAATACTGTTTGTACTCGTTGCCAAAAGCCCGCTTGTAGGTACTGATTCGAAACGTTCTGGAATTCCTCTTTCCCGACTTGGGTCAAATCAGGCACAGTATCGCCGACTTGATATACCGTCTCATCACCAGTGGTAATCGCCACAAACGTCAGTTCTGGGTACTTTTTAAGCTCGTCTTGAAGGTAGCTATCCATACCACCGATCTGATCAAGCGGGATCCCCGCTTTCAGCGCCAGATCAACGTCATCATGGATCGTTAAGGCAATCGCATTAGCCTTTTTAAGTAGTTGAGGTTTGATTGAAAAGTTGAACTCAACCAAGGTATACATAGCGCTCAAGATGGACGCCAATAAAGCGGCGACAACAGTCACGCCAATCAAGCGACTATTAATAAGGCTCGCTAGGCTAGTTACTTTTCGCATCGAGAAGCCTCCGTTTTGGACTGCATCCCTTGCAGTGCATCAAGCTCACCGGAAACTTTGTCCTTCATTTGCTCACTTTGCTTGATTTGGTCAGCCAGTCGATGAGATATCTCACCACTGTCATTTGCGCTTTGCGTCAAATCCTGACGCTTGGAGTAGCCTTGAATAAGCTTGATGACATTCGCGATATCACCGAATCCAAATCTCACCACCAAAAACACCACCAAACAGGAAGTGAGAAAAATCACCACCGATGCTTCGAGCAAATGCAACTGAACCAAAGAGTAGATGCCAAACAGTGCGGACTTGTCATACTCAACCACGATACTGCCAGCCAAAACATCAAAGCCGTTGTAGTGCTGTAGCCCGCTATATAAAGCGTCATCATCACTGAACAGCCAGTTTGCTTCGTTAGAATTTAGCGCTCGACGGATAACGTCTTGAGGAATCTCTGACGCAGTAGCATTGTTAGCAACAGCTTGCAGTACGGTATTGCCAGTTGCATCGATGTAGGAAACAGACATCACGTCTGGCTCTCTAGCAAGCGCAGTATCAAATTCGTTACGCAGGTTAGTTGCAGATGCGACGGGTATCCCTAGTCGCTCAGAACGCTGAATAGAGTTGTGAATTGAGGAAGTTATCACTTCCAATTTTGAAGATACTACCTGAGACATCAAGCTATCGAACTTCATGTAATTCATCAGATAGAGCAAGCTAAGTACAGCCAGCAAGATTACCCAAACGGTAATCACCAATCGAAGATATACTTCGAAAAACGCCTTCATGGCAGACCACTCCTAAAACCTAACTGTCGTTGCTTATCGTCTCGGCCCTGACACTCATACAACTAGGGCTGAAACACTATTTGATATTTGGCTGAGTCACCAATGAACAGAGCAAGCTCAATTGAGCTCGTTTAACAAAGACACTACACAGTCAGTTGGTCATAAAAATTATTATTCCTGCGTTAACAGGGTGTTATTCCCAAGCAACATACACTTAACCGTAGCACAGCTTCCATATGTGCCAAGTTACAATCTCATAAATGACACATACATTTGGGCAAAAGAGTGAGCTCCATCCCATGTTTAGTTAATAGACACGAAGTTTATAAGGTCTTGCTAAGCCATTGATAGATCACAAATTGGACCAGTTGAGCCCAATCCAAAACTTGCGCAACACCAGAAATTTTTATGCTGAAATAGGCTCTTGAAGTGATTCCCTCGAAACAAGCTTGTATAATCGGGAAAATTTAAAATTGATAGTGCGGCGGCGCCGCTTTTTAAACAGGAACATCTCATGCCAAGAGCTAGTGAACTAAAAAAAGGCTTTGCGATTTCAGCAAACGGTAAAACTCTTCTGATCAAAGACATCGAAATCACCACACCAGGTGGCCGTGGTGGTGCAAAGATCTACAAACTACGTTGTGTTGACCTAGCAACAGGCTCTCGTGCAGATGAGCGTTACAAGTCGGATGAAATTGTTGAAACAGTAGACACAGCGAAGCGTGCGGTTTCTTTCTCTTACATCGACGGTGACGAGTACATCTTCATGGATAACGAAGACTACACTCAGTTCAACTTCAAGCAAGAAGACATCGCAGACGAGCTACTGTTCATCACTGAAGAGACTCAAGGTCTTATGGTGATGCTGATTAACGACCAGCCAGCTGGCCTAGAGCTTCCTTCAACGGTTGAGCTTGTTATCGAAGATACTGACCCATCAATCAAAGGTGCATCAGCATCTGCTCGTACAAAGCCAGCTCGCTTTGCAACTGGCCTTACTGTTCAAGTACCAGAGTACATTGCGACGGGCGACCGCATCGTAATCAATACTACTGAACGCAAATATATGAACCGAGCGTAATTATGTCTGAACTAATCTCATACGACGACGTTATCGAAGCGGCATACGACATCTTCCTAGAGATGGCACCAGATAACCTAGAAGCGGCTGACGTGATCCTTTTCACCGCTCAATTCGACGACCGTGGCGCTGCTGAAGTCGTAGAAACAGGCGACGACTGGGTTGGCCATGTAGGCTTTGAAGTAGACAAAGAAGAGTTCGCAGAAGTGCGCATTGGTCTAGTTAATGAAGAAGATGATGCACTGGATGACGTATTTGCTCGTATGCTGATCAGTCGAAAACCTGATCAGAAGTTCTGTCATATTCTTTGGAAGCGTGATTAATACAACGCTATCAATTTATGCAAAGCCACATAGCTCGCTATGTGGCTTTTTTAGTTTAAGAAATAACAAATGACCAAATTATTAGACTCAAGAACCCAAGGACTTGCCGCCGAACATATCCTTGTATCTCTCTTATGCCAAAACAAAGGAATTCATGCCGTTTCATTTGATACTGTAGGATTCGATGTAATCGCATGGGACACACACGACATTTTATTCTCATCACAAGATCCGTGTTATATACAAGTGAAGTTAAGGATGAGCTCAACGGAAAACTTTACGACTCAAGGACATGACCGTTCGACCATTGCTAAGTTATATACAGTGGCAGACGCTTTGGGGGTTAGCACCTCACAGTGCTATTTTTGCGTTTGCTTTGCAAAAATGTCAGACGTCAGGACAACCGAATACTTTATTATTCCTTTATCCAAGCTAGAGCTATTTGATAAGGGTGGTGCTCAATATCGCTTCAGCTACTCTAAGTGTTTAGAACTCGCTGAATCTGAATCTATTGTACATTTGTGACACATTGTAAACAGTCATCTAACCACTATGAACACAACAGAATTAGCCTTTTCCAAACAAGTGAGGAAAAATTGTCGCCCAATATTAATAATTATTAAATTTTCATACTTCCACTGCGATACTTTTCGCAACCCAGCACTAGAAAATAGCCCCTGAAACAATATTTCTATACGTTTGCCTTTAAGGAAAACTAGCTTACCCACTTAAAGGATAAATGATGAAAAACTTAATCTATTTGGCGTTGATTGCTTTTACTATGCTGATCAATCTACAGATAGCTGCTGCGTGTGATATTTCTAGAGTCTCCTCCGTTAACTTCGTCTACGTTGAGAAGTTTCATGCCGGGAGTGATGCTGGTGCGATAGTCAAAAAGTACACAGATCATATCAAGAGTATCGTTCAACAACCTTCTTTCCACAACGTGTCAGAGATCTCGGAAGCTCTGTCTTTACAACCGTATAGAGAAGGCGAGGCAGATGATATTGTTATTACATTAAGTTTCTCTCTAGACCCATCTTATGAAGCGATAACACAACTTACTAATAGTAAAGATTATATTGCCATTGATATACATGAAAGGTTGCAACTAGCGAATGAGCAACATAGCTAGATATCTACTAGTGATCACCTTGTCTTCCTCACCAAATTTTCTTTGGGCTAATGAAGGTAATTCCCAGTTGAATTCACAACAACGTTTTGTTGAAGGTAACGAACTCTACGAGAAAGGGAAAATTAATGAAGCTATCATAAAGCTCACGATGTCTGCCGATATGGGTGATCTTTATGCCAAAGAGCTATTAGGGTTCTTGTATCTAAAAGAAGAACAGATAAAGGATCGTGTTCAAGGCTATAAGTTGATGTCTGAAGCCGCACTTGGGGGGTTAGCAAGTGCTCAGTTCTATTTAGGGTCTTGTCTATATAACTCAGGCTGCGGCATACCAGAGAACAAATCTTTGTCCTTGTATTGGCTAATCAAGGCCAGAGACAGTGGTGAAACGAGTGCCGGTATCCTCATCGATATATTGCAAAATGACGAAGGGGTCCCAACTATCAATGAGAAAGAGTATTCATCAATCCAAAGGATCTTTTTGAACTCCCTTTGATTCCCGTACCCAAGCGCTTCTAGTGATAGCTGCTTCGATTAGTCTTTCGTATTATTTATTCGATTAACATAATTCGCTCCACTTTTGCACTCCTCTCCACAATTGCTTGGGTCGTCAGTTCTTTGACTAAAAATCAGGATAAAGCGCTAAAACCCTATAAATTATGGACACTCAGTACGAAGATCACTCTTGAACCTGTCAGCCTGATCTGCGATGTAATGTTACTTCGAAAGTTGTGCAAAGCCACTCCACTCTATTACAATATTAAGTACATCATTGAGTACCTAGGTGAGTATTATGAAAACAAGTACAATCTATGCAGAAAAGGCTGTGTCATCAAGTGAAGCCAGAAAGCACTTCAAGGATTGCTTATCAGGCGAGCCAGTTGTAGTTCTATCTAACAATGAACCCGCAGGCTACATGATGAGTGCAGACTTTTTCGAAGGTCTGATGAAAGCGTTAGAAGATAAGAACCCAAACTCAGTAGCTTCATTTAGGCCAATGACGGCACGCTTGGATGCTATTGCACAGCTGAATGCCAAAGCATTGGCTGATCTTGATGAAAACGACATAGGTAATTTTCAAGAGTGAAAGATAAGCCGTTAAAAGTTAGGATCTTTAAACATAAAATCTTGATTGAGGCTTTAAGTGAAAATGAACTTGAGGCTTTGATTAGCGACTTCAAGACATACAAAGAAACTGGTCAAAAGCCTGACACCTTTGGTCGGGACGAAGCTTACGATCACCCAAATACCCTACCGATACTAAAATCAGAAGAAGTAAGGCACATTCACTTAGCAGCACATGATGCCCCATTCTTGAGTGCCGTTCAGTTTTATCAAACCAGTGATAAGCACTTAGTTTACTGCCAAGGGTGGGAAGATCCCAAATGCTATCTACTAATTGCTATTCTAGCCCCTGATGCCCATGAGCAGGCTCGAAACAGGAATATCATGCATAATTTGGGGGTGATTGCTGAGAGGTTTAGGCAGCAGTTTTGAGACCGTTGGTCTGTGCTTGTGCCCACGTTTCAATCACAAGTCAAAAAGCTGTGCTAGAAAAGTCCTCCCCTTTTTCGATGGCGCTAATTGATCGAAGAAGTCTATATAAGGGGGAAATAGAGCTGTCTCTTATACACAATTCCAAAAGAGTGCGAAAAAATAGCTCTCCCCCTTGTTCGATGGAGCTAATTGGTCGAAGAAGTTTATAAAAGGGGGAGTTGGAGGGGGTTGGTGGCTCCCAAGCTGAGTCCGACGCATTAACTATAGCCTCATCACAACAACCCCTCCCCGCCTTACCCCTTGGCGGATAATTCATCGAAAATATAAACACTCCCGATCAAGGGGAGGAGTATTCTTTGCCCATCCAACAATTTATAGCCAAGTAGGCTCTTCCTCAGCCTTCACAGACCAAAGGCTTTCCAAGAGAACGTCATTACTATCTGGTTTGCTGTTATCGCTTAACTCATCTACTTGGATAAGCATAGGCAAGTCAAACGAAGTACCAGTAATAATGCAAGAGCCTCTTGATAGGTTCGGAATCAATGAGCGAGAAACAGAGTCTAATGTACTGATAGTATTATCTAACAGAAACAAATCACGGTCGTTGACTAAACGATGGATAAAGAAATTGTGCAACTGAGACATAATTGTTGCAGATATATCCGCAGGTCGTTGGCTTGATAACGTTAGGAAAATACCGAACTTACGACCTTCCTTAATCAATTCTTCAAACAACTCTAAACGGTAGTCTTTCCAGTTAGCCTGTTCACGTACTGATTGCTGAGAAAGGATGTTATGTGCCTCATCAATAATAAGGTGCAGTGTCTTTTCTGGGGGGCTTTTCTTAACCAATTTTTTGTGAGAATTGTAATAGTGCTTCGTTACAAGAAGGGGAATGATTTTCTTCACGTCTTGGTTGCAATTACGCAGTGATATGACCGTTAGCGCTTTATCTTCATCGCCACTCTCGTCAGCACTAGATTTGATCTCAATTACTTTGGACAGTCCGTTGAGAGATGATTCCGCACGTTTTAGAAGTGGTTGAATGTGTTCAAATTGAACGGAGCCATACATAACATCCCAAATGAGTTTTAACTCGCAGCGTAGTGTGAATTCTACGAACGGAGACAATTCATCAAGGGTGATGTTGGATACGTGCGGTTCAAGTATCTCGGTGTATCGATCTTGGGTATCGAAGAAAGCATTATGTATCGGTTCGTATTTGAACTTATTTTGTCTCGAATGCCAGATAATGTTTTCTAGCCTTGTTAACACATCTTGACCATTAATAGCCCCGACCACTCGCTTTAATAAGTCGAGAGTCTCTGGCTTCTGTGATGTCGATACAAAGCAGAACCTAATCGTTTCTTTGATATAGCGTAATAAACTATTTGGAGAATCTTTATACTTTTCACGTCCTCTCAATACACTGCTTATAAAAGGTTTTTGTGTGTTCGGAGTGGCTTGAAAAAGAATAGAAAGAGTCTCTGCGTTCCAAAACTCATGATCTGCTAGTGGGAACTGGTGTTTTGCTTTATCTGTGTTGAGATCAATAACGTTTTTTTCAGAAGAAGAAACGATTTGATCTTTGATGTACTCACCATTGAAATCAAGCAGTACGAACTTGCTGACAGGTTTGATCTGCTCATGCTTTTCATCGAACAAAGTGGTGAAGAGTTTCGTTAGAGTATTTGATTTACCGCTACCAGTGTTCCCAAAAATACCAATGTGAGTATTGAACAACTTCTGCCAAGGTAGAGATATCTCAATCCCTTCTTTTAACAATGATCCAATGCAGAAATTTGATTCAACACTAGATGAATATACTGTCTTTAAGGCTTGTTCAGGTAACAGGAAGGCTGGATCACGGATCAATGGTAAGAACTTGATGCCTTCAAAGAAGTTACCATTTTCAATGTAGCCAATAGGGCGAACATGCACTTTTCGTACGTACTCGATTTTATCCGTATTCTCTTGGAAACGTCTTTCATCTAAGTACTCACCCTCAACAATGCATACAATGTCACGGAAGCCACGCTGAATTGAAACGTACTCTCTGATAGAGATACCTTTGTATCGCTGACCTTCATAGAAAATAGTGTCTTTGTTCGATGTCTCATCAACGGTTAACGTAATTTGAATGCCATTTACCGCTGTGACCTCACCAATGAAGATGCTCATGCGTCATCCTCACTAAGTGTTAGGACGTGAGAATTGAAGTAAGAGAAATCTAATGCATCACCTTCTTCATGGACAACGTACTTAATGTTATTGAAATCAGAGAAATGCTTTTGCAATTCAGGGATCATGGTTTCTCTGTAGCAACAGATGTATACCTGTAGAGTAGGATTCGTCAGAGAGCGTTTAATCAAGTTCCTGATATGCTCATCAGCAAATGAGAACCCGAAGGCTATCAATACGCTATTTGGCTTTTCTAATTCATAGCTAAGGTGGCGCAGCATTTGGTAATAGTGTTCTTCAAATACCGTTTCGTGGAACTTCCATTTTGTAGGGTTCACGATAGGTAACTGGTTATATTCCTTGTAGAAGTCATCTTGTATGTTCTCGAATGCTGCTTTGTTTTCATCATCGATAGTCATTGAACACAACTGATCCACGGTGTGAGAGCCGCTTTCTAACATCTCTTTGAAGTCACCGTAGTACATGCTGTCTATTGATGACCCAGAAACGATTTGATCGGCAGAAGAATAATCAACGAGGATAGAATCGTTGTGCTTGCGCCAGAAAGCGGAGCCGTGAAGGTGGATAAGATTGACTTGTCGTTGGACTTCTTTGTTTCTGTCGAAGATACCTGATTCAGTGGTCATACAATCGAAGTTACGAGCCTCAACGATTTTTTTATGGAAACCACGAGAGCCATCGTTGATGTTAAATCGAATTGATTTTTCTTCATAGAGTTGATCTGCTGCATAGGCTAGGCAGGAATCGTAGTTCGTGGTGAAGAAGTTAATCTTTCTGTCGTAACCTCGTTTTCGTCGAAGAATTTCGAGGTTCAATTTCATGAACTTCTTATAATTATCGATGACTGCTCGTTCGTCGTCTTCTAAGGTAGTGAAATCAACAGAACTAACAGGCTTAATGCATTCCTCGTAGTAATACATGAATAACAAGGCTTTGAGGTGTTTAGCGTCAATCGAATCGAACTCGGTAGCCAAAGTTTCAATCGTCTCCCATTTCCCCTCAGTTTGCATGTCTAGTGCAAGAGTAGGGAATAGACCTGCCGATGCTCCTGCACCGATCAAATAGTTTATGTTCTTGTCGTGTAGGTCGTTCAGATCGATTTTGGAAGTCGTCATAGGGTCGAATGCTCAGAATAATTATTAAATTTGTTGATAAGTAACTGTTTTACAACTGAGATTATCGGGAAATGAAATGACGGTCAATTACCGATAAGTGGTGCGGGTTTAGTAGGGGAATAATTAATCATCTACTTAAGAGATATCCATAGACGATCTGACGTCGACCTTGAAATGCTGTGACACCCACTAAAAAGCCCTCCATCCGGAGGGCTTCAAATTCTCATAAGCTTCTGCACTTAACCTTGACGATTACGGCTAGGCTTAGTCGCCTTCTGCGCTTTACGGTTGCGGTTACCGCGGCCGCCGCTTGGTGATGTTACGCGCTCTTCGTGGCGCTTAACTGCGCGACGGATCTTCTGGCTGCGTGAACGGTCACGTTTGCGAGAGGTGTTGTTGCCATCAACGAAGCTTTCTTTCTCTGGGCGAAGTTCTACCATTTCACGTAGGTAGTTTACTTCTTTCAGGTCTAGCTCCATCCATCCGCCACGAGGCAGTTTTTTGTCTAGGTAGATATCACCGTAGCGAACACGTTTTAGACGGCTTACCGTGGTGTCTTGTGATTCCCACAGACGACGAACTTCGCGGTTACGACCTTCGTTGATTGCTACGTAGAAAGTGTGGTTCATACCTTCACCACCAGCGTAAACCACGTCTTCGAAACGTGCTTTACCATCTTCAAGGTCTACGCCGCGCACTAGGTTTTTCACCTTTTGCTCAGTCACTTCACCAAATACACGAACTAGGTATTCACGCTCTACTTGGCGAGATGGGTGCATCAGGCGGTTAGCCAGTTCACCATCGGTAGTGAACAGTAGCAGACCAGAGGTGTTTGCATCCAGACGACCTACTGATACCCAGCGTGCGCCACGGATCTTTGGTAGACGATCAAATACTGTGCGACGACCTTCTGGATCGTGACGAGTACAAAGCTCACCTTCTGGCTTGTAGTATGCAAGTACACGACAAACCACTTCTTCAGAAGCTTTTACAGAAACGGCGTGACCGTCAATACGTACTGCTACAGTGTCGTCTTCTAGACGTTCACCTAGCTTAGCCACTCGACCATCAACACTTACTCGACCGGCACGGATCATTGCTTCCATCTCGCGTCGAGAGCCATGACCGGCACGTGCTAAAACTTTCTGTAACTTTTCGCTCATTGTTTTACCTATAATGTCGTCTTCACAGACGTCGAAATCTAAATAGTGATCTGCCTAAATTCGGCGGGCGCATATTATGGCAAAAAAACCGCTTCAGGTCAGCACAAATTTACTCAAATGGCGTTGGGTCGCCAGCACCTAATCGTGCTACCACTGGCTCATCTTCACTAAAGTCAATCACAGTGGTTGGTTGCTCACCTAAGTAGCCGCCATTTAGGATTGCGTCCACGGCGTGCTCTAGCTGATCGCGAATCTCTTCTGGGTCAGACTCGGTGTTGTCATTGCCCGGCAAAATCAAGGATGTGGACATCATTGGCTCACCCAAGGCTTCCAGCAGGTCCAACGCAATCTTGTTGTCTGGAACACGAATACCAATGGTTTTCTTCTTGGCATTCATTAGACGGCGTGGCACTTCCTTGGTTCCCTTAAAGATAAAGGTGTAAGGGCCCGGAGTGTTGTTTTTTAACAAGCGGAAGGCACCGTTATCAACGCGAGCATAAAGTGATAGCTCAGATAGGTCTCGACACAACAAAGTGAAGTTGTGTTTGTCGTCTAGACGACGAATGCGGCAGATGCGCTCAAGCGCTTGTTTGTTCTCTAACTGACACCCCAATGCATAACCTGAATCGGTCGGATACACCACTACACCACCGTTACGAATGATCGCTACGGCTTGATTAATCAAACGTGCTTGTGGATTTTCTGGGTGAACATAAAAAAATTGACTCATTTCATTCCTCACTATGAGCTGTAGGCTCAATATTGATGGGCAGCTTAGCGACCACTCTCGACGGGTGATTTGGCTGGAGCTAGCGCCCAATCTTTCCATACAGGTTCAACGCCAGCAGGTAACCAAAGGTTGCGCCCTAACTCCATCCAAGGAGACGGGTAATGAAAGTCTGAACCTTGCGACGCTAATAGATTGTATTGTATAGCATAATCAGCCAGATTGCGCCTTTCTTGTTGGGCTTGTTGAGGTTGAGCAACTTCCATTGCGTCACCGCCCACCTCGGCAAAGGCTTGCAGCAAGCGTTTGATCCACTTTGCGGTTAGGTCATATCGACCCGGATGCGCTAGTACCGCTTGACCACCCGCTGCGTGAATCACGTCTACCGCTTCGTGAATAGAACACCAATTTGGCGGCACATAACCTGGATTGTTGCGGGTCAGGAATTTCTTAAACACCTGCTGCATGTTTTTGGCATAACCGTTATCTACTATCCATTTGGCAAAGTGCGCTCGGGTGATAGGCGCATCACCTGCGATCTGTTGAACTTCTTCCAACACACCTTCACGGGTCGATTTGGCTAATCGAGTCGCCATCAGTTCAGAACGAGCAACTCGACGAGCTTGCTGTTCTTCAATCAAACGATTGAGTTCGGCACTGTTCACATCCACATTTAAGCCAACGATGTGAATATCTTTATTTTGCCAAACCGTAGAAATCTCAATGCCTGAGATGATCTGCAAATCAAGCTGCTTTTCCGCAACGTATGCGCGTGCCTGCGCAAGTCCTGCAGTGGTGTCATGATCGGTAATGGCTAGCACATCAAGATCAAACTCAAGTGCCCTATCGACCAGTTGCTCGGGAGTAAAACGGCCATCCGACGCTGTCGTATGGCTATGTAGATCAATTCGCATAAATTATCGCTTGACTTATTTACCCTGCACTAGCAAGCTAGTACAGAAATACAAACACAGGTAAGTCACCCATGTTACAGCATTTATCCACTTCGCATAACGAGATTCTAGCAATGGCTAACATTGAGGCTCGTTGGTGTGCGTGGCAAAGCGACTGGCGGGCTTAGCGAATAGTTTAATTTATAGAACACTACTTCAACAGCCCGCTTTTTAAGCGGGCTGTTTTAATTTGTCGACTCACTCACACTCAACCGAACAAAAAAGAATCAAATAAAACACTATGCCGATTGGGCTTGTTCGTGGTTTGTGCGAGTATGTAACGCAGGAAATTAATGATGCAAATTCAGGGAGGTCTTGTGAACAAGGCCATTAGTATAGAGCAGCAAGGTACGCTGACTCTGCACCACCAAGTGGTGCCATATTCAGAAGACCCAACACGGGTATTTCAGGCAGTTTGTGGTAATAAGGCCAATAGCCTGTTACTAGAATCTGCTGAGATTGACTCCAAAGAAAACATTAAGAGTTTTTTGCTTATCGATGCTGCGGTTCGCATTGAGTGTAATGGGCATAAGGTTCACTTTGAGCCACTTACAGGCAATGGACGTAACCTTGTTAAACGCATCGCTAGTCATATTCAATCTGAGATCCCAAACACCTTGGATGACTCAGGGCTAACCATCGAGTTTTCAATGCCATGCGATACGCTAGACGAAGATAGCCGCATGCGTGAGGCTTCTAGCTTTGATGCGCTGCGTTTAGTGCAGCACAGTTTTGATATCAGTGGTCACGACAAGTTTGCGCTTTTCATCGGCGGTCTGTTTGCTTATGACCTAGTGGCAAACTTTGAACCACTAGGCGATGCAAAGACCACCAACAGTTGTCCTGACTACGTTTTCTACGTGGCTGAAAATCTGATGGTGATTGATCACCAAAACCAGAGCGCTGATATTCAAGCAACGCAATTTGATGGTGACGATGCGGTTGCTGAAACTCTCAAACAGCGTTTGGTTGACATTGCCAAGCTTTGTGACTCTCCAGCGCCACTGGAAAATGCACCCGTTATTGAATCTATAAGCGAACAAACTAACATCAGCGATGATGAGTTCTGCCAAATCGTACGTGACTTAAAAGAGTACGTGGTAAAAGGCGATATTTTCCAAGTAGTGCCGTCTCGCCGTTTCACGCTTCCTTGCCCTGCTCCGCTTTCAGCTTACAAAGCGTTAAAGCAAAGCAACCCAAGCCCATACATGTTCTACATGCACGATGAGCGTTTCACGCTATTTGGCGCATCGCCAGAGAGTGCGTTGAAGTACGAAGTAGAAACTAATCAAGTAGAAATCTACCCAATTGCAGGCACTCGTCGTCGTGGTAAACGCCCGAACGGTGAGATTGATTTTGACCTAGATAGCCGTATCGAACTTGAGCTGCGTACCGACAAGAAAGAAAACGCAGAACACATGATGCTCGTTGACCTTGCGCGTAATGACGTGGCTCGTATTGCTGAGCCGGGCAGCCGTCACGTAGCGGATTTGCTCAAAGTCGACCGCTACAGCCATGTGATGCATTTAGTTTCTCGTGTGGTTGGTCAGCTTCGTAATGACCTAGACGCACTGCATGCTTACCAAGCGTGTATGAATATGGGTACATTGACTGGTGCGCCAAAAATTCGTGCCATGCAACTGATCCGTGATGTTGAGCAAGCTCGCCGTGGCAGCTATGGCGGTGCGGTGGGTTACCTAACTGGTGAGGGTGACCTTGATACTTGTATTGTGATTCGTTCTGCTTATGTAGAAGACGGTGTTGCGCAAGTTCAGGCAGGTGCTGGCGTAGTATTCGATTCAGACCCGCAAGCGGAAGCTGACGAAACACGTGGTAAAGCGCAAGCGGTTATCAACGCAATCAAACACGCACACTCGGAGTGATCACTATGGCACATTTAGTCTTTGTCGATAACTTCGACTCATTTACATACAACCTTGTCGATCAGTTTCGCTCACTAGGTTACCCTGTCACCATATACCGAAATAACATTGCCGCTGAGGTTATCGAACAAGCGGTCAATGAACTGGATAACCCAGTTGTGATTCTTTCTCCAGGACCGGGCGCACCATCAGAAGCGGGCTCAATGCCAGAGCTTATTCAGCGCTTAAAAGGCAAAGTTCCTATGATAGGTATTTGCCTTGGTCATCAAGCCATTGTTGAGGCTTACGGCGGTGTTGTCGGTGGCGCAGGTGAAATCATCCACGGTAAGGTGTCTTTGATGGAGCATCAAGGTCACCCAACATACGCTGACTTGCCTTCTCCGTTAGCAATCGCTCGTTATCACTCACTGGTTGCTTTGGAAGTGCCGAGTTCACTTGAAGTCACCGCAGAAGTGGATGGATTGACGATGTCCGTAGTCAATGAACAAGACCGAGTATGTGGCTACCAGTTCCACCCAGAATCTATCATGACCACTCACGGTGCGACCTTATTGGCAAACACCATTGAATGGGCACTATCCCCTGTTTCGGCGACAGCACAATAAGGTTTAAAAGGAATTTAACGATGCAAGACATTATCAATAAACTGTATGACCAAGAATCTCTGAGCCGTGAAGAGAGCCACACCCTGTTTGACGCCATCATCAAGGGTGAGATGGAGCCTGTTCTACTAGCGGCTGTGCTGACAGCGCTGAAAATCAAAGGCGAAACCCCGTCAGAAATCGCAGGTGCGGCTAGCGCATTACTAGATAACGCAAACCCGTTCCCTCGCCCAGACTACGACTTTGCAGACATCGTAGGCACAGGGGGTGATGGCTCAAACACTATCAATATCTCAACCACGGCTGCGTTTGTTGCTGCGGCCTGTGGCGTAAAAGTGGCAAAACACGGTAACCGTGGGGTATCTAGCAAATCTGGCTCTTCTGATCTTCTCGACTCATTTGGTATCAACCTTGCGATGAGCGCAGAAGACACCGCTAAGGCCGTAGACGATTTAGGCGTAGCCTTCTTGTTTGCGCCGCAATATCACAGCGGTGTGCGTCATGCAATGCCGGTGCGTCAGACCATGAAGACTCGCACCATCTTTAACATCCTTGGCCCACTGATTAACCCAGCACGTCCAAACATCGAGCTAATGGGTGTTTACGCACCTGAACTGGTTCGCCCAATTGCTCAAACCATGCTTGAAATGGGTTACAAACGTGCAGCAGTAGTACACGGTAGCGGCCTTGATGAAGTGGCTATTCATGGTGAAACTTTGGTGGCTGAAATCAAAGATGGTCAAATCACCGAGTACACGCTCAGCCCAGCAGATTTTGGCGTCAACACCCACCCGCTAGAAGCAATCAAAGGCGGAGAGCCTGCTGAAAACCGTGCCATCATCACTGATATTTTGACTGGCAAAGGTACAGAAGCTCAAGTTTCTGCGGTAGCAGTCAACGTAGGCTTGCTACTTAAACTGTTTGGCAATGAAGACTTAAAAGCAAACACTCAAAAAGCGATTGATGCCATGAACTCAGGCAAAGCGTACGAGCTGGTTAAACAACTGGCAGAGCGAGGATAATGAAATGAGCCAACCTGTTTCTCAAAACCAGCGCGATATGGCACAAGTGTTAGCCAAGATAGTTGAAGACAAACGTATCTGGGTGGAAGAGCGTAAGCTATCTCAACCATTAGAGACCTTCAAATCAGATCTGAAACCATCGGATCGCAGCTTTTACGATGCGCTATCACAGTCGGGGACTCGCTTTATCCTAGAGTGTAAGAAAGCGTCACCATCAAAGGGGCTTATTCGTGACGATTTTGATTTAGATTACATTGCGTCCGTCTACAAAGATTACGCAACCGCAATTTCAGTGCTGACGGATGAGAAGTATTTCCAAGGCAACTTTGATTTTCTTCCTCAAGTCAAAGCGCAGACAACTCAGCCAATTTTGTGCAAAGACTTTATGGTCGATACCTACCAAGTTTACTTGGCCCGTCACTACCAAGCCGATGCTATTTTGCTGATGCTCTCGGTGCTTGATGACCAAGAGTATGCAGAACTTGCCGAAGCTGCACATAGTTTGGGTCTTGGCATTCTTACTGAAGTGAGTAATGAAGAAGAGCTTGAACGAGCGATCGCATTAAAAGCCAAGGTAGTGGGTATTAATAACCGTAACCTGCGCGATCTTTCTATCGATTTAAACCGTACCAAAGCGCTGGCTCCTAAGCTGCCACAAGGCACTGTGGTTATCTCAGAGTCTGGTATCTACAACCACGCTCAAGTGCGTGATCTTGCAAACCATGCGAATGGTTTCTTGATTGGTAGCTCACTAATGGGCGAGCAAAACCTAGAGCAAGCTGTGCGCAAAGTGCTGCTTGGTGACAACAAGGTTTGCGGCCTCACCCACTCTGATGATGCTGCTAAAGCATACCAAGCGGGGGCTGTGAACGGTGGTCTAATTTTTGTTGAAGCGTCAAAGCGTTATGTTAACCCTGAGACTGCTCGCATGGTGATGAGTGGCGCACCACTAAACTATGTTGGTGTGTTCCAAAATCATGCGCTCGAAGAGGTTATTCAAATCGCCAACGAACTGGGTTTGAAAGCCGTTCAACTTCACGGTGAAGAAGACCAAACCTACGTCACGGCGCTAAGATCTCAGCTTGCAGATAATTGCAAGATTTGGAAAGCCTATGCTGTGGCTGACCAAACACCAGCACTGCTTGAAGGCGTAGACCGCCATCTACTGGATACCAAAGTTGGCAGCCAATCAGGCGGCACTGGTCAAGCGTTTGACTGGTCGCTTATTCCTGAGCAAGGCAAAGAAACATTAATGCTGGCAGGCGGCATTAACCCAGGCAACGCAGCCACTGCGGCGCAAATCGGTTGTCTCGGACTGGATTTAAACTCAGGTGTGGAAAGCGCACCGGGTAAAAAAGATATCAACAAATTGAACGACGCATTCGCTGCGATTCGTCATTTTTAATAAAGGATCTCCCATGGCTAAATTAGATGCCTACTTCGGCGAATACGGAGGCCAGTTCGTGCCTCAAATCTTGGTGCCAGCATTGGACCAACTTGAACAAGCTTTTATCGACGCCCAAGCAGATCCTAGCTTTCGTGCGGAATTTATGTCACTGCTGCAAGAGTACGCTGGCCGCCCAACGGCGCTAACACTGACTCGCAACTTGACCAAAGGCACCAAAACTAAGCTGTACCTAAAACGTGAAGATTTGCTTCACGGTGGTGCACACAAAACTAACCAAGTATTAGGTCAGGCGCTGCTTGCTAAACGCATGGGTAAAGATGAAATCATCGCAGAAACAGGTGCAGGTCAACACGGTGTTGCAACGGCGTTGGCATGTGCTCTACTTGGCCTTAAATGCCGTGTTTACATGGGTGCTAAAGACGTTGAGCGTCAAAGCCCGAACGTATTCCGTATGCGCTTAATGGGTGCTGAAGTGATCCCTGTGCATTCAGGTAGCTCAACGCTAAAAGATGCTTGTAACGAAGCACTGCGTGACTGGTCTGCAAGCTATGAAACGGCGCACTACCTACTGGGTACGGCGGCTGGCCCTCACCCATTCCCAACCATCGTGCGTGATTTCCAACGTATGATTGGAGAAGAAACCAAGAACCAGATCCTTGCTCGTGAAGGCCGCCTTCCAGATGCTGTTATTGCTTGTGTTGGTGGCGGTTCAAACGCTATTGGCATGTTTGCTGACTTCATCGACGATGAAGAAGTTGGTCTGATTGGTGTTGAGCCAGCAGGTCTTGGCATCGATACCGACCAACACGGTGCGCCACTTAAGCATGGCACAACGGGTATCTTCTTTGGTATGAAAGCACCACTGATGCAAGATGCGCACGGACAAGTTGAAGAGTCTTACTCTGTATCGGCGGGACTTGATTTCCCATCGGTTGGTCCTCAGCATGCTCACCTGAACGCTATTGGCCGCGCTCAATACGAATCAGTGACTGATGATGAAGCCCTAGAAGCGTTCCAAATGCTGGCGCGCAATGAAGGTATCATTCCTGCGCTTGAGTCTTCTCACGCATTGGCGCACGCCGTTAAGATGGCAAAAGATAATCCAGAAAAAGAGCAACTTCTGGTGGTTAACCTATCTGGTCGTGGTGATAAAGATATCTTCACGGTTCACGATATCCTAGAGCAAAAAGGAGCGCTGTAATGGATCGTTATCAAGCACTGTTCTCTCGTCTAGAAGAGAAAAACCAAGGCGCATTTGTTCCATTCGTAACCATTGGTGATCCAAACCCAGAGCAGTCTCTAAAGATCATGCAAACCCTAGCGGCTTCTGGTGCAGATGCCCTAGAACTAGGTTTTCCATTCTCTGATCCGCAAGCCGATGGTCCTACTATCCAAGGGGCGAACATTCGTGCATTGGATGCGAAAACCAACCCGGACACGTGTTTTGAACTGATCGCAAAAATCCGTGAACAGTACCCAGAAATGCCTATTGGTCTTCTAATGTATGCGAACTTGGTTTACAGCCGTGGGATTGAAAACTTCTACCAGCGCTGCCAAGAAGTCGGCATCGATTCGGTATTGATTGCTGACGTACCAACTGGCGAAAGTGCTGAGTTTGTTGCAGCTGCAGAGAAGTTTGGTATTCACCCAATCTTTATCGCTCCGCCAACGGCGTCTGATGAAACCATCAAGCAAGTTGCGCAGCTGGGCGGCGGTTACACCTACCTACTATCACGTGCAGGTGTAACAGGTACTGAAACCAAGGCAAATATGCCAATGGGTACACAGCTTGAAAAACTGACGCAATACAATGCGCCACCATCACTGCTAGGCTTTGGTATCTCTGAGCCTGCGCAGGTGAAGCAAGCGATTGAATCTGGTGCGGCTGGTGCTATTTCTGGTTCTGCTGTGGTTAAAATTATTGAGAAGAATCTTGATAAGCCAGAGGCGATGCTTGAAGAACTGGGTGAGTTTGTTAAGAACATGAAAGCTGCTACGCAGAAGTAAGGCTCTTATGCCCCTCCCCTTTTCTAGCGGCCGGCGTCCCGGGGGAGGTTGGGAGGGGTTAAAATGCGAGCTAGCCTGTTGTGTAAAGGTTAAATTGACGGTTTAGATTTCTCACCAATCAAATCATGTACTCACTGATAGTTCGATTTAACCCCCTCCCGCTCCCCCTTGAAAAGGGGGGAGAGCAGCACAACACTCGACTCAACACCACCGACCTCAAACAATCCTCACCAAATATTCACTCATAATCCCCATTCAAGCTTGTCCCACCATCATTTTTCAGTAGACTGTAGCCAATCAAATTTTAGAAGTTTTGCCTCAAATGAAATTGCTGATCGATTTTATTCCTCTGATTATCTTTTTCGTGCTGTATAAAACACACGATATCTATGTCGCCACTGGAGCGCTTATCGTTGCAACGGCAGTGCAAATCGCCCTGACCTTCTTGTTATACAAGAAAGTAGAAAAGATGCAGGTTGTGACCTTTTTGATGGTGACCGTATTCGGTGGCATGACCATCTTCCTGCACGATGAGAACTTCATTAAATGGAAAGTCACCATCGTCTACGCCATTTTTGCTATTGGTCTGTTTGTCACGGACTTAATGGGTAAACCACTCATTAAAGGGATGCTTGCCAAAGAGATCACCTTGCCAGAGTCCGTCTGGAAAAAGATCAATTGGGCATGGATCGGCTTCTTTAGTTTCTGTGCTGTGCTAAACGTCTACGTAGCATTTAGCCTACCATTGGATGTGTGGGTGAACTTCAAAGTATTTGGTCTGCTAGCAGCGACCTTTGGCTTTACACTTCTCACTGGTATCTACATTTACAAGCAGATGCCAAAAGAAGAATCTAACCAAAGCCAAGAATAACAACTGTATGATTTTACCCTCCAGCGCCCCATTGGTGCTGGAGGGTTTTCTTTTTAGGTAAGTAGTATGTCAATTCCAAACACTCCTCGCGGCCAAATGTTGCTGCGCACTCTTGCAATGCCTGCAGATACCAACGCTAATGGTGATATCTTTGGTGGCTGGATCATGTCTCAGCTCGATTTGGCGGGCGGTATTCTGGCAAAAGAAATTTCTCATGGCCGTATCGTCACCGTTTCAGTATCGAGCATTACCTTTAAACAGCCTGTTCGTGTGGGTGATGTGGTGTGCTGTTATGGCGAATGTACCAAAATTGGTCGCACTTCCATGGAAATAAATCTCGAAGTATGGGTCAAACCTGTCAGTGAAGATGGCATTGGTGAGCGTTACCAAGTGTGTGAAGCTCAATTCAACTACGTAGCGATCGATAGCCAAGGCCGCCCTCGCCCTGTAAAAGGCGAGTAATTTCACACTTCATCGTCACGGTGCTGCAGCGCCGATGACGAAGCATTACTATTTCGCTTGTTCTCGAAAATAAAAAGGATTTAAGTATGTGGTACGTGATTTTTTCTCAGGACGTTGAAAACTCTCTCGAAAAACGTCTTTCAGTACGTGAGAAGCACCTTGCTCGTCTGCAAACACTGCAAGATGAAGGTCGCCTTCTAACCGCAGGTCCAATGCCTGCATTAGATACCGAAAACCCAGGTGAAGCAGGCTTCACAGGCTCTACCGTGATTGCAGAATTTAACTCTCTAGAAGATGCAAAAGCATGGGCTGACGCCGACCCATACATTGAGGCGGGTGTTTACCAAAACGTCATCGTAAAACCATTTAAGAAGGTGTTTTAACCGATGAGCTCTTTACTAGCGAATTCTAAGTTCGCCAAAAGTTCGGTGAAAACTATCCTTTCGCTGTCGCTACTCGCCATTATTGCGGGCTGTGCTACGAAAGATGATAAACAAGAAAAGATTGAAATGATGGCAGAGCACCGCGCAAGTGTGCTGGCTGCTGGCCTGCCGATGGAGTACGGCCCACTCAAAGTGATGAAGGCGTCTGCAAACAGGGGCGTTATCGAACTTATGATGCTGTACAACCAAGACGGTGGCGGTGCACCAGCGCAAGTGTTGATGGATAATGCGGTAAATTACTACTGCAGCCACAAAGAAACACGAGCCGCACTAGATGAAGGGGTTCGCTACCGCTTGTTGTTAAGAAACAGCCGTGGTCAGCTACTAATTGACCAAGGTGTTGATAGCACTAAGTGTACAGTTAACTGATAGTAATAAAGCCACTGTATCCAGTGGCTTTATTTTTTACTGAGCATAAACCGCTTTAAGTCTTGCTCTTGCCTCATGACAAACAAGATATAGATACTATTTCCGTCGTATTTATAAAACACCCGACACGGGGAAACGATAACTTCACGATAAGGAAGGGTTGGTAACTCTGGTGGTGTTCGGCCAGATTCTGGAAATGCTTCTAACCGCTCAATGGCATTAAAAATGGACTGAACAAGCTGCTTAGCCGCAAGCGTATTTTCAATGGCAACATACTCTGCGATGTCATTGAGGTCAGATAATGCGGGCTGGGTCCAAACTATTTGAGCCATTTCGACATTTGGTCCTTAGCTTCATCGTGGCTAACCAATTGCTCAGATGCGATGGCTCGCTCGCCCCTCGAAATACCTTCGAGAATTGCCAAGCGTTTTTGCATCGATTCATAGTCATCGACATCCACCAAGTATGCCGAGGGTTTACCATGCTCAGTAATCAGCACAGGCTCTTTCGAGTCATGCAGGTCCGCTAAGATTTTTGTTGCTTCACGTTTTAATGAAGTCACTAACTCGACTTTCATGGGCTGGCTCCTCACTAATCGTTAAAGTGATACTATTGTATCACTTTAACTTTAGCAACAATCTACTGCTGTCGCTTAAACACCATCACCTTAAGCGCTGCTTGCATATCTTCATCTTTAAACTCAGGCGGGTTTTCCAAACGGTGTTGGAACTCTAGCTCTGGAGCTTCTTGCTGCATTGACTCGATCAAGAACTCTGGCAATACCGCAGGGGAGTTTGCACACGCTAACACTTCACCATCTTCTGTCAGTAGATCGGGCAATTTGCGTAAGATGCGCTTGTAGTCTTTGGTTAGGGCAAAGCTGCCTTTTTGGAACGATGGTGGGTCGATAATCACCATATCGTAAGGGCCACCTTTCTTGATTTTGCCCCAAGAACGGAAGATATCGTGACCAAGGAAGAACACTTGGTTGAGGTTGTGTTCATTTAGCTTATGGTTATCACGACCACGGCTCAGTGAGCCACGAGACATATCTACGTTCACCACTTTGTCTGCACCACCAGCAATGGCAGCAACCGAAAAACCACAAGTATAAGCAAATAGGTTGAGGACATTTTTGTGCTTAGCACGCTCAGCGACCCAATCACGACCTAAGCGCATATCAAGGAACAGACCAAAGTTCTGATTTTTGCCCAGTGTCAGCTGATACTTTAGCCCCGACTCTACAACAACAGGGTGATAGTTTGGCTCACCTAGTAGTACCTCAAATGGCGCACCCTCTTGGTAGCGATGCTGAAGTAAGATGGCGAAACCGCCCTTTTCTTCCCATTTAGGGCTCTTGGCAAGCTCAAGTAGGCCTGTTTTTAGTGTACTAAGAAATACGTCATCAACAGGCTTGAAAATATTCACCACCAACTGGCCTTGCAGCCAATCGACGGTCATCTGCTCTAGCCCCGGCCAACAACGGCCACGACCATGAAAAAGTCGGCGCACTTCATTCGGTGCTTGTTCAAATTGCTGTGCTAAATGCGGCCAAAAGTCCGCTAGTGCTTCACTGTTCATTGAGTTATTCATTATTTCATTACCGGCCAATTAAGTTGCCAAGGCATTTGCCATTGGGTAAGTGCGTCCAACATGGCTTGTGTGCGCCATTTCTCGCCATTGTTTTCTTGCTGCGCTGGGTTACAAACGAACTGGAAAGCTTCGCCTTGATAAGTGAAGCCTAGAGCGTATGCGTGCAGGTAACCACGGTCTGCTTGAGAAGAAGGATTGTAAATATCATCGCCAACAATGCCTGAACCGACCGATTTAAGCGCCACGCGGATCTGATGAGTTTTACCTGTTTTTGGTTTACATAAGAAAATACGCTCGCCGCTCTCCCCTGCTAACGAGAAAAACTGGGTAATTGCTGGATTTTCTTTACTGTTGAGAAGTTTCCATGCGCTACGGCGTGAGCGTGCCATATCACCCATCACCAGCCCCTGCTTTTTCTTAGGTTTTTTAGCGCCAATGGCTAGATAGAACTTTTCCACCTCTCGTGAGGCAAACAGACCAGATAGCTCACTTGCTGCTTTGGCGTTTCTTCCTAGCAGTAGCAATCCTGAGGTCATCTTATCGAGACGATGGATCAGATAAAGCTGAGTATCTCCGCAAACCTTTGCCACTTCTTGAAGCAGCGCAGTATCAGTATCACCATCATCTTTATGCACACTGACATTATGATGCTTGTGGATGACGAGAAAATCAGGATGGGTAAATAGTATATCGAACATAGTTGCTATCTTGCGCTCATAAAAAAGCCCGCAATCGATGCGGGCTAATAAGTATAACGGCTCAATTAAGCAAAGAATACCACTAGGATCAGCACTGGGCAGACGATACGTACGTAAAGTGGCCAGATTTTCCAAAATAAACTCTGCTCGATTTCTGGATGCCCCTGCTTAAGCTCTTCCAATAGTTTGTTTCGGTTCCAAACCCAACCCACCAGCAAAGCAAAAATCAGACCTAAGATTGGTTGAGCGTAAACCGTGGTAATGGTAACAACGAAGCCAAACAAGGTGCCAAAGTTCATCACAATGACTGCAGAGATAATGGTAATGATGCCGCCGATCCAAGCAACAGCAACTTTACGCTTGTGGCCAAGTTGCTCAATCGCACAAGAGACAGGTACTTCTAGCATTGAGATAGACGAGGTTAATGCCGCAATCACCATCAAGGCGAAAAAGAGTAGGCTTACAAACTCACCAATCACACCCATGGTTTCAAACATAGCTGGTAGCACAGTAAACACTAAGGTATCTGAACTTAAAAGGTTACCCGCTTCATCAAAGATTTGTACGCCGTTTTGCTTAGCGACAAACATCGCTGGAAGGATAAGCAAGCCCGCACCAACGGCAATGCCAGTATCAACCAAAGAGACCTGAACGGCAGTTTTTGGCAGATTAGTATCTTTTTTAAGGTATGAACCGTAAACCATCATGGTACCGACGCCCAATGAAAGCGAGAAGAACGCCTGCCCCATTGCATTCACTACCAGATCCATACTGAAATGAGAAAAATCTGGAACTAGGTACATGGTCAGGCCATCCATTGCGCCATCCTGAGTCAGGATGTAGATGATCATGACTGCAAATAGACCCAACAGCACAGGCATTAGACGGGTAGACCAGCGCTCAATACCTTCAGCCACGCCGCTTTGTACGACATACATAGTCAAGCCCATGAACAGCACCATCAAAATAAGGTTTCGGGACAGGCTAAAGCTAGTGATCCAGTCAACGGTTGACTCCATGCCGACCATGCTCATTGCACTGCCTGCGAAATTACCGATCAACCACCCTGCAATAATTGCGTAAAAACTGAGGATCAGGGAGGCTGCTGCCATACCGGTTAGGCCAACAAGTGCCGCACCTAATCTGCCTTTCGGCCAAATTGATTGAAGCGATTTAATTGGGTTCGACTGACCGTAACGACCAATCGTAAGCTCGGCAATCAGCATTGGACATGCCAAGATGAACACCATTGCCAAATAAGTCATCAAGAAAACAGCGCCACCATTACTGGCCGCTTGAGTTGGGAACCCCCAAATATTACCTAAACCAACCGCAGAGCCTGCCGCAGCCATGATAAAACCCAGCTTGGAAGAGAACTGGGCACGAGAGTTAGTCGCCATACTTACCTAATCCCGCAAGAGTGTAAACTTATATGTACACCCATGCTTTTTCGTAGTTAATCTTAAAGTATGGCAAGTAAAACAGTTTGCGATTAAAATTAAAAGCGCCTGCGCTATATTTATCTATTTTTTGCACTTTTATAGCAATCAAGTGCTTTAAATTTAAGCAGCGCAAGTCCTTTCCTTTACAAAACCAACAAAACTCAAACATTTGCAACAACCACTAGGATGCAAATGGTTACGCTTTTTCCACGCCGAACTATCTAGTTTCCCTCTCGCATTTAGTGCTAGTATTGATTCGATAAATTTGTCGGATATCTTGCTGAAAATGGAAAAGTTTTACCAAATCTTCGCACTGGTCAGTTTAGTTTTATACTGGGTTTTAGTTGCTGGTGTGACGATTCGAGTCGTCTTAAAGCGTCGTGCCGTCAGTGTTTCCCTCGCATGGCTGATGATCATCTACATCGTACCTGTACTCGGTGTTGTGTGTTATTTCCTTTTTGGTGAATTAAACCTTGGACGCAAACGCGCCGAACGTGCGCAAAACATGTTCAGTCCATACGGGTTTTGGTTTAATCAACTCCATGACTGCCAAGCGCATCAACCTGATCTGATTCAAGGTGAACTGTCCCAAATTCACGATCTCTGCTCCAATCGCACCGGTATTCCTGCGCTATGTGGTAATACCCTATCTCTTCAAACCACGCCCGAAGGGATTTTACGTTCGGTTATTGAAGATATAGAAAATGCCGAGCAAAGCATTCGTATGGTGTTTTACATCTGGCACCCAGGTGGACTCGCAGACTCCGTCGCCTCGGCATTAATCAAAGCGGCAAAGCGTGGGGTTACGGTACAAGTTCTGCTGGATTCCGCAGGCAGCCACCGTTTTTTCCGCAGCCACTGGGTAGATCTGATGAAGCGTTCTGGTGTGGATGTGGTGCAAGCATTAGGCGTATCTCCAATGCGTGTTTTCCTGCGCCGCCTAGATCTTCGCCAACACCGAAAAATCATCACCATCGACGACCAAATTGCTTACACAGGTTCTATGAACATGGTCGACCCTGCGCACTTTAAACAAGATGCAGGCGTGGGTCAGTGGATTGATGTCATGGTTCGTGTCACTGGACCGACGGTGAACGTACTAGCGGCCATCCATGCTTGGGATTGGGAAGTAGAGACCGGTGAGCGAATTTTGCCGAGCTTCCCACTGTGCGCCATCGAGCCAGAAGCCACAGATCCACACCCTGTGCAAGTAGTGCCATCGGGTCCGGGTATGCCCGAGAACTTGATTCAACAAGTATTAAATCTTGCCATCAGTCAGGCAAAACACTCTGTACGTATTACCACCCCGTATTTTGTCCCGAGTGAAAACCTGCTGGAAACATTAAAAATGACCGCTCAACGTGGGGTAAAAGTTGAGCTGATCATCCCACATCGTAATGATTCGATCATGGTGAAGTGGGCATCCAAAGCCTTCTATTCGGAGCTTCTCAACTGCGGCATTGAAATCTATGAATTCAGCGGCGGTCTATTGCACACCAAGTCAGTAGTGATTGATGAACACTACGCCCTAATAGGCACCGTTAACCTAGATATGCGTAGCCTGTGGCTAAACTTTGAAGTGACACTGGCTGTCGATGATAAAGCCTTCACCCAAGAGCTATATTGGGTGCAGCAGAGCTATATCGATCAAGCACATAAGATTCAATCTGCTGAATGGTCTGAGCGAGGTTTTATTCACCGCTTCTTTGAGCGAGCCTACTTCCTATTCAGCCCACTTCTGTAATTTAAACTATTTGCGCAATTGAAATGAAAAGCATTGCCCCAGCAGCCGTCATTCGGTAGTTTTGGGGCATTGCCGTTTTTTGAACAAGGAAAAGTCATGTCTGAGAAAAAGACAACCAAACTGGTTACTGCGGGTCGCAGTAAGAAATGGACTCACGGTGTTGTTAACCCACCAGTGCAGCGTGCTTCAACCATCGTATTTGATACGGTTGCCGAAAAGCACAAAGCGACCTCAGAGCGCATGGGACATACGCTTTTCTACGGCCGTCGTGGTACTCAGACCCACTTTGCCTTCCAAGAAGCGATGGTTGAAATCGAAGGTGGCGCTGGATGCGCGCTTTACCCATGTGGCACCGCAGCTATCTCTAACGCTTTGATCTCTTTTGTTTCTGCTGGCGATCACGTATTGATGGTGGATACTTGCTACGAACCAACCCGAGACTTCTGTGACACGATTTTGAAAAAGCTGGGTGTAGAAACCACCTACTACCCACCACTTATTGGCGAAGGCATTAAAGACCTCATCCAACCAAACACCAAAGTGTTGTTTACAGAATCTCCGGGCTCGATCACCATGGAAGTACAAGATGTACCGACCATGGCAGAGATCGCTCACCAGCACGACATCATCGTCATGCTCGACAACACTTGGGGTGCAGGGGTAAATTTCTCTCCGTTTGATCATGGTGTTGATATTTCCATCCAAGCGGCAACCAAATATATCGTCGGTCACTCAGATGTGATGCTAGGTACGGCGGTTGCCAATGAGCGCTGCTGGGATCAACTGCGTGAACAAAGCTACCTTATGGGTCAGTGTGTCTCGCCAGATGATGCCTACCTAGGATTGCGTGGCCTGCGCACACTCGATGTTCGTTTGAAGCAACATGAGAAAAACAGCATCGAGATCGCCAAATGGCTTGCAGAGCGACCAGAAGTAGACCATGTTCGCCACCCAGCGCTAGAGAGCTGCCCTGGGCATGAGTTTTACCAACGTGATTTCTCAGGCTGTAATGGCCTGTTCTCGTTCGTGTTAAAGACCAGCAACTCTAAAGCGACAACCGCACTTTTAGATGACATGAAGCACTTCAGCATGGGCTATTCATGGGGTGGCTTTGAGAGTTTGATCCTAGCCAACGAGCCAAAGAGCTTTAACAGCTTGCGCACAGTAGCAAATCCAAACTTTGAAGGTACACTGATCCGCTTGCACATTGGCTTAGAAGATACCCAAGATTTGATTGAAGATCTGGAAGCTGCTTTTGAACGATACGTTCAGGCACTTGGCTAATCGCTCAACACACTAAATAACAAAGGGCTGGCAATTTTCATTTGCCAGCCCTTTTTGGTTAGTTTCAACTATGCCTAGTCAATCACTTCAACTCCGTGGAACAAGCGATACAACACTGGCACAACAATCAATGTCAGTATTGTTGCAAAGCCCAAACCAAACATGATGGTCACAGCCATAGGTTTGAAGAAGATATCAGGAAGCAAAGGTACCAAGCCAAGAATGGTAGTAATTGCCGCCATGCACACTGGGCGCACACGGCTTAAGGATGCTTCAACAACCGCATGGTATGGCGCCTTGCCAGATTTCATCTCTATCTCGATTTGATCGAGCAATACGATGCCGTTTTTGAGCAGCATGCCTGAAAGGCTGAGGAAGCCCAATAGCGCCATGAAGCCAAATGGAGTATCAAACATCAATAGACCAGCGGTCACCCCAATAACAGCCAGTGGCACGGTAGCCCATACTATCAGTGGCTCTTTTACCGAGTTGAACAAGAACACGGTAATCAAGAACATGAACAGGTAGCCAAGCGGCATGGTCTTGAACAGCGACTCTTGTGCGTCGTTAGAAGACTCGTACTCACCACCCCACTCCAATGCGTAACCCGGCGGCATATCGATCGCATCGATAGATTCCATTAAACGTTGTTGCAACGTCGCTGCGGTTTCGTCACCAAATGGGTTAGGGTCTGCCATTACGGTTAAGATACGCTTACGATCTTTTCGCTCAATCACAGGATCTTCCCAGCGTAAGTCATAACCTAAGATCACCTGTTGTAGCGGAATATATTCGCTTAACGCTGGGCTCCAAATCTTCATGCCTTCAATGCTCTGGATATTGACTCGCTCCTCATCTGGCAGACGAGCAACAATTGGCATTAAGGTGGTGCCATCGCGATACACACCTATGGTTCGTCCGCTAAACGACATGTTGAGCATCTGGTCGAGATCTGACTTAGTGATACCGTAACGGCGAGCCTGACTTTCATTAAAGTCTGGTTCGATGATTTTGGTTCGCTCACGCCAATCATGACGAATATTGAACGCACCAGGGTCAGCACGCATGATATCGACGACTTGGCTCGCCAATGTACGCAGTACCGTTGGGTCTGAGCCTACTAGTCGAGCTTCGATTTTCGCTCCGCCACCGGGACCAAGCTCGACACGTTTCAGCTTGTAATCAATTTGCGGATAATTGGCGTCCAGATGGTCACCAAATTTCTCCATCAAGGCATCAAGCTGCTCGAAGCTCTTCACCCGTGTAACGATTTCACCATAGGCTGGGTAAGACTTACCCGGTGCGTAAGTCAGCATAAAGCGTTGCAGACCCTTACCAGCAGTAGTGGTGATGTGATCAACCGCTGGGTCCTGTTCAAGCCAATTGGTCAGCTCTTCGAGCTTTTCGTTCGTGGCTCGAATATCTGTACCTTCTGGCATCCATACATCAACCATAAACATCGGTGTGGTTGAAGATGGGAAGAATGACTGCTTAAGTTGGGTAAAACCATATAAAGAGGCAGCAAGAGCAACGACAAGAAATATCACCGTCAGCCACGCACGCTTCATACAAAACTCTAGGAAGTTTTTATACAGCACAAAGATCATGCCGTTGTATGGATCCGCAGGCTCTGCATCAGGGTCATGCTCACCCTCTTTAAAGAACAGGTCGGCAAAGAATGGCGTTAATGAGATAGCCGTAAACCAGCTCAACATCAAGGAGATAAGCAATACTGAGAACAAGGTGCCACAATACTCACCCGTGGCATCTTCAGACAAACCAATCGGCGCAAATGCTGTCACCGCAATCACTGTTGCCCCCAGCAAAGGCCACTTGGTTTGCGTCACGATATCGGTAGCAGCTTGGAGCCGAGTCCGCCCTTTTTGGGTCCCGACCAGTATACCTTCCACCACCACAATGGCGTTATCCACCAGCATCCCCAGCGCAATGACCAAAGCGCCGAGCGAGATACGCTGTAGCTCGATTTCCATATATTGCATGAAGATAAAGGTACCAAGCACCGTCAACAGCAGGATCAAGCCTATCAACAGACCCGAACGCAGCCCCATAAAGAACAGCAGTACCACGATAACAATTGCCACCGCCTGCCCTAAACTGACCACAAAGCCTTTCACCGATTTATCGACTTCTTTAGGCTGGCTGTAGATTTCTGCAATGTCGATGCCGATAGGTTGCTGCTCTTTAAGTTCAGCAAGACGTCTTTCGACGTTACCACCAATTTGCACCACGTTAACGCCTTGGGCAAAAGAGACCCCAATATTCAGCGCTAGATGTCCATTGTAATTGATGATATTGCTTGGGACTTCGATGTAGCCACGTTTCACTTCAGCCACGTCTCTCAAGTAGATAAGCCCCTGAGCGCCACCTTCAGTTAAGATAAGGTCCCCAAGCTCTTCAACATCAGCAAACTCCCCTGTTGGTTGGATACGAATGTACTCGGTACCAACTCGAATCGCCCCCGCATCATTAACGGTGTTTTGGGTTTGCAGCAAGTTGTAGATGGTTTGTGGCGAAATACCTAAGGTGTTCATTCGCTTCATCGATACTTCAATGAAAACCTGCTCTTGGCGCTGACCCGATACACTGACCTTGCCTACACCATCAATCAGCTCTAGCTCTCGGCGCAGATAATCAACGTAATCAAGCAGCTCTTTGTAGGAGTACCCATCACCAGTGACTGCAAGCAAAATACCAAACACATCACCAAAGTCATCAATGACTTGAGGTGGGTTAACCCCCGGTGGCAACGAGTCTTTTATGTCGTTAACCTTGCGGCGCAGCTCATCCCATATTTGCGGAAGATCATCTGGGCCATAGTTGTTCTTCATCGTCACCGATATCTGAGATAGCCCTCGGGTAGAGGTTGATTTCACTTCATCCACATAAGTGAGCTGGCCGATGGCTTTTTCTAGAGGATAGGTCACCTCTTCTTCCACTTGCAGCGGTGTTGCTCCCGGATAACTTGTCACTACCATGGCATCTTTGATGGTAAATGCAGGGTCTTCCAAGCGGCCAAGACCGAAGAAAGCCGATGTTCCACCAATCAAAAATATCAGTGCCAGCATCCAACTGATGACACGGTTTTGAATAAAATACGCCGCAATCCCTTTATTTGGGCTGTGCTCGTTCGCTACTTCATTCATTTCCTGCCTCCTGCGGGATCACTTTGACTTGCATTCCATCTCTTAAACGAGCAACACCTGCGATAACGATGTCTTGTCCAGCCTCTATGCCAGACACTACTTCCACTTGTTCACCCACCAGTTTGCCAACTTCGACGGTTTTCTTACTCACTTGGGAGTCATCTACCACCCAAACAAAGCGGTTGGTGCGGTCGATATCGTCGCCATCTTGGTTAAACAAGGCTTCAATAGGTATGGTTAATTTAGGCAGTAACTTGAGTTTGGCGTTATTTCTTGCTGCGATCTCCAGCGCCGTACCATCGAGTATTGGGTCATCCGCTGGCATAGGCATGGTTAAAGTGAGGTTGTAGGTCGCAGTCTCTGGGTCAGGTTCTGTAGTGTACTCTTTGATTTTGGCTGGATACTCGGCCCCCGGTTTGACTCTCACCAGCAGCTCTATCGATTCGAAATCGATATTCTGTGGCTGTTCAGTAAAAACTCGGTCTGGCACTTGTACCACCACTTCAACCGTGTCTATTTTATGAATGTTGATCACCGCCTGACCGGTTTTGACGTTTTCAAATTTATCCACGGCGACACGCGAGATAATGCCGTCAATCGGGGCGGTTAAGGATGTGTAGGACAGGCGTAATTTAGCCAGGTCTAGCTCGGCTTTTGCTATCGCTCGTTGGGCAGCTAACTCATCAAATTGTGACTGAGCCAATAAGCCTTTTTTGACCAAAGGTGCAGAGCGGGTGTACTGACTGTTGGCCACACTGTATTTAGCCGAAGCGTTATCCACATCGAGTTGATAATCTGTGGTATCGAGTTTGGCCAGCACATCGCCTTTTTTAACCAAGGTGCCTTCTTTAACTGACAGCTCTAATACTTCCCCTGAGACTCGAAAACTCAGCGCCGATTTATGCGCCGCTTGGGCAACGGCGGGAAAGTAAAGCTGGCCTGCGCTTTGATTGCTGCCAACTTCAATGGTTTTTACCTCGGGTTGATAGTCTCTTGGCACCACTTCAACTTTGCCGCAGCCAGCGAGTCCCACCAGCAGGGCCATTGCGATAAGTTTCATCTTCATCTTATAGCCCTCGCTCTTTAATCCATTCACGGACTTTGGCACCCTCTTCGAGTACAGCAACGCCCGAAGCAACAATGCGATCGCCATCTTCTAGGCCGGAAATTAGTACGCGGTTGTCATCAACTTCTATTGGTGTTCGGCGAACAAGCCCTTGCTCATCTACCTTCCATACCCAACTGTTCTCTCCTTCTGTTTCAATGGCGGCTTTTGGCAATCGGCTAGCAACGGATTTAGGGACTTCTAGCTCCACCTTGCCGGACATGCCCGGCAATACTCCAACATCATCCGGTCTTTCCATCGCCATGGTAACTTTGTAAGCATTGGTTTTAGGGTCTGCTTCAGTATCAATTTCTTGGAAAGTTAATGGGAAAGGTCTGTCTGGCACGGTATCAAACACCATTTGCGCTTTGGCTACGTCATCATCTCTGAAGCGACGTAACAGGTACTCAGGCAATTGGAACACCACTTTCAGCACCTGATTGGTTTGAATATTCATTACCGCTTGCTGTGCACCAACGAACTCATAGTTCTCCACGGAGACTAATGAAATAGTGCCACTGTATGGCGCTTTAAGTACGGTGTAGTCGAGATTCGCTTGCGCCTGTTCAAGGCCAGCCTTAGCTGAATTTAAGTTCGCCACCGCTTTATCATAATCTTGCTCTGAAACGACTTTATCGGCTCTTAACTTTTTAAAACGTTTGAACTGCACATTGGCCAATTGATAATTAGCCTGGGCTTGTTTAAGCAGTTGCTGGTATTCATCTGGGTTAAGTGAGGCCAGCACAGTGCCTTTTTCGACCATCTGACCCGCATGAATATCCACAGACATTAGTTGGCCAGGAACACGAAATGCAAGTGCCGCTCTATCGCCTGCTTCAGACACCGCTGGAAACTGACGAACTGTGCTGCTTTGACTCAGTGAAACGGTGACGATTTTGGCGGGACGAGAATCCGGTTCGGGAACGGGCGGTAACTCTTCCGAGCAACCTGCGATCAGCACTAACGCACTGGTGAGGAGCAAATATTGGCAACGCATAGAGTTTCATCCATAAACAATTGGTTATAAAAAACCATAGGATACAAACGCAACGACTGCCATCTAAGGCATTAAATTTCCAGTACAATTCAAAACAATGAAACAAAAACACCAACGACAAGGCGTTGGTGTTTTTAATCGATTTAATTTGTGGCGTGGTCCACTACAATTTGCTGAACTCTCGCTCGACGTTAAAAGTATCTGAAGTAACGTGAGCTTCCATCGTTTTGACTTTCTTCTCCACGTCCGCCAGCTCTCCTTCCAAGCTTGCAATCAACTGACTTGGTGATTCCCCAGTTTGCCACGGCTTGCTCTTAACTTTATGGGGCTTTGGTGACGCTGAGTCTTGAAAGTCTCCCGCCTGATAAGGCTTTTTCTCCACCATCAGTGACATGGCAATGTAGATGATCACTACAAAAAAACCTGCCCCTAATAGCGCTGCAGTCACTGCCAGTACCCGAACAAACCATGTCTCGATGCCGAAGTAATCTGCAACCCCTGCACATACACCGGCGATCTTACGATTCTGGGTATCACGGTACAAAGTACGTTGGGTCATAGTTTTTGTCTCCAGCTAGGCGATTCTGAGTCCAGAATCTTCTCAAGCGTTTGCACGCGCTGCTGCAACCCTTCCGCTTGTCGAGTCAACATCTGCAGTTTCGCAAAATCTTCTTCTGACAGACCTTGCGCAGTGTTGCGCTTTCCACGGTAGTGAAGCCATAACCACAGAGGCGCAACGAATATAAGAAAAACTACGAGTGGTGCAGTTAAAAACGCTGCTGACATATCAATACTCCTTGGTGGTTACTTATTTGTCTTGTTTGTTCATTTGCTCTTTCATGCGAGCCAGTTCTTGCTCGATTTCATCTTCCGCTTGAAGCTCGGCAAACTCTTGGTCTAGGTTACGTGCTGATGTGTAGCTGTCAGCTTCCGCTTCTAGCTCGTCAATCTTACGCTCGTATTGCTCAAACTTAGACAGTGCTTCTGCACTTTTGCTCTCATTGAGATGACGGCGCACATCACGGCGATTCCCCGCAGCAGTGCGGCGGATCACTAACGCTTGTTGCTTAGCACGAGTTTCATTAATTTTGGTTTCTAGCTTGCTGATCTCACCAGTTAGCTTTTCAATGGTCTCTTCAACCAAGGTTTGCTCTGTGTGTAAGCTTGCTACGATATCTTGCAGCTTTTGCTTTTCAATTAATGCAGCACGTGCCAAATCTTCGCGATTTTTGCTCAGTGCTAAGGTCGCTTTTTGCTGCCAATCGCTCAGTTGAGACTCAACCGCTTCCACTTTACGCGCCAACTCTTTTTTATCCGCAATAGCGCGAGCGGAGTTAGTGCGAACCTCTACTAAGGTGTCTTCCATTTCTTGGATGATTAAGCGGATCATTTTTTCAGGATCTTCCGCTTTGTCTAGCAATGCGCTGATGTTTGAATTCACGATATCGGCGAAACGAGAGAAAATACCCATGTGATGTCTCCTTAGACGAGTAACGAATCTTATTGATGATTACTGGTTAACTTGGTTTTATCTATTACAACTTGCGTGCCAACTTTTATACCATTAAAAATCAATAATTTAATTAAACCCTTGTGCAAGGACAATTTGTGCTATGATGAATTTCACCAACACTTGGTTAATTTCGCCACGGAGTAAGGATGAAACAGCAAAACCTAATTGGAGAGTCTCCTAGTTTTCTTTCTGTGCTCGACAAGGTCTCTCGCTTAGCACCGATTGAACGACCTGTGCTCATCATTGGTGAGCGTGGTACGGGTAAAGAGCTCATTGCTCAGCGTCTGCATTACTTGTCACGTCGATGGGATCAACCATTGGTATCAATGAACTGCTCCACACTCGCTGAAGGTGTCATTGACTCAGAGTTATTTGGACACGAACAAGGCTCCTTTACCGGTGCTAAAGGCAAGCACCTTGGCCGTTTCGAGCGAGCAGAAGGTGGAACGCTATTTATGGATGAACTTGCGACGGCACCACTCACGGTGCAGGAAAAGCTATTGCGAGTGATCGAATACGGTGAATATGAACGTGTTGGGGGCAACAAAACTCTTTCAGCCAATGTGCGCCTAGTCTGCGCAACCAATGCGGACTTACCTGAAATGGCGCAGCAGGGCGAGTTTAGAGCCGACTTGCTAGACCGTTTGGCATTTGATGTTATTCACCTCCCTCCGCTCAGAGCTCGTCAAGAAGATATCTTGTTACTCGCCGAACACTATGCAATCAAGATGTGTCGAGAGCTAGAGTTGCCCCTGTTTAGTGGCTTCTCTATGCGAGCTCAGCAATCACTGCTCGACTACCATTGGCCGGGTAATGTTCGTGAGCTTAAAAATGCCGTCGAGCGAGCTGTATATCAGAACGTTGAATATCAAGCGCCTATTGATGAGATTGTGTTCGACCCGTTCAGTTCAAGCTGGGCGGCAGCCACCACGGAAGATGAGTCTCAACCTGACATATCTCGAGTCATCGAGTTTCCTATCGACTATAAACAGTGGCAGGAAGCTGCAGATGTCGAGCTTCTCAATCAAGTATTGGAAGCGTCTAAACACAACCAAAAGCAAGCAGCGAAACTGTTAGGGCTTAGCTATCATCAATTGAGAGGGATGCTGCGAAAGTACAACCTGGTTGGGCAGAGTCCGGACTAATCGTTTGGTCTGGTTGGAAAAAAGTGCTAAATTAGCCGGATTAAGAGGGCATGAAAAACACTATGTCTATTGCTACCTCGTTTCTCACTAACACACTCTTTCCTATGAAAGCACTATTAAAGATGGGCCTCATGGCAGTGGCTGGCCTTTTGCTTGCCGCCTGTGGCGAAGAAATTGATCACACAAAAGTGCGCAAAAGCGGCTTTGTCTTTTGTGGTCAAATCAACCTAAATACTTTCAATCCGCAGCAAGCTGATACTGGTATCACGTCCGATGCATTAAGCCGCCAGCTGTTTAACTCCCTATTTACCCTAGATCCTGAAACGCACCGCCCAATTGCCAGTTTGGTGGATACGTGGGGCATGGATAAAAGCGGTACGGTTTACACTTTCAACCTTAAGCGTGGCATTACTTTTCATTCAACCCCTTGGTTTACGCCTTCAAGAGACTTGCAAGCCAAAGATGTTGTATTCAGCTTTGCCCGCATATTAAACACAGCCCACCCATATCACGACGCTGGCAGCGGGCGCTATCCGTTCTTTGATGCCATCGATTTTGCCGGACTAGTTAAGGATGTGCGTGCCACCGACAAGTATCAAGTGACCTTTACACTTAACCGTCCTGACAACAGTTTTCTTGCTAATATTTCAACGCCTTATGCTGTTATTCACTCCGCAGAGTACGCCCGTAAACTTGAGTTGATGGATAATAAGCTGGCGCTAGAGAACCACCCAGTGGGCACTGGGCCATTTATGTTTGATGAGTACCAAGTCGGTGACTTGGTGCGTTTGAAGCGCCACAGTGAGTATTGGCAAGGCGAGCCGAAAATGTCGCAAGTCGTGTTTGATATCTCGACCCGAGGTACGGGAACGCTCGCCAAATTATTGCGAAACGAGTGTGATGTGCTTTCATCACCGGTTTCAAGCCAGTTGCCAATCATTTCACAAGCGCCAGACTTGGTGCTGAATGCTAAACCTGCGATGAACGTGGCGTTTATCGCCCTAAACACTTCAACTCCAGCCCTAAGTGATGCCAATGTACGCAAGGCACTTAACCTTGCCATCAACCGTCAGGTAATCTTAGATTCCGTCTATTATGGCACTGGGGCTATCGCCTATACTCTGCTACCGCCAAGCTCATGGGCGTATCAAAAAGATAGCGTTCAGATCCGCTATGATAAAAAGTATGCCATCGCTTTACTGCGTGAGGCGGGTGTTGAAGAAGGCACTGAGCTCTCTATGTGGGTCCCTCTAGAGCCTAAACCGTATAACCCGAGTCCAATGAAAACTGCCGAGCTGATTCAAAGTAACTTTGCGGATATTGGTATCAAACTGAATCTATTTACTGATGACCGCTTCTCTCGCTCAGAGCTTAACCAGAATCAAAACGTGGATATGGTACTAACGGGTTGGCTCGCAGATACTGGTGACCCCGATAACTTCCTACGCCCAACTTTAAGTTGTGGTGCTGAGCGAGCGGGTTTAAACGTTTCTATGTGGTGTAACGATGACTTTGATTTCTTGCTTGATTTGTCGCGAGAAACCAATCAGCCGAGGTATCGTCTCAACTTATATAAGCAAGCACAGAACATGCTGAACCAAGAGTTTCCAGTGATCCCAATTGCGCACGGTACTCAGTATCAAGCCAATCACGCATCATTAACTGGATTTGAAATGAGCCCGTTTAACACTCGTTCATTTCATAACGTACAAAGGAGTGAGTAATGCTGGTTTACATTATTCGCCGACTTAACCTATTTGTGATCACCTTGCTGTTTCTCTCCATGGTTGGGTACAGCATCATGCGCCTTGACGCTCAAGTTGCAGCCAATGAGTTGAACTTTGTTTCTGGCTGGCTGCACTACCTTGCGGATATCAGCCTGTTCGATTTTGGCAACAATCAATACGGTGAGCCAATTTGGGATGACATCATGGTGGTCTTTCCAGCTACGCTTGAGCTGTGTTTTTTCGCTTTCTCAATTGCTTTGCTAATCGGTATTCCACTAGGAACAATTGCTGGAACCCGCCAAGGCAAATGGATAGATACTGTTATCTCTTTTGTTTCTATGTCTGGCTACTCTGCACCGCTCTATTGGGTTGCACTGCTGCTCATCATGTTCTTCTCGCTCAACCTTGGTTGGTTCCCAGTAGCGGGTCGTTATGATTTGCTGTACCAAATTGACCACGTGACTGGCGTCGCCATCATTGATGCTTTTTTGTCTGATAGCCCGCTAAGAGCGCAAGCGCTGCAAAGTGTATTAGAACACCTGTTCTTACCTTGTATGGTATTGGCGCTAGCGCCAACCACACAGATCATCGCTTTGATGCGAGCATCCGTAGCAGAAGTGATGCAAGAGAACTACATCCGCGCTGCCAAAATCAATGGCTTATCAAAATACGAAATCATCATCGAACACGTGTTGCGTAACGCCCTACCGCCAATCATTCCGAAGTTTGGCGTACAGCTTTCTAGCATGATCACTTTTGCGGTGATCACTGAGTCGATCTTCAACTGGCCGGGCATTGGCCGCTGGTTACTCGACGCACTTGCCAGTCAGAACTTTATCGCAATTCAAGCGGGTGTCATGGTGGTGGCAACTTTTGTATTGATTGCCAATATCTTATCCGATCTTATCGGTGCTATCGCAAACCCATTAGTAAGGAAGGAGTGGTATGCTGTCCGATAATGTTTATCAAGAAGAACTGATCCCTACTCAGTTCGAGCGTTTTTGGCGCAGTTACCGCTCAAATACCTTGGCGATGTTTGGCTTATGGTGTTTTGGTATCTTGTTGCTACTAACACTGTTGTCGCCATTCATATTGCCTTATGACCCGCAGCAGCAAAGTAGCTATTTACTACTGCCACCTTCTTGGGCACCAGAAGGCACGGTTGATTACTTCCTAGGTACCGATGACCTTGGGCGTGATATATTGTCACGCCTTTTGGCTGGTTCTCAATTGACTCTTGGCGCTGCTATCATCATCACCCTCATTGCTGGTGTTATTGGTAGTGTCATTGGTGTGCTCGCGGGCATGACCAAAGGTTTGGTGTCGAGTACGTTGAACCACCTGTTTGATACTGTCATGTCGATTCCATCACTGCTGCTAGCGATCATCTTTGTCGCATTTCTTGGCTTTGGTGAGTTCAATGTTTTGCTTGCGATTTGCTTGGCTTTAATCCCTCGTTTTGTTCGCTCAATTTATGTCGCTGTGCACAGCGAGGTGGAGAAGGATTATGTCATTGCAGCCCGCCTTGACGGTGCGAACAACTTTTACCTGCTTTGGAACTCGATCCTCCCGAATATTTTGCCTGTATTGGCCGCCGAAGCGACCATGGCGTTGACCATTGCCGTCTTAGATATCACCGCACTGGGTTTCCTTGGTCTGGGCGCTCAAGCGCCGAGCACTGAGTGGGGTGCAATCTTGGGTGATTCAGTTGAGCTTATCTACGTGGCACCTTGGACTGTGACTCTGCCGGGGTTGATCATCATGTTCTCTATTGTTGTGATTAACCTCGTGGGCGAAGGTATGCGCCGCGCACTCAATGCGGGGATCGAATAATGCCAATGTTAGATATTCGTCATCTGACGATAGAAATTGATACACCACAGGGCATGGTTAAGGCTGTAGACCGAATGAGCATTACCCTAAACGAAGGGGAAATTCGTGGTCTAGTAGGCGAATCTGGCTCTGGTAAAAGCTTGGTGGCAAAGGCAATATTGGGCATTACTAAGGATAATATGCGCGTCACGGCTGACCGTCTGCGTTTTGGTAATATTGACCTTCTTCAGCTTACACCTAAAGAGCGACGTCGAGTGATTGCTCGTGACATCGCCATGATTTTCCAAGAGCCTTCAACCTGTCTTGACCCTTCTGAACGTGTAGGTCAGCAGCTTGCTGAGTCTGTGCCTCTGGACTGTTTCGAAGGACGATTTTGGCAGCGTCGCCGCTGGCGTACCGAGCAAGCTATTGCCTTGCTGCATAAGGTTGGAATTAAAGATCACCGCCGCGTGATCCGAGCATACCCTTATGAACTGACTGATGGTGAATGTCAGAAAGTCATGATCGCCATGGCGATTGCGACCCGACCAAAAATGCTCATCGCTGATGAGCCAACTAACGACCTTGATCCAATCACTCAGTCACAAATTTTGCGTCTGCTCAGTCGTATGAATCAGATCAACAACACAACTATCTTGCTTATCGGTCATGACCTGACCACCATTACTCAATGGGCAGACAAGATCACTGTGATGTACTGTGGGCAATCGGTTGAATCGGCGGCAACCAAACAGATCCTTAAACTGCCGAAGCACCCTTATACGGTGGCGTTGCTACAAGCTATGCCTGATTTTAGCCAGTGGATCCCGCACAAATCAAAACTGGAGTCTTTGCCCGGTGCGATCCCTCCATTGGATCACTTGCCGATTGGCTGCCGATTAGGGCCGCGCTGTCCATACGCCCAGCGCCAATGTGTAGAGGCTCCGAGAACCAAGAAAGTGAAAAATCATAAATATAGCTGTCACTTCCCGCTCAATATGGAGAAGAAGTCATGAGTGCCTTGCTAGAAGTTAACGACATCAGCAAATACTTTGAAACACGCACTGGATTATTCACCAAGAGCGTAAAAGAAGCGGTAAAGCCGATGAGTTTTAGCCTCGAAGCGGGTCAGACAATTGGTTTTATCGGTCAAAACGGCTCAGGTAAGTCCACGCTAGCGAAAATGCTGGCGGGCGTGGTTGAACCAAGTGGTGGTGAAATCAAGGTTAATGGCGAAGTGTTGGAGCATAAAGATTACGAAACTCGCTGTAAGCTCATTCGTATGATCTTCCAAGACCCTAACACCTCACTCAACCCTCGCATCCAAATTGGTCGTATCTTAGAAGGGCCGCTCAAGCGAAATACCAGCATGCCGCCAGAGGCTCGCCGCAAACGGGTCAAAGACACTCTGATGCGGGTGGGTCTTTTGCCAGAACACGCTTATTTCTACCCTCAGATGCTGGCAACGGGCCAAAAACAGCGTATCTGCTTGGCGAGAGCGCTTATTCTTCAGCCATCCATTATCGTCGCTGATGAAGCACTTAATGGGCTTGATATGGCGATGCGCTCACAGATCATTAATCTGTTCTTAGAGTTACAAGAAGAGATGGGGTTATCCTTTGTCTATGTATCTCAACACCTTGGCATCGTTAAACACATCACCGACAAACTGATTGTGATGCACGAAGGGGAAGTCGTAGAGTGCGGTGATACCCAAGAAATCATCTCATGCCCTAAACACCCAATCACCCAGCGCTTAGTAGAGAGTCACTTCAATACCATACCCTCTTGCGCTCGATAAGGAGTCACATGCTCAAAGGATTGAGTCTCGCAGCCCTTTTTTTTACTTCGCTGACGGCCAGCGCCAATACGGCTCGCTGGCAAGATCCGCAATACATCGAAAGCTCTTTTTTCACCATTGCGCTGCACAATGAATACGATGCACATGGCAAGAAGATCCGTAAATGGGATCAGCCAATTAAGGTGTTTCTCGACCATAGAGTCCCCGATCAAGATTTGCACACCGAACTTGCTCGTATGCATATCGAGCATCTGGCCAATCTATCTAACCACGATATTTCCCTTGTTGATACTTTAGACGAGTCCAATGTGCATTGGGTATATACTCGGCAATCTGAGTGGGAAGGTGTGGTCGAAGAGGTCATGGGTAAGCCTTCGGTCGAACATACCCGTTCTGCACTGTGCATGGCCAATTTTGCCGTTAATTCTCGTGGAGAGCTAGTCAGAGCTAACATTGTCATTCCGGTCGACCAAGCCCGTGACCACGGTAAACTGCTCGCCTGTGTGGTAGAAGAGATGACGCAGATTCTTGGTTTGCCTAACGATTCAGACAGCGTCTACCCATCGGTATTTAATGATCGTTCACCAGAAGACTTACTTTCCCCACTGGATGGACTATTAATCAAACTACTTTATCACCCAAGCATCAAAGCAGGCATGACAGAAGCGCAAGCTAGACCGCTGATAAAGGAGCTACTGATGCAATTTACCTTTGATGGCACGATTGACAATATTCATCGTGAAGTGATTGAGGGTGAGCTTTATGAGGCGATGGGGTTTCGTTAGCAGATATGAATCTATAAACAAAGCCAGTTCAGTGAACTGGCTTTGTTGTTTATATGGCGACTAATCAATTGTCAGCAAAACTGAGCCCGTTTGTAGTGGGGAAGTATCACCATGTGTTTGACGAGTTCTGTCCTTACGATAGACTCGAATTTCATACTCACCCGGCGTTAAGTCATCCTTACTCGTTAAGTGATAAGTAAGACTACCATCCAAGCGCTGTGCGGCGATTGCCGTGCTGAAAATACCGTCATCAGCCCAAACAGGTTCTTTGCCCTTTTTAAACAAACCGACAAATGGTTTTGCAATGGTAAAGCCTTCAATCGCTGTTGGTTCATCATCCAGGGTCACGGAGACCGTATTGCCATTGACAGTGTAATCAATCTGCGTGTTATCACTTATCGACATTTGGCCAGAGACCACCTTGGATGGTGAAATTTCAAACTCAGTCACAAAGCCGTAATGATCTGAAGGGTATGGATTATTCTTGTAATCACTCGGCTGATCGTCATTGATTCCGTCTTGGCCAAACATATCAGATTGGGTCGCTTTGATATTACTGCCTTTATAATAGATATAATCTATACGCGCTGCAGGATAGCTTTTGCCCGGACCCGCCTTGCCAATCGCAACACCCCAACTACCGCCAGGGTGTTCAATCTCGTTCGGGTGAACTTCTCGGTAAGAGTCTTTAAAGCCCAACTCATCAACCATGTACTTAGAGTCACCGAAATCACGACCACAAGGAATAACATTCGCTTGCGCAGCTCGCTCTGTCCAATCTAAGTGACTGGCTGCGTTGAAGTCTCCTGCTACAATAATTGGAGTTTCATTGGTGGTTTCCCAACTGTTTTCTCGCTTCATCAGGTCAACTAGCACATCGACCTCTTTTTTACGATAGCTGGCACTTTGATCCAGCTGTTCTTGGCTCCAGCTACACGAGCTTTTACTTGCATTGTAAGAGGTTGAACTCATGTGTGCCGACCAAACAATGATTTCTTGGCTGTCTGAGAGCAATATGCGAGCGCCTTCCGACGAACGATAAATTGCCTCGTGTCCCACCGTTGTAAAACCTTCTACAATGGGATAGCGGCTTAAAATGGCGGTACTATGTTGCATTGCATTTTGGCTAGTACCTGCTGCCGGGTTATACACAAACCAAGTTTCACCTGTTTTTGCCTCTAGGTAAGAGGCAAACGTCTGAGCAATCTCACTTCCCTCTTGAAGTGCGATAATGTCGGCTTGTTGCTTAGCCAAGTATTCTACTGATTTGTTCACGCCATCATTGACGTTAGCACCCCCTTGCCATGCATTGTAGCTGGCAACACGCACAGATAACTTCTCAGGTTTTGGCACAGGATCTTCATTTTTTTTGGAATGACACCCCATCAATACTGCACTAGATAGCAAACTAAGAACGACTGCAGACTTTGAATATTTCATACTTGCTTTGACTTAAGTTGGTTAAATTCAAGCAAGATACTAACCGCCAATTATTATATATTATTTAATAACTTAGTTAGATTTTCTTAGTACCTTAGATAGTGTCAGTTAGGCCTATTACATCATAAAAAATCATAATATAACCCCAACAGATGCATTACTTCCAACCATTATCTTTCAGCAACTTTAATAAACCAAAACACCGGTTTATTTGGTTTATTATTCGCCTTACGGTGTTCGCTCCATATACCATCTCCCCAACGTGCAATGGCCGCTTTAGCAAAAGCATTAACTAAACTAACTTGGTTGACTTCGTTAGCGACCTGTTTGAATAGATCATCCCAATAAGCTCGCCCTTTGCCTTTTGCATAAACACTGGTTTGGTTATTTTCTTCGAGCTTCCAGATCTGATCATAGCGATATCCGTAGTCATGAATTAAACCAGGGATCAAAAGCAAACCGGTTGGACTAAGGATCGCCCAAAATATCCGTGGTATCGATGCACCATCAAACACAAAACCTTTTTCGATCACCAACGTCACATCATCGTTCAACTTGTAGGTCCAGTTTTCGGCAAGCTGCCACTTTCTCGTTTGAGTGACAAAAACCACCAACTTATGTAACCAAGTAGGCTGATTTTTGGTTTGAATTCTCACTGGTATCAACTTAGGCATTTCAATGTCTTTGTCATCTTCAACCAAGGTGAGCAAATAAGAAGAGGCGATTATCAAGCCGTAGAACATGAGCAATATGGCAGTTAGCCACCCTAACCCTAGAATGAAGCAATCCATAAATTGGTCTCCTTGCCAAGAGTCAATATCTTAGCAGCTTCCTAGGTAACTCTGTGCGAATGCCTTCTCACAAATACAGGCTCTCGGCATGAGTTAAGTTGCTTTATATCAACGCATAGCATTCTATAAGGAGTAGACTGCCCTCCTCTTTAGAATTTGCTTCCATTGAACTTGGTTTCAATTGTGTATCGGAGTCAATATGATTAGGAGCCTGCCTAAGTGGGTAGAGTTTGGTTCTTTTCTTCTTGCATTGATTGCAGGAACCATCAACGCCATCGGTCTTTTAGGCTTTCAACATCAATCAGTATCACATCTTTCCGGCTCTGCTACTTTGCTTGGTGCGCAGGTGGCATCAATGAACTTTGCGAGCGTTGCCATGTTATTGGCGGTGTTGATTAGCTTTGTAATTGGCTCTGCGATATCAGGAGCGTTTCTCTGTGGCGAGTCTTTTAAAGTTGGGCGATATTACGACACGCTGTTAGCCGCTGAAGGGCTATTACTTTTGGCTGCGTGTATTCTGCTCTCTATAGGAATGAACTTCGGTCTTTTTCTCGCATCAATGGCTTGTGGCTTACAAAATGCCCTTGCAACCCGATACAGCGACGCTGTGGTCCGCACCACCCACGTGACAGGATTGTTTACCGATCTAGGCTTAATGATTGGCTCTCACCTGCGAGGGGAAGCGTTTGATAGCCGTAAAGCGAAGCTGTTCTTATTCATTATCACAGGATTTATCTCTGGCGGATGTTTAGGCGCCCTGTTATTTAACCAACTCCAATTTTTGTCCCTACTAGTCCCCGTAATACTATGCTTCTCACTTGCTGTCGTTTATCGAGTTTATTTTAAGCAGAAGGGAAACAGGCTCTATTTGTAAACGAAAAACAGAGTTCAGCTTCTCTAATTAGGACAGGCACCTAATCGGACGACAATTGCATCTCTTCATTTGGGACACACACCAAATGTGGGATGTTCGGGGCCATCAAATTGGGACAGGCACCTTATTCAGAAAAAATGGGACAGACGAATGGTGTGTGTCCCATTTATCTCTCTTCATTTTTGCTCAGTTTATGCGCCTAGATAAATGGTGAGGCCAAAGACCAGAACTCCCGCAAACACAGGCAAACCCAACGTCTTCGTTTTTGACCATACTAGTAATGTTGCTACAACACCTAAACCAGTGGCAAACCAAGATAGGGCTGATGGGCTTACTGGGATCAGCGAAGTGCCAAACATCGCTGCGATCATGGTTGGTCCTAATACATTGAGCCATTCTGGGACTTCATTACTCGTCCCTTCAGCATTTTCCTTTCTAATTCGGCGTACCACCCACCATGTAGGTAGGGCTCGTAGCAAGAACGTACCGATGGAAATTAATAGGATAATTGCCCAAATTGAATCACTCATGGGATAGGCTCCTTTTGTCCTGACGATGTTTGGTCGCATAGTAAAGAAGTGCACCACAACACGCAGCAAGTGGAATGGCAGCATTGTTGAAGCCAAATAACTTGATGGTCAGCGCTACTATCGATGTGCCAGCTAAGGTAATCAACCAAAGTCTGCTGTTAAATCTGGGCGCAAGTAAAACCAGAAATAGAGCAGGTAAAGCAAAGGGTAATACGGTCTCAAGCAATGGAAAACGTCCTATCAGTTCTTCACCTGCTATAGCGCCCATGGCTGTACCAGAGATCCAACTCATCCAAGCCATAAGGCCAGCTCCAATGTACCAACCCATGCGCTCATTCGGCGCTAACTGAGGAAAACGAGTCAATGCGAGCGCAAAAATCTGGTCAGTTAAGCCATGCATTAGCACTATCCACCATGGGCTATTAGACATATATTTCGCTATATTGGGCCCATACACTACGTGGCGAGCATTGATAAGCAAGGTCATAACCAACACCAGCCACCAAGGTGCTCCGGAAGCAATCATAGCGATAAACAAAAACTGAGATGCTCCTGCGTATATGAGTATAGAAATAGCGACGGTTTCCCAGATCCCAAACCCAGATTGAGTGGCTATCAAACCAAACGAGATCGCTACAGGAACATAGCCACCCATCAGAGGTAAGGCATCTTTCACCCCCTCTAACCATGGAGAACGTTGTAAAGTGGTGGTTTTACAATCCATCTTGCACCTCTCTTTTGGCATAAGTGATGGTCACCAGCAAAGTAGTCCAAAGATCACCTGTTTTATACATGTGCGGTTTGTCAGCTGGAAATTTGACACTTTCACCAGCAGATAGGCAGTGACTACTCCCCTCAACACCAGTTTCTACATGGCCGGTTATCACTGTTATTGTTTCAGTCGTACCATTGGAGTGAGCGTCTGAGCGATGCTCGATATTAGGCGCACAAGACATCCAATACGCATCAACCTGAGGGTTGTCCATTCCCTGCTCAATCAGTTTTACCTGCACGCCATCATCGTCGATAGGGGCTGCCATTGAGACCACCAGACTTCCGAATGGTACATCAAGCTGCTTAGCAAGACGCCAGATGGTATCAATGGTTGGATTACCACTACCCTGCTCTATGCGGGATAAATTTGATTTAGCGATCCCTGCCTCTAGCGCAAGCTGAGACAGCGACAGTCCCTTCGCTATACGCAGATTTTGCAAGTTTCGACCTAGGGTATTAAGAATTGGTTTTTCCATCTGACAGCAACGTTCAAGTTGTTCCTTATATAGAACGTTCTATATAAGGAACAACTGAGTGTCAAATAGTTTTTGTTAGTATTTTGGATAGTTCGTCTTGAGAAAATGACGATAAGTACTTTTATTTCATAAACTTAAAGCCAAAAATGAATTACGAACTTTTTGTTCGTTGGACAGGTGGCCGAGTAGAGATTCAGAACCATTATCGACATTTGGCAAAATAAATACGGCGAGAACAAAGTTAAGCTTAGGTGTATGAGCTATACATTAATGGCCGCTGATTTTAACGGCTACTTATTTTCAGCAATGCGCCACAATACCCCACTAGGATCTGTCATACAAAATTCAAGCATTCCCCATGGTTGTTCAACCAATTCAGTAATCTTTACTCCAAACTCTATGTCTAAATCCAGTTTTAAAATATGCTCATACCAACTTTGTGCATCTTCGACTAATAGGTGCATCATAAAGTTTCTACTGTGAATAGGTTCATAGAAATCTTGGAGCAAGAATGAACAAGTACCTGATTTGAAGTAAGCAATGCCCTCAAACTCAGAGGCCATTTCAAAGCCTACTGTCTGATAGAATTGCTTGGAGCGTTCAAAGTTCTTCGCAGGGACAAAAGACTTTATTTCAACTGTATTCAGGTTTTCCATTTCCCTCTCCATTGTTTTACTAACTATTTAGCCTTCCATTATGTATGTTGATTACTAACATAACATAGATATCTGCGCTACGAACTCGAGAATAATGTTCGTGGTTTTATATAACGAAATTCTATCTGCCTCCACTTAATTGGGACAGACACCAAAAGTATGATTTTAGACTGATTTTCCCTTGAAACAGGTTGTGCTCTCAATTCTATACGTCTACTCCTGCTAAGTTACCTTCAAATTCACCTGAACGCTCGAATATGACCACTGCAAGAAGACAACTCGTCTCCGTTGACGCCACACCTTACTATCATTGCGTTTCACGCTGTGTGAGGCGCAGTTTCTTATGCGGAATAGACGCTGTTACTAACATCAGCTACGAACATCGAAGGGCGTGGATCGAAACTAAAATTCAAGACCTTACGCATACCTATTGTATCGATGTATGTGCGTATGCAGTGATGAGCAATCACTTTCATCTAGTACTTCATATCAACCGTGCAAAAGCCTATGATTTGACTGCAGAAGAAGTGATTGATAGATGGGCTTTATCTCACAAACTCCCTGCTCTCATTAAGAAATGGCAACTAAAACAACTTTCTTGTGAAGCTGAAGAGTTGAAATGTTTGGATATCATAGAGGTATGGCGTGAGCGTTTATGGTCTTTAAGTTGGTTCATGAAAGAGCTTAATTACGACATTGCTTGTAAGGCTAATCTGGAAGATGAATGCTCAGGACATTTCTGGGAAAGCCGATTTAAAAGCCAGGCATTGTTAGATGAAAAAGCTCTTGCAGCAGCAATGGCCTATGTAGATCTAAACCCAGTAAGGTCAGGTATAGCCAGTACACCTGAAAGCTCAGAGTTTACCTCGATAAAGGCTCGGATCACTGCCTTACGTCAAAACCTCGAAACAGCCCCATGTCTCCACCCATTTGTGGGTTCTAAAGATAATAAATCCCTCGATGGCCTGCCTTTTCGACTCATTGACTACATTGAACTTGTCGATTGGACTGCTAGGCAATTTAGACCTGATAAGTGGTCTCTGGAAAACACCCTCCCGCCAATATTAGTTCGGCTCGACCTCCCTCATGCGAGTTGGCTTAGAGCCTGTACACAGCTAGAGCGAAAGCATGCCACTGCTATTGGCGATGCATCTCGATTGGAACATGCGAAAACGGCATTAAGAAAGTCTAAGATCAACCTATACCAAATAGAATAACGAAACCTGAAGCCTTAAAGTCTATCCCCACCAGCTTGCATTGGTATTTAGTGTGAGCGTTGTATCAAGACGCATTGAAGATTCCGCCAAATAGCAGTAATACACACTAATAAACACCATCTCATAAACGACAGTTACTATTGTCGATAAAAATATGCATCAATCAAAACAGTAGTGTATGTCCTCAAATAAGGAAGTGATTGAAATTGTGTGGATGGGTGCCTGTCCTTTTTAGAAGTGTTTTTAGAAGTGCTAATTACAAAAAAAGCCTGTGACCATAGGGCACAGGCTTTTCCAAATAAACTTGGTTGCTATTAAGCAAGCTCAGTTTGAAGCCAAGGCCAGCCTTGCTTCTTACGGCTTAGAGTATTTTCCATCATAAGCACACCATCTTTTTCGTGCTTAACCAGCTTCTCTGCCCACTCACCTTTGTAAAGTAGACGAGTTTGCGCTGTAGTGATGTCTGTTAGCATTACTGCTGCAAACGCTAGGCCTTGCTCTTCACAACGCTTATCTAGGTCTGCTTCTAGTGCTTCGATCATGCCATCTACTTGCTCAAGTGTCGCAAGTTCAACTTGACCAACAACAACGTCACGCTCGTTGAATGGGTAAGCTTTAAGATCTTTTTCTACAAGCTCAGCCGCTGATAGACCTTCAATGTTGGTCTTAGCGATCAATAGTGCTTTGATGAAAGCGTCTAGATCTTCAACACCAGCGATAGCAGCTAGCTGCTCTACTGCGTCTTTATCTTTTTGAGTACAAGTTGGCGATGCGAAGCCTACAGTGTCAGATAGGATTGCTGACATCATTAGGATAGCAAGAGGCTTAGTGATCTCAGCTTCTTCCATCTTGAATAAGTTGAACAGGATGGTACAAGTACAGCCAACTGGCCAGATCCAAGCTTCAAGCGGATTCACTGTCATCACATCACCTAGACGGTGGTGGTCAACAATACCTAGGATCTCGGCATCATTGATGTCGTCTGGCGCTTGTGCAAGATCAGTGTAGTCTACAAGCCATACCTTCTCGCCTGCTACGCTAGTGCGTAGTTCAGGTTGGTCCATGCCTGCAGTTTCAAGAATGTGCTGTGTTTCGCGGTTGATTTCGCCTTGACGAATCGCTTTCGCTTCAAGACCACGAGCTTTAAGTAGCTCAGTTGCTACCAATGCGCCACAAATACTATCGCTATCTGGGTTCTTATGACCGACAACTAGAATCATTTTGCTTCCTATACCAATTCAATTTCGGACCGCTCACAGGTCCTATTTCTAAAGACACGCTACTTTACCTGATTTTGACATTTTCTCCAATTGTAAAAAAGCCCGCAGGTCAGTGCGGGCTTTGGCTGTAGCTTCTGTTTAAATACAATTTTTATACAGTAAACGCTGAAGTTTGCTTGCGAAGGTGAGAAGTGAGGCTGCTAATCTTCTGGTTATCTTGAGCGGCATTGGTCGAGCTTTCAATATTTTGCTGAGTGAGCATGTTGATCTCTTCCATTCGAGCAGAGATATCATTAGTCACTGACAGTTGCTCCTGCGCCGCAGTAGAAACTAGTTCGTTGACGTCTGAAATTTCAGACACTTTTTCAGAAATATTATTAAATGAGCGGTATAAGTCACTACCAATCACTTGTGACTCTTTAACTAAGTCGAAGTTGGTACTCATTAACTCATGCGCTTTTTGCGACAGACTTTGCAGTTCGTTGATGCTCGACTGTATGTCCCCGGTAGCATGCTGAGTTTTGCCTGCAAGTGAACGAACCTCATCAGCAACAACCGCAAAACCGCGCCCCGACTCTCCTGCTCGTGCAGCTTCAATAGCGGCGTTGAGTGCAAGTAAATTAGTTTGTTCAGAAACACTAGTGATGACTTCAATCACCGAGCTGATTTTTTCTGAGTGCTCTTTTAATTGATTAACGATATCAACTGAGTCTGTGATTGACTGATTAATACGGTTAGAAATGTCATCAGAGCGCTTAAGAGTTGCCGTACTTTCTTCTACCTCAGACTGAGCTGCTTTTGTTGCAGATTCTGCCTGCATCGCATTGCTGGAGACATCGGCCGCCGTCGCAGATAACTCAGTTGCCGCCGTAGCCACTTGCTCTGTCTGTTGCGACTCTCTTGTTACATTTTCCAAATTACGTTCAAGTACCTTGGATATCTTGTTCTGACTTTCAGACAGCTGAACAATGCTCTCTTGAGTTAATTTGCCCATCAACTCATGAATAGGCTCACGAAAAGCTTTGAGTTTTAGGGCTAATTGAGCAAATTCATCGCGACGCGTTGGATGGCGTTTTAGCCAAGAACAGACTGGACCTTCACGTAAATCAAATGCACATAATTGATCCATATGTACACTAAAGACCTTAAGCGGACGCAACACCATCTGTCCCAATAAATAGATAGCAACTAGAACAAGAATATTCAGGACGATGAAAATTTCAGCCAATACCTCTTTATGCTCAATGACCTCTGGCACAAATATAATGGCTAAATCACATAATAGTGAAACTGAGGCTACACCCCCAATAATATATAAAATCTGTTTAACCGTGAATTTATCTATAATACTTTTCATAAGTTTCTCAATAACATACAAGCTATACGTATTGTATTGAAACTTACCAAGTAGACCGTGGGTAAATTATGGAGTTCGTGAGACTTATCTACAATTGTTCATCACCAAATTTTTTCAAAATGTTTCTATTATTCCATGAGACTCATATTAACGTCCGACTTCGCTCATTTTGTAACATATAATGTTCTAAGTTTTCATTTGATTTATAATAAAAAAGGGACTAGTCAATAGTCCCTTTTATTCTTCAATATTGAGTCAATTAGCTGACCTCTATCGGCCCACCAAAGGCTGTCACTGGCGGTACTTTGCCAGTGAACTTCTCAAAGTCCACCAAACAAGTGTTTGCCGATGTCGCCTGCGCAAGTTCCGAAGACGGAATATCCTGAGTTAGCGTGTTTGGATCGCCGTAAGTATCCAACGCCCCGATTTTCTCATTCATCGGGCCATACCATGCCCCTTCTTCGATACGTACGACACCTGGTGAGTAGCTTTCAGAAACCACGGCACCAGCAAGCAGCTGGCCACGATCGTTAAACACTCGAACCAAATCACCATCTTTGATGCCTTTTGCTTTGGCATCTTGTGGGTTGATGTAGATCGGCTCACGACCTTGTACAGCATAGGTTGCACGGAACTCTTCAGACTCACACATCTGGGAGTGCAGACGCTTGTCAGGGTGACAAGATTGCAACCAGTATGGGTGTTTTTCAGAACCCGGACCGCCGTGAGAGCGCTCAGATTTCTCAAACCACATTGGGTGTTCCTGACAGTGTTCATAACCGTAGCGGCCGATCTTGCGAGAGGTAATCTCAATAAAGCCTGACGGAGTACCCAGTGCATTTAGCTCAGGGTCTTTACGGAAGGCTTCGTGACGAACCCATGGCTTACCCTCACCAAAATCTAGGAAGCCTTGCTCCCAGAATTCATCAAACTCTGGCATGTCGAACTTGCCTTTGTTTGACGCTTTACAGTCGTTGTACAAAGAACGAACCCATTGCATCTCATCCATACCACGGGTGTAGTCAGCAGAACGTCCCCAACGACGTGTAAGCTCCGTCATGATTTCAAAGTCAGTCTTAGACTGGAACATTGGGTCCACCAGCTTATGCATAGCAACCAAACCACGACCAGAGTATGCACCATAGCCGTCGATATCATTACGCTCAAACTGAGTACACGCAGGCAGAACAATGTCTGAGTGGCGACAAGTCGCTGTCCAGGCAAAGTCGATCGCAACAACCGTCTGCAAATTCTTAAATGCTTTACGCATCTTGTTACGGTCTTGATGGTGGTGCCAAGGGTTGTTACCACTGAACACCATCATCTTCACGGCTGGCAACGTGATCTTAGCGCCATTGGCGTTGATCTTCTTGCCTGGTTCAAGCAAACAATCAACCCAGCGCGCCACAGGAATGGTGCGGCTGTAACCATTGAAGTCTTGGTTAGTATGTTTTGGTGACTGTCCTGTATCCACGTTAAGTGGGAACGAACCTGGGGCGCCAAAACCTGTTGATGGTACACCGATACCTGAGTAGTGGTGACCGTAAGAAACACCACCACCTGGTAGACCGATTTGCCCCACCATTGCGGCGATAACAGCGCCCATCCAGTAAGGCTGCTCACCGTGCTCTTGACGTTGAATACACCAGCCAAACAATAGCTGTGTGCGACCATTGACCAGCATGCGAGCAAACTCACGGATCTTGTCAGCGCTCACACCACAGATCTCTGCTGCCCACTCAGGCGTACGTTCAATCTTGTCTTTAGTCTCACCTTGCACGTAGGCAATAAACTCGTCAAAACCTAAACAGTAAGTCTTGATAAACTCTTTGTCATACAGGTCTTCGTTATAAAGCGTATGCGCAACCGCCAACATGAACGCCACGTCGGTTTGTGGGTTGATGTATAGATGATCATTTTTCAAATAGCGCTGAGTCTTGTTCTTAACTGGGTCTACAGACAGAACATTGATCTCTTTGTTGGCAACTTTCTCTTTCAGCTTCTCAAGATAAGCAAAAGATTCATGGGTTTCACATGTCCAGCCTACTTGCAGGTTTTTAACGGGATCGTTGGCCCAAAGTACGATGTTGTCACTGTTATCTAGAATGTGCTGCCAAGAAGTACCTTGCGCATACACCTCTGTCGAGCCTAGAACATACGGCAAGATAGTTTGACCCGCACCTGTTGAGTAGTCACCAACTTTCTTCACCGAGTAACCGTGAAGACCAATAGCACGTTGCATATGGTTGTTACAACTGTGGAACTGACCTGTTTGACGCCAGCCTGTTTGACCTGCGTGCAGTGCCCATGGACCATAATCTTTCTGGACACGCTCTAGTTCACGGTAGAACAGATCCAGTGCTTCATCCCATGTCACACGGATAAAACGGTTGTTACCACGAGTCTCAGAAGCGTACTTGTGCTTCTTCAACCAATCTAAGCGCACCATTGGGTAACGCACACGAGATGGGCTGTAAATGATACCCTTGATGCCATTAAGCATATCGGTTGGGTGTTTATCTACCTCAAGCGGCTTAACTTCCTGAACTTTACCCGCATAAACACGGGCGCGGAATGCACCCCAGTGTGAGCCAGAGATCTTCCAAGTGCCTAGACCAATATCGTCTGAGGCTTGAGCCGCTGCTGATGCAAGCAGGCTCGGACCGATAACCGATGCAGCACTCGTCGTTGCTACACCTTTTAGAAAACTTCTTCGTGTAATAGCCATTATTGTTTACTCCATGCAACGACGATTAGTGATGACCTTCAGCGAAATCAGATGAGTGCTTCTGTAGATACTTAAGCACTAGCGCTTCACTGTCGGTGTCAAAGTTTACGAATGCCAGCATACCGTTGAACATGCCAGGCCAAGTGTTTGCGTCGAAGTGCGCTTCATCTGGCTGGGTGTGACAGGTAGAACAGTTGACTTTGTATGCTTCGCTCGCTTTCTCCCAAATAGGGCTAACGTCTTCAAGCATGGACTCTTGCTTCATCCAAACTTTTACGGCAACTTTTTCCCAAGGAAGACCCGTCAGGTCATCAACTTTCTTCTCACCTTTAGTGACCACGTCATCGCTCAGTGCCGCTTCTTTTAGCAATGAACCCATTGCGATGTTCATACCGAAATCTTCTTGGATTACTCGACCAAAACCTTTCGCCTTACGCCAGCCATCGATTTCGATTTGCATCATGTCGCCCTTGACATCAAGGACAGTCACTTCAGACGCAGGGTTTAGAAGGCCTGCTTCTGTTTCTGCTTTTTCTGAGAAGTACACAGGTAGATGACGAACACTCACTAGTTTTGAACCTGCGTTATACGAAGTATTGGTTGCTAGCGCTTCTAGGTCGCCCACGATACCGCCAATGCTGTCCATTCCTGCAGGAAGGTTGTGTGCGATACCTTTGTGACAATCTAAGCAGCTCTGATCTTTCTCTGCCGCTTGTTTCATCTGAATACGAGCCGTTGGTGACATCAGTTCGAAGTCCATCGATTCGTAGTTATGACAGTTTTTACACTCAAGAGAGCCATTGGCCGAGAATCGATCCCACTCATGCTTTGCTAGCTCAAGACGACGAGCTTCAAACGCACCCGGTTCGTCATAGTTACCAAAGATCTGAGCAAATACCTCTTTAGATGCCTGCATCTTACGAGCGATTTTGTCTGTCCAGTTATGAGGTACGTGACAATCAGGACAAGTTGCACGTACACCAGAATGGTTTTTCCAGTGCACGGTGTGCTGCAATTCTTGATACACGTTGTCTCGCATGGTGTGACAGCTAACACAGAACTCTTCGGTGTTAGTCGCCTCTAAAGCGGTGTTAAAGCCACCCCAAAAAATTACGCCTGCCACAAAACCGCCAAGAGTTAGTACACCCAAGCTGATGTGTACTGCAGGGCGAGTCATGGTGCGCCATAGTTTTAGTAAATAAGATTTCATAGTGGTGTTCTCTTACAAAAAGTTTGCTTAAAAGTTTTGGTGTGGATTAACCGTGTGCACCAGGGGGCCCCATGAAGAACACTTGAAGCATCCACACGATAAATCCATACCCACCGACCAATGCGACGCTCAGCACCGGGAAGAGAACAACAGCGATAATCAAAAATGACTTCCACTCTAACGAGCGAGTCTCCTGCGTTTCGACTTTGTTAACATTACTCATACATTTGCCTACCAATGAAGTGATAATTTTTCTCGCATCTCGTCTTTCAACCAAATGCACTCACATTCTGTATTGATAAATTTTAGAACAACACGATTGATAGCAGCAATGAATAACAGGGCTCTATCCCTTGTTATACAACACTTTTTTGAGCTAAAACGGAGTTGTATTTAATTAACATTTTTTATGAAAACTTATGTACAGATATGACAATTTAATTTCTTTACATACATGTTAACCATGTAGCTTTCTCGTTAATCATAGACCATCTCATACCTAAAACGAGGTAGAAATTTGAGGCAATTATAGTGAAATTTTTGACTCACCAGTCACATCACAATGAGCAGAATGTTAAGCAAGTGTAAACACTAGACATGCTAAAATCGCTTTGAGATCGGGCATTTGTTACCCACTAGATGACCACATCCATCAAGTGACACCAGACGCCAAAACCCATCATTTATTAGGCTAAACCTAATAATAAATTAGATATTACCCTTCTTATTTTTCCTAATTTACACCGCTATTGTTATTTTCATCGACTTCGAGCCACAACCAACTGAAGGGACCAAACCAATGAACAAACGAACCCTATTGACTGTTTTATTCACCTCTTCACTGTTATCTAGCTTAATCAGCCCAGCTCACTCAGAGGAGACAGCCATGGGCATGCTCGGCGACGCCACCCAAATTAATAACGAAGCCTTGTGGCCAAAACCACAAAATCCAGTGGCTCAAGGTTCTGAAAATAGCGAAGCGCTCAAAGTGGTACAGGGCTTCTTTACCGCCTACGGGCAGGGAGATATGGATGCGCTCAAGCAGTTTGTCGCTGAAGATGTGGAATGGCATATCCCGGGTCGCCATGCGCTGGCTGGCACCAAACGAGGGATCGAAGAATTTACCGACTTTTTTGCAAAGCTTGGTCAAGCTGGATTCAAAGCAGAAGTGATGATCCTTGCAGCGAATGATACTTATGTCATCGATGCCCATCGCGGATACAGTACTAGCGCAGACCAAAATATCGATATCAATTGGATCCTTCTTTACCAAATAAAAGATGGAAAGATCCAAAGAGTGCAAAACTTTTCGGGAGATTTGTACAGCTCAGATGCCTTCTTCGATGAATTTTTTGCAAACTAACCTATGAGTGTATCGGCCTCATTCTCTTTTCAAAACGAGAATGAGGTCAGGTTCCAACAGCGCCCCGCCTGCTCCTCGCTAGAAAACAGCACGAATCCAGTCTGCTACGGGGATCACAACCCTGTCATTAATTCTCTATTTGCGATTGATAAACGATAGATTCCAAGTCAAACTATATGCACACACCACCCTCAATGTTACCGGAATTGCGATGATTGCTATTCATCCTTAGTCAAATCTCTCAAGGAATAATTCGAAGACGAACGCTAACGATACCTTCGAGTAAAGTACTGGACGCAGCTTTTAACTCGAGCCTGTGCCCTTTCTGGTTAGCAACGAAAAAATTAAGATAACGCTAATAAAGGATTACCATGGCACCAAAGAACCCTACCACTCACTCTCTTGCCCACGAACTAACTAGCCTATTCATGAGTGAGTCAACACGAGATGACATCGATGTTGGTGTTTACGCCATTTTGAAATCGGCTCTTGCCAATCTTGAGCCAGAGAAAATCAGTCAGCTACTTCAGATGAACCTTAGTGAGCGTAAGCAACTGCTTGACGATTGCGTGACGATTGATCTAAAACTTGACGGTTTTTTACAGCAAGCTTGATTTGTGTTTTCGCAATGAACAGATAATATAAACCTCTACGCCAGTAGTTTTTTACAATAGCTTAGGTATTTGTTTATGCTACTTAAGCTATTGTTATCCCATGCATTGTCCTTGGCGTGACAACCCCTGCCACCACTTTGCACACGTAGAGGACATTTCGATGCAACAAGCCATAGACATTAGTTGGCCCCTACTACTGCTCTTTAGCTTTACCTTGCTCATCCCGATTGGTATCGGTACCCACTACCGCCTTGGCATCAACAAAGATATTCTCATTGGTGCGCTGCGCATGACGCTGCAATTGCTGTGTGTTGGTGTGTACTTGGAATACCTGTTCACCACCGACAACATGTGGCTAAATTTACTTTGGGTCGCCTTGATGATCGCAATTGGCGCTAGTGCCATTCTCGATAAAGCGAAAGTACCCAAAACGCTGTTGTTCATACCTGTCAGCATTGGGCTACTGTTAGGGTTGGCTCCGATGATTTTGCTACTGTGCTGGGTTGTGGTCAAACCAACACCTATGTTTGGCGCTCAATACGTTATCCCTCTGTGTGGCATGCTGCTCGGGAACAGTTTAAGCGGCAATATTGTCGCCCTACAAAACTTATTTAGTGCCTTTGAACAGCGAAAGCCTGAGTATGAAGCGGCGATCAGCCTAGGAGCTAGTATTGACTTTGCCACCTTGCCTTTTGTTCGTGATGCGATGCAAAAAGCGCTCGCTCCCATTTTGGCGTCGATGGCAACCACCGGGCTGGTAACATTGCCAGGCATGATGACTGGACAAATATTAGGTGGTACTAGCCCACTCATTGCCATTAAATATCAATTAGTCATCATGATCGCAATTTTGGTAATGATGTCGCTCTCGATAATGACCGCCTTACGCCTTAGTATCAGAAAAGCAATCACACCAGAGGGGCGAGTGAAAGTTTCGCTAAAACCCCAGTAAAGTTCATTTTTTGACCGCTGCCATTTTTTTCATCCGCAAAAGTGCAAACGACGGTATTATTTGATTCACCTCACAATTCATCACCGCATTAAAACCAAAATACTTATTAAATATCAATAAGATAAATAAATATCACATTCGAGGGGCTTTCTATAAATCAGCAAGAAAATCCAATATTTTCGCTTGTAAAGTTTATAAATCTGCCGCTAGACACTATCACTTATGGGCTTTTTAGAGCTGTTAACCTACTTATCCACAGAAATTGTGGATAACCGTACCTAAGTGAATAGATTGTTCATTTGACTCAGTTTTACCAAAAATCTGTCATCAAAAGGTCATCTCTCTCACCTAAATTTTGCAAGGTCAGTGGATAGTTAAACAAGGAAAGTTGACATGGAAAACCCGAGCATTGATGTTATGGCTTCGGCTTTAGTATTGAACACGGAAGAGACAAGAGATTGGCTAAAGGCTTGTCCGGAGAACCTAGGCGGTGACCTTAGTGATTTTCAAACCGCATACAGCATAGACACTGCCGCATTTTGGACCCAACATTGACCCAAGTAAAAAGGGGCGCTAGATATCTCTAGCGCCCCTTTTTATTGCAATTTATTTGTTATCGTCGCGCAAATAAATCAACCAGTACCACATACCAACAAACACACCGCCACCAATAATGTTGCCTAGCGTCACAGGAAACAAGTTGTGTGTAAGAAACTCGTACATATTGAGATCGGTATAATCGGCTGGATTTGCACCCGTCATTGCCCAAAACTCAGGTGATGCAAAATTCTTGATACCGATAGCCATTGGCACTTGAAACATATTAGCAATACAGTGCTCAAAACCTGCTGAAACGAACATCGCCACTGGCAAAATTAGAACAACAATTTTGTCCATCAAGGTACGCCCGCTGAACGTCATCCAAACAGCAATACAAACCAGCACATTACACATAATGCCGAGTGCAACGGCTTGGCCAAAATCGTGATGTACTTTGTGGCGGGCAATCTCAATCGTATTAATACCGACTTCACCGCCAGCAAACGTGTACTGCTTAGCCACCAGCATCAATGCTACTAGCCCTAACGCACCAACTAAGTTACCTGCGTAAACGACTACCCAGTTTTTAAACAGCGCTCGCCAAGTAATTTTTCCGCTCGCACGAGCAACCAAGGTAAGTACTGAACTGGTAAACAGTTCACCACCAGTGATAATAACCAGTACCAAGCCAAGGCTAAACGCTAGACCACCAATAAAGCGAGTAAGCCCCCAAGGCAAATCGCCTGCACCAGTAGTAATAGTGGTGTAAAACAAAAAAGCGATACCGATATGGATGCCTGCTGAGATCGCTAGCAGGAAAGACTTCATTGGGTCTTTCGTCGCTTTATATACGCCGAGTTGTGCAGCGCGTTCTGCCATTTGTGGTGGCAGTAAACAGTCAAATTGGGTGGTGTTCATGGCTATTGACACAGTTAAAAATAAAACAGGATGCGGATGATCGTCCTATTCCATACAGATTTCAAGGAAATATTCGGTCATTACTTAAAATAATCTCGGAAATACCGAAAACAATAAATCTTACCAATAGTGACCCTCCAATAATTCAGTAGAAGGATTACTGAAACGCTGTTTTTTCATCCAAAATAATCACAGCTAACACTTCATAAACACTACACTTGTAAGGTTTGAGAGTCGTGACGTAATGTGGTTGAAGATTAAGACACAAGGAAAAAATTATGAAGTTTGACCAAAACCTGATGGCAGAACTAAACCTACTACTGCAATTTGATATCAGCAGTGCGGCAACAGGCATCAAAGTTCATCACGAAGCAGAGCAATCCACTCAAGATGCCGTCAAGCGCCTCTATGAAAAAGGCTTATGTACTCAACCTGACGGTGGCTACCTGACAGATGAGGGCATTGAGATGGCTGAGCATGCAGACAAACTACTACGAGTTCTGAGCGCCTAATCGATGCGTATCGCCATCATAGGGGCGGGTTGGCTAGGTCTACCGCTTGCACAAGATCTAGCCAATGGGGGTCATACCGTATTCGCCAGTAAGCAGACAGAAGAAGGTGCCATCAGTATCACTACGCCTCATCTGTTTGGCTTTGCCTGCCCTTTGCCTGAAACATACGATGCTTCGTTTGCAAGCCAGCTCGCCATGCAACTTAAAGAGTGGAATATCGAAGCCGTTGTCGGTGCGTTTCCACCTGGTTTTCGCCGTAACCAAGGCAGCAACTATCAGTTCCAGTGGCAAACATTAGTTAAGGCCTGTGTGGAGGCCAAGATATCTAAATTGGTAATGGTCAGTGCAACCAGCGTCTATCCATCTGGTGAAGGTGTAATGCGAGAAGAGCAGGCTTCACTAACGCTAGCGCAAACAGAAACAGAGTTCTCAGACAAAGCCAAAATACTGCTGCAAGCTGAACAGCACGTGATAGATTCAGGTATCAAATTCGCCATCATTAGAGCCAGTGGTTTGTATGGTAGTGATCGACACCCATCGCGTTTTGTTGCCAAGCTCTCCTCCATAAGTGAAAAAGCACCTGCCAACATGCTGCACAAGCTCGATGCAATTGGAGTGTGTCATTGGGCACTTGAAAATATCGACAACCGTGTCGTGAATGCCACCTCCCCATCTACCACCAACAAAGCAGAATTCTATCGTCAGGCACTGATAAGCCGAAATATCGACCAAGCACTTCCCGAGGTCAATCAAACCCCCGATAAAACCATCAGTAGCGACCTCCTACTCTCATTGGGATATGAGTTCAAAATTGAACATACTGTTGATGGTTTTTATTTATAATTGGCTGAATTCTCGCTAGATAACTGGTTAATTTATAAGTTACTATCTTTTGAGTTATGTTTTTGACAGGCAAAGGTAATGGACGAGTTCAAAGCATCCGTAGATATTCTATTATCAAATCAGCTATTTCTCAGTGTACTGCTGGTACTGATCATTGCCCTCACCCGCCAAGTTGCTATCTCCTTGATCCGAGGCGATGTTAACTTTTTAAGCCAAGATCAGCGCAGTTGGATATCTCGTACAAAAAATGGCACCTTTGCTTTGGCCGTCATTTTACTTTTCACCATCTGGAACGACGAGATCCGCGAGTTCGCACTGTCACTGACGGCCATCGCCGTGGCAGTAGTAGTGGCATCAAAAGAGATTATTTTGTGTATCACCGGCTCGATTCAGCGCGCCAGCACACGCTCATTTCGCATAGGTGACTGGATTGAAGTGGGCAACGTCTGTGGCGAGGTCATCGATCACAATCTAATGGCTACTGTGGTACAAGAAATCGACCTACATCATGGTCGCTACCACTACACTGGCAAAACTGCGACCCTGCCTAACAGCATGTTTTTTACCACTCCAGTGAAAAACCTTAACTTCATGAAGCGTTACGTCTACCACAGCTTTGACATAACAGTGCCAAGCTTTCAAAACCTCTACCCGTTGCTCCCTTCTATGCTGGCTAAAATTGATGATCACTGCGAAGACTTCATTGATATAGCTAAGCGTTACAACGTAGTGATCGAGCGTCATGCGGGTGTGGACTTACCCGGCGCAGAACCGCATATTGATATCGCAACTACGGACACCGGAGAGCAAGTGGTGCACTTTATGATTTTTTGCCCAACTGAGCGAGCGGCAGAATTAGAACAGCTTATCCGAGAAGACTTCATGATGATGTATCAAAGCCGTTTAATTAAGAATGACAGTTAAAAAGAAGCACCTCAAAAGAGGTGCTTACTAAAATGCATCGATAAGGATTAACCAAAGTGAAGAGAAAGGTTTAGGTTAATTGAATCAGCGTTAACTTTATCAAAAGTGTAGTTGTCGTAAGAAACGCCCAAAGCAAAAGTCTGCCCCATGAATACGTCCATACCTACACCATACATAAAGTCGGTACCACTGCTCTTGCGAGTCGAGTTCTGATCTTTATCTGCACCACTTTTGTATTCCGCATTCCAACTGTTCAAACCTACTTTACCCCAGAACTGGAATGGGCCTGCCATATAGTAAGGTTTTGCCGCCAAGATAAATGAGCCCGTTGCGCCTAGGTAATCGTCTGGTTGCTTGTTATCTTCATCTTCCATTTTACCTGCTGCTGTTCCGCGAAAAGCAACTTCAAAACCCACGTTTGGGACAAGTGCGTTGGTGCCAAACGTTGCGTGAGCGCCAACATTCGTGTTGTCACTGCTTAGGCCTCCCGCACCTAGACCACCAGAAACATAAACTACTGAATTGGCGTTAGCGAAGCTAGCTGCAACTAGTAGAGGTAAAGCGAACAAGAACTTTTTCATTTTATATCCAATCATTATTTAGTTAGCTGACTCAATCCCTCGTTAAATAAAGCGACAATAATTCACTAAGAGCCTAGCGACATAGTCTCTAACCCTGCTCTGCGCAAATAGTATTACATTAAACAAATAACTGTCAGCTACTTTTTTGTAAATTTTATGCAAATAAATAATAAAAAAGCACCAAGCCATTTGTTTACTTGATGCTTTTTTTTAGATCGGATTAATAGAAGAATTTACATTACTTCTTCAATCAACTTCTCTGATGAAGGCTTGTCTACGTTACCAAAGCCTTTCAAACCAACCACATGCACATGCTCGTGGTCTTTAAAGACTTTACGTACCAATTTATAAGTCGTGCCTTTCTCTGGGCTGATGTTCTCTGGTGCGGCGATAAGAAGTTGCATATCAAGACGATCACAAAGCTCGAATAGTGTCGAGATAGACTTAGCATCCAGACGCGCAGCCTCATCCAAGAACAGTAAGCGACATGGCAAGATATCCTTGCTGCGCAGACGACGAGACTCTTCTTCCCAGCTTTGAACCACCATCAATAAGATTGACTGACCGGTACCGATCGCCTCACCCGTTGATAGCGCACCCGACTCTGCTTGTAGCCAACCATCGGAACCACGGTTCACCTCTACGCTTAGTTCTAGGTAGTTACGGTAATCCAGTAGCTCTTCACCCAGTACCTGCGGAGAACGTTGACCCATATCGATATGTGGGTTTACACGTTGGAACAGCTTCGCCATCGCTTCTGAGAAAGTAAAGCGAGAGGTCTCAAACAGATCTTTGTGCTGCGCTTGTTGCTCAGCAAGGCCTGCTAGCAGAATTTGGTGACTCTCACGCACATTCACGTTTAGGCGTACACCTTTTACCTGACCAAAGCCGATGTTGGATAGGCCTTGGTTTAGCATACGGATACGGTTCTGCTCACGCTGGATGGTTTTCTTGATGATAGCTGCCACTGAGTCAGAGCTGATTGCTAGACGGTGTTCACGTTGCGTTAGCTCTTCGGTTAGGCGAGCTAGCTCTACTTCCATCTCTTCAATCGCTTCAACTGGGTCATCGGTGCGAATGATATCGTGGCGGATACGCTCACGCAGGTGCTGGTATACCGCAATGTAGAACAGAACCTTACGCTCTGGGTATGCGGTATCTTCCGATGCACGTAGCGCATCACGCAGATCTTCGTTGTCAGCCACTGCTAGACGAAGTGCACCTAGTGATTTATCCGACATCGAGCGAAGGTCGTTGGCATCCAAGTACGCTAGTTCGCGACGCATTAAGCGACGCTCAACATCGTTTTCACGTGCTAGGCGTAATACGCTGCACCAACCCGCTTTCGCAGCCACCACGTATTTACGTAACTCGGCATACTCTTTCTGTACCTTCTTCAGACGTTTGACTAGTGACTTAAGCTCTAGCTCCGTTGAGGTAATGGTACGTTCAAGCTCACTCTTACGAGCACGAGAAGTGTGTAGACGCTCGGTTAGCTCATCACGGCGACGAGTCGCGCGCTCTAGCGCAGATTCATCAGCCTGCACGCCAAACTCTTGCAGCTCTTGACGGAATTCCGCCACAGTCTCAGATTTCGCTTGATGCGAACTCTTAAGTGATGCCATTACTTGATTGTATTGGCTTAGCTGCGCTTGTGCTTGTTTTAGCGCTTCACGTGATTTACCACGTTGTGCTTCAGCCTGAACCAGTTTCGCTTTTAGCTGCTCGCTTAGCTCACTGCTCTTGTTTAGCAGTTCTACTGAATCTTCGTAGGCAAAGTGGTGACGACGCTCAATTAGATCAGCGAGAGCAAACAGAGTTGCTTTAATGCCTTGTAGATCTTTGTTGGTTTGCTCGTATGCCGCTTTTAGCTCATCAAACTGCTCAGGGTCAGCTTGCAGTGCGTTTTCTGCTTGCGCCAGCTGCTCTGCCTTACGGCCGTGCTGAGAGTAGAAGCTCTTCACTTCTGCGAGTTCCGCAAGCTTTGCTTCTAGCTCATCAAAGCGTTCTTGCAGGGTTTCATCTTCAAGCGCACCAATTTGTGGAGCAATCTTAGCTAGGCTAGTTAGTGCCTGCTTACTTGCTTGAAGCTGCGATGTTTGCTGTTGTGCTTTCGACTCTAGATCGCTTAGCTGACGTGCAATCTGGCTACGCTTATCACGTGCTTTTTGCAGCGCTTGCTCAGGATCGGCTTCAAATGCTACCTGAATGTGCTCAGCCATAAAGGTGTTGAACGCTTGGTATAGACGCTGCAGTTTCTGCGCATCAAAAGAAGCTTTTGCGTGCTGCTCTACCGTTTCGTCACGTTGACCACGCAGTAGCTCTAGACGCTGCTCACGTGCCGCACGACCAAACAGTGGGATCTCAGGGAAGCGTGAGTAACGCATCTGGCGTTCATTTAGCTGCACACATACTGCGCCTTCAAGCTCTTCGGCGTTGAATGAGCTGTCATCAAATGCGTCGATATCACCCTCGATGATGTAGAGATCTTCTGGGCAGTCGTCTAGCTCAACCAACTTCTCTTGGATATCTGTCAGATCAGAAACCACGATAGCGTGACGCGCAGGGCCGTACATCGCACTGAAGTATGGTGCATCGTCGATAGTGATATCATCGTAGATCTCAGAAAGTAGTACCCCACCTAGCGTATCCGCTAGACCTTTAAGGCGTGGATCGTTTGAACCACCAGGAGAGGCTAGGCGCTCAATCTCAGACTCAAGTTCGGCACGCTTCTCAGCCAGCTTATCTTTAGCGATAGATTGAGTACGTTCATCTTCCATCACCTGCTGCATACGGTTCATCACCGCTTGGCTGCTCTCAAGCTCTGATTCACTCTGCTCACGCAGTTTTTCTAGAGCATCGTTGGCTGCAATCCACTTAGGGGCAATCGCTTGGAATTTATTGATCTCAGCGTTTTGATCTTGCTCCGCTCGGCGCAGCTCACTGCGAGATTCACGTAGTGTCTCTTGCTCTACTTCCAGCATCTCAACACGTTCGCTATGACGCTCACGTTCAGTCTCAAGCGTTAGCTCATCAATAAGAGAAACTTGGTGCTGTTTTGCGTAGTCCGCTACCCAAGTGTTTACTTGTTTTTGCTGAGCGACACGACGCTCTAGGTCGTTTAGCTGCGAGCGCCACTGGGTTTCGTGTTCTAGCTGCTGCTTGGCATTGTGCGCTTTAGTGATGATCGCTTTTGCGTGTGTTGCAGCGTCTTTACGCTCAACATCACCCACAATCGCTTTCACTAGCGAGAACGCTTGCTCAAACTGCGCTGCAACGGCTGATGAGATATCTAGCTGGTGCTTAGACGCAAGAAGCTGCGCGGTCTTGTCGCTCTCTTGCTGTTTAAGCTCTTCAACCACTTGCTGCGCAGAGTCTTTATCTAGTGAGTCAATACCCGTCGCTACACGTGCTTTTTCCAGCGCTTGCAGTGCTTGCTGGTATTGAAGGGCACGAGTCTGCTGTACATCAAGTGCTTGTTGGTAGTCTGCGAGCTGAGTTTTCAGGCTATCCACTTCTTCTTCAGCGATGCCCGATTGCTCTTCTGCCATCACCACACGCTCTTGAGCCTCTTCCACGACCATGATCTGCTCTTCAAGGCGCTCAGTTAGCTCCTCAAGGTCTTCTTGGTAACGTTCGATCTTCTCTTGCTGACGCAGTGCGTTTTGTACCAGCTGCAGGTGGTCTTGCGCCGCTTGGTGGTCTTGCTCTAGGCCTGATTCACTCTCAACCAGTAGCTCAAGCTCTTCTTGAACACGGTTAAGTAGGTTGTTTTGGCTAACCAGTGTTTCACGCGAACCAAATAGCTCGCCACGCAGTTTCATGGTGGCTTCTAGCTTGGTGCGACGCTCATTGGCGTGGCGCATGTAGTCCGCTGCAACGTAGTTAGTAGACTCGGTGATCAAATGTTTAAACAGGTCACGGTCGGCTTGAGTGGTCTTGATCGCTTCCAGCGTCATGCGGTTTTCACGCAGCGCTGATTCCATATCTTGGAATGCTTTCTTCACCCCGCCGTTTTGTGGCAGAAGGTAGTCACGCAGTGAGCGAGTGATGGCACTTGAGATACCACCGTACAGTGATGCTTCAATCAAACGGTAGAACTTAGAACGGTCGCCGCTGTTGCGCAGTTTCTTCGGTAGTACGCCAAGATCGAACATCTGCGAGTGGTAATCCACGACAGAGTTGAATGCTTTGAACTGAACACCTTCTAGCGAAGCCACGGTTTCCTTCACTTCGTTGATCTGACGAACACGTGCGTGAGTTTCAGAAACTGTTTCCACCAACACATCGGTGGGTTTCATATTACTTGGCAGACCTTGGATAACAAATGGCTTGATATCCACTTTCTTATCACGGCCAGCCACTTGCTGTAGGCGTACGGCAAATAGCACACGTTGGTTACGTGAGTTCACTACATCAAGTGCTGCGTAACATGAACCTGGCTGTAGCTTACCGTACAGGCCTTTATCACGAGAGGCTTGCGAGCTACCCGCTTCAGTGGTGTTTCGGAAGTGAAGTAGGCTCTGATCCGGGATAAGTGCGGTGATAAATGCCGCCATAGTGGTCGACTTACCTGCACCGTTACCGCCAGAAAGCGTGGTCACCAAGTTATCAATGTCAAAGGTACGCGCAAAGAAGCCGTTCCAGTTGACCATGGTCAGTGATTGATACTTACCTCTTTCAATCATTGCTCAGCACCCTCTAGTTGTTCTTCATCTTCAGCATCAAGCAGACTCGCTTGGCTTGGCTCTTGTTGGTGCACTACTGCTTCACCGTCACGGATCAGACGTAGCTGCGCATCACGCACATCGTCGCCAACACGAACATCCGCACCAAAGCGGAATACCGCTTCACTGATACGGAATTTGCCGTTATCACCCACAGGGATAATCATGCCTAGGCGACGCAGACGACGCAGCGAGGTACGTACTTTTTCAAACAGCTTTTCTTTATCAAGGTCAGAGCCGTTAGCACGGTTAGTTGCCAGCTTGATAAGCTTCTTTTCGTCAGCAAGCGACATTAGCTCTTCATACAGCTCTTGGTTGGTAAAGATACCTTCGTGCGCGAGACGCTCTGGGCTTAGGTAAAGGAAACACAGTACTTTACCCACCAGCATATCTAGCTCTGCCAATACGCTACGACCAATCAATGAGGTTGAACGAGGACGCAGGTAGAAAAAGCCTTCCGGCGCTTTTACCAGTTCGGTGTTGTAGCGTTGGTAAAACAGCGCTAGCTCGGTCTCAAAGTCGCTTAGCAATGCGTGATTGTCTAAGTCTTCGCTTGAGATATGGCGACCTGCACGCAGTGCACTATCTAGTGCTGGGAACAGCGGATTTGAGATCGCTTTGGCCAGTTTCTCTGGCATATATTCTTCAGTATTTGTCGATGACATTTGCTTGTACCTTTGCACCAAATTCATTAATCGCTTGCCAATCTGGCTGAATCGCACGGTAGTCGGCTTCTGAGTAGCCGAGACGAACCGCTTGGTCGACAATGATTCTGGCGAGATCGAAATGATGAGTATGTGGATGCTCTGCAAGATAATCCTTCAACACTGAACCAAGGTTAATTGGCGTGCCCTGCTCTTTGTGGGCTTTCAGCATCTCGGCTATTCGCTCCGATAGCTCATCATTTACTTGTTCAAATTCTTCGTATTCCACTTCCATTGGTACTTCACCGGTCACTTCATCGTCACGCAGTACCAAGGCTTCATCACGCAGGTCACGCAAGCGCTCTGCGTCGGCGTAAGTCATTAGCCACGGTGCATCAAAGTACTCTTGAATCGAGGTGCGCAGGCGCTGGCTAAAGGCGCGGTTCTTATCCATATCAATCGCAGTACGGATAAATTTGTGAACATGGCGGTCATAACCGATCCACAGGTCAATCGCTTGCTGACCCCAGCTGACGATACGGTCAAGCTTCATTTGTAGACCGAATAGAGTCTCTTCAACAAACTCAAGCTCAGGCTGACCGTAAACAATCTCTTGGATATCGAGCAGTTGAGTCTGCATCTCATCACCCGCTGCTTGCAATGTATCTTGCAGCTCTTTTAGGGTGTCTGAGGTTTCTGTTAGCAGAGATTCACAGCTGTTGATCGCTTCACGCCAATCTTGGTTTAGCAGCTCAGCAATCTGATCTTTGACTGTCTGCTGCTGCTCATCCATCACACGTTGGTTAAGGTCTATCTGATCGAAGATCTCACCCACCGAGTATTTTAGAACGCCGTAAACGTTTTTCTTCCAATGCGCAGCAGTGCCACCCTCTTGGGCCGCTTTGATCGCTTTCTCCATCTCATCAGCTACTATGGTTAGCTGGATAGATAGGCGCAGTTTGGAGAACTCACGATGACGTACATAGTAATCGGTAATACCAATCGCTAGAGGACTTAGGCGGTAGATACTCGAACCGTCAGTCATCTCGCTGGTAAAACGGCTTAGAAGGCGTTGTTTGACCATCTCATTGATGGCGTTGTTAGCACGGAAAGCAGAAGCTTCACCGGTCTGCTCAAAAAAGCGGGTGACTATTGTGAATGCGTCGTGCAATTCACCTTCGCCTAGCTCTTCATCAAAACGCTCATTACTCAATACAGCAAGGGCGATCAAAAAAGCCAGACGTTCAGTCGATAAGCTCAATGAGAAATCGTGTTGCTTGACCCAACTGACTAACTCGTCAATCGGTTGCTGGGCAACATCTTGTGAAAAATCACTCATTGTTTGTCCTGTTATTGTTCTTTCTTCCTAGCCGTTACGTGGATGTAACGCCCTAGAGAGAGGTATGGTTCCTGACGACATAGCTTTTGCTCAAGCTCGAGCACGTCTTCAGGAGTGTAATCACCCATATATTGGCGATCACTGATGTAATCATGGAAACAGCGGATACCCGATTTGATTTCAATCTCAAAGCCAGCTTGCTCAATCCACTGATAAACTTCTTCTGGCAGCAACCCTTTTTGTGGCTGGAGCTTGAAGCGTTTTCTGTGCGGCATCCCTTTTAAAACGTGGGGTATATTGCCACACACTACGTTCTTGTAAACTAGTCCGTGCTGGTTATAAAACATGATGGACGCTCGCCCACCTGGCTTAACCTGTTCAAGCACCTTCTCAAGCACTTGTTTTGGCTTCGCTAACCACTCCATCACCGCATGAAACAGCACCAGATCGACTGGTTGGTCGATATGCTGTGCTACTTCCTGAGCCGGGCAGTGAACGAAGCGATACTGCTCGCTCAGTTGGTTCGATTCAACATCAGCCTGCGCTAGCTTGAGCATTTCGGCAGAAAGATCACATAAGGTGATCTGGTGCCCACGCTCGGCAATTTTTTGCGACATTTGCCCCAAACCACCACCAGCATCTAGCACTGACAGAGTGTGTTTTCTATCATCAAGAAGGTGCAAGGTTTCAATTAAATCTTCCCAAACAATGGTTTGGCGTATGTCACCTTTACCTGTTTGGTAGATATTTTTTGCGAATTTGTGGGCGATATCGTCGAAATTGCGGTCTTCTGTCACGGTAGCTTGGGTTATCATGTCTGGATGTGCCGCCTATTCTGGCACAGGATTTCAACTTATAAAGGTCTGAGTGCCTTTTTCATAACCAAGTGATGAATTTTCGGACTATTTAAGTATGTTTGAGCTGAAAAAGCTGATTGCGTCGATTCTTATGCCCCTTCCTGGCTTTCTCCTTCTGGGATTTTTAGGGCTGGCATTGGTTGCATTCACCTCTCGACGAGGGATCGGTTGTTCTTTTCTTTTGGTGTCCTTAGTCGGCATCTTTGTAGCGGCTTTCCAACCCGTTGCCAGTAAATTGCTTATGCCTTTGGAAAGGCAATACCAAGGGTTTCTTCCTGCCAGCGATAACGTTGACTATGTCATGGTGCTTGGTAGTGGCCATATCGTCGATGACGCCATCCCGCCAACCTCAGAATTAAGCCGTACTGGGTTAATGCGTTTAAGTGAAGGAATCCGTATCCTGAGACTTTACCCAGAAGCGAAACTGATTTTATCTGGCTATGGCGGTGGCACCGAAGTAAGTAACGCCCGCATGATGGCAAAAGTGGCGCTCGCTCTAGGCGTAGCTAAATCTGACATCATTTTGCTAGAAACGGCCAAAGACACTTGGGAAGAAGCCAGGCAAGCGGCAGTATTTGTTGCAGACAAGGAGCTGGTTTTAGTGACCTCTGCCAGTCACATGCAGCGCGCTCTAGAGGAATTTAAAGATGCAGGTCTTAGCCCAATGCCAGCACCAACCAACTTCCTCGCCAATGATGCTGTTCAACAGCCTTGGAATAAGTATCGACCACAAGCACAATACTTGGAATGGACAGAAAAATATTGGCATGAACAGCTAGGCATGTGGTGGCAAACCCTGCGTGACTACATCTCTGACACCCACACCTCCGCCAACAACGACGAACCTGCCGCCGTCACTCAAGTAGAATAACCCCTAAAAACAAGTAAGAGGAGCCCGAGCTCCTCTTACGCTATTCGCAGTATACCAAACACCCTTTCCCGATTACCCTTTACCGCTCGCCGAACTCACTCCCCAGCAAACATATAACCTTCCCCATGTATAGTCACAAAGATCTGTGGGTTTTTAGGATCATGTTCCATCTTGGCACGCATGCGACGAATCAAGACATCGATGGTTCGGTCGTTTGGTGCATCCACTCGGTGGCTGATCATGTTGAGAATTCGCTCGCGGCTTAGCACTTTATTAGGCTGCGATGAAAGCGCTACTAATAACTCATACTCTGCCTTAGTCAATTTGACAGGTTCGCCATCTCGGCTTAGAGCTCGGCGCTGAATATCAAAACTCCACTCGCCAAAGCGGATCAATTGGCCCGCTTCTTCTTTGATGTGTTCTTTACTGCTTGCTTCAGCGACCAGAGAGATGCGCCACAATAGGTTCTTAACTCTCACCAATAACTCTCGCAGCTCAAAAGGTTTGGTCACGTAATCATCTGCACCCATCTCCAAGCCGACAATTTTATCGATACTGTCAGTGCGGCCAGTCACCAAGATGATGCCAATGTCCGATTGGCTTCTTAGCTCTCGGGTTAGCATCAAACCATCTTCATTCGGAAGGTTAATGTCGAGCATGACCAAGTCGATGCTGTTGGTTGCAAGCACCTCACGCATCTGTTCCCCGCTTTCTGCTTCGCTGACTTGATAGCCTTCTTTTTGAAAATATCCCGCCAACTTGCTGCGGGTAACAATGTCGTCTTCTACAACTAAAATATGATGGCTCATCGGTACCACTTATATATTTCTAATCTCATTATTATTCTATTCACAATCGGTTACATTTCTAGCCAAGCGACGAAAAATCCTCTGAATTCGACACTTTTATTGATATGAAACAACTGAAAACGGCTGGGTTAACAGTCCTTCATAAGCTGTTATTTTTTGTCTTAATTTGTGCGGATGCTGTTCATTTTGATGCGCTATAATCGTTGCATCAATGCCTTAGGAGCTAAGCTATCATGCAAGAAACCAAACAATTTAATGAAAAGCGTGCCGAAATTTATTGGTGGCTATCAAGCCTATTTGCTGCTGAACTGACAGACAAAGAACTTGATGCCTACCACAGCGCGGACATTCGCGCCTTTATTCAAGGTCTGGCAAGCAACGACAAGCTTAGCACGTCTGCAAGCGCACTGATTGACTGCCTGAATAAATTGCAAGACAGAGAAGATGCACAACTTGAGTTGGCCGCTGACTTTTGTGACCTGTTTCTTACCTCAGATAAAGGCGGTGCACTGCCTTACGCCTCAATCTATGTCGGGAAATCTGGTCTGCTCAATGACGTTCCTGCACAAGAAATGGCGGCATTGATGAATGAAAAAGGCATTGGTATGCAGGAGGGCTTCAACGAGCCTGCAGACCACTTAGCCGTCGAACTCGACTTTTTGGGCAATCTCATCATTCAATCTAACCAAATCGAAGACGAAGACGCATTCGAACAAGCGCTCGCCGAGCAAAAAGAGTTTATTAATAACAAGTTACTTAACTGGCTGCCTAAGTTTGTAAAAGCATGCAAAGACAACGACGAGTATGGATTTTACGCCGCAGTTTCTACGCTATTAATTGACTTTTTGGCGTTAGATAGCCAATACCTATCGGGTGAGTAGCGTCTTGTTCGGTGTATCAAATCTAGAAAAAATTATAATATTGTGTGAGCTGTAAATAAGTAATCAGCATATTAGTGATTGTCAGCCCCCAAATATGGGGCTAAAATTGTGAACGCAAACGATAAAAAAATGATTTCTAGATGAAAACAACGTAAACCGCTGTTCATAGGCGGTTTTTGTGTTTTTGGTACATGTGATTCTAGCGATGAGCCATAGCTAACCATTCGGTGCGTTTTTGGCGTAAACCCATGACAAACCATCGCTCATTCGCTAACTCAGGATAACCTTATGGCCACTATTAAAGATGTTGCGCGTCTTGCTGGAGTTTCTACCACGACGGTTTCGCACGTAATTAATAAAACTCGCTTTGTTGCTGAAGCTACTCAAGAGAAAGTAAACAAAGCGGTTAAAGAACTTAACTATGCCCCAAGTGCGGTTGCTCGTAGTTTGAAATGTAACTCGACTCGTACCATTGGCATGCTGGTAACCCAATCCACTAACCCATTTTTCAGTGAAGTTGTCGACGGTGTAGAAAGCTATTGTTACCGTCAAGGCTACACTTTGATCCTATGTAATACTGGTGGTATCTACGAAAAGCAGCGTGACTATATTCGCATGCTAGCGGAGAAACGCGTCGATGGCATCTTGGTGATGTGTTCAGATTTGACAGAAGAGTTGCATCAAATGCTCGATTCGCACGCCGACATCCCTAAAGTGGTGATGGACTGGGGCCCAGAAAGCTCTGGTGCAGATAAGATCATTGATAACTCTGAAGAAGGGGGTTATCTAGCGACGCAATACCTGATCGAAAATGGCCACACCAACATCATGTGCCTATCAGGCCACTTAGAAAAAGCGGCTTGTAAAGAGCGCATCGCAGGCTTTCGTCGTGCGATGGACAAAGCGGGCCTGCCAAGCGATGACAGCAAGATCATTGAAGGTAACTTCGAGTGTGACACCGCGGTGCTGGCTGCCGATAAGATTATTGCTATGGGTGAAGAGCGCCCAACAGCGGTATTCTGTTTTAACGACACAATGGCATTGGGCTTGATGAGCCGCCTCCAAGAGAAAGGCATTAAAGTGCCTGAAGACGTGTCTGTGATCGGTTACGACAACATCGACCTTTCTGGTTACTTCTCGCCACCTTTGACTACGGTTCACCAACCAAAACGTCGTGTTGGTAAGACGGCATTTGAACTGCTACTTCAGCGAATCAAAGACAAAGAGCACGAGCGTCGAGTTTTCGAAATGCAACCAGAACTCGTAGAACGAAAATCAGTTCAGAAATTGAACTAAGATCTCGAAAACCTAAGTGAAACAAAGCACGCATCAAGCGTGCTTTTATTTGAATCAAGATCACATTAAGGAGAGCTAATTGTGATGTTTATTCCGCCTTTTCACTATGATTTGACTAAGTCAGGTGCAATTTAACTGACTTCGTTACATTGGATATATCGTGTCACGCACAGGGCAAACCATTTGAAAAAATGGGACGCAAAGCTTCCGGCCTAACTCAAACGGATTTGTTTGAAATGGTAGCGGGGTTGCCGATGGCAAATATGCAAACCTTCCTACAAGTGTTTGAATGAACACTCTTAGATGTGCATCGATTTGCTAATTTCTCGGACCTGAAATTTAGTGGCTTAACTTCTAAACCGAGACTCACAGCATGGATAAACCAGTTTTAAAAGACTCGCTGAGATTATTCGAAGCGTTAGGGACAATAAAGTCTCGCTCAATGTTTGGCGGATTTGGCGTGTTTGCCGATGAAGTCATGTTCGCACTTGTGGTAGGTGAAACCCTCTACATTCGAGCAGACAGCGTCAAAGCACAATACTATCGTGAACAAGGCCTTGAGCCCTACGTATACAAAAAGCGCGGCTTTCCTGTCGTGACCAAATATTTTGCCGTGCCTCAAGAGCAGTGGCAGAATCCGAGCGATATATTCGCAGAAGCAACACACGCACTCTCCATTGCTCGTCAAGAAAAGCAGCAACAAGCTCAAGCTAAACCGACACGCCTTAAAGATTTACCCAATTTACGGTTGGCTTCTGAACGCATGCTGAAAAAAGCGGGCATCAACAGTGTTGAAGAGTTGCATCGCCAAGGCGCAGCGAAAGCTTACTTAGCCATTCGCGCCAGTCAATCGACCGCACCAGGACACGAATTACTGTGGGCACTCGAAGGGGCGATTAAAGGAAGCCATTGGTCGGTAGTTCCTCAAGCACGCCGTGATGAGCTACTACAACAAATCAACTAACTGTTTCCTTCAAGGGCTAACGGTCAACTGTTAGCCCTTTTGCTATCTGTCTGAATTTATTATAGCTACTCGTTCTATTTAGCTTGAAAGAAAAAATCCTATTTCCCTGTCATACTGTTTAATAGAATTTGAAAGGGAAGCTCATCATGAAACTCGCCATCAACAAAAAACTGATCTTAGGTGTGGTGTTACTTGGCACCATAATTTTCCTTGGTATCAAGTTTGGCCCATTACTGACACTAGACAACGCCAAAGCACAACAAGCGCAATTAAGTGCCTTTATCCAAGAAAACTTCTTGATCGCTGCTGGCAGCTATTTCTTTGCTTATGTGGCTATCACTGCCCTTTCAATTCCCGGCGCAGCTGTGGTGACTTTGCTCGCAGGAGCGCTGTTTGGTTTTGGAACTGGCTTACTGCTGGTTTCCTTTGCCAGCACACTAGGGGCAACATTGGCCTTTTTAAGTAGTCGTTACTTGCTAAAAGATTGGGTTCAGGAGAAGTTTGGCAGCAAACTTGATGCGATTAATAAAGGGGTTGAGCGAGATGGCGCTTTTTATCTCTTCTCGTTACGTCTGATCCCTGTATTTCCATTCTTCCTGATTAACTTGGTGATGGGACTGACACCTATTTCCGTGGCAAAATTCTACATCGTTTCTCAAATTGGTATGTTAGCAGGCACTGCTGTGTACGTGAATGCGGGTACTCAGCTAGCTCAGATTGAAACCTTGTCAGGGATTGTCTCACCTGCTGTGCTCGTATCTTTTGCTCTGTTAGGCGTGTTCCCGATGGCTGCGAAGTGGATTCTAGGTAAGTTCAGAGCTGTACCGAGTGGCACTTCTGCGGGGTAACTGATGAAAATCTACATTGCGGCAACCCCACCAGAGGCACACATTGTTTGCGAATTGCTAAAATCTAGGGATATTCGAGCCGAAGTGCGAGGTGAAGGACTGTTTGGCTTGCAGGGGGAGCTGCCTTTTGGGGAAGACAGCGAGCCTTACGTGTGGCTGTTTGACACAGAGCGAGAGTTAGCAGCGCAAAGCATCATTAATGAGTTTCAAGCTAAACAAACAACGGCAGCACCAGATTGGCGCTGCCGTCAGTGTAACGAGTGGATTGAGGCTCAGTTTTCTATCTGCTGGAATTGCGGTCAGGCGCTAGAGTAAAGCGATGCAGATTGCAGCTGTCAGACTATATCAAGCGAATCGCTGGATGAAAGCAATCGAGGCCTGATTAAACTCTTCAGGCTTCTCCACATTACACACATGCCCGCAGTCTGGAATTTCTACCAGCATACTTTCATTGTGCACTCTCACCATCTCTTTCACTGGCTGGATAAACATGTAATCTCTATCACCCATAAGGTAGAGCGTCGGGATAGAAATGTCTTTATCCTTGAAATACTTCATCAGAGGATTAACGTCAGCGGCAAGCGTGTACCAGCGTTTGAACTCCTTCTGACACAGCTTCTTCGCTTCTCGAATAAACAAGTGTCGTGATTCTTTCTGGCTTCGTTGTGGCATCACAATAAATGCGAACAGACGATAAAGCCACATGTATGGGATCATGTGCTTACTAAGATCGCCCACCTTGACCAAGAATTGAGAACGAGCGTTAAAACGGGTCACAGCGCCACCAAGCACCATTGATTTCACGCGCTCCGAAGCTTGCTCTGCCAAGCTACGGACGATAATAGTACCCAACGACATACCAACAAAATGTGCCGATTGAATTTTGAGGTGATCGAGCACTTTAAGCACATCTTGAGATACATCTTTAAAAGTGTACTCGCTGGAAATGATGTCTTTGATTAGCTGATTTGAACGACCATGACCACGAAGGTCTACTAAGAGCAAATTAAAGTGTTGGCGGTAAGCTTTGATCTGCTTAAACCAAATCGAAGAGCTTCCTCCTGCCCCATGCACAAATACCACCCATTCATCGCTGGTGGCATGTCGATATGTTTTGTGAAATAGCAAGTTTTCAGCCATGGTCATTAAATATTGATAAATCGGTTGGTATGAAAAATCAGAGCAAGAAGCCTAGCACAATTTGTATGACTAACCCAGCCCTCGCCTATTTATAAAGCCTAGCAAAATGTTACAAAAAAGCCTCCAGTTAAGGAGGCTTTACATGAGTTTTTTTGCTTAATGGCGATGACTCACCATTGCAGAGTGATACATTGCCAAGTATTCCTTGGCTGAATCCTCCCAACTAAAGTCTCTTTCCATGGCGTTACGTTGAATCGATTGAATTTGCTCCGGGTGTTGCAAATAAACAATCAATGAACGCTGCATGACAGCCAGCAAGGCGTAAGGCTCTGGATCATCAAAACAAAAACCTGTTGCATTTGCTCGATCTTGGTCAAAGTCAGTGACCGTATCTTTTAATCCACCAACAGCGCGCACGATAGGCAATGTGCCATAGGCCATGCTGTAGATTTGATTCAAACCACAAGCTTCGAATTCCGATGGCATCAAGAAGAAGTCACTTCCTGCTTCCACGAGGTGTGCAAGTCGATTGTTGTACGCTTCCACAAACGCAAATTTGTCAGGAAATTCTGAGGCTATTTGATGAAGGTTCTTTGCGACTTCCGGTTCGCCAGTGCCCACAATAACCAACTGCACGTCATTGAGCAGGAATTGGCGCAAAATTGGCAATAAGTAGTGGAAACCTTTTTGGTGTGTCAATCGGCACACCATACCGTACATTGGCAAAGACTGTTTCGGCAATCCCACTTCCCCTTGCAGGGCAGATTTGTTAGCCGCTTTACCTTCAAGCATGTTTTCAATACCAAAGTGGGTATCGATGTGTTTGTCCGTTTGAGGGTTCCACTCGCTGTAATCACAGCCGTTCAAGATGCCATAAAGATCCGCACTTCGATGGACAAAATCATCCACCATGCCGTGTGAGCCCAAAGCAGTCATCAGTTCTGATGCGTAATTAGGGCTTACTGCGTTAACTTTATCTGCGTGGTTCACCCCTGCTCGAAGCATACTGATGCAGTTTTCACCGTATCTAAGGTGCTCCATTCCAGACAAGTTAAGTTCAGGAATGATCTCCAAGTCGTGATAAGAGTAGATCCCCTTGAAAATAGCATTGTGAACCGTCAAAACACTCTTAATTGGCTGGTATCTTGAGTCGTGCTCGTAACGTGTTTTCAACAAAAATGGCACCAATCCAGTGTGCCAGTCATTCGCATGAACAATGTCTGGACGTACGCCCAGTTTAGGGATCATGTCCAATGCTGCTGAAGCAAAGAAACCAAAGCGCTCACCATTATCTGGGTATGCTTCATTGGCTTCTGCATATAGTTCTGGGCGGTCAAAATACTTATCACACTCGACAGCGAATACAGTGACACCATCTAAGGCTAACTTTCTTACGCTGTATTGAATGTGTGGCCAGTAATCTAGCTCTGTATGAAGTACGATTTCAGCTTCCGATTTGCCTGGAAGTTTTTGATAGGCTGGAATAACAATGGCCACATCGTGGCCAAGGTTTTGAAGCGCTTTCGGCAGTGCCTTGGCAACATCTGCCAAGCCACCACTTTTTACTAGCCCTTCAGCTTCGGAAACTGTAAACCAAATATTTAGTTTAGAATCCAATTTTCGATCCTTTCTTAATAACTACGATACCGTCAGGTGATACGTGGAAACGCTTACGATCTAGCTCTAGATCTTCACCGATAACAGTCCCTGGAGCGATTTCTACATCTTTATCAATAATTGCTCGGCGAATCGTACATCCTGCACCAACTTTGGTATCACCTAAAAGGATCGATTCGCTAATATGTGAACCTGCCGCAACGTTGCTTCGATAGCCCAAAACAGATTTATAGATTTCTGAGCCCTGAACGTAACTACCACCTGCAATCAAGCTGTCAGTCACTTTTACTTTTCGCTCTTGAGCATCGACGAATGTTGCCGGTGGAAGTGGTGGGTAGTAGGTGTGTAGCGGCCAGCTACGGTTGTAAAGTGAGAACTTAGGATCTTGCTCAAGAAGATCCATGTGCGCCGCCCAGTAAGAATCGATAGTACCTACATCGCGCCAGTACGTCGTATCTTTTTCGCCGCTGATCTTGTTGGTTGAGAAGTCATAAACGTAAACCTCACCCTCTGGGAACATCTTAGGAATGATGTCTTTACCAAAGTCATGGCTGGAGTTCTCGTTCTCCGCATCAACACGTAGTTCAGCGCACAAGGCTTCTGAATCAAAAATGTAGTTACCCATAGAAACCAGTGCTTCATTTGGGGAACCTGGGATAGATTTAGGATTCTCAGGTTTTTCTTGGAATCCGATCATCTTACCGCTCGCATCGACTTCAATAACACCAAATTCTGATGCTTCTTCAAGTGGCATACGAATCGCAGATACGGTCAACTTCGCTTCCATTCGTTTATGGAAATCAAGCATTTGACGGATATCCATCTTATAGATGTGGTCCGAACCAAAGATAGCCACTTGGTCTGGGTTAGCCAGTTCAATAAAGCGAATATTTTGATAGATAGCATCTGCGGTGCCTTCATACCAGCGCTTACCATCACGCATTTGCGCAGGTACTGGATCGATGAAGCGGTCGGTAATACCTGATAGGTTCCAACCCTTTTTCATATGAAGGTATAGTGACTGCGACTTAAACTGCGTCAGGACATAGATACGCATTAGGTCAGCATTTACAAAGTTGTTTAAAGCGAAATCGATCAGACGGTAACTGCCGCCGAAAGGTACCGAGGGTTTACTACGTGATTCTGTCAGTGGACGTAAACGGGAGCCTTCGCCACCTGCGAGAATCATACCTAAAACACCAGCCATTTTTATATCTCCATATTTATATTTTATTCACATCAGTGTGAACAACAGGTGTAGAAGCTTGTAGAGAGGAGAATGAGTCCGATCCATGAACTTCTAGCGAGGGGATTGTTGCCCACACCGTGAGCCCAATTTGAAAGAAATGAGGCCTTATCCCCTATTTTTGTAGGGAGATAAATACAAATTTCGGCAAACTAAGCGTAATTTCCTTTAGAGAGGTCGTTTTTTGCGCATCCAGCAGACCTCTATACTTGATGTAATGCGCTTTAATGCACCATTTTTAGCGAAAATTATATGCAATTACAATCACTAAATTAGCGTTTTATTCTGGTCAAACCAAACTAAACTTTTTTTGTGTCGATTGTGTTTCTATTTGGTTAATATGGTGCAACATTGCACTCATTTAGTGCATCTTTCACTGCTTAGTAAACGATCAAATTGTCTTTTTTCTACGGGCTTGCCGAAGTAGTAGCCTTGGAGATACTCACAATTTCGACTTAGCAAATACTGATGTTGAGCTTGAGTCTCAATACCCTCAGCAACCACTTTGAGCTTAAGTCCATGAGCTATTAGGAAAATGGCATCTAACAATACTTGTTTGTCGTCCGAGCCTATTTGGCTGATGAAACTCCTATCCACTTTCAATTTATCGAGTGGGAGTTGATTGAGATAACTGAGGCTCGAATAACCTGTCCCAAAATCATCTAAAGCAATTTTGATGCCTAGCTTTCTCAATTGGTCAATTTTATCTAGTGCCTCCTTCTGTCCTGCGAGTAATGCGGTCTCGGTGACCTCAATAGTTAGCCAATTTGGATCGCAGTGATGTCGTTCCAAAGCGCCGGATATATATGTCACAAGTGATGGGTCATTGAGTTGAAGTGTCGAAACGTTGACTGAAATATCTTTTATCTCTGACCCCATCGCTCGCCACACAACAATCTGCTTCACCGCTTGTTCAATCACCCACTCGCCGATCGGCACGATGAGCCCAGTATCCTCTGCGACTGGTATGAACTCATTCGGTGGTACCACCCCTCTGTCAGGATGCCGCCAACGTAATAAAGCTTCTGCAGACTCTATCACCTCTGTATCGCTGTTTAAGATCGGCTGAAAGACCAGGAAGAACTCGTCTTTCTCTAATGCGGTATTTAGCTCAGCTTGCAGTTCAAACTGAGCGCTACCTAATTTAGTCATCTCGGGTTCATAGAAACGAGTGATTTGACGATCAGCTTTAGCAAAGTAGACCGCTATATCCGCACAGCGGATAATGTCACTAGCGGCATCAAATTGCTCTTTAGAAGTCGCTACACCTACAATCACTTGTGTTACATGAGTCCTGTGCCCTATGACCACAGGTTTGGCAAACCAAGCTCGATACTGGGCAATACGCGCAGTGATCATCTCTACATTAACCAGTGGTACCATCAACAGGTATTCATTGCCTCCCCAGCGGAATAAGGATTCGTCTGGGTCAAGGCGCTTAGACAATCGCTCCGCCAATTCGACCAAAAGCATATCCCCCATCTCATGGCCAAAATGATCGTTGATTCGTTTTAGATCCTGAATATCAAACAAAATAACACTACAGGCTTCTTCACGCTCAATACGTTGAGATATCTCGAGCAGTGCTGAGTAGCGGTTAGGTAAACCAGTTAATGTATCAAACTTAGCGTGATACTCGAGTTCACGTTGATACTCGACTTGTTTAGTGACGTTTTCGAACATACCAAGTACGCCAGTGAACGCTTGTTGCTGGTCATAAATACCCACCAATCGCCAGCTTAGATCTTTCTCAACGATATTTTCGATACACAACTTGGTTTCACAAGTCACTGCGCTGCGTTTTCCCGATTGTAATTCGAGCAGGTCTTGCTCAAAACTTAAAAATTGGGGCTTTATTAGCAATGGAAGCTGACTAATATTAGTGCCAGACACTTCACTCTCTGGAGTATAGAAAACTCGCTCGCACTCTGGAGACCAACGTGTGATTAAAAGGTCTTTATCCCATTCGATAACGCCAAATGGCAGGTGGTCGAGTAAGTTACTCAAGCGCTGGCATGTTTGCGTCAGTTCTATTTCGCTCACTTCGAGCTGATTTTTAAGCTCTTCTTGGTATTCCAGTGTGTGTTTGAATCGCACATAGAAGTCATTTAACTGCCCCAATTGCCCACCGACATTTTTGTCAGCGCGATCAACGAAGCTCTTAGAGGTTTTCAGCAACGAAAAAATCGGCTTTATAATATTGTTAGCAAAGCCCCACCATAGCAGCAGAATAAAAAGCACATAGCCAAGACCAAGCAAAGCGATGTTGCGAGTTAGTGAGGTATATACTGGCTGATAGGCGAGATCTGCGGGCATCGAGATAACGAACCTCACTCCCGCATAAGAGTTATCAACAAATAGTGGCCGACTGACAGCTAGACGATCGATGCCATCATTATCGGTAAACTCAAACGTCCCTGAATTCGAAAGGTCCAATTCACTGCCGCTGAGAACCTCCATTTCATTACTGATCAGTGAACCATAATGGGAGGCAATCACTTGGTTGTTGGCATCTATGATTAGACCGACGGTCTGAGGAGGAAGATCAGCTTTAGCGAGTCTCTCGCTCCACCAATTGAGTGATACGACTGCAACAACGGCTCCTACAATCCCACCCTCTCGGCGGTAGACAGGGTAGGCAAAATTGATCGACGTGACACCAGCAGCACGGTCAGTTTGAAATTGACCAATAGAGAACATTCTTCTGTCCATAGCCGCACGAATGTAGGGCCTGTCCGCCACATTGACCTTACGATTAAGGGGTGTTGCGTTACAGTTAAGATCACCATTGATGTCCGGCACACCAATATTGACCACATAAGGGTTTAGCTCGACCCCCTCTCGCACCGCCTCAATACACTGCGCCGAATGAGTATCTTGCAGTTCTTGACGGCGACTCAAAGCAATCAAAAAATGCTTGGTATTAGTGATGATTTCCAGTTGTTCATCAAGCAGTGATTTAGCGACGAGATCGGCATGTTCAAACACCTTGCCTCGTTCATAGGTGAACTGAAACCATGTATTAGCTAGGATGATGCCTATAGCGGGTAGTAATGCGGTGAACGTGATTGCTATAAGACGTGCTTTTAGTGAGCCCTTTAATTTCACTCAACTTCCTCGCGACTGACGTTAATTCTGTTTTATTTTTTTCTTTAGTATGAATTAACCATAGCGCATTCAAGGAGAGTTGGCGTTGCGACATTACACAGATTTGATGTAAAAAAAAGCAGCCAATTCAGGCTGCTTTGTCGATTTGTTAGGCTTTGCTTTCCGCTTTAGGCTTCTTGCGTTTGTCGGTAATTTCCCATTTACCGTCAATGTATAGCGCAGTCCAGCCTGATGGCTTACCGTTTTCTTCTGAGCGAACATAGTTCTCTTTGGTCTTACGACTAAATCGAACCACGGTCGGACGACCGTCTGGATCCTCAGTAGGTGCGGTTGTCAGGTACTTGAACTTATCAGAAATACGTTCTTTGTACTGCACAAGCTCAGCGACAAGCGGCGCACGTGTTTCACGCGATTTCGGGAAGTTACTTGCTGCCATAAACAGACCTGACGCACCATCGCGAAGTACAAAGTACGCATCTGAGTTTTCACACGGAAGCTCAGGGAAGTGCACTGGGTCTTCTTTTGGTGGAGCGACTTCACCGTTTTTCAGGATTTTACGCGTGTTTTTACAATCGGCGCTGGTACAGTCCATGTATTTACCGAAGCGACCGTTTTTCAGCTCCATGTCAGAGCCACACTTGTCACATTCAACGACAGGGCCATCGTAACCTTTAACTTTGAACTCACCTTTTTCAACGATGTAACCATCACAGTTCGGGTTGTTACCACAAACGTGTAGCTTACGCTTTTCGTCAATTAGGTACGCATCCATCGCCGTTTCACACTTAGGACAACGCTTTTTCGCACGTAGTGCTGCAGTTTCAACGTCTTCTTCAAGTACGTTGATGATGCCCTCTTCGTCACCTAGGTTGATGGTTGTCTTACAACGCTCTTTAGGTGGCAGTGCGTAACCAGAACAGCCCAGGAATACGCCTGTTGATGCAGTACGGATGCCCATATTACGACCACAGGTCGGACACTCGATGTCTGTTTCAACAATGTTGTTTGGACGCATGCCGCCTTCTGCTTCATCCAGTTCAGCCTTTTCTAGATCTGAAGTGAAGTCTGCAAAGAAGTTATCCAGTACGCCTTTCCATACCGCTTCACCTTCAGCGATCTGGTCGAGTTTCTCTTCCATACGCGCGGTGAAGTCGTAGTTCATCAGGTCATTGAAGCTATCATCAAGACGGTCTGAAACGATCTCACCCATCTTTTCAGCATAGAAACGACGCTGCTCAACTTTTACATAGCCACGATCTTGGATGGTTGAGATGATTGATGCGTAAGTCGATGGACGACCAATGCCTTTCTTCTCAAGCTCTTTAACTAGCGCCGCTTCAGTGAAGCGTGCTGGTGGCTTGGTGAAGTGCTGCTTTGGATCGAGCGCTTCAAGCGTTAACTTGTCGCCGATTTGTACCGCAGGCAGGATCTGATCTTCATTTTTACCCAGTGGACGCTGTACTCGAGTCCAACCATCAAACTTAAGGATTCGACCTTTCGCCTTTAAGGTAAACTCCGCAGCTTTCACACTTAGTGTCGTTGAATCGTACTTCGCAGGTGTCATCTGACAGGCAACAAACTGGTTCCAGATTAGCTGGTAAAGTTTGTGAGCGTCCGCTTCCATACCTTGTAGGTCATCAACTTTTACTTCAACGCTTGATGGACGGATCGCTTCGTGCGCTTCTTGCGCACCCTCTTTGCTACCGTATTTTAGCGGTTTCGCTGGTAGATAATCATCACCAAACTCAGAACCGATAAAGCCACGTACCGCGTCTACAGCCTCTGAACTCAAGTTAGTCGAGTCAGTACGCATATAAGTGATGTAACCCCCCTCATAGAGGCGCTGAGCCAGCATCATGGTCTTCTTAACACCATAGCCTAGACGAGTACTCGCCGCTTGCTGCAGTGTTGAGGTGATGTATGGTGCTGATGGCTTACTGCTGGTTGGGCGATCTTCACGCTTACAAACTTCGTAGTCAGCGCTTTTAAGTACCGTAACCGCTTCGTCGGCCTGCTGCTGGTTCACTGGCTTAAACGCCGAGCCGTTCTTCTGCGCCACTAATAGTCGGAAGTCTGCTTGAGATGCCGTTTTGGTGTCAGCATGGATATCCCAGAACTCTTCAGGGATAAATGCGTTGATCTCACGCTCACGTTCAACCAGTAGCTTCACGGCTACCGACTGTACACGACCTGCTGATAGACCACGCGCTACTTTTTTCCAAAGTAGAGGTGACACCATAAAGCCCACAACACGGTCCATAAAGCGACGTGCTTGCTGAGCATTAACACCATCCATGTTCAGCTCGCCCGGAGTTTCGAACGCTTGTTGGATAGCATTTTTGGTAATTTCGTTGAATACAACGCGCTTGTAACGTTCTTCATCGCCACCGATGATCTCACGAAGGTGCCACGCAATAGCTTCTCCCTCGCGGTCCAAATCGGTTGCGAGATAAACGTGGTCAGCGTCTTTCGCAAGTTTCTGTAGCTCCGCAACGACTTTTTCTTTACCCGGCAGGATCTGGTAGTTAGGTTCCCAGCCATTGTATGGGTCAATGCCCATCTTTTTGATCAGTGCTTTGCGATCTTTTTCTTTCTTGATACGAGCTTTCTCTTCAGGGCTCATACCCTTGGTTGAAATGGCCGCAGCTTTCGTGCCGCTGCTCTGGCCAGCCGTAGGCAGATCACGTACGTGACCCACACTCGACTTTACAATGAAGTCTTTGCCAAGGTACTTGTTAATAGTTTTCGCTTTGGCAGGTGACTCCACTATTACTAGAGATTTACCCATATTGACTCAATCGTCCCCATTAGACTGCGCAATTTAGCGCATACCATACTGATACGTTTCTTCTTTTTTTACTATTGTGCGAGTTTTCGAGAAGGTCAACCTGTTTTTGACAAATCGCTCTCAACTGCTCGTCTCATCAGCAATGAAAACACTATCGGCAGAAATTAAACGCCGCCATACTAATGATTCATCAATAGATAAACTAGAGAAATAGACGGTTATTCGTGATTGCTCACAAAAACTCTTATTATTGTTACCCTCAAAATCAGGCGCTTGTCTAGCCCTGTTAGCGACACTCTTTTATTCGTCCAAGGTGTTAGAGACTTGAATTTTTCTTGTTGGCGAGTTAAAAATGCGCCTAAATCTGCAAGCCAATGCTTGCATGACAAAATTAACTACCTTTTGAGTAAAGCAGAGAAAGATTATGAGTGAAGCTAAGAAAGCAATTAGCGAATTTGACCTACTTCTAATTGCCAACAATGTAATGCAAGAGCACGATGACTACATCGACGGAATGCGTGCTGACTCTGTAGAAGAAAAAGAAGGCGTACTGATTTTTAAAGGCAATTTCTTTTTAGATGACAAAGGCCTGCCAACAGAGAAAACTACCGCAGTTTTCAACATGTTTAAGTATCTTGCGATTCAGCTTTCTAAAGAGTTTACGTTGAAGGGTTAAAGGGATTAAGGGCTAAAGGTTCGAAAACAAAAAATTAACCATTTTTTGATTTTCCCTTTAGCCCTTAGGCGCAGCCGTTCCTTTAACCCTTAGGCGCAGCCGTCCCGCCCTTCAACCCTTCCAGCTTATCAAAATAATCCGGGAACGTCTTAGACGTACACTTAGGATCATTGATAGTCACAGGCGTATCGCTTAACGCCACCAGTGAGAAGCACATCGCCATACGGTGGTCATCGTAGGTATCGATTGCAGCATGAGTTAGCTGCTTAGGTGGGTTAATGATGATGTAATCTTCACCCTCTTCCACTTCTGCACCCACTTTACGCAATTCTGTCGCCATCGCTGATAGACGATCAGTCTCTTTTACGCGCCAGTTGTACACGTTACGGATTGCGGTCGTGCCTTCGGCAAACAGAGCTGTCGTGGCGATAGTCATTGCTGCATCAGGGATGTGGTTGTAGTCCATATCCACTGCCTTCAGTTCGCCTTTACGAGAGATCACGTAGTCATCTCCCCACTCAATTTCAGCACCCATTTTCTCAAGAGCATCGGCAAATTGAATGTCACCTTGGATACTGTTTTTACCAATACCAGTAACCTTGATCTCGCCACCTTTAATTGCAGCAGCAGCCAAGAAATAAGACGCCGATGAAGCATCGCCTTCCACTAAGAAATCACCTGGTGCTTGGTAAATTTGACCCGCTTTAACCACAAAACGTTTGTAATCTTGGTTTTCGACCTCAACACCAAATTGCTTCATGATATGCAAAGTAATATCGATGTATGGCTTAGATACCAATTCGCCTTCAATCTCAATTTCGATATCCCCTTGAGCCATTGGCGCTGACATCAAGAATGCCGTAAGGAACTGGCTTGAGATCGAGCCATCAATCGACACTTTTCCGCCTTTGAGACCTGTGCCTTTGATCTTAAGCGGTGGGAAACCATCGTTTTCAAGGTATTCAACATCTGCTCCAGCATCGACGAGTGCGTCAACAAGGTGGCCGATTGGACGCTCTTTCATGCGAGGCTCACCAGTGAGTACGTACTCACCACCGCCTAAGCAAAGTGCGGCAGCTAGTGGACGCATTGCGGTACCTGCGTTGCCAAGGAACAACTCTAAAGCTTGCGGTGCATCGAATGCTCCAGCTAAACCTTCGACTTCACAGACTGTTTTGTCTTCGGAAAGCTGGTAGCTCACGCCAAGCTTTTCCAAAGCATTCAACATATGACGAATATCGTCACTGTCTAACAGGTTAGTTAAACGAGTCTTACCGTTTGCTAGCGCAGCGAGCAGCAAAGCTCGGTTAGAAACACTTTTAGAGCCGGGCAAGTTAACTTCACCGGATACGACTTGGATAGGTTGTAATGTCAGGCTTTCCATTGATTTGTATCATCCTTTGTACACCTGTAATTAATAATTTACAGGCACGCTAAAATTTTTCGTTTTTGCAGACTAGCCAAAAACATGAGACTTGGCTAGGGGGTAAAGCCAATTGACCCTAACTTTTCTTAAGGCAAATACTTCACCCTCCATTTTCGATGAGGTTATCGGATAAATATTGGTCACTCGAGCGCCTAGTAGCTACGATCGACACGAACATAGCCATCAAAATATAAAATTCTTACCTTGTCGCCACTTTCAAACAGCATGTTGCGGTCAACGTCTTGAATAACATTAATCAGTTCATCTTTCTTAGTTTCGATCAGCAACTCGACCAGCTTGTGTTCCACTTTATAGACGCTCGGGCCTTGATTACTGGCAATATGCGCCCCCGCCAGCGCACCGACTACCGTCGCGACTTCTTTACCATGTCCTCCACCAAATTGGTTGCCAATCAGACCACCTATGGTCGCCCCGGCGAGCGTGTTCCAACCACTTTTTTGCGATTCGACAATCTCTTGCTGGGTGATATACCGCACGGTTTGTATCTGACCAAAAACCACCTCTTTTACCGGCTGTGCTTGATTTCTCTGATAGGCTGCGGAACAAAAAACTGGTATAACCAGTAACATAAGTAGCCACTTTCGCATTTCACTTCTCCAAAAAACTGTCAAACTTAAAGCATGAAAATTTACTTGCCCGAACTGGCACCTAATAGTGTGCTATTCCCACCAACCCATGAAGCACTCGCCGAACCCGACGGGTTATTAGCAATGGGTGGAGATCTCTCACCAAATCGTTTACTTGCAGCCTACAACAAGGGCATATTTCCTTGGTACAGCGCCGACGAACCGATTTTGTGGTGGTCACCGAAAATTCGTGCTGTGTTTGATCCTAAGACCTTCAAACCATCAAAAAGTCTTAAAAAGTTTTTGAAAAAGTCGAATTACGATATTTCAATCAATCGAGCAACTGACCAAGTGATTGAACGATGCGCTAATACCCGCACCGCCCAAGAAACCTGGTTACTGCCTGAAATGCGCAAAGCTTATCAGCAGTTGGCCAACCTTGGGCGAGTTCACTCCGTTGAGGTATGGCAAGATGAGCAACTGGTGGGTGGTTTATATGGCGTATCCGTTGGAAAAATATTTTGTGGCGAATCTATGTTTAGCCTGGCAACGAATGCCTCGAAGGCGGCGCTGTGGTACTTCTGCCATCATTTTGCTAAGTCTGGCGGAGAGCTCATCGATTGCCAGCTAATGAACCCGCATCTTGCATCTCTAGGCGCTCAAGAACTGCCTCGCGAAGAATTTACTCAGTATCTAATCGATCTAGGTGAACTAAGCTTAGAAAAGCGCTGCTATGCACCGCAGCAACTGCCTAATCCAATCCACTCGGAGAGTTGATGAAGAATAAAGATCAAACCCTAATTCGCATAGGGCTGACAGAAAATCATCCCTGTAGCTATTTGGACGATCAACAAGAACGAGTGGCTGTGGTCATGGATCAAGCCCTCCACACTAATGGCGGATATGAGTTACTGATGGCGAATGGTTTTCGTCGCAGTGGTAACACCATATACAAGCCGCAATGCGATGAATGCAGCGCCTGTGAATCACTTCGAGTCAATATTCCTGATTACCAACCAAGTAAAAGTCATAAGAGATTGATAAAGCAAGCCAGTCGTGTTGAATGGCAGATGAAACCGACCTTGGACGATGACTGGTTTGAGCTTTATGAGCGATACATCAATGCCAGGCACCAACAAGGCAGTATGTATCCCCCAAAAAAGAAAGAATTTGAAGAGTTCTCGACAAATCAATGGCTCACGACTCAATACCTCCATGTGTACTTAGATGACAAACTGGTGTCGGTGGCTGTTACTGACGTAATGGACAACTGCGCTTCAGCGTTTTACACCTTTTACGACCCAGATTGTGAGATATCCTTAGGCACACTCTCGGTTCTGCTCCAGATCGCCTACTGCAAACAAGCGTCAAAACAGTGGCTCTATCTTGGCTACCAAATCGATCAATGCCAAGCTATGAGCTATAAAGTACGCTTTAAGCCTCATCAAAGGCTAGTAAATCAGATGTGGCGAGGGTAGAATACGCCGCAACTTTACTTTTTTCTTTTTTAACGGCAGAATTCGTTCGTTAAAAAATTGCCAATTTTCAAAGAGGGTTAAATGGCCAAAGAAGACGTAATTGAGATGCAAGGCACTGTCCTTGACACTCTTCCAAACACTATGTTCCGTGTAGAGCTAGAAAACGGTCACGTAGTAACTGCACACATCTCTGGTAAAATGCGTAAGAACTACATCCGTATTCTTACTGGTGACAAAGTAACTGTAGAGATGACTCCATACGATCTATCTAAAGGCCGTATCGTCTTCCGTGCGCGTTAATCTGCAGCATTAAAACAAAAAGCGGAGCCTAAGTGCTCCGCTTTTTGTTGCTTGCCACCTAGAGCTCTCTTCTAGCGGGCAAAAAAATGCCCACCTTGAGGTGGGCATTGTCATTCTGTTCAGTTTAAACCTTAGTGGATTGCTGCTTCTTTCGCTTTATCCACGTAATGGAAATCTAGTTCTCCATCTTTCAAGGTTACCCTCACGGTACCGCCATTGACTAGTGAGCCAAACAACAGCTCATTGGCAAGTGGCTTCTTCAAGCTGTCTTGGATAACACGACCCATTGGACGAGCACCCATTGCCTTGTCATAGCCTTTCTCAGCCAACCAATGACGAGCATCTTGCGATACTTCCATTGAGACTCCACGAGAGTCCAGCATGGCTTGCAGCTCAACAATGAACTTATCAACCACCAAGCTGATAACTTCTTCATCCAAGCTGTTAAACCAGATGATGTTATCCAAACGGTTACGGAACTCAGGAGTGAATACCTTCTTGATCTCACCCATAGCATCAAAGCTATGATCTTGCTGAATAAGACCGATAGATTTCTTCTCTGTCTCTGCCACACCTGCGTTAGTTGTCATCACCAAGATAACATTGCGGAAATCGGCTTTACGGCCGTTGTTGTCCGTTAACGTGCCGTTATCCATCACTTGTAGCAACAAGTTAAAGATATCTGGGTGAGCCTTCTCGATTTCGTCAAGCAGAACCACCGCATGCGGGTGTTTGATCACGGCATCTGTCAATAGACCACCTTGATCGTAGCCAACGTAACCTGGAGGTGCACCAATCAAGCGGCTAACAGAGTGGCGTTCACCGTATTCCGACATATCGAATCTAAGCAGCTCAACACCTAGCAGTTTGGATAGCTGAACTGTCACTTCAGTTTTACCTACCCCTGTTGGGCCTGCAAACAAGAATGAGCCAACAGGTTTGTTATCGGCTCCCAAGCCAGCACGGCTGAGTTTGATAGCTTCAGACAACACTTCGATGGCTGGGTCTTGTCCAAACACTAGCATCTTCATCTTGCCTTCTAGTTTGGCAAGAATATCTTTATCCGTTGAAGAGACGGACTTTTCAGGGATACGTGCCATCTTAGCGACCATGGTCTCGATGTCAGAAACGCCGACAGTTTTCTTACGGCGACTGGCAGGAACTAAGCGACAACGTGCCCCAGCTTCATCGATAACATCAATCGCTTTATCAGGCAGATGACGCTCATTAATGTACTTGGCAGACAACTCTACTGCTGCACGCAAAGCTTGCTTGGTGTAGCGAACTTCGTGGTGAGCTTCGTATTTTGGTTTCAGACCCATCAAAATCTTGGTGGTGTCATCGAGCGATGGTTCAACCACATCGATTTTCTGGAAGCGACGTGAAAGCGCTCGTTCTTTGTCAAAGATGTTGCTGTACTCTTGATAGGTAGTTGAGCCGATACAGCGAAGTTTGCCACTACTTAGTAGAGGCTTAATCAAGTTTGCAGCATCCACCTGGCCACCGGACGCAGCCCCTGCACCAATGATGGTGTGGATCTCGTCAATGAACAATACCGCATCGTCTTCTTTTTCAAGCTGACGCAAGATGGCTTTGAAACGTTTCTCAAAATCACCACGGTACTTGGTGCCCGCCAATAGTGAACCTATGTCTAACGAATAGATCACGCTATCTTGGATCACTTCTGGCACTTGACCTTCAACGATGCGCCACGCTAAGCCTTCGGCAATTGCGGTCTTACCTACCCCAGCTTCGCCCACCAATAATGGGTTATTTTTACGACGACGGCAAAGCACTTGGATGGTACGTTCAAGCTCTTTATCGCGGCCAATCAGTGGGTCGATGTTACCTTTCTTAGCTAACTGGTTAAGGTTGGTGGCAAAGTTCTCTAAACGGTCTTCAGAGCTTGCCTCTTCGCTCGCTTGCTCCTCACCAAACATGCCAGATTGGTTATCGTCTTCTTCACCCGATTGCGGTGACTTGGTAATCCCGTGCGAAATATAGTTAACAATATCAAGACGGCTGATGTCGTTTTTCTTGAGCAAGTAAGCCGCATGGGACTCTTGCTCACTAAAGATGGCCACCAGCACATTCGCACCGCTCACTTCGCTGCGCCCAGAGGACTGAACATGGAAAACTGCGCGTTGAAGGACGCGTTGGAAGCTTAGCGTCGGTTGCGTTTCTCGGGTTTCGTCATTTTCAGGAATGAGAGGTGTTGTTTGATCGATGAATGCGTCAAGTTCTTTACGCAATACGTCGAGGTCTGCTTGGCACGCTTTTAACGCTTCCTGAGCAGCCTCATTGTCTAACAGAGCTAATAACAGGTGTTCAACCGTCATAAACTCATGACGCTTATCCCTAGCTCGGGCAAACGCACTGTTGAGACTGGATTCTAATTCTTTATTCAGCATAAGTACCTCCCCAAAGAACAACTAAGTTGTTCAAGCAAACATTACGCTTGCTCCATTGTACATAACAGTGGATGCTCATTTTCCTTTGCATACATGGTGACTTGCGCCACCTTGGTTTCCGCAACTTCCGCCGTAAATGTTCCGCAGATTGCTTTGCCATCGTAATGCACTTTGAGCATCACTTGCGTTGCTTTTTCCAAGTCCATGGAAAAAAAACGTTCAAGAATTTCAATAACAAAGTCCATCGGGGTGTAATCATCGTTATTTAAAATTACGTTGTACATCGCCGGTGGACGGACTTTAGTTTCTTCTTTCTCCAGTAGATCTGAGTCTGGAGTGACCCATTGATATTGTTTACTCATGGTATCTATGAAATTCCGGTGTTTAAGACTCTTGTGAGGTCTTTGAAACACTCTACATTTAAGACTAATGCAGCAATTGTATCCCTGCAAATAAAACATTGCTATCGGTGACCTTCAAAGAAATGCAAGTGGTTAAAAAATAACGCAGTTGGATCTTTGACCTGGGTGTGATGTAACACGTTGAAAGTGTGGCCTTAGTTATAGAAATGTTAATCTCAAAACTGAAAAGTTTGTGGAAATGTTGATATTTATCACCCAAAACTATTGACTAGTGAAACTCATTGACTAAATTGTGTTCTGATGCTTTGAAATTTCCTTTCTGTGAATTGATATGCATCACATAAATAAAGCATGCCCACAGCACGATGCTCGGCATGTTAGATGTATCACCATCAGTCAGTGAACAAATGCAATGAGGGATGTAACGCATGGCTACAGGTACAGTAAAATGGTTCAATAACGCCAAAGGGTTTGGGTTTATTTGTCCGACAGGTGAAGATGGCGACATCTTTGCGCACTACTCCACCATCCAAATGGATGGCTACCGCACACTCAAAGCAGGCCAAGTAGTGAATTACGAAGTAGAGCAAGGGCCGAAAGGTTACCACGCAAGCTCGGTAGTCCCGGTAGAGGGCGAAGCAGTAAAATAATTTCCAGCTCTCAATTGAGCTAACACTGATCTGTAGGCGATGCGACGCAAATTAGCGGACACCATCTCTTTTTGATTAGTAAACGAAACCCGCACTTGCGGGTTTCTTTGTTTCTACGTCTTAGCTTATTAAATAAAAACGCCTCTCCGAGCTGGAGAGGCGTCTATGCATCAATTAATACTTACATTTACAAAGCATCAACAATAGCGTTTAGCGCTTCACTTGGACGCATTAGCGGAGCAACCTTGTCATCGCTCAGTGCGTAGTAACCGCCTAGGTCACCTTGGACGCCTTGCGCATCATTAAGTTGCTTAACGATAACTTCTTCGTTTTCTGCCATGGCTTTAGCTACCGGAGCAAATTGTGCAGACAGCTCTGCATCAACGCTTTGCTCTGCAAGTGCTTGTGCCCAGTAAGTCGCTAGGTAGAAATGGCTACCGCGGTTATCTAGCTCATTCACTTTACGCGACGGTGACTTATTATTATCTAGGAACTGACCTGTCGCTTTATCAAGTGCGTCAGCCAGTACTTGCGCTTTGGCGTTGCCCGTCACTGTGCTGAGGTGCTCTAGAGACGCTGCTAGTGCTAGGAATTCACCTAGTGAGTCCCAACGTAAGTGGTTTTCTTTTTGTACCTGTTGAACGTGCTTAGGCGCAGAACCACCAGCACCTGTTTCAAACAGACCACCACCATTCATCAACGGAACAATAGACAGCATCTTCGCAGATGTACCTAGCTCAAGGATTGGGAACAAATCCGTTAGGTAATCACGTAGTACGTTACCCGTCACCGAAATCGTATCTAGACCTTCTTTGATGCGCACTAGAGAGAACTTAGTCGCTTCTAGTGGTGCAAGGATCTTGATTTCTAAACCTGATGTATCGTGATCCGGCAAGTATGCGTTTACTTTCTTGATCAGTTCTGCATCGTGTGCACGATTTTCATCTAGCCAGAAAACTGCTGGAGCACCTGTTGCTCGTGCACGAGTCACCGCCAGTTTCACCCAATCTTGGATAGGTGCATCTTTCACCTGACACATGCGGAAGATATCTTCCTGACCAACTTCTTGTTCAATTAGAACTGCACCAGAAGCATCTACAACACGTACAGTACCCGCTTCAGGTAGGATGAACGTCTTGTCATGTGAGCCGTATTCTTCGGCTTTTTGCGCCATAAGGCCAACGTTTGGCACACTACCCATAGTGGTTGGGTCAAATGCACCATTTTCTTTACAGAAGTCGATGACCGCTTGATAAACACTTGCGTAGCAACGATCTGGGATCATCGCTTTAGTATCTTTTAGCTTGCCATCTGGGCCCCACATTTGACCAGAAGAGCGCAGCATTGCAGGCATAGATGCATCAACAATTACATCGCTTGGCACGTGAAGGTTAGTAATGCCGCGATCAGAGTCAACCATTGCAAGCGCAGGACGAGTCTCGTATACCGCTTCTAAAGCAGCTTTGATTTCATCTTGCTGCTCTTGTGGCAATGAAGTGATTTTAGCGTAAACATCACCCACACCATTATTAGCGTCCACACCCAGCTCTTCAAACAGCGCAGCGTATTTCTCAAACACCTCTTTGTAGTAAACTTTAACCGCATGGCCAAAGATCACTGGGTCTGAGACTTTCATCATGGTCGCTTTCATGTGCAGAGATAGCAATACGTCTTGCTGTTTCGCTTCTTCGATTTGCGCTTCGAAAAACTCAACCAACGCTTGCTTGTTCATCACTGACGCATCAATGATCTCTTTTGCTTGTAGCGCTAGACCTGATTTCAGAACGTTCTTCTCGCCAGCGGCGTTTGTAAACTCGATAGAAACCGTGGTTTCGCTGTCGATAGTCACTGATTTCTCGCTTCCGAAGAAATCTTTACCCGTCATGCTTGCAACGTGTGATTTAGAATCTGCACGCCAAGCACCCATTGAATGTGGATTTTTCTTTGCGTAATTCTTTACAGACAGAGGAGCGCGGCGATCAGAGTTACCTTCACGTAGCACTGGGTTTACCGCACTGCCTTTGATTTTGTCGTAAGTTGCTTTGATCGCAGCTTGCTTTTCATCAGCAGGCTCTTCTGGGTAATCAGGAAGTGCATAGCCTTTTTCTTGAAGTTCTTTAATCGCGGCTTGCAACTGAGGGATAGATGCAGAAATGTTCGGCAGCTTAATAATGTTTGCTTCTGGTGTTTTAGCCAGTTCACCAAGCTCTGTCAGAGCATCGCCAATGCGTTGCTCTTCGGTCAGAAACTCTGGGAAGTTAGCGATAATACGTCCAGCCAGTGAGATGTCTCGTGTATCTACGGCAATACCAGATGAAGCAGTGAAAGAGCGGATGATTGGCAACAAAGAGTAAGTTGCTAGCGCTGGCGCTTCATCAGTAATGGTATAAATGATAGTAGGCTTGCTAGTTGGCATGAAATTTCCCTATTTATTCAACAGTCCCTATTGGATGAAAAACAGGTCTGTTTTATGTCTATCGGTAACCAGTCTCTTTCCACAGCATCCGGCTGTGGCACACATCTCATCCTTAAATCTGGTCACGAGTTTTTTGCGAACAAACACCTGTTTATCATATTATTTAAAAGGTGTCGCCTTTAGGACTTAATCGAACGTAGCCAATACGATGACTAAGACCTCTTATATATCAAACACCTAAAACTAAAATTACAAGGTTATTGGTGCTTATAGTTAATCTAGGCGGCAAAATCATAGCTTAAATGCATGATAAATTAAACTTACAACCACATTACATTTACATTTTTGCAAGGTAGTTAACATGTCTTTCCGCTCTCGTAGCCTTAGTCCTCGTCCCGACAAATCGGCGAAAAAAAGCAGTTTTAAACAAGGCTCAGGTAAACCAAGCGGGAAACCACGACGTCAAAGTCGTCGTAAACCAGCCAATGAAAACAAACCGACAGTAAAACCAGAAGATAGAAAAATCATTCTATTTAACAAGCCATTCGATACACTCAGCCAGTTTACTGATGGCGAAGGTCGTAAGACGCTTGCAGACTATATCCCAATAAAAGACGTTTACGCTGCGGGTCGTCTAGACCGCGATAGTGAGGGCTTAATGGTGCTCACCAACGACGGTATTCTTCAAGCCAAACTCACCCAGCCAAAATCAAAATCTGCAAAAACTTATTGGGTTCAAGTCGAAGGTGCGCCAAGCGAGACGGATTTACAAAAACTGCGCGACGGTGTTGAACTTAAAGATGGACCAACGCTACCCGCAGAAGTCGAGATCATTTCAGAGCCTGACGTCTGGGAACGTACGCCTCCAGTACGCTTTCGTGCAGCGATCCCAACCACTTGGCTGGCTATCACTATTATTGAGGGACGTAATCGACAAGTGCGCCGTATGACTGCCAACATTGGCTTCCCTACTCTACGACTTATTCGCCATTCAATGGGACAATGGCAGCTAGGCGATCTAAAGTCGGGTGAATGGAAAGAAGTGACTCTTTAAATAGGGCGTGTTGACCTTTCGAGGCCGAATTTTGTTCAATCTAGATGGGTTCTGAGCAAGGGATGAGGAACGTGGCATAGTTATTCTATGTGAGAGACGAATGACGCAGCGCAGGAGCCATCTAGATGAACCCTTCGGGCAGTGTTTGTCAGCCCTTTCTCCTGCGTTATCACATATTTGTATAGAATGACTATACGGCATATGTGCTGCCTTGGACAAAGAGCTGACAAACGCTGCAAAAATGACCTCGAAAGGTCAACACGCCCTAATGTTGGTCGTAAAAACAGCAAAAACGAAAGATTAAACTGTGATTGAGCTCTCGGATCTGTCGTCTTGGATTTCTTTCTGCTAGAATCTGCGTCCGAGTAAATTTAGTGGTAGAGAACCATGTCAGATAACAGCAAAAAGAAAGTGATTGTCGGTATGTCCGGCGGTGTTGACTCATCCGTTTCTGCGTATCTTCTTAAGCAGCAGGGCTATCAAGTTGAAGGCCTGTTCATGAAAAACTGGGAAGAAGACGATAACGAAGAGTACTGCACGGCAGCGGAAGATCTCGCTGACGCACAAGCTGTATGTGACAAGCTAGGTATCCACCTACACACTATCAACTTTGCTGCTGAATACTGGGACAACGTATTTGAGTACTTCCTAGCGGAATACAAAGCAGGTCGTACCCCAAACCCAGATATCCTGTGTAACAAAGAGATCAAATTCAAAGCATTTCTTGAGTTTGCCGATGAAGTGCTTGATGCAGATTACATTGCGATGGGCCATTACGTGCGTCGCAGCTTCCCGACAGCAGAAGGTGAAAAGCCACAAATGCTGCGTGGTGTCGATGGCAACAAAGACCAAAGCTACTTCTTGTACACGCTAAGCTCAGAGCAAGTAGGCCGCAGCCTATTCCCTGTGGGTGAGCTAGAGAAACCAGAAGTTCGCCGCATTGCAGAAGAGCAAGATCTCATCACCGCGAAGAAGAAAGACTCCACGGGTATCTGCTTTATCGGTGAACGTAAGTTTACTGACTTCCTATCTCGCTACCTTCCTGCGCAACCAGGTAAGATCGAAACCCCAGAAGGTGAAGTGATCGGCGAGCATATGGGTCTGATGTATCACACCCTTGGTCAGCGTAAAGGTCTACACATCGGCGGCCGTAAAGGCGGTGGTGGTAATGAAGACCCTTGGTACGTGGCAGAGAAAGACCTGAAACGTAACGTGCTAATCGCAGTCCAAGGTGCAGACCACCCGCTGCTGAAGTCAAACGGCTTGTTCGCTTCTCAACTGCATTGGGTTGATCGCGAGCCAATTCGTGAACCACGTAGCTGCACAGTGAAAACTCGTTACCGCCAAGAAGATATTCCGTGTACTATCATCCCGGTTGATGACGAGAACATTAAAGTTATCTTCGACGAACCTCAAGTTGCAGTAACACCAGGTCAATCAGCAGTCTTCTATGACGGTGAAGTGTGTCTTGGTGGCGGCATCATTGAGAAGCGCATTTAACACATTATTTTATTAAGGAGTTTCCTAAGTGGCTAATTCACTCTACGACCGTACTATCGCTTTCGCTGGCATGTGCCAGGCTGTTGCTCTTGTGCAAAAGATTGCGAAAGATGGTGATTGTGATTCAGACGCCTTTGAAACTTCGATTAACGCTATTCTAAATACCAATCCTCGCAATACCTTGGATGTATTTGGCAGTGAAGCTCAGCTAAAAACAGGACTTGAGTGTGCTATCAATGGTATCGATAGTACACCAGCAGGTAGCGAAGTCACTCGCTACCTTATCAGCCTAATGGCATTAGAGCGCAAGCTTTCTGCTCGCCGTGATGCCATGTCCCAGCTGGGCGATCGAATTCAAATGGTACAACGCCAGACTGACCATTTCGATCTTTTTGATGAGCAAATGATCAGCAACATCGCCAGCATTTACCTTGACGTGATAAGCCCAGTTGGCCCACGTATTCAAGTGACTGGTACCCCATCTGTATTACAGCAAACCTCCAATCAACACAAAGTTCGTGCGCTATTGCTTTCAGGCATCCGCTGCGCCGTGCTATGGCGTCAGACTGGTGGTAAGCGTCGTCATCTGATTTTTGGCCGCAAGAAAATGCTTGAGCAGGCCCAAATTCTTTTGGCTCGAATCTAAACCCCTACTTAACTTAATCAGGAGAATAACATGGAACTGTCAGCATTGACTGCTGTTTCACCGGTAGATGGCCGCTACGGTAGTAAAACGATTGCGTTACGCAGCATCTTTAGTGAGTATGGCCTCCTAAAGTACCGCACTATCGTTGAAGTACGTTGGCTACAGAAGCTTGCAGCAACAGATGCAATCACAGAAGTGCCTGCATTCAGCGCTGAAGCAAACCAATTCCTTGATAACATCGCTGCTAACTTTAGCGAAGAAGATGCTGCTCGCATCAAAGAGATCGAGCGCACTACCAACCACGACGTTAAAGCGGTTGAGTACTTCCTAAAAGAGAAAGTGGCAGACATGCCAGAACTGCACGCTGTGAATGAGTTCATTCACTTTGCATGTACTTCTGAAGACATCAACAACACTTCACACGCTCTTATGCTTAAAGAAGCGCGTGAAACGGTTATCCTGCCTGAAATCCGTAACATCATCGATGCGATCAGCGCTCTAGCTGAAGAGTACCGTGATATCCCACTTCTATCTCGTACGCACGGTCAGCCAGCTTCTCCATCAACGATGGGTAAAGAAATGGCAAACGTTGCTTACCGTATGGAGCGTCAATACAAGCAAATCGCTGATGTTGAAATCCTAGGTAAGATCAACGGTGCTGTAGGTAACTACAACGCTCACCTATCTGCGTACCCAGAAGTAAACTGGCACCAGTTCTCTGAAGAGTTCATCACTGAATCTCTAGGCGTAACTTGGAACCCGTTCACGACTCAAATCGAACCACACGATTACATCGCTGAACTATTTGACGCTATCGCACGTTTCAACACCATCCTAATCGACTTCGATCGTGACGTTTGGGGTTACATCGCACTAGGTCACTTCAAGCAGAAGACTATCGCTGGTGAGATCGGCTCTTCAACAATGCCGCACAAAGTTAACCCAATCGACTTCGAAAACTCTGAAGGTAACCTGGGTCTTGCGAACGCTGTATTTGGTCACCTAGCACAGAAACTGCCTATCTCTCGCTGGCAGCGCGACCTAACTGACTCAACGGTTCTACGTAACCTAGGTGTTGGTTGTGGCTACGCTATCATCGCTTACACTTCTACTCTGAAAGGTATCAGCAAGCTAGAAGTTAACCGTGAAGCGCTACTGGCTGAACTAGACCAAAACTGGGAAGTATTGGCTGAGCCTGTACAAACAGTAATGCGTCGCTACGGAATCGAGAAGCCATACGAGAAGCTAAAAGAGCTAACTCGTGGTAAGCGTGTTGACGGCGAAGCTATGCGTAACTTCATCGACGGCCTTGAGCTTCCGGAAGCTGAGAAAGCTCGTCTAAAAGAGATGACGCCAGCAAACTACATCGGTCAAGCAATCGAGCTGACTGATACGCTGAAAGGCTAATCTAGTCTACTGCAAGCAGTCTCTATCTAAGCCACCCAAACATGGGTGGCTTTTTTCTGACTGGAAATTGGCGGACGCTTAGCTGCAAAACCATTAATAGTAAAAAAGCCCACAGCATAAATTGCAATGAGCTTTAACTGAGTGTGTAGCTGCAGGTTGAAACGAATTCTAATAAGTTACGGAAATCGTCTGTTTTGCTAGGGTACTATCAGCGCCGTTACTAGTACCAAACAGGTAAATATCGTATTCGCTGTCTCGCAACTCTGGTGCACGAGCGCTTAACAGGGCTTGGATAGAAGGCAAAGTGACCTCTCCCACTTTTTCACCTTGGCTTGGTTTCACTTGCCACTGGGCAACACTGTTCGTCTCATCCAAATCAGTTCGGGCATAAACCCAGCCACGACTAGAAGCTTGCGGACTATCCCCTTTGCGGTACACCGCAATCCATTGGTCGGCATTGTTTGTCGCATGTGCCCATTTCATTGGGAGTGGTGCTTCAAAAGCAATAGCTTGTCCGCCATTCACCTCAAAGCTCGGCTCGGGTGGCAATTCAACACTGATCACCTTTTCGATATCATCCATAGAGATGGATTTAGCTGCATATACCTTGGGAGAACCTGCAACGTTCGAGAATATTCTCAACTGTAACTTATGCTGGCTCTTCTTGAGCTGCTGAAGATATTCATTGGATACATTGATCGCTAGAGGGTGATCATCCGAAGGCTTTTCAATGATCTGCTTGATCCCACCTGAACGACTTGACGCAGAACCTGCATGACAGGTGACATGAACAAAATAATCACGACCACTTTCTATATATGAAGACCAGTTTTGAATATTAAACCCTACGATGAGGTCCGAGCCGTCGGTCGCCAGTTGTAGATTGTCGAAACGAGGGTTGAGGTCAAGGCTTTTAGCCGTACTCACCTGACCCGGAGTTTTAATCGTAAAGCTCGCAGAATACCAAAGGTGATCTGATGGGAACTCCTTAACATCAGAGCCATAAGTGGGTTCACCGTTGACGACTTTCAAACCTTCATGTGGCTCGTAAGTTTTGTAAACACTTGGGTCTTCTCCATCTACAGGGTGAAAATGGTCAGAATAGCGAGGCCCTACAAACGCAACGCTATCGAGTGTCATTTTAGCCGCATTCTGGTTGTAGTAGATAAAGTCGATACGGTCGCGGTCATCAATCTTTCGAGTACAGCCTTTTATCACCGCTGCCGACTTAGTCCAGCTTTCGTCGTTGCGCACAGGCCAAGTGATCCCGGGAAACTCATTCGCATTTGGATAGAGTTTACGGAAGGTATCAACGAATCCTGCTTGGCGAACAATTCGGTGAGAGCTGAAATCATAGCTAGAACCATTGCGATCGAATCGTTGATTATTTTGCTTCCAATCTTCACCGGTCGGTTCATTAAAATCACCACCAATGATCACTGGAGTCCCTTTTTTCAGGTAAGGTTCAACCGTCTGGTTTTGATGCTCAGCCTGCTCAGGTCGGTAAGACTGAGCGTTGTAGTTATCGAGTTGGTCGCCAAATTTATTGGCAGCACAGTTAGCATGAGGCGCACTGGTATTGCCATCGAGGCCACGTGGCTCGACCGCAGTGTACTGTTTCCAGTCTAGGTGATTATCCCAAACAACCACTTCTCTACCATTAACGTCCAATACTGCCCCGACCTGGCCACCGCGGTCTCGGTTACGATCTTCCTCACGGCCATAGAGCACCTTAACGATAGGAAACTTTGACAAGATACCTACTGACGCATCTTCTTCATGACCTTGTACAAAGTACATACCGAGATCTTCAGCAAGACGAGCATTCACACCATCAGATTCCTGAGTCAAAATAACGTCGGCATTGGCATGTTGCATTTCCGCTAAGCCTTGATCATAGCCCTTATCAAGGTCATGCCATAAGTTTGCACTTAACACTTTAACTCGCGTGTTAAAGGTTTTGTCGGTGGTCGAGTTAGAAGACTCCTTATCACATCCGATTAAGGCAACAGCGCACAATGTAGCGACGAGCGTTTTTTTCACAATACTACCTATAGTTTCATGTTCAACAAGATTGTTAAACGTCATACTAAGGTAAGGTTGTGACAGTATGGCTTACCAATGCACAATATAAACTATAGGGTGTAATAAGTTTTCATAGGGAAAGCGACCTTGCGCCGCCTTCCCTAGGGCGTGTTGACCTTTCGAGGTCAACACGCCCTAGTATGAGGTGAATCAGACTTTGAACTGCCCCACAAGGTCTTGTTGACGGGTGGAGATAGCGGACATTTCTTGGCTCACTCGCTCTGAAGATTCGGCTTGATTCAGAATCTGCTCACTGAGATCTCGAATATTGGCAACATTTTGATTCAGCTCAGTAGAAACCGATTGCTGCTCCTCTGCCGCTTTCATAATTTGGCTGTTCATATCATTAATTGCGCTGATTGCCGTAAATATAGACTCTATCTGTTCAACCGCCGCCTCTACTTGATGAGACGTTTTCTCTGCCATCTGACTCCCTTCAGAGATCGCATCGACGACGTCTTTAGTGCCTTGCTGAACTTGAGAAATTACTTGATGAATTTCTTTAACTGATTCTTGAGTTCGACTCGCTAGATTTCGAACCTCATCGGCAACCACGGCAAAGCCTCGACCTTGCTCCCCTGCCCTTGCTGCCTCAATGGCTGCATTGAGGGCGAGTAGGTTAGTCTGCTCAGAAATACCTTCGATCACAGTAAGTGTCTCGGTGATGTTTTGGTTGTTGTTTGCCAACTCCTGAACCACAGGAACAGCGCGAGACATGCGCTCGACCAGATCATTCATTTCTTGCGCAGAGCTAGAAATAACCTCCTGACCTTGCTTGGCAGCCTGATTTGCTTCCGTTGCTGAATCTACCGCAATAGCCGCATTTTGCACCACCAACGCCGCTGTTTGGGTTAGCTCCTCACTGGCGGTAGCGACCAAGTCCACTTCCTTAAACTGAGCATCACTTGAACGGTGTGTCTCTGAGGCCGCTTGCCCAGCTTGAGCACTAGTGCCACCAATATCGTGAGACGTCGCAACCACTTCTTTGATCGTGACTTGAAGCTTTTCTAAAAACCGATTGAACCCGGTTGCGAGCTGACCAATTTCGTCTTTAGAATTGACCTGTAAACGTTGGGTCAGATCCCCTTCTCCCGAGGCAATATCATCTAAGCGTGCGACCACCTCTCTGATCGGTTGAACCAATTTAAAAGAGCTGCCTGCAATGACAACCAAACCAAGCACTATCATTACGACGCCTACGGTTAGCTCCGTCAAAATTGCGCCTTGGTTACGCTCTGAAATGACGTTATCTAGGGTCATTGCATTGGCGACAGCACTGCTTCTTGGTACTTCAATTAATACGCCCCAGTATTGGTCTGCTACAGCAACTGGCGAATAGACCGCTAACCACTCTCCATCGGCACTCCAATCGGTTTTCACGCTGTGGTTAGCAAGGTAGTCTGATATTTGATTGTTGCTTACCGTATCCGATTGGAAAGGTTGGCCTATTGCGGCTTCCGGGTCATCACTAGCAATACGTTGGCTGTCATGTGATAGCAAAGCCACCTTGCCTGTGCCACTAAATATCTGGGCATCAGACTTTAGTACAGCTTGCTGCAATGCATTAAGCGACAACTCTAGCCCTAAAACACCCACGACCTCATCATCAACTAGCAATGGCACCGATATCCCTGCAAGCAGGGTTTCAACGCCTTGCACTATGGTTGTTTGAGGACTAGCTACACAAGGTGCCAAACTTTGTCTAACACAGGTAAAACGAGATGCATTGCCTGCTTTATTTAATTCACCTTTCGACAAAGTCACTTTTTCTATATCGTCATTTTGCCCAACGAAGCTGTAAGTAGCGAACTGACCGACGTCGTTAGAGCCGACGTAATCCGCTCCATGGTAGTTGCTATCTTCTCCGTCGAGTGCATCAGGGTCGAAAACGAGGTAAACCCCCAATACAGAAGGAAAACGTTCAACGGAGCGATAAACCATTTCCGTTAATGCGGTACGCAAATCTTCCGATGGAGTAAAGTTATCTTCTGCATTGGCTTTTAAAAACAGTGCATTCTCAGCGAGCATTTCTGCTCGATAGGTCGCTTCATCAAGGTAAGTTTTAAGCTCAGCGGCATTATTTTGAGCGGTACCGATAAGAATTTGCTGTGACTGCTCGATCACCGATGCAGTACTGTGTTTGAGAGTTTCTTCTTGGCTTGAAAGTGCATTAAATACAGAAAAGCCCACAAGAAAACAGGAGGTTACCACTAAGCTCAAGCCAGCAAGTAACGTTATCTTCCAGTGGACGGACATTCCAGAATTGGATCGCATAGGGTACATCTCCTTGTATTGCGATTAGCAGCGCATCCTAAGCTGCTGAAACAAGGCTAAACCTAGTTGGTGAAGCGACTATGTATAACAAATTGTTTAACCTTAACAATTTAGCAATATCTATGCTGATTATCTAGTCGAGCCAGTAATAAAACCTCGTTATGTCCATGAGTTATAGGTTTATCAATGGAAAGCTTGCGCTGGCTATGGCTACGTAAAGCACTTGCTACTCAACTTGCGCAGTCACAACACGTCCCATTCCAAACTCTTGTTGAATGCGATCTTTGAGCCACTGACAAAAGAAATTCACTTTAGCGTGTCTATTGTGGTGCGTAATCATGTAGTAACCCGACTGAGCGACTAAGGTCTCCCCCTTTACCTTAATAACCGAACCTTCAGCTACCGCTCGACTTGCCACCAGCGAGCGAACCAACGCCAACCCCATCCCACTTTTTACCGCTTGAACCACCAAGTAAGCATCTGGCAGTGTGAGGGATTTTTTAGGTAAATGAGACGCTAGCCCATTTTTCTCTAACCATTGGCCCCAACACTCATCGGAACCAGGCATCGCAACCGAACTGAGTTCGCCAAATCGGCCTTGGCTAATTGCCTCTTTGTGCTGCTGATAGTATTCAGGGCTCGACACTAACACCCACTCCTCCTGAAACAGCTTTTCGGCTACGGTTTGGGGAGAGCTAACAAAACTATCGGTAATTTCAATATCGGTATGACAACAAGGAGCAGCCGATGGTAACTCAGTGGTTTGTATATCAAGATGAATGAAGGGAAAGCGATGACTGAAGTCTTGCAGTTTCGACAACAACCAAGAATGACAAATGCAGCGACTCACGCAAATTCGCAACACGCTCTCTTCTTGCTTGCCGAATAAGCTTTGGGTGTGGTGCTTAAGTTGTTGAAGTGTGTTCGACACCACGGGAAGATATTGCAATGCACGATCAGTGAGTAGGACACCTCGTTTGCTTCGCTCAAACAATTGAACCCCCAAAAAGGATTCCAATGCTTTAAGTTGCTGACTGACTGCGGCTTGGGTAACACACAACTCCCTAGCAGCAGCCCCAATAGAGCCAGAATTCGCCACGGTTTCGAACGCAATGAGTGCTTTAAGCGGTGGTAACATACATATCCCCCTAGAATTGGAGGATGAATTTACTTAGTTTCGATGTCAAAAATGCTTCACTAAAATGACAAATCGATGACGCCCCCCTATTTAAAGCGTTGAAAAATAATACTTATTCATACAATTAATCAAGCAAATGATTTCGGGGGAATTAGTGCGATACCGACGTTGAAAAGACATTGATAATAACAGTGCCAGCCAAAATCAATACTATTCCCAGTAACGCATAGACATCCAATTTTTGCCCATACATTAACCAACCAAATGCAGCGACCAATACAATGCCTGCACCACACCAAATAGCGTAAGCAACACCAAGAGACATACTTTGTACCGTTACAGACAGCATATAAAAGGCAATAGCATAACCGACTAGCACGCCAAGCGTGGGTAACGGTTGGGTAAACTGTTGAGTCTTGGGTAATAGTGAAGTGGCAAAGACCTCACAAACAATCGCAATGGCCAGTGCCAGAAATGGGGGGATCGCAGTCAACATGGTACCTGAACTTAGTAGATGGTGGAGGCAATGTGACAAATTGTCATGACATAAATATGACGACTATAAACTCTTCGAAATCGAATGGCTATCAATCAAAACGAGGTTTGCATGCGAACGTAAGCCACCTCAGACTTATAAAAAGTGTCACTGACGACCCGCAAACCAAATTTTTGATAAAACCTGACCGCCGTTTGGCGAGCATCACACCAAAATCCCTCAAAACCTTTCTGCTTCGCCTCCATGAGCAAATACTGGAACATTTCTCCACCAATCCCTTGCCCTTGAAACGTTTCTAGCGTGGCAAATTTACGCAACCTAACCTGATGTTCATCTGCAAACAACGACGCAACACAAACCAATTCATCATCAATAAACACTCCATAGTGATAAGCATGCTGATCTTCATCTAAGATGCAAAAAGAGGCAGGTTTGTGCGGCCAAAGTACTTGACGACGCACTGCCACCGTCTGCTCAGCACCAATTGCCCTAATGATTCGATTGTCTCTCAAGCAACTCTCCTTAATTTCCTATCGCCGACTCGCAAACTCGCTGATTTTATGACTATAATCATGCACTCATTGCGGATCATCGCAACATGAAAGTAAAGGATAAAACAATGAAAGTCATCAGCTTCAACATTAATGGCCTACGCGCCCGCCTTCATCAACTTCAAGCGGTGATCGACAAACACGACCCAGACGTAATTGGACTGCAAGAGATCAAAGTTCACAATGATGCATTTCCGGTCGAAGACGTTGAAGCGATGGGTTACAAAGTCTACTTCCACGGTCAAAAAGCGCACTATGGTGTGGCTATGCTGTGTAAGCAAGAACCTGTAAAAGTTCAGTACGGTTTCCCAACGGATACTGAAGAGCATCAAAAGCGAATGATCATGGCGACTTTCGAAGGGGAAGATGGTACTCAAACCACGGTACTAAATGGTTACTTCCCACAAGGTGACAACATCAGCCACGAAACCAAGTTCCCGTACAAAGAGCAGTTCTACAAGGACTTGATGACCTATCTTAATCAGCACCACAGCAATGAAGAACAGCTTGTCGTGATGGGCGATATTAACATCAGCCCAATTGATGCCGATATCGGCATCGGCGAGCCTAACCGTAAACGCTGGTTAAAAACGGGGAAATGTTCTTTCCAACCGATTGAACGTGAGTGGCTGCAAACTTTATTGGATTGGGGCTTTGAAGATACTTTCCGCAATCTTCACCCTGAGGTTGATGACAAGTTCTCGTGGTTTGATTACCGTTCAAAAGGTTTTGATGACAACCGAGGCCTACGCATTGACGTTATCCTTGCCACGCCTTCTCTGGCTGCAAAGTGTGTTGAGTCGAGCATTGACTACGAGCTCCGAGGCATTGAAAAGCCATCCGACCACGCTCCTATCTGGTCAACATTTAAATAAAGCAAATCCCCGAGTGTTGGCTCGGGGATTTTTACATTCTCATTCAAAACTTAGCTGAGATACGCAGTTTGCTCATCACGAATCTCACTACGAACGACTACGATAGGGGTCTACTATAAGCAAGGAAGCGTTTCTCAGCCCACTTAAAACACCATAAGATGATGAAAGTTAGAGACATATAGAAAAGTCCTGCGGTGAGAAAAGACTCGAACGGTGCGTAGTAACGCGAATTTACCAAACGTGCTGCCCCCGTTAGATCCAAAATGGTCACGATGCCAGCCACCGCCGAACCATGGAGCATGAAAATCACTTCGTTACTATACGCTGGCAGCGCACGGCGCAATGCTGATGGCAATATGATACGACGATAGGTCATAATGTTGCTCATACCATACGCTTTGGCCGCTTCGACCTCACCTTTCGGCAAACCATTAATTGCACCACGGATAATTTCTGAAGTGTACGCAGAAGTGTTTAAAACAAAGGCAACTAACGCACAGAACCAAGCGTTCTCCCACAAGGTGCCAACCACAGGAAAGAACTGGTCCATTCCGTAATAGATGAGATACAGCTGAACCAATAGTGGCGTGCCACGGAAGAAGTAGATAAATGCCCAACACGGTCCTTTGAGCAGCCAGTTTTCACTATTGCGAGCAATAGCCACGGGAATGGCTATCAAAAGACCGATGATCAATGACAAAGTCACCAGCCATGCTGTAGTCCATAAGCCTTCGAAATAAATTGGCAAGCTTTCGATAATAAGAGAAAAATCCATTTCATTTACCTCGTATGAATCGAATATTTGCGCTCAACGACTTTTAACAAGCCAGTTGATACTGCGGTTAAAATCAAGAAGATCACCGCAACCGTCATGTAGAAAGTAAATGGCATTTTGGTAGAACCAGCGGCTAGGGAGCTCACACGCACCATATCTTCTAGTCCGATAATCGACACCAACGCCGTTGTCTTGAGTAGTACTAACCAGTTATTACCAAAGCCAGGAATTGCATGGCGAATCATCTGAGGAAGCAAGATACGTCTAAAAGCCATGACACTGCTCATTCCATACGCCTTTGCCGCTTCCATCTCACCACGGTCAACGGCAAGAATCGCCCCGCGGAAAGTTTCTGCCATATATGCGCCAAAAATGAAACCAATCGTAAGCACACCGGCTATAAACGGACTAACGTCGATGTAATCTGGTAGGTAAGAAGTCCACTCATGATCCGGGTTGCTGGAAGTCATCCACTCATTTATCCACTCATTGGCGGAGTACAGACTGTTGTTAAGTAAGATTTGCCCGCCGAAGAAAATCAGCATCATTAGAACGAGGTCAGGAATGCCTCGAATAATGGTGGTGTAAAGGGTGGCAATGGCTCTCGCCCAACGATATGGCGCCAACTTAGCCAGTGCGCCCAACATTCCAAGTACCACTGCAAACAACAGCGATAAAACGGCGACTTCCACAGTCAGCCATGCGCCCTTTAAGATAGCGCCTTCATATCCTTGAAGATCAATCATAGTTATATCCAGCAATACCGCGATCGGATAGAAATAAGAGAGGTCCATGACCCCATAGCCGAAGATTCAGCTATGGGGTTAGGTTAGATGAGGTTAGTCACCGTATACGTCGTAGTTGAAGTATTTAGCGGCGATTTTCTGGTACTCGCCCTTCTCACGTAGTGATGTGATAGCTGCATCTAGCTTAGCTGTAAGGTCTTTGTCTTGCTTACGAACAGCGATGCCCATACCTTCACCGAACCACTTAGGATTAGTCAGTGATGGACCGACAAACTCATAACCTTCGCCACCTGGCTTGTTGATTACGCCTTCCTCAAGTGCTGATGCATCACCTAGCACGGCTTGAACACGGCCATTACCTAGGTCTAGGTAAGCTTCGTCAAAAGAGCCGTAACGTACAATTTCTACGTTTTTGTAGTTGTCAGTGATGTATTTATCGTGAGTTGTTGCGCGTTGAACACCAATTTTAACGCCGTCTAGATTGTCAAAATCAAGACCTGCGCCTTTCTTAGCGATGAATTTGTTAGGGATCTGAGCGTATTTGCCAGTGAAATCTACTTTCTGCTTACGCTCTTCAGTGATAGACATTGCAGCGATGATTGCATCATATTTACGTGCTAGTAATGAAGGAATAATACCGTCCCAATCTTGAGGAACGATCTTACATTTTACTTCCATTTCAGCACACAATGCGTTTGCCATGTCTACGTCAAAGCCTTTCAAAGTACCATCTGACTCTGTCCAGCTAAACGGAGGGTAAGCCCCTTCGATACCAAAGCGCACTACTTTCCAATCCTTTGCTTGAACTGCGCCTGTCATAGCTGTTGCAGCAACGGCAGCTGCCAATAACCACTTTTTCATTTCCATACTCCTGTGATTTAAGTTTTTTATTTTTACTGTTGTGTTGCTGGTTGGCATAGACCAACCATTCAACCTACTAGTAGATTGAAGATATAAACTGTTGAAGTCGCTCTGACTCAGGGTTAGTAAAGAGTTTAGACGGATCCCCCTGCTCTTCCACTAAACCTTGATGTAAGAACATCACGTGATTTGAAACATCACGAGCAAATGCCATCTCATGGGTCACCACCAGCATGGTTCGCCCTTCATCAGCAAGATCACGCATGACGCCGAGTACTTCGCCGACAAGCTCAGGATCGAGTGCAGAAGTTGGCTCATCAAACAACATAACTTCTGGGTCGACTGCAAGAGCACGAGCAATAGCGGCGCGCTGCTGTTGACCACCAGACAAGTGACCAGGGTAATAATCACGACGCTCGTATAAACCCACTTTCTTGAGCAGCATCTCTGCGTTTTCGATCGCTTGTGCTTTTGGTACCCCAAGAACGTGAACTGGAGCTTCGATCACATTTTCCAACACTGTCATGTGCGACCAAAGATTGAACCCCTGAAAAACCATTGCCAAACGAGAACGGATTCGTTGGACTTGTTTTTCATTGGCGGGAAGAGACTCGCCGCGACGATTATTTTTCATCTCGATCAACTCACCGTTAACCCAGATCTCGCCTGCTGTTGGCGTCTCTAAAAGATTGATACAACGTAGGAAGGTGCTCTTTCCGGAACCGGAAGAGCCAATAATTGAAATTACATCCCCTTTGTGAGCTTCAAGGGAAATCCCCTTTAACACTTCGTTCTGACCGAACGTCTTGTGCAGCTCTTTAATATCCAGCGCAGCTACATCCTTCATGCGCATTTACTCCCTGTGTCACTGTGACTAATGGCACTCCGGCCTTTTTTATAATTTTGTTACACGCTAGCATCAAGCAGAATAATGCGCAACATATTATTAACTTATAAACTGTTATTATTTAGCCAATATAACTGAATAGATATTCACAACGCAAGAATATTCTGTCAGAGATCTTTTTTAGTGGATAAAAATAAAGCCTTCCGAGGAAGGCTTTGTAAAAGCAGATATGCAATTAATTCACACCTGCACTCAGAACTTCGACATCCTGCCCCATCAAGCTTATGTATCGCTGTTTTTGAGGTGTCTTCTGGGTTACAGGGCCATTGGCATCATAGAAGTTTGGTACTGTACTACCGATGAGCTGCTGAACATCGATGCTTTGCTCCATAAAGTACGCCAGACTGTCGGTTTGGCTAGCGCTACTAGAGACTTTCGCCAAGCTAACTTCTATGCGGTTGGTATTTGAGTTCGGGTCTAGTGATTCACTTGCGTCGCTGCTCTTCATCAAAGCAACTTCTGAGCCCGGCTCCGAGTATATAGTTTGATAAAACACTCGTGAGTTATTACTGGTATTTGAACGAATATGGGTTCGTTGCGCAGAGAAATCTGAAGCGGTGAAACCACTACTATCCACACAATAGTCAGCGCCAGTAGCACAGGTATTACTATCAATGGTTGCATTCAGTGCCGTTACAGAAGGTGCTGAAAATGTCTTAGCATTACCATCCGCAACACGCATCGCATGATAGTTCCAGCTGTTACTTGTACCGTTTAGCAAGAAAGTCCAACTGCTGAACGGGTCCTGATCAGTAACGAAAGAGTAATCACTGCTGGTTTGGAAGATTGGCTGCCACTCATACACTTCGCTTTTGTATGCAACATCCACTCGATTAGCTAGCGCACTATTTAGCGTTAGGCCACTAAAAGTTATACCTTGCGGAACCACACCTCGGTTGGTTGGAATGACCGAATTTGTACTGGTGTTATTGGTGTTATAGACAAAACTTGAATCGGCAACCCCATAATGAGTCAGTGTTTTCGCCTCATTCGAGGTGTAATCATCAAACAAAGTGACTAACACCGAATCTTGTGCTGGAAGTTCACTTCGAACAGGAACTTTTAAACCAACTGTGCCGCCAGACACGGACGAGTCTATGTAACTAGTCTGATATCTCGCTGTAGAGCTAGATACTTGAATGACATTGATCACCGCATCACTATCTACTGCGGTCTCAGTATGGGCAACGTTCGTAGTATAGCAAGACGTTGACGCAGCCGCTTTTCTACGCACGTTCACCGTCAAATTCGTCATTAATGACTTTTGTACTGCAAACATGTAAATGTCTTGCTGGTTTCCGATCGTACCGTCGAGCTCTTCTACCGAAACAAAGCCATTATCTGGGATATCCGATTGCGTAATTGATACAACACCAGTTGAGCTTGGTGTGAGTTTAGTTTTAACCGAACCATCTGCGTTATGGATGAGAACATTTGTGTTTGTGTTGCCTCGGTAAGCCACAATCTCTTTAGTATTATCACTAGTATCGCTGGCATACACCGCACACGAGGTTGAGTTTTTAGTCACAGAAGCTAGGTGAACCAATTGCCAAGTATATACCGTAGGTGTTGGCGCAGGAGGGTTGTCATTACTCTTACTCGAACTACCACACCCACTCAGTGCCAAAGAAACAGCCGCCATGATCGGCAGCAGCTTGAACGTTGTCATCTTGTATCCCCTAAAAGTGACGCTTAGCGTCAAAATATTTGCGGTTAATTTTATAAGGATATTCAAGCAAATGTCATGCCATTGAGCAGCTTTTGTGGTGTATAAGGCCTTCTTTTACTTTGGGTTACACTTCTTGTTATATAACTTGTAAATAAACCCGACATTAGTGACCCAAATCACATAAATACCTCGAATATCATGTAGCTTTCTTACAAGTAGATACCTAAAGTGATCAAGATCAATCACTGTTATAATGACGATTGATACTCTCATCAGCAATGCAAGATAAGAGCAATAATTTCAAACGAAATCACACCAAAACTTGCAACATGCAACCTTGTGCAATGCTAACTTAAACAAGCAAGGTAATGCTGTTTACTGATTTACTAACTTTCTATATATGAGGAATCTATGTCAGACGTAGTCAAAGACAACGCGGATGAGATTCAGGAAAAAAGCTATTCTGAATTACACCGTCCTGCATCAGAGTTCAAAAGTCGTTCTGATTACCTAGATCACGAACTACAAATCATGAAGCCTCGCCGCTTCAAGTTAAACCTTCCGGGTCGTGATTTCCGTTTTGAGATCGAAGATCTCGTTCCAGCGCTAGCGGGTACTATCGGTATTATCGCGATGTACTCTGCAGTAATGATGTCGTGGGCGGATGGTCTAACTCAAGCTTGGGACCACATTAACCTAGGCAAAGAGTTCGCAATCGAAGTTGCTCGTGTAGAGATGCTTTTCCCTGCCCTGTTCTTCTGTGTATTCGCTTCTGGATTCTTAAACCCTCGTGCAAACCTTGCTGGTAACCACGGGCCAATGATCCCTCTTATCGGCGCTATCGCACTTGCTGGCGCACACCCTTTAGCCCTTGCAATCTTGCTTGGCGTATTTGGTCTGTTACTGAGTTACTTTAAAGGTGGTTCCAAACTAGTTAACCTCACCTCCGAGGGTACGGCTGGTGGCTTACTTATCTTCCTTGGCTTCACGGGGACTATGAGCCAGATCGGTTCGATTCAATCTTGGGCAAGTGGTCTGCAATCAGCTGAGGTTGCTGCAGGCAGCATGGGCTGGGTTGGTCTGATCGTGTTAGGCGTGACCATCGCAATCTACGCATTTTTGGCGAAAATTGGCATGCGATGGCTAGCTATCCCTGTATGTGCGTTCGTTGGTTTACTGATTGCACTTGCACTAGGTGCGGGTTTTGACCTTAAGTTCGAAACTGAAATGGGCCTTCCAAACCTAAACCCTGTTTACTGGTGGGGCAGCACGGAAACAGGCTGGCAGCTTGGTTTGCCAAACATTGAGCACTTCATCGCTTCATTGCCATTTGCAATCCTAGCGGTAGCAATGTGGTCTCCAGATTTCCTTGGCCACCGCATTTTCCAAGAATTGAACTATCCTAAGAAGACTGAAAAAGTTCTGATGGACGTTGATGACACTATGACTATGTGTTCAATCCGTCAAATGGTAGGTACAGCACTTGGTGGTGGTAACATCACTTCATCTTGGGGTACTTACATGATCCCGGCGGCGATCGCTAAGCGTCCAATCCCGGGTGGTGCTATCATTCTAGGTCTACTAGTAATGGCAATTGCTATCCTTGGTTTCCCAATGGACGTAGCAGTATGGCCTCCAGTAATGCGTGTTGCGCTACTCGTTGGTGTATTCTTGCCACTACTTGAAGCTGGTATGCAGATGGTTAAAGACACCAAAGACTCGCAAGCGGCAGGTATCTGTATCTTTGCATCAGTAGTTGCCAACCCTGTACTGGCTTGGGCACTAACAATGTTCTTGGATAATAATGGTCTGATTGGTGATAAAGAGCGTGCATCTCGTCTATCATTTGTCGACAAGATCATCATCCCTGTAGGCGTATTTGTTATCTGTTTAGTTGCAATGCTTGCAGTTGGTATGCTTGAGAGCCAATACGGAATCCCAGCATTCCTTTAATTATGACCAAGATTTGATAAAATTGTTTGGGTGATGTTAACGCATCACCCAAATTTTATCTAGATAGTTTAATGTTTATTGATTTAGTTTAAGGTTTACAAAAATTTTTTATAGTAACCTTGAAATTCTTCGGGAAAATGACAATATGTGTGACCATGCACTACAAGACGTAGTCACACATATTTTCATTTAAAAAAGAGTGTACTGTGCAGTAAGACACTCGCGCTTACTGAATCACGCAGTACGTGTAATTGCTACTAAAAAGGTAGGTATGTCATGGCTGAGCAATTTGCTAAAGCATGGGAAGGTTTTGCTGAAGGTGATTGGCAAAACGAAGTAAACGTACGTGACTTCATTCAGAAGAACTACACTCCGTACGAAGGTGACGAAGCGTTCCTAGTTACAGAAGGTACTGAAGCGACTAACAAGCTTTGGGCTAAAGTAATGGAAGGCATCAAGCAGGAAAACGCAACTCACGCTCCTGTTGATTTCGATACATCTGTGATCTCTACCATCACATCTCACGATGCAGGCTACATCGAGAAAGACCTAGAAACTATCGTGGGTCTTCAGACTGAAGCTCCTCTTAAGCGTGCAATCATGCCAAACGGCGGCGTGCGCATGATCGAAGGTTCTTGTAAGGCTTACGGTCGTACACTAGATCCTCAAGTATCAAAAATCTACTCTGAGTACCGTAAAACACACAACCAAGGTGTTTTCGACGTTTACTCTCCAGACATCCTACGTTGTCGTAAGTCAGGCGTTCTAACTGGTCTTCCAGATGCTTACGGTCGTGGCCGTATCATCGGTGACTACCGTCGTGTAGCTCTTTACGGTATTGATTTCCTAATCAAAGAGAAAGTTGCTCAGTTCCACTCTCTACAAGAGAAGCTTGAGAACGGCGAAGACCTACAGATGACTATGCAGCTTCGTGAAGAGATTCAAGAGCAGCACCGTGCACTAGGTCAAATGAAAGAGATGGCAGCTTCTTACGGCTTCGATATCTCTAACCCAGCAACTGACGCTAAAGAAGCTATCCAGTGGCTATACTTCGGTTACCTAGCGGCTGTTAAATCTCAGAACGGCGCAGCTATGTCTCTTGGCCGTACTTCTACTTTCCTTGACGTTTACGTTGAGCGTGATATCGCTGCTGGCAAGATCACTGAAGTTGAAGCACAGGAAATGATCGACCACTTCGTAATGAAGCTGCGTATGGTTCGTTTCCTACGTACTCCTGAGTACGATGAGCTATTCTCTGGCGACCCAATCTGGGCAACAGAATCAATGGGTGGTATGGGTGTTGACGGTCGTACACTAGTTACACGTACTAACTTCCGTTTCCTAAACACGCTATACACTATGGGCCCAAGCCCAGAGCCGAACATCACTGTTCTATGGTCTGAGCAACTACCTGACGGCTTCAAGCGTTTCTGTGCGAAAGTATCTATCGATACTTCTTCTATCCAGTACGAAAACGATGACCTAATGCGTCCAGATTTCGACAACGATGACTACGCTATCGCTTGTTGTGTATCTCCAATGGTTATCGGTAAGCACATGCAGTTCTTCGGTGCTCGTGCAAACCTTGCTAAGACTCTTCTTTACGTTATCAACGGCGGTGTTGATGAGAAATTGAAGATGCAGGTTGGTCCTAAGACTGAAGCGATGACTGATGAGTACCTAGACTTTGATAAAGTTTGGGCTGGTCTAGACAACCTAATGGATTGGCTAGCGAAGCAATACGTGACTGCACTAAACGCAATCCACTACTCTCACGACAAGTACAGCTACGAAGCAGCGCTTATGGCTCTACACGACCGTGACGTTCGTCGTACAATGGCTTGTGGTATCGCTGGTCTATCTGTTGCTGCTGACTCACTATCTGCAATCAAGTACGCTAAAGTTAAGCCAGTACGTGATGAAGATGGCGTAGCAATCGACTTCGAAATCGAAGGCGACTACCCTAAATTTGGTAACAACGATTCACGTGTTGATGACTTGGCTTGTGAAATGGTTTCTAAGTTCATGGACAAGATCCGTAAACTTAAGACATACCGTGACGCTATCCCAACTCAGTCTATCCTAACTATCACTTCTAACGTGGTATACGGTAAGAAGACTGGTACTACGCCAGACGGTCGTCAAGCAGGTGCTCCATTCGCACCAGGTGCAAACCCAATGCACGGCCGTGACGAGAAAGGCGCTGTAGCATCTCTAACTTCAGTAGGTAAACTACCGTTTGCTGATGCGAAAGATGGTATCTCTTACACCTTCTCTATCGTGCCTAACGCACTAGGTAAAGAAGAAGATAGCCAACGTTCTAACCTTGCTGGCCTAATGGATGGTTACTTCCACCACGAAGCTGGCGTTGAAGGTGGTCAACACCTAAACGTGAACGTTCTTAACCGCGAAACTCTAGAAGACGCAGTTAAGCACCCTGAGAACTACCCTCAGCTTACAATCCGTGTATCTGGTTACGCTGTACGTTTCAACTCTCTAACTGTTGAACAGCAAAAAGACGTAATCGCACGTACTTTCACTGAGTCTCTATAATTTAGAGTCTTACTGAAAAATAAAAGGGTTGGCATTGCCAACCCTTTTTTAATACCTCAAAAACCTATAGCTTAAATTGCTCACAATCTTGGTTTAATGAACTCGACAAGTTATCCACATTAATACTTGTCACCCGCAATTGCTGACTACTCATTTCTACCGATTCCATCGACGTCGATATCTGAGCCATGTTATCTGCCATAGACTGACTGGTTGTTGCTAGCTCACGAATAGATGCAAAAATAACTTCTGTTTGCTGATTCACTTCAGAGACTTTTTCCGTAATACCTTCCAAAGCAGTCATTGCCTCTTGCCCATTATCACGCCCCTTTTGAATAGAGGTTTCCGATGCGGCTATCGAGTCGATCACAGCAGAGCTCTCCTGTTTCATGGTCTCGATGGTGCCAGAGATTTCAGCAACGGCATCAACCGTACGTACCGCTAAGCTTCTCACTTCATCAGCAACTACCGCAAAGCCCCTACCCTGTTCACCGGCTCGGGCGGCTTCTATGGCGGCGTTCAATGCAAGTAAGTTGGTTTGCTCTGCGATGCCATTGATGATCTCCATCACCGAATCGACCTTGGCAGAAGCACCTTCTAAACCTTTGATATGCCCTTCAGCGTTTTTCAACACCGAGGCAACTTCATCAAGTGACTGAATAGCTTGGGTGATAACAGTGCCGCCTTCAGAAGCCGATTGATGCGAACTCTCAGCCACTTGTACCACCAACTCGAGACTGTTGGAAACCTCTTGTGTGGTTACACTCACCTCTTCGGTCGCAGAAGCTAGTAACTGGGTTTGTTGAGAGATATCGCTTTGACTAGCGACCAGGCCATCGACGTTACTATTAAGCTCTTGAGCATCACGAGACAAATCTTGGCTGCCCTGCTGAACATCTCGAACTAGGGTGCCAAGCTTTTCACACGTTTGGTTAATCACAAGCCCCAAGCGATTAAATTCATCTTTCTCATTGCCGCTATCTGTCATGCGTTGAGAAAAATCACCAGATGCCAAAGATTCCATCATAGTCGTAATCGATAGAACTGAGTTGCTGATAGAGCGATTAATCATCAAGAAAATAATAATCGTGAAAGCAGCTAGCACTAAACACGCAATCAACACTGAGGTTTTGACTCCACTCGATGCTTGCTGTGCTGATTGCTGATACTGGTCACTGATATTAGCTAACGTCGACGTTAACTCGCCAATAACCACTTTCACCTTATCTTGATCGGCAAATAACGTCTGCTCAATCGTAATCAATTGGTTAGAGAGCTCAGCAACTCGCTCGAAGTCCTGCTTAAACGCCACAAGCTCTTTTTCATATAAATCAAGCATGGCGTAGGTGTTAGACATGCTTTCAAACATGGCATGAGAACGATTAAACTGCTTCATATTCTCTTCATTAGGTTGAAGAATATAGCCCTGCTGCATCTTAACCATGTTTTGAAAATCTGAGTTTAAGCTAACCATGCCGGTTTCTGCGATTTTTTGTTCAATCACAGCTGCAAGTTGTGCCATCTCGCCCAACTTTCCATCGTCAACATTGAAGCCCATTTCTGAACGGATCTCTAACCATGGTTTGAGTGCATTCTGGTAATCTTTCAACGCTGCCAGCAACTCTCCCCCTTGACTAGATAACCCTGCATCGGACAAAAATGGTTGGTACTCTTCAACCTTATCTGCCACCTTTTGAATCTCAGTGCTTACTGCACTCACTTGGCCTCCACTCATATCATCAAGCTGTGCCACCAGCTGTAGCAACTGGACTTGAACTTGGGATATGGCGGTCACCCCATCTGAAATCTTGCCACTTTGCTGATATTGGCTAGTCACTTTGCCAATACTGACAGTGGTATACGTCGCAAGACTGACAAACCCCAATACTAGTAACCCAAGAAAGAGGAACGACTTCTGTTTTTGGGACAAAGAAAAACTACTCATAAGTTAAACCCACATAGCGAATTTTAGAAAAATGGTACTAAGCTCAAATTGTTATTTTTGGAACGACCTTTCATGAGCACCGAAAATCAGGCAGAACGGTTTTATTTTTTAGCTCAAAGAGCAAAAAACAACACAGTTGTGCAACACATTATTAATATAAATATAATCTATATGGTTTTTCCACTTATTCAGCAGATTAAGTAGTGCTTTGCTACAAAACGCTAACTTGAGCACTTTCTTGGGACATAAATCTATAAATTCTTTATAAACAGAACGTTAGATAAATGAATTCTGATACCTCGTGACGAGTACCCAAGACTCAAATGCTTGATAAATCTCATTCTTCATTTCAATGGTTGATGTCCGCAAATTGACGAGAAAATTGGCTTTAAATTTTTTGGCTCAACTGATGATATTTAGCCCAAATCGGCTAGGTGAAGGGCGGGAAATGTAATAAAATGACAGCAAAAATAAGATAAGAGAAAAGTTCATGTCTACAACTGGTCGTATTCACTCTTTTGAGTCATGTGGTACTGTCGACGGACCTGGCATCCGCTTTATTGTATTTCTACAAGGCTGTTTAATGCGTTGTAAATACTGTCACAACCGAGATACTTGGGATCCAAAGGATGGACGCGAAGTTACTGTCGAAGAGATCATCAATGATGCTAAGTGCTACAAGCACTTTATGAATGCGTCTGGTGGTGGCGTGACATGTTCAGGCGGTGAAGCCATGCTTCAACCTGAGTTTGTACGAGACTTTTTCAAAGCAGCCAAAGCAGAAGGCATGCACACTTGCCTAGACACCAACGGTCACATTCGTAAACACACCGATGTGGTTGATGAAGTTCTAGAGCAGTCCGATTTGGTGATGCTAGATCTTAAGCACATGGATGATGAAATCCATCAAGACTTGGTCGGCGTATCCAATAACCGCACACTCGACTTTGCTCGTTACCTGCACAAATTAGGCAAAACTACCTGGATTCGTTACGTGGTTGTCCCAGGTTACACCGACTGTGAAGATGCCGCTCATAAACTCGGAGAGTTCATTAAAGATATGGACAACATTGAGAAAGTTGAGATGCTGCCATATCACAAGCTCGGTGCCCACAAATGGGAGGCTCTCGGCCATGAATACCCGCTTGATGGTGTTGAGCCTCCTTCAAAAGAGACCATGGATAAGCTTCAAGCAATCTTGTCTCAATATCACGATAACGTGAAATACTAGCTTCTCTACAAAGACCAGCCAAAGTGCTGGTCTTTTGCTCTATAGTTTGCGCATAATCTATTCAAACTCATTCAACAATAAGCGACTTTGTGAACGATTGGCAGTGGATCGCAGGCATTATCGTCTTGCTAACGGTATTCAAGTGTAAGCAAGATATTAAGCAACACTTTATTCCAAAGCTTAAAAATGACTCAAGTTTCCAGAAAGTGACGGGTATTGTCATCGCTGGGATTTTTCTGCTTTGGCAAGCCAACGCTGGTATCTATCAAGGATTAGAAGTGCATTTCTTAGGTTTAACCGTATTGAGCCTGATGTATGGCTGGCGAATCGCATTTATCCTGGTATTGACCATCCAAAGTGTTAGCTACGCCTACCATGGTTTCTCCGACCCATTTTTCCTAAGTGATGTCGTACTCAGTGGCCTGATTCCAATTCTCATCACCTACACTGTATTCCTACTCACCTACCGCTACTTACCCAAAAATGTGTTTGTGTTCATCTTTGTCGCAGGCTTTTTCAATGCAGGGCTCACAGGAAGCTTACATATTCTGTTTCGTGGAGGGTTCTACCTAATCAGTGACCAATTTGGTTGGGAAATAATTGCCGATAATTACTTCACTTTAATCCCATTGCTTATCTTCCCAGAGGGGTTATTAAATGGCATGAGCCTTGCGCTACTGTGCGTCTATCGACCAGAATGGTTAAGGGTGTTTAGAGATCGAGACTACCTCTACACCTCAAAAGACTAATTCATGGCAAGTAGCACAATATTTATGTAGTTTTTCGATCAAACTGCATTAAAACTGTGTTGAGATCATGTTTCACCAAGGAAAACTCCTGTTAATCTTGTTGCCAGACAACAAAAATATAGTGAGGCCAATTATGGAAATGACTAACGCTCAACGTTTGATCCTATCGAACCAGTACACTCTTATGTCACAACTGGATCCAAACAACTCTGCAAAATACAAACGACTACAGACGATTGTTGAGCGTGGCTACGAGCTGCAAATGACGGAGCTAAACAAAGATTTTGGCTGCCTAGTAGAAGACCAGTGCCGTGAGATCATCAACATCATGGAGATGTACCACGCTATGCAAGAGTCATACAAAATGCTCGATACCGAAGCACAAAAAGATGTCGACGCTCGCCGCTTAACTTTCTTAGGTTTTGATATTGCAAGTGAATCACAACAAGTGAACTACGTGCGCTTCCTAGTCGACTCTGAAGGTCTTTACCCTCAATTTGACAAGGGAGACCACCACTTTAATGCTCAAATGCCAATGCATGACAAATACCGTCGTATGCTTCGCACTTGGCAAAACTGTCCTCGTCAGTACCACTTGTCATCTGCAGAATTCCAACAAATTTTTAATGCCTAACTCTCACTAGACTAGGTAATAAATCATCAATGGAGTCCACGTGGCTCCATTTTTTATTCTGCCAAAAAATCATCTACCGCTAGAATTAACAGCTTCCTGACAATATTGTTTAACATCGCACATAGTATGGATTCAACTTTCTCAATCGGCTGTTAAATATAATGAAAATTAAGCATATTCTAGGTCTTTCTATTGCATCGATTTTAAGTGTGGGCTGCGCCTCTACGGAGGGTGGTCCTTCTTTTGCTGACTCCATGATGAGTCACATGGTAGGCGACATGAAAATCTCTTACCTTGAAGAACCAAGCATGAACCGTATGATGTCGTTGAGCCAAACTAATGACTCGACTAATCAGCAAAGTCAGTACCATAAAAAAGTTTACCTCTACAGCTACAGCCCTTGGAACGGCCACCGCTTGGGAAGCGAATTCCCAGCGTTTCGTGGGGAAAATATTTATGGCAAAGATGCCTATGAGCAAAACCACCTGCTAAAGCAAGAAGTCGTTAAGAATGCAACGTCAGTGATCCTGCAAGAAAATGGTCTTTATCGCCAAGGTTTTGCTTCGTCTGCTGAATACAAACTAGCAGTCGATGTTACCGATTACTTTTCTGAAACTATCGTAGAGTCAGCTCTAGAAGAGAATCTAGAAAATGGCCTTAATACGGGCATCATTGTGCACTTCACTCTGACCAACAAGGCTGATGAAGTCGTTATTGATAAAACAGTAAAACACATGATCAACACGCCTATCGAGCGCACTGACACGTTTAGTATGAGCATGGACATTAACTTCGATAAGCGTTACCCGTACACGCAACCAGAAATCAAGTACACAAATTACGAAACCAAAGCGCTGCAAGAAGCTATCCAGCAGTTCATTGATGAAAACCTGATTTAATTCCAGTTTTATCACTATAACTCTATGAAAGTGTGCGACCTTTTGCGGTCGCACACTTTTTTGTGCTTTATAAGCGACGATTTCTTCAAACTATTCGCTACTAACGACGTATATTTTCAGTGTAAGCCTCCAAACGACAGCGTCAATTTTGCCTTTCATCTCTGGTCATCTTGTTACCAATTGTTAAATAAACATCGAAAAATTAAGCAAAATTCCAAATCACTGTCTAATCTTAAGAGGTGAATGACGTGACATTTCGCTGTTTGTTAATGCCAATGCCTTGCTCAGGCTCATAAGTGGTAGCGCTAACCACAATGGCTAGATGAGTAACTTTGGTATCTGTACAGGTTTAGAGGGGTATTTCGCTATGAGCATTTTTGACCACTACCAGGCACGCTACGAAGCAGCCAAGGAAGAAGAGCTATCAATTCAGGACTTTTTGTCACTGTGTAGAGAAGATAAAAGCGCCTATGCCAATGCGGCAGAACGTTTGTTACTTGCGATTGGAGAGCCGGAAATCATCGATACGGCCCTTGACCCGCAACTGTCTCGCATCTTCTCTAACCGAGTCATTTCTCGTTATGAGACATTTAAAGATTTCTACGGTATGGAAGACGCCATTGAGCAAATTGTTTCCTACCTCAAACACGCCGCTCAAGGGCTAGAAGAACGTAAGCAGATCCTTTATCTACTGGGTCCAGTAGGTGGGGGTAAATCATCTCTGGCTGAAAAGCTCAAAGCACTGATGGAAAAAATGCCTATCTATGTGCTTTCGGCAAATGGTGAACGCAGCCCAGTCAATGACCACCCGTTCTGTTTGTTTGACGTCAACGAAGACGGCGACCTGCTCAAATCCGAATACGGCATCGAGAAGCGTTATGTACGCTCCATTATGTCTCCTTGGGCAGCAAAACGCCTGCATGAATTCGGTGGAGACATATCTAAATTCAAAGTCGTCAAAGTACGTCCATCCATTCTTGACCAGAGAGCGATTGCGAAAACTGAGCCGGGAGATGAAAACAACCAAGACATTTCATCTTTGGTAGGTAAAGTCGACATCCGTCAGCTAGAACACTTCTCACAAGATGATCCTGATGCATACAGCTATTCAGGTGCCCTATGTCGAGCTAACCAAGGTCTAATGGAATTTGTAGAGATGTTCAAAGCACCAATTAAAGTGCTTCACCCTCTATTGACTGCAACCCAAGAAGGCAACTACAACGGTACAGAAGGGCTGTCGGCGCTGCCATTTGACGGCATGATTTTGGCGCACTCCAATGAATCCGAGTGGCAAACTTTCCGCAATAACAAAAACAACGAAGCATTCCTTGACCGTGTGTACATAGTGAAGGTGCCTTACTGTTTGCGAGTATCAGAAGAGACTCGTATCTACAAGAAACTGCTTGATCACAGTGAGCTCTCTCTTGCCCCTTGTGCACCAAGCACATTGGACATTCTTTCACAGTTCAGCATCCTTTCTCGCCTTAAAGATCCAGAGAACTCTTCGATCTACTCTAAGATGCGTGTTTACGACGGTGAAACACTTAAAGATACGGACCCTAAAGCCAAAAGCTATCAAGAATACCGTGACTATGCAGGTGTTGATGAAGGCATGTCCGGTCTTTCAACCCGTTTCGCATTCAAGATCCTGTCGCGAGTATTTAACTTTGACCAGTCCGAAGTGGCTGCAAACCCTGTTCACCTGTTCTACGTGATTGAACAGCAGATCGAGCGTGAGCAATTCCCGCAGGATGTTGGTGAACGTTACCTTGAATTCTTAAAAGGATACCTAGTACCAAAATACGTTGAGTTTATTGGCAAAGAAATACAAACCGCTTACTTAGAGTCTTACTCCGAATACGGTCAGAATATCTTTGACCGTTATGTCACCTACGCCGACTTCTGGATTCAAGACCAAGAGTACCGCGACCCAGAAACTGGTCAACTGTTCGACCGCGCAGCACTAAACAACGAACTGGAGAAGATCGAAAAGACTGCTGGCATCAGTAACCCTAAAGACTTCCGTAACGAGATCGTCAACTTCGTGCTTCGTGCTCGAGCTGGGAATAACGGTCAGAACCCAATTTGGACCAGCTATGAAAAACTTCGCACCGTGATTGAGAAGAAAATGTTCTCGAACACTGAAGAGCTGCTTCCAGTGATTTCATTTAATGCAAAAACGTCAACAGACGACCAGAAAAAACACGACGACTTTGTCGCTCGTATGATGGAGAAAGGCTACACCAAGAAACAAGTCAGATTGCTCTCTGAGTGGTATTTGCGCGTTCGCAAATCCTCTTAACAGGAAGCGGTAAGGACAAGTGTCTTGGTTAGTCACCAAGGCGACCAAGACACTTTGATGTTTCAAAGGGAGTAACTTATGGCGCAATTTATCGACAGAAGGCTCAACGGCAAGAATCGCAGCACGGTGAACCGTCAGCGTTTTCTTCGTCGTCACAAAGAGCAAATTAAAGAATCCGTCGCTGATGCAGTAAATCGCCGCTCCATCACCAACACCGAAACCGGGGAAGACATTGCTATCCCTAACAAAGATATCAATGAGCCCGTGTTTCACCATGGACAAGGTGGTGTGCGAGATAGAGTGCATCCGGGGAATGACCAATTTTCTCCTGGTGACAAGATTGAACGCCCGAAAGGTGGTGGTCAAGGTGGCGGTGCTGGGGAAGGCGAAGCAAGTCCTGATGGTGAAGGACAAGACGAATTTGTATTCCAAATTTCAAAAGATGAGTATCTGGATATTCTTTTTGAAGATCTAGAGCTTCCCAACCTACGCAAAAACCAAGTAGCCAAAATCACTGAGTGGAAAACACATCGAGCAGGCTATCAAACTGCGGGTATCCCATCCAACATTGCGGTAGTACGTTCACTTCAGCAATCACTCGCTCGTCGAACAGCGATGACTGCTGGCAAAAAACGTATGCTGCAAGAGATGGAAGAGGAACTGGCTCGAATCGAAAAAAACGAGCCTGCTCAACCGTTGCAAGAGAACAAGCTAAAACTAGAAATTGAAGAGCTTCGTAACAAAATCAAAAGTGTCCCATTCATCGATACCTTTGATTTGCGCTTTAAAAACTACGAAAAGCGCCCGGTACCTTCTAGTCAAGCGGTGATGTTTTGTCTGATGGATGTGTCAGGTTCCATGGACCAAGCTACAAAAGACATCGCTAAGCGATTCTATGTACTGCTGTACCTATTTTTAAATCGCACCTATGAAAATGTCGAGGTGGTTTTTATACGCCACCATACACAAGCAAAAGAAGTAGATGAACACGAGTTTTTCTACTCCCAAGAGACGGGTGGCACCATAGTGTCGAGTGCTCTCAAGCTAATGGATGAAATTGTCAAAGATAGATATCCAACCAATGAGTGGAACATCTATGCAGCGCAAGCTTCAGACGGTGACAACTGGGCAGATGACTCACCACGCTGTAAGGAACTGTTGGTCAATAACTTGCTACCCAATTGCCAATACTATTCCTACATCGAAATCACCCGTCGCTCGCACCAAACGCTCTGGCATGAGTATGAAAAGCTCACTGAAGCATTCGACAACTTTGCAATGAAAAACATTCGTTCAGTGGAGGATATTTTCCCAGTCTTTAGAGAGCTATTTGCCAAAGAGCAAGCATAGGGAGATGCGCTATGACAACAAAAACAAAAAAGAAGCAGCACACTGCGCTGCCTGACGGACCGGATTGGACCTTTGAACTGCTTGACCGATACCACAAAGAGATCAAGCGAGTCGCTGAGCACTACCGCTTAGATACTTATCCAAATCAGATCGAAGTGATCACTGCCGAGCAGATGATGGACGCTTACTCTAGTGTCGGCATGCCAATCAACTATCACCATTGGTCTTTTGGTAAAAAGTTCATCCAAACCGAACAGAACTACAAACATGGCCACATGGGTTTGGCATACGAAATCGTAATTAACTCCAATCCATGTATCGCTTACTTAATGGAAGAAAACACCGTTACCATGCAAGCACTGGTAATGGCGCACGCAAGTTACGGCCACAACTCTTTCTTCAAAGGAAACTACCTATTCCAGACATGGACTGACGCCAGTTCCATTGTCGATTACTTGCTGTTTGCTCGAAACTATATCTCCGAGTGTGAAGAAAAGCACGGGGTGGAAGAAGTCGAAAAGCTGTTGGATTCCTGCCACGCATTAATGAATTTTGGTGTGGACCGCTACAAACGTCCTGAAAAAATATCGATAGTTGAAGAGAAAGCTCGGCAACGTTCTCGAGAAGAGTACCTGCAATCTCAGGTCAATGAATTGTGGCGCACGGTACCGAAATCGGCGGAGAAAGAAGTTCAAGAGCGACCTAGGTTCCCTTCTGAACCACAAGAGAACATTCTTTACTTCATAGAAAAACATGCACCACTGCTTGAGCCATGGCAGCGTGAAATAGTGCGTATCGTGCGAAAGGTAAGTCAGTATTTTTACCCACAAAAACAGACTCAAGTTATGAATGAAGGATGGGCGACTTTCTGGCACTACACCATCCTCAACCATCTCTATGACGAAGGTCTAGTGACGGAGCGTTTTATGCTGGAGTTCCTGCACAGCCACACTAACGTCGTCATGCAACCGGCATACAATAGCCCTTACTTCTCGGGCATCAATCCTTATGCATTAGGGTTTGCGATGTTCCAAGATATTCGACGCATTTGTGAGGAACCTACAGAAGAAGATAAGGAGTGGTTCCCAGATCTTGCGGGTAGTAACTGGCTTGAGGCGGTGCATTTTGCCATGCATAACTTTAAAGATGAAAGCTTCATCGCCCAGTATCTAAGCCCGAAATTGATGAGAGATTTCAAACTGTTTGCGATTACTGATGACGATCGGAAGAACTACGTTGAAGTGTCTGCCATACATAATGAAACAGGTTATCGAGCGGTTCGAGAAACCTTAGCTTCTCAATACAACTTGAGTAGCTTGGAGCCAAACATTCAGGTATGGAATGTGGATGTTCGTGGTGACCGTTCGTTGACACTGCAATACGTGCCGCACAATCGAATTCCATTGGATAAAAGCCACAAAGAGGTGTTAAAGCACATGTACCGCTTGTGGGGTTTCGACGTTAGGCTTCAACAGCAATGCGAAACAGGTGGCACAGAAATCTTAAGTATGTGTCCAGAAAGAGAAAACTACTCATCACAGATATAAGTTACCTTTGATAATCCCCTCGCCCACTTCGGTGGGCTTTTCAAATTGACATTACATCGAGTAATCGATTTAATCCCTCCCATAATCATATTATCAATCACACTTACACTGCCAACTCCGCCTTGATTGGTATAAAATTGTAAGTGAACTTTAAAATGAGCCCTGTAAATACCATGCGCGACAATCCTAATATTATTACTTGTTTGCTGCCAGCCTATAACGAAAGTGATAACCTGCCTCACGTCGTTAAGGATGCCTATAACTACCTAAGAGACTTTTGCAATGAAGTTGAGATCTTGGTGGTTGATGATGGCAGTTCAGACAATACGGTCGAGACTGCTAAAGCGCTTTCTGAGCAATACCCAATCTCTTTGGTGAAACTGTCGCGCAACTTCGGCAAAGAGATTGCCATCAGTGCGGGGCTAGATAATGCACGTGGTGATGTGGTTATCTTAATGGACTCAGATGGACAACACCCACTACCTGTCGTAGGCGAGTTTATCGAACATTGGCGCAATGGCTACGACATGGTGTACGGCGTGCGTAATAACCGTGAAGATGAATCCCTCGCCAAAAAGCTATTCACCAAAATTTATTACGGGATCTTAAAACGTATTTCTGACGTTGATATCCACCCGGATGCAGGCGATTTCCGTCTAATGGGGCGCAATGTCGTCGATGCGTTAAAGTCATTACCCGAGCGCACGCGCATGATGAAAGGTTTGTATGCGTGGGTAGGCTTTAAGACCAAACCCGTCACCTTCCAAGTGGAAGAACGCCTAAGTGGCCAGAGCACGTTTAATTTCCGTGCACTCACCTCGCTTGCAATGACAGGATTAACGTCTTTTAGCAGCATCCCACTTAAGATCTGGATGTTGGTAGGCCTAATTATTTCCGGGTTATCATTTGCCTATGGCATGTTCATCTTATTCAAAACTTTAATCTTTGGTACCGATGTTCCTGGTTGGCCTACACTAACCTTAGCCATCTTCTTCTTGGGCGGTATTCAACTGCTATCCATTGGCATCATGGGTGACTATCTGGCGCGTGTTTTCAACGAAGTTAAAAAGCGCCCGCTATACATCGTCGAAGAGTATAAGCAAAGTAAAGATAAGCGCGATATACCTCAAGATAAGGACGACTAATGAAATCTATCGTCGTTTGTGCTGACGATTATGGTATGTCAGATAAGGTCGATGGGGCGATTCTCGACCTTATTGCTCACCAGAGAATTTCTGCCACTAGCTGCATGACATTGATGCCGAACTGGACATCGAGTGCCAAGGCGTTAACTCCTCTCAAAGACAAGGCTGCGACCGGGCTGCACTTTGATTTAGGTGCTCATGACTCTCTTAAAAACCTGATGCTGAAATCCTGTTTAGGCCGTCATGATCTCAAAGCACTGAGACAAACACTGGATCTGCAACTCGATCGTTTTGAAGATGAGCTAAATTGTCCACCAGACTATCTTGATGGGCACCAACACGTGCATGCGTTTCCTCAAGTTCGCCAAGTCATCGTCGAGCGCATCAGTGAGCGATATTCAGAAAAAAAGCCTTGGGTAAGAAACCCTATCGTACCTTTCACAGGACATGACTCCCTGATAAAGGCGTTAGTCATACGAGCTCTCAACATTGGCTTTGCGAGTTCTTTGGCTGCTGCCAAGCTGCCATCACATTCTAGTTTCGCTGGGTTGTACTCAATAGATGAGTCGGCCGATTTTCCTACGTTAATGGAAGGGTGGATAGAAAATCTAGGAGAGAAAGGCGTCATCATGTGCCATCCCGCTGCAATCGGGTCTACTGATGAACATGGTAGTGCTCGAGTGAAAGAGTACCAATATCTGAGCAGTGAACGCTACGCCATGTTTTTGCGAGACAAAGCAATAAAACTCTCTAAACTCGACTAGTGCATTCATCGTCTAAGAATATCAGACACAAGAAAATGCCCCTGCTGACCAAACAAGGGAGAGCATATGGTAAGCAAGGGCATTAAGATGGGATGACTTAGGCGTTTGCTATATCTTGCTCAGCTTCTGTCTGCAACAGCTCGGTCGCTAAACCTTCTAGCGCTTCAATTAGAATTGGAGTAAGCGCTTGAGCAATCTCGGTTTCTGGTCGAGTATGTGCCCATCCTAGATATACTAAACCACGAATGAATAGGAACCATGGCAGTAATGCAAGCTGTTCCTCTTCTAGGGCGTGAACCTCGGTATAACCCGCTAACAGCTCTTCGGTCATGGTATCGAAACACTCCTCTCCCATGAACCAAAACAAAGTCGTAGCAATATCAAACATGTGGTAGCCAAAGCCTGCGTCATCGAAGTCGATTAAGTGAATCTCACCTTTGCCATCCACCAAAAGGTTTTCTGGAAGGAAATCACAGTGAATAAGACCGTAATGGGTCTTATCTTTTGGCAACTCTTCAAGCAGTGCAATTGCATGTTCACGAGCATCTAGGATCAGATTGCGTTGCGAGTCGGTCAGCAGTGGATGATCCCAACCACGTCCCCAAATTGGCTCCTCACCTAACAGGCCAACACTATCCCAGTGGTCACGAACAAAGCCATTAGGCAGCGTCCAAGCTTCACTTTCACAATGGAGTCTCGCCATCAAGCGGCCTGCATCTCGGTAAATATGTAAGTTTTCTTCATCAATGCCATCTTCAATACTTCCTAGCGGAGTACAGTCAATCCACTCAAGCATGTCTACCTGACGAGGCTCCGGTACACCATCTGCGCTGATGGTTTCAACATAAAGGCCATTTTGACTAGGCTGGACTTTTGGTGTCGCTACGCCTGCAACACGCAGTGCATCCATCCACATCAGTTCTGAACGCAAAGCATCATCGCTATGGTAGCCCGCTCGGTGAACACGGATGGCAAAAGACTGGCCATGGGGTGTTGTCAATTTGTAAACACTATTTTCACGATATTTAACTGGTTTGATCACTGATTCAGGATCAAATCCCCAAACCTTGACTGCATTTTTCGCAACCCCTTGTAGTAACTCTACCTGTCTTTCCGGCGTTTGAGCATAAAAATCCATCTTGTTGTCTCCGTTCACATTATTGGAATAATCACGCAAGTAATTGTTACCAAGTTGTTGCGCTTGGTATTAAAAGTAGACTATATTCGAGTTTCAAACCAGAACTAAATCGGGATTTGGTTAACACTTTTTAAACAAAATGACGTGCAAACATGCAACATTAATCACCAGAAGTTGGTTAAGTCGCTGAAAAATAGCGACTTACTAGTACTAGGGATAGCATATGGACAAGCAACAGGTATTAACAGCATCGCAACAATACTGGAACCCTGCAAAAACAAAAGACTGGCAGCGTTGGGGGATTGATCTGGTCATCGATCGCCGTGAAGGCTATTACATTTATGATATGGATGGTCGTCGATTTATCGACATGCACTTAAATGGGGGCACCTATAATTTAGGCCATCGTCATCCAGAATTGATTACAGCTCTCAACGAAGCAACGGAAAGGTTTGATGCTGGTAACCACCACTTCCCATCCATTCAGCGAGCAAAATTGGCTGAACAAGTGGTTACTGCTTCACCAGGCATGGACTATTGCGTATTTGCAACGAGTGGTAGTGAAGCCATTGATATCGCAATTAAAACCGTTCGCTATGCTACAAAAAGACGCAAGATATTGTCGGTCAATCAGGCCTACCACGGTCACACAGGGTACTCGCTACAAGTAGGTGATGAGGTCAACGCTGAGTTTTTCTTGTGTCAACCGAACCAAGAAGAGTTTGCTCGCGTCCCATTTAACGATCTGGCAGCAATGGAGAAAGCTCTCAGCCAACGTGACATCGCTGCCGTGATATTGGAAACCATTCCTGCCACAAACGGTTTCATCATGCCAAATGATGGATATTTGAAAGAAGTTAAAGCGCTGTGTGAAAAGTACGGGACGCTTTATATCGCCGATGAAGTACAGACTGGTTTAATGCGATCTGGTCAACTTTGGGCGATCAACGCCTACGGTGTTACTCCCGATATCATTGTTTCAGGTAAAGGATTTGGCGGTGGTATCTATCCGATCGCTGCTGCGCTATTGTCGGAAAAATGTGCCAAGTGGCTACATGACAATGGCTTTGGCCACGTTTCTACGTATGGTGGCTCAGAGCTAGGGTGTGCGGTTGCGAGCAAGGTACTTGAAATCACTACCGCTCCAGAAACCCAACAATCAGTCGCTTATAGCTCGATGTACATTCGCAGCAAACTCGATCAATTGCGCAGCCGTTACCCAATATTCAAAGGCATTCGCCAATGTGGGTTAATTTTCGGTCTGGAATTCAATCATCCTGAAGGGGCTATGCATGTCATGCGAGCGCTCTATGAGCGTGGAGTCTGGGCGATCTTCTCTTCATTTGACCCTTCTGTTTTGCAACTAAAACCGGGATTGCTGATAGATAAAGATACTTGCGACGAAATGCTTTACAGCTTGGAGCTCGCACTGGATCACGTCGATGGGGAGCTCAAAAACCACTCTCCTAAAGAATCTCAATTTAACCTAATCAAAGAAGGGGCAAAATAATGGAACAGCGCCCAAACGACAATTTACAAGCGATTATAAGTCTAGCGAACTGGTCAGCTGCAGAGTTTAGCCAATACTCCTCTTCTCAAGTACGCCACATCGCAGAGACTGTCTCCAAAGCTGCGGCAGAGAAATCGGCTTTCTATGCGGAGTGGGCAGTACGAGAAACTGGGTTTGGTAACGTGCCAGACAAAACGCTCAAGAACCAAGTAAATGTTACCGCTCAACTTGAGCAGTTTGATTTCGACAAATACTGTGGTGTTACTGTTGACCACGAAAAGCAGATCCTCAATGTCGCCAAACCTGCAGGTGTTGTGGTTGCACTGATCCCATCTACTAACCCGGTAGCTACGGTTTACTATAAGGTGCTGTCTGCACTGCTGACTCGTAATGCTGTGATCCTTTGTCCGCACCCAGGGGCAAAAGAGTGCTGCGTGCATGCCGCTGATTTTCTTGCCGAGGTTGCCGAAAAAGCCGGAGCACCAAAAGGAGCAATTCAAACTCTGCGTACTCCAAGTGTGGCGAAAGTTGGCCAACTGATGGAGTCTGAAGACATTGACCTCATTTTGGCGACAGGCGGACCTGGCATGGTACGCGCTGCCTACAGCTCAGGTAACCCCGCTCTGGGCGTTGGTCCAGGAAATGTTGCAGCTTACGTTGACCAAAGTGCTAACCTAGACTTAGCGGCGCAAAGCCTAATCACCAGTAAATCCTTTGATAACAGTCTACTTTGTACTTGCGAATCGGTTGTCATTGCTCACGAAAGCATTGGTGATGCATTAGCAATGAAAATGCACCAAATTGGGGGCTATCACGTTGCAGGTGCTGAACTTGATAAGTTACGCAACTACTTATACCCGCAAGGCAAGCTCAATCCAAAAGCAATAGGCAAAGACGCTCAGTTTATCGCACGAGAAGCAGGATTTAGTGTCCCGCCAAGTGTAAAAGTTCTTGGCGTTGAGATCTTCCGTATTGCCGCCGACGAACCATTTAGCAAAGAAAAAATGTTCCCTGTACTGGCAATGATCAAGGTGTCTAACTTTGACCAAGCGCTACTTACTGCCAACGCCATGCTGAGATTGCAAGGTCGCGGGCACTCTGCCGTGATTCATGCCAATGACGAACAGATGATAAGCCGTTGGGGTATTGAACTACCCGTTTGTCGCATCACGGTCAATGGGCCTGGGGTCTTTGGCGCTAGTGGCTTTGCAACCAATTTGACGCCAAGTCCTGTCATTGGTACTGGCTTTTTCGGCCGAAGCTCAATCTCGGATAACGTCGGTGGAAAAGACCTGGTTCAATGGACAAAAGTGGCATGGAACCGTGAGCTAACCGCAGACACACGCAATCTAGAACAACAAGCTAAAGCCATCGTATCGCAAACACTCAACCATGAACTGATGGCAACCGGTGCGACCGGATTAGGTCCTTCGGGTCAAGCCGTGCATCAGAAGGTTCCTACCCAGTTTGCCTCCCCTCAACGCTCGGACAATGATCTGCAATCTCTGATCAAGCAGTTGGTCCAAGAGGAACTTAAGAGCATTTTGGAGGCGAAACGATGAGTGAATTAGTCTCACTATCGCTCATTGAGCGCTTAACACCAGGGACAGCAATGCTACTTGCACAAAGTGGTGGGTTAAAGCCTTCAGCTGCAGACAATAGTTTGCTGAGTTTGGAAGTGCGCCCTGCCCCTATGGCTGACGTATTACTCGACAAAATATCTAAACACTGTGATGTCAATCTCGTCCATAAGCAAATGGATGGTCGCACTGGCTGGCTGATCTTATCAGCCAAGAATAGTAGCCAACTTTCTGCGGCAGCAGATTTGGTCCAGTCTGAGCTTGGGGCTCCAACCCAAGAAATCCAAGTTTCTGACTCACCGCTGGTTTCAGCACTTAGTCAAGAGCACGCCACGCAACTTAACCGTCAATGGAAACGTGTCATGGTCACTCGAGGTGATGCCCTGTTGACTATTGATTGTCGTCCTGCAGTGTATGCCTTGAAAATTGCTGTGGAAGCAGAAAACCAACTGATGTGCCAAGCCGCTCAAGTGAAGTTTTTAGGCTCCTCAGGGCGAGTGGTACTGACTGGTCAAGCAAGTTCATTGCAGTCATGGTCAAGCCCGTTATAGGAGAGCCTATGGATAACATCAATATCAACATCGATGAACTTAGAGCCCTGATCCGTCAAGCAATTCAAGAAGCGCTTGAAGGCTACAAAGGAAGCTTTGGCGGTGTGCAAACACATCAAGGTCGTCCACTGACGGAAAAACGCCTTCAAGAATATGTGACGAACAATGTCTCCGTCATTCAACTTGCTAAAGGCACCGTCGTGACACCAATGGCACGAGCGAAAGCTCGCAAATTGGGGATTCGTTTAACGCAGGAGGAAGCATGATAGCAGGAACTGTTACTGGGAAAGTTTGGGTGAGCCGAAAGTTAAGCCAGTTGCCTGCGGGCGCTTTGGTCACCATTACGCCTAATCATGACAAAAAACAAAAAATTATTGCACTTGACCCACTTGGTTGTGGTGAGGGAGAGCAAGTGCTAATCGTTACCGGCAGTGCTGCCGCTGACTACTTTTCACAACCGGACACGCTTGTCGATGCACTTGTTGTGGCATCAATTGATCAAAATTAAAGGAGAAACACCATGTCTGAAGCAATCGGTATGATCGAAACTAAAGGGTACGTAACAGCACTAGCAGCAGCAGATGCTATGGTTAAAGCCGCTAATGTCACGCTAGTTAGCCGTGAACAAGTTGGAGATGGCCTTGTGGCTGTGGTTGTAAAAGGTGATGTCGGTGCGATTAATGCAGCCATCGAAGCCGCTGCAGAAGTTGCGGGCTCAATCGGCACAGTCGTGGCAACACATGTGATCCCGCGCCCACATAATGATGTAACAGCATTTTTCAACAACGGAAAATAGTGGTATAAAACTGGTGTGGGACAGGTAGTCCCACATCAAAATAAAAAGGAGTTTATATGTCAGAGGCTAAAGCTGAAGCTTACCCAACCGTATCACTATGTCACATCGAAAGTTTGTCTGATCACAGCTCGAATTTTCTCTCTTCACGCAGTCGTGAAAGAAACTTTTTGCCAAAGCAAGGCGCTAAATGGTGGCAGATAAAATTCCCGTCACCGATTGTCCTTGAGCAATTTATCTCCGACCTTTACCTGAACGGTTTCTATGACGAAATAGAAATCCAAGGTTTAACGGTTGAAATTCAAACCAGTACTGAGTACACCGTGAGCTTAATCAAGTCACTTGCAGGTAATGAGCAGGACTTATCGATTGAAAATCTAAACTCAGATGTTATTACTATCCAAAATGACGCCCACGCCCTACTGTGTAACAGCAAAAATAGTGGCGCTTTGGTTTATAACGGCGAAGAGATCAGCCATTTTGAATTTAATGCAAAACCAAGTGCTTGGCTTGTACTCGAAGAACTAAGTCAAAGCATTAGCATTCATGACATCGTGCATTTTGACCCTGCCGGGCACCTTGTGATCCGTGGTGGAGAAGACCGACGCATCGAGGTTCTTGAATCACTGCACGACTTTTGCAAATAAGCTAGAGTTCACACCTCTTTACTGCCATTATAGGAGAGCAGTCGACACCGCTAAGGGGAAGATTGCTCCAATTAGTAACACGGTGCCATAGAAGAGCGCCGGCTGAGTGGCAAATTATCAAACTCAGCGTAAATAAGCAGATAGAAAGGAAGCTCATGCAACATAGAGGCGTTAAACGCAGGGAACTACTTCACCAAGCGGTAAAAACACTCCTTAGCCAACAAGACATCAGCGAAGTGACCTTTGCTGATATTGCCGCTGAAGCCGAAATTCCAAAAAGCTCGGCCTACCACTTTTACTCTAACCTTGATGACCTTTATGCCGAGGTGGCCAGTAACTATGGCGCGCAATTGCTGCAAATTCTCAGCGAGCGACCATCAGAAGATGACGTTGTCATTTGGCCCGACATTGTTGATATATTGGTTGACCGTGCTATAGCGTTTTATGACCAAGAAAAAGCCGCAAGACAGTTGTTCATCTCTGGCAAAACGTCAGCCATCATTAAACAAAAAGACCGCAGTAACGATCAGCTCATCGCTATCGCTACGTTCGAGATCTTAGACAGTTTCTTTGAACTACCAAGCATCGACCAGCAATCGGATATTTTCTACATCTGGGTAGAAATCGTCGATACCGTGTTTACTATTTCGCAGATGAAATACGGCATGATCACCACCAGCATGGCTAACGAAGCCAAGCGAGCAGCTAAAGCCTATCTTGGATGCTACTTCCCTGAAGATATTCGTCGTAAGTAGATGCTTACGATGAACCGATAGTGTATGCCTACGCTACATTTTCGTCGCAACAGAGATAACGCAACTTAGCAGTCTTTCTTGCTTTTCATACAAAACAGCCCAGCAAAATTGCTGGGCTGTTTAATTTAACTAAGTAACCTTATTCGGATATCGTCGTTCTCATATCGAGTTGGTAACGTTTATCAGAAGAACTGTTTTCTATGTAAAGCTCACCATCGATTAAGGTCATGTAGTTATTACTATAAGTGCTACCCAGCACATCATTATTTGATAGCGTATTATCTATCGTAACGGTGCCATCTTTATAGCTCACAAGTCCCCTATCAGTTAACAAGTACTTTTCATCGACAGCCTTGTTATCCAACACTTTCAGGAAGGTGTTATTTTTAACGTCTTTACTATAGAACCTGTAGTATGCATTCGGGGCCAAAACATCTTTTACCGTAGAGTTTCCGCTAGCATCAACTGTCATCAGGCGGAACTGGTCTTTGGCATTCACTTCTACTGCATCCCAAATTGCGGTAATCTCACCTTCTGCCGAATCAAACACAATACTGTCTGATCCATCCCAACGCTCAGCATTGGAAGCTAGCACAGGCCAGAAGTATGGAGTGCTCTGAACGTTTGTCCACAGTACACCACCTTCTGAAGTACTGCATGAAGCGGAAACGTCGCTTAACCCGTTAACCATACCGTTTCGAACAATGAAATTAATACTACCACTAGTACAATTAGTAGAGCTAACTTCCGTTGGCATTTCTGGGGTAAGGACATAATCTACTCGCTTAGTTTCTCTATTTAAAAATAGATAACTATATTTTTGGCCTGTGCTATAGGAGCTCCTACCACGTATTATGTAATGGGAGTTTTGAGCGTTATTTGAGAGTCCTGTATATTCCGTTAGGTCTAACGCACCATCAGTAGCCTCATAATTATACAATAACTTCCAGTTAATATTCCCTTGAATTTCTTCTAGCTTCTCAATAGCCAAAGTATGACCGTACCCACTTGAATAATAACTAAGGTCCAATTTCTCAATTGAGCTTGATTCGCTATTGTAATACAGGTACTCGCCATTACTTGTGGCAATTCTTTCTCCATCAACAATGAGCTCTACGTCCAAAGTAGACAAATCTAACTGATAAGTTCGGTAATAGTTTACCGTATTACTCGTAGCAAAATAGAACTTAGTCGAACCGGATAGGGTCAGGTTATTTATTGCAATATAATTTTCACTAGTTAGCAGAAGCTTTGGCTCTCCAAACTCTGAGCCATTAAGCTGTATTGCATATATTTCCCAGTTCTTACTTTCATTGGTTCGCTGATAGATATAAGTTTGTTTTCCTTGGTAAGTACCAATGTCTTTCAAAGTTGCATCTGATAGCAACTCAGGAGCATTGGCCCCCAGCGGAGCTTCTTTCCATTGCGTGATAGCACTATTTCTATTGATGGTGATGCGAGGTGCTAGCCATGTATAACCATAATAGCTTTCCGCATTAGCTTGGAAATAAGAAGTGCCAATCACTTCCACCATATCAGATATCAATTTATATTTTGATGCTGAAGACCAGCCTGTATAGATATTATAATCATCTAACGTATTATCCCCTTGCCAAGTCGCTACGTACTCATCACCAATTTTTTTGAACACACTGTTGTAGAAACTAGTTTTAGCGTTAGAAAATATGCTAATCCCAGTATTTTTCTCAGTCCCATCGGAATACTGCACATGAATAGTTTGTGGTATAGAATCTCCCACCGTAAGCTCCAATGTACCCGCAACAAACGTTGGGGTCGTACTTACCGCAACGGGTGGTGTCAGCACTATCGTTCTTGAGATCTTTTTACCTTTGTAAGTGAAAGTAATCTCAGCAGTACCTTGGTCCAATGCGGTTATCTTGCCATTTTCAATCTTGATAAGCTCGGAGTCTGAGCTCCATGTACCAATATCTGATACTAAATGACGTTTACCGTCTGCATCTACGTAATAGATTTCAACAAACTTACTCAGACCATGAGCTATTTCGGTCGAATCCGTGTCAAATGTCAGTACGTCCCGAGGCTCAGTGACTGTGATCTCTTGGGTAATCTCGAAATCTTCAAAAGATGCCGTAAGTGTTGCCTTACCGAGATTGACACCACGTACCATCGCACCTTCAACTACAGAAAATACGTCTGGGTTGCTCGATGTAAACTCGACTTGTTCAGTTACATCCACGATACCTTGAACTGCATAGTCGGCTTGAACTAAGAGATCGATATCTTGACCAACTCCAACAGATGAAGGTGTTTGATGCCACGAAATACCACGTAAAACTTCAACGACTGGTGGCTGAGTTTCCACTTTAACCGTGAACGTAGTTTCACTTACTTTATTCACGTCATCTTTCGCTTTAACGGTAAAACGATAGTTTGCTTCCAAAGCAGGTGTGAACTTAAGTGTTAAATCATTGCCATTGACATCGAGCTGTGCGCCCTCAATATCTGAAACTGCACTGTACGTCACACCTGAACCATTATCACTAAACAGTCCATCTAAGTTCAGTGCGATACTGACCTCTTTCTCTACGTACCAAGTGCCAGATGTAATTTCACTTTGTAGCTTATTGCGAACGGCATAATCAAGAACAGGAGCAGGGTCTTCGACCTCATTGATAACAACGCCATACGGGTAAGAGCGCTCTCCATGTGGGTCAGTAGCATAAAGCTGAAGCGCTAGTGTCGTCGTGCCTTGCAATGTACCGCTGACCACACCATTGCTATGAGTTAACCCATACTCTGTTAACGCAGTTCCATCTAATGTTGAAACACTAAAGGCCAGACTATCACCATCAGAATCAGTGAACAGTTGAGTAAAATCAATTTTCAGTGGCTGACCTTCAATCACTTCGACTTCACTAGGCGTGGTCCCTTTATTGGTTGCAGCAGGTCGGTGGTTGGTCTTAACGACAACTTCACCATTATCACCTTTTTCTATTATCGGTTTTACGTCAGCGACTTCACCTTTTTCGATCGCTAACGCTAATTGGTCTGCAACTTTACCTGCAACGTCAATATATTCATGGGCTTCAAATTTTTGGTTTGCTTGTAGATCTACTAAAGATTCTGCGATGGCGTTAATTGCAATTTTTACATTAGCGTCTTGGGCATTTTCAAGGTAGTTGCCAAATATTATATTGCTGTCAGAGGTGATTTTTGACAGCAAAGCGATAACTTTAGCCTGAGCAGCTTCTCGCTCCTCTTTATTAATACGCATGTCAGTAGCAACAAGATCTGTATAAGGTGTAATGTAGCTAGAACTTGCTGGAGATATTAAAGTATAAGATTTATTTACTAATCCACGAACACTATCAACTGTCACCCCTGCAATAGCATGAGCACACAACTGTTGAGCAGCCTGACCCACAGTGACTTTAGCCTGCCCTTGTGTATTTGTTGTTGCTATATATTCTTGAGTATCTAAGCACTCGCCATTAACCGCAACAGATATCTTGGCTTGAGATAGGTACCCATCAATTACAGTGATTGTTTTAGTGGTCGAAGGCGTAACACCTCCACTATCATCACCACCACCGCCGCCGCAGCCGCTTAATAATGCTGTAGAGATACAACTAGCCAGTATTAACGTTTTTTTCACTTCACCCTCCAGTGGCAACATTATTATTACAAAAAGGCATCACTACAATGCCATATACATAACTTAAAAATGGTAACAACATCGCCTGAGATATGGGACTAATTGATGTTCATCAGAAAGGTCATTTGCTATATATATATTATGTTTCGCAATGAAATGAAAAATGAGTAATAATTATCAGAAATGAGAATAAATAAAATTCCAACTAATAGTCACACAGAAATAAATACAAATTAAAAAAAGACCGCATTAATAAATGCGGTCTTTTTTAATAAACTAGGAAGGTAGCAACTATGTTAACTATTATTAAGAATGGCTCTAACCACTTCCAAATCTTCAGGTGTATCGACCCCCGCTGGCGGTGCAATTTCGGCAACAGCGACGTGGATCTTTTCCCCGTACCAAAGTACTCGTAGCTGTTCCAAGCACTCGATTTTCTCTAGTGCACTCGGCTGCCAGTTAACGTACGTGTTGATAAACCCTGCACGATAAGCATAAATACCGATATGGCGTTGCAGTGGAGAAGCTATCTTTTTAACTTGGGTAGCAAAGTTATCTCTATCCCAAGGGATGGTAGCTCGACTGAAGTAAAGCGCATAACCATTTTCATCCGTCACAACTTTCACAGCGTTAGGGTTGAAGACCTCAGACTCATCTTCAATTTCAACCGAGAGTGTCGCCATAGGCGCAGTCGACTTAGCTAGGTTATTAGCCACCTGAGAAATCACTTGGGGTGGTATCAGTGGCTCATCACCTTGAACATTCACCACGATATGATCTTCCGGGATAGCCATTTTCTCAACTACTTCTGCCAAACGTTCCGTGCCCGACTCGTGATCGGCTGAAGTCATACAAACCGATGCACCAAACCCTTTAGCAACCGCTTCTACTCGCTCATCATCGGTAGCAATAATCACCTGCTGAGCACCAGCTTGTAGCGCCTGTTGATAAACCCATTCAATCATTGGTTTACCCGCAATATCTGCAAGAGGCTTACCTGGCAAACGAGTCGATTGGTAACGAGCAGGAATAATGACCGTAAACGCCATAATTACTTACCTTCTTCTAAACCAATCGTGCGAGCTTCCGGCTCTAGCAAGACTGGGATGCCTTCCTTAATTGGATAGGCAAGACGGTCGACCTTGCAGATCAACTCTTGATTGTCTTTATCGTATTTCAGTTTACCTTTGCAGACTGGGCACGCCACAATCTCAAGTAGACGATGATCCATACTCTTCCTTAACTTTAATTATTTTTTGAATGATTTGCTGAGCTTGATCTTCAAGCTGTGCCGACACTGGCAGATACCACCAGCTTGGCTGTGCCTCAAATTGACACTTTACGGCATCTTTTTCTGTCATGATCACCTGCTCTTGTTGTTTTACCAAGGCTTCAATCTGATCACGACCAAAATATTTATGGTCTTCTACTGGCTGGGTCACACTAAGCTCAGCCCCAAGGCTAGTTAGGGTATTAAAAAAGCGCTGCGGATAACCAATGGCCGCAAAGGCGACCAAGCTACCGAGTTGGTCGACAGGCTTTTTCTCCCCTGAAACCAAATTAACTGCGAGTGTTGGCTCGAGCTGCATCGCAATTTCGTTCAGTTTTGCTTTGCCGCCGTTAACGATTTGAAAATCCACTTCATTCAATCGTTCAACGCTTTCTCGCAGCGGACCAAGCGGGATCAACTCTTGATTTCCAAAGCGACGCTCACCATCGATAACGACGATTTCGATATCACGTTGCAACGCATAGTGCTGCAAGCCATCATCCGTGATCACCACATCGACATTGTGTTGGAGCAGCGTTTTGACTGCGTTGCTGCGCACAGGGTCCACAACCACTGGTGCTTGGGTACGTTGGTGAATAAGTAATGGCTCATCACCACATTCTTCTGCTTTAGATTGATTCCCCACTACATAAGGGTAGTGAGGCGCTTTCGCACCATAGCCACGAGATACCACTCCCGCTTTTATGCCATGTTTAGCCAGTGTTTCCACCAACCAAATGACCACAGGCGTTTTACCGTTACCACCCGCAGTGATATTCCCCACTACAATCACGGGCAGCGGCGCACGATAGCTCGCCTTCTCACCCGACTGAAACTGATACCGGCGCTTTCGGCTAATTAACCCAAATAACAGACTCAACGGTTTTAACACTGGCCACAGCAGTTTGCCAAGCCAGTGCTGATTAAACCAAATGGCTTCAACCATCAAGATTACTCACTAAACTGAATACGATGAAGCTGAGAGTACGCACCTTGCTGTGCAAGCAGCTCACTATGAGTACCACGCTCTACCACTTCACCGTTGTCAATCACGAGGATTTGATCCGAGTTTTCTATGGTTGAAAGACGGTGAGCAATGACGAGCACAGTCTTATTCTTTTGCAGTTCATCAAGCGCCGCTTGAATTGCACGCTCTGACTCTGTATCGAGCGCAGAGGTTGCTTCATCGAGAATAAGCACTGGCGCATCACGTAGCAGTGCACGTGCGATCGCTAGTCGTTGACGCTGACCACCAGAAAGATTGACCCCGTTTTCACCAATGATCGTTTCGTAGCCATTATCCAGCTCTATGATGAAATCGTCGGCAAATGCAAGTTTTGCCGCTTGCTCGATCTGTTCTTGGCTATATTTGCCGTCAGAGGCGTAAGCGATGTTGTTCGCTACAGTATCATTAAATAGATGCACATTTTGCGAAACCAAACCAAAGTGGGTGCGCAGATTGGAGAGTTCGTAGTCTCGAATATCGTAGCCATCAAGCGTGATCTGCCCATCATCGAGATCATAGAATCGTGTGAATAGGTTAGCGATAGTACTCTTACCTGAACCTGAACGGCCTACCAGTGCCACGGTTTTACCTGCCGGAAGCTCAAAGCTCACTTTACGCAATGCCGCAGATTCGCGAGTTGGGTAAGTAAAGGTAATATTGTTTACTTTGATATCCCCTTCGACTTTTTGCTTGGCAAATTTACCATTGTCTTGCTCGGTCGGCATATCCATCAAACCGAACAGGGTTTGACACGCCGCCATGCCACGTTGGAAGTCAGAGGTAACGGCTGTTAGGCCTCGAAGTGGGCGCAGCATGCTCAGCATGGCTGAGAATACCACGGTAAACGTACCCGCAGTCAGCTCTTCACGAATCGAGTCAACGCTAGCGAGGTACAATACTGTCACAAGTGCAAGTGAGCCAATCATCTGAATCACAGGGCTTGCTAACTGCTGAGCAACGACCATTTTCATGCTCTGTTGGCGCATGGTGTTACTCACATTATCAAAACGCTCTTTCTCAACGTTTTGACCCCCATAGCTCAGTACCACTTTATGGCCATTAAGCATTTGCTCTGAAGAAGTAGTCAGGTTACCCATTTCCGTTTGCATCGCTTTAGAGATCTTGCGGAAACGACGGGAAACATAGCTGATTGCAATCGCAACGATAGGACCAACGACTAATAGCACCAAAGAAAGCTGCCAACTACTCCAAACCATCAAACCAATAAGACCGATGATACTCGCTGTTTCGCGCACAATATTAACTAAAGCTTTGCTGGTAGCACCCGCAACTTGCTCAGTATCATAGGTGATGCGAGACAACAAACTGCCCGTCGATTCTCGGTCAAAGAACTCCACTGGCATTTTCATAAAGTGGTTAAAAATGTTTCTACGCAGTGACATCACGACGTGATTCGATACCCAACTCATCAGGTAGGCAGATACAAAGCCACTGGTACCTCGAATTAACATCAGCGCCAAAATGATAAATGGCATTTGACGCAAAAAGTCTGAATCCGCCTGACCAAAACCTTCATCGAGAAGAGGCTTTAGCAGTGAAAGCATATAAGTGTCACTTAATGCGTTAATAATTAGAGCGACAACGGCGACGGCTAGACCGGCTTTATAAAGTGAAATGTATGGCCACAAGCGCTTGAAGGTGGCAAATGTCGATTGATCGGTAGAATGTGACATGGCTTGTTATCGTTGGAAAAATTCGCCCCATTTTATACCTAAATCAAGGCAGGAAGCGAGTATGAGAAGGAAATTTGGTACTTTCGAGGCGAAGTGCATCACGGTACCAACGCTTACGTAAATCCCCTCTGGCAGTAAAAAGCTCTAATTGGTTGTTTTTCATCCGCAATTGAATTTGTCCACACTGCCCGGTATCTAACCAGAACGCTCCGACATCTCTGTAGCGATCCACTACGACTTGGCTTGGCATACCCCAATGATTTCTATACCCCACAGAGGCAATTGCGAGGCTCGGATTAACAGCTTCTACCCAAGGCCGGGTCGAAGAGGTTTGACTGCCATGGTGTGGCACGATCACCACGTCCGCAGGCGTCACCAACCCTTGATTGAGCAACAGTAGTTCGCTGATTGCATCGATATCCCCTGCTAAAAGAATCTTGACCCCTTCAAAATTTACTTGCAAAACGCATGAGTGGGGGTTGTAGGCTCGCTTGACCTGTTTAGGCGGCCAAATAGCCTCAAAATCGAGCCCATTCCAATGCCATCGTTCACCTTGTTGACAGGGTAGATAGCCGTATTGACTCGCCCGAATCCATAGCGGTTCAAGTTGATCTTTTGCATCTTGCAGTCCACCTGCATGGTCGCTATCAAAGTGACTAACGATCAGCCCATCGATACGATAAACCCCGTCATGAGCCAGATTAGGTACCACCGTCGAGTTAATGTAGCTCCCTAGCGGCCATGCAGAGCCGGTATCGTAGAGCACTGCTCGCCCATCTTTTATCAAGGAGATCGAAAGCCCATGACCCACATCATAAATATTAAGCTGAGGTTCATGCTTCAAAGGCGATGGTAATTGGGAAACTAAAGTCAGTATGAACACAACCATAGCAATCATGGGTACACGCCAAAATAGACAAAATGCGGTGACAAACACCCCCATCGCTAGCATTGCCCACCCCCGTGATAATGGCAACCAACCCATGCCCTGCTCTGGAAGAAGAAACAATACCGGATATAAAGCCCAATCTGAAAACTGCCATAAAACAGGAGCAACCATAGGGGCGATAAAGCTCGTGATAAGTGCGAGCACCACCAAAGGCATCACGATGAGGGAGACCCAAGGTACAGCGAATAAATTGGCTAATATTCCAAGGTAACTCACCCCGCCATAAACTAGGGTACTTATGGGCAGCAGAGCGACAAAAAGTGATAGTTGCACATATATAAGCGCCTTGATTGCCCCCAACCTTGGCTTAAATTTGAATTCAGCGGCAATAAAAATTGCTGCAACGGCGCAAAATGATAGCCAAAAACTGGTACTTAGCGCCGAAAATGGGGCCAGAGTCAATATGATGCACAGGGTAACTAATAACACCTTCATAGGTGAAAACTTGAGACCTGCAAAACGCAAGATGACAAATACCATACACATCACTAACGCCCGAACGCTCGGCAAAGAAAAACCTGCAAGCCAGCTGTAAGCAAAGGCAAAAACCAGACCGATTACAAAGCCACTCCACGGGGAGACGATGGGCAGAACGCTCGCAATATAGCGCCCGACTATCCAACCAATGCCAAAGGCAAGACCAATATGTAACCCAGAAATAGCTAACAAATGGATAAGCCCACTGTTGCGTAACCCCTGCCAATCCTCGTTACTGATTTGACTGCGATCTGCAAACGTTAGCGCCAAAAGGTAGGGACTGAATCTATACTTCTCTACAAGCTGTGATATCTGCGTGTGAGCCATAGAGCGAAATGAAGGGGTTGCATCAATTTGTTGGGCAGATTTAGCATTGGCCGTAGCATGCCAACCGTTTATTAGGTAATGCGCCTCTTTATCAAAGCCTGTTTGATTTAGCCGAGCTCTTACTACCTGCACATGCACGTCAACTTGCCAAATTTCTCCTAATTTAGGTAATGGTTCACTTTTCAACCAGTTAAGCCTGAGCTTTGGTTTGAGCCACCAAGGGATCGGTCGGCTGTTGATTGAATTTACAGAGAAAGTCACTTGCTGTGAAAAATTTAGTGACTTAAAAAAGCTGTCAATTTGCCCTGATATGGTAATATCCTGACCGTCGTCAAATAAGCGTGCTACGGTTTGCTGATATAAAGCCCCATGTACACTTACGATCAGCAAGGCGAGACTCGCCGCTCGAGCAAGCCTAAGTCGTACGATAACAAACGTAACCCCAAAAACTAACATTAGTGGGGCTATCCAAAGTATAGTAGGCATCATCGGCCAAAAACTGGCCGATATTGTTATCAACGAGTAGCTGACTAAATCCCAGTTTGTAACACGAGTTTTCATTCGTTATGCCAAGAAAGTTTATACAAAAATACATGCCAAACCCTGAGCTAATTAGAAAGCAGAAGGCGTTGAAGATTTTTGGGAATGTTTTGTATAACCCCAACCTGTGGTGTTTAAATCGCCGCTCTGCTGCGGGTGCTTTTGCGGTGGGACTATTTATGGCATTCGTACCACTTCCAAGCCAAATGATCATGGCAGCAGGCACGGCTATCATGTGCGGTGTTAACCTGCCACTTTCAGTCGCACTTGTTTGGATCAGTAACCCTGTCACTATGCCAGTGATGTTCTACTTTGCTTATAAAGTCGGGGCACTAGTACTTGCCACACCGACTCAGCAATTCCATTTTGAGCTTTCTTGGGATTTTATCATTGCGCAAATGTCGACCATCGGTCCTCCTTTTTTACTTGGTTGTGCTATTTGCGGCATTACCTCAGCCATGCTTGGCTACTTTGGTATTCGTGGACTTTGGCGATACTCCGTCGTTCGCAGTTGGCAAAAACGAAGTTTTCGTATCGGACGTAGAAAGTAACAGGGAAACGGCGTAGAGAGTCCACTTAAGTATCTATTTTTGAGAGAAACTTCTTGCTTACAGTGGCTTGTTGCAACAAGAACCATCACGATTTTGAAATCACAGTAAAAAAGGGCCGAATGGCCCTTTTTTCATATTGACTATTTAGAGCTCAATACTTGAGCGGGATGGGTTTGACTGGCCCTTTTGGCAGGATATAAGGTCGCTAATAGGCTTAACGTCACTGCAGTACCTGAAACCAACCAAATGTCATTAGGGTTAATGACACTTGGTAGAAAGTCGATAAAGTAGATATCCCCTGACAAAAATTGATGGCCAATCGCCTTCTCCAGCCCAGTCATCAAGTATGTAAGGTTTGCAGCCACCAAATACCCTACAAGGCTACCTAATAGCGCTCCTGTTACACCAGAAAACACGCCTTGCCAAATAAAGATGCGAGCAATTAAGCCATCACTTGCTCCCATGGTTTTCAAAATGGCGATCTCTGCAGCACGATCTTTCACTGCCATCATCAAGGTAGAAACAATATTGAAAGTTGCAACGCCGATAACCAGTACCATGACGAGATACATAATGGTGCGAACGAGCTGAATGTCGCGATATAAAAAGCCATATTGCTGTTTCCAGCTTTTCAGTATAAAGCCACGGAAGTTAGATCCCACTTCACGTACAATATTCGACGCATTTAGCACATCGTTAGTCTTGAGTGAAATACCAGTGACGCCGTTATCAAGGCCAGCATAAGCTTGTGCATCTTGCAGTGGAATGATTGCAACCCCATGGTCAATTTGTCCACCCAGAGTTAAAAGCCCAGACACTTGTAGCCGCACTCGTTTTGGTGCTTTGACCGAACGGCCATCACCTTGCTGCGGCAACATTAAGGTGACCCAATCTCCAACTTTGGCATCAACACTTTGTGCAATGCCTTGCCCCAAAATCACCTGCTTGTTGCCTGCTGCGAAGTTTTTCCAGCTGTCTTGAGTAATAAACTGATACAGGTCAGACACCTGAGGCTCTGCTGCTTTATCTACACCACGCACTTGTAGCGCTTTAAGTTTAGCACCTTTCTCAATAAGCCCTGTCATTTGAACATAGGGGGCGGCCGCAACAACTCTTGGATGCTGCTGGGCAATGTTAACCACCTGCTGCCACTCCAAGATAGGCTGGTTTGCTCCTTCTATCTCTCCATGAGCGACCACAGATAACACCCGCTGTTGTAGCTCACGTTCAAAGCCATTCATTGCAGACAAGCCAATGATGATCACCGCAACTCCCACACCAATGCCTACGGTTGATGAGAGCGAGATAAACGACACCATTTTATTTCGGCTTTTTGCTCGACTAAATCGGCTACCGATAAATAGCGACAACCATTTGATCATGAATGCTCCTCACTCACCATGTTCGGGTCGGTCAGCACACCATCTTGCATACTCAATTGACGGTCCATTTTCGCCGCTAGCTCGTTATCATGGGTCACCACCAGAAATGCAGTACCAGACTCTCGATTGAGCTCTCGCATCAACTGATAAATCGATAGTGCGGTTGCGTGATCCAAGTTCCCCGTGGGTTCATCGGCCAACACTAAAGCAGGCTCGTTAACCAAAGCTCGCGCTATTGCGACCCTTTGTCTCTCGCCACCAGAAAGCTCCGCTGGACGATGTTCAATGCGGTGAGACAATCCCACTTTGTCCAGTAGCGCTTTGGCTTTATCTTTTGCCTGGGCAGGTGCAACTCCGCCGATCAGTAGCGGCATCGCCACATTTTCCAATGCGGTAAAGTCCGCTAATAGATGGTGGAACTGGTAAACAAAACCGATATGCTGATTTCTCAACTTAGCCTGCTTATTACTACTTAGCTGCATTATCGACTGCTGTTTAAAAGTAACATCTCCCGACGTTGCGTCGTCAAGTGCTCCAAGGATATGCAGCAATGTACTCTTTCCCGAGCCTGATGACCCTATGATGGCCGTCAGCTCCCCTTCTCGCATCGAAAAGCTTACACCTTTTAACACGTCGGTACTGGCCGCTCCTTCCTGATAGGTCTTATACACCGATTGACAAGAAAGTAAGTTATTCATATCGCAAAGCCTCTGCGGGTTTTACCGATGACGCTCGGTAGGAAGGAAGAAGGGTGGCAATCACACTCAATGCAATAGCCAAAACAATAACCGTGATGATCTGCATAACATCAATAACGATAGGTAACTCTGACCCTGCGCTAAACAAACTCACACCCATCAGGCTGAGCAAGGCGTTCAAGTTAGAAGCCAACAGCATGCCACCCAAGCCACCAACGATTGAGCCTATTACTCCGCTACTTGCACCTTGAACCACAAATACTGACATCACTTGAGCATTGCTCATGCCCTGAGTTTTTAAAATGGCGACTTCAGATTGTTTCTCCATCACCACCATGATCAGTGCCGAGATGATATTAAACGCAGCCACTGCGACGATAAGCCCTAGCATCAAGCCCATCATGTTTTTTTCCATCTTCACTGCTTGAAAGAGCTCGCCTCGTTGCTCGCGCCAATCACTCCATTGCCAACCTTGTTCTAATGGATAATCTGCCAGTTCTGACACCACAAACGGATCATCAATAAACAACCGCCACCCGGAAGCTTTATCCCGAGGTAGGCGGATCAACTTACCAACATCAGTGATGTTGCCGACGATTAGCTGCGCATCAATATCAGAGCCTGTATTAAAGATACCCATCACGGTGAAATTTCGCTGCCGTGGTACACGACCCAGTGGTGTGAACTGGCTAGACCCTGTCACCATCATTCGTACCTTGTCACCGACACGAACATTGAGCTGTCTTGCGAGCGCATAACCCACTGCTATCCCATATGAGCCTTCTTCTAGGCTATTTAATGAACCCGCAATCAAATGTTGGGCAATAGGATCTCCAACGCTTGGGTCAACACCAATAAAAAGCCCAGCAGTAAGGTCATAGGCACTTTGGATGACAGCTTCACTGCGGGTAATCGGGGCCGTCGCAATCACATGCGGAATGCTTGCGATAAATTCAGGTTGCTCATTACGGGTCACTTCACCATCGCCTTGGTAAACAACCGCTTGTGGAAGCACGCCCAAAATACGTGTTTTTAGCTGTCCTTCAAAGCCATTCATGACTGACAACACAGTAACTAAAGCAAGAACACCAATGGTGATCCCTGCGGTAGACATGTAGGAAACAAATCGACTAAATCGGTCTCCAGAGCGCCCTCTGAGGTAGCGCAGACCGATAAAAATCGATACAGGATGAAACATAGGGTAATACCTTAAATTCAATACTTTGGGTAATGTACCTAAAGCCACCGCTAGCGCCTAGCCCCAATTCTAAACAAATCTCCCATTTCGCTCATGATGCGAGCGTCGATGACAAAAACCTGACAGATTGATGGCAAGATTTCTTGATTCATACGCTGACACTGCGATAATCAATAAGTTAGCCAATAGGAAAGATGTCATGGATCAGCAAGAGTATTTCACCGTACAACATAGCCTCGCCGTCAATGTAGAGCCACTTAGCCGTGACTTTATTTTGCCTGATGAAGAAGGTTTTAAAGCCGAGATACCCACGCCTTTCCTAGTCGCTTCAGAGTTTTCAAACCTAGACTCCATCACTGACAAAGCGATTGGAGAGCTACGTAACAGTGACCTTTCGAACGTTGTGCAACTGTTGGAGTCTCAAAACAGCAAACTCAATCTGCTGTTAACTTTTATGCTGTCGCAGCAAAATGACCCTCAATACGAACATCAAACGGAGAGTTTTGGCGCTAGCCACTTCACTTATGTGACTCAAAACGCTCCAGAGCAAGAGCAACTGCTCAGAATCAAGCTATTCATCGAACACCCTGCATCAGCGGTCTACTGTTATGGCAAGGTCGTCAAAGTTGACAGTGACGAGAAACACACTGTTACCGTCGCCTTTGAAGTCATGCGTGAAGAAGACCAAGATATCTTGATCAAAGCAGCGCTATTCCAACAGCAAAAACTTCTCCGTCAACGCTCTCTGGCAAGAGACGAAAAAAACTAAAACACCACTATGCCTAAGACATCTCTATTCTCTCTCGCACTGGCTCAAGGGGCGGGAGATAAAAAACACCTAGGAAACCTAACAGGCGCTTCAATGGCCATTGCCATTGCGCAGTTGAACCAGCAACATAATGGCCACGTACTCTTGGTCACGCCTGACCCGCAAACCGCACTCAAGCTTGCACATGAGTTGGAGCAATTTGCAGCCGTCGACGTTAAGCAGTTCCCCGACTGGGAAACCCTGCCTTATGACAGTTTCTCGCCGCATCAGGACATTATCTCAGACCGGATATCCCATCTATATCAACTGCCAAGTCAGGATAAAGGCATCACGGTATTGCCGATAAGCACCCTGCTGCAACGCCAAGCACCGCGTGAGTATCTATTGCAACATACGCTTATGGTCAAAAACGGTGACCGATACTCACTTGAATCGCTGAGAATGCAGCTGGAGAAATCAGGCTATCGTAACGTCGACCAAGTATTTGGCCCAGGTGAATATGCTAGCCGTGGCTCTATCATTGACCTCTACCCGACAGGCAGTAGCGACCCATATCGTATTGATTTCTTTGATGATGAAATAGACTCTATTCGAACCTTTGATCCAGAAAATCAACGCTCAATTGATGACATGGCAGAAATACGCCTGCTACCTGCTCATGAGTTTCCAACCACGGATAGCGCCATCGAATCTTTCCGCCAACGCTGGCGTCAACGCTTCGAAGCTCGCAGAGAGCCTGAATCGGTATACGCTCAAGTCAGCAAAGGCACTTGGCCTGCGGGTATCGAATACTGGCAACCACTATTTTTCGAGCAAACCGAAACGTTATTCGATTACCTGCCTGACAATACCTTAGTGCTTACTGTGGGCGACATCGAGTCAAGCATAGAACAGTTCCTTACGGACGTTGCCCATCGTTATGACCAACGTAAAGTTGATCCGATGCGACCTTTGCTGCCGCCCGAAGAGCTGTGGCTCAAGCAAGACGAACTGTTCGCTCAGTTAAAGAAACTGGCTCAAGTTGCACTGTCAGAAGAGAGCAACAGTGGCCGTGGCGGAAGAGACAATATTACCGCCAAACCTTTGCCTGACATCGCAAGCAACCAACAAAGCAAAGAACCATTTGCCGCTTTGCGCCAGTTCGTAGAAAGCTATGCTGGCAAGGTTATTTTCTCTGTAGAATCAGAAGGTCGTCGTGAAGCCCTATTGGAACTGTTGCAGCCAGTAAAAATCAAACCGGTTGAAAGACAAAGCTTGCAGCATGCGTTAGAAGAAGGCGATAAGTTCCATCTAGTCTTAGGCTCAGCCGAGCACGGATTTATTCACCAAACGCCTGACTTCGCCCTAATTTGTGAAAGTGATTTACTGGGTGACCGCGTTATCCAGCGCCGTAAAAAAGACCGCCGTGCAGTTAACAGTGATACGGTAATACGCCACCTTGCAGAGCTAAAACCGGGCCAACCCGTTGTTCACCTTGACCACGGTATCGGCCGTTATATAGGCTTGCAAACCCTTGAAGCCGGCGGTTTGGTTACTGAGTACGTGACCCTTGAGTATCAAGACGAAGCCAAACTGTATGTGCCTGTCTCTGCGCTCAACCTAATCAGTCGCTATTCTGGTGGTGCAGAAGAGAGCGCACCACTACATAAGCTAGGTGGTGAAGCTTGGGGTAAAGCGCGCCGAAAAGCGGCAGAAAAAGTACGTGATGTGGCGGCTGAGCTTCTTGATGTTTATGCTCAGCGTGAAATAAAGAAAGGCTATAAGTTTGCCCTCGACCGTGGTCAATACGCTAGCTTTAAGTCCAGCTTCCCGTTCGAAGAAACCGACGATCAAGCCATGGCAATCAACGCCGTCATGTCAGACATGTGTCAGGCTAAAGCGATGGACCGACTTGTCTGTGGTGATGTGGGCTTTGGTAAGACCGAAGTGGCGATGCGTGCGGCGTTTCTAGCAACCGACAACGAAAAACAGGTCGCTGTCTTAGTACCAACCACCTTGCTGGCTCAGCAACACTTTGAGAATTTCAGAGACCGTTTTGCCAATTTACCGATCCGAGTTGAAGTGCTGTCTCGATTTAAAAGTGCCAAGGAACAAAAGCAGATCCTGCAAGACGTGAGTGACGGCAAAGTGGATATTATTATCGGTACCCACAAACTGCTGCAAAATGACATTCGATTTAGTGATCTTGGCCTGTTGATTGTCGACGAAGAACACCGTTTTGGTGTGCGTCAGAAAGAAAAAGTGAAATCCATGCGTGCCGACGTGGATATACTTACGCTGACCGCAACCCCTATTCCACGAACTCTCAACATGGCTATGAGTGGCATGCGCGATCTGTCTATCATAGCCACACCACCTGCAAGGCGACTAGCGATTAAAACGTTCGTGCGTCAACATGAAGAGTCTGTGATACGTGAAGCTGTGCTACGTGAGGTGATGCGTGGTGGTCAGGTTTACTTCCTACACAATAATGTAGAAACCATAGAAAAGGCCGCCGCCGATCTGGAAAAGCTCATTCCAGAAGCGCGTGTGACAGTGGCACACGGTCAGATGCGCGAGCAAGAGCTTGAGCGCATCATGAACGATTTCTATCACCAGAGATTCAACCTGTTGGTATGTACCACCATTATCGAAACGGGTATCGATGTTCCCACCGCTAATACCATTATTATGGATCGTGCGGATAAGTTGGGATTGGCGCAGCTTCATCAATTGCGTGGTCGTGTGGGTCGTTCTCACCACCAAGCGTATGCTTATTTGCTCACGCCTCACCCTAAAGCCTTATCTAAAGATGCGGTCAAGCGACTCGACGCCATTGCCTCTCTTGAAGATCTTGGCGCAGGCTTTACGCTGGCGACCCACGATTTAGAGATCCGTGGTGCCGGTGAACTGCTTGGTGATGGTCAAAGTGGTCAAATTCAATCGGTTGGCTTTACCTTGTATATGGAGATGTTAGAGCAAGCAGTAGAAGCGCTCAAAGAAGGCAAAGAGCCGTCATTGGATGAACTGTTAAGAGACCAAACCGAGGTCGAGCTTCGCCTACCTGCACTGCTGCCAGATGACTACATTCCAGATATCAATACCCGTCTCTCAATGTACAAACGTATCGCTAGCGTAAGTAATGATACCCAACTGGCGGAAATGAAAGTGGAACTGATTGACCGCTTTGGCACCTTGCCTGAAGCGACTCAAAACTTATTGGCAGTATCTGATGTCAAGCTCAAAGCGAATCAGCTACACATCAAGAAAATCGAAGCCCACCAGAAAGGTGGCTACTTTGAGTTTTATCCAACCGCTGACATTAACCCAGCGTTTCTTGTTAAATTGCTACAGTCTGCACCTCAAAAGTATGCGATGGAAGGTCCAACTAAACTCAAGTTTACGGTACCATTAGCGGATCGACGTGCTCGCATTCGCTTCATTGAGCAAATGATGACAGACTTTAGTCAAAATCGACTACCCGCTTAACGGGAACTAGATAACTAAGTGGCGGCCGTGCCGCCACCGGGAGTAAGAATGAAAAAGTTGATCCCTATTTTACTGTTTTTGGTTTCTTTCCAATCTTTTGCACAAAGACAGTTTGATATAGAGGTTATTATTTTTAAACGCTCAGTGAACCCTGAGCAAACCAATGAATCTTGGCCAAACACTCTGCCAGAGATCGATATGAGCAAAGCCATTGCCCTACGCAATGGTGTAGCAATGGAAAGGAAAGGGGCCAAGATGCTGCCTACCTCTTCTTACGAGCTCAACAGCGAGTATCAGGCACTTAAACGTCATGCGGCTTTCAAACCTATGATGCACGTCGCTTGGCGACAAGGCGATCAAGGCCGCTTCGCAGCGCCTGTATTCCACATTCAAGCTGGCAAAGATTACTCTGAGCGTTTTGATGCAGCAGGCAACATGCGTGGCGCAGAGCAAAGCGTGGAAGGCTTAAGCGATGAAATCCAAGAGCAAACCATTCACTCACCGATTTATGAGCTCGATGGCAAGCTTCAGGTCTATGTGCAGCACTATCTGTTTGCTGAGCTTAGCCTAGATCTTAAAGCGCCAAGTGTTCGCGAAGTGAGTTTTGCTGAGCCATCATTAGAAATCTCGGAAGAGCAAACTGATGCAGATGTACAAGTAGGTAATCTCACAGAAGTTACGCCAACACTGGAAGTGGAAGAGTTTCTCAAGAGCTACCGCATGGAACAAAAACGCCGCATGCGCAGTACCGAAACCCACTACTTAGATCACCCTCTGATGGGAATGATCATTCAAGTACGTCGTGTCCCTCAAGCGTAATTCGACAAAGGCTCCTAACGGAGCCTTTTCTTCTTTGTTTATATGAGATGCTCTATACAAGATGCATAGCCCACATACCACTCAACTCCATACTCACCGCCTCACACTTAGGCTAATAGAAACCTGTGATTGTGAGGCTTTATCCAAACTCATTGTAAGGTCCAAATCGCTGCATCAATGGTTAGATTGGGCTGACCCTAGTTTTACTGCCGAAGACGCTGAAGACTTTATCCTCTCTAATCGCATCAACTGGTTAAAGGGTCAGGCGTTTGGCTTTGGGGTATTTCTGCAAGACAGTGATGAGCTGATAGGTATGGTGGCAATCACCGAATATTCTCGCACTTTTAACTTGGGAACACTCGGATATTGGGTGGGTGATGAATATCAAGGTCGTGGGTTGGTAAAAGAGGCTCTTCACGCATTAATTGAGCATAGTTTTTCGAGCTTAAAGATCACTCGACTCGAGATCATCTGCGATCCTAGCAATCACATCAGCCAAAAAGTTGCCTCTGGTGTTGGCGCTTGCTTTGAGACCAAAGCGAGAAATCGATTTATCTATGCAGGAGAAGCCAGAGATGGGCTGGTTTACTCCTTGGTCCCCAGTAGAGAAGAATAAAAAATGGGCTATTAACAAGCCCATTTTCAAATTCTATTTCTACATGCCTATTAATGAAGCTTAAGGTTTGGTCTCAATACTCGGTTGATACGGCCTACTAGCATCATCAAGCCAGTTTTCAGCATGCCATGCAGCGCCATTTGGTGCATGCGGTACAAAGAGATGTAAACCACACGTGCAATGCGACCTTCAACCATCATCGAACCCTTGGTCAGGTTGCCCATCAAGCTACCGACGGTTGAGAAGCGGCTAAGCGATACCAATGAACCGTGGTCGTTGTATACGTAAGGTTTTAGCTCACGGCCGTTAAGTTTCGCCATGATGTTTTTGAACGCTTGCGTCGACATCTGATGCGCAGCCTGAGCTCGTGGTGGCACGAAGCTGCCATCCGCTTGCGTACATTGCGCCAAATCACCAATAACAAAGATATCGTCATCACGAGTCGTTTGAAGGGTATCTTTAACCACCAACTGGTTAATGCGGTTAGTCTCAAGACCTGCAATGTCCTTAATGAAATCTGGAGCCTTGATACCCGCAGCCCAGACCATGATTTGTGCTGGGATCTTCTCGCCATCTTTGGTGGTCAAACCATCAGATTCCGCTTTGGTCACCATGGTTGCGGTGCGTACATTCACACCCAGTTTAGTGAGCTCACTGTGCGCCGCCGATGAGATGCGTACTGGTAACGCAGGAAGAATTCGTTCACCCGCCTCGACCAAGTTTACATTCAGCTTAGATGAGTCTAGGTCACCAAAACCATAGGTTTGCAGCTCTTTGATAGCGTTATGCAACTCAGCGGAAAGTTCAACACCCGTTGCACCTGCACCAACAATAGCGATATCAACAGTACCTTGACCATTCTTAGCATGCAGCTTTAAGAACTGGTTGTTCATTTCGGTACGGAAACGGTGCGCCTGCTCCGGGCTATCTAGGAAGATACAGTTATCACGAACACCTGGGGTGTTAAAGTCATTGGAAGTTGAGCCAATTGCCATCACCAGAATATCGTATTCCAGCTCACGTTGAGGCATCAACAGTTCATCGTGCTCATCACGAAGCTCACCCAGCTGAATCGTTTTGCGTTCACGGTCGATATCCACCAAGCTGCCCATCTGGAAATCAAAGCCATGATTTTTTGCGTGTGCACGATAGCTCAGTGCGTCGACACCTTCATCTAATGAGCCTGTTGCTACTTCGTGTAGCAAAGGTTTCCACAAATGGCTTGCCTTGCGGTCGACCAAAGTGATGTTAGCTTTGTTTTTTCGGCCCAGTGTACGACCTAATTTAGTTGCTAGCTCTAGACCACCAGCACCACCACCTACGACAATAATACGCGTCACAGAGACACTCCTTCTCAAAGTTACAAATTTTTTATGCTCGGCTTAGTCATCCAAGCAATTATGATTCTGCTGACTCTCTTCAGGCATTTTTGTTTTTAGTTCGTTATTGCCCGAGTAGTTTTTTGTGCCAAGAAAGTAAGGAGCTTGCTCTACTTTCAACTTTCTTTGACATTTATCAAAAAAACTTAGTATAGAGGCATTATAAAGACCCTTTTTTTTATGGCAACGATTGTTTTCGGGTTTTTTAGCGGTTCGAAACTGAGTGTTTAGGGAGTGTTCGGAAAGGTTACTGAGCTGTTACAAGACAGTTTGAAATCACAAAATCATCGTTCAAATAACAATCAAGCGCCTTGCGGCGCTTGATTAAAACAGGGTTTATGCCTCTTTGAAGGCTTTGATCGCTTGAAGGTGCTGAGAAATCTTCTTGAATTTATGAGGCTCTTTCTCATCCCAAATTATGTCGTAGAAAGGTTCGAGCTCTTTAGCATTTTCAAGATTGTTATGCACCGCATTGTGTTTAGACATAATGACTAGGCAATTGTTCTTGTTCTTCTCACGGAATTTATCAACACACTTAGTCGCAATATCAAGATATTCTTCTGGTCGGTCGATTCGGCCTTCCATGTTGTTTTCAGGGTGTAGGTTCGGGTTAAAAATAACTTGCTTAATGCCGCACAAGAAACCAATACGCTCTGACCAAAATCCGCCAAGGCCAACACCACAGATGATCGGGTGCTCATCATCTGACTGCTCAATAACTTTATGCACCTCTTTCAACAGGTGTTGCATGTCATGCTTAGGATGCAAAGTACTGTAGTTAATAAAGCGTACATCATCATCGATGAATTGTAGCTGCAGTATCTTTTCATGGTTACCAGGGCTTGTTGAGTCAAAGCCGTGCAAGTAAATAATCATGGGAGTCTCCCGTTTCCTTGGGGTTCGTTATGATTTCAATCTACCACGCTTGTATGATAATAAAAGGCTCGAACCAACATTCCCTAGGCTCAAAAAGTGATCCAAATTGCACTTTTTAGCAATATTCAATAAGGCGGTTAATCTGCATACAGCTTTATATGCTAGGGCGTGTTCACCTGTCGAGGGCTTTTCCTAAGGCTCGGCAAATTCGTTGGGCTTCCTCAAGGTAGCTTGACTCCTCCCATAGCTGGTAGCCTAAGTAATACCACAGCATCGCCATCATCTGGACTCTAGGCAGCCACTGCTCGGTGATCTCTTGCCAACGTTCAACGGCTTCAATACCTCGAATATCGCAATAGAGCTTCACCTGCTGTTTGACATCTAGGTTCGCCATATCACAACTGATCGCTATATCGGCTCTAGGGTCAGCAATTGCGGCGTATTCCCAGTCAATAAGCGCATAACCCACTCGGTTTTTAATTAAGTTATGACAGCCAATATCAAAATGGCACAGGGTTTTCACCGGTTCGGCATCAGCAGGCGGCAGTCGGAGCCGCTGGTACAGTTTAAGCACTAAATCATCTAACCCACTCTTATCTAACTTCAGCCAATAAAAATCGACGCGCTCGGTAAAGTTAAACTTCTGGATCGGCTTATTGTCGATTTTGACTCGATGCACGCTAGCGAGCAGTGTCATGAGAGACAAAGGGTGAATTGATTCAGGCGTACTGCCTTCAATCCATTCAACCAAAAGCCCAGATTTGAAATGCGCAACCGCATTAGGAATGTGTTCGTAGCGCGATAGCGCTTGCAGAAGGGTATACTCATGGGCACGGTCAACACCAAATGCCACTGAGGTAGAAGTCACAGGTCGCCACACATAGTGACGACCTTTGTTGTCGGTCAGCTTCCAACAACGATTACTCAATCCACCAGCAAGAAGCCGGACGGCAACAGGAGGATGAAGAAAATAACTATCGAGCTCAACCAGAGTCTCATCCAAAGTTTTGGCTTCATTCCAACCCATTTTCGCCATTCACTGCTCCTTGGCGGTTATTGCTTCAGATCTTACAGACCTAAGAAGCTCTTAGATTTTTGCTTGCGAATTTCGGTCTCATCAGCCCATTCGATAAGGCCAGTTTCAAGATCCATTAGACGCATGGTCATTTTGTAGTAAACGTCTTGATCGCTACCGTCGCTCTTAACGATGCTCGCTAGGTTGCCGTATAGCATGTATTGCGCACCAACCATCTTACCAAATTGAATTGCGCTGCTTTGGTTCACTAGCTCATCATTGTTTTGGAAGTTCAATTGATCACGTACCGCTTCTACACGGTCCATATCAACAAAACGGAACTTGCCAGAGTTCAGCATCTTAGTACTTACAGTATCTGTAATTGACTCAGTATCGATGTGCTCACTGGTCTTGTTTTTGATGCTTTCGACAAATACGATTGGACGACTGTCACGCGTTATAGCCGCTACCGAACCTGACACCATCATGCTATCTACCATTTGACCAGCAATGGTTTGTAGATCAGTTGAACCAAAATCGATAGTTGTTGTTTCTACCGCTTGCGCATCACCGTAAGATACTTGGTTAGAACAACCGCCTAGAACCACCGCAAGACCCATCAGGGCAATAACACTTTTTTTCATAACGTTTCCTTAATTAATCTGCTTCACGAATTTGTACACGGTACTGTGTACCATTAGGATTCACAGATACTTCAGAGATAGAAGTCGTTTCGTAACCACGAATGATTTTACGTTTCCATGGTGCAGGTTTAGATACCTCTAAACCATTGTCGTTGTACCAGTAAAAACGGTATTCAATCGTTTGGTCATTAGAAATCTTACTTGTTAGCAATAGGCCACCACGTACATGGTCATTGACCTCTTCAGAATCGATTTGTTCAATATCGATTTTGCTGCTCAAGCCATTGTCGTTGAATAGAACACGTTGAGATGCGCCATCAACACTTAATGTTGAAGGTGCTGATGCACAACCTGCCAAAATTACTGCAGCCATCACTGCAAGCCAAATTTTCTTCATTAGATAGCCCCTAATTGCTTGTGCCAGATTGAATAGCCCTGGCCTTGTCGAGAAATCCAAACCAGCGTGGTTTGACCCGCTGGTACATCAAATTCGTATGCCTGATGATTAACGCTCACACTGTGTGTACCTGCATCAACGTAATCACTGCTGCTATAAACTTTTTGCGGTAAAGATTGCCAGCTGCGGGTGTCCGCCTGTTCAGTAAGGATATTCCATACGTTCACCAATACATTACCTAAATCGCTTTCACCAGACTTCGCAGCTTCGCGGCGAATTTGCTCTTTCGCAACCACTCGGATCGCTTGACGCAAAATCATGCCCGGAAGCTTCTCTACCAGATCATTTTCCGCCATCAGGTTCACGTCAACCAACTGGTCAGAAGGCAGTGTCTTGCCATCTACTAACAACTCATTTAAATCATAGCTTTGATTTGACGGGTAGAAAGGTAAAGACAAGTTGTAGTAATACGTTTGCTTGGCATCGCGGTCATAAAGTGGGAAAGAGTATTGCCAACTATCTTGCGCAGCAACCACGCTGCGTTCATCGATAATGATCAATTGCCCTTTTTGCTTGTTCTGAGCCTGGTACTTACCGTAACGCTTCTCCAATTTGACCAAGTCTTGACGATTAGCCATTTTCTTAGCTACTCGCATGGTACCTTGAATGATCTGAGCATTTTCAGGCATTACAGCAAGCGCACGGCGGTAATCAACATAGGCACTATTGAGATCTTTAGAGGTTTCGTACAGCAAGGCGGAAAGGTATAGCAGGTAACCGTTTTGTACCGCTGAAAGTTTTTTGCCCGCTGCTGGGTAATTAGCCATGATCGCACCGAGATCAGGGTCAACCCCTTCTTTCGCCGCAGAGGCTTCCGCGGCTTCCAGTTCTGACTGACGACGTTTACGTGCAGCTTCTTGAACTTGGTTCGCCCGTCGCATCTCGACCAGTGCCCCTTCGAGATCATTTTTACGTAGGTAATTAAGCCCTAGGTACAGATGCATAAAGCCCAGTTCATAATCGGCAGGTTCAAAACTGGTCAAGTTGTCGTTTGCGGCTAAAGCGCCCACTGACGTTGCCGTCTCACTGATGGAGATCGTTGCTTGGTCCGCTTGAACACGCACCGCTTGATCGCTCAATTTAAAAGAGGCCATGCTCTGAGCATAATCTTCGTTCAAAAAGGCGATACGACCACGCTCTAGGTTATCCAAGATATTGCCGGCTATTTCAGCATCAGCAGCGTAATCTTGGGCGGTCTGGTAGTCACCTTCCAATACAGCGGCATAGGTATAGCTATTTTGAGTGCTGTAATCACTAAACAGATTGCCTGCACTCATGCCCGCACAAGCGGTTAGCGTGGCAGACAGCGCAGCGACAGCACATTTACGTAAACAGAGTTTCAAACTTTCCTCGGACAGAGTGTCAGAACAAAAAATAGACTAGCTAACTAGCATTGGGCCCAGTGGCTGACCACCAACCAAATGCATGTGAATATGATAAACCTCTTGGCCACCGTGAGCGTTACAGTTAACGATCAAACGATAACCGTCTTCAGCGATGCCTTCTTCTTTAGCAAGCTTACGCGCCACAGTGAACATGCGCCCCATCATAGCTTCATCGTCAGCTTCAATGTCGTTCACTGTTGGGATCAACTTATTAGGAATAATCAGGATATGTTTAGGAGCTCGTGGATTGATGTCACGAAATGCCGTGACTAGCTCATCTTGAAACACGATATCTGCTGGAATTTCTTTATTGATAATCTTAGTAAAAATAGTTTCTTCAGCCATGTCATTTCCCCTTGTTTAAACAATATCTTAGGTTATGGTTCATCACCTTACCATTGAACTGTTAAATCCTTATGTAATTTGACGCTTAGTATGCGTGAAGCCCATGCAAAGCTCAATATAAAACAGCGTTCAAATGGAAAAGTTCCACAATTTGATAAAAATGTTAACTGTCGAGCTAGGTAACATTTCTGCTATAGGCATCAAAGTAATCCTTGTCTGTAAGGCTTATTATGAATTACTTGTTTTTGAAAGACCCTTTTGTCTTTCGCCTTTTTTATTTACGAAGTAACGGAGAGATACAAATGCAAGGATCAGTGATCCGACGGATGTATGCCGGATTCACACTCATCGTAGTGTTGTTTGTCGCGACAATCGTCATCATGCTAGGAGGCATGGATAAAATCCATTCGAACTTTGAAACAGTTTCTGAACGCTCATTACCTTTGGTTTCTTTATCAAACCAAACCAGTGTGCGTCTACTTTCTGCTGACAAGTCTTTCAAAGACTTCCTCACCACACAAAACCAAGAGCGCATGGCTAGCTCCCGTGAGAGCTTTATTGCAGCGCAAGATGCTTTTAAACAAACCCTTGCCTCTTTAGAGCAAGTGGCGGCGAATACTCCATCTATCGCTCCGCGTGTTCAAGAGCTTAAAGCACTTGAAGAGCAATACTTCACCGAAGCGGTTGAAGCGATGAACAACTACCAAGCGATGTTTGTTGCTCAAGAGCAAGTTCAGCAGTCAACACGCCGCTTCCAAAAACTGCAAACCGAACTGAACGTTGGCATGAAAGAGTATGTTGATGATCAGAATAAGATCTCGGTTAAGTTGATGGCAAAAAGCTACTTTATAAAGCTCAAAGATGCTGAAGTCGTGACTTCTGACGCCCTTGCTAGCAGCGATGCAACCTTTGTAAAGGAAGCGGTACTAAAAAACAAAAAAGCGGTTACCCACTTAAACTACGCTTACCGCGGCTTAGCGGCTCAGTTGCCAAGTTTAAAAAATGCTTTTGATGAACCAGTTGAGCAGTTCAGTCAAGATATCGGTAAGCCAGGTGGCGTACTGGATCAACACTACGCATACTTGAATGCTAAAGATGCGCTGTACAACAACATCGCAACGCTAGCGACGCAAATCGATCAGGCTATGGCACTGCTGGATACTTTCAACCAAACGGCAGAGTCACAACTACAAGGGTCACTAACCGAAGCAAGTGCGGTTTACGATGAAGGTCAACTTCAAGCGATCGCTATCGGTATAGTGGTATCTTTGATTGCTATTGGTATCGGTTGGCACATTGCTCATAGTGTTCGTGAGCCGATGACTCGCATCATGAGTGCTCTAGAGAGTCTTACCAAGAATGACATGACAGCACGCATCGAAATTCGCCGAAACAACGAATTTAGCCAAGTCGGTCGACATATCAATACACTGGCCGATAGTCTGCACGAAATCTTGCAAGAGCTTAATGAAGCGGCAGAAGATCTAACCTCAGTATCAACATCAAACCGTCAAACGTCGGTAGAAGCCCAAGAGCAACTCAATAGCCAACGTAATCAAACGGCGAATGTCGCTACGGCTATGACCGAAATGGAGCAATCAGTGAGTGAAGTGGCGCAAAGCGCTCAAAGTTCAACCGATATGGTCCGCCAAGTCGAGGCAGCCTCAGAGTCTGGTCGCCAAGTGATGAGCGCTAACATCACCACGATTAACCAGCTTGAAACTCGCCTGACTGAATCAGTCACGGCAGTCGGTGATCTTCAACGCATGAGTGCTGAAATCGGCTCTATTCTTGATGTAATCCGTAACATTGCTGAACAAACCAACCTACTAGCACTTAACGCTGCTATTGAAGCGGCCCGTGCGGGTGAGCAAGGCCGAGGCTTTGCGGTGGTTGCAGATGAAGTTCGCGTGTTGGCAATGAAGACTACTCAATCAACTTCTGAAATTGAAAGTATGATCAGTAATCTTCAATCCAGCTCTAAGGTTGCAGGCAATGTGATTGAAAGCTGTATGAACGATATGGAAGAGTCTGTCTCTCAAGCTTCTAAAGCCAACAGTGCAATGGAAGAGATCCAAGCCCTTATTCTAGAGATCAGCCAAATGAGTACCCACATTACTCAGGCAGCTGATGAGCAGCGTGTGACCACTTCTGACATCGCACGCACCTTGGAAGAGATTAATCACATCGCCAACCGCAGTTACAGCGCGATGGAACAGATTGCGTCTGTAAGTGAAGACCTCACTCAACTTTCAAGCACTCAAAGCGACATCGTTCACCGTTTTAAACTATAAGTCGGTATCACTTCGTTACACTCAGGGGCAATCTAAGCAATAGGTTGCCCTTGTTTTTTATATGGGTTGTCCTTATATCTATAGGTACTTGCTGACTTTTTCTGTTTACTTACCCACTCAAAAGTAAACAACTTCCCTTTTTCCAGCAGGTCATCATTTTTGAGGAAAAGATATGGCCGTACACGTAGGTATTATCGATCAAGACCCAGTTCGACTGATCACCCCCCTGTTTGACCAGCGCACAGTGAGTAGTCACATCGTATTCATCGGTGACGAAAGCCAACAAGATATGTATCAGCGCTTGTCATCCGTTTTGGGCAAACGTGACATAACATCCGAGTTCTATGAAATCCCCTCTGTGGTAAATACTTCCGCTATTAAGGCATCAGTTCAACAACTGGCGGAAGATTTAAAACAGCGTGGCCAAGAAGTGAAGCTAAATGCGAGCTGTGGCCTAAGACACCGACTACTGTCTGTTTATGAAGTATTTCGTACTTACCATTGGCCGATCTTTGTGGTCGAGCCATTTAGTGACAAGCTATGCTGGCTATACCCAAGCGGTGGTCCTGAGACCCACGTACAAGACAATATCCAAATCGAAGAGTATCTGACCATCTTTGGCGCACGTGCTGAATTTACTGATATCGAAATCCCTGAAAATCTCGACCGTAAACTGCACGAACTAGGCCAGCGCTGGGCAAGCAATGCGTTAGAGCTTGGGCCAGGCCTCGCAACTCTGAACTACCTAGCAACAACATGCCGAAAAGAGCAAAAGCTAGATGTGGCACTGACAGAGAAGCAGCAAGGCTATAAAGAGCTGGATATGCTCATTCAAGATTTGGTCAAGACTGAACTTGCGAGTTACAACAGCGGCATTTTAACCTTTGCTAGCGAAGACGCTCGACGTTTTTCTAATGGAGAGTGGTTAGAAACTCTAGTACATAGTACGGTCAAACAGATCCAAGACGAGATGCCAACCATTCAAGACCGCTCTCTTAACGTTCAAGTATATCGTCAACTTGGCGAGCGCGAAGTGCGTAATGAACTTGATGTAGCGACAGTTGTGAACAACAAGCTACACATCATCGAGTGTAAAACCAAAGGCATGAGAGATGATGGTGACGATACCCTTTACAAGCTCGAATCGTTACGTGACTTACTCGGCGGTATTCAGGCCCGTGCGATGTTAGTAAGCTTCCGCCCACTACGTCACAACGACATTACCCGTGCGGAAGACTTAGGATTGGCATTAATTGGCCCCGACGAGCTAAAAAACCTCAAACACTACCTAAAAGCCTGGTTCCAAGAAGCCGGCGGCTACGACGAACTAGCCTAACCCTCTGTTCTCAATAAACAAAGACTCTGTAAACCCAGAGTCTTTTTTCTTTCTCTATGCCCTTGCACCCTTTTTCCCTTAATCCCTTAAACCGATTTCCGTTTACCGTTTACCGAAACTAAAAAAGCCCAGCCTATCTAGGCTGGGCAAAAAGAAAAGTTGTGGTTGGTGCGATTAGAAGTATACGCGCGCACCTACAACAAAGTTGCTTGCTTTATCTACCACTGTTGGAGTAACAGTTACGTCAGCATTGCTGTTCTTGAAACCAGTTGTTTGACCGTCTGCGAATTGGTATTCAACAAATACGCGAGACCAAGAGTTGAACTTGTAAACCGTACCTAGGTAGAAGTTTTTACCGTTACCATCTTCATCACCAGACTCTTGCTTAACGTACTCGTAACCAGAGTAGATTGTCGCTTTGTCGTTAAGTGAATACATACCTGCTAGAGAGAATGCATTCTCATCAATTTGACCTTCTTTATCTAGACGCTCAAGTTTTGCATTGTAGTAAGTAAAGCCAACGGTTGCATCACCGATAGAGTATTCAGCTGTACCTTCAAAGTATGTGTTGCGAAGATCTGCTGTAGCTTTTTTAGTCTCAGTGATATCTGCACTTGCACCTGGATCAATCGCAGCTTCATATTCACCAATTTCATGGCCATTAGAAGTGTTACGACCACCACCAAAGTGAACGCTTAGGTCACCAAAAGAAGTACCAGCGTAAACTTCTGCTAGCTCTTGGTTAGCACCGTCGTTGTCCATACCGTAGTTAGCTGCTAGCCAGAATGCATCGCTATCGTAGTTGTACTTGATAAGAGCATCGTGACGTGCGCCAGAAAGAGTTGCGTGACGTAGACCAGAACCACCGAACCAGTATGAGTAATCAGCGCCCCAAGTTTCATCAGAAACTACCCATTGGCGACCGACTGTTACTTTACCGAAATCACCACTTACACCCATGTAGTGTAGGCGGTTATCTAGGTCTTTAGCGGCTTTCACACCGTATTCAACCTTACCGAATACGTTGATGCCTTCAACAAGAACGTACTCGCCTTTTACACCCATACGAGAAGAACCGTTTGCATACTTTAGTTCTTCACCGTCGTTTTTGTGTAGTTGTGCACGAAGCTGACCATAAAACTCGGCAGATCCTTCTTCCGACTTATAGATTTCAGCTGCGACTGCTGCGTTTGCAGCCATTAGAGATGGGATTACTACTGCTAATAGTGACTTTTTCATTTAACTATCCTGTTTACTTTTTTGTTGTTGTCCTCACCCTTCCTAGGTGAGCTCAGGAGTAAACTAGCAAAGTAATGAAACCGTAACAAGCAGCAGGATATCGCAACAAAATACCTAAAAACATCTAATTTATTTATTTTTAGATTAAAAAACCAGCAGATTGATCTAGAGTATATACTTCAAATACAATCGCGTAATTATGCAGTCTCAAATACGAAACTCGGTGATATAAAACTCACCAACCTCTTTATTAACAAGAACCCCACCAATTGCATAAATAGATAAAAACACCACCATCTAGCATTTTTACTCACACAAAATACTCCAGTAGCACGGAAAAACATCATATAAAACCCATCGGAAACTCATTATAAATGATAAATTCAATAATGAGACACAAATCACAGCACAAAAAAAACGGGCTCTAAAAGCCCGTTGTTTGTTAGGAAATTGTATCGGTCTATAGCATTTTTCTAGCAGCTTCCACTACCACTTTTATTGACCTAGCTTCCGTTTCTTTCAGTGTAGTGTGATCTGGGATCTCTTTTTGTGTACGGTTGATGATAACGCCTGCAACGCAGCCCGCTTTTAGACCCGAACTTGCACACATTGTAAGCAAAGTCGCTGACTCCATTTCAAAGTTCAGCACACCCATGTCCTGCCACTCCTGCATAGAACCTTGGAAACGACGAACCACACGACCTGAGAAAGTGTCGTAGCGCTCTTGGCCTGGGTAGAAAGTATCGCTTGATGCAGTAACACCAGTATGAACCGCCGCCCCACTCTCTTCCGCCGCAGCTTTCATCGCAGTAGCAATTTCAAAGTCTGCAACCGCAGGGAATTCCATAGGAGCAAAGTGTAAACTTGCACCATCCAAACGTACCGAGCCTGTCGTTACGATCATATCGCCAACATTAACATGCGGTTGAATCGCACCTGTTGTACCTACACGTAAGAAAGTCGTTACCCCTAATTGAGCCAGTTCTTCAACTGCAATAGACGTCGAAGGACCACCGATACCTGTAGAACATACTACCACTGGCTTGCCAGCAAGCTCAGCTCGGTAAAGCGTGTATTCGCGGTGGCTTGCTAAGAAAGTCGGGTTATCCATCTCTTCAGCAATTTTTTGTACGCGAGCTGGATCGCCAGGGATAATGGCTAGGGTTGCTCCAGCAAGATCTTCTTTATTAACGCCAAGGTGGAAAACAGTGTCAGACATATATGCTCCTTAATTACGCTATCTTTTTAATATGCGCATGGTATTAGTAGGGAATGGAGCTACTCTACATCAGCAGCCTTTATGGAATCGTGACGCAACTCACGACCACAGCCGCTGTTACATCTGTTATTACACGTTTAAACGATTTGCATCACACTTTTAACGCAAACTTGTCTAAGTTATCAGCACTTAGTGTAGTCAACACTGGTCTAAAATGACTAGGGCGTGCTGACTTTATGCCATCAACACGCCCTAGGGTACAAAGTCACAGAGTCACTTTTCCTCTCAGTTTCTCGGCTCAGCAAGCAAACGAAGTGCATTGAGTGTCACGAGCGCCGTTGCGCCACTGTCAGCTAAGACCGCAACCCATAGCCCTGTGTAACCCAATAGACTGGTCACCAAAAATACGCCTTTTAGTCCGAGCGCCAAAGCGATGTTTTGCTTAATGATGGCAAGCGTTGAGCGAGAAAGCTGTATCATAAATGGCAACTCTAACAATCGATTATGCGTTAGCGCAGCATCAGCAGTTTCCAGCGCAACGTCTGTCCCTGTGCCCATTGCGATGCCGATGGTGGCAGATTTCATCGCTGGAGCGTCGTTAATACCATCCCCGACCATAGCAACTCTATGAGTTTCGCTTAACGCTTCGACATAAGTCACTTTATCTTGTGGCATCAATCCCGCTTTAAAGCCAATACCTATCGACTCGGCCATTGCCTGAGCAGCAATTGGGTTATCTCCGGTTAGCATCAGAGTTTTAATATTCATCTGGTGCAATCTATCAACCGCACGTTTTGCATCGTCACGCAGCGTATCTTGCCAAGCAATAGCGGCAACGACTTGCTGATTGATAGTCACTACCACCACGGTTTTACCCTGATGCTCTAACCGAGCGACTGCTTCCGCCACTTGGGTCGCAAGCGGCGTGCTCACTTTTGTTGGAGATAAAATGGTCACTGCGTCACCAGAAACCAAACCACTGATTCCCGCACCAACCAAGGCCGTTTTCTCTTGTGCTGGCTCTAATACGACCTGCTTTGAGTTCGCATACTCTACCAAAGCTAAGGCCAGTGGGTGCTTTGACCCAACCTCTATCGACGCTGCATACTTAACAATGCGCTCGGCACTGTATTGGGCAAATGGCAATACATCGGTGACTTGTGGCTGGCCTTTGGTTAAGGTCCCTGTTTTATCAAAAGCGACGGTTTCAATAGAGCCGAGTAATTCCAATGCTGCTCCACCTTTAATCAAAGCCCCGTGGCGAGAAGCTGTCGCAAGGCCAGAAGTAATCGCAGCTGGTGTTGAGATAACCAAAGCGCACGGACAGGCTATCAACAACATTGCAAGGCTGCGGTAAATCCATGTTTCCCATGGCTGGGCAAATAAAGTGGGCGGGATAACCATGACTAGCAAGGCTACCAACATCATTAAAGGAGTGTACCAACGACTGAATCTATCAAGGAATCTCTCTAATGGTGCTTTGCGGGCGTCGGCTTCTTCGATGAGATGAAGAATTCGATCAACAGCGTTTTCCCCTTGCTTTGATGTGATCGTCACTTGAACGGAGCGATCTACCACGACAGAACCCGCTAAAATTGCATCTCCTTGTGATTTTTCGACCGGTACTGATTCCCCTGTTAATGCGCTTTCATCGACACTGGTTTCCCCCATCGATACAGTCCCGTCAGCGGGTAACCTGTCGCCAGCGGCAACTTCAATCACATCTCCCGGCTTTAGACTTTGTACAGACACTTGGGTCATTTTTCCATCTATCACCAAAGTGGCATTTTCCGGCACCAAAGCCATCAGAGCCTTGACCCCACTTCTTGCTCTGCCAGCAGCATAAGCTTCTAGGTTCTCTCCCAGCAAAAACAGTATCAGCACCATCGCCGCTTCCACAGTTTCACCAAGATAAAGTGCTCCGAGTGCAGCCACCGTCATCAAGGTTTCAATAGAGAAAGGTGTACCGGTTTGCGCTGACTGCCACGCCTTTTTAGCAATAGGAAGTACGCCAACAAGGCAAACTGAAGCAAAAAGGTAAGTAGCAAAGTCTGGGTACCAGTGTGAGATTAAGGTACTGATTAACATCGCCAGACTCAGGCCAATCAGAAGTGCGTTTTTCTCAAGCCAACTCCAACGTGAATGCGTTTCTGGCTTAGCAGAGTGTGATGAATTTAGAGAAAATCCGAGCTCTTGTATGGCTGAGACCACTATATTTTCACTCAGTGTTGAATCACCCCGCACAATCAGTTTTTCGGTAGCAAAACGTACATTGGCCGTGCTCACACCAGGAATTGCCAATACTGCTTTTTCTACTTTTGATGCGCATGCTGGGCAATCCATACCTGCCACTATCCAGCTAAAGCTTTGACTGGAGCCACCAGCATCGGGTTCATCGTCTTCCAAAGGTGTTTGAGACTCTGAGCAACTGTTGCTTGAACAGCACGCCGATGTTGAGCTCACAGCCGATTTGATCGCAAGGGGTGTTGCTGGTGAACAAGAAGAAATTTTAGGAGAAAAGGTAGGCTTGCTTGAACAGCAAGCCTCATGTTTTTGGCACATAGCGTTATCCTTGAAACAATAGATTCGCTATGAATATACACCTTGGAGTTAACTCCAAGGTCAAGACATAAATAGTTGTTAACGTATTCTATTTAATACCACTTGTTGATCGAGCTCTTGCTGCCACTGCGAATAATCTAGTCCTTGATCAAAGATAAACTCAGTGATCAGGTTACGAGCTCTTGCCACTAGCTCCTCTCCTTGCCACGGCTTTTCAAAATAGCTTTCTATTCTAGCTTTATTGATGGCAACAATGGTGTCTTGGTGGGTGGCTTGGCCCGTCAGCAAGACTTTCTTTAAGTGGGTAAAACGGCTGTCCATAGAGAGCTCAGTTAACAGCTCAACTCCAGTTTTTCCCGGCATAATATGGTCAGAGATGATCAATGCGATATGCTCACCATCGGCATCAAGCTCATCAATTACGTCCAGTGCTTCATCTGCCGATTCGCAATCTTCGATATTGATCCAACTCTTTAAGGGAGCCAGATCTTGCAATACCGCACCAAGCACTTCTCGCTCATCATCGACGCAAATTACATTTAGCTTTTCCATCTGTTACTCCTTATCCGATATGGCCTACGACATGCAGTACCCAAACCAAAACAAAACTCAGTAATACCCCTACCACACCAAGTATCACACCCGTTTTAGCCATCTGGCGACTCTGTACGTTACCTGTAGCGTGTGCCAATGCATTTGGTGGGGTACTGATAGGTAAAGACATGCCCAGTGAGGCGGCAAATGTTACGACCAAAATCAATGTCACCTCCCCTCCTAATGGAGCAAGTGAAGTCATTGACGCACCTAGTGCTGCCATAATTGGCATCAACAAGTTGGCAGTCGCCGTGTGTGACATAAAGTTTGCCATCAACAAACATAAGAAAGCGGCGCCAAATAGCACGATATAAGGCGAATAAGCATCAAATGGAATACTGTGAACTACCAGTTTTGCAAGACCGGTTCTGTCGAGAGCCAGCCCAAGTGCGATACCACCTGACACCAACCACAAAACATCCCACGAGATCTTCTTAAGGTCTTCTTTATTGATGATGCCTGTTAAAGAGAAAATAGCGACTGGGATCAAAGCTACCGTATACGAGTTCATGCCGTGCGCAGAACCCATCAGCCACAGCAAGATGGTGCCACCAAAGACAATATACACCGTGATCGCTTTCGGTGTTTTCAGAAACTTACCTTTGATATTAAGTTCTATTTCTTTCTGCTCAGCAGGGTACAGTGCAACAATCAAAAACCACGCTAAGGCCATCATCACCACGACAAAAGGCACACCAAACGCCATCCACTCACCAAAGGCAATGTAGTTGTCACCAACAAGATATTTCAGAGCTATCGCATTAGGGGGTGTACCGATAGGGGTACCAATACCACCGATATTGGCCGCTACGGGAATACATAGAGCAAACGCAACACGGCCTGGGTCTTTAGGGCCAAATAGTGCGATAACCGGGGTTAAGATTGAAAGCATCATTGCGGTGGTTGCGGTATTGGACATAAACATAGAGAAGATGCCAGTGATCAACATCAAACCCAACATAACGTATTTCGGGTCGCTGCCAAAAGGTCTCAACAACACCCTAGCCAAGTTCACATCAAGTCGGTATTTGGTTGCCGCCATAGCCAGAAAGAAGCCACCTAGAAACAGCATGATAATTGGGCTGGCGAAGGTTGCCATGATATCGCTGTATTTTAGAAGCTCGCCGAAGTGCGCTTCCCCTGCCCCTTGCTTGAAAAATATCAAACCTTTATCTGAGAGCAGTAGCAATTCGAGCACAATGATCACCACGGATGTGGCGTAGATAGGTATAGGCTCAAACACCCAACATAGTGCGGCAAGCAAGAAGATAGCTATCACTCGCTGCTGAATTATCGTCATGTTTTCAAAAGGAAAAGCATCCAACGGTAACAGCAAAATGATCAACGGGATCAAGAGTGGAATAATATACTTATAATAGTGGCGCATAGTCCTTTAAACATCCTTATCACGGCCAATGTGAAATCCACGCCAATTATCAACTAGTTAGCGTGGGGATGTTTTAGCGCCAGATCAATAAATATGCAATCGTTACCCTTCAGTTAAGATTTGGAGGCCGCATTGGTTGCCGTCTGACAAACTGGCTTTTGACTGGTGACCTCTTCCATCATCACTGGATCGCAGTTACAAAACGGGGTCATATTCACCGTAGTCGTTGAAGGATCAATCTCTTCGGGTTCTGGCTCAAAATCGCTCATCATAGCGTTGATATGTATGCGCAGTACCGCCAGTCCAAGCAAGCCAAACACGATACTGCCGACCGCTTGACCATATAAAACACCAAGTGCACCAAACCACTGAGCACCAACCCATACAAATGGCAAGGTCCCCAAGGTAGCTTTACCCAAATTCAGTGCTGTTGAATAGATAGGTTTACCGAGGTTATTAAAAGAGGTATTGGCAACAAACAGTGCGCCATTGAAGACAAAACTGATAGCAACATAAGTACAAAATGCCGCAACCATCACCTTGGCATCACCGGTTAGGTCAAATAAGTTAATGACTTGGTCTTGAACCAGATACAAGATCACTGCGACCGCCACACAGTACACGGTAACAAACAGCAGTGAGTTAAGTAGGGTTTCTTTTACTCGGTCAATGCGCTCTGCCCCATAGTTTTGGCCGATGATTGGCCCGACAGCGCCAGATAAAGCAAAGATCACCGCAAAAGCCACCGGAGAGATTCGACCAATCACGGCGAAACCTGCGACAAAGTTTTCACCAAACTGAGCAATACTCGAGGTCACAATAGCGTTACCAATAGGTGTGGCGGTATTGGTGATAATTGCGGGGATCGCAATGGTCAGAATCGCACGACTATCAGTGGATAGGCTCGAAAAATCTGGCCACTGCAACAAATTATGTATCCGCAGTAGCGGCAAAATAGACATCGCAAATACCGTTACCCTAGCCGCCACTGACGCCCATGCCGCCCCTTCCACATTCCAACCGAAGCCGAAGATAAATAACGGGTCAAGCACCGCATTAACGCCACCACCCGCAAGCGTCGCCCACATACTCCGCTTGGCATCACCTGCCGCCCTAAGCCCTGCGCCACTGGCCATACCTAACGCTAACAGTGGTCCACTTGGCAGAAGGATATGTAAGTAAGCCGTTGCTCGCTCTAAAGCAACGCCTTGTGCACCTATTGCAGCCAATAAAGTTTCAACATTTAGCCACATCACGCAAGTCACTACGAGACTAATGAAAAACGCCAACATCAAAGTACTGGTCGCTTTTCGCTTAGCTTTGTCTAAATCTTTCGCCCCGAGCGCTTTGGAAACCAACGCCCCCATAGCGATGGAAGTACCGATAGACACTGAGGTCGAGAAAAACAGTAAAGTGCCACCAAAGCCTACCGCCGCCGCTAATTCCACTTGGCCGAGCATACTAATAAACAGCATGTCTAATAAATCGACGGCAAACAACGCTATCAAGCCTACAGAGCCTGCTCCTGACATCGTCAGGATATGCTTCATCGTTGAGCCTTGAACAAACTTAGCTTCTTGCGCTGATGCAGCTTGGGACATGAACACCTCAATGTGTTGAACGACTAAAGGCGCTCAAAAGCGCCTTAAGGATATATTAAGTAAAATAGTTTGGATTACACTGGGTGCTGGAAGCAGTCTTTTAGATTGGCACCCACCGCACGTAGCACTTCGGTTCGAGTGATCATACCTAAATACTTGTTTCTGTCATCAACCACAGGGTACATCTTAGGTTTACCGACTTGCATCATATCAGCTAGAGCGATGATAGACATATCCGGTTTCACCGACAGCACTTCGGTATTCATGCAATCCGAAACCAAGTGAGTGTCTTGACAGTAATAACTCACTTTCACCAGTTTATCGAGCAAATCCTGTTCCGAAAGAAACCCTATAACTTCTTTACGCTCATTAATCACAGGTCCACCCATATGCTCGGATTTCATCACTTTCTCAAGTGCTGCGGTAAGTGACATCTCTTTAGTAAAAGTCACTGACTTGTGCACCATATAATCTTTGACTTGAATAGATTCCATAATATTGCTCCTTAGCCCATCTCCTGCACTGTTACCTACTAGGACGTGTTAACCAAGCAAGTTTTTTTTAATGCGTCTTCGTTGCTGGAGAATTGTTCCCCTTCACCTAAGTGTTGTCTAATTTCTTGTTTTTACTAAATCGATTTGAACAATTTTATTGATAGGTGCTTTCTATCACACAAATTTCCTTATCGATTTGGCTCAAAAGTGCAATTGAAACGGAAAAAACTGAGGCTCATGTAGGCTTTTCACGCTTTCACATAGAGATTAGTTAATTATTAATACTATACTTAGCAAAGCTTCATACACTCAAATCAATAGGATATAACACTTGTCACTCGTAATTAGGGCGCAGAGCTATGCCAGGTAGACCATTTGTATCGATAGTGAGCAAGGTCGCAAAGCAAGTCAGAGCTCCTATTTTGTTTCTTACTTTGGCGTCCGTCGTTCTATTGTCTATTGGCAGTTATTGGCTATCAGTAAACGAACTTAAGGACAATGCGACCGCACGTATTCGTTCGATCGAACTTTCCACTGCCTCTGCGATTTATAACTTTGATTTTGAGCAAATTGAAGCCATTACCTCCACCTTTGATGGTGACTCTTTATTTAGCCATTTCGCCATCTGGTCTGAAGGCGAAATGTTGGCACAAACCCACATACTCAACCAACCGAAGAAGCAACTCATCTGGAGTAATTGGGAGCATGAGTACCCGCTTTATTACAACACCGCTGAAGGTGAACGCTTACATGTGGGCACTATTGAAGCCTATGTAGACCCAACCTATTTATACCGTTTCTTTCTTCTCTACATCAGTGCTTTCTCGATAGCGATATTTGCTGTCACAGTCACTCTACTGTTTATTGTGCGTCGAGCATTCCACAACACCATCGCACACCGCTTAAGAAACCTGTCGGGTCAATTTGCATTTGTTCGTGACGACGATGATCACTTACCCCAGGTTGTGGATGAGCAAGTCAAAGAGCGTGATGAAATTTCCGAGCTAGTCGATGTCTACAACCTCTCTTCTAACAGGGCATCTAAGTACATTGAAGCAATTAACCAAAACAATGAACTATTGGGGACATTGGCGCAAAAAGACCCTCTCACGGGTAATCTAAACCGCCAAGCTTTCATCGAAACAATGGAAAGTGTGCTCACCCAGCAAGGTACTCACGGTACCGTTATCCGGGTTAACGTACAGAACTTCTCCAGCATAAACTTGAAATTTGGCCAAACTCATGGCGATAACATTCTTAAAAAGCTCAGTCAGAAGCTGATAGATAATCACCCTAAAGAAGCGGTCGTATGTCGTTTAGGTGGTGACGAGTTTTTCGTATTTTTACCTTCTAGTGCGCCTCTCCAAGGGAAAGACCTATTTGAAAACATTCGACTGGCAGTGAGTGACCTAGGACTTGACGTCAATATTGGCGTAGCTCGCCACCCACTTGATGCATCAGAACCAGAACTTCTTATCCACTGCGCAGAAATTGCTTTGCTGGAAGCTAAAGAGAAGAAGCTCGATTACTCTCACTACCACCTTAACTTTGAAGAACACCTCAAGCATAAAATCTACCTCGATAGTGTGATTGATGAACTGCTGGTCAGTCGTAATTTCCACATTTATTACCAGCCTCAGATCATGCTCGATAGTGGAAAATATTTTGGCGTAGAATCTCTCTTTAGGATGAAAGATGGTGACCAATCCTCACCATGGGAAGTGATCACTCGAGCAGAAGAAACAGGCTCCATACAGCCACTTACTTATGCCATCATTGAAAAGATATTCCAACAGTGGCAGCCGCACGGCGACAAGCTTGAACAAGATTTCACGATTGCAGTCAATATATCGCCTCAGTCTTTGGCGTCTCCAGACTTTGTATCTCGCATCCGTCATTTAGCCAATCTATACCATTTCCCATTGAACAGGCTGGTGCTTGAATTAACTGAAATCACCAAAGTAAACCAAGGCGAACAAGTCACCGCTACGCTAGATGAGCTGCGAGCTCTTGATATTCGCCTGTCGCTTGATGACTTTGGTACAGGGTTCTCCTCACTTGAATATCTATTAAGCTATGGTTTTGATGAGCTCAAGATTGATCGCAAATTTGTCATGAATATCGACTCTCGAGATCAATCTGTTCAAATCATCAAGGTCATCAAATTCCTGTGTAACACCATAGGCATGCAAGCGATCGCCGAAGGCATCGAAACCGAACAAGAAGAACAAACGTTGAAAAGCTTGGGTATCCAGATTGGGCAAGGTTTCCGCTATAGCCATGCGATCCCATTAGAGCGACTATTTGAGCTGATGGAAAAATCCCAGACTCAATCCCAGTCTTCTCGAGCCGAATGAGATACCCAAGAGTAAATACTCGCACTCTCGGCTTTTTTTCAGCTAATCTTTAACCAATAACTCAGAATAAAGACAGTAGTACATGAATGACTCTAACAGCACCATCTTGACCGAAAGTGGCACTAACGAACTTGAGATCATCGAGTTTCATCTCAAAAAGCAAATGCCCGATGGCAGCACCAAGAACTGCTACTACGGAATCAATGTGGCTAAGGTGCGTGAAGTCATTCAGGTGCCAGAAACTACTGATTATCCTAATGCTCAACCTCATATGGTTGGCGTATTCTCTTCACGCGAAAAACTTACACCTTTGGTTGACTTAGCTGGATGGTTGGGGGTTCCTACCAGCCCTGAGTTAAAGAATAAGTTCGTAATCGTCACCGACTTCAACCGCATGACTAACGGCTTTTTGATTGACAGCATCAGTCGTATTCATCGCATTAGTTGGGAAGATGTGGAATCTCCAAGCCAGTTTTTGGAAGCGGGTGAAAATGATTGTGTGGTTGCTGTGGTGCGTAAAGATGGCAACCTAATCATGATATTGGATTTTGAAAAAATCATTGCCGATATCAACCCTGAGCTCAGCATGGAAAAATACAACATTGAGCTAGATAAGAGCGTTGATCTTAACCAACGTATGGTCGCCAAGCGTCAAGCCAGAACGGTACTGATCGCCGATGACTCAGCCTTCATTCGCAGCTTAATCGAAAACACACTACGCTCGGCAGGCTACAACATCATTGCCTGTAAAGACGGTGGAGAAGCGCTCGAAAAGCTCACCGAGTTTGAGCGAGTCGCAACGGCAGAAGGGGTTTCAGTCAGCGAGTTTGTTGATGGCGTGGTAAGCGATGTGGAAATGCCTCGTATGGATGGCATGCACTTGCTAAAGCGCTTACGTGACAATGAACATTTTGCCGATATGCCAATTGTCATGTTCTCCTCGCTAATGAGTGATGACAACCGGGCCAAAGCCCTTGCATTGGGGGCTAACGACACCATTACTAAACCAGAGATTGGCCGTATGGTGAGCATGATGGATGGCTATATCTTTGGATCTAAATAATTTCAATCCATCAAACGAAACACCCGCTAAATAGCGGGTGTTTTTGATCAGACCTTAAATTGCTTAACCAACTCATTAAGCTGCTCAGCTTCAGTGACCATTTGAATGGAAGCTTGGTCGGCTTCCTCAATTACTGTGACCATTTGCTGGCCATTCTGAGCAATTTGCTGGATATTGCTGTTAATCTCTTCCGTGACACAACTCTGCTCATGAGCTGCGGTTGCGATGTGGCTATTCATCTCATTAATCACTGCAATGGAAGATAAAATCGAGCCGATTGAATTGTTCGCTGTGCTAGCCAAGTTGATCGTATCTTGGCTACTTGAATGACTTGAACGCATCGCTTCCACAGCCTGATTTGCGCCCGATTGTAGCTTCTCAATCATTGCCTGAATTTCCCCAGTACTCTGCTGGGTTTTACCCGCTAAAGCACGAACTTCGTCGGCAACCACTGCAAAACCTCGACCTTGCTCACCTGCACGCGCGGCTTCAATCGCAGCGTTGAGTGCCAGCAAGTTGGTTTGCTCTGCAATACCACGGATCACGTCTAAGATAGAGGCTATATTGGTCACATCGTTATCAAGCTCGTGGATAACTTCGCCAGTGCTGTTGATCTGACTTGCCAACTGCTCAATCGCCATCACTGTATCTTGTAGTGCTCTACTCGCTTGCTCACCTTGCATGTGCGCTTCTTCACTTGCATGGGCAGCTTCTTTTGCGTTATTGCTAACACCGTCACTGCTCGCTTGCATTTCGTTAATCGCCGTAGCAACCATTTCACTTTCTTGCTGCTGAGACATTACGCTGTCTACTACACCGTGGGTCAATTGATTAAAGGTATCCATAGTGGCTTGCTGCTTATGAACCGCACTGATCATTTGGCTCACAGTGGTTTGAACGATCTCAATAAAACGGTTCACTTCGATAGCAAGTTTCCCTACCTCATCTTTTGACAGAACATCAATACGTTGGGTTAGATCACCTTCACCATTGGCAATACTGTTCATCATCTTCTGCATTTGATTGACAGGTGCAACTAGCCAACCAGATAAAAGCCAAGTCAGCCAAGCCCCTAACACCACAGCAGCGATACTGCCCACTTCTAATACGGTTTCTGCTACCTTAGCGGTATCTTCAATATAAGTTCGCATCATCGCTTGATGCTGTTCCAGTATCGTACGCAGCTGCTTTAATTGATGGCGGATTTGGGCAAATTCTGCCATTAATGTTTTTTGTTGCTCAGGGTAAGTCGAGGCAATCTCCAGTGGTCGCTCATGGAAAGCTCGATATTTCTCAACCCAAGCTTGGGTGCTGGTTAACAACTGAGTAAGTTCGGTTTGAACACCCAGTTTTATCGCTACGGTCTGAATGTCACGTAACTTTGGAAGCGCCTTATTTGCATCATCTTCAAACTCCTGTCGGTAATGAGCAATGTTGGCGCTGGTCGGTTCAGATAACGCTAATCCTTGCGTTGATGCAATCACCTGATATAAATCTCGATATGCACTATCGATAGAATCAAGGGCGGGCTGCAATTCCTGGTTCAAAATCAATGTAGTGTCGGTTTGCTTTTCAAACTGTATTACATGATAAATCGCTACGGTTGAAAATAGTGCCACCATCACAAGGACAGGCAGAGCTAATTTCTTGCGTAACGAAAGGTTGTTGAGCCAATTCATAGTATTTTCTCACTTTTTTTGAGTATTTACTCAATTAATCAAAGGATTAGCGGTCAAAATTCTAGCAAATGAATCAACATCAAACTATCTATAAGACGGTAAAAAATAAGTAAAATCTGTTAAAGGGTCGGTTATTTTAGAAGCGTTTCTCTGTTTGCTGGGCTCAGCTCAAAGATAAACTTCTTGCAGTTCATTTAAATCAAATTATACTGTATATACATACAGGTAAATTAATATGCATGAACTGATCGAAAATTTGCAGCGTAAACAGTGGCTTTGGCAAGGTAATCAACAACAAAGCCAGCCCGATGTATTGCCAAGTGGTTACCCTGAACTGGATGAAAAACTCAATGGTGGCTTACCGAAAGTCGGTCTGATTGAGATCCAAGCGCAACCAGGCATTGGTGAATTACGCCTACTCAAACCTTACTTGCAACAGGCGTCCAGCGCACGTTTGAATGTGTTTATTGCGCCTCCAGGGCAGCTATGCGCAGAGTTCTTTTCTGCACAAGGGTTTAATATTGAAAACATTTTAATCATTCGACCAAAACAGGAAAAAGAAGCCTTGTGGGCGGCGGAGCAGTGTGCCAAAAGTGGCGCTTGTGCTCACGTTATTTTGTGGCAGCAAAAACTCAACATTCAACAAGCCAAACGCCTGCAATTAGCCTGTGATCAGGGCCAATGCAGTCAGATCATTTTTAAGCGCCCCATGGCCAACAGCTTTCCATTACCGGTATCGTTGAGCATGCGCCTAGAAGCCCACCCACAAGGGCTCATCTGCCAGATCACTAAACGCAAAGGCGGCTGGCCACAAGGGAAGTTTGTCATCGACTTTACCGAGCAATGGTCTGCCCTTGCTCAGGCAAGTCAGCCCAATACTGTGGTGCCTTTCCCACTGCGTAAACGAGGTTGATATGGCCCTATGGTTATACCTCTACTTCCCCTACTTACAGCTTGATACGCTTTGCCCTACTTCAGAGCAAGATCAGCAAGCGGTATTGATAGTGGATGGACAAAATAATCACATTGTCCAAGCCAGCACCTCGGCTCTCAGCAAAGGAATTAACATCGGTATGGGCATTGCTACCGCCGCATCATTATGTCCAGATTTAAAGCTCTACCCGTACATGGCTCAAACTGAATCAACACGCTTGAAAGAGATTGCCCAGCAACTTTATCTGGTGACCTCCGATATCGTGTTAAAAGAGCCTAATGGCCTATTGCTAAAAGTGAGTGATATGCTGACCTTATACACTGATCTGCCAAACTACTGGCAGGTGATACAGTCTCAGCTCACTCTCTTTCAGTGTCGCTTTCATTACGCTACCGCCTACTCTTCCACGGCGGCAGAACTGCTGGCGTGCAATGGCTATGATCAACTCATCACCGATGAGAATCAGCTTAAAAACCAATTGCGTCGCTACGCCATAAACCATACGCACTTAGAAGCCAAAGCGGTCGAAAAACTCAACCGTGTCGGGGTCCGTCGTCTCGGGGATCTTTTGGATCTTCCATGGGCTGAATTAGCCAAACGATTTGATCACCAACTGGTCACCTACTTAGGCCGATTGTTGGGTCAATTTCATGAGGGTGTAAATTTCTACCATCCCCCACAGGTGTTTCATCGCCAGCTCGATTTACTCTACGAGCTGGAAAATCTACAACACCTAAATAAGCCGCTGTTCAAGCTGCTCAAACAGCTTGAACACTATCTCAAGCGCCGAGATATGTTAGCACTAGGTCTAACCCTGAGTTTTGGGTTGCGTGATGGTGAAGAGCTCACCGTCACGATTCAAGCAGCGCAAGGAGAATATCTTGCCAAGCGGTGGTGGCAGTTAGCCGAATTAAAGTTTGAGTCCGTCAAGCTGTCTAGCCCTGTGCTTGTGGTCAAACTTGAAGCTGGTCAGCTCATCGCACAAAGTGGCCAAGGCCAAGATATGTTTGTGGGGCAACAAGGAGAGATCAATGCACATGAGCTGCTGTCCATATTGCAAGCCAAGTTAGGCGATAGTGCCGTACAAGGGATCTGCTTGGCTGACGACCCTCGCCCAGAAAAAGGCAATCGAGTGTGTTCACCACTTTCAAAACCGCAGGAAAACGTGACCGCTCTACCGATGCGTCCGAGTGTACTACTCAGCCACCCTGCACCACTGAAAGAAAAAGTGACACTACTCCACGGCCCAGAGCGTATTGCGACTGGGTGGTGGGATGATGAGCAAGTCGTCCGAGATTACTTCATAGCCCGAACCGATACTGGCCGCTGGTTATGGGTCTATCGAACCCCTGCTCAGCAGTGGTTCTTGCATGGTCTGTTTAGCTAGGTGTCGCCATGCAATACGCTGAACTTTTCTGCCAAAGTAATTTCTCTTTTCTGCATGGTGCATCACATGCAGAAGAGCTAGCCATCCAAGCGGACTTTTTGCAGTACGCTGGGCTTGCCATCACGGATGAGTGTTCCGTGGCAGGCGTGGTCCGAGCCCATACCGCTATCAAAGACCACAACTTAGCCATCAAATTAGTGATTGGTAGTTTGTTTCACTTCGAAGATGAACTCTCGCTCATTTTGCTTTGTCCGCATCGTCAAGCCTACGCAGAGCTTTGCCGAGTCATCACCAATGCACGCCGTCGTAGTGAGAAAGGTGAGTACCAACTCACCGAGTGGGATCTCATGTCCGTCAAACACTGCCTTGTGCTCTGGCTGCCCAAACATAACGATAAAGATCGTCATTGGGCAAAGTGGCTCAACCACTACTTTCGAGATCGTCTATGGCTTGGTATTCAGCGCCACCTCACGGCCAATGAACATCACTACCTCAAGCACTGTCGAGAACTGGCTCAGCAATACCACATCCCGATAACGGCCTGTGGTGGAGTATTGATGCACAACGCTAATCGCCTACCGCTGCAACACGTTTTAGCCGCATTAAAGCACGGCACTAATGTCACCAAAGCGGGCAAACGACTCCAAGCCAATACTGAGCGCACGCTTCGTTCTAAAGAAAAGCTCAGTAAACTGTTTGAGCCCCAGTGGCTTGCAGAAAGCATGCGCATTTTAGAACGCTGCCAATTCAGCCTTGAGGAGCTCAAATACGAGTACCCAAGTGAACTCGTACCCGATGGCTATAGCGCCATGAGTTACTTGCGCCATCTCGTGAGTCATGGCGCTAAGCTGCGCTTTCCCGAAGGTGTACCGCAAAGCATTCAAAGCACTATAGATAAAGAGCTACAACTGATTGAAGAGCTTAACTACCCTTTTTACTTTCTCACCATCCATGATTTGGTTATGTTCGCCAAACGGAAAAAAATTCTCTATCAAGGGCGAGGCTCAGCGGCAAACTCGGTGGTCTGCTACTGCTTGGAAATCACTTCCGTGGACCCACGACAGATCTCAGTCCTATTTGAACGCTTCATCAGTAAAGAGCGTAACGAACCACCTGATATTGATGTGGATTTTGAACACGAACGCCGTGAAGAGGTGATCCAATACCTGTATCAAAAATATGGTCGTGAACGAGCTGCACTCGCCGCAACTGTGATCTCTTATCGCTTTAAAAGTGCCGTACGAGACGTAGGCAAAGCACTTGGCATTGCTGAAGCGCAACTGGATTACTTCATTAAAAACACCAATCGTCGAGATCGTAGCCAAAATTGGCAAGCCCAGATCGTGCAGCTTGGACTGGACCCTGACTCCTCAACGGGCCAGCACTTTATCCACTTGGTTAATGAGATCATGGGTTTTCCTCGCCACCTATCTCAACACGTTGGTGGCTTTGTCATCGCATCCGGCCCGCTGTATGAGCTAGTGCCAGTCGAAAATGCCGCCATGCAAGATCGCACCGTCATTCAGTGGGATAAAGACGATCTGGAAAGTCTCGGCTTGATGAAAGTTGATGTATTAGCGCTTGGCATGCTCAGTGCGATACGCAAATGCTTTGATCTTATTAAAACCCATCACGGGCATGAACTCTCGATTGCCGAACTCACTCGCCGTCAAGACGACCCTGCGGTTTACCAACGACTGCAACACGCCGATACCGTTGGCGTATTCCAAATTGAGTCTCGTGCACAAATGAGCATGCTGCCAAGGTTAAAACCGGCCTGCTACTACGATCTAGTGATCCAAATTGCCATCGTCCGCCCCGGGCCGATCCAAGGGGATATGGTGCACCCTTTCCTCAAACGTCGTGATGGCAAAGAACAAATCAGCTACCCATCGCCAGAAGTTCGAGAAGTACTAGAACGCACGCTTGGAGTGCCTATTTTCCAAGAACAAGTCATCAAACTTGCTATGGTGGCCGCAGGTTTCTCTGGCGGCGAAGCGGATCAGCTACGCCGAGCGATGGCATCGTGGAAGAAAACAGGGCAACTGATGCAATTTAAAACCAAGCTTATCGATGGTATGCAAGCTCGAGGTTATCCGATTGAGTTTGCCCAGCGGTTATTTGATCAGATCTGTGGCTTTGGTGAATATGGTTTTCCTGAAAGCCACTCCGCCTCATTTGCTGTATTGGCTTATGCCTCTGCATGGTTAAAGCACTATTATCCGCATGCGTTTTATGTGGCCTTGCTTAACAGTCAGCCGATGGGATTTTACAGCCCATCGCAGCTTATCCAAGATGCCAGACGTCACGGTGTCACCGTATTACCCGTTTGTGCTAACTACTCTAGCTATGAGCATCTACTCGTCAACCAAGGAGAACGTTTGGTGATTCGTCTTGGTCTTAGGCTTATCAAAGGCTTGAGTGCCGCTGGCGCAGCCGCACTCTTGAGCCATCGGCCAAAAGCAGGTTACCAACATGCACATCAGCTGAGACACATCGGTATCAGCGATAAAGATTTAGCTCACCTTGCCTCTGCCGATGCCCTGAAAAGCTTTGCCGGAGACCGTTTCAATGCCCGCTGGCAGTTAATGGATAATTTAGAAGATCTGCCCTTGTTTAAGGGCTTATCTCAGCCTGATGAAAGCTTTGTCCACCAACCAGATGAGCTAGAAACCCTCACGGAAGATTACGCCGCCACTGGGCTTTCACTCAATAAACACCCTATCACCTTGCTTGAAGAAGCTGGAAAACTGGGACGTTTTACCCGCCATCGGGATTTAGTCAACACTGATCATCAATCACTGGTACATGTGGTGGGTGTTGTCACTGGTAAACAATCACCCGGCACGGCAGCGGGGGTAACATTTTTCACTTTAGAAGATGACACCGGAAACATTAACGTCGTCGTTTGGGCGGGAACCGCCAGAGCGCAGAAGCAAGCTTACCTCACAGCAAAGATTTTGAAAGTTAGCGGTATTTTAGAGCGAGAAGGAGAAGTTACCCACGTGATCGCAGGTAAGCTTACCGATATGACCGAGCACTTAGCTCAGTTTAAAAGCAAGTCTAGGGATTTCCATTAATGTACAAAAGCCAACCTTGCCTAGTTGATGAGCTTCACCTGCTCAAAATACTGCTGAGCCCCTTGATGAAATGGCACAAAAATCCCTTGGCGAGTCATAGACATTTCACTCAGTGGTGCAAGTACAGGTAAGAGTCGTCTAAAAGTATCGAGATCAGAAAACACCGCTTTCACTAGCCCATAAACCAGCTTAGGGTCAACGGTATCTAAGGTCACTAACGTCGCTCGCACCGCAAACGTTGCTACATCGTTCGGCGTGCCACGATAGATCCCACCAGGGATCTCCGCTTTAGAGTAAAACGTATGATCGTCAATCAGGCTATCAATCACTCTTCCACTGACTTCAACGATGGTGGTTTCACAATCTAACGTCATATCTTGTATGGCACGACTCGGGTGCCCTACGGTATACACCACCGCATCCACTTGATTACTGCACAACGCCTGCGTTTGTTCAATTGCGCTAAATTCAGTGACTTTTTCAAAATCACTACTTTGCCAGCCCATGGCTTTCATTAGCACTTCCATCGTCGCTCGCTGGCCTGAGCCCGGGTTACCAATATTAACTCGCTTACCCACCAACTGATCAAAGTGAGTAATTTGACTATCTTTTCTCGCTACCACCGTAAAAGGTTCAGCGTGAAGAGAAAACACCGCTCGAAGGCCTGAAAGTGGCGAGTTATCACCGAATTGATACGCTGGAGAATAAGCAAAAAACTGCCAATCGGCTTGAACGATAGCAAAATCGAGTTTGCCCTCCCTTAATGCGTTGAGGTTAGATACCGAACCGTCCGAAAGTTGCACTTGGCACTGGCTATCACGCCAGCTTTTCTGTTTCACCACAGTACGGCACAACGCTTGGCCGACTGGATAATACACGCCATTTTCGGCCCCCGTACCAATGGAAGCATGATTAGCGGCATAAATCGGCATCGCTAACAGTGCTAGCAGAGCCCATCCAAAACCCATCGCTCGACTCATAGTCTCTATATCCCTAGCTTTACCTAAGATAAAACATAGTTCATTTTTTACCCAAAAGTTCAGATTTCCCCTCAACCGACCACTAATAACAAAATGCTCATCTTAACGAATCAGGTTCCCAGTAGGATTTATTTAACTCCTTGAGTCACTTAGGATGCATTTCCAGCCACATATTGTTAAGGTAGTCTGATAAAACAAATAAACGTCAGCACTAGAATACTTATTGTGAATGTCATTGAGTTCCGCCAAGTCGACAAATGGTATGGACAATTCCAAGCACTCCATCAAATCGACCTTTCAGTAAAGTCAGGGGAAATTGTCGTTGTCTGTGGGCCGTCAGGCTCGGGTAAGTCGACATTAATTCGTTGTGTCAATGGATTAGAAACTTTTAGCTCCGGGCAACTGGATGTATTAGGTCACCCAGCGGGAAGCCGAGCACAGACCCCAGGAGCTGTCGGCATGGTATTCCAGCACTTCCACCTATTTCCTCACCTAACTGTGTTAGAGAACCTCACACTTGCTCCAATGCGTACGCTAAAGCTGTCAAAGCAAGAAGCAACTAAGCAAGCGCTAGAGTTCCTAGAACGAGTCAAAATTGCTGAGCAAGCAAATAAGTACCCGTCAGCCTTGTCTGGCGGCCAGCAGCAACGAGTGGCTATCGCTCGCTCTCTATGTATGCAGCCACAAATCTTGCTGTTTGATGAGCCAACATCTGCACTTGACCCTGAAATGATCAGTGAAGTGCTTGACGTCATGATCGAACTTGCCAAAGAAGGCATGACCATGATGTGTGTTACTCACGAAATGGGGTTTGCCAAGCAAGTGGCTGATAAAGTGATCTTTATGGATGAAGGTAAGATCGTTGAGTCAGGTACACCTGCGACCTTATTCAGTGACCCGCAGCACCCTCGCACCAGAAATTTCCTTGAACAAATATTGAGCCACTGATGCTGTTGCGTGTATTCAAACCTGCCCTATCTGCGATTGCCCAAATTATTGTACTGCTATTAGGTATTGCTTGGCTCCTTGATGCTGGGGCTGAGGCAATGCAATACCGCTGGCAGTGGGAGCGAGTCTGGGACTACATTGCTTTTTACGAAGATGGGCAGTGGTGGCCTGCCGAGTTGATCGAAGGGCTTGTCGTAACGCTTAAACTCTCGGGTTTGAGTCTAATCCTGACACTTATTTTCGGCCTAGGCACTGCGCTGCTTAAGCTTTCAAACTCTATCGTTGGACGAGCGATTGCAGCAACTTATGTTGAAGTCATACGAAACACACCACTACTGGTACAAATCTACCTGCTTTACTTTATCTTCGGCCCCATCATTGGACTGGATAGATTTTCTACCGCAGTATTGGCATTAGCACTGTTTCAAGGCGCATACACCGCCGAAGTGTTTCGTGCTGGGTTAAAAAGTATTCCAGTAGGCCAGTTTGAAGCGGCTCGCTCACTCGGCTTGTCACCTTTTGACACATACAAAGACGTCATATTGCCGCAGATGTTGCAGCGTACACTGCCGCCATTAACTAACGAAGTGGTGTCTTTAATTAAAAACTCTTCTATTGTCAGTGTTATGGCGATATTTGATTTAACCACAGAAGGTCGCAATATCGTCTCAGAGACAGCGATGCCTTTTGAAATCTGGTTCACAGTAGCAGGTATCTATCTATTGCTGACTCTCTCCCTGTCGGCACTCGCTGCATGGATGGAACATAAACTTGGTGCCCAATGGCGCACTCAATAACAAGGAGCACAACAGCATGAAGCTATTCAAACGAGCCATCACCGCTCTACTGGGTTTGGCTATTGCCTTACCAACTATGGCAAGTGATACTCCCAATCTCGATAAAATCAACGACCGCAGTACCTTGCGTGTAGGCATGTCGACTTTCGTCCCGTGGGCGATGCGTAACAAGCAAGGCGATCTTATCGGGTTTGAAATTGATGTCGCCAAACGTCTTGCTCAAGACTCTGGCTGGAAAGTTGAGTTTGTCCCTACCGCTTGGGATGGCATTATTCCCGCCCTTTTAGCCAAAAAATTTGATGTCATCATCGGTGGTATGTCCATCACAGAAGAGCGTGCTAAGAGCGTGCTCTTCACCACACCATATTCGCATTCTGGCGTTCAGGTAGCTGCGAGCAAGTCTCTCGCTGGAGATTTTAGCCAACTCAGTGATTTTAACTCTCGCCGAGTAAAAATTGCCGCCCGCCGTGGTGCGTTTACCGTGCAGGTCGCCCGTGAAACCTTCCCGAAAGCGAAAGTGCTGCAATTTGATGATGATGCGCAAGCCTTCCAAGAAGTGTTAAATGGCAATGCTCATGCGGTGATTGCTTCTAGCCCTAAACCTGAACACGAAGCCATCAAACACTCAGATGCGCTGTTTATCCCGTTCAATGAACGTCTATCTAAAGGTAATGAAGCCTTTGCAGTACGCTTAGATGAAGCAGACAAAAAAGCGTTCTTCGACCAGTGGATCCAAGCTCGCACCGAAGATGGTTGGCTCTCTGAGCGTTACGAATACTGGTTCGCAACGTTAGATTGGCAAGACCAAGTGGCAACAGGACAATAACTGTGTGCGCCGCAGCCTAGCTGCGGCCGTATTTTAAGGAATGAGAACCCGAGTGAAACCAAGCATCACCAAAGCCCCAGCATCAGTTATACCTCGCTTAAACCGTTTAGATTACTTATTGCTCACCATACTCATTGGTGCGTTTGTCTGGATCTATTCAAGGCTAGGCGTTGGCGTACAGTACCACTGGGATTGGTCAAGTGCGTTTTCACTGATATTCACGCCAAGAAGTGATGGCGGGATGCCCTATTTTTTTGAAGGCATCGTTTCAACACTGCGCCTCAGTGTCTGGGGACTGGTACTCGCAACCATCGTCGGTACCCTATTAGGTGTGGCAAGGTTTTCCAATGTATCAGTGGTTAAGATCCCTGCAAACGCCTTTGTGCAATTGGTGAGAAACATTCCACCCTTGGTGTTTGTTTTTATCTTTTACTTTTTTATCTCCAATCAGCTCATTCCTTTGCTTGGGTTAGAAACCCTGCTGCGAGAGCACAATGGAGAGGTCTCTTCCCTACAGCACTTCCTGTTTGGTCCTGCTCGCTTATGGGAAAACTTACTCTCTGGCGTTTTATGTATAGGCTTACTTTCATCAGCTTATGTGGCCGAAGTGGTACGCGCCGGCCTTGCTAGCATTCCTCAAGGCCAGTGGGAAGCATCACAAGCTCTAGGGCTTTCGCCGTTCTATAAATACCGGGACGTGATTGCACCACAAGTTCTGACCGCAGTTACACCAGCACTGGCGGGACAAGCGATTTCACTGGTAAAAGACTCTTCTATCGTTGCGCTTATCTCTATCCAAGAGCTGACATTTGTCGGTACAGAGATAGCGAACTCGTCTGGATTGATCTTTGAAATCTGGTTATTAGTTGGCTTTAGCTACTTTATACTCTGCTTTGGACTATCAAGATTGTTTGCTCGCTTAGAAAATCGCGCCAACAGACACACTTAGCACCCCTAGCTGACTTACATTCGTCTATATTTTTAGTAGGACTTTGAAAATGTAAGGCGCTGTATGTCTCACTCTTTGCTAGAAAAAGCATTAGTGACTAACCCTGAGTTAATCCACAAAATCTTTGAATCTATGCCTGAGCCGACGTTTTTGCTCAATCGGGAGGGATATTATGTGGAAGCTTGGGGCGGAACCGATCTAAAGCGTCACCATGACCCTTCGTGCATTATCGGCCTGCATCAATATGACGTACTGCCAGCGGACAAAGCTAAGTGGTTTATCGAAGTCATCAATCAAGTGTTAGATGAAAACCGTTACACCGAGTTAGAGTACGACCTTGACCCTAAGGCACTTCCCGCTTTTCAAAACGAAGATGGTCCGAAAGAGGTCCAATATTTCAGTTCGTTGCTCATTCCACTTCAAGAGCAGCAATTGGTGTTATGGGCGGTTAGAAATATTTCAGAGTACAAACGGGCACTAATGAGGCTTGAAGAGCACCAAGCTGAGTTAGAACACCTGACGTATACCGACCACCTCACTCAGCTTCATAATCGCTATGCGTTAGAGAGTCTGCTTCCGCCCGCTATCCATGCGACCCATCACAGCCAACAAGATGGGGCATTTTTTATGATAGATATCGACCACTTCAAGCTACTCAATGACTGTTATGGGCACCTTCAAGGTGACCAAGCGTTAAGAGCCGTCTCAGAACAAATTCGTTTATGGTGCAAGAATAGTGGCATCGCTTTTCGCTATGGTGGGGATGAGTTTTTAGTCTTCATGCGCAATGTGGACGAAACTCGCATTGTTGAGCAAGCCAATGAGCTTGCCAAAGCGATTCGGGCGCTGCAAATTCCCAACGCAGAGTCTAAAGTCTGCTCGACATTAACCGTGACTATTGGCATAAAAGTGTGTCATCACACCAGTGAAGTTGTCTCGATCGAGCGCTACATTAACCTCGCTGATTCTGCATTATTTGATGCAAAAAAACTTCAGCGAGGCAGCATCCACTTATTTTCATAAGCTATTTGAAACCCATGGATCATTTATGTAGAATGCGCATAAATTTTACATAATACCATTGTTGAGATTAATGGTATTAACTGCTGTAAATTGCGATGGAACTGTTGATCCTCAGATTGATCTCTCACCTAATGTGTCTTTCAGACCAAGATAGGCTTAGTTCTCTACGATAATTGGCACATAAGTGATCGCCGCTTATGTTGATAGAGTGAACACAGCAAAGCATTACCGACCGAATGAAACCAATCAAAGCCCTATTATTGACCTTTATCAGTGCTTTTTGCCTAATGAGCCTGTCTATCAATGCGAATACTTGCCTTAGCCGAGTTAGCAAGTCCAATGCTGACAATAAAGCATACTTGCCTAAAGTCATCACTGTTCATCAAGTGGCGCTAGAGAATATGTTGCGCCTAGGTCTTGAAGATCAAATCATGGCATACGCCCTGCGTGAAAATGACCTGCCAGCGGAGTTCATGCGTCAAGCACAAAACATAACTTACCTTTCGCAGCAGATGCCAAGTCGCGAGCAAATTTTTAACGCCAAGCCTGACTTCATTTACGCTGGTCACCCAAGTGCATTCACTCCCACTGAGCTCGGAAATGCAGCATGGTGGCACTGTAAAGGCGTTGCAACCTTGGTGAATCCGACAGCGACAGTTAAGCCACCAATGACACTTACAGCTAAAGATATTTGGAAAGATATTAAAGCTGTGGCAGACCGTTTTGCGGTCACCGATCGTGCCGAAAAATTGGAATTACAAGGCATGAAGCGACTAGACGCATTGCCAAAACTCCGCACCCAACCAAGAGTACTGGTTCTTGATGCAAAAAGTGTCGATTTAAAAGTAGCGAGCTGCTGCGGTGGTGCGGATCTCATGGTCCGTCTAGCAGGAGGAGACAATGCCGCTGATGGCTTTGATAACCGTTGGAGCGTGATTTCTAATCTCAGTGTTGCTCAGCTTAATCCTGATGTAATCGTACTAGCGACATATCAGCACGGACCTACCGACGCAGTACTCAAGGAGCTAATGACAGATCCCAAGTTATCAGAAACAGACGCAATAAAAAGGCAGCATATAGTTACCCTACCCTACACTCAAACGCTGCCAAGCCCTAGCATGCTAAATAGCATCGAAAAGCTGAATCAACAGCTGGTAAATTGGGGGTATTAGGGCGTACTAACTATCGCTACCAGTTTTAGCCATCTCGACTGATGCTGATTGATTGGATGCACGTAGATCGTCACTAAACAATGAAATCGCCTCTTGGAATTTTTCCTGCTTAAGCGGTTTGGTCAAAATATAGTTTGCCCCTGCTCGCATAAAGTCATCATGAGGCTGCTGAAATGCATCTGCGGTACAGGCAAATATCAAGGTATTTATTTTGAGAGTTTGCCTGATAACGCGAGTCGTTTCGATGCCGTTCATTCCCGGCATATGATTGTCCATTAAGATCAAATCAAAAGTATTGTTCTTAAGCTTTTCTAAAGCGTCCATACCCGATTCACTAACACTGGCAACATGGCCTAAGTTCTCACAGAACTTCACCGCAACGTAGGCATTTACTCGGTTATCTTCAACGATAAGGACACTAAGCGATCCAACCCCGACCTCATCGCAACGGCTGGCATTGGCTTCTTTAGCTTCTTGTTCTGAAAGTACTTTAACGTCTACAACACAGGTAAATTCGCTCCCCACACCTTCAACACTTTTTAAGCTGACATCGCCATTCATTGCCTGACTAAGCTTCCTCACTATTGCCAGCCCCAGCCCAGTGCCACCAAAATTTCTCGTCGTAGAAAGATCTGCTTGCTCGAAAGGATGAAAAATCGCTCGCTTACGGTCTTCAGGCACCCCAACACCACTGTCCTTAACTTGGATAATAAGGCGGGGGGTAATTTGAGCAGTATCCAGCTCAACACTGAGCTCTACAAATCCCTGGTGGGTAAACTTGATTGCATTGCCAACCAAGTTAAAAATAATTTGGCGAATTCTCGAAACATCCGCACTCATATATAAATTGGGGTCAATTCGATTATCAAACGTCAGCGCCAACTCTTTTTCCATGGCGATAGTCATGTAGGTGGACATGATAGGGTCGGTCAGGTCAGTAATCGTAAATAGTTTATCTTCTAGGCTTAATTTTCCTTGTTCCACCTTAGAAAAATCGAGGATGTCATTCAGTATCTCAATCAGGTGGTTACCGGACTCTAGGATGATGCCCACTTTATGTTTGTGAGATTCTTCTTTTACCTCGGCCTCTAATAACTGAGCCACACCCAACACACCATTCATTGGTGTTCTCAATTCGTGGCTCATGGTCGCCAAAAACATCGATTTCGCTTGATTCGCCTGCTCAGTTTTCGCCACCAATTCCGACAGGGCCTGATTCGTCACCCGTGTGTCTTTCAACTTGATATACATAACAATAAGCAACAACGCACAAAGCTCTACTAACACGGCAATGGTGACCATATCACTGAAAAAGTTAATTTCTTCTAGGGTATGATTCCACTGATGTTCATTGTCTTCGACAAAATGTGTTTTATCACCCAGCATCTGCTGAGTGAGCACTTTTAAATCGTAATTGAGGTTGTTGTACTCTAGTAAGAATCCACTCAAAACCTTGTTGTCCGATTGAAGTCGACTAGAGAGTTTTTGAGTCATGATATCTACTAGAGAATTAATATCCGTACGGTGTTGGTTATTCTCTTGACCAATTTCAAGCAAAGTGATTCGGCTAATTGCCGTCTGCGAGTAATCCATCGCCGTGTGGTAACGGATCATATCTTCCAAAATGACCAGTACATTACTGACATCTTGATCAAATACCTGGGTAAAAGCTTCCACCTCCATAGTTGGCAAACCTAACCAGGTATGCTGTGGTCGCCAACCAATGAGCTCATGTAAACGTTCGACTTGCTTTTCTAACTCAACCAACTCTGTACTCAAAACATAGGCTGGTGTGTCTAGCCCTCGGTGAAACGCCAACACTTTATCTCTTAGGTTCAACACATCGTGCCCCAAAGCACTGTATTGAGCGGCAACACCACGCACATGATCGTATTGATGATGCAAGTAAGCTAAGTACCCTAATTGGATACAAATCAAAACCACTGCCACTAGCACTTTCCAATTACGGCGAATCATTAGTTATCGCCTCCAAAACTGGTGGGGGTGGTGCGGTTAAGCTATCAAGAAACGCAATCAAGTCTTTGCGCATCTCTGGCTGAATCTCGATACCTAACTGCAACTGCGCCATGATAGTTATAGCTTCATCTAGAGTGGCAACGCCACCATCATGAAAATATGGGGCAGTTAATGCTACGTTTCTTAGACTAGGCACTCGAAATACCAATCGGTCGGACTCTCGCTGGGTCACATTATGGCGCCCAGTATCCACATTGTTAGCTTCATAATCTCCGTAATAACCAATGCGCTGCATTAGCTGCCCACCAATGTTTTCACCTTGGTGGCAATAGACACAACCCAAACTTTGAAAAGCCTGCCATCCTCTTTTGGCCGAGTCACTGATCGCCGTATCATCTCCATTCAAATACAGGTCAAAAGGTGCATTGGGAGTTGCAAGCGTGCCAACAAAGTAATTTAGGGTCTGCTTGACGTCTTCATTTTGGATATCGCTGATACCTAACTCATTGAACAATTGGGGGTACACAGGGTGAGATGTGACGTACTTCACAATTTCATCCCAGCTCGAATTCATTTCATCGGGATGATGGATTGGGCCTTCGATTTGCTCAGATAGCGTCTTAGCGCGCCCGTCCCAGAAAAATCGATAATTTGATTTCACATTGAACACTGTCGGGCTATTTCGTGTCCCTGCCCTGCCTTCAACACCGAAAGATACTGGACGAGGATCTGCACCACTGGTGCTCAACAAATGACAAGAATTACAACTAATAGTGCCATCGGAAGACAATTTTGGGTCATTAAAAAGCATCCAGCCAAGTCGCGCACGATCCAACTCTACCTCATCAACTGGGTTGATAGGCAACACGATGGCGTACTTGGCGACCGCAGGGAATACCAGCAAAGCGGCGAGTAACCCTACTAAGCAATGCTTCATTCTTCCTCACTAAAAACTTAGTTTATATGAAAGGTTTAGCAGTGGTTTATTTAACTCTCAAGCTCAAAACAACAATAAAATCTTTCTACATTTATTTCGACATCTAAGTAGTTTTCAACAACCACCACTCAACTTATTTAGTGTACTAACCAATTTAAACGCCATAGCCCTGCTAAAAATTGAGCAAACAACTCGCTTTTGAATTGCATTGACGAAAAATCAAACGTTTATTTGGTTTGAATAATGCTTTTTTTCTTCGTACTCTAAATATTGAGAATCAAAAGCAGACAAAGGAAGTCTCCATGAAACATAAAATTTCTCTTTTATTTGCAGCGACACTGATGAGCGCCTCTGCAAATGCAAGTGAATGTGGTGAAGTCACCATCGCAGAAATGAACTGGAACTCTGCAAGCTTAATCGCCAACGTAGACAAGTTCATTCTTGAACACGGTTTTGGTTGTGACGCTGAGCTCGTACCAGGCGACACCATGCCAACGGGCACCTCTATGATCGAAAAAGGTCAACCAGATCTTGCGCCTGAGCTATGGAGTAACAGTTTAAAAGAGGCATTGGATGTCGGTGTCAAAGAAGGCCGCCTACGTTATGCCGGCAAAGTATTGAGCGACGGGGGTGAAGAAGGCTTTTGGGTTCCTAAATACCTTGTCGAAAAACACCCTGAGCTTGCCACGATTGAAGGTGTGATCAAACACGCAGACATGTTCGAACACCCAGAAGACCCTGACGTGTCCGCTTTCTATAGTTGCCCTGCCGGTTGGAACTGCCAGATCTCGGCAGGCAACCTTTTTGAAGCGATGGGACTTGAAGACAAAGGTTTTGTCATCGTTGACCCAGGCTCGGGTGCTGGTCTATCGGGTTCAATTGCCAAAGCATATGAACGTGAACAAGCTTGGTTCGGTTACTACTGGGCACCAACAGCGGTACTCGGTAAATATGAAATGGTCAAAGTCGACTTCGGTAGTGGTGTCAACGAACAGGAGTTCTTGAACTGTACCACTCAAGAAGAATGTGATGAGCCAAAAGTGACCATGTACCCGCCTTCACCAGTACATACTGTCACCACTGAAGAATTTGCTTCTCGTTCACCTGAAGCCTACGCCTATGTGAGTACTCGTAGCTTTACTAACTCTGACCTAAACAAACTGCTCGCTTGGATGGAAGACAATCAAGCGGACGGTGAAGAGACAATGCATCATTTCCTAGAAACTTATGGTCAAGTTTGGGAAAGCTGGGTAACACCAGAAGTGGCCAAAAAAGTAAAAGCGGAACTCTAAGCCACAAAGCACATGATATTTATCGGCTCTGAACTTCAGAGCCGATTTAGCTCATACCGATCTAGATAAGTGATACGGACTTGATGAATACCCAAACACTTATCTGGGCTTTAAAATCTAAGCTGTAAAGGATTTACAATGGCTGACTCAAGCTGGTTAACTGAGTTCCCTGAAATGGGACGCTCAGACCTACGTACAATTAAAAAAACGCTGGATGGCGCATATCGCGAATTCTCTCGAGAATATGGCGATACCATCGAATCACTGTTTGACCCCCTACTCACATTTCTCGTCTGGTTCGAAAAACTTCTAATATCTACCCCTTGGATCATTACGCTTGCTGCTTGTTCCGGCTTGGTTTACCTTGCGAGCCGTTCATGGAAGCTCACCGTAGGCTGCGTTGTATCACTACTACTGATTGGTTATTTTGGCATGTGGGAAGATACCATGCGCACCTTGAGTATCATCACCGTCTGTACCTTACTCGCCATTGTCATGGGCATTCCAATTGGCATTGCGATGGCACGCTCTAACCGAGTTCAGTCTATCGTGACCCCGATGCTTGACGTGATGCAGACTATGCCAGCATTTGTTTACTTGATACCTGTCGTCATGCTGCTAGGCATCGGTAAAATTCCGGGCCTAATTGCGGTTATCATCTATGCCATTCCTCCTGTTATTCGCCTCACCAACCTCGGTATTCGCTTAGTAGATAAAGAGGTGCTAGAAGCGGCAACAGCCTTTGGTGCGACTAAGAAGCAACGACTTTTAGGGGTTCAGCTTCCCCTTGCGATGCCAACCATAATGGCGGGGATCAACCAAACCATCATGATGGCGCTGTCTATGGTCGTAATCGCCTCAATGATTGGGGTAAAAGGTCTGGGCCAACCTGTACTTAAGTCGATCACTAACCAATACTTTACCTTAGGGCTCTTGAATGGCTTTGCCATTGTCGCTCTGGCAATTTTGTTTGACCGTGCCTCTCAGGCCTATGCAAAACGTACTCAAGCTCACCTAGGAGACCTAAAACATGACTGATTTACCACTGGTTGAGATTAGTGGCTTGTCCAAAGTTTTTGGCCCTAAGCCTGACTCCGTGTTACCAAAGGTCCATGCAGGAGAAGGCAAAGATGCCATCCTTGCAGAAACTGGCCACACCGTTGGCCTTCGTGACATCAACCTAAAAATCCACAAGGGCGAAATATTCGTCATCATGGGGCTTTCTGGCTCAGGTAAATCGACCCTGATCAGGCACTTCAACCGCCTTATCGACCCGACTGAGGGCAAGATCATGGTTGAAGGCATTGATGTTATGAGCCTCAATACTTCCGAGCTTGAAAATTTCAGACGCCATAAAATGTCGATGGTGTTTCAACGCTTTGGTCTGCTACCGCATCGTAACGTCATTGATAACGTAGCTTACGGATTAGAGATCCAAGGCATTGAAAAACCAGCAAGGCATCAAAAAGCTACGGAATGGCTTGAAACCGTTGGCTTACAAGGCTACGAAAAACAATACCCAGCGCAGCTTTCCGGTGGTCAACAACAACGTGTTGGACTGGCACGTGCGCTGGCAACTGACGCCGAGATATTGCTGATGGACGAGGCATTCTCTGCACTCGATCCTTTGATCCGCAGTGAAATGCAAGATCAGTTGATTGAGTTGCAACAAAAGCTGCACAAAACCATTATTTTTATCACTCACGACCTCGATGAAGCACTGAGATTAGGCGATCGTATCGCCATCCTGAAAGATGGAGAGCTAGTACAAGAAGGCACTCCTGATGAGATCCTTCTCTCTCCTGCAGATGATTACGTAGAAGCCTTTGTCAAAGACGTGAATCGAGCTCGAGCGCTGACTGTTGAAACGGTAATGCAACCACCAGAGCTACGTATTACGGCAAGTACCATTGAAGAGGCACTTGCTCAAATGAAGAAATCCAAACATGACTATGGTTACCATGTCACTGAAGAAGGTTATCAAGGGGTATTGACTCAAGAAGGTCTCATGGACGCTGCGGCCGATGAAGCGGTGAGCGAAGACATCTGTGAAGAGCTCTATGAAGAAGTGCCTGCTGTCTCCCCAGAAAGTGCCATTGAAGAAGTTCTGACTGACACTATGTCATGTGATTACTCTCTGCCAGTGGTGGATGATGACGGCAACCTTAAAGGTGAACTAGAGAGAAGCGTGGTAGCAGAAATCTTTAGTGAGCCGAGTAACCAAGAAGAAAACGCTCTTGAGCAAAGTGGTACTGACGAAAAAAAGTCTGACAACCTAGCCAAAGCTGGCTAGCCACACAAAATCTTTTAGCCATTAAAAAGCCCCTATCGCATTAGCCATAGGGGCTTTTATTAGAGGCGTGATCCTAGACTTTAAACTGCCCAACCAATCGCTGCTGTTCATCCGCAAGTTGATTGATTGTCTCACCTGCATTTTGCGACGCTTCCGCTTGGTCGAGAATGGTAGCACTAAGACCACGAATATTACTGATGCTCTGGCTTACTTCATTCGAAGCTGATTGCTGCTCTTGCGCTGCTTCGACAATATGGCCGTTCATTTGCGTAATACCTTCAATAGCATCGAAAACATCTTTTAAGCCATTAAACGCATGTTCGACATCTAGTTGAGCGTCATCCACCATATTACCGCTCGACTCCATCACTTCCACCACGCTGTTGGTGCAGCTGCGAACTTTGTCGATCACGGTTTTAATCTCGTTCACTGAACTTTGCGTGCGTTGGGCAAGCTGCCTGACTTCATCAGCAACCACAGCAAACCCACGGCCTTGTTCACCCGCTCTCGCCGCTTCTATCGCAGCGTTCAACGCCAATAAGTTAGTTTGCTCTGAGATCTCTTCAATGATGGTCAGCATAGACACAATGGCCTGATTGTTATCCGCCAATTCCGCAACCACAGGTTTTGCTGATTGCATTTTTTCTACCAGTCCTTTCATTTTATCAAGGGACTGATTCATCACTTTCTGACCTTGACGGGCAGCTTCATCAGCTTGCTGGGCATTGGTCAGTGCGGAATTTACACTATCAAGCACTAAAGCCGAGGTCTGGGCCATCTCTTCGGTTGCCGTAGCCACCATATCCACTTCTTGGAACTGAGATTCACTACTACTGCGAGTCACACTTGCGGTTTCTCTTGCCTCTTGAGTCGATGCAACCACGCTATGGGAGTTCGCAACAATATCTTGTATCGTACCTTGCAGCTTGGCCAAGAACTGATTGAAGCTATCAGCAAGCTGGCCTATTTCATCTCGACTGGTCACTTTAAGACGCTGTGTTAAGTCACCTTCACCAGACGCAATATCATTAAGCCGCGCAACAACATCGCGAATAGGTTTGACTAGACGTATCGCAGCAAAAGCAATTAGCATCAGTCCAAATAAAGAAGTGGCAATACCCAGAATAATCTCGGAACGTACCCCTTGTTGAATTTGGGTATCGATCATCATATCTAGCTTGGCAGCATCTGCGACCACGCTCGATTTAGGCAACTCAAGAATCACCCCCCAACGCTTATCTGCGATGGCAATCGGTGCAGACGCAATTAGCCAATTACCATCACTACTCCATTCGGAACTTGGTTGAGAGGTTCCCAAAATCGAACGGATCTGACCCGAGTCTAAGACACTACTTTGATATTGCTGGCCAATTTTGAGTTCCTGAGAGTCACTCGCTAGCAACTGCCCTTGTTGCGATACGATGGCTATACGTCCCATACCATCAAAAAGGTTCTGATCAGACTTAGCCGCAACCGCCTTGAGCACATCAAGTTTAAAGTCGATACCAACCAAACCAATCACTTCTCCATCCCACTTCAATGGAACTGAGACAGAGGTGATCAAATCATTCACGTCACCATAATCGCTAAACTTAGGCTCAGCGATACACTCAATACCAGAAGTAATCGGACACTGATATTTTGCCGCACTGGTTGGGTCATTGATTAACCCTTCGTAAAGAATGTTTTGAAATACTTCCGCCCCATCAGCAGACTTAGCCCAGTTGGTAGCAAACCGACCAATATCGTTAGACGCTGCATAGTCAGCTCCTGTGAATTCAGCGTCCTTTTCATCTAGAGCATTTGGTTTGAACAGCAAGTAGCCCGCTTGAATCGTATCAAACGTCTCCACAGAGCGACGCACGAGGTCATCGAGCGAGATACGCAGCACTTCGCTATCTGTATCATTGAACTCAGCGCTATCTTTGAGCAACAATGCCGTACTCGCCATCATCTCGGTACGAACCTGAGCATCAGAAAGGTAATTTTGGATCTCGGTGGCAATAAGCTCCGCTTCACTCACTAGCATGTGCTGAGACTTTTCAGTCACAGACTGGGTACTTTGGTCTCGGATAACTCGTTGGTTTTGCTTAGCGTTATATACTGAAAAGCTCACTAAGAGCACAGCAGATAGCACTAAGCAAATAGCGGCCAGCAAGGTAATCTTCCACTGAACTGAGAACGTTTTCATTCACACCGTCTCCATCTTGTTCTTTTTTTGGCAATTGTTGTAAAAACAGACAATGCACCTATAAGTGTAGCCCTATTTAAGCAATCTTCATCCATAATGAAAATGTAAACGTATCCACCAATGCGAACAGGTCACATAACTTAATGATCAATTGTGTAAAACTAAGAATTGAGTCACAGCGCTAGTACGGAAGTTCTGCGCCAAAATGAAAACAGTTTCACATGCGGTTTATGACTTTCGTGAGAGGTACATCGTATGGTAATTGGGAATATGGCTTTCCCAGTAAGGTGGCGAGCCAATATGGTCTTGGAAGGTCTGTATGAATTCTCTCACCAACAAAGTTGGTTTGCGGTGCGGATAAATGGCGTAGATCCCGGTATCTAGCGTCGATAAGTGATAATCGGTCAGTAACGGCTCTAGCCCTAGCTTTTCAATTGATTGGTCAAGATTGAAGAGGTCCAACTGGCAATAACCAAGACCTGAGCATACCGCATTGATCATTGAACGTACGTCGCTGACTTTATAGTTTCCCCGCATTTTTAGTGTCGTCAGTGTGTCACTTTCTGGAGTCAAACCAATCTTCATTTGGTCAAGCGTCGTATCCCCATTGAAATAAACCACCGCAGGGAGTTTTATTAACGCCTCAGGTGTTTGTGGTTCGCCGTGTTTGGCAATGAAATCTTTAGACGCCACCAGCGCAAAATTGGTATTTGCGAGTTTCTTGGCCACGAGATTCGAATCTCTTAACTTGCCAATTCGAAATGCTAAGTCAAAGTGGTCTGAAATCAGATCACTTCGCCTATCATCTAACGATAGGGAGATCTTAACTTCTGGGTATCGCTGCATGAATTTCGCAATGACTGGTTGCACATATTGCTGGCCAAACAGTGTGGCAGACGTAATGCGCAAATGCCCTTTGGGCTCTGAGTGATAAGAGTCGGCGATATTGTGAATTTGGGTCAATGTGCTCTGTAACTGCTGCACTTGTGGAACAATTTCTTCACCGGCTGGCGTCAATGAAATAGACCGAGTCGAACGATTAAGCAATTGCACACCAAGGTGGGCTTCAAGCTTTTTGATCTGTTTTGAAAGGGAAGAGTTATCCATGTCATGGAGTGCGGCAGCTTTACTGAATGAACCTTGCTGAACCACATCCAAGAATAGCGATAATTGATTAGTTAATGACATCGGCACTCCTTTCACCTACTTCATTATCCTAACAATAAAAAAGCCATCCGTGGCAAAAACTCAACTCTCCGAGAAAACTCGATACCTAAGCGCTGAGTTAATCAATTAAAGACTTTGTACTTAGAAGTTAAAAACAACCCCTACTTTTCCGTAAGAATCTCGTTGGTTCTTATTGCTAAATGTGCCTTCGTTGCCAACTTCAATGTAAGGCTTGAAGCCATTTAAGTTATTGAACGTCGCACGAAGTTCGTAGTTTTGGATATTATCACGAGCGTTAAGCGCCTTAGTGGTTTTGTCTAACTCTGCTTGGTGCACAACTTTTGCATTCAAGTAAACATTGTCCGTGGCTTGAATACCTGCTGCTAAATCAAAACGAGCGATGTTTGATTGCCCAAGGCCAATGCGTTGGGTTTCCGCATCATTACGAGCACGTGCACTCACATCAAATGCACCGACTGATGTACCAACAGAAACGCCCAACTTGCGAACATCAGATTCATTCGCATTGGTTTTATCCACAAACTCACCTTCACCTTTTAGCCAAAAGTTGTCAAAACCGTGGGTGTAGTTGATGTTGTATTCGTTGTTAGCACCCGAACGTTTTGCTGAGAAACCAATGTCTTGGTAACCAACAAACACTTTTAGACCAGCTTTATTGTTCGACAAAGCACCTTGTGAGTTCACTTTCTGATCAATTTCTAAACCGCCAGATAAATCATCTGCGATGCTTGCACCAGAAAATAGAGCAGCAAGTGATGCTGCCACGATAGCTTTTTTCATTTTTTGTATCCTCAAACTAAGTAATACCTTCCTTAGGCGTGTTACCTCTCCTTAGCGAGGCAGACTTTAATTTCGTTTGAGGACTGCAACCAATTAGGAACTATTAGTGCAGCTAATAGGTACAAAAAAGCCCAGTCAAAACTGGGCCTTGTATATACTCTATAGCGATTAAGAAACTGTTTCAGCCTCTGAAGTCTCATGGTTGGCTTTAGTGATTGAGGAAACTTTATTCTCCGTTGAGTGGGCATGTATCGCCCGACTTCTTCCCTGATCTTTCGCCATGTACAGTGCTTTGTCCGCTTCTTTGATCAGATTATCCGTGGTGAGATTCATACTTGGGTAAGTTGCAATACCTATTGAAACACCGAGCTGCCCCAATGATAAACCTCGCATGTCCAAATGCAGCTCACGCACTTGCTCAACAATCAAATTAGCGATTTGTTGAGACTCTTCTACACCACATTCAGGGCAAATGATCGCAAGCTCCTCACCACCTAATCGACAGCAATAATCGAGCTCTCGGCTATGTGCGGTAAGCAGGTTCGATACTTCTTTGAGGACATAATCTCCCGCATCGTGACCAAAGTTATCGTTAAAACGTTTGAAATGGTCGAGATCGAGCATCAACAACGAGAGTTCACTTTGATCTTGCTGAGCTTTAAGCCACTGTTGCTCAAACTCCTGCTCGAAGTAACGACGATTAAACAGACCTGTTAATGGATCACTCAAGGCTTGATTGCGCAGTTTCTCTTGTAGATTCAAGTTGGCCAATGCCAAACCTAAATGCTCAGCAATGGTGAATGCGAGCTGCTTGGTCTCATCCGATACTGGCAGTTTTTCTTGGTCAAAATGAAGGTGAAACATACCAATCGTATTACCGTGAGCTGTAAGGGGTACACATAATGTCACGCCATCTTGTTCACACCCCTCCATATGCCGACAAGGTAGATGGTGATAGTCATCTTTAGATAGATGGTGTTTACCTTTGCGCAGTGCCCAACAATCATCAGGACTATAAATTCGCTGCCCAGGCCAAGCGCCGCCCCAGTCCAGTTGCACTTCGAGAATATTTCTTGATTCACGCAATATCGCTACGCTGCCGTTTATGTCCCCTAAAATTCGAGGAATAATATCTTCAACTACCGATTGTGCTTCTTTAATGCTGTTACAAGCGGCCAACATATTGGCAAGTCGATGCAAAAGCTCTATCTCTTGCGTGCGCTGCACTATTCGGCTTTCTTGTTGATCACGCTCCTGATCCACCATACGCAAAATCTTGCGGTTACTATACCAAGAGAAAAACACCAGCGTGATCAATGAAACGCTCATCAATGCATTAAAAATCCACTGTAAATCGCTAATCATTGAGTTAAGCGTCGTCATTGGCATCGCCAATCGCAACACATAGTGATACTCAGAACTCTCGGCTTGAGGCACGGTTTTGGCGACGTATAGCAGTTCTTGATTGGTGGATGAACTGGTGTGTTGATCAACACCATCTTGCCCAGCAAGCGCAGCAATGACTTCAGGGCGGTCGCTATGATCATCCGTTGCTCGGATCTCTGCCAAGTTTAGGTTGGTATCTCCTAAGACCTTGCCATCACTGCGGATCAAGGTAAATCGACGACCAAACTTAGATTGCGGACGAGTATCCAAATAACGATCAATCCCCTCCACATTCATGACGTCAAACTGAATGTATTTATCCTCGATGTCGAAGATAACATCCTCCACCAGACCAAACATATATTGGCTGATCAAGTTACCCAACCAGCGGTCTAGGGTTTGATTGTATAAGTAGCCACCAAACACCATCGACAAGGCCAAGGCGAAAATGGGCAAGTACTGCATCTTGCTAAAAGAGCTAACTTTCATCGTATGTCCATATACGTTGGTTAACGAAAATCTATTGGGGTGTTTATTCATACTGCCTCTAAACTCACCAGCGACGGTTTTAACCTTAGCTGAAACAAGTGGCGAGATTATCTAGCATTTACTCTATGAATCAATCGCTTCCTGTTTAGATATGCATCAACAGTATTAAAAACTTATTGTGTATCACACTAATACCAATACGACTAATTATGTGTTCTTGCATGGCGACGGACAGGTTTTCTCTAGCAAGGAAGAAATCTTATGCCTAGCTGGGACTAGGGATACGATTTCTGACGCGGCTAGAGGAAATATGGACTAGCTAGGCTGAACAGATAATTAGTTGGATTGGTATAAAGTATAGTTCAGCAAAGATAAAGTGAATAAAGCCTTTGATTAACCATGCATTTTTAATGGTTAACCTTGTCAGGGAAAAACAGAATGTGGAGGAGCTCTCTAAGAAGGCGGATTTCGCTAGATAGTCCGTTTAAACTTCATATAAACTGACGCTATAGGTTGTTGTGGAGGTAAACCTTTGACTCAAAGTGAAAACATGTCGTCATTACCCTTGGTCATTGCAGGCCCCCTATTGAGAAAAGTCACGAGCTCAGAAATCAATGTGTGGTTGGTAACCACCGAGTGCCTGAGTGGTCAAGCAAGTGTCTACTGCCCCACAAGTCAAGGTTTAATCTACGATGCGCCAATCGCTACCGAACAACAGATCCAAGTCGGTACCCACTGCTGGGTTTCTCTGCTCCGTTTGTCTGGCGACTTCCCAACGGATACTTCACTCTATTACCAATTAAACATACAACAAGGCTTGCTCACAGCTCTGCTGCCTCACTTAACTTATGATGGCAAAGAAGCAGAGCATGGTGTGGAGTTTATTATCAGCACCAAAGCGGACTACATCCTGCATGGCTCATGCCGAAACCCACACCATTTTAGCGATGACACGCTAGTGACCACTGATAGCAAGGTCGCCTCACTAGATGCTCACCAGCGCCCCGATATGCTATTGATGAGTGGTGATCAAATCTACGCCGACCACGTGGCTGGGCCAACACTCGACGCAATTGAGCAGCTAGTTAGCCTGTTAGGTCTGCCGCAAGAGACCTTTTCTCAAGCGCCCATTCAAGATACCAATGCGCTCTACCAGCACCCAGACTGCTATTACGGCAGAGATAAAATCCTGCCCCACTATATAGATGATGGTTCGCTCACCTATAAGTTTTTCCCACACTTAAGAACACCAATTTTTAGTTCTCGTGAAGCGGAGAACCATCTCATCAGCTTTGCAGAATACTTTGCCATGTATCTGTTGGTTTGGTCACCCACTCCATGGGGCCTCATCGAAAGTGACCGCTTAGCCAATCGTGAATTTAAGACGGCTGATGTACCACTGAGTCCAGAGTGGCAGCAGCATTGGCGAGAAGAGAAAGTCCATATTGACAAGTTTGTCGACGGCCTTGCTAATGTCCAACGTCTGCTTGCTCATATCCCTTGCTATATGATTTTTGATGATCACGACATCACGGATGATTGGAACCTGACCATCGGCTGGGAAAAAGCTGCCTTTAGCAACGATTTTTCAAAACGTATCATAGGCAATGGCTTAATGGCGTATTGGTTATGCCAAGGCTGGGGCAATGCCCCAGAAAAGTTTGAGCCTAGTTTCATGCAGCTTGCACACAACTATTTCGCATCGCCAAACACTCAAACTCAAGACGATTTCATTGCCCATCTATATCGGTTTGAGCAGTGGCACTACACCACAGAGACCTCACCTAAGGTTGTAGTGCTCGACACTCGAACCCGTCGCTGGCGCTCAGAGTCGAAAATGTACAAACCTTCTGGTCTACTTGATTGGGAAGGATTAATTGAATTTCAGCAAGAGCTGCTTCATCAGGACAAAGTCGTGGTGGTCTCAGCAGCACCTATCTTTGGGGTGAAGTTCATCGAAGCGCTGCAAAAAATGATGACAATACTGCGCCAACCTTTATTGATCGATGCTGAAAACTGGATGGCGCACCCGGGAAGCGCAAACACCTTAATTAGCATTTTCACTCATACCAAGACGCCAACTAACTTCGTCATTTTATCGGGCGATGTCCACTACTCATTTGCCTATGATGTGAAACTTCGTTATCGAAAAAACAGCCCTAACATTTATCAGATCACCTGCAGCGGGATTAAAAATCAATTCCCCGCTAAGTTACTCACATTCTGCGACACAGTAGACACCTTGCTCTATAGCCCACGCTCTCCACTCAACTGGTTCACTAAACGTAAGCGATTGAAAATTAGCAAAAGACATCCAAGCAACCAGTCGTTTTACCGATTGGTCAATCAAAGTGCAATTGGTGAATTGAGGATGGATGCACAAGGTAAACCAGAGCAAATCAGTATTTTGACCAGCAAAGGTGAGCAGGTCGACTTCCCCGAACAGAGATAATCACCCATTGGAAACATTAACCGCTTGAGGTCAAAACAGGCAGGTTACCAAAAGCATACTGGTTGATTAATGAAACCTGGCCCCAATAATAAACCGTATCAATAAAAATTAACGGTGTAGGCAACTATGAGTAAAACCATCAAACTTGATATCGTGTCCGATGTGGTATGCCCTTGGTGTGTGATTGGATATAAACGCCTGGAGCAAGCAATTACAGAGCTAGGTGTTCAATACCAAGTGGAAATTGAGTGGCACCCTTTTGAGCTTAACCCAAACATGCCGCAGGAAGGTGAGAACCTTCGGGCGCACCTTGCCAACAAGTATGGCACCACTAAAGAAGACAGTATCCGAGCTAGAGACAATTTAACTCAACTGGGCAGCGAGCTAGGGTTTCGTTTTGACTACTTTGACGAGATGAAAATGGTCAACACCAAAAAAGCCCACTTACTGCTCGAGTATGCCAAGTCGTTTAACAAACAGACTGAGCTAAAAATGGCGTTATTCGAGGCATTCTTTAGCCAACGTAAAGATGTTTCAGACCCACAAGAACTCCAAAAGCTGATCATTGATACTGGGCTTGATGCGGATAAAGCGATGGCATTTTTGGACGATTCCATTGCATTACGCCTACTAGAACAGGAACAGCAGCACTGGCGTAACCTGGGGATCAGCTCTGTGCCAACCGTGGTGTTTGATATGAAAGGCGCAATGACGGGGGCGCAACCTGTTGAGGCTTACAAGCAGGTGATAACCGATCTTTTGGCGGAGGCGACTCAAGAGTAACACTCAACCTGTTTGCAAAAAATGAGCTGTGAATGCCTTTAAACCATAGCAGACTGTGAACTAACGCTGCCCACGCATTTGGTGTGGACAGCGAACTCAATGCTCTTTATTCACAAGGTGGAGCAAGATGAATCAAGGCCAAACCTCCCAACGAGGTTTCACGATATTTCTTGTTCATGTCTTTGCCTGTCTGATACATGGTTTCTATGACTTTATCAAGAGAGATCAAACATTTACTATTTCTCTTTAACGCCATACGGGATGCGTTGATCGCTTTCATCGCCCCCATTGCGTTTCGCTCAATGCATGGAACTTGCACTAGACCACCAATCGGATCGCAAGTCATGCCAAGCGAATGCTCCATGGCAATTTCTGCTGCCATGCAAATCTGCTCATTGCTACCACCACGAAGTGCCGTTAAGCCTGCTGCTGCCATCGAAGAAGATACGCCTACCTCCCCTTGACACCCAACTTCCGCACCAGAGATTGACGCATTGGTTTTATATAAAATCCCAATCGCCCCAGAGACGGCGAGAAAGTCTTTAAGCTGTTTGGTATCGAGCGCCTTAATAAAACGGTGGTAGTACATCAACACGGCAGGAATAACGCCCGCCGCCCCATTGGTTGGTGAGGTAACAACCTGTCCACCAGCAGCATTTTCTTCACTGACAGCAAAAGCAAATAGGTTAATCCTATCCATGATCTCCATAGGATCATTTTCAATTGCGGCATTCGCTTCGAGTTTTTTCAGCAAACTTGGTGCACGGCGAACCACGTTCAAACCGCCGTCCAAAATACCTTCGGTTTCAAATCCTCGCTCCATGCATTGGCTCATTACCTGCCAGATCTGATCAGCACGCTGATCAATGGTCTCCATATCATTAAACGCCTGCTCATTTCTCAAAACGAGGCTGCCCAGACTCATTCCATTGGTATCCGCTTGCGCTAACATTTCTTCGGCACTGGAGAATGGAAATGCAACATCGATAGAATGTGTCGAGCTGCCAGTTTGTAACTCTTGCGCAGTAGCAATGAAGCCTCCACCAATCGAGTAGTAAGTTTCAAAACCCACTTGGTTTCCATGACAGTCAAAAGCGCTAATCGTCATACCGTTTTCGTGCAGAGGCAGGTTTTCCTCATGAAAAAGCATGTCAGTTTTATAGTCGAACTTTATCGAATGACGGCCATCGACAAGCATCGTGCCTTGGTCAATTGCGCATCTCATCGCTTTGTTAGCCGCAGAGATTTGGATAGTGTCTGGCTTATTACCCAATAGACCCAAAATCGCTGCTCGGTCAGTATGGTGGCCAATACCTGTCAAGGATAGCGAACCATATAAGTCCACCTGAATACGACTCACATGGTCTAGATCAGATGCGATCAACTGCACGAAATGGTGGCCTGCAATCATTGGGCCATTAGTGTGAGAGCTGGAAGGACCAACCCCAATTTTATAAATATCAAAGATAGAAAGCATATAGTTACCCGGTTAAGTTAGCGCAGCATAAAGCCAATCAGGAAGCACGATACAGGCAGTGATGGTCGCGATAGCAAACACTAGCAACCCGTAATGGCTTATCGTTGGCTTAGCAAAAAGATGTTTTTGATAATGAATAAAGGACTGCTGCTCTTGGGTCAAAGACCCCCATCGACGGCTGACCAAAACGCCAACCACAAGAAAGACCATCGTGCCTACTGGAGCAAACCATGGCCACGCAATATCTTGATGCATAACGGCAAATACCACGAGTACGCTGGCAACGCTGCCAGCAATAACACCTTTTTCATTTGCTTTTGACCAAAACAACCCCAGCAGAAACGAGCCCAAACGGATCCCAACAAAAATTGAGGTCAGACTGGCGATCGTTTTCAATACCGACTCATTCGACACCGCCAGTAAAGCAGGCACAACCACCATAGCGGCCGCCATTAAACTCATTTTGCGTGCAACCTTTTCATAGTGTTGATTACTGGCGTCTTTGTTCAAAAAGCGCCGATAGATATCAGATGTTGCTACCGTGGCAATTGAGTTGTAGGTGGAGTCAAGTGTCGACATAGCCGCCGCAGCCAACGCCGAAATAATCAATCCAACCACAAAGGCGTTAGTATGGTTGAAGACAAAATCTAAAATGACTTCATTGCTGTTTTCAAACGACTGGCCTTGATAAAAGACGTTCAACAACACGCCTAGCAAAGCGAAGAATAAGTAGATGAAAAACGCACCATACCCACAAAGCAGCATCGATTTTTGGGCGCTTTTCTCACATTTCGTGGCAAGAGTTCGTTGAATGATCAGTTGGTTTGTTCCATAAACACTTAGATGCAAGAAACTCACGGCAACCACACCTGCCCAAAGTGTCGTATCGACACCAAGATCGAACTCGAGATTAATAATATTCAAGTCGCTCACCGAAACTTGCTGACCTGTGTTTATCTCTGTCATCAATATGACCAAAATGGCAACACTGCCGACCACCAGCACCACCGACTGCAACATATCCGTCCAAATGACCGTTGATATCCCGCCAGCATAGGTATAGACAGCGGTGAATATGCTGATGGCAATAAACGCCGTCGAAATATTGATTGGCAGTACCTGCACCAAAATCAGCGCAACGGCATAAAGGATCACCCCAGCTGAGATGCACTGGACTAAGATAAACACTATCGAATTAATGGTTCTCGCATAGACACCAAACCGACGCTCAAGATACTCATATATCGAGGTCAGCCCTAACCGATAGAATAAGGGGACAAAAAAGATGACGGAGAAAAAAATCACCAACGGATAGTTCAAATGGACGCTCATAGCCTCCATACCAGAGCTATATACCCAACCCGGCATTCCAACAAATGTCATCGCACTGATGTAGGTCGCTAATATCGAAACTCCGGCAGTGAACCAACCAAATTGCTTTCCCCCTGTTGAGAAATCGCCACTTACCTTCCAGCGGCCATTAACTAAATAGCTGATTATTAACGTAATAAATACATATATTACAATAACCACCAAACTTGAATACGTAACCATTTATAAGTTTACTCATAACTAATGTGCCAATATCCATACTTAGCAATAACTGTAACAAGGTATTTCTGGCGATAAAAACACCAAAAAAGTACCAACAAGCGCTAATATAATCTAAAATTTCGGGCTGAATTTCAATTCAGCCCATTTTATGTGATCTTCATCACCAAAACTTATAAATGGGTACGTATTCAGCTGAAAATTGATTTTGATCACGGTTAACTCCTACCAAAAAAAACTATGATCCATTCCGAAATCAACATGAAGAGCACAGCTAGTGAACACTCTTCCTGAAAGACAACATTAAATAAATTCCATAATAAATAGAGGTTTATCGGTCATGACTACCAAAAGACACATGAGCGAAGTTCCTATGATTCAAAGGGTAGCTGCGTATCTAGCGATACTAGTTGGTTACTTTTTCTATTGTTACAACTTTGTAATTATTGACTACGTACGCCCTTACATTGTCGAGGCGTATGATGGGATTAGCCTGTCTGATACTGCCCAGTTCTATACTTGGCAATCCGTTGGTGCGCTTATTGGTGCATTAAGTTGTGCTTGGTTTGCCACAAAATTTGGTAAGAAATCGACACTCATTACTATTACAGCCCTCAATGGTGGTGCCACCATCATTAACATGATGTTCACCGACTACACCACTTGGGCGGCAATGCGTTTCATCATTGGCTTATCACTGGGTGGCTACTTCACCGTTGCGGTGAGCTTAATGATTGGTCTATTTACACCAACCGTACGTGGTAAGTTAACTGCATTTGCCTCTTCAATGTTCTCAGTTGCACTGATGGCAATGGGTGCGTATGCAGCGTTTATCTCTAGTATCGATGCACCTTGGGAAAGCTTAATGCTTGTTGGTGGTATCCCACCGCTTGTCGCTGCTGCAGCAATGATCTTTGTTCTACCTAGCGATAAAAAAGTGATCGCTTACGGTGAAGAAGAGCAGGCGCAAGCCGCCGACTCCACAGAGACTACCAAAGTAAAACAGGGTTCTTGGGGCGAAATGCTGAGTAAGCCTTACCGCAAGATCACCATTACATGTCTGCTTTTGGCAGGTCTTAACTTCTACGGTTTCCAATTCTTCAGCGGTTTCGTTACCACTTACCTGCGTGACGTCCGTATGTTTGACGGTGCAACCATCGGTCTTATCTTCTCAATTTCAGCGTTCGGCTCACTATTTGGTGCTTGGTTCTGGGGTTGGTCTGCAGACAAATTCGGTCGCAAGGTTAATGCCTTTGGCTTCATCCTTGCGGGCATCATGGTTTCAATCTTCTTTGTCGCTCCAGGTGACATGGTGATTGGTGGCCTAAACATGCTGGCTATCTTAGGTCTGATTTATAACTTTGGTTTGTCCTCTTCCGCAGTATGGGGTGGTTACTTCTCCGAACTGTTCCCTGCACACCTTCGAAGCTACGGCGCAGCACTGTTCCACGGTGGTCGTATCATCGGCATGTGGGCACCTATGGTTCTTATCTTCATCCAAGAGCGTACTGACCTGCAAACCGCAATGTGGGGCTCACCAATCGTCTGGATCGTTGCAGGCCTTCTATGGCTATCACTGCCAGAGACACTAAAAGGCGGCGTATTCAACAAAAACAAGAATACCGAAGCGGCAAAAGCTTAACTGAAATTTCAAAACGTCCGGCTGGCAAGCTAGCCGGATAAAAAACGTCATTCCGAGTCCTGTTCCGAAAGCTGGCTCGACAGCAAAATAGAGAGTTTATTATGTCTAAATATCAAGAAGCGAAACGCATTGTCCGTGATTACTTCGATGCAATGGAAAACGCAACTCACGAAAACGTTGCACAAGTACTAAAAGAACATACCTCTGAAGATTACCTATGGCGCGGTGTTTACCCATTCCGTGAGCAGCAGGGCGCACAAGCAGCCGCTGACGTTTTCTGGTCTCCTTTGATGAAATCAATGACGCGTATGCAACGTCGTCAAGACATCTTTATCGGTGGTGAAAACGAAGTAACTTCAGGTGAAATCTGGGTAATGAGCATGGGTCACTTCATGGGCCTATTCGATGCTGAGTACCTTGGCATGCGCCCTACCGGCAAGATCATGAACATCCGTTACGCAGAGTTTAACTGTGTTGAAAACGGTAAGATCACTAAGACTGGCCTATTCCTTGACCTACTTGGTGTGATGGATCAAGCGGGTTGTTACCCACTACCACCATCAACGGGCAAGCATTTTGTCTACCCTGGCCCACGTAACCACGATGGCCTACTGTTCGAAGATGCAGCACCAGAAGAAGGTGTAGCAACACTTGCTCTTGTTAACAAGATGGTAGATGACCTGTCTGCACTAAACGATAGCGGTGCAATGGGCTGTCCACCAGAGGTTCTAGCTAAGAGCTGGTCTGAAGACATGATCTGGTACGGTCCATGTGGTATCGGTGCTTCTTACACTATTCCACGTTACCAACAACAGCACCAACTTCCATTCCGTAACAACCTAAAAGATAAGAAGTTTAACGGTCACGTATGTCGTTTCGCAGAAGGTAACTTCTCTTGTTTCTTCGGTTGGCCAAACCTATCAAACACGCCAATTGGTGGTTTCCTAGGTATGACTGGTGGTGAAGTACGTGCAGACATGCAAGTAGTTGATGTTTACTACCGCGACGGTGACAAACTGTCAGAGAACTGGGTACTAATCGACCTTCCATACTGGCTAAAACAGCAAGGTCTAGATGTGTTTGAGCGTACTTCTAGCATCCTTAACCCTTCGCTATAAGTCAATAAATGGCGGGCCATGAGCCCGCCAATTTTTAGCCAATTGATCATGATTTTCAGTGCATTAACTAACTTTTTCGCCTCATGGATGGGCATCACTGAAGATAGAAAACTTATTCCTAAAGTGCCTGAAGGCACGGCTGCTTTCTTCACTTAGAATAAAGAGACATACCATGAAAAAGTCGACACTTTCGGCAACAATTCTCGCCTTATTGACCACGAGCTCTGCTTTTGCAGCGCACACCTTTACTAATGATGCTGGCGACAGCCTAACACTGGATGGCCGTTTCGATCTTCGTTACCAAGATAAGGGTGAAGAGCATAATGGAGAGTGGAACAGCGGCAGTTCACGCTTTGGCCTTAAAGGCCAAATGAACCTCGACAATGACTGGAAAGGTTTTGGCCACGCTGAATGGGGTTACAACTCAGGCGCAAACGGTGATAACATCTACGATCGCTTACTCTATGCAGGTGTGGAACACGATAAATACGGTAAGATCGCTGTTGGTACTAAACAATGGTCTACTTTCTACGACGTGGCTTGGTACACGGATATGGGCCGAGTTTTTGGTACCCGTGGTTCTGGCGTATACAACCTATCTGATTGGGGCATCGCTTCGGGAACCGGCCGAGCAGAAAACTCAATCACTTACCGTAACTCACTAAATGAAAAAGTGAACTATGGTTTCACCTATCAAACCACTCGTGAAGAAGTTGCACTGGCAGGTAATGCGACAGCAACCCTAAAGAACGGAATGAGCGCCTCGATCACCTATAAGCCAGTCGCAGGTGTTTCATTAGGTGCGGCGTACCAACAAAACGATATCACTGACCTAGACGGTAACGTCACTGGTGTCGAAAATGGCGACAGCATGCGCATCATGTTACTTGGTGCCAACTACAGTGATGGCAGCTTCTATGCTGGTGCAACTTTCCACGTCGGTGAAAATTGGGAAGCGGTCAAACAGGGTGGCACTGATGTGCTATTTGATACCATCGGTGGCGAGTTCTACACCTACTACCACCTAGAAAATGGTCTTCGCCCTACACTGAACTACAACTACTTAAGTGATCGCAACAACGAAACCAATGGTTACGAACGCAACCTACTTATCCCTGGTCTGGAATACCACTTCCTAAAAGATAAGTTCCTTGTCTGGACGGAATACCAAGTCGACTTAGGTAAAGATAAGTACGAAAATAACAAGTACGAAAACCATGATGACCAGTTTGCTGCTGGTCTGCGCTACTACTTCTAATCGATTCACTCAATTATTAGGGGAACGTAGCTGAGCGTTGTTTTAGTTAGCGATGTCATAAAGCCTTACTTTGCAGTAAGGCTTTTTCAGTATTCTCGAAGCTTACCGTTTAGTTATCACCTTGGGTCAACCCAAAAGTGAACCTTAATCTGTTCAGAAACCTGTAGTTACCTTCTAAATTGAGACTTATCATAATGAATACGTACCTATTTGTGGTAATCTATAACTTCTTCAACGTCATATAACCGTACCCATGTCTGATACCAAACAAACTGTCACTTCAAAAGATGTCGCCAAACTAGCGGGAGTTTCCCAGTCTACTGTTTCGCGTGTATTTGTTCCGGGAAGCAGTGTCTCTGAGGCCACCAAGAACAAGGTTTTTGAAGCTGCAAAAGCACTGAGCTACCGCCCAAATGCATTTGCTCGTAGCTTGACCACTAAAGAATCTAAACTGATTGGTTTAATTTTCCCTGATGCTGACTACCCTATCCATATGAAAACTCTTCAGCTCATATCGATCGAATTGCAGCAACAAGGATATTCAGCCGTGTTGATCCCTTGGCAGATCGATGAAGAAGACAACCACTCCATACCCAATATTTTCCAGTACCGTGTCGATGGTGTCATTGCAGCATCAGCCACCATGAATAAAACCTTGTATGAAGAGTGTGAGAAATTCGATATTCCTATCGTTCAATATGCTCGTGTGGTGGAAGGGACCAAGAGCAGCTACGTCATTAGCGACAACTATGAAGCGGGCCAGCAAGCTGCGCAGTTACTGCACAGCAAAGGGGTTAAAGAAGCTATATACCTAACTGGTGAAGTGCCAACGTTTACTAATGATGAACGACAAAATGGCTTTAGATCAGAGTTTTATGATTTAACTGGCAATAAACCAAGTGTGGTAGAAGCAACATACGACTATGCGGGTTCACTCGATAAGATCCGCACGATGTTGGCCAGTGAGCAACGCCCAGAGGCGGTATTTTGTGCCACTGATAACCTAGCCATGGCAGTCATGGACATTGCTCGACAAGAATTTGGCTTGCAAATACCGCAAGATTTGCAAGTTATTGGGTTCGACAATATCCCGCAAACGGAATGGTTAAGCTACCAGCTAACGACTTTTCGTCAGGATTTTCGTCGCCTAGCCCGTGAGTCAGTCAAAATAGTTGTAGACCAGATCAATAACAAAAACACTAGCTTGGTTCGAATGATGGTGCCCGTCAAACTCATTGAGCGAAACACCACCGCTGATTAACATTTATCAAGCCTGTGATAACGTCGCAGGCTTTCACCCCACCCACGATAGAAGCGGATCGAGTGCGCAAAGTATAACTAGTATTCCAAGCCGCTTATCTTAAGCGGCTTGGTTGATAGCGATTTACTCGCCCAACGCTGATGACCCTCTGCGACGGTCAGATGCTCCATACAATTTACCTGCTTTAATCTCAACAGCATTGAGACCGCTAACCACAGGAATAACGTGTACTGGATACCCTTGCTGCATAAATTCAGGTACTAACGTCTCAGCAAAGGTTTTTTTCTCCACCAGCAAACCTTTAGGGTTATATGGCTTGGTTCGATCAATCTTAGTTCCGTACTGAATGTTCGGTAAGTCAATCGCTTGCTGAGCACTTAACCCCCAATCAAGTACTCCCACGATTACTTTCAGCACGTAACCCGGGATCTGAGAACTGCCCGGAGAGCCGACCACCAAACGAAGCTTATCTTTATCATCTGTAACCATCACAGGGGTGATCGCAGAACGTGGCCTTTTACCCGGCTGAATACTGTTGTTTACCACTTTGCTATTGATTTCTGGGGTAGTCGAAAAGTTCGCCATTTGAGCGTTAAGCAACACACCATCGACCATGATACCGGCCCCCATGCCTGTCCCTACAGTACTCGTCATTGCGATAGCATTTCCCTGCCCATCCACAATTGAAATATGGCCTGTGTCTTGGCTTTCAAAACCTTGGTGCTCGGCTGGCATTGGGGCCTCTAACACCCCAGCTTTTGGATCTTGTTTCGCAGCACCCTGTACAGGAATTAACGACCTGCGGCGGTCAAGGTAGGCTTGCGATAACAATTGCTGAGTATCCGACTGAACAAAATCTGGATCTCCTGCATAAGCGATCCTATCCGCTCGAGTTAACCGCATCGCTTCAACCATCAAACGCCACGGCTCTGCTGACGAGATCGACATAGAAGAGATTGGATACGCTTCAAGCAGCTTCAATGTTTGCGCTACCATTAAGCCACCAGAGGTCGGGTAACCAAAAGAAACGATATTGTGACCCCGATAATCACTTTTAATCACGTTGCGCTGCTTCACTTGATAGCTTTCAAAATCTTGAAGGGACAATTTTGGTTGATCATCCTCTAGGCGCTGATTAATGGTATTCACAATACGCTTGCCAAGCTCACCACCGTATAAGTAGCTGTCTCCTTGGGAGGCGATCATTTTTAATGTGTTCGCCATTTGGGGATTGGTCATCAAGGTTCCCGTAGGTTTGATTTCCTCACCTTGCCAATACATAGCCCTCACTTCAGGGTCCTTGATCAATCTCGACTGCTCACGCACCACGATATCGTAGGTGTAGCTGTTCATGGCATAACCCTGAGATGCTAACTCGATCGCAGGTTGAAGTAACTCACTCCATGGAAGTGCTCCATATGTCTGATGTGAACTGTAGAGTAAGCGCAGCGTTCCTGGTATAGCCACTGAGCGAGGCCCTAATATCTCATTTCGGCTGATCGCCTGACCGTTTTCAACAAACATATCTGGCGTTGCGCTAGAAGGAGCCTCTTCTCGGCCGTCTAGCGCAGTAAAATCTCCGGTCTTGTTGTTGTACATCAGGGCAAATGTACCACCGCCAATACCCGTCATATCAGGCTCGACTACCGACATCACCATTTGCATCGCCACCATGGCATCAACCGCATTTCCTCCCTTTTTGAGCGTCTCATAACCTACGTTGGCAACATATGGGTTGGTCGCACTGACCATAAAAGAACTGCCTTCGCTCTGTTGAGAAATGGGCAAAGCGTTTGATTGGGCGGCAAGGGCCGCCGAAGCACTAAAGGCACTTAGACATATTAAGACGAATCGCAAGTGATCCTCCAAAGACAAACAGAATGAGAAAAGGGAGCGCTAACCTATCCTAGTTCAGAGCTCCCTATAATTTCATTGACCGTGGTTCACTTTATAAGTTCACTTAGTTACTCCAATTGCCATCTCGCCACAATATCCTCGGCTTGTGCTAGTAACGCATCACTTGCGGATGATTGATAAAATTGAGCATTGGCTTTCACTTGCTCGACCGTATGCGCACCCGCAATAACAGGACCGACTTCGGGTTGAGCAACTAACCAGTGGATAGCTAAATGAGCAAGGGGAATATTGGCCTCCGCTGCCAAAGCTTTGAGTTCTTCAACACAGTTAAAGTAAGGTTCAAAAGCCTCACCATTGAGCTTAGGATTATTGCAACGGTCATCGTTATTGTCCCAGTTACCACTGCGTTTAAGTGCCCCTGTCAACAAACCTTGCATCAATGGTGAGTATGGCAAATACTTCATCTCATTCTGCTGACAAAAAGGTAGAACCTCTTCTCTCGCTTGATACTGCAGCGGGATATTGTGGTAGTGAGTTGGGTTTTGCTCCAACAGGTTATACAGCCCTTGGAAGGTCGCCACTTCAACGCCTTTCATCATCTCCTGAGTCATTTCAAGTGAATAGTTAGAGACGCCCACATGGCGGATTTTCCCTTGCTGCCTTAACTCCGCCAAGGCTTGCGCTGTTTCTTCAATCTGTGTGTTTGGATCTGGCCAATGCACTTGGTACACATCTAGATAGTCCGTTTGCAAACGTTGCAACGACGCTTCCACCTCAGCGAAAATACTCGTTCGGCTTAAGTCATTGGTAACATTATTATTCGCATCCCATGGCAAACCACATTTGGTTGCTATCACGACCTTGGAACGATCGATGCCTTGGAGTGCCTGGCCAAGTACTGTCTCCGCATGCCCTAGACCGTATACTGGAGCTACGTCAAAGAAGTTAAAACCATGGTCAACGGCCGCTCGCACAGCGTCAATAGACTCTCGGTCCGATACGTTGTTCCAAGTTCCCCCCATTGCCCAGCAACCAAAGCCAAGTGCCGAAGCTTGAATGTCCTTTATTTGTTTCGTTTTCATTCTGTTATTCCATTTTTAACCCGTGCTACTTATCGAGCACCTTTTGTTCTAGTTCATTAAGTGCATCAGCAATGCTTTGGCGTCCGTCGATAACGTTTGTTAACGCTGCTGAAGAGCCGTGCCAATAGCCAAGCATTTGAGGAATGTTCGGCATAATGTCACCATTACTCGCATTCTTAATTGCAGCCTGCACACGAGGTTGGTCAGCAAGCTCTTGAGAAAATGCCTTACGGGACGGCACTCCAATAGGAACTTGGCTGTTCATAAAGCGTAATGATTCCATTGATAACATATAGTTTTCGATAAACTCTTGGGCTAACTCATGATTTGGCGACGCCGTGTTGATCCCAGCCATTAGAATGCCTACAAATGGACGCGATGCTTTACCTTCAAACATAGGTAGCTGGGCAATCCCATAGTTTAGGCCCATTTTGTCCATGTTTGCCCAAGACCAAGGGCCGTTAATGGTCATTGCAACTTTACCCTTGTTGAACGCCGATTCAGCATGAGCATAGTCCATATCCGACGACATCACTCCTTCATCAATCATGCGTTTAAGAAACGCCATGGTATTTTTGGCAGCCGGCGTATTTACACCTGTTTGGGTTGGGATGTAACCATTGGCATCTTGAGCGAAGATATATGCACCATCACTAGAGTATAAAGGATGTGTGAAATATGGGTTTTTGATGTCCCAAGCAATCGCTTTGATCCCTTTTTCATTAAGCTGTTTATCTAAACTAAACAACTCTTCCCAGTGCTTGATTGGCTCCTTAATAATATCTTTGTTGTAAATCAGAGAAACGGTTTCAGCGGCAATTGGGTAGCCATATAGCTTACCGTTATAACTGGTCGCATCCCACGCATAGTCCTCAAATTGCGCTTTGTAACTAGGTTCTGGATTGACTTCTTTAACCAATCCAGAGGCCGCATAACCACCAAAACGGTCATGGGCAAAAACCATTACGTCCGGTCCCTTACCTACACTGGCAAACTGGACAAAACGCTCCTCCAAACTTTCAGGAAACTCTACCTTTACTTTGATGCCAGTATCGGCTTCAAATTGTTCCACCGCATAAGTCATGCCCTTTTGTCCCTTATCCAGTGGCATCCACACCGTAATTTGTCCTTCATCAAATGCGGCGACATTGACTGAATTCAAGGCGTACGCAACCCCTAAGCTCAATAGACTTAGTTTCTTCATATTTTCAGACCTTTTGTGTTAGTTAGTAATTAACCAATCATGTATTGGTATGGCTCGAGCGTTAGCGTTCCTTGAGCCGTGTGGTGGTAGGTTTGAGGTTTTGGAGATAGGTTAATCAACACCTCGACACGGTTTTTGTTCTTTTGTCGCACGAAGTGGATAACCTCTGAGTTATCACTAGGAATGAACTCTGGCAGTGCACCATAATTGCCATTCCAAAGCGCCTCATTTTCTCGTTTCAGGTGCAGCAACTTGGTGTAGAAGTCAGAGAGTTCATACTGTTTCCAGTCAATCGGGTCTTTTTCGAAAAACTCAACTCGTTTGTCGAGATAAGACTCTTGCCCACTATAGATAAGTGGCATGCCGTACAGCGTCATCGCAAGGACAGAAAAAGCCTTAAACGATTCGCCAAAATACTCGCTATCACTTGCTTCCCAGCTGTTTTTGTCATGATTGGTGGTAAACACCATTCGATACGCATCTTGCGAGTAAACACTGATTAAACTGGCAAGATAGTCAGGAATATCGCATGCCTTGGCACGGCCTTGGGCAATCTCTCCCATAAGGTCGTAGAAGCCCCAATCGTAAGTCATATCGAAAGCCTTGTTATGCAGCTCTGGTGTGGACCATTCGGCTAGCATAAATAGATGTTTATTTTGGTTGAGTTTTTCAGTCGCAAACTCCCAAAATGGTGTGGGTACCAGCCCAGCAACATCACAACGAAAACCGTCGATATCAAAAGTATCTACCCAGTAAGCCATTGCTTCTAACATGCCATCCCATAAGGCTTTATTGTTGTAATCTAATCCAATAACATCGGTCCAGTATTCGGTCTTTTTGCTGTCTACGTAGGTGTAAGGAAAAAGCTGACCCTGCTCATCGCGCTGATACCAGTCCGGGTGTTGCTTAACCCAGACATTATCCCACGCAGTATGGTTTGCTACCCAATCGATGATTAAATACATGCCCATTTGATGAACCGTCTCTACCAGTTGCTTAAAGTCCTCTTTAGTGCCTAAAGACGGATCTAGTGCCGTATAATCTTTTGCTGCATATTGACTGCCCAAACTTCCCTTACGATTGAGCTCGCCCACAGGATGGATCGGCATCAACCACAGAATGTCGACACCCATTTTTTTTAACCGTGGTAGATGTTCAATAAATGCCGAAATTGAGCCCTTGGCGGTGTATTGGCGAAGATTGACCTCGTAGATATTTTTATCTTTTGTCCATTCAGGATGGTTAAAGCCACCTTGACTTACATGTTCCATAGAAGAGTTTCCTAGCTTAACTGGTTAAAGGTTTACCCGTTGATTGTCGAACGATGAGATCAACTGGCGAAATCGTCTGTAGCTCGCTTGGCTTGGTTCCCGAGATCAATTTCACGATAGAGTTAGCGATAGGTTCGCTCGAATTGATCAGCGGTGAATGGGTCACGGTCAAAGGTGGATTGAACTCTCGACTCTCAAAGTGTTGGATGCCGTCATCATGGCTTATCACCGAGATATCCTGACCAATGGTTAGCCCTTTTTCAGCGGCCGCCATATACAGTCCATAAGCCACCTTAGTGCTGGAACATATGCAGGCCGTTGGTCGATCATCTGCGCCAAAGATAGCTGTTGCCAATTCTTGTCCAGCAATCACCTCTGGCGCACAGTGAAAGATTTCGCAGTCAGTGGCGCTCAAGCCGAGCGCTTCAATTGCTGTCGAGAACGCTTGGCTTCGAGTCCTTGCATAGGCCAACTTTTCATCCGAGTTGATAAAGGCAATCTTGCTATGGCCTAGTTGATGAAGAAAATTAACTGCCTGTGTTGCGACAGATGCATTATCAATATCAAAGTAGGCATACTCAGCAGCGCTGGTATCGTGTCCATGCACCACAAAAGGTATTCCCTTATCTAATAGAAATTGAATACGTTCATCGTTGACCTCAGGGGCTTTGAGGATCAATCCGTCTACCGCACTTTTAGACACGAAGTTCTTTAGTGCTTGTAAGTTGTTGCCTTGAAGAGATGAGTTGATTAATAGATCGTAGCCACTGCTACCAAGGCAATTGGTGATATTTGCCAACTCTGTTAAAAACGTCGGTGCGCATACCAGTTCATCGGGTGATTGCAGCATAATACCGACCATTTTGGACTTACCCGTCGCCAGCTTTTGAGCCACGCTATTAGGTCTATACCCTAGTTTGTCCGCCGCTTGCAGCACTCGCTGACGGGTTTTTTCATTAACTTCGGGATAACCATTGAGCGCACGGCTGACCGTGGCCATAGATAATCCAAGATGTTTTGATACTTCAGATAATGTCGTCATAGTGTTTTCGCAAAAATTTAAAGCGCTTTAAATTTATAGTTAGCTTACTTAATGTACAAACTGTGTGTGTATGAAATGTGAGCTGAAAAACGAAATGCGCGGAATAATTTAAAGCGCTTTAAATTTTGATGAAAAGTCACAATTAGAGGTGTAAGCCTTACAACAAAACGACACAATGAAGGATCAACTCATGTGGATGAATAGACTTGTAGAAGTCACCTTTGAGTCAATAAGATGAACTTCTCAGGGTCAATAAAGCGCTTAAATACTGGATGGGTTGGTGTGTAACCAGCCATCCACCTTTCTTCACCCGTTTGTGGATATTCCTCTCTGGTACCTAGTCGAATTGAGAAATGTAAATGTGAATGACTTCCTATACCAAAGGCCTCAGAAGGATCTGCGATATAACCCAATATATCCCCTTGCTTCACTTTTCCTGACGGTGCGATCGGCTTTTTCATCGATAAATGACCATACAAAGAATAGAGCCCATCCCGCTCATGATCGATAATCACTAACCCAGGATAACCTCGCATAAAGCCTGAAAAACTAACAACTCCATCAGAAATAGCGTACACAGGCTCACCGACATCGGCGTAATAATCGATAGCAGCGTGATAGAGATTTGGAAACCGAGGGGCAGTATTAAAAGATGCAAAGCCCTGTTGTAACCTGCGACTGTCTAACGGAAAACGATAAGGTTTAGTGTGAGTGGCAATATGCTCAAGTTCAGGGTGTATTCGTTGTAGCTCCATTTGAGCATCACGCTGCTTGTTATCAGTCCACTTTTTGGTACCCAATAACAATACAGGTAGAAAAAGTAGCGTAATGACCACAAGATTGGCTGGTGTAATTTTCATTAAGTTTTAGCCCTTACTCTTAATACCTTAGCTCGGTTTGATTTCATTGACGCTACTTTTGTCTTCAGTTCATGCTTTTAACAATCTTGAAAAACTAAATACTCAGGCCTGAAATACCCTGTCTCGATCACCCTTATACACTTGTGTTATCAACTGCTCTAAAGCAAGAGTGGTGTGATGCAGCAACATTGGCAACTCTTCACTTTGAATACCCGCCAGATAAAGTAGTTGTTCAATGTTGTGTTCAAAGTCTTGCGGCAGATGTGGGCACCACCTTTTAGCCACGTCGAGTAATCGTTTCTCACCAGGGTGAGGCAGTTGGTTGAGCGCAAACAAAATATCAAAGTAACTCGCCAAGTACTCGGTGAGTCGATGGTGCACACTGATAATGTCGTTGCGTTGCAGCGCCTTCTTTATCTGAGTGGCATAGGCAGGAAAAGCATCCCTTAGCAGAGGAAAATTCTTAGTAATGATGGCATGGGCAAGCTCAACTGGGTAATCAACACGGTACTTCGCTTGCAACCGAGTGAGCTTTTTGTCTCGATCATAGAGGATTTGACAGTTGGTAAGATTGGACCAAAAACAGGTGCTGTATCCCGTGCTGGCTTGATACTTAAATACCTGCTTATCCAATACCTCATCGAGCCAATCGATACTTCGGTATAAGATCTCTATTTCCGTGCCCGAGTTTAGTCGACCATCATCCTCGGTTTCCCAATACTGGTTGTCCAGCTCCATTTCAACGCAATGTTCTGCGGTGATCTGTTCCCGTAGTGCGACAGGAATTGGCTCTGAGGTGTAAATATAGACATCATAATCGGACAGCTCGTCATTCATCTGAGTGCTATGAGAGCCACCTAAAGCGATGGCTTCTACCTGCTCAAGCTGAGAAAAGTGGGTCACAAGTGCGGCTAAATCTGATTCCATGGTTCTCCCTCTTGGCGACTAGTATTCACCCTCTACCATATGCAATCAGGCAAACGCAAAATGAGGTAACTCACACAGATTTTATAATTTATCTAAGCGATTGAAACTAAATGCAGTTCCGTTCGAAGATTTATGAGCCTTAGATTGGTCGTGGCAACCATGTGGATGGGTCTAACTATTGAACCCCACTCCCTGAGATGAACTCCCACTGCTCTACCCCAGTTTTTACTAGCATCACTGAGTCTTGATCAAAGCGCTTAGCATAGACCTGTGCAATAGCCTCAGCCTTATGAAGATCTTGAGCATTGAGTATGATAGTCACTATCTTTGAATCTTCAGGCTCGGCTTTCCAATACCCTACCGAGTCGACTATATTGAACCCATCAAACTGTGGTTCGATGGTATCAACAACAAAGTTCTGCCACTGCTGTGACGTGACTACACCTCCGGCTGGGATCGATAAGCCGAAGTAAAGTTGTACTTGATACACATCGTTGGCGTTCGCTTTTATCGGTGCGATCGCCAATAGCATCGCAACAACCACTGGCATTGCGAATTTATTTATTAACATCAGTTTTTCCTCAAAAGCGACGGCGTAGGCAATGCATTGCTTAGCATCGCTCACGCCGCATAATTTAAATACCTCTTAAATAGCCTCTTTTACGGCCACACTCCATTTCCCACTGCACGCCATATGGATCTCGCCAATAGAAAAATGACATTGGGAAAGGCGAAAGCAACATAGGTGGCCCTGCGACCTCATCGTGCTCATGCCCATCAGGGTAACGTACGATCTCAACCCCCGGTTGGTCTTTCAGGTAATTGAATGCTTCCATGATGTCATTCACTTCCAATGCGGTATGACGGATGCCACCCATATCATTGGTATTTTTGATTGTCACCCGCTGCTCACCCATTGGCTCGTAGTAGCGCATCAGCTCCAGATATAAACCTGCAGTCGGATGATGTAAGAAACGAATATCGACATCAACTTTGCCGTCTTCAAAGCCTGCGTCTTTGGCAAATGAGGCAAGCGTTAGGTGTGGATAATCCATGATTTCACCAGACTCATCATAGGCTTGCTCAAAGCCTAGTGTGCGCTGATAAAATGCCGTCGCTTTGTCGACATCATCCACCACAATATTCAGGTGTGAAACCGCCGCAATATACTTGGAAGGATCATTTGGTGTTGTAATTCTAGAAACAAGCGAAGAGCAGAAATCGGGAGTAACACCAGTACACATAAGCACTGTGTTTGCGCTTTGGCACTCGTGCGACGCAACCAAGTAGGGTTTGTAACTGTTGCCAGTACTAAATCGCCCAGCCTTAGTATCATCAGGGGCAATAGGAAACTCGACTGCGACTTTCTCCCACTGGTAATTGTTAGGGTTCTCGACAAAACCTGCCGCCAGCGCATCAAATGGATTAAAGCCTTGTGCGCCAAACTTGTTTTCCCACATCTCCAACCATGGTTGAGTGTGTTTTTTCAGATACTTACCTGCACCACTCGACTCGCCAAGTGTTTGTAGATCGCTTTGAGTCATCCAAACTTGATTTGCCAGCTCAAAGGGAGTTAACACCACAGGCACACAGCTTTCGATCAGTACTTTCATTGCGTCTGGGTCCAAATCAAAGTTGAGGTCGCGAAATGGAACCTCTTGCTTAGGGCCAACGACAAAACTCTGCTTAACGCTGCTGCGACCAGCAACGAAAATCACTTGATCAATCTGTTTAGCAAGCTCTGGGTAAAGCAAAATAAGCGTAGCTATATTGGTTGCGGGGCCAATCGATACAATCGTCATAGACTGCTTGCGAAGTGCTTCTGCCAACGCAAGCACTGCCTTATTCTCTTTGACTTCATTGACGTCCAGCTTAGCCGCCGCACCTTTTTTCACAGGCAAGGCAACAGGACCAAATCGCTTAGCCATTGTTTTTGCCAACTTATAAGCGGTATCTACATCGGTATTGCCAAACACTGCACTCACGCCAACCACTTTGACGTTGGTTGAATTAAACAAACTGAGCAGAGCATACGCATCATCCACATCGCAAGGCACTCCTGACTCAGACTGGGTACCAATAGAGATATCAGTGTCCACCCACACCTTGGTTTTCTCTAGCGCATCAAGAATGGTTTTCACCACCAAATCCACGGAGGCTGGATTTTGACCTGTGATTAACCCTTTTTCACTCACAACAAAATGCGCATTAGGTTTTTCGCACTGATAACAAGCACCTTTGTCCACCAGAGCGTCTTCAAGATGATACGGCAAAGCTTCGATATATTGGTGAGGCGTCAGTTTCTCTTCTGCATCGGAAAAAGCGGTCAGTTTTAGCCCAGCAACTAAAGGAGTTCCATCAGGCTTTTGCGCTGAAAGTAACCCTGTAGGCCCATGGCACACCGAGCCAATCAGCTTTTTATCGGCATAAAACTCGCTCACGATACGTGCTAGCCCGTGGCTTTGTCGAAAATCCCACAATGTTCCGTGTCCACCACATAGAAACAGAGTGGTGTAAGCACTGGTATCAACCTCAACCACAGAAACCGTATTGTCCAATTGCCCCATAGCAAAAGCAGATTCTTGGAATCGTTTTACGGCGGGGGTGACAGTTTCCCCCGTGGCGCTCAGCGGGTCTGCTTTTGCCAAGCCACCTCGAATTGATGCGATTGTGACTTCATAGCCTGCATCATAAAAGCCCCAAAATGGGGTGGCTAACTCATCAAACCAAAATCCAGTATGTTTATCGGTGCCATCTAACTCAGTATGGCTAGTCACAACAAGCAGTGCTTTCTTAACATTTCGGCTGTTGTTTCGAGGTTGTGTGGTCCACATAAGCGTGTCTAAACTCCTTTTGCACTTATTCGATTATTTCAGCTTAATCATCACTTGATTTCGGCCGCTGTTCTTAGCGCTGTACAACGCCTGATCGACACGGTTTAGCACCGAGTCAATGGTGTCTTTGTTTAGTACCGGCGTAACGCCAATACTAACGGTGACCTGTTCAACGGGGGAGTTGTCTTGTTTCGCGATTTGTTGGCCAAGTTTCTTAGCACTGGTCGTCGCACCGTCAATATCACTCATACACAGCACAATGAACTCCTCTCCGCCCCAGCGCCCTGCCATGTCTACACTGCGAATCGATGCCTTTATAGAAGCCGATACGTTAACTAACACCCTGTCGCCAGTATTGTGGCCATAGTTGTCATTCACAGATTTAAAGTGGTCCACATCCAGCATTAATAGCGAGACTGGGTGACGACTTTGAGGATCACTTTCCAGCAAGTTATGCAGCTGTTCTTCAACGAAACGGCGATTATATAACCCGGTTAATTGGTCAGTGGTCGACAATGTGTACAAGGTTTGGTTGGTATCTGTGAGCTGCTGATTGGCTTCATAGAGCTTTTTGGTTCGCTCTTTAACTAGCTCTTCGAGGTTGTTATTCATCTCTTCAAGATCGCGATACATTCGTGCATTTTCGAGTGAGATTGCGGCTTGAGATGCGATAATTTTCAGAGTTTGCACTCGGTCAGCCTGAAATGCCTCAGCTAGATGAGTATTCTCAAGATAAAGCACACCTGACATAGTGCCTTGACGAATAATAGGTACACACAGCACCGAAATATCCCCCTGCTGACGAAGATAATTACAGCGCTCGAACTGCTCATCGTGCTCTGTTGGGGTATAGACGACCGGTTGGCCTGAATTGATCACGTAGCGCACAATCGTGCGAGATAAGCAGGCAGATTCGGCATACGGCTTATCCAGCCCTTCGGTATCATTGGTGTCATTTTCTGCCGTAACCTTCTGGGTTACGAAGAAATCTCCACCATTTTCCAGTAATAGCAAACCGCGGGTTGCACCCGCATTTTCAACCGCTAAATTCAAAAGCTCTTCGGCCAATTTATCCATTTGCATGTGCTGGGAAACGGCCTGTGACGCTTTAACCACTGAGCTCATATCGAGAATAGATGAAAAATCATCCGTATTGACCGTAGAATCTATCGTCGAGCTAATGTTTACACCAGAACTGACATGACTCGCCTCAAGTTCTGGATACTGCTCTACAAGTGCTGCCACCTTTCCGCTGGCTCCCCACTGCTCATATCCTTCCAGTGAACGTTGCAGATAGTGCTGCGCCTGATAAGGCTTGCCTGCTTGCGACCAAAACAGTCCAGCCAACTCATCAGCCAGCGCTGCATCCATTAAGAAGCGTGATTCCAATGCGGCTTCTCTTGAAAGTTCATACAGATCAAAAGCGCCAAGTACATCGCCTTCTAAACGCTTAACTTCGGCTTGAAGCAATAACGATTTGTGTGCAAAGTTGCCCGGACAAAGCTCGGACCAAACCTTAAATTTATCGACTAAACTCTCTACCCAAGCCAACTGTTTGTCTCGTTCTTTGCCACTGAGTTCGGTGCAGCCCGCCGTTAGGTGCAAGCCAGTATAAAAACAACTATCAACTTGGATGATCTGCGCCTGTACCGTGTTTTCAATGATTGGCAACCAAGCTTTGAGCGTAGTGGCAGGTAAAATGTCGCGAGCCAACAAAGAAGCGCGCAATACGGAATAGGCCGTATGGCCGAAGAAGAATGGAGCTTCTTGATAATCTGTCAGTAACTGCTCGGTACAGAACAACTCACCGTCAATCGAAGAGAAGCTTGGCGTCTCGCCTTTGAGGTGCCTTAGAGGCTGCAAAACTATCAGTTGAAGAAGTTGGGCAATATCCCCGAGACGATTACCGGTCAAATAGTCTAAGCTGCTATCTGCCTGCGCTTGTACTTGTTCAAGACTTGCTCCCGACGCAAGCAAGACGTGCGGCATTTGCAAAAACACCCAGCCAGCATACGGCGAGCCCGATTCCATCGATAACTTGGACGCTTCGTGCCAATAATCGTAACTGCTTTTTAAAGGCTCCAACCAGTGATTAATACCAAGAGAAAACACATGATAGGTGTAGTTTTTAAACACTGGGTTTTGATATTTATCCGCCAGTTTGATCGCTAACTGACCAATCTCGTGCCCCTGTCGGTAGTTACCGCTAGAGCAAAGTATGGTGGCATAGTTGATGTATCCGGCTGAGCTTGCGGCGCAGTTGCCCCGCTCCATAGATAGTCGAGCGCTGGTTGCGGCAACCACTGCCAATAGCGGCCCCTTACCTAATAGGTAACCATCGGTGAATGCATCAAATAAAAGCTCGTGAGTTAGGCTAAAACACTCATCCTCAATATTGGCTTGGTGGAGCAAGCGTTGGTGGTCCGTTTGCTCAAGCAATTTCTCAATTTTATTCTGCTCTTCGCCAAACAGAGCCATAAGTGATTCATCGTCTTCTGGCAGCTCTATTCCCAGTAACTGCAAGGCTTCGTATTCATACTCCAGTGAGCGTTGATACGCGCCTTGGTGGTGGTATTGCTTCGCCTGAATATTGTATAGATTGAGCTTCTCTTGATCAGAAATATCTCGGCTTCGAAGATCACTGTAAAGCGCCTCTGCTGCGTCAAACTCAGAGACTAAATAGCAAGCCTGCGCTAACTCCAAATCAATCGTCACCGACAGATCACTGTTTGTAGCGTCGCCAAGCTGTTGCAAAATGGTTTTGGCATGACTTAAACACGAATGAGCAACACTAAAAGCTGCAGAGCGCTTAGCTCTCTTTCCTGCCATTAAGTTAAGTTTGACCAAGAGCGATTTTTCTTCACTAGTGGCATATCGGTAGCCCTGATTTTGGTGTTCTACCGCATCAAACAGCACCCGCTCTGAAGGCTCATCAGTCTGTTTAGAAAGCAGCTTTTGCCCGATAGCCCAATGCAACTTTTCCTGCTCTTCTGAGGAGAGCAAGCTATACGCCGCTTGCTGAATTCTATCGTGAACAAAAATAAATTGAGTATCTGGTAACTTGTCATAACCGTCGGTGGTGTATAGCTCAAAGTCATCATCTAAAGGCTGGATATACCCTTTTGATACCGCTGGAATAAGAGACTTGGCAAGCTCAGAGCGCCCGTGGTTCGATAAAGCCGTTAACAAGTCCAGGCTAAAGGTATTACCAATGCAGCCCGCTAACTTCAATAGCTCCAATGTCTGGGTGTCAAGACCACTCATATTGCTTTGCAACATAGCTACGGAGTTTTCGGCCCTTGGCATCAGATTAAGCGCTTTTTGATCCCAAACCCAACGCTTACTCTCGTAATCGAAACTGAGCAGTTGTTGTGTATAAAGCGTGGTTAGCATTGTTTTATAGATCAGAGGGTTGCCACCTGTTTTGTCACATAATGTGGCGTTTAGCTGTTCATACTCGGACGGTGACAGTACGACACTGTCTTTGAGCAAATCTATTAAAGTATCTTTTGGTAGCTCGCTCAGTTCCACTACCACAGTATTGGTGCAATTGCCTTGAAGCGTCGGCATAGCAATCATTAACGGATGGTGCTCTAAAACTTCATTGTCGCGATAAGCACCAATGATCATTAGCGTAGACTGACTTAGTTGGGCGGTCACAGCCTCCAACAAGGTCAAACTTGCAGGATCTATCCACTGAAGATCATCAATAAACAACACGATTGGCTTTCCAGTGGTGCCCAGTGCATGAATCAAGTTAAAGAAAGTGGTGTTAAAACGTGTTGATGCGGCTTCTGCCGATAGCGGCATGACTTGTGGCTGTGGACCAATCAGCAATTCCAACTCAGGGATTACATCGATCAGCACTTGGCCATTTCCACCCACCGCCTGTTGCAGCGCTTGCTGCCAGAAAGTCACACTGTCATGACTTTCTGAAATGATCTGACGAAACAGTCCTGATACCGCCTGCAAAATTGCCGAATAAGGCTGATGGCGCAGCAGTTGATCGTATTTACCACTGGTGATGTAGCCACCTTGGGCTGTTAGTGGTCGATACAGCTCTCTCACTAGCGATGTTTTGCCTATCCCTGAGTGGCCAGCAACAAAGACCAGATGACCATTACCCTGACTTGTTTGGGCAAAGGCATCGAGCAAACGCTCAGTTTCCTGCTCTCTACCATAGATGGTTTCAGGTATCCTTAAACTGCTATTTAGTTCTGCTGAGGCGAGTTCAAACGGCTCAATGGCTCCAAACTTAGTCCAAGCAGCCAAACATTGTGACAGATCAGCTTCAACGCCCTCGGCACTTTGGTAGCGGTTATCTGGTTTTTTACTCAGGAGTTTAAGAACAATACGGGCTAGTGCTTTAGGCACCATTGGAGAGATTTCATCAGGAGCGGTAGGTTCGAGGGCAATGTGGCTATAGATAAGTTCGTTGGTATCTTTGGTTTCAAAGGGGAGTTGCCCCGTAAACAGCTCGTATAGTAGGACCCCAAAAGAGTAGAAATCAGTTCGATAATCAAGCCCTCGATTCATTCGCCCAGTTTGCTCTGGTGACATATAGGGTATCGAGCCTTCGATGAAGTTTGGCTTGATGACCCCTCTTGCTCGGTCAGGAAACTCCAACGAAGAACCAAAATCAAGCAACGAGACTTGCTGCGTTTCGGGATTGAATATGATGTTGCCCGGAGAGATGTCTCGATGACAATAACTTTGGCGATGAACCGCACTTAAAAGCTGCGCAATGGCAATACCAATGGTCAGTGAGGATTGTAGGGATAAATGATGCGTATCTAGGTATTCTCGCAATGAGATGCCTTCGACCCACTCACGTACTAAGACTGCGGAGTTTTTGAGTTCAATAAACTCGATCTGAGTTGGAACGCCTCTACCATCACCTTCGATAGCGCTCATGATCTGATATTCGCGCTTTAACGCCGAAAGCTGCCTAGGATCAGGAAACTCACCTGTTGGACATTTGAGCGCCACACATAAGTTATCTTTATCTCTTTTTGCCCTAAAAACTTTACTATGAGCCCCCGTGTAGATCTCTACCAGCTCAGAGTACCCCTCAATATTCATCTCAACCATCCTGACATCCTCAACGCACTGAATTGGCGCTGTTTTAATCGTTCGACTAACCCTGTCGATAAACTCATCAGTTTACCTAGTAATGATTTAAATGATGTGATGGAACTCAATTATGCATATGCTGAATTCAATGCAATCCGGTCAAAAAGCTAGCTTTTGACCAAAACTTGAACTTTATACGCAACTTATGAGCACAGGTAAGTAGGGATGACGGAATCCATTTATCCCGCCTGTTAACAAAAGCATGTCACGTCACCTCAGAGAATTACCACTTCCAATAACGAATTCTCTACTACGATCTTCCCCTGATAGTGATAAAATCTCCCCACTAGAATTACCGAGAAACACTATGTTCATCCACCATGTAAACGGCATCGATTGGCTAGTGATTACAGCCTTTGAAGAACTGAAACCAATATTTATTGAAGATGCTGGATCGATCCCTTCATGCTTCTCTATCTCCAGTGAATTGAGCTTGATTGATCAGGCCAAACGTTCCTATGGATATTTGCCTTCTCTCGACGGCGTGATCACAGATACTGGCACATTTATATGTGAAACTAATGAAGAAGATCTAAACCCTCAACTTGCGTGCTTGGTCGAGGGACGTGGCCGAGTGTTTATTTATCATGGCGGGTTTGTGGCTTTTGTTGATGAAGAGCGCACCTTTATTACTAGAGTGCGCTGAAAGCAAGCTCAACATTAGCTTGAGCCACTTGTCCGGAGTCTGGACATCAGCACACTTTAAATCGACTTAACGAAGATAGCCCAATTGCAGCGAGTATTGAACCTGAGAGTTTTTCCACTTAAACAATTGAAATTTTCACTTGAGTATCGTCCTCCACAAACTCAGCGATGACGCCGTCATACATTGCTAATTGTTCATCATGAGCCGAGTCTTTAATAACCTTTATAATAGTTTGGGTAAATCCTTTCATGAACTGAAATTCTTCAGGATCATCAAACGTGTCCCCAGTTAGGCGACCAAGAATGAAGCGATAAATATAATCAGGAGCGTACTTACCAAAAAGTGAGATAACTAGTATTGGGATTTTTGTCTCCGATGTACATATACCACTAATCACTTTAGTTTGATTGATGTGAAGATAACGCATTTATAACTCCTTTTAAAAATAGTGAGCCTGTCAGGCTTGGGCCTCACTCACCTACAGTTGTAATTTGGTTGACATCTCACCACTATAAGCAACATTATGCATTACAAGCTTGTAGACGATTCAATTTTGTTCGTCGCACATCACGTTTACGCCAAGAGAACACAAGCAAGACATTGAGCCGATGTGATGACACTCGTATAAGTAGCGCAGAATATAGAAAGAAAAGCTCGATGAAAGGAGTTAATGCCAAAAGCACTTCGAGTAATAGGCCAATAGCAAAGAGTTGTTATTAAAAATTGCGGGAATTGCCAGTCACCATACAAACGTACATAAATCCAAGCATGAGGATTGAGCATCCTTTAGCACACAGTTCGTATGGTGACGGCTACCTGTTCAGCGAGTTATCGCTTACCAATGACCATTAGTTCATTGCCTCATACATAGTTTTCGTCAAATCCCCGTCTGGATCACCAGATAGCTCCCACGAGAAAATACCTCCTAAATTTACATTTTTCGCCCACTCGGCTTTAGCGCGGATTGAACGAGCATCATCAAATGAAATAAACACTTTCTTGTCTGGGTTCCACAAATACGGGGCTTGAGCTTGTTCATCGTACTTGTACTGATAGCCTTGCTTCGTACCGTAGTTTTGCATTAGATCCCAAAACATAAAGTAGCCGTTCTCGCCAGTACCAAACTGCGCTCCTTGGTTGGAGAGAAGATCAGAACTCGGCAGACCACCATCGTAATTCTGGGTTTCTTGCCAGCCACGACCATAATAGGTTGCACCAATGACCAACTTCTCAGCAGGAATACCATGCTCGATCATCTGATTGATAAACACATCTGCCCCCATTCCCCACCAACTGCGCTCTGTTGCGTGTAAGTTGGTTAGGTGTCCAGTCTGCTGGCCCCAACCACCTAGGAAGTCATAAGTCATCGCAAACATATTAGTCAGGTAAGGTGCGGCAGATTTCCAGTCAATCTGCGCCGCTTTTGGCCCTACCCCAACCGCAGTAGAGAGCTCGTACTCACGCTTGGTGGTTTTCTCCAGTTTATCCAGCTCAGTACGCAAAGATTTTACCAGTAGGGTAAAGGCTTCACGTTCACTCTGCTTCTGTGCATCATCTAGCTTGGTCTCTGGGTTCCAAGGTGAGGTTGTGAGGCCACCACCTCCCGGATATTCCCAGTCCAAATCGATACCATCAAAAAAATCATATTGGGCGATCAGCTCAACCGCTGATTTGGAAAACTGTTCGATAGCTTTGGGATCTTTCGCCATTGCGTGGAATGGTTCTGACATGGTCCAGCCACCAAAAGAAGGAAGGATCTTCAGCTTTGGGTGCTCACTTTTAAGGTCTGCCAACTGAGCAAAATGCCCTTTATATGGCACGGAAACCTGTACCTGACCAAAGTCTTTTTCCAGTGCGGCTTCGCTATCGACCACGATAGCAGTAAAAGGTGCTTTACCCTCACACTGCTTTGCTATCAAATCTTGGACGGTTTCACTGGCACCAGTATGCGGCCCACACATAGATAAAAAAGCGTATATCACATGAGTCAGGTTTTCTGCCGGAATATCCTGCACAGTATATGGGTTGTCCTTGTTAGCGTATTGCCAATCTGCAAAATAACCCGCAACGACTTTATCTCCCGCCATTGCTGGCATGCTCAGCGCTGAGGCTACCAGCCCAGCTGCTATCACCTTCTTCATTTCATATCTCCCTTTGTTAAGTGTTTATAAAATAACCTTCATAAAATTTGTTCAATGACTGAAATATTTAAAAGGTGATACAGGAGAATAATTCATATATTTTTCATCACTTTATTACGATTCTTGCATGTGGAATTTGTAGTGCCTCGCAAAGATATAGATACAACTTAGTCGTTAAATTAGTCGCTAGGAAGAGTCAGGGAGTAATGGTGGTATTACTTGAGGGCTGATTAGGTATATCAGACCTAATCAGCCCTCATAAACTAAAAAATCTAACAGGAAACCTGTGAGCTACTTAATCTTAATAACCAAAAGCGTCTGACCTGATTAACCTCCCTCGCAACCCTTTTCAGGGCTTTCTTCAATTTACCCCATGGGATGGGTGCACATTTATAGAACGAGTATCTGTATATCGCAAATGCGATCGACCACAAAATCATCATAATCAACTAGATGCATTCAATTGGTAAAATAATAACCGAATTACGTTAACTGAACGAGTTTTAATCTTTCGGTCACCTTCGTAATCATGTTGGTTGGAGTTATACATAAGTAAAGGAAAAACTAATAAAATCAAAAGGTAAATTGTTAGGGGGCTTGGTGGGTCTGTGTCTGGCGGCACTACCTGTTACCAGTCTTGCAGCCTCTAGCGTGACAGACTTCTATCATTTGCTGGGAAAGCCTGTGAACGCAGTGACTAGTGAAATACTTGACCAGTCATGTTTGACAACCAAGGTATGGGGTGCGGCAGAGGTTCCTACTGCTCCAAAAAGGGCAATTCGAAAAACCATTCACAGCACTAACGACTTGCTGTCAGCCATAGACATAGGACGCTCGATTAATTTTGTTGAAGACAGATATCATCACATTAACTTCAGACAACAGATAGTTGATGACTATATTGCAGCTAGCCACCCGGCAGCTACGGTGATGTCATTAGTAGTTCCTGGCAGAGCCTTTATGATGGATCAGTCAGGACCTGAAGTCCCTAGCGAGCTCGATGCCCCCTCAGAAAAACTATTGGTTGACCGAGAGCTTCAACAGTTCCGAAGCTTATGCGGTGATGAGCGACTGAGAAAGTATGTTCTTGGCCGTCGTCTAGTTGCGATTGCAACGGCAGAGTCAGATCATAAAACAAGAGAAGAACGAGAGTCGACAGCACTGAAATTTTCAACAGCTCTTACTGAAGGTGGACAGGTTCTGCAAGCCTTTCTGGCAGACCATTCTCAATACGAATTTAGCCTAAACGTCTACCTCTACGCCAACCAAGACTATGACTCTCCTTGGACCATGGAGAACTTTAGCGAGCGCCTATATGACTTCGATGTGAATGGCGAAGAAAAAAATACAGTACTATTTATCGATTCGGATGGTTATAGTGGATCGCTAGAGTTGATGATCAATTGGGCTTATTATGATCTCTTTCCTGATGTCAGGCCTGCCAAAGCGCGGGTATCAGAGTGGCAAGAGTTTATGGATAGATACCATGGATCTCGCTGTTCTTCGGATGCATCAGCTGAACGCCAAGCGCTTTGCCAGCTCACCAGAAACAAGTTTGACGCTATGCTATCCAACTGTGCTGATATGAGTACCTGGGATAGTTGTATTGCACCAAATGATAAAGCCTGTACTTTGGATGATGGTAGTTATTGCGACGCCTTGTCTCTTGTAGAGAAGATTGAAATAGAACAAGGCTGCAAAGCGGAATGTAAAGAAGATACTCAGGATGATCCGACTCCGACGCCAGTTACTCCAACGGATGACTCTGCTAGTGCAGGGAGCACAGGGCTACTTGGGCTACTGTTACTGGTATTTGGGGGAATCAGGTTACGCAGACAAAACTAACTCTTCATCATGCGTAAAGGGCTCTAGTGAAACTAGAGCCCTTTTTTCACCCTCAGAGGTAATCATGAAAACCTATATAGAGAGGTTGATACCTATCAGGAAATACCTAGGGCTCAGATCTCCAAGTAACCAATAAACAGTGATAACCCAACGAAAACAATAGCCAGCCCCGCTAACCTTTCAACCACATGAATATAGTTTGACAAGAGAGTTTGCACTTGTGTTTGTCCAATAACGGTAGCAACAAATAAGTCCCACAATAGAACTGCGCAAAACATCCACAGCCCGCATGACACTTGCTGCGTCAATGTGACTTCATTGCCTAACATCACTGTCATTAAACTCATATAGAAAAGCGCATTCTTAGGATTCAAGATCGCAGAGTTAAAGCCAAGTACTAACTGTTTCAGCGCCGTTGGTACTGGTATTTGCTCGAAACCTACATCGGTCCCTTGTTTCTTGCTTCTTAGTAGCATGGACCCTAACCACAATAGCCATACCCCGCCAACTACTTCAACAACTAGATAGATGACCTGATTATTACGAATAGCCATCAAACCAAAGATTGAAATTCCTATATAAAGCGCATTTCCCAAAGCCACGCCTAAACAGATGAAGCGGCTTCCTTTTAGTCTATAACGTATTGAGTGAGCAACAATTAAGAAAAAATCTTGGCCGGGAGTTATTAAAGCAAGAAAATGAGCTATAGCTAAAGCCGGAAATGCAACTGGGAAAAAAGTAGAGTACGACATATTAGGTTATCCATTTGAAATACCCTATTACTATGCTGTAACCAGTTTATTCATTATTGTCGAAAATTGACTTCATTCGCTGATATTGTCTAGGCGTGGAAGCCGTATAGCTCACAAAAGTTCGATGCAACTGACTTTGGTCATAAAAGCCTAACTCATTAGCAACATCAGTAATGTCCATACCTTCTTTCAAAAGTGCCTTTGCCATCTCGACTCTATAGTTGTTAAGAAATGACTTTGGTGTAATACCGAATTGCTTTTTGAATTTTCTAATTAGTGTTTCTTGAGTATATCCAAGGTACTTGGCAATGCATTCAAGCTGCGGAACATTTTCCACATCATTTAGGAGTAGTTCTCTGGTTTGGTATGCTAGGCCTTCATCACTGTCATCCATGCAGGGCGAACAACATCGACTTAGAATATCGAGAATTAAACTTTCTACTTTTATTGCGATATGTGGTAAGTCGCACTCAATTAACATGGATATTAAGTTGCCAGTATCTACTCTACTAACTTTATTGGTAAACAAAGTATGATCCACTCTGAAGGCTTTTACCTGGTAACCAAACAGCTTCGATAATGCCTCACAGCACCATTGATGATCGATATAGAGCATGCGATAGCTTCTAGGCATGCCGCCAACAGGATTACAAGCATGAACCATATTCGGCTCAATAAGAATCACGTCACCTTCTTTTAAGAGCACATCTTCCTTACATAAAGACAAACATGTTTGACCTGAGAGCATAATTCCAACAGATAGCTCAGAATGGTAGTGGGCTTTATAACCCTGTGCACTATCTCGAGTAGTCCGGATGGTCAAATAAGGTATAGATTTACTACTCCAATATTCTTGACTGATATTTCTTACGTTGTTCTCCATACAATCACATTGCCTTTAGGCTAAACATAAGCCTAATGAGGTTTCCAGATTACGTAAAATAAGTCAAATTCTAGACTTGGGTTATAACTGAAAAATGAATGAAACTCGGACCAAGGACTAATTAGTCATCCTGTGTAGTGGCATAGTTAGGCACTACTGTGTGACCGATTAAATTGATTTAGACTGACTTAAAAAGAAAAAAGACAAAACGCCAGATAGCAAAAAGCCGCTCATTGAGCGGCTTTTTTAAAGGGTGGGAACCCAGCCACATCCCGGCACACAAGTCACTCGCTGCGGCTGCTCCCTTCCGGGCCTGACCGAGTTCACGAGCTATTGTTGCGAGAGGACCAGGCCCCCATAGATTCGTTTTCTTATGGCTTGTTGCCAAAGAGTGATGAGGATTATGTGCTATCGGCTTGGCTATTGCAAGGCAAACTAAGTGCTTTTTAATTCAAGTGCCTAACTATTGCGCAGCGTGATGCCGATAGCGCCAATTTGAAGATTAATGCGTTTGCTCTTCGTCACATGCTCTTAGGATGTAGTCGGTTGCCCATGCAGTGCCAAGGAGGAAAATCCACACTACAAATACTGGGTTTGGTACCTCAATATTACCTGCAGCGACCACAGCGGCGAATGCGACGGTTGGCAATGTCCAAGTGAGTAGTGTGCTCCACTTCATCTGCTTACTTAGCTTTGGTAAGGTCTCGGCGGATGCGATGATGCCTACCAAACACAGAGCGATCACTGCCGCATGTGTCCAGCCTCCGATCCAAAGGGCCAAAACAAACGCTAGGCTCCACCAGCTATGCTGTGAAGATGAGCGCCAATGGCTCATGGCGTACCAGATGCCCATCATGGAAAGGGTTTGAATCAGTGTGACTTCCCAGCTTCCCGGGATTTTGGCTTCTGCCTGAGTCACCATAATGCCTAACTGCATCACGAATATAATGGCTGCGCTCGAAATCAACACATAAACACTAGAGCGTCGTGAGAAGGTGACCATCAATAGTGGCAGTAAGATCAAGATACTCAAAGACATCGCAATAGGCTGATGGGGTAAGGTAAACCCATAGATAGCCACAGAGGCGAGCAATAACAACCCGGATGCGCCCCCTTGCGGTAATATCCACAATGCAGGCACCATCAGCGCGATCACTGGGATGTCTCCCCCACTGATGCTTAAAGAGTGTGCACACACCACTGCAAGAATTGTAGTCACGGCAAATTGGATTACAGACAATACCATCGCGCCTCCTCGTGTTAATCCATTATGAGGTCGCCTCTAGTGCGATATACTATTAAGAAATCAATCACTAGGACAATTTCAGTATGGACGAGTTTTTGCGCCAAATCTTTGCAGTGATTCACCAAATTCCACAAGGAAAAGTTTCAACCTATGGCGAGATCGCAAAAATGGCAGGTTATCCCGGTTATGCACGTCACGTTGGGAAAGCGTTAGGTCGATTGCCTGCTGGCAGTCAATTACCTTGGTTTAGAGTCGTCAATGCTAAAGGGGAGATCTCACTCAAAGACGAAGATCTGATAAGGCAAAGACAATACTTAATAGAAGATGGTGTGGAGGTCTCAATGGCAGGGAAAATTAAGCTTAGACAATATCGTTGGCAGCCCTAAGACTGCCAACTCAATTCAAAACGTTTATTGCGGATTCCCGATAGCGATCAGCTTCAAGTCCACTTCATCGGTTTCATTTCCATCAGTGATCACTGAATAGACGGTATCAGTGATAAATTTCAGTTGTCCATCGACTGTGATTCGAGCACTCACAGAATAACGATGATTTTCGATGATCTTACTTGGGTCATAGTCTAACTGGTAGGCAAACGGTGATTGGAATCCAAATGAGTCAAATTCAGTTCGGGCAATTTCCACCGATGGTGCGTCCGCCAGCGAGATATCTTGCAGCGTTACGGTAACTTTGGCGTTCTCTGGCAGTGCTATACGCTCACGATAAGAAACTGTGCCCACAATCGTTGCCACCGCCAACTCTTCTTGATTGTGATCACTTGAGTCTGAATACTGGCACCCCGCCAATAAAGAAACCATAATCAGCAAAAATGCAGTCAGTGATTTGTTCAACATATCTTACTCCCAAATCGATAATTCCTCGCTTGAGTATATCCTCGGCTTGAGTTTTGTCCGTATCCAAGGTATTTATTTGACATAACTTTTACGGAGGTACGATGAGTAAACCATTAAATGAACTGCTGGATCTTTTGCAGTTAGAACAATTAGAACAAGGTCTGTTTCGCGGTCAAAGTGAAAACCTAGGTCTGCCTCAAGTTTACGGTGGTCAAGTGATTGGCCAAGCACTCTCCGCTGCCCGCTATACAGTAGATAGTGATCGTACCGTGCATTCATTCCACAGCTATTTTCTATACCCGGGCGATCCTGAGAAGCCAATCATTTATGACGTAGAGAACCTACGTGATGGACGAAGCTTCTCAACCCGCCGAGTCAAAGCTATTCAAAATGGCCGTCCGATTTTCTATCTCACGGCGTCTTATCACAGTGATCAGCCGGGCTTTGAGCACCAGAATGCGATGCCACAAGTGGCGGCGCCTGAAGAGTTACTATCAGAGTCTGAACTTGCAGAGCACATCGCTGAATACTTGCCAGAAACGCTGCAAAAAATCTTCTGCGCAGAGAAGCCTATTGAGGTGCGCCCTGCCGTGGTTGTCAACCCGCTACAACCACACCGCACAGATCCGAAACAGTATCTATGGATCAAAGCCAATGGTGACGTGCCTGATAATCAGCTTATCCACCAGTATTTGCTGGCATATGCATCCGACTGGGGCTTTTTAACTACAGCCCTTCATCCACACAAAGTGACCTTGATGACACCTAAGTTCCAAGTGGCGACTATCGACCACTCTATGTGGTTCCATCGCCCAATCAAAACCGATGAATGGTTGCTATACGCAATCGAAAGCCCGACAGCAAGCAACTCTCGCGGACTGGTTCGAGGTGAGATTTTTAACCAAAAAGGTGAGTTGGTGGCAAGCGCCGTTCAAGAAGGGGTAATGCGCTTTACCAATAAGACACTGTAACCTTCGACGATAACTCAGCAATCAATTAAGGCGACTCTCTGTCGCCTTTTTTATCCATCGCCCCGGTTAAACCGGAAGTACCGTCGATGATTTGAGCGGTTCCATGGCAAATGTCGACGTCACGTTAGTCAAACCTTCGACACTATTGACCAAGGTTTTGTAAAAGGTGTCAAACGCACGCATATCTTCCACTTGGACCCGCATCATATAGTCATACTCCCCGGCCATTCGATAGAAATCCATCACTTCTGGCATATCAACGACGGCATCAACAAAAGCTTGATACCAATCATGGGAGTGATCACTGGTCTTCACCTGAACAAATGCAGTAAAACTAAGGCCTAGCTTTTCAGGGTTTAATATCGCAACTTTACTTGCAATCACCCCTTCTTCTTCCAGTCGTTTGATCCGCTTCCAGCAAGGTGTGGTGGTGAGGTTGACCGACTCTGCTAGGTCATTAAGCGAGGTTGTCGCATCTTTTTGCAAGATTGATAGCAACATTCTATCAACACTATCTAGTTTTACTTTATCCACAATCACCTCAAAAGATTTGACGAAAAACCAAAAGAAAGAAATTATTCCTTCTCACGCCGAACCTTGGAGACTCACCAACCCTACAAAGGAATACATGTAGAAAATTTTTCTATCCTGTAGCGATATAGAAGCAAAATTAGCAACAAATTTCCACAAGCAATACTTTAAATTACTACATAACGATTAAGAATAATGACGCTAATGGTCAAATAGAAGGAATCCTCAATGAGAAAGCACTTGTGGCAATCGTTTATCGATGTAATGAACAAAGATGTAGTCCCTGCCCTTGGATGTACCGAGCCAGTATCGGTTGCGTTGGCCAGTGCCATTGCGGTGGAGAAACTCGGAATCAAAGATGACGCTTCTCAAGTCACCATCTGTGCTAGTGTCTCTCCTAACCTGATGAAGAACGGCATGGGTGTCGGGATCCCCGGTACAGGTATGGTCGGCTTACCTGTTGCTGCGGCGATTGGTGCGATTGCCGGTGTGCCTTCAGCCAAGCTTGAAGTGCTTAAAGAGATCAATGATCACGATGTGAAAATAGCTAAGCAAATGCTAGATAACGACCAAGTGACTGTTGGTGTTGCAGATGTCGCACACATACTTTATGCGAAAGTGACCGTGTTATACCAAGACCAGAGCGTGGCCGTCACTATAGCTGACAGTCATACCGACGTTGTTTCCATTGAAGAAAACGGAATGACCACCTTCTCTTCTCAAACGCAAAAAGGGCAAGACTTGCCTCCCAGTACCAACCCGTTTGAAGGAGTCTACTTACAAGACATTTTCGATTTCGCTGCAAACGCACCTATTAAAGATCTTCAATTCATTCAACAAGCTAAAGAGCTAAATCAAGCACTATCCCAAGAGGGTCTAAGCAAAGATTACGGGCTGCAGATCGGGGCAACGTTTGCTCGCAATGAACAGCGCGGCCTGCTCTCAGGAGGGCTACTGACTGAGATCCTAAAGCGCACCTCAGCCGCCTCTGATGCGCGCATGGATGGAGCGATGAAACCTGCTATGAGCAACTCGGGTTCAGGTAACCAAGGCATCGCTGCCACCATGCCAGTTGTCGTTACTGCCGACTTCCTCAACAGTAGTGAAGCGAAAACTATCCGAGCGCTAGCGCTTTCGCACTTGGTAGCAATCTACATTAAAAGCCATCAAAACAAACTCTCGGCACTATGCGGAGCCACGACGGCAGCCATGGGCTCAGCTGCGGGTATTACTTACTTGCTCGATGGTGGTTTAGAACAGGTCAGTGACGCTATTTGCAGCATGATTGGTGATGTTGCTGGCGTTATCTGTGATGGTGCAAAAACCGCATGTGCTATGAAGGTCTCCTCTTCTGCTGGTGCCGCACTCAAAGCATCCCTAATGGCGATTGATGGTATTCGAGTGACAGGCAATGAAGGCATCGTAGCCAATGATGTTGACCAGTCGATTGCCAATCTATCCTCATTAGCCAACGGTTCGATGACCCAAACTGATGTGCAGATCTTGGATATCATGGTAAATAAATAGCCTCAAACCAAACATCATATTCTTTATTAAGCGGCTCATCTTTTGAGCCGCTTTTTTCATCAAAAAATTTATCAGATCAAAATCACATTAATAAATTAGACAGTTACATTTGTAACCATAAGTAACAAATTTCATCTAAGCTTTTTATGAATTAGCGCATCTCGTTAGGGCTTGAACGTGGTGCCGAAATCACTAGTAAGGAAGCAAGATGAAACAGAAACAGTTGGTGATAGCGCTAGGGTTGACCTCATCCTTGGGGCTTGTCGGTTGTGGCGGCGGTAGTAGTAGCGACGGTGGAAGCAGTGGCTCGACAACGTCAACTTACAGCGTAAAAGCAATCGATGGATACTTAAATGGGGCTTTGGTGTGGCTTGATGTCGACGGAGATTTTCTACCGGGACCAACCGAGCCGCAAACAAAATCTGGTGCCGGAGGTAATGCAACTCTGGATGTAACAGGCATTGATAATCCTGAGCAATATTCGGTCATCGTGCGCGCGATTAAAGGCGAGACCATCGATGAAGATACCAATAAACCAGTAGCGGCTGACTACGTTATGTCTGCCCCTGCTGGGCAGCAAACCGTCACACCACTATCGACGCTGGTACACGTAGAAATGAAACGTGCCACCACTGGCACAGATGAGGAAAAACTGGCCGCAGCGCAAACCAAAATCGCCGGACAACTTGGGATTGAGGAAGACGATGTTCTTGGCGATTACATTGCTGATGATAAAGACGAGGCAGCTGCAGGCGCCAAAGCGCTCGTCACATCAGGCACTATGCCTTCAACACCCGAAGAGCTTGATCAACAAGCGGATGGTACAGGCAGCGATGACCTACTCTCAGATGCGGAAACCATTAACCAGTTAGTTAAAACCACCATTGAAACCAAAAAATCGGAAGCTGAAGAAGGGCAAGACCCAGACCTATCCACCATCATTGTAAGTAAAGATGGTACGGTCGATGAAGATACCGATAATGATGGCGTGCCAGATAAAGATGAAGATGAAGGCTTTGTTGGGAACTCAGATGAGTGGTTCGACTTTGATAAAGACGGCGTCGGCGACAATGAAGATACCGACGATGATGGCGATGGTACGCCAGATGATGAAGATGACATGCCATACGATGCCAATGAAACCACAGACACCGATAGCGACGGTATCGGTAACAATGCCGATAAAGATGATGACAACGATGGTTACCCAGATGACCAAGATGACTTCGATCTCGACGGCAAAGAGTGGTTAGATACTGATGAAGATGGTACGGGTAACAACGCCGATACCGATGACGATAACGACGGCACCCCAGATGACCAAGATGATCTGCCACTAGACTCAACCGAGCAAGTTGATACTGACGGCGATAAAATTGGTAACAATGCGGACCCAGACGATGACAATGATGGCGTCGCAGATGACCAAGATGACTTCCCACTCGATGACAGTGAAACCACGGACACCGATAAAGACGGGACTGGAGACAACGCCGATACCGACGATGACAACGACGGAACGCCAGACGACGACGATCTAGACCCAACCGACCCTGATGTTTCTGCGCCACAAACGGCTGACGTTATCAGCTTCATGCGTAGCAGTACCAACCTGTTTGTCGGATGGAGTGATGAAGATAATGGACGCACCACCGCACAGCTAGAGCAATTTACCCTCAATGGTGATGTGGCTACCGTGACGGCTCGTTATAGTGTTGGCAAAGACGGCACGCTAACTGAGGAAACCTCGGCGACTGCCAATGAAAAGAGCACCACTAATTACGACCAAGTTGTGTTGTCATCAACCGGCTGGCAAGGCATCGAAGATAACTATGTGTTGGAAATCGATGGCAGCCAGATCAAGCTCTACCCAGCGCAATTGGAAAGCTACATTTTCCAAATTCAAGGCACAGTGAAAACGCTTGATGGTCTCAATATCAGTGACAATGGAGGTGATCTCGAAGATATTCTGTCATCGACTGGGGTTTACCCTGCTAACTCTTCAGCAGCGCTCGTTTCTATGCTAACACTAGATGAAAAATACGAGCTTGATGATGAGAAGGTATGGTTCTGGCGTGGCACGGGGGATACCTCGCAAGATGGTCAAAATGCCACCAGCTTGGATGATATCAAAGCGACGACCTCTTCAGGCTCAACTCCTCAAACCGATACCATCAAGGGTGTGGCTCTGGGATATGAAGTGGGTGTTCAGCTCGTCAGTGATGGTACAGCCAATTTCTACACCATGAACTGGGATTACTCTTCGTTCAACAGTGCAGGAACCGCACCGACATCGACCTTAGCCGGTACAGGAACATGGACACAATCAACCATCAGTACTGAAAACATTATCCAGTTTACGGTACCAGAAAGTGTTCAAGATAGTTGGGGGGACAAATACAACCTTGGTGATACTGCGCTGCTTTCGGTTTACGATGGTTACGTAAGAGCGGGACGTTACATGGCGAAAAACACCAGCATGGAGGATGATACTGCTTTCCTAATGAACGCAACCGCCAAAGATGCGCTGTTAGGTGTGGTCGATATCCCTCTCTTTGTCTGCTACGACAAAGAACGAGAAGATATGAGCCTCACTGTGGATGACTTTGATTCAGCAGTTAACGAATGTGGCATGGCGCAAGCATTAACTTCTGACATGGTGTCAGGCAAAAACTTCCAGCGAGTGAAAGGCAACGGCGATACTCGTGACTACACCTTTAACGCCGATGGCACGGTCGACGTCTACAAAAACGGCGCGAGTGAAAAAGCATATACTAATAACTGGACCATCTCAGGAGACTACCTCAAAGTCTATGCGTCAGATTCAAGCTTCTCACTGGATTGGTATTGGGCGATCACCGATGTCAAAGACGATACTTGGTCACTGCTAACATTCGAGAAATACATCGTGCCTGATGGTACCGTGGACGACAGCAGTTATGTTGCACTTTGGGCAACTAAAGTCACCCAGCAAGATCTAGGCACTGATCCTGTCGGTACTTGTGAAATCACCGAAGTAGAAAGCGGAGCAAGCTATCAAGACTTCCTGACCCAGCTAAGTGCTTGTAGCTCGCTACCGGATATGGATGTGGATGAACAGGTTAACGTTTACCGTATCAATGGGGATGCCGAAACTCGTGCCTATATTCTGCAGCAAGGCACCTCATCTGGCACCTTCTTATACTTCCGTAATGGTCAACCTCGCGAACGTACTTGGAGCATGAACAGTGATGGCGTGATGGAATGGAAAGACGGTGATACGGTTGAAACCTATGTCCGCTTAATTAAAGAGTTGGATAATGGTGGCAAACTGGCTTTCTATGAAACCGACGGCGGTGAAATTTGGTACACCACAGTAAATGACTTCACACCTTTCAGTGATGTTCAAAGCTGTGGTACCAATGACTCTGATTGGGACGATGAAAATGAGCGCCCTGTGACATTTACCACCTACAGTGCATTTGAGTCTGCTTTGACTTCTTGTGTTGATACTACAGAGCGTTACGCCAAGTTCAGTGCCGATGACTTCTTAGACCGAGAAGTTGTACTGGAAATTCCAGATGAACGACTAACCTTCAATACAGACAAGAGTGGTACGCTTGTTAGTCTCAGTGAGTCAACAGGTGCTGTAGAGGGGACTTATAACTTTACTTGGAGCATCGAAGACGCTGACAAAGGTGTGGTTAAGCTGGTCATCAGCTATACCGATGACAACAATGTCGCTCAAACAGCCACAGAGTATCTGGCAATTACCGATACCGATGGTGTCGACTTTGCCATTAAAGGCTTCTGGATGAACAGTGCTTGGGAAAGTGAGTCTGACTTCACCACAGGTGGCGGTGAGATATTCTCTAACACCTATCGACACACCAATGCCAAGTCCTTGATTGATGGGTTATAGGTCGAAAGCCTAACAAAAAAGCCAGCAAAAAATTGCTGGCTTTTCTTTTGAACGCTATTCTGGCTTTTGCTTGGCCTCAAATGCCGCCAGTTGCTCTGGCGTTGCCTTTGGTTGGTGGTTTTGCTTCCACTCGTCATAAGTCATGCCATAGACACGCTCGCGTGCATCATCGATATCTAAGCCTAGCTCTAGGTTTTCCGCTTCTGCTTTATACCACTTACTGAAACAGTTTCGACAAAAGCCCGCTAAGATCATCAGATCGATATTTTGCACATCTTTATTGTCATCCAAATGGGCAAGTAAGCGACGAAACACTGCGGCGTCTAGCTTATCTTGTTGCTCTTGAGGCAAGTCTTTGTATTTAAAATCAGCCATTTTCTTTACTCTCTGTCGTTTCTAGCCCGATATCACCATGGGTTGAGCGTCCGCGGTTATCGTGTGCCAGTTCTTTGTTTAGCAGAGATTCTACATAGCCCGGTGAGTGCGTCGCAACTGAGATCAGACGATACATTGCTGGGATCACGAATAAAGTCACCAAAGTCGCAAAGCCCATACCGAAAAATATCACTGTACCCACCGCAATACGGCTCTCATAACCTGCACCTGTTGAGATTATCAGCGGCACAGAGCCTGCAAGAGTGGTGAACGCGGTCATCAAAATCGGACGCAAACGACGAGCGGATGCATCAATGACAGCCTGCTCGAAGGCGACACCCCGGTCACGAAGCTGGTTAGCAAACTCAACGATAAGGATGCCATTTTTAGTCACCATACCAATCAGCATGATCATACCAATCTGGCTATAGATGTTGAGCCCCTGCTCCATCACCACCATACCGATAAAGCCGCCCAATACCCCCATCGGAACTGTAAACATCACCACCAGCGGGTTGATAAAGCTTTCAAACTGAGCAGAGAGCACTAAGTAGGCCACCAATAGTGCAAGGGCAAACACCACCAATACACTTGACTGGTTTTCCTTGAACTCTTTCGACTCGCCTGAATAGCTTACCGAAATATCACTTGGCAGTTTTTCGATCGCTTGCTGGTCAAGGAAATCTAACGCCTGCCCCAGTGTCACCCCTTCATTCAAGTTAGCCGTTACTGTAATGGCTTTTTTCTTGTTGTAGTGGGATAAACGAATCGACGAGGCAATCTCTTCAATTTTTGTCACCGCATCGAGCGTGACAAGTTCACCTCGGTTGGTGCGCATGTAGATCTGACTCAGGTCGGCTGCGTTATTAAATGAGTTTTCATCGCCACGAAGGTAAACATCATACTCTTCCCCGCGATCGACAAAGGTGGTTTCGGTTTTGCCCCCAAGCATCACTTCTAGTGTGGTTGAGATGTCCGAAACGGCGATCCCAAGCTCAGCAGCACGGGCTTTATCTACTGAAACCACCAATTCAGGGGTCTTCTCCGAGTAGTTGATTTCAGCGCCATTCATCAAAGCACTGTTGTTGGCTTCATCTTGCAGCAACTCAGCCCACTGTTTGAGCTCTTGATAGTCTGAGCCACCGAGAACAAATTGCACTGGTTCGCTAGAGCGCCCTCTAAAGCCTGGCATCATTGGGAACACACGTGCATCTGGGATGCCGGTAAGCTGTTTACGTACCATACCCAGAGCTTCTTGCGCTGTCACCGAACGGTCTTCCCAGTCCTCAAGAATCATGATCACAAAGCCAGTCTGGTCACCTGCGTTGCCGCCAAATGCTGGCGATTGAACGCTGAATGACTTAAGCACGCCTTGACCCAGCATTGGCATTAAACGCTCTTCAACCAGATCGATGTTGGCATTCATGCGATTGTAACTGGTGGCATCTGCACCACGAACAAAGGCAAATAACACCCCACGGTCTTCTGATGGCGTCAATTGAGCCGGCACCTTATCCATCAAGTAATAACTGCCACCAATACAGGCAATGATGATCACAGGTGCAAGAAGACGAAGTGCCATCGCTTTGGTCAGTAGGTAACGATAGCCCTGTTCAAGCTTGCCAAACATGCGCTCTATGAACAGGTTAAAACCACCTTGGCGAACGTTAGCTTTGAGGATTTTGCTGCCCAGAACAGGGGTCAAGGTCAATGCGATGAAAGAGGAGAAAATCACCGCCATGGCAAGCAATACTGAGAACTCGGTGAAGAGCAAGCCTACCATGCCGTCCATAAAGGAGATCGGGAGGAATACCATTACCAGTACAAGAGTTGTTGCAACGACAGCAAAGCCTACTTCACGAGCACCTTTGTAAGCGGCCACCAAAGGTGACTCGCCGCGTTCGATATGGTGGAAGATGTTCTCGACCACAACAATCGCATCATCCACCACCAAACCAATCGACAAGATCAGTGCCATTAAGGTGATCAGGTTGATTGAGAAACCAAAGTAATAGGCCGCAATAAAGGAAGAGATCAACGATACAGGCACAGTGATCGCTGGGATCAAGGTCGCCCTCGCCTGACCAATGAAGATATATAGCGTCAGGATGACCAAACCGCCAGTGATAAACAGGGTGTTGTAGACCTCTGAAATCGAACGGTCAATGAATACCGTGGAGTCATAGTCGACCGCTAGACGAGTCCCTTGCGGCAAGAACTGCTGGATCTGCTCAACTTCTTTGTGCACCGCTTTTGCCACTTGCAACGGGTTGGCATCCGATTGCGGCACAATACCTAAACTGACGTTAATAACACCGTCGCTTTTAAAAGTCGAATTCTCGTTTTGTGCACCAATGTAGACATCGGCGACGTCTTTAAGATAGATAGGTGAACCATCCGATGCGTAACGCACCACAAGGTAGTCAAAGTCTTCCGCTGTTTGATATAGACGAGCAGTACGTACCGACATCACTATGGTGTCGTTACGAACCTCACCGCCTGGATTTTCTACGTTTTCATTGCGCAGAGCCGTGGTAATGTCGGTGGTGGTAACGCCACGACCAGCCATCAGCTCTGGGTCGAGTTTGACGTACATAACTTTATACAGACCACCGGAGATCTGCACTGAGCTTACCCCAGAAAGCAGTGAAAAACGGTCTTCCAGCACTCGCTCGGTGTAGTCCGTTAGCTGAGTTCTATCCATCTCGGAAGAACTCAGGTTAATGTAAATCGAAGCTTCACCACTACCATTGTCTTTATAGACGAGCGGATCATCTGCTTCATCAGGCAGTCGTCGCTGAGCACGAGCGACAGCATCACGCACGTCACTGGCACCCACATTTAGATCGTAACCTAGCTCAAAAGTCACTTTAATACGCGATGAGCTGGTACGGGTCGTTGAGGTGATTTCATCAATGCCACTGATACCCGAAAGCTGATCTTCAATCACTGATGTGATTTGCGACTCAATGATCGAGGCAGAAGCGCCATCATAACGGGTAGATATCGATACCACAGGGCTTTCGATGTCGGGCATTTCACGCACCGACAGTTTAGTGAAAGAAACTAAACCAAAAACACACAGTAGCAAGCTAAATACGATCGCTACAATTGGTCGTTTGACCGAGACATCCGACAGCAGCATGATCAGTTACCTTCCTGTGGCAGAGGTTTGACTTGCACGCCATCACGCATATTGACCACACCTTGCACAACGATCTTATCGCCAATATTCAGACCCGAGTTCACCACCACTTGGTTCTCTACGCGAGCCCCTAGTTCGATTTCGGTACGTTTCACTTTGTTCTCTGCGCCAATAACATAAACAAAGCGCTTAGTGCCTGAGTATTCAAGCGCCTGAACTGGAATGATAGGGGCACTTATCGGAGCAAAACCAAGCTCTGCGGCCATCAACATGCCCGGCTTAAGCTTGCGAGCGGTGTTTCTAAAGTGTACACGAACACGAACGTTAAGTGTTTCAGGATTAATGCGAGAATCAATACCGACAATTTCACCGCTGAATACTTCATTTTTCCATGCTTTACTCTTAGCCGTCACGCTCATGCCTGTGGCGAGTTGCGACAAATAACGCTCTGGCACTTGTAAATCAAGTTCCATCAAAGACAAATCATCAAGTGTCAGTAATTCAGAACCAGTGTTTAACCATTTACCTCGACTAAAATCGACAAAACCTATCGTGCCGTTAAATGGCGCTTTAATATGACGGTTATTAAGGTCCGCTTGAGCAGAATCTAATCGCGCTTTAGCGATATTTACCGTCGCAATTTGCCCTTCAATTTCGGTTTGAGTGATCGCTCCACGCTTGAGCAGCTTTTGAAACTCCCCCAAAATACGTTGCTGATCTTGGTAATAGGCTTTGGCTTCAACTAACGCAGCTTGAGACTTGGCATCATCAATTTGAACTAACAACTGCCCTTTCTTTACATCCTGATTCGAACGTACGGCAATTTTCTCGACTTTACCCGCCACTTCCGCCGACAATACCACCGACTGGCTTGCATCCAGCTTACCAACCAATGATAAGTTTTGTGAGATTTGATGCTCTGCGACAGACTCAGCCACCACGGCAACAGCTCGTGCATTACCACCCGGCTTACCTTTAGCTATAGAAGGAGAAGAAAAGCTGACCACAGCGGCGCATAAGAAGATTGTTAAAGCATGTTTATTCATAAGTGCAGCTCAAATAATGAGTGAAGTCTCTGTAATCCTTTATTCTATCAACACAAATCCACAGTTGCGTAAAGGAATGTAAAGGTTGATAAATATTCCGTAAGAGAGCATGAATTAGCTACTTTTTACCCACAAAAGCGCTCTTTTAACCGCTCAAGGCGAAAAAGCAAGCATTCAAACCAATTTTCACAAAAATACCTTTACAGCTTTTGAGTGTTTGATATTATGCGCTCCGCACTTGGCAACCGTGTTGGGAAAACGCTGCTAAGTATAAAAATACCCTGGAGGGGTTCCCGAGTGGCCAAAGGGAGCAGACTGTAAATCTGCCGGCTCCGCCTTCGATGGTTCGAATCCGTCCCCCTCCACCATATTCTTTCTTTACAAGCATCGCTTGTGAGAAACGCTTGATTGCCGTGTTGGGAAAACCGCAATTAAGGATAAAAACACCCTGGAGGGGTTCCCGAGTGGCCAAAGGGAGCAGACTGTAAATCTGCCGGCTCCGCCTTCGATGGTTCGAATCCGTCCCCCTCCACCATATTCTTTTACAAGCATCGCTTGTGAGAAACGCTTGATTGCCGTGTTGGGAAAACCGCAATTAAGGATAAAAACACCCTGGAGGGGTTCCCGAGTGGCCAAAGGGAGCAGACTGTAAATCTGCCGGCTCCGCCTTCGATGGTTCGAATCCGTCCCCCTCCACCATATTCTTCTTTACAAGCATAGCTTGTGAGAAACACTTGATTGCCGTGTTGGGAAAACTGCAATTAAGGATAAAAACACCCTGGAGGGGTTCCCGAGTGGCCAAAGGGAGCAGACTGTAAATCTGCCGGCTCCGCCTTCGATGGTTCGAATCCGTCCCCCTCCACCATATTCTTCTTTGCAAGCACAGCTTGTGAGAAACGCTTGATTGCCGTGTTGGGAAAACCGCAATTAAGGATAAAAATACCCTGGAGGGGTTCCCGAGTGGCCAAAGGGAGCAGACTGTAAATCTGCCGGCTCCGCCTTCGATGGTTCGAATCCGTCCCCCTCCACCATATTCTTTTTTACAAGCACAGCTTGTGAGAAACGCTTGATTGCCGTGTTGGGAAAACCGCAATTAAGGATAAAAACACCCTGGAGGGGTTCCCGAGTGGCCAAAGGGAGCAGACTGTAAATCTGCCGGCTCCGCCTTCGATGGTTCGAATCCGTCCCCCTCCACCATATTCTTCTTTACAAGCATAGCTTGTGAGAAACGCTTGATTGCCGTGTTGGGAAAACCGCAGTTAAGGATAAAAACACCCTGGAGGGGTTCCCGAGTGGCCAAAGGGAGCAGACTGTAAATCTGCCGGCTCCGCCTTCGATGGTTCGAATCCGTCCCCCTCCACCATATTTAACAAGCCAGCTCATTGAGCTGGCTTTGTTGTATATGCGGTTTGGAAAATCGGTAAACGGTAAACGGTAAACGGTAAACGGTAAACGGCATGTTACTCCACTCTATAAATCTTCAGGTGACGATTGGGGGATAGTCGTAGTACATTGGCTACTTGCGAAGAGGGAATATCGTCATGTCACTAGAATCTGCTATCACCTTTTTTATTGCGATCTTTGTTTTTAGTATTACCCCAGGCCCTGGGGTGTTTGCCATATTGGCTCGTGCGCTCGTGCATGGCGCTAAACGTTGTGTAATGCTGGCACTGGGTATGGCTGTAAGTGATGTGGTCTATTTGATCCTAGCTTGTTTTGGCTTGGCGACCATTGCGCAAAACTGGGGAGAAGTATTTACCATCATTCGTTATGTTGGGGCTTTGTACCTGTTGTACCTTGGCTACAAGATGTTCACCACGCTCCCAACCCTAGGTGATAACCTCAATCACACTGAAGTGAAACAGAGCAAAACCGATGCACTAGCCAGCTTTACTCAGGGCTTCTTAATATCAGCATCTAACCCTAAAGTGATCCTGTTTTACATCTCTTTCCTGCCGACTTTTATCGATCTGACTCGTCTGAATGCCCAAGACATCGTAACCGTTTCTGTATTGAGCTTAATTGCCCTCATGATGGGATTGATGCTAATAGCTCTGGCGGCAGGCAAAGCTGCCACCATGCTAAAAACCGAAAAAGCCCAAGCTCGTCTAAACAAAGGTGCGGGCGGTATCATGATTGCCGCAGGCACCTACCTAGCAGTTCACAAGTGATTGCGTTTTGGATCTGAGTCTAAATCCAACTCAGGCCCCGCAGGTACGACTTGGGTTGGGTTAATACCCAGGGCGAGATCATGAACGTTTTTTGAGCTAAATAGGATCGATTTGACGATCTGATCTAGCTGTGATCATATACTCCCTTTTGAGGGTATTTTCATGAGCATCGACGCTTTCTCTGAGCATTTTGGCCACCTAACAGATCCACGTCAATCAGCTAAAATTAGCTACCCATTATTCGATGTTTTGTTTTTGGTAGTGTGTGCCGTTATTGCAGGTTGTGAAGGATGGGAAGATATTGAAGACTTTGGTGAAGTTCACCTTGATTGGCTTCAAGAAAAAGGCTTCTTCCCAGATGGTCTGCCTACACATGACACTATTGCACGTATCGTTTCACGCCTTGAACCAACTGAGTTTCAAACAAGTTTTGCTAGCTGGATGCAGGCTATATCTCAACGCTCAAAAGGTGAGTTGATAGCTATCGATGGTAAAGTTTTGAGAGGCTCATACGATCGTGAAAGCCGCCAGTCTACAATCCATATGGTTAGCGCTTTTGCAACCGCTAATGGTGTCGTCGTAGGACAACGAAAAACCGATGCTAAATCAAATGAAATCACAGCGATACCAGAGTTACTTCAGCTACTAGATATTAAAGGTTGCCTCGTTTCGATTGATGCCATCGGTTGTCAAACAAACATTGCTGCCACCATTACCGATGAAGGTGGAGATTATCTCCTTGCAGTGAAAGGAAATCAGGAGTCACTGTTTAAAGCAGTGCAACATGCGCTTAAAGAGAAAAGAATTGCAAAAAGCGAACCTCAAAATGTCACGATTGAAAAAGGGCATGGTCGAGTAGAAGCCCGTGAATACCATGTCTTACCCGCAGGCGAGCTAGCCAAACAGTTTCCCGAATGGAAAGGACTAAAATCCATTGGTTTTGCACTAAGTTGCCGTGTTGATAATAAAGGAAAAAGTTCTTTCGAATATCGTTACTATATCAGTTCAGCAGAACTCACAAATACAGAGTTTGCAGCAGCGGTTCGTGGCCACTGGGGTATAGAAAACAGTTTGCATTGGGTGCTTGATGCCACGATGAATGAAGACAGTTGCCAAATTTACCGAAACAATGCCGCTGAAGTCATGGCTTGCATACGCCATATCGCACTAAATATGTTACGTTCTGAAAATACCAAGAAAGCAAGTGTGCGTCGTAAACAAAAGATAGCGGCGATGAGCAATGATTATTTAGACAAAGTATTGCTCGCTGGTCTTGATGCATCGAACAATAATTAGGCACTCATGCTCTCGCCCTGGGTTAATACCTGTATGACTGAAATAGTAGTGGCGCTTAATGTGATAGAAATCGACCGTCTCTTTTACCCCTGGCACCTGATACAACTCTTTTAGGTATCCTTGAATGTTTGCGTAGTCGGCAATGCGCTGCTTATTGCATTTGAAATGCCCAACGTAAACCGCATCGAATCGAACCAAAGTGGTGAACAGTCGCCAATCCGCTTCTGTGATGCTATCTCCAGCCAAAAAGCGATGCTTGGCGAGATGCTCATCGACTCTATCCAACGCATCAAACAACTGACCATATGCTTCTTCATAAGCTGACTGGGTGGTCGCAAAGCCACAACGGTAGACACCATTATTAATATTGGGATAAACGAAGTCATTCCACTGCTCTATCTCATCGTGCAGCACTTGTGGGTAGTAGTCGTCATGACTTCCGGTTAAGGAGTTAAACGCACTGTTGAACATGCGAATAATTTCCGAAGACTCGTTACTAACAATTGTTTGGGTCTTCTTGTCCCAAAGCACCGGCACTGTCACTCTGCCGGTATAATCTGACTTTGCCTTGGTATAGATCTGATGCATAAACTCGAACCCATACAAAGGCTCGGGTGACTCAAATTGCCAACCATTTTCAAGCATATCTGGGCTGACAACGGTCACACCTATATGCTCTGTCAAACCTTTTAACTGGCGAAAAATAAGCGTTCGGTGCGCCCAAGGACAGGCAAGAGACACATAGAGGTGGTAGCGGCCAGATTCTGGTGCAAATGGCGCATCAGGTTGATCTTCGACCCAGTGGCGAAAGCCTGCATCTTCACGTACAAACTTACCACCACTTGTTTTAGTGTCATACCAGACATCATGCCAAACACCTTCAACCAATTTACCCATTATCCATCTCCTGTTGACCATGTGCCTACAGTGTAGATAACAAATCTCTCCAGCTCAGTGGGAGCATACTGGTGAAGACGTTCGAATTATTTGAATGATCCTCAATTAGGCTAACGTTTTTGCTTTCACCTGAGATAGATATGGGTAGAGGAATGCGATACGGCCAACATAAAACAAGGTAAAGGCAAACCATAAGCCTTGATTACCAAAACTATCCAGTGTCAGCCAACACGCAATCAAAAATATCGCAACCGTCATTGCAGTCGAGTTTCTTACTGGGCGCGTCGTGCCTGTCCCTGTAAAAATGCCGTAAACTGTCAAACCAAAGCCTGCTACTAGAGGGAAGATCACCAGCCATAAAGAGACTTGCTGGTACTCGTTGAGTACTTGCGGGATCTGAGTAAAGATCAGCGCCAACTGGTCATGAGTCAGCCCAATCACCAGAGTAAGTAATACGACAGCCCCAGCGGTCCATTGCATATTCATGGTGAGCACTTGCTCAAGCAGACTTGGGTTTTTCTCTCCAACAGAGCGCCCAGCAAATACGCTCGATGCATTAGCGATACCATCAAACAGATAACTGGCTAAAAATGTAATCTGCATCATAATCGCATTTGCAGCGAGCACATCCGCCCCCATGCTAGAGCCAAAGCGGGCCATGCAGTTAAACATCAACAATAAACACACAGTACGCAGCATCAAGTCTGAATTTGACGATGCAATGGTAGCGAGTTGCTGCTTGCTCATTTTGGCAAGCTTCAAATAAGGCATAAATGAGAAACCTGCGGTTTGCTTGACCAAATAAAGACCGATAGCAAAGGTACTCACTTGGGCAATCAAACTTGCCAGCGCCACACCTTCAACACCCATGTCAAAGCCAACCACAAACACAATATCCAGCACGATATTAAGCACATTACCAAAGATTTGGGTAAACAAAGTCGCTTTGACTTTAGCTTGGCCCATCAGCCACCCAATTAAGGTGTAGTTGAGCAATACAAACGGCGCACCCCAAATCAATATCGAGAAGTAGCTTTGAGCTTGAACCGCCACATCGGCATCTGGCTCAATCATCCACAGTGCCGCTTGCCAAATACCCGCTTGAGCAAAAATAAAGACAAACCCTACCCCGCTGGCTAGTACAAATGGACGCACTAAGCTCGCCGCAAGGTCACGCTCACACCCTTTACCAAGAGCCATCGCACTTTGTCCGGTCGTACTGACTCGAAAGAAGCCAAATAACCAATAGAGGGTGTTTAAAATCACTGTACCTATCGCAACACCACCGATTAAGGCGGCTTGCTGCATCTGCCCAATTACTGCGGTATCTACTGCACCAAGAAGCGGTTGGGTGATGGTCGATACGATAAAAGGAATGGCAATTTTGTAATAATCAGAGTGGGAAAGTTTCAAGGGTCACTGCTTTTCTTGATTGATAATGTAATAACATATCAAATGATATTGATTCTTAATGCGATGCAGGATACCAGAACTGGTTCGACATACAAGTTGTTTGCACGAAAAGGGAGTTGAGATTGATGCGAATCAAAAATCTTGGGCACAAAAAAAGCGCGGCCCATACGGCACCGCGCTTAAGCCCGTCACAGGCTGAATTAATCGACGTGCAGACACGATACTGCGTGTCGGTCGTCACCCTTAATCTTAGGTTTTTGCTGTGCACATAGCTCTGTTGCTTGTGGGCAACGAGTACGGAATACACAACCTGATGGTGGGTTCATTGGCGATGGTAGATCACCTTCTAACATCTCGATCTTCTTGTTACGTTCAAGCTTAGGATCAGGAATAGGTACTGCAGACATCAATGCGCGCGTGTACGGGTGTTTAGGGTTAGCAAATAGCTCGTCGCCTTCCGCAAGCTCTACTGCATTACCTAGGTACATTACCAATACACGGTCTGAGATATGTTTAACTACTGACAAGTCGTGAGCGATGAAGACCAAAGCAAGACCTAGCTCTTTTTGAAGCTCTTTCAGTAGGTTAACAACCTGAGCCTGGATTGACACATCAAGCGCTGATACTGGCTCATCACAGATGATCATCTTAGGACGCAAGATAAGTGCACGCGCAATACCGATACGTTGACACTGACCGCCTGAGAACTCGTGTGGGTAACGGTTGATAACGTTCGGCAGTAGACCTACCTTCATCATCATCTCTTTAACGCGATCTTTCACTTCCGTCTTAGATAGCTCTGGGTAGAAGGTCTCTAGCGGCTCAGCGATAATGTCACCGATAGTCATACGCGGGTTGAGTGATGCCAACGGGTCTTGGAAGATCATCTGGATCTCTTTACGAGTCTCACGACGCTGTACTTCTTCCATCTTAGTTAGGTCTTGACCCAACCAAACCACATCACCATCAGTCGCTTCTACCAGACCAATCACTGCGCGAGCAAAGGTCGATTTACCACAACCAGACTCACCTACAACGCCCAGCGTTTCACCTTCATAAAGACGAACGTCAACACCATCAACCGCTTTCAACGGAACAGGTTTAGTCCAAGGCCATGCAGACTTTGGCGCAATGTTGAAGTGAACTTTAAGATCTTTTACATCAAGAAGTAGTTTCTTTTCAGTGCTCATAATTACCAAGCCTCCCAGTCAGAAAAACATGCACGTTTACGGTTGTTACCAAAGTCCAGTAGTTGTGGCGCTTCTCTGCGACACTGGTCTGTCACACGGTGACAACGCTCTTGGTACGGACAACCTACAGGCAGGCGCAACAAGTTTGGCGGGTTACCCGGAATGGTTGGCAGGATTTCACCTTCTGTATCCAGACGAGGGATAGCTTTCAGTAGACCTTCCGCATACGGGTGGCTTGGGTTGTAGAAAATCTCATCCACAGTACCGTACTCCATGGTACGGCCAGCGTACATTACAAGCACCTTGTCACAAGAGCCTGCAACCACACCTAGGTCGTGGGTGATCATAATGATAGAAGTGTTGAACTCGCTTTTCAGCTCGTTCAGTAGGTCCATGATCTGCGCCTGTACCGTTACGTCAAGAGCGGTGGTTGGCTCATCGGCGATCAGTAGTTTAGGGCGACATAGCAGCGCCATAGCGATCATTACACGCTGACGCATACCGCCAGAGAATTCGTGAGGGTACATGGTAATACGCTTACGAGCCTCAGGGATCTTAACCGCTTCAAGCATGCGTACCGACTCTTCGAAAGCTTCCGCTTTACCCATGCCTTTATGCAGCATCAGTACTTCCATCAGCTGATCGCTTACTTTCATGTAAGGGTTCAGGGAAGTCATTGGGTCTTGGAAGATCATTGCGATCTGTTCAGCACGAACCTTGTTCAGTTCTTTTTCTGGCAGGTTAAGGATCTCTTTGCCTTCGAACTTAGCACTACCTGTGATAGTGCCGTTCTTTGCCAGTAGGCCCATCAGGGCAAATACCGTTTGTGATTTACCTGAACCAGACTCACCTACGATGCCTAGGGTTTCGCCTGGCTTAAGTGAGAAGTTCAAGTCATTTACTGCGGTTACTGTACCGTCTTGCGTGGCAAACTCGACACGCAGATCTTTTACGTCTAATAAACTCATCATTGCATTCCTGTGTATTCTTTTGCTTCTTTCGATCCAGATTTATTTGTTATCTATCTTTTGGATCAAGTGCGTCACGAAGGCCATCGCCCACGTAGTTAAAGCAGAATAGTGTTACCACCATGAACAACGCTGGGAATGCCAGCTGCCAGATAGCCACTTCCATAGTCTGCGAACCTTCCTGTAGTAGTGCGCCCCAGCTAGTCATTGGCTCTTGAACACCAAGACCTAGGAACGATAGGAATGATTCAGTCAGGATCATTGAAGGAATCAACAGAGTTGAGTAAACCGCTACGATACCTAGTACGTTTGGAACAATGTGACGAGTGATGATCTTCCACTTGCTCACACCACAAACGTGTGCCGCTTCGATAAACTCTTTACTGCGCAAGCTTAGTGTCTGGCCACGTACGATACGTGCCATATCTAGCCAAGCAACTGCACCGATAGCAACAAAGATAAGTACAATGTTACGACCGAAGAAAGTTACCAGTACGATTACTAGGAACATGAAAGGAACAGCGTATAGGATCTCTAGGATACGCATCATGACACGGTCAGTACGGCCGCCAACGAAACCCGATGTCGCACCGTAAAGTGTACCGATAAGTACCGCAACAAGTGCACCAAGTACACCTACCATCAGCGAGATTCGACCACCGATCAAAGTACGAACATACAGGTCACGACCCAGACTATCAGTACCGAACCAGTGATCCGCATTTGGACCTACATGCATCGCATACCAGTCAGTATCATCGAATGTGTAAGGTGCAAGCATTGGCAGGAAAATAACCGCCAGCGTTAGCACAAATAGGATAGCCAGACTCACCATCGCCGCTTTGTTACGCATAAAACGGATACGGGCGTCTTGCCATAGACTACGGCCTTCGATCTCTAAGTTTTTAGAGAAATTTTCTACCGCTTCAAGATTCTCTTTTTTAGTTAACATAGTTACCGATTCCCTTAGTAACGAATTTTCGGGTCAATGACTGCTAGTACGATATCAACGATGGCGTTGAACAGAATGAATAGGAAACCAATCAGAATGGTTACACCCATTACTAGCGAGTAATCACGGTTAAATGCAGCGTTAACAAATAGCTTACCGATACCTGGTAGGCCAAAAATTGTTTCTACAACAACAGAACCAGTAATGATACCTACGAATGCAGGGCCCATGTATGAAACCACTGGTAGCATTGCTGGACGTAGCGCGTGCTTAACGATGATGTAAGGGTAGCTCAGACCCTTCGCACGTGCTGTACGGATAAAGTTACTGTTGAGAGTTTCGATCATCGAGCCACGAGTGATACGGGCAAAAGTCGCAACATACAGTAGAGACATCGCAATCACAGGCAGAACTAGGTATTGAATACCACCGTCGTGCCAGCCACCGGCTGGGAACCATTCTAGGTGAAGTGCGAATAGGTAAATAAGTGCTGGAGCCAGTACAAACGAAGGCAGTACCACGCCCAACATGGCTGTCGACATTATGGTGTAGTCGAGCCAAGTATTTTGTCTAAGTGCGGCTATTGTTCCGACAGTCACACCCATGATTACTGTAAAGATAAACGCAATGAAACCAACTTTTGCAGACACTGGAAGCGCTGCGCCAATCAATTCGTTTACCGAGTAATCAAGGTATTTAAATGACGGACCAAAGTCGCCTTGAATAACGTTACCAAGGTAGGTGTAGTATTGTTCGAAAACAGGCTTATCTAGGCCGTATTTCGCTTCAATGTTCGCCATTACCTCTGGTGGCAGGGGACGCTCGCTCGAGAAAGGGTTACCCGGTGCGAAACGCATCAAAAAGAAGGACACTGTGATCAAAACCAACATGGTTGGGATTGCTTCGAATATCCGTTTCATAATGAATTTAAACATAAACTCACTCTTCCAGTCTGTGACAATTAAGTATAACAAAGACCCTGCACGTGATTTCTCACGTGCAGTGTCTGGTTTTCATATTATTTTTTTATGCGTCAGTTTTTACTGAGCTTTGATGTAAAGATCTTTAGAGTAGATCTTCTCTTCTGCGTTGTTAGACGCGAAACCACCAACTTTAGGTGATAGTAGACGAGAACGTACGTATTGGTAGATTGGAGCGATTGGCATATCTTCAGCCATCATCGCTTCAGCTTCTAGGTAGATCTTAGTACGCTCTTCTTCTGAAGTAGAGTTAAGCGCTTTTTCGATCAGAGCATCGTACTCTTTGCTGCCCCAGTGCTGACCACCAGTCGTGTTTGCACTAACCATTAGCGTTAGGAAAGAAGACGCTTCGTTGTAGTCACCACACCAACCAGCACGTGCAACTTCGAAGTCACCTTGGTCTTTAGTTGATAGGTAAGTCTTCCACTCTTGGTTCTCAAGAGTAACGTTTAGACCTAGAGACTTCTTCCACATAGAACCTAGAGCAACCGCAATTTTCTTGTGGTTTTCGTTAGTGTTGTATAGAAGAGTGAAGCTTAGTGGGTTGTCTTTACCGTAGCCTGCTTCCGCAAGTAGACGTGCTGCTTCTTCGTTACGCTCTTTCTGAGACATTGCACCGTAAGCTGGTTGCTCAGGGTTGAAGTTTGCTGTGATCTCAGGAGTTAGGAAGTACGCTGGCTTTTGGCCTTGACCAAGAATTGCGTTTGATACGATGTTACGGTCGATAGCGTAAGAGATCGCTTTACGTACACGTACATCATCAAATGGCTTCTTAGCTGTGTTGAAAGAGTAGTAGTAAGTACATAGGCTACCTTCCACAGAAACTGATTCTGGGTGCTCTTTCTTCAGACGTTTGAAGTGCTCAGTTGGAAGCGTTGAAGTGAAGTGAATCTCGCCAGATAGGAAGCGGTTCATTTCAGCTACAGCGTTCTCGATAGGTAGGAAAGTTACCTTGTTTAGAACTGTTTTGCCGTTGTCCCAGTATTGCTCGTTACGAGTAAGCTCTAGACGCTCGTTCACAACCCAGTTGTTTACAACGAATGCACCGTTACCAACAAAGTTTTCTGGCTTAGTCCACTGGTCGCCGTGCTTCTCAACAGTCGCTTTGTGTACTGGCTTCATTGTTGTGTGGCCAGTCATCATTACGAAGTAAGGAACAGCAGTTTCTAGTTCCACCACTAGAGTGTGGTCATCTAGTGCTTTAACACCTAGCTCAGACTTATCTTTTTTGCCTGCTACGATGTCTTTAGCGTTAACCATCTTGGTGTATTCCATGTACCAAGCGTATGGAGAAGCAGTTGCTGGATCAACAGCACGCTTAAAGCTGTATACGAAATCTTCCGCAGTTACAGGTTCGCCATTAGACCATTTCGCATCTTTGCGTAGGTGGAAGGTGAAAGTTTTGTTGTCTGTCGTTTCCCAAGAAGTCGCAACACCAGGGATAGTGTTACCGTCAGCATCTTGGTTCACTAGGCCTTCAAGAAGGTCACGAATTACGTGAGACTCTGGAACACCTTGAGATTTGTGTGGGTCGATAGTTGCAACTTCAGTACCGTTACCACGTACTAGCTCTTGCTTATCCGCAAGTTTAGTGCCAGCAGGAACGTCCGCAGCCAGTGTTGAAAAAGAAGTAGCAGAAACTGCTAGACCCGCACCAAGAAGTAGTGCTTGGGTAATTTTGTTCTTATACATGTAACAAACTCCAAGTTTTTTATGTAATTACATCCATGACGTCTTCACAAGTGCCTGAACGGTAGGCAATTTTAGAAAATTTTAGCGTATAAAACGTACGATATTTTCTAAACCTCAATGAAGATTAGGCGACACACTACCAACCTTCGAAGCAATTTGCCATAAAAATGTAGCAAAAAGTCGGATCATTTTACGCTTTTGCAAAATTAACAGCATAAAACACCAGAAATTTACCTAAAGGTTGAAAGATATGCGCTAGATCGGACCAGACAGCAAACCAATTGTCTTATTTGTTCTAATTACAGACAGAAAGGTGAATAAATATGCTGCCATAATGAAAAAAATTAACATTTCATATACTTCCGCTCTAACTGCGCCCAACAATATATCAATTGAGCGATCGATAAACGTGAGATACATCACCAAACCCCCACGTAGCACATGACTACCCGCTTTCCAGTTCAAAATTCTGACATTTAGTTTTTTATCGAGTCACTTAAACCTTTTTTGTAACGGGTACGCAGCACTAATTCCTTATCTATTAAGTGCTTTCAAAAGCTATGAACAAAATTTGAGCAATTAAATAAGCTCTCTAACACTGTTTGATGGGAACCGGGTTTGACAATTTTTGAGTTAAAGCCGAGTCCCCACGGATTGTTATCACTCAACCGATAACTCACTCAAAGGAATAAGAGAGATAAGATGAAACCTATATCGATGTGTCTACTGGCAGCAAGTGTGGCAATTGCCCTCCCCGCTGCCGCCTTACCAAGCGCCCCAAGCGTAGATGTTTACGGCTCAAACAATTTGCAGTTTTCAAAAATTGAGCTCGCTATGGAAACAACGTCTAGCTACGCCAATATGGTCAAATACCATGACCAAGCGTCAATAAACGTGAAATTTAACCAATGGAGCGGTGATTCTGGCGATACCTATAAAATCTACTTCGATGGTGTTGAGGTTGCCACAGGACCGATCACTGGCAGCCAAACTACGGCAAGCTTCAAGTATGGCCAAGGTGGCCGCTACCAAATGACGATTGAAGCCTGTGACGCTACAGGATGTAGCGTTAGTCAGCCCGCAGAAATCGTTATCGCAGATACAGACGGTAGCCATTTGGCCCCACTGACCATGAACATTGACCCTAACAACAAGAGCTACAACACGGACCCTAATACGGTTGTCGGCACTTACTTTGTTGAATGGGGCATATATGGACGTGACTATACGGTAGATAACATTCCTGCCGACAACCTAACTCATATCATCTATGGCTTTATCCCGGTGTGTGGCCCTAATGAGTCTCTAAAATCGGTCGGTGGAAATAGCTTTAACGCACTGCAAACTGCGTGTGCTGGTATGCAAGACTTCGAAGTTGTCATCCATGACCCTTGGGCCGCTTTCCAAAAAAGCTTCAAACAAGCGGGCCATGAATACAGCACCCCGATTAAGGGCAACTACGCCATGATGATGGCACTAAAGCAGCGCTACCCTGATCTAAAGATTGTACCTTCGATTGGTGGCTGGACACTTTCCGACCCATTCTACAGCTTTACCGACAAAGCCAATCGCGACGTTTTTGTGGCTTCAGTTAAAAAGTTCCTAAATACGTGGAAGTTCTATGATGGTGTAGATATCGACTGGGAATTCCCAGGCGGAGGCGGTGAAAATGCCAACCTGGGTGACCCAGTAAACGATGGCCCAGCCTACATCGCATTGATGCAAGAGCTGCGTGCCATGCTTGATGAACTAGAAGTCGCTAATGGCCGTACCTACGAGCTAACCTCAGCTATCGGTGTGGGTTGGGATAAACTAGAAGATGTTGACTATGCCAAAGCTGCCGCACACATGGACTATATATTCGCCATGACCTATGACTTCTATGGCGGTTGGAACAACGTACCAGGCCACCAAACCGCTTTGTACTGTGGTAACTTCATGCGCCCAGGTCAATGCGACGGCACGGGTGTCGATGAAAATGGCGAAGCATATAAAGGCCCAGCGTACACCTCGGATAATGCGATTCAAATCTTGCTAGCGCAAGGGGTTCCTGCCAACAAGCTAGTGCTCGGGGCTGCTATGTATGGTCGCGGATGGGATGGCGTTATGCCTTCAAGCCTGTCAGATCCAACAGACCCAATGACAGGAACAGGTTCAGGCAAACTCACTGGCAGTAAAGAGCAAGGGGTTTGGGAAGCTGGCGTTATCGACTACAAAGGCATTAAAGCACACATGCTAGGTGATAACTTCACAGGCATTAATGGCTTTGAGTATGGTTATGACGAACAGGCGGAAGCGCCTTATGTCTGGAACCGTACTGACGGTAAGCTAATCACCTTTGATGACCCACGCTCTGTAAAAGCCAAAGGGGCATACGTGCGCAATCTAGGATTAGCAGGCATGTTCTCTTGGGAAATTGATGCCGACAACGGCGACATCCTAAACGCTATGCATGAGGGTATGGCGAACGGTTCTGTACCAGTGAACCGAGCTCCTATCGCTCGTGCCGGTGCTGATCAACAAGTCGAACCGGGCGTATTAGTGACACTCGATGGCTCTCAATCATCCGATGCGGATGGTACTATTTCAGCCACAGATTGGACGCAGGTCTCAGGTCCAGCAGTTTCACTTACCAGCAGTGGTGCTCAAGTGAGCTTTACTGCTCCGCAGGTGGATGCGTTAACTTCACTAAGCTTCAAGCTCACTGTGACCGATAACCTTGGTGCCACCAGCAGTGACACAGTGATTGTCAACGTGAAACCTGCTGGCCAAACACCTGTAAACCAAGCACCTGTTGCAAAAGTGGTTGCGCCAGCAACAGCCGATGCGTTAACCACAGTGGTTATCGATGCCAGCAGTTCGACCGATGCAGATAGCGACCCATTGAGCTTTACTTGGCAAGTGCCTGCGGGCATCAATGCCACAGTGAACGGTGACAAAGTCTCTTTTGTTGCCCAAGAGTACACTCAAGATACTCCTCTATCATTTACCGTAACGGTGAGTGATGGTCAGGAAAGTACTTCTGCGACGGCAACCGTTGTAATCAACAAGAAAGCCTCTGGCGGCTCGACCTGTACCAATGAATGGGACAGCAACACGATTTACCTTAATGGTGATGTGGTCACTTGGGCAGGTAGCGAATACTCTGCGAAATGGTGGACCAAAGGTGAAGATCCATCTAAATCCGGTCAATGGGGTGTGTGGAGCTTAATCGGTCCTGCGACATGTAACTGATAACTTATCAATGCTAAAAAATAGAGGGATGGCTAATGCCATCCCTTTTATCTATTCCTTGATTAACAATACGTCCAATCGAACACATCTTTAAATCAGCTTAGTTATTCTCTTCCCAACGCTGCGCTGCTTGGGCATCAGAATCTCTTGATTCAACCCAACGAACAGACTCTGTCGTGCGCTCTTTTTTCCAAAATGGCGCTTTGGTCTTAAGGTAATCCATCATAAATTCACAGGCTTCAAAAGCTGCAAGGCGATGGGCACTAGAGACACCAACGAATACAATCTGATCGCCAATATCTAAATCGCCAACTCTATGGATCACTCGCACCTTGTCGATCGGCCAGCGCTGCTTGGCTTTCTCAACGATCTCAAGCAGTGATTTCTCCGTCATACCTGGGTAATGTTCCAGCGACAACCCAATCACGTTGTCCCCAAGGTTCATATCTCGAACCTTACCAACGAAGGTAACAACCGCCCCAGCAGATGAGCCTTGAGACAGGAACTCGTATTCTTCGGCAACAGAGAAATCTTCAAATTGAACGCTAACAGGTTCCATGGTTATCCCCCTGTAACTGGAGGGAAAAAGGCGACTTCATCACCTGCTTTGATCTCAGACTCAAGCGGGACCAAAGTTTGGTTAATTGCGACTAACGTTTTACCGGCTTCTAATGCTAGCGCCCACTTGTCACCTTTTTCGGCTAGATGAGCTCGCAAGTTTTCAGCACTGGTGAAACTGGCTTCAACTTCCAGTGAGTCCATACCGACCAGTTCACGGGTTTGAGCAAAGAAAAGGACTTTTATCATGACTCCACCTTAAAGTGACCTGATTTGCCACCGGTTTTCTCTAGCAAGCGAACTTGACCAATCACCATATCTTTTTGCACGGCTTTACACATGTCGTAAATAGTCAGTGCTGCCACAGACGCTGCGGTGAGTGCTTCCATCTCAACGCCCGTTTTTCCCGCCAGTTTACACAAAGATTCGATACGAACACGATTCAGCTCAGGCTGAGCTTCCAGCTGCACTTCAACTTTAGATAAAAGCAGTGGATGGCATAAGGGAATAAGGTCCCAAGTGCGCTTAGCGGCTTGAATACCTGCGATACGCGCCGTGGCAAACACATCCCCTTTGTGGTGGCTACCAGAAACTATCAGTTGCAAGGTTTCTGGGGCCATTTCTACAAACGCTTCTGCACGTGCTTCACGCACGGTTTCCGCTTTGGCAGAAACGTCCACCATGTTGGCTTCACCAGAAGCATTGATATGGGTAAATTCACTCATCGCATCGACACCTTAAACGCTTAGGTGCGGCATAAAGTTACATGGACGATGGCTGGCATCCATCTGCTGCTTGATGATTTTGGTCCACGCAGTACGACAAGCGCCTGTTGAACCCGGCATGGCAAAAATCACCGTATGGTTAGCGAAACCTGCAATCGCACGAGATTGAATGGTTGACGTACCGATCTCTTCATACGAAACCTGACGGAACAGCTCACCAAAGCCTTCAACCTGCTTATCAAAAAGAGGGACGAGAGCCTCTGGCGTACTGTCGCGTGAGGTAAAGCCTGTGCCACCCGTTAGCATAATAGCTTGAATCGACTCATCAGCGATCCATTGTGAGACAATCGCTCGGATCTTGTACTTGTCATCAATCACGATCGCTTTAGCGGCAAGATTATGACCTGCTTCCTGAAGCTGCTCGGCAAGGTAGCCGCCGGATGTGTCATTTTCTTCGGTTCGAGTATCTGAAACGGTTAGCACTGCAATATTTGCTGGGACGAATTTAGATTCGGCGTGACCCATGATTTCACCTTTAGACTGAATTTATTGATTTAGATGTTAGTGGCTTAACCACCGATTGAGGCCAGATGCGGCGTCATACCAGAATTTCCATCGTGCAGATAATGGCTGACTTCCTTGGTCTGCAAATGTTGGTTAATTCTGGCAACTAATGCTTGTTGCTGATCATCTTGTTGAAGCAAATCACGTAACTCAACCCCATGCTCGCCAAACAAACATAGATGCAGCTTGCCCATGGCAGAGACTCGTAGTCGGTTACAAGTTTCACAGAAGTGTTTTGCATACGGCATGATCAAGCCAATCTCACCCTGATAATCGGGATGATAATAAACAACCGCAGGCCCATCATTAATGGCTTTCTCTTTAAGAAGCCAACCATTGGCTATCAGGATGTTTTGGATCCCGACACCCGATTGGTGATGTTTTCGAAACAGGCTGTCCATTTCCCCGGTTTCCATCAGCTCAATAAATCTAAGCTGAATTGGGCGATGCTTGATCCAATTTAAAAAGGCAGGCAACTGGGTGCTATTGAGATCCTTGAGCAATACAGCGTTAACTTTGACTTGCTCAAACCCAGCCTCAAACGCTTTATCGATACCTTCCATTACCTCAGAGAACTTATTTTCGCCGGTAATTTGATGGAACATATGTGGGTCCAAACTATCCACACTAACATTGATACCGTTTAGGCCTGCCCGTCGCCACTCAGCAACGTTTTTTGCCATACGATAACCATTAGTGGTGGTCACCACCTTATCGATGCCATCAGTATTGGCAATGGTTTCAATGATCTGGGTAAAGTCTTTGCGTAGACTTGGCTCACCACCAGTAATACGAACCTTACTGGTGCCACAAAGTGCAAACGTATCAACGACACGTTTGATCTCTTCTAAGCTTAAAAAAGACGAGTTTTTGCGCCCGTTAGGACGATACCCATCAGGCAAGCAATATGTGCATTTAAAGTTACAGACATCTGTAACGGACAAGCGCAAGTAATGAAACTTGCGTTGGAATCTATCTTCGAATTGAATCGCCACGGAACACCTTTCCAAACACGGGAGGCTTACCCATTTCCAAGTAAACCCTTGTGACAACCTGTCACTGGCTTCCATCACTTATCCTAAGACTTAGTGAACGAAGCTCGGAGTTATGGCAGTCCCCACTAGTATCACCAGCGAGGATGCGTTCTTATAAAAATACTCAATTCTCCCTACTCTTGCTACTGATAAAGCAAAAAATGATGCTTTGATCGTCTCGGGCGACTATTTTCTAATCATTTATGGGCGAACCAAGGGGAATTTTGACTCCCCATTACCACAGTAACTTGCATGCTCGCTACCAATATCAACTTCTGTGACAATTTCCCTCGCCACACATGAAGGTTTGGGATAATTTGAGCGGCGAGATAACCATAATAATGACGAAAACAATGACAACGCTATATAACAACAAAAAAGTGGTCGCCATCGGTGGTGGTCATGGGCTAGGTCGTATGCTGGCCGCACTAAAAGATTTTGGTTCCAATGCAACAGGCATCGTTGCTACCACAGATAATGGCGGCTCTACTGGGCGGATCCGCAGTTGCCAAGGAGGAATTGCTTGGGGCGATACTCGCAACTGCATCAACCAGTTAATCACCGAACCATCCATTGGATCGATGATGTTTGAGTATCGTTTTAAAGGCGATGGTGAGCTCAACAACCACAACCTTGGCAACCTCATGCTAACGGCGCTTGATAACTTATCCGTCAGGCCACTGGATGCGATCAACTTGATCCGAGATATGCTTAAAGTCGAAGTGAACATCGTACCGATGTCGGAATACCCAGCAGATCTGACCGCTTTGTCGGAAGAAGGTGAATGGGTACGTGGCGAAACCAATGTGGATGAAATGGAGCAAGACCTGCAAAGACTGTACGTTGAGCCTGAAGTTCCTGCGACTAAAGAGGCCATTGAAGCGATTGCACAGGCCGATGCAATCATTTTAGGACCCGGCAGCTTTCTGACCAGTATTATGCCGCCGATACTCCTCCCTGCAATGGGCAAAGCAATTGCAGCCAACACCAAGGCTAAAGTGGTGTTCATAAACAACCTGTCACCAGAGTATGGCCCTGCTGGTCGTATGTCATTAGATGAGAAGCTGCGCTGGTGCCAACGTGCTTGCCAAGGCAGAAAAATTGATGTGCTGTTAAGCGAAGATGCAGTCGAACCAATGGAGGCGGTAGAGGAAATAGTTCAAACCAGTCTTGCCTCTGTCAATCACGATTGGCGTCACGACAGAGACAAGTTACAGCTAGCGATAGAAAATTTATTGCGATAGTTTCAAATACTCTTCGCGGGTGGTGTTGAGGTACTCAATCATTGTTTGTCGATTCTCATTAGTACTGATCACCTCCCCTGTTTTGTACCTTGCATCCAAGTTAGTCGCAAAGTCACAAAGCTGCTCAGCGCCGAAACTGGCTGCACTACTTTTTAGCGAATGACTGATAGATTTCAACTGATCTTCCGCTTGTAACTGCTCACTTGGGGCGTTGGCTAAAGCTTCTGCGTAATCCATTAGCTCACCGATAAAGATGTTAAACAACATGGGTAGATTTTCTTCACCAATGTCGTTTGCCAGCTCACTGATCCTGTCGGTGTTGACAACTCTTGTCATCGTTGGTCCTCTAGTTATTCTTCTTGTGACAGTTTTGTTAGTTACTAGTTATTTACTTGCTTAACTTAACGGCTCGTAAGCCAATTGTCTAGATTCCGTCAATCGTACCGATTACTTGATGGTTTCAACTTCTTTCCAGCTTTGAAGCTTACGATATAAGGTCGAAGGGCTGACCTCTAAATATCCAGCAGCACGGGGAATATTTCCTTCACACAAGTCGATGGCCTGCTCTATCGCTTGCTTTTCGGTGATCCAAAGTGGACGGATGTCTTCTACTCCAAGTGTAGTAGAAATTTCACCGCTTGAAGCCATTGTTGCGGCCGAGGCACTCGGTAAATTAAGCGGTGGCGGCAACATTTCCATGCTGATCTCGCTGCCTTGATTTAGGACTACCACATTTCGTAGCACGTTCTGTAGCTGACGAACGTTACCCGGCCACTCGTAATTCACAAATCGAGCAATAACGTCTGGTGCGAAGCGAGCAAAACCTTTTCCTTCTTCATTCGACATAAAACCGAGCAAAGAATAAGCAATCTCTACCACATCTTCACCACGTTCTCTTAACGGTGGAAGATGCAATGGAATTACGTACAGTCTGTAGTACAAATCTTCTCTAAAACGGCCTTCTTGCACTTCTTTCCACGGATCACGGTTGGTTGCGCAGACAAATCTCACGTCTACACTCTTCATTTTTGAAGAGCCTACTTTTTGAAACGTACCGGTTTGAATAAATCGAAGAAGTTTCGTTTGCAGGTCAAGATCCATTTCGCAAAGCTCATCTAGGAACAAGGTTCCTCCATTAGCAAGCTCTGCTGCGCCCTGTCTATCGGTAGATGCCCCGGTAAACGCACCTTTCACGTGGCCGAACAGTTCACTTTCAATCAGATCTTTGGGGATAGCTGCACAGTTAATTGCGATAAACGGCTTGTCACCACGCTTACTCGCTGCGTGAATTGCTTCAGCACAAACTTCTTTACCCGTACCACTTTCACCGGTAATAAATACCGACGCCTTACTTGGTGCTGCCGAGTCAATAGTGCGATAAACGGCTTGCATGGTTTGGCTACTACCGATAAAGCCTTGATAGTTGTTACTGCCTGGTTCGTCAGCGAGTAGTTTCAGTTTGCCTGCTTTGCGGATACCGTTGTTAACAGTGACACGAAGGCGGTCAGCCTCACACGGCTTGATCAAGAAATCCTGTGCACCTTTACGCATTGCTTCAACGGCGGTATCAATCGAACCGTGTGCCGTCATAAAGATCACTGGTACATCAGGATATTTGCGTTTCACCGATTCAAGTACGTCCATACCTGTCATATCAGGCAGTCGCAAATCGAGCAGGATAAGGTCAGGAATGCGTTTGTCTAGGCTGGCAATAGCGTCTTCACCAGTACCTACGATCTTGATATCGATACCGAGTGGCATCAGGTAAGATCGGTACAGTGCTGCGACAGAAGCGGTATCTTCAACCATCAGAAGATACTTAGTCCTTGGAGATAAGTTATTGTTTTGCATTTCCTAGCCGTTGCATATTAATAATTGTTTTGCATTATGATTTGCATTTTGCAATTCAATGATAGTCTTTTTAGCTAAAAAAGCAAAGCCAGTCGCATATTTTCGGCAATTTTATATTGGCATGCTAAATGCATTACTTATATCGACCCACATGGGTCACCTAGCCAACTGACGTTGTTAGTGAACAAAGTATTCACAAAATGAAGCCAACGAGACTCGATTTCTTGTTGGCTATTTTTTTGCCTGTTTATACCAGATGGGAGCGCACTGCCCCCTAACTGTTAACAATGAATTGCGATTTTAGCTTTTCTATCTCATCACGTTTTGCTGCGGCAAGCTCAAACTCTAGGTCTTGAGCGTGCTTGTACATCTCATTCTCAAGCTTAGTAATTAGCTTCTCTAGCTCCTGTGGTGTTAGCACTTGATAAGTATTGGACTCTTCCGCCACTTTTGCCAACGGTACTTGCTTGTTGGTGCCACGTTTTGCCTTGGCCTTGGTAATATCTCCCAATTCCATGATGTCTTTTACACTGGTTTGCAGTGCTTGAGGCTCCATACCTTGCTCTAGGTTATACGCTTGCTGCTTGTCGCGACGTCGATTGGTTTCATCCATCGCTTTCTTCATCGATTTAGTGATCGAATCAGCATACAAGATAGCTTTACCGTTCAGGTTACGAGCCGCACGACCAATGGTCTGGATCAACGAGCGTTCAGAGCGCAAGAAACCTTCTTTATCCGCATCTAAGATTGCCACCAGCGACACTTCTGGCATGTCCAAACCTTCTCGCAACAAGTTGATACCGACCAGTACATCAAACTCACCCAAACGCAGGTCGCGGATGATTTCAACACGCTCAACGGTGTCGATGTCTGAATGCAAGTAACGAACTTTCACACCATGTTCATGCAAATATTCGGTCAAGTCCTCAGCCATACGCTTAGTCAACGTCGTCACCAACACTCGCTCATTAATTTCTGAACGTTTGCGCACTTCAGATAACAAATCATCAACTTGTGTTGCGACCGGACGAACCTCAAGTTCAGGGTCAAGCAAGCCGGTAGGACGTACTACCTGATCAGCAATTTCCCCGTCAGATTTTTCCAGCTCATAGTTGCCCGGTGTAGCTGATACAAAAATCGTCTGCGGTGCAATTGACTCGAACTCTTCAAATTTCATTGGGCGGTTGTCGAGCGCAGAAGGTAAGCGGAAACCGTATTCCACGAGGGTTTCCTTACGAGAGCGGTCACCTTTATACATAGCGCCAATCTGTGGCACCGTCACGTGTGATTCATCGATCACCAATAAGCCATCCGGCGGCAGGTAATCAAATAGTGTCGGAGGCGGTTCACCTTCCAAACGGCCACTCAAGAATCTTGAGTAGTTTTCGATACCTGAGCAGAAACCCAGCTCGTTCATCATCTCGATATCAAATTGAGTACGTTGGGAAATGCGCTGCTCTTCTAGCAGTTTGTTGTTCTCTAGCAAGTACTTTTTGCGTTGCTCTAACTCAACTTTAATTTGCTCAATGGCTTCGAGCATCCGGTCACGAGGGGTAACGTAGTGCGTTTTAGGGTAAACGGTGTAGCGCGCCAAGTCTTTCTGTTTCACTACCCCAGTAAGTGGGTCAAACAGACTGATGCATTCTATCTCGTCGTCGAACATCTCGATACGCACAGCATCTTGTTCTGACTCGGCAGGGAAGATATCAATCACTTCACCACGCACTCGGAACTGACCACGCTCGAAGGCCACGTCATTACGGCTGTACTGTAGCTCGGCCAGTCGACGCAAAATATCTCGTTGGTCCATCATATCGCCACGACGGACATGCAACATCATCTTCAAATAGGACTCAGGATCACCTAGACCATAAATTGCCGAAACCGAGGCGACGATGATGGCATCTTTGCGCTCAAGCAACGCTTTGGTGGCGGATAAGCGCATTTGCTCAATATGTGCATTCACAGAGGAATCTTTTTCGATAAAAGTATCAGTGGTTGGCACATAAGCTTCTGGTTGGTAGTAATCATAGTAAGAAACAAAATACTCAACCGCATTGTTGGGGAAAAATGCTTTCATCTCACCATAAAGCTGCGCCGCCAGTGTCTTATTAGGCGCAAGCAAAATCGTCGGCCTTTCGGCAGAAGCGATCACATTCGCAAGGGTAAAGGTTTTACCCGACCCAGTAACACCCAACAAGGTTTGGTGTGCCAATCCAGAATCAAGTCCATCGATCAGCTGTGCTATTGCGGTGGGTTGATCCCCAGAAGGTTGATATTTGGAAACCAAATCGAAAGTTTTGGCCATGTCAGTATCCTACTTTGACTCAATCTTATTATTGTCACGTGAGCGGTATGTATGGTCAACCAAGCAATCAAAAAATATCTGTCTAATTTTTAGCTTGTTTGATTTATTGAGTGGATCTGTACCGCTGTTTCTGGTATTGTTCTTTGCCCTGCTAGAGATCCCCCTCTAAAAACGCAACAAAATAATCCACTAGTTTTCCCCAGAACAGTTCTTTAATTGACTTTTTAGTTACTTTATTCACATTTTCACTTTCAACACTACGCCCTGAAAAAACCTGTGGGAACAAGACCTTTGCCAGCATTTTATAAATTAAAATTTATTTGAGTTCTGCTGCAATTTGAGTTGTTAAGCATTCTTCAACATAGTTATCCACAATTTTGGTGGATAAGTTTTGCTAGCCCAGACAGAGCAAGGCTTAGCGGCAAGTAAAGAATTCATTCAAAATAATTTTTAGTAAAAAGTCATCGATTTTGGGTTGACATAGCAAGGGGCTTTTCTTAACATTCGCAGCACTTATTCCCCCTTAGTTCAGTTGGTAGAACGGCGGACTGTTAATCCGTATGTCGCAGGTTCGAGTCCCGCAGGGGGAGCCAGATTTAAAAAACCGCAACTCACTCAGTTGCGGTTTTTGCGTTTTAAGACTCTGTGAACGATAGATATGTCACAGCCGGATGGCCGGCCCGTACGAGTCCCGCAGGGGGAGCCAAATTATAAATGATCCCCTAGGGCGTAATGCCAGTCAGTTTAGCTGACTGGCATTTTTGTATTTCGTTGATTTCACTCACCTTCGATATGAGCTATCTTCACGTCTAGAGGGAAGCTGAAAGTACCTCATTTTTTCCAACGGACTTCATAGTATTTGGTTATGTTGCTAGGGCTGGTCAGTGGAAGTCTTACGAAGAACTGTGTAATTACCAATGAACAACTGGTAAAGCTTAGGTGATTTAGCCAAACACTATCTAGCTTCTTCACTGCCAAAGTCATTCCCACTCGTATCAGGTTACAATAGAGTAATGTTCCCCATAGCTCTTGCTCTATCATGTTAGGCTTCTTACTTCTGAGCGTATACTAGCAGCTCAAGAGCGGCGGCTTCATCTCTCAATACCCTAGTCCTATTTCCTAGCTGTAATGATATAACTCAGCGAGTTCTTCTCCAGGAAAACGCATCTCATCAGCCATTGAGGTGAATATTCGATATTTCCAAATAAACAACAGGTACGCTAATTCAAATTTAAAATACTGTGATAGGCGTAGAGTCCGGCTCCATAACCTTGGACATCATCATACCGTGTTGAAACAATACTTTCTAACTGGCATTCTTAGTGAAACTTGTTACTATTCATAACCTTAGAGCATTGCACTACTTTCATAATTGCCAAAAAACTAATAAAACCTTCATTTTTTACTCTGTAGCTATTAGCTACAAAAGATTGTTGCTTTTTATCGTAAGTAACTTTCAAATTACAATTTACTAAAGGTATTCAATTTGTATGGACATGAATGAATATTCAACGTTGTGGCGCAACGAAGACTTTTCTTGGATAGAGCTCTTGAGCGCTAGATATTTGCGTTTTGAATTCAAAAAACATTGGCACGAGGAATTAGCTATAGGGGTAATCACTGATGGTGTTGAAGGTATTCACTTTAACGGTGAAAAGCACCTATTACCGAAACAATCCATTATCGCTATTAACCCAGCGGAGATACATACCGGATTTCCAGCATCAGAGTGTGGTTGGCAGTATAGAATGTTCTATTTGGAGACAAAAGCTCTACAAACTTATATGCGGCAATTCGATTTAGCTGTTGAGCCTTGTATTAGTCAACCAATTATTAGTAACTCACGGTTGTATTCCAATTTATTACAACTGCACCTAGCCTTCGAACAACATAGCTTAGATATCACTAAAGAAAGTCTGTTGATCCACTCTTTGATCGGCTTATTTTCTCAGTATGGAGTTACTCAAGCACCATCTAGATTAGTAACAAAGGAACGGAAGCAAGCAAGAAAATTACTTGATTACATGCTAAATAACTGGAGCCAAAACATCACTCTTCAAGACTTAGCACACCTGTGTAGCCTCGATAAGTATCAGGTCATAAGGGTATTTAAACAGAACTTCAACATAACGCCTCATCAGTTTTTATTACAAAAAAAAACCATCATGGCGAAATGCTACCTGTCACAAGGTAAGGATATCGCCACGGTGGCTTTCAACTGTGGGTTTTATGACCAAAGCCACTTAACACGAAATTTTAAGCTAGCCTTTGGTGTTACTCCCAGACAGTACCAGAGTCAAACACTGAGTATTCAAGTGCAACTTTAAGCGTAACTAAAGATAACATGCACTTTCGGTGAAAAATCAGACTAAATCAGTCAACAGTATTTTAAGACCAATGCCAATAATCAATACAGCACCCAATTTTGACACTGCTTGCGAAGACAATTGATTTAAACTAGAGCTGACTACTTTCCCAGACAACACCCATAAACTATTGAGAGTAAGGCCACAAACTAGTGTTAGTAGGCATATAGTTGTCGCCTGTAACGAGATTGAAAAGGTGGTCACTACACTAACAGCAATCATCCAAATTTTGGGGTTGACTATTTGCAAAATTGCCATCAATAGCGGCGATACCATTTTAACTTCGCTACCCTCAGCACAAGTCTTAGGCCATGAAGCAATACCAATGTAAATCAGAGCTATAGCTCCTATACTGGAAAGCAAATTAGCATGTACCATAATCTGCTCTTGCATACTGCTTGCACCAAGAGTTGATAACGCTATAACACTTACCACGCCAAAATTAATAGCCAGCAATAATGGTAATGTCTGCATATAACCACGCTGGAGCCCCGATACTGCCAATAAGGTATTATTTGGACCAGGTGTGCCAATAATCGACACCAACAATAATAAAAGAGAAATTATTTCAGCTCTCATATCACTCTATTTCCACCAGCTCATGCGTTGCTGAGGTACCTAGAGTATTACTAGCAACCTGATTTATAATCGCCATCGCACGCAATGAAGCTAAACTCAGCGAACCAGCATCTCCCATACCATGAACATTTTCGCTCAGCCCATTCATAAAAATCTTGCAGGCTGCTTCAACTGCATTTGTCCCAGTTGGTCCAGTAAAATGCAACTTGTACTCTAATTTGCGCGGTCGCAGAATAATATTGTTAAAATCTGTTAAAAACTGAGACTTGGCAGAAGAATGAAAATCCATTGTCATCGCAACACCATCTGCTTGAATATATTCTGAGAGCGCAGATTGTAGCGGAGGGGGGTTGTGGCCAAAATTCAAACTGCCACATCCCATCAAGAAATCAATATAGCAGGTGCCATCAACAGTAGTAACTTTAGATGCCTTAGCTGTATCCAACTCCAATGGAAAATGCCGACAATAGCTTCTAACTCCGGACTCAAGCTTTTGATATATAGTCATAATTTACCCGAAAGTACTTGTAAGGAGTGACAGAATACATTCAGCCAAAATTTAATATAGGATGAAATTGAGAGCGACTGTTAACAAATCTAAACTCTCCAGTTAAAGGGTCTCACCCTACCTTTAACCGACATGGCTGAATCGATGAACCACTTGTGATTAAAAGAACTGTCCGCTCGGATAAGGTAGCTTGAAATGGAATTAAAATGTGTGATTCAGGAGTGTGACATCTTTAAGGAAGCCACCGTATTTTTCGTCAGTGGATCACAAGTTCTCATTCATTGAATCTAGATTTGATAAACCACCTACATGTCCAATACAGTCAATTCTTAGTATCCATCGCAGTAGCTTTTATTCATGGCTAAACAGCCGAAATTAGTCTGAAAGAACCGCTGCAGTAACTAAGCACTCTTGGTTTAAAAGTGCTTGTAGCACCTACAAGGCTTTAAGTTATCTATGGAGCTAAGGTGCGACATACAACAAATACAGAGTCACTCGCCTGATGCGGAATGTGGGAAGACTGATAAATCAAATTGAATATAAAAAGCACATCACCGGATACCGAGCGTGCGTCATACGAGAAACGGTCAGACTCACTCGGTAGCAGAAAAATCTGGCCTATTTGAGACATAGCTCAAATCATCTTCTTGTAGACTCCCCCCAAATAAAAACAAAGGTCATGAACGCTCCCGCTTCCTCTAAACCAAGGCAGTATCGAGAAACTTACAAGACTGTGACCAATTTTAGTTGACCACTACAATCGACCGACTAGTTCAGGGTCCTATAAAAGTAAAGCGATTAACTTTAACTACATTTAGTTAAGCTTAGCGGGGGCACATAGGACTCAAGGTAAATATCTTTCTGTATGGATTAGCCCCTATAGGGAAAGCCATATCTAATCTCCAAACTTTACTTAACTTTATCGAGCCTCAGCAACACTGCACTCTCAGAGTCCAGAATTGGCATAGTCAAGCCAACCTTCTCACACCACTCTCCAGACAACACGCAGTTATCCTCACTCACCCATTGTGGCTGAGTGGCAACAATCGAGTCTAAATCTTGGGGCTTATCCAACACGCTTACTCGGTACTCTGAATTAGGGTCTAGGCCTGCGATTCTTAGGTGACCACTGGTGGCATAGATTGGCATAGCAAGCTGGGCAATCATGACGACTGCCTGTGACTTATCCTTGGCGACCACTGCAAGAGCCTGCTGTGCGTCATCATCGGTTGGCAAGCGCCAGCTGGTGCCACTATGCAGCAAAGGGCGCAAGGATTTATGTAGCTCTACGTAACGCTCAAAGCCCTGCTTCTCTTGGTCGGATTCCTTAACCGGGTCTAACTCCAAGCCCATATGACCGAATAGTGCCGTAATGCCCCGAAAGTTAATCGTGTGCTTGCGTCGGGTCGAGTGGCAGTGGCTGGCACCAATATGGCTACCCATCACCTCAGACGGGAAGAAATAACTCATCCCCTTCTGAATCGTTTGACGCTCCAAAGCATCATTGTTATCAGATGCCCAAAAACGGTGAGTTCGCTTTAAGACTTCAAAGTCGATCCGACCACCACCTGCGGCGCACGACTCAATCTCAACATTTGGGTGCTTGCTTCTCACCTTATCCACCAACGCATAATAGCGCTTAACCTGCCCATAGCCTGCGGCTTGTCCATTATGTGCTGGCTGCACAATCTCTCGGTTCATATCCCATTTGATATAGGCAATATTGTACTGACTAAGAAAGTGATCAAGGCGCTCCAACAGATAGTCAAAGGCGTCCTGATTTTGTAGGTCAATGGCATACTGATTGCGTCCCTTAGGTTGATCATAACCCTCAACACCTAATACCCACTCAGGATGCTGACGAAACAGGTCAGAGTCAGGGTTGATCATCTCTGGCTCAAACCAGAGACCAAACTCCATGCCGAGCTGATTTACGTGCTCAATAATGGGCTCTAGGCCATTCGGATATTTATCTTGATCTAGGAACCAATCCCCTAGCGCTGCGTTGTCACCATTGCGTTTTTTAAACCAGCCATCATCAATAATAAATCGCTCCACGCCCATATCTGCAGCTTGGCTTGCCATCGACAGAATGTAATCTGGGTCATGGTCAAAATAGATCCCCTCCCAGGTATTGAGATGAATAGGGCGAGGTTTGGAAGAGATCTCAGGCGCCAGGATTGACTGACGTACATGAGAATGGAATTGCTGGCTCATGCCATTCAGGCCAGTATCGCTATAGCTTGCGTAGAGCCAAGGGGTCGTAATGCTCTGCTCTTGCTGTAGAACAATCTCTCCCGGTAGGTAAAGTGCCTCAGCCTGTAGCTGGCGGCGGCCATCGGTTTTAACATCCACACGCATTCGATGGTTGCCACTCCAAGCAAAGTGGAACCCCCAAACCTCTCCATGAAGCTCATCAAAGTGATTGGTGCCTGCCACAAGCGCTGGATAATGTTCATGAGAGGTACGTCCACGGCGGTTTTCCTGCTGATAGCCACCATGACTTATTGGCTGGCGCTGGGTCTGAAACTCGTGCACCCAACGGCCATAGTAGGTCATCAGCTCCTTGGTTCTTGCAGGTAGCGGCAGCGTATTGGCAAAGCGATGCACATGATATTGCTCTGGCTTGGTATTGGTCAGGGTCTGACGCATCATCAATACATCATTGCTGTCTAACCTAAGCTCAGCGTATAAACGAAGGCCTGCTTGCTCATCAACGCTGTCGATAAGAATGCTGTTATCACCCTGCAGCATATTCTCGATGCTAAATACTGGCGCCCAGTCCTGTCCTTGCCTATCCCCTTCCAACGCTGGGCTACTGAATAGGCCTCGTCCTAACTCGGGGTGAAGGGTAAGAGCCACATCCTTATCAAGGCGACCATAAGGCACAGGGCGATACAGGGATTGGCGGTAGCTCTCTAGGTCACCGCTCACTGGCTGGCCCCAATGGAGGATCTCGGCATACTCGCCAAGCTCAAGGATCAACTGGCTATTTGTCCCAATCAGGGTAAAGAGATTTGTTTGTGGCATTGTCTGATTGTCCATAATCACTTTGGTTTCCGCCATCATACTGATACACGTTCAATTTACTGTGAGCTCACCATCAACTAATTGGAAACGTTTACACAAAGGGCGTAAAATGTTAGGTGAGGATCTTTAATGACCGATCAAGATCACATCCTAATCGATGAAAACTGGGTGATTAGGTAAAATGCCACCTTCATCATGTAAACGTTTCCAATCATTCTCTACACTTGCTGCCATCATAGGAAAATAGACCATATAAGTAGGAACATGATGGCGGCATTTGCAGATATTATCCAAAGACGTGACTGGGAAAACCCGCAGGTGGTAAACCAGCATACCCTCAAGGCTCATAGCCCCTTGTTTGGCTATCGCAGCAAGGCGGATGCTCTTGCTCAAGCCAATAGCAATCGCCGCTCCTTGAATGGTCTATGGCAGTTCAAGCTGTTTGCCAAGCCTGAACTGGTTGATGAGCAGTTTATAGCAACTGATTTTGCTGGTAATGACTGGGACAAAATTACTGTACCGTCCAACTGGCAGATGCAGGGCTACGATAAGCCGATTTATGCCAACGTAAAATATCCGTTTGAGGTTAAGCCGCCATTTGTGCCTGAAGATAATCCAACCGGCTGCTACCGTACTGAGTTTGAACTGACTGAAAGCGACCTCGCCGAGACGCTGCGCATCATCTTTGATGGCGTCAACTCAGCATTTCACTTGTGGTGCAACGGCCAATGGGTCGGGTACAGCCAAGACAGCCGCCTGCCTTCTGAGTTTGACCTTTCAGCTTTTGTAAAAGCCGGCACCAACCAGATCGCCGTCATGGTGATCCGATGGAGTGATGGCAGCTACTTAGAAGATCAAGACATGTGGTGGCTAAGCGGTATTTTCCGTGACGTCACATTACTTTCAAAACCAGCCGAGTGCATCGAAGATGTGTTTATCACTCCAACCCTTGATGCTTGTTACCGAGATGGTTCACTGTCGATCACTACCCAGCTCAAAGGTCGCAGTAATTTACAGGTACAGACACAGCTTTTTGATGGTGATGAGCTGATTGCTAGCGTGACGGACAAACCACATAACAAACGTATTGATGAACGAGGAAGCTACGCAGATGTTGTTTTCTCAACGTTAGCGGTACGTGAGCCAAAACAGTGGAGCGCTGAACTACCTAACCTATATCGTGTGGTGGTGTCGCTGCTGTGTCCTGATGGCCAGCACCTAGAAAGTGAAAGCTACAATGTTGGATTTAGAGCTGTTGAGATCAAAGATGGTCAGCTTACTCTCAATGGAGAGCCGCTACTGATCCGTGGTGTTAACCGACACGAGCACCACCCTGAGCTGGGTCACGTCATGACTGAAGAAGACATGATCCAAGACATCAAACTGCTCAAACAAAATAACTTCAATGCGGTGAGAACGGCACACTACCCTAACCACCCACGTTGGTATGAGTTGTGTGACGAATACGGTTTGTATGTATGCGATGAGGCCAATATCGAAACCCACGGTATGGAACCGATGAATCGCCTCTCTAATGACCCTCAATGGTCAAACGCCTATATGAGTCGTTTCACGCAGATGGTGATGCGAGATAAGAACCACGCTTCAATCATTATCTGGTCTCTAGGTAATGAATCAGGCCACGGTGCAACCCATGACGCTATGTACGCTTGGGCCAAACAGTATGACCCGTCTCGACCAGTTCAATATGAGGGCGGCGGTGCAAATACCAGTGCAACTGACATTATCTGCCCTATGTATGCCCGCGTTGATGCCACCGTCGAAGATGAAGCCGTGCCTAAATGGCCAATCAAAAAATGGGTGTCTCTTCCTAATGAACAACGACCTCTTATCCTGTGTGAATATGCACACGCTATGGGTAACAGTCTCGGCAGTTTTGCCGACTATTGGGATGCGTTTCGTGACTACCCACGCCTCCAAGGTGGGTTTATTTGGGACTGGGTGGACCAAGGCTTGACCAAAACTGCGCCAAATGGCGACAAATACTGGGCTTATGGTGGTGATTTTAACGACGAAATCAATGACCGACAGTTCTGTATTAATGGCCTAATTTTCCCCGATCGCACTCTTCACCCGACGATTGAAGAAGCTAAATACTGTCAGAGAATGATAACCCTAGCACTAGTTGAGCAAAGCTCATCAGCATTGGTGTTAAACGCCACCAGCGAATACCTGTTCAAAAGCACAGATAATGAGCGACTAACTTGGACCTTGCTGGAAGATGGCCAAGCGATAGCATCAGGTGAATGTGAATTGTCTCTTGCACCAAAGCAGACTCAGCGCATTGACATCGAACTCGACTATGCAACAAAAGCAGGGGCCAAATATCACCTAAATACTGACATCATCCTCAAAGAGTCCACTGCATGGGCGCAGGCGCACCATATTCTAAGTAGCGAACAGTTTGCCCTGACAAATGAGAATAGCCTTGAATTGCCAACCGCTAAGCCATCGGATTCGCTCACTATCCAATCGACAGACAGTGACGTTGTGGTGAACTGTGGCATCCAATCTCAGCAATGGCATTGGGACCTTGCCTCAGGTTTGCTCCAAGCTTGGTCGGTAGAAGGTGAAGAGCAACTCGCATCCCCGCTCAGTGATAATTTCTTCCGTGCACCGTTAGATAATGATATCGGTGTCAGCGAAATTGATAACGTCGACCCAAATGCGTGGATCTGTCGCTGGCAAGAAGCTGGCATTGGTGAGTGGCAACGAGAGTGCATCGGATTTGAAGCCGATCAATCATCATCTGCGGTTCGCATTACATCGACCTTTGCCTATCGGTACCAAGATCAATTGCAGGCAATAACCACTTGGTACTATCAAATTAACGACCAAGGGGAGTGTTCACTCGAGGTTGACGTAAAACTTGCGGAGCATCTACCTCCAATGCCTCGCATCGGCATCACGTTAGGTCTGCCTCTTAGCGAACAGTCGATAGAATGGCGTGGTTTAGGACCATTTGAGAACTACCCTGATCGCTTAGCAGCAGCAAGATATGGTCATTATGCACTTGACCTGGAAGCACTGCATACTAACTACATCTTCCCAACAGATAACGGATTGCGTTGTGGCACCGACCGACTCAAAGTGAATCGTATCCAAGTCGATGGTGAGTTTATGTTCAATGCGAGCCGTTACAGCCAAGCCATGCTTGCCACAGCTAAGCACACCTATGACTTGGTGGGCGCAGATACCATCGAACTTAACATCGACCACGCTCATATGGGTGTCGGTGGTGATGACTCATGGAGCCCGAGTGTTCACCAAGAGTTTCGTCTTCAGAAGAAACACTATCGCTACGCATTAACGCTCACCCCAGCGTAGCGTTTATTCACCAAGGGAAATTGGAAAGGAACATTCCCCCTCCTTTCCTTTTCCCTTTTCCCTTTTCCCTTTTCCCCAATAAAATCTAATTTCTCAAAAAAGTTGACCACTTTAGCATCAAATGACTAAATCCCTATTGGTGGTTGGTTGTTAAAACGCTCTCAAACAAGGATAATGTTAAGATCTGATTTAATTATATAGAGATGCTATGACAGAGTATCTGCTACTGCTTGTTGGTACCGTACTGGTCAACAACTTTGTTCTTGTAAAATTTCTAGGCCTTTGCCCCTTCATGGGAGTGTCAAAAAAGCTTGATACTGCTATCGGCATGGCACTAGCGACCACCTTCGTCCTGACGCTAGCGTCGGTTACCGCCTACCTCGTAGAAAGCTACATTCTGAAGCCGCTAGGGATCGAATTCCTACGTACCATGAGCTTCATCCTAGTGATCGCCGTAGTGGTTCAATTTACCGAAATGGTTGTACACAAAACCAGTCCAACGTTATACCGACTATTGGGGATCTTCCTGCCACTGATCACCACTAACTGTGCGGTACTAGGCGTGGCACTACTTAACGTCAACGAGAACCACAACTTTATCGAATCTATCGTGTATGGATTTGGTGCCGCCGTTGGCTTCTCACTTGTTTTGATTTTGTTTGCTTCGATGCGCGAGCGCATTGCAGCGGCGAATGTTCCCGTTCCATTTAAAGGTGCTTCGATTGCAATGATTACTGCTGGCTTGATGTCTTTGGCCTTTATGGGCTTTACTGGTTTGGTGAAGTAACCCATGGAAACAATGTTTTACGCCATTTTAGCCCTCGCCGCTCTCGCCGCATTTTTTGGTGCTATTTTGGGCTTCGCATCAATTCGATTCAAAGTCGAAGGCGACCCGATCGTCGAGCAAATTGATGAAATCTTGCCACAAACTCAGTGTGGCCAATGTGGCTACCCAGGCTGTCGCCCTTACGCAGAAGCTATCGCCAACGGTGATGAAATCAACAAATGCCCTCCGGGAGGCCAAGCTACCATTGAAAAGCTGGCAGACCTGATGGGTGTTGAAGCGACCGAAATGGCACATGATCCTGAAAAAAGCGTCAAGAAAGTTGCTTTTATTCATGAAGACATGTGCATCGGTTGTACCAAATGCATCGCAGCATGCCCAGTTGACGCTATTGTTGGCGGCAACAAAGCACTTCATACCGTGATTAAATCAGAGTGTACGGGCTGTGATCTGTGTGTGGCTCCTTGTCCTACCGATTGTATTGAAATGATCCCAGTAGAAACGACTACCGAAACATGGAAGTGGCAGTTAAACACTATCCCAGTGGTCAACGTGACCGATTCTCAACCACAAAAAGCAGAACAATAAGGATTGAGTATGTTGTCATTAGTAGAGAAAATTCGTTCTGGTTATCTGTGGGACTTCCACGGAGGTGTTCACCCGCCAGAAAATAAGCAACAATCAGTTAAAACTTCCCTCAGTCACGCACCACTGGCAAATGAGTTTGTGCTGCCACTAAAGCAGCACATTGGTAAGTCAGGCGATATCTGCGTTGAAGTGGGTCAAAAAGTTTTGCGTGGACAACGCTTAACCGATTGCCCTTTGAGCTTCATGTTACCTGTTCATGCACCGACCTCTGGCACAGTCACCGCTATCGAACCTCGCACCTCAACCCACCCATCGGGTCTAGCTGAGCTCAGCATTGTCATCACAGCCGATGGCAAGGATAAGTGGTTCGATAGACAGCCAATGCCAGATTATCAGCAAGAAACCGCTGAGATCCTGATTGAAACGATTCGTCAGGCTGGTGTTTCTGGTATGGGTGGTGCTGGATTTCCGACGGCGAAGAAAATTCAATCGGGCATGGCCAAGACCAAAATCCTGATCATCAATGCTGCCGAATGTGAACCTTACATCACCGCCGATGACATTCTAATGCGTGAGCACGCTGATGAAATAATTCAAGGCATAGATATCATTGAGCATATCCTTAAGCCTGAGCTAACCATCATCGCTGTTGAAGATAACAAGCCAGAAGCCGTAAAAGCCCTTGAAGTCGCTGCGACACAAAAAGATCTGGTGATCCGAGTGATCCCAACCAAGTACCCTTCTGGCGGTGAAAAGCAACTGATTAAGATTTTGACTAATCAGGAAGTGCCTAAGAATGGTATTCCTGCTGATATCGGCGTGCTGGTACAAAACGTAGGTTCGGTGCAAGCAGTTAAAAAAGCGATCATCGATGGTGAGCCACTCACCGAGCGTGTAGTCACCTTAACAGGTAACTGCTTCAAGCAGCCGCAAAATGTTTGGACCCGCATCGGTACTCCGATCCAGTTCCTTCTTGATCAGTTTGACTATCAGCCAAGCAAGAAGTCACCAAGACTGATTTTGGGCGGACCTATGATGGGTTTCACGTTACCTCATACCTCTGTCCCTATTACCAAGACCACTAACTGTATCTTGGCTCCAACGCATAAAGAGATCCCAGCCAATCGCTACGAAATGGAGTGTATTCGCTGTTCATCATGTGCAGAAGTGTGCCCTGCTAATCTTCTTCCACAACAATTGCAGTGGTATGCCAAAGACGCTGATTACCAGAAGTGTGAAGAGCTCAATCTAAAGGATTGCATTGAGTGTGGGGCATGTGCGTACGTGTGCCCGAGTGAGATCCCGCTAGTCGAATACTATCGTCAAGCAAAAGCTGAAATTCGCACTCAACAGCAAGAAGCACAAGCCGCAGAACGAGCTAAAGCTCGATTTGAAGAACGTAACGCACGACTTGAGCGTGAAAAAGCTGAGCGAGAGAATCGCTTCAAAAAGGCCGCCGAGCAACGACGCAAAGAGATGAAAGCTACGGGTGGTGATGATGCTGTAGCTGCCGCTATTGAACGTGTTAAAGCTCAGAAAGCACAACCAGACAATGCGCCAAAACCAGCTGTCGCAGCGGCTATCGCAAGAGCCAAAGCAAAGCAAGCTGAAGCAGCTAAGAGTAACGCTCAAGAACCTGACAACAGTGAAATGATTGAGCTGCGCAAAAAACGCAAAGAGGAAGCTCGTCTGCGTAAAGCCAAACAAGCACAAGAGCAAGCGCAAGAAACGTCTGAATCTGAGAACGCTACCGAGAAAAAAGATGCTGTTGCAGCCGCTATTGCTCGTGCAAAGGCTAAAAAAGCGGCGCAAGTTCAAACCGATAACGACTCGCCAGCAGACAGCACTGACAAAAAAGATGCCGTGGCTGCCGCTATCGCTAGAGCAAAGGCCCGTAAAGCAGCGCAACAGACAACGGATACTCAAGACGATACAACAAACAGCACCTCTGATGATAGCAGTACCAAAAAAGACGCCGTCGCTGCCGCTATTGCCCGTGCTAAAGCTCGAAAAGCGGCGCAAGAAAATACTCAGCCTCAAGACGAAGCTGAGCAAGCGTCTGAGGCTGCCGAAGATCCAAAGAAAGCCGCTGTCGCTGCCGCTATTGCTCGTGCTAAAGCCCGTAAAGCGACGCAAGATAGTTCTGAGCCTCTAGTCGAAACTGAGCAAGAGTCTGAGGCTGCCGAAGATCCGAAGAAAGCCGCCGTCGCTGCCGCGATTGCTCGTGCCAAGGCTCGCAAAGCGGCCCAAGAAAACTCTGAGCCTCTAGTCGAAACTGAGCAAGAGTCTGAAGCTGCCGAAGATCCGAAGAAAGCCGCCGTCGCTGCGGCGATTGCTCGTGCTAAAGCTCGCAAAGCGGCGCAAGAAAATACCGATCCTCAAATCGAAGCTGAGCAAGAGGCTGATGCTACCGAAGATCCGAAGAAAGCCGCCGTCGCTGCGGCGATTGCTCGTGCTAAAGCTCGCAAAGCGGCGCAAGAAAATACCGAGCCTCAAATCGAAGCTGAGCAAGAGGCTGAGCCTGCCGAAGATCCGAAGAAAGCCGCTGTCGCTGCGGCGATTGCTCGTGCTAAAGCCCGTAAAGCGGCGCAAGAAAATGCCGAGCCACAAGCTGATACTGAGCAAGAGTCAGAGCCAGAAACTCAAGAAGACCCGAAAAAGGCCGCCGTCGCAGCAGCCATCGCTCGTGCCAAAGCACGTAAGGCAGCCATGCAACAAAAACAAACTAAGGAGAATGAGTAGTGTCTTTCTTTATCGCTAGCTCTCCACACGCTCATAATCGTAAAAGCACACCAGACTTGATGCGCACCGTTGCGTTGTGTGCGATACCGGGGCTCATTGCTCAGCTATACTTTTTTGGCTGGGGCACCTTGATCCAATTGATATTTGCCCTGCTACTCGCCGTGCTGATGGAAGGCGCAGTCATGCTGCTACGTAAGCGCAACCCGATCGGGGCTTTACGTGACAACAGCGCCTTTGTCACCGCTTGGTTATTGGCGGTTGCGATACCGCCACTGGCTCCTTGGTGGATCTTAGTGATAGGTATGTTCTTTGCGATTGTTGTAGCAAAACACCTCTATGGTGGGCTTGGGCAGAATATCTTTAACCCTGCAATGGTCGCTTACGTGGTATTGCTGATCTCGTTTCCGCTGCAAATGACCAGTTGGATCGCACCAAGCGACTTGGCTCCTAATCAAGCCAGTTTAGTCGATGCCTTCTGCTTGATCTTTACTGAGTACACTGGTGATGGTTACTCATTGCAACAGTTCCGTACCAGCATTGATGGCATCACGATGGCCACGCCTCTAGATGCATTACGAAGCGCAGAATACATAGGCTCGACAATTCAAGAAACTATGGCGAAACCACAATTCTCCGCACTGGCGGGCATTGGTTGGGAGTGGGTAAACCTTGCCTACCTCATTGGTGGTTTGGCGCTAATTAAACTGCGTATTATTCAGTGGTACATCCCAGTCGCTTTTCTAGCTAGTTTAGTGCTTTTCTCGACCTTGGCGTTCTTGTTTGCGCCGGGTACAACACCAAGCCCTATTGTGCATCTGCTCTCTGGTGCAACCATGCTTGGAGCTTTCTTTATCGCAACAGACCCAGTATCAGCATCAACGACGGTCAAAGGTCGTTTGATTTTTGGCGCTATGCTCGGTTTTCTGGTGTTTGTGATCCGTACATGGGGCGGCTTCCCTGATGGTGTCGCTTTCTCGGTATTAATTGCCAACATGTGCGTACCGTTAATCGATCACTACACCAAACCAAAAACTTATGGACACTAACGGGAACAGACCATGATCAAAGCAATTCAAAAAAATGGTGCTGTACTGGCGTTATTTGCCCTACTCTCCACCGGATTGGTTGTTGCAACGTACGCTTTAACCAAAGATCAGATCACCTATCAAAAGCAGCAAAACTTACGCAAGTTGCTCAATGAAGTGATCCCAGAAGAAACCCATGACAACGACCTATTTAAATTCTGTACCCTGATAAACAACCCAAAATATCTCGGCACAGATGAATCCATGCCAGTCTACATCGCTCGTAAAAAAGGGTATCAAACCGGCCTTGCGATCGAAGCCATTGCACCTGATGGCTACAACGGCGAGATCCGCATTCTAGTTGGCTTTACCAATTACGGAGCCATCACAGGCGTACGAGTATTGGAGCACAATGAAACACCGGGACTAGGCGATAAGATCGATAGAAATGTCACCAACTGGGTCGATAGTTTTGCAGGCAAGCGCCTTAACCTAAACAACAGTGGTGGAGATCATGATGGTACGACAAGCGCCACTTATAAAGGGCCAGCAAATGTTGAGCTGAAGTCTCTAACTATGAAAGAGTTTCAAGTGAAAAAAGATGGCGGCCAATTTGACGGTTTCACTGGGGCGACTATCACGCCACGTGCTGTCGTAAAAGCGGTGAAAAACGTTTCGATCTACTACCATCAAATCGCACGTACCATCAGTAGCCGACCGCTCAACTGTGGGGAGGAATAATCATGTCTAGCCACAAAGAACTGTTTAAGAACGGAGTTTGGGACAATAACCCAGCACTAGTACAACTGTTGGGTCTGTGCCCATTGCTTGCGGTGTCATCTACCGTCACTAACGCACTGGGTCTAGGTATTGCGACATTACTAGTACTGGTTGGCTCGAACGTGACCGTTTCTTTAGTGCGAGATTACGTGCCAAAAGAAGTACGTATCCCAGTATTTGTTATGATCATCGCATCACTGGTTACTTGCGTACAACTACTAATGAATGCCTACGCTTACGGACTTTACCTCTCGCTAGGTATATTTATCCCGCTGATCGTAACTAACTGCATCATTATCGGCCGAGCCGAAGCATTCGCATCTAAAAACGCAGTAGGACCAGCAGCAATTGATGGATTCTGGATGGGAATGGGCATGACACTTGCCCTAGTTGCACTAGGCGCACTGCGTGAAATCGTCGGTAACGGCACCTTATTTGATGGTGCAGACCTCTTGCTAGGCGAATGGGCATCAATACTACGTATCCAAGTATTTGAAATAGATAGCAAGTTCCTGCTGGCACTACTGCCTCCGGGGGCATTTATCGGTGTGGGTTTCCTCATCGCAGGCAAAAACATTATCGATAGCCGTATGGCAAACAAAAAGCCCAAAGAGGCAAAAACCGAGATCGAACGAGCTCGAGTCACCAATTAATAAAAATACACTGTAAGCAGCCTTCACTATGAACAATACAAAGCGTAAAGAGATATTAGAACGCTTGAGAGCCGATAACCCCAATCCGCAAACGGAGCTTAACTGGTCTTCTCCATTTGAGCTGCTGATTGCGGTCCTGTTGTCTGCCCAAGCAACTGATGTCAGTGTCAACAAAGCCACAGATAAGCTTTACCCAGTGGCAAACACGCCACAGGGGTTATTGGACCTTGGGGTTGATGGCGTCAAAGAGTACATCAAAACCATCGGCCTCTTTAATTCCAAAGCGGAAAATGTCATCAAGACCTGTAAGATCTTGATTGAACAGCATGGTGGTGAAGTGCCTGAAAACCGAGAAGCACTAGAAGCCTTACCCGGTGTAGGTCGAAAGACAGCCAATGTGGTGTTAAACACGGCTTTTGGTTGGCCAACGATTGCCGTAGATACCCATATTTTTCGAGTATCCAATCGCACTAAATTCGCTATGGGCAAAAACGTCGATGACGTCGAAGCCAAGCTACTCAAGGTTGTGCCTAAAGAGTTCAAACTCGATGTTCACCACTGGTTAATCCTTCACGGACGCTACACTTGTGTCGCACGCAAACCACGTTGCGGCAGCTGCATTATTGAAGACTTATGTGAGTTTAAGGACAAGGTCTATCCGAACGAATAACGGCAAAGTCATCTCAAGCCCTAAAGAAACCTTTAGGGCTTTGTCTTATATGGAGCACTGTGTTCGACGCCCATTGCGCTGATGGCTATGACGCAACATAGCTCTATCTTTCTGCTCCTAGTTCTGCTTGCCGAACCTACGACTCCTTCAAACCATCCATTATCAAAAGAATAAAAAAACGTAATAAAATTAACGCTAACAGTCGCAACCGAATTAGATATAATTTAACCATATCTACTTGTTAAGGATAATCAAAATGCAAAATGCTCGAGTTCTTCACACCATGCTACGCGTGGGTGATTTAGATAAATCCATCAAATTCTACACCGAAGTGCTTGGCATGGACTTATTGCGCCAACACGACAACGAACAGTACGAATATACACTGGCGTTTGTCGGCTATGGAGATGAGTCGCAAGGGGCCGTGATTGAGTTGACTTACAACTGGGGCACTAAGGAGTATGATCTTGGTAATGCATTTGGTCATATTGCGCTAGGTTTTGACGACATCTACGCTACATGTGATGCCATCAAAGCCGCTGGCGGTAACGTAACCCGTGAACCTGGTCCAGTGAAAGGTGGGTCGACGCACATTGCATTTGTAAAAGATCCAGACGGTTACATGATTGAACTAATTCAAAGCAAGTCAGCAAGTGAAGGCTTAAACGGATAAGCCATGCAATATTGAAAGTGTCTTAAAAGCGAGCTGAAGCTCGCTTTTTTTGTGCTTTAGTAAAACACTTGCTTTACATGATAATGGTTATCAATTAGATTTAAGCAACTTTGGTTCGTTAAGACATGGTAGTTGGAGAAAATCATGAGTATTCAAGAATGGGAGAAACACACACTTCTTGCCGATAATGCCCTCAATCAACAAGATTACTTACGCTGCATTTTGCATTATCAGCAAGCATTAGCCATTTCAGACCAGCTTGAGATAAGTGACACTTTACACCTTGATGATCTACTAACGATCAAAGTGACCTCTTGCCACAACTTAGCTAATTTTTGGCGAATGAACAGCGATGAAGAGTATGAATTGAAATACCTTCAACTGGCGTCAGAAAGGCTTCTAACATTAGTGCCGCAGTGCCCAAACCGAGGTTGTGATTCTTTTGTCGAATCACTCGGCTGCTGCCAAAAAGCGCTGGTCGATTTTATGAAGCGCCACCCTAACCCAGAAGTCGCAAAACACGTTCAGCATATCGATACGGCATCCAACTGTAACGTCATCGCCCACTTCAAGCTCAATTAGGGAAGCTTAGCTTCCCCAAAAGCCTATTGATTAGACTTGGTTGCGGCCTAGCGAAATCACCACACGACGGTTCTTATCTTTACCAATCGGTGAGGTGTTATCTGCGATTGGTCGACGTTCGCCGTAACCTTGGATCTCAATGCGATCGGCAGGTAGTCCAAGAGATTCAAAATAATCACGCAATACTAAAGCACGGCGCTCAGACAAATTCTGATTGCTCTGCTTTCCACCTGTTGAGTCAGAGTAAGCCGCCACCAATACCAGATCGATGTCCTTATTATGTTTTACATATTCCGCAATTTTTGCCAAACGCTGTTGTGACGCTTTATTTAACTGATCACTGTTGCGATCATAATGCAAAATCGTGAACGAAATATCTTCAAAGCTGTATGGTAAAAGCTGGCTGATGCACAAACTGAACGCATTATATGGTTGTTGGAATAAAACCGACGACAACGCCACTTCTACTCGCTCATCTCGGCTTTGCCAATCTGCGTAGCTAAAAGTTGGATAACGTCCTTTTTCTAGCTCTGATAGGATACCCCAAGCCAGCTGCCCACCGATGTAACCATCAAATTGTTTAAAGAACTTTAAAGTAGAAATACGCTCTGCGTTTTCCCCCGGACGCCACGCAGGAGGCATCGAAATCAAAGAGACATTGCGAGTTTCCCCCATAGGTCGACGCATCTTAAGCTCAAAATCTAAGTTGATTTTCTTGCTGGCACGAGAAGTAAACTCCGCAACACCATAATTTGGAATCGGGTGAACTAACCGACACTCCAACGGGCTATTGACCGCCATGGTCCAGTTAGACTGCTCTGGTTTTGCCACATAGCGAGGCTGAGCGACTGCACTGGCAGCGCCTAACATCAAAGCGATAGTCGGAAGTATGTATCGGGGCGTCATAAAACTCTCTTTGCCTACATGCCGCGGTAACCTCTTGCCACTTCAAGGCAAGAAAACGGGAAATCAGTTACTTAGTGCGACAATTAATCGTCTCTGTTGGATTAAAAGCAATTTTAATACCAAGTGTACAAGAAATAAGGCAACAGAAGTTATTTTGCTCACCGACATAATCTGCAATAATGCCGAGCTTGTCACACGGATTAGCACAACTATGACTGTAGAAAACGACGCATTGACCCTGAAAAAACGCTTTAGAGGCTATTTCCCTGTTGTTATCGACGTGGAAACCGCAGGATTCAATGCAAAAACCGATGCACTTTTGGAAATTTGTGCCGTCACACTGCGTATGGATGAAAACGGCGACTTGCACCCTGCAAGCACCATTCATTTCCATATAGAACCGTTTGAAGGTGCCAACCTTGAAAAAGAAGCATTGGAATTCAATGGTATCCGTGACCCGTTTAGCCCATTGCGCGGTGCAGTACCGGAAGCTGAGGCGTTGAAAGAGATCTATAAACTGGTCCGTAAAGAGCAAAAAGCCGCCGATTGTAGCCGTGCAATCATGGTAGCGCACAATGCCACTTTTGATCATAACTTCGTTATGGCCGCTAGTGAGCGCTGTAAGCTGAAACGTGTACCTTTCCACCCTTTTGCAACTTTTGACACTGCGGCGCTTAGCGGTCTGGCTTATGGTCAAACCGTACTGGCGAAAGCATGTCGAACCGCTGGGATGGATTTTGACAACAAAGAAGCGCACTCAGCGCTTTACGACACCGAAAAAACAGCGGAGCTGTTTTGCGGTATCGTCAATAAGTGGAAAGCCCTTGGTGGTTGGCCGCTGATTGAATCACAACAAAACGAAAAATAAATCATTTGTAAACACAACTCGGATGTAACATGAACCCAGTAGTAATTTCTGTATGCGTAATGCTTTTGCTTGCATTATTACGCGTCAACGTTGTCGTCGCTCTGACGTTCAGCGCCTTAGTCGGTGGCCTCGTGGCGGGCATGAGCCTTACCGACACCGTCACCGCATTTGAAAGTGGCCTAGGTGGTGGTGCGACGATTGCACTTAGCTATGCCATGCTTGGCACTTTTGCCGTTGCGATTTCTCGCTCTGGTCTCACCGATCTTCTTGCCAACAAAGTAATTGCCCATATCAACGGTCGCAACAGCGATGCAGGCTCGACAGCACTAAAATACGTAGTGCTTAGTGCATTGATTTTGGTGACCATTTCTTCGCAGAATGTCATTCCTGTGCATATCGCCTTTATCCCAATTTTGATCCCACCTCTATTGGGCGTATTTGCCAAATTGAAACTAGATCGCCGTCTTATCGCCTGCGTGCTGACCTTTGGTCTGGTCACACCTTACATGGTTTTACCGGTCGGGTTTGGTGGCATATTCCTCAACAACATTTTGCTTGAAAACCTCCATGCTAACGGCCTGGAAGTCAACGCCAGCCAAGTACCGATGGCGATGCTATTACCAGCAGCAGGCATGATTTTCGGCCTAATGATGGCGATGTTTATTAGCTATCGTAAACCTCGTGAGTATCAGCAAACGGAGCTGACTCAAACTCAAGAGCAAAAAGCGATTAATCCACGCCATATTTGGGTAGCGCTGGCAGCTATCATTGCTGCGCTAAGCGTACAGCTGACCACAGGCTCGATGATTATTGGTGGCCTTACTGGCTTCATGGTATTTACTTTTGGTGGTGTGATTGCATGGAAAGAGACCCAAGATGTATTCACCAAAGGTGTTCACATGATGGCGATGATCGGTTTTATCATGATCTCTGCAGCAGGTTTCGCCGCCGTAATGAAGCAAACTGGTGGTGTTGAATCGCTGGTCGAAGCACTCTCCACCAGCATTGGCGACAACAAACCGCTAGCGGCTCTACTTATGTTAGTGGTTGGCCTATTGGTTACTATGGGCATTGGTTCTTCTTTCTCTACCATCCCAATTATCGCCACTATTTATGTACCACTAGCTCTAGCTTTTGGTTTCTCACCTATGGCGACCATCGCACTTGTCGGTACGGCAGCAGCGTTAGGTGATGCTGGCTCGCCAGCGTCTGACTCCACGTTGGGCCCAACTTCTGGCCTTAACGCAGACGGTCAACACGAACACATTTGGGAAACCGTGGTTCCAACCTTCGTTCACTACAACTTACCGCTCATTGCCTTTGGTTGGCTAGCGGCTATGGTTCTCTAAACGGATATTGCCTGGTAAACAGGCAATCTCTGTAAACGAAAAAAACGAAACCAAAACGAGCTTTATACTAAAGCGCTCTGGCAATTGCCCGAGCGCTTTTTTGTTTCTAGCTTCATCGAAATGCCATAAAAGATTAAGAAATGTGCAATTTATAAAGCCATAAAGTGAAATATTGCCAAGCCAAGATAGCAGTCAAACGAAACACCAACACTATCGTTCGAAACCAAAAAGGAACTGGAACATGAACAAGCTATGGTTGGCGGGGGCTCTCTTCGCATCAGTATCGGGCAGCACATTGGCTGCAACTGAAATCACTTGGTGGCACGCAATGGGTGGCCAGCTTGGGGAAACCGTAAACAAGATTGCTTCTGACTTTAACGCTTCTCAAGACGACTACAAGATCACTCCTGTTTACAAAGGCTCGTACACAGAAACTCTAACCGCAGGCATCGCAGCTTTCCGTGCTGGTGAGGCCCCAAACATTCTGCAAGTGTTCGATGCAGGCGCAGCAACCATCATGAATGCTAAAGGCGTTGCCAAGCCAGTCAACGACATCATGATCGAGTCAGGTTTTCCATTCAAAAGCGAAGACTACCTAGCGGGCGTACGTAACTTTTACGCAGATGCTTCAGGCAAGATGGTCGGCATGCCATTTAACAGCTCGACACCTGTGCTTTACTACAACAAAGACATTCTAGCGAAAGCTGGTGTTAAAGCGCCTAACACCTATGAGCAAATGGAAGAAGTTGCCAAGAAGCTTAAAGCAAGCGGCCACGTTGCTTTCTCTCAGTCTCATACCCCTTGGATCATGTTTGAGAACTTTAAATCTCGTCATAACCTCCAGCTATCAGACAACCAAAATGGTTACTCGAAGCTCTCTTCTAAGTTGATGTTCAACACCAAAGACATGCAGATGCACTTTGAGAAAATGAAAGAGTGGGCAGACAAAGGCTACTACAAATATTACGGCAGCGACTGGGATGCAAACCAAACACCGTTTGAGCGCCAAGAAGTGGCGATGTGGATGGGTTCATCAGGCTCATTTGGCGGCCTACGTGACCGCGTTAAATTTAACTTCGGCACCACTTACCTTCCATACTGGCAGTCTGTGACTAACCAAGCGACCCACACCTTCATTGGTGGTGCAGCACTATTTGCTCTGGCTGGCCATGAAAAAGCCCAAGACAAAGGTGTCGCAGAGTTTTTTGCTTACCTAACCAAACCAGAAACTCAAATGTACTGGCACAAAACCACAGGTTACGTTCCTGTCACTAATGCGGCTTACGAACTCACCAAACAGTCGGGTTACTACCAAGAACAACCGGATGCCGAAGTCGGTGTTAAACAGCTGAGCCTAACAGATGGTGAGTGGACAAAAGGGTATCGCCTTGGCTACTACCCTCAAATCCGTGAAGTGATGCACCGTGAGTTTGACAACATCTTCGCTGGCCGCTCAAGTGTTGAGAAGAGCCTAGAAAAAGTCGAAGACGAAAGTGGCAAACTGCTACAGCGCTTCAACCGCACTGTTCAGTAATCATCTTTCATGGCCCTAGTCTCTAGGCTAGGGCCTTTGTAGCATCTAATTCGAGATTAACTGTGGAACGTCGTCAACAATTTCACCATACACCACTCCCTTACCTGCTGTTAGTACCTCAGATTGCCATCATCGCCATCTTCTTTTTCTATCCAGCAGCCAAGGCGGTGTACCTTTCTTTCATGCTTGAAGACCCTTGGGGGCTCTCTTCTACATTCGTTTGGTTCGAAAACTACCAAATGCTGTTTGAGTCCGCAGAGTATTTGTCTTCAGTTGGATTTACTTTGCTGTTTGCTTTTGTCGTCTCGCTACTGTCACTTTCTCTAGCGCTATTGCTCGCCGTGAAAGCTGACAAAATCATTAAAGGCCAAAGTACCTACAAGCTCACATTAACTTGGGTTTACGCCGTAGCCCCTGCAGTCGCAGGCATTATCGGTGGATTTATGTTTAACCCCCATATCGGCATATTGGCAGACTTTCTTGCTTCGATCGGGTGGAATTTCAGTTTCCAGACCGACCCATTTGACGCCACTGTGGCACTGATTGCAGTCTCGGTATGGAAGCAAGTGTCGGTCAACTTTATCTATTTCTTAGCTGGCTTGCAGTCTATCTCCATCGCCGTAAGAGAAGCAGCCACACTAGATTGTGTTAGTGATAATAAACGTTTTTGGACCATTACATTCCCACTGCTAGCACCGACCGGGTTCTTCTTGCTAGTGATCAACCTGACCTACGCCTTTTTCGAGACCTTTGGTGTGATAGACACCATGACCAATGGTGGCCCCGGCGGTTCAACCACTTCTTTGGTTTACAAAGTTTACCGCGATGGTTTTGTCGGAGCCGATCTTGGCGGCAGCTCGGCTCAATCTGTAGTGCTGTTGTTACTGGTACTGATCCTAAGCTTTATCCAGTTCCGCGTTGTTGAAAAACGTGTTCACTATTAAGGAGCGATAACATGAAATCCAATCAGATTTTTGACCACCTGATCTTGCTCCTTGGTGCTCTATTTATGCTCGTACCGATCTGGCTGATCTTTGCCAGTTCTACCCACGACCCAAGCGTTGTGATCAGCGAAGGCTTGCAATGGCTACCGGGCGACAACACGGTCGGCATCTACCAAGAAGCTTGGAACAAAAGCCAAGGGTTTGTTGGTGATGTCACCGCAAAAACGATGATCATTAACTCGATGATCATGGGCCTTGGTTTTGCGATCGGTAAGATCATTATCTCAATGATGGCGGCTTACGCTTTGGTTTATTTTAGATTGCCATACGCAAGCCTTTGGTTTTGGCTGATCTTCGTCACCTTGCTTTTGCCACTAGAAGTTCGAATTATTCCATCTTACGAAGTGGTATCTAGCCTTGGCATGCTCAATAGCTATAGCGGGCTGATACTGCCGCTGATTGCGTCAGCAACGGCAACGTTTTTCTTCCGTCAGTTTTTCAAAACAGTGCCAGATGAATTACTTGAAGCGGCCCAACTCGACAATGCCGGCCCGATCCGATTCTTGTTTGATATTTTGCTGCCACTGTCCAAAACCATGATTGCGGCCATCTTCATCATCATGTTTGTCGTCGGTTGGAACCAGTATCTATGGCCAATCATGATGACTACGGATGAGAGCTATAACACCATTGTCATGGGCATCAAACAGATTCTAAATAACATTACCGAAACCAGTCGACCTCGTTATGACTACGCATTTGCGATGGTGATTTTAGCCATGCTACCGCCGATTCTGGTGGTGGTGTTTTTCCAACGCTGGTTCGTCAAAGGATTGATTCAAAGTGAAAAGTAATAACGTATCCCCTATTCACCCAACGCAAACGGACGCTGCTATGCTAGAGATCAAACAGCTGGTTAAGACTTACGAAAATGGCCATCAAGCCGTTAAAGGCTTAGATCTATCGATTCAACCGGGCGAGTTCATTGTTCTGGTTGGCCCCTCTGGCTGCGGAAAATCGTCCGTACTTCGCTCTATCGCAGGGTTAGAAGAGATCACTAGCGGAGAGATCCATCTAGGGCACCGCCGTGTTGATAACATCAAACCTGCGCTACGCGACATCGCCATGGTGTTCCAAAACTACGCCTTATACCCTCACATGTCGGTATACGATAACTTGGCGTATGGTTTAAAAAATCGAGGAGTCGATAAACAAACCATTGCAGAAAAGATCAGCAAAGTAGCGAAAACACTCAAAATTGATGAGTACCTTGACCGCAAGCCTTCTAAGCTTTCAGGTGGGCAGCGTCAACGAGTGGCCATGGGCCGCGCTATCGTGCGCGATCCTGCATTATTTTTGTTCGATGAACCTTTGTCAAATCTCGATGCAGCGCTTCGAGCGCACATGCGACTAGAAATTAAAAAGCTGCAACGAGAGCTCAACGTCACTAGCGTCTACGTGACCCACGATCAAGTAGAAGCAATGACACTCGCTGACCGAATCGTGGTACTCAACCAAGGGGAAATAGAGCAAATTGGCACACCTAAAGAGGTTTACCACCAGCCTGCCAGCACCTTTGTGGCCAGCTTTATCGGTAGCCCAGCCATGAACTTTGTGCCTGCGCACATCGATCAAGGTAAAGTCACCATTGGCGAACAAACCTTTTACCTGCCAAGCTATGCTCATGTTGATAGCCAAGCGATAACCCTAGGCATTCGTCCTGAGCACGCTGAATTAAACGCTCAGCAAGAGGAAGTTCAGCTATTGCTTGACGTTACGGCGATAGAGCCTCTCGGGCCAAATCAGCTAGTGCACGGCCACTGGAATGCCTCAAGCTTTATTGCTGTAACGCCAGAGGTCTCTATTGAGCCGAACACTGAACTTGCGCTTGGCGTCGCTTTAGATAACTTGCACCTATTTGATGAGCAAGGTAAACGCCTATTGCCGCAGATGGAAGCGTGCAGTGCGATTGCTTAATCAGGGAGGTTTTGTGCGACTTTCTACCCGACAAAAAGAGATCCTTGCGTATCTGGAACAAGCGCATGGAGTGTTATCTAGCACCCTACTTGCCGAACAGTTTGCCGTATCGGTGCAAACCATTCGTAAAGATATGAATGAGTTAAGTGATCTTGGTATGGTCAAGCGTGTACACGGTGGGGTAACGCTTCCTAGCACTAACGACAACCTTTCGTTTACCAACCGCGAAATGTTAAACCTCAGTGCCAAGCAGCACATTGCGCAAGTGGTGGTCAGCCATATCCCTGAGGGCAGCAGTATCTTCCTTGGCATTGGCACCACACCTAAACATGTCGCCCAAGCGCTGCTCGATCATCCGGGACTCACGGTCGTGACCAACAATATTAATGCAGCGCTGACGCTCAGCCGTAACCCCAATATTGTGGTTTATATGGCAGGTGGAATGGTCAGACCTTCAGACGAAGATACCGTGGGTGAATCTACCACTACGTTTTATCGTCAGTTCAACATTCAAATCGGTATTTTTGGTGTCGGCGGTCTCAATACACAAGGTCAGATGCTCGATTTTACCCCGGAAGAGGCGCATCTCAATCGAGCCATTATTGAACAAAGCCAGCAGATTTGGATCGTTGCCGACCACAGCAAACTCGGCCGATATGCTCCCGTCGTGAGTGGTAACTTATCTGAAGCCGATACACTGTTTGTTGACCAGTTAACGCCTCCCTTGGCAAAATTGGCCCAAAATGCGCAAGTGAAGATCATTGCTGCGCTTGAGAATGAGGATATTTCATGCCCCTAACCATCGTAGGACACCGTGGTGTCGCAGGCCACTACCCAGAAAACACTCGTGCGAGCATCTTAGCGGCAATCGAGTTGGGGTTAGAGTGGGTTGAAGTAGACGTACAACCCTCTCTTGATGGCGAGCTCGTCATTTGTCACGACCATACTGTCGATAGATGCAGTGATGGCACAGGCCGAATCGATGAGATGTCTTTATGCGCTCTTAAAGCGCTTGATATGGGCTCTTGGTTTGAACCCCGCTTTGCCAGTGAAAAAATGATGACGCTTGATGAGCTGCTTGCTGTCGCAAGCGAGCATCAACTCAAATTAAACCTAGAAATCAAAGTAGATCGTCACAAGGTCGAGCCCATTATTGCCAAGCTCAAACAGGCTCTTGAGGCAAACAATGTGCCCGCCGAGCAAGTGATCATTTCAAGCTTTAACCATGAGGTGATCCGCCAAGTCAATTTGCATTGCAGCAATTACCCTATTGCGGTTCTTAGTGAAAAACTCTCTGCGGTGGATTGGGCGCTACTCGATGAGGTCAAAGCAAAAGCGTGTAATTTAAACATCAAGCATGTGACGGGTGAGGATATTGATGACTTGCAATCCAAAGGCTACATGGTGTGGTGTTACACTGTAAACGCACCTCAAGCGATTGAAGAGTTCCCACAACTTGATGGGATCTTTAGTGACTTTCCTGCACGCTTTATTCGGTAAGATGACAAATAAAAAGAGCCTGATGTTTCCATCAGGCTCTCAACAATTCGATTCGAGTGTAAATTACTCTTCAGCTTCACCAGCAGCTTCTTTGATAAGAGGCTGAAGTTCACCTTTTTGGAACATCTCAACGATGATGTCACAACCACCGATCAGCTCACCATTTACCCAAAGTTGTGGGAAGGTTGGCCACTGTGCGTAGTTTGGCAACTCTGCACGGATATCAGGGTTTTGCAGGATATCTACGTAAGCGAACTTCTCGCCACACGCCATTACCGCTTGTGCCGCTTGAGATGAAAAACCACAGCTAGGCAGTTTTGGTGAACCTTTCATGTATAGCAGGATTGCATTTTCTTCAATCTGCTTTTTGATTTTGTCGATAGTTTCCATTGCTTCCTCTTAAGGGATACTTGACTTATTTGCCTCATTCTACTGTTTTAAATCAGAATAAAAACCATAATAAGCTAATGGTTATTGGATTTTAGTTCGATTGTGATTTGAATCTCGAACCCCACCAAGATTTAGCCTTAGAATAAATGACTGTTTTTAAATGATATTTTAATTTTAACAAACTTTTTTTGAGTCTTTTCTTTTAATAAAGTAAAAAGTTGATAAAATACTCCTCAAGTTCATTAGCTATCTGACAGCACAAGTGTTTTAGATATCTAATGGACTTGAAGTAAAGTCAAAAGGCAGCCTTGAGCTGACCATAAATAACAAAAATTCATTGGAAGCAATAACGAAAGGGCTTACACACTCTTTCGCATCAACGGAGAATCGAGCAATGGCATTCGAACTACCAGCACTACCATACGCAAAAGATGCACTAGAACCACATATCTCAGCGGAAACTCTAGATTTCCACCACGGTAAGCACCACAACACTTACGTTGTTAAGCTAAACGGTCTTATCCCTGGTACTGAGTTTGAAGGTAAGTCTCTAGAAGAGATCGTTAAGACTTCAACAGGCGGCGTATTCAACAACGCAGCTCAAATCTGGAACCACACTTTCTACTGGCACTGTCTTGCACCAAAAGCTGGTGGCGAACCAACAGGTGCTGTTGCAGACGCAATCAATGCTGCATTCGGTTCTTTCGAAGAGTTCAAGGCTAAGTTCACTGACTCAGCAATCAACAACTTCGGTTCTTCTTGGACTTGGCTTGTAAAGAAAGCTGACGGCTCTCTAGAGATCGTTAACACTTCAAACGCAGCAACTCCGCTGACTGAAGAAGGCGTTACTCCACTACTAACAGTAGACCTATGGGAACACGCATACTACATCGACTTCCGTAACGTTCGTCCAGACTACATGAATGCTTTCTGGGCACTAGTTAACTGGGACTTCGTTGCAGAAAACCTAGCTAAGTAATTCAATACTTACCAATGCTATTTCACAGGCTCGCTTAGGCGAGCCTGTTCTTTTTTAAGTACATTATTTTCAAATTAATCCCTAAAGCTATCCCTTACCTTGCCGTTAACTAAATAACCTCTTAAAAAACGGCAAAAACATGCAAGTTCATACACTCGACAAAGCTGGATTAGTCAACGAATTGACCCTAGGTAGCGGCATTAATAATGCAGTGAACCAAGGTCGTCGTGCTGATTTTGCCTTGTTGGTTTCGCTGTTTTCTAACGATGTACGTGACAACACCCCTGTTGAACAGGTCGATGAAATTGAAGTGAGCGATCAAATCTTGCGAGAGCAATTTGAGCTCGCTAAACCACAACAGCTTCGCTCAGACCAAGACAGCTACGCTCGTTCTGCAACGCAAGCACAACTGTTTCACCAAGGCTCAATCACCGGAGCTCACCTTGCTCATCAACTTCAGCCTGATGCACTGTGCTACATGCCAGAAGATACCTGCGACCTGCCAGAAGAGGTTTATCACAACCTATCTAACCACGAGCGCACCTCTCTAACCCAAACGGCACCAAAAGCGGTTATTCCACAAGATATCTACAAGCAGATGGCCGCTGCACGTCTAAATCACCAGATTCAAATGCAAGCCTAGCAAATCATCGTTAACACCCTGAAAAATATAACCTTATTATATTATGCGCATCATTGCTCATCATCTCAATGCTGAGAAATAATCTTGCAACATGCCATTCCATTTGTGAACAAGCGCCTATTTTTTGAACTTGATTACCTATAAATCAGCAAAAGGGCACCGAATTCACATTCATTTTATGAATCTTGTCCATACTTGTTATTCACAACTTTTGAGGACTTACTCACCGAGTTATCCAAGATAGTTGCATATGGCTTTTTATGGACGAATTTCCATCCTAGATAATGCAGTGCATTAGTTAAAAAACAAATAAAAACAGATGGATGCCATTGGCTGTACGATTAAAAGAACAAAATGGGGTATCCAATGGATATAAAAAACTCAGTCGTACTTATTACATCTGCAGGGACGGCTTTAGGAAGCACACTAGCAACGCATTTCCTCACGCTTGGGGCAAAAGTCATCGTTGCTGACACAGATTCACACGCACTGCTAGAAACCATCAAGCGTTGTCGAGCCGTCGTAGACAAGGTGAACTACTTTCACCTGTCAAATACCTCCGTGCAAAGTGTCAATGCACTGTTTGACTATATCGATGACAACTTCGACCAAGGGTTAGATGTGCTGGTTAACTATTGGCCATCAGCACCTTTACCAAGCTTGCTGAGTGAAAAGCCAAGTCGTAACTCTTTCACCACAGAGCTAGCCAGCTTTGCATCGCCGCTATATAGCTTTGGTCAAGTTGGGGCTTCTCGAATGCGAAGTCAGGGCAAGCATGGTGTGATCGTCAACCTTTCTGCAGCACTCAATGATTCAGAATCCGAAGGTCTTGAAAATGTGAGTGCCCTACTCACAGGAATGACACAGAGCTGGGCGAAGGAGCTCAACCCTTTCAAAATCCGTGTGGGCGGCGTGGTGCCAAATATAAGTCAACTATCCTCGCACTGTAGGAAACGTGCCCACCTGCAAGATGAGCTGATCCGCAACACTGAATATATCGTGGCTAACGACTACTTTAATGGGCGGGTCATGGCGGCTGAAGCATAATTAGTAAACCAATAGAGCGATTAAGGAGGCATCACGCCTCCTTTTTTATTCGGTTTACTACTGTTTGCCCTCTAGCAGATCTACAATCATTGGTTCGAGTTTTGTCATTGGCAAGTAACCGGACACTACCTTACCTTCAATTAGCATTGCGGGCGTACCACGTATGCCAAGCTGACGAAATAGTGCGAAATTCTGCTCTATCATCTCATCCGTGTGCGGATTGGTATCTACATGCTGCCTCAAGTCTAGCGTCTTTGCGATGTGAGCAATGGACTGGCTATTATGCACACCTGGCTTTTCAACCAACATTTTGTGCAAGCTTGCGTATTTTTCTCTGTCGTTTAACCAAGTGTTGAGCGCAAAGTTGGCTGAGTTCGCACTGTGATGCCCCTCTCTAATAGGAACATATACGTTCACCACCTTAACCTCATCTGGGTGGCGCTCAGTCAATTCATGCAATACTGGGTCAAGCTTCTTGCACCATGGGCAGCTGTAGTCTGTGAAATTAATGATGGTTAGTTTTGGGCTTTCTGCACCAAAAGAGGAGTGCTGATCATTGTTATACATATAATCGTAGTGCTCTTTGACCGCAGCTTCGACTGAGCCCTGCTGAGCAACATAGGCTCTCAAACTGGTATGAACGGAATCAACGATTTCCGGGTTATTGGTGAGTATCTCACTGACTTCATCAATTTTTTGTTGAGTATTTGCTTGTGCAAGCGGTGCCATAGAGACCGCTGCTAGTAAAAAGAATAAAACTGTTTTCATTGTATTTTTCATCATCTAATTATTTTGCTAACCATGCTCTTGCGAACAGGCCGATTGGGGTCGTAATGCCAGTAGTAACAGAGGTAATTTCTCCGCTACGGATCACAGCGATGGTTGGAGTTGCGGAGATCCCCCATTGGCTTGATATCTCGCCCGCAGGGTCATTGATGTTATTAAATTCATACCCTTTGGTTTGCATATAATGCGAGACCCGTTGTGCACTACCAGAGCTTAGACTTACGCCAACCACTTCAAAGTCTGATTGCTCACTAAGCCAGTCGATAGATGGGCTGACAAAGTTGCACACGCCACACCAAGTCGCCCAAAAATACACCACGACAGGCCTTTCTTGGCTAATGGCTAGAATATCGACAACCTTTTGCTCGTCAGCGAGTTGCATCAGTGAAGGTAGGTTATGCTCAGGCATACTTTGCTTTCTCCACCAGTCGAGACCGGCGGAAACTAATGTCACCATAAGCAGCCATAGCGCAATGTCTTTTGCCCAAGTTGAGCGTGTTTTTTTAGTCGCCATCCTGAACTCACCCGCTCGCTTTATTAAGCGCATCCATGACCGCTTCTTGAGTAAGAATCACAGGCAATGGAATACCTTGCGGTGCATTGGGGCCGTATACCATATTAAATGGCACACCATAGCGCCCATTGGCTTGCAAATAATCTGTGACTTTTTCACTCGGGACAGTCCAATCCCCTTCCATCGCAACCACATTGGCAGAGGTTAACTTGCCATAGACTGGCTGCTGCAAAATCACGCCGATTTCATTGGCTTTACAGGTAATGCACCAATCTGCGGTGACGTTAACAAACACTGTTTTTCCAGCGTCTACCTGTTGTTGAATAGTTTGCACTGACAATGGTTGCCAGTTTGGGTCTTGCGGCAAAGGTGTGCTCCAATGGTCCGCAGTCATTCCGCCAATCATGAAACCTAATCCAGCGAAAACTACACTAATACCCCCTAACCAAGCGGCAGCGCGTTCACCATAGATTTTCATCACTCGATAAAAAACAAACACAAACCCAGCGATGCCAATCACAACGACCCAGAACACGGGTAAATGACTGGATAACAAAGTCAGCAGCCAAACACTGGTGATCAACATCATGCTGCCAAACAGCACTTTGACATAGTTCATCCAAGGTCCCGGCTTAGGCATCAAGCGGGCGATGTTTGGGAAAGCCGCCACTAGAAGCCACGGGAAAGCCATGCCTAATGCTAGAAAAGTAAAGATCACAAACATCGTTGAGATACTTGTCGCTAACGCAAATGCAACTGCGGTACCTAAGAAAGGCGCTGAACATGGGGTTGCGAGCAGGGTTGCAAACATCCCTTGAATGAAGTTACCTCGATAGGAGTTATCTCCTTTGCTGGCTACCCATGTACTGGCTTGTGAGGGGAGTCTGATTTCAAACAGCCCCAGCATATTGGCACCAAATATTGCAGTCACCAACACCATCAAGCCGATGAACCAACCGCTCTGAAACTGCACACCCCAGCCTATTGCGCTGCCTGACACTTTAAGTACTGCCAATGCACCGGCGATCAGCCAAAAAGAGGCCAAAACACCCATTGCCGAAGCGAAAAACTGCAAACGAATCTGGCGCTTTTCAAGCCCTTGAGAACTTATGACACTGCTTAGCTTCATTCCCAACACTGGCAGTACACACGGCATGATATTGAGGACCAAACCGCCCAAGAAGGCGAATAAGATCATCTGGAGTAAGGATGATTGACTGGTACTCTGAACAATCGCTTGCGGGTTTGCGACCACTGTGTACTCTGACAATAATTGATCATCATGGACAGTGACCGTTATATTTTGCCCAGCAAGCTCAGGGGTGCCCATCCAACTTGAGGCTTCAAACCTTGCGACTAGTGAAGTGCCATCAACCTGATACTCCAATGGTGTAAAGGTGGTTTCTTGCAGATCTGAAGAAGAGCCATCAATCAGTATCTCTGGCTTCTTCCAGCCTAGATCGTGCTCTAGAGTCACTTGCAATAGACTGGTTTGATCATCCCATCCAGCTTCCACTTTCTCTATCAATGGTGAGGGTTGAGGTACCCGACTCATTGCTTGGTAGTAAGCGTGCGCTGCATCAGCGTTCACTTTGAGCTTGGCTGGGGCAAAATCTAACTCAAAAAAATAGTCCGTCAGCACGCATATTGTGGTGCATGAGGATAGAGTGAGCTTGGCGTTTAACTTGGTCGGTTGATTGAAATCTTCCACCACTACGCTTATCGGAAACACCACGCTATCTTGATAGCCGAGTGTTTCTATTCCCAGAATAGAGTAGCGCTCAGGATAGGGCCAATACCAGTTTACCGCCTCAATATTGTTTGAACCTTCCCAGCTCATACTCGGCGCAATGCCGCCCTCGCCTGGGCTGCGCCAATATGTTTTCCAATCATCGCTAAGGCGTACTTCGAGAAAGCCCTCAGCTCTGCGCTGCTCTTGATCGACTAACCCAGTCAACACAAAGCGAGTCTCGATGGGAGGATGTTTAGGATCGCTTAACCACCCACTAGAAAAGGGCTGCGCATAGGCATTAAACGTTAAGCTAACCAGTAGAGCGAACCAGCCTAACAGGCCAGCACGCTTGATAAGATGTTTAATTTGCATATAAATACCTAGAATAAAGTTATAGAAATACCCTGGCTAATCGCCAGTAAAGTTCTTCGCTTTATTCTCGGAATACACAAATCCTAAGATGTAACCGATGGGGAGATGAAATCGGTTCAGTAAAAGAGTGGTATCTCGATAACGGAACAATTTGCCACAAGCCAACCACGACGGCGATAACCAACAGCGCAAATAGCTGTGCGTCTACTTGGTGTTGGTGCGCACTCAAAAGCTGCTCAGATAAATCACACTCTTGTGGTGCTTCAGTGGATGCGAGTTGCTCGCTTTGAACCGTCTCATTGACAGGACAAAGCCCAACGACACCATAACTTTTCGATGCACATACCAAAATCACCCAGCAGGTTAGAAGCAATATCAGCTTAAATCGCTGTTGTCTGCAATGGGTTGGAAACATGGCTATTAGCGGTTCATCGAATGGTTAAATTAGAGCCTGCTAACCTAACACGTTTTGCTTTCCTCAAGAGATATATAAATAGTTTCAAATTGTTTCCCTATGATATGTATTTGCACCTACTCATCACCGGAACTTGGCAAGCTGTTTCTGTGTCAGTGTTATACCAACCCAGCAAAAGAAAAACCCCTCACCGTTTCCGGCAAGGGGTTTTGTTATTTCGAGCTATGGTTTCGTGCTAGCGAAAACCTATCTCACTGAAGATTAAGCGTTAGCTTTCTCTTTCTTAGCTTTTGGCGCTTCTTTCGCTTCTTGGTCAGCTTTCTTCTTGATTACTGTAGTACCTTCGAAAGTTTCACCTTCTACGAATGCTTTACCGTGGTAAGAAGCTAGTAGAACTTCTTTAAGCTCAGTGATTAGAGGGTAACGTGGGTTCGCACCAGTACATTGGTCATCGAACGCTTCTACCGCTAGCTCATCTAGCTTAGCTACGAAGTCAGCTTCAGAAACACCTGCTTCTTTGATTGACTTAGGAATGTCTAGGTTAGTCTTCAGCTCATCCAACCATGCTAGTAGACGTTCAATCTTCTGAGCAGTGCGGTCACCTTCTTGGCTTAGGCCTAGGTGGTCAGCAACTTCAGCGTAACGACGACGTGCTTGTGGACGGTCGTACTGAGAGAACGCAGTTTGCTTAGTTGGGTTGTCGTTAGCGTTGTAACGAACAACGTTAGAGATTAGTAGTGCGTTCGCCAGACCGTGTGGTAGGTGGAACTCAGCACCAATCTTGTGAGCCATTGAGTGACAAACACCTAGGAATGCGTTCGCAAATGCCACACCAGCGATAGTTGCTGCGTTGTGTACTTTCTCACGAGCGATTGGGTCTGCTGCACCGTTAGCGTAGCTTGATGGTAGGTACTCTTTAAGCATCTTAAGTGCTTGTAGAGCTTGACCATCTGAGTATTCGTTAGCAAGAACTGATACGTAAGCTTCTAGTGCGTGAGTTACTGCATCGTAACCACCGAACGCTGTTAGAGACTTAGGCATGTTCATTACTAGGTTCGCATCAACGATAGCCATGTTTGGCGTGATTTCGTAGTCAGCTAGTGGGTACTTAGCACCAGTCTTGTCGTCTGTAACAACAGCGAATGGAGTAACCTCTGAACCAGTACCTGAAGTTGTAGTGATACATACAAGCTCAGCTTTTTGACCCATTTTAGGGAACTTGTAGATACGCTTACGAATGTCCATGAAACGCATTGCTAGTTCAGCGAAGTGCGTTTCTGGGTGCTCGTACATTACCCACATGATTTTCGCTGCATCCATTGGAGAACCGCCACCTAGAGCTAGGATAACGTCTGGCTGGAAGCTCTTCATTGCTTCAGCACCTTTCTCAACAACAGATAGTGTTGGATCCGCTTCTACGTCGAAGAATACTTGAACTTCGATGCCTTGAGCTTTAAGTAGTTTCACTACTTCGTCAGCGTAACCGTTGTTGAATAGGAAACGGTCAGTTACAAGGAACGCACGCTTCTTACCTTCTAGGTCGCCTAGAGCGATTGGAAGGCTACCACGGCGGAAGTAGATAGACTTAGGTAGTTTATGCCACAACATGTTTTCAGCTCGCTTAGCAACAGTTTTCTTGTTGATTAGGTGTTTAGGACCTACGTTCTCAGAGATTGAGTTACCACCCCAAGAACCACAACCCAATGTTAGAGACGGTGCAACGTTGAAGTTGTACAGGTCACCGATACCACCGTGAGTGGTTGGGATGTTGATTAGGATACGAGCTGTTTTCAGTTTGTCACCGAAGTAACGGATACGGTCTGCGTTAGTGTCTTGGTTAGTGTAAAGACCAGACGTGTGACCGATACCGCCGATTTCAACCATAGTTACCGCTTGAGCAACTGCGTCTTCGAAGTTGTCAGCACGGAATAGACCTAGCGTTGGAGATAGTTTCTCGTGAGCGAATGCGTCGTCGTAAGATACTTTACCTAGACCTTCACCAACTAGAACTTTAGTGTCCGCAGGAACTTTAACACCTGCAAGCTCAGCGATTGCTGCTGCTGGCTGACCTACGATTTTAGCGTTAAGTGCGCCGTCGATTAGAAGCACTTTACGTACTTTATCTGCGTCAGCTTTGCTTAGTACAACTGCTTTGTGAGATGCGAAACGCTCTTTCACTTCGTCGTAAACTTCGTCTACTACGATTGCAGCCTGCTCAGAAGCACATACTACACCGTTATCGAACGTCTTAGACATTAGGATAGAAGCTACAGCACGCTTAACATCAGCAGTTTCGTCGATAACTACAGGAACGTTACCTGCACCTACACCGATCGCTGGCTTACCAGAAGAGTAAGCTGCTTTAACCATGCCTGGACCACCAGTTGCAAGGATAAGAGCGATGTCATCATGCTTCATTAGGCCGTTAGATAGCTCTACAGATGGCTGGTCAATCCAACCGATGATGTCTTTTGGAGCACCTGCTGCTACTGCTGCATCTAGAACTAGTTTCGCTGCATCGTTAGTAGAGTTCTTCGCACGTGGGTGTGGCGAGAAGATGATGCCGTTACGAGTTTTCAGAGAGATTAGAGATTTGAAAATCGCAGTAGAAGTTGGGTTAGTTGTTGGTACGATACCACAGATGATACCTACTGGTTCTGCGATAGTCATAGTACCTAGGTTGTCATCCTCTTCAAGGATGCCACATGTTTTTTCATCTTTGTATTTGTTGTAGATGAACTCTGACGCGAAGTGGTTTTTGATAACCTTGTCTTCTACGATACCCATGCCAGATTCTTCTACCGCTTGTTGCGCTAGAGGAATACGAGCGTGGTTAGCCGCTAGAGAAGCAGCTCGGAAAATAGCGTCAACTTTTTCCTGTGAGAAAGTAGCAAATTCCGCTTGTGCTGCTTTCACACGTGCAACCATTGCATCCAATTCAGCCATATTTGTTACAGGCATAATGAATCTCCTAAAGATTTAACTAAAATTTAAAAACTATTTAGTAAGTCCGCCCAAAGGTTTCAGTTAACCTTTGATTTGTATGATTAATTGCAAATGACATACTTAGTAAATTGCTTTCAGAACTGAGTATAATCTTTCAAGTTTGTAAAAAAATTGACTCAGATCAGTTCTGCAAAATTAATTAGAGCAATGAATTAATTAAGAATATCAATAAGCAGTTAAGTATATGTAATAAAAGAAAAATAACCCTTTGGTGGTAGCTGCTCAAAAAACCAACCATTAGTTGTAGCTAATATATGTCAATTCCAGTGCGTGTAAAAAAGTTTCAATTTTTGGCTAAATTACAAACTCTTAGCTAAGATTTACGTGCTACAACCTATGGTTTCAACAATGATATAGAAGCGCCATCAATGCAAGTTAATTTATAAAGATAATTTTTTTATTAATAATTCTTCACAAAAAACACTGCCTTTCACACGATACTGGTAGAAGTCCAACTTACCTCCTCCCACAAAACACATTCATGGGGATTATGGTTAAGTCAAGCCACACACTTGGCGCTTACATTTATACGAAAATTCTCTCGTAATTATGTGGCGATTACCTTACATTGTGCGGGATTTTCTACTCTCTTTTTTTACCTTGGACGAATCAAACTATGCAAAGCCTTGAAATAGCGATCTATTTGCAGTTCTTTCTTGGTCTGGTAGCCGCAGTAAACCCTGTGGGTATCATGCCGATCTTTGTTTCTCTGACCAGTCATATGTCACCAGAGGAAAAGATCAAAACCGCAACAACAGCCAACATTAGTGTCGCCGTGATTTTGATTGTGTCATTGTTAGCCGGACAAGCGCTGCTGGATATGTTTAGTATCTCGTTGGACTCGTTCCGAGTTGCCGGTGGTCTACTGCTGATGAGTATCGCTTTTACTATGATGAGTGGTAAATTGGGTGAGGATAAACAGAACAAGCAAGAAAAGTCTGAGTTTGTTAGTCGTGAGCAAATTGGTATTGTTCCGCTGGCTATGCCTTTGATGGCTGGCCCGGGTGCTATTAGTTCAACCATTGTATTTGGTTCTCGCTACCCAACATGGTTTGATACCTTCGCCATCATTCTGACCGTCATTGCTTTTGCATTTTCAAGTTGGCTACTATTTCGCTCAGCACCTTACATTGTTCGCTTGCTAGGGCAAACCGGAATCAACGTCATCACTCGTATTATGGGTCTAATATTGGCAGCACTTGGTATTGAGTTCATTGCCAACGGTGTGCGTAACCTCTTCCCAGGTCTAGCTTAAGTTCGCAACAACTAGCCTAAGTAATTAATTGCGTTAGAATGTTGCTCTAGTCAAATTAGATAGAGCAACATTCATGACGAAACCCCATTCTCTTAAACATCACCTCTATGTCATTATTTTTGGTACCCATACCAAAGGTGGGCGTCGTTTCGATATCGCTTTAATTGTCGCTATTTTGAGTTCATTGCTGGTTTTGGTGCTGGACTCCATCCCAGAACTCAATACTCTCTATGGCCAAGAGTTTCGTTATGCGGAATATGGGTTTACTCTGCTATTCACCCTAGAATACCTATTACGCCTCTACTGTTCGCCAAAACCTATGGCATATGCCAGAAGCTTTTATGGCATTGTAGATATCTTGGCGATATTACCCACCTACCTAGCATTTTTGTTCCCTGGTGCGTCTTTCATGGCGGTGATCCGTCTTCTTCGTGTCATGCGCATCTTCCGCATCTTGAAGTTGGTACGTTATCTACAAGACTCCAATCTTCTGCTGCGTTCACTGCTCATGTCTCGCCGCAAGATTTTTATCTTTTTTAGCACCGTTGGAATATTGGTGACCATTTTTGGCTCATTGATGTTTGTCGTTGAAGGGCCTGATAATGGATTTGATAGCATTCCGAAAAGTATTTACTGGGCGATCGTGACCATTACTACGGTAGGTTATGGAGACATCGTCCCGCAGACGGGATTTGGCAAAGCAATTGCTGCGTTAACAATGCTACTGGGTTATTCCATCTTAGCTGTGCCTACGGGCATTATCACTGCTGAACTCAACCACGAAATGAATGCACATCGTAATCTAGTCAAATGTCCAAACTGCTCTCGCAGCGGTCATGAAACTGATGCACTGTTTTGTAAGCATTGTGGTGGGGAATTGGCAACGCCGGAGGATCGAGTGGTGCCGGTGGGGGAGTAATCTCGGGAAACGGGAAACGGGAAACGGGAAACGGGAAACGGGAAACGGTAAACGGTAAACGGTAAACGGTAAACGGTAAACGGTAAACGGTTAGGCTGCCTTTTCGTTAGGGATGAGTCAACACCGTTTACTATATGTAACGCATCCTTGCCTCCAAATACAACAAACCCAGAACTGGGTATCCAGTTCCGGGTTTTATTTTAGGGCCTTAAGCTCATTATTTTTCAGCTAAGATAATACGCAGTGTACGGCGAAGCGGCTCTGCAGCACCCCAAAGCAATTGGTCACCAACGGTGAATGCGTTGAGGAAGTCATTACCCATCGACATCTTACGCAGACGGCCAACAGGGATGGATAGCGTGCCAGTCACTTTGGCAGGCGTTAGCTCTTGAGCGGTGATGTCGCGATCATTCGGGATCACTTTTACCCAATCATTATGGGTTGCAATCATCTCTTCAATTTCATCCATTGGGATGTCTTGCTTAAGTTTGATGGTCAACGCCTGAGCGTGGCAACGCATCGCACCAATGCGAACACAAGTACCATCAATTGGGATTGGAGAGCCGTCAAGACCTAAGATCTTGTTCGCTTCCACGCCTGCTTTCCATTCTTCTTTACTCTGGCCGTTATCGCGTTTCACATCGATCCATGGGATCAAAGAGCCTGCTAGAGGTACACCAAACTGGTCAGTTGGGAAAGAGTCTGAACGTAGGGTATCGGCAACTTTCTTGTCGATATCTAGGATAGAGCTTGATGGGTCAGCCAGTTCAGAGCTAACACAATCATTCACAACGCCCATCTGAGAAATCAGCTCGCGCATGTTTTTAGCGCCCGCACCAGAAGCTGCCTGGTAAGTCATTGCGCTCATCCACTCTACGTGGCCTTTCTCGTACAGACCACCCAGTGCCATTAGCATCAAGCTAACGGTACAGTTACCGCCGACAAACGTGTTGGTTCCTGAATGAATGCCCTGCTGAATTTGTGCAAGGTTGACAGGATCAAGCGTAATGATGGAATCAGAAGCCATACGCAGTGTTGATGCTGCGTCAATCCAGTAGCCTTTCCAACCTGCCTGACGCAAAGCCGGGTAAACTTTTTCTGTGTAGCTGCCACCTTGACAAGTAATAACAGCATCCAGTTGTTTCAAACTTTCAATGTCGAAAGCATCTTGCAACATACCTGCACTCTTGCCAAAATTCGGTGCTTCAATACCTACTTGAGAAGTGCTGTAAAATACTGGTTCAATCAGATCAAAATCTTTCTCTTCGACCATTCGTTGCATCAGCACTGAGCCGACCATACCACGCCAGCCGACCAGACCTACTTTCATCATCGTTACGCTCCTTGTTTAAAATATGAATATGTTCCATCTATAAAAGTTTATGCTAACGAAAACAACCTTTTTTGCCAGAAAAGTGTAAATAGTCGTTGATAGGCCAAAAAACCACACTTTTCTCCTCTCTCGGTCGCGAAATTAGGAGTTGTTACTTACCTTTTTCCCGACGAAGTAACCCAAGCCAAATGGTGCGAAGAAAATCACCAACACAAACAAGATAAAGTAAATCAGCACGCCTTTTATCAACTTGGTTAACTCTTGCAAAGCCAAGGCCACCACTTCTTTTGACAGTTTTTCAAGATCTTCCGTCATCAAGGTACGCTGCTCCGCCACCACTAGAGCGATCTCAGTACGTTCCCTTTCAACCATTTGGTCAAAAGCTTCTCGTTCTTGACTTAGCTTTGCCATTTGCTCGGAAGTCATCGAATTTAGGTCTTTTAGTAGCGGCTGTAACTCTTTACCCATTTGCTGGGCTAGGTGCTGCATGTACTCAGGGTTATTCTCAACAAAGTCCTGAAACTTATAAGACGTCTGGGTAATTGAGTCTAAGGTTTGATTGAGCTTCTCTCCGCTGACGGTACTGTGCATCGCAATAAGCTCTGCCTTCCACGCCATAATTTTGGGTGTTTGTTCTGATACCAGGCTTAAGCGATCTGATACATCACCAAGCGCTTCAGGCATGGTTCCCAATGTGCTCACCGCTTCACTTTCGTCAATATTTTGGTATTTCAACCAATCATTAAACGCAGGCGAGCGGCGAAACCAGATTTCATCAAACGGGTGGCTGCGAGCAAATTCGTGTACAAAAGTCCGACTCGACAGATAAGCTTGCTCCCCTAGAATGCGTTTAGCCAACTTCTCCACTTGCTCGGTTAATGCTTTGCTGGTTTGCTTGGCATCATCACTTGCGAACAGATCTTGCCCTGCCCCAGTGTTAAAAAAGTGCTCCATCTGCAAGGTAAACACCCAAGTATCTATTAGGCCAGCCGTCGGTGACACTTGATATGCCGAGTTCTGCATCCCCTCAAGAGCATAAATTTGCCAAAGCAGAAGATCTGTTTGAGGCTGTTTGTCGTTAGATTCATACAGGCGAGATATACGCTCGGCACTATCTTCTACTTGGCTAAAGAATGATTTCGCGTATTCACGGGTCAAGATACGCATATTGAGTTCTTGTTGGGTCAACGGAGTGGTTTGCGAGTCAAATTTCACTTCCAGTAGAGAACAGGCAGACAGGGACACAACAGCCAATAGGATTGAGAAAGGCTTAAACATTTTCAGCCACATAAAGCGCCATTCCTAAACGAAAAAGGGGAGTAATATTTTATATTTTACTCCCCTTACACTTGATGATCATCCAAATCAGGTCATTTAACCACTCAGGTGGTTGATAAGTGTGCTTCTACGGAGTCAATCACTGCAAGCAATATGCTTTCAAAGCTCGCCACCTCATCGGCTGATACACTTTCTCCGTGCTTGAGTTTCTTCTCTATCGTTAGAGAAATCTCCTTAAGCTCTGATGCGCCTAGGCTACCGGCAATCCCTTTTAAGCTATGTACTGTTCGCGTCGCTTTTTCTAGGTCATCTTCTAGCTGCTGCTTAAAACGATTGACGTCATCTTTGTGATCTTGAAGGAAGATGGACAGCACCATGTCAACCGAGTCTTTATCTTGCTCAAACGTATCCAACATATACTCGAGATCAAAGTCTGAACTAGAGCTAGTTTTTTTGACAGCTGGCTTAGTCTCACTAGATTGAATATCGGTTTCAGCGATTTCCTTTGATTCAATTGGAATCACTGCCTGTTGCATGTTCGGTTCGTCGCTAGGAGAAGCTGACTTGCTCTCCTCTCTCTGATCATTTGGTGATTCCACGAAGTTTGGCAAGGTCTCTTCAGATTCTTCTAGCGTGTTATTTAGCTCTTTGGCTTGCAGGGTCTCTTGCTCATCACCTACGGTACGAAACACCAATAAGGTCAGCCCAAGCATTGCGACCACACCGAACACAGCAGCAATGAAAACCAAGCGCCACTGAATATCATGGCTTTGCTGAACTACGATGCTGATTTCCTTAACCAAAGAGTGGCTGAGCAGCCCACTGGTCAGAAACCCAATTTGTGCATGTTCGGCCAGCACAATCGAAACTTGTGACAGCATGTCTTGAAGCTCACTGCGATATTCAGGTTCCAATTGGTAAGATTTATCTAGTAGCTGCTCCAAAATACGATAATTGATGGGTTGATCGATATCTTCGGCAAACAGCGCACCAAATAAGTACGCGCTCAGCTCGTTGTAATAAACTCGAACCTCATCGGGCATCGCTGGATCATTTTGAATCTCAGCGAGTTCCAGTGCTAATGAACCAAGATTGGAGCGAAGTTGAATATACGCTTGCGCCCGCTCAAGGTAACGATCGGCGACATAAAAGAAGTGGGTCAGATCTGTGGTAAGAAAGCCGCCTTCATAATCCGCCTCCAATTGCAGCCTCAAAGAGCGGATTAACTGCATGCTTAATGAAAGCTGGTCAAGTTGCTGGGCACGGATAGTTTCGGGGGAAGAGAGTGCGTGTCGAAACTCTTCCAATTGATTAGAAAGAAGGTTGAACTGGGTATGCTGACGCTCGGAATAGAGATAGCGATTGATAGACAAAGCGGCAACAACCACCCAAATTGCCCACAAAAGTATTGCCCATCTCCTCGCGTGTGTTTTCTTCATACTCTATCCTTGAGTTTAAAAGGGGGCATTTGCCCCCTTCAATTGTTTTTATTGGCCCTTGCTACGATTTAGCTGTTCACGCAGGTTTGGCGGAGTGCCTTTAATGGTCAACGTATCCGTTTCTGGATCATAGAAGATACGTTCACCTAGCAAAAGTGCATCAAAGTTAACAGATACCCCACCACCCGCACCAACATACTTGGTCAACTTGCGTACTGCCGTGCGATCGCCAGGGAAACTTTCTTCTAATTCATAGCCTTGTTCTTGAGTGTAGTCAAAAAAGCTGGTGCCATCGCTACTCGATGGTAGCTCATGCGATAGTTCTCTCACTTCCACTTCATCGCCTGATTTGATCTGCTCATTACAATAATCAGCAACCTGCTTGCGATACTCCAAAGCATCTTCTTTTTCTAACTTTGAGTCGGTACAAAAATCTTCGACCGCTTGCATCAAAATCTGGTTTTGTTGCTTGCTATCGAGACCAACCTCAGCCTGTAAGAAATCTAAGAAGAAGTCAGACACTTTTCGGCCAACACGGCCTTTGATGAATGTTAAGTAACGATTAGAGTCTGGATCGCTTTGATAGAACGATAGGTCAATTCTTGCCGCAATATCCATTTTCGAGATATCAAGATAGTCAGTCGCACTAATATCGAGACCTTCAGTCACTTTTAGACTTTGATTAGATGGCAAGACACCAATAAACAGGTACTCTGTCGCAAGCGATTGATATTCTGCTAAAACAAGAATGCCTTCATCGGCAAATGGGTACTTTGCAAGCTCAGTTTTAAGGCGGCGAGCACTGTCTTGAGAAAACTCGTAGAAGTTCTTCTCACCTTGGCGAAATTCTTGCAACCAACCTTTAAATTCGCTGTCGGAGCTAAAAGAACCAAAGCCTTTTCCAGCTTTACTGTTAAACACTCGATGCAGTTCAGCGACCAGATTTTCAGTAGAACCATTGTGTTCAAGGGCTGATTCGCGGAAATGGACTTCTAGTTCTTCTTGGTCGTTTTTAACCAGCTGGTGAAGAATAACGTTGGAAAGATTCAAGCTCATAGTGAATTTAATTTACGTTGAGGTTTCAGTTGAAGGTGGGAGTAGGTTATCATAAGCCGCTTTCACTATCATTAGCAGAGTTATTATGCCTATTACATCAAAATACAGTGACCAACAAGTTGAAACTATCCTTGCAGAAGTTGCAGCCGTACTCGACAAACACGGTGCTGGCAGCGAGCTGTCACTAATGATTGCTGGAAATATCGCTACCAATGTCTTAAATACCAACGTTGCTCCTTCACAACGTAAAGCAATTGCTGAAAAATTTGCACAAGCGCTGATTTCTTCAGTAGACAGCGACAACAGCCACTAAGAATTAAAAGAACATCAAATAAATGGTAGATAGCGAAAACACATACGGCGAGCGTGTATCACGGCTAGTGAGTTGGGGGCATTGGTTTGCCTTCTTCAATATTATTGCAGCGATGCTTATCGGTACTCGATACATCACTCAATCCCCTTGGCCGGAAACACTGCTAGGTCAAAGCTATTTGGCAATCTCTTGGGTCGGCCATTTTAGCTTTTTGATTTTTGCTATCTACATCTTAGTGCTGTTCCCAATCACCTTTATTCTGCCTTCACGCAAGCTATTTAGACTGTTTTCTGTCTGTGTGGCGACCGTGGGGCTAACTGCCCTATTGCTGGATACTCAGGTCTATCAAGAAATGCACCTGCATATCAATCCGGTAATTTGGGAGCTTATCACCAGCAAACAAGGCAATATTGAGACGCAATGGCAGCAATTGTTTGTTGTAGTGCCGATCATTTTCTTACTTGAACTTGGCATCTCTGAGTGGGTTTGGCGCAAGAAACGCCGCCTAGCGCACAAACACATCGGCCGACCACTGGCTGGGTTACTGTTTAGCTGCTTTGTGGCTAGTCATCTTATATATGTGTGGGCGGATGCGTATTTCTACGGTCCGATCACCAGTCAAAGAGCTAACTTCCCGCTTTCATACCCAATGACGGCGAAAAGCTTTATGGCGCGCCACGGTTTCCTTGAACGGGATGCTTACCTTGAGCGCTTGGAAAACTATTCAGGCCAAACCAAGTTGGTCAACTACCCGATCGAGCCACTGCAATATAACAGTCGTGGTGACCGCTACAACGTGTTACTAGTCATGCTAGATAACCTTCGTGCCAGTTCGGTGAATCAAGAAGATACTCCGAACCTTTACCAATACGCTCAAAACAACCAGTACTTTACCAATCATTACAGTGCTAGTAACGATATGTATGGTGTATTTGGTCTATTTTACGGTTTGCCTAGCAACTATGCGGACAGCGTTAAGGCTCAAGGAGAAACGCCTTTGGTATTGACTGAACTGCAAGGCAAAGGCTACCAGTTTGGGTTATTTAGTGGCGATAATTTCGAAGATGACCTCTACCATGAAACTATCTTCCGCACTCTAAAACCTCAACCGCTGATCGAGGGCCAAACGCCAAGTGACCGCAATGCAATCGATAGCTGGAAAGCATGGGTCGATCAAAACCCGGACGAACCTTGGTTCAGCTTTATTGAGCTTAACACCGTAGCAGAATACGAGTCTTTGCAAGTTTCCGACGATGTAAAAGATCTCAACCCCGCTGACCGCATTATGGCTTCTTACAAGAAGTCTACCTTGCAGGTCGATGAGTTAGTTGCTGAAGTCATTTCGCATTTAACTGAGCATCAGCTCAACGAAAATACCGTGGTCATCTTCACGTCTAACCACGGTACCGAATTTAACGATACCAAGACTAACTCTTGGGGTTCGAGTACCAACTACAGTCGATTCCAATTGCAAGTTCCTATGATCGTGCATTGGCCAAATACAGAGGCCAATACCTATACACATAAAACCAGTCATTTAGACTTTTCAGCAACCTTGCTAGAAGAACTGGTCGGTGTATCTTCAAACCCAAATGAGTACAGTAGCGGTAAGAACTTGTTCGACAAAGAAAACCGTCAATGGATCATTGCTGGTGATCGTCGTGAAATTGCCTTGATTACTGACAGAGGCACCACCGTCATCGATAAGTTTGGTAACTATAAGGTTTATGACGCCAACTACCGACGTCTTAGCGATGCCAAGCCTAAGCTATCCATCTTGATGCAAGGCCTATCTGAACAAAGACGCTTCTTTAACGAAGATGATTAACTATTTAAAAGATGTTAATACTAAGCCGCTGTTATAACAGCGGCTTTTTCGTTTTAATGCACATAAAATCACCGCTTACACCCATTTTGGCCTTAGATGCCCATAACTTCCTCAATTATGCAAAAAAAGGGTTTACAACATCCCAAGAGACTATTATTATGCGCATCAACAACGGAGAGATGGCTGAGTGGTTGAAAGCACCGGTCTTGAAAACCGGCATACGTTAATAGCGTATCTAGGGTTCAAATCCCTATCTCTCCGCCACATTCAAAAAGCCCGCTGAGAAATCAGCGGGCTTTTTGCATTTAAGAACAATACCTTCCTTTTTGACGGGACACACACCAAAAAGTATGAATATAGACTGATTTCGCTCAAACGGTCATTGCGCTCTCATTCTTTGCCTTCCTACATTGTTAAAGTACATATAAAATACAAACCTTAAGCGACTTATGACGACTGCAAGAAAACAGCTCGTAGCCGTAGATGCTACGCCTTATTATCATTGTGTCTCTCGCTGCGTGAGACAAAGCTTCCTATGCGGTGTAGATAGTCTGACCAATACTAGCTATGAGCACAGGCGAGCTTGGGTTGAAGCTAAGATCCTCTCTCTTACTCAAATGTACTGCATCAATGTCTGTGCTTATGCTGTGATGAGTAACCACTTTCACCTTGTCCTTCATATCGATCGCAGTAAGGCACTAGCCTTGACTCAAGCCGAAGTCGTTGAACGGTGGGGGATAGAGCACAAACTACCTGCTTTGGTTCAGAGGTGGCAACAAAAGCAACTAACCTGCGAAGCTGAAGAACAAAAATGTTCAGAAATCATAAAGGTATGGCGAGAGCGTTTATGGTCGTTGAGCTGGTTTATGAAGGAGCTAAACTACGACATCGCCTGTAAAGCTAACCGCGAGGACAATTGCACTGGCCATTTCTGGGAAAGCCGCTTTAAAAGCCAAGCGCTTCTCGATGAAAAAGCGCTTGCCGCAGCGATGGCTTACGTAGATTTAAACCCTGTTAGGGCTGGTGTAGCAAAAAACCCTGAATACTCGGAGTTTACATCGATAAAAGCCCGCATAGACGCTTTAAATCAGAACCAAACTACCGCACCTTGCCTACATCCATTCGTAGGCACTTCCAACAATGAAAAGCTTGATGGTATCCCATTTCGCCTGATTGACTACATTGAGCTCGTTGACTGGACTGCTCGACAGTTTAGGCGGGACAAAAAGACTATGGATTGCGCCCTTCCACCGATATTGGATAGGCTCGATATAAATTCAACAGTCTGGAAGCAAGTATGTAGCCAACTTGAAAGACCGAAAACGACTGCAGTCGGCAGTAGACTCCACCTCGAATGTGCTAAAGCCGCACTGAATAAATCTAGAATTCACCTCTATTCACTGGAATGAACATCGTTAGTACGCCAAATGTTGTCACACCAGTTGTTTCTGGTTGCTTGTGTTGATTGCTATACCTACTAAACGTCATCGGAGTGTCTAAACGGTTATCAGTAAAGCTCACCTATAACTTCCATCGTATCAGTAACATTAAAACCACCTTATCTAGCTCAATGTCTATTTAATATTTGTTTGAGTGATTGGGTGCCTGTCCTTTAGTAAAACACCCCTTCTCGTTCATATATCGCTCAATCAAATCAGTTTTCGCATTTTTCACTTTACAACCTACACACCCTTACCTATCATGCATCCCGCAACGGAGAGATGGCTGAGTGGTTGAAAGCACCGGTCTTGAAAACCGGCATACGTTAATAGCGTATCTAGGGTTCAAATCCCTATCTCTCCGCCACATTCAAAAAAAAACGCCGCTGATCTTCAGTGGCGTTTTTTTATGCCTTCAAAATCATCACTACGCCTCTTAGTATCACACCTTTATTTTATAAAACCGAAACGAATTTCTACTTTTCTCATAAGTGATTTTGTCTCTTCAACCAGCCGCTCATCTAGCACGTAATTAAGGTGATGATAATAAAAGTAATAACTGGATTAAGGTCACAAGTGTACGCTTAAAGTGTGTTGTGATGCACATTTCTTCATATTGCCATTAGTACTTTCTTATAACTTTAAGTTAACAATTAATTAACAAGGTCAGTAAAGATCTGACCAGTTGAAAGTGAAACCGAAGACACTCCCAAAAATAATACCAATAAGGATATTGGCATGAAGCACATCAAAGTATGTGGTTTTGTTGCTGTGATCGGGGCAATGACACTCATTGGCTGTAACAATGAGTTGGAGTTAGCACAACCAAGCAGTAGCTATGAAACCAGCAAATACAAAGTACCAACCACTTGTCCAGATGGAATGAGCTGGCAAAGCGAAGCGCAATCCTATGTCATCGCAAACCAATTGGCCTTCATGGGCGATGGCGAAACTCTGCAACTACCAGAAGGCTGCTACAAGTTTGATTATGAGCTCACGCTCTCTAATCGAAAAAACATCACCATCAAAGGCGCAGGCATGGACAAGACCTTCCTCGACTTTAGCGAGTCATCGGGTGGTGAAGGTATTGCGATTTTAGACTCAGAAAACGTAACTCTAGAGGATTTCCAAGTCTCAGAAGCGGCAAAAAATGCCATCAAAGTGACCAATACCGATGGACTGATTATTCGCCGAGTGGCAGCCATCTGGATGCAAGTCCCTCGCTTGCCAGATGAGAAAGGCTCTCTACGTGGAACTTATGCGCTCTACCCTGTCTCTTCAAAAAATATCTTGATTGAAGACACCTGGAGCTACGGCAGTGCAGATGCTGGTATCTACGTAGGACAGTCTGAAAACATCGTCGTTCGTAACAATGTGGCAGAGAAAAATATTGCAGGCATTGAGATTGAAAACAGTAAAAATGCCGACGTATATGACAACCTCGCACTTGGAAATACGGGTGGCATGCTGGTATTTGACTTACCAGGAGCTGCGACCGGCTCTACGATAAATACTGGTCAAGCGACCGTCGCAAACCCGACAACGGGCAATCTATCAAGCAATGTTCGTGTGTTTAACAACGTGTTTCGTGACAACAACTTAGATAACTATGTACGTGAAGCGTGCCGCCCAGATTGTGGCTTTGCTGGCGGTGTGCATATTGTTCCGCCGGGTACTGGTGTGATTGTGTTGTCCGCCCGAGATACTGAAATCTATAACAACGTCATCTCAGGTCATGATTCCATGGCGGTCACTGTTACTTCTTACCTCATCGCCGAAGATGACACTAACAAATATATCCCGGGCCAAGGCCAAGAAGGCGATGCAATACAGTGGGGCTGGAACCCCGTTCCGACCAACGTTTATATCCACAACAACCAAATCTCTAATACCGGTAACTACCCAAGAGGCGATCTTATCGATGATATCGTCAAAGGCTACACCCTAACCCACCAAGCGTTTCCAAACATTCTTTACGATGGTGTCGGTGAGGCTAACATTCGCTTAGGGCAGATTGGTGATCAAATTGGTCAAGATCTCGGGTTCAAACCAATCGCTGATGCGCTAACCAGTGGCTACAGCGCACTAATCGGCATGGGGTTAGTACCTGCGGATTTCTGGCTCTATCTAAAAGAGTGGGAAGCACAAGATAACTTCTGTGCTCATGACAATGGTGCAAATACCTCATTTGGTAGCCTGTTTGATGCGACCAACCCAACCGCCATTGACCCAAGCAACCCTTCGTTTGTTTTTGAAGCATCGCAAGCCAACTTGTTTAACTGTCAGGGTGTTTCACAACCTGGAGCAACCGCAACTATTGGTGGCGTGATCTACGGCTACAACAATAACTAATGCATAGAGAGGATTTCATAATGAAGCATTTACCCCATTATTTAGCAATCTCTATGTCAGTGATTGCACTTGCAGGTTGTAACGGTGGCAGCGAGTCGTCTAGCAGTGACTCCAGTTCAGCGAACGTCACACCAACTGAGCTAGAACGCCCAATTTTGCCGACTTTAGACCCTACTAACCCAAACCCGAATAACAGTAACTGTAATCTGGTCATGAGCAGTGGCGAGGTTAACTGGGCGGCGATCAATAACGACGTCGAGTTTAAAGATAACTGTGAAAAGCTATCGGATTACAACTTCTTTGCCGATGCAACTAACCCAACCACGGGGCTCAATACTGCTAACGCTAATGGCACCTTGTACACCATGCAAACTCAGCTATTTACTGACTATGCCAGTAAGTATCGCTTCGTGGTCATGCCTCAGGGAAGCTCGGCAGATTATATGCAAAATGAAACTTTCATTTTTCCTGTTGGCACAGTCCTGATCAAATCTTTTGCTCTGCCTAAAGACACTGCCACTCGTGGTATTACTAATGAGGAGTTGATTGAAACTCGCCTGCTTATCAAACGCACTTCAGGTTGGATAGCACTACCTTACGTGTGGAATGAAGACTACAGCGATGCACAGCTTACCGCAGCGCCAATTAACCTCGACCGCACCATCACCCACGATGGAGCGACGATGAGTTTCGCCTACGGTGTGCCTGGGCGTGACCAATGCACCACATGTCACAACATCAACAAAGACATCACTGATCCAACAGGTAAAGTTCAAGCGGCGGGATTTGCGCCAATTGGCCCCAAAGCACGCAGTCTAAATTCCGGTCATACCTATGGCTCGACGACACAAAACCAACTGGAATACTGGAGTGATAATGGTCTGCTAATCAACTTACCAACCAATATGGCGCTGGTGCAGGACGTGCCTGTGTTTGACGGTACAGAAGGTGTCGTCACGACCAACTTAACTGCGACTGAAATTGAAGATTACGCCAAAGCCTATCTCGACATTAACTGTGCCCACTGCCACCGAGATGAGGGTAAGGCGAGCAGTACAGGCCTCTACCTACCGGATTGGTTAGCATATACAGGTAATGAAGAGACTCACGGCCGCTGTCGCACCTCTCTGACATCGACGAAAGCCAGTACCACCATCGACCTTTGGCCAGGAGATGCAGACAAGTCGTTAATCCACTATCGCATGAGTATTACCGATGGCGAGAAGATGCCAGAGCTGGGACGAGACTTAGTGCATAGTGAGGGTCTCGCGCTAGTGAAGACGTGGATCAATCAATTGCCATACCAAGACTGCAGTAAATAACGACGAATGCGGGAGCTTGCTCCTGCATTTTGACCCGCTTTAAAGGATTAAATTATGAATAACAAGACGATATTTCGTTTGTCTGCTCTAGCTGCTGCAGTACTCTCAAGCTCGGTATACTCCGCTGGCTTCCAACTGTCAGAACATTCTGCCGCTGGAGTTGGAAGAGCCAATGCAGGTGAAGCAGCGATAGCCGATAGTGCTGCCATTATTGCGCACAACGCTGCTGGCATGTCTCACCTAGAAAACACCTCAATGACACTTTCTGCCAGCTATATCGCACCAGAGGTTTGGGTGAATGGCAATAGCGGTGTTGGTACGCTCGATAACCAATTGGCCCACGATGATGTGGTACCAAACGTGTTTGTCCCATCCATCTACTTAGTTCACCCGTTGAATGAAACAATTCACGTCGGGTTAGGTATTTTTTCAGATTTCGGATTGAAGACCCAATTTCCAGATGACTACCTTGCCGGCCCTATTGGCGGCCAAACCGAGCTGACTACCTACAATATAAATCCTAATATCAGTTATCAAGTCACCCCGGAGGTAAGTATTGGAGGCGGCATTAGCGCCGTCTATGGGACTGCAAAGTTTAAGCGCACATACGGCGTACTGGGGATATCTACGGGCACCCAAACCAACACGCTAGCGATGCTTGAAGGTACTGGTTGGGGATTGGGTTGGAACCTTGGCGCTCTGTGGAAAATCAATGCTAAACACCGCTTGGGGATTAGCTATCGCTCTAATGTTGATGTCGACTTTAAAGGAGATTACCATTCTGATCTTCCGACCAATTCAACCGTCGCCGCAGGCACCAATGGTGCCAAAATTGACGGTGAACTTACCCTTAACCTGCCAAGTATCCTAGAGTTGTCCGGTTATCACCGCTTGCATGAAAAACTGGCGTTACACTATAGCTATGTAAATACTGGCTGGAGTGTTTTTGAAGAGATCTTAGCAACCTCTGATGCTATCAACCCATCTACTGGCCAAGCCTATGGCACTGTGCTGCAAAAAGATGAAAAATTCAGTAACGCCTACAAGGTCTCTTTGGGGGCAACCATCTATGCGACGCCTGACCTGGAGCTACGTACAGGTATTGCCTATGATCAAACACCTTCACGCACACATCAGTCGATCAGCATTCCTGACAATGACCGCATGAACTATAGTGTGGGGGCAAGTTACCGCTTTAATTCAAATCATCAGATCGATTTTGGTTTGACCTATATTGTCGGTGAAGAAGGAGCCTTTACCGAAGAAGTGGGTAGCGGCACCAGCTTTGACTTTAAGTCAAAAGGCAATGCGCTAGTGACCTCTCTTCAATACAACTATACGTTTTAAGCCATTTTTTGCAGCGACATAAAACAGCCACACAAATAGTAAAAGCCCCAATAACATGAGTTATTGGGGCTTTGTTTTTAGCCGCACAGATTTATTGAATCTTGAAGTACGCCATCTCTTGTTGCAACTGTGAAGAGAGCTGTTTGAGGTCTTGGGTAGACTTAGCGATTGCTTCTGCGCCTTCCCCAGTTTGCATCGATTGTGCACGGATCTCTTCTGAGCGATTACCCACCTCTTTTGAAGCAATACTTTGCTGCTCAGCGGCGCTGGCAATTTGGTTTGTTAGATCAGTAATGTCCGCCACCATTTTTTCGATATCTGTTAGAGCATCATTAACCTCGTGGGTCAGATCTACAATCTGGCTAGCTTGGCTTTGGCCTTGTGTCATCGACTCTACCGAGCTTTGTGCCTGCTCTTGCACTTTAGAGATCATGCCTTCAATTTCGATGGTGGAGTCCTGAGTGCTCTTCGCTAGTGCTCGTACCTCATCTGCAACCACAGCAAAACCTCGTCCTTGCTCACCTGCCCTCGCCGCTTCAATTGCGGCATTCAATGCCAGCAAGTTAGTTTGGTCGGCGATGCCTTTAATCACGTTCAGGATATTAGAAATATCATCGGCACTAGAAGCGAGATCTTGGATTTGGCTAGAGGTGTTATTCAAACTATCAGCCAAACTAGTCACCCCATTAGCCGCACTGTCGGCTTTGTTTGACCCCAGCTTCACTAATTGGTCCGCTTGATTCGCCGAACTCGCAGCGTTGGCGGCACTATCAGCCACGGAAGAGGCCGTAATTTGCATTTCATCAATGGCAGCTGTCACCTGGTCCACTGAGTGAATTTGGCTTTGTACATTGCGGTTGGTTTGATCGGCAATCACAGCTAACGATTCCGCTGCTTGTGTTTGGGACTGGGTGGCCTGCATCACTTGTGAAATGGTCGAACGAAGTTGCGATGTCATCGTCGCAATCGATGCAAAAATACTGTTGTGGTATTTCTTCACTTCTACGTGACTAGAGAGGTCCCCTTGCGCTACTTGCTTGGTATGAGTAGCAATTTCCAAAGGCTCACCACCAACCTGCTGTAATACCTCTCTGATAATCCAGTAAGTCATATAACCCACCAGCAATAAAGAGATCACAGCAACCGTAGCACCAATAGAAGAGGCCGATTCCGCCGAGCTCGCCGCTTCAGCTTGCTGTTGTGCGACGTTCTGGCTTTCAATTGCGATCAACTGTTCGATAACTTGAACGATTGCCAACATATTGCGCTCACCACTGCCTTGCTCGATGAAATCCGTTAAGTCATCCAAGGTGGTCGTGACTTTATTCATTGCATGACGAGCATCTATCTCCGGCTGAGCCGCATCTTTACGCCATTTAGCCGCGATAGCGAGCGCATTATCCAATTTCTTCAATAACGCAGCACCATCGTAATAAACCCCTTCTAGGTGCTCTTTTAATGCCGCCGCTTTTTCCTCTAAATCTTTCTGGCCTTGTTGATAAGGAGCGAGCGCTTTTTCATCACCAGATAACAAGAAACCACGTTGACCTGTTTCTTGGTTAATGACGGCCATTAACACACCATTTTGCAGTTCATAACCATCTCGGTCATAAAGCTCATCAAACTCAGCTGACATCTCAGCCATGATGGCACGAAACTCAGAAATCGTCTTAGGCCCTAGGTCTCGACTAGACAATTCAAAGTAACGCTCGGTCGCAGCTTCACCCCTTGCGACTTCATGACGCATTTCAATTTGCGGTTTGGCGGTTTCTTTCACCCAAACTCGCTCTAACTGTTCTATTTTTTCAACTCGAGCAAGCTGCTCGGCATTGCCGGCATACGCACTTTTCAAATCAGTAATTTGCTGATCAAAAGCCTGCTGCCCTTGCTGATAGCGCTGCAAAAAGCTCTCTTTACCTGAAATCAAGAATCCTCGCATCCCAGATTCCATTTCGAGCATAGCGGTTTGTATCGTACTGACTTCAGTCACCATTTCCATATCACTGGTGAGCGTGCTGTTAACTTTGAGCAGGCTTTTTATCGATGAGTTAGCCAAAAACGAAAGCAGTAAAATGGCCAAAATAGGTATAGAGAAGCCGACTAAGAGTTTGGTACTTAAGCGCAGGTGTTTAAACATCATATATAGCCACCGATTATCAATCCTTTGAAATAAGCTATTTGTAGGGGGTGCAATGAAAAGTGAGAGCTATCAACAAATGGTAGGGCAGTCAGGTAAATCCGCCACATTAAAGGCTTTTATTGCATTTCCATACCAAATATTACCACTGTCTCATTATTGAACGCTACGAATAATAAACCAGTTGATTAATTTCCACACAAACCGTGAACTCATCCAGAAATAACCACTGAAACTTGTCCATTAGGTAGGTGAAAACACCGCTAATGCGGCCTTGATGAGCTGCATGTGTAACTCAACCAATTGCTCTTCATTGCGTCGATAGCCGCCACCGATCACCGCAGCGATTGGAATTTCTTTTTGTTTGGCATGGGAAAACAGCCAGTGGTCACGGCTATATAAACCTGAAGTAGAGAGATTTAGGTAGCCAAGCTCATCGTCACAATGCACATCCACTCCTGCATCGTATAGGATCACGTCGGGTTGATGGAGTGATACTGCGAGTGCAACAACCGATTGAAAGTTATCAAGGTACTGCACATCGTCACACCCGTTAGGCAAAGCTATATCGATATCTGAGTCGGGTTTGCGAGCGGGAAAGTTCTTTTCACTGTGTAAAGATAGCGTGATGATGTCATCTCGCTCTTGGCACAATGTCGCACTTCCATCACCTTGATGTACGTCCGCATCCACAATCAGTACTTTATCAACATTCGGGTGCTTTAATGCTTCATCTGCTGCGATGACAAGGTCATTTATCAAACAAAAACCCATGCCTAGATCACGATGTGCGTGATGATAACCACCACTAAGGTGAAGCCCCACCCCTTGTTCAATCGCACACTGGACGGCCAACACCGTGCCCGCCGCAGAGGTCAAGGTCCTCTCGATTAACGCCTCGCTCCAAGGGAAGCCAATCCTACGCATTTTGGCACCGGGTAGTTGGCCAGAAAAAAGTGCATCGATATAACTAGGATCATGCACCGTTTTTACTTGATCAATATTCAAAGGCTTAGGGGTTTTCCAGTCCATATTCGGCCAACGCTTGATCGCCGCTTGGTACAACAGTCGGTACTTATTGATGGGATAGCGATGATTTTCGGGAAGCTCTAAACAAGAGTAAATAGGGTGGTAGACAACAGGCAGCATTTTTAAACAAATCAAACAAACGAGTAACAATCCTACCATATTGGCCTTCAAAGCCGTCGCGCAATTTTATATACAACTTGATGGTTACTGCACCGATTGAGGTTTAGTTAACAATTTAGCTCACTGTTACTCTTATCAGCTATCCATTCGGTATATCTTACGTGGGTGACAGGACGTCGGCTTTAAGGATTTTTGCAATGGCAGCACACCCCCCTCATCACCCCACTTTTCCTACCATTGGGGCGATACTCCCTATGGTCAGTGGTTTCTACATGGGGGAGATAACCGCAACTTTGCGCGAGCTTGCGATTCAACATCAATTCAATCTCGTGATTGTGCGAGCAGGTCACAATGGGGATCTTGAGCTCGGAGCCAGTTTCTCTCAAATCGATGCCCTGCTGGTTGTACACCACTGCGCTTCAGCAAAATTGGTGGCAGAATCGATTAACCGGGGTATTCCTGTCATGTCCATTGGTGCCAGTTACGCCCCACTTAAAGTAGAGCAAATATACAGCGACCAAAGCCATGGTATTGCCCTGCTCTACCAATGGTTGCAAAGCAAGGGCCATACAGAGATTGGCTTTTGTGGTGATCTCTCGATCAACGACATTCGGATCCGATTTAAGTCCTTCCAAATGCAGCTTAAAAATGCGGGTCGAGAGTTCGACTCGGCGCAGTTATTTAATGTCTCCGACGCCTCCTTGTCAGGTGGCCGAGAAGCGGCTAAGCAGTATTCGAATAAGAACAGTCGCTGCACTGCGATCATCTGCGCCACCGATCACAACGCCATCGGTATGATCGAAAAGCTCAACCAGAACGGCATCAATGTGCCTGAAGATTTGGCTATTGTCGGGGTAGACAATATTTTTCTTGGTGCTAACCACGCACCAACACTCACCAGTATTGACCAACAGCTCGAGGCACTCACAACACAAGCGATCTCTCGATTATTGGAGCGTCTTGGCGGCGATCAATTTGATCCACAGCCAAAACATATTCCCCAGCAATTAGTGGTGAGAAGCTCATGCGGCGCTGACATCTCTGAGCAGCAGTTACTGGAGCAAACAGGTAGTGTGAGGCAGCAGTTGGTGCACAAGAGTGAGCGCTCCCCAGCAGAAATGTTTGAAGCGTTATACTCGCAGGCTAAGTCTGGTTTTGACTCTTTATTGAATTTACCAGGCTTGTACAACGCATCGATGGCCTGGGCGTGCATTACCAATGTCAAAGGACAACGCTGCAACATTAGCCATATTGCAGAGAAAGGGGCAAGCTACCCTGAAAAGCTCACCAAACCGGTGCGCTGCGACATTGGCCGATTTCCTCCTCACCAAATCGCTCAGCTTTCGATGCCGCGACATAGCCTAACCACCTTGATCCCAATTTGTAACGGGGAAACCGATCAGTGGCAGGTGATTGGCCATATCGACAATTTAGCGTGCAGCGCGACCACCAGCGAATATGCGATGCATAACTATTACTTAGATATGCTATCGCTGTTTATGGAGCGCGATGCGCTGCTGGAAACCTCTCAAAAACGCCAGCAAGATTCCCAATCCCTACTCAATCAGCTACAAGTGGTGTCAAAAACCTCCAATGACGGGATTTGGGATTGGGACCTCACTACCAATATCCTAAATTGGAATAGCCGCTTACTAGACATGCTCAAACTGACCGAAGTGGAAGGCAAAAACTCTATCGCATGCGATCAATTATTCGATAGAGTGCATCCCGACGATTTGGAGCAGTTAGAACAAGGTATCTCTGACCATATTTTGGAGAATACGCCATTTAAAGGCAGCTTTAGAGCTCGCCGCCAAGATGGCAAATACTTGTGGCTACAGATAAATGGCTCGGCCATTCGAGACGACTCGGGACGTCCGGTGCGTTTGATTGGTTCTATGACCGATGTCACCGCCCAAAAAGAATCTGCCGACAAAATCCATCACATGGCGTATTACGATGCTTTAACCGGTGTACCGAACCGCCGCATGGTAATGGAAAAACTGCAGACCACGATTGCTGACCATCCAGAGCAAAAGCTGGCAATCATGTTGATGGACCTTAACCGTTTTAAGCTGATTAACGACACCTATGGCCATCATGTCGGTGACGCACTGCTATGCCATGTAGCGAATCGATTAAAAAAGGTCATGCGCCAACAAGATATCTGTGCTCGCCTTGGTGGGGATGAGTTCTTATTTATGTGCCCTATCGACCATCCAGCGCAAGCTCGAGAGATCGCCTCTCAAATACTCAAAGTGGTAGAAGCCCCGCTGCACTTGCCGAATGTAGAAGTACATGGACAAGGATGTTTGGGTATTGCACTTTACCCTCAAGACGCAACGCACAGCGAAGAGTTGGTCAAAAATGCCGACATAGCGATGTATCGCGCCAAACAATATCGTTCTCGCCAGTTAACTTTCTACAAAAATGATATGGAGAGAGAGAGCCACCAAACCATCTCCATCGAGCAGGCCCTAATCAAAGCACTAGATAAAGGCGAGCTTGAGGTGTGGTATCAACCTCAATATTGCACTCAAAACATGCAGCCGATTGGCGCAGAAGCTCTGGTACGTTGGCACTCGAAAGCCAAAGGCATTTTGTCTCCCGCCGAGTTCATTCCAGTAGCTGAAGAAACTGGACTGATTGGGCGGCTTGGCAATTTTGTCTTAAACAAGGTATGTGTTGACTTAAGCCACCCAGCAATGAAAAGCCTTTGCCAGGTATCGATTAACGTCAGCCCAAGACAATTATGCCAACCTCGATATGCTCAAGAAGCCCTGCAAACGATACTCATGTACGACCTGCCACCAGAGCGTTTTTGTTTTGAAGTGACAGAGAGCTGCATCATCGAAGATGAAAAGTACGCATTAGAAAACCTGCAATATCTTGCGAATGCAGGCGTAAAAATAGCTCTGGATGACTTTGGTACTGGATACTCTTCCCTTTCTTTACTCAAGCAATTACCACTCAATGAAGTTAAGATTGATCGCTCCTTCATCTCCGAGCTCAACCACGATGATGCCAGCCGAACCATGGTTCACTCAATCATCACGATGTGCCACGCATTCGGCCATAAAGTGACGGCAGAAGGTGTCGAAACTTGCCAACAGGCAAAAATACTGGCGGAGATGTCGTGTGATTATTCGCAAGGCTACCTGTTTGCCAAACCGATGCCATTGTCAGACTTACCAACCCACTTCCTCCAGCAGGCGGATTTGGCTAAAGTAGCGTCTACTGCTTCACTTGCGACAACGGAATAACCTTATGCATGTTTTCATTACGGGCGCCAACCGCGGCATCGGATATGCTCTTACCCAACATTATTTAGAGGCGGGCCACAAGGTCAGTGCAACCTACCGAGACTCATCAAGCTCAAAGGCGCTTATTGAGTTAGCCGACAAATATTCGAATCTTCAACTTATCTCATTTGAAATCACAGACTATTCCCGTCTGGACTCTTTATCCAAAGAGCTGGGGAATTTAGACCTTTTGATCAATAACGCAGGCTACTATGGGCCAAAAGGCTATGGACTGGGAAACACCGATGTGGAAGAGTGGCGCAAAGTCTTTGAAGTCAACACCATTGCCCCGCTCAAATTGATAGAGGCACTTACCGACAACATGGCCAATAGCCCGATTAAGACCATCGCCTGTTTATCATCAAAAGTAGGTAGCATGACTGAAAATACCTCCGGCGGAGGTTATATCTATCGCTCTTCAAAAGCTGCACTTAATTCCGTGGTAAAAAGCTTACACAACGATTTAAGTTTGCAAGGATATAAAGTGCTTGCCCTCCATCCTGGCTGGGTACAAACACAAATGGGCGGGCCGAATGCACTAATCGATACCAACACTTCAGCAAAAGGCTTAATGCATGTGATCGAGACGAGCAATATGCAACACAGCGGTCAGTTTTTTGATTATCAGTTTAATGCGATCGAGTGGTAACTATATCGACTTGCTGTGAACCTCCTTGTTTTTGGCAAAACCATTATCAAGGAGGTCGTTAAACTCAATGTTATCTTACTGAAAACTGACCGATGTCTAAGCTCAGTTTGCTCGACAATTGATTAACACTTTCAGACACTTCTTGAATCTCGCTCGACAATTGTTTACTGCGTTGGTTCTGATCATTTAGTTGAACCAAGTTTGAATTAATGTCTTCAGATGTAGTGCTCTGTTCCTCCGTTGCAGCGGCAATTTGAGTAGCCATATCATTGACTTCTATCGTCGCAGACTGGATTTGGTCAAACAGTGCCTTGGTATTTTCCGCGACTTCTACAGAGCCTTCCACTTTGCTCGCACCATCTTCAATCGAGTCTACCGCTTGTTTCACCCCTTGCTGGAGGGCATCGATCATTTTTTGGATCTCTTCCGTCGATTGCTGAGTTTTACTTGCAAGTGAACGAACCTCATCTGCCACGACCGCAAAACCACGTCCTTGCTCGCCAGCCCTAGCGGCTTCTATCGCCGCATTAAGTGCCAAGAGGTTAGTTTGCTCAGCAATATTACGAATCACATCGAGCACAGAGACAATATTCTGAGATTCAGCTTCTAGCTGTTGAATAACCGTACTTGCATTACTGATGGACTCTGACAACTGGTGCACACCTGTTACCGATTGCTCAATGAGTTTGCCGCCATCTTTAGTCACCGTTACTGTAGAATTCGACAAGTGAGCGGCATTTTCCGCATATTGTGCGACCTCTTTTACCGACACACTGAACTCGTTAACTGCTGTGGCAATCATGTCGATGCCATGGCTAGTTTCATTAGTTAACGCTTGCCCTCGGCCGTAGGTTTCATTGAGCTCATCAGCCGATTGGCTCAAGGTATGAGTGTTGTCACTGATCCCCGTAATGATGCCTTGCAGCTTGATGACAAATTGGTCGAATGCATTGGCTAGGTGGCCCAGTTCATCCTTTCGTTTGGAATCAATACGCAGGGTGAGATCACCATCACCTTCACTTATTTCATGCACTCGGTCAGTCAATTGCTGCATGCCGCTGACTAACACTTTCGGCACAAAATAAGTCAATAGTGAAGATACTACCGCCACAACTACAACAAAAACCAATAATAGCCACTGCTCCTTGGCAGTCTGCGCTTCCAACTCAACAATGGTTTGATTCGATAACGTGTCCAGTGCTTCACCAGCAACATCGTAAAGGTCTCGTAGCTGACCAAACTGTTGCTCATTAGGTCCATTTAGTAATGCTTTTGCTTGCTCTAGTTTCCCTTGCTGAGCGAGGGTAAAAAACTGTTGAGAAGAGCTATGCCAATTGTCAAAAGTTGACTGGAAACTCCTTAGCTTGGAAAGGATTTCTGGAGACGACTGCATGTAAGAAAGGTAGTGATTCATCCTATCAAGTGCTTGTTGTGCATTTTCTTCATAGGAGGCTTTATCCTCTTCACTCCTTCCATCACTGAGGTAACTCATTTGAGCTACCCTCGCTTGGTACAGGTCTCTGTCAGCATTTAAAATGTCAGAAAGCGCCGGCATATAAGTCTGACCAAAGAGGTTCAAACCAGAGGTCAATGAGCTGGTCATGAAGCTAAACGCGGCAAATACCACCAATAAAGAGGCTAACAATAACCCAAGTGTAGAAGAGAGTTTTAAACGAATACTTTGCGACAGAAAACTAAACATTGCATGCTCCATTGAGGTGTCCCTACATTCAATTTAGTACACAATGAAACAGTTACCTGCTTTTCGATGAAGCTCTTTTGAAACTTGGTTCCATACAATTTGGACCATAACAATTATCAATTAACCCGCCATCTACCCCATTAACTGTTCCCCAAAGAACAGAATTTAATTACTCGCTTTTATATTATTCATCCTGTCAATTTAATTCAGTCACTATCCTACTGTTTCAACGACTTTACACAGGGATTCGTCTAAAGCTTGTGGTCGACATGCGGATACACATCACTTTATGAGAGGGGATGATGCGCAACTACCTTTTAGTTTCAATCGCAATTTCTGTGCTGCTTAATGGCTGCAGCAGTGATAGCAACTCCAGTCCAGATCCAATTGAACAACCTTCCCCAAGCCAATGGGAGCTTGTTGAAGAAAGCGAAAGCAATGGTCAAGTTATCAAAAGATATCAACCTAGCTCAGAGCGTGAAGTCGTAGAACATGATTTCGATAGCATCAAACCACTGGAGCTTAAGTCTGCAAACTTCTTAAACACATTGGAAGCACAAAACTATTATGCATCCCAGATGGTGGCGGGTGAGTATGACGCTAACGGGAATCATGAAGTCAATGTTGAGTATTTTCCGTTAGAGAGTAAGTTCTCTTTTGAAGCGGAAGTGTTGGATTTCTCCATTCCGAGAACTCATCACCTTACCATTCAATACTCATCTTCTGGTGTCAACGTAGATTCGATTCAATATCAATTAGTTGAATCAGGAAGTACCGCCAACATAGTTAACTGTATGCCTAAAGCAGGTGAGCTAGTTTGCAGCAGTAGTCTCGAGAATATAGAAGACTTTAACTACGATGCTGACACCATGATCAAAATGTATCGCAACGATATCCAATCAATGATGACCACTGATTGGGCGACGACTTTTTTCAATGACACTGCGCAGGCCATCACCCCGATAGACGTCATTATCGAACCGATTGAAGTGATCATTGACCCGATTGACGGCATCATCATTGTAGAACCAATTGATGTGATAGTTGAGCCAGTTCCAGAAGATGAATGCGCACCAACCTGGGTTGCTGAACCAAAAAGTCGCATGATCGTAAATCCATGTGAATGGGACGAAAGTAATAACAGAAACACCATATTGGCTTGGGACAACCTAGCCCTCACTGGACCAACTGAGTTTGGAATTACCGCAACACATATGTATTACATCAGAAAGTCAGTAGCTTATGACGTTAATGAACACAAAGTTACTACAATTGCATACGGTAATCACAACCAATACAAGCAGCCACTAGCAACTACATGGCTAGACTCATCTATTACTCCAAAAATTGATTATTTCTCAAACGCTGATGTCGTTGAGTTTGAATCGAATAAAAGCTATCACGATGTTCATCCAAGAAATGTACAACCAGAAGCGGCATATCCGCAAAGAGTAAAGATTAATATCAATGTGTTGCAGTATAAAAAAGAAAGCTCTAACTATGATCCAGAAACCGATAAAGATCAGCTAGAGATCCGCTTTATTGCATCTAACGAGAAAGGCAACCAATACGCTAACTGCGTCTACCGTTATATTGATGGAAGTCACCTAGAGCCTAATGGTGAGTGCAATGGTACGCCAATTCAACAAGTCTTAGATTTCTCAGGGATAAAGTTTTCTCAGTACTATGACTACACCGCTGAAGTTGAGGATGTCTTCTTAACCTACTTGGGACTGCGTTAAACTTTGAAGACTGGGGTAGCTTACCTTCTCAAAAGAGCTACCCCAGCTTAGCTTTTCTTAGAGTAAGACCGCTTGCCTTTGCTAGTCCGACGCTTTGACTTCTTATACGCAGGACGCTCCGCTGGCGGCAAGTGTTGCAGTGAGCTTGGTACAGGGGAGCTTTTGACTCGCCCAATGATGGCATTGAGGTTAGACTCCAAGGCGGTCATGAAAGGTTGGTAGGCTTGGCCTCGCTCTGCCATTGCTTGCAGCTGGTGTTCCCAATGTGCGGTCATATCTGGATAACTGGACTCATCAGGCAATGCATGAATAAGCCCTCTTCCTGCGATGGTAGATAGGATGGATTTTCCTTGGCGATTAAGTAGCTTGCGTTTAAACAAAGTATCCAATATACCAGCGCGCGTCGCCTCGGTACCCAAGCCATCGGTTTCTTTTAAGATTTTCTTCAGCTCTTTGTCTGCAACGTAGCGTGCTATGCCTGTCATGGCTTGCAACAATGTCGCCTCGGTAAAGTGCTTGGGCGGCTCAGTTTTTCGATCTTTAATTTCACCTTCTCGACAGATAAGTGCAGTCCCTTTGTCTAAAGGAGGCACGGCATCAATGCCTTCGTCGTCTTGTTGGGTACTCTTACCCATAAGGGCTTTCCAGCCCGGCTCAACCAACTGTTTGCCACGGGCAATAAAGCAACCTCCGGCAATATCGAACACCAGTTTTGACTCTGCATACACCGCAGCTGGATAGAATTGAATCACATATTGCCTTGCGATCAACTGATATACCTTCATCTCAAATCCAGACAAAGCATTGACTGATGCCTTCTTAGGCGTTGGGATGATGGCATGGTGGGCATCGACCTTGCTGTCATTCCAAGCTTTGGATTTGCGGCTTAGGTCAGCACCTTGCACAGCAGTGGTTAATTCAGGTGCGTTATTACCGATGGCCTCACACACCGAGCCAGCTTGCACAAAATGCTCGTTTGGCAGATAACGGCAATCGGAACGAGGATAGGTAATCAGCTTATGTTTTTCGTATAAACTTTGACAGCAATCCAGCACTTGCTGCGCACTCATGCCATATCGCTTCGCAGCATCAATTTGCAATGCAGACAATGAATAAGGAAGCGGTGCATTCTGTTTGGTCTGCTTTTGCTCTGACTCAACGACGTTCGCAGGCTGCCCTTGAATGCGACTGGCGACATTTTCCACCAGCTTTCGGTTCAGCACTCGCCCTTCTTTATCCTGCCAAGGCTTGCAAGCTTCACTGGGTTTCCAGCGAGCGCGAATATCAAAAGCATCGCCCTGCGGCGACTGATAAGGAATTAAGGCATGCAAAGTGAAATAATCTTTAGGCACAAAGTTTTCGATTTCTTCATCTCGTCGCACCACAAGCCCAAGTACAGGGGTTTGCACTCGACCTACCGACAATACGCCTTGATAGCCCGCTTTTTTACCGAGCAAAGTATATGCTCGCGACATGTTCATACCATAGAGCCAATCAGCACGAGAGCGAGCTAACGCCGACACCGATAAAGGAATGAATTCTCGATTGGAACGCATCGAAGAGAGTGCTCGCTTAACGGCAGGCAAGTTGAGATCACTGATTAAAAGGCGTGACATCGACTCTTTTTTACCTTTCGCAACTTTGCAGTAGTCAATAACTTCATCGACCAGCAGTTGACCTTCTCGATCTGGATCTCCTGCATGGACGATGGTGTTTGCCTGCTTGAGCAGCTTTTTCACCACAGTGAGCTGTTTGCTTGAAGTCGGGCGTGGGCGCAGTTGCCATGCGTGAGGAACTATGGGTAAATCTTCCATGTTCCAACGCTTGTAACGCTCGTCGTAGGCGTCTGGTTCAACTTGCTCTAACAAGTGACCGATGCACCAAGTAACAATGTCGCCATTACCGCAACGGATAAATCCCTGCTCATTCTTGTGAGGCTTGGGTAAAGCCGCAGCAATTGCTCTTCCTAGGCTGGGTTTTTCTGCGATAAACAGGCGAGACATCGAGTTGTTCCTAATAAAAAATCACCGCCACCATTATCAATGGTGGCGGTGAAATTGCAACTGAAACACTGTATTAATAAACAGTTGAGTTTGTACCTCTAATTACAAAAATTCGACGAATTTGGCCAGATCACGAGTTGGCGCTTTCATCGGTGTACAATCTGGTGTCCCCAAATACAAGAAACCGACAATCTGATCCTCGCCTTGTAAGTTAAAGGCTTGATGAACATGGGAGTGGAACATTAATGGTCCTGAGCGCCAAATGCCTTGAAAGCCTTGAGCAACTGCGGCCATTTGCATCGCTTGCACGGCGCAGCCTGCCGATAAATGTTGCTCAATCGCAGGGACCTTAGGATGCTCAGAGACTTTAGCAATCACAGTGATCACCATAGGCGCTCGATGAGGGGCATTGGTGGCTTTTTTCACCGCAATATCGTCGCTGCCACTTTCAACCGCTGCTTGCGCCAAAATTGCACCTAACTTATTCAAACCTTCACCTTGAGCAATCACAAAACGCCATGGAGTCAAGCCTCCATGATCAGGAGCGCGTAAACCAGCTTGAATAATGTTTTCGAGGGCTGCACCTTCAGGCGCAGGAGAGGTAAGTCGAGCAATTGAGCGACGATTCAACAATAAATCTAGAGCATCCATTATGAAGTTCCTTGTTGTTTTTCATAACGATAGCATAGTTATTGAACTTTATCGCCGCTCAGTTTTTAAGGGTTTAATTATAGCTTAATCGCCGTTTTCACCCCGTCTCGAATGGCGCGCACTGCATCCAGTTCACCTGCGTGATCAGCACCACCAATAACGTGCAGTTTATCACCCAGCTCTTGCCACATTTCTTGGAAAGGTCGCACAGACTCTTGGCCTGCACAAATAATCACTTTATCTGCTTCTAACAACTGAGATTGACCGTCCCTAGTAATGTGTAAACCTTGGTCATCAATCTTATCGTAGCTAACACCACCAACCAGATTTACCCCACGTTTCTCTAATGTACGCTTGTGAATCCAGCCTGTGGTTTTGCCCGGCCCTTTACCCACACCACGTGATTTTCGGCGTTGAAGCACCCAGACTTCTTTGTCTGTCACTTCATTAGGGAATGGGTACAAGCCGCCAGGGGTTGCGATATCTTTATCAATGCCCCAGTCATGTAGCCAATCATCAAGATCGTGACCTTGAGGTTCGGTCAGCATGGAGGCGACATCTACACCGATACCACCCGCACCAACGATGGCAACCTTGTTACCAACGTAAGTTTTCTCTTTGATTAGCGTTTGGTAATCAATCACTTTCTCTTCGTTATCAATACCATCAATTTTGACTTTGCGTGGTTCAACACCCGACGCCATCACCACTTCATCATACTGATCTAAGATGTCGTAGGTCGCTTCGGTTTCGAGTTTTAGGTTTACACCTGTTTCATCGATGCGGTTGGCAAAGTAGCGAATCGTCTCACGGAACTCTTCTTTACCGGGTATCTGCATCGCTAAACGGAATTGACCACCGATTCGATCGTTTTTCTCAAACAAATCGACATCATGTCCACGCTGCGCAGCCGTCGTTGCACAAGACAAGCCAGCAGGGCCTGCGCCAATCACCGCAACACGTTTTTTCGTCGTTGCAGGCTGTACGACAATCTCAGTTTCGTAACACGCTCTTGGGTTCACTAAACAGGTCGCACGTTTTGCTTTAAAGATGTTGTCCAAACACGCTTGGTTACAACCAATACAGGTGTTAATCATCTGCGCTTGGTCTTTTTCAGCTTTGGCGACAAAGTCAGGGTCGGCTAGGAATGGTCTTGCCATTGACACCATATCGGCGTGCCCCGCTTCAAGAATTTTCTCAGCTTCATCTGGAGTGTTGATACGGTTACAGGTGATCACGGGAATGTTTAGGTGAGGTTTCACCTTATCAGTCACCCAAGTGAAAGCACCACGGGGTACTTGAGTAGCAATCGTTGGGATACGCGCCTCATGCCAACCGATACCAGTATTGATGATAGTCACACCAGCGCGTTCGAGTGCTTGAGCAAGTTCAACGACTTCATCAAAAGTACTGCCCTGCTCCACAAGATCGAGCATAGATAGACGGAAGATTATAATGAACTCTTCCCCCACGGCTTCGCGCATTTTACGAACAATCTCTAGCGGGAAGCGAGTACGGTTCTCATAGCTGCCACCCCATGCATCGTAACGCATGTTAGTGCGAGCACAGATAAACTGGTTAATCAGATAACCTTCAGAGCCCATGATCTCCACACCATCATAGCCCGCTGATTGGGCCAATTTAGCCGTATTGGTATAAGCGTCAATGGTCTTGATGATTTGACGCTCACTCATCTCACTTGGAGCAAAGCGAGAAATCGGCGCTTTGATGGCTGAAGCACTCTGACAAAATGGATGCATCGCATATCGACCTGCATGCAAGATTTGCAGTGCAATCTTGCCGCCATGTTTATGCACCGCATCCGTCACGACTTTATGTTCGCGGGCATGTTTTGGCTTACTAAACTCGGCGCTCAACGGGTGCAATCGACCACGGAAGTTTGGCGAAAAGCCACCGGTAACAATCAGACCTACACCGCCTTTAGCACGCTCTTCATAAAAAGCGGCCAAACGATCAAGTCCTTTTTTATCTTCTTCTAAACCCGTGTGCATAGATCCCATAAGCACACGGTTTTTTAGTTGGGTAAATCCTAGATCCAGAGGTTTAAGTAGGTTCGGGTACATAGGCTGACATCACTTTTGTTATTTTTCGGTAGTGGTCAGACTACTCTACCTAAACAACACATTAATTCAAACACCTGTTTACATTTTCGCAACTCAGATCAATTTATATATGAAATGCGACTGGATTCACGTAGGATTAATGCATTCATTTTTCGATACGTCACGGTAGACCATGAAATCTATTTTTAAGTTTATCGGCATGATTTTTAAGGGCTTCTGGAAAGCTCTTAATTTCATCCGGGTCGCTATCATCAATCTTTTCTTTATTGCAGTGCTTGTCGCTATTTATTTCGGTGTGACTACGCACAGCGAAAAAGTCACTCAACCTGTGGTCAAAGAGTCTGGCGCTTTGGTGCTAAACCTCTCTGGGCCTATCGTTGAGCAAAGCAGCTACGTCAATCCAATGGATTCTTTTACTGGTTCTTTGTTCGGTAGCGAGTTACCAAGAGAGAATGTGCTGTTTGATATAGTCGAATCTATTCGACATGCGGCGGACGATGAACACGTTACTGGACTGGTACTTGCACTTCGCCAAATGCCTGAAACTAACCTGACAAAACTTCGCTATATGGCAAAAGCCATAAACGAGTTTAAAGCCAGTGGTAAACCTGTATTTGCTATCGGTGATTTCTATAATCAGAGCCAATACTACCTAGCCAGTTATGCCGATAAAATTTACATGGCACCTGACGGTGGTGTACTGATCAAAGGCTATGGTGCATACAACCTATATTACAAAGAGCTTCTAGAAAAGCTCGACGTTAATACTCACGTCTTCCGCGTAGGTACTTATAAATCCGCTGTCGAACCATTTACTCGTAACAGCATGTCTGAGGCTTCGCGCGAGTCGGCAACCAACTGGCTAACCCAGCTGTGGGATGGTTACGTTCATGACGTGGCGCTAAACCGTGAAATGGAAGCTGCGGCATTTAATCCGAGTGAAACAGAGTTACTCAGTCAACTCAAAGCTGTCGATGGTGATATGGCGCAGCTTGCACTTAACCTTGGGCTAATTGATGAACTAGGCACTCGTCAGCAAGTACGCAAAGCACTGGTGGAAGAGTTTGGTAGTAACGGTAACGATAGCTTCAAGCACATCACTTACTACGATTACGTACCGACCGTCACACAAACCGAGTTTGCTGAAGATGACATCGCTGTTGTCGTCGCCAGTGGCGCCATCATGGATGGCTTCCAACCTCGTGGCACCGTCGGTGGTGATACTGTCGCATCATACCTAAGAGATGCCAGAACAGACGACAAAGTCAAAGCCGTGGTGCTACGCGTTGATAGTCCTGGTGGCAGTGCATTTGCGTCCGAAGTGATCCGCAACGAATTGGTTGCTTTAAAAGAAGCTGGAAAACCAGTCGTGGTTTCCATGTCGAGCCTAGCAGCATCAGGCGGTTACTGGATTTCAATGAGCGCAGACAAGATCATCGCTCAGCCAACCACCCTAACCGGTTCGATTGGTATCTTTAGTGTTATAACTACCTTTGAAAAAGGGCTTAACAAACACGGCATCTATAACGATGGTGTAGGCACGTCTCCTTTCTCTGGTGTTGGCATTACTAGCGGTATCAGTGATGGGGCAAAACAAGCTTTCCAAATGGGCATTGAGCATGGTTACCACCGTTTTACTGGTTTAGTCAGCAATAACCGTGATATCGCCAAAAGTGAGATGGAAAACATCGCTGAAGGCCGTATATGGACGGGTAAAGACGCCATGGCGCTTGGCCTTGTAGACCAGATGGGTGACTTCGATGATGCGATTCAAGTCGCTGCAGAACTTGCTCAGTTAGAAGACTACAATGTCTACTGGATGGAAGAGCCACTGAGCCAAGCGCAACAGTTCATCCAAGAGTTGATGAAAAACGTGCGAGTGCACCTTGGTTTGGATATCAGTGCCCTTGTGCCTGAAGCGCTTCAACCTGTGACAAAACAGCTCCAACAAGACGCGACTATTCTGAGCAGTTTCAACGATCCAAAAGGCCAATATGCCTTCTGCTTGAACTGTAATGTTGAGTAACCTCTAACATGCTTAGAGCCCTTGGTCTGACAAGGTTCTAATCACAATAAAATAGGCGCATTTGCGCCTATTTTTGTTTTATAATCCCGCCACTGTTCCCGTTCGAGTTAAGTGTTATGCCTAAGAAACATATCTATATCGCCTACACTGGCGGCACCATTGGTATGCAAAAGTCCGATCACGGTTATATTCCCGTGGCAGGTTTCATGGAAAAGCAGCTAGAAAGCATGCCGGAATTCCATCGCCCAGAAATGCCCGATTATACCATCCACGAATATGCACCACTGATCGACTCGTCAGACATGACACCCGCAGATTGGCAGCAGATCGCCGATGATATTCGAGCTAACTACGACAAATACGACGGTTTTGTGATCCTGCATGGCACAGATACCATGGCGTACACAGCTTCAGCGCTTTCCTTCATGCTAGAGAATCTTGCTAAGCCTGTGATCGTTACAGGCTCACAGATCCCGCTAGCAGAGCTGCGTTCGGACGGTCAAGCGAATCTACTCAATGCACTGCACATCGCCGCCAACTACCCGATCAATGAAGTAACACTGTTTTTTAATAACCAATTAATGCGCGGTAACCGCAGCACTAAGTCTCATGCTGACGGTTTCAATGCCTTTACTTCGCCTAATTTGCCACCGCTGCTAGAAGCTGGGATTAACATTCAGGTGAGCGCAGGTGTCGAAGTGGACAAAAAACCACAAGGCGAATTCAAGGTACATAACATCACGCCTCAACCGATTGGTGTCATTACTATGTACCCAGGAATTTCGCATGAAGTGATCCGAAACACCCTTAGACAGCCAGTAAATGCGATGATCTTGCTGACTTTTGGTGTGGGTAATGCACCTCAAAACCCTGAATTACTGGCGCATTTGAAAGAAGCCTCAGAACGTGGTGTGATCGTCGTAAACCTAACCCAATGTCTCGCAGGAAAGGTGAACATGGGGGGCTATGCGACAGGCTGTGCTATCGCCGATGCGGGCGTGATCAGCGGATATGACATGACCCACGAAGCGGCACTGGCAAAACTGCACTATTTGCTAAGTCAAAACCTTGGCTACGAAGAGATCAAGGTCGAGATGCAAAAAGTGTTGCGTGGTGAGATGAGTTTGTAAATAAGCGGACGCGTTGCTATCGGACGCTGGCGCTAAGGGTTTAAGGGGGAAAGGGTTAGAAGCCTTAGATCCTTAAACCCTTAAATCGACTTTATTCTATTTTCACTCGTGCGATGTCGTCTGCGCCTTTGGTGAACTCTTTCTTTAGTTCAGCTTTCGACTTGAAGCAGATATCTCCACCTGCTGCGACGGTCATGTGTTGGGCTTCGGTGTTGTTCTTAGATTGATACAACATTACCGCCTGCATACAGTTGTCGCGTTGCTCTTGGCTTAACGGCGTACCATCAGGCCACTTACCCGTCTCTACGGCGTAGCTAAGACGCTGATAAATTTCAGGGGTCATACTTGCAATTAGTTGCTCTACATTCACTTTCTGTCCTATTAATAAGTAAATGAGTTTAGATTGTGAGAATAAACCGCTACTATTTTCGGTCAAGCTCACACATTACATTTAGCGCATTAGATCACAAGTGAATAACATCCATGACCCGCAATCAATTACTTATCATCATCGCTACCCTCATCCCTCTTAGTGGTTGTTTAGAATCTCGCAAGAATACTGACGAGCTATGTGAGTCCAATCCACCGCTTCGCTGTGAGAAGTTAAACATGCGAGACGGTCAGTGCCGTATCCCTCGAACTGACCTTATCTGGCACCGATTTGATGCCTTACGAAATAACACAGTAGAAAAACAGCTCAAAGAGTACGAGCTGTTACATGAGTACCAACAGTGCTTAGAGTTGGCTGCACAAATCCAGCCTATCAACCAGAGCAATGTCAAAGAGAGACGCTTTAACGCCTTGGTGCACACGTATGATGAGCAAAAACGGATTAAACAAGAGCTTGGTCAATCGACCAACCCTAGAGCTTACTACTTCCTGTGGACACAAGGTGATGAGAATGCCAAACGTGCGTTCTTACAACTAGAAGGAACACCAGCATTAGAATCCGCAGATATGCAGCTCGCATTGGCCAGTTATTATGTGGGTAGAGACGAGCTAAAAACGGTTAAGTTGCTGGAAAATGCATTAAAACTAACACCCACGGGTGAGCTCAATACAGACATTATTAAATCTTTAGCCAGCACCAACCAAACCGCAAGGCGCTATGAGCATGCCTACATTTGGGCCATGGTAGGCAAAGAGTTTGATTTGCCAATCACATCCGAAAGAAACTTGCAAAGACTGTACGCCTTTAGTGAAGAGAAACGAAGCAACCTTGACGCTATAGCGATGAAGATTGCATCTGCGGTGAAAGAAGGCGGTTATAAGCCAGAGTTGTTGCCAGACAGCGCTGACTTACAATAATGAAACCAAATTGTAATATTTTTTCAAAAGTGAGGGAATCATCCCTCACTTAGTTATTTATTTCCAAACACCAAGGAGACCGAGTTTACGCAATAACGCTCTCCCGTAGTGACAGGACCATCAGTAAATACATGGCCTAAATGGCTATCGCAGCTTGAACAGCGTATCTCGGTACGCTTCATTCCATGGCTATTATCTTCTAAATAAGTAATAGCAGTATCATTGATTGGGGCGTCAAAACTTGGCCAACCACACCCAGAATCATACTTATTTTCCGATTTAAACAGCTCTGCATTGCAACAAACACAATTGTAGATACCCGTTTCTTTATTATGCAGCAGTTTTCCTGAGAAAGGGGCCTCTGTTCCACGTAATCGACACACCTCAAACTCTTTATCTGTCAGTTGCTTACGCCATTCTTGTTCTGTTTTTGTAACCTTTGGCACTATTGGCTAACTCCTTAGCTGAAGGATAAATTTATAGGATAATAATAGTTTTTATATAGCAAATCCTTGCGTATAAGTGCGTTTGTAGCACATACTCATTAACCAGTATATGACAGACACGTCATTTTTATACTAACACTATTGACTCATTCATCATTCGCATGATTGCAGCTCAAAAAGTGTAAAAAACGAACATTTGCAACGGTACGTTAAAAAATCACACGCTTTTTTTTGACTTTGGACAACTAAAGCGACATTATCGGTTGCAGAAATTTACTGGCTTTCGTAATTTTACTACCAGTTATCTTTAATCAGAAAATTAAGTTGTGGAGCAACTAATGACTATCAAAGTAGGTATCAACGGTTTTGGTCGTATCGGCCGTTTCGTTTTCCGCGCAGCACAAGAACGTGCTGATATTGAAGTAGTAGGTATCAACGACCTTATCGACGTAGAGTACATGGCTTACATGCTTAAGTACGATTCAACTCACGGTCGTTTCAACGGTACTGTTGAAGTTGAAGGTGGTAACCTAATCGTTAACGGTAAGACTGTACGTGTTACTGCTGAGCGCAACCCAGAAGACCTTAAGTGGGACGAAATCGGTGTTGACGTAGTAGCTGAAGCAACTGGTCTTTTCCTAACTGACGAGACTGCTCGTAAGCACATCACTGCTGGCGCGAAGAAAGTTGTACTAACTGGTCCTTCTAAAGACGCAACTCCAATGTTCGTAATGGGTGTTAACCAAGACACTTACGCTGGTCAAGACATCGTTTCTAACGCTTCTTGTACTACTAACTGTCTAGCGCCTATCGCTAAAGTTCTTAACGACGAGTTCGGTATCGAGTCTGGTCTTATGACTACAGTTCACGCAACTACTGCTACTCAGAAGACTGTTGACGGTCCTTCTGCTAAAGACTGGCGTGGTGGTCGTGGTGCTTCTCAGAACATCATCCCATCTTCAACTGGTGCTGCTAAAGCTGTAGGCGTTGTTCTTCCAGAACTAAACGGCAAGCTAACTGGTATGGCTTTCCGTGTACCAACTGCTAACGTTTCTGTAGTTGACCTAACTGTTAACCTTAAGAACGGTGCTTCTTACGAAGCTATCTGTGCAGCTATGAAGTCTGCTTCAGAAGGCGCTCTAAAAGGTGTTCTAGGTTACACTGAAGACCAAGTTGTTTCTCAAGACTTCATCGGTGAAGTTCAAACTTCAGTATTCGATGCTAAAGCTGGTATCGCTCTAACTGACAACTTCGTTAAAGTTGTATCTTGGTACGACAACGAAATCGGTTACTCAAACAAAGTTCTAGACCTAATCGCTCACATCTCTAAGTAATGTAAGCTTTTAGCGAAGAATTTCGTTTAAAGATTTAGATAAAAGGCGACTCTCGAGTCGCCTTTTTTGTATTCTTAATTCTGCAAAAATAAAATATCTAGGAGTTGGTATGGATCTCACAACACTTCCTACCCTTACCGTACTTTCGGATTGCGTCACTATCGTAGAAAAAGACCAAGTAAAAATGGTTCGAGTGATGCACGATAAAGCGACAGCAGCGGTTGCCCTGCATGGTGGCCACGTCGTTTCTTACACGCCAGCAGGTCAAGATGATCTGATCTGGATGAGTACGCAAGCAAAATTTGATGGTGAAACTGCCCTACGTGGTGGTATCCCAGTGTGCTGGCCTTGGTTTGGTCGTATCGCAGCTCCTGCTCACGGCTTTGCTCGTACCACTGAGTGGGAACTGGTCGAACACCGTGAGAATGACAATGGTGTGATCCTAGAACTGGCACTGTTTCCTAGTGAAGAAACTCATGATATCTGGCCACATATGTTTGATGCTCGCCTATTCGTGGAAATCGGTGATGAGTTGAAAGTCTCACTCAATGTAATCAACATTGATGATACACCTTGGACTTTCAGTGGCGCACTACACACCTACCTGAACATTGCCGATATCACAGCAACAAAGACAACTGGTATGGGCCTTGAATACATCGACAGTCTGCAAGCGGCTAAAATCTGTCAAGGTGGTGAAGAGCTTGTACTAACCGATACTATCGACCGTGTTTACACCCAGCCAGAAGCACTCATTCAGGTGAACGATAGCAAGCGCACTATTAGCGTTGAAAACCAAGGTCACAACTCAGCAGTGCTATGGAATCCGTGGGCGGAAGGAGCTGCTGGTATGGGCGACATGCAAGACGACGGTTACAAAACCATGCTATGTGTTGAGTCGACGGTTCATGCACCAACGATTGAAGCAGGCATTACGTTACAGCCAGGTGAACGCCACCAACTGAGCACAGTGATCTCTGCTAAGTAAGTGGCTATTGTCCTCCCCCTTTCAAAGGGGGAGTTAGAGGGGGTTCCGAACAGGCTAACGGCAATACATATAAATCAAGCACTTATCAGAACTCCTCCCAGCCTCCCCTTGGAAAGTGGAGGAGCTAAAAGCTACCTCTTTTCTTCCTAAGCTATAATCGGTAGACTTGCCCGCCTAACGATACTCATCAGGTTCTGCTATGACTCTTCAATGTCCCCTTTGTCACCAAACGCTTGTTCAATATGACCGCACCTTTCGCTGTGAGTCAAACCATCAGTTTGATGTGGCTAAAGAAGGGTACGTCAATTTGATCCCAGCGCACCACAAACGCTCTAAAAACCCAGGAGACAACACTGAGATGATGCAAGCAAGGCGTCGTTTCCTGGCTGGGGGGCATTATGATCAAATGCGTCAAGCCGTGACAGAGCTCTGTCTAGCTCACCAATCTACCCCAGAGCACCAGCTACTGGATATTGGCTGTGGCGAAGGGTACTACACCCAACACTTTGCAACCGCACTTAACAACGCTGCGCCAGAGCCCACTACTTATGGGCTAGATATCTCTAAAGTTGCCGTTCGTTATGCCGCTAAGCGTTATGCCAACGTTCAGTTCACTGTCGCTTCAAGCCATCGATTGCCGTTTTCTGATTTAAGCTTAGATACGATTGTTAAGATCTATGCACCTTGTAAAGCCCAAGAGTTGCATCGCTGCCTAGCCGATAACGGGGTGTTAATCACTGTGACACCAGCAGCTCGACACCTGTATCAGCTGCGTGAGAGTATTTATGAAGACGTGCGTTTACACAGTGAAGAGCCTGAAGAAATTGATGGTTTTACTCCTGTTTCACAGCAAAAAATCCACTATACAATGGCACTTTCCGGCCAAGATGCACTCGACCTACTACAAATGACACCATTTGCCTGGAAAGCAACCCAAAAGTTTAAACACCAGCTATCAGAAGCCAAGCAATATGAATGTGAAGCTGATTTCATGATTCGTATCTATCACAAAATCTAAATCAAACTATCCAATGGTGGCTGGTTAGATTTTGCGCCAAATGTGGTATTGTCATGGTCAATGAACACGTTAAATGATCCAAGCATCTTACGAATAGAAAAAGTCTTAGACTACATTCATTCAAATGTAGACAAGACCTTATCGCTTGATGAACTTGCCAAACAAAGCTGCTGGTCTCGCTGGCAGCTTCAACGTGTATTTCAGGCCAAAACGGGGCTAAATGTCGCTCAATATGTACGTGAGCTTAAACTAAGTGCTGCTGCACAACGTATTTTGAGTAGCAATGATCGTATGCTCGATATCGCATTGGAGTGCGGATTTAACTCGGAAATTAGCTTCAGTCGGGCATTTAAACAGTACTTTGCTGTCAGCCCTAGACAATACAAAAAAAACAACTTACTTGCAGGCATTCGGGCTCCTTTAACTCGCCCCAATCTAAGTAATCAGGTAGATAGCACCAAGCTAGAGTTTTGCCAAATACGAATAGAGCACCGACCAACGTTCAGCCTTACCGGTTTAAGTGAGCCGATACGCGGACCATTTTCTCCTCAGCCAGACTTCCAACAAAAAGTGCCGATGATCTGGCATGACTTACTCAAAGTCGCTCCTGAAATTCAGTCTTGCCCGACCCAACTGGGTATTATCGACACTCGGCACTGTATTTTAGGTGATGAAGGTTTAATTTACTGGGCTGGCACAGCTTCTCATCACTTTGAATCTAGCAGTGATAAAGTGACCAGTATTGACATCCCTGACCAAACCTACGCAGTGCTGCCAGTAACTGGCCACATTTCAAATTTGTCCAATATGGTATGTTGGCTGATGCTATTCTGGCTACCCGATTCAGGCTATCAAGGTGTTGATGGGTTTGAGTTGGAAGTGTATGACCACAGGTTTAACCCAATCAGTAATGACTCCTATATGGAGTACTGGCTACCGATAGAAAAAGTCCCTACAAAATAAATCTCTCAAACCTGACTCTTGCACCAAATTGTTAATTTTCTCACTGGAGAAAACTATAACATCGCCGCTATTGATAATTATTATCATTTGTGTTCATATTCTGCTCACCTATTTTGGTTTATTGATAATGTTGATAAACCGACCAATGAGCAGCGAGTGAGCATCCAGATAAGGATATAGCAGAGGTTTTGATGAAACAGTTCCACTCCGTACCAGTATTTCGTACTTCTATGCTGGCTTTAGCAATTGCTACCACACTTAGCACTCCAGTTTACGCACAGCAAGAAACCGATGAGACGATGGAAGTCTTAGGTAAAACGTACCGCAATACTGCGACAAAAACCGTTTTAGAACCGGAAGAGACTCCCCAAACACTCAACGTCATTGAAGGCGAACAACTAGAGCAACGCGGTGCAAAATCTGTGATGCAAGCGTTGCGCTATGCCCCAGGTGTATCAACGGAAAACAAAGGTGGTGCCGTGGTCTTAACTGACTGGGTAACCATTCGTGGCTTTAGTTCATCAAACAACTACTATGATGGTTTGATGCTACCAAGTTTGCCGGGCTGGAACGCAAAACCACAAATCGATCCTATCGCGATGGAGCGTATGGAGGTGTTTAAAGGCCCAACATCGGTGCTGTACGGAACTATGCCTCCAGGTGGAATGGTTAACATCATTGCCAAAGCGCCGAAGTTTGAGGACAAAACCACAGTAAGCTTAGCGACTGGCCTAGATAACCTTATGGAAGCATCGATTGATACGACGGGTGCATTGAGTGATAACGTCGCCTACCGTCTCATTGCGCTGGGCCGTAAAAAAGACACTCAGATTGATGGAGTAAAAGAAGAACGCTACCTGATCGCACCATCGATTGACTGGTATGTTTCTGACAAAACCTTCGTCAACTTCAACCTTTACTACCAAAATGATCCAGCTCTTGGACAGAACGTGACGGTACCACTTGATGCGATTGAATCAGGTAAAATTTCCCCATCAACATTTGCTGGTGACGTTAACTTCAATACCATCAAACGTGATTTCTTAATTGCTGGTTACAAAGTAAACCACGATTTCAATAGCGATTGGTCTTTCTTACAAAACTTCCGCTACATGCAAACGGACTTTTATCAAGAGAGCACAAACAGTGGCGAATTCGATGCGGCAACTGGCAATCTAGACCGCACTGCATACAGCACAGATGAGAACTCGAAAGGGATCAGTGTTGATAACCAATTATCTGGTTACGTAAACACCGGCGATCTTGATCACTACTTGCTGTTTGGCGTAGATTACCGCGACCTTGAAGGGACATCGACTTACGATGCATTTGCAGGCGTCGGTAGCATCAACCTATACAACCCAAATAACAACAAGCTTAACCCAGATGATTTTGTTAAGTACTACACAAGCACCAGTGATATTAAAACCTCTCAGCTAGGAGCGTACTTCCAAGACCAAATGCTGCTAGATAACTGGGTGTTTATCGCAGGCGGCCGCTTTGATACCGTTAAATCGACAGTCGACAACAAAGACCGTACTGACAATAACTTCTCATACCGTGTTGGTGCAATGTATCAATTTGACAATGGCATCTCTCCATTTGCCAACTTTGCCACCAGCTTTGAACCTAATGCGAAAACCGACATCAATGGCGATAACCTGAAACCAGAAACGGGTGAACAGATTGAGGCTGGTATCAAATACGTCTCGTACGATGGCGCGACTTCAGGCTCTGCGTCACTATTCCAAGTGAAGAAGAAAAATGTTGGCGTGAGACCAGACGGCTCACAACCTTACTACACAGCCATTGGTGAAATTCGCTCACAAGGTCTTGAACTTGAAGGCCGCACCGTGATCAACGATAACTTGGACATCATCGCTAACTATACCTATACAGATATGGAAGTGACGGAAGACCAAGACAAAACTAATATCGGCCAGGTCCCAGTTTTTGTTCCAGACCACAGCGCTAGTGTGTGGGCAAACTATCTTATCAATGATGGTAGTCTGCAAGGTCTGCGAATTGGTGGCGGTGTTCGCTATGTAGGTGAAACGGTGCTAAACAATGATGGCTACCCAGACCCAGATCGCAATATCGGAAAAGTCCCAGCTTATACCTTGGTAGATATGTCTCTTGGTTACGACCTAGGCCAAATCACGCCATCGCTTAAAGGTGCACAAGCAAACCTTGTTGCGAACAACCTATTTAACAAAGAGTACTACACCTGCTGGAACGAAAATCACTGCTGGTATGGACAAGAGCAAACTGTTGAGCTGAATGTAAAATTCGACCTGTAATTTTTCTAACTGTTTAACAAGGCAGCAGCGCATCTCTGATGCGCTGCTGAGCTATTTCAAGGAACCTTATGACAGAGCAACACCCTAACTTCCATCAAAGCTTGATCCATGGCTGCCAAGAAGTTTCACCTTTTTTAGTAGGTAGTATTCAAGCGCCGACCAACGATATGCTCTCTTTTGGAAAAGCCAATCATGACTTTTTCCAAACGCTTTACTTATCGATTAAGCAAGAAAAACCCGAAGCTGGACACAGTTACTGGTTGACGAGAACATGGGATTCTGTCGTATGGCAGCCGATATATGTGGCATTTGTTAGTGTATATGGCTTTAGAACCATTCCTGATCTTCTTCAGTTTGGTCAATCACAGCGCAATGCACTCGTCAGTGGCTTTTGCTTTGCCGATGAAACACACCATCATGGGGAAATACCTGACCTTATCACACAGATAGGGCAACAATTAACTGCACTTTTAGAGTCTTACCGAACCACGATGGATGAGCTCTTTCGCTGTCGCCCTGGGTTCACTCGCCAACTACTAATAGACCTAATTATAAGAACGGCAACTCGGCTGGCACAATTTGCACCCGAGTTTACGCTTCAAGATGTGCAGCAACAAGCCTTTATGTGGCTCGCTGCACTTGGTCTCCCTACAGAGCGAGTATCTCTCATTACCCAAACGGATAGCGGTTTTTTCTACATTAGAAAGTCGTGCTGCTTAGTGTACAAAACCGAAGCTGGCAAACTATGTGATGACTGCCCTCGGGCTCACCAAGATTGAATTAGAACATGTATCAATTAACCGATATCAAAGTTATCAGAGAAAACCGAACAATTCTCGATATTGACCACTTAACCATTGACCCACATGGGTTTACGGTAATTCTTGGGCACAACGGCTCAGGCAAATCGACATTAGTCAATTTACTCGCCAACGAGTTTTCACCCGAGCAAGGAACGATTACCCTAAACCAACGACCATTGACCCAGTTTTCGAGTAAAGCTTTGGCCAAAGAAGTCGCTTTCCTGCCCCAGCACTTACCACAGGTCGACGGTCTTAATGTCGAAGAAGTTGTGCGCTTGGGCCGCTATCCATGGAGAGGTGTATTTGGCCAGTACCGACCGGAAGATCATCAAATCGTCGCCCAAGCAATTCAAGATACGGGTATCGAAGCATTTAAGTTGCATGAGACCCAAAGCCTTTCAGGAGGTGAACGCCAGCGAGCCTGGATTGCGATGCTACTTGCTCAACAATCCCAATTTCTGATTTTGGATGAACCTACATCAGCACTTGATGTTCAGCACCAATATCAAGTTTTGCAACTTCTTAGTGAGCTGAACCAACAAACAGGAAAAGGTATTTTAGTCATCCTTCACGATCTCAATCTAGCAATGCGGTTCGCCACCCATGTTATCGCCCTTAAGCAAGGTAAAGTCGCGTTTGAAGGAAGCCATTCACTGTTATTTGACAGTCAACGACTGACAGATCTGTATTCAACCCCTATCCAATTGATCGACCACCCAACTCTTGACCATAAGGTAGCAATTGTATGTTAAACCGCTTTTTTAGTTTACTCGCATTCTTTGCAATACACATTGCCAGCGCTTCTGCACACGCTTCAATTCAAGTTTCTGATAGCCTTGGAGTCCACAAATTTGACACCCCAGCACAACGTGTTGCCACCCTTAACTGGGACGTTGCAGAACAAGTCATCGAACTTGGAATCACACCTATCGCTATGCCTGATATTAAAGGCTACAACGAATGGGTTGCGACACCTAAAGTACCTGATGGTGTGGCAGATATTGGCACTCGAATGGAACCCAACCTGACAGAGCTAGCTAAGCTCAACCCAGACCTAATCATCATCGCAGGGCCACAGCAACCTCTAAAGGATCAGTTGGAGAAAATTGCGCCCGTTCTGGTTTACCAAACTTTTCAAAATAAACCAGGTAATGTTGAGCGCTCTGTCCAACACTTTAAAGATATAGCTGTTGCTCTTGGTAAGGAGTCAGTTGCCCAACAAAAAATTGAGGCAATGTATGCGGAAATTGAACAAATAAAGCAAAGACTGGATAAGCTTTTCCCTAACGGAAAACCGAATGTTAGTGCGTTTCGTTTTGCCAGTACGACAACGATTTACCTGTACGGTAAGAATTCAAGTACCATGCATGCCCTAGATTTATTAGGGTTCAAAGCAGCGATCCCAATGCCTGATACCCAATGGGGAGTAACACAAAAACGCGTGAAAGATCTCTATGCTACAGGCGACGGTATCGCCCTCTACTTCCAGCCTTTTGAGCAGGAAAGCGCCCTTGCTCAATCAGTCATGTGGAAAGCGATGCCATTTGTCAAAAGTGGCAACGTGGCCTCGGTGGCACCATCTTGGAACTATGGCGGCGCTATGTCGCTACTCTATATCACTCGCGCTTTAGCTGACAGCTTAGAGCAGGTAGCTAAACAAGGCTGAATTCGTGGCACTCTTAAAAAATTTCACTCTAGCACTCTTGGTGGTGATGCTATTAATCTTGTCATCATCACTAGGCTCTGAGCTAACCTTAAGCCAGCAACTTTCTACTACTGCCGCCTTTTTGTCAGCCGGAGATTTTATCCCAGAAGAGTTTGAGCAAATCTTATTTATCGAGGCTCAGCTACCACGTCTAGTGATGACAATCATTGTCGGCGCATTACTAGGATTAGTGGGGAGTACACTTCAACAGCTCACTCAAAACAATTTGGTGTCTCCACTGACATTGGGAACAACCGCAGGAGGTTGGTTAGCTCTGGTTGTTGCAGGCGTCTGGCTACCTAGCCTGCTCAGTCAATATGGTACCTTAGTCACCTTTGTAGGCGCTATCACTAGTCTGTCCATTGTTATTCTAATCGTTGGATTAAAAAACCTCAGTGGTATGCCGATTATTTTGGCGGGTATGGCGGTCAATATTCTTTTTGGCGCCATCGCAACAGGAGTTGTATTACTCAACGACCAATACACAAGAAATCTCTTTATATGGGGAGCTGGTGACCTTGCGCAAAATGGATGGGAAGCAGTCCGCTGGATCATTCCCCACCTAGTATTAGTCATTCCTTTACTGCTTTTTGCTCCGAGAGTGCTAACGCTTTTACGGCTTGGTCAAACCGCATCCAAGGCACGAGGTTTGAGTATTGTTCCTGCCTATATCACCCTCCTCGGCGCAAGTTTGTGGCTCACCTCTGCTGCGATTGCACACGTGGGTGTGATCAGTTTTATCGGCTTAATCGCACCAAATATTGTGAGAGCTCTTGGGCATAAAACACCAAAAGCTGAACTATTGTATAGCAGCCTGTTGGGGGCTGGATTGTTACTATTAACCGACTGTTTTGCTCAATATCTAAGTTCAGTCTCCATCAATATTGTACCTACAGGCACTGCAGCCGCACTGATTGGTGCTCCGATACTCATCGCTCTGGTAAGAAAACAGCTCAAGGCCCACGACCAACTGAGCTTAAAACTACCAGAGAGCAGATTCCAATTTAACGACAAAACGATCGGTGCCCTACTGGCTTTAATCCTTGCATCAATCATAGTGACGGTGTTCATTGCAGGTGATAGTTGGCAACTTGAAATACCCAATGCTTTTACTTGGGAACATCGCTGGCCAAGAATGGTGGCGGCCCTAAGCGCAGGGTTAGCGCTAGCTGTCGCTGGCACCGTGCTTCAGCGAGTTATCTACAACCCTCTCGCCAGCCCGGACATATTGGGTATTTCTTCCGGTGCTAGCCTATTTCTAGTAATGGGTTTTCTCGTTTTAGGCACAAACTCGACTTCATACTCCGTGCCTTTAGCGCTAGCTGGTAGCTTTATTGTACTGATAGCCCTTCTGTGGTTAGTGCGTAGTAATGGCTATCGACCATCGATAGTCATACTTACTGGTATTTCACTTTCAGCTCTCGTCGACTCTTTAATCCAACTGGTATTAGCACAAGGTAATGAAACCGCTTATGTACTACTCATTTGGTTATCGGGCTCCACCTATCAAGTCACCGCCAAGAGTGCGATTATTTTGGCATTATCGTCCATTAGCATCAGCGCATTACTATTAAGTCTTCAACGCTGGCTAACCCTAATTTCTAGCGGACGTAGTTTCGCAGCTTCACGAGGCCTCAATGTTTCCACCAGCTTTGTATTACTCGTATCGCTGGTTGCAATACTTACAGCGTTAGTCACTGCATTGCTTGGTCCAATTGGTTTTGTTGGTCTTTTGGCACCACACATCGCAGTCATGCTTGGTGCCAGACAAGCGAGGCAGCAACTCATCGTAGCGGGCTTGGTTGGCGCAGCATTACTCAATACCGCAGATTGGCTAGGTCAAGTCATATTGTATCCAAGTCAAATTGCCGCTGGCACATTAGTGTCCATCTTAGGAGGCAGTTATTTCCTATTCTTACTTGTACAAGGGAGACGTAAGTCGCGCTAATTCTTAATGCAAATCAATTTCATTTGCATTGATATAACTAACGGACTCCTTTACACTTGCGTGGCATTTCAAAGGAGTCCGTTATGCGTGCCTTATCTACTCTAATTTCTATCGCTTTACTCTCTGGTTGTAGCCAACAAATCACCGCTCAAACGGAGCAGCTACCGCTAAAACACTTTAGCGATTACCAACTTTATACACATCAGTCACAACCAATCACTAGCCAATCCCTGGCACATCAATTGTTGGATTATGATGTCGTGCTCATCGGTGAGTGGCACGGTCACTCAGCGGTGCACCGCTTCCAAGTTGATTTACTGGCAGATCTTTATCAGCTCTATCCTAATACAGCTTTGTCTATGGAGCAGTTTACCCGCGACAAGCAATTGCTGGTGAATGAATACCTTGACGGAAAAATTGGAGAGCAGACACTGATCAAAAAAGCCAAAGCTTGGCCTAACTATGGCTCAGATTACCGACCACTTGTCGAGTTTGCTAAGATCCATAAGTTAGACGTGATCGCCGCTAATGCACCTAAACCTATTGTGCAATGTGTTGGCCGCCAAGGTATTGGCTACTTAGATAAACTCACTCCTAAAGAGCGTAACTGGGTGGCCGAAAACGTTGATACTGGAGACAGTGCGTACAAAGAAAAATTCATGGCATCGATGCATCATGGCTCGCCAGCGCAAACCCAAAATCAGTACGCAGCGCAAATCAGTTGGGACGAGACCATGGCCGAAAGCATCACCGACTACCTAGCCAAACATCCTGGCCATAAAGTTGTTCATACCGCAGGCAAGTTTCATACAGAGCAAGGGTTAGGCACAGCGGCCTCGATTTTGAAACGCAACCCAAAGCTTAAAATAGCGATTGTTACCCCGGTGACTGAGCTCTCTAACAACTATCAAGATTATCAACTTCTTGTAACCCCTATGCCAACTCGGTATGTCTCCAAACAAGCCCGTATGGATGCCTATAAGGAAATGGGAAATAGAAACAAAGACCTAGTGTGTATTGATTAAGTTTGGCGCAACTTTTGCTTACTTACATTGAGTTAATTTATCGGCAAACCTCAAAAATTCATCAAAGTTATTTAAGATTTGGCCGATAACTAAGTATTAGGAGAAGGAGAGCAAGATGACGGTTTCAGGAACGAATGTCGCTAATACGACGCTCCAACCTCAACAAACTCAACTCGTCAAACCTACTGCTGAGTCAGGTGATAAGAGTAGTACGCCCAAAGTTGCCCAAAACACAGTAACACTGTCTGCGGAAGGCAAGGCGCTGCTTGCCGCTTTGCAAGCAATTGAAGATCAAAATCAGAAAGCTATCGCCGAACAAAAAGCGGCAGACAAAACCATCACTGATGACGTAGAAGCCTTTGCCCATGGCGCTCTAGGCATGGACCACCCAGATGATTTCAAAGAGCAAGTTAAAGAGGACAGCTCTTACACTGCGGGGCAATATTTGTCCGCTGCGGCAACCATTGGTGGTTTAGTGTTGCTGCTTGCCTAGCCTCTAATGCAAAAATGCCAGAGCTCAGCTCTGGCATTTTCGTTTAATTACTTCTTGTTTTTATGGCTCGTGGAAGAGGCTAGTAGCACTAATTGGCTCAAGGCTCTAACGGTATGAGCGTTCTACCATCAGTAAGATGAATCTCTGCTCCATCCCAGCCATAAATATCTTCCACAGTAATTGCCACTTTTTTACTTTCAGATACTCTCAATACTCCACTGAATTCAACTTCACCACTATGATCATGATAGATTGATGCTCTTAAGATATTAATATCGCCAGCAAAGCTCTCTAGAACAAAAAAGTATCCTCCAGCAGCGCCACCAACCCAAATAGCTTCTGTCGGAACTCCTAGCGGCTTGCTTGGAGCGGAAGGTTCGACATATTCAACAGTGATATGACTAATGAGCAACCAAGCGAAGATACTAACTAGTGTAAAAGCTAGTGTGGGAAATATTGCCTTTTTCATTACCTTCCCACCACGTTTTGAAATTTGCCAATTATGTATTTATTCGTCTTAGGATCATACTCCAGTGGAGGGTAGTCTTTCTGGATTTCTTCAATGTAAGAAACAGGACGAGGATCAATCAGCCACGGAGTATCTAAACCTGCTGCTTCTAAAGCTCCTTGCATAAAGTGAACACAACTATATGAGAACACGTCATAGGGCTTTCGATGTGGTATTTTATTCTGCGAAACTCGATATATGGCAAACTCTAGGATTTGCTCAAATCTATTAGGCACCTCGATGTAAGCACCACTAATTCTTCCACTAAGACCAGCTTTTCTTGAGATCACCCCTAAAACTGTGGAGAGTGATTGCGGCTCTATTTGATCGCCAGCGGTCATTTTAACGTTTGGAAGGTTATATATTTTCTTAACCCAGCCTCTATTTTGAGGGTCATATCTACCGTATTCATAGTATTTGGTTACACCAGTTTTTCCCTGAATAAAGAGAATTCCTGCGTGCCCTAGGTTATCGAGTTTATTTTCGGTATGGGCGACGGTGATATTGTTAGGCAGAATATCGACAAATGGTATGAGGTCTGGCACTTTGAATCGTACTGATGGGGTTTCAATTGTGACCTTATAGTCTGGAAACACTATCGGGATTATTAAATCTGACAACTTTACTCTCCTTGTAGTGCTAGATGATGAAATAAATTAAGAATGTCACACTAAATATGTTGCCTTGTCGAAACACTAAGAAAGCAAGTTTTTGCCGCTAACAGAACAAAAACTTGGAGAGCCGAGTCTCCAAACCTTGCTTGCAACAAAACAGCTACTCTATAGACTTTAGGGTTTACCTAACTTATGTCTCAGCCTTTCCAATTTCAATGCGTAGATATATAAACGCAGTTGAGAAAAAATGATGGCAACATAGAATAAGTTGTCTTTGTGATGATCAGGTGCTGTATCCCAAAGCCAGATGCAAAAAAGAGACGTCATTAGGTAAGGAAAAATTCCATACATCACTTGTACAATCCTTCGTATCTAACTAGCTTGGCAAACCATACCATACACTATTAATTGAGTAGACTTGGCTTACACTCCGCTCGCTCATATTGCGATCTGTTCCAGTAAACCTACTGAACGCCCTCATACCTTTTGACAAGTTATGCGTAATGACTAATAAATCTGTCAGGTCATCAATAAAAACGCCCCACTATTAATAGCGGGGCGTTTTTCTAATATCCAAGTTACTTCTTATACTCGTCTGGCAAATTCAAAATATGGTCCTGCCAATCCACCACGTCAATCTCATAAACCACTTTATTACGCACGCTCTCACCCGCTGCATGCATGGCGGATTTCGAACCTGTGATTAACGGATGCCACTCTGGTAGGGGCTGGTTTTCAGCAAGTAAACGGTAGGCACAGGTCTCGGGTAACCAATGGAACTCATCGATTTTGTCGCGAGTTAGCTTTAAGCACTCTTCGCCGGAAGTGAAGCGATTTGGGTAATCTTTGCATGAACAGGTTTTGCTGTTTAACCAGCTACAGGCCACATTGGTGTAATAGACTTCATCTGTATCTTCATCCATCAGTTTGTGCAGGCAACATTTACCGCAACCATCACACAGAGATTCCCACTCCTGCTCGGTCATTTGTCCCAAGGTTTTTTCCTGCCAAAATGGTGCTGTCATCGCCTACTACTCTATTTACTGGATGGGGAGCGATTTATACTCCCACTGCGAGCAAAGTTCAAGCAACAACCCAGATTTTTTGTGCTATCATCGCCGCCCTGTCTTCACAAGTCCTAACAAGTATAGGTTTAGTATGGAATGTCGTCTCGGTTGTGGTGCTTGCTGTATTGCCCCAAGTATCTCTTCTTCTATCCCTGGAATGGAAAAAGGTAAACCTGCCGGAGTGCGTTGTATTCAGCTAAATGACGAGAATTTGTGTAAGCTGTTCGGAAAGCCTGAAAGGCCAAAGGTATGCGGTAACTTTAAGCCTTGCCCAACAATATGCGGCTCAACGACGGAGCATGCCATCAAGGTAATCACCGAGCTTGAACAAATGACCTGATATAAAAAAACCGCATCATGCGGTTTTTTGTTTTGTTCGATAGATTATAACTTCTGACGCCCCATCAAGGAATGCGACAGAGTAGTACCATCGACAAGGTCGAGCTCCCCGCCCATAGGCACGCCATGAGCAATTCGGCTAGCTGACACTTTATGCTCTTGGCATAGCTCTGCGATGTAATGTGCGGTCGCCTCCCCTTCTACTGTTGGGTTGGTCGCTAAGATCACTTCAGATATCCCGCCTTTCGCTAAGCGAAAATCGAGCACATCCAAACCAATGTCTGAAGGCCCAATCCCATCAAGCGGTGAAAGGTGGCCCATTAGCACAAAATAACGACCAGAAAATTGCCCTGTGGACTCAATTGCTGCGATGTCTGACGGACTTTCAACCACACATAGTTGACCATTTTCAGCACGCTTATGATTACTACAGATGTGGCAAGTTTCTTCTTCAGTAAAGGTACGACACTCAGAGCAGTGACCAATTTCTGTCATTGCTTGAGACAAGGCATCAGCTAATTGAAGGCCGCCTTTTCTGTCTCGCTGTAACAAATGAAAGGCCATACGCTGAGCCGACTTGGGGCCAACCCCAGGTAAGCAACGTAAGGCCTCCATCAATTGTTCCAGCATTTGGCTGGTACGCATAATCTACTGATTAGAATGGCATTTTAAAGCCTGGTGGCATCTGCATACCGCCAGTCACAGAAGCCATCTTCTCTTTTTGAGTCTCTTCAACACGACGTGCTGCATCGTTGAATGCCGCAGCAATCAAGTCTTCTAGCATCTCTTTGTCGTCTTCCATTAGGCTCTCATCGATATCAACACGACGAACGCTGTGGCTACCAGTGATGGTCACTTTAACTAGACCAGCGCCAGATTCACCAGTCACTTCCATGTTTGCGATTTCTTCTTGAAGCTTCTGCATGCGATCTTGCATTTGCTGGGCTTGCTTCATGATGTTGCCCATACCGCCTTTACCAAACATTCTAATTCTCTCTGGTTTTGTTTCGTTAAGATTATCAATGGGGGCAAAAACTAAGGCTTTCAACCACCCAACGGATTTAAATTGGTCTCACGCTATCACTATCAATTTCTGCCGTGAATCGGTTGAGAATAAACTCAACGTTGGGATCACTGGCTAAACTTTGGTGCGCTTGTTGCAAACGCTGCTGATAGAGTGCCTCTCTTAATTCTAGTGGTGTCTGACCTGCTTCACCAATATTGACCGCCAGTTCACACGCTTCACCCAACACTTGCCCTAGAGCCTGCGCAAGCTCGCTTTGTGCTTTCTCAGTGTTTAGGTGCGCTTGGGTGTTTCTCAAGGTTAAGGAAACTTGGTTGCCTTCTTTTTGGTAAGAAGAGTTTAACGCTAGCTGTTGCACAAGCTTTGGCGTTTCCAGCTTATCGATGAGCGCCGCCCATGCATCTTTCTCACTTGCCTCTTTCGCCAGTTTCTCAGCCATTTCTGGTGTCTTTACATGCTCAAGAGCACGCTTAACTTCACTCGGCGTCAGAACCTTCTCTTTTGGTTTGATATTTTCCGGCTGAGTTGGTTTCCACTGATAAGGTTCGTTCGGGTTAGCGGCAGGGTCTGATGGGTTAACAGCAGACGGCGACACCGGTTTCGCAGGCGTGATCTGAGCAAGACGCTCCATCGCAGTGCTTGGCGATTTCTTTACTGGTGCCGCATTAGACTTTTTTGTACCACCCTCATTACGCTGTCCACGCTTGCTTCGTAATTGGTGACGAAGACCTGCCACTGGGGATGCAGGTGTCGCTGGCGCACTAGCTTGCGCAGGTTGTGGTGGTGCTTGAGGTGCAGGTGCGGACATTGGTTGGCCGTAATCGGCTGGATGCCCCTGCGCTGAATGGTTGTCCTGCTGATAACTGTCCTGAGAATAGCCTTCTGATGGATAGCTATCTTGAGGGTAACCGCCATAAGGTGCTTCCGCCGGAGGAGGCGCAACATTTGACGCTGGCGATTGTGTTGCTTGCATCTGCACCGGTGCAGATTGCAGCGGAGCTGAGTTTTGCTGCACAGTAGGCTGGGCTGGTGCCGTATTGACGACTGGAATAGTGTTCACAGGCGCAGGTGCTGCCGCCGCTGCGACGCTTGCGACTGGTGACGCCTCCACCGCAACAGGGCGAAATGCCATCATACGCAATACCAACATCTCGACACCCATACGTGGCATCGGAGCAAGTGAAACATCTTGACGACCTTTAATCGCTATTTGGTAGTACAGCTGTACATCCTGAGCGCTCAGTTGGCTGCCCAAAATCTCCACCAAACTACTGTCAGGCGCGCCCTTATCGAGTGTTTCTGGCAGCGCTTGATACATGGCTATGCGGTGCAGCTGAGTCGATAACTCGCTCAGTAACCCATCCCAATCGACGCCGTTTTTACCCAGCTCTTCAATTTTCGCCATCGCTTGTGCGACATCTTTTGAGCTAATGGCTTGCAATAGATGCAGTGCTTGATCGGTATCGAGTGTACCCAACATACTTGAGACGATATCAGCCTCAATCTTGCCATTGCCAAGAGCAATTGCTTGATCAGTTAAGCTCAACGCATCACGCATACTACCGTCAGCGGCATGAGCCATCATATGCAGGGCTCGTGTCTCGGCATCGACGGACTCTTGACTGAGAATATGCTCAAGCTGACCTTGAATCTGGTCAACGCCGATAGGCTTAAGATGGAATTGCAAGCATCGTGATAATATCGTCACAGGCAGCTTTTGGGGGTCCGTCGTCGCAAGTAGAAACTTCACGTACTCTGGCGGCTCTTCTAGCGTTTTCAATAAAGCATTGAAGCTGTGACGAGACAACATGTGAACTTCATCGATTAGGTAAACCTTAAATCGACCACGCGCTGGTTTGTACTGCACGTTGTCTAGAAGTTCACGGGTGTCTTCGACCTTGGTTCGTGATGCGGCATCGATTTCAAGCAGATCAACAAATCGACCTTCATCAATCTCTCGACAGGTATCACATTGACCACACGGGCGAGCAGTGATGCCTGTTTCACAGTTCAAGCCTTTGGCAAGCAAACGACCAATAGAGGTTTTACCCACACCACGGGTACCACTGAAAAGGTACGCATGGTGCAGACGGTTTTGTTCCAACGCATTTTCTAATGCGGTCAGAACATGGGCTTGCCCCACCACCTGTTCAAACTGGTGAGGTCGCCATTTTCGCGCTAACGCAAGATAACTCATTGAGGATCCTGTCTAAGGTGTCGATTGAGCAAGAAGGGATTAATGACCTTCAAACTCACAAATGCTGTAAACATTCAGACCTTGTTCTTTCAAACGAGTTTCACCACCAATTTCTGGTAGGTTGATAACAAATGCTGCGTGTTCAACGACACCACCTAATTGGCGGATAAGTTTAGTGGTCGCTTCAATTGTACCGCCTGTCGCAAGTAGATCGTCTACAACTAATACTTTATCACCTTCAACAATCGCATCAGTATGGATCTCTAAAGTATCGGTACCGTATTCCAACTCGTATGACTGAGCAACAGTCTGGCGAGGCAATTTGCCTGGCTTACGCACTGGAATAAAACCAACACCTAGCTCTAATGCTAGTGGCGCACCAAATAGGAAACCACGTGCTTCAGTACCAACAATCTTAGTGAAGCCTTGGCCTTGGTATTTCTCAACCAACAGACGGATAGTTGCACGGTAAGCTTGCGCATCTTCCATTAGGCTTGTGACATCACGAAATAGGATGCCCGGCTTTGGGTAATCAGGAATGCTTTTGATGCTTGCTTTGATTTGAGCAACGGTTTGTTCAGTCATAACTTATCTTCTTTAAATGCTCGTCGAATCAATATTCGAACAAGGAAATCTGTGGCCGCAATCGTTTTCTGCTGCCAATAAAAACGAAACCCACTTACTCGACCCTTTGTACAACAACGAAAATTGTGTGCAAATTGAGCCTCGAAGCGGGCGCTATACCAATTGTAGTAAATGACCGCAGATGCTGTCAGAGAGCAATATCACGGACGCTTAGTGTAACTGGCATTAAGGAGGTTAATCTTAGTGATTTTCGTTAGGCGGGGCAACATCATCATGCGTGGGCAAACGGGAAAACCAAGTGATCAACACCACAAGCACGGCAAGTAGCATAATTTTCACCCACCAAATCGGAGCAACGGTAATTGAGAATGTAAAACTGATGGCTATGAAGATATATGCACGCTTTTTGACCTTGGCAGAAACAGCTCGATTTTGCTGCCAATTGTGCAAAATAGGCCCAAAGGTCTTATGGGAATGGAGCCAGTGATGAAATCTTGGACTGCCTCGCATAAAGCAGGCGCTAGCCAGAAGAATGAACGGAGTAGTAGGCAGGACAGGTAGAGGTATCCCTATGATTCCTAAAATCAGCGCAATAGCGCCCAATGTATTCCAGAAAAAACGTTTAATAGCGATGAGATACCTCGAAAACCTCGGTTTAGAAATAGCCTGTGGCTACACGAAACCATGTTAGAGTGGCTGGTAGCGTTGGTATCAACAAGGCTAACACAAAACCCAGAAAATATAGCAGGTTATAGGGTTCTTTGAACTCATGACTTTCCATAGTAAAACTTCCTCACATTATTTTTATGTCGACACCTGGCTTTATTTTGTTGAGCTTATATCTAGTGTCGTGATACTCCCCAAATTCACTTGAGCATTTTAGGGAAAAGCAAACGGCTAGGCGTGAACCTGCAAATTTACTCAGCGCCGAGGGTATATCAAAACCTCTCGGACAAAAACCAAGCAAAAATAGGGGTATTCTCAGGGTGTGATGTGTACAGCTCGGAAGAGCCCGAGCTGTAAGAACAAGTTACTGGAACTGGTTTTGAGTGATGTCGAGGCTGAAGCTCAAACTTCCAACTTTATTAAAGTTAAGTTGCCCACCGCCAGTCATACCTAAAGTGATCACCTCTGTTCGAGCCAGTTCTCCTAAAGCAATGGTTGATACCAACTTAGTGGTTGTCATGCCGTTGCTCCAAGTCGCCTCTAAGCCTGCTGGTGCAAAGCAGACCGATTCATCTGTCATGTCGGCAATGCCAAACAGTGCATTAATAGAGCCAGCATAATCTGAACACTGGATACCTTGAGTGATGGTTTTCACCATACCAGCAAGGTCAACGTGCTCGTGACCGTGAGAGCGCAAATAATCGTTAAATAGCGCTCGAATAAGCAAGGTTGTTGCTACAGATGTCTCCTCGCCCGAGGAGGCATCGACAATATAGAACGCAAATTGCCCATCCATCACCCATGCATAGTCAAAAACCAAAGGTTGGCCTTCAGAGGATTGCAATAAACGATAACCACATTTCCAACCACCCTGCTCGGTATCACGTTCGGGTAACAAGGCTTCTAGTAACTGCCTAGCCATGTTTGGGTTTTGTTGCAGGTAGCCAAGATGCCAATGTAGTTCTTGCTCTTCTGGGAGTGCGACATTTTCATCCACCCCAAACCACTGGGAAGCAAAGTCACGTTGGTCAGCGTTTTCTTGGTCCGCATCACTTAAGGTATTTTCGATCGCAGACTTCAGGTGGTTGAGGTCACCTATCGGTTTGGTCAAAAAATCTTTTATGCCAAAACGCAGTGCTTTAGCAACGTCCGACATGTTTTCGGTGGCAGAAACAACAATCATCGGTAAAGAAGGGTATTCCCAGCACACTTCCTCTACAAACTCGATTCCATCAAGGATTGGCATCGAAAGATCACTAATGACAAGGTCTGGCACTTGATCTCGAAGTTGTTGTAAACCTTCAAGTCCGTTAGATGCTTCCAGCACTTTATATCCGCAACTGGTTAAAAAACCTCGCATCATATTACGAAACACTGCATCATCATCCACCAACATGACTTGCAGTTGATTATGCTGCTCATGTATCTGTGGCTGGTAGTCTCTACTGCTAGACTCAATCATAACCTTAACCTCAACTGACCTTTCTCGCTGTCGCTCTTATTGTGTACTCAGTTAAAAGTAGTCTTTAAACGCGTGTTTCTCAACCAACTACGCCATTCAAAATGCGTTCTGCCCCTCAAAATTAACACTACATCTTGGGCTTTTTGACGAAAAATTACACAAAAACGTTGACTTAAAGCAATCAAACTTTGTTTTCATAGGGTACACTTCTTGGTTCGGCAATTTGCTTGAGTCTATATAATGAAACTAGATGACTTAAACCTGTTCCGCTTGGTGATCGAAAATGGTAGCTATACGGCAACGTCACGTAAAACCATGGTCCCTGTAGCGACTATTACTCGACGCATTCAGGCGCTTGAAGACTCCCTCAACCTACGTCTTCTCAATCGTCATGCGCGAAAACTTGCACTTACAGAAGCTGGAGAACGCTTCTACGCAGAGTGTTCCCCGCTACTTAAACAGTTAGCGAATACTGCTGAAACTATTACTGATGACTGCCGTGGCGCATCGGGCAAACTACGTATCTCAGCACCTTCAAACATCACTAAACGAATGATCATGCCTACACTCAATGCGTTTATGGCAACCTACCCTGACATTCGCATTGAACTAGCGATGACCAATCGCTCGGATCAACTTGATCCAACCGAATGGGATGTGATCTTTAGAATTGGGCCACAACGAGACTCAAGTCTGATCGCTCGTAAAATTAACTCGGTTAAAGATATCTTAGTTGCAAGCCCGGATTACTTAAAAAACTCCGCACCACTGCTTCACGCTGAAGATTTGAAAGAGCATGCACTGCTTAAAGGCCGCCCTCTACTACGCTGGCAATTAACTAACAGCGAAGGTGAGTTGGTTTCTATCAATGAACGCGGCCGCTTAGAAGCAAGTGAAATGAACGTGGTAAGACGAGCTTGTGTGGCCGGTCTGGGCGTAACCTTGATGCCCGATGTGATGATCAACAATTACATTAAAGATGGCGAACTAGTACAAGTATTAGAAAGCTGGAGCGCCAACCCACGTGAGGTGTACATGCTTTACAATCACAAAGACCACCAGCCAGAGAAAGTACGACTGTTTATCGATTTCTTTAGTGAACATGCGGTGAAATAGGGCGAATAACGGGAATCGGGAAACGGGAAACGGGAAACGGGAAACGGGAAACGGGAAACGGGAAACGGGAAATTTTGCCATGCAGTCACGACTGCCGTTCAAATATTTTCTCGTTGACCCCGCCCTTTACCGAAAACCCATTACCGATTACCGAAATCAAAAAAACCGAGCAATTAAAATTGCTCGGTTTTTTTACATCTATCCTAAGACAAGAAATTATGCACCTTCGTTATATAACTCAAGGTTTGCAAGGTCTTGCTGGATCTCGCGCTGTGTTTTGGCATCATCGCTACGTAGCGACTCTAGGAACTCAAGGTATTCTTGGTTCACATCACCCGTAACGTATTCACCAGTAAACACTGATGTTTCAAATTGCTTGATATCTGGGTTACCAGTACCCACTGCAGACACTAGGTCTTCAATGGTTTGGAAGATAAGTGCATCAGCGCCAATCATCTTACAGATTTCATCGTTGTCACGGCCGTGAGCAATAAGCTCGTTTGCACTTGGCATGTCGATGCCGTAAACGTTCGGGAAACGGATTTCAGGTGCAGCTGATACCATGTAAACGTTCTTCGCACCAGAATCACGAGCCATTTCAATGATCTGCTCAGACGTGGTACCACGTACGATAGAGTCATCCACCAATAGTACGTTTTTGCCTTTGAACTCAGAACGGATAGCATTTAGCTTGCGACGTACTGATTTCTTGCGCTGCTGCTGACCCGGCATGATAAAGGTACGACCTACGTAACGGTTCTTAACGAAACCTTGACGGTATGGCTTACCAATGATGTGAGCGATTTCCAGTGCGATGTCACATGAAGTCTCTGGAATTGGGATAACCACGTCGATGTCTAGGTCGTCGAAATCACGCTTGATGCGCTCACCCAGTTTTTTACCCATCTCAACACGAGCACTGTAAACAGAAATCTTGTCGATGAATGAGTCTGGACGTGCGAAGTAAACGTATTCAAAAATACATGGGTTTACTTGTGGGTTGTGTGCACACTGCTGAGTGTAAAGCTCACCATCAAATGTTGCGTAGATCGCTTCACCTGGAGCAACGTCGCGTAGGAAATCAAAACCTACCGCATCTAGTGCTACTGATTCAGAAGCCACCATGTATTCGATACGACCATTTTCTGTTTCACGCTTACCAAGACAAAGCGGGCGAATACCATTCGGGTCGCGGAAAGCAATCATACCGTGGTCAATGATCATCGCAGCAACAGCGTATGCACCACGAATTTGCTTGTGCACGTTAGCAACAGCAGTAAATACCGCATCTTTATCAACCACTTTGTGCTGGTCAATTTCGTGAGCAAGGATATTTAGCAAAACTTCAGAATCAGAAGTCGTGTTTACGTGACGACGCTGAGTTTCAAACAGCTTTTCACGCAGTTCATGTGCGTTAGTTAGGTTACCATTGTGCGCAAGCGTGATGCCGTATGGCGAGTTTACGTAAAATGGTTGAGCTTCAGAAGCGCTCGAGCTACCTGCAGTTGGGTAACGAACGTGACCAACACCCACAGTACCTTGAAGGCGCTGCATGTGTTTTGCTTCAAACACGTCTTTTACTAGACCGTTCGCTTTACGCAGACGGAAACGATTGCTATCGATGGTAATAATACCGGCGGCATCCTGGCCACGATGCTGTAATACAGTCAAAGCGTCATAGATTGACTGGTTTACAGGAGTTGTACCCACGATTCCAACAATACCACACATGTGTTTATCCTCGGTTTGCGACTAAATTGCCGACGCTAAATAGCGTCGGACAAAAAACTGGATGTTTGTTTCAAGTGTTCGAAAAACGGCGCAATGATCCGTTTGAATTCAGGGATCAACTGCGAGCTTTTCCACCACTCGGAATTTGGAAATGCAGTAAATGCATCGATAAAGAACAGCACCGCCGAAACGATCAGAATGCCGCGTAAGCCGCCAAACACTACCCCAAGTATCCTATCGGTTCCCGATAAGCCCGTTTTTTGTACGAGCTGGCCAATCACATAGTTGACCACGGAGCCGACAATCAAGGTAGCAATAAACAGTGCGGCGATAGCTGCACCGTTGCGAACCATGTCATCTTGGATATTGGTAAAGTACACCGCAAGTTTTGCGTAGTACTGGCCGGCAATAAAAAATGCGCCAAACCAAATAACCAAAGACAAAGCTTCTTTAACGAAGCCACGAATCAAGCTGATCAAAGCCGACAGGCCGATCACCCCTAAAATGACAAAATCTATCCAAATCATGAAATGCACATTCTAAGTTGGCGCGCATTTTAACAGAAAAATGCACGACGCAAACGTTTTCTTATGGGTTTAGTGGTTTAAATTTCTGCAATTGGCCGCGAGAGCCTGTAATTTTTTCAAGTTCAATCACTTGTCGCTCCAGTTTCTCTTTCGAGCTATCAGGACCAATGATTACCCGAGAAAATGTATTCTCTTGTTTAATATGCGCTTGATATCCACGCTTTTGCAGATCAGCGACCAAGTTCTTCGCATTCTCTACATTTTTCAACGCCATCAACTGAATAATCCAAGCACTATCTTGGTATTCATTTGGCTCTGGAACTTCACGCGGTTTAACCACCACTTCATCTCGAGCCTCTTCTACCGATACGCTATCACTCCCGCTAGGCTCAATCACTACTTCCACCGGTTCTGGTGGCAGCACAGCGACATCTTCGATCGGGTCCAATACTTCAAAGCTCTCTATCTCCCCTTCAAATTCAGGTTTAAGAGGAATGCTCGCCAACTCTTCTTTATAGTGGTTTTTCTTACCATCCAAAATGTCTGGCAAAACAATCACGCCCGCCGCGACTAAGATGATGGTTCCCACCAATCGGCTTTGAAACTTACTTGCCATGTTTCTCCTTGCCACTGTCCCAGTGCGATAGCACCGCACCTACGGTATGAAAAGACCCGACAACCACAACAACATCTTGTGTCTGAGCTGCTGTCATCGCAGCGTCAAAAGCTTGTGCTGGCGTGTCAAACGTCGTGTCTACGTTAGATAAATGCTCAACTAAAGTTTGCGCTGTTGCCGCTCGTGGGCCAGTTAAGCTTGATGGATACCAATTTGGGCGAAGTTCAGACAGAACATCTAGCGTAGCTGCGATATCCTTATCATGAAGCATGGCTACTACCACGTGCAGTGTTTGATCTGGGTATTGCTCCGTCAGGCGTTTGACCAAATACTCAGCCGAGTGCGGGTTGTGCGCCACGTCTAGCAATACTGTCGGCTGGTCACACAATTTTTGCATACGCCCTTCGAGACGAGCATTTTCCAAGCCTTTAATGATATTGATATCTGTAATATCAAGCTCAGCGCAAGCTAATGCCATTAGTGCTGTTGCCGCGTTAGGTAGCGGCAGTTGTGGTACAGGCAGTGCTTCTAAACTAAAAGCACCTGATCGCCAATTCCAAAGCTCTCCGGTTTGCTCGTATTCGAACTGAATGCCCACTTGATGCAAGGTTGCGCCAATATCATCAGCGTGCGCTGCAACCGTGTGAGGCGCTTTAGGCTGACCACATACAGCGGGCTTACCTCCACGGAAGATGCCCGCTTTTTCAAAGCCGATAACATTAATATCATCGCCGAGCCAATCTACGTGATCGACCGCCAGGCTGGTGATGACCGACACATCATGATCAACAACATTGGTTGCATCCAATCGACCACCCAAGCCAACTTCTAGCAATACCACTTCCACTTGTTCGGTTTGGAATAGACGTAGTGCGGCCAGAGTTCCATATTCGAAAAAGCTCAAACTGGTTTCACCACGTTGCTGTTCGATGAAGCTAAAAGCCTGGCTGTGTTTGGCTTCGGCAAGCTCATCACCATTGATTCGCACGCGTTCTGTATAACGGACGAGATGCGGGGAACTGTACACTCCAACTTTGTAGCCAGCGTCCAGTAAGATAGCTTCCATCAATGCACAGGTAGAACCCTTGCCATTGGTCCCAGCGACAGTGATAACGGTAGGGGCAGGTTTGGTGAGATCAGCGTCAGTGGCAACCTTAGAGACTCGATCAAGTCCTAGGTCGATGGCGCTAGTATGGATGTTTTCTAAATAATCAAGCCACACCGATAGAGGCGATGTGGCTTGAGGATTGGTTTGTTGATTCATTAAAAGAAACCAGTAACTACTGCTAATTAATGAATACTTTACTCTTTTTCGTCAGCAACTGGTACTTCGTATTCTGCTTCTTTTGGAGAATCGTCCACAGAAACGACCATTGGTGACTCGTGGTTGGTCATTTTAGCAATCAAACCACCGATACGTTGGCGCATTTCACGGCGATCAACGATCATATCAATCGCACCGTGCTCTAGTAGGAACTCACTGCGTTGGAAGCCTTCAGGAAGGTCTTCACGAACCGTTTGTTCGATAACACGACGACCAGCGAAACCAATTAGAGCTTTAGGCTCACCGATATTGATATCACCTAGCATCGCCAAACTTGCAGACACACCACCCATGGTTGGGTCAGTCATCACAGAGATGAACGGCAAGCCTTTTGCTGACAAACGCTCTAGCGCTGCGCTGGTTTTTGCCATTTGCATTAGAGACATCAACGCCTCTTGCATACGAGCACCACCACTAGCAGAGAAACAAACGAGACCACAGTTGTTTTCCATTGCTGCTTCTACTGCTTTTACAAAGCGAGCACCAACAACTGAGCCCATAGAGCCCCCCATGAAAGCAAACTCAAAAGAACATGCTACGATCGGCATGCCTAATAGTTCACCTTGCATAACAACAATCGCATCTTTTTCGCCACTATTTTTCTGTGCCGCTGAAATACGATCTTTGTAACGCTTTGAATCTTTGAATTTTAGCTTGTCTTGTGGCTCAAGATCCGTGGCCAGCTCGACACGGTTACCTTCATCAAGGAAAGTCTCAAGACGACGACGCGCACTCATGCGCATGTGATGATCACATTTAGGACAAACTTGTAGGTTACGCTCTAGCTCAGCGTGGTAAAGCACTTGCTCACATGAAGTACATTTGGTCCAAACCCCTTCAGGGATAGACGCTTTACGTGAACTTGCGATACTGCTTTTATTGAAAATTTTTTCAAGCCAACTCATGGAAGACCTTTTCTCTCTTATCTCTCGCCTCATTGCAAGAGGATCAAATTCTTATATTGCGACAGGATTAAACCACAATAATTCCCTACTGTGGATAAAAAACTGGTTGTACCTATTTAAACCTTGAAGCATATACAAATTATTGGCTTGGGTCTGATACAAGTTCTTGAGGCAAAAACAGCGGCCCGAGTGGCTCACGAGGCAATTCAAATTCGGCTGGATAATCCACATCAACAAGGTATAAACCTTCTGCTTTTGCAGTTGCTGATGCCAATTTTCGGTCTTTCGCTTCTAGCAGCCATTTGATCCATTCTGGCGACTGTTCGCCGCGGCCCACAGTGATCAGGCTACCCGTAATATTACGCACCATGTGGTGCACAAACGCATTGGCTTTGATATCTATCACCACGTAGTGACCATGGCGAGTTACGTTGATGTGCATCATGTTACGCCACGGACTGCGAGACTGGCAATGGGCAGCGCGGAATGAGGTAAAGTCATTTTCACCAAGCAGATATTGCGCTGCTTCGTGCATCTTGGTTACGTCTAGATCACCATGATAATGACTGACACCTGAGGACAAGATTCCTGGGCGGTAAGCATGGTTGTAGATGACGTAGCGATAACGGCGTGCGGTTGCGGTAAAGCGCGCATGAAACTCTTCTGGCACTTCTTTCGCCCAACGCACAGCAATGTCTTTGGGCATGTTGGTGTTCGCACCCATAGTCCACGCCACCATTTTACGAGTTGCGGTAGTATCGAAGTGCACCACTTGCCCCGTGCCGTGAACCCCTGCGTCTGTGCGACCAGCACATTGGACTTCAACAGGATGATTGGCAATTTTAGATAGGGCTTTTTCTAAGTGCTCTTGAACACTTTTCACTTCACGCTGACGCTGCCAACCGTAGTATTTCGCACCATCATATTCGATACCTAACGCTATGCGCATTTGACTGTTACTCTTAGACAAAATTGGACGGGGGAGTATAAACGTAAATTATAGCAATCGCTAGGTATGGGGGAAACGGGAAACGGGAAACGGGAAACGGGAAACGGGAAACGGGAAACGGGAAACGGGAAACGGGAAACGGGAAACGGGAAACGAATTTTCCAAGTACCAAAGTCTAAGTCAAGTAATCACTTACCCCAACCTCCACCAAAAAACAAAACCCTTTCCTGCAAACCGTTAGCAACGCGTCCGTTTACCGAAATAAAAAAAACGAGACACATCAGCGTCTCGTTTTTGTGTGCTTTAGCAACCTGGTCTAATTCCCATTCAACTTATCAATTAGTGCTTTGGCTTCTTTGCGAACTTGGTCGTCGCCGTAGACAATTGCCTCTTCAGCTAGCTTGATTGCGCCTTCAGGGTCATTCATTTCAATGTAGATCTTAGCTAAGTCGAGTTTACCTGCCGCTTCGCCATTTTCATCCACATCGAATGGTTCTACATCACCAATGACATCTGGGAACTCTTCAAGGCCGACTTGCAAATCTAAGTCTTGCGCATCAAGGTCAGGCTTTTCAATATCTTGCGACTCTTCCTGTTCGACCTGAGCCATAAGTTCATCAACACTCATAAAGCCTTGTGTTCCTGACTCTGTGCCCATCTCAGGTTGCTGTGACCAGTCTTCTTCAGCCACTTGTGGCTCTTCTAGGTCAGAAGTTTGCCATGCTGCTTGCTCGTCTTCTGGCACTTCCTCAGAGATAGAGGCTTGCTGCTCTGGAGTCAGATTAAAGCCGTTCCAGTCTTCACCCCCCACATCAAGCATGGCCTCAAAGTCCATACCCGCACTATCGATGGTGTCTTGGTCTAGCGGCTGATCAAAGCTCGGAGCGGTTGGCTGACTATCATCAAGCAGCTGCGCTACGGTTTCATTTTCATCAAATGCCTTGATCTCAGAATCTACTGGAGGTTCAGCGGCCACCTGCGGCTCTTTTGCCGGCTCAGCAGGTGGTTGTTCAAAAGCTGCGGCCAATGCATCAGCTTCATCAAAGTCACCTAGGTCTTCATCATCCAGCTCTGGAATTTCAAACTCTGGTGCTGCTTCTGGCTCTGCTGGCGCTTCAGTGATTGGTTCTTCTGCTACCGCAGCTAAAGCGTCATCTTCGCTAAACTCGCCAAGTACATCTTCATCCAACTCTGGAATTTCAAAATCTGGCTCCGTTAGTGCTTCAGTGATTGGCTCCTCTGCTACTGCAGCTAGAGCTTCATCTTCACCAAACTCACCCAGTGCATCTTCATCCAGTTCTGGAATTTCAAAATCTGGCGTAGTTTCTGGCTCTACTGGCGCTTCAGTGATTGGCTCTTCTGCTACCGCAGCTAAAGCGTCATCTTCGCTAAACTCGCCAAGTGCATCTTCATCCAACTCTGGAATTTCAAAATCTGGCGCTGCCTCCGGCTCTGCTAGTGCTTCAGTGATTGGCTCCTCTGCTACTGCAGCTAAAGCGTCATCTTCGCTAAACTCGCCAAGTGCATCTTCATCCAACTCTGGAATTTCAAAATCTGGCGCTGCTTCTGGCTCTGCTAGTGCTTCAGTGATTGGCTCCTCTGCTACTGCAGCTAGAGCATCATCTTCACCAAAATCACCCAGTGCATCTTCATCCAGTTCTGGAATTTCAAACTCTGGCGTAGCTTCTGGCACTACTGGCGCTTCAGTGATTGGCTCTTCTGCTACCGCAGCTAAAGCGTCCTTTTCACCAAATTCACCCAGTGCATCTTCATCCAGTTCTGGAATTTCAAACTCTGGCGTAGCTTCTGGCACTACTGGCGCTTCAGTGATTGGCTCCTCTGCTACTGCAGCTAGAGCTTCATCTTCACCAAATTCACCCAGTGCATCTTCATCCAGTTCTGGAATTTCAAACTCCGGCGTAGCTTCTGGTACTACTGGCGCTTCAGTGATTGGCTCTTCTGCTACCGCAGCTAAAACGTCATCTTCGCTAAACTCGCCAAGTGCATCTTCATCCAACTCTGGAATTTCAAACTCTGGCGCGGTTTCTGGCTCTGCTAGTGCTTCAGTGATTGGCTCCTCTGCTACTGCAGCTAGAGCATCATCTTCACCAAATTCACCCAGTGCATCTTCATCCAGTTCTGGAATTTCAAACTCTGGCGTAGCTTCTGGCTCTATTGGCGCTTCAGTGATTGGCTCTTCTGCCACCGCGGCTAGAGCGTCATCTTCGCTAAACTCGCCAAGTGCATCTTCATCCAACTCTGGAATTTCAAACTCTGGTGCGGCTTCTGGCTCTGCTAGTGCTTCAGTGATTGGCTCCTCTGCTACTGCAGCTAGAGCATCATCTTCACCAAATTCACCCAATGCATCTTCATCCAGTTCTGGAATTTCAAACTCTGGCGCAGCTTCTGGTTCTACAGGTGCTTCAGTGATTGGCTCTTCTGAGATTGCCGCTAAAGCATCATCTTCACCAAAATCACCTAAATCAACGTCGTCTAGTTCAGGGGTATCGAATGCTGACGAAAGCTCGGACGCTTCTGTTTCAGTATCGACATCCTGAACTTCGGATGTCTGAAGATCATCCAGTGCTAGATCTGGCTCCGGTTCGATATCTGACGGTGTGTCATCAAGTACGGACAAATCAACATCATCGAAGTCCCAATCTTGCTCCTGTGGCGTTCCAAACTCGTTTGAGGAACCCGCTGGCTCTGGCTCTGGCTCTGGCTCTGGCTCTGGCTCTGCAGTATCGGAGGCTTGCTCAAGAGCTTCATCCAAGCCTTCGGTACCTGGAATCTTTAACTCTTCTTCTTGGTCTGCTTCTTCAGTAAAGGCATCGGCTTGCCAATCTTCCTCAGTCTCTTGGTCATCGGTTAGCTCCGTTGGTGATTCTCCCATGAGAATATCCAATGGCTCATCTTCTTGACCACGTAATGAAAATGCGGTTGTTGGGTCTTCTATCGGTGCTGCGACAAACTCTTCAGACTCTGAAGTATCCTGTGCAGAAACTGACTCTTCTGCTTCTAAAGCTTCGTCTGCTGCTGGCAGATCTGACTCTTCAGAGAGAACTTCGCTTTCCAAGCTTGGCTCTGGAGTAGGCTCTTCAACCAAGGCATCACTGGCATCATCAGACAGCGAAGATTCTTCGCTGACGAGCGTCTCTGGCACTTCAATATCATCGTCTTCCTGAGTCGCTTCTTGAGCGTCAATACCAAACTCTGCCAACAGATCATCGGCATCATTGCTTGTTTTAGGAGCCGCCTCTTCATTCGGCACTGATTGTTCAGATTGCTCTGCAATTAACTGGTCAGCGAAGTCCTCTGGCTCTGGCTCTGGCTCTGGCTCTGGCTCTGGCTCTGGCTCTGGCTCTGGCTCTGGCTCTGGCTCTGGCTCTGGCTCTGGCTCTGGCTCTGCAGCCATTTGCTCGTTCAAAATCTCATCAAAGTCAAACGCTTCTTCAGACGCTTGAGCTTGCTGCAACTCCTCTTCGTCAAGCTCGATAAGATTATCGAGAAGATCTTCACTATCACCTTCGACTGCAGCCTTCTCTTCAACTTCTAATACGTCATCAAGTAAGTCGGTGCTGTTCTCATCGAGCTCAAATGCTTCATCTACAGAAGATTCACCTAAAACTTCATCTAGCAACTCGGTGCTTGATTCATCAAGTTCGATGTCAGCGACTTCGTCGTCCGCCTCAATCAAGCTATCAAGTAGATCTGTGCTGTCTGGGTCGACGCTAGTTTTTACTTCGTCATCCTCACTATCGAGGTTGAAGTCAAACTCTTCTTCTAAGGCTTCTTCCGTTGGTGAGTTTTCTGCCAACAACTCGTCGAGCAGTTCGGTGTCTCCAAGAACATCCTCACCTTCGTTTTCGATCACTTCATCTAGAAGCTCGGTTGCATCTGGCTCTGGTTGGTCAGCTTCTTCTAGCAGTTCATCCAACAGTTCAGCTTCTGCTGAGTTATCTTCGCCTGCTTCAGAGGCAAGTTGTTCCGCTGTTGCTTGAGCAAAAAGCGCATCGATATCTTCGTCGTCGGTCACTTCATCGGAAGCGGCCGGGTCTTCATCTGCAAGCAAAGTACCAAAGTCGAGATCATCATCTGTTTCAGTGGTATCTACACCAGCGAAGAGGTCGTCAAGCATGGACTGATCAAGCGACTCTGACTCTAGGTCCTCAGTCGGTTCATCGGATGCTAAAAGTGCGTCAATGTCATCATTGGACACTTCTTCCGAGAGATCGAAATCAGCCTCTGTGGACTCTTCAGGGTCATCAGGCTCAATCGAGTCTAGCGCCGCTGACATTTCATCTAGACCAAGGGCTTTTTCATCGCCATCCACGCTGATGCCATTGCTACTCTCTTCAAGATCAGCAATTTCAGCTTCTAACTCACCGTCATCCCCAATGCCTGCAAATGGGTCATCGTCACCATCATCGTCAAGATTGAAGTCCAAATCCCCATCGTCTAGGTTGCCAAACACATCATCTTCAGCGGTGTCTTTTTCTTGATCACCACCATCAAGGAGATCATCAGCAAACATCTCATCATCAAGATTAAGATCGCTTTCATCGATATCACCGATCAACTCATCTTCTAAGTTAATATCATCAATATCATCATCTTGAGGTGGGATGACTGGCGGAGGTGTCGCTTCTTGTTGTGGCTCTTGTTCCTGTTTGTCATCGTTGCGCTTACGACCAAGCAGCATAACGATAATCACGCCAAGTAGTAGACCAGGGATCAAAGCCAAGGCACCCAGTAGCAATGGGTTTGACATGATTTGCTCCATCAAGGTTGGAGCATTCTTTGCCTCTTCCATTTGCTTCATTCGCTCTTCAGCGAGAAGCTTTTCTACTTCGCTTCGAATACGGTCTTCGTCATCCAATTCGGTTTTCAGATTTTCAACTTCACCTTGGACTTGAGAGAGCATCAAACGTAACTGGTGGTTTTTCTCTTCCAGCGAGCTAAGTTCGGTCTCTGAAACTTCCAACTGCTGTTTAAGATCATCCACTTGAGCATCATCTTTTTTAACCATTGCTGGTGCTGGCTGAGCAGGTTTTGGCTCAGCGGCTGGCGTTGCTTCTGGTTGTGTCGTCGCAGGTTGGGTGGATTCTGTCTTAGGTTGCGGCTGCTGGATAACACGCACCGCAGGTCTCGGGCTTGCCGGAGCTGTCGCTGCAGTTTGCGGTTGAGGTGCTGGAGGGTTAAGTCTTGCTTGATGCGCATTCATCACACGCACGGCATCGGCGGTAGATTCCGATTGCACTTGTTCTAACGAAGGAACACGCAGGGTACTGCCGCTTTCAAGCAAATGGATGTTTTGATTCTCAAATGCTTGCGGGTTTAGACGATAAATCGCCAGCAAGGTTTGCTGCACGCTCAGATTATTGGCAGGACGCAAAGCGGTTGCGATTGACCATAGGGTCTCTTGAGCACCTGTTGGGCCGTAAAATAAAGACGGCTCGTCTGTACTTATCGCTTGCTCAAATTGTTCAGAAAATTGAGGTGAAGTCGTAACTTCCCCGTTAGAACCAATAATTCTGATGGACTCTGCCTTTACGACAGAGATGCATGTAATCGCCACCAGAAGCAAGGGCGTTAACAGATGCTTGAGAAAATGGTGCATAAAAGGCTCAGCTGTTCTTGCTTTCTATAGTAAAAATATAACTGTGATCTACGTAATATATCGGATAAAGAGCCCAAAACTGTAGGCTATGAAACAAAAAATGTGTGACTGAAGCAAAAAAAGCCTTTTGAGCCACACAAACAGGCGAGAATCGCTGCTTAAACGAGCAATTGGTCAATTAAAAAAGGCTCCTAAAAAGGAGCCTTTTGTCATTTCGAATGATTGCTTAGAAGTAATCGCGGATCAGCACTTCTGCAATTTGTACTGCGTTGGTTGCCGCACCTTTACGAACATTGTCTGCGACAACCCACAGGTTAACACCGCTGTGGTGGCTGATGTCGTTGCGGATACGGCCAACAAGAACATGGTCTTTTCCGCCCGCATCACGCACCTGAGTTGGGAAATCTTGGCCGTGGAACACTTCGATGCCATCCGTTTGCTCAAGCAATTGTGTCACTTGATCAGCATCGATTGGTGAGCGAGTTTCGAGATGAACGGCTTCGGCATGGCCATAGAACACAGGTACACGAACACAAGTTGGGTTAACCATAATTGAAGGGTCATTGAAGATCTTTTGGGTCTCCCAAACCATCTTCATCTCTTCTTTGGTGTAGCCATTGTCCATGAACTGATCGATTTGCGGTAAACAGTTAAACGCAATCTGCTGACTAAATGCTTTTTCTTCTGCTGGACGACCATTCAGCAAAGACGCCGTTTGGCCTGCTAGCTCATCGATACCCGCTTTGCCCGCACCAGAAACTGATTGGTAAGTTGAAACGTTAATACGCTCAATGCCCACTTCATCATGAATTGGCTTAAGTGCCACCAGCATCTGAATCGTTGAACAGTTCGGGTTAGCAATGATGTTGCGGTTACGAAATTCTGCAATCGCTTCAGGGTTCACTTCAGGCACTACTAGAGGAACGTCGTAGTCGTAACGGAAGTGTGAGGTGTTATCGATAACCACCACACCTTCATCTGCTGCAATCGGTGCCCACTTTTCTGACAGATCACCGCCAGCCGAGAATAGAGCGATATGAACTTGTGACCAGTCAAAGTTTTCTACATTTTGAACCTTGATGGTTTTACCATTGAAGCGATAGGTTTTGCCTTCACTGCGCTCACTTGCTAGCAAATGCAGCTCACCCACAGGGAACTTGCGCTCTTCAAGCACTTCCAGCATGGTTTCACCCACAGCACCTGTCGCACCGAAAATCGCAATATTAAATTCTTGGCTCATTTTTCACCTCAATTTTGAATCCTAAATTCGCTAGGGGTTCTAATCGACAGTCACTGCCTCCCACTAGCGTGATTGCGCTGTACTCTCTCCTATCCCAGTAGTTTTTGCGCATTTGGTCAAATGCAGTCGGGATAGAAACACCATCTTTGTTGAGCTCTCGTCGGAGCTGCGCATCATCTTGGCGCACATCATAAATCAACTGAGTCAGATTGTGCAGTGTTGTGTGATCCCAATCTCTTTCTAACTGAACTCGTGGGATCGGTGCAACGGGTAATAACTCATCTGCACTGGCTGTTTTATCCAACTGTAGATATTGACAAAATGCATTAAAAATCATCGTTGTACCACGAGCTTTACCTTCTAACCCATAGCCTGCAACATGCGGAGTCGCAAAAGCTAAGAGCGGCAAAAGCTCTAAATCAACTTTGGGTTCGAACTCGAACACGTCCAGTGCGGCGATAAAACCGTCTTGCTTTTGTAGACGTTGTTTTAACGCTTGATTATCGACCACTGGGCCGCGAGCGGCATTAATAAGAATTTGGTCGCTTCGCATCGAGTTCAAGCGAGCTTCATCAATCAAGTGATAGGTTGAATGCTCTCCAGTGCGAGTGATCGGTGTGTGCAGTGTAATCACATCCGCTTGCTCTAATAAGCTGTCGAGGTCACTAAAAGTGCGTTTGTCACCGGCGATCTGTTTAGGAGGGTCATTAAGGAGCACGTCAATACCCAATGCTTCTAGGCACTTAGCTAAATAGCTTCCTACTTGCCCAGCACCGACTATACCAACCTTCTTATCAAATATTTCAAAACCGTGTTGCTGAGCAAGCACCATCAACACGCTGATCACGTACTCCGCTACGCCGACCTTGTTACAGCCCGCCGCATTGGTAAAGTATATCCCTTTCTGCTGTAGAAGCTGTTCATCCACGTGATCAAAACCAGCCGTTGCCGTACCAATAAATTTGAGTTTATTGGCCTTAGCCAGTAGCGCTTGGTTCACCTTAGTCACAGAGCGGATCATCAATGCATCAACATCGACAAGATCTTCGGCGCTCAAATTACGACCGGGTTTCATTTCTACTTCACCGAGCTGGCTAAATAGCGCTTCGGCGTAAGGCATGTTTTCGTCTATGACTATTTTCATCACGATGGTTAGGTAACTGAGAATAGAGGGATTGTGCAACAATTCGTTGCGAAAAGACATAAAAAAACCGACCTCAAATGAGGTCGGTAAGTTCCAGAACAAAAGGACTGTGCCCCGCTCTCCATGGGGCGCTGTCTGCGTCTGTGCGATCGCTGTATTGACTCAGCGATCAGCCCTGGAAACCTTTCGCTATTACGCTTCGTACTTTTTGATGACAAGCGTTGCGTTCGTGCCGCCGAAACCAAAGCTGTTAGACATAACCGTCTTGATTTCTTGCTCACGATATTCAGTCACGATGTCTAGGCCTTCGCCTTTCTCGTCTAGGTTTTCAACGTTAACGCTTGGCGCAATGAAGCCGTGCTCTAGCATTAGTGTTGAATAGATAGCTTCGTGAACACCCGCCGCACCTAGTGCGTGGCCGCTCATTGCTTTAGTTGCAGAGATCGCAGGGCTGTTGCCACCGAACACTTCTTGGATTGCACCAAGCTCTTTGACATCACCAACAGGTGTTGAAGTGCCGTGGGTGTTGATGTAGTCGATACCGTCAACGTCTTGCATCGCCATCTTCATACAACGAACAGCGCCTTCACCTGATGGAGCTACCATATCGAAGCCATCTGAAGTTGCACCGTAGCCTACGATCTCGCCGTAGATCTTAGCGCCGCGAGCAAGTGCGTGCTCAAGCTCTTCGATAACCATCATGCCGCCACCACCAGAGATAACGAAACCATCGCGGTCAGCATCGTAAGTACGAGACGCTTGATCTGGAGTCTCGTTGTACTTGGTAGATAGTGCGCCCATCGCATCAAACATCATGGTTAGAGTCCAATCTAGCTCTTCACCACCACCTGCGAATACAACGTCTTGCTTACCAAGTTGGATAAGCTCCATTGCGTGGCCAATACAGTGTGCAGAGGTTGCACATGCAGAACTCATTGAGTAGTTCACACCACGGATTTTAAACGGTGTTGCAAGACATGCAGAAACCGTTGAAGACATAGTACGAGGTACCATGTATGGACCAATACGCTTAACGCCTTTCTCACGTAGCGTGTCTACCGCTACTGCTTGGTTTAGTGATGAAGCACCACCAGAACCTGCAACAATACCAGTACGGTCGTTAGATACTTGCTCTTCAGTTAGGCCAGCATCTTCAATTGCTTGCTCCATAGACAAATATGCGTATGCAGCCGCGTCACCCATGAAACGCATTTTTTTGCGGTCAATATGCTCAGCAGGATTGATTTTTAGGTCGCCCCATACTTGAGAGCGAAGACCTTGTTCCTTGAATTGCTCAGACGCTGTGATGCCTGATTTACCTGCTTTAAGTGATTCTAAAACTTCTTGGACGTTGTTACCGATACTGGAAACAATACCCATACCGGTGATTACGACTCGTTTCATTTGTGACGTTCCTATAATTCAAAAATCGGTAGAATAATACCCAAGAACCCTGCCAGAAGTGGTCAGCTTTCCCAGAAATTCGTACAATCCCAGTAACTTTAAGTGAATCCTCATTAATTACAAGGTAACTATGACCACAATTAAAAATGCCAAGCTCGAATGGAACGATGTCGGCACCCCGGTTTCAGACCAATTTGACGACGTTTATTTCTCCAATGTCGATGGTTTGGCGGAAACACGATACGTTTTCTTAGAGAAAAACCAGCTGCCTCATCGCTGGCATGACTTCGGGCAACAACGTTTTGTGGTCGGCGAAACCGGATTTGGAACTGGGTTGAATTTCCTCGCACTTTGGCACCTGTTTGATAACTTCCGTCAAGAGAACCCAGATTCCACCGTCAAAGAGCTTCACTTTGTGAGCTTTGAAAAGTTTCCTGTCACTAAAGAAGATCTAGAGAAAGCCCATCAGTCATGGCCTGAACTGGCGCAATATGCAGAGCAGTTGCGTCAGCACTACCCAATCGCCGTGCCGGAATGTCACCGTATTGTGCTAGCCGATGGTGCTGTCACACTTGATTTATGGTTTGGCGACATTAAAGACTGCATGCCAAAAGTACCGACCCCAGAAAGCGGCATTATTGATGCGTGGTTCCTCGATGGCTTTGCACCAAGCAAAAACCCTGAGATGTGGAACCAAGAGCTATTCAACGGCATGGTGAAGCTGGCGAAACAAGATTGTACTTGCGCCACCTTTACCGCAGCAGGCTTTGTTCGCCGCGGTCTGATTGAAGCGGGCTTTGAGATGAAAAAGACCAAAGGCTTCGGGACCAAGCGAGATATGATCGTAGGTCATGTGGCCGATAAGCAGCCTTATACCAATATTAAGCCGTGGTATTTCAACCAAGGCAGTGAAGATATCCAAGATGTGGCGATTATTGGTGGTGGTATTGCTAGTGCTACTCTTGCGACCACACTAGCCCGCCGTGGCATCAAGACTACGCTTTATTGCCAAGATGATGAGCCTGCTCAAGGTGCTTCAGGCAATCGCCAAGGCGCTGTTTATCCGTTGCTGAATGGCAACCATGAGGGTGTATCTCGACTGTTTGCTCCTGCTTTTTTGTTCTCTCGCCAATTTGTTGACCAAGCGGCAGCGCAAGGTATTGAGTTTGACCATGACTGGTGTGGTGTCACTCAACTGGCGTGGGATGAGGCTTCTCATACTAAGCTAGGAAAGATAGCTAAAGGCGGTTTTGACCACCAGCTAATGCACTGGTTAGATGCAGAGCAGACTAATGACAACATTGGTCAAGCCGTTGATATGCCGAGTGTTCATTACCCACTAGGTGGATGGTTGTGCCCGCAACAGCTCACTACTGGTTTGTTCGAAAAGCTAGAAACTAAAGGAACATTGACTGCCAGTTACAACACCAAGATAGACCAACTCACTTGGGATGAAGAGAGCCAACAGTGGCATTTGAGCCACGGCGACCTAAAAGCCCAACACCAGGTCGTTGTCATCGCCAATGGCCATGAGTTCAACCAATTGGCACCGACTCAAAAGCTGCCACTATCAGCGGTAAAAGGTCAAGTAAGCCATATCCCAACCACAACTGAGCTTAGCAAAATCAAACCTGTACTTTGTTACGATGGCTATATGACGCCAGTGAACCCGAACAACCAGCATCACTGTATCGGGGCGAGTTACGACCGCAGTAATATTGATACTAAGTTTGATGAAGCCGCACAAAGAGATAATGGTGAAAAACTGTCACGCTGCGTACCCAACCAAACTTGGGTGAAAGACGTAGATACCAGCGACAATCACGCAAGGCAAGGAGTGCGCTGCGTAACGCGCGACCATATCCCATTTGTTGGTAATGTGGCGGACTTCGACAGTCTCATCGATGTGTATCAAGACCTGCAACATCAAAGTGAAACCAATGCTGAGAACACCCCGCTTCATCCAAATCTATACTGCTTATTGGGACTAGGTTCTAGAGGGTTGAGCTCTGCCCCACTGATGGCTGAAACCTTAGCTTCAGTGATTTGTAATCAGCCGATCCCGCTGCCAGTTGATGTGTTAGAGATGATTCATCCGGGGAAAATGTGGGTGAGAAAGCTTAGGAAAGGTAAAGCGATTACTGAAGCTTAACAAGCGATATAATGACAAAACGCCCAATCGGGCGTTTTGTGTTTCTAAACCATACTTATATTAAGCTGTTGCGAAATCAATCACAGTTACTCGGCTGAGATTGACATTTTTCTTCGCTCGCCACAGGTCATAATTATCCTGCATCGTTAGCCAACTCTCTGGCGTACGCCCCAGAGCTTTTGACAAACGCAGCGCCATTTCAGGCGAAATGGAACTGGACCCTTTGAGTACTCGATTAAGCGTGGATGGAGATACATCCAATTGCTTGGCAATATAACGACAACTATATCCAAATGGCTCCATGTAGACTTCATGAATAAACTCACCAGGGTGTGGAGGGTTGTGCATGCTCATCAGTGATAGTCCTCATAGTTAAGAATATAAGCATTGCCATCAACAAACTCGAAGGTAATGCGCCAATTCCCGTTAACAGTAATCGACCAAATACCCTCTCGATTGCCTTTAAGACGGTGCAACTTGAATACAGGAAGATCTATATCTTCAATTACGCTAGCGGTATCAATAGCAGCCAACTGAATCCTAAGCTTTTTCTCATGCTTAGCCTGTATCCCAACTTTGCTGCCTGACTCATAAAATCTTTTGAGCCCTTTGTGCTTGAATGACTTAATCATACACCAAAACGTAGCGTGTTGCGCACAAAGGGACAAGTTGGTAAAAGTACCAATCTAAGTCGAAATTTAGTTGCTTAGCTCTAACCAAAGGTCATTAACGATCGCTCGATCCGCGGGAGAGAGTTCCGCTCTTGCCGCATCTAGACTCTGTTCAATCTTAGCTTTGAATTCACCAAGATCGTTCACACCTTCCTCTTCACACGCCGCAGCAGAAAGTGAGATATGGCCGCGCAAATAGCCGCCAGCGAACAGCTCATCATCTGAGGCGTTCTCGATGCGCTCATCAATTTTGTTTAGGAGCTTCTCTTCAAATTCGATAATCATGGTGTTCTCTTATAAGGCTGAATATTGTTGTTATGGTGAAGATTACTTCACGATGAAATGTTGCTTGGTGATTTCTGGTATTTGGTAGAAGGCACGCAAGGCATCTGAAAGCATATTAACTCTCGGTGGGATACCACTGTCTAGAATCGACAAAACTTCTGCATGCACCTTGGTCATGAATGCCAATCGGTCCGGTTCAAAGTCTCCATTTAGGTTGTCACAGCTAACATTAAATGGGAAGCCTGCACTAACGGCCAGTATCCACTCGTAGGCTTGCGGGCGGATTTCAACCTTTTCGAATTCCGCTTGCACTTGAGCAGTCCGGCCATCAGGTTCATACCAGTAACCAAAATCTTCTAACAGGCGACGTTTTGGGCCTGCAACACACCAATGAGCAATTTCATGCAATGCGGAAGCGTAAAAACCTCGTGCAAAAATAATGCGGTGATACTCACATGCATCTGTGGCAGGTAAGTATATCGGCTCATCCTCACCTAACACCAAACGGGTGTTGTAGGTCGGATAGAAAGTAGAATCAAAGATTTGAATCAAATCTTGATAGCGGTGGCTCATGGGTTAGCTCTCAAGTACTGCTTTGATGCCCTATTGTGCTTAGCAAGCGCCGAATGTAAAGGGGATTGTCTCTGAGTTGCTCAAGTTTGAACAACCTAGGGTGTTGAACAATACTTGGGATTGGTATCTAGCACCAAGCAATGGAGGCATGACTATGGCGGATAAATCCCAACATTCAAATGATCATGAGACGCACAACCCGATTATTGGCAGCCCTTCGAATGAAGATATTGTGAGAGCCATGGGGAATGCAGAGTTTAGGAAAGAGTTAGATGCGCAGTATGGGGTGGATAAGGTTGATGAGATGATTCGGAATGCGTTGAAGTTGTGAGGTTGGATTACAGCGAGTACGAAACGATCCCTCCCCCTTGAAAAGGGGGAGGACTTGATCGGCGCACTTTTTTAGGTACAGCGATTAAATCACAGGCGTCTCAGTTGTTACACCATGATTCTGGCCACGGTGGCGTAGCAGGTGGTCTAGCAACACAATCGCCAGCATCGCTTCAGCAATTGGCACAGCTCGGATACCTACACAAGGGTCGTGACGGCCTTTGGTGATAAGTTGAGTTGGTTCACCTTGTTTAGTGATGGTGTCACCCGGAACCGTGATGCTTGAGGTTGGTTTAAGCGCAATATGAGCGACAATATCTTGGCCAGTAGAGATACCACCTAAGATGCCACCAGCGTGATTACTAGTGAAACCCTCTGGAGTCAGTGGGTCACGGTGCTCACTGCCCTTTTGGCTGACTACATCAAAACCATCGCCAATCTCAACACCTTTCACAGCATTGATACTCATCAATGCATGAGCAATATCGGCATCAAGGCGATCAAATACAGGCTCACCAAGACCTACAGGAACTTTGTTTGCAACCACAGTTAGCTTGGCACCCACTGAGTCACCTTCTTTCTTGAGGTCACGGATCAGCTGGTCAAAGGCTTCAACTTTATCAGCGTCTGGGCAGAAAAATGCGTTGTTTTCAATCTCATCCCAATCCACTTTGTCGATACTCACGTCACCCATCTGAGATAGATAAGCACGCACTTCCACACCAAATTCATCTTTTAGGTATTTCTTAGCGATCGCACCTGCTGCAACACGCATTGCAGTTTCGCGAGCAGAAGAGCGACCACCGCCACGGTAATCACGGACACCGTATTTTTGGTGGTAGGTGTAGTCGGCATGACCTGGACGGAATTTGTCTTTGATCTCTGAATAATCTTTAGAACGCTGGTCGGTATTTTCAATCAACAGACCAATTGAAGTACCTGTAGTTTGGCCTTCAAATACACCCGAAAGAATTTTAACTTCATCCGGTTCGCGGCGCTGAGTGGTGTAACGGGATGTCCCCGGACGGCGACGGTCTAAGTCACCTTGAAGGTCAGCTTCACTAAGTTTGAGGCCTGGAGGGCAACCATCAACAATACAACCTAGTGCTAGGCCGTGGCTCTCGCCAAAAGTGGTTACTCGAAAATGTTGTCCAATGCTGTTTCCTGCCATTACTTCCTCTGTGGCGTCAGATGCTTCCTCATCTGACTTTAATCGCTTGTTGTTCGTGCTTTCATAGTGTCGTTAACAAGATTGGATGTAAAGACCAACAGACATAAAAAAAGCCGACCAATATCTGATCGACTCTTTATCCGGCTTAACAAAGGTGAAATGGGTCAACCCTTTCCCGTTTACCCTTTCCCTTTTCCCGCTCTTAATCTTTGTATAATTTAAACTCTTCTGCACACGCTTTAAGTTGCGCACAAGTCAGCATAAACACACCGTGACCACCATTCTCGAAGTTAATCCAAGTGAATGGGATCCCTGGGTATTGCTCCATCATGTGCACCATAGAGTTACCTACTTCGCACACCAAGATGCCGTCATCAGTTAGGTAGTCTGGGGCGTTTGCTAGGATGCGACGCACCAATTTCAGCCCATCAGAGCCTGCGGCAAGGCCAAGTTCTGGCTCATGAGTAAACTCATCAGGCAGGCTGTTCATGTCTTCCTCATCCACGTATGGCGGGTTAGTCACGATCAGGTTGTACTTATCTTTTGGCAAGTCTCTGAACAAGTCAGAGCGGATTGGGAACACTTGCTGCTCCATACCGTGGTCTTGCACGTTTTGCTCCGCCACTTCTAGCGCATCGCTTGAGATGTCAATGGCATCCACTTCCGCTTCTGGGAACGCATGCGCACAAGCGATAGCAATACAGCCACTGCCCGTGCACAGGTCCATGATGCGGGTTGGCTCTTCGATCAGCCAAGGTTGGAATTGAGCTTCGATCAGCTCACCGATTGGTGAACGCGGCACAAGCACACGCTCGTCGACGAAGAACTCAAGACCACAGAACCAAGCTTTGTTGGTTAGGTATGCCGTTGGGGTACGCTCGTTGATTCGACGAACAACACGCTCAACGATACGCAAACGCTCACTGCTGGTTAAGCGAGAGTTCAGCACATGAGGTGGCACATCGATAGGTAGGTACAAAGTCGGAAGGATCAGCTGAACCGCTTCATCCCAAGCATTGTCTGTACCGTGACCATAAAATAGACCTGCTGCATTAAAGCGGCTGACTGTCCAACGGATCATGTCTTGAAGGGTATGTAACTCAGATACCGCTTCTTCTACGAAAATCTTATCCAATTTTGCCTCCGAATAGCGTTACAATACGACTATTCCAATTTGGTTTTAGACCCCATGAGCAGAAAAGACACCGAAAACGATGATTTCGCCCTATTTAGGGACGCCGTACAAGGCGTAAAAAAGTTGCAACAGGATACCATAGTCCAGCAGCCAAACAGAAACATCAAACAAAAAGAAATCGTCCGTACTCATCGAGAGGCGGTCGATAACGAATTTTATTTCTCAGACGAATTTGAACCCCACTTAGATGAAGAAGGGCCGACGCGATACGCTCGCTCTGATGTGTCAAAATATGAAGTGAAGCGCTTACGTCGTGGTGTTTACGTGCCAGACGTTTACCTTGATATGCACGGCATGACGCAACAAGAAGCAAAACGAGAATTAGGTGCAATGATCGCACATTGCATCAAAGAGAGTGTGCCTTGTGCCTGTGTCATGCATGGCATTGGCAAGCACATCCTGAAGCAAAAAGTGCCTTTGTGGCTTGCTCAACATCCAGATGTGATGGCGTATCACCAAGCGCCACTCGAATTCGGTGGCGATGGTGCATTATTGGTACTGCTCAGTATCCCAGAAAAGTAATCGTGGCTAGGGGTGAATATGCCAAAGCAGTTCACCCTTGCCTGATACAGGCTCACTCTCAACACACACAAGCCCCGAGGTTGGAAACATTGGTGGCGGAAGATCAGGCACGAACTCTGAGGTGAGATAACCCACCAACGGTAAATGTGAAACCATTAACACGCTCTCAATCTTTCGTGTTTCCATCAACGCTAACACATAGTGGTATACCGTCTCTGAATCACCGTACGGAGTGATGTCATCACAAGTTTCTACCTTTTGTGCATCCACGCTAAAACAAGCTTGAATGGTTTCCCAAGTTTGTTGGGCTCGTAAATATGGGCTGACCAACACTAGGTCAAAGTCTGCTTGGCCTTGTTCACGACAGGCTTTCGCTACTAAAAGAGATTGCTCTCGGCCTCGCTTGGTCAAGGCTCGCTCTGCATCGGTCGCCGCAAAAGTCTCGGCTTCACCGTGTCGCATAATAAATATTTTCATTGTTATACCCGTTCTTTTAAACGACCTCTTCGACGGGAGGCTATCTTTAATTATACCAATAACTCCAAAGTGAGAGTCGGGACTTTGGTAACAAAGGTTTAAAATTTTTGCTTAGGTGGCTTTGCAGCACAACAGAACCTAGTCATAATTAAATCAATAGCTTTTTAGGAGATCATCTCGTGCACCTAAGCCCTAATGACAATAATAAATATCGCTACTTGCTGCTCGACAATGGGTTGAAGGTGTTACTCGTTGAAGATCCCAATGCACAGAAGTCCGCTGCGGCATTGGCAGTGAACGTGGGGCATTTTGATGACCCACAGGATCGAGAAGGCTTAGCGCACTTCCTCGAGCACATGCTATTTCTTGGCACTGAAAAGTACCCAAGCACCGGGGAATTTCAGTCCTTCATTAGCCAACATGGCGGTAATAACAATGCATGGACTGGTACCGAACACACCTGCTTCTTCTTCGATATTGCACCAACAGCCTTCGAACGTGGTTTAAAACGCTTCAGCCAATTCTTCATTGCTCCACTGTTCAATCAAGATGCGTTAGAGAAAGAGCGTCAGGCGGTTGAGTCAGAATATAAACTCAAACTTAAAGACGATATGCGACGCCTTTATCAGGTGCACAAAGAGGTGATTAACCCTGTTCACCCATTTGCAAAATTCTCGGTCGGTAACCTAGAAACGCTAGGAGATCGTGACGGTCAATCCATCCGAGATGAAATCATTGAGTTTTATCAGCAGCACTATTCTGCAGACCTAATGACCCTGTCTGTGGCAGGTAATCACTCCCTTGATGAGCTTGAAAAGTGGGTTATGGACTATTTTTCTGCCATAACCACCAATCATTTGGCAGGCAAATCCATTGATGTCCCACTTACGCTGCCCGAACATAATGGCAAATTTATCCAACTTGAGCCCGTTAAGGAAAGCCGCAAACTGATCATGGCGTTTACCTTGCCTTCGATGGATAAGCACTACGCCTCCAAACCCCTATCGTACTTTGCTCATCTTTTGGGCTACGAAGGGGAAAACTCTCTAATGCTGCATCTGAAAAATAAAGGCTGGATCAACAGCCTCGGGGCTGGTGGTGGCATGAGTGGTAACAACTACCGAGAATTTACTGTCAGTTGTACCCTGACCCCTGAAGGGCTTGATCATGTCGATGAGATAGTCACCACGACATTTGAGTACCTCGCACTGATCAAAGCGCAGGGATACCAAGAGTGGCGTTACAACGAAAAGCGTGCCGTCATGGAGTCCGCCTTTCGCTTTCAGGAATCGGTACGTCCGCTGGATCTCGTCAGTCACTTGGTGATGAACCTGTTCCATTACCCTGCGGAAGACGTCGTTTACGGCGATTATCGCATGAGCGAGTTCAACCCCGCATTGCTAGAGGAGGTTCACGCTTACCTGACACCTGAAAACATGCGCCTGACGCTTATTGCCCCAGGTCTTGAAACCAACCGAGAGGCTAAGTGGTATTTCACCCCCTACTCTGTAACAGATTTTAGCCCCCAGCAGTTAGAGCAATGGCAACAAGCTGAACCAAGTGCAGATCTGGTGTTGCCGCCTAAAAATGAATACATCTGCTACGATCTAGACCCATTGTCGTTGGAAGAGACCCCAGATCAGCCAACCTTGATCGAAGAACAGGCAGGCTTTCGCTTATGGCACCAGCAAGAAAAAGAATTTCGAGTGCCTAAAGGGGTCATCTACATTGCCATTGATAGCCCTCATGCGATAGCGACCCCGACCAATATCGTTAAAACTCGCTTATGTGTTGAGCTATTCTTAGATGCGCTAGCCAAAGAGACTTATCAGGCTGAAATTGCGGGTATGGGTTACAACATGTATGCCCATCAAGGTGGCGTTACCCTGACGCTAAATGGCTTTACGCAAAAGCAGCCTCAACTGCTGGAAGTGATTCTCGATAGATTTTCCCGCCGTGAGTTTAATCCTCATCGCTTTGAAATTATCAAACAGCAAATGATGCGTAACTGGCAAAACGCCTCTAAAGACCGACCTGTATCGCAATTGTTCAATAGCCTAACCGGGTTATTGCAACCCAATAACCCTCCGTTTCATGTCCTGCTTGAGGCGCTAAAGTCTATTGAGGTTGATCAGCTACCTGAATTTGTCGACAAAATTTTAGCCGAGCTACATGTTGAGATGTTCGTTTACGGTGATTGGCACAAAGAACAGGCCTTAGCCTGTGGTGAAACCATCAAAGATGCGTTAAGAATAAAAAACCAGAAGTACGAGGAGTCTTTGCGTCCACTGGTAATGATCGGCGAGCATGGCTCATTCCAACATGAAGTGATATGCGATCAAGCGGATTCGGCGATAGTGATCTATTACCAGTCCGAGCAGACCACTCCCCGTAATATTGCGCTGTACTCTCTGGCTAATCACCTGATGTCTGCGACCTTCTTCCACGAAATTCGCACCAAACAGCAGCTCGGTTATATGGTAGGCACAGGCAATTTGCCACTTAACCGCCACCCAGGCATCGTGCTGTATGTTCAGTCACCCAACGCCTCACCTGGTGAACTAGTGACTGCCATTGATGAGTTCCTAAATGCATTCTATATGGTGCTGCTGGAGCTTAATGAGTATCAGTGGCAAAGCAGTAAGAAAGGCCTGTGGAATCAAATCTCGACACCAGACACTAATTTACGCTCCAGAGCCCAACGACTGTGGGTAGCAATTGGTAATAAGGACAACCAGTTCAATCAACGTGACTTGGTGCTTGAAGAGCTAAAATCCCTATCTCGTAGTGAAATGATCCGATTTGTAGTTAACGTGCTAAAACCGCGCACCGCAAATCGACTGATCATGCATAGCCGAGGCACCGCCCATCACGATGCACCTATGCTTGCTGTCGGCCAAGAAATAGGCTCGGTTGACGAGTTTCAACTGCGACCAAAAGATATTGGTTTAGGTTAAGGGATAGCCCTTTATAGGGCGAATATAGTCAAGACAAAAACGGGAGAGCTGGTGCTCTCCCGTTTTTTATTGTTGTCGTAACTTAGTAAAACGACACGCCATCACCAGCACGATTAACCAAGCCTTCACAAGGCGCAAAACGATCGCCGTATTTCTCGGCATATTCGTTCATCATTTCGACCAGTTGCTTGATACCAATCTGGTCCATGTAACGGAATGGACCACCAAGGAATGGAGGGAAACCAATACCAAAGATTGCGCCGATATCGCCGTCACGTGGGCTGCGGATTATGCCCTCATCCAAACAACGAACCGCTTCGTTTAACATTGGCAATACACAACGCAATGCGATGTCTTTTTCCGGCAACTTAGACTCTGGTGTCAATTTAAGCAGCTTGTACACACTCTTATCGACTTCCTTCTTTTTGCCTTTGTATTGATAGAAACCTTTACCACTCTTACGACCTTTACGGCCGTCGTTGAGCAAGGTATCAAACACCTGCGGAGCCACAAATCTAGGGCCAAGCTCTTCGACCAAGATAGGCATGATCTTGGCACCAATATCAATACCCACTTCATCTAACAGCGTAATTGGGCCGACAGGGAATCCAAAGTTGAGCAAAGCATCATCCATGGTTTCAATCGGCTCGCCACCAAGCAGCAGATGCGCTGATTCAATCATGTATGGTGCTAAGATGCGGTTGACAAAGAATCCCGCTTTATCTGCCACCACAATCGGTGTCTTACCTTGCTTACGTGCAAGCTCTACAACAGTTGATACTGTTTCATCAGACGTCTCCTCATGTGGGATCACTTCCACCAGTGGCATTTTGTCCACCGGGCTAAAATAGTGAAGACCGACGATATTCTCAGGTCGCTCCGCTTTGGCTGCGATTTGAGAAATTGGCAATGATGAGGTGTTGGTGGCAAAAATCGTCTTGTCGTGACCATGATGTTCGATATCTTTTACCATCGCTTGCTTAAGACTCAAATCCTCAAATACGGCCTCTACGACAACATCAGTATTCTGGAACGAGGTGTAATCGGTGCCACCAGAGATCTGTGCCATCTTCGCTTGAAGGCCAGCTTTGGAAATGATGCGACGCTTTTTCTGCTTACTAAGGATCTTGTAGCTGTAATTTAGAGCGCCCAAAATCCCGTCATTCGAAACATCTTTAAATCGTACTGGCAGCTTGCCTTTTACTGCTGATACGTAACCGATGCCTGCCCCCATCAATCCACCACCAAGCACACCGACAGATTTCACTTTACGCGGCTGTGATTCGGTGCCCTTCTCTTTTTTCATCTCAGTGGTTGCGAAGAAAATTGAGCGTAGAGCTTTGGACTCACTTGTCATACATAGCTCACCAAAACGACGAGCTTCTTCAGCTAACCCTTTTTGCATGCCGTTGGCTAAACCAAAACCAATCACATCCAAGATCGCTGTCGCTGCTGGGTAGTTACCACGAGTTTTAGCAAGCGTCTTTTTAGAAGCTTGGTCTAAGACTAAATTACGGCCTACGCTCATATTCGACATCAGGCGATCTTTAGTGCCCAGTTTACGTGACGCTTTTTTGCCTTTTTCGACATACTTCTTGGCCACATCCAATAAGATAGAGTGTGGAACCGTCGCATCAACAATACCGAGTTTTTTCGCTTTCTTAGCTCGTAGTTGTTTACCTGTTAGGATCATATCCAAACTTGGAACTAAGCCAATCAAACGAGGAAGACGCTGAGTCCCGCCTGAACCCGGCAGTAAACCGAGTTGGACTTCAGGCAAACCGATACGGGTTTTATCATCATCGGTACAGACTCGGAAATCACACGCTAGCGCAAGCTCTAGTCCGCCGCCAAGACAAGGACCATGAATTGCCGCCACTACGGGAAACGGAAGCGCCTCAAGCTCACCAAACATCTGTTGACCTTGCTTAGCCAGACCTTCGGCTTCTGCCGCCGTGGTACAAGCATCAAGCATACGAACATCAGCGCCAGCAACAAAGTTATCGGGCTTAAGGGAATGCAGAATTAGACCTTTAAGTTCACCCTTTTTGGCATCTAACTCTTGTAAGATCACCTGCATCTCTTCACTAAATTGTGCCTGCAGGGTATTCATCTTCTCGCCCGGTACGTCAATCGCTAACCAAGCAATATTTTGTTCATCGACTGTTAGTTGAAATGCACTTTGACCGCTCATTACTCTGCCTCCAATACCATAGCTGCACCTAGACCACCTGCTGCACACGCAGTATTTAACGCCAATCCACCGCCACGACGTTTCAACTCACGTAGCGTCTGAGTGATCATGCGGGCACCAGTCGCAGCGAATGGGTGACCATAAGCGATCGAACCGCCTAACACGTTAAACTTATCCATATCGATTTCGCCGATAGCTTTGTCACGACCTAACACTTCGCGAGCAAATTTATCCGAACCAAACATCTTCACGTTAGCTAGGGCTTGAGCTGCAAAAGCTTCGTGCATATCGATAAGTGTCAAATCTGATAAGGAGACACCGGCTCTATCAAGCGCCATTGGTGTGGCGTGTGATGGTCCCATCAGCATATCTGTTTCAACACCGATGGCTGAGAATGCGTATGAACGAATATAACCTAGGACATCCAAGCCAAGCTCTTTCGCCTTACCTTCTCGCATCATCAACAGCGCCGCTGCGCCGTCCGTTAATGGTGTGGCATTAGCGGCAGTTACCGAGCCATATTGACGGTCAAATGCAGGGCGCAGTTTTGCATAGCTCTCAAGAGTAGAATCGGTACGGATATTGTTATCTTTATCGATCCACTTTTTGTAGGGTTCTGGGAACGCCGTCATGACCTCATCACGAATTTTTCCATCTGCCCATGCTTGAGCCGCAAGGGTGTGGGAACGGTGCGCAAGTGCATCTTGATCAGCGCGTGAGATGCCGTGGGTCTTTGCCATCTGCTCCGCAGTTTGCCCCATCGAAAGCCCAGTCGAATACTCGGCAACTGCTGGCGGCACTGGCATCAAGTCTTTTAACGAAAGTTTGCTAAGAATAGAAAGCTTTTGGCCCGCTTTTTTAGCTTTACTCAGCGCAAGCAAAGAAGCGGCTAGCTTTTTAGAAACGCCAATTGGCAAAACGGACGATGAGTCGGCACCACCTGCAATACCAACATCTATGGTGCCAGACATGATACTTTCAGCAACGTTTGCTGCGGCTTGGAAGCTAGTCGCACAAGCTCGGGTCACGCTGTACGCATCTGTTGCGATGTTCATACCAGTCCCTAACACTATTTCACGAGCAATGTTTGGCGCTTCCGGCATTTGTACCACCTGACCAAACACTACTTGGTCAATCAAGGCAGGGTCAATCTCGGTACGAGTCATCAACTCGCTCACTACCATCTTGCCAAGATCTACTGCTGGCACTTGACCAAATTCCGTACTCTGTCTTGCGAAAGGGGTTCGCAAGCCCGAAACCACGGCAATACGCTCGCCGTTTCGTGTCGTCAAATCCTGTATGCCCATTTTTTCTCCTTGAAGAGGTCAGACCTGTTATGTAACGAAAATGTTACCAGCTTTAAACGAGCGTTTAAATCCCTTTTTGTCTAAGAGCGTGAGCTAGCGCAGTAATTATAGAATCACCCACGGTAAACAAGCACGAAACATTCAGCAAAACAGATGGTTAATAAGGTAAGGATTTGTTGCTATTATGGAAGGAGGCAAAAAAAAACCACACATAACTGTGTGGTTGGAATCTATATATAGCGTATAGCAAAATTCAAATTAATCAGTTTCCTGATTAGGAGAAAGTAAAGTCAGCCTTCAAAAGGAAGTGTCATCTTGCTCAACATGTTGGAAATTCCAACGAGATGACAGGAGTAACTATAACCTGTTCGCTGTATAGAAATTTGAACTAGATCAATTTTGGTCCAGTTATCCAATTTTTAAGCCAATTAGTTTATAAAAATTTTCGCTCGGAATAGAAACGATAGTTAGCAATTAAACATTTTTACCATGCCTTGTTACACAAGCACTTAAAGATGCAAAACAATACTAAGTTTAACTACGTCCCTTTCCCATTAGACCCGACAAATGGAGCTGCCAGTGTCAATTGTCAGAATGTTTGGAAAGAAAAAAGACGCTACCACGGTCAACTCTGACATGGATAAGCAAAAAAAATACGAAGCCCTAGTTCGGGCTTACCACAGGGACCTTTATCGATATGCTTATTGGTTGTGTAAAGACGGCCATATAGCAGAAGACCTTGTGCAAGAAACTTGTTTACGTGCTTGGAAAGCTATCGATAGTCTCCAAGATGAAAAAGCAGCCAAATCTTGGCTCATTACCATTTTGCGTCGAGAAAATGCAAGGCGCTTTGAACGTAAACAACTTGATTTGGTGGATATCGATGATCATGGCAATGATGCTAGGGTCAACGACGACGGTCACCACCAACAAGAATGGTTGCACAATCAAATCATGAAGCTAGATGTGGAATACCGTGAACCGCTATTCCTCCAGGTGATTGGTGGGTTTAGTGGTGATGAAATCGGTAAAATATTGGAACTCAATACGAATACGGTAATGACGCGCCTATTTAGGGCTCGTAATCAACTTAAAGATATGCTGGAAGAATCTGAAGCCAATAAGGGGGTACATAATGGATGATTTAGAATTCCGCCGTCGCATTATGTCTGATCCTAAGCAGAAAGATCAGGACGTTCTGCTTGCAGCGGCTGAGAGTGACGCAAACAGCAAGTTTCTTGAAGACGTGCTTAAGTTAGATGCGCAAATTGAGGCTGCGATGAAAGTCGATGTGCCAGAAGATTTGGCGGATAAGATCCTGTTTAACCAGAGTGCGCAAGAGCAGAAAAATGTTGTGCCATTTGCACAAAAAGCGACTAAGCGCATGATGGCGTTAGCAGCTTCAATAGCATTTGCCGCTGGTATAATGGTCGGTCAAATAAACTGGGCACCAGTGCTAGTATCACCGGCCCATGCATCGATAGCGCAGACGGCGTTGAATCACGTAAGCAATGAAAAAGCATTTATTGCTCCACTTGATGAAGCGGTTGAGATGACGCAGATAAACAAGAAAATGATGCCATTTTCATATCAGTTTACTGACGTTTTCCCATACCATGTCTACTATCTAAACCACTGTGGCTTTGGCAGTAGTAATGCCATGCACATGGTCTTTGAGGGTGAAAAAGGACGCGTAACACTTTTCCTAACCACCGAAGGAAATGATGGCACCCAATACTTTGATAAAGATGGTATGTCAGGAAGCATCACTGAGATGGGTAGTACCAACATGATTATTGTGGGTAATGAGGGTGAAGATGTAGCGAAAATCGCCGAAAAGCTCAAACCCATCATCAAACCCATGAGCTAATCAAAAAAGCTCCGCAAGTTGCGGAGCTTTTTTATATTCACAGAACTTTATAGTGCATTTACTCTAAAATAATAGCTTTTCGTGATAATTACTGTTAAATAGCGCCCACTTCATGAATTTTATGACCAATTTTCTTAATGGTCGGATTTCTCTTCGCTACACTAGGCCTTAGTATCGCGGCTCTGAGCAAAAGCTCACTACTGAAGTTGCCGATACAGATAGAAAAGAAAGTAAGTCTCTCTGGCCTTCAATAAGATAAAATAACAAGGTAGTAACAATGAAAAACACGCGTCTGTTTAAAAAAACCGTAATCGCTTCCGCTCTGGCACTAGCTTCCACCCAAACTTTCGCCGCAGGCTTCCAGTTGAATGCTCAATCAGCAACTGGCCTAGGCCGCGCTTTTGCAGGTGATGCTGTAATTGCTGATAACGCATCAGTAATGGCACGTAACTCAGCAGCAATGGCACTATTTGACTCTCACCAGTTCTCTGGTGGTGTGAATGTGATCAATACTGATATCAGCGTAAAGGATATTAGCTACAAAATGTCACCACTTGTTGGTGGTGCTACTGTCCCGGTTGATGATGCAAAGAACTCAAGCAGTACTCCAGTACCAAATATTTACTACATACATCGTCTAAACGATAAAATCGCACTAGGTGCCGGCATTTATTCTAACTTCGGTACCAAGAACAACTTTGAAGACGATTTTGGTGCTGGTGTATTTGGCGGCACAACAGAGATTTCAACTGTTAACTATGCCCTGTCAGCCTCTTACCGAATCAATGAGCAACTTAGTGTTGGTGCTGGACTAGATATCGTGACAGGCTCCGGCAAGATGTCTAGAACTCACAACGTTTCATTAATCGGAAACGTACTAGAAATTGATGCCAACGGCACTGGATACGGATTCAACGTTGGTACTGTTTATGAAGTAGATGAAAACAACCGCTTTGGTTTGTCTTACCACTACAGCCCTGAAGTTAAAGCAAAAGGTACCGTTAAGATTGGCGGTGTTGATTATGACTCAGTAGGTCTTCCATTACCTGACATGTTGGAATTCTCTGGCTACCACAAGCTTGAAGGGACCAAATTTGCCGTTCACTACAGTGCGCAATGGATCGGTTGGAGTGTATTTGACAAACTGGAAACTAACACAGGTCGTGAAATCAAAGACTATGAGTGGAAAGATGGTTACCACATCTCGTTGGGTGGTACTTACTACATGAATGAAGCTATCGCATTTCGCGCAGGCTACATGTATGACACCGCAGCTCAAGACAAGATTACATCGATCTCTGTACCAGATTCAGACCGCCAGTGGTTCTCTGCTGGTATGAGCTACTCGGTTGAGAAACATACATTTGATGTAGGTGTTACTTACCTTCTTGGTAAGGATGTAAGCGTTACTGACACCAACAGCACATTAGTTGAAACAGTAACTGCAACGACTCACGCAAACGCAATCCTTGCTGGCGTGCAGTACAGCTACAGCTTCTAATCCAAGCCCAAATAACAAAGGGTTGGCAATCGCCAACCCTTTTTAGTTTGTAGGGTTTTAAAACCCTTTGATACGACCCCAATAAAGTAGACACCTAATTAAAGGATTAGGTGTCATGCAAGTCACATCTCGTAGAAAATACTCAGAAGAATTCAAACGTAATGCTGTTAAGCGATCATTAGAGTCTCCAGATACGGTAAAGTCTGTTGCTATAGCTTTGGGAATTAGCCCTAAAATCTTGAGCAAATGGAGAGCAACGATGACTACTCGAAAAAAGCCAGCTAAACCAATCCCAAACAAAGGGCCAAAAAAATCTCTAGCTCAGCTCGAAAAAGAAAACCGTGAGTTAAAGAAACGCCTTGAAATGGCTGAGATGGAGAACGAATTCTTAAAGGAAGCGAAAGCTTACTTCGACAGCCTAAAAGAGTAAGGTTTGAACATATTTTTAAGCGGACGAAGAACACCTTACCTGTGCGTTTGCTCTGTCGATGGCTCAATGTTTCTCCAGCGGGTTATTACAAATGGCGTAATCGCCAGCAGACAACACGTGAGCAAACCAATGACACTTTGCTGGAGTTCCTTAAGAAGGAAAGTGATGATCAACACTGCATTCCTGGGTACCGCAAACTCTGGGAAGCAGCGATTGCGAGCGGGTTCATCTGTAATAAGAAAAGAGTTCAACGCTTATTACAAAGCCTGGGGTATCGTTCAATAGCCAGTAAAAGGCGTCATGGCCGAGCACCACGACAAGAGCCGATGATGGCAGCATACAACCTGCTCAATCGCCAGTTTGATGTAAAGGAACCAAACCGTGTCTGGGTATCGGATATCACTCAAGTTAGATGCAAAGAAGGGTGGAACTACCTCTGCATCATTCTTGACTTGTACTCTCGTAAAGTCGTTGGGTGGTCTACAAGCCGTATTAACAATGCGGATTTGGTCATAAAAACCCTGAATAAAGCTTGGAAATCTCGACGTCCAAATGGTGAAAAACTGATGTTCCACTCGGATCAAGGCGTACAGTATAGAGCCTTCGAAACCATACGCTGGCACCGCAAACGCAAAGTCACGATAAGTATGTCTGGTAAAGGTAATTGCTGGGATAATGCTTGCTCAGAGAGCTTCTTTGCCCAATACAAAAAAGAATGGATAAGCAATCTAGGCGAACTGTCTCGACAGGAGATGACCGTTCAAAGTCGACAATATATCGATAGTTATTATAATCCAGTAAGAAGACATGGGGCCCTTGGTGGAGTGAGCCCCAATGACTTCGAGCTAATGAATTAAAACCCCGTGTCTACTTTTAGGGGGTCATATCACTTAAACCCTTAAACCCTTAAACCCTTAAACCCTTAAACCCTTAAACCAAGTTCCTAAAGCTCATCCAAAAAGTCATCCAACTCATCCTCTTCCGCTTCATCAACTTCGATGTTCTCGGTTAAACCCGCTTTAAAGGCTCTTCGCTGCAGATAAACTTCACGAGATAGTGAATATGGATCGGGAGAGGCTTCTAGCGTCGCTTCCTGAGGAATTAAACGATAGCGCGTCTCCAGGCCTTCTAACGCCCACTTACTAGCACCAGCCCAAAAATTTAAGTACGACAAAGGCACATAGCTGCTGTCAACAAAACTCGTCGCTTTACGCGCCGTAATAGGACCATAACCCGGTACCATCACATATGGGCCATCTCCTACCCCATGATAGCCAAGCATGTCACCGAACTGACGTTCTTCATGCTTCTTAATTCCAGCGGCTCCCGCGACATCAATTAGACCAAGCAAACCTATGGTTGAGTTGATCCAAAAGCGATTAAAGTGAGTGGCCGCTCGCTCCCCCTTCCCCATCAGAATGTTGTTGACCACGCTCGCAGGCTCATCAAGGTTAGCCAAAAAGTTAGCAACCCCAGTGCGCACGGGCACAGGCACATACTCAACATACGCTATCGACGCAGGTCGCAACAAATAAGGGTCAATGTAGTCATAGTTGAGGTCAAACATCGTTCGGTTGAAGCTTTCGAACGGATCATTGGGGTGCGGTTCAACCTCGTCAGGCACAGAGCTACAACCTGCGATTGCGACCGCAAGGGAGGCTGTCATCACTGCTTTATACGTCTTGTGTGCCATGAATCCTTTCCAACAAAAAAACCAGCCGTAGCTGGTTTTTATATAATTATATTAAATAATGCGAGCTACATTGGTATTAATAACGCTTATCAATGGTAAGTGCAACAGGCTCACCTAATTTAGCCACATCACTTTCGCCGTACCAATCGCCGTCACGGGTGGCGACGTTGCCGTCTCTATCAATGCGGGCGCGAACCATCAGCTCACTCAAGGAGGTCAAGTTGACCCCTTGCATCATGCTGTTGCCATCATCCAATACCACAGTACGAGGGAAGATACCTAGTGGGTAGCGGGCAGCGGCTACTGGCATTGGACTACCATCCGCTCGGTGAACGGAAACAATCAATACAGCGTTTGGATCAACGTCTATTTGATCACCTAAATTAATGGTTACCGACACAGAACGAGTTGCATCTGCCTCTTTAGGTGATAGTTTTTGACGTGCATTCTCAATACTGCGCTCAAGCATCACGTAACGGCTATCTTCTGGTGTGATGAGTTTTTGCATCGCACTCCAGTAGCGAATGGCTGCGGCATACTCTTGTCTTTCAAACGCATCAAAAGCTAACAGTGAAAATACTCTTAGATCCATATGATTGGTTTTCAACAATCCCATAAGGATTCGACGAGCATTCTCTTGATCGATCTCATCAGAAGAAAGCATCAAGGCTTGTGCATAGCCAAGTTGAATATCCGCATCTTGAGGCTCGATCTTGTAGGCCTTTTTCATCGCACCCACCGCCGTTGTTGCATCGCGATTCGCTAATGCGATTCGGCCCAGCAACAACCATCCTGTCGAGTCATCTGGCTCATGATGTAGACGAGTACGCAACGCCAAAGTCAGATCTTGCATTTCATCTTCAGTCAGTGCTTCTTGAGTCGGACTCATCAGCTTTTTTGTCAATGCCGGTAAGTTAGCACTAACTTCATGCCAGTCCTGCACCTTATCAAGACTGCCGAACTTTGCGTAAAGACCATAAGAGACCATCACTAAAGTGATCAAAGAAAAGCCAATCAACCACTTAGGTACATCGCTTAATCCTCGGTGCTCTTGCTGCGCCGGGATGTCATCTAACAAGGTTTGCTTCAGATCGGCGATAAGTTCCTGCTGATCATCCACCAGGCCTTCACTGGTTTCTTCCTCTAGCTCCTCAAGGCGATCTTTATAGAAGGCTTTGTTTAGCTCATCACGACGTGCCTCGTCGTCGAACTCTTTTTTCTGGATCAGAGGCCAGAAAAGAAATACGGCTGAAAGCAATATTAATGCAAGTGTTGCTAGCCAAAACATGGTCATTATTTCTTATCTCCCTTAGCACCCTTGCTTTGCTCTTCGTCAAGCAGGGCTTTTAAGCGGGCTTCTTTATCTTCATCCCACTGCTGCTGAGCGGCGGTTGGCTTCTTGCGACTTCTCAATACGATAAAACCAAATCCAAGCAATACCACAGCTATCGGGCCAAGCCATAAAATTGAGGTAGCTGCGGTGATTGGAGGATTGTAAGTCACGAAGTTGCCATAACGAGCAATCATATAGTCAACAATCTGATCTTCAGATTTACCCTGCTTAAGCATTTCGTAAACTTTTTGGCGTAAATCTTGTGCCAATGGCGCATTAGAATCGCCAATCGAGTTGTTTTGACACTTAGGACAGCGCAATGTGGAGCTAAGCTCTTTAAACAGTTGCTCCTGTTCAACAGAGTCAAACTCGTGCACATCAATTGCCGAGCTGGCAGCAAAAGAGACCATGAGTGCCACTGAAAACAGCACGCTTTTCCAATGAATCATTTCGCTTCCTCCACATACTGCTGGTACATAGGGGCAAGTGTCGACTGCCAGTTATTCGGGTTTACATCCCCAACATGGCGGTATCGAATCACACCGTTAGCATCAATGATAAAGGTTTCTGGTGCACCATATACACCAAGGTCCAGACCCAGCATACCGTTGCCATCAAATAGGCTGATAAGGTAAGGGTTACCTAATTCATTGAGCCATTGCACCGCTTTACTTCGCTCATCTTTATAATTCAAACCGATAATTTTCACCCCTTGAGCGGCGAGCTCATTGAGGTATTGGTGCTCGGCATAACAGGTAGGACACCACGTCGCCCATACATTTAGCAGCAGTGGTTCACCTTTAAAAATTGACTGGTCGTAAAGACGCCCAGGCTCAGCCAAATCTTCGAGTTTGAATTGAGGTACTGTCTTACCAATCAGAACCGACTCTAGTTTTGTCGGGTCATCACCTTCTGCATTTCGATTCAGCTGAGTGGCAAAGATAGCCACCAAGCCGATAAACAGAACCAGTGGGATAAAGAGTAGCTTACGATTCATTGCTAGCTCCTTGAGATTTCTTTGATTTGTTTCTGAAACGGTAACGCTTATCGCTAATCGCTATCGCACCACCCAGTGACATGATCAGGGCACCTAACCAAATCCAACGTACAAATGGTTTGTAGTAAATACGTACCGCCCATGCGCCATTATCATCGTCGCCAAGTCGCTCACCCATCGCAATATAAAGGTCTCTCGTCACACCACGATCGATTGCAGCTTCAGTCATCATTGAGCGTGCAGTACGGTAGAAACGCTTTTCTGCATGAAGTGTATTGATGTATTTGCCATCTTTGGTGATCTCAAAGTCAGCGATATAACCATCATAGTTAGGGCCATCTTTATCACGTAGGCCTTTGAAGTAGAAGTCATAAGACTCCATCTTAAAGTGCTCCCCCGGAGCCAAACGCACATCTCGTTCGATGGAGTAATTCTGCACCATGGCGATACCAATGACCGAAATCGCTAGACCAAGGTGACCGAAGATCATTGCCCAATGGCTTCTAGGTAGTTTGGTCACACCAACTTTAAAGCTATGACGGTGCGTTGCACGCTGGTATAGCTCGAAACCATGCATAAAGATGATCCAAAGCGCCATGACCCAACCGAGGAAAGCTAAGCCCATGAAACTATCTGCCAGCAACCACACAAGGGCAGCACCAACAACCAATGCCAGAATGCCTGAAACCAACATAGGCTTCTTGATATGGGTAAGATTATCTCGTTTCCAACGGATCAGAGGACCGATACCCAATAGGAATGCAAATGGCACCATCAACCAGGTAAACAACATATTGAAGAAAGGCGCTCCGATAGAAACCGAGCCCAAACCGATCTGCTTGTGAACCAGTGGTAGTAGCGTACCAATCAGTACCACGACTAACGCCGCCACTAAGAGTACGTTATTGGCAAGCAGCACGTTTTCGCGAGAAATCAATTCAAAGTTACCACGTACTCGCACTGAGCCACCTTTCAAGGCAAACAGTAGTAGCGAGCCGCCAATGACAAACACCAAGAATGCCAGAATGAACATGCCGCGAGTTGGGTCTGAAGCAAAAGCATGTACAGAAACTAGAATGCCCGAACGTACCAAGAAAGTACCCAGCAAACTCAGTGAAAACGCAGAGATAGCTAGTAGAACCGTCCATGCCTTAAATGTGCCGCGCTTTTCTGTGACCGCCAATGAGTGCATCAGTGCAGTACCTGCAAGCCAAGGCATGAAAGAAGCATTTTCTACTGGATCCCAGAACCACCAGCCACCCCAGCCAAGTTCGTAATAAGCCCACCATGAACCTAGTGCGATACCTAAGGTCAGAAACAACCAAGCAGCGGTTGTCCAAGGACGTGACCAACGAGCCCACGCCGTATCCAAACGACCTGTCATCAGTGAAGCAATCGCAAACGAGAACGCAACAGAAAAGCCTACGTACCCCATGTACAGCATAGGTGGGTGAATAATAAGCCCAGGATCTTGTAGCAATGGATTTAGATCTCTTCCGTCAATTGGGAAGTAAGGTAAGGTACGAAGAAACGGGTTCGAGGTTAGAATGATAAACAGTAGGAAACCTACTGTGATCAATCCCATTACACCTAAAACGCGAGCGACAGATTCTTGTGGCATGCCGCGACTAAAGGTGGCAACTGCCACTGTCCAACCTGCTTGGATAAGTGCCCACAATAACAAAGAGCCTTCGTGAGCCCCCCACACTGCGGTTAATCGGTAGTACCAAGGAAGCTGGCTATTTGAGTTGGTCGCCACATAAGTGATGGTAAAATCATTGACGTAAAAGGCGTATAGCAAAATAGCGAACGAAACGCCCATTAGGACAAACATGCCCCAAGACAAAGGACGAGCAAAGCTCATCATCGCAATATTGTTTTTTGACGCACCGTACAAAGGCACCACACTCAAAAGCAATGCAAATGCTAGTGAGATGATGAGAGCAAAGTGACCTATTTCAGCGATCATTGCGCACTACCCTCTTTTTGCCCTTCAGTATATTGAAGTGGCTCATGAACTTTCTCCATCGCTTCCGCAATCTCTGGTGGCATGTACTCTTCATCGTGTTTGGCCAACACTTCAAATGCTTCGATCGTGGTAGCATCTTTTAGCACCCCTTGAGCGACAATGCCCTGCCCTTCACGGAACAAGTCCGGCAAAATGCCTTCGTATTCGATCGTCACCTTAGGACCCACGTCTGCCAAATCGAAGCTTACTTTTAGCGATTGAGGGTCACGGCTCACAGAACCGTCAACGACCATACCGCCGATACGTAATCTCTGGCCAACCTCAGGTTTAGTACCATCAGGCTTGCCATAAACTAATTCGGTTGGCGTGTAAAAAAGATCCATATTTTGATTCAATGCATACAAAATCAGGCCTACCGTGGTAGCTAGACCAAAAAATAGTGCAAGGATAAGCCCTAGTCTTTTTTTACGTCTTGGGTTCATAGGGTGTTCTCCATATTTTTCGCAGCATCAATACGAGCCTGACGGTCGATTTTTGCTTTTACTTCATTAAGCAGTGCCTTTTTGCGTTGAGTGCTCAGCCACAATAAAAGCAACATTGAGCCAAAGGTTATGCCGAAAGCACTCCACACATAACCAGAGTAACCGCCCATAGCTAGGAACTGTTCTAAGGATTCAAATTGCATCGATTATTTCTCCTTACCTTGAGTAGCCAGGGCTTGCACCCAGGGGCGGTGGCTCTCTTTAGCAATAATTTCGTTTTTAAAACGGATTAACATTACGGTCGCAAAAAAGAACGCGAAACCAAAAATATTGAGCAATAACGGCCACAGCATACCTGCGGCGATAGAAGGCTTTTCAAATTTAGTGATAGTGGCACCTTGATGCAGGGTGTTCCACCATTCCACAGAGAAGTGAATGATCGGTAGGTTGATGACACCAACAATGGCTAAGATGCCAGCCGCTTTCGCCGCCGTTTTTTGATCATCAAAAGCATGGTAAAGCGCAATCACACCGAGGTATAAGAATAGCAAGATAAGCTCTGAGGTTAGGCGTGCATCCCATACCCACCACGTACCCCACATAGGTTTACCCCAAATAGCGCCCGTCACCAACGCAATAAAGGTATACACGGCACCAATGGGCGCCATCGCTGAAGCTGCCATGTCTGACAAACGTAACTGCCAAACCAGACCAATAAAGGCAGCAATCGCCATAGACATATACACCCCCATTGACCAAATAGCTGAAGGCACATGAATATAAATTATTCGAAAACTGTCACCTTGTTGGTAATCTGAAGGGGCGAAAGCTAGCCCCCAAATGGTTCCGGTGACTAAACAGCCTAACGCTAGCACAGCAAACCAAGGTAATAGCTTGCAGCTTAGTTGATAGGCTTTCTCGGGCTTTGCATATGGATGGAGCCATTTCCACATCGTCAATTCTCACTCTTGCTCAAAACGCTTTCCTTCCAGGAAAGTCAAATTCGGTATATTCGGTTCTATTTTTATAATTAATTTACGCTGACTCGTAATGCTGCACTAATCGCAAACGGCGTCAGTGTTGCAGCGCCAGCAAGCATCGCACCTAATATTGCTAATTGTCCGTTATACGCCATCCCAATACTTGCCGCATCAATCGCTGAAGTAGCAAAGATCAAAACTGGGATATAAAGCGGTAAAATTAACAAACTCAGTAAAACACCACCTTTCTGCAGGCCAACCGTAAGTGCCACACCAATAGCACCGATAAAACTTAAGGTTGGTGTCCCTAACAACAGGGTGGTAACCACAGCCAACCAAGTGTCAAAATTCAGTGACAGCAGCACTGCGAGCAGCGGACTGATCAGGATCAGTGGCAAGCCTGTCAAAAGCCAGTGGGCGATCACTTTAGCTATCACGGACACTTGCAATGGAAGAGGCATCAGCATCATTTGCTCAAGCGAGCCGTCTTGGAAGTCATCACGGAACAGACGCTCAAGAGATAGCAATGCTGAAAGCAAAGCCGCCACCCAAACGATACCGGCGGAAATACGAGCCAAAAGGTTGGGATCTGGACCAATACTCAGAGGAAATAAAGTGACAACAATGATGAAGAACCACAATGGATTCAAAATATCGGCTTGGCGTCGAAATGCGATGAGTAGCTCTCGGCGAACTATGGTGATCATTCCTGAAATCATCTAGTCCCCCAAACGAATTTTGCGCAATAATGGATTATCAGCGAACATATCTTGGTGTGTCGTCAGCATCACCATGCCACCATTCTGAGCGTGATTTAAGAACAGCTGTTCGAGCACTTTGACCCCTTGCTTATCAATAGCCGTAAGCGGCTCATCCAATATCCACAACGGGTGATTGCTCAGCCAAAGTCTGGCCAGCGCAACGCGTCTTTGCTGCCCTGCAGACAATTGAGCAACAGGTACTTCTTCACGCCCAGCAAGGCCCACTTGGGTTAATGCATCCAAGATGGCCTGTGGATCATTCTTTTGTTGGTGGATTTGCTGGTAGAACATCAGGTTTTCGAAGCCGCTTAGCTCTCGTTTCACACCTGTCTGATGACCCAAGAAAAGTAAATCTTGATGGTAGTTGTCTCGGCTAGAAAAAATGCTTTCACCTTTCCATTCAATCTCACCACCTTCGTGATCACCTAACCCTGCGATAATACGCAGTAAGGTTGTCTTACCCGTACCATTTCGACCTTCTATTTGGATCAGCTCACCGGGTTGAACCCTGAACGAAAGCTCTTCGAATAGCACCCGCTCATCACGAATAGCAGTTAAGTTAGATATATCCAGCATCTTATTATCGTCACCCTCAACAAGAGGCTTATCTTAACATATTGAATCGCACGCAAAATAGAACTGAAGCTTAAGGAAAAGCGAATTCAACTCCAATTCTGTTAACCTCTTATCACATTTCGAAAAAACCGTGCTATAGCCATTTAGAAGCGGTAACAACGAGACACATTCAGACATAAAAAAAGAGACCTGATTTAGGTCTCTTATCTTTCATCGTTAACGCATTGGTCGCCGTTTGCCTTTCAAAGGCTGTGACTTAGAGACACTTGACTGCCTTTCAGGATGACTGTGCAAAGAAGGCACTTTTTCTTTACCTGCAATTTTGCTCTGCAGCGACATCATCAACTCGGCTTCCGCTTTTGGAAGTTCACACTCTTCAATCAGTTCATTGATGCCTGCACCAAGCTGAACCATTTTACTGGCACGACTATAGAGGCGACCATCAGAATCGACATGTTCAAGCTCAGTAACTCGATCGTTTAAGTGCCCAATCACGTCTTGCTGCTCTGAAACTTTTTGACCGAGGCCAACCATCACAGAACGCACTTCCAATAACTGCTTGTTGGTTTTTGCTAACTCTTTTTCTAAAGCACGAGTTTGCTGACGAAAAGCATCCAAGCGCTTGTTAGAGTGGCTACGCACTTTCACGAGCACCATCAGCACTAGCGCAAAAACAAGAACACCTGCCCCAATGATAAAAGGCAGGTATGGGTACAACTGCTCAAACATTATAGGTGAGCCATTTCTTCCCATTCTTCATCAGATAGAAGCTTGTTAAGGTCAACCAAGATAAGTAGCTTACCATCACGGTTGCTAACACCTTGAATGAACTTAGCACTTTCGTCAGTACCAACACTTGGTGTTGTGTCGATTTCAGAAGAACGTAAGTAAACCACTTCTGCAACGCTATCCACTAGGATACCGATCACTTGGTGCTCTGATTCGATAACGATAATACGGGTATTATCGGTGATCTCACCTTCCATTAGACCAAAACGAGAACGGGTATCGATAACGGTTACGACGTTACCACGAAGGTTAATAATACCTAGAACATAGTCTGGAGCCCCTGGTACAGGTGCAATCTCAGTATAACGAAGCACTTCACGAACTTGCATCACGTTGATGCCGTAAGTTTCATCCTCTAACTGGAATGTCACCCACTGAAGTACTTCATCATTCACTTGTTCTTTTCTAACTTCTAGTTCGTTCGTTTGAGACATGTTTTATCCTCATATTTGTCGTAGACGACAACTTATCAATCTAGTTTGAGACTTAGTCTCTTGTTAAGAATCCAGCGCTTTAACGTCTAAACCTGCGTTAAGCATGTTAACCATTGCATCGACATGAATAAGAGCACACATTTTCTCTTTCACCATCCCGGCAAGCCATGGTCGCTTACCTGCACTCTCACGCCAGCGCACTTTTTCTGGGTTGAGCCACTCCGTTCCCATCAACTGGTTAGAAGCAAGCCCCCACATACTGTCACCTAGCATGACAATATATTGGTAATTTTTGCGATGCTCGTTATCTTTGAGCTTCTCAGCCATGACCCAACGAGCCGTATCGACAACATCCAATTGGTCAGATTTATTGGTTTGAAGACCTAGGTACCAGTCAGGTCTGCCAATCAAATGGTTAATTTCATCAGCTTTACGGTGAATACCGCCTAACTCATCCAACGGCACAGCAAAAGTGACACTGTTTACATCAAAGTAAAGCACCTGAAACGCTTCATTTCTAGCGACATTGTGCCATTCCTGCGTATTATTTTCGCCCGCTTGCGTCTCAAGCTCAGTTTCCACCTGCTGTTCAACCACAGATTCGCTATCTATCGATACATCTTGAACAGGCTCAGGGATAATTTCCTCAACCGGAACATCCACTTCTGGCTCAGGTTGAGCCAATGCGCTCACGTCCCACTCTTGCAGTTCTTCTTCGACGACTACGACTGGCTCTTCAATCGCTTCTTCAACTTTAGGCTCTACCAGCTCGACTTTAGGCTCAACTTCCACCGCCGTTGCGATATCCAAAGTATTTTGCTCGATCAATTCATCAATTTCTGGAGCATCAGCAAAACTGCTGGTTTCTAGCTGGCTAAGAAGACGCTGAACATCTTCTAGATCCGGTACTTCAAACTCACTGTAGGCCGTATCAGGAACCGAAGGTTCTGGCATCGATGGCTGCGGTGCGAGCGCTGGCTCTAAATCATTTTGCTCTAGAGGACCAGCATGAGAAACATCCGGGATCAGATCTTCTGCCGAGATTGCGACCTCAGTAGGCTCAACAACACTTTCAACCTCTGGGAAGGAATCAACGGATTCAAGCGCTGCTTCAGGCTCCGCTTCTGCAGAATCTAGCAGTGATTCTTCCCCTAACAGCGCAGTAAAATACTCGTCTAATGCTTGTTCACTTGAAAGTACGGCGTCTTTAATCATCAAATGCTAACCTCTCGAGGTAAAGCAAGAGCTGCTTATAGGCAAACACACCGCGGCTACCTGATGCAAAATGAGATGCTGGTAGGTGCTTTAAGCTAGCATCACGGAACTTAGTATCAATTGGCACTGCCGATGGCCACACCTGATTTGGATAGCCTTTCTTAAGCTGAGTCAGCGTCTGTAGTGATGCATTAGTACGCTTGTCATACATGGTCGGCACTATGGTGGTTTTAAAGGCTGATGGACGAGACTTTTGCATAATCGCTAACGTGCGGATCATGCGCTCCAGACCTTTCATCGCCAAGAACTCGGTTTGCACTGGGATCAAAATACGATCACTGGCAGCCAATGCGTTCACCATCATCACACCTAGGATAGGTGGACAGTCGATCAAAACATAATCGTAAGTATCAGATACCGACTGCAAAGCCTTATTTAGAATAAGTCCCATACCACTGCGATTACCCATGACACGGTCAAGGGTCGCTAGTGACATGTGTGCGGAAATGATATCAATACCTTCGATATCAGTACCCAGAATCAAGGATTCCACGCCAGCTCTATCAATCTGCGGTAACTGAAATAAGTCAAAAAGACTGGACGGCACTTCGTCTGAGTCATAACCAAGATAAGTCGTTAACGAGGCGTGTGGATCTGTATCCACCAACAACACCTTATGACCTTTTTGGCTCAACAATCCTGCCAAGGTCACCGTTGTTGTGGTTTTGCCCACCCCACCTTTTTGGTTAGCGACACTCCAAACTATCACAACCGCTCCTTAGCCTAGACCAACTTCAACCAGCATCCGCTCAGCGATGCGTTCAAGTGGTAAATCTTCACTAGAGATACCCGCTTTGGCTACTGCTTGAGGCATGCCGTAAACAACGCAGCTCTCTTCATCTTGTGCCCAAATAGTTGCCCCAGCTGTTTTCAGCATGCGGCACCCTTCTCGACCATCTGCTCCCATACCGGTTAAGATCATCGATAAAACTTTGTCTTGATATATCTTCGCTGCAGAGCCAAACGTCACATCCACACAAGGTTTGTAGTTCATGCGGTCGCCACCATCAATAATGCGTAATTTCGTCGCACCCGGGCGACCATCAAGCATCATTTGTTTGCCTCCAGGAGCAAGGTAAGCATGACCTGGGCGCAACACATCACCATCTTCTGCTTCTTTCACTTGAATTTTACACAGTGAGTTCAAGCGTGACGCAAATGCCGCGGTGAACGTTGCAGGCATATGCTGAACCAACACAATTGGGTGAGGGTAGTTTGCTGGCAACTTAGTCAGAATTTTTTGCAGTGCCACTGGACCACCTGTTGAGGTACCAATTGCCGTCAACTGGTACTTCTTACCGCTGGCCTTAAACTTTCCTGCTGGACGAGTCGCTGGCGTCGCCGTAGGACGTGTAGGGGCGGCTGCTGTTGTGCGCTGTAATCGGTTTGCTGGTGCTGCCGACGCTGGTTTACTTGCGGGCGCAGGCGAAGAGACCGCAGGTCGGCGCATGAACGCTCGCTTACGGGCAATTTCTGTGACTCGTTTTTGCAGTAGTGAAACCGCCTCGTCACGATTACGTGCAATATCTTCAAACTTCTTCGGTAAGAAATCTAAAGCACCAGCATCTAACGCATCTAATGTCGCTTTAGCGCCATCATGCGTTAGAGAAGAAAACATCAAAATCGGTGTTGGCTGTGCTTTCATTATTTCACGCACAGCCGTGATGCCATCCATTACTGGCATCTCGATGTCCATTGTGATGACATCAGGCTTAATTTTGATGGCTTTTTCGACGGCCTCTTTACCATTGACCGCCATATCCACTACTTCTAGGCGCGGGTCCGAGTTGATGATCTCGCTTACGCGACGACGGAAAAAACTCGAATCATCAACAACTAGTACTCTAACCGCCATATATTTCCTTTATTAGATGTGCGAACGAATCGCATATTTCTTTAGTAGGTTTGGAACATCAAGGATAAGTGCGATATGACCATCACTAGTAATGGTTGCACCCGCCATACCCGGCGTACCTTGTAGCAGTTCATCAAGAGGCTTAATTACTACCTCTTCTTGACCAATCAAAGTGTCTACCACAAAACCCACTCGTTGACTGCCAAGTTGAACGATCACGACATGACCCAGTTTCTTCTCACCTGCATCGTAAGCTTTGTTCGGCACAAGCCACTTTTGCAAGTAGAACAATGGGATAGATTTCTCGCGAACGATGATGGTTAGCTGTCCATCAACGGTATTTGTTTTGCTTAGGTCAAGGTGGAAAATCTCATTCACACTCGCCAGCGGCAGTGCAAACGGTTGTCCTGAAACGCCAACCATCAATGTAGGTAGAATCGCCAGTGTTAGTGGTACCTTGATGGTGATCTTAGTGCCTTTGCCTAACTCTGAGTCGATATCGATTGAGCCATTTAGGGTATTAATCGCCGTCTTCACCACGTCCATACCTACACCACGGCCTGAGATATCTGAAATCTCTTTCTTAGTAGAGAAGCCCGGTGCAAAGATTAGGTTGTAACACTCTTTAGGTGTTAGGCGAGCTGCGGCATCTGAGTCCATCAAACCACGCTCAACGGCAATACCACGCAGCTTGTCTGCGTCCATACCGCCACCATCATCAACGATACTCAATTGGATGTGGTCACCTTCTTGAGACGCCGACAATATCACTTTACCTGTGCGGGCTTTGCCTGCTGCGGTTCGAATGTCTGGCATTTCAATGCCGTGGTCGACTGAGTTTCGAACCAAGTGAATCAATGGATCGGCTAGTGCTTCTACCAGGTTCTTATCGAGATCCGTTTCTTCACCACGCATTTCCAACACGATGTCTTTTTTCAGGCTACGTGCCAAATCACGAACAACACGAGGGAAGCGACCAAACACTTTCTTGATTGGCTGCATGCGCGTTTTCATCACAGCGCCCTGCAAGTCAGCGGTCACAACGTCTAGGTTAGCGACGGCTTTAGACATCTCTTCGTCGTTGCTATTTAAGCCAAGGCTCACTAAACGGTTACGCACCAGTACCAACTCACCCACCATGTTCATGATGTCGTCAAGAGTTGATGTATCGACTCGAACCGTTGCCTCCGCTTGAGGTTTTTTCTCTTTTGCTGCCGGTGGTTGTGCACCACCCGCAGCTGGTGCTGGCGGTTTAGCTGCCGGCTTAGGCGCAGGCTTTGGCTCTGCCGCTTTCGGTGCTGGCGCTGGTTTTGGTGTCGGCGCTGGTTCAGCTTTAGGCTCAGGTTTTGATTCCGCAGGTCGCGTCGCCATTTCTAGCTCTTCGACGCTTGGACCCTTGCCTGAACCATGTAACTCATCTAACAGCTTTTCAAACTCATCGTCTGTCATTAAATCGCTGTCAGCTCCTGCTGCTGGCTGTGGAGCTTTTGGCGCAGGTGGGGGTGTTGGTGCTGCTGCTTGAGCACCTGGCGCTTTGCCTGAGCCGTGCAATTCATCAAGCAGCTTTTCAAATTCATCATCGGTGATGTCATCACCTGCAGCCGCCACTGGTGCCGCTGGCGCTGAAGGCGCAGATGGTGCTTGAGGCGCGGCCGCTTTTGGTGCATTTCCTGCACCGTGCAGCTCATCTAGCAGCTTTTCAAATTCGTCTTGGGTGATTTCATCGATAGATGAGTTTTCAACGACTGGTGCAGCTTCAACCACAGGTTCTGGCTCGACCACTGGCTCAGGCTCAGCCACAGGCTCTGGGGCCGCCGCAACTTCGTCAGCAGAAGCGGGCTTACTCAAACGGTGAAGCTCTTCTATCAGAGCTGGGTCAGCGGCTTGAAGCGCTTCTCGCTCTTGTACTGCGGCAAACTGGTGGTTAATGGTATCCAACGCTTGAAGGATTGTATCCATCAGATCAGCGGAAACCTCACGCTGGCCATTACGTAGAATATCGAAAACATTTTCAGCACCGTGACAGGTGTCTACTAGCTCTGTCAATGACAAAAAGCCAGCGCCACCCTTCACTGTGTGGAAGCCACGGAAAATAGCATTCAGCAGGTCACGATCATCTGGGTTGTTCTCCAGCTCGATAAGCTGCTCAGAAAGCAACTCGAGGATCTCACCTGCTTCAATTAAAAAGTCCTGAAGAATATCTTCGTCTAATTCATAACTCATATCGTACCCCTAGAAGCCCAGACTCGACAGTAGGTCATCAACATCATCTTGAGAAGCTACTGTATCTTCCCTTTCATGCGGGTTAATAATCGGGCCTTCTGGCTCCGTATTCTTAGCTCCCGACGCTTCCTTTTGCTCTTCTTGTTTTTCAGCACCAATAGCAGACAAAATGTCGACGAGTCTGCCTTCAACCTCATGAACCAATTGGATCACTCGGCGGATAATCTGACCAGTCAGGTCCTGAAAATCCTGCGCCATAAGAATCTCTGTCAATTGACTACGCAATTCAGAACTATCACCTTCAACTTGAGTCATCAGACCGTCAATGTTGTGGCAAAGCTCTTTAAACTCCGCAAGCTCAATACGCCCCTTCATCAAGCGGTTCCACTGAGGACGCACTTGCATCAGATGTTCATGAAGGTTATCAGCCATAGGCAATGAACGCTCAACGGCATCCATCGTCTTGTTCGCTGCGAGTTCGGTTTTTTCAATCACGTATTCAAGACGATCACGCGCATCCGGAATCTCATCAGTAGCGATCTGACCAAGACGCTGGTCGTTTCGGAACTGTTCTAGAGAGTCATGCAATTCGCGGGTCAATTGACCAATTTCCTGAATAACCGGATTCTCTACAGTCCTAGCCGCCATCTGAACAAGTTGGTCAGCTTCTTCCTGACGCCCTTGCTCTAATAGCTCAACAAGTTCTTTCGCTTGCTCTAATGAAATCATTATCTAAATGCCCTATACACCGATGTTAATTGACAGAGATTTAAGATCTTTTCGCCTATAAACGCTCAAAAATCTTATCTAGCTTCTCTTTCAACGTTGCAGCGGTAAAAGGCTTAACAATGTAGCCGTTTACACCCGCTTGAGCCGCTTCAATAATTTGCTCACGTTTCGCTTCTGCAGTGATCATCAATACAGGAAGGTGCTTTAGCTCTTCATCAGCGCGAATATTTTTTAGAAGGTCAATACCCTGCATTCCAGGCATGTTCCAATCCGTAACTACAAAATCGAACTCACCTTTTTTCAGCATTGGTAGTGCAGTTAAACCATCATCCGCTTCTTGGGTGTTGTTAAAGCCTAGGTCACGAAGTAGGTTTTTAACGATACGACGCATTGTTGAAAAGTCATCAACAATGAGGATCTTCATATTTTTATTCAAAATCGCCTCCACTGAGGTCAAAGTCAGTGTTATTACTCATTATCTGTCCACGCTCTAAGCTTAGCACGCAGACGCTGCATTGCTTGGCTATGTATTTGACTTACGCGAGATTCGCTGACGTCAAGCACAGCCCCTATTTCTTTTAAATTCAGTTCTTCGTCGTAGTAAAGAGAGAGAACTAGGGCTTCCCTTTCCGGTAACGTTTTGATCGACTCCACCAAGGCTTGGCGGAACGAACCGTCGGCTACTCCCTTAAATGGCGAGTGATCATCCGATGCTTCTAATGGTGAAATAGCATCTTCAGAAACTCCCAAATCTTGAATACCAATCAGTCGAGAGCAGTTTATGTCATTAAGCGCACTATGGTACTGCTCGATACTCATATCGAGATGTGCCGCAACTTCTGCGTCCGTAGGATCACGGTTCAGTTTAGCTTCTAGCTCATTTATTGCACTACTGATGGTACGGTTGACTTTATGAACGGAGCGAGGCACCCAGTCCCCGCGACGCATTTCATCGAGCATAGCTCCACGAATGCGGATGCCAGCATAAGTTTCAAAGCTCGCACCCTTAGAACCATCGTAATTCTGTTGGGCCTCAATCAGCCCTATCATACCCGCTTGGATAAGGTCTTCGACCAATACGCTAGGTGGTAGACGGCCAATCAAGTGATGAGCAATACGTTTCACCAAGTCCGAATATCTTTCGATAAAGGCTCTTTGGTTCCCCGGATTGCCAAATTGATCGTATGTCAGCGCCTTATTCACCAAAAGGCTCTCCTGCTACTTCTACGTTATTTAGTAAGCGTTCAACAAAAAACTCTAAATGTCCACTTGGTGTTTTAGGAATTGGCCAAGTAATTGCTTTATTTGCTAGCGAGCTCAATGCTAATGCAGCTGGCGAGCGAGGAAAAGCATCCACAACAATTTTTTGTTTTTTAACCGCTTGCCTAACTTTATCATCAAGAGGAATACATGCGACGAGCTCGAGGCTCACATTTAAAAATCGCTCTGTGACTAAGGTCAACTTTGCGAACAATTCTCGCCCTTCACGGTAGCTACGCACCATATTGGCAACAATTTTAAAGCGTTGTACCTGATGCTCACGACTCAATAGTTTAATTAAAGCATATGCATCGGTAATTGACGTAGGTTCATCACAAACAACGACTAAAACATCTTGAGCTGCTCGCGCAAAGCTGACTACCATATCAGAAATTCCCGCAGCTGTATCGATTAACAGCACGTCCATTTCTTCTTCGACACTACCAAATGCTCGAATTAGACCCGCATGTTGTGCAGGAGTCAGCTCGGTCATTGATTTAGTACCCGATGTCGCGGGGATAATTTTAATGCCGTGAGGCCCTTCTACCATCGCTTCTTCAAGGCTGCACTCCCCAGCAAGAACATGCCAGAGGTTACGTTTTGGTCGAATACCCAACATGACGTCAACGTTAGCTAGGCCAAGGTCAGCATCGAGAACTACGACCTTTTTCCCTTGGCGCGCCATGCTAATTGCAAGGCCAAGCGTGACGTTAGTCTTACCCACACCACCTTTACCACCAGAGACCGCAATTACCTTGGTCAGCGTTGGCTGAGTTAAGCGACGGAGGCCGCTTGCTTGATCATATAACATATCTTTATTCATCTTCGTCCGCCGCCTAGAGTTCCTGGTTGTCGCTGTTCCAGTAGTGAGGTTCATTCTCTACTGACTTTTCAAGCAACTCATTTGCTTTTGCGAGCATGTATTTTGGCTGTGCGATAACTATATCTTCTGGAACACGTTGTCCATTGGCGATATAGGCAACCGGCAGTGCATTTTCCACCACAACACTGATCACTTCACCTAAGCTCAGTGATTCATCTAGCTTGGTTAAAATACAGCCGCTCAATGGTATTCGTTTAAAATGATCAATCGTCTCTTGTAGCACCTTACGCTGAGCCGTCGTTGGCATCACCAAGTAGCTGCTGATCACTTCACCACTTTCTTGCATCAAGGTATCAAGTTGTTCGGATAATCGAACATCTCTTTGACCCATGCCTGCAGTATCAATCAATATAAGTCTTCGATTTCTAAGCTGATATATCACGTCGGCCAGTTGCTCAGAATCTTTAGCAATTCTTACTGGGCAACCCATAATTCTGCCGTATATCGCTAATTGTTCATGCGCACCGATACGATAAGAGTCGGTTGTCACTAGTGCGACATTGTCTGCGCCAAACTCCATCGCAGCACGTGCTGCAAGCTTTGCAACCGTGGTCGTTTTGCCCACGCCTGTCGGCCCAAGCAGCGCAACCACACCGCCTTTGCGTAGTACATCATCTTTAGGGGTAACAATTTGATCGGAAAGCAAGCCTAATAGGGCTTTCCAAGCATGAACTGGTGGAGTGTCTTCAGGGATATAACACGCCATTTGATCGGCGAGGGTCTGTGATACCCCCATGCGTTCAAGGCGCTTAATTAACATAGCGCGTAACGGCTCTCGTCTTTCAACTTCTTGCCACATAAGGCCAGACACTTGATGCTCAAGCAAGCGACGAATAGAAGTCATCTCTTCGCGTACCTGCTCTAGCTCTTCATTGCTTTGTCCACCCGCTGGCTCGTTACGATCAAATCGAGATGGGTCTAAGCGGGGCTTTTGCCTTGCAGGTTGAGCATCCTGAGATAAAAGTCTAGCCAAGCCTGACTCTTCAGCGAGAGAACCACCAGAGCGATTCGATGGTTGACGGGTCGCATAACCCGTTTCGTTGCGATCACCTGCTTGGCGTTTTAGCAATGATTCTAGCGAGTCTGCTTCGCTAGAGTCATTGTTATCAGCACCGTTGCTGTATTGCTTGAGCATACTGGCAAAGCGCTTGGTCATTGAGCCACCAGAGCCGCCAATGCTGACCTTATCGTCTTGCAGCTCACGTCGACCTGTTTGATCAGGTGCAGGCTTTCTAGGCGCTGAAGAATATCGGTTCGCCGGGGCTGGACTTTTACCTGCTGCTGCAGATTCACCGTCAACCGCTGCGACAATTTCAACCCCGCCTGCCACTCGCTTGTTTGACATGATCACTGCGTCTGACCCAAGCTCTTCTTTCACTTGCATCAACGCCGTTCTCATATCCTTCGCAAAAAAACGTTTTATTTTCAAATTCGTAGTCCAATGTTAACGGATAGGTTAGTTACCAACGGCTTGAACTATCCGTATTTGCTTCTCATCCGGGATCTCTTGGTATGAGAGCACTCTTAAGCTAGGGATGGTGTTTTTAACGAACTTAGCTAGCGTGGTTCGAAGTACACCAGATGTCAGCAGTACTGCAGGTTCACCTTTAAGTTCTTGATCATGGGTGGCCTGACTCAGTGAGGACTGCAATCGTTCCGCAAGTCCTGGTTCAATGCCCGCTGACTCCCCGCCTGACGCCTGCATAGTCTGATGCAAGATTTGTTCCAGCTCAGGAATCAAGGTTATCACTGGTAGCTCTGGCTCTATACCATTGATTTCTTGGACAATTAGACGTTTCAGAGCGATTCGAACCGCCGCCGTTAAGATGTCAGGTTCTTGACTCTTAGAAGAGTACTCCGACAGAGTTTGAACGATAGTTCGAATGTCCCTGATTGGAATCGCTTCATTGAGCAAGTTTTGGAGCACTTTTACCACAACGCCAAGTTGCAGCTGATCCGGCACAAAGCCCTCTACAAGTTTAGGCGATTTACTGCCAAGCATTTCCAATAGGTTTTGAACTTCTTCATGACCAATCAACTGTGACGCATTGTTGGTCAATAATTGGCTCAAATGTGTTGCTAGCACCGTCGAAGAATCGACTACTGTGTAGCCTAGCGCTTGAGCAGTTTCCATTTGGTCGTCTTTGATCCATGTAGCCTCCAGGCCAAAGGCTGGATCAATGGTCGGTTCACCTTCAACGGTTCCGTAGACTTGACCTGGGTTGATAGCAAGTTCCTTGTCTGCGCGAATTTCCGCTTCGCCCACCGCAACCCCCATTAAGGTAATACGGTAACTGTTCGGTGGCAGCTCTAGGTTGTCACGAATATGCACGGCAGGGATCAAGAAGCCAAAATCTTGAGACAGTTTCTTTCGAACCCCTTTCACTCGCTCTAACAGCTCACCACCTTGATCTCTATCGACCAGCGGGATCAAGCGATAACCTACTTCAAGGCCGATCACATCAACAGGTTGAACATCATCCCATGATAGCTCTTTTTGTGCGACGGGCTCGACATCAGACTTATTAGCAGGTAACTGGTTGGGGTCGTCTTTCTTTTGCTCTTTCTTGTGCAGATAATACGCACCACCACCAGCAAGCGCCGCCAACAATAGGAAAGCAAAGTGCGGCATACCAGGAACAATACCCATCACAAACAGTATTGCAGCGGTGATAATCAAAGCTTTCGGGTTGTCAAACATCTGGAAAACCAGCTGTTGCCCCATATCTTCATCGGTATTTTGACGCGTTACCATCATGGCTGCGCCAATGGATAACAACAGCGACGGAATTTGGGCAACCAGACCGTCACCAATGGTGAGCAAGGTATAAATCTGGATCGCTTCGCTAAAGCCAACATTATGTTGGATCATACCAATGGATAAACCGCCAACAATGTTGATAAATAGGATCAAGATACCGGCAATGGCATCACCTTTAACAAACTTAGACGCACCATCCATCGAGCCGTAGAAGTCAGCCTCTTTGGTCACTTCAAATCGACGAATTCTAGCTTGCTCTTGATCGATAAGACCTGCGTTCAAATCCGCATCGATTGCCATCTGCTTACCTGGTAAGGCATCAAGGGTAAAGCGGGCACTTACTTCTGAAATACGGCCTGCACCTTTGGTAACTACCATAAAGTTAATGATCATCAAGATAAGAAACACCACCAAACCAACGGCGTAGTTACCACCAATCACAACATTACCGAAAGCATCAATAACGTTACCCGCAGCGCCTGGACCTTCATGACCGTACAGTAGAACCACTCGAGTCGAGGCAACGTTGAGCGCTAGTCGCAACAAAGTAGCGATCAGCAGAACCGTAGGAAACGCTGCAAAGTCGAGTGGGCGTCGGGTATAAACGGTTACCAACAGCACCACCATCGCAAGAGCAATGTTGAAGGTAAACATAATATCGAGTAGAAATGGTGGCATCGGTAGCACCACCATCGCCAAAGTCGCTAAGACCATGACTGGTGCACCGATCGCTGGCATCGAGCGGCCTGACATCTGAGGCAGCTTATCCGCAAAGGGCAGATTCAATTTCATAGATTTAAGTATCAGAATTCATTGCTAAAAATCGCATTGGGCTTAATTATGCAATTATTGCGCCTGATGCGGTAGTCAAAATGCTGTCAGTGGCTTTAGAGGCCACTCTAATAGTACATATCCGGTGGGATTTGCATATTTTCTTGCTTAAGTATAGGTCGCTCTCCGCCACGACGACGGAACTGTTTGAGTTGGAAAACATAAGCGAGCACCTGTGCTACTGCAGTAAACAAACCATCAGGGATTTGCTGCTCAAGTTCGGTGGTATGATACAGCGCACGGGCAAGAGGTGGCGCTGGCACAATTTGTATGTCGTGCTCTCGGGCGATTTCTCGGATTTTCATTGCTATATGGTCCACCCCCTTAGCAACGACGATAGGCGCTTTGTCTTTCTTTTGGTCATAACGCAGGGCAACGGAGAAATGCTCTGGGTTGGTGACGATAACATCTGCTTGTGGAACATCTGCCATCATCCGTCTTTGAGCTGCTTCACGCTGAAGCATTCGAATACGGCCTTTAACTTCTGGCTTACCTTCCATTTCTTTAAATTCATCTTTGATTTCTTGCTTGGTCATTTTCAGCTGATTTGCGTGTTGCCAGATCTGAAAGGGAATATCGATAGCAACAACCACAAGCAAAGAACAACTGATCAGTAAAACAAAATTAAGCAAGATATCGAGAGCGTGAAAGATATTGGCAGGATAGAGATCTAGGCTCAACTGAAACAGATCCGTGCGCGCCGCTTGAATCAAGTAAAACGCAACCCCTGTAACCAAAACCACTTTCAGTATCGACTTGAGCAGCTCAACCCAGCTTTGCATCCCCACCATACGTTTGAGGCCACTGAGCGGATTCATCTTAGACAGTTTTGGGGTCGCAGCTTCCACTGAAAAGCTGATCCCCCCCACCCCAGCAGCTCCAATTAAGGCAGCGACAAACAGGGTAATGAGTATCAAGAGCACGGGTAGGACTAAGTGCACGATAGCGCCAGAGACAATATCGAGTAATTTATACACATCGAGTACTTCTTCCCGACTTAACGTAAAAAAGCGCCCCATGACTTTGAACAGGCCACTGGCGAGTGCGTCACCAAATATCATCAGTGAAACCGCCCCAACAACAAGCACAGAAACGGAAGCAAGCTCTTTTGACCGAGCTACCTGCCCTTTTTCTCTCGCCTGTTGTAACCGCCTGGGCGTGGCGTCTTCAGTGCGTTCTTGACCATCGGATTCTGCCAAAGCCGCCTCCTCAACAATTTAGCTGGATAAGTCGACACACTTGGTCACGGCTTACCTGCCAATACAAATCATAATGAGTATAGATGCCTGCGATGATATACCAACACAACAGCAAACCCACCAGCAGCGCAAAAGCAAAACCCAGTGAGAAAATGTTTAGCTGTGGTGCTGCACGAGTCATCACACCAAAAGAAAGATTAATCGTTAGCAGCGCAATAATGCCCGACAGTGACATCGCTAACGCCGTTTTGAACATGATGCCAAACCAAGACGCAAGCTCCTGAAAACCAACGGCGGTGATGGTGCCATTGCCAATGGGTAGCGAATGAAAACTCAGTACAACGAGCTGAATCATTTGCAAATGCCCGTCGGTGGCAAGAAAAAACATCGTCGCCAAGAACATAAACAGCTGACCTAATACCGGGGTATTTTGTCCGTTTGCTGGGTCAACCATAGATGCAAAACCTAGACTCGATTGCATACCCAAGATTTGACCCAATACAACAAAGGTTTGCAGCATAAACTGCGTCACCGTACCCATCGCAATGCCGATGACTAGCTGTTCAAACGTAGTAACAAAGCCATGAAATGAAAGCAATGCGATCTCTTGTGGAACGGCTGGGATCGCAGGAGAAACAGCAAAAGTAATCGCCAAACCAAGATAGAGTCTCACCCGCGTCGAGACAAACCGCGCTCCGGTCACCGTCATCACCATCAGCATGGCGGAGATGCGGCAGTAAGGCCAAAAAAAGTTGGCGATCCAGTCGAGGATTAAAGTCTCAGAAAACTGCATAGCTAGTACAAGACTTGCGGCATGCGCTCAATCATGCCAAAGAAAAAGTCCATCAGCATAGTGGTCATCCAGTGGCCAAACATCATGAGTGCCAACAAAGTGATGACAAGACGAGGCAAAAAGCTCAGCGTTTGTTCGTTGATCGAAGTCGCAGCTTGAAAAATCGCGACTATTAGGCCGACCAAAAGACTGGGAATAATGATTGCGCACACCATGATTAGAACCACCCAAAGGGCTTCTCTAAACAGGTCAACAAACATCTCAGGAGTCATCTTCCCTCCTAAACGGCAAAACTGCCCGCAAGCGTGGAGAGAATCAAGTTCCATCCATCTACTAGCACGAACAACATCAACTTAAACGGCAATGATACAATCATCGGGGAAAGCATCATCATACCCATCGCCATCAACACCGAGGAAACCACCAAGTCGATGATCAAAAATGGCAGGAACAGCATAAAGCCTATTTGGAAAGCTGTTTTCAACTCAGAAGTGATGAACGCCGGGATCAACACGCTCATTGGCACATCTTCAGGGTTATTAACTGAAATACCGGATATGCCGACAAAGGTTTCTAAATCATTTACTCGAGTTTGCGCCAGCATAAAGCTTTTAATCGGAGCTTGAGCCAGAGTGAAAGCATCTCTTGCGGATACTTGCTCATTGATATAAGGCTGAATCGCAGTATTGTTGACCTCTTCAATCACCGGCGACATGATAAAAAATGTCAGGAAGATTGAGATACCAATAATCACCTGATTAGATGGCGTTTGTTGCAGACCCATGGCCTGACGCAATATCCCCATCACCACCACTATTCGGGTAAATGACGTCATCAAGATAACCATGGCTGGTAAGAAACCAAGCAAGGTCATCAATGCCAGAATTTGCAGATTTATAGAGTAGTCTTCACTGCCATCTGGATTGGTCGTCACCGTCATGGCAGGTATTCCACCGCCCGGTGAGCCACTAATAAGTAGGTTACTCCCCCCGGTATCCGAACGCATCTCAGACACAGTCACACTAGAGTCACCTGCCACATTTGCCGGGATCGTGTCCGCCAACTCTTCTTGAGCCCAAACTGAAACCGGTGATAGTAGAAGCACAAACGCTGCCAGCAAGGCAGCGATAGCATTATTTATTCTCATTTTTCTTTAGCAACTGACTCAATTGGTTAGCGAATGGGGCTTGACCGGAGGATTCCGTGTCTAACGGTTTGTCTAGCTTGGCGAGCATCGAGATGTTTTGACTAGTCACTCCAACTAAAAACTGCTCCTCACCCGCCTCAACGATCATTAAACGCTCTTTGGTGCCTACAGGAAGTTGGCGAATGATTTGCAATCCCTCTCTTCCATGCATACTTGGTAGGCGCATACGCTTTAATAGCCATGCTAGAAAGACAATAAAAGCGATAACGAACACTAGCGAGCCGAATGTGGTCGCTAGATCAATCTGGGAGGTGGCAGGCGCTGCCGCAAGTGTTGGGGTGGCGATAAACCCACCACCCAAAGTCCATTTCTTCACAAAATACTCTTATTTGGCCAGAAATTAACGCAGCTTCTTGATGCGTTCGGTTTGGCTAATTACGTCGGTCAATCGAATACCAAACTTATCGTTGACCACAACGACTTCACCATGGGCGATTAGGGTGCCATTAACCAACACATCCAAAGACTCACCAGCAACTCGCTCAAGTTCTACAACAGAGCCTTGGTTCAATTGCAGTAAGTTACGAATACTGATTTGTGAGCGACCAACCTCCATCGAGATAGTCACAGGAATATCCATGATGGTGTCGAGTTTACGACGCTCATCTTCCGTGATAGGTGCCGCTTCGTCACTTAACTCTTCAAGGGGTGCAGCTTCTGCGTGATCAGCACCCGCTGCTAATGGGTCTTCGCCTAGGGCTGCGGCCCATTCATCCGCCAGTTTTTGATCTTCAGATGGATCCATTTTCTCACCTATTTATCGTTATTCTTCGATTTCTTCAGACTCGTTATCGAGCTCAGAAATCATGTCATTGCCAAGAAATGCCAGATCGGATTTCACTACATCTGGACGTTTGATTTTTTCAGATACCTGAACGGCGAGTTTGTCTGCGGAGCGTCCCATCTTAACCCGGTAGGTTGGCAGTTCTTCAACGAACATGGTCGCATTTTCGGGCATCTCAATAGGGATAATGTCGCCTGGTCTCAGTTCCATTAAATCACGCAAAGAAATGTCTTTTTCGAGCAAGTTAACGCGAAAGTTCACGGGAACATCCATAATCTCTTCACGTAGTGCTGTGCTCCAACGAACATCTGTTTCCATTTTATCGGACTGAACACCCGCATCGAGCAGTTCACGGATCGGTTCTACCATCGAGTAAGGCATCACCACGTGGAAATCACCACCACCACCGTCCACTTCGATGTGGAAGCTGCTGACTACGATAACTTCGGTTGGGCTGACGATGTTGGCCATGCTTGGGTTAACTTCTGAGTCTAAGTACTCAAATTCAACACCCATGACAGGAGACCAAGCTTCTTTGTAATCCTCAAACACGATTTTTAGCAACAGCTGGATGATACGTCGCTCTGTTGGCGTAAACTCTCGACCTTCGATTTTGGCGTGGAAACGTCCATCACCACCAAAAAAGTTCTCCACCAAGATGAAAACTAACCTAGCCTCCATGGTCACGAGCGCAGTACCTTTTAACGGTCTGAATCGCACCATGTTAAGACTGGTAGGAACGTAAAGCGTGTTTTGGTATTCGCCAAACTTCATCATTTGCACGCCGTTGATCGAAACCTCGGCGGTCTTGCGGAGCATGTTGAACAAGCTAATACGCATATGACGAGCAAAGCGCTCGTTAATAAGCTCCAAGGTCGGCATTCGACCCCGGACAATACGGTCTTGAGAAGAAAAATCAAAGCTGACGGCACTATCATCAGCGACGTCCAGTTCCTCTACTTCTTCCTCTTCAACATCATCGACACCATGCAAAAGCGCATCGATTTCATCTTGGCTTAATAGATCGGTCACGGTATCCCTATTGCATTACAAAGTCTGTAAACAGCACTTTTTCAATCACAGGTTGACCCACGAGTTCTGTCAACGCCGCTTTAATATCTTCCGTTGCTTGGTCGCGTAAGTTGGTTCTTCCCATCGCACTGCGCAACTGCTCTGTGGTCGCAACGCCAAAAGTTGCCAGCAGAGTACTTTCAATCAATGGTGAGTGGTGCTTGGCAAGCTGTTCGTTTTCTGAACCGCGAACCATCAACTGAACTTTAATTTGAACCAAATGGCCCTTTTTGCCACCCGTTACGTTAAACAGGAAGGGTTGAGCAATATTTACGTAAGAAGCCGGTTCATTAACCACCACAGCTTCGACAGGCGCACTTTCATCAGCCGCCTCTTCATCGCTACCGCCTAAGAAGAAAAAGGCGGCGCCGCCACCTGCAGCCAACAACACAACCACCGCAATGATGATAATGAGTAATTTACTTTTGCCTTTAGGAGCTTCTTCTTGGGTTTGCTCGTCAGCCATAACCTAGCCTTACCTATCTTTTTAATTCTTCAATGATTTAATCTTAAGCATAAAAACTGATTCCATCACGGTTAGATGTCACATCCAGATTAACTTCCGTCATTTCACCCGCTTCTAGCTCACCATCGGCAGCACCGTTTCCGTTTGAGGCACCGTTACCGCCAGCTTGTCCTGCAAGGTACTGACCTTGCTGCTGTTGCCCTGCATTTTGCTGCTGAACTGAGGTATCTGCAAGCTGTAAACCTTGTTGCGCCAACATTTCTCGTAATCTGGGCATAGCTTGTTCAACTATGTCACGAGTTTGTTGATTTGCAACGGTAAATTGTACTGAAGCTACGTCATTATTCATGGTCATACGGATTTGCATTCGACCAAGTTCTGGTGGGTCGAGACGGATATCTAAGTTCTTAAGGTTTTTAGACATCATGATCTGCACACGCTCAGCCAGTTGTTCGCCCGCCATATCACGATTCAGTGGTAAAGGCGCCTGTGGCGCTGGTGCTTGCTGAGCCTCTGCACGGAGCTGCGAGTTCACACCCTGCGCTCCAGCTGCAGCGGCAATTTGCTGTGCAATATCAGGTTTTTCGCTGCCCGGCTCGGCTTTTCCAGTCTTGTTGAGCTGGCTGGCTCCCACTCCGGCAAGCATCCCGCTCGATGCAGCCAATGCCGCTTTTGATCCTTGCCCAACTGCAGTATCAGCAGCGACTGCCGAGGTAGCAACCGTTGGATTTAATCCTGCTGCCAGTGAAGCTGGAGAGGTAAGATCTGCAGGCATTACATTAGAAGCCTGTGCAGCTTTATCGGCATTTGCTGCTAGCTGTTGGTTAGCCTGATGAACTAAACCAGCACTCGCCATGGCAGCAGCTGCGCCTTTAGTCGCTGAGCTCTCTTGGTTTTTAACCATTACTGTCTCAGAGTTCATTGATATCTGAGATGGTGATGCCCATTGGGGCTCGCCGTAGATAGGTTCAGCCACTTCAGCGCCTTCAATAAAGGCATCAGAGTCTTTCGCAACTACCTGAGATGCCGCAACAGAGCCACCAGCAATAGTAGCAGCTTGCGCCAACTGCTCTTTTTCAGTGAGTACAACGGCTTTAGGGTCCTGAACAATGGATTGAGATTTGTCCCATTGGATCTCTTGAGCTAGCGTCTCTAAGTTTTGTGCCTCTGGGTTTTGCGCCGTAAGCTGTCCAGCCTCAGCGGTCTCTGGTGGCTCACCCTCGACTTGCAAATATTTATTGGCAACTGTCTCAGGGTCCACTTCTGCCTGCTTAGCTTGTTCAGTTCCCATTGCTAACGCACTCATGCCGGTAACCCCTGCCAATGCCGCCTTATCTGATACCAAAGTTTCTTCCACTTCAGCACTCAGTTTAGGTGCCACGCTCGGGTCTACACCTTGAACTTCAATTGGCGTTTTCGACATGGTTTCAGGGGTGGCTAGCTCACTGTTGTTGGCAGAGACTTGACTCGCCATCACAGCGGCACCTGCTACTGCGGCAGGTTCTTTCCAACTGATTTGCCCTTGAGCTTGCTCAGCGTCAACGGCATTTTCCACGCCTTGAGCCACTTTGGTCATTTGGCTAGGAATATCTGCGCTGCCTTGTTCCACTGGCGACTTGGTTGCGGCGCTTGGCACTTTAGCTAACTCGTCAGGGCTTACGATATTCTCGACACCATCAACCTTGGCACTCAGTGCCGATTTTGGCGTTTGTTTCGCAGCTTCCGCAGCAACAGCAGTGCCTGCAACAGCTGCAGCGGCTTTGCTTTCAGCAGGCAATGCTTTGCCTTCTGGTTGCAAAGTTTTATTGGCCTCATCGAGCCTCCCTAGCAACTGATTGTTTTCATCAACGACCTGCTTGGCTTTGTCTTCACTTGACACTTTCGTTGAAGTAGTCGGTTTGCCTTCACTAGAAACAGTTTCTTCACTTGCTTCCGCTTTGGCAGAGGTAGTTTTACCCTTTACCTCAACAGCCTCGGTATCTGACTCTAATAGTGCTTGGGTGGATTCTTCACTCTTACCGACAGATTTGGCCTTCGAAGACGTCGCAACATCGGCTGCCCCTTCAGCCTCGACCGATGAAGATTTCGCATCAGAGGCCTTGGCTTCAACTTTGACAGCTTTGGTGCTTTTGCTGGCTTCTTCGGTGTCTTTGCCAGTGAATATCGATTTTAGTGTATCGATAAAGCCTTCTGACTCAGAGCTTTCCTTAGCAGCTGCGCCACTCTTACCTAAAAGAGAGGTGGTTTTTCCTGCATCTGAAACGGATAAACTTTGTTGACCCATAGGACATACTCTCACAGTTGCCGCATTGGTTGCGGAGGCATGGTAGCTACCACGCCAAGAAATTCTCAAGCGGCACATTATTACCGCCACTACTTCAAGCTAATAAGGGTAAATGCAAAAATCAGACCAAAGGTTATCGTTGTTGGCGACGAGCGAACTGAAGCGTAGCAAACTCATCATTTTGCTTTTGCTCTAACGCCTCTTGGCGCTGACGTTTTTCTTTATCGCGCTTTTCCATCAGCCACTCATATGAGCGTCTTTGCTTGCGGTGATTCATCCAATTTTCTTGGCAATTGTCGACTTGAGATTTGAAGTGCTCTTCGGCGAGTTTTTGCTTAGCTAAAGTCTCATCTAGCTGGGTAAGAAAGCGATTAAGATGGCCATATTGCGCCGCCGTCAGCCCACCTTTGCCCCTATCAACTAGCTGATTACAGTAATCGAGGCGATACTGTTCGATTTGCTTAAGCTGTTCGTAATAGTTATCCAGCTCACTGCGTGCTTTATTGAGCGCCAGTACCGCTTGAGATTCATGTTCTTTGGCTTGTTCAAGCAGGAATTCAAGTGCATTTTCCATTTAACACTCCTAGCCCTGCATGATGCTTTTTAGCATGTTGACACACATGTCATAGTTCACGGATTCACCCATTTGCTGTTGCGAGTATCCATCCAGTTTCGGTTTTAGGGTGAATGCGGTATCTATGGCTTGATCGGTACCCGGTTTATAGGCACCAATCGACACCAGATCTTGGTTTTTACGGCAAATGGACAGAACTTGACGTACAGCCTTAGCCATTAACATATGCTGATCGGTCACGATTTGCGGCATTACACGGCTTACCGATTTTTCAACGTCAATGGCAGGGTAATGACCTGCATCTGCCAATTCACGCGATAATACAATATGACCGTCCAATATCGCTCGCGAAGCATCGGCGATAGGGTCTTGAAGATCATCCCCTTCGGTTAACACCGTAAAAAATGCAGTAATCGACCCCTGATCTGGGCCACCGTTACCCGCACGCTCAACCAGCGCAGGCAACTTAGCAAACACCGAAGGCGGATAACCTTTTGTTGCTGGCGGCTCACCGACAGACAAAGCTATTTCACGCTGCGCTTGAGCAAAACGAGTCAATGAGTCCATCAAAAGCAAAACATCCAAACCTTGGTCTCGAAAGTACTCTGCGATAGTCAGTGCGGTTTGACACCCTTTAAGACGCATCAGAGGTGACGCATCGGCAGGTGCTGCCACTACGACGGAACGCTTGCGTCCCTCGGTGCCCAAAATCTCTTCTATAAACTCTTTTACTTCTCGTCCACGCTCACCGATAAGCCCAACCACAACCACTTGCGCAGTAGTGCCTCGGGTCATCATGCCAAGCGTGACCGACTTACCGACACCTGAGCCTGCAAACAGCCCAATACGCTGTCCCTTGCCTACCGTCAATAGACCGTTAACCGCCTTTAAACCCACATCGAGTGGTTCGGATATAGGTTTTCGCATCAAAGGGTTAATCGGGTCGGCGTTAAATTTTGCTCTTTGTTCGGTATAGATCTCACCGAGACCATCTAATGGATTACCTACGCCATCAATCACTCGGCCAAGTAGTTCCATGCCCACGGGCAGCCCTGATTCGGCGGTAATTGGGGTGACTTTCGCACCTGGTAGCACTCCGGTGATTTGCTCACTAGGCATCAAGAAGAGATTGTCTCCAGAGAAACCAACCACTTCAGCTTCCATTTCTCCGGTCAAGGTCTCTACTTTACACAGGCTACCAATGGGGGCCTTGCAGCCTGTGGCTTCCAAGGTGAGACCAACAACACGTACCAACTTACCCGAGGCGATAGCTCGGGTCGTCAGACCGTGGATTTTATAGTTTGATAAGCGATTTTCTAATGCTAGCATCACTCGTTCCTTTGATAACGATTGACCCCACAAAAGGTATCGAGCACGGAGCGAATGCGCTCTTCCATCTTGTAGCTCACCGCAGACTCTCCCGCTTCAAGGTGAACATCTCCGCGATTAAGTGCAGGTTCTGCCATCAAGGCCCACTGACGAGTCTCTAATTCATCATTACCATAGGCACTCCGAACGATCTGTTCGTCTTCAGGGTGCAGTTTGATCGTAATTGAGTGACCAGCAATAGGTAAGGCTTCCACACACTCACGCACGGTGTCTAAGATCACCTGTGGGTTAGTCTGCACTTCAATATGGACAACCTCTTTGGTTAGGCTTAACACCATATCCACTAACTGACGTTCAACTTGGGCGTTCATTAACTCAAGTGGCTGGGCAAATTGGTTAGCAAGGTTCATAAAATGCTCAACTTGCTGCTGAATATACTCTTGCCCTGCTGCGACCCCGTCCGCTTGCCCCTGTTCTAGACCTTCGGCGTGTCCAGCCGCCATGCCTTCTTCTTTCCCTTTTTCGTAGCCTTGTTTGAACCCAGCTTCTTGCCCTTGAACCATGCCTTCCTGATACGCAGACTGCTTAATGGCTTCCAACTGCTCTTCGGTTAACGGTTCTGGCTCTTCGGGTTCTGGCTCTTTAACGATAGGTGCCCATGTCGGATCGTAATTCATCGCTGTATCACGAGCTTCAGACTTGGTTTCAGCAGTATAGTCGGGAAGGCCCCAGGTATGGGCTTCAGGAATGGCTTGATCTTCGTCTGGGCGGAGGAACCCACGTTTTTTTTCTAATGACATTTCTGTACCTGCTATGTGGGTGAGGGCTTTATTTCTTCCCTTTGCTAAGCGGCCAGCGCTCAGCAAAGGGAGGGTCTAAAATGGTTACAAGAACTCGTCAGCACCGCCAGAGAGCATGATCTCTCCGCTATCGGCCAACTTACGAGCCACGGCCAAGATCTCTTTCTGAGCCGCTTCCACATCAGCAACACGAACGGGTGGCATCGCTTCAATATCATCACGCATCATGTCGGCAGCACGTTTAGACATGTTCTTGAAGATCTTCTCTTGCAGTGTTTCATCAGCGCCTTTAAGCGCTTTTTGAAGTACGTCTTGTGGCACATCACGCAAGAGTTTCTGGATACCTTGGTCATCCACTTCGGCCAAGTTTTCAAACACGAACATAAGGTCTTGAATTTGCGAAGCCATGTCTTCATCTTGCTCACGGATTTGATCCATCAAGATGCCTTCAACGCTGTTATCCATGAAGTTCATGATTTCAGCCGCCGCCTTAGTACCACCGATCTTAGCGGCCTGCGCACCTGCTTGACCAGCAAACTGTTTCTCCATGATTTCATTCAGTTCGGCTAGCGCTGATGGTTGAACCTCTTCTAAGTTGGCGATACGCATCATTAGATCAAGACGCACACGCTCAGGGAACTGGGACAAGATCTCTGCTGACTGATCGGCTTCCAAATAGGACAATACAATGGTTTGGATCTGAGGGTGTTCGTTGACGATAATACTCGCCACTTGACGTGGGTCCATCCACTTAAGGGAATCGAGACCTTTTGAACCTGTGCCAAGAAGAATTTGGTCAACCAAGTTATTCGCTTTATCTTCACCCAGTGCAGCCACCAAGGCATTACGCATAAAGTCTTCGCTGCCCATACCAATGTTGGTATATTTTTGAATGTCTTCCAAAAATGCTCGGTGAACAACGCTAACTTTGTCGGCGCTCAACTCTGCCGCACGCGCCATAGCACTACCTACACGTTGAACTTGTTTTGGTTCAAGGTGACGGATAATACCCGCAGCGTCTTGCTCGCTTAAACTAAGCAGCAAAATTGCTGCACGCTCTTCACCGGGGATCTCAGAAATATCGACCGCAGGTACGTTATTTTCTTCGTTATCGGTGGTGGTTAGTTCATTAGCCATCTGCTACCCAATTCTTCACTACTTGTGCTGCAAGCTCTGGCTCGTTAGCAACCAGTGCACGAACCGCTTTCAACACATCTTCATCTTTGTGTAGGTTAGGCAAATCAATGCCTGAACCAAATTCAAATGTCTCACCAATGTCGATATCACTACCGATCAGGCTGGTGTCTCCATCGGCAGCCATTGGCAAACCATCGGAGCCAAACTCATCATCCTCTTCATCACTATGTGGGTTGATAAGTTTCTTCATAGCTGGACGAACTAGTACCATGATGATCGCAATGATCACCAAGGCACTCGCTAGCCAACGGATCCAGTCGTTAAAGTTAGGGTGTTCCCAAATCGGCACATCAACCGCAGTCTCAAGCTCAGGTTCGGCAAACTGCATGCTGATGACGTTTAGCAAGTCACCACGGCCTTCGCTAAAACCAACAGCGCCAACAAGTACCGCACGGATAGACTCTAACTGAACTTGGCTCAGAGGCTGATAGGTCACTTCACCACTGTCTGGATTAACAATCGCTTTGTCTTTAATCGCAACGGATACGGTTTGGCGATTGACCACACCCGTCTGACGACGCTCATGACTGATGGTGGTATCTAGCTCGAAGTTTCGAGTGGCTTCTTTGTGCACAGAACCCTGCCCCATGACCGAGCCATCTTTCATCTGTGCGACATCCTCAGGAATTGAAGCATCCGCTGGCGGTTGGTTACTTAAGGCTCCCGGAACACCGGCCACTACGTTGCCGTTATTATAATCTTCAAGAGTGTACTCGCTGCGCGTTGCTGCGGTTTGTGGGTCAAACCTTTTACGAGTCTGCTCAATGGCACTGAAATCCAGCTCGATATCAACCTGAGCTGTATAGTTACCGATACCCAAAATTGGGATCAGTACCGAATCTATTTTTTCGCGCAGCGCTTGTTCTTGCCTGCGTTCCAGCTCGTGCTCTTTGCGGCGCGCCGTTGCCATTGGGTCTTGAGAGCCTGAGCTTAATAGACGGCCAAATTGGTCTGTCACAGTGACTCGAGTCGGTTTCATACCCGGTACTGCACTGGCCACCATATCAACGATCGAATCGACTTCTTCTTGATTGAGGTTCTTGCCCGTTGCCAACGTTAGAAATACCGTTGCAGAAGCTTCTTGGTTGTGGCGTACAAATACGCTTTGCTTTGGCAGCGCCAATAGAACCTGCGCTTTACGCACCAATCTGATCTGCTCGATGGCTTTACTCAATTGACGCTCACGACTCAGTTTTAGTCGCTCTTGCTCGAGACGTTGCGACACACCAAAGCCCATATCATTGAGCAAAATATCGTCGCCCGCAGGATCTGCTTGATTTAAGCCTGCGCGGGTCATGTTGAGTTTGATATTACTAAAATCGCTGGCTGGCACACGAATGGTGTTACCTTCCAGCTTATAGTCAATTTTTTGTTGATCGAGATAATCAAGGACGGGGATCAATTCTGCGGTTTCATAGGTCCCCAAAGGACGCAACTCTGGCTCTTTGACCCAGAAAAACACCATGACGATTAGCGCAACACAGATAGATATCGCCACCACCAGCACCACTTGACGAAGTAGGTCAAGATCACCCATCGCCATATCAAACTTGGAAGAACTTTTTTCATCCAAATCTAAGTTTTGATTCCCTGCATCTAGGTCGGTACTTAGGCCTGTTTCAGCCCCACCATCTGCTACTGCTAAATCTGTTGTTCTGTTTTCGTCAGCCACGTTTTTCTACCTGTACTACACTGGCATGTTCATCAGTTCTTTATAAGCTTCCACCAGCTTATTTCGAACTTGAATCGTTGCATCAAAGGCCACGCTCGATTTATTTCGAGCGATCATCACGTCTGACAGAGATACGTTAGGGTCACCTTGGTCAAAGCGAGTGGCGAGCTCACCAGATTGCTTCTGTAAACCGTTGACATTATTAATCGCTTGATTCAGCATCGCGCCAAAATCAGCATTCACTTGCCCGCCTGTCATAGGCTGAGTGCTGTTAGTTGCTTCAAGCATCATTGCTTGCATTTCTTGCTGTAATCCGCCGACTTTCATTCAAACCTCAGAAGTCAATTTTTTGACCTGTAAACATAACCTATTTATTGACACTGCAATTAGTATGCCATGGATCCTAGTCAGTAATAATATCAATTAGTTAGGTATTTCAATACCCGCATCTCGCATTTTGGCAAGTTTGTAGCGTAATGTTCTTGGGCTGATCCCTAATTTTTCGGCCATCTCTTTACGACGACCGTTGCACTCCGCCATGGTCTCCAGAATGATGGCGTATTCCTGCTCTCTCAGTTCAGAGCCTAAACCATCACCGCCGAGACTCTTAACTTCAACGTCCTTGTATTCGCTCGGCGCAGATACTTCTGCCACCGGTTTCACCGAGGGGGCAACCACATCTGCTTGCACGGCATTTTGCAAGCTATTGACGTCTTGCCAATCGACACCTTCGAGCAAAATATGCTCAGTGTCGATATCTTTTTGCTCACTCAAAATCAGTGCTCGTTGGATCACGTTGTCCAACTCTCGAACGTTCCCCGGCCAAGGGTATTGATTAAGTTTAGCAACAGCTGACACAGAGAGCGAAGGTACTGGTAAACCAAGCTTTTTACAGTGCCTTTCGACTAAATGCTTGGATAAGGGCTCGATATCACCTTGGCGTTCGCACAGTGGCGGCCAGGCAATTGGGAACACGTTAAGTCGGTAATAGAGATCTTCACGAAAACTACCTTCAGCTACATACTGTTTGAGGTCTCGGTTACTGGTGGCCAGAACACGTACATCGAGCTTAATGCTCTTACGACTGCCCAAACGCTCAACTTCTCGCTCTTGCAAGACACGCAGCAATTTCGCTTGCAGGTTCAAATCCATTTCACTGATCTCGTCGAGCAAAATGGTACCACCTTGAGCCTGCTCAAACTTACCAGGGCAAGCCTGAACTGCACCAGTAAACGCCCCTTTTTCATAACCAAACAGGGTCGCTTCAAGCATATTATCTGGAATCGCTGCGCAGTTTATAGCAACAAAAGGACCTTTGTTGCGTAAAGAAGCGTTGTGAATGTATCGAGACATCACTTCCTTACCACTACCACTTGGGCCTAACACCATCACGTTGGCATCTGTTTTTGCCACTTTGTCTGCAAGGGCAAGCAACTGCAAACTCTTAGGGTCTGCAACGATAGCATCGCCACTGCTGTCGGACTTCACTGGCGCATAGCGGCTGACCATGTTAAGCAACACTTCAGGTGCAAAAGGCTTAGCCATATAATCTATGGCACCTTCTTTCATCGCAGACACCGCATCTTCAATGTTGGCATAAGCCGTCATCAACAGCACAGGCAGTTTAGGCCAATGGGTTTTAATGTTGCGCAGTAGGGCAAGACCGCCCATCCCAGCCATTTGAACATCTGAGATCACGATATCCACTTCTTGCGCTTTAAGCAGCACTAAAGCGGCTTCTGCACTGTCTGCTTCAACCCATTCATAGCCCGCCAGTGCGAGAGTATCGACTAAAGCTTCACGTAGTCCTTCGTCATCTTCTACGATTAATACTTTGCTTTGGGCCATTATTCATCTCCGGAATCTTGGGTTGCAAGGGGTAAGCATACGGTGAAGCAAGCGCCATCACCGGGCTCTGAAATTAGTTCAAGTCGCCCTTTGTGTGCACGAGCGACCATTTGTACTACCGCCAGTCCAAGGCCTGTACCTTGAGAGCGTGTGGTAAAGAAAGGTTCGAGAATTTTTTGTTGCAGCTCGGCAGGCACTCCCGGACCACTATCTTGTACCGAAATTTTGAGCTCGTTACCAACCGCACGAGCAAATACATCGATTTGGCTCTCTTTCCCCGCTATTTGAATGGCGTTGATCACCAAATTGCTCAGCGCAGACGCAACCGCATTAGAGTTGCCCATGAGCCCAGCGTCACCATCTTCCACTTCGAGACAGTAATCAATTTGGTTATTCTTTAAAGAGGCCTCCACCATAGGGTGGAACTCATCGAGCAGTTGTTGGCAGGTAAACGGCTTAATAACTTTGTTGTCTCCCCCTTTGGCAAACAACAACATATCATTTACCTGCTTCTCCAAGTCATGCAGCCTATCCATAAGCTTAGTCTGAAAACGCTCTCTTGTCGGCTGAGCCAAGTTAGGCGCAGATAAGTTTGAAGCGTAAAGCATAGCGCTCGACAGAGGTGTACGCACTTGGTGAGCAAGTGAAGCGACCATGCGCCCAAGAGAAGAGAGACGTTGCAAATCCCCAACTCGGGCTTGGAGCAATCGAGTTTCGGTTAAGTCGGTGACTAGAATTAACTGCCCTGTTGACGATGCAGAGATAGCCAAGCGAACCTTGCGGCCATTGCGCAATGAGATCTCATGTCCATCATCTTCTTGAGGGGCGAATGCGGCTTGAATCACTTCAAACCAGCGCTGGCCGAGTAGCGGCACTTCCAATAAGCGCTGCGCCTCTGGATTGACTTCGCAAATAACCCCTTGAGTATCCAGCAAAATCACCCCAGCAGGCATCACATCAAGTACCTGCTTATAGCGGGTGACTTGCTCTTCTAAGGTGCCCAGTGTGGGTAGGTTTTCATTGGATGGCATGACAGGTTTCCGACAAATAAAACAACAATAGCCTGTAATGCAGTATGCATGCCAGGCTATTTATAATTAATTATCAAGGATTTAAGCGACATTTGAGTGTCAATCCGTTGACGAACTCGACTGATAAATGCGGTCGAGAGCTTAGCGATTCAGATTGTATTTGCGCATTTTTTCAACCAAAGTTGTGCGACGCATGCCCAGCATGTCGGCCGCACGAGCCACTACCCCACCTTGGGCATCTAGGGCTTGGTTGATCATATTGATTTCTACTTCTGCAAGTAGCTCTTTGAGGTTGACCCCTTCTGGCGGTAACTCTTGCGGTGAATCGACACCATCAGGCACGTCGTCAGCGGCATCAAAACTAAAATCTTCAGAGAAAATATCGGCAAGGGCGTCTTGCTCTTGCTCCTCAATGGACTTGATTGAGATTTGGTTCTCTGGCTGAAATTCAGGAATATCGCTGTAACGATACTTAGTCGGTAAATGATTCACATCGACCAAGCTGTTAGGGAATAAGATGATCATTCGCTCGACCAAGTTCGCCAACTCGCGAACGTTGCCAGGCCAATCGTGCTCCATTAAGGAGTTAATGGCTCTTGGCGTAAAGCAAATGTTTTGTGCCCCTTCAGCTTCCATACGAGTCATCAGCTCTTTGAGCAGCAATGGAATATCTTCTTTACGCTCTTTAAGCGCAGGCATGTCGATTGGGAACACATTTAAACGATAGAACAAGTCTTCACGGAAACCGCCATCATCAATCATGGTCTCTAGGTTACGGTGAGTAGCCGCAACCACTCGCACATTGGCTTTTACTGTGGCATTACCGCCTACGCGTTCAAAACAGCGCTCTTGTAGTACACGCAGCAGTTTTACCTGCATTGGCATCGGCATATCGCCTATTTCGTCCAAGAACAGTGTACCGCCATCCGCCAGTTCAAATCGCCCTTTACGTGCGGTAATTGCCCCGGTAAATGCACCTTTCTCATGACCAAACAGTTCGCTTTCAAGCAAGTCAGGTGGAATAGCGCCACAATTAATTGGTACAAAAGGCCCGTCACGACGTTCAGAATGGTAATGAATATTACGCGCTACCACTTCTTTACCCGTACCAGACTCACCAAGGATAAGCACGTTAGCTTCCGTCCCCGCCACTTGCTCGATTAAGTGGCGAACCTCTTGGATACCACCACTTTGGCCCACTAGGCTGCGGAACAGGGTATTTTTACGACTGGCAGGGCTTAAACTACTGCCCTTGCGTCCCAGAAACTCTTGGCAATGGCGCAGGGCATCACTTAGCTGAGGGTAGTTGAGAGGCTGTTGTAGCTCTCCGACGAAATGAGGAAAGTCTTCGACCTTGATACTCGGTGTATCAAGCGTCAGCAATGGAATATGGACCGCTTTACGCAGTTTTTGACTAATAACCTTGGCAGCATCCGCACTATCAATAGAACCAAGAATGCACCCAGCCCAAGGTTTGGCCAAGTCAACGCTATCAATATGCTCTGAGCTTACTGCGGTAATATTTTCCCCAATAAACTCTAGAATTATCCCTAAATCGTGTTTCACTTGCTGGTCATCTTCAATAACCAACAACTTTGCCAAGCCCTGCTGCATAGAATAAAAAGGTTGCCTTTATAATTTAGTCATTATTGTACAAAATTCTTGTACTTACCAATCTTGCTGACTTTTAGCGGTTATTTACTAAAACGCTCAGTAAGAGGCGAACAAAACAGCACAAAAAAATAGAGCCAACATAGGCTTGCGCTACATTGGCTCTATTCTAAGAGAAAAAAAAGATAAGGCAACTAACCCCGCAGTCTATGTGAGATTAATTCGAAAAGTGACGCCTGATCGGTGAATTAATCAGCGACCTATTTCTGCAGCGGTCAAATTGTGAAACTCCGATGGGATTTGATCCCATGCAGATTTGATTTCTCGGATGATTTCAATCACATCATCAATTGGCTGAGGGTCATTCTTACTGTTTGCCACTGTCACCTGATTGATCATGAATTCGTAAAGCTGGTCAAGGTTCTTAGCGATATCACCGCCATCGTCCATCGACAGGCATGAGCGCAAACTGATAATAATATCAAGGCCCTTACCTAAACGTTCCCCTTTCATCGCAATGTTGCCCTGCATCATTGCCGCTTTACCCTGGATCAGGCGTTCAATCGCACCAGCCATCAACATTTGGATGATCTTGTGCGGAGAGGCTGCAGACAACTGACTGTCTACTGAAACCTTTTTGTAAGCCTGTAACGAACCTCGCATGGTAATCCTCTCTAAATCTATAAAAACTTTTTGTACACTTGTACTGACTTATTGCCGTGACGATATTTTTTTAAATGCTCGGCAATCTCACTGGTGCGTTTTTGCATCAAGGTGACCACTTTTGTGGTACGAGAGATTGCTTCTTGCCACTGCTGTTTATCAATCAGCTCAGGAGTTTCGGCAATTTGCTTGAACGTCTCAGCAAGCAACTGTTCCCTTTTATCGACCAGAACAACAATTTCTTCAGCATTTATTTCATCTTTTTCTAGATAAATCAGTAATTGACGATCTATATCACACAGTTGCGTCAAATTATTGTTCATAAATCAACCTATTTCAGCACACCTTAACCGAATGCATTCATCATGCCAGAAAGTTGAGCTTGCATCTTGCCTGTCGCATCTTGCATCGCCGCAAACTTATCGTGAGTGCGCTGTTGTAGGCTTTCCATACGTCTATCTAATTGAGTTTGCTGATCGTTAAGTCGATAATTTTGCTCAAACAAGCTTTGCTCTCGGGTTCTTATTGACCCAGTCACACCCGTCATTGAGTGAATGGCGTCTTCCACTTTCTTAGCAAAGCCGTTATTGCCACCAAAAAAGTTACCCAATTTGGTGAAATTATTCTGCAACTGCTTATCGAGCATGTTGTAGTTGATTTCTAGGGTACCTTGCCTTGTCGTGGTGATACCAAAGTCGGTCAAGGTTTTAAGATCTTCTGGAGCACCTTCAATACTGGAGGTAAACACCGTTTTAAGGCGAGATTCCGCACCACGCACAATGCTATCACCTGCGAGTGGCCCTGCGGTGCCTGCTGCAGGGTCTGCCCCAGACAGCTCACGAGTCACTTGGTAAAACTGATTGTAAGTGGCAACGAAATTTTCAATATCGTTGCGAACTCGATCTCGGTCATAGTCGATGCCGATTTCGGTTTGCTTATTTGGCTCAGTGACCCCTTTAAGGTTCAGATCGACCCCTTGGATGGCATCTTCGATGATGTTGTTATCACTACTCAACTGAGCGATACCATCGAGGATGACTTGTGCATCTTGACCCTGTTGCAACTCGTTCATACCACTGTAACCATCAAACGAACGCTGGGCCGAGTTGACTCGATTTAGTGCATCCTCTAAATCTTTTTCTCGTTGGGCTTTAGCGTTAGCGATCAAAATCGCATCGCGCTCACGTTCGGTGATGTAGGAATCATCGAGCGTACCACCCGCCGTTGGGGTATAGCCTGGGATCTCAGACTTTTTCAGCTCTTGATCGTCAGTCAGCGCATCCCTAGAACCTGGTGCTTCATAAGAATTAAGTAAGGTACCACTGGCCGCTTCAGAAAATCCTGGAATATCGTCTTCGGGTAAAGGCAGGCGTTCGCCATCTTCTCCGGTTAAGCCAATATCATCTTCTTCGCCGGGCAAGTTCACCACGTATACAGGGGTGACGCCATCAGGCGCTTTAGGAAAACGTTCTAAAGCTTGTTCAATTTCTTCAGGAGAGTATTTTTTTTCAAGATCGGCAACATTTTGCCCATCTTCGGTAAGAATAGGTGCGCTTTGCAATTTGGTGAGTTCTGATTGCGCCTTTTCAAGGTCGCGAACGCGCTCTTCGAGCGTTTTATACTCCAACTCAAGGAGTTTGTTATTTGGATCTGCACTGGTGGCAGATACATAGACTTGATTTTCGGCACCTGTTTTCTCAGACGCCAAAATAAGGCGCTGGCCATCAACATCGTTGATGACAGCAGCGCGTACACCGGGATTATCAGCAGCACTGTTGATGCTGTTTACAACATCAGCCAGTCTTGCATCTTGTTTAACTTCGACTGTGAAGTTCTTATTCCCTAAACGGATCTGCAGCTCACCAGAACCAAATTTGGTTTTCTCACCAATAACGTTAGAACCCAACTTGTGGTTCTGTGCAAGCTGCAACACATCGACAGAATACCTACCTGCGATAGCGTCCGTAGTGGCCGTGGCCGAAACGACTTCTTCATCAGAAGACTCAACTGAACGAACAGCAAAAGCCTTGTCCTGACGAAACTGAGTCATCAGTGCCTTCATGGAATCCAATGATTCTCTGAGTCGCCCATAAGCGCTGATACTGGTCTCAACTTTAGCGCGCTCGCCATCAATACGTTGCTGTTTAGGAACACGCTCCGCATCGACAATCTTGCTCACCATTGAGTTGATGTCCATGCCACCAGACATGCCCATCGGGTTTAAACTCATTCAATCACCTTCATGCCATTACACCATCTCCGAGACAAATCCCGAAGAGCTGTTTAGGCGCCGTAAAACTTCAAGCATTTCTTCGCTTGGTATCTGTTTGATAATGTCGCCAGTATTTGCATCAAATATGGTTACCACGTCCCGCCCAGATTCTTCATCGAAGCGAAAAGATAAACCTGTGTTGATAGATGCGATATAATCATTCACCTCATCTATCCGCTTTTCTAACTCCTCTGCATTCAGTTTAGACCGTTGGTCGGCAAAAACCTGAGCAGATTCGTTTCGCACGATTTCTCGTGGGTCAATCTCTTCAACTGCTTTTGATTGCGCTTTAACACTGGATGCATCTTCAGCTTTAGAAGCAATATTCATGCCACTACCGTAAGGTTGGGATAGCGATGTGTAGGATGATATGTCCATACGATCACACCTCCACCTTGGCTAGTGTGTTTCCGGTTGCCCTTCAACGTGCTTCTTTAGGCGAAGTATACCAGATTTAACCCAACAAACTCAGTGCCGCGGATGGGGTCTGTTTCGCTTGAGCTAGGATAGACGTACTCGCCTGGCCTAAAATCTGAGACTTCGTCAATTGAGTGGTCTCTTTAGCAAAATCAGTGTCGCGTATACGACTCATCGATGCGTTCACGTTTTCGTTGATGCTATCAAGGTTATTAATAGCGTGGTCAAAACGACTCTGGAATGCGCCCAGCTCCGCGCGCTTACTGTCAACGTTTTTCAGTGCGCCATCAATCACTGCTGCCGCTTGCTGAGAACCTGCAATGGTCGTTACATCAATGTCATTAACAGTGACGTTAGTCTCATTGTCTAAATCAAGTTCCGTCGCAAGGCCACCGCTGAATGAAACGCTACCTTGTACTTTTTGGCTATGAGCAAAAATGCCCATTTTGCCTTCTTCGCCGACGTAAGCTTTTAGGTAATCTTGTTGACCATTGATGTAAGTTGCAATCTCTTCAATATCATCACCTTCTACAGCGTCAATATTGATCGTTTGCGCCACACCTTCTGAGTCAGTGAAATCTAACTGCAGATCGGTCGAACCGCTCGCAACTTCCCAGCCAGCACCTTTACCGTTGTTAGCTGTGTAGTTTAAACCGCCCATAGCAGCATGGTCGGAGCGAACATTACCCATTTGTAACACTACAGCCTCACCTGAATCAGCACCGATTTGGAACGATTGTTCGCCATAAGTACCGTTCAGTAGCTTGTTACCACCAAAAGAAGTGGTTTCTGCTATACGATTCAACTCATCGTTTAGCGCTGAAACTTCCTCTTGGATCGCAACTCGCTCAGAGCGACTGTTGGAGCCATTAGCGGATTGAAGCGAAAGGTCTCTCATGCGTTGAAGGATGTTTGTCGATTCCTTCATCGCCCCTTCGGCTGTTTGAGCAATAGAAATACCATCGTTTGCGTTTCGCACTGCAACGTCTAAGCCGCTGCTTTGAGAACTCAAGCGATTCGAAATCTGAAGCCCTGCAGCATCATCTCTCGCGCTGTTAATTCGGTAACCCGAAGACAAACGCTCCATCGATCTGTTCATGTCTGCAGAAGCGTTATTCAAGTTACGCTGTGCAGTCATGGCAGACACGTTAGTGTTTACGTTAATTGCCATAGTTGATCTCCTTCGACATTAAGGATGATGGTTTCGCGTCTCTCACCTCGCTACACCATCTTCATTTCTCGCACACTCTTTAACGGCAGGATGCGAAACTTCTTTAGGGAAAATTTAAAGTTTTTTCGAGATTTTTTTTAGGTTGAAGAAGACGTCTATGTCTTTAATAGATATGAATAAACGGGTGACCCAAGATTGGGTCACTTCGTTCTTACACCGCAGCGATTTTTAGTGGAGTAATCGAGTTGCTGCGGATGGTAGTTGGTTTGCCTGAGCCATAATTGCCGATGATGATTGGCTTAATATTTGGTTTTTGGTTAGCTCAGTGGCAGTACGGGCAAAGTCAGTGTCACGCAATTGTCCGTGAGAATCGCTGACGTTTATGCCCATACTTCCTAAATTTGAAACCGCACGTTCAAAGCGGTTGTGTAAAGCCCCCAGCTGCCCTCGTTCGCTGTCAACATAGGCGAGCGCATTATCTAATACCGCTATGGCCTGTTGAGCACCGCCAACAGAGGTTACGTCGATATCATCGACAGTCATCGCTTGGTCTTTTTGCAGCCCCAATTCAGCGGCGAGTCCGCCGCTAAATGAGAGGTCTGATGTTACATCTTTACTCGAAGCAAACATCTGAAGCTTTCCATCTTCCGTTACAGAAGCTCTCAGCACATCGGTTTGTCCGTTGATGTAAGTCGCTAGCTCTTCAATATTATCCCCAGACTTCGCTTTTACCTGCAGCGTCTCCGGGTTGCCAACAACATCATTAAACTGGATATTGAGCAGATTGCCACTGTCTGGCACGACCCAATCCTTGTCTTTACTATTGTCTGCTAAATATGTCATTCCTCCCATTGAACTTCCGTCACTTCGCATATCAGTCAAAGAAACCATAATGGCATCTGTGTTTGGACCAATATGAAACGATCGGGTCCCATATGTGCCATTAATCAGCTTTTCACCGCCGAAACTGCTCGTTTCTGCGATACGGTTGAGCTCGTCGTTAAGGTCACTGACTTCTTCTTGCAGTGCCTCACGATCGGAGAGAGAGTTGCTCCCGTTAGCCGATTGTATAGCTAAGTCGCGCATTCGCAGCATGACGTTCGTACTCTCATCCATTGCACCTTCTGCTGTGGAGACAATGGACATACCGTCATTTGCGTTACGAATCGCTACATCTATTCCGCGAGTTTGTACCTGGAGTCGATTGGCAATTTGCAGCCCAGCTGCATCATCCGCTGCGGTATTTATCTTGCTACCTGAAGACAGTCGTTCCATCGCAGTTGCGCTACCACTAGTCACCTCTTTAAGTTGGTGCCGGGTCGCCATTGCTTGAACGTTGGTGTTAACCGTTACTGCCACATTAAGCTCCTAAATACTGCTTTAGATAATTGTGAGAGTTCCACATCATCACCCAGCAATCTGGGTGGGCGATGGGAGGACGACTTTCCTTGTTCGACATCGCCGTGAGGCTAGTCGTCATTTCCCAGTGGATTTAGGTGACCAGGCCAATTCCTTCTGACCACCTTGATCCGCCCTAAGATCTTCAATCCAGCATTAGCCCAAAAGCATTAGTGCCGAGTTTGGAGATTGCTTTGCTTGCGCAAGGATCGACGTCGATGCCTGCTGCAGAATCTGAGACTTAGTCATTGCCGTAGTTTCACGAGCAAAGTCGGTGTCTTTGATTCGGCTCTTAGACGCATTCACGTTTTCGTTAATGTTATCTAAGTTGTTGATAGCGTGGTCGAAACGATTCTGGAACGCACCAAGTTCTGCACGATGGCTATCCACGTATTGAAGTGCTGCGTCAACGACTGCCACCGCTTCTTGTGAACCAGCTACAGATGTTACGTCGATATCGTTTACCGTTTTCGCTTGCGGGCCACCCATTGCTAGGTCACCGCCAAGTGAACCACCGAAAGTAATGTCTGACGTTACTTTGTCGGTTGCAGAGAAGACTTGAAGCGCACCATCGTCGCTTACAGAAGCCTTAACAGCATCCGTTTGACCATTGATGTAAGTCGCTAGCTCTTCAATATCATCACCAACTTTGGCATTGATGGTTAGGTTTTGGGTAACACCATCAGCGTCATCAAAACTCATCGTGATGTCTTGGGTACCAGCTTGTACTGTCCAGTTTGCATCTTTCGCATTCGCAGCTTGGTACGATTTTCCGCCCATCTGAGCTTCATCGCTACGCATGCTCTTAATGCCTAGCATTACCGCTTCACCGCTGTCAGCACCGATCTGGAATGAAGCATCACCGAAAGTACCGTTAAGTAGCTTGTTACCACCAAATGAAGTGGTTTCAGCGATACGGTTAAGCTCGTCATTCAACGCCGTTACTTCTTCCTGAATCGCAACACGCTCAGACTTGGAGTTTGAGCCATTCGCAGATTGCAATGACAAGTCACGCATACGTTGAAGGATGTTGGTGGTTTCGTTCATCGCACCTTCAGCAGTCTGAGCCATAGAAATACCGTCGTTGGCATTTCGTACAGCCACATCCAAGCCTCGGCTTTGAACGTTCAAGCGGTTCGAGATTTGCAGACCTGCCGCATCATCTTTTGCGCTATTGATTTTGTAACCTGACGACAAACGCTCCATCGAGGTTTGTGTCGAACTTGCTGCATTATTTAGATGGCGTTGAGCCGTCATTGCAGAGACGTTCGTGTTTACAGTAATACTCATGGTGATTTCTCCCATTGATTTTCCGTTAAGGGCGGCTTCCGACGTCTCGGAAAACCAACTAGTTCTCTCAAAGTCACTTTTTATATCGGCTTAACTTCTAATTACTTTAGGTTTTTATTAGGTAAAGTTTAACTTATTTGTTAATTCATCTAAAAACACCATAAAAACCATATAAATAGTAAAAAAGTAAAAATAAACCCTAAAGTTCATCAAGTTAACTTTTTATATAATTCATATTCCATAGAATTACAGATACACTTAACCCCTACCCTAATGGCAGTTGTTGTGTTTCTCCCACAAGATCTGTGGGGTACTAGAAGAGCACACTCAGCTGACGCTAAAGTGTATCTAGGTCTGGCAATCCCCCAACTAAGCAATAGATCGATCTTATGTACGTTAGATGGATCTTCCCTACGGTTGGTATTCCTTAGGATGGCTTAGGCACATCACTGGCTATACCGGTAGGTTGTCAATCTAGGTACACCTATCCCCTATCTAGGCTGCTCGCAACCTGTGCGCAGTCAGCACGCTAGACGCTGGCGATTGGCTTTAATCAATTCATTTACTCAGATACTTGAGATCACTCCATATCTGCTTTCTCACCGACTTTGAGTTCGGCGCAATAAAGAATTACGTTATGGCTCCTAAATACACTCCTTAGTTCTGTTGATGTGTTGGTTGGAAACACTTGGATAAATGCGTCCAAACAACACCCCCCTTCTATAGGGGCGTAAAGGGGAGGACAACTCCTCCCCTATTTCAATTATCCCAACAAGCTCATTGCCGCATTCGGTGCTTGCTTCGCCTGTGCAAGAATCGAGGTGGATGCCTGCTGCAAGATTTGCGCTTTGGTCATCGCCGTGGTTTCGCTGGCAAAATCAGTGTCTTTAATGCGGCTCTTCGACGCATTCACATTTTCATTTATGTTATCTAAGTTACTGATTGCGTGACCAAATCTATTTTGGAACGCCCCAAGCTCAGCGCGATGACTATCGACATATTTCAATGCGGCATCAATGATGGCGACAGACTCTTGAGAGCCCGCAACTGAAGTCACGTCAATAGTGTCAACTGTCACGTCTGCACGCTTAGCAATGCCTAAATCAGAACTCAGCGAGCCACCGAAAGTGACGTCTCCCTGGATCTTGTTGTTGCCAGAAAAGATTTGCAGCTTGCCTTCATCACTTACTGAAGCTTTCACCATGTCGGTTTGGCCATTAATGTAAGTGGCTAGCTCCTCGATATCGTCACCCGCTTTGGCGTTGATGGTGATGTTTTGTGCCGTACCATCAACATCGGTGAAATCCATGGTGATTTGGTTGGTTGCACCATCAACCACCCAATCTTTGTCTTTTGCGTTAGCCGCTTGATAGCTTGCACCACCCATCATGGCGTTATCGCTGCGCATATCTTTTAGGGTCAGCATCACGGCTTCACCGTTATCCGCACCAATTTGGAATGCCGCTGTGCCATAGGTTCCGTTAAGTAACTTGTTGCCACCAAACGATGTTGTCTCTGCGATACGATTCAGTTCATCGTTTAACGCTGTTACCTCTTCTTGAATTGCAATGCGCTCTGACTTGGAGTTAGAACCGTTCGCCGACTGCAGCGACAGGTCACGCATACGTTGCAAGATGTTGGTGGTCTCATTCATCGCACCTTCAGCGGTTTGGGCAATGGAGATACCATCATTGGCGTTTCGTACCGCAACGTCTAAACCACGACTTTGCACATTCAGGCGATTAGATATTTGTAGACCTGCTGCATCGTCTTTAGCGCTGTTGATCTTAAAACCTGACGATAGGCGCTCCATCGACGTATTAAGCTCGCTTGCTGCATTATTTAGGTGGCGTTGTGCGGTCATTGCTGAAACGTTAGTGTTAACTGTCATACCCATGATGATTTCTCCAATTTGGTTTTCGGTTAGTGCGGTTTCCGTCCCTCACTATGCAGTTCAACGGAAAACCAATTTAGTTGTTAATGTTCCTTTGTTAATTAACTTAACGGCTCAACACTATTATTCTTTAACCGAAAAACCTCTTTTTTTGGCAAAAAAGCACCCTAGATCGATTAATCAAAACCAACCCGCAAAAATAGCAATTTAATCTCAATTTATTCTAAAGTTTTCTTAAGTTAGCCGACAGAAATGCAAGCCAACGTTATGACAACTCTAGTGGCGATTGCTACGCCAAACGGTTAGACAATTAACCCAATAGACTCATCGCTGCGTTTGGTGCCTGTTTCGCTTGAGCAAGAATCGACGTCGATGCCTGTTGAAGGATCTGATTCTTAGTCATGGTGGTCGTTTCTTTCGCAAAGTCCGTGTCTTTGATGCGGCTCTTCGACGCATTCACGTTCTCGTTGATGTTATCTAGGTTGCTGATCGCATGGCCTAGACGGTTTTGAATCGCACCTAGCTCAGCGCGGTGGCTGTCTACGTACTTCAACGCCGAGTCAATGATTGCTACCGATTCTTGAGCGCCGCCCACTGATGTCACGTCGATAGTGTGTACCGTTACGTCACCTGACTTGGCCATACCTAGGTCTGTCGCCAGGCCACCAGATAGTGCTAGGTCACCTGTCACTTTGTTGTTACCAGCAAACAGCTGTAGTTGACCATCTTCGTTCACTGACGCCTTCACCATGTCTGTTTGACCATTGATGTACGTCGCTAGCTCTTCGATATCATCGCCTTCTTTTGCGGTGATATTGATGGTTTGCGCTTGACCGTTGGTGTCAGTTAGGTCGATTTGTAGATCGTTACCCGTCGCACCCACTGTCCAATCTTTATCTTTTGCGTTCGCCGCTTGGTAGCTTGAACCACCCATCATTGAGTTATCGCTGCGCATGTCTTTTAGCGTCATCATCACGGCTTCACCGTTGTCGGCACCGATTTGGAACGATGATGTACCGTAGGTGCCGTTCAGCAGCTTGTTACCACCGAAAGATGTGGTTTCTGCGATACGGTTTAGTTCGTCGTTAAGCGCTGTCACTTCTTCTTGAATCGCAACTCGCTCTGATTTCGAGTTAGAGCCGTTCGCTGATTGCAGTGATAGGTCACGCATACGTTGCAGGATGTTAGTGGTTTCGTTCATCGCACCTTCTGCGGTTTGTGCGATTGAGATACCATCGTTGGCATTTCGTACAGCCACTTCTAGACCACGGCTTTGAACGTTCAAGCGGTTAGAGATCTGTAGACCTGCCGCATCGTCCTTTGCACTGTTGATTTTGAATCCAGAAGACAAACGCTCCATCGATGTTGTCATGTTATTCGCTGCGTTGTTTAGGTGACGCTGTGCTGTCATCGCAGATACGTTTGTGTTTACTGTCATGCCCATAATGGTTTACTCCAATTGATTTTCCGTAGTGCGGCTTCCGAGTCGCACCAGCTGCTACGGAAAACCAAAGTTGTCTCTGTTAGTACTTTATTTAACGGCACCATTTTTGACTTCTTTAGAACTTTTTCGCATTAAATTCACTTTTTACACTCAAAGGCGAATAAATGAACATTTCTAGAGGGTAAAGATCAAAAAAAGACGCCATAAAGACGTCTTTTTATAATTTAGTTTAAAGCTCAATTAGCCTAATAAATTCAGTGCTGAATTAGGTGCTTGCTTAGCTTGAGCAAGGATAGATGTTGAAGCTTGTTGTAATATTTGTGCCTTGGTCATGGAGGTCGTTTCACTGGCAAAATCAGTGTCTTTAATGCGACTCTTGGACGCATTCACATTCTCGTTGATGTTATCCAAGTTGCTGATCGCATGGCCAAATCGATTCTGAAATGCCCCTAACTCGGCTCGATGGCTATCCACATACTTGAGTGCCGAATCAATAATTGCCACCGATTCTTGTGCACCAGCCACTGAGGTTACATCAATGGTATTTACCGTCACATCCCCTGATTTGGCAATACCAAGATCCGATGCCAAGCTGCCACTAAAGGCAACATCACCCTGAATTTTATTATTACCAGCAAAGACTTGTAGCTTACCATCTTCACTCACGGAGGCTTTTACCATATCCGTTTGACCGTTGATATAAGTCGCTACCTCTTCAATATCATCGCCAGTTTTTGCCGTGATATCGACAGTTTGCGTCTGTCCAGCAACGTCGGTAAAGGTGAGCACTATTTGATTAGCCGCAGGATCGACACCCCAATCTTTATCTTTGGCATTGGCGGCTTTATAGCTGATACCGCCCATCATGGAGTTGTCGCTACGCATATCTTTTAATGACAGCATCACGGCTTCACCATTATCTGCACCGATTTGAAATGCAGAAGTACCAAAAGTGCCGTTAAGCAATTTGTTACCACCAAAAGACGTGGTTTCTGCGATGCGGTTAAGCTCATCGTTAAGCGCTGTCACTTCTTCTTGGATAGCGATACGCTCCGATTTCGAGTTGGAACCATTAGCAGATTGCAGTGAGAGATCACGCATACGTTGCAAGATACTGGTAGTTTCATTCATTGCCCCTTCTGCGGTTTGAGCAATAGAAATACCATCATTTGCGTTACGTACAGCAACGGTTAAACCACGGCTTTGCACGTTTAAGCGGTTAGAAATTTGCAAACCAGCAGCGTCATCTTTTGCGCTGTTAATCTGGAAACCTGATGACAGACGTTCCATAGAAACATTGAGTTCACCTGCAGCATTGTTTAAGTGACGCTGCGCTGTCATCGCTGATACGTTTGTATTTACTGTCATACCCATGATCGTTACTCCAAATTGATATCCACTGTGCAGTTTCCGCCGTCACGGATAACCATTTTGTTGTGTATCTCTCTCTAGTACTTTCTTTAACGGCATGCCGTGCAAAACCTTTAGTGTTTCGGGTGAAAAAGGATCAAAAAAAGGCCAAGGATCTCTCCTTGGCCTTGAGGGCTCTATAACTACTGTTTATTTTCAGTAATTTACATCTCTCACCCTGGATATCTTTTTTAGCTCGATATTAGCCTAGTAGGCTCATCGCAGCGTTTGGTGCCTGCTTCGCTTGAGCAAGAATCGACGTCGATGCCTGTTGAAGGATCTGATTCTTAGTCATGGTGGTCGTTTCTTTCGCAAAGTCCGTGTCTTTGATGCGGCTCTTCGACGCATTCACGTTCTCATTGATGTTATCTAGGTTGCTGATCGCATGACCTAGACGGTTTTGAATCGCACCGAGCTCTGCACGGTGGCTGTCTACGTACTTCAACGCCGAGTCAATGATTGCTACCGATTCTTGAGCGCCGCCCACAGAAGTCACATCGATGGTGTGTACTGTCACGTCGCCTGACTTGGCAAGGCCTAGGTCTGTCGCCAGACCACCAGATAGTGCTAGGTCACCTGTCACTTTGTTGTTACCAGCAAACAGCTGTAGTTGACCATCTTCGTTCACTGACGCTTTCACCATGTCTGTTTGACCATTGATGTAAGTTGCCAGCTCTTCAATGTCATCGCCTTCTTTTGCGGTGATATTAATGGTTTGTGCTTGACCGTTGGTGTCAGTTAGGTCGATTTGTAGATCGTTACCCGTCGCACCCACTGTCCAATCTTTATCTTTTGCGTTCGCCGCTTGGTAGCTTGAACCACCCATCATTGAGTTATCGCTGCGCATGTCTTTTAGCGTCATCATCACGGCTTCACCGTTATCGGCACCGATTTGGAACGATGATGTACCGTAGGTGCCGTTCAGCAGCTTGTTACCACCGAAAGATGTGGTTTCTGCGATACGGTTTAGTTCGTCGTTAAGCGCTGTCACTTCTTCTTGAATCGCAACTCGCTCTGATTTTGAGTTAGAGCCGTTCGCTGATTGCAGTGATAGGTCACGCATACGTTGCAGGATGTTGGTGGTTTCGTTCATCGCACCTTCTGCGGTTTGTGCGATTGAGATACCATCGTTGGCATTTCGTACAGCCACTTCTAGACCACGGCTTTGAACGTTCAAACGGTTAGAGATCTGTAGACCTGCCGCATCGTCCTTTGCACTGTTGATTTTGAATCCAGAAGACAAACGTTCCATCGATGTTGTCATGTTGTTCGCTGCGTTGTTTAAGTGACGCTGTGCTGTCATCGCAGATACGTTTGTGTTTACTGTCATGCCCATAATGGTTTACTCCAATTGATTTTCCGTAGTGCGGCTTCCGCCGTCGCGGAAAACCAAGTTGATTCATTTAAGATGTTTTATTTAACGGAAGGCATCGAAAATCCTTTAGAAAAAAAAGCCAAAAAACTTTATTTTTTTGCCAAACGGTCACTTTTCACTCAAACAGCATATATTTGTGAATTTTCTACTAAAGCAATTCAAGCCTAGGCCGATACAGCAAGATTTTTTGTCTTAATCGCCTACAAAATAAGGCTTTTAGCGAACGACACAGATCAGCCTATTGAGTGTTTTTTAGACACTTTTGCAATTAGGTAAGAGCCAAAAGGAGGTTTAAGAGAAGAAAAGTGGGGTTTATAGGTACAACAAAGACACTTTCCCACCAAATGCAACAAATGGCATTAAATGAAAGAGAAGTGCTTTAACCAAGAAGAGTCAGCGCCAAATTAGGCGCTTGCTTGGCTTGAGCCAAAATGGAAGTACTGACTTGCTGCAATATCTGTTGTTTCAACATTTGAACCGACTCTTTGGCGTAATCGGTGTCTTTGATGCGACTATTGGAAGCAGCAAGATTTTCATTAATATTGCTTAAGTTATTAATCGCATGGTCAAAACGATTCTGATAGGCCCCTAGTTCCGCTCTATGGCTGTCCACATACTTAAGCGCCTGATCAATAATTGCCACCGAACGCTGAGCCCCACCCACATCGGTGATCTGTGCGCTGTGTACCGTTTCCATCACCGGACCGGACATACTGAGCGTACTGGCCAATGCGCCACCAAAACTTAAGTTTGTCGCGGCTTCGTCACCAGAGGCAAAAATTTGCAGTTGGCCATGTTCATTTACCGAGGCGGACACGTTGTCCGTTTGGCCATTGATGTAAGTGGCTACCTCTTCGATGTCATCGCCAACCTTAGCCTGGATATCGATAACAACATTCTGGCCCCGTTTGTCGGTGTAACTTATTGTAAACTGCTCATTACCCGGGGAAACCGTCCAACTGTCATCAGCCATCGCATTCGCCACATAGCTAAAGCCCCCCATCGACAAAGTATCCGAACGCATGTTTCGCAGCCCAACACTCACTGCCTCCCCTGAGCCTGCGCCAATCTGGAACGCCGCATCACCATAGGTACCGTTTAATAGCTTACGGCCTCCAAACGAAGTGGTTTCCGCAATCCGATTCAGCTCGTCATTGAGTGCAGTAAACTCCTCTTGCAGCGCTTGGCGTTCTGCTGAGCTATTTGAACCATTCGCTGATTGAAGCGAGAGATCCCGCATTCGCTGCAAGATATTGGTGGTTTCTTTCATCGCCCCTTCGGCAGTTTGCATGATCGAAATACCATCATTGGCATTACGAACCGCCACGTCCAATCCTCGCATTTGAGTTTCTAAACGATTAGAGATCTGCAACCCCGCCGCATCATCCTTAGCACTATTGATCCGACTCCCTGAAGCTAAACGCTCCAAGGATTGGTTCAATGCGCTAGTTGCTTGCCCGAGATTTCTTTGGGCAATCAATGCGGAAACATTGGTGTTAACAGTTACGGCCATTAGACTCACAAAAATAGGGATTACAGCTTAGATAACGACCAAATGAGAGAAAACTTGAGAAGGATTTTTGGCTTTTTAAGTGTAGATCTATTTGCTGCTTAGCTAGCAAAGCGGGCTTGGGATCAGGAAGGGGCTATATATTAAAGACAGTTCTCCCCTAAACCAGTAAGAAGAGAACTGTCAGCAGTAGCTTAAGCGATTTCCATCGCTGCCAGCATTTCATTCGCTGGTGCAAAGAAGTACGCACCTGTCACCGCTTTAGTAAAACGCAACATCATATCTGTTTTGCCATCGGTCACACCGTACATGCTATCTAGCATCGCTTGGAAGTTATGTACGGTATTGCAGTAGGCAATAAACAGCAGGCCGTGCTCACCAGAGACAGAGCCATAAGGCAAACTGTGGCGAACAATCTTCAGGCCCACACCTTCTTCTTTAATGTCCACTCGACCAACGTGGGACGTAGGTGGCACATCATCCAGTTCAATAGAGTCAGGCTTGGTTCGACCGATAATTTTTTCCTGTTTCTCCACCGACAAACGATTCCACGCCGGAAGTTGGTGAATAAAACGCTGCACCATGACGTATGCACCGCCAGCAAAATCCCCTTCAGGGATCAAAGCAACTTCCGCACGTTTTTCACCCGCAGGGTTTTCAGTACCATCGATGAAATCAGTCATGTCACGGCTATCCAAATAACGGTAACCATAAGTTTCATCAACGACATCTACATCCTGCTCAATATCTGCCAGTAGCTTACGTAGCACATAAAAATGCAAGTCATGACGGTGAGAGTGGCAATGCAGCAGTACATCCACATCGGTGCTCGGTGCATGAGCATCCCCTTCACCCAGCTCAGGGAAAGGTACCAATTCTGATGGCATGCTTTGATTAGTTTGAGCCCAAAAGCTGTGACTAAAAGCAACACTCACTTTTAGATCCGCCTGTGGCTGATGATGATTTAACACTTCCACCATTTCTGGCAACGCCTGTAAGCGCTCTAGCACTCGGCTATGGTTAGTCTGAACTTTTAACTGCACATACAGTGCAAATGGGCCGGCATCGGCGACAATCGCTGGCTGAGAACTCGACATAACAAACTCACTTCAATCTATAGTTATTAATAATACTTATTCTAGAGACATCGAGGATAAACATGTTTTCACCCGTTTGCTATTGATCAGGAACAGCAAAAACCAAACTAGTATCACACCGCTCACTGCGACCGACCAACTAAAGACATGATTTGTCCTGACAATTTGTAAAATGATCAATCCAAGGTGGAGAATGGTTATTGTGATGGTTAAGCCCCTTGATGCGCTCATCATTCTATTGATCCATCGACGCTCTGGGTGTCGCAATCCAATCAGCCACATCATTACTATAGATGGCAAACCCAACCATAGCCCGATATACAAAGACTCGCGAATGGGATAAATCATCTCAAGCAACTGACTGCCTGACTCTCGGCTTACCCCTGCAATCACAAACACAATCCACGCCTTGGCTAAAAAAAGCCAACCAAGCCACAACCAAATAGGCGGCTTCAAAAAACCATGTTTATCATACTGCTCAATGGGATAACGCACGCTTACCTCAATAATTAATTAGTGTTAATCTAATTCAAGGAATATAACAACATACCTAGCGCATGAAACAGAAAAAAATCACTCCATCTCCGCAAACTCAAGAAGATGCGATGAAAATAGCCAAAGCGACTCAAAAACCCGGACAAACCAAAGAGCAGACCAAATTAATTGCCCAAGGGATCGAAAAAGGCATTGCTCAGTACAAAAAGCAGCAAAAAGAGCGCCAGCGTCAAGCTGATAAGGCGAAGAAAAAGGTCCAACGCCAGAAACAGTCTGTCACAAGCGAGGACACTCCAATACAGACTGAAGTGGAAGTTGTTGTGGAGCAGCCTAAACTAGCGTGGGGATTGTTAGTGGTAAGCTGGATAGGCTTTGTCACTTATCTATTACTCAAATAACTTTAGGATGCAAAGAGGCGCAATGAAAAGGATAGTCTTGGCTTTAGCGCTAGGGGCGCTGGCAGGTTGCAGCACGCCAACCAACCAAGTCACAATGCAGTCGAGAACGGTACAGGTGCTCACATCACCTATTGCGCTGCCAGAGCAATGTACCTTCATCGATGAAGTGATTGGCAATGAAGGCCATTGGTATAGTTATCTTTTTTATACCAACGACTCATTAATCCAAGGGGCAGTGAACCAAGTGAAAAATCGTGCACAGCAAGCTGGTGCCGATACGGTAGTTTTGCATCCGCCTCATGAGTTTGCCACGTCAGTGACATTGCTTGGTAGTGCTTATCGCTGTGAAAAATAGTGATTCAATATAGACAAGTGATTCAATATAGACAGACATAAAAAAACGCCAGACATCACGTCTGGCGTTTTTTCTAGAATCCGAGAGCAGAGGCAATATCCGTTTCTCGATCCATCACCCATTGACTGTCAAATGGCCCCCAATCTGACAGTTGGTAGTAGCCGTCATTGTGGCGACGACCGTCTTGAATGAACATCAACTCAATGCCTAAGCCCGGTAGGGCTTTAATCACATCTTGAATCGTTCGGCGCGGCCACCCAGTTTTTTCAATTAACTTAGGGACATTCGGCCTTTCAAGATTCTCCACCAGCAAGGCCAAATATAGACGCCTCGCAAACACAGGATTCAACTCCATTGATACCTCCTAAAGCTGTGCTACATCCATTATTTCCGTTTCGAGCTTTAGTGTGTTGCGTTTGATCAATTTTGGTCAATTTGTGAGGCGTTTTTGCTAAGAAGTGGCATATATCCATCATTCTGCGCCGATTAAGCCGCCTAGTTTGTAAGATTCTTTCATTTTGTAGTGCATTGCTTGCGTCTATGATCCCACGCCTCAAACTGATAGGATGACATCACTATTACAATGATTTACCACACTGCCCAGCGGTCGTGGCAACTACCCAGCTTCAAAGGAACCATTATGACCATCACTATGTATGGGATCCCAAACTGCGACACGATTAAGAAAGCCAAAAAATGGCTAGAAGCCGAAAATGTTGAGTTCGCCTTTCACGATTACCGTAAACAAGGTGTCGATGAGGCGATGGTGAGAAACTTCTGTGAGCAACTCGGTTGGGACAAGGTACTCAACAAACGTGGCACCACTTATCGTGCGCTCAGCCAAGAGCAAAAAGATACTCTCAATGCAGACACCGCTATTGCTTTACTAGTTGAGCACCCTGCGATGATCAAACGTCCAATTCTGAGCGTAAATTCAGATCTGCACTTAGGCTTTAAAGCCGACCAGTACCAAGCGATTTTTAAGTAATAAGGATATTCAAGGATGACAGATAGCCCGGTGTTGGCCCTTGCCAAAGACCTCATCAGCCGCCAATCGGTAACCCCAGAAGACGCAGGTTGCCAACCTATGATGATTGAGCGACTCAAGGCCCTAGGATTCGAAATTGAAGTCATGGTGTTTGAAGACACCACCAACCTTTGGGCTCGTCGTGGTACCAAAGCACCACTGTTTGCATTTGCAGGACATACGGATGTAGTGCCAGCTGGTGACCCAAATCAGTGGCATACCCCACCATTTGAGCCAACCATCATCGATGGTCATCTTCATGGTCGCGGTGCTGCAGATATGAAAGGCTCACTGGCATGTATGCTGGTGGCGGTAGAGCGATTCATCAAAGAAAACCCTGATCATGATGGTTCAATTGCGTTTTTGATCACTTCCGATGAAGAGGGACCATTCATCAACGGTACCACTCGTGTGGTGGATACCCTGATGGAGCGCAACGAGATAATTGATATGTGTATCGTAGGTGAACCATCAAGTACGCACCACGTAGGTGATGTGGTTAAGAATGGTCGCCGCGGCTCGCTAACTGGTGACTTGAAAGTTCGTGGGGTGCAGGGGCACGTTGCTTATCCGCATCTTGCACTAAACCCAGTACACGTTTCTCTTTCAGCATTAGCTGAACTGGCTGCGATCAAGTGGGATGAAGGCAATGAATACTTCCCACCTACCAGCTTCCAGATCCCGAACCTTCATGCAGGTACGGGAGCATCCAACGTGATCCCAGGCGAGTTCACCGTACAGTTCAACTTACGCTTCAGTACTGAGCTTACGCACCAAGATATCCAACGCCGTGTCCACTCAACATTAGACTCTTACGGTTTTGAATATGACCTAAACTGGACACTCAACGGCAAACCATTCTTGACCGATACAGGTGAGTTACTGGATGCGGTCGTCGCTGCGGTAGAAGACGTGAACCATAAAAAACCTGAGCTATTGACCACGGGTGGTACTTCAGATGGCCGCTTCATTGCACAAATGGGTACTCAGGTGATTGAACTTGGTCCTGTTAATGCGACCATTCACAAGGTCAACGAGTGCGTTAACATCGCCGATCTTGAAAAGCTTACCGATATGTACGAAAAAGTACTCGAGAAACTACTGAGTAAGAATGACGCCTGATCAGCTAACAGGGGTGGTGACAAGCCACCTCAAAACACTCTGTTTGGGTGAGCAACAACTGCTCGCCCACCCTCAAGTTCACTTTGCCCTTACCCAATTGCACCAACAAGCCCAAAGCGCAGGTTTTGAGCTTGCCATCGCTAGCGGCTTTCGTGACTTCTTCCGTCAAAAGCTTATCTGGGATAATAAATTTTCGGGTAAACGACCATTGCTGGATAGTCAAAGTCGACCTGTCGATGCAAATACCTTGTCTGCGCAAGAGAAAGTCACAACGATTATGCGTTGGTCAGCCCTGCCAGGAGCAAGTCGGCACCATTGGGGCACGGACTTTGATATCTATGCTAAAAACTGTCTTCCCGAAGGGCAAAACTTGGTGCTAGAGCCGTGGGAATATTTAGACGGTCATCAACACTCATTTTATCAATGGTTAAAAGAAGCAATTAGACCGCTTGGCTTTTTCTTCCCCTATGACCAAGACCGGGGAGGTGTCGCAGCGGAACCTTGGCATATCAGCTATGCCCCAGTAGCGCAAATTGCGATGAAACAACTCACACCAGAACAACTCACTCAAGTTTGGGCGCAAAACCCGATCGAAGGCATAGACACAGTGCAAGAGATCCTGCCTAATATCTATACTAGATATATCACCAATATCGGGAGTCTATCATGATTGAGTGGCTAACTAACCCTTGGGTAATCATCATTGTCGTCGTTGCGGTGGTGGCTGGTAATATTGCAGCGCTAAAACAAACTGCCAATATGAAGTTTGATAAAAGTCAGGGGGCGAAAGATCTTGATCGTCTCAACGAACTGGATAAGAAGCTAAATCCAGAGCTGCATGAGAATAATGATTCAAAGCCGAAAACTGAGAAAAAATAGAAGCTTTAAATCGAGTGAATTCTAATCCGAATACAAAAAAAGCTTGGGGAAATTTCCCCAAGCTTTTTTACTAGCCGGACAAAGTTAGACTTACTTGCCTTTGGTTTCTGCCAGTTTAGCTAGTACCGGTACTAATGAGTTCAGTACCTCTTCTGTCACTGGCTTATCTGATGAATCAGTGATATTAATCGAAGTACGGTTATTTAAGTCACCAATCAGGAAGGTGTAGTTCGTCCCTTTCAGATCAAATGGCTTCACACCAACCGTTTGCCAGAACTCATCATTTGGCTCAGCGTACTTCGCTTTCACCACGCCTTGAGACTGGTTGCGCTCTTCCAACTCAAAGCCCATTTGTGGCAATAGTTCTGGAAGCTGCTGCCAAACAACGTCATACGGTGCACGAGCAATAATGACTGGTAGGCCGCTGCGGTCCTTACCCATGGTAATTGGGATATGCTTAACCAACTCCTGCGCTTTCAGGCGAGCTTCTTCACGCAAGTTTTCATCGTATGTGGACATCACTAAGTTAGTCATCAACACGTTGTAGCGAGATTTGTTGGTCTCTGAAACAGGCTTAACCACGCCATTTTCACGCCAGTCAATCAAGGTCATCTTGAAACCGTAGCGGCGGTTGGCTTCATATCGCTCAATAGCGTAACGACTACCAATCTCAGCGTTTTCATCATTCGAAGTCCAAGTCACCCAATCGGTTTCTACTCGGTTTGCACTGTTCTCACGCAGCGTGATTTCACGTGCTGCCAGCATATCGAGTGTGGTTTGCCACACCTTGTCCGCTTCTTCTTGCTTTACAAGCCAGAGGGTGACTTCGCCATCGTTAAATTCTGAACGAGCCCCAGGGATCAAATCTAAAATCTGCTGAGGTGGACGAATATCGACATTCGGACCAATCTCACCAGTGAATTCCCCAGCTGGGATCTGATAATCTGGGTACACCTGCGGTGTCGCATCAGAAGGTAACGCCAGTTCTTTCAAAGGTGGGGTGTCGAGGTAATCGAAATCATCGCGTGCCTGACGTCGGTCAGACGGGTCACTTGAACATGCGCTGAGAACGAAAACAGCCAGTGCGCTTGTCACTAGCTGAGTAGAAAACTTCATTGGTACTCCTAGTTCACTTGTTGTTTGGTACGAATACTTACTGTCCAAACTCATTGGGAGGGGCTTATCCCCTCCTCCATCATGCGATGCCAGCGTCAGCCATAGCTTGGCGAACCACTGGTTGCGATGCTTCTGTCAGCTCAAGAAGTGGCAGTCTCAAACCACCGTAGTTGATCAAACCAAGCTCTAACGCCACCCATTTCACTGGTGTCGGGCTTGACTCGATAAATAGGTTCTTGTGCAGTGCCATCAAACGTTGATCGATCACTTGTGCTTGTTCGAACTCGCCAGCCAGTGCCAATTTGAACATGTTTGCCATATCTTTAGCTGCAACGTTTGCAGTAACAGAAATAACGCCGTGACCACCTTGCTTCACAAATTCCAAGCCAGACGCATCATCGCCACTTAGTAAGATAAAATCTTCGCCACAAAGTTCACGATGAAGTGCAATTCTTGATAGATCACCGGTCGCATCTTTTAGCGCAACAATATTTTCGATCTTGGCAAGACGAGCAACGGTTTCTGGCAGTAGGTCTACTGCGGTACGACCTGGTACATTATATAGAATGATTGGCACATCGCTCACTTCAGCGATGGCTTTGTAATGCTGGTATAAACCTTCTTGCGACGGTTTGTTGTAGTAAGGAGTAACACTTAGAACACCAGTAATACCTGAACCTTGTAGCAAACGGCTAAAGGTCACTGATTCATGGGTCGCATTCGCGCCGGTACCTGCGATGATTTGTACGCGATCTGCAGCGTACTCTACGCACTTCTGCACGACTTTTACGTGTTCTTCGATGGTCAGCGTTGCAGACTCACCGGTGGTACCGACAGCAACAATTCCATCTGTTCCTGCATCAATATGGTACTCGACTAGCTTTTTCAGGCTATCGTAATCCACTTCACCTTCTTGATTAAAAGGGGTTACCAGCGCAACCAAGCTTCCTGAAAACATGTCTATCTCCTTTTTATTTAATCTTTGCATGGTACTGTAACAACCTTTGGAAACACAAGGCTTGTAAGCGCGGTAGATGACAAACTCTTGTTAATAATTTGAAGCTTGAGCATAGAAAAGTGAAATGAGCGCAAATTTGACCACACAACCTACCTAAGTGATGTAATTTTCTGCGCCGAACCACTCCACGATTTGTCAGCTGTGCTACCATGCCAATACACCATGAAAAATAGAACTGTGACTATGTTACAACACTTAGTACTCACCGCAGTGGGTAGCGATCGCCCAGGAATAAGCAACCTAATTACTCATTTGGTTACCGATGCAGGATGCAACATCGTCGATAGTCGTATCGCTGTGTTTGGTTCTGAATTTACTCTCATCATGTTGCTCTCGGGAAACAGCAATGCACTCACCCGAGTGGAAACCACATTGCCCCTGTTTGGCCAGCAACATGATCTGCTGACCATGATGAAACGTACCGCCACCCACGAAGTGGCTGACCACTGCTATCGTGTGGAAGCCTTCGTTGAGTCGGATGATAAACTTGGACTAACCGAAACGTTCACCCAGTTTTTTGCTGAGCGCAACATCGGCCTATCAACCCTAAGCGCTCAAACCATAAACAAAAACAAAATTGCGACCAGCAGCGACAAGTTTCAAATCGCTATCGTGGCGTTAGTCGAAAGTGACTGCAATTTAATGCAGCTAGAAGAAGAATTTTTGAGCCTATGTACGGAATCCAACGTACTAGGTAACATCAACTTTATTAAAAACAACCAAATATAAATAAAAAAGGAAAGCTCAATGAATACTTTGACAGCAGGCTCGCCAGCTCCGGCGTTTTCTTTGCTTGATCAAGACGGCAACACCGTCACTCTTGCCGACTTTGCGGGCAAGAAAGTACTGTTCTACTTCTACCCAAAAGCGATGACGCCGGGTTGTACGGTTCAAGCCCAAGGGCTTCGTGATATCAAAGCCGAGCTAGACGCACACAACGTTGTGGTGTTGGGCGTGAGCATTGATCCAGTAAAACGTCTGGGCAAGTTTATCGAGCGAGATGAGCTCAACTTTACCTTGTTGTCGGATGAAGACCATGCGGTAGCTGAAGAGTTCGGTGTCTGGGGCGAGAAAAAATTCATGGGTAAGGTATATGATGGTCTTCACCGTATCAGCTTCCTAATTGATGAAAACGGCACCATCGAGCACGTGTTCAACAAGTTCAAAACGAAGACTCACCACGAGGTGGTACTGGACTACTTGAACGAGAAATAGTCTTGATGTGTTGACCTAAAATTCAACTTGAAAGATTTAACGAAAAAGAGACCGCCCAGCGGTCTCTTTTTTGAACAGTTACTCTTCTATGACACCATCGGTATCTGGCAAAGCGTTAATCACCGCCTTGACCAGTGTTGCGAGCGGTATGGCAAAAAATACCCCCCAGAATCCCCACAAACCACCAAAGACAAGTACAGACACAATGATTGCAACTGGATGAAGGTTCACAGCTTCTGAGAATAGTACTGGCACGAGTACGTTACCATCGAGCATCTGAATGATGCCGTAAGCAAACAGCAGCCAGTAAAAATCAGGTGTTAATCCCCATTGAAACAGACCGACAATCGCAACTGGCACGGTTACTGCCGCAGCACCGATGTAAGGAATGAGTACCGATAGACCCACAGCCACTGCGAGCAGCACTGAATAGCGCAAGTCCAAAATGGCAAAGGTGACATAACTCACACCACCAACAATGAGTATTTCCATCACCTTACCGCGGATGTAATTGGAAATTTGCTGGTTCATCTCTCGCCAAACCTTGGTTGCGAGGCGACGGTTACGCGGCAAGAAGCTGGTCATCATCTCCATCATCTCTTCTTTATCTTTAAGTAAAAAGAACACTAATAGAGGCACCAAAATCAGGTAAACAGCCACGGTCGCAAGCGAAATCAATGAGGTAAGTGAACCTTTGACCACATTCTCGCCCAAGGTCAGCACCTTGTTTTTGGCATTCGAGGCTATCGTCTCCACGATATGCATGTTGGCAAGTTCAGGGTACTGCTCAGGAATAGTAGAGATAAATTTCTGTAAGCCGTTATACATGTTTGGAATATCGTTAATCAGGTTGCCTACCTGATTCCAAATAGTCGGGATAAGTCCAAACACAGAGATCAGCGCCAAACCTAAAAAGATCAACACCACAACAGGTACGGCCAACGAGCGAGGAAGCCCCAAACGAGTCATCTGAGTGACTGGCCATTCCAATAGATAAGCCAGCACAATCGCCACCAGCAACGGGGCAATCAAGTTACCGAAGAAGTAGATGGTTGCAAAACCAAATAGCAAAATGGCAACAAGGCTAACAGCATGTGGGTCTGAAAAGCGGCGTTGATACCAGCTTTTTACCATATCAAACATGGGTTGAGAGTCTCTCTACAGTAATTACGGTGTGAGTCTTTTGTTGGTCAACGCCGTAAGAGTATGGATGAAGGTCAAGAAAACGTATCATATCATGCACCGAAGCTGCATCGGAAACATAGATTGTTAAACGCTGTGTATCGGCAAGTTTCACCACGGCTCGTTTCATCAGTAACAAGCTCATCGGGCACTGGTGCTGGCGCAAATCTAAAGTAGTTGAGGTCATGGCTGATGAAAAGCGTCCTCATTTAAAACGGTAAAAAAGCAAATATTTCGCAGGGCAAGCTCACACCCTTGCCGATCAATTTACCACCAAATTACGGCAAACAGGTAAAATATTAGGGCATTTTTTTTGAATATCGGTAAGCTAATACCTTGCTGTTAAGCGCACATAACTAAAAGGATTTCTACACAAGATAGAACCAAATATGCGCCTGACAGTCCAAAGTATCAGTTCACTATATTGAGTCCTTTATTACGCATGTTAAAACAGTCTCGCTCAGCACTTTGTCTTTTACTCTCGAGCTTAATGGCGATGCCTAGCTTTGGGCAAAACCGCAGCTATGAACTTCCGGATATTGGAACCGCTGCGGCCGCTACGCTGACCATAGATCAAGAACAGATCTATGGTGATGCCTACATGCGCATGATCAGAGCCAGTCAGCCTATCGTGCATGACCCCGTTCTTAACGAATACATCAGTAGCTTGGGCCACCAGTTGGTCGCTCATGCCAACGATGTTAAGACACCGTTTCGATTCTTCATGGTCGAAAATCGCGCCATCAACGCTTACGCATTTTTTGGCGGCTACATTGCACTTCATTCTGGTCTATTCTTGTATACCCGCAGTGAAAGTGAGCTTGCCTCAGTCGTTGCCCACGAAATCGCCCACGTGACCCAGCGCCACCTAGCCCGAGCCATGGAAGACCAAGCTAACCGCTCTCCTGCAACCATGGCGGCGCTGGTTGGATCGCTGTTACTAGCGGTAGCAAATCCGCAAGCAGGTATCGCAGCCATTACTGCCACTCAAGCAGGTGCAATGCAGAGCCAAATCAACTATACCCGTGCTAATGAAAAAGAAGCCGATCGCTTTGGTATCGTCACTATGGCAAAAGCAGGTTTTGATCCTAAAGCGATGCCTAGCTTCTTTGGCCGTCTTGCGGATGAGTTCCGCTATGCGAGCAAACCACCGCCAATGCTACTGACTCACCCATTACCTGAAGACCGTATTACAGATTCGCGCGCCCGTGCACAAAGCTATCCTCCACTGCGTATCGGCCCGTCAATCGATTTCCACTTAGCGAAAGCACGTGTCATTGCAAGGCATGCTGATTTGCAAAGTGAGGCAGCGCTTGATTGGATGGAACGACGCCTGAAGAAAGCCTCTGCCGAACTCGCCCCAACCTACAAATACGGCAAAGCACTGGTTTACTTAGACACCAAGAAGTTAGATCAAGCGCAAGCGTTACTCGATGAATTGATTGCATTGGAGCCACGTAACAATTTTTATTTGGATGCCCTATCGGACCTTTATCTTTATCAAGAAAAGCCAGAAAAAGGCATCGAAATGCTGAAAAAAGCGCTGGATAAAAAGCCGGGTAACTCGGTATTAACCATCAACTACGCTAACTTGCTTAACGAAAGTAAACAGTACGAGCAAGCCGCTAAAGTATTGCAGCGCTACACTCACGAGCATCCAGAGGATCTTAACGGTTGGTCGCTACTGGCCGATGCTTACAAATACCTTGACCGTCGAGATGAACATCTCGCCGCCAGAGGTGAAATTTTTGCACTGAGGGCTAATTGGCAAGGAGCGATTAAAAACTATAGTGATGCCAGCCATTTAGTCGATTTAGGAAGTTTAAAACAAGCCAGATACGACGCACGGATCGATCAGCTCAGCATCGAACGCGATCGTTTTATGGCACTACAAAACTAGGAGAAAACCATGTCAGTCGTTATTTACCACAACCCTCGCTGTTCTAAGAGCCGCCAGACGCTTGCGTTGTTGGAAGAAAAAGGCATCAGCCCAGAAGTGGTAAAATACCTCGAAGCACCGCTTAGCGTTGAGCTGCTTAAAACCTTGTTTGCTCAGCTAGAGCTTAACGAAGTACGCCAAATGATGCGCGTTAAGGAAGCAGAATATAAAGAGCAAAATCTCGCCGATGCGAGCGATGAAGCTCTGTTTGAAGCTATGGTTAATACCCCGAAATTAATTGAGCGCCCGATTGTTGTGAATAACGGCAAAGCACGTCTTGGCCGCCCACCAGAGCAAGTTCTAGAGATCGTATGAGCTGCGAGCTGTTAGTTCTCTACTACAGCCGCCATGGCAGTACTCAGTCTCTCGCTCGCCAAATTGCACGAGGGATTGAGTCTATTGACGGTTGCCAAGCAACGCTAAGAACCGTCGCTGAACTTGACCCAGAAACGCCAGCGAAAGAGGCCGTAGTATCACTAGATGATCTTACCCGCTGTGATGGTCTGGCATTAGGTAGTCCAGTCTGGTTTGGCAATATGGCAGCACCTCTTAAACACTTTTGGGACCAAACGACACCCACTTGGGTGGCTGGCGGTTTGATCGATAAACCTGCCGTGGTTTTTACCTCCTCTTCCTCTATGCATGGCGGTCAAGAGTCTACATTGCACACCATGATGCTGCCCCTGTTTCATCATGGAATGATGGTGTTAGGTATCCCTTACTCAGAGCCTGAGCTCCATCACACACAAGCTGGCGGCACGCCTTATGGTGCCAGCCATTTGGCACCCGATCGCTTAACGCATCAGAGCGACAGTGGACAACTGGCCTACAAGCTCGGACAACGCTTAGCCAAAACAGCAAAAAAACTAAAGGATTAGTATGACCAAAACCTCATCGCAATACCGTTACTTAGCGCTGGTCGCCAATTTGGCTTTATTGTCTTGGGTGGTGTTATGGCAAGCGGTATTGTCACCCCACCCTCACCTAAACAGTTGGACACTGGCAATTGCATGGGCGATCCCTATGTTGCTGCCTCTGCCTGGTATACTCGCTGGTAAACCATACACCCATGCGTGGGCAAATTTTGTCTTGATGATTTACTTTTTGCACTCTCTGACGCTGATTTATGTCGATGGTGGCGAGCGTTGGCTAGCAGCCATCGAATTACTGCTTGTCTCCGTGGCTTTTGTTGGTAATACGCTATATGCCAGAGAAAGAGGGAAAGAGTTAGGCCTAAAACTCACCAAACTCTCAGAAGTAGAGAAACAAGAAAAAGCCAAATTTGGTCAGCAATAAAGATAAAAAAACAGCCTCCGCATGGAGGCTGTTTTTTTATTATCCTATCCACTCGTAAGTGAGGAGTGGCTCTTGCGGTTGCTCTGGCTCTGGGGCAGGCAGGCTATCCTCAACTAAAGGTTGTGCATCCGAAACGCTAGCATCCGCTTCAGTAAGTGGCTGCACTCCGTCATTGCTTTCCTCAATCACTGCGGGTTCTTCCACTGAGACAGGCTGAGGTTCAATGAACTCTACTCGATTCACTTGAGAGAAGTTCGCCAGTTCACGCTCAAAATCGGCTAGGCTTGCCAGCAAATGTACACGGTAACGAACACTATTGCCCTGAATTTTCATCACATCGACAGAGGCGACTGAATTCAGCCCTTTTAGCATCGACTCAAGGGTAAAGAAGTCATTAGCATTGTTCACTTCGACAAACTGAGTTAATACCGTTTGCGTAGATGTATCCGAAACTTTTACTGCGCTTTTGCCTGCGTAGTAATCCGATACTTGGTCGACCATGTCACCCAGAGCGCCATTTAGTGAACCCACTGCACGACCTGTGAGAGGAGATTGCTGCGAAGAGGCAATTAAAGATGGCAATTGATCATAAAGCGACCAACGCACCACACTGTTGTTATCTCGGTGCTGAATACGAAGCACTAGAACGGCATCCACTGGGTAGCGAACACTGGCCTGCGCCATTGGGTCGACAAACCCACCCCAGAGATCAGGGGCAGTAATGGCTGTCACATCATCAAAGTCCCCAACCGGGATAGTTAACGGCAAGCCACGAGTATCTGCCGCTTGCTTCAACGGAGCAATCGACATAGAGCCACTTTGTTCCCAACCAATCTGACGCTGGAAACCATCTTCTTCGACCAGCCAAACCAGTAGATTGCTGCGCGTAGGCGACCAATAAGCCAGTCCCGCTTGCGTTAGTAATGATTGCACTTGCTGAGAGTTGTAACCCAGCTTTAGGCTGGGCTGCCCATTGAGTTCGCTGCTGCTAATTTGAGTCAAGTATTGACCGCTGTTACGCAGGGCCTTTTTTACCACTGCATTTTCTCCGGCACTCTTATCGCCCGATGCTTTGATCAATACTTGAGCTAAACCTTGGCTCTGCGCCAGAGCTTCTGCATTGCTTTCTTCACTTAAAGGGATCTCTGCCGTAAACAGATCGACTTTTGTCATGGCGAAGCTTGGCATTGCTAATGCACACATCAACCAGCCCAACACTCGTTTCATAAAACGCTAACCTCTTAATATTGAACTGTTGATGATAAGCAAGAGTTTACTGTGGGGCAAGTTTCGCACCCCATTTGGCTCGGGGTTTGCAAACAAATGACACCACCATCAAAAATAATTCATTTATCTTATTGCTGTTAAAATCATTTGCTTGATCTATATCGAGTACGCAATCGATTGCTAAATGATAAACTCCAGCCGATTTTATTGACTAGACACGGATTAAGTTTATGAAAAACATACTTCAAGGCACTCAAATGCTGTTTGTTGCATTTGGTGCACTGGTATTGGTCCCACTATTAACGGGCTTGGACCCAAGCGTTGCATTGTTTGGTGCTGGGGTCGGCACCTTGATCTTTCAGGTGATCACTCGTCGTAGCGTGCCAATTTTCCTTGCCTCCTCTTTTGCTTTCATCGCACCTATCATGTACGGCGTTCAAACTTGGGGCATCGCCTCGACCATGGGTGGTTTGATGGCCGCAGGTTTTGTCTACGTACTGCTTGGTGCGGTGATCAAAGCTAAAGGTGTCGCCATCATCCATAAATTGCTACCACCTGTTGTGGTTGGCCCTGTCATCATGGTGATTGGCTTAGGACTTGCGCCCGTAGCGGTGAACATGGCGCTAGGTAAAACTGGTGACGGCGCTGTTCAATTGGTGGATGGCACTGCTGCGTTAGTGATAGCTTGTGCATCGCTAGCCACGACTATCGGTTTGAGTGTATTTGCCAAAGGCTTTTTGAAACTGCTGCCTATCTTTGGCGGTATTTGTGTAGGTTATGCTCTGAGTTTGGCTTACGGTGTGGTCGACTTCACTCCAGTAGCACAAGCGGCATGGCTGTCACTACCAAACTTTACTTTCCCAGAATTTAACATCAACGCGATCTTATTTATGATCCCGGTAGCCATTGCCCCTGCGGTTGAGCACGTTGGCGATATGCTGGCAATTTCAAACGTCACCAACAAAGATTACCTAAAGAAACCGGGGCTTCATCGTACTATTACTGGTGACGGTGTCGCTACAATGGCCGCTTCAATGGTGGGTGCGCCGCCAAACACAACTTACTCAGAAGTGACAGGCGCTGTGATGCTAACCAAAGCCTTCAATCCAGTGATCATGACATGGGCGGCAGTGACTGCAATCGTGCTCGCTTTGGTTGGTAAACTAGGTGCGCTGCTTCAGACCATTCCTGTTCCTGTCATGGGCGGCATCATGATCTTACTGTTTGGCTCTATTGCAACCGTAGGTCTGAATACCTTAATCAAAAACCATGTTGATCTGCACAAATCTCGTAACTTGGTGATCGTTGCTGTCACTCTCGTGTTTGGTATTGGCGGCATGGCGTTTGGCATTGGTGACTTTAGCCTTCAAGGGGTGAGCTTGTGCGGTATTGTGGCAATTGCACTTAATCTCATCTTGCCAGATGACCTTGGTGAAAACCATGTCGTAGATAATGCACAAATGGAAGAGAGTGAGCCAAAACAAGAAAATGCTTAACTTTTCGAAACAATAAAAAAAGAGGGAAGCCATGGCTTCCCTCTTTTTCAATCTGGCGACGGTTTACTTAGTACCGAAGATCTTATCACCCGCGTCACCAAGACCAGGAACGATGTAACCTTTATCGTTTAGTTTCTCATCGATTGCAGCCGTGTACATTTCAATGTCTGGATGTGCTTTTTCAAGCGCCTCAATGCCTTCTGGTGCAGCCACTAACACCAACACTTTAATGTGCTTACAGCCTTTTTCTTTCAGTAGGTCGATGGTTGCAATCATAGAACCACCAGTTGCTAACATTGGGTCAACCACCAGCGCAATACGCTCATCGATGTTAGATGCAAGCTTGTTGAAGTATGGCACAGGTTCCAGTGTTTCTTCGTCACGGTAGATGCCCACCACACTGATACGAGCACTTGGCATGTGCTCCATCACACCATCCATCATGCCCAGACCTGCACGTAGGATTGGCACCACAGTAACTTTTTTACCTTTGATTTGGTCAATTTCAACTGGGCCATTCCAACCTTCGATGGTGACACGCTCAGTTTCGAAATCTGCCGTTGCCTCGTACGTTAACAGGCTTCCCACCTCTGTTGCCAGCTCGCGAAAGCGCTTGGTGCTGATGTCACCTTCTCTCATTAAACCCAGTTTGTGTTTAACTAGCGGGTGTTTCACTTCAACAACTTTCATTTCCTACTCCGAGATTTTTATATAAACCGTCTGATTATACATGCTATTCAATTAATTTTCTGGATGTATGGCATAGAAAAATAATCACGCAAACGTTTTCCTTTTCTGGGCAACCCCTGTTAGAATACCCGCGTTTTTCACATCCAACCTATGACGAGGACATCCCCGTGAGTGGTAACAACTCTTCTCTTAGTTATAAAGACGCTGGTGTAGATATCGATGCTGGCAACGCACTTGTAGACCGTATTAAAGGTGCTGTAAAGCGCACTCGTCGCCCAGAAGTAATGGGTGGTATCGGTGGTTTTGGTGCGCTATGTGAGCTACCAACTAACTACAAGCAACCTGTTCTAGTTTCAGGTACAGACGGTGTAGGTACTAAGCTACGCCTTGCTCTGGATATGAAAAAACATGACACCATCGGCATCGACCTTGTTGCTATGTGTGTGAACGATCTAATCGTTCAAGGTGCAGAACCTCTTTTCTTCCTAGATTACTACGCAACAGGCAAACTAGATGTTGATACTGCGGCTGACGTAGTTTCTGGTATTGCTGAAGGCTGTGTTCAATCTGGCTGTTCTCTAATCGGTGGTGAAACTGCTGAAATGCCTGGCATGTACGAAGGCGAAGACTACGATGTAGCTGGCTTCTGTGTAGGTGTTGTTGAGAAAGAAGAAATCATCGACGGTACTAAAGTTGCTGCTGGTGATGCACTAATTGCTGTTGGCTCAAGTGGCCCACACTCAAACGGTTACTCGCTAATCCGTAAAATCCTAGAAGTTTCTAACGCTGACCTAAGTGAAGAGCTAAACGGCCGCACTATCGGTGAGCAACTACTAGAACCAACTCGCATCTACATTAAGTCTGCACTTAAGATGATTGCTGAGCACGATATCCACGCTATCTCGCACATCACTGGCGGTGGTTTCTGGGAAAACATCCCTCGCGTACTACCTGAAGGCACTAAAGCAGTTATCGACGGTAACAGCTGGGAATGGCCTGCGATCTTCTCTTGGCTACAAGAGAAAGGTAACGTTGAGACTCACGAAATGTACCGTACCTTCAACTGTGGTGTTGGCCTAGTTGTTGCTCTTCCTAAAGAGCAAGCAGACGCTGCAGTAGCGCTTCTAAACGCTGAAGGCGAAAACGCTTGGGTTATCGGTGAAATCGCTGCTGCGAATGGCGAAGAAGAACAAGTAGAGATCCGCTAATTCCATGAAAAATATCGTTGTCTTAATTTCTGGTAACGGTTCAAACTTGCAGGCAGTCATTGACGCCTGCGAGTCTGGGCAGATATCAGGCCAAGTCAGCGCCGTTTTTTCAAACCAAGCGGACGCTTATGGATTAGAGCGAGCAAAACAAAGTGGCATTGATGCCCATTTTGCCAACCCAAAGGACTTTGCCAATCGTGATCAATTTGACGCAGACCTTATGCGTCAAATCGATGCCTACCAGCCAGACCTCATTGTTCTAGCCGGTTACATGCGAATCTTGTCAGCGGACTTTGTTCGACACTACCTAGGTAAGATGGTGAATATTCACCCTTCCCTGCTGCCCAAGTACCCAGGTCTTCATACCCACCAACGTGCAATTGAAGAAAAAGACCAAGAGCATGGCGCAAGCGTGCATTTTGTCACTGAAGAACTTGATGGTGGCCCGGTAATATTGCAAGCCAAAGTCCCAGTATTTGAAGATGATACTCCTGAGCTACTGGCTGAGCGAGTTCAAACTCAAGAACACAACATCTACCCTATGGTAGTGAAATGGTTTGTTGAAGAGCGTCTAGTGATGGACAAAGATGAACAAGCTGTGTTGGATGGAAATATCCTACCCAAGCAAGGTTATGCACAAGACTGATTAATAAAAAGGAGGCTTAAGCCTCCTTTTTTGATCTTCTATATTGCTCTCACTAAAGAGGCTGCGTTGGTGCTTGCGACTTTACTTTCTTAGGCGGGTAAGCAACGTGCGCCAGTTCTTCGTGGTTGCACTCGATAAGCTCACCAAAATGGAACAGGCAATACTCTCCCGGCTTCATCCGCTTCCACTCTTCATTGTCAGTCAATGGCTGAGTGGCGATCACTGTCACCACATCGTTCGGCGTGGTTTCTTGTTGAAAATCGATCGTCACATCTTCATCTATCAAGCTCGCTTCACCAAATGGCGCACAACGAGTGATCCAATAAAGGTGGTTGGTGCAGTAACTCATTACGTAATCACCATCGCTGAGCAGCATGTTAAACACACCAAGCTTCATTAGTTCATCACTTAACGTGCGAATATAGCGAAACACCAGCAGCATATCGGTGGGTGGAGTAGGAAATTTCTGCTCTAGTTTGCACAGCAGCCAACAAAAGGCCAGTTCACTGTCAGTCTGTCCCACAGGACGGAAGATGCCTGTCGCCATGCCTTCATAGCCTGTCAGCTGACCATTGTGGGCAAAGGTCCAATAACGCCCCCATAACTCACGGGTAAATGGGTGAGTATTTTCAAGGTTGACTTTGCCACGGTTTGCCTGACGAATATGGCTAATCACTGCGCAGCTTTTGATTGGGTAGTTTTGCACTAGCTCAGCAATTTTTGAATCGCAGCTTGGGTTGGGATCTTTGAAATTTCGAAAGCCTTTGCCTTCGTAAAAGGTGATCCCCCAGCCATCACGATGAGGCCCAGTGTTACCACCGCGCTGCATCAGACCCGTAAAACTAAAACAAATGTCGGTTGGCACGTTGGCGCTCATTCCGAGCAATTCACACATCTTCCCTGATTCTCCCTTCTTAAAGACCTGACGTTATTCCATCTCTTTTTCGATCAATTGAATCACGATGTGAATGATCTTGATGTGAACTTCTTGAATACGGTCTGCATAACCAAAGTGAGGGACACGAATTTCGATATCCGCCAAGCCTGCCATTTTACCACCATCTTTACCCGTTAGGGCGATGGTCTTGATGCCTTTTGCTTTTGCCGCTTCAATCGCTTTTAAGATATTGCCAGAGTTACCTGACGTCGATAGACCAAACAGAACATCGCCTTCCGAGCCTACCGCTTCAAGGTAACGAGAGAACACATGATCATAACCAAAGTCATTTGATACACAAGAGAGGTGGCTAGGATCAGAAATTGCGATGCCTGGGTAGCCAGGGCGATTTTCACGATAGCGACCTGTTAGCTCTTCAGCAAAGTGCATCGCATCACAGTGTGAACCGCCATTACCACAAGAAAGAACTTTACCGCCTTGCTTAAACGAATCAGCAATCATTTTTGCTGCCGCTTCAATTTGAGCAATGTTGTTGTCATCGGCTAGAAACGCTTGCAGAACTTGAGCTGCTTCGTTGAGCTCGCTGCGAATGAGATCTTGGTACATAGGTTTCTCTCTTATCTTATAAGTTTTATCAATAGCTAGGCTAGGTGATACCTAGATTGAGTTGTACTACAAAGCCTAACCCCTGTCACCTTGCACAGCATGATCTGCGCCACTTAATGCAGCTAAATGCCCATCTTTTTATCATCTGCTGTTTTTTTGCCCAGAGCGCTAGCGAGATCACCTTTTCAACTTAGATAAATTTTACATTTACTCAACATTTGAATTACACTCACCTTAACTGGTACGACCAGACAAAAACAACAGGTACCAGCTTCGTTGAACAAAAGGATAATTAACATGGAAATTTTGCTCTCTACCCTAGGTATCGCTGCGGCCATCGGCCTTGCGCTTTACCATAGATATGCGTTAGCGACGTCACTGGCTTTAATCGGTGGCGTAATGTTTATCGCAACCATCTTTGGCTCTGTCGGGCCAATCGCTTGGACGGTGTTTATCGTCATCGGCGCAATTCTAGCCCTGCCTGGGGTTCGTCAGAGTCTCATTAGTTCCAAAGCACTGGTAGCGTTTCGAAAAGTACTTCCAGCTATGTCTCAAACGGAAAAAGAGGCACTCGATGCAGGAACTATTTGGTGGGAAGCTGAACTTTTCCGCGGTAAACCTGACTGGCGTAAACTCACCTCAATTGCAAAACCAGAACTGAGTGCGGAAGAGCAAGCCTTCCTTGATGGCCCGGTAAATGAAGTCTGCGCAATGGCAAACGACTACCAGATCACTCACGAACTGGCAGACTTACCCCCGGAGATTTGGCAGTACCTTAAAGACAACAAATTCTTCGCTATGATCATCAAAAAGAAATATGGCGGCCTTGAGTTCTCAGCCTATGCACAATCTCTGGTACTACAGAAACTGACCGGTGCATCGAGTGTATTAGCCTCAACCGTAGGTGTTCCAAACTCTTTAGGTCCAGGTGAACTGCTACAGCATTACGGTACTGAAGAGCAGCGAGATTACTACTTACCTCGCTTAGCCAATGGACAAGAGATCCCGTGTTTTGCTCTGACAAGCCCAGAAGCGGGCTCTGACGCAGGTTCAATTCCAGATTACGGCATCGTCTGTGAAGGCGAATGGAAAGGTGAGAAAGTCCTAGGTATGCGCATTACTTGGAACAAGCGCTATATCACCCTTGCACCAGTTGCAACGGTACTCGGCCTTGCATTTAAACTACGCGACCCAGATGGCCTATTAGGTGATGACAAAGAACTTGGCATCACCTGTGCGTTGATCCCAACAGACATTGAAGGGGTCGAAATCGGTAACCGTCATTTCCCACTAAACGTACCGTTCCAAAATGGTCCAACCCGTGGACAAGATATTTTTGTACCGCTAGATTTCATCATTGGTGGCCAAAAAATGGCTGGTCAAGGCTGGCGTATGTTGGTTGAGTGTTTGAGTGTGGGTCGAGGTATTACGCTACCTTCTAGCTCAACAGGTGGCCTAAAAACGGCGGCATTGGCGACAGGGGCTTACGCTCGAATCCGCCGTCAGTTCAAACAACCAATTGGCCATATGGAAGGAATCGAAGAGCCATTAGCACGCATTGCAGGTAACGCCTATGTTCTGGATGCGGCAAGTACCCTAACTGTGGCAGGAATCGATCTTGGTGAAAAACCATCAGTTATCTCGGCAATCGTAAAATACCACTGTACCCACCGAGCTCAACGCGGGGTGATCGATGCAATGGATATTGTTGGTGGTAAAGGTGTCTGCCTTGGTCCGTCAAACTTCCTTGCGCGCGGCTATCAAGGTGCGCCAGTAGCAATCACAGTAGAAGGCGCAAATATCCTGACTCGTTCGATGATTATCTATGGTCAAGGAGCGATTCGCTGTCACCCATACGTGCTAGCGGAAATGGATGCAGCCCACTCCCAGTCACCTGACGCTATCGACAAATTCGACCGTGCCCTGTTTGGTCACGTTGGCTTTACTATGAGTAACCTAGTGCGCAGTGTTTGGCTTGGCCTAACGGATGGCTATGGTTCAGAAAGCCCAACCAGTGACGTTACTCGTCGCTACTACCAAAAACTTAACCGCTACAGTGCTAACATGGCATTCCTATCGGATATATCCATGGCGGTATTAGGAGGCTCACTAAAACGTAAAGAGCGTCTATCCGCTCGTTTAGGCGATATTTTAAGCCAGCTTTACCTAGGCAGTGCCACACTAAAGCGCTTTGCTGACGAAGGCGCAAAAGCAGAAGATGTTGCCGTTCTTGAATGGGCAATGCAAGACTGCTTGTATCAAACTGAAGTCGCTATCGATCAGTTCCTAGCAAACTTCCCTGTGAAATGGTTAGGCAAAACCCTTAAAGTGATGCTAATGCCGTACGGACGTGTGCGTAAGATGCCAAGTGACAAGCTAGACAACCAAGTTGCTCAACTGTTGCAAACGCCAAACGAAACTCGCTCACGCATTGGTCGCAACCAATACTTGGAGCCGACAGCGCATAACCCCGCGGGCCGAATCGAACACGCTCTGCATGTAATTTTGCAAGCCGAGCCTGTGTTTGACAAAGTGTGTAAAGGGCTAGAAATACGTCGTCCGTTTACCCAGCTTAATCTCGTAGCAGAGCAAGGACTGGCAGAAGGCTTAATCAACGCCGAAGAAGCCCAATTGCTGACGCTTGCTGAAGAGCTGCGCTTAGAAACCATCAATGTCGATGATTTCGAACCAGACCACCTAGCGGCAAATCCACAGATCACACCTAACATGGAAGACGTGGCATAAGTCATCAGCTTCTATTTTCAAAGCCTCTCATAGCAACTATGAGAGGCTTTTTCTGTCTTAACTTAAGCAAAAACGCCCTACCAGAGTGTGAAGCACTTCGCAGCTTCTCCCCTGTATCTTGATGATTTCTTGAGTATCTTATGCATATTAAGGTGTGCTGACTGGGCCACTCATAAAACAAAAATAAGGAGAATGCGATGGAAAGCCATACCCTATTTAGTGACCGCTCTGATCTCTACGAAGTGGCTCGTCCACTCTACCCAGAAGCACTTTTCGAGTATCTGGCCACCCTTACACCCGCTCATCAGCAGGCATGGGATTGCGCATGCGGTAATGGGCAAGCTGCTGACAGTTTGGTGCGCTTCTTCGATCACGTACAAGCGACGGACGTTAGCCCAGAGCAGATAGCCAATGCGAAACCTAACCCACGGGTTCACTACAGTGTTACTGCGTCCGAAAACACCAATTTTGGTCAGCACAGTTTCGACCTGGTCTGTGTCGCTCAAGCACTGCACTGGTTTGACTTTGAGCAGTACTGGCCAGAGGTAAAACGTGTGCTCAAACCACAGGGTATATTCGCTGCATGGGGCTACACTTGGCCTAAAGTATCAGATCAAATAGACCCAGTATTTAAGCAACACTTACTCGATATTGTCGAGCCCTACTGGGCAAAGCAAAACCGTCTGCTTTGGGATCACTACCGAGACATTGATATCCCTTTCACTCGCCTAGAAGTACCAGAAATTAACATGCAAATGAGCTGGACATTGGATGAGTTCATGAGCTTTTTGTGTACTTTCTCAGCCACTCGGCGCTGCATTGCAGACATTGGGGATGCCTTTGTCGACCAAGCATATGCAGAGCTTGAAAAGGTTTGGGGGGATAGGTTAACGAAACGCCAAGTGGATCTAGAGTTTATACTGCTTGCTGGGCGAAATGATGCCAATGAAGAAGTCCCTACCTAGACAAATGATCAAAAACGCCGAGGGTGTACAGCGACCTTCGGCGTTCCTGTTTAATTCGGTCAATCTTTAGGTGGCATCGATAACTGCATCTCTGGAATGTCCGCTCGCTGAAGTTTTATCTTACGCCAGATAAACCAACCTAGCACACCAAGAATCAAAATCACCACGTTACCTACCGCTATGATAATTATGCCCTTGGTTTTCGCCGCTTCTCGCTCTTCGGCACGCTTAAGCTCGTCTTCGAGGCGTTTTTGCTCCTCTTGTGCTTTTTTGAACTCCATCATCGACTTCTCAACATCGACTTTTTCGACCACACCAAAGGTTTGCTCTGGCAGTTTAAACATCAACTCACGGCCTGTTGCTGCTTCCGTGGCATAAACGTGCCCTTCCCACGCATGTCGACCTGTTTGCTCGCTATTCGGCAAACTGGCTTTAAGCATGTCAGCATCTTTCGCAGCCATATCCTGTGTGACCACCTCCAAACCCGCTGGCGTGGTTTGGGTTACCGTCAGAGCCAAACTGCCCGTCGCAATTGAGCCTTTCTCTGGAGTGATATCCAAGGTGTGATCAACGGTTTCGACTCGTGCTTGGTTAAAGGTGAGTGCAAAAGGTCGAGGATAGACCAATACCGTCTGTTCAATAGCGCGCAAAAACACCCCATTTCCCGACGAAATTCTCGCGCGATATTTACCTGGCTCTATATCTATAGGTAGCTGCGCAGTGAACACGCCATCACCCGGCTTTTCGTCAAGCAGGGTACCATCGTCAAGAAAACGGCCAATGACTGTCGGTATCGGTCGAGCATCTGGCGACAGAGCTTCTTCATTTTCAATGTACTTAGTAAAAGTCACCGTGAGTTCGACTCGGTCGAGAAAATCGCGAATATTGAGCGGGTCACCGTTCTGCTCAAGGCGAGCGGTGAACTTGAGCGTTTCACCTAAATAAAGACGTTGTGGAAACAAGTCAACTTCAAGCTGAAGGTTGGAAATGATTCGAATGTTATTGGCCGGGTGCACTTTACCAATCGCCTGCCACGGCCCTGGCATCGGATTATCGATGGAAATAATGTCCATGCCAGATTCATTGTACCAGCGCACATGTTCAGGGTGGTTCCAAGCGTAATACTTGACCCCGTCAGGACGAACCAATATGACCGATTGAGAGCGCTCTTTACGATATATCAGAAAAGATACTTGAGAAATGGTGGAATCAACTCGAAATCGATTGTCGAGTAAGGTAATTGCAGACTCTGTTTCAGCACGCCCCACAAAACTCAGCATGAGACAGAAAAAGCCTAACAAAATCCGCAACATATTATTCTCCTATTGGCGCCAGAGGCACGCCCCTTTCTCTTCAATCTTATCTAACCTAGCACTGTGTGCATTTAATTCATCGGCCGTTGCGCGCAAAACTTTAAGATTACGACCTGAAGCTCGGCGAATAGCTTCTCCCCCACCGTCTTGGTCGGAGTTTTCAGAAGAGAAGCGAAGTGATGTTTGGCCACCCGTCATCAACAGATAAACGTCGGCTAGGATCTCGGCATCGAGCAATGCCCCGTGAAGCGTACGGTGTGAGTTATCTATACCGTAACGATCACAAAGTATATCGAGGTTATTTCGTTTGCCCGGGAAGATCTTCTTCGCCATGGCAAGGGTATCGGTAACTTTGCAATATTGCTCTGTTTTACCGATCGATGGATCGAGCATACCAAACTCGTAATCCATAAAGCCCACATCGAAGGGGGCGTTGTGAGCGACCAGCTCAGCGCCTTTAATGAAGTCTAGAAACTCAGCGTGCACATCACGGTATTCCGGTTTATCTAGCAAGAACTCATCACAAATACCGTGGACCAATACTGCATCTGGCTGAATTTCACGATCTGGCTTGAGGTAGACATGGAAGTGACGCCCCGTCAGCTTGCGATCAATGATTTCAACCGCACCAATTTCGATAATACGGTGATCTTGATAGTGCGGACCACCCTCTCGGTTCATACCCGTGGTTTCGGTATCGAGGACAACAATGCGGTGATGTTCGGAATTCATGCTGGTATTCATCTTATTAGCTGTGTCAGACTATATTGTCAGAGGCAATGCGATAATAGTATCAAATCATGGTCAAACAAGTAGAAATTTTCACGGACGGTTCCTGTTTAGGAAATCCAGGTCCGGGCGGTTACGGCATCGTACTGAGATACAAGCAAACCGAAAAACACCTAGCCAAAGGTTACACTCTCACCACCAACAACCGTATGGAAATGTTGGCAGCAGTCGTGGCGCTTAAAACTCTTAAAGAGCCATGCCAGGTCATTCTAACCACAGATAGCCAATATGTACGCCAAGGCATTACCCAGTGGATCCATAACTGGAAAAAACGCGGCTGGAAAACCGCTGACAAGAAACCGGTGAAAAATGCCGACCTATGGCAAGCACTGGATGCAGAAACCGCTCGCCATGACGTGGATTGGCGCTGGGTGAAAGGCCACGCAGGTCATCGTGAAAACGAAATCTGCGATGAACTGGCCAGAACTGCCGCCGAAGCACCGACGGAAGAAGATACTGGGTATCAACCAAGTTAACCCCTTATAATATCTTCAAAACCTCTCAATAGTGGCGTGAGTCTTTCTACAGAATCTAACCATTCTCTAGTGTCGAGACAGCGCCACTCAATTGCCTCAGCAATAATAGGGTAAACCTCAATTACTGTAGGATGAGCAAAAATCGGTTCGTGGTGGGCAACTCGATTTCTTAGCTTTCGAATTCTAAAGCATCCAGATTTTAGTCTTTTGATCACTAGCTCTGCCGCTTCATCACCCGAGTTAGGGAAAACTTGCTTCAAAAATGGCTTCCAAATCCGGATATTGTTTGCAGGCCTCAGTATGTTTTCAAACCAAACAGGCCTAAGTTCGGGGATAACCTTCCCTACATTTGTATAGTTAACCACTTCATCAAGAGTGATTAGTTCTTGCTTTTGCCATTTCGGTAAAGAGTTTTGAAACGCAACATTTATTGGCCAATCGACACCATACCTAAGCTCCAATGCAGCACTTATCGCATTCCTTAGTGTCACCTCGTAGATGTGAATAACCACTAACAAACTGGCAGAAAGCTCCGCATTCCATTCATACAGCTGGATGGCTTTTTGTAAGTTATTCTGACCTGTTCTTTTCTTTACTTCTTGTCGGTAAGTAGATAACCGAGCTGTCGATAGCGTTCTCTCTATCGCACGATAAGATATGGCTTTCGTCACTTGACCTTTTCTCGTAGACAACCTAACATTCTTGGTGAGAGCTTTGGAATATCACTACTTAGGTAGACCACCAAAGACATACGAATAAAGAAAAACCCATACATGAGAATGTGTGGGTTTTTCTTTATTCGTATGTGAGTTTACTACCGTTTCTCACCTATAAAGGCTGAAAAGAGTACTAAAGAACTTGTAAGCGCCCAGTTACCGCTTACCGCTCGCCGATTCCCGAACCCTATAATTCACCCCTAGCGGTGAGAGACTGCGTTTCAATCGCCAGTGCGGCTTGATTGGCTTGAGTGGGTAGGTTCGCTTACGTGCAACGATAAAGTACAAGCTACCAAATGGTGATGCCCAGCTACCTGCGGCATTTTCCATCCAAGTCCACATCGGGCGATAGCGAGAAAATGGGAACAGTGCGTAACAATCGCTATGAACCACTTGATAATTGAGTAGCCCTAACCAATCTCGAATTCGATTTGGCGTAAACATACGCCCACTCCATGGTAGATTATTTTTTCGCCATGGCAGCAAACTTGAACAACCAACCCAACTGATTGGATTGTATCCAGTCAAAATGAGGTAACCATCATCAATCATCACTCGGTCAACTTCTCGCAATAGACGGTGCGGGTCGTTACAATAGTCGAGTTGGTGGGCCATCAATACCGCATCAAAACTCTTTTCCATGAAAGGCAAATCAAACGCATCGGCGGTGACATTGCGTAGTGGGTTAACACTGTCCACCATCACCTGATGAGAGATATTACAATTGCACGTGGTAAGCTCACAGCTCAAACCGCCCAGTTTCAACATGTGATAACCGAAGACTTTTGTACACCATTCATCCAATCGCAACTGAATCGACTCAGATACCCATTGACCATTTCGCAATTGTTGCCAAGAATGGGGTTGTTCAAGTTTTCGAGAGGAACGAGCTGGCTTCATTCGTTAGCGCCTCACCGATCGGTTATTGAAGATAGGTTATTGGAGAACCAAACATGTTAATCATCAAAAGCATACCTGCATTTAACGACAATTACATCTGGCTGATTCAAAATAGCGATCGCCGTTGTGCCGTTGTCGACCCTGGTGATGCCGCTCCAGTGTTGGAATATCTCAAAACCAATGACCTGCAACTTGAGGCCATCTTGCTGACCCACCACCACAACGATCATATTGGTGGCGTGGCAGACTTAGTCATTGCCTATCCGGACACCAAAGTCGTTGGGCCAGCGAACGAACCTATCGCTGCAGTCAACACCAACGTTGACGATGGCGACCAACTGGATCTGTTTGGTGAGACCTTCCTAGTCCTAGGCTTACCGGGACACACTAAAGGTCACATCGGCTATTACGGAGACGGCAAACTATTTTGTGGAGATGTACTTTTCTCCGCCGGGTGCGGACGAGTATTTGAAGGTACCTTTGAGCAGATGTTTGACTCACTAGGCAAGATCAATGCTTTGGCAGAAGAAACCGAAGTGTACTGCGCTCATGAGTATACCGCTGCCAACATCTCTTTTGCTCTTGCCGTTGAGCCCGACAATCAATTACTACTCAACTACCGTGATGAAGTGATCAGATTACGCGGCCAAGAAAAATCGACCTTACCGACTACCTTACGCCAAGAACGGTGGGTCAATCCATTTTTGCGCTGTCAGGAGCAAAGTGTGATCAAAGCTGTAGCGAATCGCACACAAGATACGACACCAATTGCAGTGTTTTCTGCTCTTCGTGCGTGGAAGAACGAATTTTAACATTTGAATGCTTGTCACTGAGGGGAACAGGCAAGTATTATCAGCGGCTGTTTAACCAAAAGGCCGTATGATGAGAGCAAAATACGCTTGGGTGCTGGCGCTGTTTTTAACCGGCTGTCAGATGACCCAAACCGAACATGGTTCCCCTCAACCAGAACCAACCCCAGATCCGAAACAACCTGCAACTGAGCAGGTGGCTAGCAACAAAACTGCTCCTTCTAAGAAAGCCGCTAAGCCTGTGGTAGAAGTGACTCCCCAGTCACAGCAAGACGTTTGGCAACGCATCGCCATGCAACTTGAAATGCCTATTCCAGACCATAAAAAGGTCGACTACTACCGCACTTGGTACATCAAGCACCCTAACCACTTAAAAACGGTGGCAAAACGTGCCGAACCTTTTCTTTACTTGATCACCACCAAAATCGAAGAACGTGGCCTGCCTCTAGAGCTTGCTCTATTGCCGATCGTCGAAAGTTCGTTTGACCCATTTGCCTACTCACACGGCAGCGCCGCAGGTCTATGGCAGTTTGTGCCAGCTACGGGTAAGGCCTACGGTCTTGAGCAAAACTTCTGGTACGATGGCCGCCGTGATGTGGAAGCTGCGACAGATGCCGCACTTGATTTCCTAGAGTCGCTCAACAAACGCTTTGAAGGTAACTGGAACCACGCCATTGCCGCCTACAACAGTGGTGGTGGTCGAGTCTCAAGTGCCATTCGTGCTAACCGTAAAGCAGGCAAACCGATTGACTTTTTCTCACTATCTTTGCCAAAAGAGACCAGCGGTTATGTGCCTAAATTACTGGCATTGGCTGACTTAGTCGCCAACCAAGAAAAATACCAAATTGAGATCCCAGCGATCGCAAACAAGCCTGTACTGGAGCAAGTTAATCCTAACGAACAGTTAGATTTGGCGATTGCTGCTAAATACGCAGGCATGAGCGTCAAAGAGCTGCAAGGCCTTAACCCAGCCTACAACCAGTGGGCTACCTCGCCTGAAGGGCCTCACCACCTGTTACTGCCGATGGACAAAGTGGCTCAATTTAACAAAGCGGTTGAAGATAATCGTGGTAAAGGAATGAAGCTGGTTCGCTACAAAGTGAAGTCCGGCGATACCTTAAGTGTCTTGGCGCAGCGTAACAATACAACCACTAAAGTGATCCAAGCAGCAAACGGCCTAAAAGGGCACAACATTCGTGTTGGACAACAGCTACTGATCCCTACCTCGGTGCAAGATGAGAAGCTGTACTCCTTAAGCGCAGATAATCGCTTAGCCAAAACTCAGCAAACTTCCCGTGGCAAGTTCAAGCTGACTCATACCGTTGCCTCTGGTGATAGCTTGTGGTCAATTGCTCGTGCCAATAAAGTCTCTCATCAATCTTTGGCGAAATGGAACGGCATGGGACCAAAAGATACCTTGCGTATCGGTCAAAAGCTGGTGATTTGGAAAGATGGTAGCGACGGCGCAATTATCCGTACTGTGGTGTATCAAGTACGTTCAGGCGACACCATCAGTGGCATCGCCTCGAAATTTAAAGTTCGCTCTAATGACATCGTGAAGTGGAATGCGCTGCAGAAGAAGAAATATCTGCAACCGGGGCAAAAGCTCAAGCTCTACGTAGACGTCACTAAAGTTAGCGTATAGTGAACTCCACCAGCAGTGGATTATGATCGGAGGCATCTGTTTCAGGTGCCTTTGCTGTTTTTACTGTTAAGCCACGATAAAAGACGTAATCTAGCGCATACCCTGAGACAAACCGAGTTCGGTTATCTGGTGACAACTCTACTTCTTTCATCGTCAAGCTCGCCATCAGTTGATACATGGTGCGCGTGCGCTCTTCACTCCATGCATTGAAATCACCTGCGATGATGATTGGCCCTTTATGCTGACCAATGGCGTTACGAAGGGCGGTGATCTGCTGCGAGAACTCAACAGTGCCTACGGTAAAGTTCACCGCATGAATGTTCACCACCGCAAGACTTTGTCCATTGCTCAGCGAATACACAGCGTATAAGCCCGATTTAGGGAGTTGCAACCAGGGTTCTTTTTGGGTAAATGCACAGGCCTGAATTGGGAGCTGACGAGATAGATTCAACACTCCTGCGCTGGTATCAAGGGCTTTAAATGCACTCACGTGGCTACTTGCCCACTGATACTGCTTTAGCCATTGGTTAAAGTCTTCTGTAATGCTCGCCTCCTGCAGCAGCACCAAACTCTTGTCTTGGCTCAGCTCACCCAAAACTTCAGCCCAGTTACTTCGGTTTTGCTTATATATGTTCCACACGAGCAGGTTGATTTGGCCGTCTTGATCGATCGCTCGCTCAGCATCAGTAGCGTTCTGAAAACAGACCTTCTCTTCCACTTGATGCTGCTCTTTATCAAGCAATACCAACTCAGGTTTATCTGGTACGCTAAATACCGTGAAATAGCCAACTAAGGCTGCGCACAATAGCGCTGCACTCGATACTGCAATCGACTTTTTCATCTTTTCTCCCAAAAAACACAAAAGGAGCCAACTAAGCTCCTTTTATCTATCAGAGTTAACGCTGTCTGGCTAAGCCAATTAGATTGCGTCTTCGTCTTCTTCACCAGTACGGATGCGCACTACGCGCTCGACGTCGGTAACAAAGATTTTGCCGTCACCAATTTTGCCCGTTTGAGATGTCTCGATGATGGTATCAACACATTTCTCTGCAACATCTTCAGTAACAACGATTTCTAGCTTCACTTTAGGCAGGAAATCTACCATGTATTCCGCACCACGATATAACTCAGTATGACCCTTCTGACGGCCAAAGCCCTTAACTTCAGAAACCGTCATACCTGTGATGCCCACATCTGCAAGTGCTTCACGCACGTCATCAAGCTTAAACGGCTTAATAATGGCTTCAATTTTTTTCATTGTCATCCCTATTCCCTGTTATCTATGCCAGCATTATTACTGATTCCAACGCGTTAGCCAATCAGGCGGCGTCCATTTTTTGCATTAAACACCAAGCAGATAACATAAATACGCTGCTGTTGATGCTTAGAAGTGAGATATTTTTGATAAGCTCCGTGCCTACTGCTGAAAAGTTAAGAACATCTGAAAACAGAGTCAAGGCTGGAATAAAAAATAGCACTGGCAAGTAGCCCCATGCCTCACGTTTCCATAATCCGACCAATGCTGCTAAACCACTACAGAAAATACCTGCCATCACGATAGCGGGAATGAGCCTTAAGCTGGTTAAAGACAAGGTGTAGAGAAAGTTAGGCATAAAGGCGAGCAAATACCCAGCGACGACAAACGCCATTGGTCGCTCAAGGGGAAATCGCCTTAATAACGATAGATATGCATTCATAGCCACTCTCCATGTTGGGTCTGAATGAAAGGTAAGCAGGGCGAAATCCTATCGCTCTACAGGGTTAGTATTACTCCTTTGTGAACAGAGTTCAAAATAAAAATACGCCAGATGGCAAAGAATCCATCGGGCGTATCATGTTCGGGAAACCAAGTTCCGAGAAAAGGAACTAGCCTCTCACTTTCAATCTACTATTTCGAAGCGTTCGGGTTACTTAAGGCTAGCAAAGTAAGCCGCAAGGTTTTCGATGTCTTGATCGCTCAATGCTGCGGCTTGCGCTTGCATCACGACAGCTAAGCCTCCATTGCGCTGCTTGTTCTTGTACGCTTTCATTGACTCGACAAGGTATTTTTCATTTTGACCAGCAAGGTTCGGGTACCCGTCTATCATGGCGATACCCGCAGGGCCATGACACGCCGCACACACACCTGCTTTTGCCTTGCCAGCGGCAACATCACCCGCCATGGCTGTACCACTAAAACACGCTAACACCGTCATTGCACTCACTAATAGCTTCTTCATACTGTCACTTCTTCCTTAAATTATTATTGTTCAGAATAATTTTGGCATAAGTTAATAATTTTTAACCCAAATAAGCTCACATTCTCGGCCGCTAAATTTTTTTGAGACAAATAGACCTGCGATTGCAGCCACTTGGTCGCCATACATCACAATTGGCAAACGTCTTCTCTGCCAACTTGGTACGCCATACTCTTGAAACAGCTTCTTGAGTTTACGACTATGCGCACGCTCTAAAGGTGTGGCGCTCAAACCTTGCGGCTCAAAATGCACGGTTATGGGTTGCCCATCGGTCGGTAACATTAGCCCCAGTGAACTCACCTCACTGCAACGCTCCAATGACAAGCGTCCTAAACCGTCAGGTAATAACAATGGGGTGTCTAAGCTTAGCTGCGCTTGCCATTGACTGACATCCTGCCACGCACCGATATAGTATATACGCTGCTCAAAGCGCCTTAGTTCACCTTGATTGAGATTAAGACACGGATTAGCATCTTGCTGAGCCATGGCGACCTGAGGCCAGACCAAAGCTAACTGGCGAGAAGATGGCATGCGTACCCCAAGCTTATCTAGCCATAAACGGATCAGTTGAAGACGCATGTTTTCAGACAGTGGTATCAAGGCATCAATAATCAAACTTGAGTCTTGGGCGACGCACTGCTCTAACTTGTCAGCTAACAGTTCTGACAAAAGCTGCTCTTGCTGAGCGCATAGTAGGGCACTCCGAGCGATTGTATTTTCAATCGAAGGCCAGCGTGCTTTTAGTGTCGGCACAATTTGCTGACGTAAGAAATTCCTATCGTAACGAGTGTCTTTATTGCTCTCATCTTCTACCCACTCAAGAGCGTGTTGCTTGGCATAAGACTCGATGTTTTCTCGGCTGACTGATAGCAGTGGGCGGAAAAGATAGCCTTGTTCAAGCGGCATCATTTCAGCCATGGCTGATAATCCTTTAGGGCCGCTACCTCGCTTGAGCGCAAGCAACACGGTTTCTAGTTGATCACCACTGTGCTGTCCCGTCATTAGCAAATCACCCTCAGCAAGGTGCTGTTTCAAAACGCTGTACCGAGCCTCTCTTGCCGCTTGCTCAACGCTATCCCCTTGAAGATCCAAGCTAACACGATGACAAGCAAAATCGATGTTGGCTTCTGAGCACCATTCACGACACTTTTCTAGCCAAATATCTGCGTTAACACTCAAACCATGGTGCACATGGACAGCGCTCACCTTCTGCTGCGGATGCGCTTCACGAAACCTAGCCAGCAAATCAAGCAAGACTCGGGAGTCAACACCGCCACTGAGCGCTAATACAATACGACTCTCTGGTTGGCGATGGGTTAATACCTGCTGGCAAAAATGGTCAAATAGCACAAACACCTCAAATAAATACAAAAAAAGCGAGCATTACGCTCGCTTATTCTAACTAACTTTCGCTGTAAACACCTACTTTAGCTTATCAGCAGTAACCATAGCTCATTAGGCGTTGGTAACGGCGCTCTAGCAGCGTCTCGTTATCAAGAGGCGCAAGCTCATCAAGCTGTGCCAATAGCGTTGCTTTCATGTTTGCTGCCATCTGAATTGGGTCACGATGTGCACCGCCCAGTGGCTCTTCAATGATTTGGTCAATCAGCTCTAGTTCTTTAAGACGTGGGGCAATCAGACCCATCGCTTCTGCCGCCTGTGGCGCTTTATCTGAATCACGCCATAGGATAGAAGCACAACCTTCCGGTGAGATCACCGAGTAAGTCGAGTACTGAAGCATGTTCACGTAGTCACCCACACCAATCGCCAGAGCACCACCAGAACCGCCTTCACCGACAACGTTACAGATAACTGGCACTTTAAGACCTGCCATTACTTTTAGGTTTTGTGCAATGGCTTCAGACTGGCCACGCTCTTCTGCGCCAACACCTGGGTATGCACCTGCGGTATCGATGAAAGTTATGATTGGCATGTTAAAACGCTCTGCCATTTCCATTAGGCGCAGGGCTTTACGGTAGCCTTCTGGCTTTGGCATACCAAAGTTACGAATCACTTTCTCTTTGGTCTCACGACCTTTTTGATGACCAATAACCATCACTGGACGACCATCAAGACGTGCCATACCACCAACGATCGCTTTATCATCTGCGTAGTGGCGATCACCTGCTAGCTCATCAAACTCTGTAAAGACATGTTCGATGTAATCTAGCGTATAAGGACGTTGAGGATGACGCGCTAACTGCGCCACTTGCCAAGCACCTAGGTCACTAAAGATTTTCTTTTTAAGTTCTAGGCTTTTGTTTTCTAGCTGCTCGATTTCTTTATCAAGATCCACCGCAGTTTCACCGCCGTGACGAGAAACGTCACGTAGTGCTTCAATTTTTGCTTCCAGCTCTGCGATTGGCTTTTCAAATTCAAGAAAGTTCATGTGAATCCTTTTCTTCGCTGTTGCGCCAACAAGGCAACAGTATTAGTTAAATTCGAGTTCAACTTGGCCTTTACCAAGCAACTGCTTTAATTCGTCTAGCAATTTATCCGCTGGGGTAACACGCCATTCGGTCCCCAGTGCGATCTTCGCTCGCGCATCATTGCGCTGATAATAAACGTTCACCGGCACAGTACCTGCCCGATGAGGTTCTAAAATTCGGCTAAATTGGTCAAAGAAGTCTTGACCGATCTGCTCTTGGCGGATGGTGACCGATAAGCTGCGTGCATATTTCTCACGTGCACTGCCAAGGTCCATAACTTCGCGAGCCGACATTTTAAGGCCACCGTTGAAGTCATCAAAGCTGACCTGTCCAGAAACTGTAACAATTTTATCGGTTTCGAGCAGTTCCGCATACTTTTCTAACGCATCTGAGAACAGCATCACCTCCATACGCCCCGAACGGTCATCCAGTGTCATGAGACCGATACGAGTGCCGCGTTTAGTGGTCATCACTCTTGCGGCGATAACAAGGCCAGCCACAGTGACCGATTGATCGCGCCTTGTCGGCTGAGCGTCCTTAAGTCGACAATTGGTATACTTACCAAGTTCCTTAAGATATTCATTAATTGGGTGCCCGGTCAAATAAAGGCCTAGGGTTTCACGCTCCCCTTCCAGCCAAACTTTCTCAGGCCACGCAGGTACTTGGATATACTTTTGTTCAACTTCTTCAGGTGCTTCGGTCAACACCCCAAACATATCCGCCTGACCAAAGGCTTCAGCTTGGTGGTACTGACTTGCCGCTTTTACAGCATCATCGAGTGATGCCATCATTGCCGCTCGGTGCGGGCCAAGGCGATCCAATGCCCCCGCTAGGATAAGCTTTTCGATAACACGCTTATTGACCTTCTTCAGGTCGATTCGTGCACAGAAGTCGAATAGATCTTTAAAGTAGCCATCTTTATTGCGTGCTTCGATGATCGCTTCGATTGGGCCTTCACCTACCCCTTTGATCGCACCGATACCGTAGACAATCGCACCATCTTCATCAACGTTGAATCGGTACAGCCCTGAGTTGATATCCGGCGGAAGCACTGTAAGTTTCATGCGGATACACTCATCCACCAGACCAACCACCTTCTCGGTGTTGTCCATATCGGCGGTCATTACCGCTGCCATGAACTCAGCTGGGTAGTGCATCTTCAGCCATAGCGTCTGGTAAGAAACCAGTGCATAAGCGGCTGAGTGAGATTTGTTAAAGCCGTAACCTGCGAACTTCTCTACTAGGTCGAAGATCTTCATAGCCAGCTCGCCATCGACGCCGTTATTTACGGCCCCTTCTTCGAACGTCGCACGCTGTTTGGCCATCTCTTCTGGCTTCTTCTTACCCATCGCACGACGTAACATATCCGCTCCACCTAGGGTGTAGCCTGACAGTACCTGTGCGATCTGCATTACCTGCTCCTGATAGAGGATAATGCCGTAAGTAGGTTCAAGGATCTCTTTGAGTGATTCGTGCTGCCACTGTTCATCTGGATAAGATACCGCTTCACGGCCGTGCTTACGGTCGATAAAGTTATCTACCATACCCGATTGCAGCGGGCCCGGACGGAACAGGGCTACCAGTGCGATAATATCTTCAAAACAGTCAGGTTGCAGACGTTTGATAAGCTCCTTCATACCACGTGATTCGAGCTGGAATACCGCAGTGGTTTCTGAGTTCTGTAGTAATCGGAACGAGGCATCATCATCGAGTGGAATTGACTCGATACGCACTGGCGCTTTGCCCTCTTTCTCAAGGCGAGGGTTAATCAGACCTAGTGCCCAGTCGATGATGGTCAGGGTACGTAGACCCAAGAAGTCGAACTTAACTAGACCTGCGGTTTCAACATCGTTCTTATCAAACTGAGTTACCGGGAAGTTACCCTCGGCATCGGCGTAGATCGGCGCAAAGTCGGTAATGGTGGTTGGTGAGATAACAACACCACCGGCGTGTTTACCGGCGTTACGGGTACAGCCTTCCAAGATACGACACATGTCGATCAACTCTTTGACTTCCTCGTTGGAGTCGTAGAGCTCTGGCAGCTGAGGCTCAGCTTTAAACGCTTTGTCCAGCGTCATGCCCGGATCTGGCGGTACTAGCTTAGAAATACGATCAACAAAGCCATAAGGGTGACCTAGCACACGGCCTACATCACGGATAACCGCTTTCGCCGCCATGGTACCAAAGGTGATGATCTGCGATACCGCATCACGACCGTACATCTCAGCGACGTGATCGATTACCTGATCACGTTTATCCATACAGAAATCGACATCGAAATCGGGCATGGAGACACGTTCTGGGTTAAGGAAACGTTCGAAGAGCAGATCGTATTCTAGTGGATCAAGATCGGTGATCTTGAGTGCATACGCCACTAGCGAACCTGCACCCGAACCACGTCCCGGACCTACAGGAATATCGTTATCTTTTGACCATTGGATGAACTCCATTACGATCAAGAAGTAACCTGGGAATCCCATGTTATTGATTACTTCCAGCTCAACCTTGAGGCGTTCATCATACTCTGGACGACGCTCTAGGCGCTCTTTTTCGTCAGGGAATAGGAACTCTAGACGCTCCTCCAGACCTTCTTCCGATTTCTTAACCAAGAAGTCAGTCTCTTCCATACCTTCGGTTGGGAAGGCAGGCAGGAAGTATTCGTTAAGACGCACCGTCACGTTACAACGCTTGGCGATCTCGACACTGTTCTCTAGCGCTTCTGGGATGTCGGCAAATAGCTCACACATCTCTTCTTCAGTGCGCAGATACTGCTGATTACTATAGTTTTTTGGTCGACGAGGGTCTTCTAAGGTGTAACCGTCATGGATTGCTACACGGATTTCGTGAGCGTCGAACTGATCTTCATCAAGCAGCACCACCTCATTAGTGGCAACTACTGGCAGCTCGCATTGCTCAGCAAAATCAAGCGCAAAGTGCAAGTAGCTCTCTTCGTCAGCACGGCCTGTGCGGGTTAGCTCTAGATAAAAGCGATCTGGGAAGTGCTGCTGATAGAAATCCGCACACTCTAGTGCTAGCCCTTGGTTGCCTTTCAGTAGTGCCTGACCAATCTCACCACGGCGACCACCAGAAAGGATAATCAGACCTTCGTTGTGCTTGGCTAGCCACTCCTTATCCACCACAGGTTGATGCTGCACGTGACCACGCAGGTAAGCTTCAGAGATCAATAACGTCAGGTTGTTATAACCTTTGTTGTCTGCCGCTAGCACTGTCACCTTGGTCAGCTCGTCACTAAACTGCTCTGACTGCAAGGCAAAATCTGCACCGATGATCGGCTTCACACCGCATCCGGTGGCAGTGTTATAGAACTTCACCAAACCACATAGGTTGGTAAAGTCGGTCAGCGCCATCGCTGGCATGCCCAGCTCAGCAGCTTTTTTAACTAACGGTGGGACTTTTGACAGTCCATCTACCATAGAGAAATCACTATGTACTCGTAGATGGATAAATCTAGGGTCAGACATTATTGGGTCCTGAAATCCTGATTAAAACTTACGGCTTACGGCTTACGGCTTACGGCTTACGGCTTACGGCTTACGGCTTACGGCTTACGGCTTACGGCTTACGGCTATGATACGAGCTTTACTGTGCTACTCAATACCCAAAGCACGTTTCACGGGCTTAAAGCTCTTTCTGTGCTCAGCGATGACGCCATGTTGCTCAATAGCTTCAAAATGTGCCTTGGTTGGGTAACCTTTGTGTTTTGCAAATCCAAACTCTGGGTGCTGTTTATCCAGCTCCTCCATCTCATGGTCACGCACGACTTTTGCCAAGATAGATGCAGCGCTGATCTCAGCCACACGTAAATCACCTTTAACTACCGCTTCCCCTGCCATTGGCAGCTCTGGAACACGGTTACCATCGATTAGCACATAATCTGGAGTGACGCCAAGGCCAGCAACGGCACGTTGCATCGCCACCATAGTCGCCTGAAGGATGTTGAGCTCATCAATCTCTGCTGGTGAGCAGCGACCGATAGCCCAAGCAAGAGCTTTCTCTTTAATCTCAGGGAATAGTGCCAAACGCTTTTTCTCAGATAGCTTCTTCGAATCCGATAACCCTTCTATCGGGTTATTAGGGTCAAGGATAACCGCGGCGGTCACCACATCCCCAACCAATGGGCCACGACCTACTTCATCGACACCCGCAAAGCAGCTAAATCCTGCCGGATATTCAAAGGGTGGAAGTTCTTTTGCAGGTGCTTTTGCCATTACTCTTTTCCAATTAGTTTCAATACAGCATTTGCCGCCTGTTGGTCGGCGTCTTTCTTGATCCAGCGATGCATCTCGCTAAACCTTTCGATAAGCTCACTATTATCATCAAATAGCGCTTTTTCGACAGCAGGTAGTAGGTTTTCAGGTTCACATTGGTCAAGGATGAACTCTTTGACTAGCTCTTCACCCGCTAAAATATTTGGCAAACCCACATACTTGGTAATCGCTAGCTTTTGCACCAGCCAACCAGTGAAGGCATTTACTTTATAACCAATCACCATAGGGCGCTTGATCAACATGCACTCCAATGACACGGTACCAGAAGCAAGTAATACCGCATCAGATGCTGTGATCACTTGGCGTGCGGTGTCTTCTACGATAGTAAACTCAAGTTCAGGTGCCATTTGTTGCCAAATTTGCTCAAACTGTTCACGTCGCTTACTATTCACTGCAGCAACAACGAAGCCTACATCGGGGTGTTTGGCTTTAAGCTGGCGGCAAGTCTCGATAAAAGGTTGCGAGATAAGCCCTACTTCACCACCACGACTGCCCGGCAACACCGCCAGCCAGTGCTTATTTGGTTCAAGCGCTAACATCTGACGAGCGACCATCTTATCTGAGATCATAGGAATAGCGTCAGCAAGAGTATGTCCAACAAACTCACAGGCCACTTGATACTTATCGTAGAAGGCTTTTTCAAATGGCAAAAATGCCAGCACTAGGTCTGTCGCCGCATCAATTTTGAAGATGCGTTTTGGCCGCCAAGCCCATACTGATGGGCTGACATAGTGCACGGTCTTGATGCCTGCATCCTTGAGCGTTTTCTCAAGTCTTAGGTTAAAGTCAGGTGCATCTATCCCGATAAACACATCCGGTGGATCAGCTTTAAAATGCTTAACCAGTTCTGCCTTTACTTTGAGTAACCTTGGCAACCTACCGAGCACTTCAACCAAGCCCATCACTGCCAACTCTTCCATATCAAACAGCGATTTGCAGCCGAGTGCTTTCATTTTCGGGCCGCCGATACCTACAAACTCTGCGTCAGGGTAGCGCTGTTGAATAGCCTTCATGAAGCCTTCACCCAGTGTATCCCCAGAGAGTTCACCTACCACAATGCCGATTTTTAGTGCCACAGATCATGCTCCATAAACAGAAAAAGATCGCCGATTCAAGGGCGATCTTTAGAGTTCGTCTACCAAATTACGGTATTAACGAATTACGCCTCGTTGAGTCTTACCCAAGAAGTCTAGGAACTGCTGCACAACGGCAAACTCGCTCGCTTCTTTAGCAATCTCTTGCTTAGCTTCTTCAAAGGTCAATCCTGAGCGGTAAAGTGTTTTGTAAGCACGGCGGATTGCTCGGATGTCATCCTTACTAAAGCCACGGCGCTTAAGACCTTCGATATTGATGCCAAACGGCTTACAGTGGTTACCCTGCGCCATAACAAATGGAGGCACGTCTTGAACCACAATGGAACCACCACCAACAAAACAGTGCGCACCTAAAGTACAGAACTGATGCACAGGAGATAGCGCCGTTAGGATAACGAAGTCTTCGACTTTTACGTGGCCTGCCAAGGTGGCATTGTTGCCAAGAATACAGTTGTCACCGATAACACAGTCGTGTGCAATATGTGCGTTGACACAAAACAGGTTATCACTACCGACGATGGTGGTGCCTTTATCTTGAACCGTACCACGGTGCATCTGTACGCTTTCACGAATAACGTTACGATCGCCAACAACAAGCGAGGTGTCTTCACCTGCATACTTCTTGTCTTGGCACGCTTCACCCAGCACAGCAAATGAGTAAACTTGGTTGTCGTTACCAAACTTGCTTGGACCTTTGATCACAACGTGTGACATGATTTCGTTGTTTTCACCGATCTCTACATCACCAGAGATATAGGTGAACGGGCCAACCGTAGTACCCGCCCCAATACGGACGTTACCTTCAATAACCGCCGTTGGATGGATTTGAGCAGATTCGTGGATCATATTAAAACTCTCGACGTGCACACTTAAGTTCAGCAGAACAAACCACGTCACCGTCTACTTTAGCAACACCATTAAACAGTGCGATGCCACGGCGGTCTTTGATGAACTCAACTTCAACAACCAGTTGGTCACCAGGAGAGACAGGCTTGCGGAACTTAGCTTTATCAATACTTGCAAAGTAGTACAGCTCATTTTCCGCCGGAGCGCCAAAAGTTTTAAACGCCAATAGGCCCGTTGCTTGCGCCATCGCTTCCAAAATCAATACGCCCGGGAATACTGGCATCTTAGGAAAGTGACCAGTAAATTGTGGTTCATTTACAGAAACATTCTTTAGGCCGACTAGGTATTTACCTTCTTCATAATCTTTTACGCGATCGATCATTAGGAACGGGTAGCGGTGTGGAAGAAGTTCTTGGATTTCAGTGATATCCATTGTTTTTGTTTCAGTAGTCAACGTCTTATTCCTATATTTCTGCAGCCCCTCGTGGCATCAGTTTGCACAAGGGTAATTAAAACAATTTCGGCCTGCATATAGCAGGCCATTTCATATCACTTGAGAGACTGGGTTACTCATCGTCCGAGAGTTTTTTCTCACAAGCTTTTAAGCGGCGTTCCATATCTGAGATACGCTGTACGCGTGGAACCATTTTACGCCACTCTTTGTTGGGCTGTGCAGGCACGCCGGAGGAGTATACCCCTTTTTCGGTAATATCTCGCATTACCATAGTCATGCCAGTAATCATTGCACCATCAGCCACATTGGTATGGCCATTGATCACCGCACCACCACCAATAACTACATATTTGCCGATGTTGGTACTGCCGGCGATGATAGTAGCACCTGCAATTGCGGTACCATATCCGATGTGCACGTTGTGAGCGATCTGCAATTGGTTATCGAGCACGACATTGTCTTCGATGACGGTATCATCGAGGGTGCCTCGGTCGATAGTGGTACATGCACCGATTTCCACACGATTGCCTACACGCACTGACCCAACTTGTGGGATCTTAATCCACTCACCTTGCTCATTCGCATTACCAAAACCGTCAGAGCCGATAACAGCATTCGCTTGAACTAAGCAACGTTCACCGATCTCAACGTCGTGATAGACACTTACGTTAGACCAAAGACGTGTCGCTTTACCAATCGATGCATTTTTACCAACAAAACAGCCTGCGCCAATGACAACATCATCTGCAAGAGTAACACCTGACTCAATCACGGCGTTAGCACCGACAGAGACGTTTTGCCCTAGCGTTGCGTCAGGTGCAATGACGGCACTCGGTGCGATATCTTTGGCCGGCGCTGGCGTGGTGTCCAACACCTGAGCTATTTTCGCATACGCAACGTAAGGGTCGGCAACAACAATGGCATTGTGCGGACACAGCGCTTGCTCAGACTCTTTTACCAGTACCGCACTTGCCTGACATTCGGGCAATTGCTTACGATACTTAGGATTTGATAGAAACGTTAATTGGCCAGCGGTTGCTTTGTCCATAGCAGCAAAGCAAGAGATGGTCACTTCACCATCTCCTACTAAGGTACCCTCGGCAATTTCTGCAACTTGTGCGAGTGTCAAGGTGGTCATAAATTACTTCAGCTCGTTGATCACTTTCTCAGAAAGGTTCAGCTCAGGCTTTGCGTATTGAAGTGCACTTGCATCAACGATCATGTCATAGCCTTCTTTTTCAGCAATCTTAGCGATCGCTTCTTGGATCACTTTAAATAGCTTTTGCTTCTCTTGACCTTCACGCTGAGCGGCTTTTTTCTCAAGAGCTTGCGCCTTTACCTTAAATTCCGCTTGCAGTTGAGCGATTTCGATCTGTAGGTTACGCATACCTTCGTCACCAAGCAGTTCACCGTCACGGCGAGCTTTCTCTGCATTGGTTTTGATTTTCGCTTCGATGCTTTGCAGCTCTGCTTCATCATCTTTGAATTCTGCTTGAAGCTTTTTAGCCACTTGCTCACGTTGAGGCAGCGCTTGGAAGATCTGCGCTGTGTTCACGTAACCGACTTTTGAAGCCGCTTCTGCTGCGTTTGCAAAAAATGAGCTGCTTAATACGATAAGGCTTAGGCCGGCTGCTTTAAATAGAGTTTTCAAAATTCTCTCCTAGCTAAATATGCTTCTAATTTTAGAAAGTTTGTCCAATAGTAAAGGTAAAGACTTCCGTCTTATCCCCTTCAAATTTCTTAATCGGTGTCGCCAATGAGAAGACCAGCGGCCCCATCGGTGACATCCATTGTAGTGCGGTACCTACCGATGCTCGGTAGTTAAATGGATCAGAGTAGTCATAGTAGTAACTTGCGCCTGAATCCACACCAGTATCTGGGTCTAGATAGTTAAACTCGGTATCCCAAACACTCGCCACATCCACAAACAAGCTGGTACGGATCTGGCTCTTCGCTTCATCGGATGCAAATGGCGTTGGGAAGATCATTTCCATACTCGCAAGCGCTACGGCGTTACCACCTACAGAGCTATCAGTCACACGGTAGTTCGGGTTATTACCCACACCTTCGTTGTACACCGCTTTCGGGCCAGCGCTATTTGAGCGGAAGCCACGTAGCGTGGTGAAACCGCCTGCGTAGTAGTTTTCATAGAATGGGAACAAGTTATCGTTGTCGCCATTCTTGCCGTAACCGTTACCGTAACCTAGACGGCCACGTAGTAATAACGTGAAGTCATGGTCTTGTGTGATCGGGAAGTACTGACGTGCATCATACTGCATTTTAAAGTACTGAACGTCCGAGCCCGGCACCGTCATCTTGTAGAACGCTGACTGGTGGTTACCCGCTGTTGGGAAGTAACCTTTGTTGAGGTTATTTCGAGTCCACGACAGAGTGAAGTCAAAGTCATCCACCTTCAAGGTGTTCTCAGAATCATCCCAGCCACTTTGGCTCGCCAAGAATTGCTCAATCTGAACGTATGGGTCAATGTTCGAGATCTTGTTATGGGTATAACCCACACCAAATTCTAAGAAGTTCAGTTCATCAAATGGGAAACCCCAAGTGAGACGAGTACCATAACTTTCATTGGTATAGTCAACGATACCCGCTTCTGACGCTTCAAATTGGTTGTAGAAAATCTTACCGCCCAAACTCACACCATCAAGGTTCCAGTACGGGTCGCGGTACTCTAGGCTTACGTTTTTACGGTATTTGTTGGTCGAGGCACTGATACCGACCTTATTACCTGAACCTAAGAAGTTATCCTGTTGCAGACCCACCTGGAAACTGATACCCGACTCAGTGCCGTAACCAACGCCAAAGTTAATGCTGCCTGAGTTGGCCTCTTTAACGTTGTAGACAAGATCGACCTGATCTTCAGAGCCTGGGACACGCACCGTTTGCACGTCTACAGTTTCGAAGAAACCTAGGCGGTTTAGACGGTTTTTACTGGTTTCAATCGACTTCGAGTTCAACCATGAGCCTTCCATCTGACGCATTTCACGACGAAGTACTTCATCTTTGGTTGAGTTGTTGCCGACAAAACGGATATCACGAACATAAATGCGCTTACCCGCCTCTACGTTCACCGTTAAAGAAACCTGTTGGTTCTCATCGTCAAACTCTGGAATAGTACGAACTTGAGGATAGGCATAACCCGCCTCACCAAGCACACGCTTGACGTTCTCTTCAAGTGATGTCACCGCAGATCCATCGTACGTATCGCCTTCTTCGAACCTAACCATCTGATTAAATTCGGCTTCTTTGCCGATAAGTTCACCACGGAACTTAACGTCTTTCACCGCGTATGGAAGACCTTCATCGATGGTTAGAGCGATATATACGCCCTTCTTATCTGGTGAGATACTTACCTGAGTATTGGTCACCTGAAACTTCAAGTAACCTTGGTCTAGGTAGAAAGTTCTTAATGCTTCGATATCACCTGCCAGTACCTGTTTTTGGTACTTTTCATTGGCTAGGAAGTTCCACCAAGGCACATCCACTTTAAGGTTAAAGCGAGAGCGTAACTCTTCATCGGTAAAGACAGTGTTGCCAATGAAGTTGATCTGTTGAATGATCGCCGAGACACCTTCAGTGAAGACAAATTTCAGGTCACTACGGTTACGTGGCAATGGCGTCACGACCGCTTTTACTTCTGCGTTGTATTTACCCACGCTGTAGTAAAAGTCTTCTAGCCCTTTTTCAATGTTACTTAGACTAGTGCGATCCAGCGCTTCACCTACTCGAATACCAGATGCATCCAAGTTTTGAGTGAGCTGCTCATCTTTGATCGCTTTGTTACCTGAAAAAGAGACGCTCGCAATAGTTGGGCGCTCTTTAACTTCGACCACCAACACATCACCATCTCGTAGCACTTGAATGTCTTCAAAGTTACCTGAGTCATATAGTGCTTTGATGATCTTAGAAACATCTTGCTGATCGACAGTATCACCAATTCGAATCGGCATTTTTAGCAAGGCGGCACCTAGGGCAACGCGTTGTAAACCGTCAATTTTGATGTCCTGTACGACAAATTTTTCTGCCCCACTTACCGCACTGCTAGTCACTAAGAGAGAGGTGAGGAGTAAATGTTTGATCGCCATATCTGTTCTGATTATTCCTTGCTACTTCTTCTATGCCAATTTGTTCTATCAATCAGTTGATATCACAGGCGAGTAAAATCGTTAAATAGTGCTACTACCATCATCGCCATGATGAGTGCGCCACCAATACGGTAGCCAATGTCTTGCACCGCTTCAGGCACAGGACGACGAGTGATCCCTTCGATGGCAAAAAACAGTAAATGTCCGCCATCCAATACAGGAAGAGGCAATAAATTGATAATGCCCAAATTCACACTAATTAGTGCCAAAAAGCTTAGGAAATACACCAACCCGTAATCGGCTGTGGTTCCTGCCCCTTTGGCAATAGAAATCGGTCCGCTTAAGTTTTCAATGCCAACATCACCTACCACCAGTTTTTTAATCATGGTGAAGGTCAATGATACTATTTGACCGGTCTTCTCAATTGCTTTACCAACCGATTCAAATACACCATATTGAAGCTCAAAGCGATAATTTTGCGGCCATTCTGAGACCTCGGGAGCGATTCCTGCAAAACCGATGGTTTTTCCATCAGCTAAGGTTTTGCTATCCGGATCCAGCGTAAGCTGAACCAATACACCCGCACGTTCAACGGTAACGTTAATACTTTCACCCGCTGACGCTTGAATCTCATCAACCACTTGCTGCCAGTTGTCGATTAGCTGACCGTTCAGCATTTGTAACCTGTCACCAGCCATTAGGCCCGCTCGCTCACCTGCACTGCCTTCACCGATATGGCTCAGAGTTGTGGTCACCTCTGGACGATATGGCGTAAAGCCAAGGGTACGCATTGGTGATTCAGTTTCAGGGTTAAAGCGCCATGAAGAGATGTCTAGACGAAATGTCTGTTCAACACCCGTCTCTTTTGCATCAACGACCTTGAATGTCATTTCTTCATCGCCAATATGGGCGATAAGCTGCATGTTGACGGAATCCCAATCTGCGGTTTTGATTCCAGAAACTTCTTTAAGTTCCATTCCCGGAGTAATTCCCGCTTCGGCAACGATAGAGTTTGGCGTTACGTCACCAATCACAGGTTTTACCGCAGGCACGCCAATCATAAACACGGCCCAGTAGGCAAAGAAGGCGAAAATGAAATTAAACATCGGGCCTGCGGCAACGATGGCACTGCGTTGCCAAAGTGGCTTGTGGTTAAACGCTTGACTCTCTTCACCTGGCGCTAGCTCGTCTACTCGACCGTCGAGCATCTTAACGTAGCCGCCAAGAGGGATCATAGATAAGCTATATTCAGTACCATCTTTACCGATTTTGTTCCAAATAGAGCGACCAAAACCGATAGAGAACTTATGAACTTTTACCCCACATCGGCGGGCAACCCAAAAGTGCCCAAACTCGTGTACTGCTACCAACACACTCAAGGCAACAACGAACGAGGCAAAGTTCCAAATTATTCCACTCATAGCAAACGCTCACTTACGGTTTCTATTGCATAGTTGCGTGCCATTCTATCGACCTCAAGCAGGCTTTCCAAGTTATCCAACACTAGGTTTTGTTGCTGCCCGCATAGCTTGGACAAAACATGCTCGTTTACTGCGGCAATTTCGGTAAATCGAATCTTATTATCTAAAAACGCAGCGACAGCAATCTCGTTGGCAGCGTTGAGTGTTGTGGTTGCGTGCTGTCCCTCATAGCAGGCATCAATCGCAAGTTTCAGGCATGGGTAGCGATTGTAATCAGGCTCTAGGAAGGTCAACTCGCCTACCTTAGTGAAATCTAGTGGCGCAACACCTGCATCAATGCGCTCTGGGTAAGACATGGTCAGGGCAATAGGTGTCGCCATATCAGGTTCGCCCATTTGTGCCAACACAGAGCCATCACGATACTGCACCATCGAATGGATCACTGATTGAGGATGGATAATCACTTTCAGCTGTTCACGACGGGTGTTAAATAGCCAGCGTGCTTCAATATACTCCAGCCCTTTGTTCATCATGGTGGCTGAATCTACAGAAATTTTCGGTCCCATCGACCAGTTTGGGTGGGCAATCGCTTGTGCTGGAGTCACCGCTGAAAGCTCACAGACGTCAGTGTAACGAAATGGACCGCCAGATCCCGTCAATAGAATCGAAGAAACCCCTGATGTTTCAAGGTCGCAATGACCAAGGTTAGTTTGAACCTCTTGGGGCAGACACTGAAAAATCGCATTGTGTTCGCTATCGACAGGCAGTAATTCAGCGCCGCTACGCTTTACTTCATCAACAAACAGTTGACCAGACATCACCAGTGCTTCTTTATTTGCCAGTAGTATGCGCTTACCAGCTTTGACCGCTTCCATGGTTGAGACAAGGCCTGCAGCACCAACAATGGCTGCCATTACCATATCTACTTCTGGCGCAGAGGCGATAAAGCATAGACCCGTTTCCCCAGCAAGCACCTTGGTTTTAGGAGATACTGATGGCAAAGCATTTTGTAGACGCATCGCTGCGTCTTGATCAGCCATGACCGCATAACTTGGTTGCCACTGCTGGCATAACGTCAGCATTTTGTCGACATTGGTGCTGGCTGCGAGGGCAAAAACTTCATACTGGTGACAGTTTTGTGCCATCACTTTTAAAGTACTCGCACCAATAGAACCTGTGGCGCCCAGAATGGAAATTTTTTTCATCTCAATCAACCGTTGAAGCAGGTGACAAAAAGACAAGCAAGCTTGTCTTTTTGTCTTTTGATAAGTTTAGAAAGTGAAGTAAAGCAGTGCAAAGACGGGAAAGGCTGCAGTTAGGCTGTCGACTCGGTCGAGCACCCCGCCATGGCCGGGAATAATATTGCTACTGTCTTTGATGCCAGCAACACGTTTGAACATACTCTCAACCAAGTCGCCCAGCACCGAGATAATTACGGTAGCTAAGGTGATGACACCAAATTGCCACCAAGAACTAAATTGAAGTTCAAACCAGTTTGCCGCCGCAATACCAACGACAAAGGCAGCGATGATACCGCCCACCAAACCTTCAATGGTCTTGTTTGGGCTTACGTGTGGTGCCATCTTGGTTTTACCAAAGCTTTTGCCCGCAAAGTAAGCACCGCTATCGGCAGACCACACCAAGAAACAAACGAACAGAACCAGTTTAGCGCCATAAAAACTGTCTACATCCACATCAACACTACGCAGTAGTACGATGCTGGTAAAAAATGGGATCAGCGTTAACCAGCCAAAGATATGCAGTAGCGGCTTTGACTCTTTCCAGCTTTGTGCTGACTTGGGAAAAGTCACCGCAAGACCACTGGCAATCAGCCACCAAGCACCAGCAACGGCTAATAATGGGTAGTGTGCGCCTTCAACGGCGAGCAGACCTTCAAGGTCAAAAGGAAGTAGGGCAAACACAGCCCCTAGTGCTGCAATGGATGGGATTAGAGCAACCGGGCGAGAGCTCGGCTTAACAAATTGTGTCCATTCCCAAAAACCGATCATTGTAATTGCAGCGACAGCCGCAATAAACATTGGGGTAGGAAGATAGAAAATGCCCAGTACCACCAATGGCGCCAAAATGAGCGCAGTAATAATTCTTTGTTTCAAGCCAACGAATCCTTATTGTATTTTATTTCATCAAATCTTTGATTTGTTCGCCGGTACATCCAAAACGACGTTCGCGATTAATAAACCAAGCTACCGCATCGGCTAAGCTTTGTTCATCAAACTCAGGCCAGTGCTGCTCAGTAAAGTACATTTCGGCATAGGCCATTTGCCACAGTACGAAGTTACTGATTCGACATTCACCACTGGTTCTGATCATTAGATCTACTTCTGGCAGGTCTGACATACTAAGATGTTCAGCGACCAGCTCTTCGCCGATCTCATCAGGCAGGATCTCTCCTTTTTGCGCTTGAGAGGCGATTTTTTGGATAGCTTGGGTGATGTCCCACTTGCCACCATAGTTTGCAGCAACATTAACTACCATGCCGCTGTTAGAAGCCGTAAGTTGCTCTGCTTCACGAATTTTGTCTTGTAAGCGCTGGTTAAAGCGACTGGTATCACCAATGATACGAAGTCGAAGACCATTTTTGTGCATGCGCTTTACTTCTTTTGAAAGAACCATCATAAACAGTTCCATCAATAAGCTAACTTCTTCTTCGGGACGACGCCAGTTTTCACTACTGAATGCAAATAGTGTGACGGCTTTAATGCCTAAACGAGATGCTGCTGAGATAGTTTTACGAACTGAAGCAACACCAGCTTTGTGGCCAAAGACACGTGGTTTACCCTGAGACTTAGCCCAGCGGCCATTGCCATCCATAATTACGGCGATATGTTTTGGTAAGGCGTCTGAGGAGACTTGAGTATCCAGCATAGTGAATCTTGAGTATTAAACAGGGTGCCGATAATAGCACATAAAAGAAAACGCTGTGCAATCAGATTGCACAGCGTTTCTAAGAAAAGCGACGAATCGATTATACTTCCATCAATTCTTTTTCTTTCGCTGCAAGAACTTCGTCCACGCTCTTAACTGCTGCATCAGTTAGCTTTTGGATTTCGTCTTGTGCTTTACGATCTTCGTCTTCTGAGATTTCTTTGTCTTTCAGAAGTGCTTTAAGGTCACCGTTAGCATCACGACGGATGTTACGAATAGCAACACGACCACCTTCTGCTTCACCACGAACAATCTTCACTAGGTCTTTACGACGCTCTTCCGTTAGCGGTGGAAGTGGAACACGGATAACCGTACCCGCAGACATTGGGTTTAGGCCAAGGTCAGATTGCATGATCGCTTTTTCAACTTTTGGCGTTAGCTCTTTGTCGAATACAGTGATTGCTAGTGTGCGCGCATCTTCAGCAACAACGTTACCAACTTGGTTTAGAGGCGTTGGTGCACCGTAGTACTCAACCATGATACCCGCTAGTAGGCTTGGGTGTGCACGACCTGTACGGATTTTTGTCAGGTTGTTTTTAAGAGCTTCAACGCTTTTTTCCATGCGTTCTTGTGCGTCTTGTTTGATTTCGTTAATCACAATATCACCTTAATTATTATCTATTCTGACGTTAGTTAGAAAGTTGGCTATAACGACTGATTACTCAGTGATTAGAGTACCTTCTGGCTCACCCATAACAACACGACGAAGCGCACCAGGCTTGTTCATGTTAAATACGCGGATAGGCATACCGTGGTCACGGGCTAGAGTGAACGCAGCTAGGTCCATAACTTTCAGTTCTTTATCCAGAACGTCTGTGTAAGTTAGCTTATCATACAGCTCAGCGTCTGGGTTTGCTACTGGGTCAGCACTAAATACGCCGTCTACTTTTGTCGCTTTTAGAACTAGATCAGCTTCGATCTCAATACCGCGCAGACATGCCGCTGAATCAGTAGTAAAGAATGGATTACCTGTACCTGCTGAGAAGATCACTACACGACCTTGGCGAAGCTCACGGATAGCATCTGCCCAGTTGTAGTCATCACAAACACCTTGCAGTGGGATTGCTGACATAACACGAGCATTCACGTATGCACGGTGCAGCGCATCACGCATTGCAAGACCATTCATTACGGTTGCAAGCATACCCATGTGATCACCAACAACGCGGTTCATACCCGCTTTAGCAAGACCTGCACCACGGAATAGGTTACCACCACCGATAACGACACCTACTTGAACACCAAGCTCTACTAGCTCTTTAACTTCTTGAGCCATACGCTCAAGAATCGTTGGGTCAATACCGAAGCCTTCTTCGCCTTGAAGAGCTTCACCACTGAGTTTTAATAGAATACGTTGATATGCTGGCTTAGGGTTCGTAGTCATGGACTTTACCTTTACAAGATAGTTTTTGATTAACAGTCATCAATTCACACCAAAATTCGTGCTGAAAGCGCATGTATGAATTGATCAATATTATTCACTAGTCATAAAAAGACCGCAGCAGATGCCACGGTCCTTTCTAAACAATTACACTCAGGATTAACCTTTCTGTGCAGCTGCTACTTCTTCAGCGAAGCTCATTTCTTCAGCTTTCTCGATACCTTCACCAACTTCTAGACGTACGAAGTTAGATACTGCAGCGCCTTTTTCTTTAAGGATTTCGCCAACAGTTTTCTTAGGTTCCATAACGAACGCTTGACCAGTTAGAGAGATTTCGCCAGTGAATTTCTTCATGCGGCCGATAACCATCTTCTCTGCGATTTCAGCTGGCTTGCCTTCGTTCATCGCGATTTCAACTTGAACAGCTTTCTCTTTTTCAACTACGTCTGCTGGTACGTCTTCTGGGTTAACGAACTCAGGACGAGATGCAGCAACGTGCATACAAACGTGCTTAAGAGTTTCTGCGTCGCCTTCACCAGCAACAACAACACCGATTTTCTCACCGTGACGGTAAGAAGCGATTGCAGTACCTTCAACGTATTGTACGCGACGGATGTTGATGTTTTCACCGATTTTAGCAACAAGAGCAACACGCTCTTCTTCGAACTTAGCAGCAAGTTCTTCAGCAGTTGCTTTAGAAGCTAGAGCGTCTTCAGCTACTTTTTCAGCGAAAGCAGTGAAGTTGCCGTCTTTAGCAACGAAGTCAGTCTGACAGTTAACTTCAAGAAGAACTGCAACACCTTCACCTTCTTTGATGATGATTGCGCCTTCAGCAGCTACGTTACCTGCTTTCTTAGCAGCTTTAGCAGCACCAGACTTACGCATGTTTTCGATAGCTACTTCGATGTCACCATTAGTTTCAACAAGTGCTTTCTTACATTCCATCATACCTGCGCCAGTACGTTCGCGCAGTTCTTTAACTAGAGCAGCAGTTACAGCCATTCTCTATTCCTCGGTTTGTTCTGAATTAGGTAAAAATCAGGGGCACAATGACGGCCCCTGATGGTAACTATAACTTAGATCATATTTCACTTATGTGCATATAATCTGAAGTTTGACTCAGAGTCGCTTATTAAGCTTCCTCAACAAAGCCGTCTTTTTCAGCAGCTGCAGCAGCTACGTCTTGGTTACGACCTTCTTTTACTGCGTCAGCAGCAGCGTTTAGGTAAAGCTGTACAGCACGGATTGCGTCATCGTTACCTGGGATAACGAAGTCAACGCCGTCTGGGTCAGAGTTAGTATCAACTACAGCGTAAACTGGGATACCTAGGTTGTTAGCTTCACGTACAGCGATGTGCTCGTGATCAGCGTCGATTACGAATAGAGCGTCTGGTAGGCCGCCCATATCTTTGATACCGCCAAGAGACTTCTCAAGTTTCTCCATTTCGCGAGTGCGCATTAGAGCTTCTTTCTTAGTCAGCTTGTCGAAAGTACCGTCTTGAGCTTGTGCTTCAAGATCTTTCAGACGCTTGATTGACTGACGTACAGTTTTGTAGTTAGTCAGCATACCGCCCAACCAGCGGTTGTTTACGTAGAACTGGTTGCTTGCAACAGCAGCTTCTTTAACAGCTTCAGATGCAGCGCGCTTAGTACCAACAAAAAGAACTTTACCTTTCTTCTCGCCAACTTTAGCTAGTTCAGCTAGAGCGTCGTTGAACATTGGTACAGTTTTTTCTAGGTTGATGATATGTACTTTGTTACGAGCACCAAAGATGAATGGCTTCATTTTTGGGTTCCAGTAACGAGTCTGGTGACCGAAGTGTACACCAGCTTTTAGCATATCGCGCATTGATACAGTTGCCATGATAGATTCCTCTATGGGGTTAGGCCTCCACATACCCCATGCGTCCGACTCTGCCTCTTCACTGAAGTAAGCGAGCACCCCGGATCATGTGTCGGTATGTGTGTGGATTTAAAATTAAGTAAGTGTAATGCAAACACCGCATCGCCAATTGGAGAGAACGGAACTTGATTACGGCGCGCTTTATACCATGAAATGGGTGGGTTTGGCTAGGGAAATTTACAGTGAACGGCTGACGGCTAACGGCTAACGGCTAACGGCTAACGGCTAACGGCTAACGGCTAACGGCTAACGGCTAACGGCTAACGGCTAAGCATCATGGCCTCGGAATAGCGATTGTCAAGATACGAGCATTCTTCCGTTAAGCAAAGCGGCCGTTAGTTCAACGTCCGTAAGCGCAAGCGAGCCGTTTACCGCCTATCCTCCCCTTCCCTTTGCGCTATTGCACCCTCACTGATAAAATACCCCGCTAACTATCAAGAGACTGAGAAAGTAAATGTCTATCAAAATCAAAAACGCTGCAGAAATTGAAAAGATGCGTGTTGCAGGCAAATTGGCTGCTGACGTGCTAGATATGATCGGCGCACACGTGAAAGCGGGTGTGACAACGGAAGAGCTAGACCGTATCTGTCACGAATACATCACCGAACACGGCGCTTACCCAGCACCTCTTGATTACCACGGTTTCCCGAAATCTATCTGTACTTCTATCAACCATATAGTTTGTCACGGTATACCAGATACAGAAGATAAGATGGGTACAGCAGGCCAGATCAAGCCAGCGGTACTTAAAGATGGCGACATGGTGAACATCGATATCACGGTAATCATTCCTGATGACAAGGATGCCGACCTAAGTGTTCGTCCAAAAGGCTATCACGGTGATACCTCTAAAATGTTCTACGTGGGTGAAGTTAGCCCAGCAGATAAACGCCTTGCTACCGTCACTCAAGAAGCACTATACGTAGGCATGCGTAAAGTGAAGCCTGGTGCAACCGTGGGTGACATCGGTACTGCCATCGATAAATTCATCAAGGACAACAACAAGAAAAATCCTCGCATGAAGTACTCAATCGTGAAGGACTTCTGTGGCCACGGTATCGGATATGAGTTCCATGAAGAACCACAAGTTGTTCATTACAAAAACATGGACAAGCGTAAGTTGGCTGAAGGCATGATCTTCACTATCGAACCGATGATCAATGCAGGTAAGTTTGGCTGTGCCATCGACACAGAAGATGACTGGACTGTTTACACTGGTGACGGTAAAAACTCGGCTCAGTGGGAGCACACCATTCTAGTAACGAAAGATGGTTGTGAAGTGCTGACTCATCGCTCTGAAGAAAGCATTCCGCGCTTAATGAAGAACTAATTTATTAAAGCGCTAAAAAACACCGAATAAAAAACGCCTGATAGCCTAGCTATCAGGCGTTTTTTGTGGATTCTGTGGCGTTAGAACACCCCATTTGCGTTTTGAATGTCACCACCACTGATCAAAGAGTACACACGCATCGAAAAATCCAGTGCTTGAATTGAGTCCCAGTGCTCAACGATGCGGCCATCTTCTACACGCCACTTATCAATAATGTTCATCCCTTTTTGGTCATTGCCTCGATCTTCTTTCTCGAGTGTTGCGTGCGAATGGAAAATCACGTAATCGCCATCCACATAGATATGCTTAACATCGTAAGTGTAATCTGGATACTCTTCGACAAACTCACGTAAGAATCCCACCAAACCTGTCACTTGATCTGGCAAGTTACGGTTGTGCTGTACATATGCACTATCGTTGTAATGTTCCAGTACATAATCGAAATTATGGTTATTCATGAGGTTTTGCACAAAATCGGTGATTATCACTGCGTTTTGACGCTCTTGCTCACTCCAGTTTGGTTTCTGTAAATTCTCCAAATCAATCACAAGCTTGTCTGATGCGGTCGCATAAGTGATTGTGCTCACGAGCAAAAAAATCATTGTGGTCATTTGTTTTAACATGGGTATCTCCTAGTTCACTTTATCTATTTAGGTATACATTGATAACCATGGTAATTAATAGTAACCTACATAACAAGAAGGCACTTTTGTCTGCGCTAGGCACATTTTGGTAACCTATGCATGGTAAAAAGATGAAGAAAGTCGTGCTAATAACATTGAGAAGGTGTGCTAAATGACTGCACAAGCGAATATGGAAAGAAGAGTATTTCACAATAACGAAGGCTGCGCCGTTCGCAACGTGGTCTCACAAATTGGTGACAAGTGGTCATTGCTGATCTTGTTTGCACTGGTTGATGGTGCCGACCGATTTAACTCACTTAAATCTCGTATCGAAGGAATTTCACAGCGGATGCTGACCCAAACCTTAAGAGATTTGGAGCGAGAAGGTTACGTTAATCGAACCGTTTACGCAGAAGTGCCGGTAAAAGTGGAGTATTGCCTAACAGAGATGGGACAAGATCTGGTTAAGCCCCTGTTTCAGTTAGTCCAATGGGCTGATAATCACAGACAAGATATTGAGCACGCTCGCCAAGCCTATGATGCGAGAAGCTAGTAGCTATCCCTGACTCGAACCCAAAAGCGCTAGACTGAATTTCTGTCTAGCGCTTTGAGATAGCATTAAGTTAATTGGTCTGTGCTTACTGTAAGAATAGGTCGTCTATTTTTTAATACAAAAGTTCGAAATAGCTTTGTTACTCAACACTTTAGTGTTTGAGGATCGGTAAACTATAATTGTGATACTCTGATATCAAGGACACAGTATTGACTATTGAGCTCTTCATACTCTCCTGAAGTATGCCTTACATAGTCTATATACCGCCCCAAATAATTGCTGATACTTTGGTGGGGGCAATCATCCTGCTCTGGAATGGCAATAGATATTGAATCTCCCATTGAGTTGTAAAAAGTAAACTTGTTCTTCTCCGCTACATACTTAACGACAATACCAAATAATGCCCATTCGTAACCGCGGCTACCCAAACCCATGGTATTGAAGTTGTCGGTCATGCCCCGAGATAAAAATCCTTTATAGACATCCTGAATAGCTACTCTCTCACCAGTGCTTGGAACTGCAATTGAAGCCGTAGGTTCAACCCCTGAACCATTACAATGTTCGCACATAAGATTCTTATCGATTTTGTTTGAGCCACCAGCAATTAAAGATACGACCCCGCTTCCACCACAACAATAACAAATGAAACGACGTTCAAAAGTACTAGATAGCTCTACACCAAATGCGCCTCTACTCATCAGGCGAAATCTTGCGTTATCTATTAGCTGCTTTAGATCTTCGTAACATCGAACTGCATTCTTGACTCGATTCTCATTACGTCTAACTTTATCACTAAGTTGGTGTATCTGTTCCTCATAATAAGACTTTAGCTCAGCTTCGCTATTCAATATAACTCTAGCGTTCTCTTTTTGGCTTTGCAGCTCTTCGCTTAGCTTTAATACTCTTTTCTCGTATACTTCGAACTGCTTATTGCATTTCGTCAGATCTTTACTCAAGCTGTCAGTCGAGTTAAGTAAAATATTGTACTTTTCGTTTATATCTTTAGCCTTTCTAGAAGCACCTTTTAGCTTAATCAAAGAAAAAATAGTAACTATCGAAAGAATGCTTATGACCAAAAATTCTATATCTTGCATAAAGAGAACCTAAATTTGTTGTAACATTTGCTTGAGTAAAGATACGACATGGTACCATATATTATTTATAAATCATGACTACCTACATGTTCAATCGACAATCAATGCACAGCAATTAAAACTAGTGAGATGCCCTATAGTATTTGTATTAACGACTAATCCTGATTCACAAATCGCACCTGAGCTTTCTCCAAAACCTCTTTAAGTGTCTCTAGATACAAGCGCTTCTTAGTCAGTTCCGGCTCACTCTCGAGACTCGCAATTAGAGTATTAAGGCGCTCTACCTCCCCCTCAGTATTGGTTACACGAGCCTTGGCCTCAGCCTCAACCCGTTTAGTACTTTTAACCACCTCACTGCGTGCCTGCGCCAACTTGATTTCACGCTCACCCAAGGCATCTTGGATTAGCTTTTCTTTCACTGCCGGAGCCATTTGAACGTCATCGTAGGCCTTTTTGATCACCTTGGGAGTTTCAAGGCGATTCAGCATCACATTGGTTACCAAGATCCCTGAATCAAATAAGTCCAGCTCTTGCTGCAAGGCTTGCTTCATCCAACGCTGAAAGTTCGTTCTTCCTGTGGTGAGTAAGCTGTCTAACTCTCGCTGGCTAACATAAGTCACCGCTTGCGCCTTAGCGATATTGCGTAAGATAGACTCCGCATCCATAGATTGCGTCAAGAATTTGCCAGGGCTCGGGATACTGTATTGCACCTGTAACGCCAGCTCTATCAAGTCCCCTTTCCCTGTGGTTAGCTCACGGCCAACAATGGAGCTATCCATTTCTTTAGAGAAGTCGATATTTACCGAGCGCAGCTCGACTGCTGAAAGTGTCTCCACACTCTCAAACGGCCAAGGTAGGCGATAGTGCATGCCCGGTAGCACATTATGATCGGTTACCTTGCCAAAACGACTCACGACTGCACGCTGATCGGAATCAACCGAGTAAAACCCGCTGACGGCATACAAAGCGATTACAGCGATTAACATCAGCCAGCGCAAACGGACAAATATCTGCAAGCTAACTCGCTGAACATCATTCCACCAGCTCATTACTCGCCCTCACCACGGTTTGATTCAAACTCTGGCTCGACCAGCATCTTAAACAGACTAGAGTCTGATGGCAGGATCAACTGAGTGTTGTTGCCAAATACGGCCTTATACGCTTCCATGGTTCGCACAAATTCAAAGAACTCTCGATTCGACTCAAACGCTTGGCTATATAGCTGCGCCGCCTTAGCTTCACTTTTGCCCTTGATGATCTGGCTATCGCGGTACGCTTGTGATTTAAGCTCAACGATTTCTTGCTCAGTTTGAGCACGGATCTTCTCGGCTTGCTCTCGTCCCTCAGCACGGTACTTCTTCGACAGGCGCTCCCACTCTGAACTCATGCGGTCATAGATAGATTTAAGGTTGCGTGGCGAGTAACCAAACTTGACCGCACGGACGGCAAGCACTTCAATCCCTAGCTCTTTCTGGCTGACTTGATTGACATTTTCTGATACTTGCTTAAACAGTTGGTCGAGATGGTTCTCTTCACTGTCGACGTTTAGGATTTGCCCGAGTTGGTAAGAAGCCAGCATAGAACCAATCTCTGAGTTAGTAATGGTGTTGAGACGCTGCTCAGCGATCTCGGTTGTACGCACACTGGTTAGGTAGGTGATAGGCTCAACAATACGCCACACCACATAGTTATCGACCACCACATTACGACGGTCGCGAGTGCTGTATTCCGCAGGCTCTAAGCTCAGCATCTGTACACGCTTTTCAAGACGAGTGACTGCCTGTACTGGATTTGGCAGTTTAACCACTGCGCCCGCCTCAGAAACCGTTTTTACCGGCTTACCAAACTGGGTGATCACCGCAAACTCAGACTCTTTGACTGACACAAAGCAGGTCACTGCAACATAAATAGAGAGCAGTGCAGCGACTACCCACCAAATTTTGAACTTCTGTGCTTGATTCTTCATGGTTATCGACCTGAACTAAATACTCGTAGTTTATTTAACAAATCACGCTGCTCAGCATCTAAGCTGCGCTCCCCTTCACTCAGCCCCTCGTAAGGGCTATAACCGGAAGCGGTGGTTGTTTCTGTGCGGTTTTGGCTTGTGGTCACAGGTATGCTCTGCTCAAAGCCTGAAAGTAACGCCTCACTTTCTGTGCTCGAAGAACCTGATTCCACGGTGGTAAGCGCAGGCATTGCTAGATTGTTGCCCCAGATGCGGAAATCTAAGCTGCTGAACGCCGGGTCTACCACAGTAAATGGCTTACCGCTTAAGGCGTTCTCGGCAATCTCAACCTGTTGATTGAAGCGGTACGCCTCAGGTGATCTTTTGTAGATCTTTCCTACCTGTTGAAAGCGGCCTGTTTCGCCCTCTACCGAGTAAATGCGCTTGCTCGCTTGAGCCTTGGCATCAGCCTTGACTTGGAAGTGCTCCGCTCGCGCCTTAGGGATTTCCGTCAAGCTCCAAGCATTGGCTTGATTAACCAGAGTGTGGCTCTCTTGAAACGCATCGAGCGCATCACGGTATTGAGCAACAAGGTAGGCAGGCGGCTCAATTTGCTGAACATTGACTGAGACAATATCTACTGGAAGATCAAACAGTTGAACTTCTTTCGCAATGCTGAGTTCAAGCGCTTCGGCATAGCGGTTAAATCCATACTCTTGCAGTTGGTTAAAACCCTGTTTGGTACTGCTACTGATCAATACTGCGTTAGCTAGATTGCTAAGAAGGTTTTCAATGCTGCTAAAGCGTGTCAGTTCAGCACTTGGCTCACTGATTCGGTACTGCACATCAGCAGTTAAGAACATCAGTTTTTCATCGCCCGTCAGCAAATAGTCGGCATCTTCGCGGCTAAGTTGGCTCTGCTTAACCGAGTGCCATAACTTTGAACCATAAGCTGGACGCAAAAACGAATTCTTGCCGCCAATGCGGAGCGAGTAAAGTCGTCCTGATGGCACCAGCTCCACCTTTTCTATTGGTGCAGGCAACGCTAACACTAAACCCGGCTCGATATCTTGCTCTATGATTTTGCCAAAGCGGCTCTGAACCCCAACAAAGCCTTGAGGTACCGTAGTAATGCCAGAGCTAAGGTAGACCAGAAATAGCACGGTAATTGTAGGCTTCCACACCTTACCGATAACGCCAAACATGCCATCAATAATCGCCTTGAGTGGGATGCGAGGAAGCGCAACGATGAGGCGACGGTAGCACCAATCCCATAATGAAACCTCACTACTGTCATGACCAGTTAGAGAGCGAATGCCGCTTATCAGAAGCTCAGCACCTGCCGCCATGATCATCACAGCAATCAAGAGTGCGACATATTCATCGATATTAATCCCCACCAGCGAACCCACCAGTGAGAGCATCACCGCTGCAGAAGTCATCAAGTCGACTTTTGTATGCTGACTATCGGCTTTGAGTGCTTCTGAGTCCGTTTCTATGCCCACCAGCATCTTGAGCTTAGCGATAAATAGCAGGACCAACATCACCACACCGATGCCTGCCACCCCCCACCAAACATTCTGGATATTGGTGAACTGCATACTCTGAGTCTGTTGGTAGATTTCAAATGGCACCGCAAGGATAAGAAGTGATACCAAAATGACGGCAATGGCTTCGAGTTTGATCGCACGCTGAATCCGCCTCTCGCAGCCAGATTTCTCCTGACGGAAACGGTAGATCATGCTGAGCAGCAGTGCAAAAGAGACCAGCATGTCAGTAAACGAATGCAGAGCGTCGGCGGTCAGTGCTACGCTGGCGGTTAGCCAAGCCAAAAAGATCCGAAACCCTGTCAGGATCAGATCAATCACTAAGGCAGTTGCGGATGTTCTTATTCTTCGGTCTGAAAACATCATATGTACCTGTGAAGGTGGAGTACCTCTTAGGCTTAAATGCTTTGCTTTTTAGCCCCTCCCCTTTCAAGCGGTCGGCGTTCCGGGGGAGGCTGGGAGGGGTTAAAAATTAACGGATGTATTTAAGAAAACCTCAATAAATAGCATCGTAGATATAACCCCCTCCATCTCCCCCATGAAAAGGGGAAAAGCTCATTTTTAAAGCCAGCACTTATGCCTAAAAGACAAAAAACAAAAATGGGCTGCCATCAGACTCGACAATGCCAAGTCCTGTGGCAGCCCATACTTTCCAAGCTAACGAATTAGCAAGCCGAGATTATTCAACTGGCTTTTGGCTGTTTTCCACAATCAGTTTACCCTCGAAGTACACCTGAGTTGCGTACTGTGCGTGAACCTGATTTTGCGGTACTTCAAACAAGTTAGCCGTCATGATCTGGAAGTTTGCTTTCTTACCTACTTCCAAAGAGCCCACTTTGTCTTCCAGCTTCATCGCATACGCCGGGTTGATGGTGTAGGCACGAATAGCTGTTTCCAGAGGGATCTGCATGTCAGAGTTTAGGGTCTCAGCAGTTTCCGGTTGGCCCGCAAAACGACGAGTCGTTAGGGTCTCGATGTGAACCAGTGGATCAATCTCACTTTGGCTCCAGTCAGCTGCGGCAATATAAGTGTTACCGTGCTCAGCTGCTTGCTTGATTGGGAAGAAATTCATGATGTCTTCAACTTCCATCTCTTGCTCAAGCACTTTGTAAAGTGGTAGTGGAGTCCAGAAGCCTGGCGAGAATTCTAGAGAAACATCTAGATTCTTAGCGCGGCCGAAATCTTGCTCTTGAACCATGAAACAGTGTGCGATGTGGTTACGCAGTGCTCGAACCTTTTCAATACCGTTAACCTTTGCAGACTCTTCCATCGCCTTAAGCACTAATGAGGTACCACGATCACCCACTGAGTGAGTAGTTACTGACATTCCCATGCCATTGTATTTGATCATGATATCTTTGAACTCTTCGTACGGTGTGTATAGCTTGCCGTAGTCATCTGAGTTTTTGTAAGGCTTATGCATTGCAGCCGCACGGCCAAAGAAAGAGGAGTCAATAAACGCTTTAACACCATCGATACGGAAGCGCTCAGTCTCATATTTCTCTTTCTCATTCAATGCTGGCGTAATATCAGTACCGAAGAAGAACTCTTTCAAATATGGGTGCATGTTCACGTCTGCAGTTAAGCGACCGTCAGCATCAAGGTCATGGTAAGCCTGCATTTGCTCACGATCACCTTCTACAACTTTCATGCCCGTGATACCAAAGCGGTTGTTGGTTTGCATTGATTCAAACGCCGCTTGGGTTACATCTTGCTGTAGGTGAGGCGGGTGATGAATGAGCACCGATTGAATCGCCGGACCTGCAATCAGGTGGCCATTCAGTTCGCCATTCTCATCTTTACCGTATTTGCCACCTTCTGGTGCTACTGTATCTTTCGTGATGCCCGCCGCTTCAAGCGCTTTAGTGTTCACCACAACAACGTGACCACCATCATCTTCAATCGCAACCGGGCGATCAGGCACGTACTTATCTAGGAAATGGCGATCCATTTCTACACCAGTATTGTGGAAAAAGGTCCAAGAGAACGCTTTGCCGTAAACCCACTCTTTGTTAGCACCTTTACCTTTTACATACTCTTGAAGCAGCTTACCAAATTCATCTGGTGTCACCATATCGAAAGCGCTATGGCTAAAGAACACGTTTTCCATCATGGCTACTCGAACCGGATGGGTGTGCGCATCCACAAAGCCCGGAAGTACAAACTGGCCTTTTAGGTCAACAACTTCAGTATCTGAATCTTTAAAGTTAGTGATTTCTTTGCTGCTACCAACTTTAACGATATCACCGTCTTTTACCGCAAAGGCTTCCGCCCACGCTTGGCTTTCGTTCACTGTGTACACTTGTCCATTGATGTACACCGTATCTGCGTTTTCACCTGCCACTGCTGTGCCTGCTGCCAGCACTAGCGACATCGCTAGTGAAGAAAGCAAGTATGATTTAGTTTTCACAATCTGCTCCAATGCATTTAGATATTATATTAAACCATTGCCATTATTCACGCTTTACCCCATTCACAAACTCGCTGGGCATGACTATAATTGTCACGCTCAGCATGAACATTCTTCATGCTTAACAGCCAATAATAATGAATATCAATCAACACTCTATTTAGGACGGCAATAATGAACCCTAGTATCGAACAAATTTCCGCCTTTATTGCGGTGTATGAGAATGGTAGCTTCGCTCTCGCAGCTAGAAAGGAAAAAAAGCACGCTTCCACCCTGAGTAAGCGCATCAGCAACCTTGAGCTCGATCTCGGTTTTGAATTGTTCGAGCGTCACGCTAGTTTTTTGACGCCAAACCAAAAAGCAGAAGAGCTTTATCAGCACGCAAAAGCCATCGAATTTGAAATTGAGCAGTTCAACTATCGAACCCTCAGCGTGCTGCAAGAACTGCCGACCAAAATCACCATTGCTATCGATAGTTCTATCTTGGGTTTACAGTTCACCACCGCAATTACTCAAGTGAGTCGACAATATCCTGCGTTAGATTTGGTATTTATTGAGGGTGACACCTCTGAGTGCATTGAGAAGGCAAGAAGTGGTGAAGTAGACATCGCCATCGTGCTATCGGTTGAGCTGTACGGCATGGACTTCGCTCAATTGAAGCTAAAATCATTTCCTTTCGCTACTGTCGCAAGCCCTGAGTATGCCGCCATGTTTGATATAACCACAGGGGCAGAAATCACCCAGCAGGTACGTCGCCAGATGCGTCAAATCACATTGCGCTCTATATCGAGTATGGGCCACAGTAAACTGCAAACCGCTAGCCACCATTGTTACCAAGTCAATAGCCTACCTTGTGCGCTAGACCTTATTCGCAACGGTCTCGGCTGGGGGAACTTGCCACGCAAGCATTGCGAACATCTATTCGAAAGTGGCGAGCTGATAGAATTTGGTGTTGAGAAAGAAGGTCAATATCGATGGTCGGCCGATGCCATCTGGCAAGCGTCAAATCCTCTGTCAGAACCACTAAAACTATTGATTGATCAGCTTTCTGAGCTCGCCACCTAATTCAATCACAAGCAAATTTCGCAAAACAGTCATCAGCCTGATACATTAGAGAGCATAACTATTAGGCTGCACGGAACGCAAACTATGCCAATTCAATCACCTTTAACTTTGGATGAGTCACAACTTTCATCCGAATCGCTACGCGAGCTGCTGGCAAAATTTACTGACTATCAAAAAGAAGAGTTTCTTCAGCACCATCCGGTGACCGACCTCGTGCTCGGACGCTCTGAGTACATGGATTTGCTACTGACGCGATTGTGGCAACACTACCAATTTACCCAGCCAACAGGCATCACACTGGTGGCGGTAGGGGGCTATGGTCGTGGGGAGCTTCACCCACTATCTGACATTGATATCCTGATCCTTTCAAAACAGCCTCTTTGCAAAGCAGATGAAGAGAAAGTGAGTGAGTTCATCACCCTGCTTTGGGATTTACGCCTTGAAGTTGGCCACAGTGTGCGCACTATTGATGAGTGCTTTGAGGTGGGTCAGCAAGATCTCACCGTGGCAACCAACCTGCAAGAAGCGCGTTTTATCTGTGGAGACAAAGCCCACTACGACACACTGCTTGAACGAATTCACTCCGAGACTTTCTGGCCAAGCATTGAATTCTTCAAAGCTAAAGTAGACGAACAGAAAACACGCCATGCCCGCTACCACGACACCACTTACAACCTAGAGCCGGATCTCAAGTCCAGCCCTGGTGGTCTGCGCGACATTCATACTTTAAGTTGGATTGCTCGCCGCCATTTCGGTGCAACGTCACTGTTTGAAATGAGCCGCCATGGATTTTTAACCGATGCGGAATATCGTGAACTGCAAGAGTGTCAGGACTTTTTGTGGCGAGTGCGCTTTGCTCTGCACATGGAGCTAAAGCGCTACGATAACCGCATTACTTTTGCTCATCAGCTGCAAGTCGCCAATCATTTAGGCTTTGTTGGCGAAGGCAACAAACCTATCGAAATGATGATGAAAGAATTCTACCGCACGCTGCGTCGAGTTGCGGAACTCAATAAAATGCTGATCAAACTCTTTGATCATGCCATCGTGCCTCACGAAGAAGTGGTGGTAACTCAAATCATTGACGACGATTTTCAGCGCTGTGGACCTTTCATCGAAGCAAGGAAACCTGCTCTTTTTCAAGCGCGTCCAGAAACCATTTTGGATATGTTCCTGCATATCGCCAATGACTCCACCATAGAAAGTGTCGCCCCGGCAACGCTACGTCAGTTACGTACCGCTCGCCGCCGCTTAAACAAGTTTTTGCACACCATCCCAGAAGCCCGTGACAAGTTTATGGAGCTGGTACGTCATCCCAATGCACTGTTGAGAGCGTTCCCTCTGATGCACAAATTGGGAGTAATGGCTGCCTATCTGCCGCAGTGGAGCCAGATCGTAGGCCAGATGCAATTTGACCTATTCCATGTTTACACGGTTGATGAGCATAGCATGCGCCTGCTTAAACACATTCACGGCTTCAGCTACGCAAAAAATCGGGATAAGCACCCTATCTGCTGCGAAGTGTACCCAAGAATTCAGAAAAAAGAGCTACTTATTCTAGCGGCTATTTTCCATGATATCGGTAAAGGACGTGGGGGTGATCACTCGGAGATTGGCGAAGTTGAAGCGTACGATTTCTGTATCGAGCACGGCCTGTCGAAACCTGAAGCTAAGCTGGTTTCTTGGCTGGTGCGCCATCACCTGTTGATGTCAGTCACCGCTCAGCGTCGAGATATTTATGATCCCGATGTGGTGACAGAGTTTGCCAAGAAAGTGCGTGATGAAGAGTATTTAGAATATCTGGTGTGCCTCACGGTCGCAGATATCTGTGCGACCAACCCAGAGCTGTGGAACAGTTGGAAACGTACTCTACTTGCTGAACTTTTCCACTCGACCCAAAGAGCGCTGCGCCGAGGTCTAGAAAACCCTGTCGATGTACGTGATCGCATTCGCCACAATCAACAAATGGCCATGGCGCAACTGCGTAAGCAAGGCTTTGTTGACCGAGATATCGAGCGACTATGGCAGCGTTTCAAAGCCGACTATTTCCTTCGTCATACCCACCAGCAAATCGCTTGGCATTGTGAACACATTCTGAATCAAGAATCACCAGAGCAACCTTTGGTCTTGGTAAGCAAACGTGCCACCCGTGGGGGTACTGAAGTGTTCATTTACTCCAAAGAGTTTCCGAGCCTATTTGCAACTGTGGTGGCTGAACTCGATAGACGCAACTTCAACGTGCATGATGCCCAAATCATGACCAGCAAAGATGGTTTTGTGCTCGATACCTTTATGGTGCTTGATCAAAATGGCGACCCGATTGAAGAGATGCGCCATCGCAACGTGATAAAACACCTGCTCAGCGTGCTCGAAGGCGGCAAATCCACCACTATCAAGGTGCGCCGAACACCGAACAAACTGCGCCACTTTAACGTGCGTACTCGGGTTGACTTTATTCCAACCCGAACCAAAAAACGCACCTTAATGGAGTTCGTTGCGCTTGATACACCTGGACTGCTGGCCAAGGTGGGAGCGACTTTCGCTAAGTTAAAAATCAACTTACATGCTGCAAAGATCACCACTATCGGTGAGCGAGCGGAAGATTTGTTTATTCTGACCTCACCTGATGGAGGACCTTTATCCGCTCAGGAGCAAGAAATCCTTAGAGATCAGTTAGTAGAACGAGTCTCCGAGCTACTGCCAGAATAAAACTCCAAATCGTGGGCAAGAGCGCGATCTTGCCCACAACTCTCTATTTCTTGATCTGAAACTAGTGGGTTTGACTGCTACATTGTTATGGCTAGTCCCAATAAATCAGTCAATGTAGTGAGGACCTATATGTATCCAAACCTAACTGGATTAGGCATCCAAGATCCAACCCAAATCGAACGCTACTCTCTTCGTCAGGAAGCTCACAAAGACGTCTTAAAAATCTATTTTCATAAACAAAAAGGCGAGTTCTTTGCAAAAAGCGTTAAGTTCAAGTATCCAAGACAACACAAAAACGTGTTGGTCGACAGTGGTAGTCATCAGTACAAAGAAGTAACTGAAATTAACCGCAATTTGACCTTGGTAATTGACGAGCTCAACACCATCACCCGCCCAGAAAAATTGGCTGAGGTTGATGTTAAACAGAAGATATTGAATGACCTTCGCCATCTAGAGAAAGTCGTCTCTAGTAAGATTCATGAGATAGAGGCGGATTTGGAGAAGTTGAAGTAGTAAATAAGCCCTCCCCCAGAGCGATGGCCGCTTGAAAAGGGGGAGGTTCGTCCAACACCCGTTGTTACTCAGGAACATCCCACCCAAAACGCTCCAGCAACTGCAGCCAAGTTTCATCTAACTTAGCTTTGATCACTACTGGCTCTTTGGTATAAGGGTGAATAAAGGCTAACTCCGACGCATGAAGCATCAAACGATGAGCGTCAAACTCTTCTCGATATAGGCGGTTGTGCTTACCATCACCATGCGTTGTATCACCAACGATTGGGTGGCGAAGGTGAGCCATGTGGCGACGCAATTGGTGTTTACGTCCTGTTTTAGGCTTCATCTCCATTAGACAATAACGTGTGGTAGGAAACTTACCTGTAGAGTATGGCACTTCCACTTTGGCTAGCGGTTGATACGCCGTCACGGCTTCCTGAGCTTCTTTCTCTTGGCTGGCATGCTTATCGGCAATTTTATCCAGCTCAACTTTCAGCGCATAGTCGAGTACACCACCCTCTTCTATCCAACCACGTACAATGGCGTGATAGGTTTTTTCCATCTCGTGGTTTGCAAACATCGGCATCACTTCAGAAGCGACTTCACTCGATAATGCAAACACCAATACACCTGAGGTTGGGCGGTCTAATCGATGCAAAGGAAAGACGTGCTGGCCAAGTTGATCTCGCAGGGTTTGCATCACAAACTGAGTTTCGTGTTTGTCCAGCCATGAGCGGTGCACCAACATGCCCGCAGGCTTATTCACCGCAACCAAATACTCGTCTTGATAAACAATTTCTAACATGATGATTTTGCCTGTCGATCAATATTGACGATAACATCTAGTACCTTGCGATATTCTGGCTGCTCTTTCCATACCTCTTCAAAGTATGGTGCGATTTCAAAGCCGGTTGGCAAAGGTTGACCCGCTTCAATCAAAGCTCGGAATCTGGCGACAAACACCCACTGCAACCACTGTGCAGGCTCAAGCGTATCGAGGCCAAAAGGCTGGGTACTTGCCAACTGCTCAGGAGATGGTGGCGTGCTTTGCCAAAGATGGCAGGCTTGCATCTGCTCACAAAGTTGGTCAAGCAAGGCATTAATTTGAGTACTTTGGTTCATAATCCGCTCGGATATCCGTTAAGTGGACTTGAAAAATCGCCATAGAATACCATTTATTAAAAAAAGACAAATAGGAATCACATTTCCATGGAAACCTTTCACACCCTTAGTCAGCTGCTTAGTCAAAGTGGTAACCAATACCTTATTTATGATCTAAGCCGAAAAGTGTCGCTGGTCGACAATAAGCTGTTTGAAAGCGTTGAACAGGCTCAACAACCCTACCCATTCCCTATCCAGAGGCATGCTCATATTGCTATTGCCTACTGGAATGAACAGCCGCAACCTTGGATTTGGTTTTTGAAGTTTCCTCTTGATGAACGCGGGCTTTTTAAGCAAGCCGATATCGGCAACTTCATCAAGTATGTTTTAGAAGCGATGGGCACCCGCATCAGCGGAGAGCTCAGTGAAGAGCAGCAAGAGAAGCTCTCCAACAACCCATACACCTTTAAGCCCGCCGAAGATAAATTGGCGGTTTATCACAGTGTATTGCGGGCGAAAATGAAACTGCCTGCCAGCCAATACTATGAGCATGCTCAGCACTACTTTGGCGGCGGACTTGGTTGGGATAAGTGGCAAACCGTCGGTCTGCAAGGCATCACGGATATTGCCGCTCGCCTAAGCGACAACCAAAACGGGGTGGCAGTGCGTAAATCTCTTAACCATTTGCCCGCTCAACCGCTCTATGCTCTGTTAGGTGCTCTTGAACATATTGAATTGCCTGCAAAACTTGCTCAGCGCCTTAATGAACTTGCCACCAACGAGTGCAGCGCCGACAACCCAGATCTTTACCTACTGGCAGCACTGGCTCGAGCCCTTTCTGGGTCAAACCCAGAGCAGCTAGCCAGCTTAACCCAAACCATATTGCAATCTGCCCGTTTGAGTCACCAAGAAGTACTGATTGCCCTTGCTGGCCGTTGTTGGAGCGCTCTCAAGCAGCCAAAGAGTGCCGAGCTATTCTTGTTGCGTCTTGCTCAGACCAACAATCAAGATCTGTTCAATCAGCTATTTGCCGACTTGGTGATGATCCCAGAGCTTCGTATGGTGTTCCTGCCTCTGCTTCATGGTGCACCAAGCCCAGAGCTTGCTCAAGCACTGCTGAACTTACAGCAAAATGCTAAGGGCCAAGCATGATAGGCGATTTATTTGCAATTCTCGGATTGGTTCTGTTTTGCGCTCTGTTCTGGCAGCAGCGCAGGCAGTCAGAATTGGCCAAAGCCGCCATTGCCCATCGATGCAAAAAACTGGAGCTACAACTGCTCTCAGTGGCATTCAAAGGCCATAAAATGCGCCACAAAGACGGCCGTTTGGGCTGGCATACACTGTATCAGTTTGAGTTCTCATCGCTGGGGGATGATTGCTATCAAGGGGAGCTGGTGATGGTGGGATTTGCGCCGACTTGGTTTAATTTGCCGGCTTATAGAGTTTAAGAGCGGGAAACGGGAAACGGGAAACGGGAAACGGCTACTTTGGTCCGTAGAGAATCTTTATATCAAGGCTAACACCGATTCCCGTAAGCGAATGCGCCCGCTTACCGCTTACCGACCAAAAAAGAAAAGCCCCGGCACTTGCGTACCGGGGCATTAGTCTTACTCGCAGCAATCCAGCTACTATAGGTGCTCCATGCATCTAATCCATGATAGTGTGCTGATTCCGTCAGCTTAGTCCTTTCGTCGCCTTCCTAGCGGTGTCCGTATGATCTTATCCTGATCTGCTAACAATCCTCGTTAGCGCACTTCACTTGTTCCCTGAGCGGTGTCCCTTACATCATCCTGATGTTCGTTCCTTGCCTCAATCCTAGAGGTGTCCATTGTCTTTCCATAGTAGTTACCATCCTAGTAACTATTGCGTCCATTCAATGTCCGTTTCGCTCCATGCTGGTCACACATCCTGTATAACCAAATCTTCATCCTGAAGATAACCAAATCCTTGGCTGTTTCCTGTTCCGTGTCAGCATCCTTCCGACAGGGTTAAGATTACCCTCTGACAGAATTCGGACAATAGACTATATCGAGATTTTTTCCTTATCAATTGAGAAAAAAGATAACAAACTCTATTTTTTCAATAACTTAAAAAACATCAGCTACATTTACCCATATCAACAAAGCGTAATCTCCTACATTCCTTGTAAGAGATCTCTTACAAAACCAATAGCAAATCGTCCATAACAGCCGTTTTAGACTCAAATAATAAGTGTGATGAAGCTCAAACCGAGCTAATGAATGATTTTAAAAACACACCGACGAGTCGATTGTGGTACTTTTAGGAAGTTCAAAAAGGAGAGATTTTTATGTTAACCAAAGATGTTACCGAGGAGATCACTAATGCTATCGAATCGATTTCCGCTCAGGGTAAAGAGCCTTCTATTGCTTTGATCCGTGCTCGGCTGACTTCAAATGTACCAATGCCGGCTATTATCTCGGTATTAAAAAGTTGGAAAAGTAGCGCCAGAGTGCCAAAAGTGGAAATCGCCACCCAAGCGGCAGCGCAATCGCCTGAGCAGCGTATCGCTGAATTAGAATCTCAAGTTAAAGCGCTAACACAGCGCATTGAAGCACTCGAAAAGAACGCCTAGTGATGCAGATGCGGCGTCATAGTATCGGCAAGAAACTGAAACAATGTGCGCCACGCTTTGGCATCTTGCTCGGTTAGTCGTTCCCCGAGATACTCACTTAACGCCGCTTGAACCGCGGTGTTAAGGTGTTTGAAGTGGCTTTTCTTTACTTGGTAATCATTGTGGCGTTCAGCCAATTGATGCAGCATTGGCACCAGCATCGCCATATCTTGGTGATCACGCACTGCCAACTCAAGCATCGCCATCAATTTACGGCCCTGGATCTTGATATCGTTGCGAAATAAACTTCGCAAACTTGGGTCGAGAGCAAACAGCTTTTGATAGAAAATTTGGCTAAACGCCGCTGAATCCTGCTCTATCAAGGCATAGTTCGCCTGAATCCGCTGCAACTCTTGCTCAGTCAATACCATACGACACAAATCCTTTTGCACTACATGATCAAATTACGCCTAAATACCATCAAGGCTAAAACAGATTATTAAAACCATCCGTGGTTGTAAACCGCTGCGGGGCTCACTTGAGAGACTCAATCAATCTTTGAAATCCCAAGATAAGTTACTGACCAGCATGCATTCATCACACTTAAAATCAAATACGCCATGGATTGGAGACTCTAGCGCCCACTCACCACCACATACAGGGCACACTCGAGCTTGCTCTTCCTCTTTACTGACCCCACCCACACGGTAGATATAAAGATAGGTAGGAATACCGCTGACGACTTTCATGCGGCGACATAAATCCCAGCCACGCTTAAATAGCAAACTTTTACTTGAAGAGATCTCATGCAGCGACGGATGCTCAACCACCGAACCGTTCATTTGCAGTTGATCACAGGCACTCCAATCTTCTTGCCACTTGATAATCTGCTTCTGATCACCATTGGCAACGGCAGGCAAACGATAGAGTGGAACTGGTTGGAAATGGTCACCACAGCGAATCGGTGAACAGGTGTGCAGATAACTGGTGTATAGCACCTGCCAGCTTGGCGTATGAGGCTCATCACTTGGGTCAGAGTTCATGTCCTGCCCCACTACTCGCACTTTAGGTTGCAATAAACCTGCGTCAGCAAGCTGATTGATGGCATGTTTGACTTGAGGGCTAAAAAACTGCGGGTGCAAACTATCCGCTTCAGGGCACACGACACGAGCGGTAAAACTGCCATCTTCCATTGCAACCGGCAGCTCACGCCCGATCACTTGGCCGTTGTAGCGTAAGCAATCAAGCAGGTAGTTAATGCTTTTTTCTACCTCCCCCATAGAGGTATCACGATAAAGCTCAAAACTGATTTCAGTAATGTACATCTTAAGCCACCACTGGCGTCAGTTTGGTAATGAAGTCAGCAACATTTGGCGCTAGTACATCTCGCTTATCCGTGCCTAGACGTTCGAAAATCACTTCACCGCTAATGTTGCAAATAGACACTACGTCCAATTCAGCGTCCGTCACACCAATAAACATGGTCGGCTTAAGCTTTAAACGGCGCTGAGTCACCAAGTGACCTAACATGTTTTCTTGAAGTCGAGTGAAATCTTCTTCACTCCATACTTGCAGTAAGGTCAGTGGCTTACCATCCCACTCAGCTTCCATGTCTGCGCTAAGTTGGCTGCCATAAAACGCCTTAATGTCTTCATGCAGCGTCAGCTCAATAGCTTGCTCTACATTGGAAAAATCTAACGGAGTGGTATTTTTTTGGGCTTGCCATTCTACGCTGTCATCGAGTGTTCGCTCGATGCAAGGTGATGGAATGCCCATCAACTCTTCATTACGTGGCAAGGTGCCATTTTGCGCCTGGTATTGCTCGATAAAACGTGTAGAAAAGTCAAACAGCGCTTTGGCCACCGGGTGTGACATGGAAATATCCTCAAATCTGTACCACTTTGACTTTACTGTTAAGTGGTAATCGGTAAACTTTGCGCCATTCTAATCGATCTTTGAGCTAAGTATGAGTAAATATTCTGATGCAAAAGAGCTCGCTGGATTAACGCTCGGACAAAAAACTGAGTACAGCAGCCAATACGACCCAAGCCTACTTCAACCTGTGCCTCGTAGTCTCAATCGAGACGATCTGGACTTAGGGGATGAACTGCCTTTCTATGGCACCGACATCTGGACCTTGTATGAGCTATCTTGGCTAAACGATAAAGGTTTGCCACAAGTGGCGATTGGTGAAGTGAGACTGCCTGCCACCAGCCCAAATTTGGTGGAATCAAAGTCGTTCAAGCTGTACCTAAACAGTTTTAACCAAACCAAGTTTGCCCAATGGCAAGATGTCGAGGCGGCGTTAACCAAAGATCTCTCTGCGTGTGCTGGTGAGCAAGTGGAAGTGCGCATTGATAAACTAAGTAAGTTCTCCGCCGAGCCAGTGGATTGCTTTGAAGGCACCTGCATCGATGAGCAAGATATCGAAATCGAAAGTTACGAATTCGATGACAAACTACTCAAAACTGAGTCAGGTCAAAACATAGTCACTGAAACCCTATATAGTGACCTGCTTAAATCAAACTGCCTAATTACTAACCAACCGGATTGGGGCAGTGTCAGAATCGAATATACTGGCAACAAAATCGACCAAGAAGCATTGCTGCGCTATTTAGTGTCGTTCCGTGAGCACAATGAGTTTCATGAACAGTGCGTCGAACGCATCTACACTGACATCATGAAATACTGTCAACCACAGTCACTGAATGTGTATGCTCGTTACACACGCCGTGGTGGACTGGATATCAATCCATTTCGCAGTAGCAGCGCACAAATGCCAACGCACAACCGTCGTTTAGCACGTCAGTAATAAGAAAAACCGGAGAACCCTTAACGCATGAAATGGCTTGCTCGTATTCAGCTGTTGTTACTTATGGTATTGCTCGCACCGAGCACCCAAGCCAAGCTTTATACCTCTCCGGTACTGAGCGAAGCTGCCAAGCTGGTTGAAATCAACCCTAAGCAAGCGCAGCTAATTGCTGAGAAATACTTGTCGCAGCGCAAACTGACAGAAAACAGTGCAAAAGGCCCGTCGGCAATCCCACGTGAAGAGACCGACACCACCTTGCGCTCGCCAAACAGCAGTATCGATGCCTACCATATTTTGGCCGAGTCTCATTATCTTCAAGGTAAACCTAAACTGGCGTTGAGGCATATAGACACAGCTATTGAGCTTGCCGACCGCCATAACTTGCCGTTTGTCCGCTTAGAAACCTATATCCTCAAAGCGGAGCTTTTATGGCGTCAAACCCACGATCCGGAAAAAGCCGATAAGCTACTCGACCAAGTAGAAGACGAGCTGGAATATTTGCCTGCTGCCACCCAACTCGGTAACTCTTTGTACTACGAGCTTGCGATGCTGAGAGGGGAAATCGATTCAACCCAAGGTGCCCGTGATGACGCCGAGCGCCAATTTATGGTAGCCGCAGATTACCTTGTCAGTATGAACTCGGTCGAGACCGATATTCAGTATCACCTCAGTGTTGGTCAACACTACCTGCGCTATCGCAGTTACGACAATGCGCTGACCGAGTTACTTACCAGTTACTGGAAAGCAGTTGAACAAGAAACCGGCTTATACCTCGCTCAGGCTAACTACCAACTCGCTCAGCTATTTATGCAAAGACAGGTGTTGGATAAAGCGCTTGAACACTTAATTGGTGCAGCCGACTTTTACGGAAAGTTTGACCAATCACGCATCCTTGCCGATGTGTTAAAACAGATGGCGGATATCTATTTCCAACAAGGCAAATACAACCTTGCCTTGGTCCACTACTTTAATGTACTTGACCACGAATATTTCTCGCGAGACATGCATGATGTGATTGACCTGAGACTGTCTATTGCTGACACCTACATGCAACTGTTTAACTTTCCACTGGCTGAGCGCTACTTAGATAAAGCGAAAAATCTGGTTGCCTACACTGAGCTTAAGCCGCTCAAAGCAAGAGCCATGCTATTGACCGCCGAGCTAGCCATTCAGCAAAACCATCTTGAGAATGCGGTAAAAAATGCCAACCAAGCGCTCGAAGTAGGTATGGAGCTTGAGAGCAACGCTATCATGCGCAAAGCCTATTTGGTGCTTTCTAACGCCTTTCAAAAACAGAGCCGATTCTCAGAAGCACTAGCGGCAATGAGGCAGCACTCGATATTGGCAGCGACGCAAGAAAAGCGAATCAACCAGATCAACGAAGATGTATTGCGCCAACAAAAAGAGATCATAGAACAGTCGCTACACTACAAAGGCCTTGAGGAAGAATTAACATCATCAGAGCAACGAGCGCGCAAGTTTCAAAAGACATCACTTGCCCTATTTGCCGTCTCATTGTTGTTTGTCCTCATTACCTTACGTCGCGGCTATGTGGTTGATAAATACAAAAAACAAGTCAAAAGCTTGACGCAAGATCTCTACACCCATACCCGCTCAGGCCTGCAAAACCTGAGAATGCTCAACATCAAACTACCTGGGTCGTTGAAACGAAGCAGTGACACCTTTGAACAGTGGCAAACTGGTGAGCTAATTAATGAACCCTTTAGCGATCGCCTACGCTTTGCCATGTTTGAGCTGCCGCTGCTGCGCTATACCTATCTAGAACAAGGCTACAAGGCCGGTTTGAGCTTAGAGAAAGAGTTTGGCGATTACATTAAGTCGCGCATCCAAGAGCCTGCAAGGCTTTATCATTTCTCAGATGCTATGTTTCTTTACGTCGAGCCTAACACCGACACTGAAGCAAAGCCGCAAGCGATGTTTGATAAAATTTGCAGCTGGATCTCAGATTTTGAGCCAGAAAGAAAAATTTCGAGCAAAGTCCGTGTGGGTATGGCAGATTATCCTTTCCTGCCGAGAGCTTACACTGCGATAAATGATCAAGAGCTCATCGACATTTTATTAATGTCGACACATTTAGCGCGTAGCCTTGAGTTAGGACAAAACTCAGAAGAGAGCCAATGGGTATATTTACGTGCTATTGAGAGTGCTCCTGCAGCGAGTTTTGCTACGGACGACATACGTTTGGCATGTAAACAAGCGATGAATCAAGGACTGATCAAAGCCTATTCTGCGCCACAAAATGAGGAAGACCTCAAAAAATTGACACTTAGTGACTAATTAATAATCGATTAGTCATTTAAAAAGTGACGTTGTTGCGTTTTTTGTTATTATCGGATGAATGGATTTCGCCATCGGATCATCTTGGCAACGCGATATATGAGTGAACTGACCTCCCTTGAACAGGAGCTGCAAAAAGAGATACAAAGTCTGACCCACAAGTTGGATCAGTCTCGTCTATCTCAACGTGACAGCACGTTCAAGTTTAAGCGTGAACAAGGTGTCCTTAAGCGAATCATCACCAATTTGTCCGATGCTTGCCTTGGACAAAATGGAGAACTTGACCATCGCCTTAGCTCTCTCAAAACCGACATTGAACAGCAGCAAGACCTATCCCGCTTGATCCCAAAGCTGGTGGTGTTGGAACGTATGCTGAAACAGAACACAGTGAGAATGGAAAGGCAATCAGACCACTTATGTGAGAAAGTTCGTCAAAGCGGAGAAACGCTACAGCGTATCCCCGGCCTACCTGCACAGCTCAAACGTGAGCTGCGTAACTTGCTGCAATTCCCTAATGAAAAGTTAAACAAAGAGATTGACCAAGCCGGTCGACTACTGAGCTTGTATGAGCGCGCCACTAAAATCATGGCGTCCAACTCTTCTCGCAACAACCTCGCATTCAACTCCCCTTTTGATCAAGAACAGCTTGATACGCTGACCGATCAGCTGCAAAACCTGATCACCGAGATCGATTTCGACGGCGATTCAGGTGAAACTTTAATGGATATTCGAGCCAAGCTGTTGGTTGGTGTTCAACCCAATGAGCTGTTTGAACTTATCCTCAAGATCCTTAAGTTGGTGATTGAAGGGACGCATTACGAACGTAAGAGTTCGGAAAAGCTACTCGACGAAGTTAACTCATCTCTCAGCTCAACGTTAAAGAGCGCGGACCAAAGCCTCAAACAAAGCCAGTCTTACACCGAGCATCGCCAGAGCATGCACCAAGAGCTTGGCGAGCTGGTCGATAAAAGCAAAGCGACACTACGTGCAGAGACCGAGCTTGAGGCACTGAAAGCAGCGATGTCACCACTGCTTGAGCAAATTGGGTCGCTAACCGAACGTCTAGAGCATGTAGAGAAGCGTGAGAAACAACTTATTGACCGCTGGCAACATGAGCGCAATCAGCTCGAAACTCTGCATGAGAAGACCCAGAATTATCGCCGCCGTCTGCTCGAGCAAGCGCAGCGTATGCAGCTTGATCCTTTAACCAAGGTATACAACCGCTCCGCCCTGTCGGAGAAGTTGGAGCTAGAATATCGCCGCTGGATCCGCTCTCAACACTCGCTACGAATTGCCACCTTCGATCTCGATAACTTTAAAGTGCTTAACGATAGCTTTGGTTACACCGCTGGCGATAAAGCGCTGAAGATAATTGCTCGCACAATCAAGAAGTCTTTATCAGAAAAAGATATCGTCGCACGCTTTAGTGGCGAAGAGTTTGTGGTCATTATGCCCGAAGCTTCAGATCAAAAAGCACGTGAAGTGCTAGAGAAGATTCAGGTGCAAATTGGCGATCTACCGTTTAGATTTCGTGAACAAAACATTCAAATCACTGTCTCGATCGCTTCTGCTGCATTTAAAGACTCTGACACGCCAGAAGAAGTGCTTGATCGTCTCAATACCGCTCTTCGCCAATCAAAACGCTCTGGTACCAACCGTATCAGCTGGCTATAAGCCATTAATATAAAAAGAGTAATACTCCTACCTAAGCCATGTTTTCTGCACCAATTAGTGGCACATCTTGTTATTCACGTATAAGGTAAAAAGACATAACAAGAACAATGGAGGTGCCTATGATCACCCATATCAGTCCTGCAGGCAGCATGGATCTGCTTTCCCAAATTGAAGTTGAACGCTTAAAGAAAACTGCATCGAGCGACCTATATCAACTGTATCGAAACTGTACTCTCGCCGTATTGAATTCCGGTAGCCATACCGATAACTCCGATGAACTGCTCAACAAATACCTCAACTTCGACGTGAGCGTCAAACGACGTGAACGTGGTATCAAACTCGAACTCAATAACCCGCCAGAACACGCTTTTGTCGATGGCACCATCATCAAAGGTATCCAAGAGCACCTATTTTCCGTATTGCGCGATATCGTCTATGTAAACTCTCATCTGGCTGACAACCAGCGCCTGAACCTGACTCGATCCGATCACATCACCAACTTAGTGTTTGGTATTTTGAGAAATGCCGGAGCGCTTTATCCCGGTTTTGACCCAAATCTAGTGGTGTGCTGGGGTGGACATTCAATTAACCCAATCGAATACCAATACACACGAGAAGTTGGCCATGAGCTCGGGTTACGCGAGCTTAACATCTGTACTGGTTGTGGCCCTGGGGCTATGGAAGGGCCAATGAAAGGCGCTGCAATTGGTCACGCTAAACAGCGCTACGAAGCCCCTCGCTACATTGGCCTGACCGAGCCTTCCATCATCGCAGCTGAGCCGCCAAACCCGATTGTGAATGAGCTCATCATCATGCCGGATATTGAAAAGCGCTTAGAGGCTTTTGTTCGTATGGCGCACGGAATTGTCATATTCCCAGGCGGCCCAGGTACCGCAGAAGAGCTGTTATACATTCTCGGCATCATGATGCATCCAGACAATATCGACCAGCCACTGCCTATCGTATTAACTGGACCAAAAGAGAGCGAAGTCTATTTCCGCTCAATCGATGCCTTTATTGGTGAAACCTTGGGCGAGCAAGCCCAAAAACACTATGAGATTGTCGTCGATGATCCCGCTAAAGCTGCGCGAATTATTAAATCATCAATGGAGTCAGTGCGTGAGCATCGTAAAGATACCGGCGATGCATTTAGCTACAACTGGTCACTGAAGATTGAGCCTGAGTTCCAAATGCCTTTTGACCCAACCCATGAAAACATGGCTAATTTGGACCTTCACTTAAGCCAAAAGCCAGAAGTGCTGGCTGCTAATCTGCGCCGTGCGTTTTCCGGCATTGTGGCGGGTAATGTCAAAGCAGAAGGCATACGAGAAATCAAACGTCGTGGCCCATTTATTCTCGATGGTGATAGCGAACTGATGGATAAGATGGACCGCCTATTGAAAGACTTTGTTGCTCAGCAAAGAATGAAACTTCCGGGCTCTGAATACATACCTTGCTATAAAATTGCGGGCAAGGATTAGCAGCTTGATCTTGAATCCTTTACACTAGGGGCCTTGAGCCCCTTTTTTACTGTTTTTATGTCTGCAATCCACCTAGTTATTATCGACGCACTCAACCTTATTCGTCGTGTGCACTCTGCCCAACCAGATGCAACCGACATCGCCCGTACTATCGAGACGACTAGCCGTACCTTGCGTCGAATCATCAACGAATCCCAGCCGACCCACATGATCGCAGTATTTGACCATCACGGTCAGGACAGAGGCTGGCGCGCAGAAGTACTGCCCGCTTACAAACAGAATCGTAAACCGATGCCAGAACCCTTGCTAAATGGCCTAGATACCATTCAACAAGCATGGTGGGAGCTTGGGATTGATTCTCTGCTTTCTGATGGTGATGAGGCGGATGATTTGGTGGCAACACTCGCCACTAAAGTCGCAGGACATGGGCAAAAAGTAACAATAATCTCGACCGATAAAGGTTACTGTCAATTGCTACAGCCAACACTGCAGATTCGAGACTATTTTCAGCACCGCTGGTTAGATGCACCATTCATCGAAAAAGAGTTTGGGGTAACACCAGAGCAACTTGCAGACTACTGGGGACTAACAGGGATCAGTTCAAGCCAAGTACCGGGAGTTCCTGGGGTAGGACCAAAAGCAGCTAAAGAGATCTTAACTCAATTTCCAGATATTGAAGCGGCCTTTGCCAGTGAAGAGTTGCCGAGCAAATATCGCAAGAAATTGGATGAGCATATTGAGTCTGCGCGTTTGTGCAAACAAGTCGCAGGACTCAAAACCGACATGGAGCTTGGGTTTAACCTGCAAGACCTGCGCTTTGAAGGCCCGCAAACCAATTGAGCAAAAACAAAGGGGAAGCACCAGCTTCCCCTTATAAACTTCCAATCGAGTAAAAAGACCAACACCCTTTTGCGCTAAGCATAGCGGCCCTTTCCCCGTTACCGAACCATTAATGCGGCGAGATGTTCGACAAACACTGAACATGCACCGTGATCTCTTCACGGTCATGATAAAGGTGTTTCGCCTGCATGCGGAATTTAACCTTGTTCTCAATTAGGAACTGCTTCAAGTTCTCGATATCTTGCAGTACTTCATCGTAGCGGCCTTTCATCGGCAACTTGAGGTTAAAAATAGCTTCTTTAGCCCAACCTTTGATGATCCACTCACCCATGAGGTGAGCCACACGTGCTGGCTTCTCAATCATGTCGCAAACCAACCAAGTGACATTCTTACGTGGTGGCTCAAACTTAAAGCCATCTTCTTGGTGATGTTTCACCTGGCCAGTTTCCATCAAGCTATCAGCCATCATGCCATTATCAATGGAGTGAACGAACATCGAGCGCTTAACCAATTGGTAGGTCCAGCCTCCAGGACAGGCACCAAGATCTACACCCCACATCCCTGAAGCCAGTCGATCATCCCACTCGTCACGAGGGATGAATACATGAAATGCCTCTTCCAGCTTCAAGGTTGAGCGGCTTGGCGCATCCGCTGGGAACTTCAAACGAGGAATGCCCATAAAGAACGCAGAGTTATTACCTGCGACAGAGAAACCTGCAAAACAGTGGCCCGGCGCAACAAAGCAAAGGTGCATCACCGGCTTTTTAGGGTTGTCTTTCTTATACAACAAACCTTTGCCACGCATCGCTTGGCGAAGCGGCACGGTAAACTTGCGGCAGAACTTCAAAAGCTCTTTCGCTTCGTTAGTATCAGGGGTCTCGATACGTAAGTCGCCACAGATTGGCAACTCTTCGTGCTCTGCCAGTTCTGACAAAATCGGCGAGATACGGTCATCGCTTGGCAGCTCGCTAAACTCAGCAGCGACAGCAAACATCTGACGAGCAAAGATCAGCGATTGGAAGTCCAGTTCTTTTACCAGCTTGGCAGCGTCACCATCTTGATAACACTCAAAAAGTACGTAACCCGAGTTTTTTGCTACACGAGGAAAGCCGTACACTTCCAACTGAGTTGCGCGGTCTTGAATTTCACCTGCGCACTCTTTTTCAAACCCTTGTCGACAGTAAAGCATTAACTGTTTCACTGAGTCACCTCTTCAAATTTCCACGCCGATACCGCTAGCATCAACCAACCGACAATAAACAGCAGACCACCCATTGGTGTTATCGGTCCAAACCATTTAATCCCAGTGATTGCCAAAGCATAAAGGCTGCCACTAAAACAAAAGATGCCGATGATAAAGCAATTTATCGCCCATCGCAGTGTTTTTTGCGTTTTGACCGATGCACGCAACATCAGTAACCAGCAAAATAGTGCGGCAAGCACATGAATAAACTGATAAAACACCCCTGTATTAAAGACTTCAAGGTGATATGGGCTAAGCATGGCTTTTAGCCCGTGAGCGGCAAACGCTCCGAGCATCACGGCGACAGCGCCAAGCACTGATAGCAAAGTTAATAGATGATTAGAGCGCACGTTTCGCCTCCCGAAGAATAAACTCGGCCACCTTATCTATAGCCAATTGTAAGTTACCCTCTTCGGTATAACCCGAGCGCTTACGAGGTTTAAAACTGTGCTCACCATCTGGAATCCAACACAGCTCTATTTGGTCTGATAACTTGTAGCCAGCAATATCCTCTTGAGTACCAAATGGATCTCGATCCCCTTGAGCAATTAGGCATGGCTTAGTTAAGCTGGCCATGTGCTCGCCTTTGAAGTTTTCAGGCTTACCTGGTGGGTGGAATGGAAATCCCATACAAACAACAGCAGCAACGTTTTCATTATCACTACACAAGCTTGCCATACGCCCTCCCATCGACTTACCACCAATGAAGACCTTACCTTGCTTGCTGTACTCTGCAATCTTTTGCTCGAATGCTTCTATAAGCTTGGGAGCTCGATCGGGTGGGCGCTTTTTGCCATCTTCTCCTCGCTTGATCATGTAAGGAAAGTTAAAGCGCACCACTTTTATCCCATGAGAGGCGATCCCCTCAGCTAGGGTCTGCATAAATGCATGATCAATTCCAGCGCCTGCACCATGAGCAAAAAGAAAGGTGACGTCGCCATCACCATTAATGATTACATTATCCATTAGCGTAGCTCCTGCTGCTCACGACTGGCGGTTTTTAACATCCAATCTCGGAAAGTCGAAATTCGTCCAGTATCGGCCTGCTGCTCATGACAAACCACGTAAAAAGCATTCTTACTCACCAGTACCTCATCAAATGGGCATACCAGTCGACCCGCCTCAATATCTGGTTTAGCTAATACGTTATTACCCAGCGCGACCCCTTGGCCGTGAGCAGCGGCTTGCAGCACCATCGCTGTGTGGCTGAAAATCGGGCCGTGGTTGACATTCACCCCATCAATATCATGCTGCTTCACGAACTGCTTCCAATCTTTACGAGAAGTATCATGAAGTAAAGTGTGGTTATTAAGGTCCTTTAGCTCAGCTAATGGTTTATCTGTCAATAACAGTTGAGGAGAACAGACAGGAACTAGGTATTCTTGGTAAAGTTTATCAGCTCGCAAGCCCGGCCACTTGCCTCGGCCGTAATAGATCGCCACGTCAACATCGTCGGTTAAGGAGCCTTCATCCATATCCACTGCTTTGATACGAACGTCGATATCCGGCTCTTGTTGGTTGAAGTCTGCCAGACGAGGCACCAGCCATTGAATCGCAAAACTTGGTGGCAAACTGATGGTCAATGCACCTTTCTCGCTGCGCTCCAATACTTTGTCTGTCGCCTCTGACAAAGATGTAAAAACATCTTTTATATCAAGAAAGTAACTCTGCCCTTCTTCGGTCAAAAGCAATGAACGATTGCGGCGTCTAAACAGCTTTAATCCAAGGAAATCTTCTAGCGTTTTGATCTGGTGGCTCACCGCCGCTTGAGTCACAAATAACTCTTCTGCGGCACGAGTAAAACTTAGGTGTCGAGCAGCCGCTTCAAACACTCGCAGTGAGTTTAGCGGGGGTAATCTTCGAGACATAGAGGCCCTTTCTCATATACATTAGTTTTTTTTATCCGAAACATTATAATTTGTCGATTGCCGACTGACCATAGAAATTCTATATTTCATCCCGCAGCGCTAAGCCTGAACGGCTTAATTACCCTCCGGTGATTAATTGGCTTAGAGGTTGCAATGTTGTGTTTGCATTAACTCGAAATTCGAGTGGGTAGATTTTTCTACCACCATGTCAGAGGAATCTAATGCTCTGGCATCTACTTCCTGTATTATTTTTGACCTGTCTGTCAAATTTTTAACACCGCCATGATGGCGGTGTTTTTTTATGTATCTATCCCCACCCCTACATAGACATAGCTCGCAATATTCACGCTTTTCTACCCAATACTTGTATTGATGTTTTTCACATAGATTTCAATATGCCATGTTTCCCATTCGCTGAGTTATGTAGCGAATCAGAATCCAATTACATTACAAACAATAAGCTAATTGCAATGCATTATTGTTCGGCGTACCCAAGGGGACTGGCGTATCAGATTACATAAACATCCCACCACAAAAACATTTGGTAGAGAGAACTTCTTTATTCATGGAGGAGATATGGATGGTTCAGCAGGTTGCATTGATATCGGAGGAGGTGTTTGGGGGAATCAGCTGACAGACCGACTTTTGGAACTAATCACGTCTTCAAAGGTGAATATCCCTGTAGAGGTCATTGAATAATGAAATGGAACCTACTCATCACTACCTACTTCTTGCCAACACTTGCTATGGCAGAGATAGCAGACAAAATACCGAGCTATGAGTCAATGTGGCTATTAGGCGTAACATTGGCTGTCTTACTCTCGGGGCTAACTTATTATAAATCCATATTCCTAGTAGGCGGGCTCCTTGCGTCCCTTTTTTTGGTGAGCGGCTTCGTTGATATGGCATTAGATCCAAGTTTCAAAGATTCAATTGAGAGTGAAATGGGTAGGATGTACTTAATATCTGGGTATATCTCCTCATTACTTTGCTTTGTCTGCTCACTTACAATGTTTTTTATAAGACGCAATACAAAAAGTGCTTGAAAATTCGGTAAACGGATGCCCTCGGGAAACGGCTAACGGGAAACGGGAAACGAAAGAGCATAGAACAAAACGCTCCCCCTTCTCTTGTCTTTTACCCTTCCTCCCTTAGCGAAGCGTCCGTTAGCGTCAGCGTCCGCTTACCCTGATAAAACAAACGCTTGTCAGTCTCCCAACAAGCGTTTCTTAATTCTATCTCGCTAACTTAAAGCCTTAAGTCTACGGACGGTAAACCTTAACGTTGTTAAAGCCCTGCTCTTGCAGGTAAAGTGCCTGCAATCGGCTCATAACGCCACGGTCACAGTACAGTAGGTAAGTCTTCGACTGATCTAAGTCACCAAACTTAGTTGCAAGCTTGAAGAATGGGATATGCACGATCTCAACACCGTCGATCTCAAGCGGGCTCTCGTCTTCTTCTTCAGCGCTACGGATATCTAGAACGACTGCGTGTTGCTCAACCGCTTCAACCATCTCCACTTCTGGCGCTTGCTCTTGGCTCTCTTTTGCGATGTCACGAATGTCCATCACACGTGCATCACGAACCACTTGCTCTAAGATCTCGAAGTTGAAGTTTGCTTCTTCTTTCTCAAGCTTCTCTTTCACCGCTTTTACTGTCGGCTTGCGAGAAATCACGCCACAGTATTCTGGCATGGTCTTGGCGAAATCTTCAGTACCAATGTCACGAGCAAGGTCGATGATGTCTTCTTTGTCCCAGTTAATTAGCGGACGAAGGATCAACGTATCTGTTACACCGTCAATATGACGAAGGTTAGTTAGGGTTTGGCTAGAAACCTGACCCAGTGCTTCACCTGTCACCAGTGCTTCAATGCCAAATTTCTCAGCAATCATGCCACCAGCACGCATAAACATACGCTTCAAGATAACGCCCATTTGGCCGTCTTCAACGTTCTCTAGGATTTCAGCAACCACTGGCTCAAAGTCTACGGAAATAAACTTAACTTTTGCCGACGAGCCGTATTTGTCCCATAAGTAGTGCGCAACTTGCTTAACACCAATTTCATGCGCAGGGCCACCTAAGTTGAAGAAGCAGTAATGCGTTTTCGAGCCACGCTTAATATGCAAGTAACTTGAAACACCTGAATCGAAACCACCAGAGATTAAGCTGAGCACATCTTCCTGCGTACCAAGAGGGAAACCACCAAGTCCTTTATGGCGTGCAAGGATCTGATTTAGCTTGTCACCAGCAACTTCTACTTTAACTGTCACTTCAGGTTTGTTTAGCTTAACGCTTGCGCTCTCAACCGCTTGGTTCAGGCCGCCACCTACGTAACGCTCAAGTTCGATAGACGTGAAGTCATGTTTACCGCGACGCTTAGCACGTACGACGAATGTTTTGCCTTCGATCTTCTTACCGCTAAGTTCTAGCACTTGCTCATAGATGTCGTGCAAGTCTTTAAACTCAGACTGCTGAACTTCTAGGATATGGTGAATACCCGGTGTTTGGGTCAGAATTGCCAATACCTGTGGGTAAAACTCATCACTTTCAGATGTCACTTCGATATGGTCACGACGGTTAAATACCGCCACATTCTCAGTGTGCTTTTGGATAATGATGCGAATGTTACACTCCAGAATACGCGTAAAACGCTTACGCACTGATTCACTTTTTACAAAGATTTCTGGATGCGGTTTGACAATAAATTTCATAGTAAACTTCACTAAATTGGTGGTGGCACTGCCATAAGGCGGCGAATTATACACGACCATGAGGCAAGAAAAAAGGCGAGACAATGCTCACCTTTTAATCAATGCTTTATCTTGATAATAAATTACTGCTGAGCAGAAACCTCGTCACTAAGGTGCGGTTTGCCTTGCATGATATTGATCTCAACCCGACGATTCTCTCGACGACCCTCTTCAGTATCATTAGGTACACGTGGTTCGGTGTCTGCCATGCCTCTCACAAGTAGGCGGTTATGGTCGAATCCACGCACTTTTTCCATCTCAATCGCCACTGAGACAGCGCGTTGCGCACTTAAATCCCAGTTGGTTCGGTAGAGTTCGGAGTCGAGCACTCGGTTATCTGTGTGGCCTGATACTCGAATAATGCCCGGTACGTCTTTAACCAATTCAGCGATCTGACGGATCAACGGTCGGAATTTCGGTTGTAAATAAGCAGAGCCTTCAGGGAAAGCGCCTTTTTCACGAATGCGGATAATGATCTGCTGGCCTAAACTCTCAACTTCCAACGCGCCTTCATCCATCTCACGCTCAAGCGCTTTTTTAATACTCTCAACAATGGTTTCAATCTCTTCCGATTGAGATTCTGATTGCGAGTCTTGAGTTTCAGATTGCGTTGATTCGGTGTTTTGGTTCTGCTGCGTTGACGTTTCTGGAGACTTGCCCCCAGTTAGCTTACCCGCTTCACGCTTGGTTCCCCCTGCCCGATCAGAATCGCCTTCATGAAACTCCAACGTCTGTTGGGTGATGTCTATGGTCTGCTGCATGATGACATCAATAGGTGTAGGTTCCGGTCGACCAGGACGAAATTCCTGCGCAATCACACTGGTGCCCTTTGGAATATCTTTCACTTCCAGTTGATTCTGGACACCAAACGCAAATTTCATCGAGCCTGCAATCTGTTTGAACTTAAGCACGTCCATCTCTGAGAAAGAGAGCAGCAGTACGAAGAAACACATCAGCAGCGACATCAAATCCGCAAACGTACCCATCCACGCCGGGAGACCGGGTGGTGGACATTTGCAATCATCTGCTTCATCACTCATAAGGGTTTACTCCGCATCCACATCAAGTGCACGCTTACCTTCATTTAGGTAGTTCTTCAGGTAGCTGTCGATTACACGCGGGTTTTGGCCATCTTGAATTGCCAATACACCATCCATGATCAGGCGGCGGTTAAGCTGCTCTTGGTCACGTCTTAAGTCTAGCTTATCGGCGATAGGGAAAAAGAGCATGTTCGACATGATCGCACCATAGAGTGTCGTCAAGAGTGCAACCGCCATCGCAGGACCGATAGATTTCGGGTCATCCATGTTAGAAAGCATCGCTACCAAACCGATCAGCGTACCGATCATGCCCATCGCAGGTGCTACATCACCAAATGCCTTATAGAACGCCGAGCCAAATTCATGTCGCTCGGTGGTTAGGGCGATATCTTTTTGCATCGTGGCCTTAACCACGTCAGCATCATGGCCATCCACCAATAAATCGATACCTTTTTGCATAAATGAGTTGGTAATTTCCATCTCTTCAAGTGCCAGAAAGCCGCCTTTACGCGCCGCATCCGCCATCTCAACAATTTTAGCAATCAGATCTTCTGGCTCATCGGCTTTAAACATGAATGCTTTGACTGCGATCTTGAGGGCTGCAAAAAACTGTCCCATGGTAAATTTCATCAATACAACGAAAGTTGAACCACCGACTACGATCAAGATGGACTGAACATCGATAAAGATACCGATACCCCCACCAAGAATCATCGCCATAACGACGAAAGCAAACGCACCTATTAGGCCTATTAACGTTGCTAAATCCACAAAGCACTCCTCATGCTTATCATTACTAAATTACTGCTCAAGGACTTTATCGGCACAAAACCACTAATATTTAGAGCTTTTATTGCTATCAGAATAGCAACCTATCGATTAATTAAACATTCCCACGGTTAAATTTGAGCTAAGTAGCACTTAATTAATGTGATTTTGCTCCCACGATAATCCTTCGTCGTCAAATTCAACACACTCGTTAAAAACTGATATACTTCGTTTTTATTAAATTTGCGCCCGAAGCGTTTGACCCTGCCTACTGGCTAGGGTAAGTTTCCCGCACCCTCGTAATAGCAGATTGAATATGGCCAGCAAAAAACCGGAAAATATGAGTTTTGAAGCCGCTCTGGAAGAGCTTGATACCATCGTTGAACAACTGGAAAACGGTGATCTGGCGTTAGACGAAGCCCTGAAAAAATTTGAACGTGGCATTGGACTTGCCCGCGCTGGCCAAGAGAAGTTGACTCAAGCGGAACAACGAGTCGCTATCTTGCTGCAACAAGACGATCAAGCACCACTGAGTGATTTTGAGCCGGAGTCAGAAAGTTAAGTCATGACCATCCAGTTAACTCAGTACCAAGAGCGCAACATATCGCAGCTCAACTCTTGGTTAGATAAAATTCCTCACCAAGAGCAAAGCTTGGTGAAAGCGATGCATTATGGCCTACTATTAGGCGGTAAGCGCGCACGTCCTTACTTAGTCTACATCACTGGGCAAATGCTCGGCTGCGAGCTAGAGCACCTAGATACTCCCGCCGCTGCAATTGAATGTATTCATGCCTATTCTTTGATCCATGATGACTTACCGGCGATGGACGATGATGAACTTCGTCGTGGCCAGCCAACTTGTCATATTGAGTTCGATGAGGCAACCGCCATTTTGACGGGCGATGCGTTGCAAACCTTAGCATTCACCATTTTGGCCGATGGTAAGCTATCGTCGGGCGGCGAAAGCCAACGTATTAAGATGGTCTCAACCTTAGCCAAAGCCTCTGGTGCCGAGGGCATGTGCATTGGACAAGCTTTAGATTTAGAGGCAGAGAACCGTCAGGTTTCGCTTCAGGAATTGAAAACCATCCATCGCAATAAAACTGGCGCACTAATGAAATGTGCTATTCAACTTGGCGCACTAGCGGCAGGTGATAAAGGGGTAGAGGTTCTGCCGCAACTAGAAAAGTATGCTGACCTGATTGGCCTTGCCTTCCAAGTGCAAGATGACATCTTAGACATCACCAGTGACACAGAAACCCTTGGCAAACCACAAGGTTCTGACCAAGAATTAAACAAAAGCACCTACCCTTCTTTGTTAGGGTTAGAGGGTGCGCAGCGCAAAGCGCAAGAACTGTTAACTGAGGCGCTTTTAGCGCTGGATGCTATCCCTTACAATACCCAATTACTTGAAGAGTTCGCCCGCTATGTGGTCGAGCGCAAAAACTAAACTATAAGCGCTGAATTTTATGACTCTTGATATCTCGAAATATCCGACGCTAGCACTGGCAAATACGCCAGATGAGCTGCGCCTGCTTCCAAAAGAGAGCTTAGCCTCCCTGTGTGATGAGCTGCGTACTTATCTTCTCAATTCCGTGAGTCAGTCTAGTGGACACTTAGCTTCAGGCTTGGGCACGGTAGAACTGACCGTGGCACTACACTATGTGTATAACACCCCATTTGACCAACTGATCTGGGATGTGGGCCATCAGGCTTACCCACATAAAATCCTAACTGGTCGCCGTGAGCAGATGCCAACCATACGTCAAAAAGACGGTCTTCACCCTTTCCCATGGCGTGAAGAGAGTGAATACGACACCTTATCTGTCGGCCACTCATCTACATCGATCAGTGCGGCACTTGGCATGGCTATCTCTGCAGAGAAAGAAGGCCGTGATCGTAAAGTTGTCAGCGTGATTGGTGATGGCGCTATTACCGCAGGCATGGCTTTTGAAGCCATGAACCACGCAGGTGGTGTGCATTCTGACATGCTAGTCATTCTAAATGACAATGAGATGTCGATTTCAGAAAATGTCGGTGCACTGAACAACCACCTTGCTCAAATCCTATCAGGCAACCTTTACACTTCCATCCGTGAAGGTGGCAAAAAGGTACTTTCAGGTCTTCCACCAATCAAAGAGTTGGTCAAACGAACTGAAGAGCATTTGAAGGGCATGGTGATCCCAGGGACTCTATTTGAAGAGCTTGGTTTCAACTACATTGGCCCTGTGGATGGTCACGATGTTAACGAGCTAGTCAAAACGCTTAAGAACATGCGTAACCTCAAAGGCCCGCAGTTCCTGCACATCATGACCAAAAAAGGCAAAGGCTATGAACCTGCGGAAAAAGATCCGATTGGTTACCATGGCGTGCCTAAGTTTGATCCAAGCCATACCCAACTGCCTAAGAGCAAAGGTAAGCCGACTTTTTCTAACATTTTTGGCGACTTCCTTTGTGATATGGCAGCGCAAGACCCGAAACTGATGGCAATCACACCTGCCATGCGTGAAGGCTCTGGCATGGTTAGATTCTCTAAAGAATACCCACAGCAATACTTTGATGTTGCTATTGCAGAGCAGCATGCCGTCACGCTAGCAACAGGTATGGCTATCGCAGGCAACCAGCCGATTGTTGCGGTTTACTCGACCTTCTTACAGCGTGGATACGATCAACTGATCCATGACGTTGCTATCATGGACTTGCCAGTGATGTTTGCAATCGACCGTGCAGGCCTTGTTGGCGCTGACGGTCAAACACACCAAGGTGCGTTCGATCTTAGCTTTATGCGCTGTATTCCTAACATGGTGATCATGGCGCCAAGTGATGAAAACGAGTGTCGTCAGATGCTATACACTGGTCATAAACACCAAGGCCCGAGTGCAGTACGTTACCCTCGCGGTTCTGGTACAGGCATCGAGGTAGACAAAGCTTTTAGCGAGCTTGAGATCGGTAAAGGCCGCATCGTTCGCCAAGGTGAAAAAGTGGCTATCTTGAGCTTTGGTACTTTCCTATCTAATGCCCTAACCGCAGCAGAAAGCCTCAATGCGACCGTCGCTGACATGCGATTTGTTAAACCGCTGGATGAAGCACTTATCACGGAATTGGTAAACACTCATGATGTGATCATTACCATCGAAGAGAATGCGATTGCCGGTGGTGCAGGTAGTGGTGTGGTGGAGTTTATGATGAAGAACAAACTCATCAAGCCAGTACTTAACCTAGGTCTACCGGACAAGTTTGTCGCACAAGGCACTCAAGATGAGATGCATGCAGAGCTTGGCTTGGATGCTGAAGGCATTGAGAAAGCGATTCGTAACTACATTGTGTAGTACAACCTCCTCGCACTTCTAAGGGTTGCTTCGGCAACCCTTTTTTATTATTAAGCAAAGCTATTGCTAAACCCCCTGTCTGAAATGCTTTGGCGCTAGAGAAAAGGTCTTCGAGAACTGATTGGAAAATTCATACGGAGAGGCGTAGCCAAGATGAGCGGCAATTTGAGAAATAGGCAAGGTAGATGAACGCAATAGGCGGCACGCTTCATCCATTCGCTTACGAATCAAATAATCTCGCGGTGATACCCCTAGCTGGGCTTTAAAATCCTTACGAAACTTCTCGTAGCCCCAGCCTTTTTCTTGGCAGTAGTGCTTAATATCAAATCGAGTAGTAAAGCGTGTTTCAAAGTCACTCAAGCTCAGTTGGATCATATCATTCGAGTGGCATTCGCTCTCTTGCCACGTAAGCAGTGAGCGCAGAATGGATAAATAGAGGATATACGCATCCAGCACTTGGTCTTCGGTAGCCCCCTGCAACTGTGCCATCAGGCCATCGATTTGGCTGTTGATGGTCGTATCTGGATGACTGCTATAAACCGATACCTCCTTTCGCACCAGTGACATTGCACTTAGATGCTCATAGAGCTCTTCATTGCAATCGAGGTAATACTCCTTCCATCCACTATCTGGATCGATTTTTGTGGAATGTATAACTCGTGGTTTGCGCTGGAAAACCGATCCAGCCCCCAAAGCAAACGTCCGCCCTCTTTCATCGATATAGGTACCTTTTCCCGCCACAACATACACCAGTGAGTAGTAAGGGAACTTCACCTCAATATGATCACCGTTTGCACCTTTACGATTCACAATAAAACCACTGCCAATCCAGTTTTTAGACTGGCCTATGGTGCGAGAGTAGTTGAGTGAAAGCTCGGTTGGGTAATCATCCAGCTGACGAACATCATCGCAATTATTTGAGCGCTTGGCTTTGAATTTGTGTTGGTTCTTCATAAGTGATCTTTTATAAATACCAGTAAGCATATTAAAGATACCAAACCTGACATGTCACTAGTGTGACCTAAACCCTAAAATAACCACCATAGTCGATTACAAAGGGGATAGCGATGAACACTGTAGTGAACAACACCGATAACAAAGTAAGTGCATTAAACACCAGTTCGCATATGTTTCATGTAATTGATAAGGAGATCAATTCTAAAACGAAGCAGATAAAAAGCGTCGGTATGGATATATATCGCCAGCTAGAAATGCGTGGAATGGATATGTTGCTACTGGTGGTGCCTATGGCTCTACTGGGTACATTAATCTAGCTCCAGACAAAAAAAGAGGATGCATTTCGCATCCTCTTTTCGATCATTTCGGTTAGCCTTGCAACCAGCCAGCATAGTGGCCCACGAGCCATAGGCTCACACCCGCCATCACGCCTGCAACGATGTCATCAAGCATGATCCCAAGCCCGCCATGAACGCGTTTGTCTAACCAACCGATTGGCCAAGGTTTTACCATATCGAAGAATCGGAATAAGACAAAACCTGTTAGAAGCCACTTCCAGTCATCCGCAGGTAGCTTGAACAGTGGTACGACTGCCATAGTTATCCAAAAACCAGCAAACTCATCCCACACGATAGATCCGTGATCGTGAACCCCCATGTCGTCCGAGGTCACTTGGCAAATCTTCACACCAATCACACATGAGACTAGAGTCACTGCAATGTAAAGCCACAGCGGAGCTTGAACCAAAATCAAATACAAAGGTATGGCGGCAAGTGTGCCCATCGTACCCGGAATAATTGGCGATAAACCACTACCAAATCCAGTGGCAAGCAGGTGCCACGGATTTTTCAAACTAATCAAACTCAGAGGATTACTCATCTACAATCAAACCTTAAAGTGGTCATAACCTGACAACTGCCAATCGACCGATTTTTCATTACGTTGGAGGGAAAGTTCACTGGTACCTCGGATCTGCCCAATACAAGTTGCTTTAGTCCCCGTTGGTGCGAGTAGCGTATCCATTTGACCTTTGTGCTCTTCAGGAATGGTAAAGCATAACTCGTACTCTTCACCGCTGGTCAGTGCCATCTGGAGCGCTTTATCTTTGTCACCATGACAGAATTCTAATAACTCATTGGAGATAGGAAGTGAGTCGACATCAATCATCGCCCCAACCTCACTCGCTTTGAGTATGTGGCCAAGATCGGAAACCAAACCATCACTGATATCAAGGCAGCTGCTGGCAACTTTGCGCAGCGCAGCACCAGCCAAAAGCCTAGGGGTCGCATGATAGTGGCGATACTCTAACGTTTCAGCGTGGGGAGCGCTGCGTTTGCTCTCATCTAAGATCACTTCAAGACCCGCCGCTGCATCACCCAGATTTCCGGTCACATAGATCCAGTCACCCATTTGTGCTCCATCGCGGCGCAGCGCTTCTCCTTGCGGTACGAACCCTTGCACGGTCAAGCTCATGCTCAGAGGCCCTTTGGTGGTATCTCCACCAATCAGCTGGATATTGAAATAGTTGGCAAGGTCAAAAAATGCTTCGGTAAACGGGGCCAACCATAGTTCATCCGGTTCCGGCAGGGTAAGGGCAAGAGAGACCCAAGCCGGTGATGCGCCCATTGCAGCCAAATCACTCAGGTTAGAAGCTAATGCTTTGTGCGCAACCCAACCAGGATTAGCACCTGGGATAAAGTGCGTCCCTTCCACCAAGGTATCGGTACTGATTGCTATCTGGACATTTTCGGGAGCGGTCACTAGAGCACTGTCGTCCCCTAATGAGAGTTGAACGTCTTTACGCTGCGTCTGGCGATTGACGAAGTAGCGTGTTATTAAATTAAATTCACCAGCCATGGTATTTTCTTAATTTTTATTTTGGTGAGTCAATTATACAAAAAGGCCAGCTCAATGGCTGGCCTTTATTTAAAAGTATGACTTACTTTTTACGTACGTGCGGTGCGGCTTTATCTAGCACACCGTTAACAAATTTGTGGCTCTCTTCAGCTGCGAAACACTTCGCAAGCTCAATAGCTTCGTTGATAACCACTTTGTATGGTACGTCTTCGCGACGTGTCATTTCGTACATCGCTAAGCGTAGAAGTGCCAGTTCCATCTTATCCAAATCTTGCATTGGACGAGATAGGTATGGACGCAGTTTGCTGTCCAACTCGGTGTGACTTAGCACGACACCCGTTAGAAGATCACGGAAGTATGCTACGTCAGTTTCTGGTGCTTTCAGAGCTGGCTCAGTTACATGATGTTCTTCTTCATCATACTTATCGCCACTTAGGAATTGCTCTTCAATAACAGCAACATTTTCATTACTAATCTGCCAAGAGTAGATAGCTTGCAAGGCAAATTGACGTGCATTACGACGTGCGGCTGGTTTCACACTGGCCCCCATTAGGAATCAATTTCAGATAGAACGTTAATCATTTCTAGCGCGCTTAGTGCAGCCTCTGCACCTTTATTACCAGCCTTGGTTCCTGCGCGTTCGATAGCTTGGTCAATCGTATCAACAGTTAGCACACCAAATGCTACTGGAAGAGAGTATTCCAGAGAAACTTGTGCTAGACCCTTGTTACATTCACTACATACATAGTCAAAATGAGGTGTACCACCACGGATAACTGTACCTAGAGATACAATCGCATCATATTTACCAGTCTTAGCAACGCGCTGCGCTACTAGTGGTAATTCAACAGCACCTGGACAACGAACAACAGTAATGTTGTCTTCGCTAACCTGGCCGTGACGCTTCAAAGTATCGATTGCACCCGACAGCAGGCTTTCGTTAATAAAACTATTAAAACGAGAAATAACGATAGCAATTTTTGCATTTGGAGCCGGGAAACCACCCTCGATCACTTTCATAAGCCTTCCTTTAACTATTTGCATCAAGTGAGAACTGGCGGATTCTAGCACAAGTTTGTGACATATATCTATTAAAAATATCCCACTTCCTTCGCTACAAAGCCTGTTCAAACTTGAATCAATACTCTAATTATTTTAGTGTGAACAAGTTACCGACAATTTCTCACTTCTCATTCCAAAGAAATGAGTCAATTGTTGGAACAAAACTTCAGGGCGAGGTGGAATTCCTCACCGGTGGTAGTCATGTCTTTGAACATGAGAGCCCACGAGCGCCAAGGTAGTACTGTTACTTTGGGTCTAGCAGATCAGGTCAAATACCTGAGCCGACGGTCATAGTCCGGATGAAAGAAGTTACAAGAGAGCTTTTTAAAGCGCTCTTTTTCAGGCAGTGCGAAAAACAACACTATTGGGCTTGCTCAGTAGTGGGGTTGTGCGTGCGTATGCCTGAGGTTTCTCTTCCTTCAATGCCCTGTCACTACTTTTTAAATTTTTAAGAGGATTTCCCGTGACAGGAACTTACTACATTCTAGCCGCAATGACTTTGTGGGCTATAGATACACTTTTTCGTTATCCACTGCTCTCTCAAGGGGTAAGTGCAACCACGATTGTCGCTACCGAACAGCTAATACTGGCCACCTTGCTGATAAGCTTTTGGCGCTTCAAAGGCATCAAATCTCCAATTAATCGCAACACTTGGTTGAGCTTTTTGGTGATTGGCGGTTTTGGCTCGGCGATTGGCACGCTCAGCTTTACTCAAGCCTTTTCAATGATGAATCCGACTTTGGTGATTTTGCTGCAAAAGCTACAACCTTTGGTGGCCATTACGCTAGCAGCCGTGGTGCTAAAAGAAAAAATTGGCCCCAAGTTTTATGGCTACGCCAGCCTATGCCTCATTGGTAGCATCTTACTGATCGGTGAAGAAGTGATGGCCCTATTTGAACAGTCTCAATGGCATTACAACCCAGCGATCGAAGCCAAGATCCTTGGTTACGCACTTGCGCTCACTGCTGTCGTAGCTTGGGGCTCTAGTACCGTATTTGGTAAGAAGTTGAGCAATCAAGGGCTATCACAACCACAAATCATGGGCGGCCGATTCATCTTCGGTTTTATTGTCATTGCGCCTTGGCTGGCGATGAACCCAAGCCAATACACCCCACTCGACGCCTCAAACGCCAGCAGCATTGCGGCCATGGTGGTGCTATCTGGTCTACTCGGTATGTACCTTTACTATAAAGGGCTGCAAAAAGTACCTTCACACTACTCGGCGCTGGCAGAGATGTGTTTTCCGGTCATGGCAGCGATGGTCAACTGGTTAGTATTAGACTTTGTTCTAACACCACTGCAAATGCTTGGCGGCGCAACACTGCTGATTGCTAACTTCGCACTCAACCGAGCAGAGCGAGCGCCCAAACCGGTAACAGCTTAAATCGATATCTATAAAAAGGGCTTGCCACTGGCAAGCCCTTTTCACATCTAGTCTTTGTGATTATTCACAAACGTATTCAGTCACATTTAGGCCAAAACCGCCCAGTGCGTGATAACGTTTTTCGCTAGACGATAGCAAGCGCATATCGTGGATACCCAAATCTTGTAGGATCTGCGAGCCCACACCAACGCGGCGTGACGTACCTTGTTTCTTCGCCATGGTTGGCGCTTCGCCTTTATCTTGTGCTTCAAACATCTTCACTTTGTGTACGATGTAATCCGTTGATTCTTCGTTACCCAAAATAACTAGAACGCCGCCCTCTTGGCTGATTTTTTCCATCGCTTTTGGCAATGTCCAGCTGCGCTCAGCGCTACGGTCAGAATGCAGGATATCGGTAAAAGTATCTTGCAGATGAACACGAACTAACGGTGCTTCATCACCTTTCACTGGCTTTTGCAGTGCGTAATGGATTTGATTGTCGATGGTGTCACGGTAGGTGATTAGGTCAAACTCACCGAACTCGGTTGGTAGTTTACTTTTCGCTACACGCTCGATAGTCGTTTCAGTGTTGTTACGGTACTCAATAAGATCAGCAATCGTACCCAACTTGATATCGTGCTTTTCAGCAAAGATTTCTAGATCAGGACGACGAGCCATAGTGCCATCTTCATTTAGGATCTCAACAATCACCGATGCTGGCTCACAACCCGCTAAACGAGCCAAATCACAACCTGCTTCCGTATGACCTGCGCGAGTTAACACACCGCCTTCTTGCGCAGCAAGAGGGAAGATATGACCCGGTTGTACCAAGTCCGCTGCTTTAGCATCTTTTGCTACTGCCGCTTGCACTGTGATAGCACGGTCTGCCGCAGAAATACCAGTCGTCACGCCCTCAGCAGCTTCAATCGATACCGTAAAGTTTGTGGTGTATTGTGCGTTGTTGTCTTGAACCATTGGTGGAAGGCCAAGCTTTTCACAGCGCTCTTTGGTCATGGTTAGACAAATCAAACCACGGCCATACATCGCCATAAAGTTGATTGCTTCTGGCGTTACGTGCTCCGCCGCCATGATCAAATCACCTTCATTTTCACGGTCTTCGTCGTCCATTAGGACAACCATTTTACCTAGGCGAATGTCTTCAATAATTTCTTGTGGAGTGCTGATTGGCATGGTTTTTCCTTTCGGTGCTTGTTAGGGCTTTAATGACTTTGTGCTTATGCAAAGCCGTTTTGTTGTAAGAATTCCATTGTAATGGATGACTCAGGCGCTGATTGCTGTTGGCCTTGTAATAGACGTTCCATATAGCGAGCTAATACGTCGACTTCCAAGTTTACCTTACGGCCCACGTTAAAGTTGTCGATGGTGGTTTCACTGCTAGTGTGAGGCACAATCGTCAGTTTGAATGCATTCTTGCGCAGATCATTGACGGTTAAGCTAATACCATCAACTGTGATAGAGCCTTTTTCTGCGACATATTTTGTGAGGTTTTCTGGCATCTCCACCCAAAACTCGATAGAGCGGCCAACTTGATTACGTTCAACGATTTCACCTACGCAATCCACGTGACCCGACACGATATGTCCACCAAAACGAGTGGTTGGAAGCATAGCTTTCTCTAAATTGACCGCATCACCCACTTGGTAAGTGGCAAAGCCAGTTTTCTTTAACGTTTCTAGAGATAGGTCTGCACTGTAGCTGGTGCTATCAAAACTGGTAACCGTCAAACACACACCATTGGTCGCAATGCTATCGCCAAGCTGTACGTCACTCATATCCAGCTTGCCCGCATCAACGGTTACTGTGATGTCTTCGCCTTTAGGCGTGATCGCTTTTAAGCGGCCAACGGCCTCTACAATTCCGGTAAACATAATCTATTTCTGCTTTAGTGTTGCGATGATGCGAATGTCACTTCCCACCATTCGTGTATCTTTGATCTCAAGCTCTATCGCTTGTGACATTTGCTCAAGCCCAAGTGCTGCTAATACGCCTCGGCCATCGCCCCCCATCAGTTTAGGGGCCAAATAGAGAATAAGCTCATCGACCAGGCCAGCTTGAATGAAACTTGTCGCCAGTGTCGCACCAGCTTCTACCCACAAGTGATTTATATTGTGCTGCTTAGACAAAGATTCAAGTAGCGATGTTAGGTCAAAGCCATTCTCATCGGCAGCAATTTGGATATTGCCTTGTTCTCCAACGGTTAACACCTCGCCTGATTGCTGGAACAAAGCCAGTTCAGGGGTAAGTTGGTTGCGGCGGTCTAATATGATGCGAGCGGGTTGTCTTAGTTCTTGCTCTGGGTACTGTTCTTGAACGCTGGCAGGTAAGTCATGCCAGCGCACATTTAAACTGGCATTATCGGCAATCACGGTTTGGCTGGTTGATAAAATCGCACCCGATTGGGCTCGATAACGTTGCACGTCTTGGCGAGCAGCTGCGGAAGTTATCCATTTGCTTTCGCCATTAGACAAAGCGGTTTGACCGTCTAGGCTGGCCGCCAGTTTTAGCTGAACAAAAGGACGTTTGCGAGTCATCTGGCTGATAAACGCCGGGTTGACGGCGTTAGCATCGGCCTCAAGTAGTCCGACTTCCACCTCAATGCCAGCTTGCCTCAAGATGTTGATACCGCGGCCAGCAACCTTAGGGTTAGGGTCTTGCATTGCGCAGATAACTTTTGCCACTTTAGCTTTCACCAGCGCCTCGGCACATGGCGGTGTCAAACCATAATGAGAGCAAGGTTCAAGGGTCACATAAGCAGTGGCACCTTGGGCATTATCACCAGCTTGCCTTAAAGCAAACACTTCGGCGTGTGGCTCGCCTGCTCGATAATGAAACCCTTCCCCAACAATGGTTTCACCTTGGGTGATCACACAGCCAACTTGTGGATTCGGCGCTGTGGTGTAAGGGGCCTTGTGAGCGAGCTTTAGCGCTCGCTGCATCATTTGGTGATCAAAAGGAGTAAAGCTCATCAATCTTCCAACTTAGCGATTTCTTCACCAAACTCTCGAATATCTTCAAAGCTTCGGTACACAGAGGCAAAACGGATGTAGGCAACTTTATCCAGTTCTTTGAGCTGATCCATCACCAGATTACCCACCATTTCACTCGGAACTTCTCGCTCACCCGTGGCACGTAACTGAGATTTGATGGTGCTGATTGCAAGCTCAATAGCGTCTTCACTTACTGGGCGCTTCTCCAGCGCTCGGTGGAAACCGCCCACCATTTTGTCTTCATTGAAAGGCTCACGATTTCCATTCGATTTAATCACTTTTGGCATCACTAATTCTGCGGTTTCAAAAGTGGTAAAACGCTCATTACACGCCAAACATTGGCGGCGACGGCGTACTTGATGACCGTCTGCAACTAAACGTGAGTCAATGACTTTAGTGTCATTTTCTGAACAAAATGGACAATGCATATCGCCTCCCTTATCAATTGGTATCAGTGTAACGGAAAGCACTAAATGAAGGAAAATAAAAAAGGGCTCAAGCGAGCCCTTTCACGACTTTAATCGAGATTTTTGTTAACTACGCGCCAAGTAGTTAGCTTTACCGACCCATTTGTAGCTGGTCAGCTCTTCTAAACCCATTGGGCCACGGGCGTGTAGCTTTTGTGTAGAGACCGCAACTTCTGCGCCCAAACCAAATTGAGCACCATCAGTAAAGCGTGTTGAAGCATTCACGTAAACCGCAGCACTGCCTACTGAATTAATGAAAAGCTCAGCGTTAACTAAGCTATCAGTCATGATCGCATCTGAGTGACTCGCATTATGTACTCGCATATGATCAATCGCTTCAGTGACATCTGTAACGACCTTAACACCTAAAATGTAAGCCAGCCATTCTGTATCAAAATCACCTTCTTGTGCATCTCGTGCTTTATCACCAAGAATTTGCTTCGCTTTTGGCTCTGCGACCAGCTCAACTTTATCTGCAAAGCGATCGGCTATTTTGGCTAGGAAGCTCGATGCAATTTTTTCATGAACCAGCAGAGTATCAAGTGCATTGCACGCCGAAGGACGCTGCACTTTCGAGTTCTCAACCAAATCAACACTCTTATCTAAATCAGCGCTTTCATCGACAAAGATATGTGAGATACCAAAACCGCCAATGATGACAGGAATGTTACTGTTCTCTTTACACATTTTATGCAGACCTGCACCACCACGAGGGATGATCATATCCACATATTCGTCGAGTTTAAGCAGTTGAGACACCAACTCACGGTCAGGTTTTTCAATGTATTGAACTGAAGCTTGTGGCAAGCCAGACTTTTCCAGTGCGGTTTGAATTACTTTGACCAATTCCATGTTGGAATGGAAAGTTTCACGACCACCACGCAAAATACTCGCATTACCTGTTTTCAAACATAGTGCTGCGATATCAATGGTAACGTTTGGGCGAGCTTCGTAGATCACGCCAACCACACCCAGTGGAACACGACGGCGAGAGAGCGCCATGCCATTTTCCAGCACCTTACTATCCAGCTCGCTGCCGACAGGATCATCTAGGCTGATAACATTTCGAACATCGCCAGCTATTGAGGCTAAACGCTGCTCATTAAGCATCAATCGGTCCAGTAGTGCTTCGCCCATACCTGACTCACGTGCGGCTTGAAGGTCTTTCTGGTTTGCCTCTAGAATCACCTCTAAATTGGCTTCTAACTCATCGGCAATTGTCGCCAGTGCTGCATTTTTTTGTGCTGTTGAAGCCGTAGCTAAACTAAATGCCGCCTCTTTGGCAGCAACACCCATTTGGGTCAAATCCATTGTCTTATCCATGTCCTAATTCCTAATCTTGAATAACGACTAAATCGTCGCGGTGGATCACTTCAGCGCCATATTCATAGCCGAGGATCGAACCAATATCTTTACTGTGTTTACCGACGATTTTTGTTAAGTCGTCACTTGAATAGCTGCTGATGCCTTTGGCGATGAGCTGACCTTGCTTGTTACACACTTTGGCCACTTCACCGCGGGCGAAACTGCCAGCCACTTTAACCACGCCTTTCGCCAGCAAACTACTGCCTTTACCAATAACTGCATTGGCAGCGCCGTCATCAACCACAATATCGCCGCTGGCGGAAGGGCCTGCGAGAATCCAACGTTTGCGGTTCTCTAACGACTCTTCTAAAGCTAAGAAGCGCGTGCCATGAGGGTCATCACTCAAGCTATCAAAAATCACGTTATCACCACTGCCTGCGGCGATAATCACTTCGATTCCGGCGCGACGGGCAATATCTGCCGCTTGCAACTTAGTTGCCATGCCGCCAGTACCCAAGGTCGTGCCACTCCCCCCTGCAATTTTACGCAAGGTGTCGTCGATGGTTTTTACTTCTTTGATCAACTCCGCATTAGGATTTTTGCGTGGGTCGGCGGTAAAAAGACCCGGCTGATCGGTCAGCAGCAGCAATTTATCGGCGCTGCACAAAATTCCCACTAGCGCAGATAAGTTATCGTTATCCCCGACCTTAATCTCGCTGGTCGCCACGGCGTCATTTTCATTGACCACAGGCACGATGCCATTATCGACTAAAGCATTGATGGTGTCGCGAGCGTTAAGAAAGCGTTCACGATCTTCTAGATCAGCACGAGTCAGCAACATCTGACCAATTTTGATCCCGTAGATATCAAACAGAGATTCCCAGATTTGAATCAATTTGCTCTGACCGACGGCCGCTAGAAGCTGCTTGCTCGCCATAGATTTGGGAAGTGTGGGGTAGCCAAGATGCTCACGACCAGCTGCAATTGCGCCAGAAGAAACCAATACCACCGAGTGGCCTTGTTTTTTGAGCGCCGCACATTGGCGGACGAGTTCAACCATATGAGCACGGTCAATCTCCGACGTACCGCCTGTCAGTACGCTAGTGCCGAGTTTCACGACTATGGTTTGAGGCTTTGTCACTTTCCCTTGATTCATTATCTCAGTCATTCAAAAACTAATAAGAAAGGATGTTTTAGCAATGAAGACGCCATTTAACAAGCAAAAAAGGCGCTATAGAGCGCCTTTTACGGTGAAAACAGTGATTATTTAACAAGCCTCGGTGGACTCATCATGCAACTGATAGAAGAGCCCAAATTTGTCACTCAAAGCTTTGGTGAGCTTGTCTTCAAATGCGTTTCGAGTTTTATTCACCTCTTCTTTGGCTTCAGCTGGGATCTCCTGCTCTACCCAATCACCTTCTTGGTTATATAGACCAAATCGGAAACGGGCAGTAAAACCGTTATCTTCTGGCTCAAACTCCATCCACCAGCCCCAGAATTCTCGAACTTCCGGTGACTGTTTTTCATCGACACACACTGATAAGCAGTCGAACAAATACGATGTTTCACTCGATAAAGGCTCTCTTAAATACGGCCCCACCGCTTTAAAAGTTGCGAGTAAACGGTGATGAGTTGGGCTCGGTGTAGTTTCTGACATATCGAATCTCCCTTTCGGCTGCACAGTTCACAACTGCATAACATTATCCTTACCCAAGCTCGGTTAGATGTCACCTAAATAGTTCATCTTTCAGCCATTTAATCGCCAAATCGAGGGATTGCTCATATCCTTGAGTAATATTTTTGGCTTTTATTTTCTTTGCCATACCACCTTCACTAAACATAGCCACCAGCTGATTGTCGCTATGAGGACACACAGGGTCGTTTTCCAATCCAATCGCCAAAATAGGCACTTTCGTTCGTCGACTGGTTAAAAAACCTTGAGTTTTCAGTGACCAAGCCCGCATTTGTCCCGCCAAACTATGGATATCTACGGCAGTTTTTCCCAGTCGAGATGCCAGCACATCGAGATACATCTTAGGCATATTCTTCAGCTTTTCTGCCGAAGACAGAATATCGTGAGTTGGCGCACCTAGTGCGACACACGCTTTTATCTTGTATTGCTGAAGAAAAGAGAGCCTTACCATGGCGTTACCGCCAAAACGAAAACCAAGCAGCGCAACATTAAAATGATCCACCCAAGGTATGTTTGGCAGCTCTTCTAGAACCGCTTGATGCAGGCATGAAGAGTCTTCGGTCAAGTTCCAATGGGAGTTGTGACCGATGGATGGCATATCCACGGTTAACATCGCAATGCCTTCTTTCGCCAGGTAGTCACGAAACAGCCGCCACAAATCGGTCTGTAAACTATCTAAACCAGCACTCACAATGACCACAGGTTGCGGTTTGTCCGTGCTGGTTAGGTGCAAATGAGCCACGATTTTTTTGTTTTGGTAAGGGATCGAGAGTTGCTTAACAATGTATGAGGTACGTTTAGCTCCCTCTTGATAGGCAGCATTAGCTAGAGTTTGCGCTTGTATGGCTAAGTTGTCATTTTTGAGGTGTGGGTAACCGGCAATGCTATAACAGAGCGATGCATTGAAAAACTGCTCTGCTGCCTCATCGCCCTCTTTATCAACCGCTTGTTTTTGGTGCGCCATCCCAAGCTTGGTCCACTCAAATGCCCAGTTTCCAGAATGGTAGCCCATCACGGTATCAAGCCACTGATCTTCAGTGCGTGAGTGATTTGAGCTGGCGATGCGAGAGAGTACCGACTCTTGTTCAATCGGATCGAGCCCTTGCCATACCCATTGCAGGCGGCGTAAGTTGCGATACCAAGCAAAACCTTGCTCTTCTCGCTTTTTATCCAAAAACTCAACGCTGGTTGGCATATATTGAGTTAATTGCGAAGTTTCTTTCGCCTGTTTGTGTTTCTCAAACAGCACTTCCGAAAGATTTACATTGTCTGATCCCGCCATTTTCCACTCTTGGCATTCCTTGTATCTGACAATGATATAAAAAAAATGACCCTATCGCAGGGTCATTTTCAATTTGCTCAATGAGATTGGGCTAAATTACTTCTTGTTGATTGGATCAACGAAAGCAATTTCCATATCCCAAGGCTGCTCGATCCAAGTTTCTTGTGGAATATCCACAATGTAATCGTCAACCAAATCAACACCCGCAGGCTTAGCACATACAGTGATAAGTTTTGCTGCTGGGTACATTTCACGCAGTTTACGTGCAGTGTCACCGCTGTCGACTAGGTCATCTACGATTAGGAAACCTTCACCATCTCCCTCTGGTGCTTTTAGCACGGTCATATCACGCTGGTGATCATGGTCGTAGCTAGAAATACATACCGTTTCAACATAACGGATACCAAGTTCACGCGCTAAGATAGCCGCAGGAACAAGACCGCCACGGCTCACACCGATAATGCCTTTCCACTGTTCAGCGGGCATCTGGCGCTCAGCCAGTTGACGACAATACATCTGCATATTGTCCCAAGTGATGATGAATTTTTTAGTCATAATTATTGAAACCTGTTTCGGTTTATTCAAATCAACGGTGAAACGATTGCGTATTTACGCCGCTGACAATACAAATTTAAGCACAAAGATTGCAGCCATGATCCACACACTTAGCGATACATCTCGACCTTTACCACTGAACAGTTTGATTGCCGCGTAAGCGATGAAACCAAGGCAAATACCGTCAGCGATTGAGAAAGTAAGTGGCATAAGTAGTGTTGTCACTACTACTGGCGCAGCTTCAGTGAGATCACGCCAATCGATGCTCACTAGACCAGATAGCATAAGAATGGCTACGTAGAATAGAGCACCTGAAGTGGCGTAAGCTGGGATCATACCCGCCAATGGCGAGAAGAATAATGCAAGTAGGAACAAAATGCCAACCACTACCGCAGTTAGACCAGTGCGACCACCAGCAGCAACACCTGACACACTTTCAATGTACGAAGTCGTACTAGAAGTACCAAGTAGAGCACCTACTGAGGTAGCCGTTGAGTCAGCTAGAAGCGCACGGTTTAGACGAGGGATCTTGCCATCTTTGCCAATGAAATCCGCTTTTTGAGCCACACCGACTAGCGTGCCTGCGGTATCAAAAAGGTCAACGAATAGGAAGGCGAAGATCACTGAAATCATACCGATTTCAAACACTGCCGAGAAGTCGAGTTGCATGAAGGTTGGTGCGATGCTTGGTGGAGCAGAAATAATGCCACCGTACTGAACATCACCAAAAATCATACCTAGTGCAGTAACCGCAAGAATTGCGATCATCACCGCACCTTTCAGACCACGGTGCACAAGTGCGATAGTCAGGAAGAAACCTACCGCTGCAAGCACTGCTGGAGTCGAAGTGATAGAGCCCATAGAAACAAGTGTTGCTGGGTTATCTACCACGATGCCCGCATTTTTCAGGCCGATGAACGCCAAGAAAAGACCAATACCCGCCGAAATACCTGTACGTAGAGAAAGTGGAATAGAGTTAATGATCCACTCACGGATCTTAAACACACTCAAAAGGATAAACAGGATACCGGATACGAACACGGCTGCTAAAGCAACTTGCCACGTATGGCCCATGCCTAAAACCACTGAATAGGTAAAAAAGGCATTGAGACCCATACCTGGTGCTTGCGCTACTGGGTAGTTTGCTACAAAGCCCATGATAAAACAGCCCACTGCAGCCGCAAGACAAGTCGCAACGAAAACTGCACCACGATCCATGCCTGTGTCAGACAAGATGGCAGGGTTGACGAAAATGATATATGCCATTGTCAGGAACGTAGTGATCCCGGCAATAACCTCGGTACGAACACTACTATTGTGTTCGTTAAGTTTGAACAGCCTTTCCAGCATGGTTATATCCCTAAAATTTATATTACAAAACGATTGCGTAAACGATTGGCGCGAATTATAGAGTTATCAAATAGCGATTTCTAGGCTAGAGCGGCTCTTTTAAGGCATTTTCTACAACTTTATTGACATGATCGACCATTATAGATTGAGCGATCCACTCATTCACCAGTCAAATCAATAACTAAGGACAGAGAACAACTAGAGGGATTTTTTGAGGGAGTGTTAGTGAAGAATACTCCAGCATAGGCATTTATGCGCAGAAAACTCGACTTAGTTGTCAATAATTACCCGAGTTGGTCGCTGTTGAAGGAAAGTGGCAGGAATAAAAAAACGCCACTCAAAACGAGTGGCGTCAGAATCACGGCAACCAAATGGTTGAAAAAAAATTCTAAAGATTAGGGGGTGAACTTTCGTTCAAATCACATGCTCGGTTACGGGTTAGTAACCAAAACCTGCAAAATTTAAGAAGTTTTCGCCATTAGTCGTACATAGTTGTGCTGTTGGCCAAAAGCTTACTGAAGACATACCATTCATAGTTATCACCTTTAAATCGATTAATGTTTAACAGATTCTCGGTTCCTTGGAGGCGATATTTCGGACTCATCCTTTGAGCATTTTTAACTTCACTTGGGAAGTGGTTATAAATATACCACCAAGAAAATTAATTACAACCTTTTTGGCGATCTTTATCACACTAACCTACCAAAACTGACTTAGATCAAATCCATTTTGTAATTAAATTACAGAAAACGTTTGCATCGTATACTTTACCGCCAAAGATGGGTGTTCAAAGTTTGTTACGCCTTTATTAAAAACTCGTCCTAGAACTACTTCTGTCTAAATTGATCCAGTGGTATGCTGTTTTCCACTAAAAACCTGCGCTCCCACTAGTCGATTATGCTCAACTAATCCGGGCTCGCACGAGTTACAACATAAAGGAGTCTTCCGTGTCTGAATTCCATTCTGAGATCAGTCAACTATCACCTGCCCCACTATGGCAGTTCTTCGACAAAATCTGTTCTATTCCTCACCCATCAAAGCATGAAGAAGCACTAGCGACTTACATCGTTGACTGGGCAAAAGAGCAAGGGTTAGATGTTCGTCGTGATCCAACAGGTAATGTATTTATCAAGAAACCTGCAACAGCGGGAATGGAAAACAAAAAAGGCGTGGTTCTTCAGGCGCATATCGACATGGTGCCACAGAAGAATGAGGACACCGACCATGACTTCACTAAAGATCCGATTCAACCATACATTGATGGTGAGTGGGTCACTGCAAAAGGCACCACTCTAGGCGCAGATAACGGCATGGGCATGGCATCTTGCCTTGCAGTGCTTGCATCCAATGAAATCAAACACGGTCCACTAGAAGTGCTGCTGACCATCGATGAAGAAGCAGGCATGACTGGTGCATTTGGCCTAGAAGCGGGTTGGCTTGAAGGTGACATCCTACTAAACACAGACTCTGAGCAAGAGGGTGAAGTTTACATGGGTTGTGCTGGCGGTATCGATGGTTCATTCAGCTTTGATATCGCCCGTGAAGCGGCACCTGCAGGCTTCGTCGCTCGTCAATTGACCTTGAAAGGCTTAAAAGGCGGTCACTCAGGTTGTGATATTCATACTGGCCGTGGCAATGCCAACAAGCTGATGGGTCGCTTCCTAGCGGATAACGCTGTCAAGCTTGACCTTCGCCTGATTGAGTTCCGCGGTGGTAGCCTACGCAATGCCATTCCTCGTGAAGCATTCATTACCGTAGCCGTTGCTGAAAATAAGCAAGCAGAGCTAGAAACTGCATTCGCAACCTACACTGAGCTACTAAGCACTGAGCTTGGCAAGATTGAAACTGACATCGTAAGCTTCAACCAAGATGCGCAGCTTACTGAAGTATTTGCCGCTAACGATCAATCTCGCTTTGTTGCAGCACTGAACGCTTGCCCGAATGGCGTAATGCGTATGAGCGATGAAATTGAAGGCGTGGTGGAAACCTCATTGAACGTAGGCGTTATCACCACAGACGCAAACAAGGTCACTGTACTTTGTCTAATCCGTTCACTGATCGATTCTGGCCGTGAACAAACCGAAGGCATGCTTCGCTCTGTTGCTGAACTTGCTGGCGCAGAAATCCAATTCTCTGGCGCATACCCAGGTTGGAAACCAGACGCAGACTCAGAGATCATGGCGATCTTCCGTGATATGTACGAAGGCATCTATGGCCACAAACCAAACATCATGGTAATCCACGCAGGTCTTGAATGTGGTCTATTTAAGAAGCCATACCCAAACATGGACATGGTGTCGTTTGGCCCAACCATCAAATTCCCACACTCACCAGACGAGAAAGTGAAGATTGATACAGTAGCGCTATTCTGGGAGCAGATGGTGGCGCTGCTTGAGGCGATTCCTGAGAAGGTTTAAGGGTTTAAGGGTTTAAGGGTTTAAGGGTTTAAGGGTTTAAGTGATATGACCCCCTAAAAGTAGACACGGGGTTTTAATTCATTAGCTCGAAGTCATTGGGGCTCACTCCACCAAGGGCCCCATGTCTTCTTACTGGATTATAATAACTATCGATATATTGTCGACTTTGAACGGTCATCTCCTGTCGAGACAGTTCGCCTAGATTGCTTATCCATTCTTTTTTGTATTGGGCAAAGAAGCTCTCTGAGCAAGCATTATCCCAGCAATTACCTTTACCAGACATACTTATCGTGACTTTGCGTTTGCGGTGCCAGCGTATGGTTTCGAAGGCTCTATACTGTACGCCTTGATCCGAGTGGAACATCAGTTTTTCACCATTTGGACGTCGAGATTTCCAAGCTTTATTCAGGGTTTTTATGACCAAATCCGCATTGTTAATACGGCTTGTAGACCACCCAACGACTTTACGAGAGTACAAGTCAAGAATGATGCAGAGGTAGTTCCACCCTTCTTTGCATCTAACTTGAGTGATATCCGATACCCAGACACGGTTTGGTTCCTTTACATCAAACTGGCGATTGAGCAGGTTGTATGCTGCCATCATCGGCTCTTGTCGTGGTGCTCGGCCATGACGCCTTTTACTGGCTATTGAACGATACCCCAGGCTTTGTAATAAGCGTTGAACTCTTTTCTTATTACAGATGAACCCGCTCGCAATCGCTGCTTCCCAGAGTTTGCGGTACCCAGGAATGCAGTGTTGATCATCACTTTCCTTCTTAAGGAACTCCAGCAAAGTGTCATTGGTTTGCTCACGTGTTGTCTGCTGGCGATTACGCCATTTGTAATAACCCGCTGGAGAAACATTGAGCCATCGACAGAGCAAACGCACAGGTAAGGTGTTCTTCGTCCGCTTAAAAATATGTTCAAACCTTACTCTTTTAGGCTGTCGAAGTAAGCTTTCGCTTCCTTTAAGAATTCGTTCTCCATCTCAGCCATTTCAAGGCGTTTCTTTAACTCACGGTTTTCTTTTTCGAGCTGAGCTAGAGATTTTTTTGGCCCTTTGTTTGGGATTGGTTTAGCTGGCTTTTTTCGAGTAGTCATCGTTGCTCTCCATTTGCTCAAGATTTTAGGGCTAATTCCCAAAGCTATAGCAACAGACTTTACCGTATCTGGAGACTCTAATGATCGCTTAACAGCATTACGTTTGAATTCTTCTGAGTATTTTCTACGAGATGTGACTTGCATGACACCTAATCCTTTAATTAGGTGTCTACTTTATTGGGGTCGTATCAAAGGGGGGAGCATGGCTGAAGGTTTTATGTAAACAATCTCTTTCTTTGCTTTTTCCCTTAGCGAAGCGTCCGTTAGTGAAACGTCCCCTTCACCCTTTCCCCCAAAAAAACAAAAACCGCAGGTTTCAAAGCCTGCGGTTTTCTTTCATCAAATAAAGAGCTAATTCTTACTCTTCATCTTCCATCTCAGATTCACGTGCTGCACGCAGTGCTTTCACCACCAAAAATCAACCTTTTCAATTAGTTAATTACAATTTTATAACCATAGAACCCCTGTTATCATTTTTCAAAACCGAACAGAGTTTCAGCTATGAACGATATATTAATAAAACTGAATAATGAAGATTGGATGCCATACACTTTGCCAACTAACGTTACTGACAAAGCTCGTGTGCTTGGTGAAATCTTATCGATTCCCAGAGACTATATTACACACGCCAATGAAAGTGACTTGCAATTAATGTTAGCTACTCTTCTTTACCCTCACCTAGATAGATTTGGAAGAAAAGAAGTACTTGCAATGTACTTAAACCACCAAAATCAAAGGCTGGCTATGTACCTAAGAGGCGAAGCCGTTCTCGTAACCAAGGTAAACAAAAGTTGGGGTATGTGGTCTCTAAGTACACAGGAACTAAATGAGAAAATCAAAGGTCACAAAATCTTTGAGAAAGTTCTAGCATTGTTAGGCGCTAGCTCCTTCGCTGAGATTATTAATAAACAAAAAGGTTTCAAGACTCCTAAGGTTCAGCAAGTACTACTAGCCATAGTCTTTACAGGAAATGCAGTGATGCTTTCAGACTCAAAAACTGAACTAAAACGCAGAACAAAAACAAATGTCAAAGACTACTCATTTTAATTTTGTGGCACTTTCTACCAGCCTAGCGCTCTCTCTGCTGTTGGGTTGGATATGGGCTCTGGTCATTGGAGGTTCAATCATGATAGTGAACAACTATCTCCAAGGACGTTCTCCACGTAGCTTAGTGCTAGATGTCTGTTTGGTGTCCATTACAGCAGTCACTCTTTTATGTTTGGGAAAAGACGCAATATTAGTTGCGATTTTTCTACCTGCATGGATTCTAGCAAGGCAAAGAGCATTCGAGTCAGAGCATGAAATGCTTAAGTAAAACAGCTCCCAAAAATCTACTTCTTCGACTCTCTAAACCTTTCCATGTGCGAATCAAGAAACCATGAGTAACTCTTATGTTTCTTTTCTGCCTGTTGTTGGTATATCTCCCTCAGCTCTTTACCGCTTTGACTAAACTTTGAAAACCCAGTGAAAAGTTGCTTTGGTTTCTCTGGTAGTGAAAGAAACTTTAGTTCTTGCTCTACACCTAATTTAATCGCCTCGAACTGCATAGTTGTTTCATTGAGATCGAAGGCTGCATCCAATCGGCCTTTCAACACTTTATGTAAATTTTGCCGCACCCAATTTTTGCCAGACAGGTACTCTATTTGTATCTCATTGTGATAAGCGTTCAGAAGAGGTGGGAGATTGGCTCCCTCAAGAAAGCCCATTTTTAGTGGCAAAACATCTTTGATATCGGTGATTTTATCTAACGGGTGTTGCTTGACTAACCCAATCGTGGGCTGCACTGAGATGAAACTAAACTCGGGAAAATAGATATAGTCTTGGCGGTCTTGCCCTTTGCTTACTATTAACGCAGCATCAACTGCTCCAGACTTTAAATAATTGATCAGACGTGGAAATGGTAGTGGGCCCAACCACTCGATCTTATGGGGAGTCTCAGAAAATAAATATTCAAAATACTCTACAGCCGCCCCGTTTGCTTGAGAGCGAACTGAGTAGCTGTGAGGTGGCAAAGAGAAGTAACCCACAGTGAATACCTTTGCATTAATGCTAGGGCTCAGTAACGTAGACAAAAAACACAACACGTAAAGAAATTTGCTCATGACACAATCCAACTCGATAAAATCTTAGGATCAAAGCCAATAATGCCTAACCTTCAGCTCACGTATTTGGTTTTCTTATAATGTGGTAAGTATAGACAAAAAAAACCGCAGACTTTCGTCTACGGCTTAATTGATTAATTTTGATGGGTGGGATTACTCTTCATCTTCCATCTCAGCATCACGTGCTGCACGTAGTGCTTTTGCTGCTGCCGCTTTTGCTTCAGCTTCTAGTGCTGCGGCTTCACGCTCGCTACGCTTCTCAGCTTTACGTTCGTTACGCTTTGCTTGGTTCTCAACGAACTCAGCTAGAGCTGCTTTTGCCCATTCCATAGCTTTTTCTTCAGTCTCAAAGCCAGTTTCACGCTTTGATACCATAGTGCGACGAGAAGTCACTTGGCGAGTGATCTCAGCGCACCAACCGTTTTTCTTTTCACTTACTTTGATGTCGAATTTTTTGCTGGCCATGATTTGGTTTCCACTTGTATCCGTCGACGGCAAAAGGGCCATCAACTCAAAATTTTTTCTGGGCGCGCATTAGAGCACACTTTGAACAATTTACCAATTGGTAATGCTACCAATTAGCATAAAAAAACCGCTGGCATTTACCAGCGGTCTTACATTTAACAACTAAGGTTGATTAACCTAGGTTCTTACGTGCGTTTTGGAACATACGCATCCAAGCACCGTTCTCACCCCAGCTATCTGGGTGCCAAGAGTTTGCAACCGTACGGAATACACGCTCTGGGTGAGGCATCATGATAGTTACACGGCCATCAGTCGTCGTTAGACCTGTGATTGCGTTTGGCGAACCATTCGGGTTGTTCGGGTACTGCTGAGTTGGGTTACCGTGGTTGTCTACGTAACGTAGTGCAACTGTACCTGAGTTCTCGATAGCGTTTAGGTGTTCACCGTCACGAACCTCTACGCGGCCTTCACCGTGAGATACAGCGATTGGCATACGTGAACCTTCCATGCCGTTGAAGAATACAGAGTCAGACTTCTGTACTTCCACTAAGCTGAAGCGAGCTTCAAAACGCTCAGATTCGTTACGTACGAAACGTGGCCATAGGTCAGCACCCGGGATAAGGTCACGTAGGTTCGATAGCATCTGACAACCGTTACAAACACCTAGAGAGAAAGTGTCTTCACGCTTGAAGAAGTTTTCGAACTGGTCACGAGCTTGTGCGTTAAATAGCACTGACTTCGCCCAACCTTCACCAGCACCTAGTACGTCACCGTAAGAGAAGCCACCACATGCTACAAGGCCGTTGTACTCTTCTAGTACCGCTTGACCCGTTAGGATGTCGCTCATGTGAACGTCTACTGCATCAAAGCCTGCACGGTCAAATGCTGCTGCCATTTCTACGTGTGAGTTAACACCCTGCTCACGTAGGATAGCCATCTTAGGCTTAGCACCTGTTGCGATGAATGGCGCTGCCACATCTTCGTTTACGTCGAAGCTTAGCTTAACGTTTAGACCTGGGTCTGAGTTATCTTTCTTCGCTTCGTGCTCTTGGTTTGCACACGCTGGGTTGTCACGTAGTGACTGCATCTTGTGCGTCGTTTCAGCCCAGATAGTACGTAGTTCCGTACGGTTACGCTCAACAACAACTGTCTCACCAGAAGTGATCACTAGCTCGTCAGATGCTTCTACAGAGCCGATTACGTGTGAACATGCTTCTAGGCCGTTCGCTGCAAGTACTGCTTTAACTGCTTCTAGGTCTTCGTTCTTAACCTGAACCACTGCACCTAGCTCTTCGTTAAATAGCGCTGCAAGTGCGTCTTCGCCTAGTGCTGCGATATCAGCTTTCACACCACAGTGACCAGCAAATGCCATCTCTGCAAGTGTTACGAATAGACCGCCATCACCCTTATCGTGGTAAGCCACTAGCTTGTCATCACGAACAAGAGTCTGCATTGCATCGAAGAAGCCTTTTAGCTGCTCTGCGTTGTCAACGTCAGCTGGCTTGTCACCAAGTTGCTTGTAAACCTGTGCTAGTGCCGTTGCACCTAGACGGTTCTTACCGTTACCTAGGTCAACAAGAACCAGTGAGCTCTCGCCAAGGTAAGTACGAAGCTGAGGAGTTACCGTCTTACGTACATCTTCAACACGACCAAACGCTGTGATAACAAGAGATAGTGGAGAAGTTACTTCTTTATCTTCGCCGTTCTCGTTCCACTTAGTCTTCATCGACATTGAGTCTTTACCCACTGGGATAGTCAGACCAAGCGCTGGACATAGCTCTTCACCTACCGCTTTAACCGCTTCGTAAAGACCTGCGTCTTCACCTGGGTGGCCAGCTGGTGACATCCAGTTCGCAGAAAGCTTGATGCGCTTAATGTCGCCGATGTCAGAACCTGCGATGTTAGTTAGTGACTCACCAACAGCTAGACGCGCTGAAGCACCGAAGTCTAGAAGAGCAACTGGAGTACGCTCACCCATAGACATTGCTTCACCGTGGTAAGAGTCGTAACTTGCTGCCGTTACTGCACAGTTCGCGACAGGCACCTGCCAAGGACCAACCATCTGGTCACGAGCAACAAGACCTGTTACTGAGCGGTCACCGATAGTGATAAGGAACGTCTTCTCAGCAACGGTTGGCAAGCGAAGAACACGGTCAACCGCTTCGTTCATCTCGATGCCGTCACGGCTTAATGCTGGGCTATCAACTTTCAGTGTTTTCGCATCACGGTGCATCTTCGGCGTTTTACCAAGCAGGATATCCATAGGCATATCGATTGGCGTGTTGTCGAAGTGTGAATCTTCTAGCGTTAGGTGACGCTCTTCAGTAGCAACACCTACTACTGCGTATGGTGCGCGCTCACGCTTACAAATCGCATCGAAGGTGTCCATGTTCTCTGGAGCAACTGCCATTACGTAGCGCTCTTGAGATTCGTTACACCAGATCTCAAGTGGGCTCATGCTGATTTCGTCGTTTGGTACGTCACGTAGTTGGAACAGACCACCACGCTCGCCATCATCACAAAGCTCTGGAAGTGCGTTAGAGATACCGCCTGCGCCCACATCGTGGATGAATGCGATTGGGTTCTCTTCGCCAAGCTGCCAACAACGGTCGATAACTTCCTGACAACGACGCTCCATCTCTGGGTTTTCACGTTGTACAGAAGCAAAATCTAGGTCTTCCGCCGATTGACCAGAAGCCATAGAAGAAGCTGCACCACCGCCAAGGCCGATGTTCATCGCAGGACCACCAAGTACGATAAGCTTCGCACCTACTGGGATCTCTTTCTTCTGAACGTGCTCGTCTCGGATGTTACCCATACCACCAGCAATCATGATTGGCTTGTGGTAACCACGGATCTCTTCACCTGCGTGAGAAGTTACTTTTTCTTCGTAAGTACGGAAGTAACCTAGTAGGTTTGGACGACCAAATTCGTTGTTGAACGCCGCGCCACCTAGAGGACCTTCAGTCATGATGTCTAGTGCGTTTACGATACGACCTGGCTTACCGAAGTCAGTTTCCCAAGGCTGCTCAAAACCAGGAATACGTAGGTTAGAAGTGGTGAAACCAACCAGACCCGCTTTTGGCTTACCACCGATACCGGTTGCGCCTTCATCACGGATTTCGCCGCCTGAACCCGTTGAAGCACCCGGCCATGGTGAGATAGCTGTTGGGTGGTTGTGCGTTTCAACCTTCATTAGGATGTGCGCATCTTCGTGGTTGTAACCGTACTCACGAGTTTCTGGGTTCGGGAAGAAGCGACCTACTTTAGAGCCTTCCATTACCGCTGCGTTATCTTTGTATGCAGATAGCACGTGGTCAGGCGTTTGCTCCATCGTGTTTTTGATCATCTTAAACAGAGACTTCTCTTGGTCTACGCCATCGATAGTCCAGTCTGCGTTGAAGATCTTGTGACGACAGTGCTCAGAGTTCGCCTGTGCAAACATCATAAGCTCGATGTCGTTCGGGTTACGGCCAAGCTTGGTGAAGTTTTCAACTAGGTAGTCGATCTCATCTTCTGCTAACGCAAGACCTAGAGAAACGTTCGCTTCTTCTAGTGCTTTACGGCCGCCCGCTAGGATGTCTACTTGAGCCACTGGTGCAGGCTCAGCAGTAGTAAATAGCGCCTGAGCTGCTTCTAGCTCAGTGAACACTACTTCCATCATGCGGTCGTGGATTAGAGCTTTAACCGCTTCAACTTGATCAGCAGTTAGCTCAGAAGATGTTTCAACGTAGTACGCTGTACCACGCTCAAGACGTTTAACTTTCTCAAGACCACAGTTGTTCGCAATGTCAGTTGACTTAGAAGACCATGGAGAGATTGTACCCGGACGAGGAGTCGTCAGAAGAAGAAGACCTTGAGGCTCATGCTCTTCGATCGTTGGGCCGTACGTTAGCAACTTTTCTAGCTTGTCTAACTCTGGCGCATCTAGATCAGCGCTTAGGTCAGCAAAGTGCATAAACTCAGCGTAAATACCTGTTACAGGCAGGTCTTGCTCACGGCAAAGTTCAAGTAGCTTGTTAACGCGAAACTCAGAAAGAGCTGGGGAACCACGCAAAATTCTCATGTGCTTAGGTCTCTTATGCAGTTGTTTAAGGTGATATTGGTTTAAATTCAATTACTTAACTTGAATTTATCAAACTTAAGCCAATTTCCCCTCCTCAATGCGGGCGTATTATAGAGGAAAACATTTTGTGACGTAACCACCAAAGCAACCGATTGCGTTGTTTTTTTTCGTTTTCGGTTTTTTTGAGCCATTTTCACTGTTTTTTATCAGTTTACTTTGCCGCTCTACTAGGCTTTGGTATAAAGGCTCAAACGTTTTAAGAGAGTGTTGGATTTTGAAATATACCGTTGCGAGAAGCACTTGGGGTAAAGCCTTAGTGATCGTTGCCAGTATGATCGGGATGGCAGGCTGCCAGATTGAATCAGACCCTAAAAATGAGCTGGATAAAGTAATAGAGCGAGGCACTCTACGCGTCGGTACACTCAACAACCAACTTTCCTACTATATTGGTCCTGATGGTCCCACTGGCCTTGATTTCGAACTCGCCAAAAAATTTGCCAATGAGTTAGACGTTAAACTCGAAATGAAACCAGCCTATCGTATTGCCGAGCTATTCCCCGCCCTTGAGCGAGGAGAAATCGACATGATCGCCGCAGGTTTGAGCCAGACGCCTGATCGCTTAAAAAGCTTCCGTGCAGGGCCGAGTTATTACTATGTCAGCCAACAGGTGGTGTACAAGAAAGGCAGCTGGCGACCGCGTAATATCGAGCAGCTAATCGAAAAGCAGATGCCAATTGAAGTGGTAGACGGTTCGCATTTCGAGCGCACCATGAACCTGATGGCAAAGCAACACCCGGAGCTTCTGTTTACCGTCGATGACAACGCTGACGTCAATGAACTGCTTCAGCAAGTAAACCAAGGACAAATCCCATTCACTTTGGCCGATTCGGTTGAGCTCTCCCTTGCCCAACGGATTTATCCATCACTTGCAGTGGCATTTGAAGTGACGGAAGACCAGCCAACCTCTTGGTTCATGCGTCGCTCAGACGATGAAAGCCTCTATGCCTTGCTGATTGAGTATTTTGGCGGGCTAAAGCAATCTGGTGAACTGGCCAAATTGGAAGAAAAGTACTTTGGCCACATCGAGAGTTTTGACTTTGTCGATACCCGTGCCTTTATCCGCGCTCTTGAGTCGAAGCTGCCGAAGTGGGAAGCACTATTCAAGCAACATGCTGAAGAGTTTGACTGGCGCTTGATCGCTGCACTCGCTTACCAAGAGTCGCACTGGAATCCAGTAGCAAAATCTCCCACTGGGGTGCGTGGCATGATGATGCTAACCTTGCCGACTGCCAAGAGCGTTGGAGTGACCGACCGACTCAACCCAGAGCAATCAGTGCGTGGTGGCGTTGAATACTTGCGTCGCATCGTAAAGCGTATTCCTGACTCAATCGCTGATCACGAAAAAATCTGGTTTGCCCTAGCCTCTTACAACGTTGGTTATGGTCACATGATGGATGCAAGGCGCTTAACCAAACGCCAAGGTGGTGACCCTGATTCTTGGGCCGATGTAAAAGATCGCTTACCACTGTTGAAAAAGAAAAAGTACTACAGCACCACTCGCTACGGCTATGCTCGTGGCGATGAAGCAAGAAACTACGTGGAAAACATTCGTCGTTATTATCAATCCATCATCGGTCATATCGATAAGAAACGTATTATCGATCAACAGCTTGATACTGATGACCTATTGGTGATTGATGTGCCAATTTCAAGCGCAGTTTCAAACGCCGAATCAACCATTAGTGCCGCTGAAAACACCACTATTTCAAGCGCCAAAGCGGTATCTGAGTAACAGTTTTACGTCGTGCCACCAAGATTTTGGTGGCGCATCTCACATTCCTCCTTGAGTGCGCCAGCTCACCCCTTGAAAAGCAAGCCTACTGCCCATACATTTAGTTTTGTGATCAGGCGAAACAAACTCTCCTTTGTAGTCATATAATCGTCATGAACACTCGATATAAAGATCTTACTCAAAGTGAGAAAAATAGGTCAGGGAAAACACCTGACATTTGTAGTTAGATTGGTAATAAGGGGAATACAATGTTCTCTAAGAATAAAAGCTTAAAACGACTAGTGAAAAAGTCAGTATCAGCGAACCGTCGTAAGCGCATGCTATCCAATAACAAAAAGAAAGTTATCTGGCGTAGTCGTGGCTTTATGGCGTGTTTAGACTGATAAACACCCTCGAAGGCAAACATCATCACTCATGGTGTTTGCCATTAGAATCCTTCTCTTGCTCTAACCTTTCCTGCTCCAACTTCTCTTGTTTACGCTTCTCTTTGATCTCTTTACGACGACGTTTAAAGAACGCCTGTAATTGCTCACGACATTCATCTTCAAGTAAACCTGACTCAATATCTGCATAGTGATATGACGCTTGAGATTCAAACAGGTTAAGCACGGTTCCAGCTGCGCCCGCTTTTAGGTCTGGTGCGCCAAAAACGATCCGCTTTACTCGGCTATGTAGCAGTGCTCCTGCACACATAGGGCAAGGCTCAAGGGTCACATAAAGCGTAGTATCCAGCAGTCGGTAGTTATCCAATACTTCTCCCGCTTTACGGATGGTCTGAATCTCAGCGTGGGCGGTAGGGTCATTGGTACAGATTGAACGGTTCCACCCTTCAGAGATGATCTCACCATCTTTGACCAGTACAGCACCAACTGGGACTTCGCCCTCGCCTTCAGCGATAGCAGCCAGCTCCATCGCTCTGCGCATAAAGAATTCGTCTTGTGGGGTAAATTGGGTCATGGGGTGGCCTGTTGATCTGAGTGATGCCTTGCCAAGTGCGCTAATCAAGTCCTCCCCCTTTTCAAGGGGGAGTTAGAGGGGGTTAAAAGTTCTTCACGCTCTTACAAGCTATGTCTGAGTTAGAAACTACGCATTTTAACCCCTCCTAGCCTCCCCTTGAAAAGGGGAGGGACTTGTTCAGCGTACGCTTAATGGAAGGCAATATAAACCGCTGCATTATATGTGAATAGACAAAAAAAATCCCCAGCCATTCGGCTAGGGATCTTCAACTCTTTTACTTAACCTAGAACTTAGAAACCAAGCGGTAGGTTAAAGGTAAAGAAGGCAACCAATACCGCACTCCATAGCGTTAGGAAGGCTACTGAGTATGGAACCATCATTGCGATTACGTCACCGAAGGTTAGCTCTGGCTTGTACTTACGCATGAACGCTAGGATAACGCCCGCATAGCTCATCATTGGAGTAATGATGTTGGTAGATGAGTCAGCAACACGGTACGCCGCAGAAACGAGATCTGGCGTCATGTTCGGGTTTACTTGGTACAGCATTGGTACAAAGATTGGACCAAGCAGCATCCACTTAGAGGTTAGGCCGCCTACGAATAGGTTAATCACCGCTACCGTGATGATGAAACCGATCAGCATTAGCGCTGGGTACTGCTGTAGACCTAAAGACTGTAGGAAAGTCGCACCTAGGTAAGTTACGTAAGTACCCAGACCTGAGTAACTCAAAAGCGCTAGGAAATTGTAACAGAAAAACGTCAGTACCAGAATGTAGCCCATGGTGTTCATCTGCTTAACCATTGCAGAAACGACGTCTTGTAGGTTCTTAAATTTGCCCGTTGCAACACCATACGCTAGACCTGTGATAGCAAACACCATAGAGATCAATAGGATGATGTTGTTTAGGTAAGGCGTTACTTCTTTACCCGCTTCGTTAGTGTATGGCGCTAGAGGACCAACCGCTAGACCATAGATAATCGCAAGAGAGACCACCAGACCAACACCTGCCCATACAAGGCCACGGTTTTCTTCTGGCTTAAGCTCAAACTCATCGAAGTTGATATCTTCTGGAAGTTGGTAAGACATCTTCTCAAGACGAGGCGATACAAAACGTACTGTCACCCAAGCACCTACGATGGCTAACATAAAGGTTGATACTAGAACGAAGTAGTAGTGCATAGTCGCTGGGTTAAGCGCTTCACCCATACGGTTTGCAAAAGGAACGTTTTGAGTTTCAGCAAAGATCTTTGCGTTTACACCTAGTACAACATCAACAGGCGTTGCAGGGATAAGGTTGGCACTAAAGCCTGCGGATACACCAGCAAACGCCGCTGCCATACCAATTAACGGGTTCTTACCAAGACCTGCATATAGAAGGCCTGCCAGTGGAATCAGCACTAGGTAGCCTGCATCTGCAGCTAGAGAACTCATGATGCCTAGAAAAACGATAACGAGAGGAAGTAGGCGATCACTGATTTTTAGGCCGACCTTTTTGATAACGGCAGTCAAAAGGCCAGAGTTTTCTGCAATGCCAACACCTAGCATTACGATCAAAATAACACCAAGTACACCGTGGCCGAACGCAAGCCAGTTTTGTAGCAGGGCATTATCAAACATCCAACGGAAGTTCTCAGTCGCCAGCATGTTATTGATTGAGTGGGTAACCATTTCTCCGCCCTTACCAAGGACTTCAAACGTCACACCATCCATCGCTGCTGTTAGTGCCAAGCAAAAGGCAAACAGGAACATGAAAATGATTACAGGGTCGGGGATTTTCTTACCAGCTTTTTCAATGAAACCGATAACTCCAGAAGGCTTAGCTTCCTGAGCTACTACATCAGTCATAGTCTACATCCTATATGTTGTGTCACATCTTGTAATAAGTTGATATTGAACTTATCAAACGGCGCTATCTATGTAAATCCCAAAACCGTCAATAGCAACAACATAAGATTTCAACAAACCAAAAAATAGAAGTAATTACATCCAATATAGAATCACAATAAAAAACTAAACCACAAAAAAACTCAAAAACATGAAGCATTAAAGTTTTATATGATAATTTTAATCCATCAATTATTTATATAACAACGACCAAACCATAGATATTGATTTGACAAAAAACAAAACCCCGCACGAGGCGGGGTTTGGAAATTGAATTGACTAAGATTACATGCTGTATGTGTAAGGAGCAGCAATACCTAGTGGGATGCCAACCGCCCAGTAAGCCAGTAGGAAAATAGTCCAACCAACCAACATCGCTAGCGAGAATGGCATCATTAGAGATGCAAGCGTACCGATACCTGTCGATTTCACGTAACGCTGACAGTAAACAACCACTAGAGGGAAGAACACCATCAATGGAGAAATGATGTTAGATACTGAGTCACCTACGCGGTAAGCCGCCTGAGAAAGCTCTGGAGAGATACCAACCGCCATTAGCATTGGTACTAGGATTGGACCAATCAGAGCCCATTTCGCCGATGCAGAGCCAACCAGCAGGTTAACGAATGCGGTTAGTAAGATCATACCAACAATCGTTGCTTGACCCGGTAGGTCCATCGCTTTCAGACCTTCAGCACCGTATAGCGCCAGCATAGTACCGATGTTTGATTGACCAAACGCAGATAGGAACTGAGCACAGAAGAATGACATCACAATGTATGCCCCCATGGTCGCCATGGTGTCAGACATTGCTTTAATAACGTCATTGCTTGATTTGAATGTACCTGCAACACGGCCGTAAACGATACCTGGAATGATAAACAGGATAAAGATCAGCGGTACGATAGACTTCATCAGAGGTGCAGAGAACGCAGTGATTTCACCTTCAGGAGAACGAAGCGCTGAGTTTTCAGGCATGATTGCTGCGATAAGTAGCGCAATACCCGCCAGCATTGCAAAACCCGCGTAACGGAACGCTTTAGATTCAGTTGCAGTGAAAGAGCCTAGGTCCGGTGCTTCTTCAGCATCTTCATCGACTGGCATTTTCGCAAGACGTGGTTCGATAACTTTCTCTGTTACCCACCAACCGATAGCAACAATGATCACTGAAGAAAGACCAGTGAAGAAGATGTTTGCTAGTGGGTTGATCACGTACTCAGGGTCAAGAACTTGCGCAGCAGTCTGGGTGAAGCCTGCTAGTAGCGGGTCGATACCTGATGGGATGAAGTTTGCAGAGAAACCACCTGATACACCAGCAAATGCCGCAGCAATACCCGCAAGAGGGTGACGACCAGCCGCATGGAAGATGATACCACCCAGTGGAATAACCAGAACGTAACCTGCGTCAGCTGCGGTGTGAGACACGATAGCAACAAGGATAAGCATCGGGGTAAGAAGACGTGCTGGAGTAAAGTTAAGCATCTTCTTAAGGCCAGTGGTGATAAAGCCTGATGAATCAGCCACACCAACACCTAGCATTGCAACAAGAACGATACCTAGTGGCGCAAAACCTGTGAACGTAGTCACCATGTTTGCCAAGAAGCTTGCTAGCGCTTCGCCTGTCAGTAGGTTTTGAACAACCAGAGCTTCGCCAGTACGTGGGTTAATCAGATCAAAAGAAACGTTAGAAAGTAGCGCTGATGATACCCATACGATAACTAGTGCCCAAAAGAACAAAATTGCAGGATCTGGGATCTTGTTACCCGCACGTTCGATAAAGTTTAGAAATCGGTCCATTCCTGAAGGTTTTTCAGTCGGAGCCTGCCTCACAGCTTGGTTACTCATAGTAACTCCATTGGTTGTAATGTTGGTTTGCAGAGCAGTCTGTATTCTTGTTATTGCTCTTTATCTCAATAGCATCACCTAATTTACCAACTATCTATAAGCATAATCAACCATTGATTTATATTATTAAAGTTATAAATACCAAGAACAGACACAACCGAACAACGCGCGCATTACAAGTTTTTAACTAACACAGAAAAATTACGCTACTAACCAAACGATAAGTTATTGAAATGACTATTTTGCAAGCTAAGGTTGTAGTAATGGGTTGCTGGAAGTTTAGACCAAATAAGCGGCGAATTTTTACAATTATTCAAACTCACTGTATTTGGAAAGCATGGTATTGAGGGTGACCGCTTGGGATTTCTGATATCCATCGGTCCAACTGCATGATATTTCGATATGTTTGAGGCTAGTTGCAACACTTCCACTTCCATTACTAACCAGCCAAGTCAGGCTATAACCACCAGAGACATTTTCACTGCCTGAGGTGAGTGTGGAAAAGTCATACCCGCCGATAAATGAAGCACTGCCAGAATGACGTAAACGAAAGCTTTCCAGTTTAGCTTCGGCGAGAAAAAGTGCCTTTTGACTGCGCTCGACATAATCAATTTGATGCACTAGATAGGCTTGAAAACTCACCAATGAAAGTGCTGCGATACTGATCAACGCTACCGAGATCAACACCTCAAGCACACCAACGCCATACTGCTTAGTTTTAGAAATCACGCCACGACCCCGCTTTCCATACAGGTTTACTGAAGGGGTTAAACACCGAGTTAATCACGTCTTGGTTGTAGCTAAGATTCAAAGAGGTATAGAACAGCGCCTGAAGTGACGCCATGTCGATAAACATGCCGCCAGTAAAAAAGAAGCTGCCGTGTTGATAAAAGCCTGCCTGTTGACGTACGGCAATAGGGAAATCACTGGTGGCATGCGAGAGGAAATGGCCAGCCTTCATGTTTTCCCAATCACTCAACTTAGGCTCATAATTATGATGAAAGACCATCAAAGCCCCTTTAAATTTATTCGAGCTAGCATTTTCGGCAGGAGCCCCCATGAGTGAGACAGGCCCATCATGGAGAAGCAATAACACCCCATTTGTCGTGTCGTGGCTCGCATCAACCAATGCGTTGTATTGCTCTGACGTGATTTCGCAGCCACCTTCAACCCAAATACGCGTACTTCCTGCTTTGATGCTATCTGCAATTGTGCTGCCACAGTCCGCTAAAATTTTAGGGGTTCCCGACCCTGTCAAAACGGTAAATTCACCGCCATCTCTGATTGAGTTATGTTGGCTCGCCTTAACCCCAAAAAAGGACTCAAATGGCTCCATGTTTTTCGCCTGACGAATGTCTTTTTGATAATTGCTCGAATTGATTGTTCGATGATCGGAGGCGCAATCTTTACCTTGGCTGTTAAATTGGCTGGAGGGTGCCAACCCATGGATAACCCCCTGATTATTAAAGGTGGAGTTGAGCACCAAATCACCACTGTAAGTAATAGAGGTACATTGCCAACCATCACTGGCAAGGTTTCCTGGGTCAGGGGTTGAGACAGTAAACGCCGAATGAAAATACAAACTCGAATTGGCTTGCAGTACCCCACTACCCGACCCACCTATCACTAAGTTTCTAGAAACGTGTTGGTAACCTGAACTTGCGGTAACTTGGTACTCATTGCCTCCAACCGAACTCACTACAATACTCGGTGATTGCTGTGCGCCGCAGTCATGAATAGAAGCAGGCATGGCCTCTAGGTCTCGTGCTTGCGCATAAAAGCATTCCAGCCCTCCTTCAGCAAGCCAAGCTTGCTGCCGTGCGACTTCTTGGTTTTTATAGCGCTTGAGCTGAAACAATGTGTGCTGGTGACTGGCAATGGTGATGAGCAACATGCAGCCCAGTAAGAGCACTGTCACGGTTAAGGTTGCGTAGCCTGAGAACTTCTTCATGCTTAATTCCTTTGAACCAGCTCAAAGGCTTGCTCAACACCGTACTCTCCCTGAGGATTGGCAGCAGACATTGTTATGGAGAGTTTTTTATGGGAGGCATCAAAGCCAAAAATATGGCTTGTGACACTGAACTGACTGAGTAGTAATACATTGGGGTCGGTCATCGAAAAATAGTGTGTGCAGTCACTAAGAAACACTTCACTACTGCTTTTCTTGCGGCATAACTTAAACACCCCGTCCACAAGCTTAAACTTCGTGGCTATGTACTCACCATCAAAATAATAGCGATACCCCATCTCACTAGCCGTGCTCCATATCGTCTTATTTGAGCCCGATAGAGTTAACAAGCCAGAGTCGCTATAGCCCGCTCGCAATAGATCATTTTTCAAGTAACCGCTGACTTCGTTAAGCCCCTGCATCACGGCAAGCTTTTCGGTGCGTTTGACCTGTTCCTTAAGCACTGAAATATACAAACTCCCCACCGCTAAGATCACTAAACTGGTGAGAAACAGCGCCACCATAAGCTCGACCAAACTATACCCGCGATTAAGAGCTGCACTTCGGATAACCATACTTTGCTGCTCCTATCGCACAAATGGTGTTACGGCCCGTGAGATAGTAAGTGCCCACTTTAAGCTCTTGAGCACTTTCTACACCGAGTGAAAACGAACCACTGGTTATTCGACCATTAAGCCGCTCGACAACAAACTTGTCGTTGGTGAAATTGCTGGCAACATCCAACTGGCCATAATTGCTGCTATCGAGCACCAATAACACTTCGCTACTTGGGTCATCATTGACGTGGAGATTGATTTCCCAATGCGCTCCACCATCAAGCAAACGCCAGCGACCAGTGAGATCCTGATTGCGCATGATGGCTTGGTATTTGGCTACTGAGAAAAACTGAAGGATGGCTTTAGCTAAGTCTTCTCGCTGCTGCTCCTGACGATGTGCGTCGAAACTTGGAATCGCAATCAGTGCGACGCTGGTTAAAATCGCCATCGTAATCGTGGTTTCTAACAAACTAAATCCGCGAACCGCTTCCAAGAATCCCTCTATTCAATCAGTAGCATTTGTCAGCGATGCTAGCATGACAGCACTTTTCTGCACGATGCAGACCGAGGGAAAGGGAAATGAATCGAATAAATGGTTGCAAATTTAGTCGCTTACAACAGTCAGGAATGACATTGCTCGAATTAATGGTACTAGTGGCGATTGCTGCTAGCCTCACTTGGGTAGGTGTATCTAGCTACCAAAGTTGGGTGCAAAGCCAACACCGCCAGCAAGCGGTATCTGACCTCAATACCATGCAGATCCAGATCAGCAAACAGTTCAATGGCTCACACCAATGGCAAAATATTGTCTCCAATGGAAAGTGCCTAGTCTGCTTTACATCCGAATCAGCCTATCATTATTCGATTACATCAGCTGCTGGCTTTACCATTACCGCAAAACCACAAGGCACACAGAGCCAAGACAGTTGCGGTAATATTCATCTCAAAGCCAACGGCAAGATGCACTATTCAGGCTGTTAGATCACAACCTAAACTCCGCCGAAAGGGCCGTCTGATGCTGCGCAAGTTGCGCAAGACCGCTACCTTTCTTTTCAACCTGCTGGGCAATATCAGCGACCGACTGGGACAGTTGATGGATGGTTCCTATATTGGTGGTAATTTCTCTCGCCGCTAACTGGTGTTGGCTAGTGGCATGACTGACTTGATGGCTTTGCAAGTCGAGTTGGTTTAGGTGCTCGGCAATAACACTCAGCTCTTGATTGATCTGGTTAGTATAGCTAACACACTCCCCCATATAATGAGTACAGCTGCTGACCTTTTCTGAGGCAGCAGTGGTACTGCTTTGCAGTTGAGCAATTTTCGTATGGATCTCTTGAGTCGATTGGGTCGTTTGCGCTGCGAGCAATCTCACTTCATCCGCTACCACGGCAAAGCCACGCCCTTGCTCACCAGCCCTCGCCGCCTCGATGGCTGCATTTAATGCCAACAAATTCGTTTGCTCGGAAATCCCTGATATCACATCCAAAATAGACCCGATGTTACTGCTTTCAGACTTCACCGCTTCCATCTGATGTGTGGCTTCGGCCAGACGCTGGGAAAGCTGTTCGATAAGCTCAACATTTTCGGTCATTTTTCCCTGACCTGCTTGAGCCACACCTACCGCCTGATTCACCAACTGAGTCGAAGACTCAGTTGCACCTGCAATTTCATTGACCGACATTTCTATCTCTTCCATTGCCGCTGAAACCTGAACTGTTTGCTCGGTTAAGCTATCGACCGTGGCATTGAGCTCGTGGCTAACTTGCTTATTCTCAACCGAAGCCTGATTCAAGTTGTCGGCAGAACCACTGATCTTAGTCAGCATCTCTGACAGATGAGCAATCACAATATTGACGCTGTCTGCCAACTTGCCAAACTCGTTTCGGGCTTGGTAGCTGACACTTTGTGAAAGATCTTTTTGCGCTAAGCTCTGTAAGGTTTGATTCATCAAACGGCTCGGATTACGAATCGCCCTAGCAAGCCCAAAGCAAATAAGCACAAAGCTGATCACAGCTACCGCCAACACAGCAAACAGGAGCGATTGTGACTGCTTAGCCACATCTTCAGAATCAGCCACCAACTGCTTAGCATCTTGATTCGCCAGCTGAGACAGTTCCGATATTGATTCTAAAGCGGTGTCAAAATATTGGTTAAGCGAGTGACGTTGCTGGTCTAGGGCTGCATCCATCTTGGCCAACACTAGGTAGTTTTGAAACGCCGATTGACCAGACCATCCATACTGCTCAAGTCGTGACAAACTCGCCTCAATTGACTCAAATGCATCTGGGGCTTGTTGTTCAACGCTGCGCAATGCCGATTCTAAACGCTTAACTCGAAGAGCAATCCGGCGCTCAGCACTATTAAGCTCAGAGGTTTCTACCAATTCAAAGGCTTCATTGAGCTCTTGTTTAAGCATGGTCACTTCATTGACCAAGGTGCTTACACTGCCCGATGAGTCTTGCAATGCTATGGTTGAAAGCTGACTCACGACTTGATCAACCGTCATACGCAGCCGCGAACTTTGGCTAAGATACGCATCGTATTGATCCAGTCTTGAGACATAGGCCTGCTCCATGGTTTTCATGACTTTCAGCAACTTACTTGTCATGTCATCAATAGCGCCTAAGCGCTGCAACTTCGCCGGGTCTTGGGCAGTAAGCGTTTTTAATTCTGCTAATGTCGCTTGATACATCGCACTGCTGCTCTCGAGCCCCTGGGCTAGCGGCTCTATCTCATCGACAAACTCAACATTCAAAATCGGATCAAACGCTCGGTCCAAATTAAGTAATTGAATCGCAAGCGTAGACGAGTGAATAATCACTGGTGTTGAATCGGCTTGAACCTTAGATAAGCTGTTCATTAATGAATTATTGGTATTTAAACTCACAAGAGCTGACAAGCACAAAATCAATAAGGAAACAAAGAAGGATAAGTAGATCCTAGTAACGATTGATATATTTTTCATTATTCCCTCCAATATATTTTCGGCCTATTAACGCACAGCAGAAAATTTAAAAAAGAGACCTTATCGTCATATATATAGCGCTAAAAATATCATGAAACTACTCAAGAAAAACTTTCGCATAGGAATTAGTTAAATAGCCTATTTTTCAAGGCATTTATAAAGATTGAAAAATCCATTTACCTTTTGTTTCATACTCAGATGCCAATACCTTGAACAAGATCACAACCGTAGCCAAGTTGACATAACACGCTCATTTTATCGACAGGTTTTATGGCAAAATAGTGACTTGACTGTCTTCTCACCTTTTTTGATTTCTCGCTGCAAAAACAAAAAAGGTACGATATGGAAATTAATAATAATGAGTAAAAAAAGAGGGGCGCCTACGGTTTATGACGTTGCAAAGATAGCTGGGGTTTCACCAGCCACGGTTTCACGTTATTTAAACCGCACCACCTTTGTCTCCGATGAGAAAAGCCAGAACATAGAAGCTGCCATTCGAGAGGTGGGGTACAAACCTAATTTTGCCCCCCAAACCACCAGCGATCGCCGAACCATGTCGATCGGTGTGTTGGTACAACATCCAGATAGCCCATACACCAGTGAAATCCTAAACGACATGGAAAAACTGCTGACATCTAAAGGCTACTCGCTGGTTATCTCTACCGGGCAATGGGACAAACGCTTGGAAACCTACGCACTGGAGTATCTCGCCAACAGTAAGGTGGATGGCGTGATTGTAGTGACCGGCAACCTCACCGATCAGCAGTTGCTGGACTTCTCAGAGAAGATCCCCGTGATCGCCGTAGGCTATAACGTCAATGGGCCGAAAATCCGCTCAATGGCGGTAGATAATGAACTTGCAGGCTACATGGCCACATTGCACTTGATGCAGCAAGGCCACGTATCTATTGCACATATCAAAGGCTTGGCTAGCCAACCTGACTCACATGCTCGCCACAAAGGTTATTTAAAAGCACTAAGAGAAGCAGGGATCCGACCAAGCACTAAGCTCGTTCTAAATGGTGATTTCAGCTCAAAAGTGGGCTACGAGAAAACCATTGAGCTACTGGATTCTAAAACCTACTTCACCGCCATTTTTGCAGCCAATGACTTAACGGCCTATGGGGCAATCAAAGCGCTGCACGACCGCGGTCTTCGCGTACCAGAAGATGTCTCAGTGATCGGTTTTGATGATCTACCTACTTCAGAATACTTTACCCCAGCACTCACAACATTAAGGCAGCCGATTGAAGAAATTGGCACCTCCGCTGCGCAATCAATCCTAGGGCTTCTCAACGGAGAAAATGTCGACAAGCGTTTACCGCCAACCGACCTGATTGTTCGCCAATCGACTAAATCGATTTATCGATAACACAAAAAATGGCGACTCAATGAGTCGCCATTTTTAATCATGCCTTCTTACCCCAACTAAGCCAGCGCTTGAGGCAGATAAGCAAAGATCATCCCCGGACGGAAGTAACGCCCTGCGGTGTATTTAAGCCCAGTATTTTGCAAATATTGGTGTAACTCACCATGCTTGTGTTCTGAAATATCGGCAGGCAGCAGAGCGCTAAACTGACTTAACTCGCTGGTCAATCTAGGGTTTACCCGGCCGTCTGCAAGCAAGACATTTGCCTGCATCAAGGCTTCAACCACTTGCTCACCATCGCACTCACACAGTTCACCGATAGCTTTAGCATCAACAGATACCGAACAGTTAAAGCCTTCTGGCGCTGCGAATGGGATCTTGGCAAGCTGATACAAGGCATGGTAAACCGTCGCCAATAAATGACTGGCCTGCTCTTGCTTACCCGCTAAACGAAGTGCGGTTGCAACACTAAACTGAACCCCAATCCAAACATCTTGTGCTTGAAATGCTTCATGTGGTGCACCATCTGCCAAGGTCATGTTAGCCACCCCAAGTAACGGGCTGTTGACGGCAAAATTTTGCTCACACACATAATCCAAACTGCGCTGGATTTTATCGTCGCTAAACAGTCCCTCTTGCCCAATTAACTTAAGGTAAGTATCGGCCAACAAAGCATCACCGAAGCTGTTATCTGAATCCAGCGTGAGTATATGCTGGTACTGGTCATTAAACGCCTCTGGTGCCATCGATAGCAGTTGCTGTTTCTTAGCTTGACGCTGAGCTAGACGGCCAGTTTGAGCATTTGGATCATAGGTGTCCAAATAGTGATTGAGCTGTTTTAATACTTCGAGCAGCTCTTGCTCAACATCGATATCCAGAGCCGCTAGCGGCGCTAATCCCTCACCGGTTAAGTGTTTTAACTGAATAGGTGTCGCAAAGAAATGGAAATACCCCTGCTCTTCATCCCACAAGCTGGCTTCAATTTGCGCCACCACGTTGGCAGATTGCTGCGCATAAGGGGTGACCAATTCCGATTTTCCGAGTAGCTCCGCAAGCAAAGATGCCGTACGCAGACCAGCAGCCCACAAACTCGCACAGTAAATGGAAATACCATGTGACGACAAATTATCAAAGGTGTCGTCTGTGCCTCTTGTCAGTGGCAGCGGATCTCCAGGAGCAATCAAATCAAACAGGTAATTAAGGCTGTGCTCAACCGCCGTCCAGCACTGTTCAACGACTGACTTATCCCCAGTCAATTGATAGTGGCGATAAACCATCAAGATGTACTTAGGCGCAAGATCCTTCCACTCTTTAACATTATGCCAACTGTAAGCGTCGGGCTGAATATCAAACGGGCTACCCAAATCGTGGATCACTGCCCCTTTAATCGCCCTAATGCCTTGATATTTAGCATCTTCAAGCTCGGCATAAGGCTTATCTTCGTATTCCCAGAAACGGCGCTGGGTAGCATCTTCCGCCAATATTGCTTGGGCGAAGTGCTGCATCACTTTGCCATCAAGTTCAGGCAACAAGTAAAGTAATGCGTATGAACCGTAGAAGTAGACATCGAGCGAGTTAAAAAATGGGTAATCCACACACTCTTTGACCAAGAATTTGTCTTCCACATCCCACACGGTCGCTTCCGCTAAGAAAGACAAAGTATTCATCGCCATGGTGGCAAATTCAGTCGCACCTTTATCATCCTTCATGTCAGATTTCGCCTGTTCTAAAAAGCTCTGCTGCTGGGCGGTAATGGCGGTTTCTATCTGAGTCAGATTCGGCAAAACATCACGTAAAATGGCTGCCGCCGGTTGCGCTTGAGGATAAAACTGAGTGTAGGCCTTTGATGATTGCCACTCTTTCAGTGCAATCTTGCTATGGTCCATAATCTGAATAAATCGCACCGATTTGCTCTCACCCGCCGCTAACTCAATTTGCACCGCAACCATCGAAGACAGCGCTTCCCTTTGGGTGTAAATGCCATGGTCAAACTCAGCGTTGATGCGGCCAGTGGCCAGCGCAGCTTCTATCGCTGGTGCTTCAAAGCAACTATAGAGTGTGGGCTTAACGCTGGCATAGATACCTTGGCTGTCCGAGTCAAAACTCACCCCATAAAGTACCTCACCCTCGATATCGGATGCGTAAGGCGAGTCGGATGTTTGTGATACCCCAACAAACGACGCTTCACCACCAAGTTCAAACAGTGAATGCTGTTGAGCGATAGGGTTTTGAGTCAAGTAACAGGCAGAGTCCTGCACACTTGGGCGCATTTTAGTATAAGTCGCACCAATTAAGTTTTTCAGCGGCTGAACTAAAGTCACGACCTTAGCTGTATCACTGGTATTGGTTAGCTCGAAGTTATTCCAATGCAGAGGCAGTGAACAGAGCGCTTTGTCCCCCTTAACAATCGGCGACACCACTTTACGTTCAAGACGAACACCTTGTTGGTTGCCATACTGATAACTCGCCGTTGGATAGAGGGCTTGATAGGTCACAGCACTCGGATCAACGTGGTCAAATCCATTCGCCATAGGTTTTGCCGTTAAAGATTGGCTGACCGCAGTAGCGTTACGCACATGACCATTGAAAAAATCGACAACAACGTGTAATTGGGTGTCGACACTGTTAGGTGCATTACGCAGTAATTGCTGCGTTTTTTGTGACAGCTCGATGCGCCAACGATCAAAGTTTTCAAGGTTTTGTTGGTAGAAATCACCTTGTTCTACAGCCTGTTTAATTTGACTTAAAACATTAGTTTCATCGCTATCAGAAAAGTCGAGTAACTTGCCAGAAAACAGGGCTGGATAGAATCGATAAAACGCTTGTAGCTTAGTCAGATCATCAATCACTAGGTTGTCTAATGAAAGCGAGCTTGCTACGGAGCAATAGAAATCGTTTAAGTGAAACTCATCGTGATTATTATCGATATAAATACCCGGTATGTAATTAATACTCGGGGTATTTCCCATTGGGGTCAAAGTAAAGGAGTTACCAATACCTCCAACGGCCATACCTGTATTATCAGGTGTGGTTGAAATTGGCGTGTACCAAGGCTGAATAAATTCAACGGCATTGCCTTTTTGGCAAATCGTTTTCACATCACCTTTAAAACTTGAATAAGGAACACTGCTCATAATATAGATCCATATTGATTTATATCCTCGCTAAATTGATAATGACAAAAAATGGAGGAATATAAATGTTTAAAATCATCCAAGATAAATTTGGAGAACTTAATAGCATTTCAATTATAGAAGAAACGAAAGGAATGCAGTTACAAGTCATCGCCGACTTTGGTGCGGTGATCAACCAATTTATCGTTAACCACAGCCCGTTTTCCTTTATCGCTGGCTACTGCGACGAAAAAGCACTCGCAACTAAGTATCCGTTCTTCTCTCGTTCTGCAAAGTTGTTTCCTTTTCCTAACCGCTTAAATCTTGGCCAATATCAATTTGAAGGTCAGCAATATTCACTGCCTGCTAATTTTCCTTGGTCCGATCATGCGGTGCACGGTCTAGTTTACAACCAAGCGTTCACTCTGATCGATCAGGCCATTACTGAGGATTTCGCCTCAATCACCCTTGCCTTTGAAAGCGATAAACTCGCTCAAGGCTACCCGTTTGGTGTTTCGCTGCGTATCCGCTATCAACTATTTAGTGATGGGCGGCTTCAATGCGATACCGAAATTACTAATATCGGTAATGAGCGATTTCCTTTTGGTGATGCATGGCATCCCTACTTCCAACTCGGTCAACCGCGTCAGCAGTGTCAACTGAGCATGCCTGCTTGTCAGCAACTTATCGATGACGACGGATTGCCAACTGGTGATTACCAACCGTTTGATCGCTACCAAACGTTGACACAATTAAGCGATACTACGCTAAATCATGCGTTTAGATTTGCTCCTGACCAGGAGGTCACACTAGAGTTCTCCACTTTAGATGGCACCAGCCACCTAAGCTATCAACAAGGAAGTTGCTATCGATTCTTGCAGCTTTACACACCAGATTCTGAAGAGAGTCTTGCCATCGAACCGATGACTTGCCCGGCTGATGCCTTCAATAACGGCATCGGGTTGCTCACCTTAGCACCCAGGGAGACATTCTCAGCAACGTGGCAGTGCCAAGCCCAATATCGAGGCTAAAACATTGGGCGCTTAGTCAACACTAAGCGCCCTGTTTGATTAGCCCATCACAACTTCAATTTGATGCTCGCCACTGGTAAATACTGGCGCAATATTGCCTTCAACCAGTTCACCATTCACTCGCATCTCTTTCACCCCTTTGCTCACGCTGTCTGGGTTTTTAACCGCAATCTGATAGGTTGCACCGCGGAACTGACGAGTCACTTCAAACCCAACCCAATCATTAGGGATACATGGGTCTACGGTTAAACCATCCACTTCTGGGCGAACACCCAAAATCCATTGCGTGCCGGCAACATACGTCCACGAAGAAGTGCCCGATAACCATGCATTACGCCCCAAACCAAACTGAGGGTGCTCATCGCCCAAAATATTTTGTGGGTAGCAGTATGGCTCAGATTCGAACACATCCAGAGAGTCATTTTTCGCCGCTGGGTTAATTTGGCTGTAATACTCAAAAGCGCGATTACCATTGCCTACTTTGGCTTCTGCAATCATTACCCAAGGGTTTGAATGAAGGAAAATACCGCCATTTTCTTTAGCACCCGGTGGGTAAGTTGATACTCCACCCAACTGAGGATCAAATCCGTTATAACCTGGTGTTGAAAGCTTGATACCATTAGCAGTATTAAGCTTGGTATTCACCGACTCAAGCGCTTGTTTAGCTCGCTCTGGTGTAGCGAAACCAGAAATAACAGGCCAGCTCTGACCGTTGGTGTAGATCTTACCTTGCTCATTTTGCTCAGAGCCAATCGGCGCACCATTTTCATCAAAGTAACGTACGTACCATTCACCATCCCAACCGTGCTCATTCACCACGCCTTGCATGTGCTCGTATTGCGCTTGGAAGAAGCTCGCGCTTTCGTCTTCACCACGTACCTTGCACAGCTCAAGCATGTCTTGCAGTGCTTTACCGTACATGTTTGCCACCATCAAGGATTCTGCGCCTGTTGGCAGGTTCACTGTGTCATTCCAATCGGCAAAACCAAGCAATGGCAAACCGTGTTGACCGACGTTAGTACGAGTAAACTCAATCGAGCGGCATAAGTGTTCCCACACTGTTGCAGCCTCTAGCGCCTCACCTTGCGCATCTTTCTCGTAAAATGCGATCTCTTTATCAAGGAAGCTCGCATTGCCTGTTTCCTTAACGTATTGCGTTACGGCGTAGATAATCCACAAGTGGTCATCACCATAGTAATTTGGACGATCTTCTTCTTCACGAGAATCGCCTTCATTGGCTTCCATGGTTGATGGGAAGAACTGGTGCATGGCAGAACCATCGGCTTTTTGCACCGAAAGTAGACGCTCGATAAACTCACGCGCTTCTTCTGGCATGTGCGTCATGACACCGAGAATATCTTGAGAAGAGTCACGGAAACCGATACCACGAGCACCGTACCCCAATTGGTAAAGTGACAAGTAACGAGACCAGTTTTTGGTGGTATGACACTGACGCGGGTTATGCACGTTAAGCATCGAGTTCATTGAGTCATCCGGTGTGTTCACCGTCAGAGTCTTCAAGTAGTCGTTCCAGCCTTCACCTAAAGCGGCAAATGCTTGATCTACGTGTTGGTGGTTACGGTACTTCTCGATTAGCGGTTGTGCTGCGGCAACGCTTTCTGCTTGGGTCAACTGACAAACAGTACGCTCGGTTTGCTCACTTTCAATCCAGCCTAAACGCAAGTTCATAGCGCCAATGTTATCGCCACGCAGACACTCAGTGTTATTTAGCTCATCTTGCGCTAACGCTTGTGGCGCAGCCCAACTACCAAAACCGTGGTTGCCCAAGAAGGTTTGTCGGTCGCCTTCATACGAGGTCGGCGCTCGATCGGCAGTCATTAGGTTCACTGCAAAATCACGCTTCATGAAAGCATACTGCTCAAGGACTACGTGCTCTGATGGCTCCTTATGAGCTTTAAGCGTCATAGTTTGCGGCACCCAGTCCGCATTCAATAGCTGCTTAAGTGCGTCAAAGTGAGTGAACTCATATACAGGCACAACATCAACATGCAGTTTGTTGTCCGAAATGTTGGTCACTTTGATGTCTTGCAGCAGTACTGGTTCATCTTTTGGTACAAAGAAGGTCACTTCACAGCGCACACCGTAGCCTTCTGCAACAAAGCGGCTGTACGACAAGCCAGTATGATTACGAAAGCTCTCTAGTGGCTTAAGTGTTGGCGTATAGAAAGGCGAGAAAATCTCGGTATTCCCCGCTTCGTCACGCACTTTCAAATACAAAGTTGAGCCTTTAAAGTCTGAATTTGGCAGTTGGGCAATGTATTTGGTGATGCGATTTAACGCAGGATCACCTTTACACAAAAGCACGCCACCATTGCTGTCCACCAGCCCACCAAAATCTAACGTGCCCACGTAGTTACACCACTTAATAGGGGTGATCGGCGTGGTCGCTACGTACTCTTTATGCTCGTCGTTAAAATATCCGTACTTCATTTCACTATCCGTTCAATCTTTAAAATCATCAGGTTAAGCTGCTAGCGAGTTTTCGCTCAGTGAGTCAAACAGGTGCACTGCGTCTAAATCTAGGTATAGGGTCAACTCATCGCCTTCCACTTCGGTCGCTTGGGTTTCAACCATCAGAGGCTGACCTGCGATTTCTGTTTTAAGTAGAATGCTGGCACCAAGCAGCTCTTTGTCTTGAATTTTGACTTTGATCGGCAACACTCGGTCGTGATCCACTTGTTCTGCACGTAGGTGAATGTCGGTTGGGCGTACACCAAAGTGTAGCGAGACATTTTTTGACGCATTAGGTACAAAGCGCTCTGGCAGCGGGATAGAAGTCTCTCCCAATTTAACGCTGTATTGACCCGCTTCTTCTTCCATTTGCGCATCAAGCATATTCATCGATGGGTTACCGATAAACTGAGCAACAAACTTGTTGGCTGGACGCTGGAACACTTCGGTCGGCGTACCGACTTGCGCTACATAACCATCTTTTAAGATCACGATGCGATCGGCCAGCGTCATGGCTTCAATCTGATCGTGCGTTACGTAGATAGTGGTGGTTTTCAGCTGACGATGAAGGTGTTTGATCTCTTCACGCATCACGCCACGTAACTTAGCATCTAGGTTAGAAAGTGGTTCATCGAACAAGAACACTTTTGGCGTACGAACCATTGCACGTCCCATTGCCACGCGCTGGCGTTGGCCACCAGAAAGCTCTTTAGGTTTACGATCCAGCAAAGGTTCAAGCTCTAGCATTTTGGCCGCTTTACGCACCAACTGATCAATTTCAGGCTTTGGCATGCCTTTGAGTTTGAGCGCAAAGGCGATGTTTTCATACACCGTCATGTGTGGGTATAGAGCGTAACTCTGGAACACCATCGCCAAGTCGCGATCTTTAGCATCCACATCATTCATGCGCTTTTCGCCCACAAATACGTCACCCGATGAGATGGTTTCTAAACCTGCCAGCATGCGCAGTGTGGTCGATTTTCCGCAACCCGATGGACCTAGAAAAACCACGAATTCACCATCATCCACTGTGAAGTCAAACTGCTTCACAACATCTACGTCACCAAAAGATTTTTTGATATTACGAAATTCTACTTTTGCCATTTTTTATTCCCCTGTGCAGCGATGCCGCACGGTTTAATTCCTTGATTGGCGTGGGCAAAGCTGCCCACGCAATTAACCTTTTACTGCACCCGATGTTAGGCCGCTGATCATCTGTTTTGATGCAAACAGGTAAGCGGTCACGAGTGGAAGAATCGAAATCGTGGTCCCCAGCATCACAGCGCCCCACGGCGTATTTGGAATACCTTGCACACTTCGTAGTGCCTGGGTGATTACGTAATTTTCTGGTGTGGTCAGTACCACCAATGGGTTCATAAAGCTGTTCCAGAAGAAGACGAATTGCACGATAGCCAGAGTCGCCAACGCCGGTTTCATTAGCGGCAGAACGACACTCCAGTAGGTACGGAACTCACCTGCACCGTCCAGTTTTGCCGCTTCCAACAACTCTTTTGGCACTGACGCCACCACGTGTTGGCGCATCAAGAAGATGCCAAACGGCGTGGTTGTAAACGGTAGCCATACTGCCAAGTGGTTATCCATTAAGCCTAAGAACTTAACGATCATGAAGTATGGGATCAGGCTCAATACCGGCGGGATCATCATCGAGCCCACAAGCATGGCAAACAGCACGTTTTTGCCACGGAATTTGTAAACCGCAAACGCATATCCACCCATGCTACAAAACAGCAATGACACGGTCGTACCTAAGAATGCGATATAGATGGAGTTAAACATCGCCTGCCAAAATGGCATGATTTCCAACAGCTTCGCATAGTTAATGGCTAGACTGTCGCCAATAGCAAAGCTGATACCTGTACCAAAAATTTCGGTGCGATCTTTGGTCGACAATAGTGCCGACCAGAAGAATGGAAATATCGTGATCAGTGCTGAAACCACCAGCACGACACCCAAAGCAACCGCCAGCACTTTTGTCAGCAAGCGCATAGCATTATCTGAAGGTCTAAGTTGTGAAATGGTCATAATTACTGCTCCCCTAGACCTTTCTTACCGAAGAATAAGAACTGAATCGCTGAACACGTGGCAATCAATGCAAACAATAGCCAAGAGATTGCTGACGCCGTGCCCATTTCTAACCACTCCCAACCCACTTTGTAGAGGTACATAGAGATAGTCAGACCCGATTGGCCGCTACCACCCGTACCACGGGTCAATACAAACGGTTCTTCGAACAACTGCAAGTTACCGATGATGGTCATGGTGACTGCAAAGAAAATGAATGGACGGATCATCGGCAGTGATACGTGCCAGAAGCGGTGCCATGCGTTTGCACCATCCATGCGTGCCGCTTCCAAGATATCTTTAGGAATGGTCATCAAACCTGTGGTGTACAACACGATATTGAAACCTGTGTACTTCCAGAACACCATGATGGCGATAGAAGGCTTGATGAAGTCAGCGTCATCCAACCAGCGGATCGGCTGGTACTGATTAACCCACTCAAACATCCAACCAATCAGTGGCGCATCTGAAAGCGCTATCAAAGTTTGGTTAATAATGCCCGAGTTAGGCGAATACATATTGAAGAAGATAAGCGACGCTGCCACCGTTGATGTAATAAACGGTAGAAAGTAGGCCGACGTTAGCCAATGGCGCAGGCGATCCCCAAGGGATACCAAGATATAAGCCACTGGAATCGCAACTAAATGCTGCGCCACACCCGAGGTGATCGCTAGCCAAAATGTGTTTTTCAACGAGCGCCACAACCAAGGGTCAGTTAGCGCAATGTTGTAGTTTTCCAGCCCAACGAAGCTCATCGCTCCTAGACCTTCAACTGGGTTCCACTCATGAAACGACAAAAATACCGAAAACAGTAACGGGAAAATCCCAAATACCGAAAAAATCACCAAAAACGGTAGCAAAAATCCATACGGTGTAAGCGCTTTCATAATCGGCAAAGAAAAAAGGCCTTTGCGTTGTTCCGGCGCTTGTGCTGCTACGTTATCCATAATAAACACCCCTATAATTGGGAGGTGCGGCAAGCTCGCACCTCCCACAACACTTACATGTTACGTGTACGACGCTTGATTAGACGCTCTGCATCTTTCAGTGCAGATTTGATGTCTTTGTCTTGGTCTAGCACTTCCATCAGTGCATTTTCTAGAATGATTGAGCGAGCGACGTGGTCGCCTTTACCCGGTTGAACTGGCTTGATGTTTTTCGCCACTTCAGCAAATAGCAGACGAGCTTTTTGACCGCCAAGGAATTCAATCTCTTGGTCAAACAGTGCGTCATCATAAGTTGTTGAGTTCGCTGGGAACGCTGCAATCGTTTCAAAGTGTTTTAGCTGTACCGCACGGTCTGTTGTGAAGTATTCAATCAGCTGCCACGCTTCATCTTGTTTCTTAGACTGAGTTGGGATAGACAGGAAAGAGCCACCCCAGCTGCCGTAGATACCATCAGGCAAGTTCGATACCGCCCACTTACCTTTCGTATCTGGAGCAATCCAGTTATTTAGGTGACCCAGTAGCCAAGCACCAGATAACTGAGTTGCTAGCGTGCCGGTACGGAAACCTTCATACCACTCATTCGTCCAAGCTGTGATACGGCCATCTAGGCCCTTATCACGAATTTTCTTTGCCACTTCAAATGCATGAACAAAACGCTCTGAAGTCACCACTGGGTTGCCGTCTTTATCAAAGTAAAGACCTTCACCTTCAGGCACAGTGGTGTAAATGATGGCTTGCGCCACGTCCGCTGCTGACGCAATCAACTGAACATTTTGCGCTTTCAGCTTTTCGCCCGCTGCAATGTAAGAATCCCAGTCTTTGATCGCTTCGTTAACGTCAATACCAGCTTTTTCAAAGATATCGGTGCGGTAGTACATCACACCTGGGCCTAGGTCGACCGGGATGCCGTAAACGTCGCCATCACCGCCTTTACCTTGCGCCCATGCGTATTGAGCAAAGTCGTCTGCGTATTTATCAGCGCCGTATTTTTCAGACAGGTTAACTAGACCACCTGAAGCAACGAATGGACCAATTTTTTCAACGTCAACAACGATAACGTCACCCGCACCTGAGCCTGTGGCCAGGTTAGTTGTCAGTTTGGTGTGGTGGTCACCGTGGTTATTCATGAGGTAGTCAACCTTGATGCCTGTTTTCTTTTCAAAATCAGGCAAGATGACTTTTAAGCTGCTGTCAAAATCAGGAAAACCATCGAAGCGAATATCTGCATCTGCAGCCACTGCAGCACCTGAGAGGCCAAGCGCTACTGCGGTAGATAGGGTGATCTTTTTAAGGTTCATGGTAGATGTCCTTGTCGTTATAGTGAGTTCATTACGTTTTTGACGGAATTACGAATGACTAGTGACGGCGTCAATTTAAAATTGACGTCCGTTTTTTTCTTATTCAGCTTGTGAACCAGAAGCTCAACCGCTTCCATGCTCATTTGCTCAATAGGGAAATCTATGGTGGTTAGCGCAGGGGTGATGTAACGTGCGAAAATCACGTTATCAAAACCCACCAAAGAACAGTGCTCTGGTACACCCACACCCTGCTGGCTCAAAGCTTCAAATACGCCAAATGCCATGTGATCGTTACAAGCGAAAATGGCTGAAAACTGCACGTTGCGTTTCATCAATTTCTGCACCGCTGTTGCGCCAGTTTCTTCGGTGAAACCCGCTTCAATCACCAGTGAATCACGGTAAGGAATGCCCGCTTCTTCTAAAGCGTGACGATAGCCCTGCAGACGCCCACGAGCGTCCGCTTTGGAAAGAGGGCCTGTAATGCATGCAATTGATGTATGGCCGTTATCGAGCAAAAACTTGGTAGCACGACGGCCACCGGCTTCGTTATCGATATCGATGCAGCAATCTTCAATTTCAGGAATGGTTCGGTTGAGCAGTACTAGTGGAATACCCTGCTCACTGAGTTGGATGAGATAATCGTCGCTGACTTCTTGAGTATGCAGCACCAAAGCATCCACACGGCGACCGAGTAGAAATTCAATCGCATCACGCTGTTCGCCACCAAACTCGGAACCCGTGGTGACAATAATATGATAACCAACCTTACGTAGTTGCTCTTCGATGCACTGCAGAATACCTGAATAGAACGAGCTACCAACCTCAGGGACGACGATGCCAATGCTGCCCGTCTTGCTCGATGCCAGTGCTTTGGCAATCGTGTTAGGGCGATAGCCAAGCTGCGCAATGGCATTTTCCACTTTCAATTTCTTTTGATGGCTCACACGTGTGGTGCCATTGATAACGCGAGAAACGGTTGCTGGAGAAACGCCCGCAAATTCAGATACATCTCGAATAGTAATCACTATTTGCTCTCCTTTTTCCGTTGAATTTAAAAATAAGAAATCGTTTTCAAGATTAGATTTTAAGGAAGCAAGGCGGAAAAAAGGTGACAATAGTCACACTCGGTTGAGGGTAAAAATGGGCAAAATTGAAAAGTATGAAAGCTACTTTGTTTTCATAAAATCCATGAAACTGTTTCATGAAATGAAATTTGGACAAAAAAAGGGCCGCATAAGCGGCCCAAAATAAAACAGAAATCAATACTGGTTTAGCAAGACTCCCCCAAGTCATAAGAAGCCAAACCATAGTGGACTATTACTCTTTAAGAGGGCAAACTCACACTGCAACAAGCTTGCCCAATCTGGTGCGAGACCAGTGGATTACCACCAAGCCTCCCACATTGCACCAACGGTCATAGCGTCAACTTTTGCATCTGTCACGCCATCTTGTTTAGCTTCACCCACCGTTGCGTAGAAACGTAACATTGGACGACTCCAAGTTTCAGCACCTACAGCGATGTTTTGTGAAAACGTCACCTTCCAAGCGCTGTTCTTCTGATCTTTATTTGCGTAATCAACGACATCGTAGCCCGCCTCAATCCAAGTAGAGTGGATGTCATTCCAAGAATATGCTGGACGTACGATGACGTTGTAGTTTGCACGATCATCAGAAGAGTCTTTGTTTTCAAGCTTTTGGTAAGCCGTTAGGTATTCAATCGACATGTTGTCACTCAGTGACGTGCTGCCATCAAAGCTTGCAAGCAGTGCCGTTTGACCATCGTTTAGGTCATATACCGCATCTTTCGCATTGTTGCTGTAGCGAACAATGAAGCGCTGACCTTTGTAGCCGATTTCAGCCGCGGCTTGTGCAGCTTTCACATCTTTCAGTGCATCTTGCTCTTCTGAGGCAAAACCGTAGTTAGCGTAGATGCTAAGTGATGCCTCCCCTAGGTTGATGCCATGCATTTTAGAGGTAATGGCGTATTTGCCGTTGTCATTGGTAAGACGTGCAGACTCAAGTTGTCCCACAAACGCGAGGTCAAACTTAGCGCCACCGAGATCAAGGTTACGGAAACCACCGCCTTGACCATCGTGCATCATCCAAAAGTAATCGTTTAGCCCTGTTTGAGGACGAGTATGGAAATCACGGCCAGCCCATACATAAAGATCTGGTTGAGATTCAAAGATGTTCGATGCACCTGCATAAGCTTTCGCAATACCTACACCGCCGCCATCATTATTCCACGCACCGCTTTCCCAGTGGTTAAGCATGAAAGTTACGTCAAACTTTGTGCCGTTGGTGCCTGCAAATGGTTTCGAGAATTGGAATTCACCACCGTTAACTTCATTACCTAGACGACCCGTTGAGTTACCGTTAAGTGAGCCTTCAGGCTTGATGTACTTGCTATCACCACCTTGGTATGCCGCGCCGTAACGTGCATAACCTGAGAAGGTGAAGCCCATGTCGTCATCGGCGACTACCGTTGGTGCTGAAAGTGCGGCCATCACTGCTAAAGAAAGAGGCAAGAGAGTTGATTTATTCATTGTCGCTACCTTTGATTAGTATTTGTTTTTTATTCGAATTCCGTTCGAGATAAATACTAAGCAATGAAACAACTGAAAATATTGAAGCGACTCCCAAGCACCTTGGGTAAGATTTGTCATGAAACTACATTTCTTCGCTCTTGAAGAAATAGAACCATAGTTCAGTAACTTATAGCCCCATGAAACATCCATTTACCATGAGTTTCATGACAAGGCGGTTAAAAATACAAGGCAACCGTACGGTTTAACCCTGATTTTATAACCAAGCTGTGAAAGCGTTTCAAGATTTTGAAACAAACGCCGTCCGTTTCAGGTATTTTGTTGCTCGCAACAAAAAAGCCAGACGAAAGTCTGGCTTTTAAAATCGATTCGCTTGTTCGATTAGCTGGTTAGGTCATCGAAGAACTTCTTAACGCCGTTAAAGAAACCTTCTGATTTTGGCTTGTGCTTATTAGCAGCCTCACCACCACAAGTGTCTTCAAACTCGCGCAGTAGCTCTTTTTGACGTGAACTTAGCTTCACTGGTGTTTCTACCACAAGCTTCACGATAAGGTCACCCACAGCGCCGCCACGAACACCTTTCACGCCCTTACCACGCATACGGAACATGCGGCCCGTTTGCGTCTCTTCTGGTACCTTAAGGTTTACACGGCCATCAAGGGTAGGAACTTCAACTTCACCACCAAGCGCTGCCATTGCAAAGCTTACTGGCACTTCACAGTAAAGGTTGTTGCCTTCACGCTCAAAGATGTGGTGCTCGCGTACGTGCACCTGTACGTATAGGTCACCTGCTGGTGCGCCCATTTCGCCCGCTTCGCCTTCACCCGATAGACGGATACGGTCGCCCGTATCAACACCTGCTGGGATCTTAACGCTTAGAGTCTTAGTCTTCTGCTTACGACCTTGACCATGACAAGCATTACAAGGGTCTTTGATGATCTTGCCTTTACCATTACAGGTAGGACAGGTCTGCTGAACGGCAAAGAAGCCTTGGCGCATCTGAACTTGACCGTGACCATGACAGGTACCACATGTCTCAGCTTTCGAGCCTTTCTTCGCACCTGAGCCATGACAAGAGTCACACTCAACTAGAGTTGGTACTTCGATCTCTTTATTTACACCGCGAACGGCTTCTTCTAGAGACAGTTCCATGTTGTAACGCAGGTCTGCGCCACGCTGTGCACGCGACTGACCACCGCCGCCACGACGACCGCCACCGAAGATATCACCAAACACATCACCGAAGATGTCACCAAAATCAGCACCGCCGCCACCAAAGCCGCCGCCACCCATACCACCTTGCTCAAATGCTGCATGACCGTATTGGTCGTACGCCGCTTTCTTCTGAGCATCGGTCAGGATCTCGTACGCTTCTTTTACTTCTTTAAACTTTTCAGCCGCAGCTTCATCACCCTGGTTACGGTCCGGGTGGTATTTCATCGCTAAGCGCTTGTACGCTTTCTTAATATCGCGCTCAGAGGCATCACGGCCAACGCCTAATACTTCGTAAAAATCACGTTTTGACATGCTATTCGTCACCAAATTTGTTACTGCAAACGAGGGTTACTCGCTTGGTGGTTGTATGGATCTAGATAAGAGTACTGTTGGCACTAGACTCAACACTAGTGCGATACAGTCCTCCCCTTTTTCAAGCGGCCGGCGAACCGGGGGGAGTTAGAGGGGGTTAGACTATGTTGAGGCAGTCGAATAATCTTAACCCCGTCTAACCCCTCCTAGCCTCCCACCAGCGTGGCCCGCTTGAAAAGGGGAGGGACAAAAGCACACTTATCTAGATCAGTTCATTACAAACTAACGGGCGCAAAGGTTACCCTAAACGCCCGCTTAAATCACTTTTCAGTGATAACAAGGAGTCATTTTCTAAGCTAGAACGTTCAAGCTCAAGGAGAAGGCGCGCAGTTTACGCGAGTAAATGAGCACCTTCGACGCCGAGATTGGGCGTTCTAGCGACGAAAATTACTTCTTGTCGTCTTTTACTTCTTCAAACTCAGCGTCAACAACGTCGTCGTCTTGCTTAGGCTGTTCACCAGCTTCTGCACCACCTTGAGCTGCTGCTTCAGCTTGAGCTTTCTGCTGAGCGATTTCCATTAGCTTTTGAGAAGCTTCCATTAGCGCTTGAACTTTTGCTTCAATTGCTTCTTTGTCTTCGCCTTTCTTAGCTTCTTCTAGAGCAGCTACTGCAGCTTCGATCTTCTCTTTCTCATCAGCTGGAAGTGCGTCACCCGCTTCTTCAACTTGCTTTTGAGTTGCGTGGATCATTTGGTCAGCTTGGTTGCGAGCTGATACTAGTTCTTCGAACTTCTTATCCGCTTCTTTGTTCGCTTCCGCTTCTGCAACCATCTTCTCGATATCTGCATCGCTTAGACCGCCTGACGCTTGGATAGTGATCTTCTGCTCTTTACCCGTCTGCTTGTCTTTTGCAGATACGTGTAGGATACCATCCGCATCAAGGTCGAAAGTAACTTCGATTTGTGGCATACCACGTGGCGCTGCTTGGATGCCTTCTAGGTTGAATTGACCTAGAGATTTGTTGTGCATCGCTTGCTTACGCTCACCTTGAAGAACGTGGATAGTTACCGCATTCTGGTTGTCTTCCGCAGTAGAGAACACTTGGTTCGCTTTAGTCGGGATAGTTGTGTTCTTCTCAACTAGAGTAGTCATTACGCCACCCATAGTTTCGATACCTAGAGATAGTGGAGTAACGTCTAGTAGTAGAACGTCTTTCACATCACCTGCTAGTACACCACCTTGAACCGCTGCACCCATTGCAACTGCTTCATCTGGGTTCACGTCACGACGAGCTTCTTTACCGAAGAACTCAGCAACTTTTTGTTGAACCATAGGCATACGAGTCTGACCACCTACTAGGATTACGTCAGTGATTTCGCTTACCGATAGGTCTGAATCTGCTAGAGCAACTTTTAGAGGCTCAAGAGAGCGTTGTACTAGGTCTTCAACTAGAGATTCTAGTTTCGCACGAGTCACTTTAACGTTCATGTGCTTAGGACCAGTCGCATCAGCCGTTACGTAAGGTAGGTTTACGTCAGTTTGCTGAGCTGAAGAAAGTTCAATTTTCGCTTTCTCTGCTGCTTCTTTAACACGCTGCATTGCTAGTGGGTCGTTCTTAAGATCGATGCCTTGCTCTTTCTTGAACTCTTCTACTAGGTAGTTGATTAGACGTGTATCGAAGTCTTCACCACCAAGGTGAGTGTCACCGTTAGTTGCAAGTACTTCGAAAGTTTGCTCGCCTTCAACGTTGTCGATTTCGATGATTGAGATATCGAACGTACCACCACCAAGGTCGTAAACCGCGATAGTACGGTCGCCTTCTTGCTTGTCTAGGCCGTAAGCTAGAGCAGCAGCAGTTGGTTCGTTGATGATACGCTTAACGTCTAGACCTGCGATACGGCCAGCATCTTTAGTTGCTTGACGCTGTGCATCGTTGAAGTAAGCAGGAACAGTTACTACTGCGCCAGTCACTTCTTCACCTAGGAAGTCTTCAGCAGTTTTCTTCATCTTCTTAAGAACTTCAGCAGAAACTTGAGGAGCGGCCATTTTCTCGCCTTTTGCTTCTACCCAAGCATCACCGTTGTCAGCCTTAACAATTTTGTAAGGCATGATTTCGATGTCACGCTGAACTTCTTCGTCTTCAAAACGACGACCGATTAGACGCTTGATAGCGAATAGAGTGTTTTCAGGGTTGGTAACTGCCTGACGCTTTGCAGGTTGACCAACTAGTGTTTCGCCGTCTGTGTATGCGATTACAGATGCAGTAGTACGTTCACCTTCCGCATTTTCGATTACGCGTGGCGCGTCGCCGTCAAGAACAGCAACACAAGAGTTAGTAGTACCTAAATCAATACCAATGATTTTACCCATCAGGCTATCTCCGAAATTCTATAGTTTACTTTTGTCTATCCCCGAAATGGGGTGTAGAAGATTGGGTTTCAACCCTCTACCAAAATTAGGTTTTAAGCAATTTGCTTATTGTATGCACCATAAATAAGGGCACTCGACCCCTTTTCAAGGGCAGTTACAAAAAAAAATACACTTTTTTTGTTGAATTAGGTTTTGCTCCCTCCGCTCCTATAAAAAAACACCTAGCGCATCAACGCTAGGTGTTTTCAGATTTGCGCAGGTGGCAGGGTTACTTAGCAACCATAACCATCGCTGGACGTACAACACGACCGTTAAGCTCGTAACCTTTCTGCATCACCATCATTACGGTGTTTGCTTCGTGGTCTGGGCTTTCTTGAATAGACATCGCTTGGTGGTATTCAGGGTTGAATGCTTCACCTTCAGGGTTGATCTCTTTCAGACCAAACTTAGCGACTGTGTCTACGAATGTTTTGTGTGTAAGCTCAACACCTTCAAGGATAGGTGCTACTACTTCATTCTCTTTATCCGCAGATTGCATCGCACGCTCTAGGTTATCGATCACTGGAAGCAGTTCGCCAGCAAAACGCTCTAGTGCGAATTTGCGAGCTTTTTCAACTTCTTGCTCAGTACGACGACGCATGTTGTCTACTTCCGCTTTTGCACGTAGAACCGTGTCATTTGCTTCTTTTACTTGAGCATCTTTAGCTACTAGCGCCGCTTCTAGTTCAGCGATCTTAGCTTCTGATTCATCTTGCGCATCGTTCCAATCGATATCAGCGTCAGTGCCTACTGCTTCAACTTCAGCTTCTTGCTCTTCAGTAGTTTGTTGGTCCTTTAGCTCTTCTTCGCTAACCTTTTTTTCTTCGTGGCTCATGATATCTCCAGAATTCAGAAGCGAGTATTTCCTTACCGTTTTGCGACAAAATACTCGCATAGTGCTTCAACTTGCCTTTATTATGGGGACGAACATTTGTGATTCAAGCATAAATGCCAATTCCCCCGATTATTTAGAGTTGGCGCTATAATTCAATAACCCACAACCCATGGATTTTGCTAATGCCAAAACCATTTCAGGTGATTGCTGTTATCGGCAAGCCGCGTGATACCAAAGCGGTTCAAACCCACAAAGAAATTTTCCAATGGCTGACCGATAAAGGTTACCAAGTCCTGATTGATGATCGTCTTAAAGACATCTTGACCGATTTTGACCCTAGCCATTTCACCAGCCTGTTAAGTATTGGTGAGAAGGCAGATTTAGCCATTGTCGTGGGTGGTGACGGCAATATGTTAGGTGCCGCTCGCGTACTGTCTCGTTTTGATATTTCAGTGATTGGTGTTAACCGAGGCAACTTGGGCTTTTTGACTGACCTCAACCCAGAAGAGTTTGAGCAAGCGCTAGAGAAGGTCTTGCAAGGCGAATACGTTGAAGAAAATCGCTTCTTGCTGGAAACCGAAGTGCACCGCCATGAGCAAATCAAGAGTCACAACGCTGCGCTCAATGAAGCCGTGCTGCACCCAGGTCAAGTGGCGCACATGATTGAGTTCGAAGTGTACATTGATGATAGCTTTGCTTTCTCACAACGCGCTGACGGCCTAATTGTTTCAACGCCGACCGGATCAACCGCCTATTCATTATCGGGTGGTGGCCCTATCTTGTCGCCGAGCCTTAATGCGATAAGCATTGTACCTATGTTCCCGCATACACTCTCTAGCCGACCATTGGTGGTCGACAGCAAACGTCGTATCAAACTGCTTATCTCACCAGATAATCGCGGCACACAAGAGATCAGCTGCGATGGTCAGGTGTCCCTGCCTGTCTCTCCGGGCGACGAAGTTCATATTTATCAAAGCCCTAATATGCTGCGTTTGGTGCATCCAAAGGATTACAGCTACTACCACGTGCTGCGAAACAAATTGGGTTGGTCGAGCAAACTATTCTGATTTAGCTCACAAAAAAACTGCCCTGTACAACTTTACTGTATAAAGAAACAGTATATACTGTTTTCTTATACAGTATTGTTTGGTTATACAGGTCTCTAAAAATGTTAGCTCATCTCAGTGTCAATAATTTTGCTATTGTGAAGTCGCTACACCTTGAACTTTGCAGCGGCATGACCACCATCACTGGTGAAACCGGTGCAGGTAAATCCATCGCTATCGACGCTTTAGGTTTGTGCCTTGGCGATCGCACCGAAGCCGGAATGGTCCGCCAAGGGGAAGACAAAACCGATGTCTCCGCCTCGTTTAATCTAGACAATAATGTTGCCGCAACTCGCTGGTTAGAAGATAACGACCTTCTTGATGGTGGCGAGTGCATTTTGCGCCGAGTGATCACTAAAGAAGGTCGCTCACGAGCATTTATTAACGGCAGCCCTGTACCCGCATCTCAGCTTAAATCGCTCGGACAACTGCTGATCAACATCCATGGACAGCACGCACATCATCAACTGATGAAAAGCGAATACCAGCTCGCCATGTTAGATCAATACGCTGGCCACAAAAGCCTGCTTGATAAAGCTCGTCAGCAATACCAACGCTGGCGTCAGGCGGATAACCACCTCAAGCAGCTGATCCAAAACAGCCAAGAGAACCAGGCGCAAAAGCAACTGCTCGAATATCAAATCAAAGAACTCAATGAGCTGGCTATCGGCGAAGATGAATTCAATGAGCTTGAGCAAGAACATAAGCGCCTAAACAACAGTGGTGAACTGGCCTCGACTTGCCAGCAAGTGATTGAGCTTCTTTACGAAGGTGAAGAAGTTAACGCCCTCAGTATTTTGCAATCTGCAAGCCAGTCACTGATCCAATTGACCGAACTTGATGACAGCCTAAAGGCCCTGCCAGACATGGTATCTGAGGCGATGATCCAACTTGAAGAAGCCAACAGTGAGCTGCGCCACTACCTCGATGGTATTGATGTTGACCCAGCTCGTATGGCGTTTGTCGAGGAGCGTTTTTCTAAAGTCATGTCGATGGCTCGTAAGCACCACGTCATGCCAGAAGAGCTATACGCTCACCACCAAGAACTACTTAAACAAGTCGACGCTCTCGATTGCTCCGATGAAAAACTCGAAGCACTGAATGAAGAAGTCGCTAAAAAGCATCAAGATTTCTTAAACTGCGCGGAAAAGCTGAATAAGTCCCGAGTTCGTTATGCAAAAGAGCTCAATAAGCTGATCACCCAAAGCATGCATGAACTGAGTATGGAGAAAGCCAAATTCTGCATCGATGTGGTGCGTGATGAAAACAATGCCTCGCCATTGGGTATCGACCGTGTCACTTTCTTGGTCTCCACCAACCCAGGCCAGCCGCTGCAACCTATCGCTAAAGTCGCCTCTGGTGGTGAGCTTTCACGCATTTCACTGGCAATCCAAGTGATCACGGCGCAAAAAGTCGATACCCCTAGCCTGATTTTCGATGAGGTTGACGTAGGTATCAGTGGCCCAACGGCAGCAGTGGTAGGCAAAATGCTGCGCACCTTGGGCGAATCCACCCAAGTTATGTGTGTGACCCACTTACCGCAAGTGGCAGGCTGTGGTCACCAGCAAATGTTTGTTGCCAAGCAAACCAAAGCAGGTAAAACCGAAACCCAAATGCGCCGTTTAGATGAAGAGCAGCGTGTTGCAGAGCTTGCTCGACTGCTCGGTGGTAGCCAGATCACCGATACCACTATGGCCAATGCCAAAGAGCTGCTGATCGCCGCTTAACTTTGGTTTGAAATCCCCAAATCTGTTAATACCCTCACAGCGTGAGCCTTTGCTCACGCTGTTTGTCTTTGTTGGTTTGAAACTAATCGGTATAACAGAGGTCTCATCTGTGGCATTGTGCTGACTTGCGATGAAAGCACCGCAATAGCGGTCGCAAAAGTGCAAATTTAGGCAAATAGCCCAGTAGAGATACCCGTGTGCAACTGATTGAGTTTTTACATTCGATTAAGAAGTGATTATCATCAGTCGCCATAGGTTATCCTAAACGATTCAGATTAAGAGAAAGACGTACTCACTATGCAATTGAAGAAGTGGATCATTGCAATCCCATTAGCCCTTACCATGCTGACTGGCTGTTCAGTGCTTGAAAAACTGGTTTATCGTATCGACATCAACCAAGGCAACTACATCGAGCAACAAGCGGTCGATCAACTCAAGTTCGGCATGAGTAAAGAACAAGTACGCTACGTACTGGGTTCACCAATGCTGGTTGAGAACGGCTATCCAAACACTTGGTACTACGTTTACCACCACACCAAAGGCCACCAAGACTCGATACAGAAAAACCTGTTCGTTAAGTTTAACGACAGCGAACGTCTAGTCTCTGTCGATGGTGACTACAGCGCAGGTGATGCGTTCTTTGAAGGTATCAACTAAATTGCCTAAAGCGATAAACGTAAAAAAGCTCCTAAAAGGAGCTTTTTTTGTGCCTAGCGACTGTTATTTACGCAGTGGGTTAACCTTACCACCAGTCACAGGATCAGCCGTGCCCGCCGCTTTCGCTTGCTCGGCACGCTTACGACGAATTTCACGAGGGTCCGCCAACAGTGGGCGATAAATCTCGATACGGTCTTTATCTCGAACCGTAGCATCAAGCTTCACGTTACGGCTATAAACACCAACTTTGTTCTTAGCTAAATCGATTTCACTGTAGCGCTCAAGCACACCAGACATTTCGATGATCTCTTTCACCGTCAGTTCCGCTTCCACCACTAAGGTATACACCTGTTGCTCGTTAGGCAGAGCGTACACCACTTCCACATGGATCATATTGGGTTCGCTGCTCATACGTACACCTGCTTAGCGCGTTGGGTAAAGGCATTGACCATATTGCTGGTTAGCTCGTTAAACACCTTGCCAAACGCCATTTCCACCAGCTTACTGGTAAATTCAAACTCTAGCTTAAGCTCCACCTTACAGGCGCTGTCATCTAGAGGAATAAACTCCCAACCACCTTGCAGCTGCTTAAATGGGCCATCCACTAGGTTCATTAAGATCTTACGCCCAACTTCTAACTGGTTTGACGTAGTGAAGGTTTTAGAGATACCGGCTTTTGAAACATCCACCGACGCAACCATGGCCGAGTCTGAAGATTCATGGATTTGCGAACCAGAACAGCCGGGTAAGAACTGCGGGTAACTGGCAACGTCATTGACTAAATTAAACATCTGCTCGGCGCTAAACGGAACCAACGCAGAGCGGGTCACTTGAGGCATAAAGCTTCCTCTATACAACTACTGGTCACAAACCATGAAAATCATGGCTGGATAAACACAAAAGGATTTCCCTATATCGGTGCAATCCGTATAATGCCGACATTATGGCAAAGAAAAAATCAAATTCCAAAGCTGGTAGCAATACCATTGCTCAAAATAAAAAAGCTCGCCACGAATATTTCATTGACGATGAGATCGAAGCTGGCCTAGAACTTCAGGGTTGGGAAGTCAAAGCCCTGCGTCAAGGCAAAGCCAACATCGCAGAAAGTTATGTCTATATCCGTGACGGAGAGGCATTCATCAGTGGTATGTCTATCATTCCACTTCAACAAGCGTGTTCTCACGTGGTTGCGAACCCAACTCGTGTTCGTAAACTACTTATGAGCCGCAAACAGATCGACAATCTATTCGGTCGCGTCAACCGTGAGGGCATGACCCTAGTTGCAACCACTATGTACTGGTCTCGCTCTTGGGCGAAGATCAAAGTAGGTGTCGCAAAAGGTAAGAAGCTGCACGACAAACGTACTGATATGAAAGAAAAAGATTGGGCACGAGATAAAGCTCGCGTTATGAAGAGCAATCTGCGCTAATCTTGACCAGTTAGATTGCCTAGTGCTAGACAGCGTAAGCTTTTCTGGTACTATGCATCGAACACTTTGGGGCTGATTTAGGATTCGACGGGAATACTGCAGTCTGAGGTGCATGCCGTGGGGCGGTTGGCCACGTAAAAAGCCGCAAAAAAATAGTCGCAAACGACGAAAACTACGCACTAGCAGCTTAATAACCTGCTCAGAGCTCTCTCGCCCTAGCTTCCGCACGTAAGACGGGGAATCACGAGAGATCAAACCCAAACGCGCTAGCTCGGATTCTCCCGCCTGAGAGATGAACAGCGAATTATAATTCAGGTTAGCCATTTACTAGCGTGTCGGTTCGCAGGTGCTTGGTGAATTTAAAGATCGACTAAGCATGTAGTACCAATGATGAATGATTTTCGGACGCGGGTTCAACTCCCGCCAGCTCCACCAAACGTTTGGAAAGGGCGATAATCGAAAGATTATCGCCCTTTTTGTATTCTAAACTTCTGCCCTAGTCACAAATATCCCCTTCTAGGGATATTCTTACCTTTATCCTCTACTAGGGATAGTCTAATATTTAGACTACTGAGTATGGAGGTTATAAATATGATATATAGCCCAAAACAATTGGCTGACTTCTTACTGCTAGTTCGCCAAAAAAACCGTTGGACTCAAGCAGAGCTAGCCAAAAAAGTGGGTATCAAGCAGGCAACGATCTCTAATTTTGAAAACAACCCTGATAAAACCACGCTATCAACCATGTTCAAGATCATCCAAGCACTTGAACTAAAGCTAGAAGTTAAAGAGCCATTTGAAGTCAAAGAGCCTAGTGTTGATGAGGAAGACTGGTAACAATGAAGCAGCTACTTGCATATATGAATGGTGAACTTGTAGGGGCTCTAGTCAAGCGAGCGAACGGTGCGCATTCATTTACTTATGACGCCAGCTGGCTGAGCAATGAAAAGGCTCGACCTCTATCGCTAAAACTGCAAGTGCCGATCATCTAGAGGCACGAACTTGTTCACAATCAGATTAAGCGCTGTCTTCACAGCGTTTAATTTTAATTCTTATTTGTAAAACTCCAACCATCAACATCAGGCATCGTCATACCTCCAGGCACTTGAATCGAAAAACCACCTAGTGAGTTGATATCTTCAAACAACTTAAATCCTATATAAGTAGCGCAAAGTTCATCTTTTGGAGTAAGGAAATGCAATCGAGTGTCTAACTCAGTTGAGAGACAAAATTGCAAATACCCCCCTATACTTCCTGCATCTTCTTCGCGTAAGATGTTTGCCAATGCTATGAAAGGAGATCTCCACCAATTTAAGCTCTTAACTTCAAACTTAGATTTATTATCTTCAACCAATTCACCTATTCGCTCTTTTTGGTCACCTAAGATTAAGTATGCTCCATTCGAAACGTCAACTTCTTCAAGTTTAATTTCCGCTGGTGAACTAGGGCAATTACTTAACTTTATAGCTGTATACTTTTTATATTTAGGGCAATAGCCAAATATTACAAACTCACACCTTGCACTCTGCGGGAAACACTGTCCCATACTATGGATATAACGCTCGGCAATTTTCTTAGAAAGAACTGCCACATCCATTAATGATGGTAGTTTGTCCTCAAATGGGTAATCTGGCATATCGTAATAGTTAATTTCACTAAGGTTACTAACAAACATGCTTAGCATTTCTTTAACATTAGTACCTATCAATGTACTACCAGCAAATCCGAAACCAAAAGTGAATAACCTCTTAGGGTTCAGCTTTAAATAATCCTGTTCCAGAAAAGTACTAGCCACCAATGAAAATAATTTTGGACAATTATCCGTCATTACGCTACTGCCGCTGGAGACTCTCGAATCACTTACAGCCCATAGGCCATCAGTCTCTTCTTGGTTTCTCCAACATATAATTGAAGTCATATACATCCTTTAGTAAATTAACGCCGTAATAAAATGTGCGCAACACTAACACTATCCCCACTAAAGGATAATGAGGCGTTTATCCCTTGGTAGGGATATGGTTCGAATTAGCCCAAATCCCAACTTGCTGACGAACTAAACCTCTGTAGGTGCTTTCATAGACAGCCACTCTTCCCGCTGTAGCCGATTCCAAGCAGCAAGAATATGTGCAGGTTTCATCCGAGCCTTTCTAGGGTTCCAAGCATGGACGGTATTTACGATATCGTCATCAGTAATATCTTTGTAAGACAATTCTTGTGTAGCTACCCAATGAACTGTTGAAAGAAGCTCCATACCATTTTGTGATTCAAAGCCTTCTATTAGCTTGGCTACCTTTTCAAAACGTTGTTTGGTTTCAGTATGTTGCTCTAAGAAGCTGAGCGCTTCTTGGGCAGCATCATCTTTAAGCACTATTGAGGTATCTGGCTTATTCTGACCATCTGCATAGCCAGTAATAAAGTGCCCTTCCATCCTATCTATCACATGCCGTAAAACATCGGCATATGGGCCATAGTGGTGTTTTTTAAAAGCGACTGTTTTTAATGGTTCACCTGCTGCAGTAAGGAAGTAAACCAACTTCTGGATCTCTAACAGTGACAAACGATAACCAAACCCCGTTGAGACGTACTTTTCGATCAAACCTAGCAGCGCCGCTCTCCCTTGGGTCATGGCTGGACGTTTAGTTTTGTTGGGCATATCTTCAGCTTTTGGTGCTGCCTGCGGTGGATAGATACGCCACTCCACTTCGGGCATATCGGCAAGGCTATCCAAAATTAGCTTTTCCACCTTGTGCCAAGGTAAACCACCTAAGCCACTCCCCAATGCAGGAATAGCTACTGAGTTTAGCTCTAAACGCTTCACATCCGCTTTTAAACTCTGTAAGCCTTGTTCGATATACTCTAGCTTTGACTGGCCTTTCCAATGAGCTTTAGTTGGGAAGTTAATCACGTAAAACGGTGCGCTGATGGAGTTCAGAGGCACGGATAAAACTTTCCCTGTTACTAGGGAGTTATCGTCACACGCCTTCTTATAAACCTTGAAGTTATCCGGGAAAGCCTTTTTAAATTGTAGGGCCAAGCCTTTGCCCATCACTCCGACTGTATTAACGGTATTGATTACAGCATCGGCTTGATCATGCAAGATATTACCTTGTTGATAAGTAATCATAATAACCTCTAATCGTAGTACCACTCTGGTCTGACTATCACTTCTGGGTGATGCTCTGCGCCTCCAAGCAATGCAAGCACCTCATTAGCAACCTCTTGAGTCTTTACACCAATTTGGTGGATAGTCGACCATCGCACAGACTCAAATGCCAGAAACTCGGCTTGCTTCTCTTCTTTAAAATCCTGCCAATAGCGTTCATTTATTATTCTTTTGATGTCCAGCTCTTTGATACGATCAAAGTCATCAATCTGCTCGGCATAATCTAAGTCTGCATGGATATCGGTAAAAAAGCAGTGTTGGTTGGTGAGTCGAATAGTCTCTATATCACTAATCAAGTGTAGCACTCGATCTTGCCCACCTTGATAGTCATCATGCCCCTTATGGATAACAAACAACATTACTGAGCGTGGGCAAAAGTTAAATGGCACATACTGACCAATTGTTCCACCTGCAGCTACAGAAACGGGACGAACTAAACGCCGTTGTTTGATATGGCTGTAGCCAATATTCTGATTCAACAAACCAAGCTCGATACGTTTGGAGTCAGACCACAAACAAGAATGATCTAGAATACTACTTAGATTGTCGATGTGCGTGATATGTGAGACTTTGACAGCCATTACTACTCCATTACCTGTTCTGAGTCATAAGCTCGTAGTTAACGCTGCGATTTATTGGAAGTTACTACTTCCTTACACCAGATTTAGTTAAGTACATGGATTATATACTCTTCACTATCGCCACTAAACAACTTAAACGTTGTATTTGATCCAAAAAACAACTTTAGAGTTGTACGCCATGGCTCAATAAGCCCAAATTCCAACCTCCCTCAACCTCTTCCCCAACACCTCATCCAGATTCTCAATATCTGCCGCAAACAGCTCAATCAACTCAAACTCATGCTTCCGATAGACCGCTCTGGTCGCTTCAATCAATTTCGCTTCCATCTCGCCGTCATCATTGCCCCAATATTGGATATAGACTCGGCCACTGGGTAGGTAGAAATCTCCTAGTACGTCTTCTTCGATGGGTAGCTGGCGATCGTAGGCGTGGACGATACCGTTCATGTAGAGCCAGTTGTCGATGATAAGTTCGGCTTTGGAGCGGACATAGTGGCCGTCTAGGGTGCGGTGCTTGGCTTCGAATTTTTGGCGGAAGTTGGAGATGGAGCGATCGGTGGCGTGGGCTTCGGCGTCTTGGCCTCGGAATTCGTTGACTGACTGTTTTAGGCGTTTGTTGTGCACTATGGTGTCGTGCCATACGGCGTAGCTGCGGCCGGAGGATTTATCGGTGCGCTCTACCCCACCGTGGATAAGACCTTGTGCGGTGACGTGCCAGCCGTTTTCTACTCGCTCTAACCAACCTAACTCACCTAGCAACTGGTTGATCTTCTTGGGGTTGAGTTTAAGGCGGTTGCAGCTCAACAAACAGAGCTAACAAACAGGACAGGCACCAAATTGAAAACATAAACCACACAATGTACTTTCAATGCTCGCTATAAAGTAATAACGGCAACCTTGACCTACTAGCTGCCAATTCTGCTTATCAATGGCCTTTAGCCGAACAAAAGACCAACAAAAGCAACCAGAAACAACTGGCATGACAAAATAAGGCTTACTAGCAACGTTTATTCAAGTGAATAAAGGTGAATTTTAGATTTGTTCAGAGCGGTTTTAACGTATTCGATATGTTGTTTACTACCAACAGCAGTCGTATGCGGTCTCTCAAGTTCAGTACATGCTTTCAACCAAGCTGTTGCGTTGATATCGAGCCTATCCAATATCGGTGGAAAGCAATCATCCATTGTATATTTTTCTTGCCTAAACTGTCGTGCTGCCCAGTCAACAAGTTCAATGTAGTCAATCAGTCGAAATGGGATACCATCAAGCTTTTCATTGTTGGAAGTGCCTACAAATGGATGCAGGCAAGGTGCGGTAATTTGGTTCTGATTTAGTGCGTCTATGCGGGCTTTTATCGATGTAAACTCCGAGCTTTCTGGGGTTTTCGCCACACCTGAACTAAATGGGACAGGCACCAAATAAAAAGGCATAAATAACACAATGTACTTTCAATGCTCGCTATAAAGTAATAACGACAACCCTGACCTACTAGCTGCCAAATCACCTTATCAATAGCCTTTATCCGAACAAAAGACCAACATAAGCGACCAGAAACAACTGGCAGGACAAAACAAAGCTTGCTAGCAACGTTTATTCAAGTGAATAGAGGTGAATTTTAGATTTGTTCAGAGCGGTTTTAACGTATTCGATATGTTGTTTACTCCAACAGCAGTCGTATGCGGTCTCTCAAGTTGAGTACATGCTTTCAACCAAGCTGTTGCGTTGATATCGAGCCTATCCAATATCGGTGGAAAGCAATCATCCATTGTATATTTTTCTTGCCTAAACTGTCGTGCTGCCCAGTCAACAAGTTCAATGTAGTCAGTCAGTCGAAATGGGATACCATCAAGCTTTTCATTGTTGGAAGTGCCTACAAATGGATGCAGGCAAGGTGCGGTAATTTGGTTCTGATTTAGTGCGTCTATGCGGGCTTTTATCGATGTAAACTCCGAGCTTTCTGGGGTTTTCGCCACACCAGCCCTAACAGGGTTTAAGTCTACGTATGCCATCGCTGCTGCAAGCGCTTTTTCATCGAGAAGCGCTTGGCTTTTAAAGCGGCTTTCCCAGAAATGGCCAGTGCAATTGTCCTCACGATTAGCTTTACAGGCGATATCGAAGTTAAGCTCCTTCATAAACCAGCTCAGTGACCATAACCGCTCTCACCATGCCTCTATGATTACTGAGCACTTTTGTTCCTCAGCTTCACTGGTTAGCTGCTTTTGTTTGCCATCTCTGAATCAAAGCCGGTAGCTTGTGCGCAGCGCCCCACCGTTCAACAACTTCGTTGTGATTCAATGCTAGCGCCTTGCTGCGATCAATGTGAAGTACAACGTGAAAATGGTTACTCATCACAGCATAAGCACAGACATCGATGCAGTACATTTGTGTAAGAGACAGGATCTTGGCTTCAACCCAAGCTCGGCGGTGTTCATAGCTAGTGTTCGTTAAACTATCCACACCACATAGAAAACTGCGCCTCACGCAGCGTGAGACATAATGATAATAAGGCGTAGCATCTACAGCTACGAGCTGTTTTCTTGCTGTGGTCATAAGTCGATTAAGGTTTGTTATTTATGTGTACCTTAACAACCTAAGGAAGCAAAGAATGAGAGCGCAATAATCGTCTGAGCGAAATCAGCCTATATTCATACTTTTAGGTGTGTGTCCCGTTTACTTTTGCTTTAAGCCTATGGAGCTGGAGAGAATGTGCTTTAGATGATTTTCAGTGGATAAACTGCGTTAGTTTCGAATTTTTCCTAATGCAGTTATCCCCTATCTCGTATGCAAACCACTTAGTATTCCAACCTAATCAGTACCTAAATTTGGTGTGAACTAAATACTTTTAGGTGTGTGTCCCGTCTACTTCTTATGGAGGTTGATTTGGGAGAGTATCCAGTCTGCTAACTTCGCTTATTACGCCCTTTAGACTGAAACTGCTTAATGCTCTTTTTGCCCTGGGTTCTGCGGTTGGCTTTTTTATCTCTTGGTGCTCGTTTGCTTTCGCCACTGGATGGTTTGTCGGTGACTGGGAAGCCTTCTAGCTCGTTAAGCACGAGTTCTCGTGACGTTAGGGTGCGAATTGCATTCAATGCTTCCATTTCGGCGTGGCACACTAGAGATATCGCCGTACCAGATTTTCCAGCTCGAGCGGTGCGGCCCACGCGGTGTACGTAGGTTTCTGCGTATGGTGGTAGATCAAAGTTAATCACTACGGGTAAGTTGGCGATATCAACACCGCGTGCAAGTAGGTCAGTCGCTATCAGTACCTTGATCGAGCCTTGTTTATAGTCGGCTAGGGTCTGCTCTCGATCTGCTTGCGATTTATTGCCGTGCAGAGCACTTGCCGCAATGCCAGCTTTGCTTAACTTCTTAGTTAGCTTGTCTGCGTTTTCTTTGGCACCAATAAAAATCAAAGCTTGCGGCCATTGGTTGCGTTTTATTAATTCAATCAGGGCGTTTGCCTTGCTGCCTTTGTTGACTAGGTAAAGCTCTTCTGCAATCTGCTGATTAACGCTGTTTTCTTTATCTGCGGCTAACTGCTTCGGATTGACCAACAGCTGATTGGCTTTCAGTTTTAACTCGTCAGAGAAAGTCGCTGAGAACATGGCCGTTTGACGTGTGTTTGGGGTATTGCCTGCTATGGATTGCACATCTTGCCAGAATCCCATATCAAGCAGTCGGTCGGCTTCGTCGAGAATGAGGTGCTTAACTTTCGCTAAATCTACCTCACCACTGTTTACAAGATCGAGCAATCTTCCTGTAGTAGCAACCAAGATGGCGGGGGTCTGTGTTAACTCAGCCAATTGCTCGGCTTTATCTACCCCACCGCAAACACTCATGGATTTAATGCCTAGCTTTTTCGCAATAACATCCAGTGATCGACTTACCTGAATAGCCAACTCTCGGGTCGGTACCAGTATCAAGGCTTGCACGAATGGACTTGGTGTTTGAGCCTCTTTAAGCATTTGCAGTAGCGGCAACCCATAGGCCAAGGTTTTACCACTGCCTGTATTTGCCATAGCGATAATGTCTCTTGCTTCTAGAAGCTCAGGGATCACCAAAGATTGGATTGAGGTTGGTGATTGGATCTCTTCAGGCAGCGCTGCGATGAGTTCGGATTGAAGCGAAAGCGAGGAAAAAGACATGGACATTACCTTACAAAGTGAATAAAGCCAGAGCGAAACAGGCTCTGGCTTTGAATGGGGTGCAGTATACAGTGCTAGGGTTTATTAGAGTAGTTGTCCGAGACTGGTTCAATAAGCCTTAATCCCAAACTCTCGCAACCTTTTGCCAAGCACTTCATCGAGCTGTTCAATATCATCGGCATACAACTCAATCAGTGCAAACTCGTTGCGCTGGTAGATGGCACGAGTTTGTTCGATGGTTTTGCTATCCATTTCACCTTGGTCGCTGCCCCAATATTGAATGTAGACTCGCCCACTGGGTAAGTAGAAATCACCCAACACATCTTCTTCAATAGGCAGTTGGCGATCATAAGCGTGAACAACGCCATTCATGTAAAGCCAATTATCGATGATCAACTCAGCTTTAGAGCGAACATAGTGACCATCCAAGGTGCGGTGTTTGGCTTCAAATTTTTGGCGAAAGCTGGTAATGGATTTATCAGTGGCGTGCGCTTCGGCGTCGTGGCCAGAGAACTCACTCACCGACTGTTTGAGTCGTTTGTTATGAACCGTAGTGTCGTGCCACACCACAAACGTTCGACCCGAAGATTTATCCGTGCGCTCGCTCCCACCTTGAATAAGCCCCTGTGAGGTGACTTTCCAACCTTGTTCAGTGTTTTCTATCCAACCAAGTTCGCCGAGCAATTGATTGATCTTTTTCGCATTGAGCTTTAAACGCTGACCGAGTTGGGTGGCGGTGAGCGTTTGTCCCGAAGTGGCATCGAGTGCCACCAGCAAATTCTCAGGCCAGACGATAAACTGGCCAAATTTAGGGTGGTTTGCATAACTGCCACCAAACTTTTTGCCCACTTCTGTCAGCACCCAATTGTCCCCATCTCGGTTGATGTAACCGGCGGTTTTTAAATCATTAAATAGCTGTTTGGGCTCGATGTTTCGAAGCTTAGCAAGCGCTGTGGTCGAGAGTGTTTCTGGCATTTGGCTCTATCGATGTGTGTAATTAAACAAAAGATGTGGTAACTCAAAGCCATTATAAATGGCGCTTGAGTCATTATAAATGGCGCTTGAGTCATTATCAGTTAAAAGCGTTTCGAGCATTTGGTCACCTGTAGACCAAATACTTAACTTGTTATTTTTCATACCCTTAAAATAGCACATTCACAATAAGGAGCTTTAGGATCATCGTAACCCTAAAGCTACTACTGCGTTACTTTTTAAAGACCATTACTTGAGTTCTTAAGTGATAACCTTCCGTTTCCCCAGGCTCATCAAGGTAGATCTCTATTCCGACAGGTTTACGCTTTACCTTAATCTTTTTGTGTCGAGTCGCCGCCATCGCCATCGACCATGCGTTACCTAAGAATTGATACTCACCTTGGTGTTCTATGGCATAGGTACGAGCTTGAGGCAATGTCCCGCTGATGAAAGGGGCGCCGACTTGGGTCGGTTTTTCGACCGGGCAGCAAATCCAATAATCGAAGTGCTGACTGCTCATGTCCATTTTTCGGTAATAGGTGAATAGTGGTGCGCTGCCGACAATCTTGTTATCACTCATGTAAGCGTGCAGCTCTTCTATTTGATTGGCCATCAATGGGCCAATCTCTTCTAAGGTGCCGCTGCCAGCGAGTGCAATGTAGTGTGTAGTAGGCCAAGTTTGTTCACCTAAATCAGTAAGAAGACTTGGTACCGAGCTGGTTTCAAGCTGGCTTTTTAGCATCCGTAAACCACGGTCATAGTCCATTGAAATCATCGACTTGAACATACCTTTCAAGAAGAACAAGAACCAAGGGACTTTGCTGTACATATGCCATGTCACCCGACACCCCTCGCCTTTTTCTGCTACTTCAAATTTAACCGTCGCTGTTGATTTGAAAGGCTTATAAAAGCTCAGTGCCATTTCAAGCTGATTGGATTGCACCGAGGTCATTTGCATTTTTCCAGCGCCGACTAAATCTCCACTCCATTCGTAACTGCTGCCTTGTTGGCCATTATCGCCTTGGTAGGTGAGATCGCAATCTGGCTCCATGATCAACCAAGGCGACCAAACCGGCCAGTGGTGAAAATCAGCAAGATAGGTAACAACTTCAGAAACGGATTTATTGATATCGGTGGAGCGACTGACGTGATAATCCAGCATAAGCGATTCCTTTAACTTAACGCGTCATTTTTTTCACAAATACCACCACGAACAAAGCCATGGTAAAGCTGCCTACGAAAGCCTCGAAGGCGGCGATAAACCTTGCGACACCTATGGGCGATATATCCCCATAACCCAAAGTAGTGAAAGTGACGACGCTGAAATAAAGCGCATTAAAAAATTCCAAGACATAGCTCATTGCGCCATGATCTTGATAGGTATAGGTATTGGACGCAGTGGTACCGAGTAGGAAGAACGCCAGCGAGCAGAGCCAGATGAAGAATATAGAGAAAAGCACTACCCGCATTGGTGATTCACCGTAACCACAAAACAAGTCCACGCTTCTTGAAATCATACGCTGTAAACTAAAGCGAGGCATTTGATATCGGCGAAAAATCATCTCTTTTTTGAAAAACTTGCCCGCTGTCTCAAATAAGCCATCCTTCTCACACTGTTTACGGATTGCCCGTACCACTTCTTCAGCTTCTTGAAACAGTTCAACCGCTTGCGCTCGGTTACCTTCTTTTTCCGCTTGATAAGCGCGTGACTCCTGAGCGAGTTCTTCCCCCCACTCGATGTTCTCTAATCGACTGCGACTAAGATCGGTGCCGAGCATGTTGCAGTGTTCTAATTTAGCACAATGGAGGTTTGCGCCGTGAAGATTGGCCTTCATTAAAGAGCTGCCTCTAAGATCAAGGCCAAAGCAGTGTGCTTGAGAAAGATCGGCACGATAAAAATCGGCATGACGACAAGAAAACCCATTCTTTTGGCCTCGATTCACCAAGTTGATATCACTCAGTTGAGTTCTCGCCAACTGAAAGCCATCAAGCGGCTTGCCAGCCTTGGCCCACTCCTCTACTTGGGTTTTTACGTCATCTTTGCTCTTATCGATTTTGGGGTCATGCCAATAACATAAACCAGACTCACCCGCTGGCTGGTCGCATTTCCATCCATCTTCGGTCTGATAACAACAGGTTTTACTGGCACTGTTTGGCATGGCTTTCCCCTCTAGATACAACCTAAGTTTAGGAGTTAGAAAGAAATTTTCCACACAGAGATATTTCAGTGATTAACACTAATAATGAGCCAATTTACAAAGTTTGTTACATCCAAAATCAACAGATCAAATCGTTTACTATTTATACAAACCCATACATATACCCTATTGATAGCAGGAACTGCGGCAATTTATCTCACGCCATTCTATATGCCCCATATTTTGTGCTCATTATCACGCTATGAGTCAAACCAACATAAATCAGTTAACAATTGCATTACAAACAGGATATATTGCGTTTGAATTTTGAACAACGCATAGGAATACCACATGCAATCATTGGTAGATTTTTTAAACGGAATTATCTGGAGCCCAGCATTGATTTATCTTTGCTTAGGGGCTGGATTGTTTTATTCGGTCTTAACTCGCTTTGTGCAGATAAGACACTTCTTTGAAATGTGGCGACTATTGTTGTCAGGCAAGAGCTCAACCAAAGGGATTTCATCATTCCAAGCACTTGCAGTTTCCCTATCTGGCCGTGTTGGTACAGGTAACATTGCAGGTGTGGCTGCGGCGATCGGTTTTGGTGGCCCTGGTGCGGTATTTTGGATGTGGGTTGTTGCTTTCTTTGGCGCTGCAACGGCTTATGCGGAATCGACTCTAGCTCAGATCTATAAAGAAGAAGACAACGGCGAGTTCCGTGGCGGCCCTGCTTACTACATCGAAAAAGCCATGGGTCAAAAATGGTATGCATGGATCTTTGCTGTTGCCACTATCTTTGCTTGTGGCGTACTGCTACCGGGGGTGCAATCCAACAGCATAGGTAATGCAGTAGAAGCAGCATTTGGCCCAGGTGAAATGATTGAAACGGCGATCGGTACCTTTAGCTTTGCAAAAATTTTCACCGGTACTCTGATTTCAGTCATCCTTGGCTTCATCATCTTTGGTGGTGTGAAACGTATTGCGAACTTCACTCAAATCGTAGTGCCTTTCATGGCGCTGGCTTACATCATTGTTGCATTCGTTATTATCTTGCTTCACATCGGTGAGATCCCAGCGATTGTTGGCATGATCGTCTCTGACGCCTTCACACCTATGGCAGGCTTTGGTGCTGCGATTGGTTGGGGTGTTAAACGTGGTGTTTACTCTAATGAAGCAGGTCAAGGTACTGGCCCACATGCTGCAGCAGCCGCGAGTGTTCAGCACCCAGCGCAGCAAGGCTTGGTACAGTCTTTCTCTATCTACATCGATACTCTATTAGTGTGTTCAGCAACGGCGTTTATGATCATCATCACTGGTGCATACAACGTACATGGTGCTGAAGGAGCATTCCTTGTTCAGAACTTGCCAGCAGATATCGGCGCAAACGGACCAGTGTTCACTCAGATGGCGATTGAATCTGCCCTACCAGGTGTCGGTAAACCGTTCATCGCATTTGCACTGTTCTTCTTCGCCTTCACCACTATTTTGGCTTACTACTACATTGCAGAAACCAACATTGCTTACATCCGTCGTACAGTCAAAGTAAGAGGATTGATGTTTGGTCTCAAGTTAGTGCTAATGGCCGCCGTTTTCTACGGCACCGTAAAAGCCGCCAACTTGGCTTGGGCGCTAGGTGATGTTGGTGTTGGCCTGATGGCTTGGCTAAACATCGCAGGTATCGTGATTATCTTCTTTATGTCGAAACCAGCGATTAAAGCGCTAAAAGATTATGAAGCTCAGCAGGCTCAAGGCGTGACAGAGTATACCTTCAACCCAGTGGCGCTTGGCATTAAAGGCGCTGATTACTGGGAAGAGAAATACAAACGTACTCAAGGTTTAGCAACACAACCACAGCAACAACCAGAGGAAGCCAAAGAGCTCCCATCCACCTAATCGTCTTTAAACCGTTCTTAAAGGCATAAAAATGGGAGCCAATTTGGCTCCCATTTCTTATTTGATCAACAAAAAGACTAAGCAGAAACCACTTGTGCTTCTAGTTGAGGCTTTTTCTCACCGATAGGCAATACAGTACGGCCGTATTCTGCGTTTAGTACCTGCGCCATCGCAAAGTAAATCGCACTCGCACCACAGAAAATACCTTCAAAGCCAGCAATGGTGCCAATAAGTTCACTACCAGTGAAATCACGAATAGCCAGTAGCGCAAACAGCAGAGTTAATGAACCAAACACCACTTGTTTTGCTTTCGGGTAACACAGTGAGCCAAAGAACATGAAACCTGTGAAGATGCCCCAAAGAGCCAAGTACCAACCCATGAAAGGTTTCGGGCTAGCTGGCAGCCCCATGTGCGGCATCACGATGCAACCCACCAGTGTTAACCAAAATAGACCGTAAGAGGTAAATGCTGTTGTACCAAAGGTATCACCACGTTTAAAACACATGATGCCTACTATCACTTGGCTCAAACCACCATAGAAAATCCCCATCGCAAGGATCATGGAATCAATCGGGAAAAAGCCCGCATTGTGGATGTTAAGTAGAATGGTGGTCATACCGAAACCCATTAAGCCTAGCGGCGCAGGATTGGCAAGTTTTGTCGACATCTGAGTACCTAATTAAAAATTATTGATAAAAATTGTGAGAAAATTTTAATCCTTAACTTTCAAGCTAGGCAGTGACGAATTTGCAAGATTAGGTTGCATTAATACGCAACAGGAGGAATAACAAGATCTACATCTCAAAGCCAAATATGCGTTAGGTTTATAACATCGTTAATTCAATGCTTTATCTTGTTTTGTAGTAACTTACTGAACCAATAAATAAAGGAACTACTTGCCTCAGGACAGAACTCAAGAGGGAACACATTTGATCATTGATTATAAAAACCAGTTACTGCACGAGCGTACAGCACTGACATCGATACGAGATAGCTACTTGCATATGCTTGAGCAGCTTAAGCAAACGACAAAAAACCAAGTCTATTTCGCCCCTATGAGCTCGGTTTTATCGTGTATTTCCGGGGCTCATAAACTCGACCACATCTGCTTATACGCACAAAATGATTCAAATTATGCTTCGGTGATGAGGGAGCTTGCGGGAATTTTTGACTTGCCCGCTAACGCAACTTCAAAGCGATCAATCAACAAATATCAATCCGCAGATCGTCGCGACAAGGTCGATAAAAAAAAGCCTCACGAGATAATCAATAGATACCTGAGGGAACAACACCTTACTAGTTCTCAAACCAAACATGGCAAGTTGTGGGTATCTGGGATCAGAAATGCTTTTCAAGTAGCTAGTGTTGCTTCGTCATTAAAGATTGGGCAACGCCTATATCGAGGTTTAACTCTATCAGAGTTCGAAGTAGAGGAGATCATAGGCAACCTAAAAACAAGTACCGTCATCAGCGGGCTTCATGTCGGTCCCTCAGTCCCCACCCAAGGTTTTCTCTCAACGTCTTTGAGCGAATCTGTAGCAACCGCATTTGCGACCTTGTCTTACTCTCTGCACTTAGGACACTCCCACAAAAAGCAAGTGACACCCCGCATTCCAGTCGTACTAGAGTTAACTAATCGCCAGAACAATTTACCTTTTATCATGCCTGATGCTTTGCGAGATCCTCATAACAATCAAGGCCAGATGGAAGTTCTACTCCCAGAAGGTATCCAAATCTATTTTACTCATTTTGATTTATCGGTACGGCCTGTTAAAATTTATGCAGATATTGTTAAACAAGACTTTATTGGCACCCCTGCAAATGATGAGGTGGTAGAAAATGCTAACTAAAAGACAGCTTTCAACGAGCGAACAACAAATATCCAATACCGCTACGCAGAGCAGTATGGAAGCTCAGGTAAAAGCCTTATTCGACGAACAGCGCAAGTTGGCAACGCACCTTACTGAAAAATCAGTACGTGTTGTAACTAAGCAACCTAGTCACGACGACCTCGATTGGTTGTAGCACAAAAAAAACTAAAACGGCCGCAGAGAAAGCGGCCGTTTTTACATAATAAGTAATTCTTTTACTGACAGGAAATCTCATCCCAGAACCAATTGGAACGAGTCGGCGTTTCCCAAACTCCTGGGCCGTTTTTCGCCACGAAACACTTGCCTAGGTGCGTGACTTTATCGCCATTGGCTACTTGAGTGCTACCTGCTTGCCATACAACCATATCGACGGGTGCTGGAGGTGTAGGCTCCGGTGTTGGTTCGGGTTCAGGCGTTGGATCTGGAACAGGAACTGGATCGGGTGTTGGAACTGGGGCCGGTGGCACTACCTGCCCAGATACCTGTTTCCAAGGGTCACCTAGGGTTGGTTCATTACCTTGTGACCACCATTTCGCTTCATAAACAGCGCCTTGATAAGAGACCTTATCCCCTGTGACATAGACTTTGTCAGCGCTCCACGCTGGTGCGCCATCAATTGGTGGGTCGATTGGATCGACTGGGTCTAATTTGTCGACGATACGAACTTGCGGCCACCCTGCGTGAGAGTCATAAAAGTTAGTCACACACTTCTCGTAATCTCCAGCCACCAGCGCAGAGTACGCCGTTTGGAACCCAACTAATTCACATTCGAATGAGTGACCTCCCGGACGGTCTGAGTAATATTTCCAGTTGCCATCCCAGTTGGTGTAGAGCACATCGGTTGCCCCATTTAGATTCAAGCTGCCATAAGGCGTTTGTTGCCAACAGGTGTTTGTCTCGTCCGCTTCAATCGGGATCTGGTAGTGAGCGGCAAGCCCTTCCCAATAACGAATACGATTAACAGGTTGGCCTTTGGTTCGATTTTGCTCTCCACACTCAATACCACCGTTGATCACGTTGATGGTGGTGCCAAAACCGTAGCCTATCCCAGCATCAAGCTCTCGCTGTGATGGCACCCAAGTTCTATCAATCACATGTAACATGGCAGGTTTTGGCGCTTGCGGAGTTAAGAAGAACCAAATTGCAGAGGCAAGGTTAAGCCAAGAGTCTGCCACTAGCCCCGGATTTTTTAGCAATACGGTCGCATCACCGTCAAACATGACTTCAGAAAATGCCCCGTAATTAAAATGATAAGAAAGCTGCTTGGCACCACGACCAAAGTAGCCCTGCCCCGGCTCACACGGCCAGCGCTTGTTTTGCCAATCATTTTGACCACAACCAGTGCGATAGCCCTCTTGCCCCTCTGACCAGCCCATCTCACGCACGTGAACCAGCGCTTGCTGCCACTCTTCGAGTCGCAATGGGTTATCGGACACATTATCTATCGAGATATGCCCACCAGTCTCTTGAGCAAAATGGGCAAAAGCCGTCACGATTGACTTTTTACAAATCGCATCCGCATCTCGTCCATCGGTGTAGTCACCACAAAACGCTGGAAACTTGCCTATCGCCCGTAGAAAACGTGTGTAGGTATATTCTGGCGCAGCCATTTGAGTAAGGAAGTCCCACTCACTTTGCGGAAAGACTCGCTCAACCCGCTTAACGTTATCTGGGTTGCTGGCAGCTGCAGGGAAAATCGCCTCGACGATTGCATTGCTGCGGGTTTCCAACGCTTTGGCCCAAGTGGCATACATTGGGTCAGAAGTTTTACTTTTCTCTACCGCTTGAATATCACTTTTCGCAATCACATAACCCGTTGGGTTTTGCGGATCGGGTTGAATATTCATGCTCGCTACGGCGTGTGTCGATAAAACACACCCTAGAGCAATGGACAGGTGCTTAAGTGCAAACATGTCAGTTCTCCATGACTAATAACTGGCTTTACCATAGTTCACACTACATACAAGCACCGTTCTAGAGTATTACTCTGCGAGGCAGAGTTGATTAAATCATTCTGGGTTTCAAACTTGGTCGTGAAAGTCGGAGTTAAGATCACAAGGAAACGGGAAACGGGAAACGCTTAGCAACATGAATTTTTGAATCTAGAAGTCAAGTTCAGACAGAGGAAATTGCTCTCCCTCTTTACCGTTAGCACTGCAAAGCAGAACGTCCGTTTCCCGTTAGCGCCAGCGTCCGCTTTCCAGAAATCAAAAAAACCAGCCCGAAGGCTGGTTTTTTAAAATAACAACGTGTGTTGGGTTTATTCCCACTCGATAGTCGCTGGTGGCTTACCAGAGATGTCGTAAACAACGCGAGAGATGCCGTCAATTTCGTTGATGATGCGGTTAGAAACCTTACCTAGGAAGTCGTATGGTAAGTGTGCCCAGTGAGCAGTCATGAAGTCGATAGTTTCTACAGCACGTAGAGAAACAACCCAATCGTACTTACGGCCATCACCCATTACACCTACAGAACGAACTGGTAGGAATACGGTGAATGCTTGAGATACTTTGTGGTATAGGTCAGCAGCGTGTAACTCTTCGATGAAGATAGCGTCTGCACGACGTAGTAGATCACAGTACTCTTTCTTGATCTCGCCAAGAACACGAACACCTAGACCAGGACCCGGGAATGGGTGGCGGTAAAGCATATCGTATGGCAGACCTAGCTCTAGACCGATCTTACGTACTTCATCTTTGAACAGCTCACGTAGAGGCTCAACAAGACCCATTTCCATGTCGTCCGGCAGACCGCCAACGTTGTGGTGAGACTTGATTACGTGTGCTTTACCCGTCTTAGATGCCGCAGATTCAATAACGTCTGGGTAGATAGTACCCTGAGCTAGCCACTTAGCGTTTTCTAGCTTCTTCGACTCTTCGTCAAATACGTCTACGAATACGTGACCGATGGTCTTACGCTTCTCTTCTGGATCAGACTTACCTTCAAGTGCTGCTAGGAAGCGCTCTTCTGCATCAACCTTGATGATGTTTAGGCCGAACTTGTCGCCAAACATATCCATCACTTGCTGGCCTTCGTTTAGACGAAGTAGACCGTTATCAACAAACACACAGGTTAGCTTGTCACCGATTGCACGGTGAACTAGCATCGCAACTACTGATGAATCAACACCACCAGATAGACCAAGAATGACTTCATCATCGCCCACTTGCTCTTTAATGCGAGCAACTGCGTCTTCGATGATTGACTCAGAAGTCCATAGACGCTCACAACCACATACGCCAAGAACAAAGTTCTCTAGCATGGTTAGACCGTTTTTAGTGTGCGTTACTTCTGGGTGGAACTGAACACCATAGTATTTCTTCTCTTCGTTTGCCATCGCAGCGTAAGGACAAGTCTCTGTCTCGCCTACTTTTACGAAGTCTGAAGGGATTTCTACAACTTTGTCACCGTGGCTCATCCAAACATCTTGAGAAGCTTCAAGATCTTTAAATAATGCAGACTCACCAGAAACTTGAACTGATGCGTAACCAAACTCACGCTCATCAGAAGTAGAAACTTTACCACCTAGCTGCTCGGCCATGGTTTGCATGCCGTAACAGATACCGAATACTGGCACGCCAGAATCGAATACGTATTGAGGAGCACGTGGAGAGTTTGCTTCAGTAACACTTTCTGGACCACCAGAAAGGATGATGCCATCTGGGTTGAATTCACGGATGTCCGCTTCTTCTACGTCCCAGCTCCATAGTTCACAGTAAACACCGATTTCACGGATGCGACGTGCAACTAGCTGAGTGTATTGTGAACCGAAATCTAGGATCAGGATGCGTTGATCGTGGATGTTCTTAGTCATTTATCTTTTTCTCGAAATTCGTTTAAGCAGAAAAGTCACCGCAACAGTGGCTGCGGTGACTGCTAATTAATTACTGACCAGTACGGTAGTTAGGTGCTTCTTTAGAGATCTGCACGTCATGTACGTGTGACTCTTTCATACCAGCACCAGAGATGCGAACGAATTCCGCTTTAGTACGCATGTCTTCGATAGTTGCGCTGCCCGTTAGACCCATGCTTGAGCGTAGGCCACCCATTTGCTGGTGAACGATCTCTTTTAGGCGACCTTTGTATGCGATACGACCTTCGATACCTTCTGGTACCAGCTTGTCTGCAGCGTTGTCAGACTGGAAGTAACGGTCAGAAGAACCTTGAGACATTGCGCCAAGTGAGCCCATACCACGGTAAGACTTGTAAGTACGGCCTTGGTAAAGCTCAACTTCACCTGGTGCTTCTTCAGTACCAGCCAGCATTGAGCCAACCATTACACAAGATGCACCTGCAGCAATCGCTTTACAGATATCGCCAGAATAGCGGATACCACCGTCAGCAATAACAGGGATGCCTGCTTTGTTTGCCGCATCTGCAGCGTCAGAAATAGCAGTGATCTGAGGAACACCAACACCCGTTACGATGCGAGTAGTACAGATTGAACCTGGGCCGATACCCACTTTAACTGCGCTTACACCAGCATCGATAAGTGCTTGTGCACCTGCAGCTGTCGCTACGTTACCGCCGATGATGTCTAGATCTGGGTGAGCTTCACGAGTTTCACGAATACGGTTTAGAACACCTTCAGAGTGACCGTGTGAAGAGTCGATAAGTAGAACGTCAACGCCTGCTTCAACTAGCGCCTTAACACGCTCTTCGTTACCTGCACCAGCACCAACAGCAGCACCTACACGTAGACGACCTTGGTCATCTTTACATGCGTTTGGTTTACGTTCTGCTTTCTGGAAGTCTTTCGCTGTGATCATGCCTTTTAGTTGGAACTCTTCGTTCACAACTAGCACTTTCTCAACGCGGTGCTCTTGCATCACTTTTTCAACTTCTTCGCGAGAAGTACCTTCTTTAACACTCGCTAGACGCTCTTTTGGTGTCATTACGTCAGCAACCTTCTTCTCAAGGTCAGTAACGAAACGAACATCACGACCAGTGATGATACCAACAAGCTCGTTGTTAGCAGTTACTACTGGGTAACCCGCAAAACCGTTTTCTTCGGTTAGACGTTTAACATCAGCAATGGTTGCTTCAGGAGTCACAGTCACAGGAGATGAAACCACACCGGCTTCAAAGATCTTAACAAGGCGAACTTCGTGCGCTTGCTGCTCAATCGACATGTTTTTGTGGATAAAGCCAATACCACCTTCTTGCGCTAGTGCAATCGCTAGGCGAGCTTCAGTCACTGTGTCCATAGACGCAGAGATCATCGGGATATTCAGAGTGATATTTTTAGTCAGCTGAGTTTGTAGCTTAGCTGTGTTTGGGAGAACAGTGGAGTGTGCTGGCACTAGTAGTACGTCATCAAATGTCAGCGCTTCTTTGGCAATTCTTAGCATTTGCAATATCTCACAAAAAGAGTGTTAGAAAAAAATAAACCCAAATGAATTCCGGATGGCGGTAATTCGATTTGGATTAGATATTGCGGAGGGATTATAGGGGCAAAGCAAACGATTTACCACACATTTTTTATCTTTTTTTCTAGTTTTTTCTTGCATTCACCCCCTTGATATGTATTATATTGCCGCTAATTTCCATACTCACGCCTTCGAGATTAGTGTGTCTTCTCTGACCAGTCCCCATAGCAACAGCAATATCTTTACTGTTTCTCGCCTCAATTCTGAAGTTCGCTTACTTTTAGAAAACCAAATGGGCATTGTATGGCTCGTCGGTGAGCTATCTAACTTTTCTGCGCCTGTTTCAGGGCACTGGTATTTCACGCTAAAAGATGCCCGAGCACAGGTAAAATGTGCCATGTTCCGTGGCAACAATCGCCGAGTGACCTTTAAGCCGCAAAACGGTAATCAGGTACTAGTGAAAGCACGTCTTTCTCTTTACGAACCTCGTGGTGATTACCAACTGATCGTTGAAAGCATGCAGCCTGAAGGTGATGGCCGACTGCAGCAGCAGTTCGAGCAGCTCAAGATGTCTCTAGCGGCAGAGGGGCTGTTTGCTCAAACCAGCAAGCAACCTTTACCAGAACACCCTAAATGCGTAGGCATTGTGACCTCTAAAACAGGGGCGGCACTGCACGATATTCTCAATGTCTTAAAACGCCGCGACCCAGGATTGCCAATCATCATCTATCCGACCATGGTGCAAGGTGAAGGCGCTGCTATCTCAATCGCTCAAGCCATTGGTTGTGCAAATAGCCGCCAAGAGTGTGATGTGCTGATCGTTGGTCGTGGTGGTGGCTCGCTTGAAGATTTATGGTGCTTTAATGAAGAGATAGTCGCTCGCACGATTGCTTCCTCTTCTATTCCAATCGTTTCCGCGGTTGGCCATGAAGTCGATGTCACAATTGCCGACTTTGTTGCGGATGTACGGGCACCCACTCCGTCGGCAGCGGCAGAGCTCGTTAGCCGAGATCATAGCCAGCAGATCCAGCAAATCAGTCAGAAAAAGCAGCGTCTGCAATATGCGATGGAACGTTACCTTTCAGGGTATCAACATCAGGTGCAGCTGCTTGAGCGTCGACTGTCACATCAGCACCCACAACACCAGTTGCAGCGACAGAGCCAGCAGCTTGATGAGCTGAATCAGCGCTTAGAAAGAGCAATGGAGCGCAAACTGCGCGAACATAAGCGTCACGTTGAGCAGTTATCCCATCGCCTAGCATTGAAGAACCCAGCGCAAAAGCTGGCTGAGCAGCAGCACCATCTCACACAAGCAAAACAGAAAATGCTGGATGCAATGGATCGTCAAATGCTGACGGCAAGACACCAGTTAGCACTCGCAGCTGAAAAGCTGGACACGGTTAGCCCGCTAGCCACGCTGAAACGTGGTTACAGTATTACTCAGGATGAGAAAGGTAAGGTGATCACTCGTAGTGATCAGGTCAAAGCTGGGCAAGAGATTGTCACCCAGCTGTCCGATGGAGAACTGCGTTCTACTGTCAGTTAGAACACTGAGCACATAAAGTGTGACTTTCTAGTCCTCCCCCTTGAAAAGGGGGAGAGAAAAAACAACTACCCTACCTTCTGAAACTCAAACCGAATTGTCGATTTCGACTTCAGCTCATTGCAGGTGTTACAAAAGTAATTAGCGGCGCCGCACGCTTGTAGCTTCTCTAATTCAGCATCACAGGCTGGGCAGAAGCCCACTTTTTTATAACCTTGCTCGCAATCGCTGCATACGTAGTGCGAACCACCCCACTCCAACGTTTTTTCACATACTGGACAGTTATTGTCATTCATTTTCATCGTTCCGTAGTTTTCATCAAGATTCATCGTTCCGATAAGATCTATCTTTCAAGGTGACATAGATCACATTACTTTTACCACAACAGCGGCAAGATATTGATTCAATTAGCAGCAAACTGCTTTCTCTTTAAACAAGATCTTTTCTCGATCTTCTGCAAAGAGAGATCTGATCAGCGATCAACCCCAAAAAGAATTTTTATATAACCACACCCCGAAAGCATAAGTTACATGTCCTGTTTTTGGATTTTAAACGATATAAAATCTCACCAATACTCCAATAATACAGAGCAAACAGGATTTATTATTCGATCACTCTATTTTACATAGGTGTGCATTTCAATTTGCTGTTCGTCTAATATAGATAGTGTCATTTCAATGTTTTTCAACTGGGACAGATGGCTAACATGCGTTCCACCACAAGGGGTGACAACCTTTCCAGCTTGATTTAATTCGCACGTCCAATAGCGTGAGTCTGTAAGCGTACTGCCATGACAATCGATAACAACCTCACTGGGTGTCGCAAGCCACTCGCTAATTACCGTATTAGCATCTTTGGTAATGCTTTCGAGGTTTTGCAGCATATCTGCACTGTTTAAACCTCGCTTGCGCAGAGTTTTTCCTAGACGATAGACATCATGGCACTTATCCGGTGTAACCACGCTGGTCACTTGCGCATAACTGTTAAAATCTGGTGAGCCTAGCGGGTCCTTGCGGTCTGCATCTTTACGCCAGTATCCTTGGGCAAGAACCTTGTTAAGCGCAAGATAGGCAATATGACCTGCACTATGTCCACGACTTAAAGAGGCTTGATAATCAGCATCTACGGCTAACGTCACTTGGTCGCCAACCGTTAAGTCTGCATTTTCTGCCAAACGATGTACCACCACGAAAGCATAGCCCGGAGCATCACGTTTCACTGGGATCGCTTTATCGACAAATAGCTTGTGAGTTTCAAGCTCAATCGCACCCGTTAAGCTATCAACTACGGTATGTGTTTGGCCGTTGAAAGTTAATGTCCCCACATCTGCTGGATGATCTGGCCAAATATGGCTAACGGGATGAAATGGGGTTTGGTCAGTCACTACGTCCAAGCCATCGATATGCAGCACCGTTGCGGTTGAAGTAGTGATGCCTTGGGGGAAAAGTACTTGGGTTGGTTGCATGGTTACCTCTAGAAAAAAAGCGCCCAATGGGCGCTTTAAAAACTCTTATTTTTTACGCCCTTTCACTGCGGACATTAGGCGTTTACGCTTGCGCTCTTGAGAAAGCGTCAGCTTCTGTGTTTTACCTTCGAACGGGTTATCACTGCTTTGGAACTGGATACGAATTGGGGTCCCCATGATCTCTAACGAGCGGCGATAGTAGTTCATCAAGAAGCGCTTGTACGAATCAGGCAACTCGTGAACCAAGTTACCATGCACCACGATGATCGGTGGGTTGTAACCCCCTGCGTGTGCGTATTTAAGTTTCACACGGCGACCGCGAACCATAGGTGGCTGGTGATCATCTTGCGCCATCTTCATGATACGAGTCAGAACCGAAGTACCAACGCGAGTTGTTGCTGACTTATAGGCTTCTTGTACAGATTCGAATAGGTGACCAACACCTGTACCGTGAAGCGCAGAGATAAAGTGGATGCGAGCAAAATCGACAAAACCTAGACGACGGTCCAGCTCTTTCTTCACTGATTCTTTCACATCAGTATCTAGACCATCCCACTTGTTGACTGCGATAACAATCGAGCGACCTGCATTTAGCGCAAAACCAAGCAAGCTTAGGTCTTGATCTGAGATATTTTCACGAGCGTCGATAACCAGAAGAACAACGTTTGCATCTTCTACCGCTTTTAGCGTTTTAACCACGGAGAACTTCTCAACCGTTTCATGCATGTTCTTACGACGACGCACACCTGCGGTATCAATCAATACGTACTCACGACCATCACGTTCCATCGGAATGTAAATAGAGTCACGAGTTGTACCAGGCATATCGTAAACGACCACACGCTCTTCACCTAAGATACGGTTAGTCAGTGTCGACTTACCCACGTTAGGACGACCAATGATCGCAAGCTTAATTGGTTGGTCTTGCAGACGCTGGAACTCTTGCTCAGCTTCTTCCTCGGTGTAGTCGAGTTTTTCTTCTTCCGGATCTTCAAACTCGGTTAAGTCTTCGATTTCACCTTGCTCTGCCAGCATCTTCTCAGCAAATGGGTTCAATGCACGGTCAATCAGAGCAGCAACACCACGGCCGTGTGCTGCCGCGATTTGGTACATTTGCTCAACGCCAAGTTTCCAAAACTCAACACACGCAGCATCTGCATCAATGCCATCAATCTTGTTTACTACCAGCATTGATGGTTTTTCAATCTTACGAAGGTGAGCGGCAATCGCTTCATCTGATGGTGTTAGACCCGCACGGCCATCTACCATAAATAGCACCACATCTGCTTCTTCAATCGCAGCGAGCGACTGTTCAGCCATCTTGGTTTCTACACCTTCTTCGGTACCATCGATACCACCGGTATCGATAACAATAAATTCGTGTTCACCCAGCACCGCTTGACCGTATTTACGGTCACGGGTCAGACCCGGGAAATCCGCTACCAGTGCGTCGCGAGTGCGAGTTAGGCGGTTAAATAACGTTGATTTACCAACGTTTGGACGCCCAACTAGAGCAACAACAGGAATCATATCTACCTCTACAAATTCGTATTCTATATGTAGTTATAGGTAACAATTCCGGGCTTTACCGTCACTTTACCTATAACTACACGTCACCAATAAAACGGCTCTTGACTGAAAACAGCCAAGAGCCGAATGTGAATTATATCACACTGTGAATAGCTGTGCTATTGACGACTATTTCACAGTTTGCTTAACCACTTTACCTGAGCGTGACACTAATACGTAGCCATCATCAAGCAAGGTCGGACCAACAGCAAAGCCGCTGCTATCCACCATTTGCTGAGCGACGAACTCACCTGTGTCATTATCAATCCAGTGAACGTAGCCTTGACTGTCTGCGACCACAACCATGCCACGAATAACCACAGGGTCTGTCAGCTGACGGTATTGCAGTTGATCGTTGCTCCAGATTTCAGTACCACTGCGAGCGTCAACAGCTGCAACATGGTCCTTGTCTGTTACTAGGTAAATCTGGTCACCATCGGTTGCAAGATCAGACGCCGACGAATAACTACGTTTCCACGTAGGCGCACCTGAACGTAAGTCAATTGCTACTAACTGACCGTTGATCCCTACAGTATAAAGCATGCCACCGATAATCAGTGGTTTTGCATCCACATCGACCAAGCGATCAATTTCTGTGGAACCTTGTGGGTTACCGATAGGTTGTTGCCAAATCAGTTGACCTCGCTCAGCAATTGCTGCCGCCAAACGACCATTTGCCGTTCCCCAGAACACGCCACCAGACACGGTCGCAGGTGCACTGTCACCACGCAGTGTTAGAGAAGGTACTTCGTTGGCAAGTGTCCAAACTTGCTCACCGGTTTCCGGATTAAGCGCAGCCAATACACCACGGCTAGTATGCACAATCACAAGGTTAGCATCGGTTGCAGGCGCCGCAAGCACCTCACCTTCGACGTCAACACGCCAAAGTAGCTCACCTGTTTTCTCTTCAAGAGCAATCAGCTGGCCATTTTCGCTACCGATAAACAGTTTACCGTATGAAGCGGTAATGCCACCTGAAAGACGAGCAGTACTGCCTTCACTTAAATCTTGGCTCCAAATGGCTTTGCCATTACTTGGGTCTAGAGCCTTAACCTCACCATCACGGCTAGCGACGAACACTTTGTCGTAGGCAAAAGCGGGTTTGAGCTTAGAGAAATAATGCCCAACGCCATCGCCAATGCTCGTACTCCATTCGCTGCCAGGTGTAAACTGACTGCTGACCTCTGGCAAAGGAGACATCACAATGGTGTCTTCTTCACCGGCACATCCAACAACGCCACCAAGGACAACTGCGCACATCAGTGCTCTGTTGAGCATTTTTTTCATCTATTCGTCACCTTACTTGGCAAGATCATCCAATTTCATTTGCAATGCTTGGTTACCTGCGACTGATGCCTGCTGTGCTTCAGTGTAGGCTGCGTAAGCACCTTCTTTGTCACCTTGACGAAGTAGGATATCGCCACGCTGCTCAGCCACACGACCTTTCCAAGACTCTGCTGTAATCTTGCCTAGCGATGTCAGTGCGCTATCGAACTCACCCTGCTCTGCTTGAATACGTGCGACACGGAAACGGATCAAAGACTCTGCCGCTGCATCTTTATTGTTTGCCAGCGCCCACTCTAGTTGAGTAAGGGCGTTGTCTAGTTCACCTGCTTCAACTTGTGCTTTAGCCAGTGAAAGCGCTGCGAGTACAGAGTATTGAGACTCTTTATTGGCATCAATAAATGCTTGAGCTGAATCTGATGCTTGTGCACCTTGCGCCGTGATTGACGCCATCGCTTCAGTGTACGCTTTCGATGCTGCATCTTGCGCAGCAATCGTTGAGTCTTGGTAGTAACGCCAACCAAAGATGCCGCCTAGACCAACAACTGCGCCAAGGATCACGGCTTTACCGTTTTCCTTCCACCAATCCTTAATCGCTTCTACTTGTTGTTCTTCGCTATCGTAGAGTTCCACGTCCTGTCCTCTTTAAATCAAATGCGTTAGTTTGGCTGCAACATCTGCTTGAGACACAGTGTCTTGCTCGCCGCCAATCAAATCTTTTACTACTACGGTGTTGTCTGCAACTTCATTCTCACCCAGAACAAGAGCAACCGCTGCACCCGCTTTATCAGCGCGTTTGAACTGTTTCTTAAAGTTACCACCACCAAAGTGGCTCATCACACGGATGCCTGGAAGCGCTTCACGTAGCTCTTCTGCGAGCTTCATGCTCGCCATTAGCGTACCTTCGCCTGCGCTCACCATGTAAACGTCAACAGCACGGCGGGTTTCTGCAAGCTCAAGCTCTTCTAGCATAAGTACTAGTCGCTCAAGACCCATCGCAAAACCAACGGCTGGCGTTGCTTTGCCGCCTAACTGCTCAACAAGACCATCGTAACGACCACCACCACATACTGTGCCTTGAGCACCAAGGCTTTCAGTGATCCACTCAAATACCGTGCGGTTGTAGTAATCAAGACCACGTACTAGACGCTGGTTAACTTGATATTCGATACCCGCAGCGTCAAGAAGTTCACAAAGTCCTGCAAAGTGAGCTTGTGACTCTTCGTCTAGGTAGTCGCCTAGCTGCGGTGCATCAACAAGGATGGCTTGAATATCTTGGTTTTTAGTATCTAGAACACGTAGCGGATTTGTGTGCATACGGCGCTTACAATCTTCGTCTAGGACGTCGATGTGTTGCTCGAGAAATGCCACAAGTGCGGTGCGGTAGTTAGCGCGTGCTTCTAAAGAGCCAATAGAGTTCAGCTCTAAGCGAACGTACTTGTCGATGCCCAGCTCACGCCATAGACGCGCTGTCATCATGATCAGTTCTGCGTCAACGTCAGGACCGTTAAGACCAAACACCTCAACACCACATTGGTGGAATTGACGGTAGCGACCTTTTTGCGGACGCTCGTGACGGAACATTGGGCCCATGTACCACAGGCGCTGTTCATCACGGTTAATTAGGCTGTTTTGAATACAAGAACGTACACAACCTGCTGTGCCTTCTGGGCGCAGTGTTAGGCTATCACCATTGCGGTCTTCAAAGGTGTACATCTCTTTTGAAACAACGTCTGTTTCTTCGCCAACGGCACGGCTAAATAGATGAGTTTCTTCAACGATTGGCATACGTACTTCGCTGTAGCCATATGCGCTCACTACGTGTTTCACCGTGTTCTCAACTTTTTGCCAAAGTGGAGATTGTGTTGGGAGGCAGTCGTTCATGCCTCGAATAGCTTGGATTGTCTTTGCCACAGTTTTTACCGTTGAATTTAGTTATTTTCGATCTGGTTGATGTCGATGCGGTTGTTTTCATCCAACATCGATGCCTTGGCGCGGATCTTAGCTTCGAGCTGATCCACCAGATTATCGTTATCAAAGCGCTCTTTCTGACGTTTGCCGTCTTCGTAGAAAGCACTCTTCTTGTTACCACCTGCGATGCCCATGTGTGAAACTTCTGCTTCACCAGGGCCGTTCACTACACAACCAATGATGGACACATCCATTGGTGTAATAATGTCTTCTAGACGCTCTTCTAATGAGTTCACCGTACCAATCACATCAAATTCTTGGCGCGAACAGCTAGGACAGGCAATAAAGTTAATACCGCGTGAGCGAATACGTAGAGATTTTAGGATATCAAAACCTACTTTGATCTCTTCAACTGGATCCGCTGCAAGTGAGATACGTAGCGTATCACCAATGCCTTCTGCGAGAAGCATGCCTAGGCCAACCGATGATTTTACTGAACCTGCACGAGCGCCACCCGCTTCAGTGATACCTAAGTGGAGTGGCTGGTCGATCTCTTTTGCCAGTAAACGGTAAGAGTCTACTGCTAAGAAGACGTCCGATGCTTTTACGCTTACTTTAAACTGGTCAAAGTTAAGACGATCTAGGATATCTACGTGACGCATTGCTGATTCCACCAGCGCAGCAGGGGTCGGCTCACCGTATTTCATCTGGATATCTTTTTCCAGAGAGCCACCGTTCACACCAATTCGGATTGGGATGTTTTTGTCCCGAGCACAATCAACAACAGCGCGAATGCGGTCTTCTTTACCGATGTTGCCTGGGTTAATGCGCAGACAGTCCACGCCGTATTCCGCTACTTTCAGTGCAATACGGTAATCAAAGTGAATATCCGCAACCAGAGGAACAGAGACTTGCTGTTTGATCTGCTTAAAGGCTTCAGCAGCGTCCATGGTTGGTACTGAGACGCGTACGATGTCAGCACCGACGTTCTCTAGCGCTCGAATTTGAGCAACGGTCGCCTCTACATCCGTAGTGCGGGTGTTGGTCATTGACTGCACCGCAATTGGGGCACCGTCACCAATAGGCACGTCGCCCACGTAGATACGTGTCGATGGGCGACGTTTAATAGGAGATTCGTGTTGCATAATTGCTTCTAGGGTAATTTGAATTTCGCGACTTTGCCTGCAGTATACCCAGAAAGGTCCACGGCTTCATCGGCTAATGTCATTGTCACACCTTCAGGTGCGCCAAGAACTAAACTATAAGGGAGCTCGCCTTGCAGGCTAAGAGATTGACCTGCTTTCTTCACACCAGTCGATAAGGTTTTTCCTGTCGCATCTTTCACCAAGATCCAACAGTCTGAACGAAATGACATCTCAAGTAGGTTCGCTGCTACATCAGGCACTGAAGCTTCAGCAGGCGTTTCTTGTACTGGTTCTGCTACTGGCGTTTCGACTGGAGCGGTGTCTTCGATCACAGGCGTATTCTCTTCAGCAACCACAGCTGAAGTTTCCTCTTCCAGAGGTAGCAAGGTTGGCTCGGCATCTGAAACTGCCACCTCGACTACTGGAGAGTCCAATGCGGCGCTATCCAAGGCAATTGGCTCATCGACAGAATCTGCCGCCGTTGCAGCTTGAAGCTCAGTCACTGACAGAGTGTCCTGTTCTTGGTTTTGCCACCACCATACCGACGAGATACCCACAAGGGTCAGCATAATGCCCCAAGTAAGCAGCATGATGCGGCTGTCGTGTTTTTCGCGCTTAGTTTTACGAGAAAAGCTCTGCATGCTTTGCACGTCATCACTCTCTTGCTGAGCACCGTCAAACAGGGCAAGCACTTCATCTTCTTCAATACCAACCAGCTTGGCATAAGATCGCAAATAGCCACGGGTAAAGGTGGCTACTTGATCTGACTTAACACTGTCGTTTTCAATGTTCTCAATCACTACGACTCGCAGTCGCAGTCGATCGGCGATATCTTTTTGGCTCCAGCCAAGAGATTCACGTTTTTGACGTAATAGTGCGCCCGGTAATACTGCTACGTTTTCAATCTCTTGCGGATTAATTTCTGATTGTTCCGTTTTTATTTCTGACATATTTTTGATACTGAATAGAGTCTGGATATTTCTGAGCAAGTGCTTGGCGATAACGCTCTGCCATGGCTAAATTGCCGTTTTTTTCTTCTAGTTCAATCAGCAGCCCTAGGCTTGCTGCTCTATATCCAAACTGATGGTGAAACTTTACCAGTCTTACCCTAGCCTCGCGATACTGCTCTAACTCTATTTCTAATTGAGCGAGCTGCAAAATCGAACTTACCCGTTTGGGATCATGATCGAGTGCGCGGCGAAAATAGTATTGTGCCTGATGCTTATCCCCTGATTTCAGTGCACAAAATGCAGCATTTTGATAACTGGCTGAAATTAGGTAGTAGTAAGGCACCTCAATAGCACGGTTAAAGAAGGCGTCAGCGGTTTCATATTCGCCGAGCTTACAAAGAAAAACACCGTAGTTATTGAGAACGTCTCCGTTGTCGGGTGACTCCCTAAGTGCTTGTTCGAATGATTGGCGGGCGTTATCCGGCTCTCCGACTTGATCGTAATAATGCGCTTGTGCGATCAATGCTCGGTAATAGTTGGGGCGATACTCCAACGCTTGTTGAATATTCTCTTTCGCCCTAACTCGGTCGCCTGACTCCAAATAACTCAAGCCTAAATTGACTCTCGCCTCTGCAGCCGCCTGCCTATCGAATGAAGCATCTAATTTATCTTGTGTAACTGTAACACAACCGGAAATTAAACTAACCAGAATTATGTATACAAACCTTGCGAACATCACACTCCCCTAGCGTCGCAGGGGAGCCGTTCGGAAGGAACATCACATCAGATGCTTTTCACCGGGATTGGTTCCCCATTTTGTTTATTCTGTGTACGTTTAGTGCGGTCAATCACATCACCCACTAACTGACCACACGCTGCATCGATATCATCGCCGCGTGTTTTACGTACTGTTACCGTGTAGTCGTACTTCATCAAGGTTTTCATGAAACGGTCGATGCGTGAATTACTCGGTTTTCCGTATGGTGAACCAGGATACGGGTTAAATGGAATCAAATTGATTTTACACGGGGTGTCTTTCATCAATTCTGCGAGCTGTCGTGCATGTTCCATGTCGTCATTGACATGATCAAGCAGAACATATTCGACGGTTACCTTGCCTCGGTTGGCATTGGATGAAGCAATATAACGACGAACCGATGCAAGAAAATCTTCGATATTCCAGCGGTCGTTAATCGGCATGATTTCACTACGCAGTTCATCGGTCGGTGCGTGAAGAGAAATCGCTAGTGCCACGTCGATGTTATCTGTCATCTGATCAAGGCCAGAAACGACACCAGAAGTTGATACAGTTACACGGCGCTTAGAAAGGCCAAAGCCAAGGTCATCAAGCATGATCTCTAAAGATGGGATCAAGTTCTTCATGTTTAAAAGCGGCTCACCCATACCCATCATTACTACGTTAGTAATTGGGCGACGACCCGTTTCTTTCTCAAGACCAATCTCACGTGCAGCGCGCCATACCTGACCAATGATTTCAGACACTTTTAGGTTACGGTTGAAACCCTGCTGTGCCGTTGAACAGAACTTACACTCTAGTGCACAACCCACTTGAGACGAGACACAAAGCGTCGCACGATCATCCTCTGGGATGTATACGGTTTCTACGTCTTGGTCACCGACGCGCATCGCCCACTTGATGGTGCCGTCACTTGAGTGCTGTGCATCAGACACGAAAGGTGCACGGATTTCAGCCACACGCTGCAGCTTCTCACGTAGCTTCTTGTTGATGTTGGTCATCAACTCAAAGTCATCCACGCCAAAATGGTAGATCCACTTCATAATTTGATCTGCGCGAAACGCTTTTTCGCCAAGCTCTTCAGCAAAATATTTGCGGAGCCCTTTACGATCAAAATCGAGTAGATTGACTTTTTGGGTTGTCATGGTGCCTCTCATGCCAGAACAATAATTAAGGGCGCGAATTGTACAGCCTTTGCCCAGTAACAACAAGAGGTAGAGAATGGGGTTATTCGGAAGGGGTTGAAATTATAATGGTTAAAATTTGAGCTAACAACTCTCCCCCTTGAAAAGGGGGAGGACAAAAGAATACCCCGTTGCAAGGGTACTCCCTAACCTAAGAGCGAGGGCAAATCTCAGATGCAGGGAAGAAAAACTCAATTTCACGGGCTGCCGACTCTGGGCTATCACTACCGTGGACAGAGTTATGACGCATACTCAGTGCGTAATCAGCGCGAATCGTGCCACATGCCGCTTCTTCTGGGTTGGTTTTACCCATCAATTCACGGTAACGACAGATAGCATCTTCACCTTCAAGGACTTGAACCATGATTGGGCCAGAAGTCATAAATGCTTTTAAGTCTTCGAAAAATGGTTTGCCTTCATGCTCAGCGTAGAAACCGCTGGCTTGGTCTTCATTCAGGTGAACCATTTTCGCTGCAATAACCTGTAGACCTGCTTTTTCTATACGGTGGTAAATCTCACCAATCAGGTTACGTTTAACTGCGTCGGGCTTAACAATAGAGAAGGTTCTTTCTAGAGCCATAAGTTATCCTTTACTTCTACTTATCAGAAAAAAATAACGGGAGTCTTTGCTCCCGTTCAGTCATTATTTTGCTTGGTCTACTAGTAGACGAGCTAGCGTGCGAACACCCATGCCCGTTGCGCCTGCTGACCATTTGTCAGACGCTGCTTTGCGGTAAGTACCAGCACAATCAAAGTGCAGCCAACCTTTCTTGTAGTCATCTACGAAGTAAGAAAGGAATGCCGCCGCCGTGCTCGCACCTGGTGAATATTGACCACTACTGATGTTGGATAGATCAGCGTAGTTCGATGGCAACATGCTACGGTGGAAGTCTGCTAGCGGTAGAGGCCACAGACCTTCATTTTCTTCCGTAGCACTGGTGAGTGCTTGGTGAGATAGCTCGCTATCAAAAGAGAGCAAAGCATGGTAATCGTTGCCTAGGGCATTTTTTGCAGCACCCGTAAGTGTTGCACAATCAATGATTAGCTCAGGGTTTTGCTCATTAGCAAACAATAGACCGTCCGCCAGAACTAAACGACCTTCAGCATCGGTGTTCATCACTTCCACTGTTTTGCCATTTTTGTACTTGATGATATCGCCAAGCTTAAATGCACGACCAGAAACCATGTTTTCAGCGCAACATAAGATAAGTTTCACACGCTTATTCAGACCGCGCATAATCGCCAAGCCAAGACCACCAGTGATGATGCCAGAGCCACCCATATCAGCTTTCATAGCGTCCATGAAGTTTGAAGGCTTCAAGCTGTAGCCACCTGAGTCAAACGTAATGCCTTTACCCACAAGACAAGCGAATACTGGTGCGTTTTCATCGCCTGTTGGGTTGAAGTCGAGTTGTAGCATAGCTGACGTACGTTCAGAGCCACGGCCTACTGCATAAATGCCTTCCCAGCCTTCCGTCAGTAGATCTTTATCTTTAACGATGCGGTAAGTTACCTGCTCTGGTGCAAGTGATTTGATGAACTCACCTGCCATAGTTGCCAGTTGACGAGGTGCGACTTCTTCGGCGTTTTTGTTGATAATGTCGCGAACCCAATCGCCCGCTTTAATACGAGCGTTCAGTTCTGTTTGAGCCGCTTCTTCAAGTTCAACCCAATCAACACGGTTGTTATTCTTTTGGTTACGGTAGCCTTGATAAAAAGCCCAAACCGCTTCTAGATCCCAGCCTTCGCCTTGCAGTGAAACTGCTTTGATCCCTTGACCATCCAGCTTACGAGCAGCACGTTGAATCGCATCAAGCTCAGGCTCGGTGACGTGGATAGTCGCACCAGCTTCACCAAATGAAAGTAGTGCTTTATCGCCCCACTGTTCTGGTGCCGCCTGGCGAGAGATCAATACCGGCATTTGTGTAGACATCTGTTCTCCTTAATGAATGGTCGTTTGCCACTCTTATCTTCGTTTTGTTCAATGATGTTATCATTATGCACACAAGAAAATATCAATTTGATAAAAAAAACGGACCCGAAGGTCCGTTTTTTGTGCTTGAGTCATCAAAAGTGTTTGGAATTGGTATTAGTCCGCTTCATCCATCCAACATAAAATAATCGCTTCTAGGATTTTTTCGTTGGAACGGTTGGGATCATCTTCAAACTCTTCCAGTTCACAGATCCAGCGATGCAAGTCTGTAAAACGCACTGTTTTTGGGTCAGTGTCTGGAAAAAGGTCACACAGCTCAATGGCGATGTCTCGCGAGTCTGTCCATTTTAGGCTCATAGTCACTCCCTGTAATTGTGCTGTTTATGGTGAGCATTGTGCTCACCAATGATGTATTAGTGGTCTTCTGATGCGTGATTAAGTGTGTATTTCGGGATCTCTACAACCAGATCCTCGTCAGCCACTTTCGCTTGGCAGCCTAGACGAGATTCCGGCTCTAGTCCCCATGCTTTATCTAGCATATCGTCTTCGAGCTCTTCACTCTCTTCTAGTGAATCAAAGCCTTCACGGATCACTACGTGACAAGTGGTGCATGCACAAGATTTTTCACATGCGTGCTCGATGCCGATGCCCGCTTTAAGCGCAACATCTAATACGGTTTCACCCGTTTTTGCTTCTAGTACTGCACCTTCTGGGCAAAGATCTTCATGAGGCAATACAACGATTTTTGGCATGATTACTTCTCTAATAATTGGTTATATTTTATCGACCGACTGACCCGAAAGGGCAGCTCGGATGGATTTATCCATTCGGCGAGAGGCAAACTCTTGACTCGCCGCATCCGTATCTTTGATGCCTTGTTCAATGGCGTCTGCGTCAGTACCATTGCGCAGCTCAATCAAGCTCTCGATAGCTTTGATCAACGCATCACGCTCTGACTCACTCAGCAGTTCATCACCATCCGCTTGCATCGCTGCAACTAAGCCTTCAATCACTCGGTCAGCTTCAACTTGTTGCTCTGCAAGTGCTCGGGCCAACATGTCTTCTTTAGCGTGAGTCATCGAGTCTTTTAGCATGTCAGCAACTTCGGTATCACTTAGACCGTAAGAAGGTTTAACTTGAATATCTGCTTGAACACCCGTGCTCTTTTCCATCGCAGTCACAGACAGAAGGCCATCTGCATCCACTTGATAGGTCACTCGAATATGCGCCGCACCTGCCGCCATCGGTGGAATACCTTTTAGGGTGAAGCGAGCTAATGAACGGCAATCATCCATCATTTCACGCTCACCTTGAGCGACGTGAACCAACATTCCAGTTTGACCATCTTTGAAAGTGGTAAACTCTTGAGCTCGTGCAACAGGAATGGTTGTGTTGCGAGGGATGATCTTCTCAACCAAACCACCCATGGTTTCAATACCTAGAGACAGCGGGATAACATCCAGCAGTAGCATCTCTGAATCAGGTTTATTACCGACTAAGATGTCAGCTTGAATCGCAGCGCCAATCGCAACCACTTCATCTGGGTTGATACTGGTCAGTGGCGTACGACCGAAGAACTCGCCGACCATTTCACGTACGATAGGTGTACGGGTTGAGCCACCTACCATCACCACTTCACATACCTCTTCGCTACCTACTTCAGCGTCACGTAGCGCTCGGCGACATGACATTAGTGTCTTCTTCACCAGTGGCTGAATAAGTGCGTTGAAGGTTTCACGGCTAATGGTACCCTGCCAATCCAGCACATCGACTTGAGCAGTATCTGCGTCTGATAGCGCAATTTTCATCTCGGTCGCTGCATCCAGCAATTTACGGTTTTGTTCGGCGCTCAGTTCGCCTTCAAGGCCAATCTGCTCTTTGATGTAGTTAGCGACCAGATGGTCAAAGTCATCACCGCCAAGGGCAGAGTCACCACCTGTGGCTAATACTTCGAACACACCACGAGACAGGCGCAAAATAGAAATATCGAAGGTACCGCCACCAAGGTCGTAAACGGCAATCACGCCCTCTTGGCCACTGTCTAGGCCATAGGCGATGGCAGCAGCTGTTGGCTCATTCAGCAGGCGAAGTACATGCAATCCAGCCAATTGAGCCGCATCTTTGGTACCCGCACGTTGTGCATCATCAAAATACGCAGGCACGGTAATAACGACGCCACTTAACTCACCACCAAGTGTGCTTTCCGCTCGGGCGGCCAAAGATTTTAAAATCTGCGACGATACTTGAATCGGATTGACACTGCCCTGCTTGGTTTGCAACAGCGGCAGGCCGTTGTCACTTGCCGTAAATTGGTAAGGCAACTCAGGGTAGCGAGTTTGAATATCTTCTAGAGAGCGGCCAATCAAACGCTTAGCTGAAATAATGGTCTGCTCAGGTTCCTGCTGCGCTTTTTGGCGAGCAGCATACCCCACTAATGGTTCTTCACCACCGTAGTTCACTACAGAAGGTAGGATATTTCGACCTTGCTCATCGCTGAGCGGTTTTGCTTCACCGCTGCGAACCGAGGCAACCAAGGAGTTGGTCGTGCCAAGATCGATACCAACCGCCAGTTTATGTTCGTGAGGTGCAGAGCTTTGACCAGGCTCTGCAATCTGAAGTAGTGCCATTAATTATCCTTGATTATCCAAGCAGTTTTTCTTCAAGTTGCTCGATTTCACTGTTGAGCTTCGCAATAAACTTTAGCTTACGGATCCCACTAGCGGCTTGCTCTAAGGCCTGCTGCGCTAGGGCTTCTTTAAGCTCATTTAAATGCTGTGTATATAGTTTACTGACATTCGCGGCAAAATCGAATAGCGCACTTTCAGGATCTGAGCTGTGTTCTATCTCTTCAAGCTCTTCTCTAAGCTCCATCTGCTCCATCAAGAACATAGGATCTTGCATGGTGTTTTGCTCATTACGAATATCCACACCCATTTCAGCCAATAGGTATTCTGCTCGTGAGATAGGAGATTTAAGCACTTGATAAGCATCATTGATTTGTGCAGCTTTTTGCACCGCTAGCAAGCGATCACGTTCGGATGCGGTCGCATATTTGTCTGGATGAAAACGACGTTGAAGTTCGCGAAATTGAGACGCTAAAAGATTGGTGTCGACTTCAAACTGTGTTGGCAGACCAAATAGTTCAAAATGGTTCATGAAAGTGAGTTCTCAACGAGGTTCGCCGAAAAGCGGCTGAGGAAATAAAAACACGCAGCAAGGCTGCGCATTATTGAGTACTAGACGTTGAAGCTCTCGCCACAACCACACTCGCCTTTAGAGTTCGGGTTGTTGAATTCGAAACCTTCGTTAAGGCCTTCTTTGACGAAATCCAGTTCGGTACCGTCTAAGTATACGAGGCTCTTGGCGTCAATAATTACTTTGACACTTTTGTGCTCGAACACTTGGTCTTCATCGTTAAGCTCATCTACGAACTCTAGTACATAAGCCATACCAGAACACCCAGTGGTCTTAACGCCTAATCGGAGGCCAATTCCTTTACCGCGATTATCTAGGAATGCTTGAACGCGCTCGGCTGCTGCGTCTGTCATTGTGATGGCCATGGTACAACCTTTGTTTTACTTTTCTTGGGAGATTAGGGAGCAATACGCTCCCTAAAATTATATTACTCTTGGTGCTTTTTCTTGTAGTCAGAAACTGCTGCTTTGATAGCATCTTCCGCAAGGATTGAGCAGTGAACTTTCACTGGTGGAAGCTCGAGCTCTTCTGCGATTTCAGCGTTTTTAATTGCTGCTGCTTCATCAATGCTCTTGCCTTTTACCCACTCTGTCACAAGTGAGCTTGAAGCGATAGCACTACCACAACCGTAAGTTTTAAATTTTGCATCTTCAATGATGCCCTCTTCCGACACTTTGATCTGTAGCTTCATTACGTCGCCACACGCCGGTGCACCTACCATGCCACTACCTACGTTTGGATCATTCTTGTCGAATGCACCAACGTTGCGTGGGTTCTCATAGTGGTCAATTACTTTTTCACTGTATGCCATGATTCAAATCCTCAATCTTTTAGGATTAGTGGTGAGCCCACTCAACCGTATTTAGGTCAATTCCTTCTTTGTACATATCCCACAGTGGAGACATGTCACGTAGTTTTTGTACTGCTGTTTTAATCTGCTCTGCAGCGTAGTCAATCTCTTCTTCTGTCGTAAAGCGACCGAAAGAGAAACGGATTGAACTGTGTGCAAGTTCATCATCAAGACCAAGTGCACGCAGTACGTACGATGGTTCTAGACTTGCAGATGTACAAGCAGAGCCTGAAGATACCGCTAGGTCCTTCAGCGCCATCAGTAGAGATTCACCCTCTACGAAAGCAAAACTTAGGTTTAGGTTAAACGGAGCACGCTGCTCAAGATCACCGTTGATGGTTAGCGCTTCCATACCTTCTAGACGCTCTAGTAGGCGGTTACGCAACTTAAGTGCGTGATCGTGATCTTTCTGCATCTCTTCTTTTGCGATACGGAAAGCTTCACCCATACCAACGATTTGGTGAGTTGCTAGGGTACCAGAGCGGAAACCACGCTCATGACCACCACCGTGCATCTGCGCTTCTAGGCGGATACGTGGCTTACGGCGAACGTACAATGCACCGATGCCTTTCGGGCCGTAAATCTTGTGCGCTGACATTGAGATCAAGTCAACTTTCATTTGTTGAACATCGATTGGCAGTTTACCTGCACTTTGCGCCGCATCTACATGAAATACGATTTTGCGTGAGCGACACATTTCACCGATTTCAGTGATGTCTTGAATAACGCCAATTTCGTTGTTCACATGCATGATAGAGACTAAAACCGTGTCTTCGCGCATTGCTGCTTCAAGCTTCGCAAGATCAATAATACCGTTTGCTTCTGGCTCAAGATATGTAACCTCAAAACCTTCACGCTCTAGTTGACGGCATGGGTCAAGAACCGCTTTGTGCTCGGTTTTACATGTGATGACGTGCTTGCCTTTCTTAGCGTAGAAGTGTGCTGCACCTTTGATCGCTAAGTTATCTGACTCTGTCGCACCCGAGGTGATTACGATTTCACGTGGGTCTGCGTTTAGTAGATCAGCTACTTGCTCACGAGCGGTATCCACAGCTTCTTCAGCTTGCCAACCGTAACGGTGTGAACGTGACGCTGGGTTACCAAAAGTACCATCCATTGTCATGTACTGAACCATCTTCTCAGCAACACGAGGATCAACTGGGCAAGTTGCTGAATAGTCAAAATAAATAGGCAGTTTCATTCTTTACTCCAAATGTACAAACCGCACCGCTTAAGAGCGAGCATTTACACCTATTGTGTTGGTGTTTGATTGTTTGCTAAACCCATGATTGATAGCCAAGCCGATGTCTTGACGATCAGAAATTTCTAGAACTTCGTTATCTTCCATCAACTCACCAAGAGTGATGTTATTTAAGAAGCCGCTAATTCTATCACTTAAATCGCGCCACAGTGTGTGAGTTAGGCAACGAGTTCCACCTTGGCAACCCTCTTTACCGTGACACTTAGTTGCGTCGACAGATTCGTCGACAGCTGCAATGACCATACCTACAGCAATTTCGTGGGCGTTAGTTCCTAGGCGGTAACCACCACCTGGGCCACGAACACTGGCCACCAGCCCTGCTTTACGCAGTTTTGAAAACAGTTGTTCTAAGTAGGAAAGCGAAATACCTTGGCGCTCAGAAATATCCGCCAATGGCACTGGGTTTTGTTGCGAATGCAGTGCTACATCAAGCATTGCAGTTACCGCATATCTTCCTTTAGATGTCAGTCTCATTATCACACCGTATCCACATTAAGTACGTGGATGCAGTTTTCCATACCTGACTATTTTGGTCAAGTATTTATTTGACTAATTTAGTCAGGTATTCATCCACACGGTGTGAGTGGTTATTTTTTGTTCGAGATTTGCTTCTCAACCGCAGTCAACACGCCACGTAAGATATTGAGTTCTTGCTTTTCTGGTCGAGCGCGGCTGAATAGTCGTTTAACCTTGTTCATCACTTGGCTATTACCGTCTTGCTCAATAAATTGGGTCTGCACCATGACTTTTTCAAGGTGCTGGTAAAAAAGCTCAAGCTCTTTATGACGAGGGTACTCTTCTTGCTCTGCAATAGGATGCTTCGATTGCTCGAGTGCAAGGTGCGCCATGCGGATCTCATAAGAGATAGTTTGCACTGCCATCGCCAAGTTCAATGAACTGTATTCAGGGTTGGCAGGAATGCACACATGATAATGACAGGTCTGTAGCTCTTCGTTGGTTAAGCCCGTTCGCTCTCGACCAAATACCAGTGCGACCGGATGCTGCTGCGCTTCTTGAGCAAACTTTTCACCACACTCACGTGGCTCCAACATTGGCCATTCAAGTGTGCGTGAGCGTGCACTAGAGCCAACCACCAAGCCACAATCGGCTACAGCGTCATTGAGTGTTGATACCACTTGTGCATTTTGCGCAATGTCACCCGCTCCTGCTGCCATCGCAAGGGCAGTTTCATCCACTTCACACTGTGGGTCCACCAACACCATTTGGGTTAGCCCCATGACTTTCATCGCACGGGCTGCGCTACCGATATTGCCTGGGTGAGACGTTCCCACCAATACCACTTTGACCTGATCTAACATGCTCTTTCACATCTGGCTTACTAAACCGCAAAATACTACCACAGCCGTTTGAGAAAAGATCGCATTCATCAATAAAAGTGACATTAAGAGTTCAAAAAATGAACACTTCCTTTTTGCAAAAACTTTGGTATACTGCCCGCCGCTTTCGACCAGTGTGATCACACTATCACTCTCGGTCATATACCGATGGTATTTATTCGTTCTTTAACATCCGTGGGAAAATCGTATGCATCCTATGCTAAACATTGCTATTCGCGCTGCGCGAAAAGCAGGCAACCATATTGCTAAATCTCTAGAAACTGCTGATAAAATTGAGTCTTCTCAAAAAGGCACCAATGACTTTGTTACTAACGTAGACAAAGAAGCGGAAGCGCTAATCATTGATACAATCAAAGCATCTTACCCAGAGCACAGCATCGTTGCCGAAGAGAACGGTCTTATCGAAGGTAAAGATAACGACGTACAATGGATCATCGACCCACTGGATGGCACCACTAACTTCATGCGTGGTTTCCCACACTTCTCTGTTTCAATCGCTGTTCGTATGAAAGGCAAGACAGAAGTTGCGTGTGTTTACGACCCAATGCTAAACGAGCTATTCACTGCACAACGCGGTGCGGGCGCTCAGCTAAACAATGCTCGTCTACGTGTTAACGAGATCAAAGATCTTCAAGGCACTATCCTAGCGACTGGTTTCCCATTCAAGCAAAAACAACACTCTGAGTCTTACATCAAGATTGTTGGTGCTATGTTCGGCGAGTGTGCTGATTTCCGTCGCACTGGTTCTGCAGCACTTGACCTGTGTTACGTAGCATCTGGCCGCGTTGACGGTTACTTCGAGCTAGGCCTAAAACCTTGGGACATGGCAGCAGGTGAGCTAATCGCTCGTGAAGCTGGCGCAATCCTAACTGACTTTGCTGGCGGTACAGGTTACATGCAATCTGGCAACATCGTCGCTTCAAGCCCACGCGGTGTTAAATCAATGCTTAAACACATCCGTGAAAACGGCAACGAAGCAATGATCAAATAATCGACCTTCCGTCACAGGTTGAATTATAAAAAAACCAGCCATTATTGGGCTGGTTTTTTATTAGTTTCCGAATTCAACGTTGCAGCACTAGCTGGACGTATTCTAGGTCTAATGATTCAAATCCCCTATCAACTCATTTTGGATATATTCATTCAATCCATCTAAGTCCTTTGAAGAGATGTACCTTACCTTAGCCTGTAGCTCACGCTCGCCACATAAGTGTTCATGACTCACCATTGGTACAATAGATAAATCCTTAGTATCGAAAGTAAAAGGGGGACACTTTAGATAGCCATTACTTTCAGCCATCAATACTTGCCTATACCTTTCCAGCGGCTGTCCAATAATGATGACAACCAGACCCAATAGGCATGCTGCCCCGAGTGTTTTCACGGCTAAATCACTTGAGGATGGAACAAGCAGTAAAGTTATAAAATATACTGAGGTAATTGGGCAAACAACAACACCTACAACAGAAATCAAGTACGAAGGATCTGTATATATTATATAAAACTCATCACCTATTTGCTTCTCCAAAAGACCATATAAAAAATGTTCTCTGGCAGCCCAATAAAACATAATTGTTAGCCCAAGCATTAGTGCGATTCCAATCACTAATTTGATCCTATTAGGACTAGAAATCAGCTCATCATCAGAGTCCATTAATAAGCACCTGTTGGTTTATACTTTTTATAGCTCCTGCAGCTTGTGATTTTCTCAGGTAAGTTTCTATGCTTTTCTCAGCTTCTTTCTCGACATAATTATTAATAGCTTTTGTTAGTCGATCTTTTAGCAAAAACTCATTCTCAATAATAGAGATAGTTTCAGATGCTAGAAAAGCGGCAACCACTCCTACCGCTAATGGAACAATCACTATTGTTGTTGTCACCATCCCTGCCACAATAACTCCAGCAACCCCAGAAAGAGCAGCTTGTACAATAGTAAAACTCACATCTGCCACCCAGCGACTAATTTGATAGTCCTTTTGCAATATTAACTTTAGTGTATAAATTGGAACCGAATAAAAGATCGTAAGTAACACCCCTGATTTGGCAGCTAGTTTCAATCCTTCAGCTCCAATTCCAATGGATAGAAGTTTAGTGTTTGATGATAAGTAACGAGTCCCTTTAATAACTTTTCTTAGTTTATGGTTCCCTTTGAACTTTATGTAACTTTTTCCATCAACTTTCGATATTTCGAACGTTGAGAAAATTGATCCACCACGATGTAAATCCCTCGCCAAAATAGCAATACTTCCAACATCATGTCCATAACTTGCTCTAGTCAAAATAGACTCAGACACCCCTAAGGTAACACCTATTGCATCGACCTCTTCTCGAGACATTCCTCTATTGAGATAGGTTGCATACCAAAGTTCGACAAAGCTTTTTATATCAAAAACATACACATCTACTTCCGAAGAAATTAATCGATTTAAACAGTCATCTCTGTCATTCTTTCGCCTTTTACTTAGACACTGAAAGTTATTCATTAGTCATATCTCTAGCCAATTAAATGACTAAAATATATCCAATTAATTTAATATGTAACAGGAAGTCTATATGACGAAAACCACAAGCTCACTTTTGAGACACCATCTCTTTAGAAGTTCTACCTTAATCGCATCAAATAGTTCCTAGTTTCAGTCGTTAGTTGGGCTCTTTAAAAAGTAAGTTTTTAATCGATGATGCTATGTTCAGCAAGTGTGCTGATTTCTGCCGCACTGGCTCTGCAGCGCTAGACCTATGTTATGTAGCATCTGGTCGCGTTGATGGTTACTTCGAGCTAGGCCTAAAACCTTGGGACATGGCAGCAGGTGAGCTAATCGCTCGTGAAGCTGGTGCTATCCTAACTGATTTTGCTGGCGGTACAGGTTACATGCAATCTGGCAACATCGTCGCTTCAAGCCCACGCGGTGTTAAATCAATGCTTAAACACATCCGTGAAAACGGCAACGAAGCAATGATCAAATAATCGACCTTCCGTCACAGGTTGAATTATAAAAAAACCAGCCCTACGGCTGGTTTTTTTTTCGGACGCTTCGCTAGCGGTAAAGGGTTTAAGGGTAAACGAGGTGATACTGCCTAACTCTTAATCAAAGCTATCAAGTGTATGCCACCACTCCTTTATTTTTCGCTCCTCCCTTCCCCCCTTAGCATCGCGTCCGTTAGCGAAGCGTCCGTTAACGCAGTGTCCGTTTCAAAAAAAACCGCCCAATCGGACGGTTTTCATTAATCATTCAAAGTTCGCTAAACGCCCTAAGGCCTTTCATCAAACTCTTCGCCTTCTTTTTCTACTTGCGGTGGCATTAGGTGCTCACGCTGGATGCCCAGTTTAAGCGCTAGTGCTGATGCAACGTAGATTGAAGAGTACGTACCAACCAAGATACCTAGTAGCAACGCAGTTGCGAAGCCGTGAATGGTTGCGCCGCCCTGAGTAAATAGAGCGATAACTACGAATAAGGTAGTACCAGAGGTGATCAAAGTACGGCTCAAAGTTTGAGTAATTGAGCTGTTCATGATCTCTGCTGATTCACCTTTACGCATCTTACGGAAGTTCTCACGGATACGGTCAAATACTACGATGGTATCGTTGAGTGAGTAACCAACAACGGTAAGCAATGCTGCGACGATGGTTAGGTCAACTTCAATCTGGAACAGAGAGAAAATACCTAAGGTGATGATAACGTCGTGTGCCAGTGCCATTACCGCACCTGCCGCCAGTCGCCACTCAAATCGCATCGATACGTAGATCAGGATACAGATAAGCGACACAAGAATCGCAAGGCCACCCGCTTCAGTAAGCTCGTCACCCACGTTAGGGCCAACGAACTCGATGCGACGCATCTCTAGGTTCTCGCCTGTACCTTCTTTAATTGCTTCTAGGATCTGGTTACCCAGCTTTTCACCTTGCACATCTTCACGTGGACGAAGACGAACCATCACATCACGTGACGAGCCAAAGTTCTGAACTGTCGCATCACCAAAGCCTTTCGCTTCTAATGCACTACGTACGTTCTCTAGGTTTGCTGGCTGTTCAAAGCCAACTTCAATCAAAGTACCGCCAGTAAAATCTAGACCCCAGTTCAGCCATTTGGTTGAAAGAGTACCGATAGCCGCTGCAATCATAACAAGCGACAGAACGAAGGCACCTTTTGACCAACGCATAAAGTCGATCGTTTTTGTTGTTTTCAGAATCTGAAACATGGGTCTTCCTTAGATCGACAGTTTATCAACACGCTTACCGCCATAAATCAGGTTCACGAGACAACGTGTACCAATGATGGCTGTAAACATAGAAGTAATGATGCCGATAGATAGCGTTACCGCAAAGCCTTTAATCGCACCCGTACCCACAGCAAACAGAATGATTGCGGTGATTAGCGTGGTGATGTTGGCATCGGCAATAGTGCTAAATGCGTTAGCGTAACCTTGGTGAATCGCTTGCTGAGGGTTGCGACCTTCTCGCAGCTCTTCACGAATACGCTCAAATATCAGCACGTTGGCGTCAACCGCCATACCTACGGTTAGAACAATACCTGCAATACCTGGCAAGGTCATGGTTGCACCTGGGATCATCGACATAACACCGATAATCAGCATGATGTTCACCACAAGAGCAAGGTTGGCAAAAATACCAAACTTACGGTAGTAAACCAGACAGAACAGCATTACTGCTACAAGGCCAGTCACACACGCTTGGATACCCATGTCGATGTTCTGCTGCCCCATTGATGGACCAATAGTACGCTCTTCGACAATCGAGATTGGAGCAATCAGAGCACCAGCACGTAGTAGCAGTGCTAGGTTGTGTGCTTCAGATGCAGAATCAATACCCGTGATACGGAAGCTTCGACCAAGTGCAGACTGGATAGTCGCTTGGTTAATCACTTCTTCGTGTTTGTCTAGGATGATCTTGCCTTCAGGGGTGCGGCGACCAGAGTCTTTGTACTCAGCAAATACCGTTGCCATAAGTTTGCCAACGTTGTTCTTAGAGTATGCAGACATCTTGCTGCCACCTTCGCTATCTAGCGAGATGTTTACCTGTGGACGGCCGTATTCGTCAGCGCTTGAGCTTGCATCTGTGATGCTTGAACCACCAAGGATGATGCGCTTCTTCAGTACGACTGGGCGACCATTACGGTCTAGCTTCACTTCGCTGCCCGCAGGGACTCGACCCGCTGCAGCTGCGGCTAGATCAGCCTTGTCATCCACTTCACGAAATTCAAGCGTTGCCGTTGCACCAAGGATCTCTTTTGCACGCGCAGTGTCTTGAACACCTGGCAGCTCTACCACGATGCGGCTTGCACCTTGGCGCTGAACTAGCGGCTCAGCCACACCTAGCTCGTTCACACGATTACGTAGGATGGTGATGTTCTGCTCAACAGCGTAATTACGGATCTCTTGAAGACGAGTTTCATTGAACGTCGCTTTAAGAGTGAAGTTGCCGTTGCTCTCACTGTCCACGAACACCATGTCTGGGTGTTTGCTTGATAGTGTTTTCTCCGCTTGTGCTAGCTGCTCTGCATCACGCAGAACCACTTCCACTCCGTCAGTGCCAGACTTGCGAATTGCACGGTAGCGGATACGTTCTTCACGAAGCTCAGTACGGAAGGCATCTTCTTGCTGCGCCACCAGTTTTTCCATCGCAGAGTCCATATCCACTTCCATCAAGAAGTGAACACCACCGCGAAGGTCAAGACCTAGTTTCATTGGGTTTGCACCAATGCTTTCAAGCCAGTTTGGGGTAGCCGCTGCAAGGTTAAGAGCGACGATAACGTCCTTGCCTAACGCTTCGTTAATGACATCACGAGCACTTAACTGAGAGTCAGTGTCGTTGAAACGAACCAGAATCGAGCCATCTTCGAAAGCGATAGATTTATGAGAGAGTTGCTCTTTATCAAGAGCTTGGGTGACAGTATCCAGCGTTGACATATCAACTGAGGCACCACGTGCCCCAGTTACTTGAATTGCCGGATCTTCACCGTATAGGTTTGGAAGGGCATATAGCGCACTGATTGCAATCAAAAAGACTACCATCAGGTACTTCCATAACGGATAACGGTTTAGCACAGCGAGGATCCTTAAGCTGTTATAGAGACTTTAGCGTACCCTTTGGAAGTACCGCTGTAACGAAGTCTTTCTTGATAGTTACTTCGTTGTTGTCGTTTAGTGCGATAGCAATGTAGTCGTTGTCATCAGCAACTTTAGTGATCTTACCCACTAGGCCGCCATTGGTTAGGACTTCATCACCTTTTGACATGCTTGCCATTAGGTTTTTGTGCTCTTTCGCACGCTTAGCTTGTGGACGGTAAATCATGAAGTAGAAAATCACACCAAACATGCCCAGCATGATCAGCATTTCAAAACCACCACCTGGTTGTGCACCTTCGCCAGCTGCGTGAGCTACAGAAATCAAACTCATTGGAAAACATCCTCTATGTTATTAATTGTAAGTTATCTAAGCATCTATGGGGCTGCGCCACTTAACTTTCAAGGGCTAAGTGGCGCAGTAAGACTATTTATTCAATGGTGGTACTTCTTGACCACGCAGTGCGTAGAACTCTTCTACGAACTCTTCAAAGCGATCTTCATCGATAGCTTTACGAATACCTTCCATCACACGTTGGTAGTAACGCAAGTTATGGATAGTGTTTAGACGCGCACCTAGAATCTCGTTACAACGTTCTAGATGGTGTAGATACGCCTTCGAGTAATTCTGACAAGTGTAACAGTCACAATGCGGATCTAGTGGAGTTGTATCGGTTTTATGTTTCGCATTACGGATCTTGATCACACCACCGGTCACAAACAGGTGACCGTTACGTGCGTTTCGAGTTGGCATCACACAGTCAAACATGTCGATACCACGGCGAACACCTTCCACTAGGTCTTCTGGCTTACCTACACCCATTAGGTAGCGAGGCTTATCTTCTGGTAACTGAGGACAAGTGTGCTCAAGGATGCGGTGCATATCTTCTTTTGGCTCACCGACCGCTAGGCCGCCGACTGCGTAGCCGTCAAAACCAATGTCAGTTAGACCTTTGATCGATACATCACGTAGGTCTTCGTAAACACCACCTTGGATGATACCAAATAGGTTGTTCGGGTTTTCTAGCTTATCGAAGTGATCGCGAGAACGCTGCGCCCAACGTAGTGACATCTCCATCGACTTCTTCGCTTCTGCGTGCGTCGCTGGGTATGGCGTACACTCATCGAAGATCATTACGATGTCAGAACCTAGGTCTTTCTGGATTTCCATCGACTTTTCGGCATCCATGAAGATCTTGTCACCGTTCACTGGGTTACGGAAAGTTACACCTTCTTCAGTGATTTTACGCATTTTGCCAAGGCTAAATACCTGGAAGCCGCCTGAATCGGTCAGGATAGGGCCTTGCCAGTTCATGAAATCATGCAGGTCACCGTGCATTTTCATCACTTCCTGACCTGGGCGTAGCCATAGGTGGAAGGTGTTACCAAGAAGAATTTCAGCGCCAGTGCCCTTCACTTCTTCTGGTGTCATGCCTTTTACTGTGCCGTAAGTACCAACTGGCATGAATGCTGGTGTTTGTACTGTGCCACGTTCAAAAGTCAGCTGACCACGACGCGCACCTGCGTTAGTTTTTTTCAGTTCGTATTTAAGCTTCACGAAGCCTCCAAATCGCCAGAGAAACAATCTGGCTAATAGTTTTTATACGCCAGCGAGCTTTAGCTCACCACGCCCCACCACATCGGCAAAATCCGATGCAGCTGTGAATCCGTTCTTCAATATTTCTATAGGCACTGTATCCGTGAGCACCTACTCTAAACTGGTCGCTAAATGCTAAAACTACTTGGTTTTCTTGCGAATAAACATCGCATCACCATAGCTAAAGAAACGGTAGCTGTTCTCTACTGCATGCTTATAAGCATTCATGGTGTTGTCATAGCCTGCAAATGCACTTACCAACATGATCAAGGTTGACTCTGGTAAGTGGAAGTTGGTGATCAAGCAATCTACCAACTGGTACTCGTATCCTGGATAGATGAAAATCTCGGTATCACCAAAGAAAGGCACTAATTCTGTGCCATTTTTCAGGGCGTCTTGAGCAGCACTTTCCAGCGAACGAACAGATGTTGTGCCTGTAGCAATGATTCGCCCACCACGCGCCTTAGTTGCCGCAATCGCCTCAACGACTTCTTGAGATACTTCCACATACTCTGCGTGCATGTGGTGATCATTAATGTTGTCTACTCGCACAGGTTGGAAGGTACCTGCACCCACGTGCAGTGTCACGTAAGCAAACTCCACGCCTTTAGCTTTGATTTGCTCAAGCAATGCATCGTCAAAATGCAAACCCGCAGTTGGCGCAGCAACTGCTCCTGGCTTTTGGTTATACACCGTTTGGTAGCGCTCTTTATCCGCATCCTCATCAGGGCGGTCAATATAAGGCGGCAACGGCATGTGACCAATCTGGTTTAAGATTTCTAGCACGCTCAACTCTGACTCGAAACGAATTTCGAACAGCGCATCGTGTCTTGCCACCATAGTCGCGGAAAAGTCATCGTTTTCACCCAACAAGAGTTCCGTGCCCGGCTTAGGTGATTTTGAACAACGGACGTGAGCTAGAATCGACTTATCATCAAGCATACGCTCCACCAGCACTTCCAGCTTACCGCCAGAGGCTTTGCGACCAAATACTCGTGCTGGGATCACGCGAGTGTTATTAAACACCAGTAGATCACCAGCTTGCAGTTGGTCGAGCACATCTTTAAATGTGCCGTCACGTAGCTCACCACTATTACCGTCTAATTGCAGTAGGCGACTGGCCGTACGCTCAGGTTGTGGGTAACGAGCGATCAGCTCGTCTGGTAGGTCAAAATGAAAGTCAGATACTTGCATGGTTACCGTCTATTGTTGGGTGAGTAAAAATTTAGCAGCTCGGTAGTATAGATGGCGTGAAGGCAATAGCAAGCCTTGGTTGGTGGTTTGTTACATTCCAGTTTTTGGCGCAAACGAGTAAATCGAATTGATGCGAGAAGTATCCATTTAGAATCGTTAAAAAATGAGGTACATCTCAGTTCATTAAGCCTCTGCCATCTATAGTAAAAGTAACCACAAAAAAGATAAGACTTCTGTCTTTTACTCCTCTGTTTTTGAGTCTGCATTCAGGAGGTCAATATGATCAAAATCGAAGACATGATGACTCGCAGCCCCTACACCCTTATGCGCTCCCATTGCGTGCAAGATGCCAAAGATTTAATGAAGCAACACGATATTCGCCACGTGCCTGTGGTTGATGATGCCAAAAAGCTGTTGGGTATTGTCACCCAGCGCGATGTATTGGCGATTCAGGAATCTGTATTAGCGAAAGCTCCCGGCGAGGACTCTCATACGTTAAACACCCCGTTAGATAAAGTGATGGCGCAAGGCGTGATGACGGCGTCGCCAAAAGCGGGGCTAAAAGAGAGTGCTATCTATATGCAAAAGCATAAGGTGGGCTGTTTGCCAGTCGTGGATCACGATCAGCTGGTTGGCATTATTACCGACACCGACTTTGTCTCCATCGCCATTAGCTTGCTTGAGCTTCAAGAAGAGGTGGAGCCAGACGCACTAGATTTTGACTAGCGCATTAGAGTTGCGGCTAAAGTAGGTCGGATACCACATCGGCAAGGGTATTAAAAGTCTCTTGCCTAGCTGAGCTCGGACGCCAAACCAGACCAATCTCTCGATACGCTTTTTGACCCGGCGGTTCTACGACAATCAAATTTTGATTGTCTAACAGGCCGTGTTCAATCGCCATTTGAGGAATAAATGTGGTACCCAAGCCATTGGCAACCATCTGCACCAAGGTATGCAAGCTCGTAGCGGTAAACGGATTAATCTTTTCACGCTTGGTGAGTTTACAAGCGGATACTGCGTGTTCCGTCAAGCAGTGCTCGTTTTCGAGCAAGAATACCGACTCATCTGGCAAATCATCGTAACGAATGGGCACTCGAATACCATTGGCCTGCCCTTCGCTCAATACCATTTTGAATGGGTCATGACCCACCACCTTACTGTCCATGTTGCCAATCTCAACTGGCAGCGCCAAGATCAGCACATCCAGTTGCCCATTGCGCAGTGCTTCTAGCAAATTAGAGGTGGTGTCTTCTCTGAGCAGTAGATTCAAAGTCGGGTAGCGGTGATTCACTTCCTGAACTAAGTCACACAATAAGAAAGGTGCAATGGTTGGAATACAGCCGACACGCAGCTCCCCTTGCATCGCATTGCCAGATGCTAGCGAGCCAAGTTCAAGCAGTTCGTGTCCTTTGGCCAATAACTCTCGGCCCTGCTCCACCACTTTCTCACCCACCATGGTGAACACCAGTGGACTTTTCTTATCTTTGCGCTCGTACAGCGGGCTGCCCACCATCTCTTCAAGGTTTTGAATACCTTTACTCAAAGTAGACTGACTAACAAAACAACGCTCAGCCGCTTCACTAAAGTGGCGAGTTTCGTGTAAGGTAACAAGGTAATGTAGCTGTTTAAGGCTCGGCCATTTATTCATGGTAACTATCTGACAATAATTTATAATCTTGCGACTAAGGCTATAAATGCTTCTATCGCTTTTTTCGATTATCTCAATCTATTTAATTCGCTGTCCCACATACTACGTCATGCACTATAGTTTGTCCCGTTGAAACATAAAACAGACCATGAACGGTCTGATTATCCTCAAATTTGGAGCAAACAAAATGGTACTAGTTGGTCGTCAAGCCCCTGACTTCACTGCTGCTGCAGTTCTAGGTAACGGTGAAATCGTTGAAAACTTCAACTTCGCTGAGTTTACTAAAGGTAAAAAAGCGGTTGTATTCTTCTACCCACTAGACTTCACTTTCGTATGTCCTTCTGAGCTAATCGCTTTTGACAAGCGTTTCGAAGACTTCCAAGCGAAAGGTGTTGAGGTTATCGGCGTATCTATCGATTCTCAGTTCTCTCACAACGCATGGCGTAACACTGCTGTTGAGAACGGCGGCATCGGTCAAGTGAAATACCCACTAATCGCTGATGTTAAACACGAAATCTGTAAAGCTTACGATGTAGAGCACCCAGAAGCTGGCGTTGCTTTCCGTGGTTCTTTCCTAATCGACGAAGAAGGTCTTGTACGTCACCAAGTTGTTAACGACCTACCACTAGGCCGTAACATCGACGAAATGCTACGTATGGTTGACGCACTAAACTTCCACACAGAGCACGGCGAAGTATGTCCTGCACAGTGGGAAGAAGGCAAATCAGGTATGGACGCATCACCACAAGGTGTAGCAGCGTACCTATCTGAGCACACTGCAGACCTAGACAAGTAATTGCCACTTAATCCATACCAACGCTCAACGGTATGTGTGGTCGGAAGATAAAATATAGCGAAAAATCGCACTCCGCCATTTATTAAGTCAAAATTCAATTTAGTTTAGTTAGTCAAATTCAAAGCCCGCAACCTTGGTTGCGGGCTTTTTGTTGTTGGTTACCAACTAGTGATACAGTAGTCTCCCAATTGACGGAGTGACTTAGATGGCTTACCAAATCGAAGTATGTATCGATAATCTTGAATCCCTGCCTATCGCCATTGCAGGTGGCGCAACACGAATAGAACTTTGCTCCTCACTTGAACTGGGCGGGCTAACGCCAAGTTTTGGCCTGATGCGCATGGCAGCCAAATTATCCACTATTCCTGTCTATGCAATGATCCGCCCTCGCCAAGGTGATTTTCTGTTTAGTCAGGCCGATCTTGAGCAAATGCTGTTTGATATCGACGCGGCAAAGCAAGCAGGTCTTGACGGTATTGTTATTGGTGCTATGACACCCGATGGCGATATCGATACTGACCTGTGTCAGCAGCTAATAGAACGAGCGGATGGGTTGGGCATCACTTTTCATCGGGCGATCGATCAATGTCGCCATCCACAGCAAGCACTAGAAGAGATCATCCAACTCGGTTGTGAGCGAGTACTCACATCTGGACTAGCCGCCAGTGCCGAACTCGGTATGGATCAAATCGCCCAATTTGTTACTCAAGCCAATGGCAGAATTTCTATCATGGCTGGCGCTGGGGTTAGTGCTCAAAATGCGCTTAACATCGCTCAAACCACCCAGGTTGATGAGATCCACCTATCGGCAAAATCAACCCGCCCAAGCCAGATGGCCTATATTGCTGAAGACGCTCACATGGGCAATCAAAGCTGTGATGACTTTGCAATCCCAGTCACAAGCCTAGAGCGACTGCGCCAAGTTACTGAGAGCCTTAACAAATAAGCCGACGTTTTTCTTTGCTATGCTTAAAATTCACGGAGGAAAGTATGGCAAAGAAACTCAATAAGCAGCTCTATGAAGCGGAGCTCAAAAAACTTCAAATCGAACTGGTCAAGCTTCAAGAGTGGGTCAAGCAAGAAGGCTTAAAAGTTGTGGTGATTTTTGAGGGCCGAGACGCAGCAGGCAAAGGAGGTGTCATCAAGCGCATCACTGAAAAGCTCAACCCTCGTGTTTGCCGCATCAGTGCACTGGCCGCCCCTACCGAGCGAGAAAAGTCCCAGTGGTATTTCCAACGCTATGTTGCACACCTGCCAGCCGCAGGAGAAATTGTGCTTTTCGATCGCAGTTGGTACAACCGTGCTGGCGTTGAGAAGGTGATGGGATTTTGTAGTGAGGAGGAGTATGAAGAATTCCTACGCTCTTGCCCTGAATTTGAACGCATGCTGATCCGCTCGGGTACCATTTTGCTCAAATACTGGTTCTCGGTGTCTGATGAAGAGCAAGAAAAGCGTTTCCTAGAGCGGGTTAATACGCCTATAAAGCGCTGGAAGTTCAGCCCAATGGATCTTGAGTCTCGTAATCGCTGGGCTGAGTATTCTAAAGCAAAAGATAAAATGTTTGCCTACACAGATACCAAGCTATCGCCTTGGTGGGTTGTGCCATCAGATGATAAACGCAGCGCAAGACTCAACTGCATCTCACACCTTTTAAGCCAAGTAGACTATCAAGAAGTGGAGCACCCTGAGATTAGTTTGCCGGAAATCAATAAAGAAGGGTATGTGAGAGCGCCGCTTGAAGAGCAATCTTTTGTGCCGAATCTGTTCGACCCGACACACAAAATCGATGACGAAGACGATTAAGATTTAATGATATCGTCAATATCTTGTTCGCTGCTTAGGTGGCGAACATCTCGTCCTTTAACAAAGTAAATGATGTACTCACAAATGTTTTGGCAACGGTCTCCCACTCGCTCTATCGCTCGTGCTGACCACATCACCTGCAACACGTTTGGAATGCAGCGCGGGTCTTCCATCATATAAGTCATCAGCTGCCTGATCACCGCTTCATACTCAGCGTCTAACTTATCGTCTTGCTTATACACTTCTGCCGCTGCATCGACATCCATGCGCGCAAAGGCATCAAGCACTTGATGCAACATGTGGATAGCTTGTCGACTCAAAGGCTCAAGTGATACTTGCCAAGCACGGTCTTTGACCGAATCTGACTCAATCGCAACTCGTGCAATGCGGGTAGCGACATCACCGATACGTTCTAAGTCAGTAATGGTTTTAATAATCGCCATGATCAAGCGTAAATCTTTGGCCGTCGGCTGACGTTTAGCAATAATACGTGTACAAGCTTCGTCGATAGCCACTTCCATCGAGTTAACCTTATGGTCGTCTGTTACCACTTTTTTAGCCAGATCCAGATCCTGTTTATTTAACGCTTGCATGGCAAAAGAGAGTTGCTGCTCAACCAAACCGCCCATGGTTAATACATGGGTACGGATAGATTCTAGCTCTACGTTAAACTGACCTGAGATGTGGCGACCAAACTGCATAGATATCCTTAACTGAATTAAAACTTAAAAGGTAAAGTGACTCATTAACCGTAACGACCTGTGATGTAGTCTTCGGTCTGTTTTTTCATTGGCGATGTAAAAATTGAGTCAGTATCGCCATATTCTATCAATCTTCCTAGATGAATAAATGCCGTATGATCACTAACTCGAGCGGCTTGTTGCATGTTATGAGTAACGATGACTACCGTATATTTGGTCTTGAGATCGTTAATCAGCTCTTCGATGGTCAAGGTCGAGATAGGGTCAAGCGCCGAGGTTGGCTCATCAAGCAGCAAAACTTCCGGCTCAATCGCAATCGCCCTAGCAATCACCAAACGCTGCTGCTGACCGCCCGACAAACCAAACGCATTTTCATGCAATCTATCTTTGACCTCATCCCACAAGGCAGCCGCACGTAATGCCCTTTCAACAGAGTCATCGAGTGTGCGACTGTTTTTCACCCCCTGCAAACGAAGGCCATACACAACATTTTCGTAGACAGATTTAGGAAACGGGTTGGGGCGCTGAAACACCATACCAACACGGCGGCGTAGTGTTGGCACGTCCACCTTTGGTGCGTAAATGTTTTGGCCATGGATCTTAATTTCACCGTCAATACTGCAGCCTTCAACCAAATCGTTCATACGATTAATACAGCGCAGTAAGGTGGATTTACCACACCCTGATGGACCGATAAATGCTGTTACCTGCCCCTTAGGAATCCGCATCGAGATATCAAACAACGCCTGACTAGACTGATAATTAAGATTCAACCCCTGAATATCAATCGCCGTATCCTCGTCACTGAGGTTGTTGACGTCTAACGGCTGCTCAAAGCCTAATGTTGGATTGAGTGGGAACATGTTACTCCTGTCCAAAGGTTCGATACTTTTCACGAAGACGATTTCGAATCGTAAAAGCGGTTAGGTTCAGGCCGACGATAACCGTCACCAATAAAAATGACGTTGCATATACCAAGGGTCTAGCGGCTTCGATGTTCGGTGATTGAAAGCCGACATCATAAATATGAAAACCCAAATGCATAAATTTACGATCTAAGTGGATAAATGGAAACTCTCCATCCACGGGCAATGCAGGGGCAAGCTTCACTACCCCCACCAGCATCAAGGGAGCAACCTCGCCAGCAGCACGCGCTACAGCGAGGATCAACCCTGTAATTATAGCTGGGCTCGCCATAGGTAAAACTATGCGCCACCAAGTTTCAAATTGCGTGGCACCCAGTGCCAGTGAACCGTGACGAAGCGAGGATGGGATGCGTTGCAAGCCCTCTTCTGTCGATACAATCACAACTGGCAATGTCAGCAGTGCTAAGGTCAAAGAAGACCAAAGTAACCCCGGTGTGCCAAAGGTTGGTGAAGGCAGAGAGTCAGAATAAAACAGCGCATCGATAGAGCCACCTAAGGTATAAACAAAAAAGCCCAAACCAAAAACACCGTAAACAATTGAAGGGACACCTGCAAGGTTGATCACCGCAATACGGATCATTCTGGTCACGGCTGTGTCCTTGGCGTACTCACTCAAGTAGATCGCTGCAATCACGCCCAGAGGTGTCACCACCACAGACATCAACAACACCAAAAATACCGTACCAAAAATGGCAGGGAATACCCCACCCTCTGAGTTACTTTCCCGAGGATCGTCACTGACAAACATCCAAACTTGACCAAACCAGTGCGCCACTTTTTGCGCAATGTTCATGTCATTTGGAAACCAAACATCAAATACTTCACTCAGTGGAATTGTGATCTCTTGGTCACGCATGTCCGTCACCAGCAAAGCGTTGGTTGCCAACAAATCGTCAATGATTTTCAGCTCTGCTTCGGCAGACTTCATATTGCTCGCCAAACGAGTTTTCTGCTCGATCAGTGGCTCGGATGCTTGGCCTTGATTTAGCTTTAGCCTTTTGATCTCCCGATTGATACGAGATTGCTCTCGGCTAATGCGCTGAATATGATCTTCAACCAAGGACTCTCGACGTTCTCGAAGCAGATCCACTTCTGTAAGCGCCGATTCAAGCTCGGTAACTAAGTTGCCTGTGATGCGTTTACCATCAACAAGCAGAGCGATTGGCTTGCCGAAAAAGTCGCCATTATGGGCTCGCTGAATCACTGCCCATCCTTGGGGTGTTTGTGGCTGGCTAAGCTCAATACCCAACACCGAGATAAAATCCATTCCCAGCTGATCTCTATTCGCCACTTTAATGTTCAGACGGTCTAGATTGGTATGCCCTTGCAGCTGCTCGGATAATTCTGGTCGAGCTTGAAGTAGGCGCTCCACAGGAATCGAGTCAACTTGGTAAAGTTGACCCACCAGCATTTTTTGCTCGCTATCGTGCCACTGATACAGAGGAGCGGGCCAAAAATAGGTTAAGCCCTTCCAACCAATCAACAACAATACACCAAGTACAGAGATCAAGCTGACACTCACCGCACCAGAGGTGAGCCATATCCAAGGCGAGCCTGATTCCAACCACTGTTTCAACTTCACAACAGCGCTCCGATAAGAATAAGAGTCAGATTACAACGCACTGTATTTCTCCCGAAGTCGCTGACGAACAGATTCCGCAATGGAGTTCACTAAGAAGGTAAAGATAAATAAAATCAGCGCTGCCAAAAACAGTAATCGGTAGTGCGTGCTCGCCACTTCCGACTCTGGCAACTCAATGGCAATGGTTGCCGACAATGAACGCATGCCTTCGAAAATATTCCAGTCCATCAAAGGTGTGTTACCTGTGGCCATCAGTACAATCATGGTTTCACCTACGGCGCGGCCAAGCCCCATCATGACCGCTGAGAATATGCCGGGGCTCGCAGTGAGAAGCACCACGTTAGTCAAGGTCTGCCAATGGGTTGCCCCCAGGGCAAGCGAGCCATCGGTAAGGTGTTTAGGGACTGAATAGATAGCATCTTCTGCGATGGTGAATATGGTTGGGATCACCGCAAACCCCATTGCGAGCCCAACCACCAGAGCATTGCGTTGGTCAAAATCAATACCAATATTCGCAAGATAAACTCGAATATCGCCGCCGAAGAACCAACCTTCAATATCTGCGCTTAAACTGATGGTTAGCCAGCTCACCACAAGGATGATCGGGATGAGAATAATACTATGCCAACCATTGGGCACATTTTTAACCAAGTGTGCCGGGATCAAAAACCAAACCGCTCCCACCAAAACCGTGCTGAGAGGCAGCAAAATAACCAAGGCGAGCACACTAGGTAAATTTGTTTCAACAATCGGCGCCAGCCACAAGCCTGCGAGGAATCCAATGATGACGGTTGGCAGCGCTTCCATGATCTCAATAGCCGGCTTTACCACTCTTCGCATCGGTGTCGACATGAAGTATGCGGTATATACCGCTGCTAGCACAGCGATTGGCATCGCAAATACCATCGCAAACAAAGCAGCTTTGATGGTGCCAAAAGTAATTGGCACTATGCTGAATTTTTCTTCAAAAGAGTCGCTGGCCGACGTCGATTGCCAAACGTATTGCGGCTCTGGATACCCCTCGTACCAAACTGAGCGCCACAACGAACGAAAAGAGATCTCAGGATGTGGATAGTCAACACTAAATCGATGCACGACACCGTCCATGTAGGTCAACAAAATGTCTTCGTTTGACGATACCGTGGCCACACTTGGCTTGGCGGAAAACAGCTTCGATTCAGTCATTTGATTATGACTGGTGGTATGCATATTCGTTAGCGATCCATCGGCACGAAATAGGTAAAAGTCCTTCTTAAAATGATCCGAAAGCATCAAAGCGCCTTGAGCATCCAGATCAAACTGACGAATTTGCGTCAGTTTACGCTCGCCGTCCTTCAATACATCGAACCACTGGCTGACTTGTCCGTCTTTGTGGGATATCAATAAAGATTGTGCTCCCGCCAGTAGCTCAATCCCTACCGCTGGGTTCTCAGCTAGATCGATAAATTCTCGAACCTGGTATTGACCACTCACCAGCTGTGCTACCCACAAGCCATCATTAACCAGCACAAACAGCTGCTCTGCATTTGGCGTGAGCCGTAATGCCTGTACCTGCTCTAGCTTATCTAACCAAGTGATGCGTGTTACTTCAGACTCTTGGTCTACCCATGTATGTAAGTAACCACTCTTGTCTACACCGGCGATTGCACTGGTGCGCTCATCAATGGCAAAGGTAAATTTATCTAACTCTATCTCACTTTCGGTAAGCGCAATCGGTATGCCTTGATTGAAGTGTTCCACACTTGGCGCAACTTCTCGGCCACTTGGCAAAAAGCGAACATCAAAGCCTGGTTTAACGATCGAGACCTTGCCCGATTGATCGGCAAATGCCACCCAACCTTTATTCAATGGCATTTGGGCAAAAGCAATGCTCGATTCGAATGTACGCACCACAGGCTTGCTTTGGCCGCTTGAAAGATTAACGAAGTCAATTGAGCCAGATTCGGAAATGGCTAGCACATTGCGCCCATAGTCATCGACACGCAACGCCGCTGGCGTATCAGCCAATTCAATATGGAACTCGCCAGTTTGTTTGACTGAGCCCGATGAAAAGACAGGAATAACTTCAACAAAAAGGTAGAGGAAGATCAGTCCTAACGCAGCTAACACACTGACACCACCCGCCGTCACCATCGCACGAGCGAGCCCGTCTTTAAATCGACGTGCTTTATCTTTTCGCTGTAGCAAAAATGCTTTATGTGACATGGGGATATTCTACCTTTTTTGACTCGGTGGCATATTATGTCAGTTAGGTGACAAAGATATTACAGTGAATCGATATATGTCTGAATTTTATTTGTAATCTATTTGATTATGAACCTAGTGAAATATAAGTGTCACATAAAGATCTTACCTTTTGTCAGTTGCCTTCCCTCGGTAACTGACTTTTTCATCAGTAGGTTATGTAATGAGTACAGATAAGTTATACGTAGATAAAGAGCTCAGCTGGCTTTCCTTCAATGAACGTGTTTTACAAGAGGCGCTTGATAAGCACGTCCCCCTCATCGAACGCATTCGATTTCTTGGTATATTTTCCAATAACTTAGATGAATTTTACAAGGTTCGATTTGCCGATGTGAAGCGTCGAATCTTGATTAACCAAGAACGAGGGAAAGACGACGGGGCCAAAGAGCTGTTGAGTAAGATGCAGTCAAAAGCACTTAAGCTCAACTATGCGTTTGAAGAGCTCTATAGCGAACTTCTGTTAGAAATGGCTCGCCGCAGGATATTCTTGGTCAATGAGCACCAACTGACAGAAAAGCAGCAGAAGTGGATTCGTAAGTACTTCATGCAACAGGTACTTCCTCACACCACACCTATCCTATTCAACGATGAAAAAGACGTCCTGCAATTTCTCAAGGACGAATACGCTTACCTAAGTGTAGAAATGAAGAAAGGTGAAGATGTCACCTACGCCTTGGTCGAGATCCCAACGGATCAACTGCCGCGCTTTGTCATGGTGCCAGAGCAAAAAGGCCAACGAAAAAAAACCATTATCTTAGTCGATAACATCATTCGCTACTGTCTTGACGATATCTTCCGCGGCTTCTTTGACTACGATGAGCTTAACTGTTACTCAATGAAAATGACTCGCGATGCAGAGTACGACTTGACCAACGAGGTCGAGCATAGTTTGCTTGAGCAAATGTCAGAAGGTTTAAGCCAGCGGCTCACCGCCATGCCAGTGCGTTTTGTGTATGAACACGATATGCCACAACCTATGCTGCAATTTTTGTGCAGCAAACTCAAAATATCAGATTACGATAGCTTGATGCCGGGCGGACGATACCATAACTTCAAAGACTTCATCGGCTTCCCAAATGTCGGACGCGAATACTTGGAAAACAAACCACTACCGCCAATTCGTTGTGCTGACTTTGAGTATTATGACAACGCCTTTGAAGCGATAAAAAACCGTGACATATTGCTCTACTACCCATACCACACCTTTGATCATATGGCGGAATTTGTTCGTCAGGCCTCCTTTGATCCTAAAGTGTTGACCATCAAGATCAACATCTACCGAGTGGCAAAAAACTCGCGTCTGATGAATTCTCTCATCGATGCGGTGAACAACGGCAAACGTGTGACTGTGGTGGTTGAGCTACAGGCTCGTTTTGATGAAGAGGCGAATATAGAGTGGTCGCGTATTCTTACTGACGCAGGCGTGCGGGTTATCTTTGGCGCTCCAGGTCTAAAGATTCACTCTAAGCTATTGATGGTTGCACGCCGAGGTGAAGACGGTGACGTAGAGCGCTATGTGCACATTGGTACGGGTAACTTCCACGAGAAAACCGCACGTATCTATACCGACTTTGCCCTATTTACCGCCAATCCAGAAATTGCGGCGGAAGTACGCAGCGTATTTGAATATATCGAAAACCCATATCGTCCGGTCAAGTTCAATCATCTGATCGTCTCACCGCGTAATTCGCGTCAGCGCCTTTATCGCCTGATTGACAATGAAATTGTAAACGCCAAAGCCGGTAAAAAAGCGGGGATCACCCTGAAAGTAAACAACTTAGTCGATAAGGGACTGATCAGTAAGCTATATGGTGCGAGTACCGCTGGCGTGAAGATCCGTATGATCATCCGAGGTATGTGCACTCTGGTCCCTGGTGTTGAAGGGGTCAGTGACAATATCAGCATCATCAGTATCGTTGACCGATTTTTGGAGCACCCACGCGTGCTGATCACTGAAAATGACGGTGACCCTCAAGTATACATCTCGTCAGCTGACTGGATGACCCGAAATATCGATAACCGAATTGAGGTAGGAGCCCCTATCCTCGACCCTCGGCTTAAACAGAGAATCATCGATTTGGTCGACGTCCATTTCATCGACACAGTCAAAGCTCGAGTCATTGACGCCGAGATGTCTAACAACTATGTGAAACGTGGTAATCGCAAAAAAATTCGCTCTCAAGTAGAGATTTACGACATTATCAAGCATATTGAAAAGCAGGAACGTAAAAAACTACAACAAGGCGAGTGATGGAATCTACTCATCGTGATATCGCAGCCATCGATCTAGGCTCGAACAGTTTTCACATGGTGGTGGCTAAAGTAGTAGGCCCCGACTTACAACTTGTCAGCCGACACAAACAGCGAGTCAGGCTAGCCTCCGGGCTAGATAAGCATGGAAATCTAGACCACGCTGCCATGCAGCGCGGCCTAGATTGTCTCGCCATGTTTGCTGAACGCCTGCAAGGTTTCGAGCCCGAAAGTGTTCGTATCGCAGCTACCCATACCTTAAGGCAAGCACAAAATGCCCACCTTTTCGTCCAACGTGCCCAAGAAGTTCTGCCTTATCCTATTGAGATAATCTCAGGGCTTGAGGAAGGGCGCCTTATTTATGTAGGCGTGGCTCATACGCAACCTGAGTCGGACAAAAAACTGGTGATCGATATTGGTGGTGGAAGTACTGAGATGATCATTGGCTGCGGCTTTGAGCCAAAGCTGGTCAATAGTAAGCAGATGGGCTGCGTCAGCTTCACCAATAAGTATTTCGTCAATGGCAAGCTTTCTGAACGCAATTTTGCCAAAGCAGAACTAGCCGCCGAGCAAAAACTGGAGTCACTGGAAAGAAGCTATCGTAAAGCGGGTTGGGATGCAGCTCTTGGCTCTTCAGGCACCATCAAAGCGATTAGAGAAGTACTGATAGGTCTTGGCTATGAAGATGGGCTGATCACTCTCAAACGATTAAGAGCGTTGATTGAAGAGCTGTGCCAATTTAAGTCCATTGATGATATTGAACTGGCAGGCTTAGCCGAAGAGAGAAAACCTGTTTTTGCCGCAGGTGTTGCAATCCTGACTGCTATTGTAGAAACCTTGAAAATTGAAAGCTTGCAGTTCTCTGCCGGCGCTTTACGAGAAGGGCTGCTGTATGAAATGGAAGAGCGTTTCGAGCGTTCTGACATTCGTATGCGTACGACAGAAAACTTAGCGCAAAAACATCATGTCGACCTAAACCACGCCAGCAATATTCGAGTTCAAGCTGAAAACTTCTACAAGCAACTCAAAGATCAAAACGAAATAAAGGCGAGTAAAGAGCTAAAATCCCTACTCGGCTGGACAGCATTGTTGCATGAAGTAGGTTTGAGCATCAGTTATCAGGGCTTTCACCGCCATTCAGAATATATTTTGCGTAACACCAACATGCCAGGGTTTAACCGCGAACAGCAAGAAGTGCTCGCCACTGTGGCCAGGTTTCAGCGTAAGGCGCTAAAACTTAAAGAGATGCCGGAGCTGACTCTGTTCAAGTCTCGTCATATTATTGCTCTGATCCGCATATTACGCTTATCAATATTGCTAAACGGTCAACGCAGTGACGAGAGCTTGCCAGAGATCACACTTAACTGTGTCGATAAAGATCACTGGCAATTGAGCTGTAAAGAAGACCCACAATGGCTTGAAACAAACAAGCTACTGCAAGCAGACTTGGTTACAGAGCAAGAGTATTGGGATACTGCTGACTGGACACTTAGCTTCTAAAGATGCCAATGAAGAATGTAGGTCTAAGGGGTAAGACCTACTTTTGCTAATTCTTGACTCGCAAGCTGACTTGAAATCGGCACATAGCCTTCTCTTGCAACCATCTCCTGTCCTTGCTTTGAAAATACAAAACGTAAAAACTCCGATTCAAGCCGACTTAGCGGTTTGATCGGGTGTTTATTGACGTAAATATATAGGTAGCGAGACAGCGGGTATTTGCCCGAAATGATATTGGCTTGTGTCGCTTCGACATAGTGCTCTCCGCGCTTAGCAATGGGCAGCAGTTTCGCATCTGATACCTGAAAACCCACACCAGAGTATCCAATTGAGTTCACTGACGAAGCTACCGACTGTACCACGGATGCAGACCCTGGCTGTTCATTCACATTGCGCTTGAAATCTCCATTACACAACGCATTTTGCTTAAAGAAACCATAAGTCCCAGACACCGAGTTACGGCCGAACATCACCATGCGGCGCTTACCCCATGTCTGCTTGATGCCCAGTTGCTGCCAGGTATCAACACCTGAATCGGCTCCGCAACGCAATGTTGCTGAGAATATGCTGTCAATCTGTTGGAAGTTTAACCCTTGGATTGGGTTGTCTTTATGCACAAAAATCCCAATCGCATCGATAGCTACTTTTAGCTCGGTCGGCTTATAACCATGACGGCGCTCAAAAGCTTCAATTTCGCGCATACGCATCGCACGGCTCATTGGCCCCAATTGCGCAGTACCCTCGGTCAGTGCGGGTGCAGCAGTTGAAGAGCCCGTGGCTTGTACCTGAATATTGACCGCCGGGTTAATATGCGAGAACGCTTCTGCCCACAAGGTGACCAAACTACCAAAAGTGTCAGAACCCATCGACGACAAGTTGCCAGAAACGCGCTGATTAGGTTGGTAGTCCGCCAAAGGCTCCTCGCCCATCGCAAAGCAACTCACAGATAACAGCAATGACAGAAACAGGCTCTTTCGCATCAACTTACGACCAATCGTTTAGGTAATGTGAACTTAAAGCAACTGCCTTGGCCTACCTCACTCTCGATCTCCAAATGAGAGTCGTGATGGCTTAGTGCGTGCTTAACAATTGCCAGTCCCAATCCACTGCCTCCCGTTTCACGAGAACGAGCTTTGTCGACACGATAGAATCGCTCAGTCAGACGATGGATATGTTGAGGCTCAATGCCATCACCGGTATCACTTACTGCTAACAGAGCACCATCTGCACTCTCTTTCCATATCACTTTCACGTCACTGCCATCAGGCGTGTATTTCACTGCGTTATATACCAAATTCGAGATTGCGCTGCGCAGTTGATCTTCATCACCAAACACCTTGAGTGAATGGTCCACATCAAATGTAAATTGATGATTTGACTCTCCGCTTAATGTCAGCGCCTCTTTTTCCAACACATCGAGCATAGCGGGCACATTCACGACTTCTTCCAGTTCATGCATCGGCGAAGCTTCGATCTTCGACAGCGTTAGCAGTTGGTTGACCAAACTATTCATACGATTGAGCTGCTCGGTCATCACGCCGTGTGCTTTACCCCACATTGGGCCTACCAGCATCTCAGGGTCTTGAGTCATCTCAAGGTAACCTTGTAGCACCGTCATTGGAGTGCGCAGTTCATGGGATACATTAGCGAAGAAGTTTCGACGCATGCCCTCAAGCTGTTTTAGCTGAGTAACGTCACGGACTACCATCAAGTGCTCGCCTTGAGTATAAGGAACAATACGTAGCTCAAGCATACGCTCCACATTAAGCGGAGAATGCATTTCAAGCGGCTCAGAAAAGTCTTGCTTGGCAAGATACTTGATGAAATCTGGAGTACGGATCAGGTTGGAGATAGGTTGCCCCGCATCATCGGGCCAACGAAATCCTAATAAATGTTGAGCGAGCTTATTACACCAAACGATATTGCCTTCCGCACGGAACACCACCACCGCATCAGGCAAAGATTCTGCACCGTTACGGAAACGACGAATGAGATTGGTCAGCTCTTTACGCTTCTTACGTTGGCGCTGCTGAATACGGTAAATACCGTTAAACAGGGATTCCCACTGGGCATTGCCCGAAGGCGGCGTCAGACGCTTGTCGTCCCACAACCATGTGGATAAACGCACCTGGTTATGTAATTGCCAAAAAAGCTGTAACACCGTGGCGATAAGTAACGTCCACGGCATGACATCAAAGATAAATCCACACACCACCCATGGCGTGTAAAAAAAAGCTAGCGACCACGCTAGCCTTTTCCAAGTTAATCGCTCAATCATTGAATTTGCGAGCAGCCTCCATTAAGCACGTGTCGAGAAGCGGTATCCAGCACCACGTACTGTCTGGATAAGCTTATCGTGGCCAGCGCCTTCAAGTGCTTTGCGCAAGCGACGAATATGAACATCGACCGTGCGGTCTTCAACATAAACGTTCGTGCCCCAAACGTTGTTCAGCAATTGTTCTCGGCTATAAACACGCTCTTGGTGTGTCATAAAGAAATGCAACATTTTGAACTCGGTTGGTCCCATGTCGACTGGTGCTTCATTTGCCATCACTCGATGCGAAACTGGGTCAAGCTTAAGCCCTTGTACATCAATTACATCTTCAAGTGCTGTTGGAGTCACGCGGCGAATAACTGCTTTCAAGCGAGCTATCAGCTCTTTAGGAGAAAAAGGCTTAGTGATGTAATCATCTGCTCCAGCTTCTAGGCCGCGTACCTTATCTTCTTCTTCGCCACGTGCAGTGAGCATCACAACAGGAATGTTACGAGTCAACTCTTCACGCTTGAGGTGCTTGATAAAGTTAATGCCTGAGCCGCCAGGTAGCATCCAATCTAACAGAATAAGATCTGGATAGGGTTCACAAAGTTTGCTGACCGCAGTGTCGTAATCTTCTGCTTCGACAGCTTGGTAACCTTTCTGCTCAAGAACAAAACACAGCATCTCACGGATTGGTGCTTCATCCTCAACAACCAGAATCCTTCTAGACATAATTGCAGTACCTTTAATGTTAATCTACGCAAAGCATTATCTTGAACAATTATGACACTTTTGTGACTTCTGAAAACAATTTTTAATATAAGTTTCTCCGCAACTTCATTGTCTTTTCATTGGTTTTTTCCACTTCGCTCTAGGCATCCGACCCAAAAATCCCCTATTATGCTGCCTTCATTTTTCAGATTTAAGAGTAGCGCCATGTGGTTTAAAAATTGCCTCGTTTACCGCTTTAACCGTGATATTGAATTCAAAGCAGACCAACTAGAAACGCAACTGCAAGAGTTCCGCTTTACCCCGTGTGGTAGTCAAGATAAGCAAAAATTTGGCTGGACCACTGCAATGGGCAAGCATGGCGATATGATGACCCACGTTTCAGAGGGCCGCATTCTTATCTGTGCTAAGAAAGAAGAGAAGATGTTGCCTGCATCAGTGATTAAAGAATCACTGAATGCCAAGGTCGAAGCGATGGAAGTCGAAGAAGGTCGTCCTTTGAAGAAAAAAGAGAAGGACAACATCAAAGAAGACATTATTGTCGATCTGCTACCGCGTGCGTTTAGTCGTAGCAATGTGACTAATGTGCTGATTCTGCCAGAGCAGGGCTTTATCCTTGTTGATGCAAGCAGCTACAAGAAAGCAGAAGATGTACTCGCACTTTTACGTAAAACCATGGGCAGTCTTCCTGTCATCCCTGCTATTCCTGAACAAGCCGTAGAGAACACACTTACTGAGTGGGTGAAAACGGGTGATACACCGGCAGGCTTTACTCTTCAAGATGAAGCCGAGCTAAAGTCAGTACTTGAAGAGGGCGGTATTATCCGCTGTAAGAAACAAGAGTTGAGCGCAGATGAGATCCAGTCTCATATCGAAGCAGACAAAGTGGTCACCAAACTAGCTATCGATTGGCAAGAACGAATCGAGTTTATTCTCGCCGAAGATGGCAGCATCAAACGCCTTAAATTCAGCGACGAACTAAAAGATCAAAACGAAGATATTCCTCGTGAAGATCCAGCTGCTCGTTTTGATGCCGATTTTTCACTCATGTGCGGTGAGCTAGGCGCTTTCCTACCCAACCTATACCAAGTATTAGGCGGCCTCCCTAACGCAGGCGAATAACCTTCTCAAGAGCGGCTACCCTAGCCGCTCTTTTTAATCCCCCCTTTCCCTTTTACCTTTTCCCCTTTCCCGATTCACTGAAAGTTCTACTTTGCTTTATTCTTACTCATATATGGCGTAAAATCCTCGCCCCGCATCCATTAGGTGGATCCGGACTGACTTGAGATCAGATTTAGAGAAGAAGCAATGACAACTAATACCCCATTTGTACCAGAGCTACTGTCACCGGCAGGCAGCCTGAAAAACATGCGTTATGCATTCGCCTACGGCGCAGATGCTGTTTACGCAGGCCAACCACGTTACAGCCTTCGTGTTCGTAACAATGAGTTCAACCACGAAAACCTAAAAATCGGTATCGATGAAGCTCACGCTCAAGGTAAGAAGCTTTACGTGGTATGTAACATTCAACCGCATAACTCAAAGCTTAAGACTTTCATTCGTGACCTTAAGCCTGTGGTAGAAATGGGTCCTGATGCCCTGATCATGTCTGATCCAGGTCTAATCATGATGGTTCGTGAAGCCTTCCCTGAAATGCCAATCCACCTATCTGTACAAGCTAACGCAGTTAACTGGGCAACGGTAAAATTCTGGGCCGCAAACGGTGTTGAGCGTGTCATCGTATCTCGCGAACTTTCTCTAGAAGAAATTGAAGAGATCCGCGAACACTGCCCAGAAACGGAACTAGAAGTCTTCGTTCACGGCGCACTTTGCATGGCTTATTCTGGTCGCTGCCTACTGTCTGGTTACATCAACAAACGTGACCCAAACCAAGGCACTTGTACTAACGCTTGCCGTTGGGAATACAAAGTAGAGCAAGGTAAAGAGAACGAGACTGGTGATATCGTTGAAGCATTCGACCCGAATGAAGCTCAAGCGGTAGAAGTGCAGGACGAGCGTCCAGAAACCACCATTGGTCGCGGTAAGCCAACCGACGAAGTAGTGCTGCTTTCTGAAAGCCACCGCCCAGATGAAAAAATGGCAGCATTTGAAGACGAGCATGGTACTTACATCATGAACTCGAAAGACCTTCGCGCTATCCAACACGTAGAGCGCCTAACTAAGATGGGTGTTCACTCACTGAAGATCGAAGGCCGTACTAAGTCATTCTACTACTGTGCTCGTACTGCTCAGGTTTACCGTAAAGCCATCGACGATGCTGTTGCTGGTAAACCATTCGATGAGAGCCTAATGACTACTCTTGAGAGCCTTGCTCACCGTGGTTACACCGAAGGCTTCCTGCGTCGTCATACTCATGATGCTTACCAGAACTACGATTACGGTTACTCGGTTTCTGACTCTCAGCAATTTGTTGGTGAGTTCACGGGTAAACGCCGTGGTGATCTTGCTGAAGTTGAAGTGAAAAACAAATTTGTTGTTGGTGATAGCCTTGAGCTAATGACACCACAGGGCAATGTTATCTTTAACCTTGAGAGTATGGAAAACCGTAAGTCTGAAGTTATCGATGATGCCAAAGGCAACGGTCACTTTGTATTTATCCCAGTACCACAGGACGTGGAACTTGATTACGCACTGCTGATGCGTAACCTAAGCACAGGTGAGGATACCCGTAACCCAACTGGCAAATAACCATGGCATTACTGATTAAAAGCAATTGCATTAACTGCGACATGTGTGAGCCTGAATGTCCAAACGAGGCCATCAGCATGGGTGAGGAAATCTATGAGATTGACCCAGCACTATGTACAGAGTGTAAAGGCCACTACGAGAAGCCAACGTGCCAATCAGTATGCCCGATTACAAAGTGCATTATCACGGACCCTGATCACGTGGAGACCGATGAACAGCTCCTAGAGAAGTTTGTGATAATCCAAGGCCTAGCCTAAATAAAAAAGCTCAACTTGTATTAAGTTGAGCTTTTTTTTAACCTGACTTTTCGATTGGGTAGATATTGCAGTACATCTCTTTCTCAAACTGATACTCCAATCGCTCTCGCCAGTTGGCGGCCTTTTTAACTGGCACCAGATAGTAGTTTTCACGAGTAGTATCGGTAACAAACGCCATCTCATGCTGCATTAGCTCGTAATGTACATCGTTGATAAAGTTTGGGTCGAGGCGAAGTCGCCCTGTCAGTTGGATTATATCTTGTCGAGTCATGGTAATTGCACCCGATTCACTGCTAAACCGTTGTAACAGCCACCCTGAAAACTCCTTGGCACATATCATTGTCATGGTCTTATCCTTGATTCGCATCCGATGGATATCAAGCTAGCCATCTTCATCAACTCTGATCACTGTTCACAGTAACCAGCCACTGACTTAACTGTAGCCGATCTATAGCATTTGACATGTATCACAAAAGAGACGGTTTCCGCACGCCATGCTTTACACATGGTAACTGGTTATTTTTGCGCAAGTAAATTAACGCATTGCTTAGGCAAAACCTTTTTGGTTTTCTTAACTTGAGCTTTTTTGTTGTTATCTACTTTGACTGGTGTCGCTGGCTTAGGAGTCGGTTTCCAACTCGCTAATTCACTGCCGCATCCATCACCCTTGGGTGGCGGGTTTTGATTACGGCAGTTTGGGCTATCTTTGGGGCACTTCAAACGAACGTGAAAATGGTAGTGATGACCCCACCAAGGACGCACTTTCCTTAGCCATCGACGCTGCTCTGATTGATCGACTTCACTGTCACATAGCTTTTGTTTAATCACTGGGTGAACAAAAATCCGTGCTACCGATTGCTGCATCGCAGCATAACGGATCAAACCAAAATGCCGCTCATCCCAGCGGGTGTCGACCATTTTATAGTTTTTAAGATCGACTACACTGTATGGATTTGGTGCATTGAGCTCTGTCATCGTTAAGGGGGCATCTGCCAGTTTTAGCCAAATATCGACGTCTAAACCTATTTGGTGGCTCGAATGACCTGAAGAAAAACGCCCACCTCTTGGTAGGGAGATGTCACCAATCAAAATGCGAGTATCGAGCTTAGTTGCTGCTAGCGTAGCCAAATGTTCAATAAAGGAAATTGTTGAAGGATGGCCATAATATCGCCCTGTATTGCTACGCAGAACTTGGTAGCCATGCCCTTGTAAAGGCAACGCTGCTGCGCCATCGAGACAGCCATTGGCATAACTGCCAAAAGCTTGAGTAGGATTTAAGGTGGGAGCAGAGAATTGCTCCCACGAGGTAGCAAAGGATGAGGCTGAAAGTACTAAACTGATCGTTAGAATCCATAACCTCATCATCGTTGCCTTTTATTAATAGTGTTCACCATTATCATAGTAAGCCGCTGGAGTAAGGGCTGTAAAGATAACTGCAACGTCGATATCTTTACCCTTCACACCACGTACTTGCTCAGTGATCACTTGAGCGACTTGACCTTGAACCTCTTGACCACGGTCAAACCAAAGAACTTCTACAAATGGGTATGCCGCACTTGCTTCGCCTTCGTGGAAAAAAGAGGTATGGACAGACTCGATAGTAAAGTCTTCACGTGGACAGTCCATTAAAGGCTGTAGATCATCGATAAGCGTTTTAGATAGCGGCTGAACAAGCTCTGCTTCAACAGCTCGGATACGTAGGTGTGGCATGAGGACCTCATTATTATCGGTAAATGGACACTGCGTTAACGGTAAGCGGCTAACGGGTATATCTTGTAAAGAATTGTAGTTCAACTCATCTACTTCTTTAAACGCTGCGTTTATGGTTCTTCCGATAGCGCCAGCGTCCGTTTACCGCCTACCGAATACACAAAAGCCCCAGCAACTTGCTGAGGCTACAAACGCAAAAAAGCCTCGTCTTTCGACGAGGCTTTCGTGTATGGCAGGGGTGGAGAGATTCGAACTCCCAACACGCGGATTTGGAATCCGCTGCTCTGCCAATTGGAGCTACACCCCTGTAGTTGTTTTAAAGACTTAACTTTGTCTAAATAAGTGGCGGAGTGGACGGGACTCGAACCCGCGACCCCCGGCGTGACAGGCCGGTATTCTAACCAACTGAACTACCACTCCGCACTAAACTGTTACATCCAAAGTCTTACTAATCTAAAATGCTTTGGACTTCAAATTGTTGTTGTAGCGCCGTCAGATTTTGATTTGAGAAGCGCAATGTACGTATGTACATGAGCATCGCAGAATCAAAAGATGCAAGCTACAGCAGCAATTTGTGTTCAAAGCCTGGCGATGTCCTACTCTCACATGGGGAAGCCCCACACTACCATCGGCGCTATTGCGTTTCACTTCTGAGTTCGGCATGGAAATCAGGTGGGTCCACAATGCTATGGTCGCCAAGCAAATTCTGTTTATCGGTAAACGGCCATCGGCATTCGGCCAACGGAGTCTAGCGATAATCATCTGGAAAGCTGTTCTTTGTTCTCACGCCGTCGGCCCTTAGCCGCTCGCCGTTTACCGTCTCTACACATTCAATTCGTTCTTAGCTTTGAGTCCATCAAAACCCCTTGGGTGTTGTATGGTTAAGCCTCACGGGCAATTAGTACAGGTTAGCTCAACGCCTCACAACGCTTACACACCCTGCCTATCAACGTTCTAGTCTCGAACAACCCTTTAGGACACTTAAAGTGCCAGGGAAGACTCATCTCAGGGCTCGCTTCCCGCTTAGATGCTTTCAGCGGTTATCGATTCCGAACTTAGCTACCGGGCAATGCCATTGGCATGACAACCCGAACACCAGAGGTTCGTCCACTCCGGTCCTCTCGTACTAGGAGCAGCCCCCTTCAATCTTCCAACGCCCACGGCAGATAGGGACCGAACTGTCTCACGACGTTCTAAACCCAGCTCGCGTACCACTTTAAATGGCGAACAGCCATACCCTTGGGACCGACTTCAGCCCCAGGATGTGATGAGCCGACATCGAGGTGCCAAACACCGCCGTCGATATGAACTCTTGGGCGGTATCAGCCTGTTATCCCCGGAGTACCTTTTATCCGTTGAGCGATGGCCCTTCCATACAGAACCACCGGATCACTATGACCTGCTTTCGCACCTGCTCGAATTGTCATTCTCGCAGTCAAGCGGGCTTATGCCATTGCACTAACCACACGATGTCCAACCGTGTTTAGCCCACCTTCGTGCTCCTCCGTTACTCTTTGGGAGGAGACCGCCCCAGTCAAACTACCCACCAGGCACTGTCCTCAACCCCGATTAGGGGTCTAAGTTAGAACATCAACACTACAAGGGTGGTATTTCAAGGACGGCTCCACTTGAACTGGCGCCCAAGTTTCAAAGCCTCCCACCTATCCTACACATGTAGGGTCAATGTTCAGTGCCAAGCTGTAGTAAAGGTTCACGGGGTCTTTCCGTCTAGCCGCGGGTACACTGCATCTTCACAGCGATTTCAATTTCACTGAGTCTCGGGTGGAGACAGCGTGGCCATCATTACGCCATTCGTGCAGGTCGGAACTTACCCGACAAGGAATTTCGCTACCTTAGGACCGTTATAGTTACGGCCGCCGTTTACCGGGGCTTCGATCAAGAGCTTCGACTTACGTCTAACCCCATCAATTAACCTTCCGGCACCGGGCAGGCGTCACACCGTATACGTCATCTTACGATTTTGCACAGTGCTGTGTTTTTAATAAACAGTTGCAGCCACCTGGTATCTGCGACTCTCGTTAGCTCCATCCGCAAGGGACTTCACCCACAAGAGCGTACCTTCTCCCGAAGTTACGGTACCATTTTGCCTAGTTCCTTCACCCGAGTTCTCTCAAGCGCCTTGGTATTCTCTACCCGACCACCTGTGTCGGTTTGGGGTACGATTCCTTACAATCTGAAGCTTAGAGGCTTTTCCTGGAAGCATGGCATCAATGACTTCACATCCGTAGATGCTCGACATCGTATCTCAGCGTTAAGAAGAACCGGATTTACCTAATTCTTCCGCCTACGTACTTGAACCTGGACAACCGTCGCCAGGCCCACCTAGCCTTCTCCGTCCCCCCATCGCAATTGTAAGAAGTACGGGAATATTAACCCGTTTCCCATCGACTACGCCTTTCGGCCTCGCCTTAGGGGTCGACTTACCCTGCCCCGATTAACGTTGGACAGGAACCCTTGGTCTTCCGGCGAGGAGGTTTTTCACCCCCTTTATCGTTACTCATGTCAGCATTCGCACTTCTGATACGTCCAGCAGCCCTTACAGACCACCTTCAACCGCTTACAGAACGCTCCCCTACCCCGCATACAAAGTATGCAGCCGCAGCTTCGGTTTACTACTTAGCCCCGTTACATCTTCCGCGCAGGCCGACTCGACCAGTGAGCTATTACGCTTTCTTTAAATGATGGCTGCTTCTAAGCCAACATCCTGGCTGTCTGAGCCTTCCCACATCGTTTCCCACTTAGTAGTAATTTGGGACCTTAGCTGGCGGTCTGGGTTGTTTCCCTCTCCACGACGGACGTTAGCACCCGCCGTGTGTCTCCCGGATAGTACTTACTGGTATTCGGAGTTTGCAAAGGGTTGGTAAGTCGGGATGACCCCCTAGCCTTAACAGTGCTCTACCCCCAGTAGTATTCGTCCGAGGCGCTACCTAAATAGCTTTCGGGGAGAACCAGCTATCTCCAGGTTTGATTGGCCTTTCACCCCTAGCCACAAGTCATCCGCTAATTTTTCAACATTAGTCGGTTCGGTCCTCCAGTTGATGTTACTCAACCTTCAACCTGCCCATGGCTAGATCACCTGGTTTCGGGTCTATATCCAGAGACTACATCGCCCAGTTAAGACTCGGTTTCCCTACGGCTCCCCTAGATGGTTAACCTTGCCACTGAATATAAGTCGCTGACCCATTATACAAAAGGTACGCAGTCACCCCACAAGGAGGCTCCTACTGCTTGTACGTACACGGTTTCAGGTTCTATTTCACTCCCCTCACAGGGGTTCTTTTCGCCTTTCCCTCACGGTACTGGTTCACTATCGGTCAGTCAGTAGTATTTAGCCTTGGAGGATGGTCCCCCCATATTCAGACAGGATATCACGTGTCCCGCCCTACTCGATTTCACTGATGATGCGTCGACAACTACGGGACTATCACCCTGTATCGTTGAACTTTCCAGAACATTCGTCTAACGCATTAAAAGCTTAAGGGCTAATCCAATTTCGCTCGCCGCTACTTTCGGAATCTCGGTTGATTTCTCTTCCTTCGGGTACTTAGATGTTTCAGTTCCCCGAGTTCGCCTCACTAACCTATGTATTCAGTTAATGATGACCGCTTATGCGGCCGGGTTTCCCCATTCAGAAATCCCAGACTCAAATGGTTTTTACTACCTAATCTGGGCTTATCGCAAGTTAATACGTCTTTCATCGCCTCTGACTGCCAAGGCATCCACCGTGTACGCTTAGTCACTTAACCATACAACCCCAAGAGGTTTCGTATGTTCAAACAACCAAGGTTCGTTATCTCATTATTGAATGAGCGAGATAACATTCGATTTTGCCGGACTCAAATTTCCAAGAACACTTAAATGTGTGTTGGTACCTACATCTCTAAGAGATATAGGATTTGAGAACTTTTAATTTGAATAACAACGCATATCTAAAAGATATGGGGATTGTTGTTATTCGTCAGCTTTCCAAATTGTTAAAGAGCAATGTGCATCTCTGCTAATAGATAGCGAAGATAATCACCATTTTTAAAGATTCTTGAGTTAAAAACCCTTAAAGATGGTGGAGCTATGCGGGATCGAACCGCAGACCTCCTGCGTGCAAGGCAGGCGCTCTCCCAGCTGAGCTATAGCCCCATCGTTGGGTAATCTTTTCGTATGCAAGGAAACAAGTGAGGCCGTGTACACTAGTACACAACGAGCTTGTTGACGCCGCAGACGGAAAGATTTGGTGGGTCTGAGTGGACTTGAACCACCGACCTCCCGCTTATCAGGCGAGCGCTCTAACCAGCTGAGCTACAGACCCCCGTTACTAAGTGCAAAGCACTGAGTAAGTCTCTTTACTTTCTAAACCTAATCAATCTGTGTGGACACTAATCAAAGCTAATCTTTCGTATAAGGAGGTGATCCAGCCCCAGGTTCCCCTAGGGCTACCTTGTTACGACTTCACCCCAGTCATGAACCACAAAGTGGCAAGCGTCCTCCCGAAGGTTAAACTACCTGCTTCTTTTGCAGCCCACTCCCATGGTGTGACGGGCGGTGTGTACAAGGCCCGGGAACGTATTCACCGTGGCATTCTGATCCACGATTACTAGCGATTCCGACTTCATGGAGTCGAGTTGCAGACTCCAATCCGGACTACGACGCACTTTTTGGGATCCGCTCACCATCGCTGGCTGGCAACCCTCTGTATGCGCCATTGTAGCACGTGTGTAGCCCTACTCGTAAGGGCCATGATGACTTGACGTCGTCCCCACCTTCCTCCGGTTTATCACCGGCAGTCTCCCTGGAGTTCCCGACATTACTCGCTGGCAAACAAGGATAAGGGTTGCGCTCGTTGCGGGACTTAACCCAACATTTCACAACACGAGCTGACGACAGCCATGCAGCACCTGTCTCAGAGTTCCCGAAGGCACTCCTGCGTCTCCGCTGGATTCTCTGGATGTCAAGAGTAGGTAAGGTTCTTCGCGTTGCATCGAATTAAACCACATGCTCCACCGCTTGTGCGGGCCCCCGTCAATTCATTTGAGTTTTAATCTTGCGACCGTACTCCCCAGGCGGTCTACTTAACGCGTTAGCTCCGAAAGCCACGGCTCAAGGCCACAACCTCCAAGTAGACATCGTTTACGGCGTGGACTACCAGGGTATCTAATCCTGTTTGCTCCCCACGCTTTCGCATCTGAGTGTCAGTATCTGTCCAGGGGGCCGCCTTCGCCACCGGTATTCCTTCAGATCTCTACGCATTTCACCGCTACACCTGAAATTCTACCCCCCTCTACAGTACTCTAGCCTGCCAGTTTCAAATGCAGTTCCGAGGTTGAGCCTCGGGCTTTCACATCTGACTTAACAAACCACCTGCATGCGCTTTACGCCCAGTAATTCCGATTAACGCTCGCACCCTCCGTATTACCGCGGCTGCTGGCACGGAGTTAGCCGGTGCTTCTTCTGCAGCTAACGTCAAACACTAACGCTATTAACGTTAATGCCTTCCTCACTGCTGAAAGTACTTTACAACCCGAGGCCTTCTTCATACACGCGGCATGGCTGCATCAGGCTTGCGCCCATTGTGCAATATTCCCCACTGCTGCCTCCCGTAGGAGTCTGGACCGTGTCTCAGTTCCAGTGTGGCTGATCATCCTCTCAGACCAGCTAGGGATCGTCGCCTTGGTGAGCCATTACCTCACCAACTAGCTAATCCCACCTGGGCTAATCTTGACGCGAGAGGCCCGAAGGTCCCCCTCTTTGGCCCGAAGGCGTTATGCGGTATTAGCTATCGTTTCCAATAGTTATCCCCCACATCAAGGCATATTCCCAGGCATTACTCACCCGTCCGCCGCTCGACGCCGTTAACGTTCCCCGAAGGTTCAGATAACTCGTTTCCGCTCGACTTGCATGTGTTAGGCCTGCCGCCAGCGTTCAATCTGAGCCATGATCAAACTCTTCAATTTAAGATTTTGTCGACTCAATGAATACTGAACATTACATAGTAATGTTTGAATTGACTGTGCCGAATCTTTCGATTCGAATTGGTCACTCTGTTCATTGAAATCATTGTTGATACCGAAGTATCTATTTTGATTATCATCAACGAGTGCCCACACAGATTGATAGGTTTAAATTGTTAAAGAGCTTTGCTTTAAGAGCTTTCTCAAAGCGGACGGTCATTTTAGCGAGTTAACTTATCGTGTCAACAAGTTTTTCTAACCGCTGTTGTCCGTGACAACGAGGACGCATTATAGGGAGATTCGGATCGAGCGCAATAGCAAAATTGAAAAAAAATGCCCTTTCACAGCCAAGTGGTCAGCAAAAGAGCAATTTGTACAAAATAGGGGCGCAAATGCCCCTATTTATGGTGTTTTACTGGTGTGCAAAGATTTTATCATTACTCACAACGAGCTGAACTTTCTTTTCTGGCACGATTTTTCCCGCCAAAATATCTTTCGCTAACGGGTTTTCAACACTTTGTTGAATTGCTCGTTTTAATGGTCTTGCTCCATATACCGGGTCAAAACCGACTTTTGCTATTAAATCGAGCGCTTTATCGGAGACTTCTAACTCATAACCTTTATCTGCCATGCGAGAACCAAGGCGTTCGAGCTGAATCGAAGCAATTGACTTAATGTGTTCTCGACCCAAAGGATGAAACACCACACTCTCATCGACTCGGTTTAAAAACTCAGGACGGAAATGTTGGTTTACGACTTCCATCACCTTGTCTTTGATTCCGTCATAATCTAATGCATCAAAGTTTTCCTGAATTCGGCTAGAACCCAAATTCGACGTCATAATCACAACACTGTTACGAAAATCAACTGTTCGACCCTGACCGTCAGTCAAGCGACCATCATCCAGCACTTGAAGTAGAATATTGAATACATCGGGATGCGCTTTCTCTACCTCATCAAGTAATATGACAGAATATGGCTTACGACGGACGGCTTCGGTCAAGTAGCCGCCCTCTTCGTAACCCACATAACCTGGAGGCGCTCCAACCAAGCGAGCCACTGAGTGTTTCTCCATAAACTCTGACATGTCGATACGCACCATGGCATCTTCACTGTCGAACATAAACTTAGCTAGTGTTTTGCAAAGTTCCGTTTTACCCACCCCCGTAGGGCCTAAGAATAAGAAAGAGCCAATCGGTTTATTGGGATCAGATAATCCAGCTCGACTGCGGCGAATTGCGTTGGCAACCACTTCTACAGCTTCCGTCTGACCAATCACTCGTTTATGCAGCACATCTTCCATACGTAGAAGCTTCTCTTTTTCCGCTTCCAGCATTTTAGACACAGGAATCCCCGTTTGCTTTGATAACACTTCCGCAATTTCGTTATCAGTCACTTTGTTGCGCAGCAGTGTCATCTCTTGCATTTCGGCTTGTGTCGCTAGGTCTAACTGCTTCTCTAGTTCTGGTATACGACCGTACTGCAACTCAGACATCCGATTAAGATCACCCGCTCTTCGAGCGATATCCATATCCATGCGCGCCTGTTCTAGCTCTGATTTAATATGCTGCGTGCCCGAAAGCGCCGCTTTTTCCGCCTTCCAGATTTCTTCTAACTCGGCGTAGTCACGCTCTTTTTCCGACAGCTCTAGGTTTAAAGCACTCAAACGTTTATAGCTGGCATCATCTTGCTCATTGACTAAGGCTTGTTGCTCTATCTTCAATTGGATGATTTTGCGATCGAGCTTATCGAGAGATTCTGGCTTGGAGTCAATCTGCATACGAATGCTCGATGCGGCTTCATCTATAAGGTCGATGGCTTTATCCGGCAACTGGCGGTCAGAAACATAACGATGGGATAAACTGGCAGCAGCAACAATCGCTGGATCAGTAATTTCTACGTGATGGTGTAGCTCGTAGCGCTCTTTCAATCCACGCAAAATTGCAACGGTATCTTCCACACTAGGCTCGTCTACCAGTACTTTCTGGAAGCGGCGCTCCAACGCTGGGTCCTTTTCTATATATTGACGATACTCATCCAGAGTCGTAGCCCCCACGCAATGGAGTTCACCTCTAGCTAGCGCAGGCTTGAGCATGTTGCCAGCATCCATTGAGCCTTCACCTTTGCCGGCCCCTACCATGGTATGTATTTCATCAATAAAGAGGATGACGTTCCCCTCTTCTTTCGAAAGTTCGTTCAATACCGATTTAAGACGTTCTTCAAACTCGCCTCTATATTTAGCACCCGCCACTAATGCGCCCATATCTAGTGATAAGACTCGGCGACCACGTAAGCCTTCCGGCACTTCATTATTGATGATGCGCTGTGCAAGTCCTTCAACAATAGCGGTCTTACCCACCCCAGGCTCACCGATGATCACTGGGTTGTTTTTGGTGCGGCGCTGCAATACTTGGATGGTTCGTCGAATTTCATCGTCTCGACCGATAACCGGATCGAGCTTGCCTTGCTCTGCGCGTTCGGTAAGGTCGATAGTGAACTTTTCAAGCGCTTGGCGCTTATCTTCTGCATTTGGGTCATCGACTTTCTGACCACCACGGATCTTTTCGATGGCCTCACTGACCTTTTTCTCGGTCAGACCAAACTCCTTGAGTAACTGGCCTAATGGACCACGGTCTTCAATAGCGGCTAATAAAAAGATTTCAGAGGAGATATAGGCATCTTGGCGTTTTTGAGCCACCTTGTCACACATGTTGAACAAGGTCCCCATGCCCGAGGAAAGCTGAACATCACCACCAATGCCACTGACTTTAGGCAATCGGTCCATCATCTCGCTCAACTTAGAGCGCAGTTGGATAACATCCACCCCTAGTGTAGTAAGAAGCGGACGAATTGTGCTGCCGTCTTGATTAAGCAAAGACACCATTAGGTGCACAGGTTCGATGTACTGATGATCACGCCCAAGCGCGAGTGACTGAGCGTCAGAGATGGCAACTTGAAATTTACTGGTAAAACGATCCAGGCGCATATCTACCTCCGGAGCCAAACTGATGAATTCGTTATGCTCCAAAGATGGTTATGAGTCAGAGGATTTTCAAGGTGTTGAAGTGAATTAGTCGATCCAGATAAAACTTGCTAAACGTCCGGTCACCCCATCACGACGATAAGAGTAAAACTGGGTAGGATTTTGATAAGTACATAGCCCGCTATCGTAAATGTGCTCCACACCTTGAGCAGCTAAACGCAGCTTGGCCAGCTTTGGCATATCTGCGAGCCATTTACCATCTTTCTTGGCTGTAAAGGCAGTCATTGCTTTAGTGTCGTGGGAGACAAAAGCTTCGACAACGTCATCTCCCACTTCAAACGCACTTTGACCAATGCCTGGACCAAGCCAAGCCATGACTGGCTTATCAAATTGTGCCAACGCATTTTCTACAATGCCATTGGCTAACCCTCGCCAACCAGCATGAACTGCGGCGACTTGGCTACCTTCAATGTCGGTAACAAGCACGGGCAAGCAGTCCGCCGTCATTGCGCAGCACACCACACCTTGAGTACGTGTGATTGAACCGTCGGCATCTATCACGGATTTAGATGGCTGTTCCACACGTACAATGTCGGTGGAGTGAGTTTGATTAAGCCAAACGGGCGCCGATGGCATTCCAGTTTGGCGAGCAAAAATCCGTCGGTTACGCTCAACCAAACAGATATCATCCCCAACATGCGCTCCGACATTTAATCCGTGGTATTTACCTGTCGATACCCCACCAACACGGGTCGACGATACCGCTTTGATATTTTTCGGAGCAGGCCAATTAGGGATGATCATTGCTTAATACTCTTCTTCTAGCCCGTTATCGCGAACATCTTGACGAAGAGCTTCCGCCATCTCAATCATATCGTCAGGCACAGGTGCGTGGAATTCTACCTCTTCCCTTGTAACTGGGTGCTCAAACTTAAGCATCACAGCGTGAAGTGCTTGACGGTCGAATGCACGAATATGATCAGTCAACTCTTGAGTTGCACCACGAGGAATACGCGCACGACCACCGTATGCAATATCGCCTAATAGTGGATGCTGCAAGTAAGCCATGTGAACACGGATCTGGTGAGTACGTCCCGTTTCTAAACGCAGACGAATACGTGTGTGTTCACGGAAATGCTCAGCTACTCGATAATGCGTTACAGCTGGTTTACCCAGTTCATTCACTGCCATTAGCGTACGTTTCGTCGAGTGACGGCCAATTGGCTTATCCACCATGCCACCTGCGGTCATGCGACCAATAGCAATTGCTTCATACTCACGAGTAATTCTACGCTTTTGAAGTGCACGAACTAAACGTGTTTGAGCCGGAACCGTCTTAGCAACGACCATAAGACCGGTCGTGTCTTTATCGAGACGATGTACGATACCTGCTCGCGGCACCTCGGCAATTTGTGGGTAATGGTGAAGCAGTGCGTTGAGCACTGTACCATCTGGTGTTCCTGCACCTGGGTGAACCACGAAATCACGTGGTTTGTTGATGACAATAATATCATCGTCTTCAAATACGATATCAAGTGGGATGTCTTGCGCTTCCCAACGCTCTTCGTCTTCAAGCTCAGCAAGCAGAACGATTTCTTCGCCGCCCATCACTTTATGTCGTGCTTTGCTTATTACGGTACCATCAACCTTGATTTTACCATCCAGCAACCACTCCTTGAGTCTGGAACGTGAATAATCACCAAACAGCTCTGCCACCGCCTGGTCTAGACGTTGGCCAAGTTGGCTTGGTTTTACAATACTGGTTAATTCAATTTGCTGCGCCATATCGAACTTTTTCTTCTACTGCGGGACTAACAGTGCATGTTGTGCCTTACGGCAAACACCTGAAGTGAACTTAGATGTCTCAATACTTTTTTGCTCTGAACAGCGCTCAGTTCAAATTATAAAGACAAACAGCCTCTAGCCACTGGTATGGATAAAATGGTTTAATTAGCCATTGTATCCGTTATAGGTGAAGATGTAACGGATGGTGAAGAAATTATTATTGCAAGGAACCCACCGCTGATATGAAAAAGCAGACTTTATCAGGCTTGCTGATGCTCGGACTTTTGTTCGGTTGCTCAAGCAGCAAGGAAATTGTGCCTGATGTGCCTCCCGCAGAGTTGTACGGAGAAGCAAAAGCCGCCCTTCAAACTGGTAACTGGCGTACTGCCATCGAACGACTAGAAGCGTTGGATTCCCGTTATCCTTTCGGTGCTTACACCGAGCAGGTTCAGTTAGACCTGATTTATGTCTACTACAAGAACAACGATCTTCCGCTTGGCCTTGCAACGATTGAGCGCTTTTTACGCCTAAACCCGACTCATGAGAAAACCGATTGGGTTTTGTACATGCGTGGTCTAACCCATATGGCGCAAGACCGTAACTTTATGCATGACATCTTTAATGTTGAGCGTAGCGATCGAGATCCAGAGCCTGTTAAAGCAGCATTCAACGACTTCAAACGCCTACTACAACGTTATCCGAACAGCGAGTTTGCAGCAGATGCGCAAAAACGCATGCTTGCGCTTAAAAACCGCTTAGCGGAATACGATTTAGCCACGGCTGATTTCTATATTCGTCGTGAAGCATGGATTGCAGCCATCAACCGCTGCCAAGAGCTACAAAAAACCTACCCAGATACGGTTGCAGCGCGCCAATCACTTAAGCTTCAGCTAAAAGCATACCAGGAGCTGGGTTTAGAAGATGCCGCAGCTCGCACGCAAAAAATGATCGAGTTAAACCCGATTTAACCTTTTGCTCAATACAAAATAAAAACGCTCACCTCTTGGAGGTGAGCGTTTTTTTATGATCAGTAAAGTGAGCAAACGACTGCCACAAAATCAATACGATCAACTTCACATTAATTTAGCGAACAGCTTTTAACCACTCTCTTTTTTAGGCTGTAAAAAGTCACCAAAAACAGAGGGTTTTTAGCTTGCTACTCTTCCCAATCTAATGACTTTTGCTTCGACCACAAGCTATTTCGTCAGAAACTTAAACAAGATTTGCGAAAGATCACATTTAATTTCAACCTCGAAAAACCCCTTCCAAATAGTGATTTAGATCACATTTTTTTATCATTCAAACAGTAATCTGGAGTTAACCCATGAGGGATGACACAGAGGAAAAACGCTTATGAAAGTAAACATCACTGGTAAAAACATCGAAATCACCTCTGCAATCCGATCGCACATCGAGAGCAAATTTAAGAAACTGGAAAAATGGCAAGTAGACATCATTGGCTGCCAATCCAGCATCAGCGAAGAACCGAACAAGAAGATGAAGTTTGAGGCAATTATTTCCGTGCCAAAAGGTCAACTTGTTGCGTCCGCTACCCATGAAGATTTATATGCCGCAGTTAATGAAACCGAGCAGAAACTGGAGAGACAACTAAACAAACTGCGCCATAAACCAGAAGCACGTCGTGCAACGCACGCAGAAGTTCCAGAGCAACCAGAAGTAGAAGCAGAACTTGAGGAATAATGATTAGGACCTAGTCCGCTTAGGTAAACAATTCTCTTTGGCACCCAATAGGGTGCCATTTTTTTACTTGACGACATATTGCCTGCCGCTTATTGTGAGTAGAGACCTGACATAGGAAAACAGATGACACACACTAACCTGTTCTTTTTTGATTTCTTTTTTAGCTGCTGATCGGTAGAGGCTTGCTCGTTAAAGAAATAAATCAAAAACGAACAGAAAGCCTCCCAAGCGGAGGCTTTTTTTATAGGGATAATTCAATGACAGACAGACTTAATGATATCCGCTTGCGCTTAAATGAGCTGGACGATCAGCTGCTTAGCCTACTTTCAGAACGACGTGAGCTGAGTATCGAAGTTGCAAAAAGCAAAGTGGAAACTTCCAAACCAGTGCGAGACGCCAAGCGAGAGCAAGAGCTACTGGTCAAACTAATAAATAATGGCAAAGATAAGTACGAGCTCGACGCCCAGTACATTACCAAGATTTTCCATACCATCATTGAAGACTCTGTTCTGTTGCAGCAAGCCTACCTGCAAAACCTGCTCAACCCTGCATTGAGCCGTAAACCGCTGGCTCGTGTCGCTTTCTTGGGGTCGAGTGGTTCCTACTCACATCTTGCCAGTCGTCAGTACTTTAGCCGTCGCAATACTGAACTTATCGAGCTGAGTTGTGATCACTTCAAAGAGGTAGCTCAAACCGTTGAGTCAGGTCACGCCGACTACGGTGTACTGCCAATTGAAAACACCAGCTCGGGTTCGATCAACGAAGTCTATGACCTATTGCAGCATACCACTTTATACATCGTTGGTGAGATCACCCAGCCGATTGAACACTGCCTACTAGCAAACAGCGAAGTGCGCCTTGAACAAATTAAAACCCTTTACTCACATCCGCAGCCACACCAACAATGTAGCGAGTTCTTGAGCCGTCTCGATGGCGTCACCCTTGAGTCATGTGCAAGTACCGCAGATGCGATGAAAAAGGTCAAAGATCTCGACAGTCCTGAAGTGGCTGCAATTGGCAACGCATCTAGTGGCAAGCTTTATGGCTTACAGCCTATCCAAGGAAACATTGCCAACCAAACAGAAAACCACACTCGATTTATCGTCGTGGCTCGCAAGCCTGTCGATGTCTCGATGCAGATCCCGGCGAAAACTACGCTGATCATGTCGACTTCGCAAGAAGCGGGCTCTTTGGTTGAGTCACTGCTGGTATTGCAGCGTTACGGTATCAATATGACCAAACTAGAGTCACGCCCAATCATGGGTAACCCTTGGGAGGAGATGTTTTACGTCGACCTTGAAGCGCACCTTGAGTCTGAGGGAATGCAACACGCTATCAATGAGTTGACCAAACTAACTCGCCACCTAAAAGTGCTCGGCTGCTACCCAAGTGAAAACATCCAAGCCACTCAAGTTAAGATGTCAGAGTAAGCCATGAAACGTGTGATTGTTGCTTCTTTAAATCCTGCCAAAATCAACGCTGTGACCACAGCGTTTGAGCAGGCAATGCCTGAGCAAACCTTTATTTTTGAAGGCGTGTCGGTGGCCAGCGAGGTCGCTGATCAACCGATGACTAATGAAGAGACTAAGCTCGGTGCGATAAATCGTATTCGCAACGCAAAACTTGCATGTTCTGACGCTGATTTTTATGTCGGCCTTGAAGCTGGACTTGATGGTGACGCAACTTTCGCTTGGATGATCATTGAAGATGCCCACAAGCGAGGTGAGTCACGCAGTGCCAGCTTGATGCTGCCACCAAAGGTGTTAGAGCAATTAAGACTCGGCAAAGAACTTGGTGATGTAATGGATGAGACCTTTGCCACCGAAAACATCAAGCAAAAAGGTGGGGCCATTGGGTTACTCACTCAAAACCAGCTAACCCGCAGTTCGGTTTATCATCAGGCATTGATTTTGGCGCTGATCCCCTTCACTAACCCAGATCTGTTTTAATCAGATTGAGTTTGTGCGAGCCAGAATCTAAAAGACCGACCCCATTTCAATAGGAGTCGGTCTCTTATAAAACTGGCGCTACTTTTCTTCGAGCTGTGATTCCAACAGAGATTGAAGCTGCTGTCTCTCCTGCACTGACTTTCCTTTCAACTCATTTGAACCGCGAGTAATGGTTGCAATACCTACTCCTAACATCTGACTGATCTGACGCTGAGACATGTCTCCAGCTAAGAGTTCATGCAGGATATTCACTCGTGCCACCAGCGCATCTCGCTCATCAGGCGTCATTAGCATGGTTAATAGCATCTCGTGCTGCTCGCTGTCGCTGGCGTGTTTAACCAGATTAAGAAGATCTTGCCACTCAGAATAGTCAGGCGATTTTGACATGGATTGCCGTCCAATAAAGATATGAATTCCAGCTAAGTTTACCCGCCAACGAAGCGATTACCAAGATCTGGTCAACGCTAGTCGGCGGGATGGTAGCGTTAATCAATAAGTTGCGCTGCGCTCTTTTGCCGATAAGAACTCACCTTGGGTATCAGTCAAGTAACGATAATATGACTCAAACATCAACACATTTTGCACATAACCACGGGTTTCATTGAAAGGGATCGACTCAATGAACGCATATACATCGAGTTTGTTGTCGCTGATCTTGCGCCAAGACTTCACTCGATGAGGGCCTGCGTTATAGGCGGCAAACGCATAAATACGGTTGCCATCATACTGCTTGAGCAGGCTGCCTAAATAACGACTACCAATTTCAATATTCTTCTGCACTGAGTAAAGCTCTTTAGGGCCTCGGTAACTAATATCATAACGTCTGGCGGTTTCCTTAGCCGTATCAGGCATGATCTGCATGATGCCCCGAGCTCCGACCGATGAGCGAGCTTCTGCATCCAGCGCACTTTCTTGACGAGCAAGCGACAACAATGTCAACGGCTCAACTTGATGCTTCTCGCCGTAGAAGTTAAACCACCAGCGGTGCGCCAATGGGAAACGAAGATAGATATCGTCCCACAATTTGGCATTGATCGACGCTTTAACGGTCAGGTGGTGCCAGCGCTGCTGCGCTGCGTATTTGGCTAAGGCATTTTTTTGCGCCTGATCTGAACGCATCAAAAGCCAATTCCATTCATTTTTTGCTGCGGCAATCTTGTCCACAGCAATCAGCTCTTCAACGCGATCTAAGGTAGACTGATGTGCTTTAAGGACGGACAGGTCAGCACTGGTCCTCAAAATATCAAACTCAATGGGCTTACCTAAGGTTTGCGCCGCTGCGACACTATAATAGTGGCGCTTACCCACAATAGCCTCTAAACGCTGCGTTGCGGCACTTTCACGACCACTCTCCAACTCAACCCGCGCCAACCAATATTGCCAACGGTATTTACTGCGCTCTTTGGTCGATAAACGAGCAATCCAAGTTTCAACGCTGTTCCAATCCGCTTCTCGTAGGGACATACGAATACGTCGCTCGACCAAGCGATCATTTGATGTGTACGCCAGAGCCTTGTCCCGCCATTTTTGCAGCTCTGGCTCCTCTGACCCCATGATACGGCTGGCAATATTGTCATACAGGCCTTGTTTTTGCTTGGCCGTGAGTTTTTGTCCTGACACGACCAAGTCAAACTGCTCAATCGCAGCTTTGGGGTTACTGCGAGCTAAACGCTTGAGCGCCAGCATAGACAACTTTTGATTGTACGGCGTCACGTACTGCTTTTTAGCAAACTTGCCCACTTCTTGAGGCCGGTTGTAGAGCTCAACCGCAAATTCTCCTGGGGCATCATCGTTGAGTTGACGTTCTAGGTACTTAACTAAACCACCGCTACGAGCTTCAAAAGCCAGCAAAATACGCTCAAGAATTTTATCATCACTGAGTTTCCCTGCCGCTTTCCATTGAGCAAATAGCTCATCACAAGCTTTGCTGACACTATTTCCACTCAGCCACAGCTTATCTGCCCCTGCAAAGGCTTGAGACTGCTGGCCGTGCTTTAGTTTCGCAGTATAGAAATAGCATTGATAGGTCTCGCCTCTTGGCAACTGAGTTTGGTACTGATGAATGGTATCCCACTGTTTGTCCGCGGCGAGCTGGTCGAGATAGTTAGCACGGATGCGTTTAGAAAATGGGAACTCATAATATTGTTTTTGGAACTTTTCGACTTCAGCAGGTGTTTTTTGGTCTAACTCAAGCAAAAAGGCTCGATAGTCCACATAAGGTGTGAGCGGGTAATCTGCTATCTTAGACCGAAGCGATTGATATTGAGAGAGCTGTTTTTTATCGAGTAAATCCTGGGCTTGATCATACCAATCCCTTTGCTGCTGGAGCATGTCTTCACTTCCGATTGCACTAGAAGTTGCAGCAAAAGAGCTTAGTAATAAGCCCAATCCATAGAATGCCTGACGCATAGTTTTTTCCTTTTGTCGCATCGCCTTTATTGTTAATCATCGAAGTGGCAATGTTTTTATTTGATATCGAATAGATTTTCCCTGTTCGACCATTCAAAACTAAGTTTAGCGGTAACTCAAGACTAAAGTGGTTTAATTACAGCTGTTACTTGCTGACCCCAATTTTGCCAGCTTGGTTCCCTTAACATTGAGACAAAATGTAACCTTGATAAAAAACCTCACCTTCCCCTGACATTCCTGACCTGCTGGGTTAAAATATGCCATTATTTTTTCGTATACATAGGAAAGATCGGCAATGGCTGAATACGTCTATACCATGTCGCGTGTGAGCAAGATTGTTCCACCAAAGCGTCAGATCCTTAAGGACATTTCTCTAAGCTTCTTCCCAGGCGCTAAAATCGGTGTTTTGGGTCTAAACGGTGCAGGTAAATCTACTCTGCTACGCATCATGGCTGGTATCGATACTGATATCGATGGTGAAGCGCGTCCGCAACCTGGTCTAAACGTTGGTTACCTACCTCAGGAACCTGTGCTTGACGAATCTAAAACTGTGCGTGAAATCGTTGAAGAAGCGGTTGCAGACGTTGCTGGTGCGATGTCTCGTCTAGACGCAGTATACGCAGCTTATGCAGAACCTGATGCAGACTTCGATGCCCTAGCAAAAGAGCAAGGTGAGCTTGAAGCACTTATCCAAGCAAAAGATGGTCACAACCTAGAGAACTCTCTAGAGCGTGCCGCTGAAGCACTACGTCTTCCTGAGTGGGATGCGAAGATCGAACATCTTTCTGGTGGTGAGCGTCGTCGTGTAGCTATCTGTCGCCTACTGCTTGAGAAGCCAGATATGCTGCTTCTTGACGAACCAACCAACCACCTGGATGCAGAATCTGTTGCGTGGCTTGAGCGCTTCCTAGTGGATTACACCGGTACTGTTGTGGCAATCACGCACGACCGTTACTTCCTAGATAACGCAGCTGGCTGGATTCTAGAGCTTGACCGTGGTGAAGGTATCCCATGGGAAGGTAACTACACCTCATGGCTTGAGCAGAAAGATGCGCGTCTGAAACAAGAAGCGTCTCAAGAGAAAGCTCGTCAAAAAACCATCGAGAAAGAACTTGAGTGGGTTCGTCAAAACCCTAAAGGTCGCCAAGCGAAATCTAAAGCACGTATGGCGCGCTTTGAAGAGCTACAAAGCGGCGATCACCAGAAGCGTAACGAAACCAACGAACTGTTCATCCCACCAGGTGAGCGTCTAGGTGACAAGGTTATCGAAGTAAGCAACCTGACCAAATCATTTGGTGATCGCGTTCTTATCGACGACCTATCATTTAGCATGCCGAAGGGTGCTATCGTGGGTATCGTAGGTGCTAACGGTGCGGGTAAATCAACCCTATTTAAGATGCTAAGTGGCACTGAGCAAGCGGATTCAGGCACCATCGATGTGGGTGAAACCGTGAAACTGGCCTCTGTTGATCAGTTCCGTGACTCTATGGATGACAGCAAAACGGTATTCCAAGAGATCTCTGAAGGCGCTGATATCATCAAGATCAACAACTTTGAGATCCCAGCACGCGCGTACTGCTCTCGCTTTAACTTCAAAGGCAACGATCAGCAGAAGCTTATCGGTGACCTTTCTGGTGGTGAGCGTAACCGTGTCCATCTAGCGAAACTGCTTAAGACTGGCGGCAACGTACTGCTACTCGATGAACCAACCAACGACCTTGACGTTGAAACCCTACGTGCACTTGAAGAAGCACTGCTAGAGTTCCCAGGTTGTGCCATGGTTATCTCGCACGACCGTTGGTTCCTAGACCGTATCGCAACGCATATCCTTGACTACCGCGATGAAGGCCAAGTGAACTTCTACGAAGGTAACTACACTGAGTACACTGAGTGGCTGAAACAGACGCTGGGTGCTCAAGCGGCGGAACCTCACCGCATCAAGTACAAGCGTATCGCTAAGTAATAGCAAAAAGGCCACCTAGCGGTGGCCTTTTTATCATGACTGATTTGAACTCTTCTATTTACAGTAGAGTTCATGAAGCAGCTTTATCATCTGCTGTACTTCATGACTTTTTAGCGAGTAGTAAACGGTTTGCGCTTCTTTGCGAGTCGAAACTAGCTCATCTTTACGTAACCACGCTAAATGCTGAGACAGCGCTGACTGGCTCAACTCTAAGCGAGCGCATAGCTCGCCCACGGACAACTCATTGTCGTGCAGCATGCACAAAATCTGTAGGCGTCTCTCGTTCGCCATTGCCTTAAGTAGGATAACCGCTTGAGCAGAGTTCTGCTCCATGTCCTGTAAATTCATCTACTAGCCTCCGCAGGCCCAAACTTCTTTTACTTCAATCTTATTGTTGTATGTCACTGATTGAAGATCTTAACAAAAATGTTATTACATATCCTCGAGCAATAACACGTTACTGATCACTGAAATAGGTTCGTAAAATTGGCATCACACACATTTTTAACCGTTGGGTGCTGGATCATTCGCTCAGCAAAGATCACGTAATACTCTTCTTTCAGGTCTTCCACTTGGTGGATCAAATGCAAAGGTGTGTCTCGCTCAACTTCTGACATGTAAAGACTCGGGGCAAGGAAGATAGCATCTGGATGGTAACGAGCAAAGGCTTTCATTAACGCCACATCATCAAACTCACCCAATACATTGGGTGAAAGTCCCTGACGATCAAACCATTGCAGTACATTGCGCCCCATTGAGGTTCGACTCCCAGGAATAAGCAGCTTGCGCTCTTCTAATATAAGCGGCAAGTTGTCGTGTTCTATTGGGGCGGAACTAAAGAAGCTCATACTGCACTCACCTAGCTTCTTACTATAAAGGCCCGGGCTTTGACTCGAGTCCACCGGACAATCTGACAAGATCATATCTAACTTGTGTTGCGACAGTTGCTCAAGCAAGAGTTCGTGAGTCGATTCAAAACAGCGCAAATGGATACTGTTGTCCGCAGGCACCGTGGTCATCAATATCTTACTGACCAGTCGTTTAGACAGTGCGTCCGCAACACCTACATCAAACAGAATGTTCGAGCGTTGACTGTAGTTAACGATATCAAGCATTTCATAGCTCAAACCAAACATACGATCGGCGTACTTAAATACCAATTGCCCAAGTTCGGTCGGTTCAACACTACGCCCGTTGCGCTTAGTGAGCTTGCCGTCCATTCGCTCTTCGAGTGCTTTGATCTGTCCAGTCACTGTTTGTGGTGTTAGGAACAGTGCATCGGCCGCTTTTGTCACAGAGCCTTGTTTGCAAACCATCCAAAAGTAATAAAGATGGTTATAGTTTAAATGAGACATATTGAAATGCTGCTAGATGAGAAAACAACATTTTAATCAAAAACTCGCTCAGACTCCACAACTTCGATTTTTCCGAACTATAGAACACTAATACCGAATTATGACGAAATTAATTGTGATGTTTATGACATAAAAGTCACATAGAAGCACAAAAACTGTACCGATATTTTGCCACTTCAAAGTAAACCTCCGCCTTCCCCACATCATCCACAAAGAACAATACCCATAAAAAACAATAAATTATAAAAACACAATTGTCAGGAAAACGTTTGCGTCGAAAAACTGTTATTTATGTCGGGTTTAAATAATTCTGTCATATAACTGCAATATTCGATCTCTAGTATCAGCCTCAGATTCACAAACAGACCAAAACTAACTTAACGGTCAACTGGAGAGAACTATTATGGACCAAGCTAAAGGCAATACTGCATCACCGGTTGCAGGCTCAAACGCTTCACGCTGGTTACGCTGGGCAAACCTGGCATTCATGCTTTACCTTCTACTACTTGCTGTATCTATGGTAGGCAGTGGCTTTAAAATGGCTTCTGGTGAGCATGCTAAAACACTCTTTGAATTTGCTTCACACCCTGTAGCAGGTCTTATGATCGGTTTGGTGGCAACTGCCCTAATCCAATCTTCTAGTACAGTGACTTCTATTATTGTTGGCTTGGTTGCAGGTGGTTTGCCTGTTGAAACCGCCATTCCAATGATTATGGGTGCAAACATTGGTACAACAGTGACCAATACCCTAGTAAGTCTTGGCCACGTTCGTTGTAATACTGAGTTCAAGCGTGCGTTCGCAAGTGCAACTATCCATGATTTCTTTAACCTTCTTGCCGTTGCGATCTTCCTACCTCTTGAAATGATGTTTGGTCTGTTAGACAAGATTTCGACTTGGTTGGTATCACCTATGATGGGTGCTAGCGATATGAGCATGAAGAGCTTCAACTTCATCAAACCACTCACCAAACCTGTAGTAAGTGCCATCCAAGAGCCTCTAGCTGGCTTTGGTAGCGTGGCAGGCGGTGTTATGTTGATTGGTCTAGGTATCCTGACTATCTTTATCGCAATCACTGCGATGGGCAAACTGATGAAGAGCCTAATGGTTGGCCGTGCTCGTGAAATTCTTAAGAGTGCAATTGGCCGCGGTCCTCTACACGGTATCGCTTCAGGTTCAGTTGTAACGGTTCTTGTACAGTCTTCATCGACGACGACTAGCTTGATGGTGCCTCTAGTGGGCTCTGGTGTACTAAAAGTTCGTGACGTTTACCCATTTACTCTGGGCGCTAACATCGGTACTTGTATTACAGCACTTCTGGCTGCAACCGCAGTAACTGGTGAGTTCGCAGTATTCGCACTTCAAATTGCTCTAGTACACCTAGCGTTCAACATCTTGGCAACGGTATTCATCTTCGGTATTCCGTTCCTACGTGAACTGCCAGTGAAAGGTTCTGAGTTCATCTCTGACATGGCTGTGAAGAACAAGTCGGTTGTGATTGGCTACCTAGTGTCAGTATTCGTTGTCATGCCAGGTGCGATTCTGTTCGCTACTGCATAAACAAGAATTCCTTCAAAAGTCCCCGCTCAAATGAGCGGGGATTTTTTTATCAGTACAAAATTAGGCGGAGTTATACCCATCGGGCTAATACCAATACGACTAATTATCTGATCTTGCAAAGCGAAGCACGGATTTCTTCAAGCATAAAAAAAGCCAGTCGTAATACGACTGGCTTTTTAGCTATCAATCAAACGTAAGATTACGCTTGTGGACGCATCGCTGGGAATAGGATCACGTCACGGATAGTGTGAGTATTGGTAAATAGCATCGCTAGACGGTCGATACCGATACCTTGACCTGCTGTTGGCGGTAAGCCGTGCTCAAGCGCTGTGATGTAGTCTGCATCGTAGTACATCGCTTCATCATCACCGGCATCTTTCGCATCAACCTGCGCTTTAAAGCGAGCATCTTGGTCTTCTGCATCGTTAAGCTCAGAGAAACCGTTCGCTACTTCACGGCCACCGATGAAGAACTCAAAGCGGTCAGTGAAGAATGGGTTGTCATCGCTACGACGAGCCAGTGGAGAGATGTCCGCTGGGTAGCCAGTGATGAAGGTTGGTTGAATTAGCTGAGGCTCAGCCGTTTCACCAAAGATCTCTTCAAGTAGCTGACCACAAGTCCAGAATGTCTCTACTTCAACGTGTACAGATTTCGCGATGGCTACCATCTTGTCACGGTCTTGTAGGTCGGCTTCAGTTAGCGCTTGGATCTCAGCGTGGTCTGGGTTGTAGTGTTTGATTGCTTCAAACATGCTCATGCGAGCGTACGTGCCACCAAATTCAACCGTCTCATCACCGTAAGGCATAGACGTAGAACCAAGAACGTCCATTGCTGCCGTGCTTAGCATCTCTTCAGTAAGATCCATTAGGTCTTTGTAGTCAGAGTACGCTTGGTAGAATTCCATCATGGTGAATTCTGGGTTGTGACGTGGAGAAAGACCTTCGTTACGGAAGTTACGGTTGATCTCAAATACACGGTCAAAACCACCGACAACTAGACGCTTCAGATATAGCTCTGGCGCAACACGTAGGTACATGTCGATGTCTAGTGCGTTGTGGTGAGTGATGAATGGACGAGCCGTCGCACCACCAGGGATCACGTGCATCATCGGCGTTTCAACTTCTAAGTAGCCTTTTGAGCTCATGAAGTTACGGATAGATGATACTAGCTTAGAACGTACAATGAATGCGTTACGAGAATCTTCATTTACGATTAGGTCAACGTAACGCTGACGGTAACGCATCTCTTGGTCTGTTAGACCGTGGAACTTCTCTGGAAGCGGACGAAGTGCTTTAGTTAGCAGCTCGTAAGATTCCATGTTTACGTATAGGTCGCCTTTACCAGACTTGTGCAGCGCACCTTTAACACCGATGATGTCACCGATATCTAGACCTTGGTACTTCTCTTTAAGCTCTTTCTGAACATCTTTTGCAGCGTATGCTTGGATGCGGCCAGAAGTCTCTTGGATCGCAAGGAATGGACCACGCTTAGCCATGACACGACCAGCAATTGCTACGACGTGGTTTAGCTCTTCAAGCTCTTCTTTAGTCTTATCACCGAACTCCGCTTGCAAGTCACCTGCTAGGTGCTCACGACGGAAATCATTTGGGTGGCCGTTTGCTTTGCACGACTGGCGGATGTGGTCCAGTTTCGCGCGACGCTCAGCAATCAGCTTGTTCTCTTCTTGTTGGTTCTCATTTTGAACAGCATCAGTCATTTTCGATGTATCCTGTTTCTTTTTTGTGTCGGTGATAAAGCTTAAAGGCCTGATTTCAGGCTAGCTTCGATAAATTTGTCTAGGTCGCCATCAAGTACCGCTTGGGTGTTGCGGTTTTCAACGCTGGTACGTAAGTCTTTGATACGTGAATCATCAAGTACGTAAGAGCGGATCTGGCTACCCCAGCCGATGTCAGACTTAGCGTCTTCGTTGGCTTGTTTCTCAGCATTCTGCTTTTGCAACTCAAGTTCGAAAAGCTTAGCACGTAGCTGCTTCATCGCTTGGTCTTTGTTCTTATGCTGAGAACGGTCGTTCTGACACTGTACCACTGTGTTGGTTGGTACGTGGGTAATACGTACCGCAGATTCGGTGGTGTTTACGTGCTGACCACCTGCGCCCGATGCACGGTATACATCGATACGTAGATCTGCAGGGTTAATGTCGATCTGAATGTTGTCATCAATCTCTGGGTAGATAAACGCAGAAGCAAATGACGTGTGACGACGGCCGCTTGAGTCGAACGGTGATTTACGAACTAGGCGGTGTACACCGGTCTCAGTACGTAACCAACCGTAAGCGTACTCACCCGAGATACGTACTGTTGCGCCTTTAAGGCCTGCAACTTCACCCTCAGACACCTCGATAACTTCCGTTTTGAAGCCTTTCGATTCTGCCCAGCGTAGATACATACGTAGCATCATTGAAGTCCAGTCCTGCGCCTCGGTGCCACCTGAGCCTGACTGCAAGTCAATGTAGCAGTCTGATGCATCGTGGTCGCCCGAGAACATACGGCGGAATTCTAGCTTCTCAAGCTTCGCTTCTAGATCTGCAAGCTCTGGCTCGATTTCGTCAAATGTCTCTTGATCTTCTTCTTCAACCGCAAGCTCTAGAAGACCTTCAACGTCCTCTACACCTTGGTCAAGTTGATCAATAGTTTCAACAACCGCTTCTAGTGAAGAACGCTCTTTACCTAGCGCTTGGGCACGCTCTGGTTCGTTCCACACATCCGGTTGTTCTAGTTCTGCGTTAACCTCTTCTAGACGCTCTTTCTTAGCGTCATAGTCAAAGGTACCCCCTCAGGACATTTGTGCGCTCAGACACGTCCTGCAGGCGGTTTTTAATCGGATTGATTTCAAACATGATTGCTCATTTTCAGTGAGTAGAATTTAACCGAGGAATTCTACTGAAAAATGTGACGGAGATACAGGAAAAATTGGGGGTAAGTATGACTAAAAGCGAGCGTTTTAAAATCCTCCCCTTTTTCAAGCGGCCGGCGTTCCGGGGGAGTTAGAGGGGGGGGTAAAAGCCAAGGTAAGGATAAAGTGCAGAATTCAACGTTAGTCTGCAGAATTAACCCCCTCCAGATCAACACCTACGCCGCTGCTTGAAAAGGAGAGGGGCAATAGTTACTCACTCAAACTAAAAGCAAGCCTAAGAAGCATCCAAGTTCTCAACCATCAACTGCAATGACTGATTACCACGAAACTCATTAATATCCAATCGATACGCCATTTTCACCGTTTTAACAGAAGCATCTGGCCAACGGCGCAGGTCAACGTTAAAAGCGATTGCATCGAGCATAATATGGGTTGGATGCCCTTTAAATAACGGTTCGACCATCAATTTAAGGTGTTTTTCTCCCACCAGCTTTTGGTGCAGGATCTTAAATTCACCATCAAATATCGGCTCAGGAAACGCTTGTCCCCATGGACCTGCGTTGCGTAGCATTTCCGCAGTGGATAAATGGAAATGCTCAGGAGAAAGTTCACCGTCGGAAAGAATAATGCCCTGAAGAGCGCTCTCATCGATCTCTTGGCGAACCACTTGATCAAACAACTTGCTAAAGCGTTCGAAATCTTTTTCACGAATGGTGAGGCCAGCTGCCATGGCGTGGCCACCAAACTTCACAATCAACCCCGGATTTTGGGTATCAATACGATCCAGCGCATCACGCATATGTAGCGCTGGAATAGAGCGACATGAACCTTTGATAAAGCCTTCACCGCCATCAGCAAAGGCAATCACTGGACGGTGATACTGCTCCTTAATACGAGAAGCCAAGATACCAATTACCCCTTGGTGCCAATCACGTTGGAACAGGGCTAGACCATAAGGCATCTCAGTGCTGGTGCCAAACTCAAGGCGTTCGCAAAAAGCCATCGCCTCTTGCTTCATGCCCTCTTCAATCTCTTTACGAGTCTGATTTAACCCATCCAGTTCGCTCGCCATGCGGCGGGCAGCGTGGATATTATTACTCATCAAAAGCTCAACACCGAAAGACATGTCATCCAAACGGCCAGCTGCATTAATTCGTGGACCAAGGGCAAAACCAAAGTCGGCAGCCACCAAGCGATGCGGGCTACGTTTGGCAATCTCAATCAGCGCTTGAATGCCCGGACGAGCCTTACCCGCACGGATACGCTGCAAACCTTGATGGACCAAGATGCGGTTGTTGTCATCCAGTGGCACAACATCAGCGACAGTGCCCAGAGCAACCAAATCTATAAGCTCCATCAGCTTAGGCTCTTGCATACCGCTATCGGCAAACCAGTTGGCCTTACGCATCGCCACACACAGAGCCATCATCAAATAGAAGGCTACACCGACGCCCGCAAGAGCCTTAGAGGGAAACTTACAGTCTTCAAGATTCGGATTGACCATTGCATCGGCGATTGGCAACTCTTCGCCCGGCAAGTGGTGGTCGGTCACCACCACTTGTAACCCTTTTTCCTTGGCATAACGAACCCCATCAATGGATGAGACGCCGTTATCTACCGTCATGATCAGTTCTGCGCCTATTTCAATCGCCTGATCCACAACCTCTGGGCTCAGCCCATAGCCGTCTTCAAAGCGATTTGGTACCAAGTAATCGACGTTATTGCTGCCAAGCATACGCATGGCTAACACTGACAGCGCACTACTGGTTGCACCATCAGCATCAAAATCGCCCACCACGATGATGCGCTTTTGCTGCTTGATGGCGTCAAATAGCAACTCCACGGCCTTATCTAACCCACCAAGCAATGTATAGGAATGTAATGACTTGGCACCGCGCTCTAGTTGCGCCATCGACTCAATGCCACGACTGGCGTAGATCTGACGTAACAATGGCGAAAGGGTTTCAGGTAAGGATGTAGACTGGACTTCTGGGCGACGCTTAACTTGGATCATAGTGGTCATTTACATTGGCAGGTGAAAGCGCCCTGCCTAAGCAGGGCAACAAAATTAAGACTTAGATGCGCTGATAGCGTCTAGGTGAGCAATTAGTTCGTTGGGCTCAACAAAGCCTCCAATTAAGGAGCCGTTTGGCGCAATGATTGCTGGAGTGCCTGTAACTCCTAGATTTTTGCCTAACAAAAATTGCTTAGCGATAGTGTCTGAACACTCGCTAACCGGGGATGTGCCTTCAGGCAGAGTGCGGTTGAGCTTCACTGTATCCATTGCCGCTTTCGGGTCTGCGCTACACCAGATACTCGACATCGCTAACCCTGTTTTACTCTGAACACCTGCACGAGGATACGCTAAGTAACGAACCGTAATACCTAGATCATTGTAAGCTTTCATGCGCTTATGCAGCTTTAGACAGTAACCACAATCGGTGTCAGTAAACACAGTGATGGCGTATTTTTCGTTTTCAGCTTTGTACTCAATCCAGCTCGATTCAAACTTGGCGATCTTATCGACCGACTTTTTCGCCATCACATCACGATATTCACCATCTTTGTTTAGCGAGAACATTTTACCATGAATGAAATGGTCACCCGATGGCGTCACAAAGAATAGACCTTGATTGGTCGTCACTTCTACAAGACCTTCCACTTCGCTATCACTAACTTCTGTCACCGAAATACCAATTTTTGCAAAGCGAGCTTCAATCTCGGCAACGTTGGCGGTTTGGGCTGCCAATGTGGTGGCAGACAGCAATAATGAAGAACCTAGAATAGCCAGTTGGCGAAATAAACGCATGATTTCAAACCTTTGATAATTAATTAAATGTACAACTAAGCACGTGGGTGATGCTGTCCATGGATCTGCTTAAGACGCTCAGTTGCCACGTGAGTATAAATTTGGGTGGTCGATAAGTCACTATGCCCTAACAGCATTTGCACCACACGCAGGTCCGCCCCGTAATTGAGTAGGTGGGTGGCAAACGCATGGCGTAACACGTGAGGAGATAAAGCGTCACTATCGATATCTGCCAAGGTGGCGTAAAACTTAATCCGATGCCAAAACGTTTGTCTTGTCATCTGCCGAGCTCGTTTACTCGGAAATACCACGTCACTAGTGACTTCTCCTAACAAACTTGGACGCCCTTTGGTCAAAAAGGTTTCAAGCCAATCAACCGCATTTTCTCCCATCGGCACTAATCGCTCTTTACCACCTTTACCTATTACCCGTACCACACCTTGACGAAGGCTGACGTTTTCCATCGTTAAGCTCACAAGCTCGGTGACACGAAGACCTGTGGCATAAAGCAGCTCTAACATCGCCTTATCTCGTAGCTCGAGCGGATCTTCTGGGTCAGGTGCTGAGAGTAAAGCATCCACTTGCTGCTCCGAAATATCTTTCGGCAATCGCTTGGGTAACTTGGGACTCACCAGCAAAGCACTGGGATCATCACCGCGCACTTTTTCTCGGTGCAAATACTGAAACAGTCGTCGAATGGCCGATAGCATTCTTGCCCGAGAGGTCTGCTTATAATCTTGGTCAACCAGCCAAGTCTGATAGTCTTGCAGGCCAGAAGTCGAAATAAAGCTCAACTTGTAGTTATTGATATCCATCCAAGTCAAAAGCTTATTCAAATCATTGCGATAAGAAGCCAGAGTATTCTCTGAAAGACCTCGCTCCATCCACATGGCATCTAAAAACCGTTCCATCAATGCCAAATCGCTCGTCTGCATACGTTCTCTTATTTTGCTTATACGTGTAGCGCTAGGGTATGTGAGCAAAGACCGGATTTCCAACTAATTTGTTTCATCAACAATACAAGTCTGCAATTTTGGCCAAATCTAGGTAGAATCTGGGCACCACCTCCCATCAACTCCCAGTAAAGAAAGTTGTAGTATGAAAATAGGATTATTTTACGGCTCTAGTACCTGTTACACCGAAATGGCAGCAGAAAAGATTCGAGCGTTTATTGGTGAAGATCTGGTCGACATTTTTAATGTAAAAGACACAGCACTAGTGGCAATGAACGAGTATGATTTATTAATACTCGGTATCTCTACATGGGATTTCGGCGAGATTCAGGAAGACTGGAGCGCAGCATGGCAACAACTGGGGGACGTCGATATAAGCGGCAAACACGTCGCATTGTTCGGCTTAGGCGATCAAGAAGGCTATGGCGAGTGGTTTCTGGATGCAATGGGTCTTCTACATGACGAGCTAAAAGCCACCAAGGTCAACTTTATCGGCTACTGGCCAAACCAAGGCTATGAGTTTGAAGCTTCAAAGGCGCTCACACCAGACGGCGAGCATTTTGTTGGCCTAGCACTGGATGAAGACTCCCAATATGACCTCAGTGATGAGCGCATCACAGCATGGTGTGAACAGGTGTTAAATGAGTATCACGACGCACTGTAATCGATTCAAAAAAGGTTGGCTTTCGCCAACCTTTTTACTTTATGCCGCTTCTTGCTCAAGCACCTTCACAGGCGAGGCAATAAAGAACATACAGCATAAGGTGGCCAACGTTGGCAGCAACCAAGCCATACCGACACTGTAAAGCGGCAAGAAGCTCAATGTGCTAACATCAATCCCTGCGACTTTAGCGGCATCAAGCAGCGCAAACACGAGCGCAACTAAAACGACACTTTTGTACGCCATTGCTGGGTGTGGCAGTCTAGAGCGGACAAATGCTAACGCCACCAGCGCAATCGCAACTGGGTATAGTGCAAACAGCACAGGCACAGACAGTGCAATTAACTGAGCCAGACCAACGTTCGCCACAATCGCACACACTACGCCAATCGCAATAACCCAATGTTTGTAAGCCCAACCTGTCAAACGGCTAAAGTAATCAGAGCAGGCTGAAATTAGACCAATGGCCGTGGTTAAACAAGCCAGCAATACAATAGCAGACAGCACCAGTTGACCAGAGCCGCCAAACAGTGCTTGCACGTATTGACTCAACACCACTCCACCATTACTCACATTGGCAGCAACAACGCTGCTGGTTGCGCCAAGATAGAATAGCGAGACATACACAAACGTCAGTCCTGCCGCTGCAATGGTCGCTGCGATAATCAGGTAACGAGTGGTTGGCGCAGTTTGGGTAATGCCTTTGCTGCGCAGAGCATCAACGATCAAGATACCAAACATCAAAGCGCCAAAGGTATCCATGGTGTTGTAGCCTTCAAGGAAACCCGTGGTCAACGGCTGATCCACATAGGCTCCTTGAGCCGCTAAAATATCCCCTTGAGGGTTTACAAACACGGCGATAGCTAAGATCATCAAGCCAAGGAACAGTGCTGGTGTTAACAATTTACCGATCGAATCGATAAGCTTGCCTTGTGACCAAGCAAAAAACATCGCTACCAAGAAAAATGCCACCGAGAACAGGGCTAATTGTGTTTGGCCAGCATCAACAAGAAAAGGGTTTACCGCCATTTCATATGCCACCAAGCCTGTGCGAGGTGCGGCAAAAGCTGGGCCAATGATGATGAAAATCAGCACAGCGATAGCGGTTGCCGCGCGCTTTGGCAGATATTGGCTCAATTGCTCCCAACTGCCACCTACTTTGGCTAAAGCGATGATGGTCAGTAAGGGTAAGCCGACAGCGGTGACTAAGAAGCCAAACATGGCCGGGAGATAATGATCACCCGCTAGCTGTCCAGCCAATGGGGGAAAAATGATGTTTCCTGCCCCTAAAAAGAATGCAAAAAGCATAAATCCAACGGCAAAAATATCAGCCGTTTTAAGTGTTTGTGTCATGTTGTGCCTTATAATTATCTCGTAATCACGAATGAATCGATACATTCATCCGAAAAATAGCCACGCATGATGAACAAACTACTAATGATTCACAAGGCGACGAGCAAAAACACGACAATAATTTATAATTGCACCACCAAAGCAGTGAGATTCACTGGTTTTTTATAAATAACCAGTTTCAATAACCAGATCATGAATCCAAACATTTGGAACAAACCAGATACAGGTACCAACAAACCCAGCACAAACCAAACATTGTGTTAACAGAGAAAGTTATGCAGCCAACCTCAAAAGCCACTAAAGGTTTTCAGTTTAAACAATTTGCTATTGGTGCTGGGTGCTCGGGCATGCCTGTCAGTACCGATGGCGTAATGCTTGGTGCTTGGGCGAAAGCCACAAACGCTAACACTTTATTAGATATCGGCACAGGCACTGGGTTGCTGGCTTTAATGATTGCGCAGCGAAATACGCATGCACAGATCACAGCCCTAGACATTGAGCCCAACGCCATCTCAGACGCCAGTGATAACTTTAAGCGTAGCCCTTGGAGTGAGCGTTTAAACGCTGTGCATAGTGACGTGCTTGCGTGGCAGAGCGACACGCTATTTGACCACATTATCTGTAACCCGCCCTATTTTACGTCGGGAGAGACGGCAACCAATCAAAGCCGAGCGATGGCCCGTCACACATTCACTTTGGATCATCAAGCGCTACTCAGTCGCTGTTCCGCCCTGTTAAAACCACAGGGGCGAGCGAGCTTTGTGCTGCCCAAAGTCGAAGGTGATCAATTTATTAAGCTTGCTAACCGCCAGCATTTGTTTGTCACTCGCTACTGCCAGGTCCGAACCACAGAACGAAAAGAGTGCACTAGGCTATTGTTTGAATTGGCGAAACAAGAGCATATATGTCAGAAAAGCGAACTTGTAATTCATCAGGATGGTCGCTATAGCGATTCCTTTATTGAGTTAACTCGTGACTTTTATTTAAAGATGTAGTGATCCCAGCGGTGATCCCTCTTATAATGCGCCGCTAACTTACTTTCCCTCTCACTGGTGGAGACTCTCTGTGATCAGAAACTTTGCACAGCTGGACCTAGACGATAACCTACTGTCGGCCATCGAAGAAATGGGCTATGAACGTCCAACTCAAGTACAGGCAATGGCAATTCCTGCCGCACTAGACGGTCGTGATATCTTGGCGTCTGCGCCAACGGGCACCGGCAAAACTGCGGCATTTGTGATCCCTGCGCTGCAATACTTGCAGGACTTCCCTCGCCGTAAACCAGGACCTGCACGGATTCTGATCCTGACCCCAACTCGTGAGCTTGCAATGCAAGTGGCTGATCAAGCCCAAAAGCTTGCCAAAAACACGAATCTGAACATCTTTACCATCACTGGTGGTGTTGAGTATCAAGAGCACGCAAACATCCTTTCAACCACACAAGATATCGTGGTTGCAACACCGGGTCGTTTGATGGAATACATCAACGCAGAGCGCTTTGATTGTCGTGCAATCGAATGGCTGATCCTAGATGAAGCTGACCGTATGCTTGATCTCGGCTTTGCACCCACTGTTGACCGTCTGTCGAACGAGTGTCGCTGGCGTAAACAGTCAATGCTCTTCTCAGCCACACTTGAAGGTCGCGGTGTAGAAGGCTTTACTGCGGATCTATTAAAAGACCCAGCAGAAGTAAACGCCGAGCCTTCTCGTCGTGAACGCAAGAAAATCACTCAATGGTATCACCGCTGTGACAACGCAGAGCACAAGCTAGAGATCCTTAAGCATCTACTTAGCACCGAAGAGACCGAACGCTCTATCATCTTCGTCAAGACGCGTGAGCGCCTTGCAGAGCTTCGTGGCTACCTTGAAAGTCAACAACTGCCGTGTGCATGGATTCAAGGGGAAATGCCTCAAGATCGCCGTAACAATGCGATCCGTCGTTTCCGTGAAGGTGAAGTGGGTGTGCTGCTAGCAACTGACGTTGCTGCACGTGGTATCGATGTGCCTGATATTAGCCACGTGATCAACTTTGATATGCCTCGTACTGCGGACGTATACCTTCACCGTATCGGTCGTACAGCTCGTGCTGGTAAAAAAGGTAATGCGGTTTCATTAGTCGAAATGCACGACCAACCGATGATCGATCGCGTCATGCGTTACACCAAAGACGAGATCAAAGAGCGCTTCATTGATGGCCTGCGTCCTAAGCACAAGAAACCTGTGTTTAAGAAAAAGAACAAGAAAAAAGAAGCCGCTAAAAAGGCAAAAACCAAGCCTAAGAAAGCCAAGAAAAAATAGAAAAATGGCCTAGCTCGAAGAGCTAGGCCATTTTTATTTCAATTCAATTTTATTGCTCTTCACGCTTGAAGACATACTCTGTTGCGGTCGATTCCGTTGGTTCAAAGTAGTATCCTGCCACATCAAATTTGGTCAGGTCTTCCAACTTCTCAATGCGGTTTTGAATGATGTAACGAGCCATCATGCCTCGTGCCTTTTTCGCATAGAAGCTGATCACCTTGTACTGACCATTTTTGCAATCCTTGAATACTGGCGTAATGATAGTGCCATCGACACTCTTTGCTTTCACTGACTTAAAGTACTCGTTTGAAGCTAAATTGATCAGTACATTATCACCCTGTGCATTCAGCGCTTGATTAACCTTATCCGTCACAATATTGCCCCAGAACTGATACAAATTGGTACCACGCTCATTGGCAAGTCTTGTGCCCATTTCAAGGCGGTAAGGTTGCATCAAGTCTAGGGGTTTAAGTAAGCCATACAACCCAGATAGCATGCGTAAATGCTCTTGAGCGTAATCAAAGTCTTGCTCAGAAAATGTCTCAGCTTCCAGTCCGGTGTATACATCGCCTTTAAAAGCCAAGATCGCTTGGCGGGCATTTTGCTGAGTAAATTGCTCTGACCACTCTTCAAAGCGCACTGCATTGAGGGTGGCAATTTTATCACTGACTTTCATTAAACTTGAGATATCTGCTGGCGTTAGCTTACGACATACCTCAATCAATTCCGCACTGTGCTCCACCAGCTCAGGTTGAGTGAATTTTTCCGTTGCGAGTGGGGACTCGTAATCTAAGGTTTTTGCTGGGGAAACCAGAATTAGCATCGTTTGACTCTCTCAGTATTTGTTTTTATGTCGATAGGATATAAAAAAAGCCGCGCTGAGTCAGCACGGCTTTTCAAATCGTTGTAATAGGCTTAAACGATTACTTTTTGTCTTGGTTGTACCAAATGCCTTCTTCAAGCTGAGATTTCAGCTCTGGGTAGTCATTAGCATCAAACGTTGGCACCTTACCTTCATCAAGCTGACGGTTGTAATCCTTCGCCAGCTTCACCACGATACCCGACAATAGGATAATGGCTACAAGGTTAACAATCGCCATCAAACCCATTGAGACGTCAGCAAGGCCCCATACCGTCGGCATCGCTGCCACTGAACCAAACAGTACCATGCCAAGCACAATAATACGGAACAGGTTCACACCCGCTTTCTTGTTGTGACCAATGAAAATCAAGTTGGTCTCAGCGTACGAGTAGTTAGCAATGATCGAAGTAAAGGCGAAGAAGAAAATCGCAACAGCAACAAAGATGCCACCCCAATCACCTACCTGGCTGCTCAGAGCGCGCTGAGTCAGTTCGATACCCGTGATCTCGCCGTGAGGTACGTATTCACCTGACATTAGGATAATTGCAACGGTTGCAGAACAGATCACGATAGTATCCATAAACACACCCAGCATCTGTACATAACCTTGTGATGCAGGGTGCGGAGGATAAGGCGTTGCTGATGCCGCAGCGTTTGGCGCAGAACCCATACCCGCTTCATTCGAGAACAGACCACGCTTGATACCGTTGATCATCGCTTGTGCAATCGCATAACCAAGGCCACCAGCAGCCGCTTCTTGCAGGCCAAATGCGCTCTTAAAGATAAGAGAGATAACTTCTGGCACCTTATCTAGGTTCATTAGCATCACAAAGATAGCCAATGCTAGGTACGCCAGAGCCATTACTGGCACAATCAGCTCAGCAGTACGCGCAATCTTACGTAGGCCACCAAAGATAATAAAGGCAGATAGAACCACAAGAGCGCTGCCCATGTACATCGGCTCAACACCAAATGCGGTTTGCATTGCGCCTGCGATAGAGTTGGCTTGAACAGCATTGAATACCAAACCAAATGCGATGATAAGGAATATAGAGAATAGGATGCCCATCCAGCGCATACCCAGACCTTTTTCCATGTAGTAAGCTGGGCCACCACGGTAGTTACCATCGCTGTCTTTAGTCTTATATAGCTGTGCTAGGGTGCTTTCAGCAAACGATGTTGCCATACCCAACATAGCGATCAGCCACATCCAGAAGATAGCACCTGGGCCACCTGCGGTGAGCGCTACAGCTACACCAGCCATATTACCCGTGCCAACACGTGCCGCAAGCGAGGTACATAAAGCTTGGAAAGAAGAAATACCTGCTTTGTCGGCTTTACGGCTATTTTTCAATACCGTAAACATGTGGCCGAAATGGCGGAACTGGATGAACCCCAGACGAACGGTAAAGTAGATACCTACACCTACCAATAAATAAACTAGAATCGACCCCCAAAGTAGGTCGTTCATTAAATTGATTAGATCTGTCACTTGAACCTCACACAGAGTTTATGACACGGCAGCACTCAACTGGGTGCACCTAAAATTCTCGATAGCTGACCATTTGATGGCACTAACGGAGCTTTGTCGTCGTTTGCAAATCAATCGCCGAAAGGCGTTATCGTTATTTTGACGGCGGGGATAATGCAGAGGACAGCGTCAAAAATCAATATGCCACAAATTGAGTACACCTAGTGATATCGACTGCAATTGCAGCAAGTGTTAACAGTTATAACAATGACAAATAAATAAATTCAAAATAAACAGTCGAAACTTATTAACACAAAAGCACAAGATTGAAGCAAGAGTCATCAATTCGACCTTATTTCCCCCCATCCTTTGCCCGCTCTGGCGTGCTGAGAATCTGCTGTTGCACACTATTTCAACTGAACACTGTTCACTAAAAAGAAGCGTTTGCAGCACAGCAGCAACACCTCAACATCACGGAAACGTTTGCGATTTAACAAAATCCTTGGATAACTATAGCGGCAAAAAAAAATTTGTTTGCTTATTTTTTATACAGCACAACCACCCAAAAATTGTGAATTAGGCATTGAATCTCCATAAAAGCTTCATCTAAGCGAAACAAATGAGAAATATGTCATAGATATGCTCAGCGCAACTATGTTACTAAAAAGGCTCACACGGAGTCCGATAACATCAATAACAAGCGAGGTCGCATATGGAAGGCTTTCAACTCGATGATATCTATTCAATGGATGCTCAACCGGTACGTGCAACATCAACACGGAGTAAACCTGTTAAGCGTAAATGGCGTGAAATAGAAGCCATTAAAGACAGACAGCGTCTGCAAAGAGAACTGATGGAAATGGATATCGGTCAGGATCTGAGTTTAGACGATATAGACTTATAATCATTACAGGCGCCATTCGTGGCGCCTGTTTTCATTTGTTTTCCGGGTTTATACCTGTTCGGTATCCACCTGACGAACACGCTCGGCCAACTGTTTGTAGCGATCGGCAATTGTGTCGCCAAACAGGGGATCGTCTTCTTCTGCATGCCATTTGCTTTCAACGTATTGCCAGTCTTCGGTGGTAAACACGTCGGCAATTTTTGGCAGGATTTGCTGCTCCTCTAGTTCTAGGTGCTGTTTTTGCTTGGCAATGAATTCTTCGAGCTTTTGAATAAAAATATCCTGCGGCACCACAGCATCTTGCAAGATCATCTCTATGGTATCGAGAAACTCATGAGTTAGATTGGCCAGATCACCATGATCCGCTTCTAGGTTAGCAACTTCTGCGGCATCGGGGTATTTCTCTAAGTAGTAAAGATAGAGGATATCTTCTTTAGGGTGGTGGGTGCGTTCAGAGTGATTGCATAAGTAATCTACAACCTCTTTAACCAATGAGTAATTGATCGGCTCTTCATTTTTGAGCGCATTGAGCTTTTTGCGTAGTATCGCCAACAGTCGCATCATGTAGCCATGCTCGCGGCGTATCCTTTCTAACATCATAGCTTCCTTCCTTATTATATTTAGCCTGACGCAGGTTTACGCCACTATCACCACACAAGAAAGTGCAGCGCAGTTTGCAAACCTGTATCAGACAACATAGCTCAGAAGCGATTTTGGCACATTGACCTTGATTAATTATTCACCAACTAGCGTTTTGGCTGCCAATCAATTGGAGTCTTATTCATTTGGCTAAGCAGTTGGTTGGTTTGAGAAAAGTGCTTACAACCAAAGAAGCCACGTCGAGCAGATAGCGGAGATGGATGCGGAGCCTCCAAGACATGGTGCTTGTCACGGTCGATGATTCGACCTTTTTTCTGAGCATGAGCTCCCCAAAGCAAGAACACTATCTTTTCGTTATGCTGATTTAGCACTTCGATGATTTTATCGGTGAATGTCTCCCAGCCAATTTTAGCGTGGGAGTGTGCACAGCCTTGTTCAACCGTTAGTACTGTGTTTAAAAGCAACACTCCCTGATCGGCCCAACTTTGCAAATATCCATGGTCGGGGATCTCAAAGCCGGGAATGTCCGTTGCAAGCTCTTTATACATATTGACCAAAGATGGAGGTGTTTTTACTCCGGGTAACACAGAAAAACACAAACCGTGGGCTTGGTTAGGACCGTGGTAAGGGTCTTGGCCCAAGATCACCACTTTGACTTGACTTAACTCGGTGCTATCAAATGCATTGAACACATCAGATTGTGGGGGAAAAATCACCTTTCCACTATCACGCTGGTTTTGGACAAACTCAAGGGTTTGCTGGAAGTAAGGGTGCTGCTGCTCTTGGGAGATAACGTCTTGCCAAGACAAGGAAATGGACATGGATGCTCCGATAACTAGATAACCAAGGATGTCGAAGCCATATTGTAGCGAACTTTATATTGAAACAAAGCACCAGAGCACACTCAATGTTGCCTGGGAAGTTCCCAGACAAACCATTGAGAGCAGATTAGGTTACTGCTGCTTTTGCGGGGTACGCCAATGACCACGTCCCTGAATGTGACGGTTAGGAATTGGCATGAAACGAGGTTGAACATAAACTTTGCTGACCATAATAGCCTCCTAATGGTTTTCAATTCTGCTGCTAAGCTGCCAATGCAACATTGCACAATGTAACCAATGAAAGTTTGATGCCAACTTTGTGAACTTACGCTTAAATCCCTACTTTTTCTTGGGTTTCATTTGACCATTTTTTCAACATGGTTATTTCTTGTGGCCAAAGATCGGGTTCAATTGTCTCTAAGATCAATGGGATACGGTCGAAACGACGATCTTTAGCAATGAACTCAAAACAGGATAAACCGATATGACCTTTGCCGAGTGCATGATGACGATCCACCCTAGAAGACAATTCTGTTTTTGAATCATTAAGATGCATTGCCCTTAAATAGTGCATGCCAACGATGCGATCGAACTCATCAAAGGTTTCTCGGCAAGCATCTTCACTACTAAGATCGTAACCTGCGGCAAAAGTATGACAGGTATCAATGCATACCCCGACGCGAGATTTGTCCTCAACTAGCTCAATGATCTCGGCTAAGTGCTCAAAGCGCCAACCTAAATTTGTCCCCTGACCCGCAGTATTCTCAATCACGGCGATCACATCTGGCACTGCTCGGTGAGCGATATTAATTGATTCAGCTATAGTGGCTAGGCACACTTCTTCACTGATCTTCTTCAAGTGACTTCCTGGATGGAAGTTGAGCAGAGTCAGTCCCAACTGCTGACAGCGCTCCATCTCATCAATAAACGCCGCTCGAGATTTCTCCAGCTTTTCAGCTTCTGGAGCTCCAAGATTTATCAGATAGGAGTCGTGAGGCAAAATCTGCTCTGGGGAAAAGCCCAACATTTTGCAGTTGGCTTTGAAAGCAGAAATCGTCTTCGCTTCGAGCGGCTTTGCCTGCCACTGACGCTGATTCTTAGTAAAAAGAGCAAACGCAGTTGCCCCAATTTCACGAGCGCGCAGTGGCGCTTGGTCGACGCCACCAGCCGCTGATACATGGGCACCAATAAACTTCATATTTATCCTGTAACTTGTTTCTGTAACCACTTACAAGGGGCTACCAATAAGCAATAACTTACGTTATCAAAAGCGTTAGTAAAGTTAATATTTGTAGTAAAATTACAACATTTATCACTTTAAAATATTTTTTATAGTATCAAATATTTTGTACTTACATTGTTTTTAAAGGGTTTATTGATTTAACACAAACTATTCACCGTAAAAAAGTTGCGGTTTTTAGTTGTAATTTGACTCAAATCAAGATTATTATATTGGACATACGCTAAATCATTAGCAGCTCAACAAGAATTAAAAAATTTACATTAATTAGTTATATAACCACGCAAGTGGACTAGGAGAAAGTCATGATCCAAGGTATCCAAATCACTAAAGCAGCTAACGACGATCTACTAAACTCTATCTGGATTCTAGATACAGAGAAAAACGAAGCTCGCTGTGTTGCTGCTGCTAACGGTTACGAAGCTGACCAAGTTGTTTCAGCTGCAGACCTAGGTGAATACGAAAGCCGTGAAGTAGCTATCGAAACAGCTGCTAAAATCGAAGGCGGTCAACACCTAAACGTTAACGTTCTTAAGCGTGAAACTCTAGAAGATGCAGTTAAGCACCCAGAAGAGTACCCACAGCTTACTATCCGTGTTTCAGGCTACGCTGTACGTTTCAACTCTCTAACTCCAGAGCAGCAGCGCGACGTTATCGCACGTACTTTTACTGACTCTCTATAATTTTTAGAGAACAGGAATTTTAAAAACGGCGCTCGATTGAGCGCCGTTTTTTTATTTCGGTTAAGGGAAAGTCGGGAAACGGACGCCATTGGCTAACGGAAGATGGCAATAACTAACACTGGAAACACCGCTTGCCGTTTACCGTATCCCGCTTACCGAATAATCATAAAAAAGGCCGCCACTATCGACGACCTTCCCATCCAACTCTAACTCTTACTGCACTGAGCGCAATACTGCTTTGAGTTGCTCAAAGTCTGCGTTGAGATCTTGTGATAGAAGCTCCATTGCAGCGTGTTTTGCCAATGGACCTGGTAGCTCGATGTCGCTGCCTAGAATCTCATCCACCACTTCTTTGAACTTCGCTGGGTGCGCTGTACATAGGAATAGGCCGGTTTCACCGTCTTGAAGCTGCTGGTCAAGAACTCGGTATGCAATCGCACCGTGCGGCTCACACAAGTAATCTAACTCATTTAGTTCACGTACCGCTTGAGCACTTTGCTCATCCGTCACCGCACCTTTACCTAGTGTATCAAGCCCCCAACCTTTGCGTTGGCACAACTCTTCAATGCGTGGCCAGTTATTTGGCTGGCTCACATCCATTGCATTCGACGTTGTTGCTATGGTCGGTTTTGGTGACCACTCACCCGTTTCTAGGTAACGTGGTACTGTATCGTTAACGTTGGTTGCTGCAATAAAGCGTTTGATTGGTAAGCCTAGCGCTTTTGCCAGCAGACCTGCCGTCAAATTACCGAAGTTACCACTTGGTACTGATACCACTAGGTTCTCACGCTCTTGCTTAGAGAGCTGAGATGCAGCCTCAAAGTAGTAACAGATCTGAGCCATCAAACGACTGATATTGATTGAGTTGGCTGAGTTAAGGCCAATTTCTTGACGAAGCTCTGCATCATCAAATGCTTGTTTCACCAATGCCTGACAGTCATCAAAGTCGCCATCAATGGCTACTGTGTGAATGTTTTTGCCTAGGGTACAGAAAAGTTTCTCTTGCAGCGGGCTGATCTTACCTTTCGGGTACAAGATCACCACATTGATGTTTTCCATGCCGTAGAACGCGTGAGCAACAGCTGCGCCCGTATCACCTGAAGTCGCAGTCAAGATAGTGATTTTCCCACCATCAGATACTGCGGCAAGTGATTGCGCCATAAAGCGTCCACCAAAGTCTTTAAACGCAAGCGTTGGGCCGTGGAACAGCTCAAGTGCGTAAACGCCCTCTTTTACTTTGTTGATTGGCGCAGGGAATTGAAATGCATTGCCAACCAGCTCTGCCACTTTCTCTTCAGACAGCTCTTCACCAATCAGCGCTGAAAGGATCTTTGCTGAACGAGGGACTAGAGGCTCATCTAGCAGCGCATCGACGTCCTCAAGCTGAGGCAGTTCTGACGGAAAAAATAGACCTTGATTACGGCCTAGTCCTTGGCGCACGGCTTGGCCAAAAGAGACTTGTTGATCTTGTTCTTTGATGTTGTAAAGCTTCATAGCTCACTTCCTGTTACTTTTGAGCCTTGCTTGTCTAGACGACAAACATGGACGAATCCTTCTTCATTTTGCACATAATTTTGCTCAAGCCAGCGAGCCACTCGCTCAGCGACATCCTTTTGATTGCAGACGCTAAACAGTGTTGGACCACTACCTGAGATACCCGTCGCCAGTGCACCCGCAGAAGCGGCATAGGCTCTAGCATCAGCAAAACCAGGCAGCAGTTTCTCACGATATGGTTCGGCAATCACGTCTTTGATCATTTTTGCCGCAAGTTCCGGCTGACCAGAGTGACTTGCATGAATAAAGCCTGCCAAATGGCGGCCATGAGCAATGATATCTTGTCGACGGTATTGAGATGGTAGGATCTCTCGCGCTTCAGCGGTAGAGACTTTGATTCCTGGGTAAGCCATTACCCAATACCAATCGTCAAAACTTGGTACTGACTGGCTGATGTGGCCCAGCTCTTCGAGCATAAGCTGCACACCACCTAGGTAACAAGGTGCAACGTTGTCATAGTGGATGCCGCCAGAGATTTGACCTTCCATCTCCCCCATTAACGCCAAGAGTTCCATTTCATTGAGTGGATTGTCGTGAAACTGATTAAGCGCATCCAATGCCGCAACGATAGAACACGCACTTGAACCCAATCCAGAGCCAATTGGCATGTTCTTCTCAAGCGTCATGGCAAGGGGCTTAAGCTCAACCCCTTTCTTATCTAGCTCTCGAGCAAAAACTTTCCAGCAATCGTAAACAATGTTCTCTTTCGGGTTTTGCGGCAGTTTAGCCACAAAGTCACCTGATGTTGAAAGAGAAAATGCTTGGTCGCTCGCTTCTACTTTCACTCGGTCACCCAACAGCGTGCCATCAATTGGGGACACTGCCGCCCCCAAGACATCAAAACCAACACTCACGTTTCCGATAGACGCCGGAGCGTAAACAACAACACTCATGCTTAAACTCCTAATTTCCAACCAAGGGTACGCATCACATCAGCAAATACACCTGCAGCCGTTACTTCTGTACCTGCGCCATAGCCACGCAATACAAGTGGGATTGGTTGGTAGTATCGGCTGTAGAATGCCAAGGCATTTTCACCATCTTTGATTTTGTACATTGGGTCATTTTCATCAACCGCAGCGATAGCGACTTTACACTTGCCATCGTTGATCTCACCAACATAACGCAACACTTTGCCTTCCGCTTTCGCCTCTGCTGCAAGTTTAGAGAAATACTCATCGGCTTCAGGCAGACGTTGCATAAACTCTTCCACGGTTCCTGAGTCATCAAAACCTGGTGGCAGTGCTGGCTCAACAACGACATCATCCAGTTCCAAATCAAAACCAGCTTCTCGAGCAAGGATCAATAGCTTACGAGCGACATCCATGCCAGAAAGATCGTCACGAGGATCTGGCTCGGTAAAGCCATTATCATTGGCCACATTGGTCGCTTGGCTTAGTGTCATACCTTCGTCCAATTTGCCGAAGATGTAAGAGAGTGAGCCTGACAAAATACCGTTAAATTTCTCAAGTTCGTCACCCGCAGAAATTAGGTTTTGCAGGTTTTCGATCACAGGAAGACCTGCGCCAACTGTTGTTTCATACATCAATTTACGACGAGAAGAGCGTGCGACATTACGCAGTTGGTGGTAGTAAGTCATGCTTGCAGTGTTAGCTTTCTTGTTCGGTGTTACGACGTGGAAGCCAGCCCCTAGGAAATCAGCGTATTGCGCAGCAATTGCATCGCTTGACGTACAATCAACCAGTACCGGGTTAATGATGTGGTTACGCTGCACCAATGCAATCAGCTGCGGCAAGCTGAAGCTATCTGTAGCGTTTGCCATGCGATCGCGCCAATGTTCAAGTGGCAGACCTTGGCTATCGAGTAGCATGCCTTTACTGTTAGCCAAACCACACACTCGTAGCATGATGCCTTTGTCTGCCAGTTTTTGTTGCTGACGGTAGATTTGGTCGACAAGTTCACCACCAACACCGCCAACGCCCACCACAAATACATCTAGGAAGTGCTTAGAATTAAATAGGTTTTCGTGACATGCTTTGATGGCTTCAGAAATTTTATCTTCTGGGATCACCGCTGAAATAGCGCGCTCAGAAGAACCCTGTGCAATCGCCACGATGTTAACATTCACTTCAGCCAGCGATGAGAAGAACTGAGATGCTACGCCGCGAGAAGTACGCATACCATCACCGACCAAGGTGACGATCGCTACATCATCCATGAACTCCACTTCTTCTAGTAAGCCATCTTTAAGCTCTAGCTCGAACGCTTCATCTAATGCACTTTGCGCCTTTGCTTTGTCTGCTGCTTCGATACAGAAGCTAATGCTGTACTCCGAAGAAGACTGAGTGATAAGAACGATAGAAACACCTGCAGCTGACATCGAACCAAACACACGGCTTGCCATGCCAACCATGCCTTTCATGCCAGGGCCTGAAACGTTCACCATAGTTAGGTTACTTAGCGTCGTGATACCTTTGATAGCAAGATTATCTTCACCAGTATCTTGACCGATCAGAGTGCCTTGACCTTGTGGGTTGAAGCTATTTTTGATCAAGCAAGGGATATGAAATTGAGCAATTGGGGCGATAGTTTTTGGATGCAGTACAGAGGCACCAAAGTAAGAAAGCTCCATTGCTTCTTGGTAGCTGAGTGATTTCAGCAAGCGAGCATCGTCTACCAGTCGAGGGTCACAGTTATATACCCCGTCAACATCTGTCCAGATCTCACAACACTCTGCACGTAGACACGCTGCTAATACTGCGGCTGAGTAATCTGAACCATTGCGACCTAAAGTGACCAATTCGCCTTGCTCATTACCTGCTGTAAAGCCCGGCATGATATGCACAGTCTGTTTGGCTAAAGGTTCAGCTTGGAAGTTTGCGGTAGAGCGGTCAACATCGACCATGGCTTCAAGGTGGTTGCCTTCAGCGACTAAATACTTCACTGGATCAATAAGATCTGCCGCCTGCCCTTTCGCTTCAAGTACCGCTTTCATCAGTTGAATCGACACTCGCTCGCCTTTACTGATGATGCGTGCATTAACGTGGTCAGGCACCATTCCCAGAAGAGAGATCCCGTGAACAAACTGGCGCAATTGAGAAATAGAACTGGTTAACTGATTATTGAAACCAGCACCATCAAGGTTAGGTACTTGCTTAAGTACTTCATCATACAAACCTTGTAGTGATTCTTGCAGTTCATTAATTTGTAGTTCGGCTTCTCCATTGCGCAAGGCACCTTCTATAACCGACACCAACTTATTGGTTGTCTTGCCCGGTGCTGATAGCACCACGGCGATCTCATCTTGCTTTGCATTGTTGGCAATGATGTCCGCCGCTCTTAAAAAACGATCTGCATCTGCTAACGATGAGCCTCCAAACTTTAATACTCGCATCCCTTCCTCCGGTATTTAAAAACTGCATAAAAAAAGGCCTGTATCTCTGGGGATACAGGCCTTTTTTTGAAATTTCTTTCGCTTACCAGCCCGCCCCAACAATTGTGTCGGTAATAATAATGGTGGTGGTTGTGGTAAGACGATTTTGCATCATATATTAATTGTGTTGCATCTTGTGTGTTTGCCTACCTCTACGTTTACCGACTTTACGTAACTGAGTCAACCTAAAAGTGACAAAAATTGCATTTACAAGCCATATTTAACCACAGATTTTACAACTAGGATCTGTGACCTCATTATCATATTGTGCGCCAAAGATCGAATCGTCCCAGACAGCAACTAGCGACAACTCTATCAATAAGATATTAAAAATCGGACAGATTTTGTGGTTAATCTAAGCAACAAGATGAAAAAAAGATCTACAATTAGTGAGAAAGATCCCAGATAAATTCGGGTAAAGATAAAAAGATCGAACCTTGAGGGAACTTCCGCTATATTCTGTAATAGATTCACGACTCAAGGAGGCAGCATGAAAAAAGTACTACTCGCAAGCCTTCTTGTGCTGCCCGCAATATCCGTTGCTGGCCCATTAGATCTCCTACCAAAGAGTGAGCCAACCGAGAGCGCCCACAAATTTTTCATGTCCACCTACAACAGTACCCAGAGCCAAGGGGAAAGCTTTGATGTGTGGAATATCGAAAGTGGTTACGCATATAACGTGTTTGGCGATGTCGATTTGTACATTGCGACCAGTATGAGTAACAGTCAAAGCAACCAAAACAATGGCTTTCTAAGTGGCGTAAGTTACCAGTTTAATGATCGTATTACTGTCAACAGTGGTTTGAGAGCACAGGTCAATAAAGATATTGATGCCAATGAGCAAGATAAGAAACTATCAGCAGAAGTATCGAGTCGAGTGAAGTTGTCAGATAATATTGATTTGCGTGCCACCCTTGATGTTGAAGAGTGGCAGCAAGGTATTGAAGTCGGATTAGGCTTTAGCTTCTAAAAGCTGTTTTGACAGCAGCACCCCATTCCAATCCCCATAGATGTAATCGCCTGGTTGAATCATCTGACCTTGAATGGTCAGACCGATGTTCACTTCACCAAGATCTCTTTTCTCGGTTTTAAATGGGCAAGCACTGATGGCTTTGATGCCAATATCCATTTGCGACATCGCAGCAACATCTCGTACAGCTCCCCAGACGATAACCCCTTCCCATTGGTTTTCAATCGCAAGAATCGCCAATTGATCTCCCAATAGCGCTCGTTGAGTCGAGCCATTTCCATCCACTACAAGTACTTTTCCTTTACCATTTTGGCCAAGCATTTCACGAACTTTAGAATTGTCATGAAAACAGCGCACAGTCACTATCTCTCCCCAAAATGCGGTTCTCTCACCGAAGTTTTGCAATGGTAGGTCTAGTAACGTGACTTGCTCAGGGTACTGATCACATAGATCTGGCAGTAAGTCTTGCATGTTTCCTCCTTGGATTTTTCTTTTGATTGCTCGACAATCATTACGAGCAATAAGCTAAGTGAATTAGTTGTCTATTTTTCCTTTTCTAACTTTTTGATCAAACGGCCCTAAATTGAGACGTTCGTCACAGCATGAGATCAACCATAGTTGGCCATTTTCTACGTAATAGAGGGCATTTTGATCAAACTCTTGTGCCAGTTTTAACCCATTTTGTAGTGATATTTCTACACAAAAACTCGGTTCTACCCAGAGCTTTTCGGCATCACCAACCTCTAGTTGTATAAAATTTTCGTTGTTAATTTGCTCTCTTAGCTGATTATTTCGCTGATAATTGATTTCTTCTGAAGCCTTGATGCTTCTAGGGTTACAGGCTGTTATCACCACAAATCGCTCAAATGTTATCGGTTTGTCAGTGAAGAAAACGATTGCCTGATATGCACGCCAAAGCGACGCTGAAATTTCCATCATAAATATTCACTAAATCGATAATTTACTATCTATTCTAGTTAGTTTTCATCTATTGATGTAAATCAACAAAGTGGACAGAAGTGCATTTCAGCCATTGTTAGCAAGCTGTTAACAATATAGAATTGCTAACAATTGATGGCAGAAAAGAACATCTCAAAGCACAGAGGTCAGAGCCAGTTATCATATAGGCTCCCACGGACGGCGTACCATTTATAGGGAGTGTTTTTTTGATACGCATCGACTATTATCATTAACACTTTTCCTATGTGTTATTTTTTTTGCCTAAAATCTATTTAGTTAAACAGTTTAGTTACAATTTAGGTACCGCCAATGCAAACCCCACAAATCCTTATCGTTGAAGATGAGCAAGTAACACGCAATACGCTAAAAAGCATTTTCGAAGCTGAAGGATACGCTGTTTTCGAAGCAAGCGACGGTGAAGAAATGCACCAGCTGCTTGAGCAAAACCAAGTAAACTTGGTGATCATGGATATCAACCTACCAGGCAAAAATGGCCTGCTGCTGGCTCGTGAACTGCGTGAACAAGCGAATGTTGCGCTAATGTTCCTAACCGGCCGCGACAACGAAGTTGATAAGATCCTAGGTCTAGAAATCGGCGCTGATGACTACATCACCAAGCCATTCAACCCACGTGAGCTAACTATCCGTGCTCGCAACCTGCTAAACCGCTCAATGAGCACAGGTGCGGTTCAAGAAGAGAAGCGCAGTGTTGAAAGCTACAAATTCAACGGTTGGGAGCTAGACATCAACAGCCGCTCTCTAGTGAGCCCTGGTGGTGAGAGCTACAAGCTACCACGTTCTGAATTCCGTGCCCTGCTTCACTTCTGTGAAAACCCAGGCAAGATCCAAACTCGTGCCGATCTGCTGAAGAAGATGACTGGTCGTGAGCTTAAGCCACATGACCGTACTGTTGACGTAACGATTCGTCGTATCCGTAAGCACTTTGAATCTATCGCTGATACACCAGAAATCATCGCAACGATTCACGGTGAAGGCTACCGCTTCTGTGGTGACCTAGAAGAGTAATCTTCTCATCGCGTTATCTGAACAACTAAAAAGCCCAGCAAAAAAATGCTGGGCTTTTTATCATCTGGTGTAAAGCTAGGGCGTGTTGACCTTTCGAGGTCATTTTTGCAGCGTTTGTCAGCTCTTTATCCAAGGCAGCACATATGCCGTATAGTCATTCTATACAAATATGTGATAACGCAGGAGAAAGGGCTGACAAACACTGCCCGGAGGGTTCATCTAGATGGCTCCTGCGCTGCGTCATTCGTCTCTCACATAGAATGACTATGCTACGTTCCTTATTCCTTGCTCAGAACCCATCTAGATTGAACAAAATTTGGCATCGAAAGGTCAACACGCCCTAGTAAGCGACGTCTACCTTCACATTGCGTTCGATTAACCATTGAGTTTGACCGTCATGATTAAGCTCTAGCGCAACATCAACGCTCTTGTCACTGTCAATGTTCATTCCGGTATTTAATGCAACTTCCCATTGCTGCTCAGAGTGCGTGCGCAGTTCAAAATCACTAGTTGAGATGATTTGCGTAGTGTCTCCTTGACGAAGCACTACTTGACTCACCGCCAGATCTGCTGGCAACTCTTGTTGTGTCACGATATAAAGTGCAGCGTTAAGGGTAAATTCTCGGTCTTGTGCCGCCGATGGCATCATATTGATCCATAAGCTGCTGTTTAGCTCTAGTGTTGCTTGAGCAAAAGACACCTGTTGATCAGCCCCCCAAGGTGCTTGGGTATCTACCTGTGAAGTCGCACAACCCGCCAACAATGCAGCGCCTAGTAAGATTGCCGCTTTCATACTAATCCCCTTTATAATCATTCAACCATTGTTTTAGTATACGGATATCGTGTTGATACCCATTTTTGATCTCTTCCACCCAATCGTTGATGTTTTCCCACCAAGCTGGGTGTTCTGGTGACTGCGCCTTTTGAGCAACACCTTGTATGTGCTTCAAACCAATCGAACCTGCCGCCCCTTTGATCTTGTGCGCTTCAGAGACAATACCGTCTTGATCTTTAGCCACCATATTAGAGTCAAGCACCTTGATGTACTCGGGCATCGCTTGCTCAAACATCTCGATACTCTGCATGACAGGATCTGGTCCAACGATATCCACATACGACTCTAACATTTCTAAATCTAGGATGCGCGCAGTAACCTCGCGGTTCGACTCTTTAACCGCCTTGACTGGCTTATCGGTTTGAGGCTCGTTTTTAATTGGACTGTTTGTCAATGCTAGGGCGGTTTTCACCCCTTTAACCGATAAAGGTTTGCTAATGGCGTCATCCATTCCTCCTTCACGGTACTCTTGCTTATCTTTCAAGGTATTCGCTGTCAGTGCCACCAATGGTGGTAAGTCCTGGTAGTTGTCTCTGAAATGCTTAGCAACGTCAAAGCCTGTCATATCCGGCAGCTGAATATCAAGTAAGACAAGGTCATATTGTTCTGGTGAGAACTTTTCTATCGCCTCGTTACCACTCATAGCCACATCCACCTGATGACCTAGGCTCTCTAACAAAGAACGGGCAACGGTGACATTGAGTTCAATGTCTTCCACCATAAAAATGCGCATCGATGGCATATCGATACTGACTTGCTTTGGTTGCTCAGTTTCAATCTCGGCCAGTGGCACACTGATGGTCACTGTAAAGGTACTACCAAAGCCCTCTTCACTGGACACTTCAATATCACCACCCATCATGTTGATGAGCTGCCTTGAAACCGCAAGCCCAATACCAGTACCGACGGCGTGCAAATTGTCTTTACCTGATTTCACTTGATAATACATGGCAAAAATCTTATCGAGTTCTTTTTCCGGAATCCCGATACCGGTATCTTCAACTTCGATACAGATATTGGCCAACGCACCTTCTACGTCGGCGCTAATGCTCATCACTACCCCGCCTTCTTTAGTGAACTTCATGGCGTTACTGATAAGATTCCATAGCACTTGGCGAAGGCGAGTGGCATCGACTTCAATACCTGCAGGCAAATCGCTCAGGCGCTCTAAATCAAAGCGCAGCCCTTTTTGCACCGCCATCAAACTGGCAATGCTATCAATTTCGGCAACAAATTCTTTAAAATCTAGTGGCTTAGGCAGGAGTTCGAGTTTGCGGCGGTCGAACTTATCCATGTCGATAATATCGTTGAAGATATTGCCAAGACTGACTGCACTGACATTGATGGTTTGCAAGTATTGACGCTGCTCTTCATCGAGCCGTGTATCCAGTAGCATCCGACTTAGGCCAACAATGCCGTTAAGTGGTGTTCTTAGTTCATGGCTGATGGTGGAGATAAAGGTGGTCTTATCCTGGCTGGCCTTTTCCAACGCATCTTGATACTTCTTGCGCTCTGTAATGTCACGACCAAAGCCCACTAAGCCAAGGTGTTTACCGTCTTTACTGTAGAATGGCACTTTGCGCAGCTCAAAATAGGCTTTCTTGCCATCTGGATACTCTAACCACTGCTCGTAGGTCAATGAGTGGTTACCTTCAATAACCTGTCGGTCGGTATCGACGATCTGTTCGGCGACTTCTTTGCTGTATACATCCCAAGGAGTCAAACCCACCAGCTCTTTCTCATGTTTACCGGTTAAGTTTTCCATCGCTCGGTTACAGCCGGAGAACTCCCCTTTTTCATTGCGGTAATAAATCAGATCTGGAGAGGCGTCGATAAAAGAGCGCAGCAGCACAGTACGGTCAGCCAACTCAACTTGAGTACGTTCACGCTGATAAACCTCATTCTCGAGATCTTTAAGCACCTCTTCTCTCGCCTCTTCTGCCCGCTGACGTTCATCAATTTCGAGATTTAGCTGCGCAATGTTGTTCTGAAGTTGGAAGTTAAGCTCTTGGTCACGTGAGCGCATGTCTTTGAGCTTAGCAACAAGCTTAGACAAGCGTTGACGAGACTCTTCGAGTTGATCAACCACCACAGACAAGAAATAAACGGCCCAAGGGGTGATCAATAGACCAAAAAAGACCGAGCGAATGATATCAATATCATCCACTCGCCCCTGCAATGCCAAGGTGATTCCGACTTGGACAAAAACAGCCAGCGCCACCAGCGCTAAAGCTAACAGAATTGAGAAACGTACAATGCCCAATTTGACCAACAGGTCGACATAATACTGCGCCAGTTTTTTCATCGGCTGCATAGAAGGCTCCAACTAAGGTGATTAACCGCATTGTAACGACTGAGAGCGAGAGGTGCGTGTCGTCGCTTCACAAGTCACTAAATGATTGGGAATAAAAGTAATTGCTTGAGGGGAGATAGATACAGGGGAAATGGGGGGAAGGCAAATGAAATAGCTCGGGAAGCGGGAAGCGGGAAGCGGGAAGCGGGAAGCGGGAAGCGGGAAGCGGCATTAGAACAACCAAGTCGTATCTCAAGTGTAAATGTCACGCTTTTCCTATGCCGTTTCCCGATTACCGATTACCGATTATTCAACACCGGTAACGTATACTCGAACTCATCTCCCAGCGCCACGCCCTGCGCACCGCTGGCATCCAGTGCACGGCCGATATCGGTCATCGCTGCCCAGCGATTTTCGCACCAGAGAGGAGAGAGCAAAGTCGGTCGGCGAGCAGAGGCTGTTACTCGGTGGTAAACCACATCACTTGGGGTGTGCTGAATGATCTTGGTTGCGGCTTCTACGTAAGCTTGCAGTTCTGGTGCTTCCATACGTCCTGCCTGCCAAGCTTTAGCCATGGTACTGCCTTGCACGATGTGCAGCGGATGCAGCTTGATACCATCGGTGCCAACGTCCACGACCTTATTAATGGTATCCATGTAGTCGTCTTGCCCTTCGCCCGGTAATCCCAAGATCAAATGAGTACAAACTTTCAAACCCAGTGCTCGTGCTCGACGGGTAATTTCGGCGTAGCATTCAAAATCATGACCACGGTTGATTCGCTTAAGGGTTTGGTTATTTGCCGTCTGCAAACCAAGCTCTAACCAGATCTCGTAGCCCTGATTTTTATAATCCGTAAGCAGTTCCAACACCTCATCAGGCACACAGTCAGGGCGTGTGCCAACACACAAACCAACAATATCCGCCTGTTTTGTTGCCTCTTCATACATTTTCTTAAGCACTTGCACCTCAGCATAAGTGCTAGTGTAGGCTTGAAAATAAGCGAAATATTTCTTCGCTCGAGCGATTTCTCCCGCTCGGTCAGTTAACTGCTCAGTAATAGATTTCACTTGCGCTTGTTCATCGGCAAAAGAAGCCACGTTGCAAAATGTACAACCACCACGGCCAATCGTGCCATCTCGGTTAGGGCAACTAAAACCACCATGAAGTGTCAATTTATGCACTTTTTCTCCATAGCGACGTTGTAGATCCTGCCCAAGGGTGTTGACCAGTTGATGTAGTTGTTTCATTGCAAATAACCTAGTTGAGAGCCACTCTCATTTATGAAATAAAATTACAGCTTTCTAAAAGAAAACTCCAAATTCTATCGAACGGCCACCGGTTAAATACTGGGCGAAGTCAATAAACATGCAAAATTTGGCGGTGAAAATGCCTTAGTTAGCAGTTTGTTGCGCTAAGTATGCGAAAGGGTAATCAGTTTTTAATCAATTAGAGTCACTTTTCGTTGGAATTTAGCTAGCCAAAACTGTAGGATGGTTTCACTTGCCCCTAAAATATCGAGCGATTTATCGACGGTATAGGCGGCAAAAATCGGGCAATTTTCCACACCTACCAACATAAAAAGCCACCCATAAAGGCTTAAATGTGGAATTACGCCAAGGAAATGTTTTCTTCGCATACTTTTTCCTGCGAAGGGCAGAAAGGACTCCCGCCAGCAAAAACAACACTAATGCTGGATGTGATTTCAAATAATTTAGGACAGGGCTGGCAGTCACACACAGATTGTCGCCTGAAATAACTGGAAGGATGTATCTATGGTAGATAAAGATCAGGCATCACGAGGTCTGTATACTCCTGAACTGGAGCATGACGCTTGTGGTATCGGTTTTGTCGCTCATCTGAAAAACCGCAAATCTCACGACGTAGTGACGCAAGCACTGGACATGCTAGCGCGTATGGAACACCGTGGCGGTCAAGGCTGTGATCCATGTAGTGGTGACGGCGCAGGTATTTTGCTGCAGAAACCGCACGAGTTCTTACTCGAAGAGACGGTAAAACTAGGCATTAAATTGCCTTCATTTGAGAAATATGGTGTTGGTGTTGTTCTTTTCCCTAAAGATGAGTACAAACGTCAGCAATGCCGTGACATTCTAGAGCGCAATGCTAAGCGCCTTGAGTTGGACGTACTGGGTTATCGTGTCCTACCTGTTGACAACTCAATGATCGGTGAAGACCCACTTAGCACTGAGCCTCAATTCGAGCACGTATTTATCTCAGCAGGCCCAGGAGTATCTCCTGAGGAGCTAGAGCGTAAGCTATACGTACTACGTAACTACACGGTTCGTGTATGTCTAGAAAGCATTTCTAACATTGGTGATGATTTCTACATCAACTCAATGTCATACAAGACCCTGGTTTACAAAGGTCAGCTGACAACCGAGCAAGTACCTCAGTACTTCCTCGACCTGCAAAACCCAACCATGGTGACAGCGCTTGCACTTGTGCACTCACGCTTCTCTACCAATACATTCCCGAAATGGCGTCTGGCGCAGCCTTTCCGTTACATTGCGCACAACGGCGAGATCAACACCGTTCGCGGTAACTTGAACTGGATGAAAGCGCGTGAAGCGATCATCGAGTCAGAGCTATTTACCCAAACTGAAATCGACATGCTGCTTCCTATCTGTCAGGAAGGTAGCTCGGATTCATCTAACTTCGATATGGCGCTTGAGCTACTAGTATTATCTGGTCGCACGCTGCCACATGCATTGATGATGATGATCCCTGAAGCATGGCAAGAAAACAAAAACATGGACCCAACACGTCGTGCGTTCTATCAGTACCACGCTAACGTAATGGAACCATGGGATGGCCCTGCATCTGTATGTTTCACCGACGGTGTACAAGTGGGGGCAACGCTAGACCGTAACGGTCTACGTCCATCTCGCTACACAGTGACGAAAGATGATTTCCTAGTCATGGCGTCAGAGTCTGGTGTTGTTGAAATTGAGCCTGAGAATGTTGAATTCCGTGGCCGTCTACAACCAGGTCGTATCTTTGTTGCTGACCTTGAGCAAGGCCGCATCATCTCTGATGAAGAAGTGAAAAACAGCATTGCATCAGCGCAACCTTACGAGCAGTGGGTGAAAGACAACCTACTTAGCTTGAAAAAACTGCCAGATGCGAGCAACGAATTTAGCCAACCGTCTCCAGAGAAACTACTGCACAAACAACAAGCGTTCGGTGTCAGCTCTGAAGAAGTGAACGAAATCATCGTTCCTATGGCGAAAGATGGTAAAGAACCTCTTTCAGCGATGGGTGCTGACTGGCCACTAGCGATCCTATCGCACCAGTCACAACACCTTTCGAACTACTTTAAGCAGCTATTTGCTCAGGTAACTAACCCGCCGATCGACCCGATCCGTGAGCGTATGGTTATGTCTCTGAACACTTACCTAGGCAAGGATCAGAACCTACTGGCTGAATCGCCAGAGCACTGTCAAAAAGTAGAGCTTGAATCACCGGTTCTTTCTAACTCTGAGCTGGAAAAACTGCGTGCGATTGATAATGAGCACCTTCAAGCGAAGACGCTAGACATCGTATTCCAAGCTAATGAAGATGAAGGCAAACTAGAGCGTGCACTGAAACGTATCTGTCAGTACGCTGAAGATGCCGTGGTTGATGGTTACTCAATCATTCTTCTGACGGACCGTGCTGTAAACTCTAACCACGCTGCTATCCCAGCTATGCTGGCCGTTGGCGCCGTTCACCACCACTTAATCCGCAAAGGTCTACGTGCTAAGTGTGACATCGTGGTAGAAACAGGCGACGCACGTGAAACGCATCACTTCGCAACCCTAGTGGGTTACGGTGCAAACGCAGTTAACCCATACCTAGTGATTGAAACTATGGTGGATTTGCAGCGCACTAAGAAGCTAGATCCTGAAGCGAGCATTTCAGAGCTATTTGATAACTACCGTAAGGCAATCAATGGCGGCCTACTGAAGATCTTCTCTAAGATGGGTATCTCTACACTGCAGTCATACCACGGTGCTCAAATCTTTGAAGCTCTAGGTATCAGCAAGTCAGTGGTTGATAAGTACTTTACTGGCACAGTTTCTCGTATCGAAGGTCTAACCATCGACGATATCGCAAAAGAAGTGCTTGTGCGTCATCGCATTGGTTTCCCTACTCGTGAAATCCCAGTTCAGATCCTAGATGTGGGTGGTGTTTACCAGTGGAAACAGCGTGGTGAAAAACACCTATTCAACCCAGAAACTATCTCGCTACTGCAGCAGTCTACTCGCAATAAAGACTACGCTCAGTTCAAGCAATACGCATCTGCGGTTGATCAACAAGGCGATAACGCAGCGACACTACGTAGCCAGCTAGATTTCGTTAAGAACCCAGCAGGTTCGGTTCCACTTGAAGAAGTTGAGCCAATTGAAAGCATCCTGAAACGCTTTGCAACCGGTGCAATGTCCTTCGGCTCTATCTCTTACGAAGCGCACTCTACCCTTGCGGTAGCAATGAACCGTATCGGAGCGAAATCGAACTCAGGTGAAGGTGGTGAAGACCCAGCACGTTTCGAACGTAAAGAGAACGGTGACTGGGAACGCTCAGCTATCAAACAGGTAGCATCTGGTCGTTTCGGCGTAACTTCGTACTACCTAACCAACTCTGATGAAATTCAGATCAAGATGGCACAAGGTGCGAAACCAGGTGAAGGTGGTCAGCTACCAGGTGATAAAGTTGATGACTGGATCGGTGCAACGCGTCACTCGACTCCAGGCGTTGGTCTAATCTCGCCACCACCACACCATGACATCTACTCAATCGAAGATTTGGCGCAGCTGATCTACGACTTGAAGAACGCTAACCGTGACGGCCGTGTAAACGTCAAGCTAGTGTCTGAAGCAGGTGTAGGTACTATCGCCTCAGGTGTTGCAAAAGCGAAAGCAGACGTTGTGCTTATTGCAGGCTTTGACGGTGGTACAGGTGCATCGCCTATGTCTTCTATCCGCCACACTGGTCTTCCTTGGGAGCTAGGTTTGGCTGAAACTCACCAGACGCTACTGAAAAACGGTCTACGTAACCGTATCGTGGTTCAGTCTGATGGTCAGATGAAGACCCCTCGTGACCTTGCTGTGGCAACACTGCTAGGTGCAGAAGAATGGGGCGTAGCAACTGCAGCACTTGTGGTTGAAGGCTGTATCATGATGCGTAAGTGTCACAAGAACACCTGTCCTGTGGGTATCGCAACTCAGAACAAGACCCTACGTGAGCGCTTCGATGGCCGCGTAGAAGACGTAGTGACTTTCTTCCAGTACATGGCAGAAGGCCTGCGTGAAATCATGGCTGAACTAGGTTTCCGCACCATCGATGAGATGGTTGGTCAATCTAAGAAGCTAAAAGTTCGTGAAGATATTGGTCACTGGAAGTACAAAAACCTAGATCTATCACCAGTTCTGCATATCGAGAAAGCACGTGCAGAAGATGGTGAGTACAACCAAACTGAGCAAAACCACAACCTAGAAGAAGTTCTGGACCGTAAGCTGATTCAAGCGGCGATCCCAGCACTAGAGAAAGGTGAAGCGGTTAACGCCGAGTTCCCAATCATCAACACCGACCGCTCGGCAGGTACTATGCTGTCGAACGAAATCTCGAAAGTTTACAAAGACCAAGGTCTACCTCAACCGATGAACGTTAAGTTTAACGGTAGTGCGGGTCAATCCTTCGGTGCTTTCCTTGCTAAGGGCGTGAAGTTCGAAGTAGAAGGCGATGCGAACGACTACTGGGGCAAAGGTCTGTCTGGCGGTACGCTAGTACTTTACCCAGATGCGAAATCGACCATTGTTGCTGAAGACAACATCGTTGTGGGTAACGTATGTTTCTACGGTGCAACGTCAGGTGAATCTTACATTCGCGGTATGGCGGGTGAACGTTTCTGTGTACGTAACTCTGGTGCGAAAGTCGTTGTTGAAGGCGTGGGTGACCACGGCTGTGAATACATGACTGGTGGTATTGCCGTTATCCTAGGTTCTACAGGACGTAACTTTGCTGCGGGTATGAGTGGTGGTACTGCTTACGTTTGGGATAAAGATGGTGACTTTGAAACCAAGCTAAACCCTGAACTGGTTGACCTAGACCCAATTGAAGATGAAGACAAAGCACTGCTACAAGAGATGCTAACCAAGCATATCGAGTTTACTGGTAGTACGGTAGCGAAGGAGTTTGTTGCAAACTTTGATGCGAACCTAGCGCAATTGGTGAAAGTCATGCCACGAGACTACAAAGCTGTACTTCAAAAGCGTAAAGCTGAAGCACAACAGGCGAAAATCAAGGAAGAGATGGAGGCCGTATAATGGGTAAGCCTACTGGATTTTTAGAGCACGGTCGTGAATTGCCACGCAAATTAGACCCTAGTGTTCGTATTCAAAACAACAAAGAGTTTGTTCTTAACGAAGAGTTCGGAAGCAAAATCAATACTCAGGCTTCTCGTTGTATGGATTGTGGTGTGCCGTTTTGTCATAACGGCTGCCCAATTGGCAACATCATCCCTGAGTTTAACGATGCGGTTTACCGTGACAGCTGGGAAGAGGCTTGGAACATTCTAAGCACAACCAACAATTTCCCAGAGTTTACTGGCCGTGTTTGTCCAGCACCTTGTGAAAGTGCATGTGTATTGGGGATTAACCAAGACCCAATCACCATCTGTAACATTGAGAAAACCATCGTAGAAACAGCGTACCGTGAAGGGTACGCTAAACCGAAAACACCTCGTTCTCGCACAGGTAAAACTGTCGCCATCATTGGTTCAGGCCCTGCAGGTCTAGCGGCAGCAGAGCAGCTAAACAGTGCGGGTCATACTGTGACAGTATATGAGCGTGACGAAAAAGTCGGTGGCCTACTACGTTTTGGTATCCCTGACTTCAAGCTCAGCATGGAAGTGATTGATCGCAAGATCGACCTTATGGAACGTGCGGGTGTTAAGTTTGTCGTTAATGCGCACATTGGTGTTGATGTTAATGCAGCACAGTTGCGCCAAGAGCATGACGTTGTGCTTCTCACTGGTGGTTCTACTGTGCCTCGCGATCTGCCTGTTCCAGGCCGTGAGTTCAAGGGTGTTCATTTTGCAATGGATTTCCTAGGCCAAAACAACCGCCGTGCCAATAACATGGATCTTAAAGCTGAAGAGATTCATGCCAAAGATAAGCATGTTGTAGTTATCGGTGGTGGTGATACAGGTTCGGATTGTGTTGGTACTTCTAACCGTCATGGCGCAGCAAGCATCACTCAAGTAGAGATCATGCCAATCCCACCAGAAAAGCGCCCAGCGAACATGCCTTGGCCGCAATACCCAATGATCATGAAGACAACCACTTCTCACGAAGAAGGTTGTGAACGTCATTGGAACATCCTGACGAAAGAATTCATCGGTAACGATGCAGGCCAAGTAACTGGCTTACGTATTGCTGACATCGTATGGCAAGACGCTAAACCAGGTGAACGTCCGGGCTTTGAAGAAGTTGCAGGCAGTGAACGTGTTATCCCATGTGATATGGCGTTCCTAGCGATGGGCTTCCTTCACCCAGAACCAACTGGTGTACTTGCACAGCTAGACATCAAACTTGATGAGCGTGGTAACGTAGCGACTGAAGGTTTCCAGACCAACCAGAAAGGTGTATTTGCTGCTGGCGATATGCGTACTGGTCAGTCTCTAGTAGTTCGCTGTATCAACGAAGGCCGTGAGTGTGCACGTGCGGTTGACGACTTCTTAATGGGTAATACCAACCTAGAAGCCAAAGCTGACTCATTAATGCTGTCAGCTTGATGAATACTCGCCTTGAGAGAGGCGAGATATAACTTTCCTTCCTAATTGGCCTGCAAGCTGTCCTTTGCAGGCCTTTTTTGGTTAATGAGAACGGGAAAGGGGGAAACGGACACCTGCGGCTAACGGTAAACGGTAAGAGACAGAGCCAACCGGATCTTCCAGTTTACCGATTACCGTTTACCGACCCTCAACACATTCCCCCCCCCTTCTCTAACCACTTCCCACATTCTCTGCTGAAAACTTGACCATCCTTGCGATTGCATATAGCTTGTAAAGTTGGTGTAAATAAAATGCTTACAATTTATTGCACTATTTATAAGCACAATAAAAACGTACAACATATTGAATTAAATTAAATTTTCGGCGCAATGCCAGTGCCATCATTGGAAAGCTCAACGCCTGTGATGGGTTGGTGTTACCACCTCGCCGTGGATTAGTCAGTCATTCGCAGCATCGCTGCAAGCAAAGGGAGAATTGCTATGGCGCTTTATGATCCACTCCTCGAAAAGGATAACTGTGGTTTTGGTTTAATCGCTCATATGGAAGGGCAACCAAGTCACAAGTTGGTTCGTACTGCAATTTCCGCACTCGATCGCATGACCCACCGTGGAGGCATCGCTGCCGACGGTAAAACAGGCGATGGTTGTGGTCTACTACTTCAAAAGCCGGACAGCTATTTCCGTCTCATCGCCCAAGAACAAGGTTGGAACCTAGCCAAACAATACGCAGTGGGTATGATTTTCTTAAGCCCAGATAACGCTAAAGCCGCAGCAGCCAAACAGATCATCAATCAAGAATTGGCGCAAGAAACGCTGACGGTTGTCGGTTGGCGAGAAGTACCAACTAACTCAGAAGTGCTCGGCCCGATCGCCGCAGACTCCTTACCAACAATTGAACAAGTATTCATCTCAGCACCAGCGGGCTGGCGTGAGCAAGATATTGAACGCCGCTTGTACATCGCCCGGCGTCGAATTGAAAAGCAGCTCACCGAAGACAAAGAGTTCTATGTCTGTAGCTTGTCCACTCAGGTGATCGTTTACAAAGGCTTATGTATGCCTGCTGATCTGCCTCGATTCTATCTGGATCTTGCCGATCTTCGAATGGAGTCAGCGATCTGTCTATTCCACCAGCGATTCTCCACCAATACTCAGCCACGTTGGCCTCTGGCTCAACCATTTAGATACTTGGCACACAACGGGGAAATTAACACCATTGAAGGTAACCGCCAGTGGGCACAAGCGCGAAGCTATAAGTTCGCATCTCCCCTGCTGCCAGACCTTCAAACTGCCGCACCTTTTGTTAATGAGAGTGGTTCGGACTCCTCTAGCCTAGATAACATGCTGGATCTATTTTTATCCGGCGGTATGGATATCTTCCGAGCAATGAGAATGTTGGTGCCACCTGCGTGGCAAAACCACCCCGACATGGACAGTGATCTGCGTGCTTTCTACGACTTTAACTCTAAACACATGGAGCCGTGGGATGGTCCTGCGGGCATTGTACTTTCTGATGGCCGCTACGCTGCTTGTAACCTCGATAGAAATGGCCTGCGCCCAGCGCGCTATGTGATCACCAAAGATAAACTGATCACCTTGGCATCAGAGGTGGGGATTTGGGATTACGCCCCTGATGAAGTTGCGGACAAAGGGCGAGTTGGCCCCGGTGAGCTTTTGGTTGTCGACACTCAAGAAGGCAAATTGTGGCTATCGGATGAGATTGATAACGATCTCAAGCAGCGCCACCCCTACCAAGAGTGGATGCAAAATAATGTCCAACGCCTGACGCCATTTTCAGAGCTGGATGACGAGCACGTCGGCAGCCGTAGCTTTGATGATCTTAAGCTCAAGGTCTACCAGAAACAATTTGCAATGAGCAATGAAGAAGTCGACCAAGTGATGCGAGTTATGGCCGATATGGGCCAAGAAGCCGTCGGCTCTATGGGCGATGATACCCCGATGGCGGTGCTCTCTTCTCGTGAGCGTTTAGTCAGCGACTATTTCCGCCAAAAATTTGCTCAAGTCACCAACCCACCAATAGACCCATTGCGTGAAAAACACGTCATGTCTCTGGCGACCAGTATTGGTCAAGAGATGAATGTATTTTGTGAAACTGATGGTCATGCTCACCGCGTCACATTTGACTCCCCGGTGCTGCTTTATTCGGACATGAACCAGCTATTAGATCTGGACGATGATCACTATCAAGCGACCCAACTAGACGTCAATTATGATCCAATGTTGAATTCGCTAGAACAAGCGATTGAACGATTATGTGATGAAGCTGAAGATGCTGTCGAACAAGGTACAGTGCTGCTGATATTGTCCGACCGAGAGATTGAAAAAGGCAAGTTGCCGATCCCTGCCGCCATGGCAGTGGGCGCTGTGCAAAATCGTTTGGTGGTGAAAAACCTGCGCTGTGATGCCAACATCATTGTCGAAACGGCATGTGCCCGAGATCCACACCAGTTTGCGGTGTTGCTTGGTTTCGGTGCTACCGCCGTTTACCCATACCTGAGCTATGAAGTGCTCGGTAAAATGATCGACGATGGCACGCTCGATAAGAGCTATCGAGAGGTGATGATCAACTACCGCAATGGTATCGATAAAGGTCTGTACAAGATCATGTCTAAGATGGGAATTTCTACCATCGCCTCTTATCGCTGCTCACAACTGTTTGAAGCGGTTGGCCTTCATAGCGATGTTGTCGACCTTTGCTTTAAAGGGGTTGCGACCCGTATTCAAGGCGCTGCATTTAGCGACTTTGAACAGGATCTACATAACTTATCACGCAAGGCTTGGGCAAAGCGCAAGCCAATCGATCACGGTGGCTTACTCAAATACGTACATCAAGGCGAGTTTCATGCCTATAACCCTGACGTGGTTAGTAAACTACAAACCGCAGTGAAATCGGGAGATTCTCAGGACTATCAAAGCTATGCCAAACAGGTCAATCAGCGCCCTGCTGCCATGCTACGTGACTTGATGGGGCTAAAAACTGCGAAAAAACCACTGCCACTCGAAAAGATTGAGCCCACCAGCGATCTATTCAAACGCTTTGATTCGGCAGCCATGTCAATTGGTGCGTTAAGCCCAGAAGCGCACGAAGCTTTAGCGACGGCGATGAACCGTTTAGGGGGATACTCGAACTCCGGCGAGGGAGGGGAAGACCCACGCCGCTTTGGCACTGAGCGTAACTCCCGCATTAAGCAAGTGGCCTCTGGACGATTTGGCGTTACGCCTCACTACTTAACGAATGCAGACGTGCTGCAAATCAAAGTCGCTCAAGGTGCAAAACCAGGTGAAGGCGGACAGCTGCCAGGACACAAAGTCACTGCAGAGATCGCTAAATTGCGTCATTCAGTGCAAGGGGTCACTTTGATTTCCCCACCACCTCACCATGACATCTACTCGATTGAAGACCTTGCGCAGCTGATCTTCGATTTAAAACAGGTTAACCCACAAGCCTTAGTATCAGTCAAACTGGTTTCAGAACCAGGCGTTGGCACCATCGCAACAGGGGTGGCTAAAGCATACGCCGACCTCATCACCATCTCGGGTTACGATGGCGGGACAGCGGCCAGTCCGCTAACTTCGGTGAAATACGCAGGTAGCCCATGGGAGCTTGGGCTTGCCGAAACCCAGCAAGCCTTGGTCGCCAACGGACTGCGCCATAAAATTCGCCTCCAAGTGGATGGCGGGTTAAAAACCGGATTAGATGTCGTGAAAGGCGCTATTTTGGGTGCAGAAAGCTTTGGATTTGGTACGGCGCCAATGGTAGCAATGGGATGTAAATTCTTAAGAATTTGTCACCTCAATAACTGCGCAACTGGTGTTGCAACCCAAGATGAAACGCTGCGACGCGACTACTTTAAAGGCCTACCCGAAATGGTCGTCAACTACTTTACCGGATTGGCTGAAGAAGTTCGTGAACTGCTTGCTCAGTTAGGTGTGGAAAAACTCACAGACTTGATTGGTCGCACCGACTTACTCGAAGCGCTTCCAGGTTTAACCGCTAAACAGACCAAGCTCGACTTGTCGGCCATTTTGCAGCAGCCCGTGTCACCATTAGGCCATCCGCTGTACTGGACCTCACCGAATGCCCCATTTGACAAGGCAGAGCTCAACCAAACCATTTTGGATGATGCCATTGAAGCAATAGAAAAACAGCACACACTGAGCCTTTATTATGATGTAAGGAACACAGACCGCTCAATCGGTGCAAGACTCTCCGGTGAGGTTGCCAAGCGCTTCGGCAATGGCGGTGTCGCAGGGTCTCCTATCAAGCTGCATCTCAATGGTACTGCGGGTCAATCCTTCGGTGTTTGGAATGCGGGTGGTATCGAGCTGCACCTCACAGGCGATGCCAACGACTACGTGGGTAAAGGCATGGCAGGCGGGCTTATCAACATCCACCCCCACGTGGGCACGGCGTTTAAATGCAACCAAGCGACTATTATTGGTAACACTTGTTTGTATGGTGCTACGGGCGGAAAACTGTTTGCCGCTGGTACTGCGGGCGAGCGTTTCGCCGTGCGTAACTCTGGTGCTATTTCAGTCATTGAAGGTGCTGGTGATAACGCCTGTGAGTACATGACGGGTGGGGTCGTTGCCATACTCGGTGCAACTGGTGTGAACTTTGGTGCGGGCATGACGGGCGGCTTTGCTTACGTGCTCGATGAGAAACAAGACTTTGCCGGGCGTGTTAACCAAGAGTCTGTAGAGACAGTGTCCTTGGCAAGCCTGCCAATCCATCAAGAGCATCTAAGAGGCATGATTGCTGAGCACCTAGAGCATACTCAATCGAGCCATGCAGAACAGATTTTGGCAGACTTCGACCAATGGATTCCGAAGTTCTTCTTAATCAAGCCAAAAGCGGCAGACTTAAATACTCTGCTTGGTCATCAAAGTCGCAGCGCTGCAGAGCTGCGCGTTCAGGCACAGTAGAAGGAGCGCATTATGAGCCAGAACGTTTATCAATTTATTGACGTGCAGCGTGTCGACCCGGCCAAAAAGCCACTCAAGATACGCAAAATAGAGTTTGTGGAAATCTACGAACCCTTTACCAAACAACAAGCACAAGCTCAATCCGACCGATGCTTAGACTGTGGCAATCCTTATTGTGAATGGAAGTGTCCAGTCCACAACTACATACCTCAATGGCTAAAGCTGGCCAATGAAGGGCGAATCATAGAAGCAGTAGAGCTTTCTCACCAGACTAATTCTCTGCCAGAAGTGTGTGGGCGAGTCTGTCCGCAAGACCGACTGTGTGAAGGTTCCTGTACCCTAAATGATGACTTTGGCGCCGTCACCATAGGTAACGTTGAAAAATACATTACCGACAAAGCCTTTGAGATGGGCTGGAAGCCAGACATGTCTCAGGTCGAATGGACAGATAAAAAGGTCGCTATTATCGGTGCAGGTCCGGCTGGCCTCGCTGCCGCTGATATCTTAGTTCGCAATGGTGTCAAACCTGTCGTCTTTGACCGTTATCCTGAGATTGGTGGCCTACTCACCTTTGGTATCCCCTCCTTCAAATTAGAGAAAGGAGTGATGGAGAATCGCCGTCGAATCTTTAGCGAGATGGGCATCGAATTTCGTCTTAATGTTGAGGTGGGTAAAGACATCTCAATGCAAGAATTGGTCGATGACTATGATGCTATCTTCCTCGGTGTCGGTACCTACAAAAACATGCGAGCTGGGCTTGAAAATGAAGAGGCTCAAGGCGTTTACGATGCCCTGCCATTTTTGATCTCCAATACCTACAAAGTGATGGGACTCGCTCATGATGAACCTTTCCTTGATATGAAAGGCAAGAAGGTGGTGGTTCTAGGTGGTGGCGATACGGCAATGGACTGTGTTCGCACTTCAGTACGCCAACAAGCAAGCAATGTTATTTGTGCCTACCGCAGAGATGAGGCCAACATGCCAGGTTCTCGCCGTGAAGTAAAAAACGCCAAGGAAGAAGGCGTGAAGTTTATGTTTAACCTTCAGCCATTAGGTATCGAAGTCGGGGCTAGTGGTGCGGTCACGGGTGTCAGAGTGGTTAAAACTGAGCTCGGGGAGCCAGATGATGCGGGGCGCCGTCGCCCACAGCCTATTGAAGGCAGTGAGCACACCTTAGCGGCAGATGCGGTGATCATGGCATTCGGTTTCCAGCCCCATGCCATGGAATGGCTTGAACCCTATAACGTTGATCTAGACCAATGGGGTCGTATCAAGGCGCCTGCACAAAGCGAATACGCCTTCCAGACCAGTAACGAGAAAATCTTTGCTGGAGGCGATGCGGTTCGAGGATCTGACTTGGTAGTGACAGCAATCGATGAAGGTCGCAAGGCAGCTGAAGGAATATTGGATTACTTAGATATTTGATTTTGCAACTTAAAAGCGAGTATCAAAGAGCTCTCCCCCAAAGCTAACCACTTAGAAAGGGGGGAGCCTTTTTCACTTCCTTTTATACGCCACCAACAATTATAGGAAATTACTATGCGTTACTCATTTCTACTGCTTCCGGGCACAATCCTGCTGCTTGCGGGTTGCACTGGGTCCCCACCAACTACTGAGCGCAGTACGGAAATGTGCGATGACCGACCACGTTGCGTTTCAACCCTCGACAGCCGCGAAGATTTTAACCTTGCGCCATTTAACCTTGCCGACGGCGTCACGCTAGACCAAATTGAAGCCGTCGCCCTGACGCTGCCAAATGCAAAAACAGCAGCAAAATCGGACAACTACCTTCGAATTGAATACACCACCAAGATCATGCGCTTTGTTGATGATATGGAGCTTGGTATTCAAGATGGCCAACTCGTTTTACGCTCAGAGTCTCGCTTAGGTCACTACGACTTTGATGTGAACCGAGAGCGCGCAGAAGCATTGCGTGAGAAATTACTGGAAGCTGGGCTTGTGCTATGACGGGCAAATAAGCCGTGATAGAATTTGCCCCAACAATTAAATGACTTAACAGAGAAACGTTATGAAACTTGGCATTATTGGTGCAATGGAACAAGAAGTTGCGATCCTAAAAGCAGCGCTGGAAAACTGTACTGAAGAGCGCCGTGGTAGCAGCACCTTCTACACTGGCCAGCTTAATGGCCTTGAAGTGGTATTGCTTCAATCGGGCATTGGTAAAGTAGCCGCTGCGGTAGGCACAGGCCTAATGCTTGAGTTATATAAACCTGACATGGTGGTTAACACCGGCTCTGCAGGTGGTTTTGACAGCTCACTAAACCTAGGTGATGTCGTTATCTCTACCGAAGTTCGCTACCACGATGCAGACGTACGTGCATTTGGTTACGAAATTGGTCAGATGGCAGGCCAACCAGCAGCTTTTGCATCTGATGAAAAACTGATGCAAATAGCGCAAACTGCACTTGAGCAGATGGAAGATATGCACGCTGTTCGTGGCTTGATTTGTACTGGCGACGAGTTTGTTTGTAGCCAAGAAAGCAAAGAGTTTATCCGTACTCATTTCCCGTCAGTTATTGCAGTGGAAATGGAAGCAGCAGCGATTGCGCAAACTTGTCATCAGTTTAACGTGCCATTTGTGGTTGTTCGTGCAATCTCTGATGTTGCAGACAAAGAGTCACCTATGAGCTTTGATGAGTTCTTGCCACTTGCTGCAAAGAGTTCATCTGAAATGATCATTAAGATGGCGGCACAACTGAACTAACTTTGGATGGTAATGCCTGAACCATTAACTCATTTTTATGCCAATGGCGCCCTACTGGTTATGTGGGGCGCATTGGTATTTCACTATATCTTACCGATACCTTATCAAGCGCACCCTGTTCGCTTATGGCGAAGTTTCGCCTTGATATTGTCCGACAAAGTTAATAGCAACCATAGTTACCAACAGAGTATCGTCTCTGGGGGTATGGCATGGCTGCTAATGATTTTTCCTACTTGGTTACTGCTATGGGCGCTAAAACCTCTGGTTTGGCAACCTCAGTTATTTGATTTAGCCCTACTGCTGATTGCACTCGGTTGGCGAAACAATGAAATACTGGGCAAAAAGCTGATTCGCTACTTGAGTCAGGAGAACAAAGCCAAAGCAAGACAAGCATTGGAACCCTTCTTAAACCGAGAAACAGCACCACTGTCTCAACTTGGGCTAGGCAAAGCCGGGGCTGAGACTTTGTTGATAGGCTTTTCGCGCAACGTCATTGGTGTTTTGTTTTGGTATGGACTTTTAGGCGCTCAAGGTGCGCTGTTATATCGCCTCAATGCTGAGCTTGCTCGTGTTTGGTCCCCAAGTCGTAAAGACTACCAACCATTTGGCCTGCCCGTCGTTCGAGTTCAAGCAATGCTCGACTATCTTCCTCTGCGACTGTTCGCTCTATTCATCGCTATTGGTGGCAACACTGCTCGTACGTTAAGCATGATGCGTGAACAGGGGAAAAGCTGGCCAACGCCGGGACCGGGCTGGCTGATTGCCGCTGTCGGTAATAAATTCGCACTGTCATTGGGCGGTCCTGCTATTTACAACACCATCAAAAGTGTCCGGCCAAAAATTGGCGGCCGAATTGCACCTGCCGCCTTCCATTTAGCTCAAATTCAACACTTAATGGCTTGGCGTGCCTGTGTCTGGCTGTTGTTACAAAGCCTTATTATGGCCGCTGTATATCAAGGATTTTAATCATGTTTCGAGCCATTATTTTGGGGCTAATACTGATGTCAGCTTCTACCCATGCTGACGTTGCCAAACGAGTCATCAGCTTGAGTCCACACGCAACTGAGCTTGCGTTCACCGCAGGGCTCGGCAAGTATTTGGTAGGTGTAAGTGAGCGTAGTGACTACCCTGAGCAAGCCAATCACATCGAACGAGTCGCCAACTATCAAGGCATTAAACTTGAGCGAATTATTGCCCTTAAACCTGATTTAATCGTCGTGTGGAAAAATGGCAACCCAAGCAAAGAAATCGCAAAGCTTGAACAGTTAGGCTTCAATATTGAGTACACTGAAACAGGCTCACTGGAACAGATCGCATCCAATATAGAAAGGCTTAGCCAATACAGCGAAAACCCGAAACAAGGTATGCAAGCTGCCCAAGACTTTCGAGATAGCTTGGCCGCGTTAAAGCAGAAATACCAAGTCGATAAACCGGTACGATTTTTCTACCAGCTCAACTCCAGTCCAATCATGACCGTGGCAAAAGGCGCTTGGCCAAGTGATGTGTTTAAGGTTTGTGGTGGCGAGAACGTATTTGAAAATGCTGCCGCATCTTACCCACAAGTTGGAAAGGAACAAGTAATACTCGCAGCCCCAGAAGTGATATTTTTTTCTCGCCATGGCATGGCGCACCTCAACACTTGGTCTGACTGGCCGCAGATCCCTGCGGTTGCGGATGCACAACTTTGGTCACTTAACGCCAGCTGGATCAACAGACCAACGTTACGTACGTTGAAAGCCATTGAAGAAGTATGTGACTACTTCGAACAAGCCCGATTAAGTAAATCCCAATAGTTTGACGTTAATTTGATATAAAACACCTTGAGCGGCGATGAATTTCGAGTATGATGCGCTCGCACTGTACAACTCATCACCAAATTGAGGACCTATCCGAATGGATGACACTCTTTTATATCTTCTAGACTTGTTTGGCACAGCGATTTTTGCCATCTCTGGCGTATTATTGGCTGGCCGTTTAAAAATGGACCCATTTGGTGTGTTCATCCTAGCCGCAGTAACGGCGGTTGGCGGTGGTACCTTCCGAGATATGGCGCTTGGTGCAACCCCAGTTTTCTGGATGACTGACACCCTGTACCTATGGACGATTATCGGCGCATCCGTGCTGACCATGCTATTTGTACGCAGACCAAAGCGTATTCCTTGGTATGTTCTACCTGTTTGTGATGCGATCGGTTTGGCGGTATTTGTTGGCATCGGTGTGGATAAAGCGCTCTCTTACCAAGACTCAGCACTCGTTGCTATCCTGATGGGGATCAGCTCGGGTTGTGGCGGCGGCATTATCCGTGATGTACTGGCACGTGAAATTCCTATGGTACTGCGTAGCGAAGTTTACGCCACGGCGTGTCTTGCAGGTGGCTTAGTTCATACTGGCGCACTATTCTTTGAGTTTGATAGCTCAACCGCCCTACTTGCCGGTATTTTTACTACCCTAAGCATTCGACTGGCAGCGATTCGTTGGCACTTGTCTTTGCCAACCTTTGCTCTAAAGTAAACGACAACTCGATAAATAAAGCGCTCCCAGAGCGCTTTATTTTTGCCCATAACGACATAGTAAAGAGTTTTCTTTACTATGTCGTTTTTGTTTATTACATTAGCTGCATAACATCAAATAAGGATATCGTTATGGCTAAGGTTGCTGTTATCTATTTTAGTAAGGCTGGAAGCTGTCACCAGCTGGCTCTGCAAGTCGCTGAAGGCATCTCACAATGTGAAGAGGCAAGCCCTGTGCTTATTCGCATCGACCCAAAAGACATTGTCGAAGGCCGCTACGAGAACGAGCAAGTTTTTGAACAATTAAAACAGGTAGATGGCATCATCTTTGGCTCACCGACTTACATGGGTAGCGCTGCCGCACAATTTAAAGCCTTTATGGATGAAAGCAGCAACAGTTACGTCAATCGAGAGTGGGACGGGAAAATCGCCGCCGGCTTTACTTGCGGTGGTAGCATCAATGGTGAACAAGAACAGACCTTGCTCGGCTTTTTTGTCTTGGCTTGTCAGCACGGTATGGTATGGGCAGGCCTTAATACCTCTAAGCACTTCGACTCCCTAGGCTTAAACCGCCTTGGCAGTAATATTGGCCTTACCGCTCACTTTATACAAACCGGAGAAGCTGATCCAAATGATCTTGCAACCGCTCGCTATTTGGGGCATCGAGTTGCACAGCTTTGCCAAAAGTAATCAGGCAAAATGTTGCTGCCAAAGCAGCTTGGTCGCCATCGCCATCGACATAACAATGACTAAAGGGCGAATCCATTTTTGACCTTTAGAGATCACCACTTTAGCGCCAAATCGAGCGCCAATAAAACCGCCCACAGCCATCACTAACCCAACCTCCCACACGGGTAATCCTGCGAGAGCAAAAAACAGTAGTGCGGCAATATTTGAAGTGAAGTTAAGAACCTTGGTTTTTGCGGTGGCATCTACTAGCGACAACCCACCGAGCACTACAAAACACACCGTGAAAATTGACCCGGTTCCTGGGCCAAAAAAGCCATCATAGAAACCCACTCCACCGCCGACACTCAGTGCAAACATCGCCTCGGAAAGCTTGGCTTTTCCTGATTGTGCTTGGGTCTTTGGTGCCAGCAAAAAATAGAGTGAAATAGCAATCAGTAATAGCGGAATTAAACTTGTGAGCACACTCGCATCAATGTATTGAACGGCCTCCGCACCAACCACAGCGCCAATAAAAGTACATACGATCGAGGTTCGCATCTGCTTAAGGTCGACCAAACCATTTCGGACGAAATAGTAACTTGCCGAAAAACTACCAAACGAGCTTTGCAGTTTGTTGGTGGCAAGGGCTTGGGTTGGCGTCATCCCAGACGCAAGCAAGGCTGGTAGAGTGAGTAAGCCACCACCACCCGCCATCGCATCGATAAAACCGGCAGCACCCGCAACCAAAAATAAAATAGCCAATAACTCAAACGTCAGTTCCATCGATATTCAACCTGTTGTTATTCAGCTTGGCAGCCTAACAGTTTAAATAGCGATAAAACAGAGAAAAGTTATTGGCTATAGAGAGTTAACAAGGACTCAACGGCTCGCTAAGTCCTTACTCGTCATTACCAGTTGAGCTGGAATGTTGCTTTAACAGTACGCCCATCACCGTAAATAGCGTTGTGCCCACAGCCACCACGTAGATACTCTTGGTTGAACAGGTTACTCACGTTAACACGCACGGCACCATCAAGTTTATTGCTCATAGGGATGCGGTGGGTATAACCGAGATCGACGAGTGTATATGCAGGTTTGTTGAACTTCTCATACGGGTCTCCGAACTTCTGACCTTCGTAGCGAGCTCCAATATGAACATTATTCATGTCATTAATTTGGTAGTTGGCCCAAACACCCGCAGCAACCTTAGGTGCATCTTTTGCGCGTTTACCAGCAAGCTTAGCATTTGGAGTTTCAATGTAGCGAGCATCCAAAAGCATCAGATTAGACTGCAAAGAAAGTTTATCTGTTAATTGGCCATCGACTGACAGCTCCAAACCACGGTGGCGAACCGAGCCATCTTGCTTGATAACCTTCTTGCTGCCCGTACCATCGTGCTCTACAACCTTGTTATTTTTTTCAATATTGAACAAAGCCGCAGTAACTAACATTTGACCATCAAAGTATTCTTTCTTGGCACCAAGTTCAAATAACTCCCCTCGCTCGGCATCAAGCTCTTGCCCAGCATTCTCATACTTAGGAGCAACTGGGTCCTTTGGTTCAAAGCTTTGAGAATAAGTTAGGTACACTGAAGAATCGTATGACGGCGAATAAATAACCGCTGCTTTAGGCAGTACGTTGTTGCTGTTTGAGTTAGAGGTTTTTTCTTGATCGAAACGAACCCCTGCGAGAACACTCCACTGATCGTTAACCTCGACATAATCTTGCACGTAAAGACCTAGCGTTTCACGCTCGAACTCATTTGCTTTGCCGTTACGGTAGTCGAGATCGCTCGGCTTATTGATAACCTTATTATCATCGATACTAAGGTCTCCAATCTTACCAAGGCGATGTTGCTGCTTGACCGTGCTGTAATCGACATAGCTTGCACCCACTAATACCTGATGCTGCATACCCGCAAGAGATAGATCGCCTTTAAAGTCTAAAAAGGCAGTGTCAGCTTTAAAGGTCTCGTAGGTATCTTGAGCCATCACACGCCAGGTACGTGTGGTTGGATTATAAATAGGGTTCGAAGAACTTTCGTTAAAGATCTTACCCCAGTTGCTTTCGATAGTACGACGTGTAGTGTTTTGTCGATTTAGCCCAGTACTCACCGCCCATTGATGGGTGAGTGCGTAATCCACGGTCAGGCCAATATTCTCAACATCACTTTCACGCTTAGCCCAAGGCATATCCCAAACGAAATCTTTAGTGCCTACCAATTTGCCGTCAATGAACGCCGAGCCCATATCAACGTGCCCATTGTCTTGCGTGCGGTCATAGATGAAACTTACTAGACCTCTATCGCCAAGGTCAGCCTCGACAATAACACCACCGACTAGGCGCTCACTTTCTAATGGGGAGCCATCTTTGTGACGACGGTAGCTTTCTTGTGTCGACTTAGAAGCAATCAAACGCGCACGAACCGTTTCATCATCATTTAGAGCACCACCGATGTCCATCATGCTCTTAAGGTGATTGTGCGCTCCAAATTCTTGATGAAGGTTGACGTGAAAGTCAGACTTCGCACGTTTAGTGACGAAGTTGATCATGCCACCCGGTGTCGACTTGCCATACAGTAGCGATGACGGACCTTTAAGTACCTCAACACGCTCGTACAGCTCTATAGGCAACATGTAGTTAGCTAGGTGGAACTGACCATTACGCAAATAGCTCTGATCGGGTTCTAACTCAAAGCCACGCATGATGAAACGCTCACGATTACGGCGAGTATTACCAGCCGATATACTTGCATCGTTCTTAAGTACATCACCCAGAGTTTGAGCGCCTTGCTCTTCCATCAGCGACTCATCAAATACAGAGATCGATCCTGGAGTCTCTAGTTGAGTAGCCTCTACCTTCATTGAAGAAACGTTTTCTGCTTGGTAACCGCTTTGCTTACCAACCACTTGCATTTTTTCTTCTTGCTGGCCATCTGCAAATGCGCCTGTAGAAAGTGCCGCAGCAACAAGAACCACTGAAGTTTTTAGTTTCATGGGTGATTTTCCACCATCTATTAAATGAGAATAATTTTTAATAACAAATTTCTGGCGCATTTATAGCACAAGGTTTAAAATCAAACTACAATTGAAATTGATAATTATGCTCATTTACAAACTTGACAGAAGTTTGTTTTATCCTCCGAGAGATAGTTATTTACCACTGCTATATATCGACAAAAAGAAGAGTCCTATGAACAAACTAACGCTGATTGCCGCTTCCCTGCTTATCTGTGCAACGACGGCGCAAGCTGCTAACACCTCTCCATTTCACTGTGCTGGTACCAACAAACGCAACGTATTGTGTGAAGCGTATTTTGATGACAGTGTTTCAACAAAAGGAGCGATGGTAAGCGTCATTTCACCTAGTGGTGAGGTATACGTACAAGGTGAAGTAAACAAATACTTTGAGTTTGAATTTGATCGCCCTAAAGGTGATTACCAAGTGATCCTTAGCGGTGTAGAAGGCAAGCCAGAGTACCGAGTAGAGGGTGCTGACATTTACATTCCTTGTAACTGTAAGTCTAAAAATAAGGGTTGATTGAGCGGGAAACGGGAAACGGGAAACGGGAAACGGGAAACGGGAAGCGGGAAGCGGGAAGCGGGAAGCGGGAAGCGGGAAGCGGGAAGCGGGAAGCGGGAAGATTTCACCTATCGTAATATCATGTCAACTCATTCCCATGCACCTTAGCAGCCTTAGCATAGAGGCACCTTTTCACCGATTACCGATTACCGATTACCGATTACCAAACATAAAAAAGCCCGCTCGAATGAGCGGGCAATGAGGTTGTCAAATAAGCCTCTAGGGCTTACTGATTATTATGCTTGGTCAGCTTTCACTTTAGCGTGTAGTTCTTGTACTGACGTTACTGTCGCTTTTGCGTCAGCTGTGTGAGCCATTGCTGTTGCGAATGCTGCGTTTAGCGTAGTGGTGTAGTTCACCTTCTCTGCTAGAGCACCACGACGAAGTACTTTAGAGTCTTCAATCGCTTGACGGCCAGCTGCAGTGTTCACGATGTAGGTGTACTCATTGTTCTTGATACGGTCAAGAATGTGAGGACGGCCTTCGTGTACCTTGTTTACTAGACGTGGGTTGATACCCGCTTCGCCTAGGATAACTGCTGTACCGTGCGTTGCGTCTAGCTGGTAGCCAAGCTTAGTAAGCTTAGATGCTAGGTCTACAACACGCTGCTTGTCACCTTCACGAACAGATAGTAGCGCACGGCCACCTTCTGGGTAGACGTTGCCACAACCAAGTTCTGCTTTAGCGTATGCTTCAGCAAAGGTCGCACCAACACCCATCACTTCACCTGTAGAGCGCATTTCTGGGCCCAATAGTGGGTCAACGCCAGGGAACTTGTTGAATGGTAGAACTACTTCTTTCACTGAGTAGTAAGGTGGGATGATCTCTTTAGTGAAGCCTTGTGACTCTAGAGATTGGCCCGCCATTACACGTGCAGCGATTTTCGCAAGTGGTGCACCTGTTGCTTTCGATACGAAAGGAACCGTACGTGCAGCACGTGGGTTTACTTCGATTAGGTAAACCTTGTTGTTCTTCACAGCAAACTGGGTGTTCATTAGACCACGTACACCTAGCTCAAACGCTAGCTTCTCAACTTGCTCACGCATTACATCTTGGATTTCCTGGCTTAGAGTGTAAGCCGGAAGTGAACATGCAGAGTCACCTGAGTGAACGCCCGCTTGCTCGATGTGCTCCATGATACCGCCGATTACAACACGCTCGCCATCACAGATAGCATCAACGTCAACTTCTACTGCGTCATCTAGGAAGCTATCAAGAAGTACTGGAGACTCGTTTGATACGCTTACTGCTTCGTTGAAGTAGCGACGTAGGTCTTGCTCGTCGTATACGATTTCCATCGCACGACCACCTAGTACGTACGAAGGACGTACAACTAGTGGGAAGCCGATCTCACGTGATTTCTCAACTGCTTGCTCAAGCGTCGTTACCGTTGCGTTGTCTGGCTGTAGCAGACCTAGGCGGTCAACAGCGACTTGGAAGCGCTCACGGTCTTCTGCACGGTCGATTGCATCTGGGCTAGTACCGATGATTGGCACGCCAGCTGCTTCAAGAGCACGAGCAAGTTTCAGTGGAGTCTGACCACCGTACTGAACGATAACGCCTTTTGGCTTCTCAACACGTGCGATTGCTAGTACGTCTTCCAGAGTTACTGGTTCGAAGTACAGACGATCTGATGTGTCGTAGTCGGTAGAAACAGTCTCAGGGTTACAGTTAACCATGATAGTTTCGTAGCCATCTTCACGTAGTGCTAGAGATGCGTGTACACAACAGTAGTCAAATTCGATGCCCTGGCCGATACGGTTTGGACCGCCGCCAAGAACCATGATCTTGTCTTTGTCCGTTGGGTTCGCTTCACACTCTTCATCGTAAGATGAGTACATGTATGCTGTGTCAGAAGAGAATTCTGCCGCACAAGTATCCACACGCTTGTAAACTGGGTGGATGTCGTGAGTGTCACGTAGGCGACGGATTTCGCTTTCTGCTACACCAAGAATGCTTGATAGGCGAGCATCAGAGAAGCCCTTACGCTTCATCTTGCGCAGAACGTCTTTAGTTAGACCTGCAAAACCACCCGCTTTCACTTCTTGCTCTAGTTTCACAATCTCTTCGATTTGAACTAGGAACCAGCGGTCGATTTGCGTCAGGTTAAATACGCCATCTACTGATAGACCCGCACGGAATGCATCTGCGATGTACCAGATACGCTCTGCACCAGTCTCTTTTAGCTCGTGACGGATCTTAGATAGTGCGTCTGGAGAATCTAGGTCAACCATCTCGTCAAAGCCGTTTGCGCCAACTTCTAGGCCACGTAGCGCTTTTTGTAGAGATTCTTGTTGGTTACGACCGATTGCCATTACCTCACCAACTGACTTCATCTGAGTCGTTAGACGGTCGTTAGCACCTGCAAACTTCTCAAAGTTGAAGCGAGGGATCTTAGTAACAACGTAGTCGATAGTTGGTTCGAAAGATGCTGGAGTCTTACCGCCAGTGATGTCGTTCTGCAGCTCATCTAGAGTGAAACCTACAGCCAGTTTTGCTGCGATTTTAGCGATCGGGAAACCAGTCGCTTTAGATGCTAGCGCCGAAGAGCGAGATACACGTGGGTTCATCTCGATGATAACCATACGGCCATCTTTCGGGTTGATACCAAACTGTACGTTCGAGCCACCAGTCTCTACGCCGATTTCACGTAGTACTGCTAGCGATGCGTTACGCATTAGCTGGTATTCTTTGTCTGTTAGGGTCTGCGCTGGTGCAACTGTGATTGAGTCACCAGTGTGGATGCCCATTGGGTCGAAGTTTTCGATAGAACATACGATGATACAGTTGTCCGCTTTGTCGCGAACTACTTCCATCTCGTACTCTTTCCAACCGATCAGAGATTCATCGATTAGAAGTTCGTTAGTTGGAGACAGATCCAGACCACGACGACAGATCTCTTCGAACTCTTCTTTGTTGTATGCGATACCACCGCCCGTACCACCCATGGTGAACGAAGGACGGATGATACATGGGAAGCCAACCATATCTAGTACAGCGTATGCTTCTTCCATTGTTTTCGCAGTGTCAGCACGTGGACATTCAAGGCCGATAGACTTCATCGCTTTATCGAAGCGTGAACGGTCTTCTGCTTTGTCGATAGCGTCTGCTGTAGCACCGATCATTTCAACGCCGAACTCTGCTAGTACGCCGTGCTTCTCAAGATCGAGTGCACAGTTAAGTGCTGTCTGACCACCCATGGTCGGTAGTACCGCACATGGACGCTCTTTTTCGATGATGTTACGAACCACTTCCCACTGGATAGGTTCGATGTAAGTTGCATCCGCCATGTCTGGGTCAGTCATGATAGTTGCAGGGTTCGAGTTCACTAGGATGACTCGGTAACCTTCTTCACGTAGCGCTTTACAAGCTTGTGCACCAGAGTAGTCAAACTCACATGCCTGACCGATAACAATCGGGCCTGCACCAAGAATCAGAATACTTTTTAAGTCAGTACGTTTTGGCATTCTTATCTACTCCGAATTACGCTTTGTGTTCTTTAATAAGTTCGATGAAGTGATCGAACAGAGGTGCTGCATCGTGTGGACCAGGGCTTGCTTCAGGGTGACCCTGGAAGCTAAATGCTGGCTTATCTGTACGGTGGATACCTTGTAGCGTACCGTCGAACAGAGACTTGTGCGTTGCACGTAGGTTTTCTGGAAGTGTTGCTTCGTCAGCCGCAAAACCGTGGTTCTGAGAAGTGATCATCACTACGTTACGATCCAGGTCTTTCACCGGGTGGTTTGCACCATGGTGACCGAACTTCATCTTCACAGTTTGTGCGCCAGACGCTAGCGCTAGGATTTGGTGACCAAGACAGATACCAAAGATTGGCAGACCTTTCTCAAGGAAAGTCTTAGTTGCTTCGATAGCGTACGTACATGGTTCTGGATCGCCAGGGCCGTTAGATAGGAAGACACCATCTGGGTTCATTGCTAGTACTTCTTCAGCAGAAGTTTCAGCAGGAACAACCGTTAGGCGGCAGCCGCGGTCAACAAGCATGCGCAGGATGTTGCGTTTTGCTCCGAAGTCGTAGGCAACAACGTGGAATGGCAATTCGCTGTCTGCTTTCGCTTCAGGAAGTCCACCCGTAAGCGTCCACGAACCTTGTTTCCATTGATACGCTTCTTTTGTTGTAACCTCTTTCGCAAGATCCATTCCTTTTAGGCCAGGGAATTCTTTTGCTTTCGCAAGTGCTAGTGCTTCGTCTAGGTTATCACCTGCAACGATACAACCGTTCTGAGCACCTTTCTCACCAAGCAGACGAGTCAGCTTGCGGGTGTCGATATCAGCGATACCAACGATGTTTTGAGATTTAAGGTAATCAGAAAGTGATTGCTCGCTTCGGAAGTTAGAAGCAATAAGAGGAAGATCGCGGATTACTAGGCCTTGTGCGTGGATTGCCGATGATTCTTCATCTTCGGTATTTGCACCGGTGTTGCCAATATGAGGATAAGTAAGAGTAACAATTTGCTGGGAATAAGAAGGATCAGTAAGAATTTCTTGATAACCCGTCATCGAGGTATTGAAAACTACTTCGCCAACAGCTGAACCATCTGCGCCAATGGATACGCCGTGGAACACTGTCCCATCTTCTAGGACTAACAGTGCTGATTTACTCAAGACAACCTCCAGAATAAAGATGCATTAAAATTGAATTATATTGCAATTCTTCCATCCTTTCAGCATAAATATGTTGCTTTCGAGGACTTCAGACAAATTGGCGGTATGATAGTGATCGCTGTGACCAGTGTCAACATTCTCAATAAAATAAATTTAGTATTTGTTCCCCATTACACAGCTTTTGAGTTAAAAGCTGCAAAAACAGAACTTAACCTATGCTTAAGCGCAATTATTCATGGGTTTTATCCCTCAAACCTCGAATCAGCGATATCCATCAACCATTTTCAATCGCAACATTTACGCAAACGTTCAGCAACTCGACAAAAGCGTTACTTTTGAGGTTATTCCTCACATTTCCAACCAAAACCAATAAAAAACACAACAAAATAGTCGTTTTCACTTGATTTTTAGGCGTCTAAAAATTCATCAAACAATTGCAGATACAAAAATGCGCCGAACCAGTCGACGCATAATTATCTAAATCAATTTTTAAGTGACGATTACAAGACGTCTAAGCCAAGTACTTCCGTCATGGTATAAAAACCTGCTGGCTTATCAACAAGCCAAACACCCGCTTTTACCGCACCGTTAGCAAACGTCATGCGATCGGTCGCTTTATGAGTGATTTCTACACGTTCACCGATGTCTGCGAACATGGCTGTATGCTCACCGACGATGTCACCGGCACGGATGGTAGCAAAACCGATCTCATCTTTAGTTCGCTCACCGGTAATACCTTCTCGAGCATAAACGGCAACATCGTTGAGTTCATTACCCATGGCTTTAGCAATTGCCTCACCCATTCCAATGGCAGTGCCCGATGGTGCATCGACTTTGTGGCGATGGTGCGCTTCAACGATTTCGATATCGGTGTAATCGCCCATCACTTTTGCTGCTTTTTCTAGCAGTTTGAACACTAGGTTCACACCCACACTATAGTTAGGTGCCATCACGATTGGCATCTCTTGTGCCGCTTGATCAATGTACGCTTTTTCTTCTTCAGAAAAACCCGTGGTCCCAATCACGATTTTCTTACCATGCTTCTTACATAGTTCGATATTCGCTAGGGTACTTACTGGGGCGGTAAAGTCGATCAGTACATCAAACTCTTCAACGACTTTGGCAAAATCATCCACTAAAGCGACAGAAAGTTTGCCTTCACCTGCTAGCTCACCTGCGTCTACGCCGATAAGAGAAGATTCTGGTCTTTCTGATGCTGCACCGAGTTGTGCTTGAGGGTTGCTCTGAGTTGCCTTAACGAGATTACGGCCCATGCGGCCTGCTGCTCCTGCAATCGCAATTTTTACCATTGCGTTCGTTCTCCGTGATGAAAGGTGTGATCAATGTAACGTAATTACCACAAAGATTCCATATATTTAGTGCAAGATCGCATTTTTTTTGATCCCCAAAGTATTAATACTTATATCCAATTCTGGATGGCATGACCTTAATCCTGCGGACAAAAAAAGGGCTCCCAGATGGGAGCCCTTTTTTCGTATGAGAACGCTAGTTATAGCATTACTTCTTAGCAAGCTTCTCTTTGATACGAGCTGCTTTACCAGAACGCTCACGTAGGTAGTACAACTTGGCACGACGTACTGCACCACGGCGTTTAACTTCGATGCTATCAACCATTGGAGAGTGAGTTTGGAACGTACGCTCAACACCTTCACCGTTAGAGATCTTACGAACGGTAAATGCAGAGTGAAGACCACGGTTACGAATAGCGATTACAACGCCTTCGAATGCCTGTAGACGCTCACGGTCACCTTCTTTTACCTTAACTTGAACAACAACTGTGTCACCAGGTGCGAAGTTAGGTAGGTCTTGTTTCATTTGCTCGTTTTCAAGAGCTTTGATGATGTTACTCATTTTCTAAATTCCTAGAATAAACTGATACTAAATTAAATAGGTTACTTTGCTCGATGTTCTCTAATGAACTCGGCCAGTAATTGTTCCTGTTCGTCAGTCAGAGCTAGGTTTTCCAGGAGCTCTGGTCTTCTAAGCCAAGTTCGGCCCAGCGACTGCTTAAGTCGCCAGCGACGAATTTCCTTATGGTTACCTGATTTAAGCACTGCCGGAACAGTCTCACCATCAAGTACCTCAGGGCGCGTATAGTGCGGGCAATCCAAAAGGCCATTAGCAAAAGAATCTTCTTCTGCTGACGCAAAATCTCCCAGAACACCCGGAACAAACCGAGAGACTGAATCGATTAGCGTCATGGCTGGAATTTCACCGCCTGTCATCACGAAATCACCAATAGACCATTCTTCGTCTACTTGTGACTGGATGATACGCTCATCTACCCCTTCGTAGCGGCCACAAATAAGAAGCAGGTTCTCATTGGTAGCGAGCTCTTCAACCCCTTTCTGGTCAAGTTTACGACCTTGAGGCGATAGATAGATTACTTTCGTCTTTCCCGGTGCTGCTTGCTTGGCTGCATCAATGGCATCGCGCAAAGGCTGTACCATCATCAACATGCCAGGACCACCACCGTAGGGTCTGTCATCGACAGTGCGATGTTTATCATGAGTGAAATCGCGAGGATTCCATGTCTCTATTGATAAAAGACCACTTTTTACCGCTTGACCTGTTACTCCATAATCAGTAACGCTGCGGAACATTTCAGGAAATAGGCTAATTACGCCAACCCACATGTTGCTGCTCGCTCTGTGTTATGGATTAGAATCCAGGATCCCAGTCAACTTCGATCCGTTGAGCATTGCGATCAACATTTTTGATCACTTGCTCTTCAAGGTACGGGATTAACCGTTCCTTTTGCCCAAAAGCATCTTTAAGATTTGCTTTCACAACCAAAACATCGTTCGAGCCAGTCTCTAATAGGTCAACGACCTCACCAAGGTTATAGCCCTTAGTGGTAACAACTTGCATACCGAACAACTCGCGCCAGTAGAACTCGTCTTCTGACAATTCAGGTAGTGATGCAGGGTCAATAGCGATTTCGACGTTAGTAAGAAGCGCTGCGTCTTCACGCTGCTCCATACCTTCAAGCTTAACCACCATACCTTTGTTATGGCGCTTCCAGCTTTCTACTTTACACTCAACCCACTCGCCCTTTTGTTTCATAAACCAAGGGCTGTAGCTAAAAATGCTTTCAGCGTTGTCTGTGTAGGAAAAAACTTTAAGCCAGCCACGAATGCCATAGGTAGCACCAAACTTGCCCATAACAATTCTTTCGTTTTGCGTGCTCATCGTTTCTTTATCCTTCATCGACATAAACTAGAATTAAGCCGCTTTTTGAGCGTCTTTAACTAGCTTAGCTACGCGGTCAGATACAGATGCGCCTAGACCAACCCAGTGGTTAACGCGATCTAGGTCTAGACGTAGACCTTCTTCTTGACCTTGAGCAGTAGGGTTAAAGAAACCTACTTTCTCGATGAAACGGCCAGTTGCCGCTTTACGGCTGTCCGCTACTACGATTTGATAGAATGGACGCTTCTTAGCGCCGTGACGTGCCAAACGAATGGTTACCATGTCGTCCTCTTTGCTTTCTCAAAAATAAAATTAACCCCAGAAGCCATTTATCAAAAACAACTTGGGGTCTCGTGCCAAAATAAAGCCCCGGAATTTTACTCTTATTCAGGGGCTTTGCAAGGGTTTTAGCTACTTTTTCACCAACGTAATCGCAAGCGGTTGGTTATAGACAAAATGTGAGCCAGTTAACGTGCTGATAATTAAGTTGGATGAAACGTGGTTAAGGGTCGAAGGGGAAAAGGGGCGCTTCGCTTAAGGGAACTGCGAAAAGCGCCCCCCCTTAAACCCTTAAACCCTTAAACCCTTAAACCCTTAAACCCTTAAACCAATAATATTCATCCGAATAAAAAAGCCGACAGCATCCACCGTCGGCTCAATATTTACATCACTTAACAGTATGGTAAACGCTATTAGCGACCAAACGGGTTGAAACCACCGCCCATGCCGCCGCCACCCATACCGCCCATCATGCCTTGCATGTTGCGCATCATGCCTTTCATGCCGCCCTTCTGCATCTTCTTCATCATCTTCTGCATCTGGGTGAACTGTTTTAGCAGGCGGTTAACGTCTTGAACCTGAGTACCAGAACCCGCAGCGATGCGCTTTTTACGCGAGCCTTTGATGATTTCAGGGCGCTGGCGCTCTTTCATCGTCATAGAGTTGATGATGGCTTCCATCTGCTTAAACATTTTGTCATCGACTTTGTCTTTTACATCCGCAGGGAGTTGAGACATGCCAGGAAGCTTATCCATCATGCCCATCATGCCGCCCATGTTTTGCATCTGGCCAAGTTGCTCACGGAAGTCCTCAAGGTCAAAACCTTTCTTCTCTTTGAACTTTTTAGCTAGCTTCTCAGCTTTCTCTTGGTCAACGTTTTTCTGCAGGTCTTCAATCAGTGATAGGACGTCACCCATACCTAGGATACGAGAAGCCACACGCTCTGGGTGGAACGGTTCTAGAGCGTCAGTCTTTTCACCTACACCAAGGAACTTGATTGGTTTGCCAGTGATATGACGAACAGAGAGCGCCGCACCACCACGGGCATCACCATCCACCTTGGTCAGTACCACACCCGTTAGCGGTAGGGTGTCACCAAAGGCTTTGGCAGTGTTCGCCGCATCTTGACCTGTCATTGCATCAACAACGAATAGGGTCTCAACTGGATTGATAGCTGCGTGAAGATCTTTGATCTCCGCCATCATCTCTTCATCAACCGCTAGACGACCTGCGGTATCGACAACCAGTACGTCGTAGAATTTCTTCTTCGCATGGTCAATCGCTGCATTGGCGATATCGATAGGCTTTTGGTCAGCTGTCGATGGGAAGAAATCAACGCCTACATCACCCGCTAGGGTTTCAAGCTGCTTGATCGCCGCCGGACGGTAAACGTCGGCAGAAACCACCAGCACTTTCTTTTTATCTTTTTCTTTAAGCAGTTTAGATAGCTTACCTACCGAGGTGGTTTTACCCGCACCTTGTAGGCCCGCCATTAAGATCACTGCTGGCGGCTGAGCCGCTAGGTCTAACGCTTCGTTAGACTCGCCCATCACAGACTCAAGCTCTGCTTGAACGATCTTGATGAACTCTTGACCTGGAGTCAGAGATTTAGAAACTTCCACACCAACGGCACGTTCTTTCACGCCCTTGATGAATTCACGCACCACTGGCAAGGCTACGTCAGCTTCCAGCAGCGCCATGCGCACTTCGCGCAAGGTATCTTTAATATTGTCTTCGGTCAGTCGACCTTTACCGCTGATATTCTTCAGCGTTTTGGACAGTCGTTCCGTTAAATTGTCAAACATAGTCTTCTTTGCTCAGTCGGTACGCTATTGCGAAACTTAATTGCATGGGAGTATACCTGATCCCTGTCTAGATAAGTAGCATCCCCCTAATGTCGATACTAGGCACGTTACTATCTCTTGGGTATAATCCCTTATTCTACCAATAATTTTGTGAACTTTATGGAAAGCTTGATCGCAGTTGCTGCCGTTATTCTTTATGCTCTAGCCATTAGTATGATCGTGCCTGGACTTGCCCATTCGACGGGAATAAAAACCCGTACCGTGTTCACAAGTGCTGCGATTGCGTTGGTATTCCACGCTTGGCTACTGTCTGACCTCATTTTTCGTGGCAGTGGACAAAATCTAAGTATTCTAAATGTTGCTTCATTGATCAGTTTCATCATATCTATGGTGCTTAGTGGCTCAATGTTCAAGACCCGATTGTGGTTTTTGCTGCCTGTTGTTTATGGTTTCTCGATCTTAAACATCATCGCTGCAACCTTCTTACCCAGTGCATACATTACCCATTTAGAAAATGCCCCAACGTTATTGCTGCATATTTCTCTCGCACTTTTTGCCTATGCAACCCTAACTATCGCAGCCCTTTATGCGATCCAACTCGCTTGGTTAGACAATAAGCTAAAAAACAAAAAATCACTTGCCATCAACCCTAATCTCCCACCGTTACTTAAAGTGGAGCGCCAACTATTTAAGATTATCTTAGTCGGTAACGGATTGCTTACTGCAACCTTGCTCACTGGGTATTTCTTTGTCGGTGACATGTTTGCCCAAGGTAAGGCACATAAAGCGGTGTTTTCGTTTATCGCTTGGGTAATTTATAGCGTTCTGCTGTGGGGCCATTATCAAAAAGGGTGGCGAGGCACGCGTGTTACATGGATTACGGTTATTGGTGCCACACTTCTCACACTTGCTTACTTTGGCAGTCGCTTTGTTCGCGAGTTTATCCTTGCCTAAGGTAAGGTCGCTTGCTTTTTCAATACAACACCGCTAAAAACAATTAAGTATCTGAACGATAATTAAAGGATAAAAGGACTCAATCAGTTGGACGCCATCTCAACCGAAGTATTGTTTGCAATCTTGGCAGTACTCATCGTTATTTCGGGCTATTTCTCAGGATCGGAAACCGGAATGATGTCGCTTAACCGCTATCGGTTAAGGCATATGTCGAAAGAAGGGCACAGAGGTGCTAGGCGTGTCGAGAAACTGCTCTCTCGTCCAGACCGCCTTATCGGCCTTATTCTTATCGGCAACAACCTCGTTAATATTCTTGCTTCTGCTATTGCGACCATCATTGGTATGCGCCTATACGGTGACTTAGGTGTTGCCATCGCAACGGGTGCGCTCACACTTGTAGTACTCGTTTTTGCCGAGGTCACACCAAAGACCCTAGCTTCCATCTACCCAGAGCGAGTCTCTTACGCCAGCTCCATCGTGCTGACCATTTTGATGAAATTGCTTTCACCTCTGGTTGTGATCGTTAACTTTATTACTAATGGTTTTATTCGCTTGTTGGGGATAAAAGTTGCTCATGATAGCGATGACCACCTAAGTTCAGATGAACTGCGTACGGTAGTCAACGAAGCCGGTGGCCTGATCCCTCGCCGCCACCAAGACATGCTGCTGTCTATTTTGGACTTAGAGAACGTCACCGTGAACGATATCATGGTGCCACGTAACGAGATTACTGGTGTCGACATCAATGACGACTGGAAGTCTATCGTTCGCCAACTGACCCACTCCCCTCATGGCCGAATTGTGCTGTATCGCGATCAAATTGATGAAGTGGTTGGCATTGTTCGCCTTCGTGAAGCTTATCGCTTGATGCTAGAAAAGAACGAGTTCACTAAGGAGAGCCTACTGCGTGCGGCGGATGAAGTTTACTTTATTCCAGAAGCAACCCCGCTCAATGTTCAGCTACTCAAGTTTCAACGCAATAAAGAGCGTGTAGGACTTATCGTTGATGAGTATGGAGACATCATTGGCCTGATTACGCTGGAAGATATCCTTGAAGAGATCGTCGGGGAGTTCACCACCTCGATTGCTCCAAGCCTCTCAGATGAGATCACACCACAAACCGATGGTAGCTTCTTGATTGAGGGCAGTGCCAATATCCGAGATATCAATAAAGGCCTAAAGTGGCAACTACCCACTGATGGACCACGAACCTTAAACGGCCTTATCTTAGAGCATCTAGAAGATCTGCCAGAGAGCCATATCAGTGTGAAAATTGCTGAGCACAATATGGAGATAGTCGATTTTACTGAGAATCGAATAAAGATGGTGAAGGTTTATCCCATCGCATAATGCACTATAGATAAAAACGGGCAGCTAGATAGTCTAGCTGCCCGTTTTTTATGGGCTTTTAGCCCCTCCCCTTTTCAAGCGGCCGGCGCTCCGGGGGAGATTGGGAGGGGTTAAATTACGGAGTTGGGACTTGCGACAAGCCCTACCATGGCCTAACCCCCTCCAGCTCCCCCTTGAAAAGGGGGAGGGCAAAAAGCGCTAAACTTTAAGCTCTTTCAACATCGACTCAGGCAATGCTAGCTCATCGTTCTTATTCACTTGGATGCCAGCATCGATGATGCCTTTAGCGATTTCTTGTGCTTCTTCCAGCGAGTGCATCGCTGCGGTACCACACTGGTACTCATTTAGTTCAGGGATCTTATTTTGGTCTTCGACCTTAAGTACATCTTCCATCGCTGCTAACCAAGCTTGCGCAACCTGAGACTCTTGTGGTGTGCCAATCAGGCTCATGTAGAAACCGGTACGACAACCCATAGGAGAAATATCGATGATCTCAACGTCACTACCATTTAGATGGGCGCGCATGAAGCCTGCATATAGGTGTTCTAAGGTGTGAATGCCTTTCTCAGACAAAATTTGTTCATTGGGAACGCAAAAACGCAGGTCGAAGACAGTAATGGTGTCGCCTTTTGGGGTTTGCATTGTTTTTGCCACACGCACAGCAGGTGCGTGCATACGAGTGTGATCGACGGTGAAACTGTCTAAAAGTGGCATTGCTGTTACTCCTTAACTATAGGGTGCTTCGATACCCTAAAAAAACCAGCTTTGGTTGTCTTCTAATTCTTTACGGCACTGTTTGAGTTGCCAGCCATAATCTTTTGCTTGTTGCTCGACTTTGCGTGCAACCTTTTTTACTGACGGCTTGCTATTGTAACTCTTACGTTTAAAGCCGCCTCGACCTTCATGGTAGGCGAGATATTGATTATATGCATCCCATTTTGATACGCCAAGTTGACGCTGAGTTTCATGGGTGTACCACCCAACAAACATCATGGCATCGTCAAAGTTAGTCCGAGAGCCACCGTGATTGGTCGCTTTTTGAAAGTCTGACCATGCAGGGTCTTGAGCCTGAGCATAACCATAAGCACTGCTGACTCGTCCCCAAGGGATAAAGCCAAGTACATAGTCTTTGGGCGGTCTGGCGTCATGGACAAAGCTGCTCTCTTGCTTGATAAACGCCATCGCTACCTGAATAGGCGTGCCCCAACGCTCTTCCATATCAACCGCATCATCAAACCAGCTCGGTTTTTCACGAAAGATTTCACACAAATTGGATTGTTGCTTAGGAGGTGCTGTGGCGCAGCCTGCTAGCGTCAATAAAGCCAGCAGTGCTGAGAGTGTTTGTAATTTGCGTTTCCCTACGCCAATCATCGCACTACGCCTCTTTCATATAGGCAAAGTAATCGGCGAGAAACTGAGCAAACGGCGCTTCCTCGGCACTGTCTAACTGAGCTTGCTTGGCCAAAGAGCTTTGCGTTTCTTCTACGAAACTCTGCTCACTGTAGGTTTGGTATTCATGCGCTAGGTGATGCTGTTTATATGCTTGCCCCAATACATTACCTGAGCCGATTAACCCTTCGTGTTGCTTTAAGTGCTCAAGCAATTGCCCTGAAATCGTAAGTTCTGGGTTGTCTATCCACTGTTGTAATTGCTCACAAACCGTTTGGTACTCGTTGCCGCCGTGGGCAGCATCCATGACCTCAGCGACTTGACGTAAATCGTCAAACACTTTGTGTGCCCATGCTTGCAAGCTTAACTTCTCGCCACTGCAACCGATTTGCAGCTCTAAACCACGCTCTCGACCTGAGAGAATCACCTTCTCCCAGTTCTCACGCCAACACTCTAACTCGCAGTTATCCATCGGATCTGAGTCACTCAATACTGCCCAAGTTAGGAAAAGGTCTAAGAAACGGATCTGCTGTTTTGTGATACCAATAGGGCTGAACGGGTTCACATCCAGTGAACGAACTTCGATGTATTGAACACCACCACGGGAGAGCGCTTGAGAAGGTTTTTCATCGTTTTCCGTCACACGCTTAGGACGAATTGGTGCGTAAAGTTCGTTTTCAATCTGAAGCACATTAGAGTTAAGCTGCTTATAGTCACCATCCACTTTTACTCCAATTTGAGCAAACTCAGCCGATGGCGTTTTAATCGCTGCATTTAACCCATTAAGGTACTGCTCCAAGCTGTTGAAACCAATCTTGAGCTCACTCTGAGCGCTGTTGGTATAACCCAAATCACTCAAGCGAAGTGAGGTTGCCTTAGGTAAGAATAGGGTTTGACCAATATTTTCAAATGGCAGCTTAGTCTCTCGACCTTGGATAAACGAAGGACAAAGCGCAGGTGATGCGCCAAAGAAAAATGGGATCAACCAACCAAATCGGTAGTAGTTTCGAATCAACCCAAAATAAGCGTCCGAAATTTGTGCTTGTCGCTCTTGCTCACCGTCTAATACCGCATCCCAAAAGCTGTCTGGAAAAGAGAAATTAAAATGTACACCAGAGATCACCTGCATCAGGCTGCCGTAGCGATTTTTTAGCCCCTCTCGATACAAGGTTTTCATACGGCCAGCATTCGATGAGCCGTATTGAGCCAGCACAATATCGTCTTCATTTTTAATAAAACACGGCATCGATAGCGGCCAAAGCGCCTCTTCACCGAGATTCTTCTGAGTGAAGTGGTGGGTATCACTTAACTGATCAACCAAAGTATCAATGGATTGCGATACTGGGGTAATAAATTCAAGTAGCGACTCAGCATAATCGGTAGTAATGCGTTCATGAGTCATGGCTGAGCCAAGCGTTTGAGGGTGAGGCTGCTTCGACAACTCACCATCAGTGGTGTATCGAAGTGACTCACGTTCGACACCGCGATTTAGCTGAGTAAAAACAGAAGGCTGGGCGGCAACTTGAGCCAGTCGCTGGGAAAATTTGTTCAAAACGGACATCACTTCTCAGGTTAAGATTTGGTAAGCATAATCATTGTGCGATATGAAAGAAAGCAGCGCCATTGGCGCTGCTACATTTATGGTTCCTTTATGGCTCAATTTCAAGCTCTTTGATTGGAATATTCAATGTTTCCAACTCTGGCTTAAGCTTTTTAGCATCCCCGACAACAATTATCTGATAATCACTCGGGTCAAACCACTTCGCTGCCACTTGATTGAGCGTCGATTGATCAATGTTTTGCAAAATCTCATCTCGCTGCTGCAAGTAGTCCTCATCCAACGCATAGGTGAGGATACCGTTCATCAACTGAGTTTTCTTGCTCGGTGTTTCGTACTTAAGTGCATCACTCTGTCCAATCGCCGATTGCATGAACTGAATTTCTTTTTCGGTGACCCCACTTTGAGCAAATTCGTTCATCTCGTTAATGAACTCACGAAGTGCCGGTACGGTGGCATCGGCACGAACTTGCGCATCAAACACCACTGCGCCGCTCTCACGAGAACCGTAGGCATAGCCATTCGCACCATAAGTATAGGCCTTGTCTTCACGTAAGTTTTGGTTAATACGACTATTGAAGTTACCCGCCAAGTTATAGTTGGCCAGTTGCATCAAGTAGAGCTCACCTGTCGGATCAAAAGGCAACCCAACACGCGCTAAACGAACAATGCTTTGCGGCGCATTGGCTTTATCCACCAGATAGATGGCTCGCTGCTGATCAGCCTCAACCACTTGTGGCGTAAACAGAGGCGCAGGTGCACCTTGCCAATCATCAAACAAGCTCAAAGCCGATTTCAGTTGACGGCGACTGATGTCTCCAACGGCTACCACTTGTGTCCCTTGTGGCGTATAGTGCTGTTGATAGAAGGCTTTAACATCTTCCAAAGTCAGCGCTTCAATAGAAGATTTAGTGCCATCACTTGCTCGACCAAACAAGGTTTTCCCATACAGGGCTTCACGGGTAGCTTGCGAGGCTAACCACGATGGTTTTTGATGTTCATAGATAACACTTTGCAAAGCTTGCTGCTTAACCCGCTCAAAAGCGGCGGGTTCGAAGGCTGGCTCGAGCAATACTTCTTTCAATATCGCTAATGTGGCATCCACATTCTCTTCCAAGCTACTGACCGAGATGGTGGTGGTATAGCCTCCGGCATTGATACTGATGTCACTACCCAAGGTATCCAACGCCAACTCTAATTCCTGGATCGTGCGCTTAGATGTGCCCTCTTGCAACATCGAAGCCGTGAGTCCAGCAAGCCCCTCTTTACCTTCCTCAACGTAACGACGCCCCGCTGGCAAAGACATTCGCAGTTGCACCGTAGGAGTTTCATCACTGACGGTGCCAATCACTTCAATGCCGTTATCCAAGTACAATCGATACAGCTCTGGCATATTACTGCTCACAGCGCCTGAAGAGGGTGGCATCACACTGCGGTCAAAGCTTTCAACTGGCCTGCGAACGTCGAGTGAATCTTGATCCACTTTCTCCGCTACTGGGTAATTTCTTGGTGGAGGCATAAAGTTTGGTTGCCTAGCCGCACGCTCTGGGTGGCCTTTTGGTACCACACTCAACGTTACTTTCGGCGTATCAACCATATATTTCTGATACACCTCGCCAATACTTTTTGCAGTCACCGATTTAAGTGCATCCAACTCCTGTTCCATGCGGTTAGGCTGGTCAAAATAGACTTGGTTTTCCGCTAGAGTCGACACTTTACCTTTAACACTTTGTAAGCCAAACACGCCGTTTGCATATGCTCGTCCCACCAAAGCATTAAGTTTTTGATCTTCAATCGGCTGCTCAGAGAAACGTTTCACTGACGCTTCAAGCTCATCGTCTAATGCTGCCAACGAACTATTGGCATTACCCATCAGATACACATTCATTGTACAGGCGAGCTCAGCACAGTCGTGGAAGGCCCCCGCACTGACGGCCTTATTGGTTTCTACAAACTCTTTGTACAACGGGCTACTGGTGCTGCTTCCGAGCAGAGCTGCAAGCATATCCAGTGACGCCTGATCGTCAGCTCCCATGTATGACGTAGGCCAACTCATCACTAACATAGGTTGGCGAACACGGTCTTCTAGCGTAATGAACCTGTCTTGTGCTAGCAACGCTGGCTGTTTTGGTGCTTTCTCCACTTCAGGACCACGAGGGATCTCACCAAAGTATTTCGCAACCCACTCCAAGGTTTGCTCAATATCAATGTCTCCACCAATGGTCAGTGTGGCATTGTTCGGCCCATACCAACGCAAGAAAAAGGCTTTAAGGTCGCCGACATCAACTTTATCTAAATCTTCGACATAGCCGATGGTTTGCCACGAGTAGGGATGACCTTCTGGATACATGGCTTCGCCAATGCGCTCCCACATCAAACCGTACGGACGGTTATCATAGTTTTGAGCCCGTTCGTTTTTCACCGTGTCACGCTGCACTTCAAACTTGCGTTGCGAGACCGCATTGAGTAAATACCCCATACGATCAGACTCTAGCCACAACATCTTTTCCAGCTGATTGGAAGGTACAGTTTGGAAATAGTTAGTCCGGTCTCGGTTAGTGGTGCCGTTGAGTGTACCGCCCGCTTCAGTAATGATACGAAAGTGCTCTTGGTCACCGACATGCTCAGAACCTTGAAACATCATGTGCTCAAAAAAGTGGGCAAATCCAGATTTACCGATCTCCTCACGCGCAGAGCCAACATGGTAAGTCATATCAACATGCACCAATGGATCAGAATTATCCGGTGCTAAGATCAGTGTCAGCCCATTGTCGAGTTGGTACTTTTGGTAAGCAATAGCGACTTCATCGGATTTTGGGTTAGATTGCTCAATGAACGTAATCCCTTCAGGGATAGAGCTAAAGACAGAAATAGAAGAAACGCTACTGCACCCAACAACAGCAACTGATAGCAAGCCTGCTATCAAAAATTTTTTCATACATTGGACCTTATTATTATCAGAGAGTCTGGCTCTAATGAATCACAGCACACCATAAAAGATTGCCGTAAGAGCGGCGTATCGCAGTGCTTTACCTATCGCTATTAAGACCAGACAAGGGAGAAATTTCATTCGCAACCAACCAGCCGCAAGACATAGTGGGTCACCAATGACTGGAAGCCAACTCAACAGTAGCGTCCAATACCCGTAGCGACTTATCCAGCGCATAGCTTTATGACCATGTTTTTCTTGTTGAGTTCGATTCGGTAGAACCAAGCCAATCCAGTAGTTGGTCATGCCGCCTAGCGTATTCCCTATCGTAGCGACCAAAATAATCTCGGCCACTGAATAGTGACCGAGAGAAAGTGTTGCGAGCAGCCCTGCTTCCGAACCTCCGGGTAGCAGCGTTGCACTTAAGAAACCCGTGGCAAATAACACCCACAACGCGGAGTCACTAAACCACAAGGCGATAGAATCTATCATTGCATATCCAGTAGAACCTTACCTCGAGTGTGACCAGTTTCTACTTGTTGATGCGCTTTGGCAACGTCAGTAAATGCAACAATTTGTTGAATTTCGGTTTTAAGTATTCCCACACCGACCATGTACAGCATGGTATCTAACTGTTCTGGATCTGGCTCAACCAACATACCCGTAGCTTCAAAGCCCAAAAGCTTAGCTTTCTCACAAATCAAGTCGGCGCTAATCGTTGGAACGGTGACCACTCGAGCATTGTCTTTAAGGCATTTAAGCGCATCGAGCGCCGCATCACCACCTACGAGATCAATCAGAACATCGACTTCTTCTAACCGCTCAGAGACCGGGGCGAACTTATAATTGATCGCATGTGCTCCCAGTGTCGCCATGTAATCAAGATTACTCTCGCTACAGGTGGTGTAGACTTCTGCTTGCGCTGCAACTGCGATCTGAACGGCCAAATGCCCAACACCACCAGCACCGGCCAGAATCAAGACTCTGTCGTTTGCTGTAACGTGTGCTTTATTGAGTGCCTGAGCGGCGGTTTGCCCTGCTAAAGGCAGCACTGCCGCCGCTTCTAGGGTTACGCTGTCTGGAACCAAGCTCAGTTGCTCGGCTGGAATGGATAAGTACTGACTGTATCCGCCACCTTGAAGGGGAAAGCCTATAAACCCAGCCACATTAGCCCCAACGTCAACACCTTCAACACCCTCTCCCAAGGCTTCCACTACTCCTGCGATATCATAGCCCGGTGTCCACGGCAGTTTGTCTTTGTTTTGCTGCGCCGCCCAACCTAAACCAGCACGAGTTTTCACATCGATTGGATTTACCCCAGCAAAATGCACTTTGACTAACACCTCACCAGCGCCCACGGAAGGTTTATCGGCGTGTTCAATCGCCAAACCACTGGTATCTCCAAACTCAGTAATGACTACTCGTTGATTGTCTGACATACGTTCGATCCTTGCGTACCTAAAAGAAAGGGATGCTCGCAGCATCCCTTTGACTATAAACCAAATTGTTTAAAATGGTGAACCGTGTGATCGCATTTTAAGCGATTCGACCTAGGTTAACTTACCCAACCAGAGCCAAAAGCACACCTGCGGCAACCGCAGAACCGAGTACGCCAGCTACGTTTGGTCCCATCGCATGCATCAGTAGGAAGTTCTGAGGGTTAGCTTGTAGCCCTACTTTGTTCACTACACGTGCCGCCATAGGTACCGCAGAAACCCCCGCAGCACCAATCAATGGGTTGATGTCTTCTTTCGAGAACTTATTGAGAAGCTTCGCCATCAAGACACCTGCCGCAGTACCGATACTAAATGCCACAGCACCTAGGGCTAGAATACCCAGCGTTTCTACATTCAAGAACTGCTCTGCTTGAAGCTTAGAACCAACACCAAGGCCTAAGAAGATGGTCACGATATTGATCAGTTCGTTTTGCGCAGTTTGAGATAGACGCTCAACCACACCCGCTTCTCGCATCAAGTTACCTAGACAGAACATACCAACCAAAGGTGTCGCCGCTGGCAAGAACAAAATTGTCATTGCTAGCACCGCCATAGGGAATAAGATTTTCTCCCCCTTGTTGACGTGGCGAAGCTGAGCCATCTTGATCTTACGCTCTTCTTCATTGGTCAATGCGTTCATGATAGGTGGCTGAATGATTGGCACCAACGCCATGTAGCTGTATGCAGCCACTGCGATTGCACCTAGCAGTTCAGGTGATAACTGGCTAGCAAGGAAGATAGCCGTCGGCCCATCCGCACCACCAATGATCGCAATCGATGCTGCATCTTGCATACTAAATTCCATGCCAGGAACGTAGTTAAGCAAAATCGCACCAAATAGCGTTGCAAAAATACCGAACTGAGCCGCAGCACCTAACCAAAGTGTTTTCGGGTTAGCGATCAACGCACCAAAGTCCGTCATTGCGCCCACACCCATAAAGATCAGTAGCGGGAATATCCCAGACTCGATGCCGATGTAGTAAACGTAGTAAAGCAACCCACCTGGCTCGGTAAAACCAGCATTAGGGATGTTCGCCAAGATCGCACCAAAGCCGATTGGCAATAGCAGTAAGGGCTCAAAACCCTTACGAATTGCCAAGAACAGCAATAAGGCACCCACTGACATCATGACCAGCTGCTCAAACTTAAAGTTGGCAATCCCTGTTTCTGACCACAGGATCAATAAACCTTCCATGGAACTCCCTTATGCGATACTAACTAGAGGCTCGCCAACTTTTACGCTGTCGCCTTCTTTCACATGGATACCTTGCACCACACCGCCTTTAGGCGCTGTCACTGGCGTTTCCATCTTCATTGCCTCAAGAATAAGCAGCACATCGCCTTCTTGAACTTCGTGGCCTGCGGCAACGTTCACCTTAAAGATATTACCTGCAAGCTGAGCATTGATATCTTCCGCATCAGAAGCAACAGGCGCAGCCACTGGAGCTGCTGCAGGAGCGGCCGCAGGTGTCACCGAGGTTAGTTGTCCCTGTGGACCAACTTCTACATCGTAGACCTGACCATCAACCTTCACGCTGTACGCTTCAATAGCACCCGCTGCCGGTGCTGGCGCTGCAACAGGAGCTGGCTCTTCTTTACCTGGTGCCGGTTCGAAAGCATCTGGGTTGTTGCGGTTTTTAAGGAACTTAAGACCCACTTGTGGGAACAGAGCATAAGTCAGTACGTCGTCAATGCGCTCTTCTGCAAGCTTAATGCCTTCAGATTGCGCTTTACCGTAAAGGTCTTGCGATAAAGTTTCTAACTCATCTTCGATTAAGTCGGCTGGACGACAAGTAATTGGCTCACCGCCTTCAAGAACCTTAGCTTGCAGCTCTGCGTTAACATCTGCAGGCGTTGAACCGTATTCCCCTTTCAATACCCCTGCCGTTTCTTTGGTGATGTTTTTGTATCGTTCACCCGTAAGTACGTTAATAACCGCTTGAGTCCCTACGATCTGAGAGGTTGGTGTAACCAGCGGGATAAAACCTAGGTCTTTGCGTACACGTGGGATCTCTTCAAGCACCTCATCAATACGATCAGCGGCGCCTTGCTCTTTCAACTGTCCTTCCATGTTAGTCAACATGCCACCCGGAACTTGAGCGATAAGAATACGAGAATCTACACCTTTAAGTGCACCTTCCCATTTGGCATATTTTTTACGAACTTCACGGAAGTAAGCGGCGATCGGCTCAATTTGATCAAGCTTAAGATTGGTGTCGCGCTCGGTACCTTGCAGCATAGCAACAACGGTTTCCGTTGGTGTATGACCGTAAGTGCAGCTCATTGAAGAAATAGCGGTATCTAGAATATCAATCCCCGCCTCAACAGCTTTGACTGCTGTTGCTGTCGATAGTCCTGTGGTTGCGTGACAGTGAAGTGCCAGTGGGATATCACAAGAAGACTTAATGCTAGTAATAAGCTCTTCTGCCTCGTAAGGCTTTAGTAGGCCTGACATGTCTTTAATACACAAAGAGTGACAACCAAGGTCTTCTAGACGCTTTGCAAGGTCTACCCATGTTTGCGCATTGTGAACAGGACTCGTGGTGTAAGAAAGTGTTCCCTGAGCATGTGCACCAACGTCCTTGGCCGCTTTTACTGCAGTTTGGAAGTTACGTACGTCGTTCATCGCATCAAAGATACGGAACACATCCATACCATTTGCGTGTGCACGCTCGACAAACTTCTCTACCACGTCGTCAGCATAGTGACGGTAGCCGAGTAGGTTTTGGCCACGCAGTAGCATCTGCATTGGCGTGTTTGGCATGGCTTTTTTCAGCTCACGCAAACGCTCCCACGGATCTTCTCCCAAAAAGCGAATACATGAATCAAAGGTTGCACCACCCCAAGTTTCTAAAGACCAGTAGCCGACTTTATCCAATTCAGCCGCAATCGGCAGCATATCTTCGATACGCATACGCGTTGCAAACAGCGATTGATGCGCATCACGTAGGACGACATCAGTTATAGCGAGAGGCTTAGTCATGTTCAAAACTCCTTTTAAGAACTTATTTTGCTGCTGCAGCACGATGTTGATGGACAGCAGCAGAAATTGCCGCCACAACTTGTGGAGCTACAGTAGTGTTGTTTTTAGTATTCTGGGCAGGGCGTGCCAATGGTTTGTTTTCAACCGGTGCGTCAGCTGGCACCAGAGACGACATTAGTCGTACTAGAAAAACGAGAATGGTTAGAAATACAAAGACCACCACCATGCCCGTAAGCATCATGGCTGCCGCATCTCCTAACTGGCTTCCAATATTAGTCATTTTTGCTTCCTTTCAGTGTCATCCTGACAAGATACCAATACCACCCGCTATCTGATTCTTTCTAGCTAGTGACACTGGTATCAAATGTGCATTTTTATTCACGCACAAGGACTAGGATTATCTCGATTGGTGAAAGTTTGTCAATTTTGTTTAATAAAGCTACGGTCGCAGCGCACAAAACTCGCACAAAAACGTGTAATTCACACCCTAATCGAAATGAAACAAGAATACTGAGAGGTAGTTAGAAAAGATTTTAACCAATAAAAACAATAAGATGTAATTAAATAGTTTCTATTATGTTACAGAAATGAAAAAGCCCTGCGAAAGCAGGGCTTTAAATAGTGGCGCGTCCTGGAGGATTCGAACCTCCGACCGCCTGGTTCGTAGCCAGGTACTCTATCCAGCTGAGCTAAGGACGCACAAATGTCATTGAATCGATGGTACTTATTTATCAATTCTGACTCAAATGAGTCAAATAATGGCGCGCTCGGAAGGATTCGAACCTTCGACCGCCTGGTTCGTAGCCAGGTACTCTATCCAGCTGAGCTACGAGCGCACAACAAATTGTTTGAACTGACAAGCTACTAATAAATAGCTTAACAATTCGGACTCTTCAAGGAGAGTCTAGATAATGGCGCGCTCGGAAGGATTCGAACCTTCGACCGCCTGGTTCGTAGCCAGGTACTCTATCCAGCTGAGCTACGAGCGCGCAGTAATCTAGTTGTGGTTAAGGCGAGGCCTTAAAGCCAAAAGTGGCGCGTCCTGGAGGATTCGAACCTCCGACCGCCTGGTTCGTAGCCAGGTACTCTATCCAGCTGAGCTAAGGACGCATCAAATTGGTTTGTTAGTAGCTATGAGCTAATAACGAAAGAATGGCGCGCTCGGAAGGATTCGAACCTTCGACCGCCTGGTTCGTAGCCAGGTACTCTATCCAGCTGAGCTACGAGCGCACAAAATCTTTTTATAACAACCGCTTAAATATACAAGCCATTGTTTTATATAGTGGCGCGTCCTGGAGGATTCGAACCTCCGACCGCCTGGTTCGTAGCCAGGTACTCTATCCAGCTGAGCTAAGGACGCACTAAAGTGTGAAGAATATCACATAAATTTTATTTTGAAACAAAAAAATTGACCCAAGGTCAATAATGGCGGTGAGGGAGGGATTCGAACCCTCGATACGGCTACAAACCGTATACTCCCTTAGCAGGGGAGCGCCTTCAGCCTCTCGGCCACCTCACCGTTATTGTTTCGCTCTCTAGAAAGAGAATGGCGCGCTCGGAAGGATTCGAACCTTCGACCGCCTGGTTCGTAGCCAGGTACTCTATCCAGCTGAGCTACGAGCGCGCAATGCAAGAATGGCGGTGAGGGAGGGATTCGAACCCTCGATACGGCTACAAACCGTATACTCCCTTAGCAGGGGAGCGCCTTCAGCCTCTCGGCCACCTCACCGTCTTGCGGAGGCACATATTACGATTTACCAAAAATATGTCAAACATTTTCTTGGCAAAAATGGCAAAAAACTTGTTGAGCGTTGGGTATTTAACCAAAGCGACGTTATTTTAAACTTTAATGTGCTTTTTTGGGAAAATTTGACCGAGTTAAAATAAAAAAAGACCAGCATTATGCTGGTCTCAAATCTATTAGAAATTGCCGCCGGTAGGTGCTGTGTTGCCCTTCTCAGCTTGAATTCGCATGTAGATTTCTTCACGGTGTACTGAAACTTCTTTCGGAGCGTTAACACCAATACGGACTTGGTTACCTTTAACACCTAAAACAGTTACAGTGACTTCATCACCGATCATTAGCGTTTCACCTACACGGCGAGTCAAAATTAGCATTCTTGTGCTCCTTGAGTCATCTCTATGATTTTTCTATATCTGATGTACTGTACAATCAGCTTCGATTCCATTTATAAAAGTTATGAAACCATAAGCGATGGTTGAACATCAAGCTCTACGTTTGCCACTACAAAGGAATTGTGAACAAGATTCGCTGCAAAATCGAGTTGATCGGGCAATACGAACATTGCGACCGATCTTGGGCTGTTTTCAGCACCGAGCAACTGAACCTCATTCGCCGCAAGTAACTCTTGCATCGACGAAATATGGTCGTTTACGCAGCCACCTACACAGTTTAGTGCACTAATTGCCTGTGTTGCCCTAATTTTGTCAGAAAGAATCAAATTTAACTTGGCAAGTGCATTAGCACTTATCACTGCTGCCATCGATTCATTCGTCTCTATCACACCCCAGACATCAATGCCGAGTAGCTGACATTGACCGGATAAGTTGTGATACTCACTTTTTGCTACTTCAACTTTGACCAAGTCTCGTTGCAAAGCAAGTCCACTAATTTGTTGCTTTGCCTCATCACCAGCCACCAAGGTACCTTCCCCTTCGGTGAAAGATGACAAGACTCTAAGCGCCACACCTGTTCGCCAAGCGTGTTGTACCGATGGAAGATGAAGCACTTTCGCGCCTTTACAGGCCATCTCTTCCATACTTGGGAAGTCGATATGCTTCATGTGCTTTGCGGTTGATACCACTCTTGGATCACAAGAGTAGACTCCGTCCACATCAGTAAAAATCTGACACTCTGCGGCTTTTAATGCCCCAGCCAGTGCAACGGCGGTAGTGTCTGAACCACCACGTCCTAGTGTTGTAATGTTACCCTTGTCAGTAATGCCTTGGAACCCAGCGACGATCACAACATGATCTTCAGCTAAATATGCATCAATGGTCTTGGTATCTATATCATTGATTGTAGCATCATTATATTGAGTGTTAGTCGAAATTCCCGCCTGCCACCCAGTCAATGATACTGCGTCGATACCCCGTTTATTTAATGCCATCGCTAACAGAGACATTGATACTTGCTCTCCCGCCGCCAGCAGAACGTCAAGCTCTCTCGCCGCAGGCACAACATCAATCTGCTGCGCTAGATCCATAAGACGGTTGGTCTCACCAGACATTGCAGAGACAACGACTACCAATTGGTGCCCTTGCTGCTTTGCCTTAATAACTCGCTCAGCGACCGCTTCAATTCGCTCTACCGAGCCGACTGACGTACCACCATACTTTTGTACGATCAGTGAGTTATGCACTTTCTGTGTCACGATTTTTTCTCTTCACCTTCCTGGGGCTTAAATCCCCGTTGTTAAATCAGTGGTCGAGCATCCCCCAAACCAATATCTGCGCACTGGGCGCAGATATTGTTGTGTTAGGGTTAAAGACGCTCAGCAACCCACCCTTCGACAGACTCAAGCGCTGCTGGCAATGCACTTGCATCACTACCGCCTGCTTGGGCCATATCAGGGCGACCGCCGCCTTTACCACCCACTTGCTGGGCTACCATATTCACCAACTCGCCTGCTTTCACTTTGCCAGTTAGATCTTTAGTTACGCCTGCAATCAGACCCACTTTATCGCCAGACACATTACCTAGCATGATAATGCCGCTGCCTAATTGGTTCTTAAGTTCATCAACCATGCCACGTAGTGCTTTGTTATCTGCACCATCAAGCTGGCTAACTAGTACTTTCACACCTGAAATCTCTTTCACTTGGCTTGCTAGGTTTGCACCCGCTTGAGAAGCTAGCTTGTCTTTCAGCTGTTGTAATTCTTTTTCTAGCGCTTTGGCTTTAGTCGCCGCTTCCGCCAGTTTCTCTTCATAACCTTGCTGCGTAGCTTCTATTGCATCTAGAGCCAACTCACCGGTTACCGCTTCAATACGGCGGATACCCGCTGCAATACCGCCTTCAGAGGTGATCTTGAATAGGCCGATATCGCCTGTGTTGTCTGCGTGGATACCGCCACAAAGTTCGGTTGAGAACTCGCCCATAGAAAGCACGCGAACTTCATCATCGTACTTCTCACCGAACAGTGCCATTGCACCTTTCGCCTTCGCCGCTTCAATATCCATCACTTCAGTTTCAATTGCGTGGTTACGACGTACTTGTGCGTTGACCAGGCGCTCAACTTCTTTGATCTCAGCAGCAGTCATTGCTTCTAAGTGAGAGAAGTCGAAACGTAGGTTTTCAGCTTTTACTAGCGAGCCTTTCTGAGCCACATGCTCACCCAGTACTGAGCGAAGTGCTGCGTGCAATAGGTGAGTCGCTGAGTGGTTTAGCGAGATTGAAGCACGACGCTCTGCATCTACGATAGCTTCAACGCTATCTGCTTTTGCTAATACACCTTCCGCTAGCACACCGTGGTGAGCAATTGCATTACCGAGCTTCTGAGTATCTTCTACTTTGAAAAGGCCCGACTCAGTTTTCAGTACACCCGCATCACCACACTGACCACCAGACTCAGCGTAGAAAGGCGTTTCATCTAGAACGATGATCGCTTTGTCACCCGCTGATAGCGCATCGGCTTCTTCACCTTCAACAAAGATAGCTTCAACTTGACCTTTACCTTCTGTCCCTGTGTAGCCACAGAATTCAGTGTTGGTATCGACTTTGATTGCATCGTTGTAATCTGTTCCGAACTGACCCGCTTCACGTGCGCGTTGACGCTGAGCTTCCATCGCTTTCTCGAAGCCTTCTTCGTCGATAGAGAACTCACGCTCACGAGCAACATCGTTGGTCAGGTCCGCAGGGAAGCCGTAGGTGTCGTACAATTTAAATACGGTTTCACCATCTAGTACTTTGCCGTCAAGCGCATCTAGCGCTTCGGTTAGGATTGTCATACCACGCTCAAGAGTGCGACCGAAGTTCTCTTCTTCGATACGTAGTACTTTCTCAACTACCGCTTGCTGCTTTTTCAGCTCTTCGCCAGCCGTACCCATGACTTCAATTAGGGTACCAACCAGTTTATGGAAGAATGCACCTTGAGCACCTAGCTTGTTGCCGTGGCGAACTGCGCGACGGATGATACGACGAAGCACGTAACCACGACCTTCGTTTGAAGGCATAACGCCGTCAACGATCAGGAATGCACATGAACGGATGTGGTCTGCAACAACGCGCAGTGACTGGTTTGATAGATCTTCGTGACCTGTGATCTCAGCAACTGCTTTGATTAGGGTTTGGAATACGTCGATTTCGTAGTTTGAGTGTACGCCCTGCATGATTGCAGAGATACGCTCGATACCCATACCAGTATCTACAGATGGCTTAGGTAGCGGCTCCATGGTGCCGTCAGCGTGACGGTTGAACTGCATAAATACGTTGTTCCAGATCTCGATGAAACGGTCGCCATCTTCTTCAGGCGTGCCCGGACGGCCACCCCAGATGTGCTCACCATGATCATAGAAGATCTCAGTACATGGACCACATGGGCCAGTATCACCCATCTGCCAGAAGTTATCTGACTCGTATGGCTTACCACCTTCTTTATCGCCGATACGAACAATACGGTCAGCAGGTACACCTACTGTCTTGTTCCAGATGTCGAATGCTTCGTCATCAGTCTCGTATACCGTAACGAGTAGACGATCTTTTGGCAGCTTAAGGGTTTCGGTTAGGAATTCCCAAGCGAAAGCGATAGCGTCTTCTTTGAAGTAGTCACCAAAGCTGAAGTTACCCAGCATTTCAAAAAAGGTGTGGTGACGAGCAGTAAAACCAACGTTCTCAAGATCGTTATGTTTACCACCAGCACGTACACAACGCTGAGCGGTTGTCGCTCGAGTGTAGGCACGCTTTTCTAGGCCTAAGAAACAATCCTTGAACTGGTTCATACCTGCGTTAGTAAACAGCAGGGTTGGGTCATTGGCCGGAACCAAAGATGAACTATCAACGATTTGGTGTCCTTTGCTTTCAAAAAATTTGAGGAACGCGTTGCGCACCTCATCAGTGCTCATGTACATGCAGCTCTTCCTAAGAAATAGTCGAGTTAGAATTTTGCCGTATTGTAGATCATGCGCACCGAATCACCTAATTTTCTTAGCAAATTATCAAGTCATACCTTTTGTCATACCAAGCCTATGATAATTGGTCACTTTTATAATCAAAATTGCCAATAAAGCAGATTTGGTATGTCTACAGACTAAAAAAGCCCTAACAACCATAAGATTGATAGAGCTTTTTTGACAAAAAAACAAACAAATACTTGGATTACAAATCTTCATCCCTCGCCAGTGCATAGGCGATTTGCTCAAAGTCGAATCCCCGATACTGCAAAAAACGAAGTTGCTTAGCGTACACTTTGTGATCGCTAGAACGGCCATCAGGAAATTTCTTTAACGCCACTTTACGAGCCAGTTCAAACCAATCAATTTCTTCTTCATATAAGGCTTGCTGGATATCACTGTCTGAAACACGTTTTTGATTCAGTTCTTGGCGGATACGGCGCTCCCCATGCCCCTTACTGACATGCTGCCTCACTTGGCTGCGGGCAAATCGAAGATCATCAAGATAGCCACACTCAGAGCAAAACGATAATGCTTGCTCGGCTTCTTCCTGCTCATAACCTTTTTGGGTCAACTTTTGGATAAGCTCGTACTCACCGTGATCGCGACGGCTGAGTAAGGCGATAGCGGCTTCTTTGACGGAGAGGGTGGGTTTTGGGCGTTGATACATAAGGGGGCTTAGTTAAAGCAAGTAATGGACAGCCTTACCCTTTTCAAGCGGCCGGCGATCCGGGGGGAGTTGGAGGGGGTTAAATGCCGAGTTAGACAACAAATACAAGCATCTCCTGATACTCTGCACTTTAACCCCTCCCAGCCTCCCACCAGCGTGGCCCGCTTGAAAAAGGGAGGAGCTAAAAAAAGCTCTCCTCATTGAGGAGAGCTTAAGAGATAAATTAAAACTCTTCTTCCTGAGCCGCTTCACCATTTTCCGGTTGCTCAGGTTGCGCTGTCGTTAGCAGCATCTCACGTAGCTTCTTATCAAGTTCTTGTGCAACTTCAGTATTCTCACGCATGTACTTACCTGCGTTCGCTTTACCTTGGCCAATCTTGTCGCCATTGTAGCTGTACCAAGCGCCTGCTTTTTCAACCAGCTTGTGCTTAACACCTAGGTCGATTAGCTCACCTTCGCGGTTGAAACCTTGACCGTACATGATCTGAGTTTCTGCTTGCTTAAATGGTGCTGCAATCTTGTTCTTCACAACCTTGATGCGAGTTTCGTTACCTACGATCTCATCACCTTCTTTGATAGAGCCAGTGCGGCGAATATCTAGACGAACTGATGCATAGAATTTAAGTGCGTTACCACCTGTGGTTGTTTCTGGGTTACCAAACATCACACCGATCTTCATACGGATCTGGTTGATGAAGATAGCCATACAGTTTGACTGCTTAAGGTTACCGGTTAGCTTACGCATTGCCTGAGAAAGCATACGTGCTTGAAGACCCATGTGGCTATCGCCCATTTCGCCTTCGATTTCAGCTTTTGGCGTAAGTGCTGCCACTGAGTCAACGACCATTACGTCAATTGCGCCAGAGCGTGCTAGTGCGTCACAGATCTCAAGAGCTTGCTCACCGGTATCCGGCTGAGAAACCAGTAGTGCATCGATATCAACGCCAAGCTTTTGAGCGTAGATTGGGTCAAGAGCGTGCTCTGCATCGATAAACGCACAGGTCTTGCCTTCACGTTGCGCCGCAGCAATAAGCTCTAGAGTTAGTGTGGTTTTACCTGAAGATTCAGGGCCATAAACTTCTACAATACGACCCATTGGCAGGCCGCCAGCACCTAGTGCGATATCCAGAGAAAGTGAACCAGTTGAGATGGTTTCTACATCCATTGCACGGTTGTCACCAAGGCGCATAATCGAGCCTTTACCAAATTGTTTCTCAATCTGACCAAGCGCTGCGGCGAGCGCTTTTTGTTTGTTCTCGTCCATTACTTTCTCCGGTTTACTCATCGATTATGATGAGTATAAAATCGTGACAGTGGAGCAGGACTCCCTGCTCAATCAATGAAAATCATTATACTGTTGATTCATACAGTGTCCATACCTGTATGAAAAAAAATAGCGTAAATGTTATAGCGCCCCACTAAAGAAGTGACTCAGGGCTTAAGTGCTCAAGCAAAACCTTTAGCGCATATTCGGTGACCTGCTGACGAACAGTCGCTCTGTCTCCATCAAAATATGCCGTTTCAATACGCAGCCACCCTTGGTTGTCAGCAAAACCAAAACAGACCGTACCAACAGGCTTAGTTGGTGTGCCGCCACCAGGCCCAGCAATACCACTAACCGCAACTCCAATATTTGCATTGGAATGCTTCAATGCTCCAATGACCATCTGTCCGACAACCACTTCACTCACGGCTCCCTCTTGCTCTAGCTTGAGCTCATCTACTTGCAGCATCTCAACTTTAGCTTGATTGCTGTAAGTGATAAAAGCACGGTCAAACCAACTAGAACTTCCCGCAATATCGGTGACGGCAGCACTAATCATGCCTCCGGTACAGGATTCAGCAGTAGTGAGCACCTTGCCTTTTTGCAACATAGATTGGCCGAGTTTTTCACTTAATATGGTGATGGCTTGCATCGCTCCGCTCCTGAAATGACGATTGACCTCCCTTTTAGCATATACAGATCAGCACTCTGTTTGCCACTGAAAACGTGCCAGCCAGAGTGCTGAATACTCATTGATCATCAATCGAGCGTTGCAGTGCTACCTTTAACTCCTGCTCAGCCTTCTCGATAACTCGTTGAGCTTGTTCACGTTGGGCCCTGCCCTCTTTCACTCGACTTAGGGTGTTATTGAGAGTTTCGATGGTGAGTCGATTCACCGCTTCTAAGCATTCAATATCTAAGATGCCACGCTGATAGTTTTCAGCAATTTGCTCTTCTAGCTGCTTCAAGTTTTCAGCATTTTTTAGATATTGTTTGTTGGTGTAATCCTTAACAGCACGAGTCACATTAAGTGCTTTCTCTTTTTTATGGTTAGAGATTGCGATTAAGAACTGACGTTTCCAGAGTGGTAAGGTGTTGTGCACGATATCTTGGATATCTTCCATCAACATCTTATTCCCCTCTTGCGATAAGCGGATCTGAGGTGCAGTTTGGATTGCGGCCAAACGAGTCAGCTCTAAGTTATGCACGCGCTTTTCAAGTCTTGCGATCACTTGAGTGGCATCACGATGTTTTTGCGCATCCAATGGATCGCCACTTGACTGTGCTTGGGCAAGTAGCTCTGGCAAGGTTTGCTCATTCAGCAGCGATAACTTGTAACGGCCTGCCTCAATATATTGCTCCAACCCTTTCAATAGTTCCAAGTTATGTTCATAAAGCCCATCGAGCTGTTGAATATCATGAGCAAGCTTGTGTTCCTGACCTTCCAGATTAAGCGCCAACTCTTCTAGCCGCTGCTTAACGCTATCAAAACTTTGGGTAAACTTCTTAACCGAATCAAATAGCTCACCAAACAATGGCATCTTAGCTAGAAAACTCTGTTGGCCCAGTTGGTCAAGCTGAGTGCTATCCATCTCAGAGATCATCTGCTGCAAGGTTTGCCCCGCTTCCCCCGCCTCTCTCACTTTGACCTGTTCAAGGATGTTGTCTGAGAACTGGGTGATCTTCTCCAGAGCCTCTTTACCAAAGGTAATCGTTGCCACACTATCAAATGGGTCAAATCTCTCTGCAATAGCAACGACATGCTCTGATGGCTGCTCGGTCGTAGCCTCAGTTACTAATACTTCACTCTTTTCCATGTTTGATTCCTATTGTCCATTATCACTGGCTGAAAAGTTAGCAATATGCTGGTTCAGCATGGCTAGCTGCTGCACCACCTGCCCCACCCGATCTTCTGAATCACCGAGCATTTGATTTCTTTGATAGCCTTGCTTGATCTCTTCCCATCGCTGAGTTTCTTGTGCCGTTAAAGAGCCTCGCAACTCCCCTAGCTTAAGTAGGTTTTCTTCCGCACCAGCGGCTAAGGTCTGCGCCTCACCTTGGTAGTGGTCAGCGATCAAAGTATCCAACTCTTGGTCTGTCATCACCGCCGAGATCTTTTCCGCCAGTTTGTTCATATTGCGGTAGGACCCTTGTAGCTTAAATGGCGGTTCAACTCGATACTCTTCTGCTTGAGCCGCTGAGTAGATGTACTGCTGATTCACCTTAAGCACCACCTGCTGCACCTGGGCCAGTTTGGTCAACGTTTTAACGATCTCATCGGCTTGAGTGTTGGAGTAGGCATGGGCCATTTCACTTAAAGCGATATTTTCCCCCTGTGCCATCCGAACAAATCGGTACAGGTCGTTAAGATCACGAGTAGCCAAAGGGGCTAACACCGAGTTGGAGGTCAATGAGTTCTCAATAAAACTCAACTCAAACGCTTGTTGTTGATCGGAAAGCATATCGCCAAGATTGTAGATATCTGCACGGTTGGCCAACATATCTGGAATGCGGAACGCCTCACCCGTTTCTGTATAAGGGTTTCCTGCCATCACCACCGCAAACTTCTTACCACGCATGTCGTAGGTTTTGTTGCTGCCTTGCCAACACCCTTCAATACGACGAGAGCCATCACAGAGCGAGATAAACTTCTGCAAGAACTCTGGATTGGTATGCTGAATATCATCAAGATAAAGCAACACATTGTTGCCCATCTCTAGAGCAAGGTTGATCTTCTCAACCTCTCGAGCGGCATTGCTATCTGGTGCATCAGTAGGGTCAAGGGATGTCACCTGATGACCAAGTGACGGACCATTAACCTTCATAAACACCAAGCCCAGCTTGTCTGCCACATACTCAATTAAGGTGGTCTTACCGTATCCTGGAGGAGAGATAAGCAGCAGCATCCCCATAAGGTCAGTACGTTTACTCTCACCCAAGGTCCCCATCTGTTTGGCAAGGTTATCTCCAATTAACGGCAAGTAGCTATCGCTGATCAGCTTATTGCGCACAAAGGAAGTCAACGGCCTTGGGGTAAACTCTTCAAGCCTAAAGTCGGCTTTGGCTTCATTGAGGTGCTGGCTACGCTGTTGCAGATAGCGATCATACTGAGGGCGCACAATTTGATGATGGTGATGGCTGCGAGAAAGAAAATCATCCAACACTAGCGTTAGCTGGTCTTGCTCTAACCTTGCATGCTCCCCTAATAATCCCTCAATAGACATAGTGAGTGAGCTATCGCTCGCTTCAAGCTTGATATCTTCTCGACCATCACATAGCGCAATCATCGCAGCTTCATCAACAAAGGCTTCACCTTGTTGATGTTTATGCGTATAGGCACGCAACCACTGCTGGTGATCTTGAAAACCTAAGACCAGATCCTCCGTTGATGGTTTCCAGCCTAAAGTGCGTCTAAATTGCAGGTAATCTTGGCTAAGAGCTAATGCGTCTTGACTGACAACCATAGCGCCTTGCTGTTCACCCAATTGATAGACTAGGTATTCAGCCGCTTGCTGCGAGGCTTGTGTACCCAATTGCTGCTGCAGCTTCTCTACCAGATGGGTAAATGCATCCGCACTGGACAGGTGCTGTTTCATTAACAACGCATTTCGAGCCATAGTTTGGTAGTCAGCACGTAGTTGGCTTGGCTGTTGAAGCCACCACAACAACGCTTGAGCACGCACCGCTTGGCTATAGCGCAGCAGACCGACACTCTGAAAGATAGGTAATACCTTGGTCAAGATCAGTGTGGCATCTGTGTCATGGATACCTTTTATATATCCCTCTTGATAGCGTGGTGCTGCATAGCGCTGAACAACACTGTTAAGCTCTCCCTGCTTGCTTGCCTCACATAGCTGTTCGATGCTCAGCTCGCTTTGGGGGGATTCTGCGTCAGAAAGTATCAAGTAGGCGAGATACTCAGCACGATACAAATCAGCGCTTTCTGATACGACTTCCAATCTCGCCTCTCCATTGAGCTCAGTCAGTATTGAACTATCAATCGGTTGATAGAAGTCAGTACCACTTATATGGGTGCAGGTTTGATGCTGATGCTCCACAATACTGATATCTAGCGGCTGCTGATTGACACTAAAGCGATGCTTTCCTAAGCGCAGAACTTTACCGCCTTGCTCAAAGATATCTTGATTGTCTCTCAGAGATCTAAATGACTGATCCTTAAGACTCTGCAGGCGGCTATTGATATCATCAGCTTTTACACTATCGCCTTGCTCGCGGATTGAATCGGAGAGTTGATTAAGCTTTTGCACCATCGCATCGGTCGCAAAGTAAGTATTCAGTGCTTGCGTATCCTCAAAGCGAGTCACTCGCTTCTCAACACTGTTTAACGTCACCTCTGCGGCGTTGAATAGGTTCTTCACTCGACGCTGGATTGTCGCCACGAGCTGCTGTTTATGGTTCTCTAGTAGTGAGTGGATTTCATCGCGGCGGTTATAGATCTCAGCAAGGAACTGATCGAACTGTGCAAAACGAGATTCCAGCTTATCCAGCAACCCAAGCAGTCGCGCCAGCTGGTTGTCACACTGCTCCGGTGTTTCGGCTTGCTCCATTGCACTGCCCACCGATTGATTGAGCAGCTTGATCTGAGCTCCAAACTCCGCTTTGGCCTCATCGCTTTGCAGCTGTCCGGCTTTATTGCGCAGCTTGGCAGATACCGTATTGAGTCGAGATGAGACCTCGGCCGTTAGCTCAAGGATACGAGTCGCCTGGGTTGGGTCTTCAGTTTCAATCTCAGAAACTTCTTCACTCACCAGTTGCAACTCATCTCGCAGTTTATCAATCTCTGACTGCAGCTTAGCCAGCTCGGATGCTTTATGGGTGTGCTCTGACTTAGACTCAACCGCCTGTAACTGCTCTCGAAAAGGCTGATACGCTTTCTCCTGCTGCAACAGGGATAGCAATCTCGTATTTAGGATATCTCTTTCTTGTTGCAGACTTGTTTGCAGCTGAACCAGCTTATCTTGATCGATATAGTGCTGCTGTTTGAGAGATAACAGTGCCCCTACTTGTTGTTTAACCTCTGCTAACAGAGTTAGCAGCGCAGGCGCTTGGTCACTTGGGGCAAGCTTTATCTTACCCACCAACTCTGCCACTTTGTGTTGCTGTTCAATCAGTGACTTTTCAGCATGAGCTTGCAGCTGCTGAACCTTTACAAACTCACCAATAATGTTGGCGGCAGTTTCCATCAACTGCGCAATGGCTTCCCCTATCCCTTGGGTAAAATCACTCTCCAACCAGTCGTAATGATCTAACGTTGATTGGCACTGTTTTAGCAACACTTCAAAAGCCGTCTGAGTCACTTCTTCATTGCGAGCAAGATGACAAACAGACAGCACCGCCGAGATAGCGCGAACCAACTCAGCGTTACCAAGGTTAAATAGAGGGTTTCCACTCTGCTCTGAGTGACTATTTTTTTGGTTATAGATCTCTTGTGTGGCAAACGGAGTATCCCACACCCTTAACGGGTGCAAGGTTGAGGCTTCTGCATTGTCGGCCAACTGGAATACCAGCATCTTGCCGTCAGGGTAGAGGCTGTAGCCATGACTCTCTATCGGCGCAGAAAACTGCTTCTCAATCATGTTGTAGGTATAGGCAACGTAACTACCATGATGAGCGTTAAAGAACAGATAAAGCATGTCCTCGCCATTCGGAGAGGCTATCTTGTGGAAAAAACGTAATGCTTGCCACGGCAGATCAAACTGTTTCGATTCTCCATTGGCTAGCACATAACCGTGTGACAACAATATGCCATGCTCCTCTGGCAGCGCCTTGCCACACACCTCTAAAGCATCACAGCGGGTCACCGATTGGTTAATCGGATTATAGATAAAGTAACGGTAGGACTTTTCGCGATGTGGCTTGATGCGCAGCGCAATCAGCTCACCTAAAATAGCGTAATCCACCGAGGCATCAGCAACACTTTGATGAGGGTCATCTACCTCTTCGGTATAGATCCCTTGTCCATCACTGGTATTGTTTTCCAGCTTAATGGTGAGATCGCCGCCAACACACTCCACAAAGATCTTATCTTGAATTGAGATATGCGGGTGATCCCCCAGCACGTGATCATCTCGAGTGGTGGCCGTCCAATCAAAATCATGTTGAGCCACTTTGGTCAGAGCGCCATCCCCTTGAGAGTCCAGATAACTGACTTTGTCAGGCTCAATCTGGAAACGAAACACCTTGCGATCATCGGGACGAGCACCGATCTGAAATACCAGGTAAAGCAACCCTTCTTGCCGTGAGATCTGTGCTAAGCGAGCATCTTTATAATAGGTAAATAGCTCGGTCAGCTCTTTGGTAAAACTTGGATCAGCTAAAAAGCTCTCTTCTAGACGACAAGGTTCTAGGCGAAATGTGTCCTGTTGGTGATGTAACTGATAAAGCCCAAAGACATCGCTAAGTGCTGGCACACTTTTCATGCCTAACTGCACTTGGTAGCCAAACAGCAGTTGCTGATTGACCTGAGCCATATCAATAGGAACACAGCGAGCTTCGGTCTGCACATTGAGCTTGCCGACAAGCTCCATCGCTTGACCACCAAACACTTGTTGACGCTGTTGGTTGAAAGCCTGTGTGAGCTGTTTCAGCGATTCGCCTTGCTGAAACAGACGAGCTTTTAGTACCTCGTAGGCACTGCTCTCACTCACGGTTGTTGGGTTGATTTCAGACATGATAGATACCTAGAAGCCCCATACCTTGCGGTATAGGGCGTTATGAGTGGAGAGGTTGAGTTAAGCTTTGGTTTCAGATACAGAGCTAAGTGAAGACTGGATCTTCTTCAATAACTCTGCGGCACCACCTTGTGAGTTAAGCAGACTCGCTAGGGCAACATTGCTTAGATCACTACTCTTCAATTCAGTATTTTCTAGGATATCTTTGATATCTTTTGGCAGGCTACGCTCACCATCGATATATTCAGACACCAATGGGTTCAGTACCTTAGACTCTGAAAACTTAGTATCAACCGCAGCCGCATCTAGGATAGTACGACGCAACTGCTCCATGCCCTCGCCGCCAAACAGCTTGATGTCTGCAGAAGATAGCGCCTCCGCCAATGCTTTAGCATTCTCACCCACCACAGCTTTCTGAGCTTCAATTCGAGCAATCTCAAGGTCTTTCTCTTGTTGCAGCTGCATCACCCACTTATCGTGCTCACGGGTTTGATCATCGTATTGCTGTGCAGCACTAAAGCGAGCACTTTGCGCTTCGGCTTCCGCCAAACCTTTAGCACGCAATGCCTGCGCTTCTGCTTCACCAGCGGCTTGCAGAGTAAAGGCTTCTGCTTCACCAGTTTCACGGATGGCTGTTGCGCGCTCACGCTCAACTTCAACCTCAGCAAGACCTGTAGCACTGATCTGCTCTTTTTCCGCCTGTGCCATACGCTCTTTACCTGCAGCTTGACGCTCTTGGCTAAAGTAACTCGCTTCGGCTTTCTTCTCTTGCACCACCTGCTCAGCTTCAGCTTCACGAGTCTTCACTGCCAACTCGTTTTCTGCTTGGCGGGTCTTGATCTTCAACTCGGCATCATTTTCGATCAATAGACGCTCCGACTTCTCACGCGCCGCTTCCTTCTCAGCTTTCGCCGCAACAAGCAACTCAAGCTGCGCAGCTTCAGCAATGGCTTCTGCCTCAACCAAGGTCACACGCTTCTGACGGTTCACTTTTTCAGCAACACGTAAGTTCTCAGTCTCTTCCTCTTCCTTGGCGATCTTACGTTCAATCTCAACGCGCTGAGAACGCATCTCTGCCACCGACTTCATCGACTCTTCAATTGAGGTGTCTTTTTGCATCTCTTTATCCGCCACTTCCGCTGCGGTTCTTACCTTCTCGGTCTCGATGGCTCGATTAAGCTCCTCTTCTTGAATCGCCACCTGACGCTGGTTAGCGATCCGCGTCATCTCAACTTCCATCTGCACACTTTCACGCTTTTTGGATAGTTCTTCTTCGGTTTCAAGCTTGGCCATTTCAGCAACACGCTGAAACTCTTGCTGCTTCTCAGCCGTTAGAGCATCTTCTTGTGCTTGAATGATCTCAATTTCACGCCGAGTGCGCGCTTCGCTCTCTTTCTCTTGCTTATCCAACTGCAGGCGATTCGCTTCCGCTTCAACATTTTTCTTCTTGATGGTGGTGCGCTCATCCTGACGAATAGCATTGGTTTCGGTATTCTTTACGGCGGTAATAGAAGAGATCTTACGGATGCCTTCAACATCAAGAATGTTATCAGGGTTGTGAGCATCTAAAGCCGTCTGATCCACTTTATCGATAACAACGTCATAGATCTTAAAGCCATCCATCTCGGAACCAATCACTTGTACAACGGCGTCACGAAATGTGCGGCGGTTGGTCAAAAGTTCTTCAAATTCAAACTGCTTTACCGCAGTTTTTAGAGCTTCGGAAAACTTAGGTTGAAAGTGATCTTTAAGCTTTTCGCCATCTGATGCTCCCGCTGTGGTAAACAATTTGGCGACTCGTATGATGTCTTCTTCTTCATGGTTCACACCGATGTAGAAGTCCACCTTAAGGTCGGCACGGATATTGTCGCTACAGTGCAAGCCTTCGTATTCCTCACCCTCTTGATCTTTACGACCACTTCGAGTGACCGAGATCTTCTTACGAGTGATGTCCATATACTCATAACGGTTGATCACAGGCCAAACAAATGCACCAGTTAACGAGGCTCGAGTACGATCCATACCGTTGATGATCAGGGCCTCACCCTCACCACGAACTTTTTTATAACGAGAGGTTAAAAAGATCATAAACAACAGTGCGACACCTACGCCTGTTGCTAAAAAAATTACACTTGGAGAAATCTCCATTGCCAACTCCTAATCGTTTTATTTAGATTTACTTTTTTTAATGATGTAGCGCTTAGATTCCTGATCTTTATCAAGAATAATCACACTATCGCCGTGATCCATGGTCTCTGACGCATAAGCCATTGCGTCGAGCAAGATCTCTCGACCATCATGTAACACCATCACTTCACCCGAAGTGGCGGTGATCTGATTGCTATGTACTCGACCTCGCATACCAATAAATTCGATGCGTGCCGAACTACGATTTTTTTCAAACAGCGGGATCAGTGGGCATAAAAGCCATGACGCCCCCCAAAGTGAGATATAAGCCACCAATGGGATAGACAAAATTGTGACAGGCAACTGTAGTGAGTCAGCGAGCAGGTGAGTAAACACTTGCTGTGAATAAAACATAGCGACTGTGGCGAGAAAGAAACTGGTGGTCAGTGCCAGCATCAATGGCACTTTTGTTAGCACTGGTGGCAAAATAAGCCCAGCGCCGGGAACGTCATCAAAATCAAAAAGATCTAAGTCTGGCAGTAATCCATCAACAAAATTGAACACCAGATCAAGCATCAGAATAAGCAGACACAAGGCAAAGGGAAAAAAGAATACCGCAACGGGAAAACCAGTCATTAATGACAAAAAAGTACCGAGCTCCATGATTTCAGTGCTCACTCCCTAGCAAATCAATTGAGTAATATTTAGCCACATTACTGAGTATTATTTGTCCGTCCAATTTCTATAATATGATTTGTGACGCATATCCCTTAATGCACCAACAAAATAAATAGATAATTCAATCAATAACTTAGGTTAAATCCTAATGACTAAACACTCACTATCTGTTGTTACCATGGATGGATAAAAACTTGCTTGTCCCTTTTCGACCAATTCGGAATCACGTATCCTTAGCTCCTAATTCGATCAGACAGAAAGCGACTGCGTGAAAACAGAAACCAAACACACTCCCATGATGCAGCAATACCTCAGGCTCAAAGCTGAGAATCCCGATATTTTGTTGTTCTATCGTATGGGTGACTTCTATGAGCTCTTCTACGATGACGCAAAACGTGCTTCACAACTGCTTGAAATTTCACTCACTAAACGTGGTTCTTCGGCAGGTGAACCCATCCCTATGGCGGGGGTTCCATTTCATGCCGTTGAAGGCTATCTAGCCAAGCTGGTTCAGCTCGGTGAGTCAGTCGCTATCTGTGAGCAAGTTGGCGATCCTGCTACCAGTAAAGGTCCTGTAGAGCGTAAAGTGGTTCGCATTGTCACGCCGGGTACAGTCACCGATGAGGCTCTGTTGTCTGAGCGTGTCGATAACCTGATCGCCGCTATCTACCATCACAACGGCAAGTTTGGCTATGCCACATTGGATGTCACTTCGGGTCGTTTCCAACTTATCGAGCCGCAAACCGAAGAAGCGATGCAAGCTGAGCTCCAGCGCACTGCACCTCGTGAGTTACTGTTTCCTGAAGATTTTGAACCTGTACATATCATGGCTGATCGCAACGGTAACCGCCGCCGTCCGATTTGGGAGTTTGAAATTGATACAGCTCGTCAGCAACTTAACCAACAGTTTGGCACCAAAGACCTTGTAGGTTTTGGTGTGGAAAAAGCAGAGCTTGGCCTCTGTGCTGCGGGCTGCCTGATCCAATACGTAAAAGATACTCAACGTACTGCGCTGCCGCATATCCGCTCGCTAACGCTGGATCAACAAGATCACTCAGTGATCCTTGATGCTGCGACCCGACGCAATCTAGAGCTAACGCAAAACCTGTCAGGTGGCTTTGATAATACCTTGGCAGAAGTATTGGATCACACCGCAACGGCCATGGGTAGCCGTATGCTTAAGCGTTGGATTCATCAACCAATGCGCTGCATTAATACCCTGAACCAACGCCTTGATTCGATAGAAGAGCTTAAAGAGCTGGCACTATTTGAAGGATTATTGCCAATTCTAAAACAGATTGGTGATATTGAGCGTATTCTTGCACGCCTTGCGATCCGTTCGGCTCGTCCTCGTGATATGGCTCGCCTACGTCATGCCATGCAACAATTGCCTGAACTTCACCAAGAGCTAGAACCTGTTTCACAACAGTATCTTGGCAAGTTACGAGAGTTTGTTGCACCACTTGATGAGGTGTGTGACTTGCTGGAGCGAGCGATCAAGGAAAATCCACCTGTCGTTATTCGTGACGGTGGTGTGATTGCCGAAGGCTACAACGCCGAGCTAGATGAATGGCGTGCACTTGCTGATGGTGCAACCGAGTACCTAAAACGCCTAGAAACGGATGAACGTGAACGCCACGGTATCGATAGCCTAAAAGTGGGTTACAACAATGTACATGGCTTCTACATTCAAGTGAGCCGTGGTCAGAGTAACCTTGTGCCACCCCATTACGTTCGCCGCCAAACACTGAAAAATGCTGAGCGCTACATTATTCCTGAGCTGAAAGAGCATGAAGATAAGGTTCTTAACTCAAAATCAAAGGCGCTCGCGGTTGAGAAAAAACTGTGGGAAGAGCTATTTGATTTGCTACTACCACACCTAGAAAAACTGCAAAACTTAGCCTCGGCAATTTCACAGTTAGATGTTCTGCAAAACCTTGCAGAGCGTGCCGATAGCTTAGATTACTGTCGCCCACAACTCACCGAAGATGCAGGTATCACGATTCAAGCTGGTCGTCATCCAGTCGTCGAACAAGTAATGGATGAACCATTTATTGCTAACCCAATTTCATTGAATCCTCAGCGCCAAATGTTGATCATTACGGGGCCGAACATGGGTGGTAAGTCGACCTACATGCGCCAAACCGCATTGATTGCCCTGATGGCTCACATTGGCTGTTTTGTTCCTGCTGAGTCAGCCATCATTGGCTCAATCGATCGCATCTTCACCCGAATCGGTGCGTCAGATGATCTCGCATCGGGGCGCTCAACCTTTATGGTCGAGATGACAGAAACTGCAAACATCTTGCACAACGCCACCCGTAACAGCCTAGTATTGATGGATGAAATTGGCCGCGGCACCAGCACTTATGACGGACTATCGCTGGCATGGGCAAGTGCAGAGTGGCTAGCCAACCAAATTGGCGCTATGACGCTATTTGCCACCCACTACTTTGAATTGACCGAGCTACCTAATCAGGTTGCCCACCTTGCAAACGTACACTTGGATGCAGTTGAACACGGCGATTCCATTGCTTTCATGCATGCGGTACAAGAAGGTGCGGCGAGTAAATCTTACGGTCTTGCGGTTGCAGGTTTGGCTGGTGTGCCAAAAACCGTGATAAAAAATGCTCGCCAAAAACTGAGTCAGCTAGAACAACTGGGGCAAGCTGAACCAAGTACAACCAACAAAGTCGATATTGCTAATCAGCTGAGTTTGATCCCTGAACCGAGTGAAGTCGAACTGGCGCTTGCAGACATTGATCCCGATGATCTTTCTCCTCGCCAAGCGCTTGAAGCGCTTTATCGACTGAAGAAAATGGTATAAAAAAATGGGCAGCTCGTTGAGCTGCCCATTTTTTTATTAAGACTTGTTAGTTTTATTCGTCTTCAACATTGAAAAGCGATTCCATGTTCAGGCCTTGTTTAACTAAGATTTCTCTTAGTCGGCGTAAACCTTCGACTTGGATCTGACGCACACGTTCACGAGTTAGGTTGATTTCACGCCCAACTTCTTCAAGTGTTGACGGCTCATAACCCAGCAGACCAAAACGGCGTGCTAAAACTTCTTTCTGCTTAGGATTAAGATCGTCTAACCAATTGATTAAAGAGTGTTTAATGTCATCATCTTGGGTGCAAACTTCAGGATCTGAATTGTTCACATCAGGAATGATATCAAGCAAGGCTTTGTCGCTTTCTCCACCAATGGGTGTATCCACCGAGCTAATTCGCTCGTTCAAACGCAGCATTTTGCTAACATCTTCGACTGGTTTATCAAGCTGGTGAGCAATTTCTTCCGCCGTTGGCTCGTGATCAAGCTTTTGCGACAATTCGCGAGCAGTACGCAGATAAATATTCAGTTCTTTAACGACATGAATTGGAAGGCGAATCGTACGAGTTTGATTCATCAAAGCACGTTCAATCGTCTGGCGAATCCACCAAGTGGCGTAGGTTGAGAACCGGAAACCGCGTTCAGGATCAAACTTCTCTACCGCACGAATCAATCCTAGATTACCCTCTTCGATCAGATCCAATAGAGCAAGACCTCGGTTGCTGTAGCGGCGTGAAATTTTCACCACCAAACGTAAGTTACTTTCGATCATACGTTTGCGGGCTGCTTCATCTCCCCGTAGCGCTCGACGAGCATAAAGCACTTCTTCTTCCGCAGTAAGTAGCGGAGAAAAACCGATTTCACCTAGATATAGTTGAGTCGCATCAAGACTTTTTGAGGTTACTTCGAACTCTTCTTTTGTTTCTGATGCTTTGGCTGACGTTTGATTGCTTCGTTGATCAAAGTCTGAGTTTTCTTGCTGCGCAAGATTTAAATCAAACTCTTCTTCGACTTTAGTGACTGCATTGCTGATACTCATAGTGCCTCCCCTTGGCGAGCTAGCAAGACATTTCTACTTCCAATGTCGTTTGCGGTGGTTAAGGCAAGTAGCGATTCGGATTCACTGACTTTCCTTGATAGCGAATTTCAAAGTGGAGCTGGACTTTGTTAGCACCCGAACTTCCCATCGTGGCAATTTTTTGTCCCGCTTTAACGCTTTGTCCTTCCTTTACAAGCAATCGTTCATTATGAGCGTAGGCACTTAGGTAATTGTCATTGTGTTTAATAATGATCAGATTTCCATATCCGCGCAGCGCATTTCCAGAATAAACGACCGTTCCCTTAGCAGTGGAGACAATGGATTGACCACGCTGTCCAGCGATATCGATACCCTTGTTGCCTTGGTCCCCTGCGGAGAAACTTTTTATCACACGGCCTTTAGTTGGCCATATCCATTTGTTTATCTTGTCGTTTTTGACAGGTTTTGGTTGAGGTTTATTGTTAACAACCTGTTTACTTTTAGATTCAACATACTCCTTTGATTTTGATTGATCAAGGGGCTTTTTCGAAACTTTTTGGGGATTTTTTGGCTGAGCTTTAGCAACCGCTGATGTACTCTGGGCTGCTGGCGTTTTAGAATTTTTACTCGAATCTGTCTCAACTTTTGGACTAGCCGCAGATGAGCTTGCCGCCGCTACCGCAGTTGTGCTAGCAGCGACTTTTGCTGTATTGGTGGCTACCTCACTCTCTTTGTCCTTAAATGAAGGCGCAACATAAGCAGGTTTCCATAGTCGGATTTTTTGTCCTGGATAAATCGTATAAGGGGCTTTGAGACGATTATAGGAGATGAGCTGTTTGACATCTTTACCCGTCAGGTAGGAGATGAAATAGAGAGTGTCGCCTTTTTGAACTTCGTAATAGCTGCCCTGGTAGCTACCTTTGCCTGCATTGTCATAGCTTTTGCTTAAGCTCGTGACAGGCGCAGGGGTATTGGCGGCACACCCAACCAACAGGCCAGATAACCCTAGAGCAACAAAAAACGTGTACGACTTTCTTGGCACCGTCTATCCCTTTAAGCCAACTCACCAGCAACCAGTGGTACAAATTTAACCATTTCTACCACACTCGTCTGATATTGTTCACCTTTTCGCTGAACTTTGAGCAAACTTTGCTCGTGGTCTCCGACCGGGATCACCAATATTCCACCATCGTTGAGTTGCTCCAGCAATGCTTGAGGCACTGACACGGCGGCGGCGGTAACAATAATGGCATCATAAGGTCCTTTTGATGCCCAGCCTTGCCACCCATCACCATGCTTGGTCGAAACATTGTAGATATCCAGCTGTTTGAGACGACGCTTCGCTTCCCATTGCAAACTCTTGATTCGTTCCACTGAGTACACATGTTCCACCAATTGCGCTAGCACGGCCGTTTGGTAGCCTGATCCCGTTCCTATCTCTAATACACGCTTTTGGGGAGAAAGTTCCAATAACTGCGTCATTCTAGCGACAATATATGGCTGTGAGATCGTCTGCCCAGCACCTATCGGCAAGGCATTGTTGTCATAGGCTTGATGGCGCATTGCTTCCGAAACAAAGCTTTCACGAGGTAAAGCAGCAATAGCATCTAGCACTTTGCTATCTTGAATGCCATTAGCTTGCAGAAAGCTAATCAAACGATGCGCTTGAGGGTGACTCATGGTTAATTGCCTTCCAACCACTGTTTCATTCTAGGTAATGACTCGTGAGCGGTCAGATCCACTTGCAGCGGAGTGACTGACACATAGCTGTGCTCAACGGCAAAGAAGTCGGTTCCCTCTCCAGCATCTTGCTCCGCACCCGGAGGGCCGAGCCAGTAGATAATATGACCACGTGGGTCCGCTTGTTTGATCATATCTTCTGCATGGTGACGAGCACCAAGGCGTGTCACTTGTGTACCTACGAGCGCATCATACTCAACATCAGGCACATTGACGTTGAGCAGGCGGTTGGTCGGGATAGGTTCAACCAAATGACGCTCAACTAGCTGGCGAGCAATCTTTGCCGCCGTCGCAAAGTGATTTTTTCCAACCAATGAGATAGCAATTGAGGGAACACCAAGAAAGTGCCCTTCCATCGCCGCTGCGACAGTACCGGAATACAGCACGTCGTCGCCCAAATTAGCGCCGTGATTGATGCCAGATAACACTAAATCAGGCATGTCATCTTTGAGCAATTCGTTAAGTGCAAAGTGCACACAATCTGTCGGAGTCCCTTGTACCGAGTAACGCAGGTCACCCACTTGTGTCACTCGAAGTGGCTGTTCCAAGGTCAAAGAATTTGATGCACCTGAGCGGTTGCGGTCAGGAGCGACCACTATTACTTGAGCAATTTTACTAAGCTCTTCGGCAAGCTGTGCAATGCCTAGGGCATTAACACCATCGTCATTACTGATGAGGATTTTAAGTGGCTTATTGGTCATGACTTAATTATCGTAGCTTCTTTCTACAGTGATCTCTTGAGCTAGTTCTCGCACCAAAGAAGTGGCGAAATTGCCTGCTGGCAATGAAAACTTAAGCGTAATGTTATCACCTTGATGTTGCCAAGTAAGATCGCTCGGTTTGAGCGCTAGCGCACGGCGCTCGTGACGCATACGGTTGCCACGGATCAGCGCCATTAAGTCCGCTTCGGCTTCCAAGTGTGGATTTTCCAATGCCAAAGCCACTTCTTTGGTCGGCAGAGCATTATCACCAGCAAGTGGGGCGGTGATTTGCGCCTGACCATTGTCGACTTGCGCTTGTAGCTCGGCAAGATTGTCAGCGCTGGCTTCTTCAAGCATTTTTCCTGTCTGCACCAAATCTCCTAACAATACGGTTTGGAAACAGCCTTGTTCAATGCGCTCTGATAACACTCGGTTAAAGATCCAAGAACGAGCAGTCGATAACATCAAGCTACGCTTATTTTGGTTACGAGTACGCACATTTTCACGTCCCCAACGGCGAGCCTCTTCTAGGTTGTTGCCATCACGACCAAAGCGTTGCGCACCAAAATAGTTAGGAACACCAAACTTCGCCATCTGCTCAAGCTTAGCCAAAACAGCTTCCGGCTCGGTAACTTCCGCTAGCGTTACTTCAAACTCATTGCCCGTAAGATCGCCTGGACGCAATTTCTTGTTATGACGGTCGACGGCTAGAATCTCAATACTAGGATACTGAGCCAGAAAAGCGCTTAAGTCAGGCTGCTCTTTACCGGGTAAGTGCACACTCAACCACTGCTCAGTCACTGCGTGACGATCTTTTAGGCCCGCCCAACTCACGTCTTTGGATTTTACTCCACAAGCTTTGGCTAACTCATTAGCGACAAAACTGGTGTTCTCACCAGTTTTTCGAATTCGCAGCATTAAATGCTCGCCCTCGCCACTGAAGGTATAACCAAGCTGCTCTCGCACCACAAAATGTTGCGGCTGAAGCTTTAGCTTAGCGGTAGAAGTTGGTTTGCCATTTAAATAGGCAAAAGGAGCTAACACGTCTGTCATTTGGATTCACTTTTCATAATTAGGGCAACGGCTTCACAGGCAATGCCTTCCTTGCGTCCAGTAAAACCTAATCGTTCGGTGGTGGTTGCTTTTACATTGACGTTACCAAGATCCGTTTCTAGATCCTCTGCAATCGCTGTGCACATGGCTTGAATATGTGGGGCCATTTTCGGTGCTTGAGCCATAATGGTCACATCTACATTGCCAATCACGTATCCCGCCTCTTTCACTCGGCGGTACACATCTCTAAGTAAAGCTCGGCTGTCAGCCCCTTTCCACTTGTCATCGGTGTCGGGGAAATGACGACCAATATCTCCCGCAGCGATGGCACCAAGAAGTGCATCACTCAAAGCATGCAGTGCAACATCACCATCTGAATGCGCAATCAATCCTTGCTCATAAGGGATAGCAACGCCACCAATAATGACTGGGCCTTCGCCACCAAATTTGTGCACATCAAAGCCATGTCCAATTCGAATCATCTCTTATCCTTGTTGCTTGCTACGGGTTAAATAAAATTCTGCCAGTGCCAGATCTTCTGGTTGGGTTACCTTGAGGTTATCAGAGCGGCCAGCCACGATCTGTGGTTGCTCGCCTTTCCACTCAAGTGCTGACGCTTCATCAGTAATTGCCACGCCTTGCTCCAAAGCTTGCTCTAACGCCTCTTTTAGTGGCTGTAACTTAAACATCTGCGGAGTTAGTGCATGCCAAAGGTTATTACGATCCACCGTTTGGCTGATCTGCACCTTTTCGTTAGTGCGTTTCATGGTATCTCGCACAGGAGCGGCTAAGATGCCACCAACCGGGTGCGACGTCGCCCCTTCAATCAGGGCATCGATATCGGCCAGTTGCACACAAGGTCTTGCGGCATCATGCACTAAAATCCAATCACTATTATCAGAGTTCTCAGCTAGATAGCTTAAGCCTGAGAGCACTGAATCTGCACGCTCTTTACCACCACTAACTCGCACCACCTGTGAGTGCTGCGCCAATGGTGATTCGGTAAAGTAAGGATCAGTATCGCTCACTGCTACCACCACCTGCTCGATCCTAGGGTGTGACAACAAACGCTCAACTGTGTGTTCTAAAATGGTTTTATCTAAGAGTGTTAGATATTGCTTAGGCACGCTAGCCTGCATTCGACTGCCTACGCCAGCAGCTGGCACAACAACAGTGAATGATTTCGAGGCAATCTGGGACATGTTCAGTTACTAGTTATTTGCAGAGGAGTCACCAACGATACGATAGAAAGTCTCATCGGACTTCACCATCCCCAGCTGATGCCGAGCACGCTCTTCAATCGCATCTAGACCTTGGCGCAGGTCATCAATCTCGGCATACATCTCATCATTGCGCTGGGCAAGATTGGCGTTCTTTTCATTCTGGATCTGGATGTCAGCCTGAGTGCTCGCCAGATCCAGCTCGCCATTTTTGCCAAACCAGACCAGATACTGCAACCCAAGCACCAATGCCAACAGAGCAATGGAGAAAATACGCATGGAGATACCGAGTGGGAAATAATGGGGTATTTATATCATAGACAGGGGGTTAAAGGGAAAAGGGAAAAGGGAAATAAGGAACGGCGAACGGTGAACGGTAAACGGTAAACGGTAAACGGTAAACGGTAAACGGTAAACGGTAAACGGTAAACGGTAAACGGTAAACGGTAAACGTGATATGACCCCCTAAAAGTAGACACGGGGTTTTAATTCATTAGCTCGAAGTCATTGGGGCTCACTCCACCAAGGGCCCCATGTCTTCTTACTGGATTATAATAACTATCGATATATTGTCGACTTTGAACGGTCATCTCCTGTCGAGACAGTTCGCCTAGATTGCTTATCCATTCTTTTTTGTATTGGGCAAAGAAGCTCTCTGAGCAAGCATTATCCCAGCAATTACCTTTACCAGACATACTTATCGTGACTTTGCGTTTGCGGTGCCAGCGTATGGTTTCGAAGGCTCTATACTGTACGCCTTGATCCGAGTGGAACATCAGTTTTTCACCATTTGGACGTCGAGATTTCCAAGCTTTATTCAGGGTTTTTATGACCAAATCCGCATTGTTAATACGGCTTGTAGACCACCCAACGACTTTACGAGAGTACAAGTCAAGAATGATGCAGAGGTAGTTCCACCCTTCTTTGCATCTAACTTGAGTGATATCCGATACCCAGACACGGTTTGGTTCCTTTACATCAAACTGGCGATTGAGCAGGTTGTATGCTGCCATCATCGGCTCTTGTCGTGGTGCTCGGCCATGACGCCTTTTACTGGCTATTGAACGATACCCCAGGCTTTGTAATAAGCGTTGAACTCTTTTCTTATTACAGATGAACCCGCTCGCAATCGCTGCTTCCCAGAGTTTGCGGTACCCAGGAATGCAGTGTTGATCATCACTTTCCTTCTTAAGGAACTCCAGCAAAGTGTCATTGGTTTGCTCACGTGTTGTCTGCTGGCGATTACGCCATTTGTAATAACCCGCTGGAGAAACATTGAGCCATCGACAGAGCAAACGCACAGGTAAGGTGTTCTTCGTCCGCTTAAAAATATGTTCAAACCTTACTCTTTTAGGCTGTCGAAGTAAGCTTTCGCTTCCTTTAAGAATTCGTTCTCCATCTCAGCCATTTCAAGGCGTTTCTTTAACTCACGGTTTTCTTTTTCGAGCTGAGCTAGAGATTTTTTTGGCCCTTTGTTTGGGATTGGTTTAGCTGGCTTTTTTCGAGTAGTCATCGTTGCTCTCCATTTGCTCAAGATTTTAGGGCTAATTCCCAAAGCTATAGCAACAGACTTTACCGTATCTGGAGACTCTAATGATCGCTTAACAGCATTACGTTTGAATTCTTCTGAGTATTTTCTACGAGATGTGACTTGCATGACACCTAATCCTTTAATTAGGTGTCTACTTTATTGGGGTCGTATCAACGGTAAACGGTAAACGGGAAACGGGAAACGGGAAACGGTAAACGGTAAACGGGAAACGGTAAACGGTAAACGGTAAAGATTAAGTTCTTCAATATTAGCGTCAAGCCTCACAGAAAACTGCTCTTCCCTTTTACCGTTAGCGATAGCGTCCGTTAACCGTTTACCGATAAAACACAAAACGCCCCCGGAAACCGAGGGCGTTTATCAAAGCTAAGTCTTAGCTATAAATCCAAATCAGGATTTAATTACGCTTGACCTTTAACTTCTTTAAGACCGTTGTAAGGAGCGCGCTCACCTAGAGCTTCCTCGATACGGATAAGTTGGTTGTACTTAGCAACACGGTCAGAACGGCTCATAGAACCAGTCTTGATTTGACCAGCAGCTGTACCTACCGCTAGGTCAGCGATAGTTGCATCTTCAGTTTCGCCAGAACGGTGAGAGATTACTGCAGTGTAACCTGCATCTTTAGCCATCTTGATTGCAGCTAGAGTCTCAGTTAGAGAACCGATTTGGTTGAACTTGATAAGGATAGAGTTAGCTACGCCTTTCTCGATACCTTCAGCAAGGATCTTAGTGTTTGTAACGAATAGATCGTCACCTACTAGTTGAAGCTTGTCACCTAGTAGTTCAGTTTGGTGCTTGAAGCCATCCCAGTCAGACTCGTCTAGACCGTCTTCGATAGAAACGATTGGGAACTTGCTAGCTAGCTCAGCTAGGTAGTGGTTGAACTCTTCAGAAGAGAAAGTCTTACCTTCACCCTTCATGTTGTAGATGCCAGCTTCTTTGTCGAAGAACTCAGATGCTGCACAGTCCATAGCTAGAGTTACGTCTTTACCTAGTTCGTAGCCTGCAGCAGCAACAGCTTCTGCGATAACTTCTAGAGCTTCAGCGTTAGACTTAAGGTTAGGAGCGAAACCACCTTCATCACCAACTGCAGTGCTGTAGCCTTTAGACTTAAGAACTTTAGCTAGGTTGTGGAATACTTCAGCACCGATACGTAGACCTTCTTTAAGAGTCTTCGCGCCAACTGGTTGGATCATGAACTCTTGGATGTCAACGTTGTTATCAGCGTGCTCACCACCGTTGATGATGTTCATCATTGGTAGAGGCATAGAGAACTGACCCGCAGTGCCGTTTAGCTCAGCGATGTGCTCAAACAGAGGCATACCTTTTGCCGCTGCAGCCGCTTTTGCGTTAGCAAGAGAAACAGCTAGGATTGCGTTTGCACCGAACTTAGATTTGTTCTCAGTGCCGTCTAGGTCGATCATTACTTGGTCGATGTCAGCTTGAGCTTTTGCATCTTTACCAACTAGTGCTTCAGCGATTGCGCCGTTTACAGCTTCAACTGCTTTAAGAACACCTTTACCTAGGAAACGTGCTTTGTCGCCATCGCGTAGCTCTAGAGCTTCGCGAGAACCTGTAGATGCACCAGATGGAGCTGCTGCCATACCTACGAAACCACCTTCTAGGTGTACTTCAGCTTCTACAGTTGGGTTACCACGTGAGTCGATGATTTCACGACCAAGCACTTTAACGATCTTAGACATTATGATTCCTCTCGTTCAATTTTAATGTCGAAATATAAAGGGCAGTAACACCTTGTCACTGCCCGTATCCTTTTACTTTTCGAAATCGCCGCGCATGTTTGCACCCGCCGCCGCAACAAAACCAGAGAATAGTGGGTGACCATCTCGTGGCGTTGAAGTGAACTCAGGGTGGAACTGTGCTGCTACAAACCAAGGATGATCCGGGTTCTCGATCATCTCTACTAACTTCTTGTCTGCAGACAGACCCGATACTTTCAGGCCGGCTTTCTCAAGTTCCGGACGAAGTACGTTGTTAACTTCGTAACGGTGACGGTGACGCTCATGAATTGTAGCGCTACCGTAAAGTTCGCGAGCTTTGGTACCTTTCTCAAGGTGACATAGCTGTGAACCAAGACGCATAGTACCGCCTAGGTCAGAGGTTTCAGTACGTTCTTCAACTTTACCTTCACCATCTACCCACTCTGTGATTAAGCCTACCACAGGGTACTTAGTGTCTTTGTTAAATTCTGTTGAATGCGCTCCTTCCATGCCAGCAACGTTGCGTGCATATTCAATTAGAGCGACTTGCATGCCTAGACAAATACCTAGGTAAGGTACTTTGTTTTCACGGGCATATTTTGCAGCAAGGATCTTACCTTCAACACCACGGTCGCCGAAGCCACCTGGTACAAGGATCGCATCCAAATCTGCCAACGCTTCATCACCTTTGGTTTCTACATCTTGTGAATCAACGTATTTGATCTTAACGCTTAGACGGTTCTTCAGACCTGCGTGCTTAAGTGCTTCGTTCACAGACTTGTATGCGTCTGGAAGTTCGATGTACTTACCTACCATGCCGATAGTTACTTCGGCCGTTGGGTTCGCTTCTTCGTAGATCACTTGCTCCCACTCAGATAGGTCAGCTTCAGGCGCTGTGATACCAAAGCGAGAACATACAAGGTCGTCTAGGCCTTGAGCTTTAATTAGTTGAGGGATCTTGTAGATTGAATCTACATCCTTCATTGAAATTACTGCTTTCTCTTGCACGTTACAGAACAGAGCGATCTTCTTACGCTCGTTTGCAGGGATCATGCGATCTGAACGACAAACTAGAATGTCAGGCTGAATACCGATAGACAGTAGCTCTTTTACAGAGTGCTGAGTCGGTTTAGTTTTCACTTCACCTGCTGCCGCTAGGTAAGGAACCAGCGTTAGGTGCATGAACATTGCACGCTCACGGCCAAGTTCTACTGCTAGCTGACGAATTGCTTCCATAAATGGTAGTGACTCAATATCACCTACCGTACCGCCAACTTCTACGATTGCTACGTCGTGGCCTTCAGAGCCTGCGATGACGCGATCTTTGATAGCATTAGTGATGTGTGGGATTACCTGAATGGTTGCACCTAGGTAGTCACCACGACGCTCTTTACGTAGAACGTCTGCGTAAACACGACCTGCAGTGAAGTTGTTACGCTTAGTCATCTTGGTGCGAATGAATCGCTCGTAGTGACCAAGGTCAAGGTCAGTTTCAGCGCCATCTTCCGTAACGAACACTTCACCGTGTTGAGTAGGGCTCATTGTGCCCGGGTCAACGTTGATGTAAGGGTCAAGCTTCATCATGGTCACTTTAAGACCACGAGCTTCTAAAATAGCTGCAAGCGATGCCGCTGCAATACCTTTACCTAGAGAGGATACAACCCCGCCAGTAACAAAAATGTAATTTGTCGTCATGTTTAACCTGAAGTTGGTTTAATGATGGGAAATGGAAGTCTTCTGGACGGGAAGCAAATATACCAAAAGACCCTTATCGCCACAACGTGAAACTTATCACATTCAAATTTTTTATTTTTTGCTTCAAATCAATTCTGCGCAAAAGCTATTTGTTGCGCATTTCGACCCGTTTTACTTGGTCCCAGTATCCATCTAACTGTTTTAGCGAACAATCTTCTAACCTTTTTCCTTCATTTGCCACCAATTTTTCGACTTCGAAGAATCGATTGGCGAATTTTTGGTTCGCTTTGCTCAAAGCGACCTCAGGATCTTTTTTCAAATGTCGCGCAAAATTTACCGTCGCAAACAACAAATCTCCCAATTCAGACTCGATTTTGTCTTCATCAGGGGTCACTTGAATGACCTCTTCCATCACTTCTTCGATCTCTTCTTGCACTTTTTCAACCACTGGCCCCAAAGAGTCCCAATCGAATCCGTGTTTGGCTACTTTCTTTTGTATCTTTGTAGCACGTAAAAGTGCGGGCATGGAAGCTGGTATTGAGTCTAGAACACTTTGCTCAGATTTACCTGCTTGAAATTTCTCTTTGGCTTTTTCTGCTTCCCAGTTAGCGTTAATGGCGGCTTCGTCTTCAAACTCAACCTCTGAAAAAACATGTGGGTGGCGGCGAGTCAGCTTTTCATTAACGGTTTCCACCACCTCAGAAAAATCAAACAACCCTTTCTCATCGGCCATTTGGCTGTAAAAAATCACCTGAAACAGTAAGTCACCCAACTCTTCTTTGAGGTTATCCCAATCTTGATTATGGATGGCATCGACCACTTCATAGGTTTCCTCAATGGTGTATGGCACAACACTCTCAAACGTCTGCTTCTTATCCCAAGGGCATCCAACCTCTGGATCACGTAGCTTTGCCATGATTGCGACTAACTGTTCAATTGGGTGACTCATAATATTTCCTCATAAAAAAACGAGCAGTGATGTTAAGCACTGCTCGCTAATAATTTTACTTGTGGCGCTAAGTTTAACCCAAGCGTTTCACGGTAAGCACATCTTTGATCTGCTCAATACGTGTCATGATACGCGATAGGCCATCCACATTGGTGACTTCTAAATGAAAGTCCATGATTGAGATCTGACGTTTATAGTCGTTACGGCTCTTCATGCTCGATACTTTTACCTTCTCGTTAGCAAACAAGGTGGTAATGTCTTTGAGCAAACCACTGCGCTCTAGGGCTTCAATTCGTACCGTAATGATATAAGAACCAACAAAGCCACTGCCCCACACCGTATCAATAATACGCTCTGGTGCGTGATGGCTGAGCTCTTCTAGTTGTTCACAATCAGCGCGGTGTACTGAAATGCCTCGCCCTTGGGTGATGTAACCTTTGATTTCATCTCCTGGGATCGGCTGACAGCATCTAGCAAGGTGGGTCATCAAATTATCGACCCCTTCAACCACTACGGCATCTTTCTTAGGTCGACTATGCGCTTGTGCTTTACTTTCCGACTCTTGCAGTCGTTCCAGTACTTGTTGGTCTTCTTCTTCCGCCGTTGGCTTGTTCACCAGTGCATTAATGTGGTTAACGATCTGGTTGATGCGCAAGTCGCCACTGCCTACGCCAACAAACAGTTCGTCGGCAGTATTTACGTTAAAACGCTTCAGCGCATACCGCTCGGCATCTTTAATCGTTGCACCAATCTTTTGCAGTTCGGCTTCTAGAATTTCACGCCCCGCTTCAAGGTTTTTCTCGCGGCTTTGCTTGCGGAACCAAGCATTAATTTTAGCGCGGGCTCGGCCTGAGTGTACAAAACCTGTGGTTGGGTTTAGCCAATCTCGGGATGGATTAGGCTCTTTGGCTGTGATGATTTCAACTTGATCACCCATGGCCAATTTATGAGTAAATGGCACTATGCGGCCACCCACTTTTGCACCAATACAACGGTGACCCACTTCAGAGTGAATGTGGTAAGCAAAATCAAGCGGTGTTGCACCCATTGGCAGGTCAACAACATCACCTCTTGGGGTAAACGCATAGACACGGTCATCAAATACTTGGCTTCGAAGCTCATCGAGCATTTCGCCAGAATCTGACATCTCTTCTTGCCAATCGAGCAGTTTACGCAGCCAAGTGATCTTCTCATCATAGCCACTGCGACCACCGCTGCTGCCCTCTTTGTATTTCCAGTGCGCAGCAACACCTAGCTCCGACTCTTCATGCATCTGCTTAGTACGGATCTGGATTTCAATAGTTTTGCCTTCAGGGCCTAAGATCACCGTATGGATAGATTGGTAGCCGTTAGGTTTAGGGTTTGCAACGTAGTCGTCAAACTCACTCGGTAGGTGTTTGTACTTGGTATGCACCGTACCTAGTGCGCCGTAACAGTCTTGAAGCTTGTCGGCGATGATACGCACCGCCCGCACATCAAACAGCTCATCAAACGCTAAGCCCTTTTTCTGCATCTTACGCCAGATACTGTAGATATGTTTTGGGCGACCACTCACCTCTGCGTTGATGCCAGAAACATTCATCTCGGAAGTGAGGTCATCAACAAAGTCTTTGATGTATTGCTCACGCACAATACGGCGCTCAGAGAGCTGTTTGGCAATCTGCTTGTAAGTCTCAGGATGCTGATAGCGAAAGGCGTAATCCTCGATCTCCCACTTTAACTGACCAATGCCAAGGCGGTTCGCTAGCGGGGCATAGATGTTGGCACACTCTTTGGCTGCAGCACGGCGTACCTCATCTGGGGCTTTTTTCACCTCAATAAGGTTACAGATACGCTCGGCAAGCTTGATAACTACGCAACGGAAATCATCCACCATAGAAAGCAACATACGGCGCACATTATCCACCTGCGAGGATGCAGCGGAGCCTTCCATCGTCACGTTAAGCTGACCGATAGCCGCCATCTCATCGACGCCTTCCACCAACTTAACGATCTCTTTACCGTAAGCTTCTTGCAAGTATTCAGAATCCATCACGCCTGAACTTGCTAACGGAAACAGCTGCGCAGCAACCAAAGTTGCTTTATCCATCGATAGCGTGATTAAGATTTCAATCATCTCCCGACCACGCCATAACAGAAGTTGCGCCTGCTCGTTCCCTTCGAGCAAGTCTTCGCACTGACGGTAAACTTTGATCAGCTTATTGCTGGTTTTACCGTCTTGCCCCAAGCTTTTCACCCAAGACTCTAGTTCGAACTCTTCTTCTGACGTTAAGTGTGCGCTTCTTACTGCGACCATTTTTTCCTTATCCTTTTATTAACCACCGCTATTGATAGCTGTGGTTTTATTATTCTACTGCTTCCTAAGCAGGTTTTCGCAAATTGTACCACTAACCAGCGGTTATTTAACGAATAATGCCATGCTTTCTAGATGACTGGTTTGTGGGAACATATCCAGCATCCCTAGACGCTCAAGCCTGTATCCCTGATTGAGCAAACTTTGACTATCTCTGGCTAAGGTTGCAGGGTTACAAGAGACATAGACTATCGCTTTAGGGTTAAATTCCCCTAGCTGTTCGATCACGCCTTGAGCACCTGCTCGGGCAGGATCGAGCAAAATTTTATCAAACTGAGACTTTGCCCAACTTGCCTCAATCAATGGCTCTTCAAGGTTGGCTTGATGGAACTGACAATTGCTTAATTGATTGAGCTTAGCGTTGGCAGTGGCTCGCTCTACCATAGCGTCTACTCCTTCAATACCCACCACGGATTGGGCTAGTTTTGCCAGAGGTAGGCTGAAATTACCTATGCCACAGAAGAGATCGAGCACTTTCTCTTGAGGCTGAACATCCAACCAAGCCAAGGCTTGAGACACCATCTGTTGATTGACAGTTTGGTTTACCTGAATGAAGTTATTGGGAGTAAACTGCTGTTTAGTACCGACCTCTTGGTAATAAGGCACCTCACCACACAAAAGCTCTAGCTTTCCAGCTTCTGGCACCAAGTAAACCGTTAGCTGGTTTTCTTGCCCATAGTCAATCAGTGCTTGGCGATCTTTGGCTTTTAAGTCACCTGCATGACGCAGTAAAACCACACGTCCTGAATCCGCTTTCACCAGCTCTAAATGGCCGAACTTTTCTGGATTGGCAAAACCCTTTAATAGCTCATGCAACGGCACAAGCAGTTCATTAAGCTCGCTGGCTAAGACTGAGCAGCTATCAATATTAATGATCTGCTTACTCGCTTTACGACGAAAACCAAACATCAATTGCTTGGTTTTCTTATCCCAAAGCAGTGCGATACGAGTTCTGCGGCGATAGCCCGTCGTTTTGCTGACAATCGGTTCGCTCAGAGTGAGTGTTTCACCCGCAAACTTTCTCATCAGATCAGAAAGAGATTTTTGCTTGTAGCTAAGCTGAGCAGACTCTTCAAGGTGCTGCATGTTACAACCGCCACAACTGTGGTAATGACGACAAACTGGCTTGATGCGTTCATCGCTTGGCTTAAGCACCTTGATAAGGTTTGCTTTGGCGAACTTGCTCTTTTGCTCCGTCAATTGCACCAGCACTTCTTCGCCGGGCAAAGCACCTTCGATGAACACGGGTTTATTGTTAAGGTGAGCGATACCTGCTCCGTGGTGATCGAGTTTATTCACCATGACCGCTTGGTGTTTGGTGTCAATTTGCTTCTTTTTGCTCGGCTTATAAATACGCGCCATATTAGATATTGCCTATTACTCAGTGCTAGTTTATCCGCCACTATCACTATTTAATCGTGTGGCGATTGTGGAACGACTCAGGTTTGATTAAGCTAGCCGCTTGATCTGCTCAGATTTTGTTGAGCTGCGCATACTAGACGGTTTCTCTTCCAGCAGCTATACCTTGCTTAAGGTTTGATGCCCAAGCGCGTATTTTCCCACATTCAAACAGTAATGAGAACATGACCCGATACGGCTTAAGAGCACGTGTAATTACATTAACCCTAGCACCGACCCTGATCATCGGTTTGCTTTTGAGTGCTTTTTTTACCTCCAACCGCTACAACGACCTTGAATCTCAGCTTATTTCGACCGGTTTGAGCGTGGCTGAACCCTTGGCTATCGCCAGTGAGTACGGTATGACGCAACAAAGCCGTGAAGCGGTTAGACGGCTGATCAGTTACGCTCATCGTAAGAACTCTGACATTATTCGCAGTATTGCGGTGTTCGATTCAAAACATGAATTGTTTGTTACCTCGAACTTTCACCCTCGATTTGCCGCTTTGACCTTTCCGCCTGAACAGCCAATCCCATTACTCAGTACCATTGAGTTGGTCGATACTAACTTGATCATCCGAACTCCGATTTTGGCGGAAGGTCAGTTTGCACCGGGCCAAGGAGGCAGCACTGAACTAAACCAAGCATTGGGTTACATCGCCATTGAGCTGGACCTTTCAGCGCTTCGCTTGCAGCAATACCAAGAAATTTTTGCCGCCCTACTAGTATTAGCCTTGGGCCTCGGCCTATCAGGGGTGTTTGCCTATCGCCTGATGCGTGATGTGACCTTACCGATCACTAACATGAAAAACATGGTTGACCGTATTCGCCGTGGGCACCTTGATGTGCGAATTGAAGGCAAGATGCATGGTGAGTTGGATTCACTCAAAAACGGTATCAACGCCATGGCGATGTCACTGTCTGAGTACCATGTTGAAATGCAGCACAGCATCGACCAAGCTACCTCGGATCTACGAGAAACCCTTGAGCAGCTTGAGATACAAAACGTTGAACTCGACATTGCTAAAAAGCGTGCTCAAGAAGCGGCGAGAGTGAAATCAGAGTTCTTGGCTAACATGTCCCACGAGTTGCGAACCCCGCTTAATGGTGTGATTGGCTTTACCCGTCAGATGCTAAAAACTCGCCTTAGCCCTAGTCAGGAAGATTATCTTGTCACTATCGAGCGCTCGGCCAACAACCTACTGAGCATCATCAACGATATTCTCGACTTCTCCAAACTCGAAGCAGGTAAACTCGCACTCGAAAACATCCCATTCGAGTTCCAAGAGTGTCTTGAAGAAGTGGCGGCGCTACAAGCAACCAGCGCCCACGAAAAAGGGCTGGAACTCACACTTAAAATTGATCCTAAGATCCCAGCAGGTTTGGTTGGTGATCCACTACGTATCCAGCAAATTTTGACCAACTTGGTCGGTAACTCGATCAAGTTTACCGAGCGCGGCAACATCGATATCAGCGTTGAGCTTCGTTCACAAAAAGAAGATGCCATCGAGATCCAGTTTATGGTGCGTGATACCGGGATCGGGATCTCGGAGCGCCAGCAAGCTCAGCTATTCCAAGCCTTTAGCCAAGCAGATGCCAGTATCTCTCGTCGTTATGGCGGCACAGGGCTAGGTTTGGTTATTACCCAGAAACTGGTAGGTCAGATGGGCGGTGAAATCAGCTTGACCAGTCGTCTGCACCAAGGTTCTACGTTCTGGTTTACCATCCGCGTTGCCAGCAGTGATATTCCGATGTCAGCGGATGTAGATACCAAATACTTTAAAGGCAAACGCTTATTGCTGGTTGAGCCAAACATGCAAGCCGCATCCGTGGTTCAGCAGCAACTCAGCCAAGAAGGCATTGTGGTAACCTATCGCTCTAGCTTGCCAGAAGCCATTGATAAACATGACTTTGTATTACTTAACTTGTCTCCAAATCAAAAACACCCGTTGGAGAAAGTGGAGCAATGGGTCAATCGAGCCATCGAGTTAGGCTCAAGAGTCGTTGTAGGCTTGCCAAGCAACGAGCTTGCGCTGGCCGAGCATATTGCCGCCCAAACCGATGCTATTAGTATCACCAAGCCGCTTTCACGCCGTAAGTTACTGATGAGCCTGATGACAGAAGACGCTGAGTGGCATGAACTGCCAGCAGATGAACCCGTTATTGAATCTGAGCGATTGCCGCTAAAAGTCATGGCGGTTGATGATAACAAAGCGAATTTAAAACTCATTTCTGCCCTGCTGAAAGAACGTGTTGAGCACGTGGTCACCTGCAACAATGGTGAAGAAGCGGTGCGGGAAGCTCAGCAGCAAGCATTTGATATTATCTTGATGGATATTCAAATGCCGAAAATGGACGGAGTCACGGCGTGTGAAGAAGTTAAGAAAACGACCCTTAACTCTCATACCCCTGTAATTGCGGTTACCGCTCACGCCATGGCAGGTGAACGAGACCGACTGCTTAACGCGGGTATGGATGACTACCTAACCAAACCGATAGAAGAGCACGTCTTGCAACAGGTTCTTGTCCATTGGAGCCCGCATACAAGCGAGCAGCAAGTGGATAAACTCGAGCTGGATAAAAACGCCTTTGCAGCGCCTGAAGAAAGTGCACCACAAAGCATTGATGTGATCATTGACTGGCCTCAAGCACTGAAACAGGCTGCCAATAAAGAAGACCTTGCCAAAGAGATGCTTCAGATGCTGGTGGATTACATCCATGAGGTGAGTGATTTTGTTGAGACCCTGCTCGATAGTGAGGAGCAAGACGGCGATCAACTCGTCCACCATATCCACAAACTGCATGGCAGTTGCTCCTACAGTGGTGTGCCAAGGCTTAAACAGCTGTGTGCATTGATTGAAAAATCGTTACGCTCAGGCGAATCCATCGAGGCTGTTGAACCTGAGTTATTTGAGCTACAAGATGAGATGGAGAAAGTCTTAGCGGCGGCAAAACCTTACATTGGTGATGAGTAAGCTTAATCGTTAACTTCCTAACTGGGCGTAATGGCACACACCATTGCGCCCATTTTCTTTTACGTAGTACATGGCTTCATCAGCATCGCCCACCAACTGTTCGAAAGTCGCACTCTCGACCAAGCTATGGCTGATACCAACACTACAGGTGACCCTAACACTCACTTCACTAGAGACAGAAATAGGTTCTGAACACACCTGAACGATTTTTTGCGCAATCCACTGCATTTGCTGTTTATCGTATTGCTCAACGACCATCATTACCAGTAGCTCATCACCACCTAAGCGTCCTACTTGATGCCCCATATCTAAAGGCAAATTAAGCAAGCGGCCAGCGATGGCTTGTAACACTTTGTCACCTGCTGCATGGCCATACTGATCGTTGACAGGCTTAAAACCATCTAAGTCAATCAGCATCACCACGACCGCCCCTTGCTGATATTGCTCAAGTACTTGAGTAATATAACGCTCACAACCAAGGCGATTAGATAGCCCTGTTAAGCGGTCTTCTATCGCCAGCGAAAGAGTATCTTGCTCACGCTGCACCCGAGCCGTGATATCGTACATAATGCCTTCGATAAACCATTCACCTGTTTTGTCGTCTCGATACGCCGACAACAAAATATGTACCCACTGCTCAGGGTGATACTTTTTGTTTATCCTCAAATCGCCAGCGGCGACATCTCCGCTCGACATGGCCTGCTCAGAAAGCGCCCATGCGGCATCAGGGTCATCAAACACCAATTTAAAGAAAGGCTGACTTTCCAGCAGAGCCAGCAGCTCATAGCTTTCTTGGATCAATCGACCAAATAAGGTTGGGTTCTTGTGGATCAAACAGCCATTTTCATCCAGCACCAAGATCCCCACCTGAGTGGTATCAAAAATGTGGCGATAATGCTGCTCCATTTTTTCTATGGTCGAGCGCAGCTCTCGTTCTGTCTCCAACGCTTTGGCTGAAGATTCAACAAAGTGATTGATACTCTGAGTGACCAAGTTAACTTCATCTTGCTGATTATCACCACGTATTGGCAACTTTTCCGCTTTACCTGGTTTTACTTTCGCTAGATTTTTTGCCAAAGATTGCAATGGGAAACCCACGATATGACGAGCTGCAAATACCAATGCAAAAACCAACACCATGATTTGTACCGATAACACGACTAGCTGGATCATGACCTGCTTTTGGGTGAGTTCATCGATATAACCCTGATTGATGTCAAGTTCGAGATAACCAATTACACTGGCATCAATAGGAGAATAAAGTGGATATTGAGTGGCAGGTTGGCTTGGCTGAGGCTGATTGGAAGCTTTGGATGCACTAAAGCTAACTACTTCATCAATACTTCTTAAACGCACACCTAAAAACTCGTCATGTAATAGCAGCGCATTCATCACCTCATTGGCAATTTCTGGATTATCGACAAATACTGCAATTGAAGCTGAGTTAGTGACAGTAAGCACTAACTTTTCTTCAGTTTCTTTTACAGTGTCAAAGGCCTTATCCATATAAAACACCGACAAAAAGCTCGCCGCTATCAGCAGGTACAACCCTGCAAATAGTGCGACAGTAAGTAGTAGGCGGTTAACTAAAGATCCTTTATTCATTTAATTCTTAATCGTTAAAATGACTTTCACATCCACATCTTGTGGCTCAATTAAACTGTAGCTGAGGGTCTTGGGGTTTTCTTCTAGTACCTTCCACAACTCGTCATCAGAGTCGATTACCTGAGGCAATAACACTCGCCCAGAAAACTGCAATTTTGCCCAGTACGCATTAACCTGGCTAATACTCATATTGGTCAATGATTCAAAAAATGCCGAGCGCTCCTCTTCCCCACGGTCAAGTATCGTCACGGGGCAGTCCAGTAATGCTTTTTTCTTACCAAGATAGAGGGCCGTAAGATCAGACTCAGAAATATGTTCAAGCTCACTACTGTTATGTACCACGACATAAATCTCCCCCATAGAGAAGGGAGAGAGCAGTAAGGTAAGCAGCAAGGTGAACACTTTTCTCATTGTGTCACCTTAAAATAGGAAGGAGAGTGCGACCGAGTAGGTCTGCACTTCCCTTGCTGATAAATCATCCCCCGTTTGGGTCGCCCATAGACCAAACCCACCATCTGAAATAGAGGTCCAATCCGCTTGCGCTTTAAGGCTGGTAGTTGGGGTAATATCCCAGCGCATACCAAGCGAGAGTGTTTGCTGTTCTATCATTTTGCTGTTGGCCGCCAACACTGTTGTATCTTGCAATCCTCCCAACTCAGCCGAAACTAACGACCAGTCTTGCTGCTCTTCAATTAAATCATTGGCACGTTTAAACTTAGAGCCGATCAAGTATGGCGTAAAATCACCAAAACGATGCCCAACCAACAAGTAACCTGCCCAGCCATTTGCTAGCGCAGCCCTGTCCGTTTTGACCCGTACCAACTCGGTGGAAGTCAACCAGTTACCATCATTAAACTCAACCCCAGCGTGGTAGTAGTGAACCGTGCTACCACTCACCTGCAAGTTGTCATAGAGATAAACTGCTTCTTCACTGATAGGCCCAAGGTTACTTTGCTGCACGGCTTCCAACGCTTGGTGAAGTTGCTCGACTTGATAGGGAAAATCACTCGATGCCGATAAGCGAGCATAAGATACCCTCGCTGTCCAAAATGGCTTGCTGGCCGATAAACTGACAGAAAAAGCAGGCGAACCTTTAAACCTTACCGGGCTCGACTCTTCCACCAGATCCGTCGCCACTTCTGTGTGACCAAACTGTCCAGTCAATGCCCAGTCCAATTCGCCATAATAGAATCGATAAGTGGCATCAATGCCGTCGAGACTTGGCAGGGGTGCCCAGCCATACACTTCCATCGGTGGACGAATCCAAGTATGGGCAAAATCGACCGAGCGAGTATCGGTATTTAGAAAGGTATCAAAGCCAATTCGACCCAGACGAAAATTCAATGTTTCATCGTAATCGTAAGCAAAAAAGGCGAGTTTGAGACCATCGAGCACCTCATCCCCAGCTCTATCTTCTAGCACGTATTGAGTAGTGAACATCCAGCTTGAATCTGACACATAACTGGCTTGAACTCCCAAGCGAGAGTCAGGGAGAAATGAGCCATTGGTCGTGTGGTCAGCTTTTTGAGTCATGTCGCCAAGAAAGCCTAGGCTATCGCTGTTTTCATAGACGTAGCCTAGGTTGCCAAAACCAGAAAAAGACCAATTTTGAGCGAAGCTATTGAAACTGACCGCCAGACCAATCCCCACCGTCAATATATGGCGGCGGAAAAAATTCGCTCTGGAGCTCGAAATATGGCAAAGGGTCATAGAAACCTTGGTTAGAAATGGGTCGCATCATTCTTGATAGTCCTAACAAGAGTGTAGACCATCAACCAAGGTTGTAAGGAAAAATGAGAGAAGAAATCAAACGATTTCGACGAGGAAAGTCACAAAGATTCAAAGACTTTCAAAAATCACACTCGCCATTGCATAATGACGTTCATCACTGATAGAAAGGTGAATGCTGTTGACTTGTTTAAGTTCTGCCAACTGTTTTGCTTTACCCGTTAACCTCAACAAAGGTTTTCCCAAATCGTCATTTGAGACGATAAAGTCATGAAAAGTAACGCCCTGTGCAATACCTGTCCCTAGCGCTTTTGAGGCGGCTTCTTTGGCTGCAAAACGCTTGGCCAAAAAACGGGCTTTCTGTTTGGTATTTTGGAAGGCATCGAGTTCAGACGGCGCCAAGATGCGCACAGCAAAGGCTTCTCCACTACGGTTAAGAGCTTTTTCTATGCGTTCAATTTCGCTGATGTCTGTGCCTAGTCCGATAATTGCCATGAGATGTGATGTTCGTAATGTGCAAAACTACTCTCCCCCCCTTTCTAAGCGGCCTGCGCTTCGGGGGGAGCTGAAGGGGATTCTGAGAACTCTTACCTCTAGCGATAAACTGTAAGTATATTCAGAACCCCTCCCAGCCTCCCCTTGGAAAGGGGAGGAGCTAAGAAAACTGCCCTCTCCCGTTAAAGAGAATTAACGGCGAGCCTCAACCATAATGGCTTTCATATCAGCAACGGCTTTGCCCAGACCATCAAACACCGCACGGCCAATGATTGAGTGGCCGATGTTTAGCTCGTAGATTTCTGGCAATGCAGCGATTGGGCCGACGTTGTGGTATGTCAGACCGTGGCCTGCATTAACTTTGATGCCAATACTGTCAGCGTAGCTTACGCCAGCGGCAATTTTCTTAAGCTCATCATTTTGCGCTTCTTCAGTTTCTGCATCGGCGTAATGGCCAGTGTGGATCTCGATAAATGGTGCACCACAATCTTTAGCGGCATCAATCTGAGCTCGGTCAGCATCGATAAATAACGATACCTTAATGCCAGCTTCAGATAATGTCTTAGTGGCAGCTTTTACTTTTTCAAGCTGCCCCACTACGTCCAGGCCACCTTCAGTGGTTAGTTCTTCACGCTTTTCAGGCACTAGGCACACGAACTCTGGTTTGGTTTGCAGCGCAATGTCTACCATTTCATCGGTCACTGCCATCTCAAGGTTCATACGAGTTTGGATAGTTTCACGCAGAACACGCACGTCGCGGTCTAGAATATGACGACGGTCTTCACGAAGGTGAATAGTGATACCGTCTGCACCAGCACGCTCAGCCATTTCCGCTGCGTGAACAGGGTCAGGATACTTAGTACCACGAGCGTTGCGCAGTGTTGCTACGTGGTCGATATTAACCCCTAAAAGAATAGAACTCATTTTCCAATACTCCGTGTGCGAGGAATAAATAATTCCCTGCTTTTTAATGGTTTTCCGCCCAGATATGGTTTCAGGGCGATTCTTGTAAATCGTTTGGCTGCTTGTAGCTGCTCTTTAGTCAAAAAACGTCGCTCGCTTATTGCGATCAGCTCGTCACCTTTAAAGGTGAGGTTATCGCGTCTGACGCTGGCAATAAACCCTTTCTGTTCTCGATAGCGATATGTCATATCAGGATCGATGGGTTCACCTGTACCCGCACAATGCATCATATCGATGCCATAGCCCATAGCAGTCAGCAGAGCGAGCTCAAATCGGCGCAGAGCTGGCTCTGGGTTATCCGCTTGTGCCAGCTCGGTCAGCGCATGTAAATAATCAATAAACAGCGCAGGATATGGCGTTTCACTTTCTAGCACTCTCCCCAGCAGTTCATTGACATACATGGCCGAGTAGAGGCAAACACCAGTTAATGGCAGGCCAAGGCTTATCGGCTCAGCTTGGCGCAAGGTGCGCATCGAGCCTTTACCGCCCCACTTCATCAGTAGTGGCGTGAATGGTTGCAGTGCCCCTTTAAGGTTAGAGCGCTTACTGCGAGCGCCTTTGGCCATAATCGACATACGGCCATACTCTTCGCTGAAAACATCTAGGATCAGGCTGGTCTCGCTATACGGACGGCGATGGAGAACAAAACAGCGCTGTAGACCTTCGGAAGAGCTTGGGTTCATGGGATGACTTTAAAAATTTAAGAAGACTCAATATAGCAAAAAAGGAGCCGCAGCTCCTTTTATCATTCACATTAAAGAACTACTTGTTCTCTAGGTCGTCGATGTAGCCCAAGCTACGCAGTGCACGTTCATCGTCTGCCCAACCTGATTTCACTTTCACCCAAGTCTCAAGGAAGACCTTACGCTCAAACAGCTCTTCCATATCTAAGCGAGCTTCACGGCCAATAGTCTTGATCTTCTCACCACCTTTACCGATCACCATCTTTTTCTGACCTAGACGTTCAACTAGGATCAGGGCGTTGATGTGGAAGCCATCAGTATCTGGGTTGTAGTCGAAACGCTCGATCTCAACCGTTACTGAGTAAGGCAGCTCTTCACCGGTGAAACGCATCAGTTTTTCGCGGATGATCTCAGACGCCATAAAGCGCTGTGAACGATCTGTCACGTACTCTTCTGGGAAGTGGTGAACCGCTTGTGGCAGGTGCTCACGAACATGCTTACGCAGTACGTCGATGTTCTTGTCGTGTTTTGCCGAGATAGGCACCACGTCGACAAATTCCATCTTCTTCGATAGCTCCATCATGTGCAGCATCACGTCGTTACGATCTTTCACGTTATCGACTTTGTTGACACACAGAACCACTGGGAAGTTGGCTTTTGCTAGCTTGTTAAACACCATCTCATCATCGTCAGTCCAGTGCGTACCATCGACGAGGAATAGCACAAGGTTCACATCACTGAGTGATGAGTTTGCTGCACGGTTCATCAGACGGTTGATCGCACGCTTCTCTTCGATATGAAGTCCTGGGGTATCAACAAAGATCGCTTGGTAAGCACCTTCAGTCTCTACACCCATGATGCGGTGACGCGTGGTTTGCGGCTTACGTGAGGTGATCGAGATCTTCTGACCAAGCAGTTGGTTGAGAAGCGTTGATTTGCCTACGTTTGGGCGACCTACAATCGCCACAAAACCACAGTGTTGATCTTCTTCAGGGATCTCGGCAACTTCTGGCATCTCAGGCTGTTGCTGCTGGTTTGCAAAGTATGCGTCGAGATCGAATTCTTTATCATCAGCCATTGGTCAATAATCCTAATGCTGTTTCAGCTGCCGCTTGCTCCGCTTTACGACGGCTGCTGCCTTTACCTACAACAGGCTCTTCAATGCCTGTCACTTCACAGGTGACGGTGAACTCTTGGTTATGAGCTTCACCTTTTATTTTAGTCACACTATAGACTGGCAGCGGCTTTCTTCGTCCTTGCAGAAATTCTTGCAAGCGAGTCTTAGGATCTTTTTGTGATACGCCCGGCTGGATCGACTCAAGACGAGATGCATACCAAGCTAGGATGATCTTGCGTACTTGTTCGATATCGCTGTCTAGGTAGATAGCACCGATGATTGCTTCCACAGCATCCGCTAGGATTGAATCACGGCGGAAACCACCTGATTTCAGCTCACCTGGACCCAATTTTAAGTAGTCACCTAGCACGAACTCACGTCCAAGCTCAGCCAGTGTGTTGCCTCGAACAAGCGTGGCACGCATACGGCTCATATCACCCTCGTTTACCTTAGGGAAACGGTGGTACAGGTCATCAGCGATAACAAAACTTAAAATTGAATCGCCCAGAAATTCTAGACGTTCGTTATGTTTACTGTTGGCGCTGCGATGGGTCAGCGCCAAGTGGATTAGCTCAGCATCATTAAACTGATAACCGAGCTTTCTCTCTAGAGTTGCAATTTGAGAAGTCATACTCTCTCTTTAGTTAATGCCACCGATGCGATTAAAACGCACACCGGTTGGGATCCAAGACGGCAATACGCTGTCTGAACCTCGTTCAAATTCAAAGCTGATCCAAATACCGACCGCTTTGCCTACTAAGTTTGCTTCTGGAACAAAGCCCCAGTAGCGGCTGTCTGCACTGTTGTCACGGTTATCCCCCATAACAAAGTACTGACCTTGCGGCACAACCCACTCAGCAACGCCTGGACGAGGCTGATAGCGATCAACCTGATCTCGCGCTAGGGGATGCACCAAAATTTCATGTTTTTGCTCAGCAAGCTGCTCTTCCATCTGCACCAGCGGGATACCATTTTGGATAAACTCGCTTTCTTGCACATTGCTTAGTGCAATCGGCTTACACACCTTCTCACCTTGCGGCTGAACACATAGCTGCTTTTGCGGCGAGTAACGAACCACATCACCCGGCATACCAATCACACGTTTAATGTAATCAATGCTCGGCTGTGGTGGGTACTTAAATACCACGATATCGCCACGTTCAGGTTTACCCGTTTCAACCAACTGAGTACGCCATACTGGATCTTTCAAGCCATAGGCATATTTCTCTACTAGGATAAAGTCGCCCACAAGTAGGGTCGGCATCATCGAACCTGATGGAATTTGGAACGGTTCATAAATAAATGAACGCAGTACCAACACTAAACCGATGACCGGAAAGATTGATACGCTGTTTTCAATCCACCATGGCTGAGCCACCACTTTGGCTTGCAGAGAAGCTTCGAGACCTTCTTCGGTCTGCGCTTCAATATCTGCCAACTTCTGCTGACGCTGCTTGGCCCAGACCAGTTTTTCCAGTACCCAAACGATACCCGTCACTAAAGTCACGATGACCAAAATGAGAGAAAATGTGTTAGCCATTTAGTTCCCTTAAAAATTCTCAAAAACAAAGAAAGGGCAGTTACCCACCCTTTCCTTTTTTATATTAGATTCCATCCATTTCCAAATGTAGAAATGAATTAGTCTTTACCGACGTGAAGGATCGCTAGGAACGCTTCTTGAGGCAGCTCTACGTTACCGATCTGCTTCATACGTTTCTTACCTTCTTTCTGCTTCTTCAGAAGCTTCTTCTTACGACTCACGTCACCACCGTAACATTTTGCGATTACGTTTTTACGTAGCTGCTTAACGGTAGAACGAGCGATAATGTGGTTACCAATCGCCGCCTGAATCGCAATATCAAACATCTGACGAGGGATGAACTCTTTCATCTTCTCTACCAGCTGACGACCACGAGTCTGAGACTGGTCACGGTGAGTGATCATTGCAAGTGCATCAACGGTATCGCCGTTTAGAAGTACGTCTACACGTACCATGTTTGAAGGCTCGAAGCGCTGGAAGTTGTAATCCAGAGATGCGTAACCACGTGAGGTTGATTTCAGGCGGTCGAAGAAGTCGAGTACCACTTCCGCCATAGGGATGTCGTAAGTGACTGCTACTTGGTTACCGTGGTAAACCATGTCTACCTGAGTACCACGCTTCTCAACACAAAGGGTGATCACGTTACCTAGGTACTCTGATGGTACTAGGATGTTACAACGAGCGATTGGCTCACGGATCTCTTCGATGTCATTTACGTGCGGCAGTTTCGCTGGGCTATCTACGTATAGTAGTTCGCCGTCAGTTTTCGCAACTTCGTAAACTACGGTAGGCGCTGTGGTGATAAGGTCTAGGTCGTATTCACGCTCTAGACGCTCTTGGATGATCTCCATGTGCAGCATACCAAGGAAACCACAACGGAAACCAAAGCCTAGTGCCGCCGAGTTCTCTGGCTCGTAGAATAGCGATGCATCGTTCAGGCTTAGCTTACCCAGTGCGTCACGGAAGTTTTCGTAGTCGTCACTTGATACAGGGAATAGGCCTGCATATACCTGTGGCTTAACTTTCTTAAAGCCCGGCAGTGGTTCTTCCGCACCGTTCTTAGCGTGAGTCAAGGTATCACCTACTGGTGCACCTAGGATATCTTTGATACCACACACTACCCAGCCCACTTCGCCAGTTTTGAGTACATCGGTATCAACCTGCTTAGGTGTGAAGATACCTAGACGGTCAACACCCCAAACTTGGCCTGTGCTCATTACCTTGATCTTGTCGTTCTTCTTCAGTACGCCGTTTTTGATACGTACTAGAGAAACTACGCCAAGGTAGTTATCGAACCATGAGTCGATGATAGACGCTTGTAGCGGACCTTCTGGGTCACCTTCTGGCGCTGGGATAGCTGAAACGATGTTCTCTAAAACATCTTCGATACCAACACCTGTTTTTGCGCTGCAGCGAGTCGCTTCCATCGCATCGATGCCAACGATCTCTTCAATCTCTTCTGATACACGCTCAGGATCAGCGGCTGGAAGGTCAATCTTGTTAAGAATTGGCACAACCTCTAGATCCATTTCGATAGCGGTGTAACAGTTTGCTAGGGTTTGAGCTTCAACCCCCTGACCTGCATCGACCACCAGTAGCGCACCTTCACAAGCGGCTAGAGAACGTGATACTTCGTAGGCGAAGTCAACGTGTCCTGGTGTATCGATGAAGTTAAGCTGGTAGGTTTCACCATCTTTAGCTTTGTAGTTTAGGGTCACACTTTGCGACTTGATGGTGATACCACGCTCACGCTCTAGATCCATTGAATCCAGAACTTGTGAATCCATCTCACGAGCACTAAGACCACCACAGTCTTGGATTAAGCGGTCAGATAGGGTCGACTTACCGTGGTCGATATGGGCGATAATCGAGAAATTACGAATGTGCTTCATAGCTTGGTGTGACTTAACTCTTACAAAAATTGGATGGGAGAAATGCCAAATTTGCCGACATTTCGTTCAAGTTGGCCGATTCTACCGAATTTCACGCATCAGAGCTATCCTCAAATGAGGCATTTACTGTTAATGGCTCGCCGAGAATGCGGATCAAACTAACTTTAGCAGGTGATTCTCGTTCTTGCTTAGCACTCAAGTATTGAGCCAGCTTAAAGCCAGCGTAGGCAAATGCGGCAGAAATGAGAATAACCAAGCCCTCACCGAAACCGAGCATAGGTGCAAGTACAAGGTGTGCCAGTGCTGCACCAAGAAAGAGTGTAAATAAGGGTAACAGGTAGACAATTGCTGCTGAGCTAATGATGCGATTTTCCGGTAGGCCGATTTCTATCACCTGTCCTACGCTAAGTGATTTGTCGCTCTCAAGCCACCACGTATGTTGCTTGTTACCTACTGCTTTGGATACGATGCCGGTGCCACAACTGTTTTGAGATGAGCAATGCGAGCAGCTGGTTTGCTGCTCGCAACTGACACGGATAAGAAACCCTTGTTTGGCTGTCTGCACTTCCTGCACAGTTGCCAGTGCCGTCATCATGAGGAAGGGCTCTGCATTTTAACCGACTGAGCGATGCGTTTCGCTGTCGCTGGCGGAATATCTCCGACCACGGAAACCTCTTTATCACCCATGATAAAAGAGTGCAAAGTGCGACGCCCCTGACGAACTAATTGGCCTTTCAGTGACAACTCATCTTTATCTGCCACATACACAGAGTAGCTAAATAGGCCATCACTAAACATCTGGCTTTCAACCACTTTCTCAGTCATCGCCATACGATAGCGATTCACGTGATGAGGTTTGAAGCCTTCTGGCGCCCAGCCCACACTCCAATCCGTGTTCTTTTTCTCACTTTCTGGTAGCGACAGTACCTCGGGCAAAGTAATGTTTTCTAACCCAGAGAGCAGGTCAAAGATCTTTTCATTCACTGCATAAGAAATGGTTCGGTACTGTTCCAGCACTTCACCATCACGGTCGACAAGGTCAGCACGCAGTGGCAAGTGACTGCGCTCATCTACCCAAACAACGTAAGAATAGCGTTGACCATCTTTCGGTACGATGCGGATCACCTGACACGCCGCTCCTGCCTCACGAGCGCGACCTAGCCTCACAAAGTCGTAATACTCCTTGAGTTGGTCGATATCACTGCGCAGCATTGGGATGATAGGTGCAACCATCTCTCCTGATTCGATAGTAAATGGTTCAACACCAGGTTCGATGTAGCTGACTTCTTCCCCACGACGGATGACTTCGCGTGTTGGACCACTCAAGTAAACCAAGTGAGAAAAGTTGTGCTCGTCCTTAGAAGCGTGGCGATACACTAGCGGTTCAATGCTATTTTTTTTGATTAAAATATACGAGAGTTCGTAGTTGAGCTGCTCACTAGCGTCGTTCATTTGATGCAACAAAGCCTCGGCAGAAGTCGATTCTGCCGAGGCCGGTAAAGCAATCAAACTGAACAGCGCTAATGCACTGATCAGAGTTTTCTTCATTCGATTACCGATTCTTCAGGCTGGACTTGTGGCTCTTGCTGAACGTTATTGCCATTCAAACGCAGTTGCAAGTTATAGTCTTGCAAAATTGCATTGACGCGACGACGCTGTTCCATCATCTGCGCTTCAGTCGCATTAACGTTGTCTGCGTTTAAGCTAACGGGTTGCGCACTGCCAGTTACAGGGATGGTTTCCAAAATAGGAAGGTCCGACTGTATTTGACCTGCTTCATTGCCAGCGCCATATTGCTGAACACCAACAATCACAGCCAATGACACACACGCCGCCATTGCCACCTGACCGATTTGAGACAACCATGCTGGCACAGCAGTGCGAGCTGCCGCTGGCATAGGCTGATCTTCAACAGCTTTCGGTGCCACGGTATCAATTGAAGTCACCGTGCTATGCGCAGGTTCATCTTCAAGTGCCGCCATGACGTTACTTGCAATGTCCCACTTAGGTTCAGCCGGAGCTTCCCCACGCATGACATCGCCAATTAAATGATAATTCTGCCAAGACTTCTGACTTTCTGCGTCATGTTCCAGTTCACTAATCAGTGCCTGATCAACGCTTTCTCCATCCATGAGTGCTGAAAGTTGCTCTTTGTCAGCCATTATTTTCACCATTGTCATCTTTGGTTAGCGCTCAAGTAGTGGTTTGATTTTTTTCTCAACCGCTTCTCGAGCACGGAAAATTCGAGAACGTACCGTACCAACTGGGCAATCCATTACCTCCGCGATCTCTTCATAGCTTAGACCATCAAGTTCTCGTAGAGTCATTGCCGTTTTTAAATCCTCTGGCAGTGCTTCTATCGCTTCAAACACAACGTGTTTCAATTCCTTGGACAACGTTAAGTTCTCAGGGTTCGAAATTTCTTTTAACGCACTACCCGATTCGTAATTTTCTGCTTCTTCAGCATCAAGATCCGTGGCTGGTGGGCGACGGCCTTGCGCTACGATATGGTTTTTTGCCGTATTAACTGCGATTCGATACAGCCAAGTATAAAATGCACTTTCTCCACGAAAGTTCGGGATCGCTCGGTAAGCTTTAATAAAGGCTTCTTGTGCGACGTCCGGTACATCAGCTTGGTTGCTCACATATCGAGAAATAAGATTGCAAACTTTGTTTTGGTACTTAACCACCAAAAGGTTGAATGCTTGCTTGTCTCCTCGCTGTACACGCTCAATCAATACTTGATCGGTTAACTGCTCGCCCATTCGAGCGTTTACTCCTATTGTTATTGCCTTCGCCTATCACAGGGATGAAACTAAATTTGCCAAATGTAGTATTGACACCACCGCTTACATGAGCACTATTGTGACCCATAGGCCGAAAAAAAGTTCAGTAGATTGAAATATTTTTCGCAAAGATCTCTAGCAATGTGATGTAACCTACAGAGATAGCAGTTTAAAAGGCGCTAAAAGAAGGTCAGTACTGAGGTGAAAATTCTCAGTTTTCCACGATGACACGCGCCGAATTTTTGTTAGCAAGAAGCTAACCGTACTGAGCAATGCTCAAATCGACGCCCACATATAATAGATACATGGGGGCAGTATATAGCAGGCTCAAGACTAAATTAGGATGTTTAAACAAATATGAACACGAACCGTGAACATCAATGTGATGTGTTAGTGGTAGGTAGTGGTGCAGCAGGTTTATCACTTGCACTACGTGTCGCACCCTACGGAAAAGTGATTGTCCTGAGTAAAGGTCCGCGCAGTGAAGGCGCAACTTACTACGCTCAAGGCGGTATTGCCGCAGTTTTCGATGAACAAGACAGTATCGAGTCCCATGTACAAGACACCTTAGTGGCAGGTGCTGGTCTTTGTGAAGAAGATACGGTTGAGTTTATTGCGAAAAATGGCAAACGCTGCGTTCAGTGGTTGATTGACGGCGGAGTAGATTTCGATCGTGAGGACGATGATGACGATGAAAGTCCACGCTACCACCTAACTCGTGAGGGTGGACACAGCCATCGCCGCATTCTGCACGCTGCAGATGCCACTGGTATGGCGATGCAGACATCATTGCAAGACAACGTCAATGCGCACCCAAATATAGAGATATTCGAGCGCCATAATGCGCTGGACCTGATCACAGAAGATAAAGTCGGTGGTGACGCTAATAAAGTGGTCGGTGCCTATATCTGGAACCGCAACAAAGAACACGTAGAAACGGTTCGAGCTAAGTTTGTGGTGCTTGCAACGGGTGGCGCATCAAAAGTTTATCAATATACCTCGAATCCTGATGTTTCCTCAGGCGACGGTATTGCGATGGCATGGCGCGCTGGTTGCCGCGTTGCCAATATGGAATTTAACCAGTTTCATCCAACCTGTTTGTTCCACCCAGAAGCTCGAAACTTCCTTCTTACCGAAGCCTTACGCGGTGAAGGTGCGTACCTAAGACGCCCAGATGGCAGTCGCTTTATGCCCGAATTACACGAGCTTGCTGAACTTGCACCTCGCGACATCGTTGCCCGCGCAATCGATTATGAGATGAAGCGCTTGGGTGCCGACTGCATGTACCTAGACATCAGCCACAAGCCTGCTGATTTCATCGTTAAGCATTTCCCGACCATTCACATGCGATTGCAAGACCTTGGCATCGATATGACCAAAGAGCCAATCCCTATTGTGCCAGCAGCGCATTACACCTGTGGTGGGGTGATGGTCGATAAACAAGGCAGCACTGACCTTGATAATCTGTATGCGATTGGTGAAGTGAGCTACACCGGATTGCATGGCGCTAATCGGATGGCCTCGAACTCATTGTTGGAATGTGTGGTGTACGCAAGAGCGGCAGCGAAAGACATCATCAAACATATTGAAAATGCAGAGTTGCCACCAGCGCTACCAGCATGGGATGAAAGCCAAGTGTGTAACTCCGACGAAGAGGTGGTGATTCAGCACAACTGGCACGAATTGCGCCTATTTATGTGGGATTACATGGGCATTGTGCGCACAGACAAACGTCTAGAGCGTGCGCTACGCCGCATCGAAATGTTGCAGCAAGAAACGCACGAGTACTACAGCAACTTCCGAGTTTCCAACAACTTACTAGAGCTGCGCAACCTATTACAAGTTGCTGAGCTCATGGTGCGTTGTGCTATGCAGCGCAAAGAGAGCCGCGGCCTTCACTACACCTTAGATTATCCTGAGCTGGCAAAGGAAAGTGGCCCGACTATCCTGACACCTAAACAATAATCTCGTTAAAAAAGAGCGCTCTGGCGCTCTTTTTTATTCCCATCGAATCAGATAAAGCAGCCGCCGATACTGAGATGACGAGCAGCTGTCTCGCCAAATAACCACAACATCACCACAGTCACTTTTAAGCGCCACCAACCAAGGTGAGAAAACCAGCATAGCCAATTTAAGTCGAAAGCGCTTTTTGTCCACTTGGTACAATCCGCCGGAATAATATTCAAACCAACGAGGGCTACTGGCATACCTAGTTGGTGGGTAACCATGATAAAAGTGGCATAACAGTAACAAAGTTATTACTAATGGTAGCCAAGAAACACTAAGCGCCCATACCATCAACACTTGAATACCAGCGTTGACGATACAGGCGCTTTTAGAAGACTGAAGTTGGAGCTTAACGCACCTTGCTGAGGTTATGGGCGACAACTTTATCGACCATTTTAGCGTGACTTAGATTTTCGCTACGCCCATGCCCCATCACCCATGAAAATAGATCCGGGTCATCACATTCTAACAACGAAACGAAATCTTGCTGTTCCTGTTCACTTAATGAACCGAAGCACTCTTCAAAAAATGGCATGATCACCACATCTAACTCCAGCATACCGCGACGGCAAGCCCACTTAATGCGCGCTTTTTCTTCTACTGAATACATTCAAGTACCTCTAATTCCCTATTAAGACTGGTAGGCAGTGTAGCAATCTGCTTTGCTTGCTGCTATTAATCACATCACAGATGTTTCGCCTTGTCAGCAAAGAGCTGACAAAGCCTTCACCAAGGTTTAACATACTTTGCGTTCGAATTGAATGAGGTTATTTGATAATGCAACCCACTGTTTCACTCCCATTGGCGGCCAATGCCCCACTTCCTACTCTCTCGGTCAGCGTACTCGATAACTGGTCACTCATCACAGTGAATGGTGATGACCGAAAGTCTTACCTTCAGGGTCAAGTAACTTGTGATGTGGTTGCTCTCAATAACGACCAAACAACATTTGGGGCGCACTGTGATGCCAAAGGCAAAGTATGGAACGTGTTTCAGCTGTTTCATCATCAGCAGGGTTATGCACTTGTGCAGCGCCAGAGCGCAACAGAGGTTGCTCTGCGTGAACTGAAAAAGTATGCCGTTTTTTCTAAAGTCGAGATCGAGACCAGTGAGCAAACCTTACTTGGCGTATTTGGCGAACAAGGTGCACAGTGGCTTAACCAATGGTTTGATACTTCTGTTGATGTATCGCACAGCGAAGCTGGCACGGCAGTCAAGATTGCCGATCAGCGTTGGTTAGTGGCTGCCGCTTCTGAAACAAGTGCAAATGCTCTGATGCAAGATGCGCCTGAGCTTAGTGATGACAAGCTATGGGACCTACTTGATATTCAAACGGGTCGTCCTCGCTGTGAAGAAAGCCTGCAAACACAGCACATCCCGCAAGCGTTTAACTTACAAGCGATCGGTGGCATAAGTTTTAGCAAAGGCTGCTACACTGGCCAAGAAATGGTGGCACGAGCAAAATACCGAGGCATGAATAAGCGAGCTATGTTCCGAGTATCAGGTAGCTTTAATGATCAAATGCCTGAGCAAGCAACCTTAGAACGAGCAGTCGGCGACAATTGGCGTTCAGCGGGTGATTTGATGGCACAGTTTGCATTTTCCGATCAAAAAGCCTGTGGCTTGATTATTTTGCCCAACGATATTGAGCCTGAAACGCAATTGAGACTAGCGGAGCAACCTGATCAAATTTGGGCAATTGAGCCGCTGCCCTACTCACTAGAAGATGAATAATTCAACCTATCCGCTGGTTGAGTTCCTGCAACAACATGGGGTCGCACATCGAGTGCTACCCCATCGCACTCCGACCAAGAGCATTGAAGAGACAGCCGAGCAAAGAGGCATACGAACTTGTCAAATGGTCAAATCGATTGGCCTTCGCGACATGGACAATAATTATGCACTTGCTTGCGTTCCTGGGAATCGTCAAGCCGACCCTAAAAAAGTCAGAGCGCTCCTTAACAGTCGCCGCATGACCTGCTTAACAGCTCAGGAGTTGGTTGAGATAACTGGCTATCAGCTCGGCTGTGTCACGCCGCTGGCGCTTAAAACCCCAATGCCTATCTTTTTTGACCCGAGTTTGCTTGCGGAAACTGAAGTCACTATCAGTAGCGGCAGCAACATGGCGGGTATCGCACTAAACTGCCAAGATCTTATCAACTTATGCCAACCTACTATTGCTGACATCTGTCGAGATTGAGCGAATAATCATTCACACACCGCCCAACAAGCAGATCTAGATCACATCTATCGTTCTACGAGTTACACACAAATTGTACAAAAAACGATCTAACTCACAAACCTCAACAGATTGAATTACATTTTTATTTATTCATTATGAATAGTTAGTCATTTAGCAAAAATTAATGTACTGTGGTTATGTATTCCGCTATCGACCACACGTTCCATAATGGTTACTGCTGGCGGAATATGATGAATCCACTTTTTGTGTGTAATACATCTGTGACTATTGGCCCGCCGTTGAGCGGGCATTTTTTTTTGCATTTTTGTTACGATGAAACTTTTTCCCTTCTAGATTGGTCTACTCTTATATTGAGAGCTAATTAAGCAATATTTCACTATGATTATTTACTGAACTTTGGCAGTTGGTAATTGTGGCGAGAGTCACATTGAATAGCGATTTATCTCAATGGAATGTAATAGGCAGCACAAAACGCCAAGATTTAAGGTAATCACTGTACTTTAACCCGATCCAGTCACATTAATGTCATGGGGGATCTTCTATAATCTCCCGTGCTATAACAAAAAGGATTTAAGGTATGAGACTGTTTAAGCGCTACGCACCTAACATGATCGCCAAGCACGTCAGTAGGCTATTTAAGGGTAGAATCTATATCTACGGAGTAGGAAAATTTGAATTTGATAACGGCAAGCTAATCATGCCAGAGAAGGCCGAGCAGCGTCACTACAAGACCGTCAAAGAGGTCAACCAAGCCGTCGTACGTTTGAGGTGCGCCTTAGCAGCATAAAACACCTGATAGCATTAACGAATTAAAAAAATGGGGCAGATATTATCTGCCCCATTTTTATTGCCTATCGTTTAGCGAGATTTGGAAGGCTTCCCTCTAATCCAAGCGCACGCATCATAATTTGCTGCTTAGCTCCAGGTAATTTATCAACCAAAGTCACGCCAACACCACGAATCAACTTCTTGATTGGGTTCCCACCAGCAAACAGATCTTTAAATCCTTGCATTGCTGCAATCATCTTGGCTGCTTCCGCTTTGCGCCAACGTTCAAATGGACGCAGATTGCGCTTACTGCCAATATCCTGACCGGACTGCCACAGCGCAATCACATGCTGCGCAAGTCCCGCCGCATCCAATAAACCGAGGTTAACCCCTTGGCCTGCGAGCGGATGAATCGTATGAGCAGCATCGCCAATAAGCGCCACTCGCTCTAGCGCAAAATCTCGGGCATAACGCATACGAAGTGGAAACGCTTGTCTGTCACCTTCGACGCTGAGCAAACCTAGCTTACCGTCAAACTCGGTATACAGCGCCTTATTGAACTCAGCTTCAGATAAGGTAGTGAGTCGCTCAGCTTCAGTTGGGTCAATCGACCAGACTAAGGAGCACAGATCTGGCTCATTTAATGGCAGTAAAGCAATTGGGCCTTGTGGAGTGAATACTTGACGAGCAACATTCTCATGAGGCACGTCACAGCGAATATTGGCAACAATCGCACTATGCCCATAGTCCCAATGCGTCAGAGGGATATCTACCTGCTGACGTAACCAAGAGTTGGCTCCATCTGCTCCGACAACCAGTTTAGCAGTAATGCCTACCCCAGAGTCGAGCATCAACCAAGCTTCGCTTTCACCAATACTCAGTGACTGACAGAGCTGACTCTCAAATATGGTGACATTCGCCAGCGATTCCACCTGCTCCCATAGCGACAATTGGATCACCCGATTCTCTACGATATGACCAAGATTAGGCTGACACAGGCTTTGGGCATCAAAATCAATCTGGGCAAAACTGTCGAGCTCCCATACGTGCATGCCTGAATAGGGGGTAAAACGGCGCTGCTCTATGCCCTGCCAAGCATCAAGCTTACGCAAAATCTGCTCACTCGCTCGGCTAAGCGCCGACACACGCACATCCGGTAGTGGGTCAAAATTGGACGATGGGCGCTGCTTCTCTATAACCGCAATACGCATATCTTCTTTGGCCATTGCGGCGGCAGCAGCCAAACCTACCATGCCCCCCCCAACGATCACTACGTCAAAACTTTGCATCATTTACCTATCTACCAATCCCATCGTACGTTGCATCAAGGGCATTTTCAGCAGCTGACTATCATCTAGCATCATTAACCCCAGATTTCGCCCTACCCGAAGAGGCAAGGCATCATTAGAAAATAAACTGACCAATCCAGAGGTCATTGTCATGGTGTAATTGCGGTCTTGCTCACGACGTTGGCGATAGGCCTGCAAACTTGCGTAGTCGCCAATGTTTTCGCTTTGCTCCAAGACTTCGCACAATGAAAGCACGTCACGTAAACCAAGATTAAACCCTTGCCCTGCAATCGGGTGTAGGGTTTGAGCAGCATTACCTACCGCCACAATGCGGTGCCCCGTCACTTGCGGGCGATGTTTCAGTAGCAATGGATACGAAGCCCGAGCGCCGACATGGGTAAGCTTTCCGAGTCGCCAGCCGAATGCCTGTTGCAATTGATTGAGAAATTCGTCATCACTGGCCGCAAGAATTTGCTGGGCTTTGTCAGGCCTTAGGCACCACACTAAAGACATACGCCCATCGCTCATTGGCAATAATGCTAATGGGCCGCTATTGGTAAAACGTTCAAAAGCTTGATGGTTGTGTACAGTGTCAGTGCAAATATTGGCGATAACCGCCACTTGTTCGAAATCGAGTTGCTCTAAGCCGAGGCCTGTTTGCTGACAACATACAGAGTCTACACCATCGGCGGCGACCAAGAGTTTGGTTTGCAGCTCTTGACCATCAGTCAGCGCAATATCCACGTGGCTGGAGTGCTGCTGCACTTTGGCTACCTGCTGAGGGCAATAATAATCAAGCGCCAGAGATTTAAGCTGCTGGTGATAAAACTGCCCCACATTAGCAAGTTCAACCACATAACCAAGCGCCTTAGCCCCAATCTCACTTCTGTCGAGCTCAGCCATACCTAAATGGCCACGATCCGAAACGTGAATACGCTCAATGGCGGTTGCTTGAGGCGCAATTCCACTCCACAGTTTGAGTCGTTTAAGCTGCTCGACACTGCCATAAGAGAGCGCTATCGCACGGGAGTCAAAACCTGGATGTTGGTTAGGATCAGGCTCAAAGCCTTCGATTACTGCGATTGAGAGTTCAGGACGTGATTGATTAAGTGCAATCGCCAGCGTTGCGCCCGCCATTGCCCCACCGGCAATCACTACATCGTATGACTTCATCTCTTTCCTGTTAGTAACTTCCTGTTAATGAATAGTCGGTTTGCTTTCTTGCTTAGGTTTGCTGCCAAATTCAATATGGATGGTCAATACACACGCCTTGACGTGTTCAACCACTTGCTCCATCAATACCGCTTGTTCTTGCATGTCGTCGTCTTCGTCAATGCCAAGCTTGGCAATTTCTTCAAGGTCAGCTAAAGCCTCTTTGACATCCTCCGGTGCTTTATTCAGGTTGGCATTAATCAAACCAAGGCCCGAAATAAAGTGATTCACCCACTCGCAAACACTGTCTGCGTATGCAAAAAGGTCATCTTCTTGAGCCAGTAACATGCTTAGTTCAAAATCATTCTCTGAAAGCTCTTTAGCACTGGTTTTTAACACCGCTTCAGCGCTGTCCGTCATCGCAACGGGCCAAGACATACCATCATTGGTGTAGTCAAACACCAAAGGTTGCCAACTGGTGTCACCTACGCTCAATCCACCACTTAGCATGCCTACCAATAATCCATGCATTTCTGCTGGTGTGACGGCTAAGTGGGCTTGCTTTAGTTGCTCAGCGACTTGGTCGTATTGAGGAAGAGAGTTATCGCTCATGTTAAATACTGCATCAATGAAGAAAAGATAACTTTATGCTACCACTTACCCCAGTGGGGAGGAATCAATTCTGCGCAGCAATTGGGCAAACTGTCGAATAACTGTCAGCTTAGCGCACCAAATTGGCAAAGCGTGGGTTTAATGCTTGAATCTTAGATCGGCATTTTCTATAGTCTCTGTCTCGGTAACAAAAACACCGTTTTAGACCGAAAGTTAAGGACAAAAGAGCGAATTTCATGAGTAATCAAGCGGTTGAAGTAGAAATTTTAGGCAAAGTCACTCGGGTAAACTGCCCAGCAGGTGAAGAAGATGCCTTGATCCAAGCTGCTCTTGATCTGGATGCTCGTTTAAAATCTATGTCTGAAAAAACTCAGGTGTCTAACGTTGAGAAGTTACTGACATTTGCCGCATTGAATGTGTGTTATGAATTGCACACGTCAAAGCAACAAGTGGATGGCCAAAATCACCAAATCACTGAGCGTATGGAGAAGCTCGATCAAGCACTTGAAAGTGCATTGATGAATGTGGGCCAAAACCAAAAATAGTTTTACCCTGGAGTGTGCGTCAGCGGATTTAAGTCCCTGAGCCGATAAGCAATACCCAAGGGTTAGTATTCGGTGACTATTGAGCAAGCTCGACTCGCATCGAGAAGCCTACGGTTGTCCTTGCTGATCCGCCTTGAACCAGCTGGTTCAAGGGCCACAATCCTCAACGGCACTCTGGGGTACCCTCTTATGACACAGCTAAGTCAACTCGAACGCCAGTCTATTAGACAACAAATTCGCCAAGCGCGGCGAGCCCTTAGCCCTATGCAGCAACAGGCCGCTGCAACCAAGCTTCTCGAACAAGTAAAACACCAAATTAGTGACTCGCCAAAGCTAACACTAGCACTCTATCTTAGTGCCGACGGAGAGATTGATACTCAACCTGTTATTGAATGGTTATGGCAGCAAGGCCATCAAGTGGTGCTTCCAGTGATCCACCCATTCTCTCAAGGTGAGCTACTGTTTCTACGCTATAGCAAACAAAGTGTAATGGTCGAAAATCGATATAAGATTTTGGAACCTAAACTGGATGCAACCCAAATCATTCCATTAGCGCAAATCGATATTATCTTTACTCCCTTGGTCGCCTTTGACGCCGAAGGTAACCGAATGGGCATGGGTGGCGGTTATTACGATCGCACCTTAGCCAGTTGGTCAACGCTGCGCTCAAATACCCGTTCCATTGGCCTTGCCCATGAATGCCAACAAGTAGCAAAGCTGCCATGTGAAAGTTGGGATATTCCATTGGATAAAATTTTTACCCCAAATAAAATCTGGGGTTGGGAAATCGATTGCTAACAAGCTATAATCGCGCCGCAACTTACCCTCAGGAGATAGACATGACGCAAGATGAAATGAAAAAAGCCGCTGGTTGGGCCGCGCTTAAGTATGTAGAAAAAGATAGCATTGTTGGTGTAGGTACTGGCTCTACTGTGAATCACTTCATCGACGCACTGGGCTCTATTAAAGACGACATTAAAGGTGCTGTTTCAAGCTCTATCGCTTCAACTGAAAAGCTAAAAGAGCTGGGTATCGAAGTATTTGATGCTAACGACGTGGCAAAACTTGATGTTTACGTGGATGGTGCAGACGAGATCAACCCGACTCGTGACATGATCAAAGGTGGTGGTGCTGCTCTGACTCGTGAAAAGATTGTTGCTGCAATCGCAGACAAATTCATCTGTATCGTTGATGGCACCAAAGGCGTTGACGTTCTGGGTCAATTCCCGCTACCCGTTGAAGTTATCCCAATGGCTCGCTCTTATGTAGCACGTGAGCTAGTGAAGCTTGGTGGCGACCCTGCGTACCGTGAAGGCTGTGTGACCGACAACGGCAACATCATCCTAGATGTTCACGGCATGCAAATCACTGACCCTAAGGAGATGGAAAAGCAGATCAACGCTATCGCTGGTGTTGTCACTGTGGGTCTATTTGCTGCACGTGGTGCTGACGTAGTTATCACTGGCACCCCTGAAGGTGCAAAAATCGAAGAGTAAGTTTTACTCAGGTTATTGTTACTAGATTTCAAGCGGCGCTATCAAGCGCCGCTTTTTCATTCCAGAGATGAAAAATTATTCTATATTCCGTAATTTTCTTACCCCTAGCAGAATTTTTTTGTTACTTTATTGAGCAACGCACAAACTTCCCGCAGTGCGTTTTACCAACTCGACCTATTTAGCCGCTATGGACACCGGGAATGCTTGATCTGTGGAGTTGGATTTAGCCCTTCTGAAAAGACTATTAAGGATAATAATCGATGAGCAAAGTATCACTGGAAAAAGACAAAATTAAGATCCTCCTTCTGGAAGGACTTCACCCATCTTCTGTTGAGGTGCTTCAAGCTGCTGGTTACTCAAACATTGAGTACCACAAAGGGTCGCTATCCGGTGATGAGCTAAAAGAGGCAATTAAAGATTGTCACTTTGTCGGTATTCGTTCTCGTACTAACCTGACTGAAGAAGTCTTTGCTGCGGCAGAAAAGCTGGTCGCTGTTGGCTGTTTCTGTATCGGCACTAACCAAGTAGACCTAAAGGCTGCAGCAACACGAGGCATCCCAGTATTTAACGCCCCATTCTCAAACACTCGTAGTGTTGCTGAGCTCGTTTTGGGTCAAATCTTGCTTTTGCTACGTGGCATTCCAGAGAAGAACGCCCTTGCTCACCGTGGCATTTGGAAAAAAAGTGCTGACAACTCGTACGAAGCACGTGGTAAGCGTTTAGGCATCATCGGTTACGGTCATATCGGTACTCAGCTTGGTATCATCGCAGAAAACCTTGGCATGCGCGTTTACTTCTACGATATCGAAAACAAGTTGTCGCTAGGTAACGCAACGCAAGTTCATACCATGAGTGAGCTACTCAACAAGTGTGATGTGATCACGCTGCACGTACCAGAAACGCCAGAAACTAAAAACATCATGGGTGAAGCGGAATTTGCTCGCATGAAACCAGGTTCGGTATTCATCAATGCGGCGCGTGGTACCGTGGTGGATATCCCTGCGCTATGTGGTGCGATTGAGTCAGGTCATCTTGCTGGGGCGGCCGTCGACGTTTTCCCTGTTGAACCAAAAACGAATGCTGACCCATTCGAAACACCACTGATGCAATACGACAACGTGATCCTGACACCGCACATCGGTGGCTCGACGCAAGAAGCGCAGGAAAATATCGGTGTAGAAGTTGCGGGTAAACTGGCCAAATACTCAGATAATGGTTCGACACTTTCTTGCGTAAACTTCCCAGAAGTATCTCTACCAGAGCACAGAGACACTTCTCGCTTGCTGCACATCCACAAGAACCGCCCTGGTATTCTGACTCAAATCAACACCATCTTTGCTGATGAAGGCATCAACATCGCTGGTCAATACCTACAAACGACCTCTGATATGGGTTATGTCGTTATCGACGTGGAATCTGATCGCTCAGAAGAAGCATTAGCAAAACTGAAACAAATTGAAGGCACAATCCGTGCTCGACTATTGCACTAATTGGTAACGCACCGATTAAAACAAAGGGCAGCCAATTGGCTGCCCTTTTAGATTGGGTTTAACGCTACTTTATTTTATAGGTCACGTTTACTTGGTCACGGATCTTGATCGCTGTATCTTGATAGCTATCAGACATCGACTCCGCCGCCATTCTTGCGGCACGCTTTACTGGGCGCTGGAAAGCATTGTGGTACTCAATACGCCAAACACCATCCAGTGACATCTCAAAGCCTTTCGCTAGTGACTTAGCCTTATCCATCGCATCTTTGATGGCTGCATCTCGCGCCAATTGCTGATACTTATCGGAATCTTTCACCTGCAACTCAATACTATCGATAGTATTGATCCCATCACCTAACGCCCCTTCAAGGTATCGATTAAGGTTTTGCAAGTCATCCACCGTCACCGTTACGCTGCGAGTGGCTCGGTAACCGACCAACTCGGCTTTGCCCGCTTTCGGATAATGGTATTGCGGTGAAAGGTACAAGTTTGCAGCAGCGATATCATCTCGCTCGACACCTTCTGTAGTGAGACGAGTAATGAACGCCTCAACCGCTTTATCTACTTCTTGCTTTGCCTGTTCAGCGCTTAACATCGTCTCTTCGACTTGCACTTGGATCACGGCCATATCTGGCACAGCAACCACTTCCCCATATCCGGTCGTTGATAGATGAGGAAAATCAACATCTGCAGCCGCTACTGGCAGTGCTGTGACCGCAGCAAGCAACAGAGCCATAATCGTTTTATTCTTCATTTCGTCACTCCAACATCTTATGTGGCTATTTTAGACACGTATTGGCGCAACTAGCAGTATCAAAGCTGACAATTGACAGAACTTTTACTGAGGTAAGTGAGTCCTCGCATACTTAATTATCGCCTGAGAGATCTCTTTTAGCACCCCGCTTTCCAGCTGCCAGTGATGCCAATACATTCTCACTGACAGTAAAAAATTAGGCGTAATATTAATCAACTCACCATCGGCAAGCTCTTGCTCGATTTGTTGCCTTGGGATCAGGCAGTAAGCAACCCCAGCCAGGGCTAACTTGACGAAAGCTTCCGAACTGCGAACCGTATGTTTCAGCACACTGCCGTAGGGCAAATTGAAATGCTGGTGAATAAAACGCTCGTGCATATCATCATGCTGGTCAAAAGCCACTGCTGGCGCCTTCAATAAAGCTTCGCGAGTAACGCCTTCTGGAAAGTAATGTTCGTAAAACTCTGGGCTGGCAACACACAAATAATCAACTCGTCCTAAGTAGTCCGCATCACATCCTGACATCGGCTGTGATTCTAGGCTGATAGCACCTACCACCTCCCCGCTGCGAAGTTTGTCTATCGTTCGTCCTTCATCATCAACGATCAAGTTCAGCGCAACACGCTTTTGCATCAACAAGTTTTGCACACTTGGGATTAGCCAAGTAGCGAGACTATCAGCATTGGTTGCTATGCTTACCGATAACGGACGCTCATCATCCGGATTAAGCTCTGGCAAGAGTTCTTGTTCTAGCAAACATACTCGGCGATAGAGTGCTAATAATTGCTGTCCGGCCAGAGTAGGTCTTGGGGGTTGCTCTCGCACTAAAACAGGTTGTGCCAACCACTTCTCCAGTTGCTTTACTCGCTGAGAGACTGCCGATTGGGAAATACATAACTTTTCTGCCGCACGCTCGAAACCGCGCAGCTCGATCACCAAATCAAGTGCTTCAATCCAACGGTAATCTAAGCCTCTCATCTTTACTCCTTGCCTCCATTACAACGACATAAGTTTAACTTATGTGGCATTAAAATTATTAGTTTAATTTATTTCGTGAACTGAGATAGTCTTAGCCCACTCTCTTTTTAACCTCAAACATTTTTAAGGAAATCGCCATGAGCTTGTGGGTTTTATTACAAGGTTTTGGTCTAGGCGCCACCATGATCATTCCAATCGGCGCACAAAACGCGTACGTTTTAAATCAAGGCATTAAACGCAATCATCACCTAACCACAGCAACCGTTTGTAGCTTTCTTGACGCATTTTTTATTTCGCTGGGTGTGTTTGGTGGCGGTGCAGTTCTATCTCAAAATGAAACCCTACTCACTTCAGTGACTTTAGGTGGCATTGCTTTCCTATCCGTCTACGGTTTCTTATCCTTAAGAAGTGCATTTCGCTCTCCGACCAGCGAAGAGTCGAAAAAACAGATGACTGCTCGTGGTAAAAGGGCTGTGGTTTTGGGTGCGCTTGCGGTCACCGTGCTTAACCCACACCTATACCTTGATACTGTGGTGATCTTAGGTTCAATCGGCGGCCAATTTGAAGGCAATGACCGAATCGCTTTTGCAATTGGTACCATCATGGCTTCATTTGTTTGGTTCTATAGCTTGTCATTTGGAGCGGCGAAACTTGGCCCTACTCTATCTAAGCCCAACGTAAAGTGTGGCATCGACATTGCAGTTGCAGCTATGATGTTTATCATCGCCTTCGTGCTCACTAAAGGACTATGGGTCAAGTACATGTTATGAGTCATTCATTAGAGACTATTTACCAATTCAATCTGGCACTGTTCAATAAGATTGATGTTCCCTACCAGCTTTGGCAGCACGAACCAATTTTGGACTTTGAAACCGATGTCAAAGTGGCTAAATCGCTTGGTTGGAACGGAACTCATAGCAAGAGCCTTTTTTTACGTATCAAAGGCGGGGGCTATGCACTCTACCTGACCGATAAGGACAGCCGTCTTGATTCCAAAGCACTCAAGTCGTTGCTAGGAAAAAGAGTCTCTATTTGTGATGATCAAGAAATGTCACAGGTGACTGGTTGTGTTGCAGGAGCCGTCTGTCCATTTGGTTTACCACAAGAGATATGTATCGTGGTGGATACCAAGCTTATTCAAGCCCGCCATAATGAGCTACTCTACACGCCAGGCCACCCAGATAAGACCATAGGGTTCGCAACAGAGCATCTTCATAAAGTGCTAGCCACCCTACCAAATACAGTACTTTGGCTAGAGCACTAACAAAAAAAAGCGTCGACACTGGTCGACGCTTTTTAGATTCTAACCGTGATTACTCAGGCTTAGACAAATGCACATCCATTTGCGGGAATGGAATCTCAATACCTTCTTTATCGAGCTCTTCTTTGATTGCTTGCAACGTATCAAAGTACACGTCCCAGTAATCAGAAGTTTTCACCCATGGGCGAACCACGAAGTTCACTGATGAGTCTGCCAATGCTGATACACCAATTTGGATACCAGGAGATTTTAAAATACGCTCATCCGCCTCTAATACACGGCGAATCACGTCTTTAGTTTTCTTCAAATCTGCACCGTATGACACACCAATCACGTGATCAATTCGGCGAGTATTATGACGCGAGTAGTTGGTTATAGGGCTACCAATCACAGATGAGTTCGGCACAACAACCATTTTGTTATCTGGTGTGGTCAAAATCGTTTGGAAAATTTGAATCGAATCTACCGAACCTGCAACACCGCCAATCTCAACATAGTCGCCAGATTTAAATGGACGGAACGCAACGATCAATACGCCAGCGGCAAAGTTTGATAGTGAGCCTTGCAGAGCTAAACCAATCGCTAAACCTGCCGCACCAATTACAGCTACCACAGAAGCAGTTTGAACACCCACTCGACCAAGTGCAGCTATCAGCACAATTACAAACAAGGTATAGCGGACAATGCCGTGAATAAACTCAACGACCGCCTTATCCATTTTACGTTTATGCAGCACTTTCGCCACACTGCCAGCTACCGCTTTAACAACAATGTTACCGATAAACAGGATCAGCAGCGCTGATAAGATATTCACACCGTACTGGATCAGCAGGTCGGAATTGCCAGTAATCCATTCGTTGAGCTTATTGACGTTTTCCGCCAATTCGATGTCCACCACCGATGTTTCATTTGCCATAACAGCATCCTCTACTTCATTTAGTTATGTTTTTGCTACCTTGGCAGCAGATGCGGAAAATAACCTACTTCTCATACCAATACGACTAATTATGTGATTTTGCATAGCGACGGACAGATTTTCTCTAGCAAGGAAGAAATCTTATGCCTAGCTGGGACTAGGGATACGATTTCTGACGCGGCTAGAGGAAATATGGACTAGCCAGGCTGATCAGATAATTAGTTGGATTGGTATCTTTCCCTGGGAAGTACAAACACCTGAACCATATGCGATTTATATATTAGAGCAAAAAACCAAGCATTTGGATGATAAATTTGAGAAAGATATAAAAAAACCCACTCCGAAGAGTGGGTTAATTAACTTTAGCGCTTACGACAGATTATAGTACGTCGATTGCGTTAAGGTCTTTAAATGCTTGCTCAAGACGCGCAACCATACCAGACTGACCAGCACGTAGCCATACGCGTGGATCGTAGTATTTCTTGTTTGGAGCGTCATCACCAGTTGGGTTACCGATTTGACCTTGTAGGAAGTCACGGTTTTCAGCTTCGTATGCACGAACGCCATCCCAAGTAGCCCACTGAGTATCAGTATCGATGTTCATTTTGATAACACCGTAGCCGATTGACTCTTCAATCTCTTCTTGAGAAGAACCAGAACCGCCGTGGAATACGAAGTTTAGAGCGTTCGCAGCGATACCGAATTTCTCTGCACAGTGTGCTTGAGAATCACGTAGGATAGTTGGAGTAAGAACAACGTTACCTGGCTTGTATACACCGTGTACGTTACCGAAAGATGCAGCGATAGTGAAACGAGGGCTAACTGCGTTTAGGATCTCGTAAGCGTAAGCTACGTCTTCAGGAGAAGTGTATAGCTCAGACTGGTCCATATCAGTGTTGTCTACGCCGTCTTCTTCACCACCAGTACAACCTAGTTCGATTTCTAGAGTCATACCCATCTTAGCCATACGCTCTAGGTATTTAGCTGAGATTTCGATGTTTTCTTCTAGAGACTCTTCAGAAAGGTCGATCATGTGAGAAGAGAATAGAGGCTTACCAGTTTCAGCGAAGAATTTTTCGCCAGCGTCTAGTAGACCGTCGATCCAAGGAAGTAGTTTCTTAGCTGCGTGGTCAGTGTGAAGAATTACTGGCACACCGTAAGCTTCAGCTACAGCGTGTACGTATTTCGCACCTGCAACTGCGCCCATGATTTGCGCTTCTTGACCTTCTAGCTTCAGACCTTTACCAGCGAAGAAAGCAGCACCACCGTTAGAGAACTGAACTACTACTGGAGCTTTAACTTTAGAAGCTGCTTCCAGTACAGCGTTTACAGAGTCAGTGTTTACAACGTTAACCGCTGGAAGAGCAAATTTGTTTTCTTTTGCTACTTCAAATACTTTCTGTACGTCGTCACCAGAGATAACACCTGGTTTTACGAAATCGAAGATCTTAGACATGGAATTCGTCCTATTTTCTGTCGTATTAATTAAAAATTGCAATCGTTTGCTCACATCGCAGGGCGCATTCTATCAGCATTCTGCGTGCTTCAGCAAACAAGAAAGCGGGAAACCATTTCCCGCTTTTCTAGATAGATTATTTTGCGCGCTCTTCAAGCATCGCAACTGCTGGTAGAACTTTACCTTCAACAAACTCAAGGAAAGCACCGCCACCTGTTGAGATGTAAGATACGTCAGCCTTGATACCGAACTTATCGATAGCTGCTAGCGTGTCACCACCACCAGCTACAGAGAAACCTGCAGACTCAGCGATTGCTTTAGAGATGCCTGCTGTACCTGCTTCAAAGTTCTTGAACTCAAATACGCCTACAGGACCGTTCCATAGGATAGTTTTAGCGTTGCCGATGATTTCAGCAAGAGCCGCTGTTGAATCAGGGCCTAGGTCGAAGATCATGTCGTCGTCTTGAACTTCTGTTACTGGCTTGATTTCAGCTTCTGCGTTCTCATCAAATGCTTTAGCACAAGCTACGTCAGTTGCTACTGGGATAGAACACTCTTTCATTAGCTTCTGAGCTGTTTCAACTAGGTCAGCTTCGTATAGAGACTTACCTACATTGTGGCCATCAGCTGCGATGAATGTGTTTGCGATGCCGCCACCAACAACAAGTTGGTCAGCAACTTTAGATAGAGATTCTAGAACTGTTAGCTTAGTAGAAACTTTAGAACCACCTACGATAGCAACAAGTGGACGCTCTGGGTTGTCCATTGCTTTACCTAGTGCTTCAAGCTCAGCCGCTAGAAGAGGACCTGCACACGCAACTGGTGCGTTCATGCCAACGCCGTGAGTTGATGCTTGTGCACGGTGAGCCGTACCGAATGCATCCATTACAAAGATGTCACATAGCGCTGCGTACTTTTTAGATAGCTCTTCTTCGTTCTTTTTCTCGCCTTTGTTGAAGCGAACGTTTTCAAGAACAACAAGCTCACCAGCGTTTAGCTCTAGACCGTCTAGGTAATCTTTTGCTAGCTTAACTTCGCAATCTAGTGCGTCGTTTAGGTAGTTAACAACAGGTGCTAGAGAGAACTCTTCTGCGTATTCACCTTCCGTAGGACGACCTAGGTGAGAAGTTACCATTACTTTAGCACCAGCTTCTAGGCAGTGCTTGATAGTAGGTAGTGAAGCTAGGATACGTGCATCAGACGTCACTTTGCCGTCTTTTACTGGTACGTTTAGGTCCGCACGGATAAATACACGTTTGCCTGCTAGGTCCAGGTCAATCATCTTGATTACAGACATTCTTTGTCCTCTCAAATGTTAAAATATAAAGTTTGCAAAGGCCTGGCGTCGTGCCAAACCTGATAATTCTTACAACTGTTGTTTTAACTTGGGGTGCTTCTAATTTATTTCAAGTTAGAAAATAAATATTCCCAAGTCCATTTTTCGCTCTTACTAAGCAAGTGAGTGCATTACCAACGCTGTATCCAGCATGCGGTTGGCAAAGCCCCATTCGTTGTCACACCACACCAACATTTTAACCAAGCGCCCGTTACTTACTCGGGTCTGATTACCGTCAACAATTGCACTATGTTGATCATGGTTAAAATCGATGGAAACAAGCGGTGCCTCAGTATAATCAACAATGTTATGTAATGTACACCTAGAAGCCTCAATTATGGTTTGATTTACGTCATTAACTTTCACATTGGTAGCTAAAGTTACACTTAAATCCATTGCTGTCACATTAACTGTAGGCACGCGCACCGAAATTGCCTCGAATTTGTCAGAAAATTTCGGGAAAATGCGTCCGATTCCTAAATGCAGTTTGGTATCGACTGGGATGATTGATTGACTTGCGGCGCGGGTACGGCGGAGATCGTTATGATAGGCATCGATCACCTGTTGATCGTTCATCGAAGAGTGGATCGTAGTGATCGTACCCGACTCGATAGTAAAGGCATCATCTAGGGTTTTAATAATAGGTACGATACAGTTGGTCGTGCACGAGCCATTCGAAACCACCTTATGCTCAGCTTTAAGCGTATCGTGGTTTACGCCATAGATAATGGTGTTATCTAAATCCGCTGCACCAGGGTGTGAGAAGAGAACCTTCTTAGCGCCAGCCTCTAAGTGTTTTTGACCATCCGCCTGACTTCCAAACACACCAGTACAGTCTAAAACGATGTCTACTTCTAGATCTGCCCAAGGCAACATTTCAATATCAGCGAGGTGCAAAATACGAAGAGAATCTTGTTCGCCATTGGGGTGATGGATATAAAGGTGTTCTTGATCATGGCTGACCTTTTTAAAGAATCGCCCATGGGAAGAGTCATATTGAAGCAGGTGAGCCATTGCCTCAGGCTTTGCCAGCTCATTCACTGCAACCACTTCAATTTCTTGGCTTCTGCCACTCTCGTAGATAGCACGCAATACATTGCGCCCGATGCGTCCAAATCCATTAATCGCAATTTTTAGGGTCATACTAGACTAGTTTTTTGGGAAATAGTTGGAGTTGATAGTACAGAAGTTAATGAGGAAGGGGTAGAGGAAAACGGCTTACGGCTTACGGCTTACGGCTTACGGCTTACGGCTTACGGCTTACGGCTTACGGCAACATGTGATAACAACGAGCCACCTTAAGCAAGTAAATTCCGATTGCCGTTTACCGAACATAAAAAAAGGCCGGGTGCAAACACCCAGCCTTTCAATTCAGTCAACAACTAACAATTAAGCTAGCAGTTCCTTAGCTGTGTTTACTACGTTTTCAGTAGTGAAACCGAACATCTTGAATAGTTCACCAGCTGGTGCAGACTCACCGAACGTTGTCATACCGATGATCTTGCCACCGAAGCCTACGTACTTGTACCAGTAATCAGCAATACCTGCTTCTACTGCTACACGTGCCGTTACGTCAGATGGAAGAACCATTTCACGGTACTCAGCGTCTTGCTTGTCGAATGCATCAGTCGAAGGCATAGATACAACACGTACCTTACGGCCTTCAGCAGTTAGCTCAGCGGCTGCGTTCATTGCTAGTTCTACTTCAGAACCCGTTGCGATGAAGATTAGCTCAGGCTTGCCTTCGCAATCTTTAAGGATGTAAGCACCTTTAGCGATGTTAGCAACCTGCTCTGCATCACGATCTTGCTGTGCAAGGTTTTGACGAGAGAAGATTAGAGACGTAGGACCATCTTTACGCTCGATAGCAAGTTTCCAAGCTACTGCAGACTCAACCTGGTCACATGGACGCCATGTGCTCATGTTTGGCGTTACGCGCAGAGATGCGATCTGCTCAACAGGCTGGTGCGTTGGACCATCTTCACCCAGACCGATTGAGTCGTGAGTGTAAACCTGGATGTTCTGAACTTTCATCAGAGCAGCCATACGCATTGCGTTACGAGCGTATTCCATGAACATTAGGAAAGTTGCGCCGTATGGTACGAAACCACCGTGCAGAGCAATACCGTTCATGATTGCTGTCATACCGAACTCACGTACACCGTAGTGGATGTAGTTGCCCGCAAAGTCAGCCGCTTCTAGCGACTTAGAACCAGACCACATGGTTAGGTTAGAAGGCGCAAGGTCAGCAGAGCCGCCCATGAATTCAGGAAGCATTTGACCAAACGCTTCTAGTGCGTTTTGAGATGCTTTACGTGATGCGATGTTGGCAGGGTTTGCTTGAAGATCAGCAATGATTTGAGTTGCTTTCTCTTCCCACTCTGCCGGTAGGTCACCGTTTAGACGACGCTTAAGCTCAGCCGCTTCTGCTGGGAATGCTGCTGCGTACGCTTCGAACTTCTCGTTCCAAGCAGCTTCTTTCGCTGCGCCTGCTTCTTTTGCATCCCACTCGCCGTAGATGTCAGCAGGGATTTCAAACGCACCGTGTTTCCAACCTAGCGCTTCTTTCGTTGCTGCGATTTCTTCAGCGCCTAGTGGAGCACCGTGACAGTCGTGTGTGCCCGCTTTGTTTGGAGAACCAAAACCGATAACCGTCTTAGTACAGATAAGCGTAGGACGTGGGTCAGCTTTAGCTGCCTCGATTGCTGCATTGATAGCGTCAGAGTCGTGACCGTCTACTGCTGGGATTACGTGCCAGCCGTAAGATTCGAAACGCTTAGGCGTATCGTCAGAGAACCAACCTTCAACTTCACCGTCGATTGAGATGCCGTTGTCATCCCAAAATGCGATCAGTTTGCCTAGGCCAAGTGTACCAGCAAGAGAACAAGCCTCGTGCGAGATACCTTCCATTAGACAGCCGTCGCCCATGAATACGTAAGTGAAGTGGTCAACGATGTCGTGACCTGGCTTGTTGAACTGTGCTGCAAGAGCTTTCTCAGCTAGCGCCATACCAACACCGTTAGTGATGCCTTGGCCTAGAGGACCAGTTGTCGTTTCTACGCCTGGTGCGTAGCCGTACTCTGGGTGACCTGGAGTTTTCGAGTGAAGCTGACGGAAGTTCTTCAGATCATCGATCGATAGCTCATAACCAGTCAGGTGTAGCAGAGAGTAAATCAGCATTGAGCCGTGGCCGTTTGAAAGAATGAAACGGTCGCGGTCTGCCCACTCTGGGTTTTGTGGGTTATGGTTTAGGTGTGAACGCCAAAGTACTTCGGCGATATCAGCCATACCCATTGGTGCACCTGGGTGACCAGAGTTTGCTTGTTGAACACCATCCATGCTCAAAGCGCGGATAGCATTTGCTAGATCTTTACGAGAAGACATGTCTGCTCCTGAATGCATAAGCGAATATAAGAAATTTTTAGGGGGCCGAGATTTCGGCGGGCGTATTCTCTCAAAGCGCCCTCTTTACTGCAAACGTTTATCTGAAGATTTTGGCTACATATACGGCACTTTTTTCACAAAACGCTCACTAATATTCATTTAGGTTTTAATTGCATTGCAAACGATTGCCAAAAGACCTGACAAAAAATGCGCTTGTAATTCGATCAGTTATCACTAGAATAGACGTCTAGATGTAGATACACCTACAAAATTTAACCAGTTTTTACTTTGTTTGCCCCCTTCTCCCTCTTCTATAGTGAAGTAGGTTGAGAAACCATTTGGCGAACATTTCACCCAGTTTGGAGCTACCTATGGCTAAGCACCTATTTACTTCAGAGTCCGTATCTGAAGGTCATCCGGATAAAATTGCTGATCAGATCTCTGATGCAGTACTTGATGCAATTCTTGAGCAAGACCCTAAAGCACGTGTTGCTTGTGAGACCTACGTTAAGACCGGTATGGTAATGGTAGGTGGTGAAGTGACGACTTCTGCATGGGTAGATATCGAAGAAATCACTCGTCAAACGGTTCGTGAGATCGGTTACGTACACTCAGATATGGGTTTTGATGCTGACTCTTGTGCAGTACTAAACACTATCGGTAAGCAGTCTCCAGACATCAACCAAGGTGTTGATAAAGCTGACCCTAAAGAGCAAGGCGCTGGCGACCAAGGTATCATGTTCGGTTACGCAACTAACGAAACTGAAATCCTAATGCCTGCGGCAATCACTTACTCTCACCGTCTTGTACAAAAGCAAGCGGAAGTACGTAAGAGCGGCAAGCTAGACTTCCTACGTCCAGATGCAAAATCTCAGGTAACTTTCCAGTACGACCAAGGTAAAATCGTTGGTATCGATGCGGTAGTTCTTTCAACTCAGCACTGTGATTCAGTATCAACTCCTGACCTACGTGAAGCGGTAATGGAAGAGATCATCAAGCCAGTACTACCTTCTGAGTGGATCAACAAAGAGACTAACTTCTTCATCAACCCAACCGGTCGTTTTGTTATCGGTGGCCCAATGGGTGACTGTGGTCTGACTGGTCGTAAGATCATCGTTGATACCTACGGCGGCGCAGCTCGTCACGGTGGCGGTGCATTCTCTGGTAAAGATCCATCAAAAGTAGACCGCTCTGCAGCTTACGCAGCACGTTACGTAGCGAAGAACATCGTAGCAGCTGGCATGGCTGACCGTTGTGAAATCCAACTGTCTTACGCTATCGGTGTTGCTGATCCAACATCTATCATGGTTGAGACGTTTGGTACTGAGAAAGTATCTCACGACATCATCATCGAAGCGGTTCGTCAGCACTTCGACCTACGCCCATACGGCCTGCAAGAGATGCTGAACCTGCTTCAGCCAATCTACAAGCAGACCGCAGCATACGGTCACTTCGGTCGTGAAGAGTTCCCTTGGGAAGCGACTGACAAGGCAGCAATCCTACGCGATTTCGCCGGCCTATAATTCGAATAATTTCGACTTTAAAACCCTCGTCCTTGACGAGGGTTTTTGCTATATAAGCCTTTGATATTTATCACCAGGCCATATTTAGCAACAAATTAACCCACGAAAAATTTGTAAATCCCACTTGATGCATTAATAGTTAATAAAGTGTTAACAGTGCAGTTTTCTGTTCCGCTAACCTTATTAAATTCCTATCAAGGAGGATTTATGCCTCGAACAATAGACCACTCAGGGATGTCTCATGACGAGAGTAAAGCCGTTCCTGATCACGAATATGCGCGCACAATTCCATGCAACCAAGTGAGCGTTTCGGCGCCATTCCATTGGTTGTCTCTCGGCTTACACGACTTCATCCGTATGCCCTTTATTAGCCTATTTTACGGTGCTTGTTTTATGGTTGCAGCCATAGGCATCGTACTCTTGGTTCAATGGCAAGGAACCCACCTAGTCGTTATGCCAAGCTTAGTGGTATACATGCTTATTGGCCCATTCCTCGCCCTTGGGCTTTATGATGCGGCGTGGGAACGTGAAAAAGGCCATGACGCCAGCTTGTTCCACTCAATGAAAGCCATCACCCGCAACTCCACCTCTCAGTGGGCGTTTGCTGTGCTACTTGCGGTAGCGATGATTTTCTGGATGAGGATCGCAGCGCTATTACATGCTCTCTACCCTTCAGTGCAAGGGGCTCCACTGTCTGAGTACGCTCCATTTTTGGCAACAGGTACAGTCATTGGTGCGGTGTTAGCGGCGGCGGTGTTTAGTATTTCTGCCTACTCTATCCCGCTCATGATGGAGCGAAGAGTTGATATGATGACTGCGGTATTTACCAGCTTTAACGCCGTTAAATCCAACATCCCCGCAATGATCGTTTGGGCGTTCATCATCGGTAGCGGCATCTTAATTGGCTTTGCGACTTATGGCATTGGAATGCTATTTACTATGCCAATTCTTGGCTACGCCACTTGGCACGCTTACCACGATACGATCAAAAAGAAACACCACTAGCCCCATTTGCTAGACGTGGCATAATAAAACACCCCAAGAGTCTACCTTGGGGTGTTTTTTTTGAGCGGAGAAAGCTTTTTGCCACCTATAGACCTAGAACTCTCCTATACCTGTCAAAAGGTGATAGCTCGCTGTATCGAACAAGCGAACCACTACTTCAAGCAAGAGTTTCCTCAGCCAGAACTTAGCTTTAAACTGCGAGGTAAATCTGCTGGTAAGGCGTATCTCAACCTATGGCAGATCCGTATCAACCCCACCCTGCTCAAGGAAAATCAACAGGCCTTTCTTAATGAGGTGATCCCACACGAGATAGCTCACCTCATCGTCTATAAGCTATTTGGCAGAGTTAGGCCACACGGGAAAGAGTGGCAGGCAGTGATGCAGGAAGTGTTTCACTTGGCGCCTAAAACAACCCACGACTTCGACGTCACTTCAGTGCAAGGCAAAACCTATGTTTATCAATGCCATTGTCAAAGCCACCAACTCACCATTCGTCGCCATAATAAAGTGCTTCGCCAGCAAGCAAGTTACCTTTGCAGCCAATGTAAACAGCCTTTGATTTGGCAAGGGAGCTAGTACCCGTTCTTATCGACGTTTGGCAGCATTAACTAAAATCGCTACACTCTAGTTTTTGATAGAAACATCATAAAGCTAATGCGAATCTCAACCATAGTCGCTTTATCAGCCGCACTACTGACTACCACTTCATTTGCGACGGGTGTTCCCAGCTCCTTTAGCAAAGCCAAAAAGCACGCTCGAAATATCTATGATGATCATCCGGTCAGTTTCTATTGTGGATGCGATATTCGCTGGCAAGGCAAACGTGGCGAGCCTGACCTACGCGGTTGCGGCTATCAAGTAAGAAAGCAGCAAAAGCGCGCCAGCCGCATAGAGTGGGAGCATGTGATGCCCGCTTGGCAATTTGGCCATCAGCGCCAATGCTGGCAAAACGGTGGACGTAAAAATTGCACCAAAAATGACACGCAGTTTAAAAAAATGGAAGCAGACCTTCACAACCTCACTCCAGCGATCGGTGAAGTGAATGGAGACCGCTCTAATTATCGATTTAGCCAGTGGAATGGGCTCGACGGGGTCAGCTATGGCCAGTGTGAAATGCAGGTCAATTTCAAAGGGCGAAAAGCCATGCCACCAGAAAGAGCGCGCGGCTCTGTGGCAAGAACCTATTTATATATGGCGCAGCAATATCAGCTAAAACTGAGCAAAAGTGAGCATAACTTAATGACCGCTTGGGACAAGCAGTACCCTGTCGATGATTGGGAGTGTGAGCGAGAACGTCGCATTTTTACCATTCAAGGCATTCGTAACCCATTTGTCTACAAGCAATGCGCCCAACAAGTAAACTAGGTCTGCCTAGAGCGTGTTAAGCAAGCTAACTGATCATATACTTAGCATAATTTAATGGACGCAGATAAATCTGACCACAGACCTTGTTTTTCGCCAAATCGCATCAACTTATATTGAATCTACACATTATTGGAAGCCCCTATGAGAGTGCCACGTATTTATCACCCAGAGACCATTTCAACACTGGGTAACCTAGAGCTAAGTGAAGATGCCTCTGGCCATATTGGCCGAGTGCTTCGAATGCAGCCTGGTCAGGATGTACTGCTGTTTGATGGCACCAACCATGAGTTTCCAGCCACCATTACTGAAGTGACCAAAAAGCGTGTTAGCGTGGAAATCACTGAAAAAGTGGAATCTTCTATCGAATCACCACTAAACATCCACCTAGGTCAGGTGGTCTCTCGTGGTGACAAAATGGAATTTACGATTCAAAAATCGGTTGAGCTCGGGGTAAACACCATCACGCCACTGATTTCTGAGCGTTGTGGAGTCAAACTGGACGCCAAACGCTTTGAAAAGAAGTTAGCCCAGTGGCAAAAAATTGCGATCAGCGCTTGCGAGCAGTGTGGTCGCAACACGGTGCCGGAAATCCGTCCAATAATGCAACTAGAGCAGTGGTGTGCGGAACCAAGTGACGCCGTGAAACTTAACCTACACCCACGAGCAAAATACTCAATTAATACTCTGCCAGAGCCGATGAACAAGGTACGCCTGTTAATCGGTCCTGAAGGCGGTCTTTCGAGTGAAGAGATCGCAATGACTGAAGAATATCAGTTTGAAGAAACACTACTCGGCCCACGTGTTCTGCGCACTGAAACCGCAGCACTGACCGCGATTACCGCCTTACAAGTACGTTTTGGCGACTTAGGATAAACGGAGAATAAAATGATCAAAATCGGTATCGTGATGGACCCGATCTCAGCCATCAATATCAAAAAAGATTCAAGCTTTGCAATGATGCTAGAAGCACAACGTCGTGGCTGGGAAATTCACTACATGGAAATGCAAGACCTTCACCTTAATCAAGGTGTGGCGTTTGCCGATACTAAGGTAGTTACTGTCGAGCAGAACCCTGAAAAATGGTATGAGTTCCACTCCGAACAGGCGATAAAGCTCTCTGAACTCGATGCGGTTTTGATGCGCAAAGACCCTCCATTTGATACTGAGTACATCTACGCAACTTACATCCTAGAGCGTGCTGAAGTGGAAGGCTGCTTAATCGTCAACAAGCCACAGAGCCTACGTGACTGTAACGAAAAGCTGTTTACCGCTTGGTTCCCAGAGCTTACCCCAACCACGATTGTGACTCGCAAAGCAGAAACCATTAAAGCGTTTCGTGAGCAACACGGTGACGTGATCCTTAAGCCACTAGATGGCATGGGTGGTGCTTCTATTTTCCGTGTCAAAGCAGGTGACCCTAACGTATCTGTTATCATCGAAACCTTAACCAACCATGGCCAAAACTACGCTATGGCACAAACCTTTGTACCGGATATCAGCAACGGTGATAAGCGTATTTTGGTCGTTGACGGTGAGCCAATGCCTTACTGTCTGGCACGCATTCCAGCCAAAGGAGAAACTCGTGGCAACCTAGCTGCGGGCGGCAGCGGTGAAGTTCGCCCACTGAGCGAGACAGATCGTCAGATAGCTGAAGCGGTAGCGCCTACACTTAAAGAGAAAGGGTTAATTTTTGTTGGGCTTGATGTCATTGGTGACAAGCTGACAGAAATCAATGTTACCAGTCCAACCTGTATCCGAGAGATCGAAGCTGCGCACGACATCTCTATCACAGGCAAACTGATGGATGCCATTGAGCGTCGAGTTAACGCTTAAAACCGCGAACCTACGAGGGATCTTATGAATCTAGCTAATCACTTCCTAGTTGCGATGCCAGGCATGCAAGATCCCTTGTTTCGCCAATCCGTCGTTTACGTCTGTGAACATAACGAAGAAGGGGCAATGGGTATTGTGATTAATGCCCCAATCGAAGTTTCCGTCGCTGGTATGCTCAAACAAATCGACGTCGAACCGAGTGCCCCAATGCTCAACAGTGACAACCTTGAACAACCTGTGCTCAATGGCGGCCCAGTATCGGAAGATAGAGGCTTTGTTTTACATCGACCTCGAGATACTTATGAGTCGAGCGTTCAGATGACACCTGCGATCAGCATGACAACGTCAAAAGACATCTTGAAAGTCTTAGGGACAGAAGCTGAGCCGATGAGTTACATCGTCGCCTTAGGATATTCCGGATGGGATGCGGGGCAACTTGAGAGCGAGCTGGCTGAAAATTCTTGGCTCACCGTCGAAGCAGACCCAAATGTGATTTTCGACACCCCTATCGATGAAAGGTGGCGGGCGGCAATCAAAATGCTCGGTATTGATGCGAGTCAGCTTTCAACGGAAGTTGGGCATGGGTAAGGTTCGGCTAGAAGTATTAGGATCATTGGTGGCTAAATACTAGTAACAAACCCACCTCAAGCACAAAACAGTCCTCCTCCTTTTCAAGGGGGAGCTAGAGGGGGTTAAAATACCTAGGTGAAAGTTCATCGGTAACCTAAACCTCGCATTTTAACCCCTCCCAGCCTCCCCTTGAAAAGGGGAGGAGCTTTATAAAGCTCCAAACTAGGAAAACAACATGACCTCAAGAACCATCATGGCTTTCGACTACGGCACCAAAAGCATCGGCAGTGCTATCGGACAAGAGATCACTGGCACCGCATCGCCATTAAAAGCCTTCAAAGCTCAGGATGGCATCCCAAACTGGGATCATATCGAAGCTCAACTGAAAGAGTGGCAGCCAGATTTAGTCGTTGTAGGTTTGCCAACCGATCTACACGGCAAGGAGCTAGAGACTATCACTCCACGAGCGAAGAAATTCGCGAACCGCTTACACGGTCGCTTTGGCGTACAAGTTGAACTGCACGACGAACGCTTATCCACTGCAGAAGCTCGTTCCGAGTTGTTTGAAATGGGTGGCTACAAAGCCCTTAGCAAAGGCAATGTAGACTGCCAATCGGCTGTGGTGATTTTGGAAAGTTGGTTTGAAGCACAATATGGGTAATCGGGAAACGGGAAACGGGAAACGGGAAACGGACACCCTACCCCGTTTACCGAATCACCTTTACCGAAAAAAGCTGCGACTAGCAGCTTTTTTATATCAATCCATATCAATCTGAACCCCATCAAGCAATCCAGAACTACTGCTTGTTCCCGACTGTTTCGACTTCAGCATCATACGCAGGTCGTTAGCCGAGTCAGCGCTATGCAGGCCATCTTGTTCAGTGATCTTGCCTGCGCTTATCAACTCGTATAACGATTGGTCAAACGTCTGCATCCCAGATTGACTCGATTTAGCCATAGTAGTTTTCAGCTCATGCAGATCACCACGACGAATAAGATCGGCCACCCTTGGTGTATTGAGCAATATCTCAAACACCCCATGACGTCCCTGACCACTCTTATCTCGGATCAATTGCTGGGCAATCACTCCTTTCAAGTTCATCGAAAGATCAAAAAGAAACTGCTCTTTTTGTTCTTTTGGCACTAAATGTAAAATACGCTCGATGGCTTGGTTGGCATTGTTAGCATGCAATGTTGCCATACACAGGTGACCCGTTTCAGCAAAGGTCATTGCGTACTGCATGGTTTCACGAGAGCGGATTTCCCCAATCAAAATTACGTCGGGAGCCTGTCGCAACGAGTTCTTTAGTGCCACTTCATAACTTTCGGTATCTAAACCAACTTCCCTTTGAGTCACGATGCATTTTTTATGCTCGTGTACGAACTCAATCGGATCTTCCACTGTTAGAATGTGTCCGGTTCGAGTGGAATTTCGATGACCTGTCATGGCCGCGAGTGTTGTTGACTTACCGGAGCCCGTCGCACCGACCACCAGCACTAACCCTCGCTTTGCCACCGACAAATCTTGCAGCACACCGGGTAGCTTGAGCTCGTCAAACGTAGGGATCTGAGTTTCGATACGACGAATGACCGCACCAGGCAGCTCTCTTTGAAAGAATGCGCTGACACGATAGCGCCCGCTATCTCGCACAATGGCAAAGTTTGCTTCTTTGTCACGACGAAACTCACCTCGTCTAACATCATCCATCGCACTGTCGAGCAGCGTATGCACTTGGTGTTCATTGAGCACCTCACCTACAGCTTCCAGCTCGCCATGAACCCTAAGCAAACAAGGGGCGCCAACCGTGATATAAATATCCGAGGCTTTTTTGGCCACCATCTGCTGTAGTATCTGATTCAGCTCCATGCTCGACTCCCTAGAATCCACTTGGTGATGGTTGGTCTAGCTCAAGCTTGTTCGCCACCTCTTGTGGGTCAACCAGCCCTTGAGAGATAAGCTGACGCACGTGCTGCTCGGTCGTTTGCATGCCGACTGCTGCGCCTGTTTGAATCACCGAGATCATCTGCGCTACCTTATCTTCTCGCACCAAGTTTCGAATGGCCGGATTAGCAATCATGATTTCATGGCAAGCAACTCGTCCACCACCGATACGTTTGAGCAGCTTTTGCGAAATTACGGCGCGTAAGGATTCAGATAACATTGAGCGCACCATCGACTTCTCATTACCCGGGAAAACATCGATGATCCTGTCGATAGTTTTTGCAGCGCTGCTAGTGTGCAGAGTACCAAACACCAAATGACCCGTTTCTGCCGCAGTTAACGCTAGGCGAATTGTCTCTTGGTCACGTAGCTCACCCACTAAGATGACATCTGGATCCTCACGCAGCGCAGAGCGCAGTGCCGCGTTAAAGCTATGGGTGTCTCGGTGCACTTCACGTTGGTTGATCAAAGATTTGTTAGTTTGGTGTACAAACTCAATTGGGTCTTCAATGGTCAAAATGTGTTTATTGTGATTGCGGTTAACGTGATCCACCATGGCAGCTAATGTCGTTGACTTACCCGATCCCGTTGGACCTGTGACCAGAACTAAACCTTTTTCATAATTGGAGATCTGGGTAAAAATATCAGGGGCTGAGATCTGTTCTAATGTTGGTACTTCGGTAGGAATGGTACGAAACACCGCTGAGCAGCCGCGAGATTGATTAAAGGCATTAACACGAAAACGACCCACATTAGGTAACTCAAATGAGAAGTCGACTTCTAGCTTTTCTTCAAACTCTGCTCGCTGAGCATCATTCATAATATCGAACACTAAACGATGGACATCACCGTGCTCTAAAGGGGGAACACCCAACTTGCGCACATCACCATCGACACGCACCATCGGCGGTACACCTGCAGAAAGATGTAGATCTGAGGCATTATGCTTTACACTAAAATCCAATAACTCTGCGATATCCATTTAAAATCCTTAATTACGTCAACTATGTCTACTATTCAACACAACATTGAACACATCACAGCGCAAATTCGCTCTTATGAACAAAAGTTTGGTCGAGCATCTGGCTCGGCGCAACTTTTAGCCGTAAGTAAAACCAAGCCTATCGAAGCGATTGAAGCCGCTATTGAAGCTGGCCAACGAGCATTTGGCGAAAACTACGTTCAAGAAGGGGTTGATAAAGTTAATCATTTTGCACAACAGAATAACAATCAATCACTTGAATGGCACTTTATTGGTCCAATTCAGTCCAATAAAACTCGACCAATCGCTGAAAACTTTGACTGGGTCCACTCAATTGACCGCAGCAAAATTGCACAGCGCTTAAACGACCAACGTCCAAGCGATCTTCCCCCACTACAAGTTATGATCCAAGTGAACACCAGTGGTGAAGAGAGCAAATCCGGTACCAGTGATGATGAGGTGATGGAACTGGCAGCGCTCATTGATAGCTTGCCGAATCTAACGCTCCGTGGTCTGATGTCGATTCCTGCTAATGTCAGCGATTACACATCCCAGCTCAAGGCGTTTAATCATCTTGCAAGGCTGAAAGACAAACTCGCACAAAACTACCCTCAAGTAGATATGCTTTCTATGGGAATGACGGGCGATATGGAAGCAGCCATTGAAGCAGGAAGTACCATGGTACGTATTGGTACCGCAATATTTGGTGCACGTAACTACAACAACTAATTTATCAGCAGTCAGGAAGACACAATGCAACAGAAAAAGATCACCTTCATCGGTGCGGGCAACATGGCTCGCTCGATCATCGCAGGCCTAACTGCGAGCGGATACCCAGCGAGCCTAATTACCGCTACCGATCCAAATCAAGATGCTCGTCAAGCAATTACCGAGCAATATGGCGTTGCTACCAGTGCCGACAACTACGCAGCAGTTGAGCAAGCAAATGTAGTCTTGTTAGCCGTTAAACCTCAAATTATGGAAAAGGTTTGCCATGATCTAAAAGCTATCGACTACGGTAACAAGCTGATCATTTCTATCGCTGCAGGTATTACCGCTCAGCGCCTAGAGCAAATGCTGGCTAGCGAGCTCAACCTAGTAAGAGTGATGCCAAATACTCCAGCACTGATCGGTAAAGGCATGAGTGGTCTATTTGCCAACGCTCGAGTATCTGAGCAAGACAAGCAGTTCTCAGAGCAGCTCCTCAATGCTGTGGGTAAAACTTGCTGGGTTGACCAAGAGTCAGGCATCAACAACATCATCGCTGCGGCAGGCAGTGCGCCGGCTTACTTCTTCTTGTTTATGGAAGCAATGCAACAAGAAGCCATCGCCCAAGGTTTTGACAAAGAATCTGCTCGCATGTTGGTTGAACAGTCGGCGCTTGGTGCTGCTGAGCTTGTCGTTGCCAATCCAAACCTAGAACTCAGTACGCTTCGAGAACAAGTCACCTCTAAAGGTGGCACAACAGCAGAAGCGTTGCGAACCTTTAACGAACATCAGCTGTCTGATATTGTGGCAAAAGCCATGCAAGCTGCGGTACACCGCGCTCAAGAGATGGAAAAACTGATTTAACACCGACAAAAAACGATAAGGAAAAGGGTCCCTAATGAACTCAATGACTTTTCTTGTTTCCACCCTGTTTGATCTCTACATCATGGTAGTGATCCTACGTGTGTGGCTACAGATGGCACGTGCGGATTTCTACAATCCATTTTCACAATTTATTGTGAAAGCGACTCAACCCGTTGTGGGTCCACTTCGCCGTGTGATCCCATCTATTGGCAGCCTCGACATGGCCACCGTACTGTTTGCGTACGTACTTTGTGTTGCTAAGTTCCTGGCACTGGTAGCAATTAGCTCAGGCGGAAACTTTGCATTTGGTATGGAGTTTTTATACCTAGGGGTCCTATCGCTATTGAAAGCGGCTGGCGGCTTACTATTCTGGGTATTGCTGCTATGCGCAATCTTAAGCTGGGTTAGCCAAGGCCGTAGTCCAATTGAGTACGTTTTCCACCAGTTAACAGAACCAATGCTAGCGCCAATCCGTCGTTTCCTGCCACCAATGGGCGGCTTTGACCTTAGCGTGCTAGTACTGTTTATCGTGCTTCAATTTGCCAATTTCTTAATGGGCGATATTATCGGCCCAATTTGGTTCCAGCTTTAATGAACGATGCGGCAAAGTGGCAAGGAGAAGACCTGTTACTTAAACTTTACGTTCAACCCAAAGCAAGCCATGACCAAATCGTCGGCTTGCATGGCGATGAAGTTAAACTAGCGATCACAGCTCCACCCGTTGATGGAAAAGCCAATGCCCATCTCACTAAATATCTGTCTAAACAGTTCAAAGTAGCTAAAGGTCAGATAGACATAGAAAAAGGTGAGCTGGGGCGACATAAGCAAGTGAAAATCCATGCACCGAGCCAAATCCCAGATATAATCAAAGCCCTCCTCTGAGGGCTTTTTAATGCCCGCTCCGCTAGTCATTTAGTACTTTTATCATTTTGAATATAGATTTTTATCTATATAGACTTTGTTCTATAATTCAATTGTTGGAGCAAAAATGTGGAACATCGAGACTAGAGCTAGATTTGATGATTGGTACTGGTCACTAACAGACCCTGACCGTATATCAATCCAAGCTTCCTTATTAGTCTTAGCTGAAAAGGGAGCGCAACTGGGTCGTCCTCATGCTGACTCACTGCACGGCTCAAAGCACTCCAATATGAAAGAACTCAGAGTCCAAAGTCAGGGAAGGCCAATAAGAATATTTTTTGCTTTTGACCCTGAGCGAACAGGTATTGTCTTATGCGGCGGAGATAAATCGGGAGACAAGCGTTTCTATAGAACGATGATACCGATTGCTGATGCTGAATATGACAAGCATCTAGAGGAGTTAAAAAATGGCTAAACAAAGCAAACCTCTAAGCGAATTACTCGCCAAAGAGAAACCTGAAGTTCTAGAGCAAGCTCGACTAAAAGCTGATGAAATGCTGTTAGACTTACGCTTGGCGGAAATACGAACACTAACAAACCAATCCCAAGTTCAAATAGCCCAAGCGATGGGTGTCACTCAACCGACCATCGCCAGCCTTGAAAAGAAAGGAAAAGACGTACGCCTCATGTCGTTAAAGCGCTACGTTGAGGCTGCTGGTTGTAAACTTAGAATCGATATTGAAATGCCAGATGGCAGTAGCCACGAGTTACCAATCTAACTACAAAATTTACTAACGGAAGAGTCAAGTTTAAATGAAAAAATGGATATCTGGCGCTCTCGCCATCATCACATGCCTATTACTCAGCACTCAGACTCTGGCAGGGCAATTTAAAACCATCAAGAATATTGAGGTGCACTACTCAGCCTTCAACTCGGCGTTTTTAACCCCTGACATCGCTCGTCAGTATAAGATCCAACGTAACGGCTACAACGCCTTACTAAATATCAGTGTGCTAGACAACAGCCAAGCTGGAAAGCCAGCAATTGAAGCTAACATCTCGGGCAAGAGCAAAAACCTTCTTGGTCAAATGCGTACTCTTGAGTTTCGTAAGATCACCGAAGGTAAAGCGATCTACTATATCGCTCAACTTCCTATCAGCGATGAAGAAACCCTAACCTTTGACCTAGATATTGATGCAGGGCTCACTGGTAAAGGCAAAGTTCGTTTTAATCAGAAATTTTATGTCGAGCAGTGATCTGCTATTCTTTGCGCCAACAGACCCAATATAATTGACACCTCTTCTATAGAGGTGTTAGCGCACAGAAGAGCACCCTCATGTCTAAATTAGTTCTTGCTACTGGCAATCAAGGTAAAGTGAAAGAAATGGCTAACCTGCTGGCTGACTTCGGTTTCGAAGTACTAGCACAAAGCGATTTTAATGTATCTTCGGTTGCCGAAACTGGCACTACCTTTATCGAAAATGCCATCATCAAAGCTCGCCACGCAGCGCAAGAGACTGGTCTTGCTGCTATTGCGGATGACTCTGGTCTAGAAGTCGACTTTCTTAAAGGGGCGCCGGGCATCTATTCTGCTCGCTATGCAGGTGAAGATGCATCTGATCAAGAAAACCTAGAAAAGCTGTTAGAAGCGATGAAAGGTGTGCCCGCTGAGCAGCGAAGCGCACGTTTCCACTGCGTATTGGTGCTAATGCGTCACGCGGATGATCCAACGCCGATCGTATGTCATGGTAAATGGGAAGGCCGCATCCTAGAAGAAGCCCAAGGCAGCAATGGTTTTGGTTACGACCCTATCTTCTATGTACCTGAGCACAACTGTGCATCAGCCGAACTCGAGCCTGCTACTAAAAAGCAATTATCGCACCGCGGTAAAGCACTCAAACAACTATTTACGGCGTTAAAAGAGCAAGGTCTAGCATGAGCCAATTCGCGGTTGGAGAAATCAAGCCACCAGCACTGAGCTTATATGTGCACATTCCTTGGTGTGTACAGAAATGCCCATATTGTGACTTTAACTCCCACGCTCAAAAGGGTGAGATCCCGCAGCAGGAATATATCGATGCGTTGCTAGAAGATCTGCAAATTGATATCGATAAATACCAGCTCGAAGACAGCCCTCGCCCTCTCCACTCAATCTTTATCGGAGGCGGAACACCAAGCCTGATCACTCCTGATCATATCAAACGCTTAATCGACGGGATTCAAGCAAAGATCCCATTTGAGCCTGAAATAGAGATCACTATGGAAGCTAATCCAGGCACTATTGAAGCCGAGAGATTTGCTGAATATCGACAAGCAGGGGTGACTCGCATCTCGATTGGGGTGCAAAGTTTTGAGCAGCAAAAGTTGCAAAGCCTTGGCCGTATCCATGGCGAAAATGAAGCAGTAAATGCCGCAAAACTTGCCCACACCATTGGTCTAAATAGCTTCAACCTTGATTTGATGCACGGATTACCTGATCAGTCTCCTGAGCAAGCGCTAGCAGATCTAGACAAAGCCATTGAGTTAGCACCGCCGCATCTCTCTTGGTATCAACTCACTATTGAGCCAAATACTCTGTTCTATTCTAAACCGCCGAGACTGCCAGATGAGGATGACCTATGGGACATTTTCGACCAAGGACATGAGAAACTCACAGCCGCTGGCTACGAGCAGTACGAGGTTTCCGGCTACAGCAAACCGGGCTACCAGTGCCAGCACAACCTTAACTATTGGCGATTTGGAGACTACCTAGGTATAGGGTGTGGCGCACATGGCAAACTAAGTTTTACCGATGGCAGGATTGTGCGTACCACCAAAGTTAAACACCCGCGTGGCTATCTCAACCTACTCAAGCCTTATCTCGATAGCGAGCATGAAGTAGCTGTAGAAGATCGCCCGTTCGAATTCTTTATGAATCGTTTTAGACTACTCGAAGCCTGCCCCAAACAGGACTTTATCGACACCACTGGTCTTGGGTTTTCTTCAATTCAGTCCACCCTAGATTGGTCATTTGAGCAAGGTTACTTAAGTGAAACAGAGACACACTGGCAGATCACCGAGAAAGGCAAGCTATTTCTTAATGACTTGCTAGAGGCGTTTATGGCCGAAGAAAGCGAGTCCTGAGTTTAGCTCTATCTAAAAAGGCTTTGGGGTTACCATAACCCCAAAGCCTTTTTTGTATCTGAAGGTTTGCTTTATGTAGCACTCGCAGTATTTAGATCATAGGTAACCTAAAGCTCTAATCTCTCACTAAAGAGGTAAGCAAATTGGTATCCCAACACTCCCAAATATGTAAGGCAAGGTAGGTATGATAAGGCTCGCAGAGCTTTAAGATCATAGTAGGCGAAATACTCTCGGAACGAGCAAACTTCTCAAGCCCTCTCACTAAAGCAATATCCTTTTCAGACCAAATATTAGGTAACCCGAAGAAAAACATCGCCGCCATATCAGCTGTCCACTCTCCAATTCCCCACAACTCTGTGAGTTGCTTGGTGATCCTTTCTCGGTCAGAGCTTTGGTAAAAATCAGCTTCAAAGTACTCATTTAAAATGGCATCTCGTAAACCCGATAGGGTCCTAATTTTAGCATTAGACAAACCACACTGGCGTAACTGGTCACGGTTATCCAGTTGGCAAAATGTGAGTAAATCCCCCTCAGAAGCAAGCTCAACCCGCCCCCAAATCGTCATCGCTGCGCTATTAGACAGTTGCTGCCCTGTGATTGAACGAGCAAGGTATGGGAAGAACTGCTCGGGGGCTTGGCGCTCGATGGAGAGCACTCCATTGTGCACAATCACTTGATTGAGCAACTTAATATCGCGAGTTGCGTGTAATAGATGCTGATGTGCGGTGTCTGACATACACCCTCCTCATGCCTTTTTACTCTTGGTATCACTCGCTTATACGACCTAATAAAACAATTAGGCGAACTTTATCCAACTTGCCAGGTGTTGCTTATCTATTCGAGCAAACACTCTTATAAGTCATACAAATCATTCGACAGCGTTCACAAAACAAGCATAAACCTGCAAAGAGGCGCTGAACATCACAGCAGTAAAAAAAACAAGCCCATACAATAGCGCCATCACTTGTACTACAAGACTACAATTAAATGCATAAACTCTCTTTAAAATCCCGCTTATTACTTGGTACAACCCTAACCATCGCAACCTCATTAGCGGTTACTGGCTGGTTAGCCCAAGACCAATTGACAACGCAGGTAACGGATAATGTTCGAGATAGCTTAAATGCAACGCTCGCTCTTGAGTCAGATAAAATAGAGCACTCATTTGCTCCGACATTTAATACCGTCAAAGAACTGGTCGACTTGCAGCAAACGACTCACGATGTGCCGGATAACATTCTTCTGCGCCACGCTGCACTGTTAGGTAACACCACAAAAATAACCATGGGAAAAGATGATGGTTCATCCTTCTCATCACGCGCATCCGAGTCTTTCCCTGACGGTATTGGGCTAAAAAATAAGTACGACCCCCGCACTCGCCCTTGGTATCAGACAGGACGTAATGCCTCAGGCCTTACAATTACTGATGTCTTCTTCACCAAATCTGATCAAACTCCAATGATCGGTGTTTTACACCCAATTGAAAGTGGGGTGATCATGGCAGACATTCGCCTCAATGAACTTCAAGATCAACTTAATAGTCTATTGGAATTAACCAGCATCCAGAGTGTGATCACTGATGGCAAAGGGCTTGTACTGGCCTCAACGGTCGAGTCTATTGCGCAGCAAGACACCATAAATGATTTAGTACAAAACGTATCACGCCATCAAACAACTCTTTCAGAGAGCGCATTCTTTGAACAAACCATCGATGGTCAAGCCAAAGTGCTTATGCACGACCTGCTTAACGTAGGCAATGTAGCGGATTGGCATTTAGTAGTTATGGTCGACAAGGAGAAGGCGTTTAGCCCTATATCTCAGGCAAATACGCAGCTTCTCATCACCACGGTGTTATGTTTGATTTTGGCAATTATTGCCATGCTAAGCCTCATCCAGTGGCTGTACCGCCCGATCACGTCACTCAAAAAGATCATCGGTGATCTCGCAGAAGGTGAAGCAGATCTGACCCAGCGTCTAACGATCGAGTCAAAGGACGATTTGGGTGAAATTGCCACAGGAATCAACCAATTTATCGCTCGTATACACAGCATCATGACCCAAATCCAGCGTAGTACTACCTCGCTTAATCAGGGACTAAATGAACTGCAAACTCAATCGAGCAACAGCAGCAATATCTTGCTGCAGCACACTGCGGAAACCTCTTCGATTGTCACGGCGATTGAGGAGCTATCGATGTCTTCTGTACAAGTAGCGGATGACTCTAATAAAGCGGCGACATCTGCAACTTCTGTTAGTCAAGGTAGCCAAGACTCTCAAGCGACTATTTTGGCCTCCAAGCAACACATTGAGCAGTTGGCTGGTGAGATTTCTCATACCAGCGAAAGAATCACCAACATGGATGCGGAAACCAAAAATATCCACACTATTTTGAGTGTGATCGGAGATATTGCTGAGCAGACGAATCTATTAGCGCTCAACGCATCGATAGAAGCTGCGCGTGCGGGAGAGCAAGGGCGAGGTTTTGCGGTGGTTGCGGATGAAGTTCGCGCACTAGCGACAAGAACTCAGGTCAGCACTACTGACATTGAAAGCGCATTAAGCCGCCTGCAAAAAGAGTCTCAATCGGTGGTCGATGCAGTTACTCAAACCCAAGGCATTTGCCAGCAATCGGTGGCAGAAACAAACCTTGCCTCCGAACAACTCGAATCGCTGCACTCTCAAGTTCACGGGATCAACGATATCAACACTTCGATCTCAGTCGCCGCAGGGGAGCAGAGCGATGTTATCCAGTCTATTAATAGCAACATGCACCAAGTTAACAGCATGGTTGAGCAGCTTAATAACGTCAAACAGATTGAACGCTCGCAACTAGAGCTTATTGGTACCAACAACCACCAGCTCAATGAACTGATCAAGCAGTTTAAGCTGTAATTCATCCCTAGAAAAAGCCATGTCGTACCGACATGGCTTTCGTTTAGAAAATCGAGCGTCCAATTCGCTGGGATAAAAGCTCAAGCGCTCTCGTGCCCGCTAAAGAGTTGCCTGATGGGTCAAGCTCAGGTGACCACACGGCGATAGTCATTTCACCCGGGACTACGGCGATGATTCCGCCCCCTACTCCAGATTTACCCGGCATGCCAACGCGGTAGGCAAACTCCCCCGCACCATCATATAGCCCACAGGTAGCCAAAAGCGCATTCAGCTGCTTGGTTTGCGTTGAAGTAATCACTTGCTTACCCGTTTGCACTGACACACCTTTATTGGCCAAGTAACTAAAGGTTTTCGCCAAATCGACACAACTCATCTTCAGTGCACAGGCATGAAAGTAATTATTGAGCACTGGCAGTACATCGTTATTAAAGTTGCCAAACGATCGCATCAGGTAAGCAATCGCTGCGTTTCGATCGCTATGCATCATTTCAGAGGCCGCAACAACCTTGTCATAGACAATATGCGTATCACCAGAAAGCTGACGCACAAAATCAAGCAAACGCTGCCTAGGTGCAGATAAGCGAGAGTGAAGAAGATCAGCGACCACAATTGCCCCAGCGTTAATGAAAGGATTACGAGGTATCCCGTGCTCCATCTCAAGCTGAATCATCGAATTAAAAGCGTGCCCAGAAGGCTCTTTGCCTACTCGCTGCCATATTTCATTGGCATCTTCATAAAGCACCATAGCAAGAGTTAAGCTGAGCGCTTTAGAGATTGACTGAATAGAGAACGCCTCGTCAGCATCTCCGCCTCTAAACACTTGCCCATCATTGGTATACACCGCAATTCCCAGTTTATGGTTTGCGACATTCGCCAATGCTGGTATGTAGTCAGCAACCTTTCCCTGACCTAACAGTGGGCGCACTTCTTCTAAAATGTCGAATAAGATTTCATTGCTTGGTTTCATTCACTACCTGCTTAATCGTTTACGCCGCTCTAAGGGCAAAAAAGCCAACATCATGTTGGCTTTTTCTTTCATCGTTATATTGAGCTTAGCTGATGCGCTTATACTTGATGTCCCACACACCGTGACCTAGACGGTGACCGCGAGCTTCAAATTTAGTCAGTGGACGCTCATCTGGGCGAGGAATGAAATCACCATCGGTTGCGATGTTTTCAAAGCCTGGCGCTTCATTCATTACTTCGACCATGTGCTCGGCGTAGTTTTCCCAGTCCGTCGCCATGTGGAAGATGCCTTGCTCAGGGATAAGCTTCTGGCGAACCATCTCTGCAAAGTCTAGCTGCACGATGCGGCGCTTATGGTGGCGCTTTTTGTGCCATGGGTCAGGGAAGAACAGCTGCAAAGTTGCTAGGCTGCTGTCAGGGATCATGTTAGCAAACACTTCAACTGCATCGTGACACATTACGCGTAAGTTTGTGATACCTGCGTCACGAGCGTCAGCCAGACACGCACCGACACCTGGGCTGTGTACTTCGATACCGATGAAGTTTTTCTCAGGAGCATTTTTAGCCATTTCAACCAGTGATGCACCCATACCGAAGCCGATCTCTAGTACTACTGGGTTATCGTTACCGAAAACTTGTTGCCAATCCAACATCTCTTCTTTGTAATCAATACCCATAGTTGGCCAGCACTCGTTCATAGCTGACTCTTGGCCTTTAGTAAGACGGCCTTCACGACGTACAAAGCTGCGAACTTTGCGGATCAGTTTGCCATCTTCGTTGTATTCGTTAGTGGTCACTTCACTCATTGATTTCTGCCTGATAATTAGTCAAAGCGGGGATTATCCAAAGATCTGACTTTGGCGCAAGTACTAATACGGTTTTAAACCATAAAACCGTACACTTTGTCGGTTTTACTTAACCCACTAAGTATGGTGCAATCTCGCTCAATTGATAAAAACAAAATAAAGAGCACTGTTGTGACCGCATTTGCGCAAGCGATCCTCAATTGGTATCACGATTATGGACGCAAAAATCTGCCTTGGCAGCAAAATAAAACCGCCTACACCGTCTGGTTATCTGAGATCATGCTACAGCAGACTCAGGTCGCCACTGTGATCCCATATTACCACCGATTCCTTGAGCGGTTCCCTACTGTAGAGTCTCTTGCCCAAGCGTCTCAAGACGAAGTTTTACACCTGTGGACTGGGCTAGGTTATTACGCCCGTGCAAGAAACCTTCATAAGGCCGCTCAAGTCGTTGTCGAGCAACATCAAGGCGAGTTCCCCACCAACCTAGAACAGATGAATGCCTTACCAGGCGTTGGCCGCTCAACCGCTGCTGCGGTACTCTCTTCTGTACATAAGTTGCCGCATGCCATATTAGACGGCAACGTAAAGCGCACATTATCTCGTGCTTTTGCTGTTGAAGGCTGGCCGGGACAAACCAAAGTTGAAAAAGCGTTGTGGGAAATTGCAGAAACTCACACACCCGATAGTGGTGTAGATAGCTACAACCAAGCGATGATGGATATGGGAGCGATGGTATGCACCCGCAGCAAACCTAAATGCTCACTTTGTCCAGTCACAGAAATGTGCCAAGCTAAAGCACAAAATCGCCAAGACGAGTTTCCTCATAAAAAGCCAAAAAAAGAAAAACCGGTCAAAGAGACTTGGTTCGCTATATTTCATTACCAGGGCGAAGTTTGGCTAGAACAAAGGCCACAAACAGGGATATGGGGTGGACTGTACTGTTTTCCGCAATCGGACACCCATGATCTCAATGCTTTGCTCGATAAAATGTGCGCCCATAATGCCAAGCAAACTCAACTGATAAGCTTTAGGCATACTTTCAGCCATTATCACCTCGACATCACTCCGGTTCTGATCGAGCTTGAAAGTGCACCCAAAAACATCATGGAAGCCAATCAGGCTCTCTGGTATAACTTAGAACATCCCGAAACAGTAGGTCTTGCTGCCCCCGTAAAGCAGCTAATTGACAGCCTACCTTTCGAACTCAATTAAGGAGCAACTATGAGCCGCACTGTATTTTGTGCCCGTCTACAAAAAGACGCTGAAGGTCTTGATTTTCAACTTTACCCTGGCGAATTAGGTCAGCGTATCTTTGACAACATCTCGAAAGAAGCTTGGCTAATGTGGCAAACCAAACAAACCATGTTGATTAACGAGAAAAAGCTCAACATGATGGATCCTGAGCATCGTAAGTTGCTAGAAACTGAAATGGTGAACTTCCTATTTGAAGGCAAAGACGTAGTCATTGAAGGTTACACACCACCAAGTGAATAAGTCCCGCAATTTATAACTCGGACTATTACCTTTTCAATAGATTGATGACATCATTAGCCCAGCTTTGATGTCATTTTTTATGGAAGCTCAATGAAGAAGCTTATCTATTTCTGCATTTCACTTACTTTAGTTGGTTGTAGCCGAGAGTTTATCGAAGGACTATATGACGTAAACTACGAGCCCACCAATCGCTTTGCCAAGAACCTCGCCGAACTGCCTGGTCAATTTCAAAAAGATATTGCAGCGCTCGATGCCCTTATCAACAGCTTTAGTGGCAACATCGAAAAACGCTGGGGTAAATCTGAAGTAAAAATGGCGGGCAAGAGTAACTATGTAAAATACATAGATAATTACATGAGCCGTGCAGAAGTAGACTTCTCAAAAGGAACAATTACCATTGGCACTGTTGCGCCCACTGAAGCCAAGAAGCACTTAAAAAACGCCATTGTCACAACACTGTTAACACCGGATGACCCGGCGCACGTCGACCTATACTCCTCTTCCGCAATTAAATTAGAGGGCAAGCCCTTTCTATATCAGCAGGTACTCGACCAAGACCAAAAAGCGATTCAGTGGTCATGGCGCGCCAATCGATTTGCTGATTACCTGATAGCCAACAAGCTTAAAACCAAAAACGTCGACTACAAAAAAGCCTACTACGTCGAGATCCCGATGGTGAAAGATCACTTCGAAGTGCGCAGTTATCAATACGCCGACATTGTTCGTCAAGCATCTAAGCGCTATGACATTCCTGAAGACCTTATTTACGCCATTATCAAAACCGAAAGCAGCTTTAACCCTTATGCGGTAAGTTGGGCTAACGCTTACGGTTTGATGCAAGTTGTGCCAAAGACCGCAGGTAAAGATGTATTTAATCTAGTGAAAAAGAAGAAAGGGCAACCATCACCTGAGTATCTATTCGATCCGGCCCAAAACATAGATACCGGTACGGCCTACTTCTATATCTTAAAAAATCGCTACCTAAAAGATGTAAAACACCCGACCTCTCTCGAATACAGTATGATATCTGCATACAACGGTGGCACTGGCGGTGTACTTAACACCTTCAACAAAAATGATCGAAAGCGTGCGATGCGTGATCTCAACTCATTGCAACCTAACCAGGTCTATTGGGCTCTGACCAAAAAACACCCGAACGCAGAAGCACGCCGTTACCTCGAAAAAGTCACGAAATTTAAGAAAGACTTCAATTCTGGGCGTGGATAAGCGCCCTTTTGCCTAAAAACCCAGCAAACACTACATTTTTTCTTTTATTTGAAAAAAATCGGTTGACGGGCAGCACGAAAATCCGTTTAATAGCGCTCCGTCGCCCGGATAGCTCAGTCGGTAGAGCAGAGGATTGAAAATCCTCGTGTCGGTGGTTCGATTCCGCCTCCGGGCACCACAATTTGTTGTTGGTGTCTTAGACATCAATAAGTTAGCAAAAAGAATACAGTGTGCCGACTTAGCTCAGTAGGTAGAGCAACTGACTTGTAATCAGTAGGTCACCAGTTCGATTCCGGTAGTCGGCACCATTCTTTTGCCTCGATAGCTCAGTTGGTAGAGCAGCGGATTGAAAATCCGCGTGTCGGTGGTTCGACTCCGCCTCGAGGCACCATTATTTGGTGATTATCTAACGAGATAACACAAGTAATTCCCCCTTAGTTCAGTTGGTAGAACGGCGGACTGTTAATCCGTATGTCGCAGGTTCGAGTCCCGCAGGGGGAGCCATATTCAAAGTGATTGGCTTTTTAACCAATCAGCAAAAAATAAAGTGTGCCGACTTAGCTCAGTAGGTAGAGCAACTGACTTGTAATCAGTAGGTCACCAGTTCGATTCCGGTAGTCGGCACCATTTTTTGCCTCGATAGCTCAGTTGGTAGAGCAGCGGATTGAAAATCCGCGTGTCGGTGGTTCGACTCCGCCTCGAGGCACCATATAATTCCCCCTTAGTTCAGTTGGTAGAACGGCGGACTGTTAATCCGTATGTCGCAGGTTCGAGTCCCGCAGGGGGAGCCAAATAAACAAGCCATGTCGAAAGACGTGGCTTTTTTATTGTCTGCTCTTTGTGAACGGTGAATATGTCACAGCCGGATGGCCGGCCCGTACGAGTCCCGCAGGGGGAGCCAAATAAACAAGCCATGTCGAAAGACGTGGCTTTTTTATTGTCTGCTCTTTGTGAACGGTGAATATGTCACAGCCGGATGGCCGGCCCGTACGAGTCCCGCAGGGGGAGCCAAATAAATAAGCCATGTCGAAAGACGTGGCTTTTTTATTATCTGCTCTTTGTGAACGGTGAATATGTCACAGCCGGATGGCCGGCCCGTGCGAGTCCCGCAGGGGGAGCCAAATAAATAAGCCATGTCGAAAGACGTGGCTTTTTTATTCTCTACTCTTCGTAATCCCCCTCATACTCCTACCCCTTTCTGCCTCGTTACAAAACTCCTGATTCCCAATAATTGCACCCCTAATTATTTTGACCCAAAAATTAATGTGCGTCGCAAAAATGAAACGCAAATGTCATATTCACTCTAGCGGTGTCTCCTGTCGGTCGATAATGCGCAAATAAACAATTACAAGCGTCGACTACGGACGTATGCAATGAGGAATGTATGAAGCTAAGACACCAATCCTATTTACTCTCTGCCATTATCTTTTTAGGGCTACTCGCTTTAGCTGCTACCAGTTTGTGGACATTGCGCATCGCCAGTGACCAAGATAACCAAGCCCGTGTATCACAACTTTTTAAATCCACCTACAGCATCTTAAGTGAAGTCGAAAAACTTGCAGCTGAAGGCGAGTTAGAACAAGAGCAAGCGAAGGCGTTGGCAGCCCGCCTACTGCAAAACAACATCTACAAAGATAACGAATATGTTTACGTCGCAGATGAAAACCTAAACTTCATCGCTGCACCACTCGACCCAGAGCTACATGGCACTAGCTTCCATGATTTTCGAGATGCTAATGGCAACAGTGTTGGTGCTATATTGCAGCAGGCCGTATCTCAAAACCCTAATCGAATTGCTCAATACACATGGAATTTAAAGCTTGATGACGGAACAATCGAAGAGAAACTATCGATCGCAATGAAATCAGATAAATGGGGTTGGTATGTTGGAACAGGCATTGGCTTTAACGAAGTCAATGAGCGATTCTGGTCGACCGCTCGCTGGCAGCTGGCGCTTTGTATAGCTATCGCCCTAGGTATCTTAATGATCATTGTAGTGGCGATAAAAAAAATGCAAGCTATCTTAGGTGCAGAACCTAATGAAGTTCGCTATGCGGTTCAACAAGTGGCTGCAGGCAACATAAACACCAGTCTAAATGAGTGCAGCGACAAAGACAGCATCTACTACGCAGTTTTACAGATGAATCGTTCTCTGGCAGGTTTAATCGGCCAAATGAATGACTCAACATCAGCATTAAGGAACGAGCTAGAAAGCGTTGCGAAACGTTCAGTCTCCATTGACGAACTCACTGATAATCAGCAGCAATCAACGACACTTATTGCCACAGCGATGACAGAAATGGCATCTTCGGCCAATAACGTTTCTGACTCAGCCAGTGAAACAGCTCATAACACTGACCAAGCTGATAAACAAAGCCAAGTAACCCAACAATTGATCCAATCAAGCTTGGACAATATTGTTGGTCTCTCTGAACAGCTAAACACGGCAAGCAGTGCAGTATCAAACCTAGATAATGACGTAAATAATATTGTTAGAGTATTAGATGTAATTGGTGACATTGCAGAACAAACCAACCTATTGGCGCTTAATGCTGCTATTGAAGCCGCTCGAGCTGGTGAACAAGGCCGAGGTTTTGCGGTTGTTGCTGATGAAGTCAGAAACCTTGCTGGCAGAACCCAGCACAGCACCAGAGAGATCCAGGAGATGATTGCTAACCTACAACAAGGCTCTCAAAATGCAATTCAAAGCATGTTGGTATGTTCTCAAACAAGCCAGTCTACTGTAGAAGAGTCACAAGGAGCTTCAGAGGCGCTCAAACACATTGTAGAAGCACTCGAGGGTATTTCTTCAATGAGTCACCAAATTGCCACAGCAGCCGCTGAACAGACCCAAGTGGGCGAAGATATCTCTCACCGCATCAACTTAATTGAAGAAGGTGGTAGTCAGCTACGCTTCCAAGTTTCTGAGAACAACCTCAGCACTCAAAAGCTCAGCCAACTTGCTGATAAATTAGAAGCGAGTGTCAGTAAATTTAAGCTTCATTAATGAATGTTTAAGCGTGTCTTTTGGCACGCTTTCTTCATATCAAACTGAGATTTTTTACTCATGTTGAACATCCAATCCGCTCAACTTTTCGACTGCAACAGTTAAAAACAAGCCACTAAGTATAGAAAACCATCAAACGACACTTTTTTTGTATTTTTCTGTTGACCTAATCGGTGAAAACCCGTTTAATACACCTCGTCGCCCGGATAGCTCAGTCGGTAGAGCAGAGGATTGAAAATCCTCGTGTCGGTGGTTCGATTCCGCCTCCGGGCACCACAATTTAGATTGTTGGTGCTAAACAAATTAGTACGAGCAATAAGAATAAAGTGTGCCGACTTAGCTCAGTAGGTAGAGCAACTGACTTGTAATCAGTAGGTCACCAGTTCGATTCCGGTAGTCGGCACCATTTCTTGTTCCCCCTTAGTTCAGTTGGTAGAACGGCGGACTGTTAATCCGTATGTCGCAGGTTCGAGTCCCGCAGGGGGAGCCATATTAGCTCCTTGAGTTTTTAAACTTCTGTGTAGCAATAAGATAATTCCCCCTTAGTTCAGTTGGTAGAACGGCGGACTGTTAATCCGTATGTCGCAGGTTCGAGTCCCGCAGGGGGAGCCAAAATAAACAAGCCATATCGAAAGATGTGGCTTTTTTATTATCTACTCTTCGTGAACGGTAGATATGTCACAGCCGGATGGCCGGCCCGTACAAGTCCCGTAGGGGGGGCCATATTAGCTCCTTGAGTCTAAAGACTTCTGAAGCACAAAGATAATTCCCCCTTAGTTCAGTTGGTAGAACGGCGGACTGTTAATCCGTATGTCGCAGGTTCGAGTCCCGCAGGGGGAGCCAAATAAACAAGCCATGTCGAAAGACGTGGCTTTTTTATTGTCTGCTCTTTGTGAACGGTGAATATGTCACAGCCGGATGGTTGGGCGGCACTCCGTCGGCCCGTACGAGTCCCGCAGGGGTAGCCAATCAACAAGCCATGTCGAAAGACGTGGCTTGTTTATTGGCTACTCTTTGTGAATAGTGAATATTTAGCAACCGGATAACCACATCCCCCCCTGCAGTGGCATACAGCCAAAAAACCTCAGTCTCTCGACTAGGGCTTCGTTTAACGAATAAAATCAGCTTTTAAGGAACAGTCCTCAACTACACACAGCACCTTCCTGTGGCTTGTCCTGAACGGAAAAGAAAGCAAGGTAGGCAACCACGCCACCAGATAGAACAACGCCAACCAGGCAGGCGTAGAAGCTACTGTAATAGCTGCTTAACTCCCCAATGACTCCCACAGACAAACTTGCCACTAATAAGCTAACTTGTAACATGTTTGAAAATAGTGTCGACGCAGTTCCTAGCCTATCTTTCATCATATCCTGCAACACAGTCATACCTAATGTAGCGCATACACCAATAAATAGCCCGTTGAGTAATTGGGCAGCCAATAAGGCCCAAAACTGGGTTGCGTAGATAATGGTCAAGTAAAAAAGTGTCCCTGCGAACGTACCAAAAAGTAGCACTTGCTTGGCACCAAACCTTGCGGCGAATGCACCAGCTGCGATCATAATCGGAATCTCAAATAATGCGGCGGCACCAAACAGTAAGCCTAACCAACTTGGGTCAACAACCAACTCTTGTGACAGGTAAAGTGGCATACTTGTGATATATAGATTGTTCGAACCAAACATCAATACAACGGCAATACAGAACAAAACAACTTGGGTATTGAGACCTTTATTTGGCTCGCTATTAACTTCTTCTGATTGACTAACAGCATCGGGAAGAAACAATCCAGTAAGTACTACTGAGGTTAGCCCGACAACCGCCGATACTGAGAATGACGCTGAGAACCCAACTTGTGCTTTCAACCAGAAGGCAAGTGGTGGGCCAAATACCCAAGCTATTGCAATACCAGAACGCATAACAGACATAAAGGAAGTACTATCAGATAGGTACTTGTCTCCATACTCTCGCCCCATTGCAAATAACTGTCCGAAGGCTGCTCCACCGACGCTACCCAACATTACAACCACTATAAGTGCCAGATAGTAGTCTCGTATAAACACAAAACTAAAAGCCGTCAGCATGTAACAGCTCATTGAGACCATCAAAATGCGTTTGCGACTCAAGCCTTGGTCAGAGCGCTTAGCTATCCACTGAGACACGACAACAGAGCTAGATACCGCCAAGAACATATACAGGCTCAGCATCGCTGGCTGAGCTCCTAGAGCCTCTACGATGAACAAACTCGTGAGGGGGTAAAAGAAAGCACCGCACAAGCCAATCGCAAATGCGGTACCTATAAACAATAAAGCAATCTTATCTCGATACATAACCTGTAATGCCTATCAAGAGCAATGGAAAACAGTGAGAAGTCTAATTGAGATCAGCGTATAAGTTTGATGCTATTCGCTCTACTAGTGATACTTTTACACCATGTTTGATACCTCCATTGACTGAAATGTGCCATAGAACTATGCTGCTTAAGTAAAATTTATTCGTCTAACGATAGGTCGAGCTTCGTGAAACCATTAATAGAAAGCGTTCTAAACCAAAACAACTTTGACTGGTTAGTGAGAGAAAATAAGTGTGGCATCAAGAAACCCGAAGTCAGTTGCCCTTGGCACTATCACACAGAATACGAGTTAGTTTTATACAGAGATCCGCATAGATCTTTTTCTGGAAGTTATTTTGCCGCAGAGACAATAGCACCTATTACGCATAACACACTATTACTGTATGGGTCAGGAATGCCACATATGCTGTCAGGTAAGTTGCAGCAAGATGTAGAAGGAACACTTGAGTCGTTAATCCTTTGGTTTCGCCCACAATGGCTGGAAGGATTGATAGAGGCAACACCTGAACTTCGTATTTTAAAGACGCTACTCCAAGAGTCTAAGTATGGCCTTAGCTACAGCAACGAAACTGCTGAAAAGATATATTCACTGCTCAACAACCACAACTCGAAAAAGCCTCATCAACAGTTCATGTGTGTTCTAGAAGTGCTAATAACTCTGGCAGAAGATCCTCAAACCAAAAAAATCGCTTCAACACCAAGTTCATTCATTCAAGTAGCAAACGATGATGTGGCATTAGAGAGAGTAGAATCAGCCAGAGGCTTTATCGAAGATCACTACGCTAAACAAATAAAAATTTCCGACCTTTGCCAAGCCATCCACCTTAGTGAGAGCTCTACCTATCGTCTGTTTGAAAAGCACTTCAATGAATCTTTTTCTGAGCACTTGAAGCGTTTTAGAACCGGAAAAGCTAGCGAACTTCTCGTCAACACCCGATACCCAATAGCCTTAATCGCAGAAAAAACAGGCTTCAACAACTTATCGAACTTTAATCGCCAATTCAAAACGGTAAAAGGAATGACACCGTCGGAATTTAGAACGAAGTTTAAGCTAATGGATAGAGGGTTGAAGGGTTGAAGGGTTGAAGGGTTGAAGGGTTGAAGGGTTGAAGGGTTGAAGGGTTGAAGGGTTGAGCATGATGATTTTTTGGCTGCCTTCGTCAAATACTTCGGGCGGTTTGCTCTTCCCTTTTACCCTTAGCGCCAGCGTCCGTTAGCGAAGCGTTCGCTTACCGATTAAATACAACAAAGCCCCAGCGTTCGCTGAGGCTCCTAAACGCAAAAAAGCCTCATCATTCGACGAGGCTTCTTAATAAGTGGCGGAGTGGACGGGACTCGAACCCGCGACCCCCGGCGTGACAGGCCGGTATTCTAACCAACTGAACTACCACTCCGCACCAAACTGTTATATCCAAAGTCTTACTAATCTAAAATGCTTTGGACTTCAAATTGTTGTTGTAGCGCCGTCAGATTTTGATTTGAGAAGCGCAATGTACGTATGTACATGAGCATCGCAGAATCAAAAGATGCAAGCTACAGCAGCAATTTGTGTTCAAAGCCTGGCGATGTCCTACTCTCACATGGGGAAGCCCCACACTACCATCGGCGCTATTGCGTTTCACTTCTGAGTTCGGCATGGAAATCAGGTGGGTCCACAATGCTATGGTCGCCAAGCAAATTCTGTTATATCGGCTAAAGGATTAAAGGGCCTAACGGTTTAAGGGTTAGAGCCTGCGACCTTTGGTCGATATGAATTCGGAAAGCTGTTTGTTCTCTGCCCTTAGACCCTTAAGTCCTTAGACCCTTCAACCCACTATTCAAGTTTTCTTGCTTTGAGTCCATCAAAACCCCTTGGGTGTTGTATGGTTAAGCCTCACGGGCAATTAGTACAGGTTAGCTCAACGCCTCACAACGCTTACACACCCTGCCTATCAACGTTCTAGTCTCGAACAACCCTTTAGGACACTTAAAGTGCCAGGGAAGACTCATCTCAGGGCTCGCTTCCCGCTTAGATGCTTTCAGCGGTTATCGATTCCGAACTTAGCTACCGGGCAATGCCATTGGCATGACAACCCGAACACCAGAGGTTCGTCCACTCCGGTCCTCTCGTACTAGGAGCAGCCCCCTTCAATCTTCCAACGCCCACGGCAGATAGGGACCGAACTGTCTCACGACGTTCTAAACCCAGCTCGCGTACCACTTTAAATGGCGAACAGCCATACCCTTGGGACCGACTTCAGCCCCAGGATGTGATGAGCCGACATCGAGGTGCCAAACACCGCCGTCGATATGAACTCTTGGGCGGTATCAGCCTGTTATCCCCGGAGTACCTTTTATCCGTTGAGCGATGGCCCTTCCATACAGAACCACCGGATCACTATGACCTGCTTTCGCACCTGCTCGAATTGTCATTCTCGCAGTCAAGCGGGCTTATGCCATTGCACTAACCACACGATGTCCAACCGTGTTTAGCCCACCTTCGTGCTCCTCCGTTACTCTTTGGGAGGAGACCGCCCCAGTCAAACTACCCACCAGGCACTGTCCTCAACCCCGATTAGGGGTCTAAGTTAGAACATCAACACTACAAGGGTGGTATTTCAAGGACGGCTCCACTTGAACTGGCGCCCAAGTTTCAAAGCCTCCCACCTATCCTACACATGTAGGGTCAATGTTCAGTGCCAAGCTGTAGTAAAGGTTCACGGGGTCTTTCCGTCTAGCCGCGGGTACACTGCATCTTCACAGCGATTTCAATTTCACTGAGTCTCGGGTGGAGACAGCGTGGCCATCATTACGCCATTCGTGCAGGTCGGAACTTACCCGACAAGGAATTTCGCTACCTTAGGACCGTTATAGTTACGGCCGCCGTTTACCGGGGCTTCGATCAAGAGCTTCGACTACGTCTAACCCCATCAATTAACCTTCCGGCACCGGGCAGGCGTCACACCGTATACGTCATCTTACGATTTTGCACAGTGCTGTGTTTTTAATAAACAGTTGCAGCCACCTGGTATCTGCGACTCTCGTTAGCTCCATCCGCAAGGGACTTCACCCACAAGAGCGTACCTTCTCCCGAAGTTACGGTACCATTTTGCCTAGTTCCTTCACCCGAGTTCTCTCAAGCGCCTTGGTATTCTCTACCCGACCACCTGTGTCGGTTTGGGGTACGATTCCTTACAATCTGAAGCTTAGAGGCTTTTCCTGGAAGCATGGCATCAATGACTTCACATCCGTAGATGCTCGACATCGTATCTCAGCGTTAAGAAGAACCGGATTTACCTAATTCTTCCGCCTACGTACTTGAACCTGGACAACCGTCGCCAGGCCCACCTAGCCTTCTCCGTCCCCCCATCGCAATTGTAAGAAGTACGGGAATATTAACCCGTTTCCCATCGACTACGCCTTTCGGCCTCGCCTTAGGGGTCGACTTACCCTGCCCCGATTAACGTTGGACAGGAACCCTTGGTCTTCCGGCGAGGAGGTTTTTCACCCCCTTTATCGTTACTCATGTCAGCATTCGCACTTCTGATACGTCCAGCAGCCCTTACAGACCACCTTCAACCGCTTACAGAACGCTCCCCTACCCCGCAACATAAGTTGCAGCCGCAGCTTCGGTTTACTACTTAGCCCCGTTACATCTTCCGCGCAGGCCGACTCGACCAGTGAGCTATTACGCTTTCTATAAATGATGGCTGCTTCTAAGCCAACATCCTGGCTGTCTGAGCCTTCCCACATCGTTTCCCACTTAGTAGTAATTTGGGACCTTAGCTGGCGGTCTGGGTTGTTTCCCTCTCCACGACGGACGTTAGCACCCGCCGTGTGTCTCCCGGATAGTACTTACTGGTATTCGGAGTTTGCAAAGGGTTGGTAAGTCGGGATGACCCCCTAGCCTTAACAGTGCTCTACCCCCAGTAGTATTCGTCCGAGGCGCTACCTAAATAGCTTTCGGGGAGAACCAGCTATCTCCAGGTTTGATTGGCCTTTCACCCCTAGCCACAAGTCATCCGCTAATTTTTCAACATTAGTCGGTTCGGTCCTCCAGTTGATGTTACTCAACCTTCAACCTGCCCATGGCTAGATCACCTGGTTTCGGGTCTATATCCAGAGACTACATCGCCCAGTTAAGACTCGGTTTCCCTACGGCTCCCCTAGATGGTTAACCTTGCCACTGAATATAAGTCGCTGACCCATTATACAAAAGGTACGCAGTCACCCCACAAGGAGGCTCCTACTGCTTGTACGTACACGGTTTCAGGTTCTATTTCACTCCCCTCACAGGGGTTCTTTTCGCCTTTCCCTCACGGTACTGGTTCACTATCGGTCAGTCAGTAGTATTTAGCCTTGGAGGATGGTCCCCCCATATTCAGACAGGATATCACGTGTCCCGCCCTACTCGATTTCACTGATGATGCGTCGACAACTACGGGACTATCACCCTGTATCGTTGAACTTTCCAGAACATTCGTCTAACGCATTAAAAGCTTAAGGGCTAATCCAATTTCGCTCGCCGCTACTTTCGGAATCTCGGTTGATTTCTCTTCCTTCGGGTACTTAGATGTTTCAGTTCCCCGAGTTCGCCTCACTAACCTATGTATTCAGTTAGTGATGACCGCTTATGCGGCCGGGTTTCCCCATTCAGAAATCCCAGACTCAAATGGTTTTTACTACCTAATCTGGGCTTATCGCAAGTTAATACGTCTTTCATCGCCTCTGACTGCCAAGGCATCCACCGTGTACGCTTAGTCACTTAACCATACAACCCGAAGGGGTCTTTACGTATGGCAAACAACCAAGGTTTCGTTGTCTCTATTTAATGAGTGAGACAACATTCGATTTTGCCGGACTCAAATTTCCAAGAACACTTGAATGTGTGTTGGTACCTAATGACTCTTTACTTAAAAAGAAGCACTAGGATTTGAGAACTTTTAATTTGAATAACAACGCATATCTAAAAGATATGGGGATTGTTGTTATTCGTCAGCTTTCCAAATTGTTAAAGAGCATGAGTTTCTTATCGAAACCATTTTTAAATATTCTCTATCGAGAAAACACTTAAAGATGGTGGAGCTAAGCAGGATCGAACTGCTGACCTCCTGCGTGCAAGGCAGGCGCTCTCCCAGCTGAGCTATAGCCCCATCGACGATTAATGTCTTAACCAGCCTCTTCTGGGAGAAGAAGTGGTGGGTCTGAGTGGACTTGAACCACCGACCTCCCGCTTATCAGGCGAGCGCTCTAACCAGCTGAGCTACAGACCCAACATTAAAACTCTTTCTTTCTAAACCATATCAATCTGTGTGGACACTAATCGAAGTTAATCTTTCGTATAAGGAGGTGATCCAGCCCCAGGTTCCCCTAGGGCTACCTTGTTACGACTTCACCCCAGTCATGAACCACAAAGTGGCAAGCGTCCTCCCGAAGGTTAAACTACCTGCTTCTTTTGCAGCCCACTCCCATGGTGTGACGGGCGGTGTGTACAAGGCCCGGGAACGTATTCACCGTGGCATTCTGATCCACGATTACTAGCGATTCCGACTTCATGGAGTCGAGTTGCAGACTCCAATCCGGACTACGACGCACTTTTTGGGATCCGCTCACCATCGCTGGTTGGCAACCCTCTGTATGCGCCATTGTAGCACGTGTGTAGCCCTACTCGTAAGGGCCATGATGACTTGACGTCGTCCCCACCTTCCTCCGGTTTATCACCGGCAGTCTCCCTGGAGTTCCCGACATTACTCGCTGGCAAACAAGGATAAGGGTTGCGCTCGTTGCGGGACTTAACCCAACATTTCACAACACGAGCTGACGACAGCCATGCAGCACCTGTCTCAGAGTTCCCGAAGGCACACCTGCGTCTCCGCTGGCTTCTCTGGATGTCAAGAGTAGGTAAGGTTCTTCGCGTTGCATCGAATTAAACCACATGCTCCACCGCTTGTGCGGGCCCCCGTCAATTCATTTGAGTTTTAATCTTGCGACCGTACTCCCCAGGCGGTCTACTTAACGCGTTAGCTCCGAAAGCCACGGCTCAAGGCCACAACCTCCAAGTAGACATCGTTTACGGCGTGGACTACCAGGGTATCTAATCCTGTTTGCTCCCCACGCTTTCGCATCTGAGTGTCAGTATCTGTCCAGGGGGCCGCCTTCGCCACCGGTATTCCTTCAGATCTCTACGCATTTCACCGCTACACCTGAAATTCTACCCCCCTCTACAGTACTCTAGCCTGCCAGTTTCAAATGCAGTTCCGAGGTTGAGCCTCGGGCTTTCACATCTGACTTAACAAACCACCTGCATGCGCTTTACGCCCAGTAATTCCGATTAACGCTCGCACCCTCCGTATTACCGCGGCTGCTGGCACGGAGTTAGCCGGTGCTTCTTCTGCAGCTAACGTCAAACACTAACGCTATTAACGTTAATGCCTTCCTCACTGCTGAAAGTACTTTACAACCCGAAGGCCTTCTTCATACACGCGGCATGGCTGCATCAGGCTTGCGCCCATTGTGCAATATTCCCCACTGCTGCCTCCCGTAGGAGTCTGGACCGTGTCTCAGTTCCAGTGTGGCTGATCATCCTCTCAGACCAGCTAGGGATCGTCGCCTTGGTGAGCCATTACCTCACCAACTAGCTAATCCCACCTGGGCTAATCTTGACGCGAGAGGCCCGAAGGTCCCCCTCTTTGGCCCGAAGGCGTTATGCGGTATTAGCTATCGTTTCCAATAGTTATCCCCCACATCAAGGCATATTCCCAGGCATTACTCACCCGTCCGCCGCTCGACGCCGTTATCGTTCCCCGAAGGTTCAGATAACTCGTTTCCGCTCGACTTGCATGTGTTAGGCCTGCCGCCAGCGTTCAATCTGAGCCATGATCAAACTCTTCAATTTAAGATTTTGTCGGCTCAATGAATACTGAACATTGCTCTTGCTAAATAAATAGCATAAGTAATGTTTGAATTGACTGTGCTGAGTCTTTCGACTCAATGGTCACTTCGTATCATTGAAACCAAGTTGAAACCGAAGTTTCTATTTTGATTATCATCAACGAGTGCCCACACAGATTGATAGGTTTAAATTGTTAAAGAGCTTTGCTTTCAGCACCTTAGTGCGTCAGCGAGGTGCGTATAATACGCTTCTCACTTCGAAAGTCAACATAGAATTTTAAGTAATTTGCTTTTAGATTTTTAAAATCTAGAAACAAAGAGGAAAACTCTATGGTGACCTGCTTGATATTCAAGCAAGCAACATCCAAAGACTGACATATCTTCGCTTTGGACTTCAAATTGTTGTTGTAGCGCCGTCAGATTTTGATTTGAGAAGCGCAATGTACGTATGTACATGAGCATCGCAGAATCAAAAGATGCAAGTTACAGCAGCAATTTGTGTTCAAAGCCTGGCGATGTCCTACTCTCACATGGGGAAGCCCCACACTACCATCGGCGCTATTGCGTTTCACTTCTGAGTTCGGCATGGAAATCAGGTGGGTCCACAATGCTATGGTCGCCAAGCAAATTCTGTTTATCGGTAAACGGCCATCGGCATTCGGCCAACGGAGTCTAGCGATAATAACCTGGAAAGCTGTTCTTTGTTCTCACGCCGTCGGCCCTTAGCCGCTCGCCGTTTACCGTCTATACACATTCAATTCTGTTCTTGCTTTGAGTCCATCAAAACCCCTTGGGTGTTGTATGGTTAAGCCTCACGGGCAATTAGTACAGGTTAGCTCAACGCCTCACAACGCTTACACACCCTGCCTATCAACGTTCTAGTCTCGAACAACCCTTTAGGACACTTAAAGTGCCAGGGAAGACTCATCTCAGGGCTCGCTTCCCGCTTAGATGCTTTCAGCGGTTATCGATTCCGAACTTAGCTACCGGGCAATGCCATTGGCATGACAACCCGAACACCAGAGGTTCGTCCACTCCGGTCCTCTCGTACTAGGAGCAGCCCCCTTCAATCTTCCAACGCCCACGGCAGATAGGGACCGAACTGTCTCACGACGTTCTAAACCCAGCTCGCGTACCACTTTAAATGGCGAACAGCCATACCCTTGGGACCGACTTCAGCCCCAGGATGTGATGAGCCGACATCGAGGTGCCAAACACCGCCGTCGATATGAACTCTTGGGCGGTATCAGCCTGTTATCCCCGGAGTACCTTTTATCCGTTGAGCGATGGCCCTTCCATACAGAACCACCGGATCACTATGACCTGCTTTCGCACCTGCTCGAATTGTCATTCTCGCAGTCAAGCGGGCTTATGCCATTGCACTAACCACACGATGTCCAACCGTGTTTTAGCCCACCTTCGTGCTCCTCCGTTACTCTTTGGGAGGAGACCGCCCCAGTCAAACTACCCACCAGGCACTGTCCTCAACCCCGATTAGGGGTCTAAGTTAGAACATCAACACTACAAGGGTGGTATTTCAAGGACGGCTCCACTTGAACTGGCGCCCAAGTTTCAAAGCCTCCCACCTATCCTACACATGTAGGGTCAATGTTCAGTGCCAAGCTGTAGTAAAGGTTCACGGGGTCTTTCCGTCTAGCCGCGGGTACACTGCATCTTCACAGCGATTTCAATTTCACTGAGTCTCGGGTGGAGACAGCGTGGCCATCATTACGCCATTCGTGCAGGTCGGAACTTACCCGACAAGGAATTTCGCTACCTTAGGACCGTTATAGTTACGGCCGCCGTTTACCGGGGCTTCGATCAAGAGCTTCGACTACGTCTAACCCCATCAATTAACCTTCCGGCACCGGGCAGGCGTCACACCGTATACGTCATCTTACGATTTTGCACAGTGCTGTGTTTTTAATAAACAGTTGCAGCCACCTGGTATCTGCGACTCTCGTTAGCTCCATCCGCAAGGGACTTCACCCACAAGAGCGTACCTTCTCCCGAAGTTACGGTACCATTTTGCCTAGTTCCTTCACCCGAGTTCTCTCAAGCGCCTTGGTATTCTCTACCCGACCACCTGTGTCGGTTTGGGGTACGATTCCTTACAATCTGAAGCTTAGAGGCTTTTCCTGGAAGCATGGCATCAATGACTTCACATCCGTAGATGCTCGACATCGTATCTCAGCGTTAAGAAGAACCGGATTTACCTAATTCTTCCGCCTACATACTTGAACCTGGACAACCGTCGCCAGGCCCACCTAGCCTTCTCCGTCCCCCCATCGCAATTGTAAGAAGTACGGGAATATTAACCCGTTTCCCATCGACTACGCCTTTCGGCCTCGCCTTAGGGGTCGACTTACCCTGCCCCGATTAACGTTGGACAGGAACCCTTGGTCTTCCGGCGAGGAGGTTTTTCACCCCCTTTATCGTTACTCATGTCAGCATTCGCACTTCTGATACGTCCAGCAGCCCTTACAGACCACCTTCAACCGCTTACAGAACGCTCCCCTACCCCGCAACATAAGTTGCAGCCGCAGCTTCGGTTTACTACTTAGCCCCGTTACATCTTCCGCGCAGGCCGACTCGACCAGTGAGCTATTACGCTTTCTTTAAATGATGGCTGCTTCTAAGCCAACATCCTGGCTGTCTGAGCCTTCCCACATCGTTTCCCACTTAGTAGTAATTTGGGACCTTAGCTGGCGGTCTGGGTTGTTTCCCTCTCCACGACGGACGTTAGCACCCGCCGTGTGTCTCCCGGATAGTACTTACTGGTATTCGGAGTTTGCAAAGGGTTGGTAAGTCGGGATGACCCCCTAGCCTTAACAGTGCTCTACCCCCAGTAGTATTCGTCCGAGGCGCTACCTAAATAGCTTTCGGGGAGAACCAGCTATCTCCAGGTTTGATTGGCCTTTCACCCCTAGCCACAAGTCATCCGCTAATTTTTCAACATTAGTCGGTTCGGTCCTCCAGTTGATGTTACTCAACCTTCAACCTGCCCATGGCTAGATCACCTGGTTTCGGGTCTATATCCAGAGACTACATCGCCCAGTTAAGACTCGGTTTCCCTACGGCTCCCCTAGATGGTTAACCTTGCCACTGAATATAAGTCGCTGACCCATTATACAAAAGGTACGCAGTCACCCCATCACTAAGCCACCTCTGCTTGATTGGTTGGTTGACCAACGCTATCGCGTTGTTAACCGTTATCAGCAAAAGTAGTCGCTGTGCTTTCATCACTAACAGGCTTAGTGATGGGGCTCCTACTGCTTGTACGTACACGGTTTCAGGTTCTATTTCACTCCCCTCACAGGGGTTCTTTTCGCCTTTCCCTCACGGTACTGGTTCACTATCGGTCAGTCAGTAGTATTTAGCCTTGGAGGATGGTCCCCCCATATTCAGACAGGATATCACGTGTCCCGCCCTACTCGATTTCACTGATGATGCGTCGACAACTACGGGACTATCACCCTGTATCGTTGAACTTTCCAGAACATTCGTCTAACGCATTAAAAGCTTAAGGGCTAATCCAATTTCGCTCGCCGCTACTTTCGGAATCTCGGTTGATTTCTCTTCCTTCGGGTACTTAGATGTTTCAGTTCCCCGAGTTCGCCTCACTAACCTATGTATTCAGTTAGTGATGACCGCTTATGCGGCCGGGTTTCCCCATTCAGAAATCCCAGACTCAAATGGTTTTTACTACCTAATCTGGGCTTATCGCAAGTTAATACGTCTTTCATCGCCTCTGACTGCCAAGGCATCCACCGTGTACGCTTAGTCACTTAACCATACAACCCGAAGGGGTCTTTGCGTATGGCAAACAACCAAGGTTTCGTTATCTCATTATTGAATGAGCGAGATAACGTTCGATTTTGCCGGACTCAAATATAAGTAACTTTCGTTACTTCCAAGAACACTTGAATGTGTGTTGGTACCTAATTCTAAGAATTAGGATTTGAGAACTTTTAATTTGAATAACAACGCATATCTAAAAGATATGGGGATTGTTGTTATTCGTCAGCTTTCCAAATTGTTAAAGAGCAAGTTTGCTTTCTATTTAAAGAAAGAAACCATTTTTAAGAACACTTAAGCAAATGTGCTTAAAGATGGTATCCCGTAGGGGAGTCGAACCCCTGTTACCGCCGTGAAAGGGCGGTGTCCTAGGCCTCTAGACGAACGGGACACTGTTTTTCGTCGTGCTTTTCCTTATTTCAGCGTCAGGCGGCGCTCTTCACTCAGTCACATACTGGTGTATGCTCCTTCGCTCATCACTTGCCTTCCTCGAACTAAGAAAAATCACTTAGTAAAACTCTTTTAATCAAACCTAATCAATCTGTGTGGACACTAATCAAAGATAATCTTTCGTATAAGGAGGTGATCCAGCCCCAGGTTCCCCTAGGGCTACCTTGTTACGACTTCACCCCAGTCATGAACCACAAAGTGGCAAGCGTCCTCCCGAAGGTTAAACTACCTGCTTCTTTTGCAGCCCACTCCCATGGTGTGACGGGCGGTGTGTACAAGGCCCGGGAACGTATTCACCGTGGCATTCTGATCCACGATTACTAGCGATTCCGACTTCATGGAGTCGAGTTGCAGACTCCAATCCGGACTACGACGCACTTTTTGGGATCCGCTCACCATCGCTGGCTGGCAACCCTCTGTATGCGCCATTGTAGCACGTGTGTAGCCCTACTCGTAAGGGCCATGATGACTTGACGTCGTCCCCACCTTCCTCCGGTTTATCACCGGCAGTCTCCCTGGAGTTCCCACCCGAAGTGCTGGCAAACAAGGATAAGGGTTGCGCTCGTTGCGGGACTTAACCCAACATTTCACAACACGAGCTGACGACAGCCATGCAGCACCTGTCTCAGAGCTCCCGAAGGCACACCTGCGTCTCCGCTGGCTTCTCTGGATGTCAAGAGTAGGTAAGGTTCTTCGCGTTGCATCGAATTAAACCACATGCTCCACCGCTTGTGCGGGCCCCCGTCAATTCATTTGAGTTTTAATCTTGCGACCGTACTCCCCAGGCGGTCTACTTAACGCGTTAGCTCCGAAAGCCACGGCTCAAGGCCACAACCTCCAAGTAGACATCGTTTACGGCGTGGACTACCAGGGTATCTAATCCTGTTTGCTCCCCACGCTTTCGCATCTGAGTGTCAGTATCTGTCCAGGGGGCCGCCTTCGCCACCGGTATTCCTTCAGATCTCTACGCATTTCACCGCTACACCTGAAATTCTACCCCCTCTACAGTACTCTAGCCTGCCAGTTTCAAATGCAGTTCCGAGGTTGAGCCTCGGGCTTTCACATCTGACTTAACAAACCACCTGCATGCGCTTTACGCCCAGTAATTCCGATTAACGCTCGCACCCTCCGTATTACCGCGGCTGCTGGCACGGAGTTAGCCGGTGCTTCTTCTGCAGCTAACGTCAAACACTAACGCTATTAACGTTAATGCCTTCCTCACTGCTGAAAGTACTTTACAACCCGAAGGCCTTCTTCATACACGCGGCATGGCTGCATCAGGCTTGCGCCCATTGTGCAATATTCCCCACTGCTGCCTCCCGTAGGAGTCTGGACCGTGTCTCAGTTCCAGTGTGGCTGATCATCCTCTCAGACCAGCTAGGGATCGTCGCCTTGGTGAGCCATTACCTCACCAACTAGCTAATCCCACCTGGGCTAATCTTGACGCGAGAGGCCCGAAGGTCCCCCTCTTTGAGCCGAAGCTATTATGCGGTATTAGCTATCGTTTCCAATAGTTATCCCCCACATCAAGGCATATTCCCAGGCATTACTCACCCGTCCGCCGCTCGACGCCGTTATCGTCCTCCGAAGGTTCAGATAACTCGTTTCCGCTCGACTTGCATGTGTTAGGCCTGCCGCCAGCGTTCAATCTGAGCCATGATCAAACTCTTCAATTTAAGATTTTGTCGGCTCAATGAATACTGAACATTGCTCTTGCTAAATAAATAGCATAAGTAATGTTTGAATTGACTGTGCTGAGTCTTTCGACTCAATGGTCACTTCGTTTCATTGAAACCATTGTGATTCCGAAGAATCAGTTTTGATTATCATCAACGAGTGCCCACACAGATTGATAGGTTTAAATTGTTAAAGAGCTTTGCTTCGTGAGGTCTCTCTCGAAGCGGAGGTGAATTATAGGGAGATACTTTTCAGTGTCAACACTTTATTTCGCCTCTCTGACTTGGTGCGTGTTGCTCCGTGTCAGTGAGGGCGCATTATAGGGAGGTCTTGAGAATAGGCAAGCGATTAATTGCATTTTTTCTCACTTTTTTAATCGCTTGCTGACAAAACAATCAAACAGAAAATTGCCCATACTTTTCACCCATGCAAAGCACAGGTTATGCACATTTTTCTGTGGATAAGCCAGTTAACTGTCAGTGTCGAAGAAATATGAAATGCGCGTACGAGGGTTTAAGTACTCACGAACTTTTTCTGGTAAACGACTAGGAAGTATCGCCGCCTCTATTTTTAGGTCACTACCAGCAAGGTCAAGAATAGGGGCTTGGTTTCTTGGAACGTTCGGATCGTATAAAAGTACATTTGGGTAAAGGATAGCGTTAGCATTCACTGAGATAACCAAACCAACCATAGAGTTACTTAGTTGGACTACCGTACCTGGCGGGTACACCCCCATAAACTTGATCAGTATATTAAGGTCTTCATTATTGAATAGGTGTTTACAGTTCTTATATAGATGTGAAAGAGCACTAAACGGGATTCTTTGCTCACTAGGAATTCTGGCGTGACAAAGCCCATCGTATGCATTGGCAAGCCCAACTATCTGCGAGTAAGGGTGGATATCATCCCCTTTTAATCCATCTGGGTAACCACTACCATCAATTCGTTCATGATGCTGAGCGATGACTTTCAATACAGCGTCTTCAAAGCCGTCTATTTTTGAAGCCAAATCCAACCCGTACTTAGGATGAAGCTTATAGTAGTTTTCTTCAGGTGCAGTATAGGCTGTATTTTTGTTGAGTATCGCTGCTGGAATTCTTACTTTCCCCATATCATGGAAAAGTGCAGCGAACGCTAATTCTTTGATCTGCTCTGCTGGCATGCCTTTGCTTTTTGCGATCATCATAGAAATGACCGCAACGTTTAGCGAGTGAAAGTAAAAGTCTTTCGTTTTACTTTTGCCGCTCATCAGGTGCAAAGTGACACTATTATCTGCAAGAAGCGAATCAACAATGCTATCCACCATTTGAGTCGCTTCCCCTACGGCATCAATCGGTCGGCTGCGAATTTTCCCCATTACCGAGCGAAGCCTTGCTATCGAGCGCTCAAATTCTTTTTCACAGCTTTGCACTCTTCTTCTATAGGCATTGAGCTTTTCTATTCGCTCTTCTTTCTCCTGCCACATCTTTTTCTTTGTTTGTTCAATCTCCACTTGTTCAGCGCTAGGTTCAGTCGCGGGAGTGTCTTTAACAGGAAGTGGCTGGGTATCACTTTGCTCTGGATTGATAAAAACGTGCTTAATCCCTAAGTGACGGATAATGTCGACTTGCTCTTGAGACTTTATCTTGAAGCTGTTTAGGAGAAAGGGGTGATCTTTCCAACTAACGGGTAGTCGGACATGTAAGCCTGGTTGGATTCGGTCAACAGTAATTTTTATACTTGCCACGTGAAACTGATTACGTCCTTATAGTTGTCGCTGGCTGCCAATTATATGATGACAATGATAATAGCATCACTATGTTAAATAGGAATATATGAAATATGTCGGCTTTTATCAGGTGATTACCCCATCATCTGTGTAGCGATCTCCTCCCCTTTTCCTATGACACAATTGATACCTTCATATTCTTCAGGTGAAAGCCCAAGTGCAACTAAATCCTGACTTGCATCAAGATAATCGTATTGCTCTTGCTCAGACTCAAGGGATGCCCAATCTCTATTGATGCGAAAAGCGAGGTGAAGTAGGCTTGCCATTCTTTGGTCTTCTTCGGCTTGGTCTGGGACAAGATAGTGTGCGATTGAGTCTGTGAGCTCAGGACCAAATTTCCACGCTGTTGCAAGTTTCGCCCCTAAGCGAGTTGAGGTCGTACCTAGAATTTCGTTTTGCACCAGAGACGCCTCTTCCCCATTTTCTATCCTGTGTGCGATTTCCAATGCAAAGTCCGGAGCTAAAGAGTGGATCATCAGCTCTCCAATATTATGCAAGACACCAGCTGTAAATGCTTGGTTAGCATCAAGGCGAACTTTCTTAGCTAAATAGCTCGCTATCGTTGCAACCTCGAAGGTGTCAGACCAATATTGGTGAATATCCATCGTTTCAAATTTAGGAAAAGCACTTGAAAGCACCGACACTATGACCATGGTTTTGATTGGAGCCATTCCCAACCTAACCACTGCTTCATCAATTGAAGCCACTGTTCTAGAGCGGCCAAAGTGCGCTGAATTTGCTAAGCGTAACACTTTCGCTGAAACGACTTGTTCGAGTGCAATTTTTTGCGAAAGTAGATGGAAATCGACGTCTTCTTGATTCACCAATTCCACTAGTTCTTGAAGCACTTTCTTTATCTGGGGTAGTTCATTGACCCTAGATAACAACTCTCCCTGTTGCATAGTCAGTCCTTAATTTACTTAAGCCTTTAATAAAGATAGTTCAATTTGAGCTTTCGAGACAAAAACAACTCATTTCATATTGGCACAAGCATCATACATCCAAACCAATCCACCCTGTAAATTTAATATAATACCAAATGAAAAATTGATAAATTGAACTCTAAATTACAAATGAAATAATCATTAAAAAACAATGATATAAATATAAATATATCAATTTGTTTAAATTAATATCTTTTCAGTAAGAGATTGAGAAACCAAACCGTAGAGTTGGAATCACTCCAGTCATTCACACAGGAAGAATGACTCTAAATAGAACTCAGGGATAATCTCTTATGAAAAAGACTCTTCTAGCAGCAGCGGTAATCGCTCTTACTTCTCAAGCACACGCCATTGAAGTTTTAAACCAAGACGGCACCACTTTCTCTCTAGGTGGTCACGTATCTGTAAGTCTAGGTGACGATGACAAAGATAATGCAACAGTTAAGCAAAACTCTCCTCGTCTAAACTTTAATGCGACACACGAGGTAAATGAAGAGCTAACAGTTGATGCAAAAGGCGAATGGGCACTGAACTACATCAACGGTGGTGACACCTCTTTTACCACTCGTTTAGGTTACATTGGTCTAACTCATGATTCACTTGGCCGTGTCGTAGTAGGTACCCAGTGGTCACCTTACTACACTGAAGTGGGACTAGCGGCAGATAAACCAATCGCTTTCGCTAACGACTACATCTACAACTTCTCAACAGCTGGCGGTGATCGTTCTCACGGCGATCTGGGTACTGGTCGTGCAAATAAAATGGTTAGCTACCGCAACAGTGTTGAGCTAGGTGAAGCTGGTACTGTTTCTCTTGGTGCTGGTTGGCAGGGCGCACAAACAAATGCTAACAACACAACTTACGGCCAACGCGCACAAGTTGCTGTTAAATACGTTATCCAAGATATCGCTCTAGGTTATGCATACAACACTGGTAAACGTGATGCTAAACAAGAAACGTTGCAGCTTGGTAGCGCGAGCTACGGTACTTACAGCAAAGGCCTTTACGCAGCTGTAACTTACCAAAACCACGCTCAAGAAGATGGTGACAAAGTTTACGTTTCTCAAGAAGCACTAGTAGCGTACGGCTTCGAGAACAACCTAACTATCAGTGCAAACTTCGAAGAGCAAAAAGACGATACAGCTAAAGAGCTAAAATACAAAACTGCAGCGCTACAATCTGAGTACAAATTTACTTCTCAGTTCGTAGGTTTTGCTGGTTACCAGTTTAATCTTGGTGACAAGGCTCGAGACGGTAAAGATAACAAATGGAACCTAGGTGTACGTTACTACCTATAATTCCTAAGAATTGATAGTTCCCTTTTTGGCGCTTACCTTTGGTGGGCGCTTTTTTAATTTACTGAACTTAACGACTCAGCGTAGCTGTCCTTTCATGCAATACATTCGCTCATCGGCTTGCTTGATAAGATCATCGATACTAGTGGTCATGTCAGGTGCACATTCAACAATGCCATGACAAAACTCGATATTAAATTCAAACTGACCACTTTGATTCAGTTCATCTAAGCTCGCAAAAAGCCTGTCAATTGCGCTTTCAGCCATCGCTTGATCAGCGCCAGCCATAAACACGACAAACTCATCCCCACCGACACGTGCCACAACATCGGAATCTCGATAACAGGCACATAATAGCGACGAGAACCGAACAAGCGCTTGATCCCCCGCTTGATGACCAAATTTGTCATTAATATCTTTAAACCGGTTGAGATCGAGATAGACTAAAGAGGCTGGCAGACCCGCCATAAAACAATAGCTCAAAGCTTTAGTAGTTAGCCCCGAAAAACCCCTACGATTAGACAGACCTGTTAACTCATCTAACCCAGCACTGTATTTTGCCACCAACTCTTGCTCTGCCATTTTCGCCAGATCGATTAAGTCTTGGATTTGCTCTTGGTCAAACTCTCTAGGCTTGTCATCAATAATACACAGGGTTCCCAGTTTGTAGCCATCTTCCAGTTCTAGTGGAACCCCCGCATAAAAGCGTATTCCAGGAGGCCCTGAAACCAGCGGGTTATCCGCAAAGCGTTCATCTTCCAAGGCATTTTCGATGACAAACACCCCTTCACCAAGAATGGCGTGCCCGCAGAAAGAGATATCACGACCTGTTTCTCTCACATCTAACCCATAACAAGACTTAAACCACTGACGGTTCTCATCCACTAAGCTCACCAAAGCAATGGGCACATTAAACAAACGCCGAGCTAATCTTGTGACTCGGTCAAAACGCTCTTCGTCTTCGGTATCCAAGACGTTAAGCGCTCTCAATGCTTGTAGGCGATATTTTTCATCAGGCGCTTTAGGTGGTACTAACATAACCAACCTCTAATTGGAATTTATCTATAAAATTAGCAGTAGTTGCCTAGGATGCCAGAGCTCTAGATACAATAACAAGCATTTGGACTGTTGAGTGCTACACGAAGCACAATGCTATCAATGAGTTGGAAAGAAAAGAGGCCACTGAAAAGTGACCTCCATAAAATAAGTGCTGGAATGATTAATCAATGCTTGGTGGACTAGGTAATCGCACCATTTGTCCGACCTGAGCCTTAGCGATAATTTGCATGCTAGATTTAACCCAATCTAGAACCTGTCCCACTGTGAATGCAGCATTATGGAACACGGGGATCACCGCACACTGTTCCAAAGCCTCAGCTCTATCACCAAGATTAATTATCACTGGGATCATAGATTTTTCCTCGGCCAAACGTTGTAGCTTAATAGCAGAGTCCTCCCAACAATCGGTCCCTACCCCATCAGTTATAACTATCAGCCAAGGTCGACGACAAGATGTGCCTTCTGCATCACATTCAACGACTTTAGTTCTCAGCATATTGATCGAAACTTCTAACCCTTGCCCTAGAGCCCTCTTACTTCCCTTTGCAGAAAATAGTGGCACGGATATCCCATCGTCAATCGTCGTTTGCGGGCGTAAAACCGTGACATATTGCTGAGTACTGATAATGCTGATATCTAGCACTTCTGACAGAGTTGGGCACTTGGCAATATCTAACAAAAAAGTTTCAACCACTTTGTTCACAACAGAAACTTTTTCACCCTGAGAAGACTCATTTAAAGCTATCAGCATAGAGATGGGTAAGTACGGTTGGCGCTGGTCTAGATTGTTAAAAGTAGGTTTGTTCATACTAAGTGACCCGATATTTGAATTTATTTTAAGGTTAACAAGGTGCAGAAGTAATTTATTGCTTTAGATATAACAAAGCCTCGAGGCATATCGAGGCTTTGTTAAGAAGTGGCTTTCAACAGCTAAAAACGACAAAAGACCGCTATAAAGCGACCTTTCTAAATAATGGTACCAGTGGGCGGACTTGATGGTCCGGCATGCCGGCCGCCACTCGGATACAAAGGGTCACTTTCAACTGCCTAAAACGACAAAAGGCCGCTACAAAGCGACCTTTCTAAATAATGGTACCGGTGGGCGGACTTGATGGTCCGGCATTCCGGCCGCCACTCGGATACAAAGGGTCACTTTCAACTGCTTAAAACGACGAAAGGCCGCTATAAAGCGACCTTTCTAAATAATGGTACCGGTGGGCGGACTTGATGGTCCGGCATTCCGGCCGCCACTCGGATACAAAGGGTCACTTTCAACTGCTTAAAACGACGAAAGGCCGCTACAAAGCGACCTTTCTAAATAATGGTACCGGTGGGCGGACTTGATGGTCCGGCATTCCGGCCGCCACTCGGATACAAAGGGTCACTTTCAACTGCTAAAAACGACGAAAGGCCGCTATAAAGCGACCTTTCTAAATAATGGTACCGGTGGGCGGACTTGAACCGCCACGCCCGAAGGCAACGGATTTTGAATCCGTCGTGTATACCAATTTCACCACACCGGCATCTTAAGGCTATTGCCTCTTGATGGTTGGCATTATACGTAACCCTTAAGGTGGCGCAAGGGCTAAATCCTTAAAAACCATCTGTTTGGTGATTATTTCAGCGTTCAGCTTGGTGAGGTGAGATCTGGTTATCAATATTCACCACTAAATCGTTTCGCCACATGAAGCTTGAACCAAATACGTCTTAAATTGGATACAGGGCAAGTTTTGTCGATAAATTGGTGTATTCACTGGGTTTACCCGCTTAGACTGCCATAAAAGAAAGGATATCGCAGACCACCCAATGATGGATTATGGCCAAAAACACCTCTAACAAACTGGATTTTGGAGAGTTTTCATACACTCAAAGTCGCAATAGTTTTAGTACTTGGCACACGATTAAGTCCGTGTGCTACTGGCTATTTGTGCTGTTTTCTATCGCGGTTTTCACTGTCGGTGTACTTGCCTTCACTGGCTTATTGCCAAACTCAGTACGAGATTTATCTCCTGTTGAGCTCCCAAGCCCAATAGATGTGCGTCCAGATAAACCTAATATCCCCGATGTTACAGCCCCTCCGCCCGTAACAACACCACCGCTGACTGACAAACCAAAGGCAGAAATGTCAACACAGCCTGTTTTCGAAGTCGACAATCTGCAGTTCATGTTACTAGAGCTTGGCTATGCTCCCGGTGCAGCCGATGGCAAGATGGGGCAAAAAACCCGTCAAGCATTACAGCAGTTTTCTCGTGACTATGGCCTTGAACAAGCCAATATGGCTGATGCCGAACTCTACAAAGAACTGCAACAATATATGCCGAAGAATACGAGGCTTCCAGCAGGCTATAGTGGCCTCAAAGTCAAAATTCGCTATACGGTCGATGTGCCGAATAATGCAAAGTTGTCTGAGTCACTCGATAGTTGGGAGTGCTTGAGGGGCTTTATCAAGTCAGGTGACCGCTGTGTCACCCTAAAACTCCCTGCTAAAGGAGTGTTAAATGATAAGGGCAATGATTGGACCTGCCAAACGGGCTATAAAAAGAAAGGCAATCGCTGTATGCAAATCTATGTGCCCGCCAATGCGTTCTTAAACTTTACGGGTGATGACTGGGAATGCCGCCGAGGTTATAAACGCGACCGCTATCGCTGTATCGCAATCGCCATTCCTCAAAATGCATCGCTTAACTCCAAGGGCGATGGCTGGGTATGTAATGATGGTTACACTCAACAGAAGAATATCTGTACAAAGCGCTAATTTTTTTGTTGCCAGTACCACAGTGTGAGCTTTGTCACTTGCGACCCGTCGGCAGGTAGATATTCTGTCGTTCATTCAACGAATAATCTGGATACTAGTATGCAATACCCTCCTGCGGGTCTATTTCGCCGTCTTGGCGCCCTTGGCTATGATGCGCTGATTATCTTAGCAATTGAAATGATGGCTGGCGGTATCGTTATCGCAGCAATGTTCGCCCTAAACGGCGTTGGGCTGTTAAGTTACGGTGGCTACATCGACGCAAGTGACATGCTTTCTAATCACCCAGTAATAAGCCCTCTTTACACCTTCTACCTTGCGGCGGTTTGGGTTGGATTTTTTGTCTTCTTTTGGACTAAAGCAGGACAAACTCTCGGAATGCGTGCATGGCGCTTACACCTAACCAACCATGAGGGTGGACGCATTACGATTACTCAAGCATTGATTCGTGTTGCGACTTCTGTATTTGGTCTTGGGAATCTGGCTGTGCCTTTTGACCCAGAAAAACGTAGCTTTCAAGACATGTGGGCAAAAACTAAGATGGTGGTTCTGCCAAAAGCTAATTAATGCTAATTAATAAAAAAAGGAGGCAACGCCTCCTTTTTTTATTCTCTAGGTTATAGCTTTCGCCTCATCATCAAGATGGCTATCAGCATGAAAGCAACACTTGGAACCAATGCCCCTACCGGAGCTGGCAACTTATACAGCAAGCTTGCGTTAGCAAAAGTCTCGGCAATGATATAAAAGCCAAAGCCTGCAACCACACCCGATAAGATCCTAGCTCCCATCGTGGTGCTTCTAAGCGGACCAAAAACAAATGACATAGCCACAAACATCATCACGGCTACAGTGACGGGTTGGGTGGCTTTACGCCAAAAGGCGAGCTCATAACGAGATGGGTCTTGTTTCGAATCCCTCAGATACTCTACATAACTGTATAAGTCACTAAGGGCTAATTCAGACGGCTGTACCGTCACCACTTGCAATTTGTCAGGAGAAATACTGCTTTGCCACGTGACTTGGTCGTGGTCGATACGTCTCACCGCTTGTTCATCTTCAAACACAGTCTCAACGACATTTTCTGCAAGCCAGTCTTTATCGCCTAAGTAATTAGCCTTTTCTGCGGCAATAGTGCGTTGAAGCTGATTGTTATCGTCAAACTCCCACACGTTAATAGCGTTTAGGTGCTCACCATCTGCACGCCCAATGAAGATATAATCATTTCCGTCTTTGGCCCAAATACTCGACCGCACAGACACGATACTCCCCCCTGATACGGCAAATGAGCGGATCTCTCGAGCGAGCTTTTGAGATGTTGGTGCACCCCACTCTCCGAGCATCATGACGAGCACCATGATCGGAATGGCTGTTTTAAGCACCGAAAGACCGATATCGAGTTTAGAAAAGCCCGCAGCTTGCATGACCACCAGCTCTGAGCTCGTTGCCAGCATCCCAAGACCTATCAATGCACCAAGCAAAACCGCCATCGGGAAAAACAATTCAATATCACGAGGAATCGATAGTGCTGTAAAGTAAAATGCCGTGAGCGCTGTATACGCCCCTCTGCCCACGGACTTAAGCTGCTCTACGTACTTAACGATGGCAGATAGACCGACCAGAGTGATTAAACATAGGCTGGTCGTGGCGACAATCGTCCTTCCGATATAAATATCTAAGATCTTAAACATGAATTACGCCGCCTTTCTTCTGTACTTGTCTTTCAATCGACGGAACCAAAGACTATCGATACTGTTTATCGCTATTCCCACTAACAGTGTGCCTCCATTCAACGCCCACATGCCGATATAGGTTGGCAAGCTTCCCGCCTGCATTGCCGACTGGCAGGTACTAAGTAGCAAGAAGTAGGTCAAATATATCAGTACCGCTGGGGCCATTTTTGCAAATCGACCTTGGCGAGGGTTAACCGCTGAAAGCGGGATAACGATCATGGTTAACAGTGGAATACAAATCACCAATGATATCCGCCACTGCAGTTCTGCTTGCGCATAGCGGCTGTCATCACCAAGCAACTCTATTGTCGGCTTCGCCATCCAACCTAAATCTGGTGCTTGCCCCTGCTTTTGACCAATCAAGGCTTCATACTCCTGATAGTCAGTCACCATGTAATCCAAACGAGTGGGTATGCCTTCGTATCGCTTACCATCTTGTAGCTTTAAAATTTGGCGGCCATCGGACAATTCATGGGTAGTACCGGATTTGGCAAACATCACACTTGGACGAATCGAATCTTGCGGTGTTAATTGAGCGATAAAAACGTTCTTCAACTCTTTCTTGTCGATATCATCGATAAACACTACCGCTCGTCCATCAGGCGAGCGTTGAAATTGCCCTTTTTGCAGCAGCTCAATGGTGTTATCTGTCGCAACATCTTGGTAAACCTGCGCCGTTTGAGCCTGGCTCCACGGAGCGAGCCACAAAGAGTTAAATCCTGCGACAGCCCCAGTAATAATGGCCAAATACATCGCTGCACGGATCAAAAACTTGTTTCCGATCCCGGTGGCATTCATCACTGTGATTTCACTTTCAGCGTACAATCGGCCAAAAGTGACTAAAATACCTATATAGAGGCTTAACGGTAGCATCAGCATGGCCATCGTCGGCATATTTAAGCCAACTAAGGTCAAAATGAGACCAGATGGAATATCACCATCTGATGCGTCTGCAAGCACTGCGATGAATTTTTGGCTCACAAAGATCAAAAACAGCACCAAAAAGACCGAAATTTGAGCCTTGAGTGTTTCTCGGATCAAATATCTAACAATAATCACGCGGGAAATACCTATAGAAAACTTGTTTTTTTAATTGAATCACTATAATTTCTCGTTGAATCTTTTATTTTTTAGTTTTTGACTAAATGTTAGCCAGCGAATGCATCACTAAGTTTCAACGTGAATACGCAAAATAAGCGGGCATTATCTAACATTTAGTTTAGTTTGTCTTCAGGATGTAGGAGTACGCATGGAGTTCAGTGTAAAAAGTGGCAGCCCTGAGAAGCAGCGCAGCGCATGTATCGTTGTGGGTGTTTTCGAACCGCGCCGCCTTTCTCCGGTAGCCGAGCAGCTAGATAAAATTAGCGACGGTTACATCAGTTCACTACTACGACGCGGTGACTTAGAAGGTAAACCAGGTCAAATGCTGCTTCTGCATCAAGTACCTGGCGTACTGTCTGAGCGTGTTCTACTGGTAGGTTGTGGTAAAGAGCGTGAGCTAGGCGAGCGTCAATATAAAGAAATTATCCAAAAAACCATCAGCACGCTGAACGAAACCGGCTCTATGGAAGCAGTATGTTTCCTTACTGAACTTCACGTAAAAGGCCGAGATACTTACTGGAAAGTTCGCCAAGCGGTTGAATCTACCAAAGATGGCCTATACACCTTTGACCAATTCAAGAGCACTAAGCCTGAAACTCGCCGCCCACTTCGCAAGTTAGTATTTAACGTACCAACTCGTCGTGAGCTAAACATTGGCGAAAAAGCGATTGCACATGGCCTTGCCGTAGCATCAGGTGTCAAAGCAAGTAAAGACCTAGGCAACATGCCGCCAAACGTTGCTAACCCAGCTTACCTTGCTTCTCAAGCTCGTCGCCTAGCCGATGAGTACGAGACGGTAACGACCAAGATCATTGGCGAGCAAGAGATGGAAAAACTGGGCATGACTTCTTACCTAGCGGTAGGTCGTGGTTCTCACAATGAATCTATGATGTCAGTCATTGAGTACAAAGGTGCTCCAGACCCAGACACCAAACCAATCGTACTGGTAGGTAAAGGCCTTACCTTCGATTCAGGTGGTATTTCTCTAAAACCAGGCGCAGGCATGGATGAGATGAAATACGACATGTGTGGTGCGGCATCCGTATTCGGTACCATGAAGGCACTGGCTAAGCTTAACCTGCCAGTCAACGTCGTCGGTATTCTAGCTGGCTGTGAAAACATGCCAGGCAGCAATGCTTACCGCCCAGGTGACATCCTAACGACTATGTCAGGTCAAACTGTTGAAGTACTTAATACTGATGCAGAGGGCCGACTTGTGCTATGTGATGCTCTAACTTATGTTGAGCGTTACGAGCCAGAGTGTGTGGTTGACGTTGCAACTCTAACCGGTGCATGTGTTGTAGCACTTGGCCATCACATCAGCGGTGTTATGGGCAACCACAACCCACTTGCGCACGAACTGGTAAATGCATCTGAGCAAGCGGGTGACCGTGCTTGGCGTCTACCTATGGGTGAAGAGTACCAAGAGCAGCTGTCTAGCCCATTTGCCGATATGAGCAACCTAGGCGGTAAGTCAGCAGGTACTATTACTGCTGCGTGCTTCCTATCTCGCTTTGCGAAGAAATACCACTGGGCGCACCTTGATATTGCAGGCACAGCTTGGGTATCTGGTGGAGCAAACAAAGGCTCAACGGGCCGTCCTGTCTCAATGCTAGTCCAGTTCCTTTTGAACCGCAGTGGCCAAGAGACCGAAGAGTAATCTTCAAAACTTTCGAAAAGGGCCGCAAGGCCCTTTTCTTTTATATGGGGTGAGAAGCGATGGCAATAGCAACCTTTTACATTGTTAACCCGGATAGCGAGCAAGCCACTGAAACAGGTTTTCTTGCGTATGCGGTATTCCTTGCTCAGCATTTTGCTAAGCAAGGCGCTAAAGTTTATCTCAACGCCCATAACAAATCGCAAGCAGAAGCACTTGCAGAATGTTTATGGCAAGTCGAACCTGAGCAATTTATCGCTCACAACCTACTTGGGGAAGGGCCGAAGGGAGGCACACCAATTGAAGTGGGTCACTCTGGTCTCAAACCAAGTTGGCATCGCCAACTTGTTATCAATTTGGCTAACGATCAGACAAATTTTGCCCGAACATTCCAACAAGTGGTAGACTTCGTGCCTTGCGATGAAAAAGCGAAGCAACTCGCCCGTGAAAGGTATAAAATTTACCGTCAATCAGGGTTTGAATTGCAAACCATCGAAATTGAAAAGACTCACTAAACTCTATACGTAAGCCTTGTGCTTTACGTATAGAGTTTAATTGCAAACGAACAATCGGTATCCATTAAGAGCGCTATGGAAAAGACATACAACCCAACATCAATCGAACAAGCTCTGTATCAGGCTTGGGAAGAGAAAGGCTACTTTAAGCCACACGGTGACACGACTAAAGAATCATACTCAATCATGATCCCGCCACCGAACGTCACTGGTAGCCTGCACATGGGCCACGCATTCCAGGACACCATCATGGATACGCTTATCCGTGCTGAGCGTATGAAGGGCAAAAACACCCTTTGGCAGGTGGGTACTGACCATGCGGGTATCGCAACGCAGATGGTTGTTGAGCGTAAGATTGCAGCAGAAGAAGGCAAAACTAAGAACGATTATGGTCGTGACGCTTTCATCGACAAGATCTGGGAATGGAAAGGCGAATCTGGCGGCACTATCACTAAGCAGCTGCGTCGCCTAGGTGCATCAGTAGACTGGGATCGTGAGCGATTCACTATGGATGACGGCCTATCTAACGCTGTACAAGAAGTTTTCGTTCGTCTCTACGAAGAAGATCTTATCTACCGTGGTAAGCGTCTAGTTAACTGGGATCCAAAACTACATACTGCGATCTCTGATCTAGAAGTAGAGAACAAAGATAAAAAAGGCCACATGTGGCACTTCCGTTACCCGCTAGCAGATGGTGCTCAGACAGCTGAAGGCAAAGATTACATCGTTGTTGCGACCACTCGTCCAGAAACCATGCTTGGTGACACTGGTGTTGCGGTAAACCCAGAAGACCCACGTTATAAAGATCTGATCGGTAAAGAGCTAATCCTTCCGCTAGTTGATCGCCGTATCCCTATCGTGGGTGACGAGCACGCAGACATGGAAAAAGGCACAGGTTGTGTGAAGATCACCCCTGCGCACGACTTCAATGACTACGAAGTTGGTAAGCGTTGTAAGCTACCAATGATCAACATCCTGACTTTCGATGCCAACATCCGTGATGCAGCAGAAGTATTCTGTACTAACGGTGAGCCAAGCGATGCATACTCAACTGAGCTTCCAGCGGAATTCCAAGGTCTAGAGCGCTTTGCAGCTCGTAAAGCGATTGTGGCTAAGTTTAAAGAGCTAGGTCTTCTTGATGAGATCAAAGATCACGACCTAACCGTACCTTACGGTGACCGTGGTGGCGTAGTTATCGAGCCAATGCTAACGGACCAGTGGTACGTACGTACTGCTCCACTAGCAGAAACGGCAACCAAAGCGGTTGAAGATGGTGAGATCCAGTTCGTTCCTAAGCAATACGAAAACATGTACTTCTCTTGGATGCGTGATATCCAAGACTGGTGTATCTCTCGTCAGCTTTGGTGGGGTCACCGTATCCCAGCATGGTACGACAACGACGGCAACGTATACGTAGGTCGCACTGAAGAAGAAGTTCGTGCTAACAACAACCTAGCGCCAGTCGTGGTTCTTCGCCAAGACGATGACGTACTGGATACTTGGTTCTCTTCTGCGCTATGGACTTTCGGTACTCAAGGCTGGCCAGAAAACACTGAAGATCTGAAGACGTTCCACCCATCAGACGTACTAGTAACAGGTTTCGACATCATCTTCTTCTGGGTTGCTCGCATGATCATGATGACCATGCACTTCTGTAAAGATGAGAATGGCAAACCACAAGTACCATTCAAGACAGTTTACGTAACGGGCCTTATCCGTGACGAAAACGGCGACAAGATGTCTAAGTCTAAGGGTAACGTACTTGACCCAATCGATATGATCGATGGTATCGACCTAGAATCTCTAGTTGAAAAGCGTACTGGCAACATGATGCAGCCGCAGCTGGCGAAGAAGATCGAGAAGAACACTCGTAAGACTTTCGAAAACGGCATCGAACCATACGGTACTGACGCACTGCGTTTCACCCTTGCTGCAATGGCTTCTACAGGCCGTGACATCAACTGGGATATGAAGCGTCTAGAGGGCTACCGTAACTTCTGTAACAAGCTATGGAACGCAAGCCGCTACGTACTGATGAACACTGAAGAGCAAGATTGTGGCTTCGGTGAAGGTGAAGTTGAATACTCACTAGCAGATAAGTGGATCGAGTCTCAGTTTGAACTAGCAGCAAAAGAGTTCAACGCTCACCTAGACAACTACCGTCTAGACATGGCAGCGAACACTATCTACGAGTTCATCTGGAACCAATTCTGTGACTGGTACCTAGAGCTAACTAAGCCAGTTCTATGGAAAGGCAACGAAGCACAGCAACGTGGTACTCGTCGTACGCTAATCACAGTACTTGAGAAGACTCTGCGTCTAGCTCACCCAGTGATCCCATACATCACTGAGACTATCTGGCAGAGCATCAAGCCGCTAGTGGATGGTGTTGAAGGCGATACCATCATGCTTCAAGCGCTTCCTCAGTACGACGAAGCAAACTTCAACCAGCAAGCACTTGATGACATCGAGTGGGTGAAAGCATTCATCTCTAGCATCCGTAACCTACGTGCTGAGTACGACATCAACCCAGGTAAACCTCTGGAAGTGATGCTAAAAGCAGCCAACGAAGAAGATGCCGCTCGCCTAGAAGCGAACAAGCAAGTACTGGTTTCTCTAGCCAAGCTAGAAAGCGTACGTGTTCTTGCGGCTGACGAAGAGACTCCAGCATGTGCAACCGCACTTGTAGCCAAGTCTGAGCTGATGATCCCAATGGCGGGGCTTATCGACAAAGACGCTGAGCTTGCTCGTCTAGATGGCGAAATCAAGAAGACTCACGGTGAGATCAAGCGCATCGAAGGCAAGCTAGGTAACGAAGGTTTCGTGGCGAAAGCACCTGAAGCGGTTGTAGCTAAAGAGCGTGAGAAGCTTGAAGGCTACAAAGAGACACTAGTGAAGCTAGAAGAGCAAAAAGCGACGATTGCAGCGCTTTAATCTATTAAGCTAACACACTCAAAAGGCAGCGATTTCGCTGCCTTTTTTATTGTCTGCGCAACCATTTCAGGAAATACTGATATATCTCGGCTAGGATTAAAAAAGTACCACCAGCTTTGGGAGTGGCCGTGAAAAAATACATCTCTGCACTGCTATTTGTATTTAGCCTTACTTTACTACCTCATTTTTCTAACGCCGATGAGCATACGATTACCATTGGGGCTGGTGAATGGCCACCATTCATAGGTCAAGACCTCCCAGAACAAGGCTTTGTCGCTAAAATTTTACGCGAGTCCTTCGCTAATGAAGGGTATGAAGTGGAATTTGTATTTCGTCCTTGGGCAAGGCTCTACCAAGATGCCAAACTCGGTAAATACGACGCAACAGCAATATGGATGTTCGATCACAAGCGCACAATCGATTTTTACTACAGCGCTCCGGTAAGCAAAGAAGAGTTTGTTTTCTTCCACCACATCGATCAAGCCTTTGATTGGAAAGTCATGGAAGACATTATTGGAATGCACTTAGGTGGAGGCATTGGATACAGCTACGGCGATCAACTCAACCATCTTATTGAAAGTGAGCAAGTCACCATGGATAGGGTCAAGCAACCTATTCAGAACCTGAAACGCTTAGCTTTGCACCGCATCGACCTCTTTCCCGAGGAGCGACACATTGGCTACTACACACTGGAACAACAAGCGCCAGATCTAAGAGACCAGATCACTCACCACCCAACGCCGTTTCTCTCCAATTCAAATTACCTACTCTTTCCTAGAGTAAACGCCAACAGCTTAGCGCTGGTTGAGATATTTAATCGCGGCTTACTAAAGTGGAAAAAGGAGAATGGCGATAACCAATAGCTAAAAACTATCAAAATAATCGAGATAACCCATTTCAACTAATGAGAATAATTATCAATAATAAAGCTACACCCAATAACACAGGTAGCTAAATTATGATTAAGACCATCAGTTTTGCCAGCGTTCACTTTACTATCGCTTCTATCGTGGCTTATGCACTGACGGGCGATATCCTACTTAGCAGCTTGATTGCCGTTACAGAGCCAGCCATCAATACGTTAGCTTTCTATTTCCATGAAAAAGCGTGGAAAAACAGCAGCAACGTCAAGCTCAAAACCGCTAGTTTCGCCATCGTGCATTTTACTGTCGCATTCAGTGTTGTTTGGGTGCTTTCAGGCAACCCATTGATTGGTGGCATCATGGCAATGCTAGAGCCTAGTATTAATACCTTTGCTTATTACTGGCATGAGCGTGTTTGGCAAAGTAAACACCAGGTTAACCGTCACTGGGTTGCAGCCCACTAATAAGAGGACGATGCTGCACTTATCCTCTGCTCAATGTCTGGGTGGCTCGACAACCACTTAGGCATTGATGTCTGATTATGCTGTTGCAACTGCACAAACATCTCTGCCATTGCCTGACTTGAACCGTATATCTCGATCATCGCTTGTTTGGCGTAGAGATCTGCTTCACGCTCTGCTTGTCGTGACTCACCATTAGCAAGAATAAACAACGCAATACCTGCAAGGTTATCGACAATACCAGTACTTTCCCCTGTAAGTAAGGCAAAGCTCACCGACAAAATACTCGAGTGAACCAATCGAGTCGTCATGTGACGGTGATACACATGACCCACTTCATGCAAGATGATGCTATCGAGTTGCTGATCGTTTTCAGCCATATTCACCAGCTCATCAAGCAGAATAATCATACCTCCCGGCAAGGCGAAGGCATTTGCCCCGAGTTTTGAAGAACGAAATTCTATTTGAATCGGGTAAGGCAAAGGATCAAGCTTAGCTATGTATTGTTGTGCTCGTGCTCGGATCGCTTGTTGCTGGCTGGCTGGAAGCTTAGAGGGCTGAAAAGATTGCTCATCTAAGGTATTGATGACCTCAGATTGCAAAGTGCTAACCAAGGTCGGTGGCAAAGACTTCGCCACCTGAAAGCTAACCCAAGGCAGAAGATAAGTATAACTGGCAAACAGCACCAGTAATGTGACCACACTACCCACCAGCCATGCAGACCAGTTTCTCTCCAGCTTATCAACACGGCTAGACTGACCATTATTTTTCAACCAAGCGTCAAGCGCTTCGGTACGAGAAGCAACAAAGGTCCAGCCATTAGGAAAAGTGATCCTAATCGGCAGATTCCCAACCGATTGAGAGATTTGTAGCTCTGCGCTCTCACAGCTTTGTGTGCCGCTATCTATGTTCAAATAAACATACTTATCGACGGAAAGATCCAACTGCGCCTCGCAGCGAACTGAGCTGCGAGGCGCATAGGCAATACCAGAAATGTGCATTAACCAATCCCAGTGCTCAAATCAAAGGCTTGAGCAATTTCATCGGTTACAGCCGATTTGACATTCGAGTCTTGGTCTAGCGCAGCCAACAATTCAAGTTCGCCCCGCACCTGGGTATTTTCGGCCACATAATTGGCTGCTCTTACCTTAGCCCAAGCCGTCCCTAAACCTAAAGTGACTACTTGCAACAGGAAGTTAGACACCACTAGCCAAACATAACTAGTAACACCAAACGTCGACTCAAAATCAAACGATGGGGCTTCTGCTTCTTCGCTCTGCGACAGAGCCAATTGGGCAAAGGTGTAATTGCGCACACAACAGGTCACATAAGCTGACAGTGCCAGTATGACCACAAAGAAACTCGCATAAATCAGGCCGAACATCACTGGCATTACGGCTTCCATTGCTCGGAAATTACCATTGAGAAGCTCATCCAAGCTTACTCCAGAAGCGAAAGTGGCAAATAGCCCTCCAGCAATGATGGCTAAGACCACCACTCCCATTGCCAAAGCTTTAAGGTAAGTGACTAAGTAAAAGCGAGTTTCAATCGTGGCGGAAAATGACCAGTCACCAAAGCGGTAACCGTTAACAAAATAACGATTCATCCCTGCCATGATCCAGGCATATAAGCCAATAAAAAGTGGCAGTGCCAGCAAACTTAAGCCTATTACTAAGGCAACAGATTGAGAAGCAAGCATACCGACAACCGCCATATAAATGATCGCCACGACCAAGGCTGCGATACCTCGACCCATCATCGCTTTATAGGCTCCCGACAACTTAGCATCGAAAGAAAATCTAACATTGCGAAAGCTGGTCATTGCAGCGTCAAAGCGAGCATTACTCCACAGCAACCAAGGCACTGCTAAGTAAAAGATGATCAGTAGCACGGCGGCAAAAAGAGGAAAAAAAGCGTTGGATACTGACCAGATAAGAACTAAGACAAGCGCAATCAAACGCCCTTTGAGTATTTGCATCGGTTTAGCATGGTAGTCGAAGCTATCACCACCAATCGAGGTATTACCATAAAAGTAGCGATTGGTTCGCACTTTCGCCCACGCTGAGTATATTCCCAACGTGACGATTGATAGAAGAATGTTGACGATCCATATACCAAAGAACTCCATTCCTCGGCCATGAAACTTCACCTGATGTTTAACCTTTTCCATTGTTTAATTTCCCTGACGTTTAAAAAGTAATCGTTGTTTTATTTTTAAGCTAAAACATTACTTTAACGTCCACTTCACATGCAAGTAATTGCTTAAATTTGTGTGTTTTTTGCACTTTAATGTGCTGTGCGTAGGAAAATTAGTCTGGTGTTACATTCAGTCAATCGGAAAATGGCGTGCACACAGCTCGGTATCGAGCGTAATAGGGATAGAAAAATGTTGCCCATCCAAGTGCACATCAAGTTGGTATGCCCCTTCTACGTCAACTAAAGGTGCTTCAATTTGGAACAACGCTGAGGTCTGATTTGAACGCATGTCCAGAGGCAGTTGGTAAGTTCGACCATCGAAACTAACGCTGGCGGAAACTAGGCCAGGTTGAAACGTCTCAAAGAAAAGATCCACTTTAAACTCACATCCTCCGCCGTGATGCCAAATCTGTTCTGTGGTCACCTGAGTCAATTTAGCATGACGGATCAATTGCAAGTACGGCTGCTGCCATATTCCTAGCTTATCTGACGACGCAGGCGCTTTGGTTAGTGCACAACTAGGTGCCTCTTCTTCCTCTAGTAACCAGTCATCATCTTGCTCCAAGAACAAAATCTCAATGCGATTGCCACCCGCTTGCAATAGCCCACGCACATTTTTACTGTCTCGAGCTTTGCTGCCATCACAATCAAGTGCGGCCACCCCATTGACTCGAACTTCAGCGTAATGAGCAATGTCTTGAAAGACGATGTCTATACATGGGAAAGCCAATTGAGACTCTTCAAGCAAAAAGTCATGCATAAGGTGCCATTCCTGTTCCAAGATGGACTGTTCTGACACAGTGTCAGGCAATACTTGGCTAAAAGCGGCCGGAAAAAACAGGTCAGCTTGAGGAATGGAAAGATCCGTCAGAGGTGAGATTTGCCAAGGGCCTGATAAAGGTAACTGCATAGATAAAATGATTTAGATCAAAAAATTCGGGCCAGTATAGCGACAATCATGTCTGATTTATATAACCCATCAAGATCGATCTATCGATGCAGCACTCTTGAAAACAAAAAAAGCCAGCATACATGCTGGCTTTCTCAGACAAGGTCGAATTACTCTTCGCCTTCCTCATCTTCTTCATCGTACAGGGCATCTTCGCCTTCGTAGAAAGTACCCCAGCCATCGTAAATGATGTCGTACTTCTCAGCGAGGTTTACAAGCTGCTCGACTTGAGCATCAATTAGCTCTGGGTCAAGTGCACACTCAGCAGAAGCATCAAAGCACATCAGCTTAGTGCCATCTTCGTCTTCAACTTCTTCAGCTTCGAGTACTTCAAAGCCCAACTTAAACGCATCTACTGCCGCTTTCTCAAGCGTTGCAAAGTCTTCAGAAAAAAGGTGGTGTTCAATCGTGTACAGAGCATCCGGCTCACTACCGTCTTCAAGCAAAGCGTTGATGATCTCACGGGTGTCTTCCTTTTGGATCGCCAGTAGTTCTTCAACTGATAGGTAGTCGTCTTGTTGAGATTGAGACATGTCGTTGCTCCAGAATAATGAGGTAAATTAAAGCGGTGTGAATATGGCATGGATCGTCATCAATTTCCACCAAGATCATAGGATCCTCCAGGAAAATTTGCTGAAAAAGCCTCTAGCACGCTAACAGATACATTATTTTAACAAAAACCGCTTTTAGCCAACTTTCAGGACAATTGTTCGTTTACCGCATAAGTGGGCAATCCCCCATATATGCGGAGTTATGAGCTATTTTTGCATAGGCCTAAGAGGTGTTAACTTGCATAAAATGTGTCTCAATAGCTGCCTCTAGTCAAATTAGTGAATACATATTCACCGTTGCACTCAGTTAAGTCAGCTCGCTTGCGCACCTAAACTGAATGTTCACTCACAACACATTACAGTGACAAACAACACTAAAATCCATAAAATAGAAAAAAGCAGCATATAAGTTTGCATATGTGTGCTTTTTCCACATATCCAAGCCACCCTGAGACTTGATACTTTATTTAATCCTTGCGATAACTAAGCCTGCCAATGATGGCCCAGCCATGGAAATTTGTAAGGATAGCCAAATGAGTAAGCTGTATGTCGGCTCTGAAGTCGGTCAATTACGTCGTGTTTTATTGCATCGCCCAGAGCGTGCCCTCACCCACCTCACGCCATCAAACTGTCAAGATTTACTGTTTGATGATGTTTTAGCGGTGGAAGCGGCTGGGGAAGAGCATGATATATTTGCTCAAACCTTACGTAAGCAAAATGTTGAAGTCTTGCTGCTGCATGATTTGTTGGTTGAAACCCTTGCAGTCAAAGAAGCCAGAGAATGGCTACTTAACACGCAAATCTCAGATTATCGCTTTGGTCCTACGTTCGCAGGAGAATTGCGCCAGTACCTTGCTGCGATGGATAACGAGCAACTCGCAACTATTTTGCTCGGAGGCCTTGCCTATTCCGAGCTACCGATTCACTCAGATTCAATGTTACCTAAGCTGCATCAGCCGCTTGATTTCGTGATTGAGCCGCTGCCAAATCACCTCTTTACCCGCGACACTTCTTGCTGGGTTTACGGCGGTGTATCGCTTAATCCAATGATGATGCCCGCTCGTCAACGCGAGACCAATCACCTAAGAGCTATTTACCGTTGGCACCCAACGTTTGCTGGCCAAGACTTCCTGTCCTACTTTGGCAATGAAGACAAACATTACGACAATGCCAATATCGAAGGTGGTGACGTATTAGTGATTGGTAACGGTGCGGTACTGATTGGTATGTCGGAACGCACCACACCACAAGGGGTTGAAAACCTCGCGGCCAACCTATTTAAACATGGCCAAGCGAGTAAGGTGATCGCCGTCCAGCTACCGAAACACCGCTCATGCATGCATCTAGATACTGTGATGACTCACATGGATGTCGACACTTTCTCGGTTTACCCTGAGATCATGCGCAGTGATTTAGAAACTTGGTGCCTAACCCCTGATGGTGTCGATGGCATGAAAGTGAAACAAGTTTCTAACTACATTCACGCTGTAGAGTCTGCATTGGAAGTTGATCAATTAAAGATCATCACTACAGGTGGCGATAGTTATGAAGCCGAGCGTGAGCAATGGAATGATGCCAACAACGTGTTAACGGTAAAACCGGGCACTGTCATCGCCTACGAGCGCAATGTTTATACCAATGAAAAATATGATAAAGCAGGTATTGAGGTACTGACGATCCCAGGCAATGAACTTGGCCGAGGTCGAGGAGGTGCACGCTGCATGAGTTGTCCGATCGAGCGTGACGGTCTGTAACGGGCAACCCTGTGAAAAAAGCCTGCAAAAATGCAGGCTTTTTTAGATTACAGCAAAATAAACATTCACAATAAGTGAATTTATATGTATAAATAGTATTCAAATCACCCACAGATGATTGCGAGGATGCGTTATGGCTTTCAACTTACACAAAAGAAACTTTCTAAAACTGCTCGACTTTTCTACTCAAGAGATCCAGTTTCTACTAGATATGTCTGCAACGCTCAAAAGCGCTAAATATGCAGGTGTTGAACAACCTAAGTTGCAAGGCAAAAACATCGCACTAATTTTTGAAAAGTCATCTACTCGTACTCGATGTGCTTTTGAAGTCGCAGCGTTCGACCAAGGGGCACAAGTGACTTACATCGGCCCTTCTGGCTCACAGATCGGTCATAAAGAGTCGATGAAAGATACCGCTCGAGTCCTTGGGCGTATGTATGATGGCATCCAATACCGTGGCTTTGGCCAAGAAATCGTTGAAGAGCTCGGCGCTTATGCGGGTGTCCCGGTTTGGAACGGCTTAACCGATGAGTTCCATCCAACGCAAATCCTAGCAGACTTCTTAACCATGATTGAGCATGGTAAAGGTAAACAGCTGCACCAAATCGCTTTTGCCTACCTTGGTGATGCTCGCAATAACATGGGCAACTCTTTGTTAGTAGGTGCCGCTAAAATGGGGATGGACATCCGCTTAGTGGCACCAAAAGCCTACTGGCCTGAAGAAGCGCTGGTCGCTCAGTGTCAAGAAATTGCGCAATCTACTGGCGCTCAAATCACCTTAACCGAAGATGTGCAATCTGGCGTGAAGGGGTGTGACTACCTCTACACGGATGTTTGGGTCTCAATGGGTGAAGCTCCTGAAGCTTGGGATGAGCGTGTGGCGCAAATGACACCGTACCAAGTCAACCAAGCAGTTATTGAAGCGACGCAAAATCCACAAGTGAAGTTTATGCACTGCTTACCTGCTTTCCACAATGATGAGACTACTGTAGGTAAACAAGTGGCTGAAAAGTACGGAATGAATGGCTTAGAAGTCACAGAAGAGGTGTTTGAATCCGATCACTCTATTGTGTTCGATCAAGCAGAAAACCGCATGCATACCATTAAGGCGGTCATGGTTGCAACGCTAGGAAATTAGATGCTTGCGAGCATTTGACGTAATCGCTTGCGCTCACAAAACTTCGGCGTATAATTCTCCGCAATTTGTCGGAGGAAACATCAATGCGCACAGTAGTGAATACTATGACTACTTTACACCGTAAGCCTACCTGCTTACTGCGCTGCCGTTGTTGTTCCCCAAAAGAATTTTAAAGCCTCCCTATTATAGGGAGGCTTTTTTATGGCACCACCATAGGGAAAAAGATCATGGCGAATACGCTCTATAATAAGCACATTATCTCCATTCCGGAGCTATCACGAGAAGAGCTAGAGCTTGTTGTGAAAACGGCAGGCCAGCTAAAAGCAGAACCTCAACCTGAGCTAATCAAAAACAAAGTGGTAGCAAGCTGCTTCTTTGAGCCATCTACCCGTACCCGTCTATCGTTTGAAACGGCTATCCAACGCATCGGCGGCGATGTGATCGGTTTTGATAGTGGCGGCAACACTTCGCTTGCGAAGAAAGGTGAAACCCTTGCCGACTCAGTACAAGTGATCTCATCTTACGTTGATGCTTTTGTCATGCGTCACCCACAAGAAGGGGCTGCTCGCCTAGCATCAGAATTCTCTAACGGCGTGCCTGTGATCAACGCTGGTGATGGAGCGAACCAACACCCTACTCAAACGCTACTAGACCTTTACACCATCTACGAAACTCAAGGCACATTAGACGGCCTGAATGTCGCATTTGTTGGTGACCTTAAGTATGGTCGTACCGTTCACTCGCTGACTCAAGCACTTGCGAAGTTCGATAACGTGCGTTTCTACTTTATCGCTCCAGACGCACTAGCCATGCCAGACTACATCTGTGAAGAGCTAGATGACGCAGGCATCAAATACAGCTTGCACACAGAAATGGAAGGTGTGATGAGTGAGCTTGATATCTTGTACATGACTCGCGTGCAAAAAGAGCGCTTTGATGAATCTGAATATGCACACATCAAGTCTGCCTATATTTTAACGGCAGCCACTTTGGAAGGTGCTAAAGAGAACCTAAAAGTGCTTCACCCTCTACCTCGTGTGGATGAAATCACGACCGACGTCGATAAGACCCCGCACGCTTACTACTTTGAACAGGCAACCAACGGGGTCTACGCCCGCGAAGCTTTGCTTGCTCTTGTACTTAACGAATCCCTGTAATTGGAGGAACAACATCATGGTTAAACAAAATCAATTACAGGTAGAAGCGATTTGCAACGGTACTGTTATCGACCACATTCCTGCCAATGTGGGGATTAAAGTGCTGCAATTGTTCGACATGCAAAACAGTGAGCAACGTATCACCGTTGGTCTTAACCTGCCTTCTTCAGCACTAGGTGCAAAAGATCTGCTGAAGATCGAAAACGTGTTTATGACCGAAGACCAAGCGCAAAAGCTGGCTCTTTACGCACCACAAGCCACCGTAAACCAGATCGAAGACTACAAAGTCGTTAAGAAGCTGGCGCTTAGCCTGCCAGAAACCATCAACGATATTTTTGAGTGCCCGAACTCAAACTGCATTACCCACAGCGAGCCTGTCGCCACCAGCTTCAAGCTGATCACCCGTGGCGAAGATGTGCGCTTAAAATGTAAGTATTGCGAGAAAGCTTTCTCGCGTGAAGTTGTTACAGAGCGTTAAGCACAGTAACCAAGATACATGCCCAGCAACACGCTGGGCTTTTTTCTATCTGCCCTATCTCTTTATTCCACCAAATATTTCCTTACTCATGTGAAGAATGACCTAGGTAACGCAATTGCATTATTGTGCAAAAATTGGCTTGATGGCCCAATGTTATAATATTACATTGTTAGGCAATGGATTTTGGGTAAGGGATAGCAGCCATGTCGAATCGTCTTCATACGAGTCTGAGCTTTCACTGTTTTAATCGATTATGCGCCTCAGTGCCACCACAAGATGCACGTAAATACCACGCTACAAAACTTAACCAACTTCCCTGCAAAAACTTTAACCCATGCCTAAAAAACCCTAGGCCGAAGCACTTAATGCGACTTACTGATGTCTTGAGAGCTTTAGGTCACCCATGGTCTTTCTACCTATCACGAGCTTTTAGCTTTCCATCAATACCACTTCGACCTTGATGACATTGAGTTAATTGCCCACAAACTAAATAACATAGCCAAATTCAATTTAGGATTTATCATGAACAAACCAATGACTTTGTCGCTGATTGCAACCGCCCTCCTCTCCACTAATGCACTAGCAGAAGGTGAATTCCGTCAACATGATGCGCATGTTCACGGTGTGGTTGAGTTCAATATCGCTCAAGATGCCAATCAACTACTGTTTGAAATCATCGCTCCTGGAGCGGATGTGGTTGGCTTTGAACACGCCCCAGAAAATCACGACCAAGAGCATAAAATTGAAGATGCCGAGGCCTTACTTAAAGACTCATCGAAACTATTCACCCTATCGGCGGCGGCAAAATGTACTTTGACCGAAGCTTTGGTGACTAACACGCTTGAGAAAGAGCATGACGATCACGGCCATGACCACGACAAACATGATCATGACAAGCATGACCACGATGAGCACCACGATCATGACCATGATAAGCACGACCACGATGAACACCATGATCATGACCACGGTGGACATGGTGAGTTTAATATTCAGTACCAATACGATTGTGAAAATGTTGACGCACTTAAAACAATCGATACAGCTTGGTTCAAACACTTCCCAAGTACGGAAGAAATCCACGTAAACTTGATCACTGATAACGCACAAGTTGCAACTGAATTGAAACCAAGTGGTCAAACTAAAATCGAGCTGTAACTTGTCTTGAATACGCAGGAGAATATTCTCCTACGATGGCAATGCCAATTCGCCCAAGCCCGAGGTCCCTCCCTAGGCTTGGGCTTTTACCTTGAGAGCCACCGATAGATGCCAAACAATCCAACGCAATCATTGATCACGTTACGTGACATTGAATTTAGCTGGGCAAAGGATAAGCCCGCCACACTCAAATTCTCGCAACTGGATATCAAAGCGGGAGAAAGGATATTTATTAAAGGTCCTAGTGGTAGCGGTAAGTCGACCCTATTAGGACTGTTAACCGGAATCATCACACCACAGTTAGGTCAGGTAAATCTGCTTGGCAACGATTTGGCACAAATGAAACAAAGCCAAAGAGATAGTTTCCGGGCCGATCATATCGGTTATATTTTTCAGCAATTTAACCTGATCCCGTACCTTTCTGTTATTGAGAATATTGTGCTTCCTTGCCACTTTTCAGCCGCTCGAAAACTAAGAGTTAGCAGTGAGTTAAAACAGCAAGCGCACAAACTATTAGAGCATCTAAAACTACCACCAGCGCTTTACCACTCCCCTGTGACGGAACTCAGTATTGGTCAACAGCAGCGTGTCGCCGCCGCTCGCGCCTTGATTGGCCAGCCAGAAATATTGATTGCCGATGAACCTACGTCGGCTCTAGACCATGACAACCGTGAAGCCTTTATTACCCTATTGATGGAAGAGGCCAAGCTAGCAGGCTCAACGCTGATTTTTGTCAGTCATGACCCAACGTTGGAACACCTATTTGACCGCTGCATCGACCTGACGCAATTGAACTTAGCCATGGGAGTCGCCTCATGAGTGCTACCTTAACCTTGGCTTGGAAAAGCTTAACCAACCGCAAAGCCACTGCACTTCTCACCGTACTGACCGTTGCAGTATCCGTCGTTTTGCTCATGGGTGTTGAACGGATTCGCACCCAAGCAAAAGCCAGCTTTGCCAATACAGTCTCTGGAACCGACCTGATTGTAGGATCTCGTTCAGGCCAAGTGAATTTGCTGCTCTATTCCGTATTTCGTATTGGTAACGCCACCAATAATATTGATTGGCGGAGCTTTGAGGAATTTAGCCAACATCGAGCGGTTAAATGGGCAATTCCTATGTCACTTGGAGACTCCCATCAGGGGTTTCGTGTCCTTGGGACCAACCAAGACTATTTTGAGCACTTCCGTTACGGCAAGAAACAACCGTTAAGCTTGTCGCAAGGGCGACCATTCAATACGCTGTTTGAAACCGTCATTGGCAGTGATGTGGCAAAAACACTGAATTATAAGGTGGGGGATGAAATCATCATCGCTCATGGTATCAGTGATAAAGCCTTCAACCGCCACGACAACCTGCCGTTTAAAATCGTTGGCATTTTTGCACCGACCGGCACACCTGTTGATAAAACTGTACATGTATCACTCGAAGCCATCGAAGCGATCCACGTCGGTTGGGAGTCTGGAGCAAAGTTGGGGCCAACACCTAGTGCTGAAGAGCTGGAAGCACTCAATTTTAAACCCAAGCAGATCACCTCATTTATGCTGGGTTTGAATTCCAAAATCCAAACCTTTGCTCTACAGCGCCAGATCAACACCTATCGCCAGGAGCCATTAAGTGCGATCTTACCAGGCATTGCTCTACATGAATTGTGGGGCATGATGTCCGTTGCCGAACAAGCACTACTTGCCGTCTCAGGGTTTGTGGTCGTCGCAGGGCTACTCGGTATGCTCAGTAGCTTACTGACCAGCTTGCAAGAACGCCGCCGCGAAATGGCGATTCTTCGAGCCATGGGGGCGAGACCTCGCCATATCTTCTTTTTGTTGATAAGCGAAGCAAGCGTGCTTACTTTTGCCGGGATTGTGGTCGGTATTGCACTGCTTTACTTGGGCATCGCTGCCATCACGCCTATCGTGGCGCAAGTATACGGTATCGCCTTAGAAATGACCGGGATCACTACTCACGAATGGTTACTTCTCGCATTAGTGCAATTTGCAGGAATAGTGATAGGATTCATTCCAGCATTTCGTGCCTATCGCCAATCGTTGGCCGATGGTATGACGATCAGAATTTAAGGATAAGCAAATGAAGAAAGTGTCACTATTGTTGGTTACTTGGTTATGCCTCATGCTAGGCGTAGCTCAAGTTGCACAGGCAAATGAAGATGTATTAACACTTGATTGGATTGACCTTGTCCCAGAAGCGGAGCGCAACCAGTTCAGTAGCGCAGGCATGCCACTGATTGACCACACCAACGCCAATCCAGAGCAAAGCAAGCTGGGCACTGTGCGCCAAGAACTCAATGGCAGTACGGTAAAAATCCCAGGATTTGTTATCCCACTGGAAGGTGATGCCAACACAGTCACTGAGTTCTTACTGGTGCCGTATTTTGGCGCTTGTATTCATGTGCCACCACCACCACCAAACCAGATCATCTATGTGAAGTTTGAAAAAGGTGCACCTATCCAGCAACTGTGGGACGTAATTTATGTCGTGGGCACATTAAAAACCGAAACGACTAATTCCGATCTGGCAGAAACAGGTTACTTAATTGATGGCACTGCAATAGAAGAGTACGACGATATGTGATGCTAGATGTGGCGGGTTAGTAGGCCAGGTTAAACCAATAGAAAACGACCAAGATAAACTAATACCGCCACATAAATCAGTAGCAGCACAGCAATCGAAAATGGACGACGAACACTGTTCCAGTTGAAAGACACAAACACCTCAAATTAACCACTTCGCAACAATTTTAACAAAATAAAACCCTCCGGCATAGCTAAAAGCTTGATTCAGTTCTAGGTTATTGGTAACCATACCTTCTATTGTTAATGCTCCACAGGAAGTAGGATCAACCGATGGCAGACACCAGTAAACCTGTAACCATAGATCAGCCCACCAGCAATGCGGGTAACCAGCGCAAAACTCGCAGCATTAAAGACAGTGCCAGTCGAGTGTTGCAGATTGCCGACACCTATGGTCTAGGGGCGTTACTTCAAGACGAGCCTCCACTCAATACCTTGCTCGACCGCTCTATCGAGAGACAAAAGAAGCGCCAAGAACTGCGACAGAAGAATCTTGAGCAAATCTTAAAATATGCCCACCTCAGCTGCCGTGACGAAGCGGCAGGAGACCCCGATCCAGACTGGTTGTATCGCTTCTTCGATATGGCGCAAGATATCCATAACACCTCGATGCAAAAACTGTGGAGTCAGGTACTTAAACGCGAAATCACCAACCCAGGGGCAACGTCAATGAAGGCCTTGTTGGTTCTCAAAGATATGTCGCCTAAAGAAGCGCAAACCCTGCAAAGAGCCGCATCACTGGCGTGCAGTTTTGGCGGAGATAACAGTAAAAAACTCTTGATGGGCTATCGAGCTAAGAGTGGCTTTTTGGGCTTTTACCGACGTGATGATACCAATGCAGTAAACTTAGGCGGACATAAGCTCCCCTACTCAAGCTTGCTGCATCTTATTGAGCTGGGCCTAGTTTTGGGGACAGAACTTGAATCCGGAGAGGTGGATTTTGACCCAGCATTAGTGTTGGATTATCAAGGAAAACAGCTGGCCTTGCAGCCGATGAGCAAAGGCATTCGACTAATTTACTATCGATTTAGCCCAACAGGAGATGAGCTGTGTAATCTACTGGGGAACAAGCCCAATATGGCTTACTACGACCAGTTAGTGGCACTGCTTAGCCAGAAGTTTACCTTGCAGACTGGTGCAGGTACCAACTTGGATGAAAGCGCCTAACCTACCTAGTGCGCTTATCGACCCCTCCCCTTTTCAAGCGGCCGGCGTCCGGGGGAGGACAGTTCTGCACTTGATTTTAATTTCTACACACCCGCAGCAATTACACCACGCTTCGCTAGATCTGCGACACACTCATCCACTAGCTCTTCAATAGATTTCTCACCAGCGGCCAGTTCTATCTCAGCGTTTAGTGGTGCTTCATACTCTGAATCAATCCCAGTAAAGTTTGGGATCTCACCAGCACGAGCTTTCTTATAAAGCCCCTTAGGATCACGAGACTCACACACCTCTAGTGAGGCATTAACATACACTTCAACAAACTCACCTTCAGGCAAAAGTTCTCGCACCATGGCACGCTCAGTACGGTGCGGTGAAATAAATGCCGACAGCACAATCAAGCCAGCATCCGCCATCAGTTTTGCCAACTCACCAATACGGCGAATATTCTCACGGCGATCTTGCGAAGAAAAGCCAAGGTCTTTACACAGACCATGACGTACATTATCTCCATCTAGCAGGTATGTATGATAGCCCAGCTGTGCAAGGCGAGTTTCTAGTGCGCCAGCGACGGTAGATTTACCAGCGCCAGATAACCCTGTGAACCACAACACCGCTGGGCGCTGGCCTTTTTGCTCAGCACGCTGTTCTTTGGTCACATTGTGCTGATGCCAAACTACATTTTCGTCTAAAGTTGCTGTCATACCTGTCATCCTTGAGTGCGTAATATGAACGCTTAAAAAGGGAAAAAATAAGGGATCAATGTCAGAACCAACACCGAGTAAACGATCGATACCGGTAATCCAACACGAATGTAATCACGAATGTGGTAGTTACCCACGCTGTAAACCAATAAATTGGTTTGGTAGCCATACGGCGAAATAAAGCTAGCACTAGCCCCAAACAACACCGCCATGATAAATGGCATCGGGTCGACTCCGTAGCCCACCGCCATGCTATAGCCTAGTGGAAACGCCAATGCCGCTGCGGCGTTATTAGTCACAAGCTCAGTTAACACTAACGTCAAAAAGTAAGTAGCCACCAGTGCGCCAAACACTCCCCAGCCATTAAATGCGGTGATAAACATCTCTCCAAGGCGCACAGATAGACCAGAGGACATCATGAGTTGAGCTAGCGTTAACGCACCACCAACAATAACCACAATCTCTAGCGGAAAACGGCGGCGTAGCTCACTCATATTGACAATACCGAGGGCGACCATCGCTAGCAGAAATACTGCTAAACCTTTTAGTAAGGGAAGCCAACCAAGCAGGGCTAAGCCAATCGCTGAGGCAAAGCCCCCCATAACCAAAGCGGATTTGTTGGCATCCAGTTTGGCACTCGAATCAAGGTCATTCACCAATACAAACTCTCGGCTAAGCGAGGTGCGCTGGGCTGCAAAGCCTTTGCCCGGCACTAATACCAAGGTGTCACCAGCGCTCAAAGTAATGTTACCTAAGCCGCCTTCGAGGCGCTCATGGCCACGGCGAATGGCGACCACCACGGCATCAAACCGATCACGAAACTGGCTCGATTTAAGCGTTTTATTGCAAATTGAGGCCGACGAACTGACCACCGCCTCAACGAAGTTTTGTCCATTGATATGGTGTTGACCAAATAGCGTCAAACCATCGATTTCTTGCAGGGTCGCCACACTCTCTACATCACCACAGAACAGTAGGCGGTCATTCGCCTCAAGTACAAAGTCTGGGTCAACAGAGGCCGTCGTTTCTCCTTTACGGATCACCTCGGCCAAATAGAGCTTTCTTAAGGCGCGTAGATTGTTTTGCGCCACACTCTTGCCTACCAGTGGAGAGTTTGGTTCAACCTTCGCTTCCAAAAAGTAGGGTAAATCGTCTTGGTGCCCTTCTTCATTGTTAGGCAGCAAGTAACTGAATGGGATCAGGATCAAAAGCCCGCCCACTAAAACGGATAGACCAATCAAGGTAGGCGTAAAAAAGCCCAAGCTCGGCAGCCCTGCATCTTCAACAAAGCTGTTAATAATAAGGTTGGTCGAGGTACCAATGAGCGTCAGCGTGCCTCCTAAAATGGCGGCGTAGCTCAATGGGATCAACAAGCGAGATGGTGAATGCTGCTGGTTACGTTTGATGGCACCAATCAGGGATACCACCACCGCAGTATTATTGGTAAAAGATGATAGCAGCGCCGTTGAGACGCCAAGTTTAGCGACGACTTCGCCTAAGCGACCACCACTGATATGACGACTGACCCAAGTGATTAACTGGGTCTTTTCTAACGCACTCGAAGCCAAAATAAGCAACACTAACGTGAGTAATGATGAATTAGTAAAGTTTGCGGCGATAGTACTGACATCGCTCATGCCAGTCAGAAAAGCGATCAAAGCAGCAGCAGAGAATATAAGGCTCGGCTTGATGCGAGTCACCAAAAGGCAAGCGACTATCGCAAACAATATTGCCAACACCATTCCTTGTTCCCACATACCACTGCTTCCTATCTATTTCTAACGGTCGATCTAGCAAGATCGCCGCTTGCTAGATCGAATCCACTGAGATCAACGCTCGCTAAAACTAAAGCTTGCTAAGATCTTTGGCATCCCAATGTGGGAAGTGCTTACGTACCAAGGCATTGAGCTCTAGTTCAAATTCACTGAACTGGCTCGAAGACTGGCTCGCTGGCTCCAAACGCTTACGGATCATACCTGCACCGACCGTGACATTGCTTAGACGGTCGATAATGATGAACCCACCAGTGTCTTGGCTATCGAAGTAACGGTCCAGCGCCACGTTGTCATTAAGTTGCCATTCACATAATGCGATACCGTTGAGTGGCACAGATTCAGCTGCGTGCTCAGTCAGGTGGTTAATGTCGTATTGATGCTCGATGTTTGATACTTGGCCAACGGTTTTTTTGCCCGCAATCTTAATGTCGTATGCTTTACCCGCCACTAATGGCTCTTCCGTCATCCACACCACATCTGCTAATACTTGGTTAGTCGACTTAACGTCGGCATTTTCCAACACGATCAGATCACCACGACTGATATCGATCTCATCGGCCAGTGTCAGCGTGACGGCTTGACCGGCTGATGCTTGCTCAAGATCGCCATCAAAAGTAACAATGCGAGAAACCGTAGAAGTTTTGCCTGAAGGTAGTGTCTTGACTTCATCACCTACTTTCACGCTGCCTGACGCAATCGTGCCGGCAAAACCACGAAAATCGAGGTTTGGTCGGTTAACGTATTGCACAGGGAAACGGAAGGCTCCATCGTTTTGACGTACGCCGACTTCAACACTTTCTAGCAGCTCAAGTAAGGTTGCACCTTTAAACCAAGGGGTTTGAGCGCTGAGCTCCACCACGTTATCGCCTTCAAGGGCTGATAGCGGCACCAAATCGATATTGATGTCTTGCGGCAACTTCTTAGCAAACTCTTGGTAATCCGCTGAGATCTGCTCGTAACGGTCTTGGGAAAACTCCACCAGATCCATTTTGTTAACAGCAACAATGAACTGCTTGATGCCTAGCAGACCTGCGATAAATGAGTGGCGACGCGTTTGATCCAAGATCCCTTTACGTGCATCCACCAAGATCACCGCAACATCACAAGTGGATGCGCCTGTTGCCATATTACGGGTGTACTGTTCGTGCCCCGGAGTATCTGCGATGATGAACTTACGAGTTTGAGTTGAGAAATAGCGATAAGCGACATCGATAGTAATGCCCTGCTCTCGCTCGGCTTGTAAGCCGTCAACTAGCAGTGCCAAGTCAGGGCGCTCACCTGTAGTACCGACACGTTGAGAGTCAGAGTGCACTGCCGCCAACTGATCTTCATAGATCTGCTTAGTATCGTGGAGCAAACGACCAATTAGGGTACTTTTGCCATCATCGACAGAACCACAAGTCAAAAAGCGTAATAGTGATTTATGTTGGTGTTGGTTGAGGTATCCCTCGATACCCAACTGCGCTAGCTGCGCTTCTACCGCACTGTTCATTTTTAATTCCTCAATCCTTAGAAGTAACCTTGACGCTTTTTGAGCTCCATCGATCCCGATTGATCGTGGTCTATCGCACGTCCTTGGCGCTCACTCGATGTCGCCACCAACATCTCTTCAATAATGCCCGTTAGGGTATTTGCTTCCGACTCCACGGCCCCTGTTAACGGGTAGCAGCCAAGCGTTCTAAATCGCACACTCTTGTGTTCAATCTTTTCGCCTTCTTGCAGCTCCATGCGATCGTCATCAACCATGATCAACATGCCATCACGCTCAACGACTGGCCGCTTGTCGGCAAGATATAGCGGTACGATTTCGATATTCTCTAGATAGATGTATTGCCAAATATCCAGCTCAGTCCAGTTTGAAAGTGGGAACACACGGATGCTCTCGCCTTTATTAACCTGGCCGTTGTACGTTTTCCAAAGCTCTGGACGTTGGTTTTTAGGGTCCCAAGTGTGGTTCTTGTCACGGAATGAATACACACGCTCTTTGGCACGAGATTTCTCTTCGTCACGTCGTGCACCACCAAAAGCCGCATCGAAACCATATTTATCTAACGCTTGCTTCAAGCCTTGGGTCTTCATGATGTCGGTGTGCTTAGATGAGCCGTGAACAAACGGGCTACAGCCCATCGCCAGACCTTCTGGGTTCTTATGAACCAAAAGCTCAAAGCCGTATTTCTCGGCGGTGCGATCACGAAACTCAATCATCTCTTTGAATTTCCAATCGGTATCCACGTGCAGCAGTGGGAACGGGATCTTGCCCGGATAAAATGCTTTACGTGCTAAATGAAGCATTACCGAAGAGTCTTTACCGATCGAATACATCATCACCGGGTTATCAAACTCTGCCGCTACTTCACGAATAATGTGGATGCTTTCAGCTTCCAGTTGTTGCAGGTGAGTCAATCTTTGCTTGTCCATGGTCTTTACGCTTCCTTAATTCGTCAAAGTCTTGGCTTATGCAAAACCGTTTGCCACTAGTGGCTCTGATTTTTGAGTTGGGTTGAACCAGTTGAGCTGCTCTGACAGAGCCACTACCTCACCTACCACGATTAAAGCCGGAGCTTCAGCCTGGCTGGCGAGTTGGGATAACTGATTAAGCTGACCTTTGAACACTCGCTGATTCGCTTGAGTACCTCGTTCAATGATCGCAATAGGGGTTGTTGCTGCTCGCCCGTGGGCAATCAGCTGTTGTTGGATATGAGCCGATTTCATCAGCCCCATGTAAATCACCAGTGTTTGCTTGCCACGTGCCAGCGTTGACCAGTCCATTTGATCGCTATCAGCCTTTAGATGACCGGTAACAAACAGTGCCGACTGGGCGTAATCACGGTGAGTCAGTGGAATACCTGCGTAGGCCGTTGCCCCCGCAGCCGCAGTAATACCAGGCACGACTTGAAATGCGATGCCTGATTGAGCAAGTTCTTGAAGCTCTTCACCGCCACGACCAAATACAAAAGGATCGCCGCCTTTAATGCGCACCACTTTGTTGCCTTGCTTGGCAAAATCGACCAACAGCTGATTGGTGGTCTGCTGCGGCACACTGTGATGGCCTGCTCGCTTACCGACACAAACCAATTGTGCGTCTGGATTTACCAGCTGCATGATTTCGTCAGAGACTAGGTAGTCGTACAACACAACGTCTGCGTGTTGTAGGTAACGCAGAGCTTTAATGGTGAGAAGATCGGGATCTCCAGGGCCTGCGCCGACGATGGCAACTTCACCATGGCGCAAACTGGCGTATTTGTTACTGGAGCCTACAAGGCTCGGCTTACCTTTTGGTAGCGTCGTCAAATTGCTTGGTGAGTTGGTCATTGCTCGACATCCCTATTTCTTGAATGAAGGCATTATGACCACCCTTTGTTATTACCTGAAATTCTAAAATTTCATTTTTTATGCGAAAAGTTGATAAGGAGTTAAAAAAGTTGCAGCGGACCTCACCGTTAGAGATCAATAAAAGCTTCTGCCTGAAAGGAAAAATTCATAATTAGCGGCTATTTTTGTTTCAGAGATAACAGTTTAGCAAATCAATATTCGAGATAGATCACATTAAACTGACGCATAGAAAATTCATTGCACAACATTTTGTTACATTAGTCAGGTTAATAAACCCATTGGAGTAAATCATGAAACTGGCCGTTAAACCGCTTACCCTCGCAGTGCTCAGTGGCATGATGCTGACAGCAAACCCTGTATTCGCTGACACCATCAAACTACGTATCATTGAAACTACCGACATTCACACCAACTTGATGGATTACGATTATTACAAAGATAAACCATCGCAAAAAATTGGTCTGACCCGTGCAGCAAGCTTGGTAAAACAGGCTCGAGGTGAAGTAACAAACAGCGTGCTAGTAGACAATGGTGATTTACTTCAAGGCAGCCCAATGGGTGACTATATGGCCTCAAAAGGCATCAAGCCTGGCGAGCTACACCCAGCTTATAAAGCAATGAACCAACTTGACTATGATGTAGGTAACATTGGTAACCACGAGTTTAACTACGGCTTAGACTTCCTCAAAGAAAGTATCAATGATGCAAACTTCCCTTACATCAGTGCTAACGTTTTTGACGCTAAAACGGGCGAGCATTACTTCAAGCCATACATCATTAAAACCCATACCTTTAAAGATAACGATGGCAATGACCAAGAAGTGCAAATTGGTTACATCGGTTTCGTGCCTCCACAGATCATGGTGTGGGATAAAAAAAACCTAGAAGGCAAAGTTACTGCAGCAGACATTAAAGAAACTGCTGAAAAGCTGGTACCTCAGATGAAAGCTGAAGGTGCGGATATCATCGTCGCCGTACCTCACTCAGGTCTAGCAAGTGACCCTTACAAGCGTGGCGCAGAAAACTCCACCTATTACTTAGCAGACGTTGAAGGCATTGACGCTATCGCCTTTGGTCACTCACACGCTGTTTTCCCAGGTAAGGGCTTTGACAATATTCAAGGCGTTGATAACAAGAAAGGCACCATTAATGGTGTTGCTGCCGTTATGCCGGGCCGTTGGGGCAGCCACGTGGGCGTGATGGATCTTGTGCTAAAGCAAGAAGGTGATGATTGGAATGTCGTCGATGCGATGACTGAAGCTCGCCCTATCTTCGACAAGAAGACCAAGCAAGCACTAGTTGACGCTGATACGGCGATGGTTGAAGTACTAAAAGAAGACCATGCTGGCACTCGTGAGTTTGTTAACCAACCAATTGGTAAAGCTAGCGATGTTATGTATAGCTTCCTTGCATTGGTGCAAGATGACCCAACAGTACAGATTGTAAACCTTGCGCAAAAAGACTATGTCGAGCGTTTCATCCAAGGTGACCCAGACCTCGACGGTATCCCGGTACTTTCTGCGGCAGCACCGTTTAAAGCCGGCGGTCGTAAAAATGACCCTGCTAACTTCACTGAAGTGGAGTCAGGTCAGCTAACCTTCCGTAACGCTGCCGATTTATACCTCTATCCAAACACACTTGTTGCTCTTAAGGTAACAGGCCATGAAGTGAAAGAATGGCTGGAGTGTAGCGCAGGCCAATTCAATCAAATCGATGTGACGTCGAGTAAGCCTCAGTCATTGATCGATTGGGATGGCTTCCGCACCTACAACTTCGATGTGATGGATGGCGTAAACTATCAAATCGATATTACGCAACCGGCGAAGTACAACGGTAACTGTAAAGTGATCAATCCTGATTCAGAGCGTGTGGTTAACCTGACTTTCCAAGGTAAACCTATCGACCTAAAACAAGACTTTATCATTGCGACCAACAACTACCGCGCCTACAGCAACAAGTTCCCAGGAACTGGTTCTGCATTTGTTGCCTTTGACTCTCCAGATGAGAACCGAACTGTATTGGCAAACTACATCACTAACGTTAGCCGAGACAAAGGCCAAGTGGTACCTAGCGCCGACAACAACTGGTCTTTCGCACCAGTGAAGAGCGACACTAAGCTAGATATTCGCTTTGAGACATCACCGAGTGACAAAGCCAAACAGTTCATTGGTAATAAAGCACAATACCCTATGGAGCGTGTGGCGACCGATGATGTTGGTTTTGGTGTTTACCGAATCGACCTACAAAAATAACCCACAAGCGATTAGAATCAAACCGCAGCCCTGTGCTGCGGTTTTTTAGTTTAAGGAGTTGCCCTGATGTACCAATGGAAATGCCTACCGTTTGAATCTTTGTCTAATCATCAGCTGTACGAGCTATTGAAACTAAGAGTCGATGTATTTGTCGTAGAACAAAACTGCCCTTACCCAGAACTAGATGGCAAAGATACGCTAACGAGCACTTATCACTTATTGGGCTATCAAGGCGACGAATTGGTGGCGTGTGCAAGGTTATTGGATAAAGATGTCAGCTATGCAGGGGCAAGTAGTATTGGTCGAATCGCAACTAAAGCTTCGGCACGTGGTCATCGATTAGGTCATAAGCTAATGGAGCAAGCACTCACTAACATGGAGACACTATTTCCCGACCATGTCATCGAGATTGGGGCTCAAGAGCACTTGCAAGGTTTTTACAACCAACATGGGTTTATCGCTTATAGCGATTCTTATCTCGAAGACGGTATTCCCCATATCGATATGAGAAGAGCCGTTAGTCAGTAGTTACTTACTACGACCAAAGCCGCCATCAGATAGACGGAAAAACATCACTGCCCCACCTTGTTTTTCGACTTGAATAATATCTAGCTCGCCGTTATTAGTGAGCTTATAACGAACCAACTGACCTTTTTTGATTTGGCTTAATGGCTTGTCACTGCCTTCAATTCTAGCCAGTGCGTTCAAGTCACTCATGGGCAAACCGTTGGTGCGAAAAACTTTAGCCAAAGTATCCCCCGACTTAACGGTGTACTCTTTCCAAGGGATCTCTTTCGGCGCTGCGACTCGGTCATTTTTTTGCTCGCTAAGCCCAGTGGTATTGAGCTCGACCGTCTTTCGGCTCTCTTCACCTTGCTCACTATTGCTCATTTCTGGCAATGAGGTAGGGCTTGGCAACAGCAACAAAACGACAACAACGACAGCAATTGCAGCAATAATCCTTTGATGCAGTTTAGGTAAACGGTCGCGATAGCTCTTTAACTGACTAAGAGCTTGTTTGAAGTCGAGGTCTTGCCATTGGCGCTGCAACTTGTCACCAAATGATTCGGTTCTTTTTTTACGTTGACGTCGATTCATACCTTACTGCTCAAGATTACCGTGAAACCTAGCTACATATTGGCATTTAACGTTTCTTCACGCTAGTAGAACTGGTATGCTTTCGAGGCACAAATCTGTAAAAAATCACATTTTTTAAGAGAGACACCATGTCTGAAATCAAACTAGAAACTGTAGAGCAAAAAGCTAGCTACGGTATCGGTCTACAAATGGGTCAGCAACTTGCGGGTTCTGGTCTTGAAGGTCTAAACGTTGACGCTATCGCTAAAGGTATTGCGACAGCTCTTACTGGTTCAATGCCAGAAATCGAAGTTGACGAGATCAACAACGCACTTCAAGAAATCCACACTCGCGCTCAAGCAGCTCGTGAAGAACAAGCGAAAGCTGCTGCAGCTGACGGCGAAGCGTTCCTAAAAGATAACGCTCTACGTTCTGAAGTAACAGTTCTTGAGTCTGGTCTTCAGTACGAAATCATCACTGAAGGCACTGGTGAGATCCCAACTTCTGACAAGCAAGTTCGCGTACACTACCACGGTCAACTGACTGACGGCACTGTATTTGACAGTTCTGTAGAGCGTGGTCAACCTGCTGAGTTCCCTGTAACTGGCGTTATCGCTGGTTGGGTTGAAGCTCTACAGCTAATGCCTGTTGGTTCGAAGTGGAAACTATACATCCCACAAGATCTAGCATACGGTGAGCGTGGCGCAGGCGCAGCTATCCCTCCTTATGCTGCACTAGTATTCGAAGTTGAGCTTCTAGACATTCTGTAATGTCTCAACTTTTGGAATTATAAAGCGATGCCAAGGCATCGCTTTTTTTGTATATTGAAAAAGTAACCAATCACAAACCAAGGATGCTGTGATGAAGAAAACTCTAACAATAATCGCTCTCTGCTCATTCATTTTTAGCCAGCCAAGTTATGCTTTCCTCAACCTAAGTAAAGACAAAGATACCTCGGCAGATAGTCAATCACTCACAGCCCTTGCAGGAGATGTGCTCGGTCAAAGCCAAAGTGTCAGCGACTCTCCTTTGGTAAGCCTGCTTACTGATAACCTAGGTGTTAGCTCAACTCAAGCCGCTGGTGGTGCCGGTGCATTGCTGTCTCTCGCATCTAGCCAATTAGGGAGTTCACAGCAGTCTGAGCTAACTAGCCTGATTCCGGGAATGGATTCGTTAAACAGTTCGGTACCAGGGCTTTCAAGCCTTACGAGTAATATGGACGGTGTTAACAAAGTATTCAGTTCATTGGGTCTAGACCCTTCTTTGGTCAGTCAATTTGCCCCCGTGATTTTGCAATACCTCACCAGCCAAGGCGCTTCCCAAGGCTTGCTTGGTTCACTAACGAGCTTATGGCAATAAACCTGTAACAATACCAATGCTACTAATTATCTGAACAGACTAGCTGGTGCACATAATTAGTAGCATTGGTCTAAACTCGCCAGTGACGACGTGAACACTTTTCAACCATGCGCATGATCTTTGTGCTTACTCATGCCATGCTGACTGTTACTTATAAAATCTGTTCACAGTCAAGGAAGTGCGATGAAAGACGAAACACTGGCGATACACCACGGCTACCAAACCGACCCAACCACCAAATCAGTAGCCACGCCAATCTATCAAACCGTTGCTTATGAGTTCGATAGTGCTCAGCACGGGGCTGACCTGTTCAATCTCGAAGTCCCGGGCAATATCTACACCCGAATCATGAACCCTACCAACGATGTTCTAGAACAACGCATGGCTGCACTCGAAGGTGGTTTAGCCTCTTTGGTGGTCAGTGCTGGTAGCGCTGCTATTAACTACGCCATCTTAGCGCTCGCTCAGGCGGGCGATAACATCGTATCGACCCCACAGCTCTATGGTGGCACCTATACCCTTTTTGCCCACATGCTTCCCAATCAGGGCATTGAAGTTCGCTTCGCCAAAGATGATAAACCAGAATCTCTCGCTGAGCTTATCGATGACAAGACCAAGGCTGTCTACTGTGAGTCCATTGGTAATCCAGCGGGCAATATCGTCGACATTGAAGGGATTGCAACGCTAGCCCATGCGCAAGGTGTACCCGTCATTGTCGACAACACCGTCGCCACTCCAGTGTTGTGTAAACCTATTGAGTTTGGTGCAGATATTGTCGTGCACTCGCTGACAAAATATGTTGGTGGTCATGGCACAACGCTTGGGGGTGTAATCGTTGATTCAGGCAAATTCCCTTGGGCTGAGCACAAAGAGCGCTTCCCGGTGCTTAATCAACCTGAGCCTTCGTATCATGGTGTGGTGTATACCGAAGCTTTTGGTGCCGCAGCTTTTATCGGCCGTGTTCGTACTGTGCCTTTACGTAATACCGGCGCAGCACTATCACCGATGAATGCTTTTATGTTGATGCAGGGCTTAGAAACCTTACCGCTACGAATGGAGCGTCACTGCGAAAATGCGCTTAAAGTTGCTGAGTTTTTAGAGAAGCACGATAAAGTCAGCTGGGTAAGTTATGCCGGACTCAAAGAGTCTGAGTTCTATTCGTTGGCAGAAAAATATATGGATGGAAAGCCTTCGGCGATCCTTTCATTTGGTCTTAAAGATGGCTACGACGCAGGTGTACGTTTTTATGATGCGCTAAAACTTGTGAAGCGATTAGTGAATATTGGTGATGCTAAAACACTCGCGTGTCATCCAGCATCCACCACTCACCGCCAACTAGAACCATCAGAACAAGCCCAAGCGGGAGTATCGCCTGAGATGATCCGTCTATCTGTTGGTATCGAACACATCGATGACATATTAGAAGATCTCAATCAGGCACTGCAGGCCTAATTCCTGTCCATTAAACGCAAAAAAGCCGAGCTTGCGCTCGGCTTTTTAGTTCTTACGAACTTACTGATTACTCAGCAGCAGCTTCTTCAGATGCTTCTGGGCGATCTACAAGCTCAATGTAAGCCATTGGAGCTTTATCACCAGCACGGAAGCCAGCTTTTAGGATACGAGTGTAACCGCCCTGACGAGCAGCAAAACGTGGACCTAGTTCGTTAAATAGTTTTGCAACAACTTCGTTATCACGAGTGCGTGCAAATGCTAGACGACGGTTAGCAACACTGTCAGTCTTAGCTAGTGTAATCAAAGGCTCAACTACGCGACGTAGCTCTTTTGCTTTTGGCAAAGTAGTCTTGATAACTTCATGACGTACTAGAGAGCTAGCCATGTTGCTGAACATCGCTTTGCGATGACTGCTGTTGCGGTTGAGTTGACGACCACTCTTACGATGGCGCATGACCTAATCCTTCTAACTAGTATCGATTAATCTTCAGCGATAGACGCTGGTGGCCAGTTTTCTAGGCGCATGCCCAGAGACAGACCACGTGATGCAAGTACGTCTTTAATCTCAGTAAGAGATTTTTTACCAAGGTTTGGCGTTTTAAGTAGCTCAACCTCAGTGCGCTGTACAAGATCACCGATGTAGTGAATCGCTTCTGCTTTCAGACAGTTAGCAGAGCGAACTGTTAGTTCAAGATCGTCTACAGGACGTAGTAGGATCGGATCGAACTCCGGCTTCTCTTCTTTCTCTTCTGGAACACGAATGTCACGAAGATCAACGAAGGCATCTAGTTGCTCAGCAAGAATAGTTGCTGAACGACGGATAGCTTCTTCAGGATCTAGCGTACCGTTAGTTTCCATATCGATAACAAGTTTATCCAAGTCAGTACGCTGCTCAACACGCGCTGCTTCAACTGCGTAGGCAATTTTGTCTACTGGGCTGAATGTTGCGTCTACAAGCAAACGACCGATTGGACGCTCGTCTTCTTCAGTGTGAATACGAGCTGAAGCAGGAACATAACCACGACCACGTTCAACTTTGATGCGCATAGCGATCTCAGCGTTGTCATCCGTTAGGTGACAAATAACGTGCTCTGGGTTAGCGATCTCAACATCACCATCATGGGTGATGTCACCTGCAACAACAGGGCCCGAGCCAGACTTGTTCAGTGTAATAAACACTTCATCTTTGCCTTCGGCCACTTTTACAGCTAGACCTTTCAGGTTAAGAAGGATCTCAAGGATATCTTCTTGTACACCTTCTTTGGTGCTGTACTCGTGAAGCACACCTTCAATCTCTACCTCAGTTACTGCGCAACCAGGCATAGAAGATAGAAGGATGCGACGAAGCGCGTTACCTAGAGTATGGCCAAAACCACGCTCTAACGGCTCTAGGGTTACTTTTGCGTGTGTCGTGCTGATCTGTTCGATGTCAACAAGACGTGGCTTAAGAAATTCTGTTACAGAACCCTGCATTGTGTCCTCTCTTTAATTTAAACCTTACTTAGAGTAAAGCTCGACGATCAGGTGTTCGTTGATGTCAGCTGACAGGTCAGAACGCTCAGGCATACGCTTGAATGTACCTTCCATTTTGCCACCATCGACTTCAATCCAAGTTGGTTTTTCGCGTTGTTCAGCAACTTCTAGAGCTGCTTTGATGCGAGATTGCTGTTTAGCTTTCTCACGGATAGAAACAACGTCGTTAGCCGCAACTTTGAATGAAGGAACGTTTACAACTTTACCGTTAACTAGGATAGCTTTGTGGCTAACTAGCTGACGAGATTCAGCGCGAGTTGCACCAAAGCCCATACGGTAAACTACGTTATCAAGACGACCTTCAAGAAGCTGAAGCAGGTTTTCACCTGTGTTGCCTTTAAGGCGTGCAGCTTCTTTGTAGTAGTTACGGAATTGTTTTTCTAGAACGCCGTACATACGACGAACTTTTTGCTTCTCACGAAGCTGAACGCCATAGTCAGATAGACGACCGCGACGAGCGCCGTGTACACCTGGTGCGTTATCAATTTTACACTTGGTATCGATCGCGCGAACACCAGACTTAAGGAATAAGTCAGTGCCTTCACGACGGCTAAGCTTCAGCTTAGGACCCAAATATCTTGCCATGTTCTTTCTCCAGTTTTCCTAAAAACGAAACGTTATACGCGACGTTTCTTAGGTGGACGACAACCGTTATGAGGGATCGGAGTAGCATCAACGATGTTTGTGATGCGGTATCCAGCAGCGTTTAGTGCGCGGATAGTTGACTCACGACCTGGACCTGGGCCCTTAACCATAACTTCTAAGTTCTTTAGACCGTACTCTTTAGCCATTTCGCCTGCGCGCTCTGCTGCAACCTGTGCTGCGAACGGAGTAGACTTACGAGAACCACGGAAACCTGAACCACCTGCAGTAGCCCACGCTAGTGCGTTGCCCTGACGGTCAGTAATGGTAACGATTGTGTTGTTGAAAGATGCATGGATGTGCGCTACGCCATCAGCAACTTGCTTGCGTACGCGCTTACGAGCGCGAGTTGGTTGTTTTGCCATTGTACTCTACCTTCCGATTACTTTTTGATCGGCTTACGCGGACCCTTACGGGTGCGAGCATTGGTTTTAGTACGCTGTCCACGTAGTGGTAGACTGCGACGATGACGAAGACCACGGTAACAGCCAAGGTCCATTAGACGCTTGATGTTCATGGAAACTTCACGACGTAGATCACCCTCTACAGTGTACTTAGCTACACCATCACGCAGTTGATCGATCTGCTCTTCAGTTAGTTCACTGATCTTAACATCTTCAGCAATACCCACTTCAGCTAGGATAGCTTGAGAGCGAGTTTTACCGATACCGTAGATCGCAGTAAGTGCGATTACAGCATGCTTTTGATCAGGAATGTTAATGCCTGCTATACGGGCCATTATTCACTCCAAATGTTTCTAAAAAGAATAGCCGCAGCAAAGCCCGTTATGGATACGCTGCGGAATACTACTTCTTTTGCACGCAAAAGGTAGGCCGAGGAATATACTCGACCATACCTTATATTTCAAGTAAAAATTTCTGCTAATTAGCCTTGGCGTTGCTTATGCTTTGGCTCACTGCAAATTACACGCACAACACCGTTGCGCTTGATAACTTTACAGTTACGGCAGATTTTTTTAACGGAAGCACGAACTTTCATTGCTAAACTCCGTAAGTGTAATCTGTCAACTACCGCCGATTAACGGCCATAGCCTTTCAGATTAGCTTTCTTCAACACAGAATCATACTGTTGAGACATCAGATGAGTCTGTACCTGTGCCATGAAATCCATGATTACTACCACTACGATAAGTAGTGAAGTACCGCCGAAGTAGAAACGTACGTTCCACGCGACCATCATGAACTCTGGGATCAGACAGATAAAGGTAATGTACAGAGCGCCCGCAAGGGTTAGTCGTGTCATCACTTTATCGATATATTTCGCTGTCTGCTCACCTGGGCGGATACCGGGTACGAATGCACCAGACTTCTTCAAATTATCTGCTGTTTCACGCGGGTTGAATTGCAACGCCGTGTAGAAGAAGCAGAAGAAGATAATCGCTGCTGCATAAAGCACTACATACAATGGTTGACCTGGGCTAAGAGCCAAAGACACGTCAGTTAGGAAACTAAGCGCGCTGTCCTCACCACCAGAGTTACCAAACCATTGAGCCAGTGTTCCTGGGAACAAAATAATGCTCGATGCAAAAATCGCTGGAATTACACCTGCCATATTAATTTTAAGTGGCAGGTGCGTGCTTTGTGCTGCAAAAACCTTACGACCTTGTTGACGCTTCGCGTAGTTTACAACGATACGACGTTGACCACGCTCCATGAAAACTACGAAGTAGATTACAGCAAAAGCTAATACACCGATTAGCAGCAGAAGAAGTACGTGCAATTCACCTTGACGCGCTTGCTCGATTGTTTGACCAACTGCCGAAGGCAATCCAGCAACGATACCTGCAAAGATAATGAGAGAAATACCATTACCAATTCCGCGCTCAGTAATCTGTTCACCTAACCACATCAAGAACATGGTACCGGTTACTAGACTGATGGTAGCAATTAGCGTGAACATGGTTTGGTCGATAACGACCAGATTGTCGACCATGTTCGGTAGGCCAGTTGCAATACCAATGGCTTGGAATGTTGCAAGCACTAGCGTGCCGTAGCGTGTGTATTGGCTTATCTTACGACGGCCAGCTTCACCCTCTTTTTTGAGTTCAGCCAACGCTGGGTGAACTACTGTAAGCAACTGAACTACGATCGATGCCGAAATATACGGCATGATGCCCAGTGCTAAGATGGATGCACGCTCAAGTGCACCACCGGAGAACATGTTAAACATTTCAACGATGGTGCCCTTCTGCTGATCAAAAAGATCGGCAAGTACAGCTGCGTCAATACCAGGAATCGGCACAAAAGAGCCGGCTCGGAATACTAAAAGTGCACCTATTACGAATAGTAAGCGCGACTTTAGTTCAGCTAAGCCGCTTTGAGCACTACGAAAATCTTGTCCTGGTTTCTTTGCCATCTGTACCTCGTCCCTCGAGTATTATTATTCCTCGATTTTACCGCCAGCAGCTTCGATAGCAGCTTTAGCGCCTTTAGTCACGCGAAGACCTTTAACAGTCACAGCTTTGCTAAGTTCACCAGAAAGAACAACTTTTACGAATTCGATGTTCTTAGTGATTAGGTTAGCAGCTTTAAGGCTGTTTAGATCGATCACGTCAGCTTCAACTTTCGCTAGCTCAGCTAGACGAATTTCAGCTGTTACTAGGCTCTTGCGAGAAGTAAAACCGAATTTTGGTAGACGTTGTTTAAGAGGCATCTGACCGCCTTCAAAACCAACGCGTACTTTACCGCCTGAGCGTGATTTTTGACCTTTGTGGCCACGACCACCAGTCTTGCCTAGGCCTGAACCGATACCACGGCCTACGCGCTTCTTAGAAGGCTTAGAACCAGCAGCCGGTGATAGAGTATTCAAACGCATTCTGATTACTCCTCAACTTTAACCATGTAGTAAACCTTGTTGATCATGCCGCGTACGCACGGAGTATCTTCAAGTTCTACTGTGTGGTTGATTTTACGAAGGCCTAGACCTTTAAGACACGCTTTGTGCTTAGGTAGTCGACCAATTGAGCTTTTAGTTTGAGTTACTTTGATAGTTGCCATGGTAATCTTACTCCGAAATAGCTTCAACAGTTAGACCACGTTTAGCAGCAACCATTTCTGGTGACTTCATGCCGCTCAGACCATCGATCGTTGCACGAACGATGTTGATAGGGTTCGTTGAACCGTACGCTTTCGCAAGTACGTTGTGAACACCTACAACTTCAAGTACTGCACGCATCGCACCACCGGCGATGATACCTGTACCTTCAGCAGCTGGCTGCATGTAAACTTTAGAGCCTGTGTGGCGACCTTTCACAGCGTGGTGAAGAGTGCCATCTTTAAGCGCTACAGTAACCATGTTACGGCGCGCTTTTTCCATTGCTTTTTGAATCGCAGCAGGTACTTCACGAGCTTTGCCGTAACCGAAACCTACACGACCGTTACCGTCACCAACTACAGTTAGTGCAGTAAAGCTAAAGATTCGACCACCTTTAACCGTTTTAGAAACACGGTTAACAGCGATCAGCTTTTCTTGCAAATCTGAAGCTTGTTGTTGTTGTTCTTTAGACATCATCAACCCTACCTTAGAATTTCAGACCAGCTTCGCGAGCAGAATCTGCTAGCGCCGCTACTCGACCGTGGTATTGGAAACCAGAGCGATCGAATGCAACTGAAGACACGCCTTTTTCAAGAGCGCGCTCAGCAATAGCTTTACCTACTGCTTGTGCTGCTTCGATGTTACCAGTGTATTTCACTTGCTCACGGATCGCTTTTTCTACAGTAGAAGCGGCTGCGATAACCTCAGAGCCGTTCGCTGCGATAACTTGAGCGTATACGTGGCGAGGAGTACGGTGTACTACCAGGCGAGTTGCACCAAGTTCTGCAATCTTACGACGTGCACGTGTAGCACGACGGATGCGAGATGCTTTCTTATCCATAGTGTTACCTTACTTCTTCTTAGCTTCTTTAGTACGCACATTTTCATCTGCGTAACGAACACCTTTACCTTTGTAAGGCTCAGGCTCACGGTAAGAACGAATGTCAGCTGCAACCTGACCAACAAGTTGTTTGTCACAACCAGTTAGTACGATCTCAGTTTGGCTTGGACACTCAGCTTTGATACCCGCTGGCAGTTCATGCTCAACTGGGTGAGAGAAGCCTAGAGTTAGGCCTACAGCGTTGCCTTTGATAGCAGCACGGTAACCTACACCCTTAAGGATTAGCTTCTTAGTAAAGCCTTCAGTAACACCAACAACCATGTTGTTAACTAGAGCGCGAGCAGTACCTGCTTGTGCCCATGCGTTAGCAACACCTTCTTTCGGACCGAAAGTTAGGTTGTTTTCTTCCTGAGCTACTACAACTCCTGCGTTAAGAACGCGAGTTAGTTCACCTTTAGGACCTTTTACGCTTACTTCTTGGCCGTTTAGTTTCACCTCTACGCCAGCTGGAATAGCGACAGGTGCTTTAGCAACACGAGACATAGTCTACTCCTATTAAGCTACGTAACAGATGATTTCACCACCAAGACCTGCTTTACGAGCAGCACGGTCAGTCATAAGACCTTTGGAAGTGGAAACTACAGCAATACCCAGACCACCCATTACAGATGGTAGCTCGTCTTTCTTCTTGTAAACACGAAGAGATGGACGAGAAACACGTTGGATTTGCTCAATTACTGGTTTCGCTTGGAAGTACTTAAGAGTAACTTCTAGCTCTGGTTTCGCTTCGCCGCTTACAGCGAAGTCTGCGATGTAACCTTCAGCTTTTAGTAGTGCAGCAATTGCAACTTTAAGCTTTGAAGAAGGCATAGTTACAGCAACTTTGTTTGCTGCCTGACCGTTACGAACGCGGGTCAGCATATCCGAAATCGGATCTTGCATGCTCATAAACTTTACTCCAAATGATTAAGTGGCAATTACCAGCTAGCCTTACGAAGACCCGGAATCTCGCCTTTCATGCAAGCTTCACGAACCTTAATACGGCTTAGACCGAACTTACGTAGGTAACCGTGTGGACGACCAGTTTGGTTACAACGGTTGCGCTGACGTGATGCACTTGAATCACGTGGAAGAGTTTGCAGTTTAAGAACTGCGTTCCAACGATCTTCTTCAGATGCGTTTACATCGCTGATGATAACTTTTAGCGCTGCACGCTTTTCAGCGTACTTAGCTACAAGCTTCGCACGCTTTGCTTCGCGTGCTTTCATAGATTGTTTAGCCATAACAGTAACCCTTCACCTTACTTACGGAATGGGAAGTTAAAGGCAGCCAGCAGAGCTCGGCCTTCCTCATCAGTGCTTGCAGACGTCGTGATAGTGATATCAAGACCGCGAACACGATCGACTTTATCGTAGTCGATTTCCGGGAAGATGATTTGCTCGCGAACGCCCATGCTGTAGTTACCGCGTCCGTCAAAAGACTTAGCGCTAACGCCACGGAAGTCACGTACACGTGGAAGAGCGATGTTAATCAAACGCTCAAGAAAATCCCACATACGTTCGCCACGCAAGGTTACTTTACAACCGATTGGGTAGCCTTCACGGATTTTGAAACCTGCAACAGATTTACGCGCTTTAGTGATTAGTGGCTTCTGACCAGAGATCGTTGCCATATCAGCTGCTGCGTTTTCTAGCAGTTTCTTATCGTTGATTGCTTCACCCACACCCATGTTTAGGGTGATCTTTTCGATTCTAGGGACTTGCATGACGCTTGTGTAGCTGAACTCTTTGGTCAGTTCAGCGACTACAGACGACTTGTAGTAATCATGCAGTTTCGCCATAGTAGAACTCCAAATTACTTCTATTAGTTAGAAACGGTTTCGCCGTTAGACTTGAAGAAACGAACTTTTTTGCCGTCTTCAATACGGAAACCGATACGGTCAGCTTTACCAGTAGCTGCGTTAAAGATTGCAACGTTAGAAGCATCAATAGCTGCTTCTTGTTCAACGATGCCACCTTGTTGACCAAGAGCCGGTACAGGCTTCTGGTGCTTCTTAACAAGGTTGATACCTTCAACGATAACTTTACCGGTTGCTAGAACCTTAGTTACTTTACCGCGCTTGCCTTTATCTTTACCAGCAAGAACGATTACTTCGTCATTACGACGGATTTTAGCTGCCATTTTATAGCTCCTTACAGTACTTCAGGTGCTAGTGAAACAATCTTCATGAATTTCGCATTACGAAGTTCACGAGTCACTGGACCAAAGATACGTGTGCCGACTGGTTGCTCAGTAGTGTCGTTCAACAATACACAAGCATTACGGTCGAAGCGAATGACAGAACCGTCTGGACGACGAACGCCTTTACGGGTGCGCACAACCACCGCCTTCAGAACGTCACCTTTCTTTACTTTACCGCGAGGAATTGCTTCCTTCACAGTAACTTTGATAACGTCACCGATATGTGCATAACGACGGTGAGAACCACCCAGAACCTTAATACACATTACACTGCGAGCGCCTGAGTTATCAGCTGCGTCCAGCATACTTTGCATTTGGATCATGTTAGTGCTCCGCTAAATGTTACAAAAAATAGACCCTCTCGGGTCGGCTGCCTCTTTAAAAGGGACGCGAATTGTACCACCCTTTTTTCAGATTGGGTAGACAAAAAATAAGCGGCTCGAAAAAAAAATTCCGAGCCGCTTTTTCGCAGTATCAAAAGGAAATTAGAATTTCGCTTTTTCTACTACGCGTACCAGAGTCCAAGACTTAGTCTTAGACAGTGGACGACATTCACGAACTTCAACAGTGTCGCCTAGGCCACACTCGTTGTTTTCGTCATGTGCGTGTAGTTTAGTCGTGCGCTTTACGTACTTGCCGTAAATTGGGTGTTTAACCATGCGCTCGATAGCAACAACGATAGACTTATCGCCTTTGTCGCTAACAACACGACCAAGTTGAGTACGGATTTTGTCGCTCATTATGCGCCTGCCTTCTCAGTCAAAACAGTTTTAACACGTGCGATATCACGACGTACAGCTTTAAGAGTGTGAGTTTGCTGAAGCTGACCAGTTGCAGCCTGCATACGCAGGTTGAACTGCTCGCGTAGCAAATTCAATAGCTCAGCGTTAAGTTCTTCAACGCTTTTTTCGCGTAGCTCTTGTGCTTTCATTACATCACCTGCTTAGTTACAAATGTTGTTTTGATAGGCAGTTTGCGAGCCGCTAGGCGGAACGCTTCACGTGCCAACTCTTCAGATACGCCGTTCATTTCGTACATAACCTTACCTGGCTGGATTTGTGCAACCCAGTACTCAACGTTACCTTTACCTTTACCTTGACGAACTTCAAGAGGTTTTTCAGTAATTGGCTTGTCTGGGAAAATACGAATCCAGATTTGGCCTTGACGTTTGATGTGACGTGTCATAGCACGACGAGCCGCTTCGATCTGACGAGCAGTGATACGACCACGGCCAGTTGCTTTAAGACCGAATTCGCCGAAGCTTACTTCAGTACCTTTAGCTAGACCACGGTTACGACCAGTCTGAACCTTACGGAACTTAGTACGTTTTGGTTGTAGCATCGTTAGACTCCTTACTTACGGCTCTTACGCTGCTTCTTAGGCTTGTCAGCCTTTGGCTCTACAGCGTTAGCTGCTGGCATGCCGCCTAGGATTTCACCTTTGAAGATCCAAGTCTTGATGCCGATCACACCGTATTGAGTGTGAGCCGAAGAAGTTGCGTAATCAATGTCAGCACGTAGGGTGTGTAGTGGCACACGGCCTTCACGGTACCATTCAGTACGCGCGATTTCAGCGCCGCCTAGACGACCGCTTACTTCTACTTTGATACCCTTAGCACCCAGACGCATTGCGTTTTGAACTGCACGCTTCATAGCGCGACGGAACATAACACGACGCTCTAGCTGAGATGCGATGCTGTCGCCAACAAGTTGTGCGTCTAGCTCAGGCTTACGTACTTCAGCGATGTTAATTTGCGCTGGTACACCTGCAATTTTAGCTACAGCTGCGCGTAGCTTCTCAACGTCTTCACCTTTCTTACCGATAACAACGCCTGGACGAGCAGTGTGAATAGTCACACGGATGCTCTTAGCAGGACGCTCGATAACGATACGTGATAGTGAAGCTTTTTTCAGTTCGCTCGTAAGGAACTGACGTACCTTGAAGTCGCCGTCTAGGTTGTCAGCGAAATCTTTGGTGTTAGCAAACCATGTAGCATTCCAAGGCTTAACGATGCCAAGACGAATACCATTAGGATGTACTTTTTGACCCATTGCTTTCTCTCCTAGTCTTAAGCGTCTGCAACAACAACAGTGATGTGGCTTGAACGCTTCAAGATACGATCCGCACGACCTTTAGCACGAGGCATAATACGCTTCATGATAGGGCCTTCATCTACAAAGATTTTAGCGACTGATAGATCGTCGATATCTGCACCTTCGTTGTGCTCCGCGTTAGCGATAGCAGACTCAAGAACTTTCTTGATTAGATCAGCAGCTTTCTTGTTGCTGAAAGTCAGAATTTCTAGAGCTTGGTCTACAGATTTACCACGAATTTGATCCGCAACTAAGCGAGCTTTCTGTGGAGAAATACGAGCAAAGTTATGTTTAGCGATAGCTTCCATTATCTACTCCTTATTTCTTCTTAGCTTTCTTATCCGCAGCGTGACCGCGGTAAGTACGAGTTGGTGCGAATTCACCCAGTTTGTGACCGATCATTTCTTCGGTTACGAAAACTGGTACGTGCTGACGACCATTATGGACAGCGATGGTCAAACCGATCATCGTAGGGATGATCATTGAACGACGGGACCAAGTCTTAATAGGCTTTTTGTCTCCGCTTTCCACCGCTTTCTCTACCTTCTTCAGCAAGTGTAGGTCAATAAATGGACCTTTCTTGAGAGAACGTGGCATGGCGATTCCTCTTTATATAGATTACTTGTTACGACGACGTACGATGTACTTGTCAGTGCGCTTGTTCTTGCGAGTCTTAAAGCCTTTAGTTGGCTGACCCCAAGGAGATACTGGGTGACGACCACCAGAAGTACGGCCTTCACCACCACCGTGTGGGTGGTCTACTGGGTTCATTACTACACCACGTACGGTTGGACGTACGCCGCGCCAGCGTGAAGCACCAGCTTTACCTAGTTCACGTAGCATGTGCTCAGAGTTACCAACTTCACCGATCGTTGCACGACCTTCAGAAAGAACTTTGCGCATCTCGCCAGAACGTAGACGGATTGTTACGTATGCACCGTCGCGAGCAACGATTTGTACGTACGCACCAGCAGAACGTGCTAGCTGAGCACCTTTACCAGGCTTAAGCTCAACACAGTGAACAGTAGAACCCACTGGGATGTTACGCATCGGCAGAGTGTTACCTGCTTTGATTGGCGCATCAACACCAGACTGGATTACGTCACCAGCATTTACACCTTTAGGTGCAATGATGTAACGACGCTCACCGTCTTTGTATAGAACTAGTGCAATGTTTGCACTACGGTTTGGATCGTATTCCAGGCGCTCAACTGTCGCTGGGATACCGTCTTTTTGACGTTTGAAGTCAATTACACGGTAGTGGTGCTTATGACCGCCGCCGATGTGACGTACTGTAATACGACCGTTGTTGTTACGACCACCATTCTTAGAGTTTTTCTCTAGAAGTGGAGCGTATGGCTTACCTTTGTGAAGGTCAGCGTTAACAACTTTAACTACGTGACGACGACCAGGGGAAGTCGGCTTACATTTAACAATAGCCATTGTTTAACTACTCCTGTTATTCCGCGCCGCCAACGAAGTCAAGATCTTGACCTTCTTTCAAAGTAACGTACGCTTTCTTAACGTCTGAACGACGACCTTGGCGTAGACCTTGACGTTTGGTCTTACCCTTAGTGATAAGAGTATTTACAGACTTAACTTCAACTTCAAATAGCTTTTCTACAGCTGCTTTGATCTCTTTCTTAGTAGCATCGATAGATACTTTGAAAACGATAGTGTTCGCTTTCTCAGCAGCCATAGTTGCTTTTTCAGAGATGTGCGGAGCACGTAGAACTTTTAGGATACGTTCTTCAGTGATCATGCTAGCATCTCCTCAACTTGCTTAACTGCTTCAGCAGTCATAAGAACCTTGTCAAATGCAACTAGAGATACTGGATCAACACCAGCAACGTCACGTGCGTCAACTTTGTATAGGTTACGAGCAGCTAAGAATAGATTTTCGTCTACTTCGCCAGTTACGATTAGAACATCGTTAAGCTCAAGTTCTTTAAGCTTAGCTACTAGCTCTTTAGTTTTTGGTGCTTCTACTGAGAAGTTATCAACAACGATTAGACGCTCTTGACGAACTAGCTCAGAAAGAATGCTCTTCATAGCACCACGGTACATTTTCTTGTTTACTTTAACGCTGTGATCTTGTGGTTTCGCAGCAAAAGTAACACCACCTGTACGCCAGATTGGGCTACGAATTGTACCAGCACGTGCACGGCCAGTACCTTTTTGACGCCATGGCTTAGCGCCACCGCCAGATACTTCTGAACGCGTTTTTTGAGCACGAGTACCTTGACGAGCACCTGCTGCGTACGCAACAACTACTTGGTGTACAAGAGCTTCGTTAAACTCACGTCCGAAAGTAGTTTCGGAAACAGTTAGTGCATCAGCACCTTTAACCATTAGTTCCATTACTTACTCCTGAGACGTTATGCTTTAACAGCTGGTTTAACGATCACGTTACCGCCAGTTGCGCCTGGTACTGCACCTTTAATAAGAAGCAGGTTGCGCTCAGCGTCAACACGTACGATCTCTAGGTTTTGAGTCGTTACACGCTCAGCACCCATGTGACCTGCCATTTTCTTGCCTTTAAACACGCGACCTGGAGTTTGACATTGGCCAATTGAACCCGGTGCACGGTGAGACAATGAGTTACCGTGAGTCATATCTTGAGTAGAGAAGTTCCAACGCTTAACAGCGCCTTGGAAGCCTTTACCTTTAGATGTACCAGTAACGTCTACTTTTTTAGTTTCGTTGAATAGTTCAACAGTTAGCTCAGCGCCAACTTCGAACTCTTCGCCGTTTTCTAAACGGAATTCCCAAAGACCGCGGCCCGCTTCAACACCTGCTTTCGCAAAGTGACCAGCTTCTGGCTTAGATACACGGTTAGCTTTCTTAGCGCCTGCAGTTACCTGGATAGCAGCGTAGCCGTCTTGCTCAAGAGTACGTACTTGAGTTACACGGTTAGCTTCTACCTCAACAACTGTTACAGGGATAGAAACGCCTTCTTCGGTAAATACGCGGGTCATACCCACTTTACGTCCGACTAGACCAATCATTATTCTAATCTCCCTTAACCTAGGCTGATTTGAACATCAACACCAGCTGCAAGGTCTAGACGCATAAGAGCATCAACAGTCTTGTCAGTTGGTTCTACGATGTCGATCAGACGCTTGTGAGTACGGATTTCGTACTGGTCACGCGCATCTTTGTTAACGTGAGGAGAGATAAGAACAGTGAAACGCTCTTTACGAGTAGGTAGTGGGATAGGACCACGAACCTGTGCGCCAGTACGTTTTGCTGTTTCAACGATTTCCGCAGTTGAAGCATCGATTAGTTTGTAATCGAAAGCTTTAAGGCGGATACGAATACGTTGGTTCTGCATGAGACAGAGCTCCAATTCAAAATAAATTACACAAACAATATCGCCACTCAAACTCGTCAAGACGAGTGAATGCCGATTGATTTATGTGAAACCGTAGCATCCAAAATCAGGATGCATTGTCAGTTAATTTTCGATTAACTCTTTCTACCCAAAGGATAGAGAACTAATTGTATTAACCGCGAACATAAGCTGAGTATACATTACCAAGCGATTTCGCTTGCTCCTCAGTGCTCATTGGTTCACAACTGGCTTAACCAGTGGCGAGCATTATACAGATCACAGTTTCGGTTGCAAGGTCTGTTTGAAAATTAATCGAAGCAAATTTAAGCGATTGGATTTGGGGATGTTTGAGCAAAGTAAGGAAAGCGGAATGATCCCACTCCCCTATCGAATAAGGGAGTGAGAATTTGCAAACTACTCTTCATCGACAAACTGTGCTTGAAGATAATTTTCGATGCCAGTAAGCTCGATAAGACCAAGCTGAGTTTCCAGCCAATCTACATGCTCTTCTTCATCTTCTAGAATATCTTGGAACAAGTCGCGAGAAACGTAGTCTCGTATGCTTTCTGCGTAAGCAATTGCCTCTTGAAGATCAGGAATAGCCGCCATCTCTAACTTGAGGTCGCATTCGAGCATTTCTTTGGTGTCTTCCCCTATCATCAATTTGCCTAGATCTTGCAAATTAGGGAGCCCTTCCAGAAAAAGAATACGTTCAATAAGGTGGTCAGCGTGTTTCATCTCATCGATGGATTCGTGATATTCCTTATCGGCGAGGTGTTTGAGCCCCCAATCTTTGTACATGCGGGCGTGAAGGAAGTATTGGTTAATCGCAACAAGTTCGTTGCCCAATATGATATTGAGATGTTCTATGATTTTTGGATCGCCTTTCATGACTAAGCCCTCCTCTTGGCTTCTTATAAATGTAGAAGCCTCTTAAGAAGAGTCAAAAAAAACGCCAATGTTTATTGGATAATTTTCAGAACTATTATCCAGCTTGTTGGTATTGAGCGGAGAGTTTGTCGTTGGTTTCATTGATGATGGCTTTGGCCATCGGTACGCATTTGCCACATTGAGAGCCAAGAGGAGTAACTTCTCGAATAGCACGTACACTTGAAAAACCTTTCTCTGTCACCATCTGGCGAATCAATTTATCTGATACACGGTGACATACACAAACAATCATACAAACTCCTTACCGAACACACTTAGTGTAAATGGTAATGGTTCGCATTGCTAGTTACAGTTTTGTAAATTTTAGAATGGTTGGTTATAAGGAGGGCTGGGAAATGGGAAACGGGAAACGGGAAACGGGAAACGGGAAACGGGAAACGGGAAACGGGAAACGGGAAACGGGAAACGGGAAACGGGAAACGGGAAACGGGAAACGGGAAACGGGAAACGGGAAACGGGAAACGGGAAACGGGATTCTATGTATTAATGATGTTCAGTCAACAACTTTCGCCGATTACCGTAAGCGAAGCGTCCGTTGGCCGACTGTCGAGATCAAAAAAGGAGAGCCGAAGCTCCCCTTTTTCAGATGCGTGTTCTTCTTACGAAGAAGCGTGCAAGATTCAACTAAATATTAGTCGAAGATCTTAGCAACAACACCAGCACCTACAGTACGGCCACCTTCACGGATAGCGAAACGTAGGCCTTCGTCCATAGCGATTGGAGCGATTAGTGTAACAGTCATTTGAACGTTATCACCTGGCATTACCATTTCAACGCCTTCTGGAAGCTGGATGTCACCAGTTACGTCCGTAGTACGGAAGTAGAACTGTGGACGGTAGCCTTTGAAGAAAGGAGTGTGACGGCCGCCTTCGTCTTTAGAAAGTACGTATACTTCAGACTCGAACTTAGTGTGTGGGTTGATTGAGCCAGGAGCTGCAAGAACTTGACCACGCTCAACTTCGTCACGCTTAGTACCACGTAGAAGTGCACCAACGTTCTCACCAGCACGACCTTCGTCAAGAAGCTTACGGAACATCTCAACACCAGTACAAGTAGTAGTTGTAGTCTCTTTGATACCTACGATTTCTACTTCGTCACCTACAGTTAGGATACCGCGCTCGATACGACCAGTTACAACAGTACCACGACCTTGGATCGAGAATACGTCTTCGATTGGCATTAGGAACGGCTGGTCTACAGCACGCTCTGGCTCTGGGATGTAAGAATCTAGAGCTTCAGCTAGCTCAACGATCTTGTCTTCCCATTGTTTTTCGCCGTTTAGTGCACCAAGAGCAGAACCTTGGATTACTGGTAGGTCGTCGCCTGGGAATTCGTACTCAGAAAGAAGTTCACGAACTTCCATTTCTACTAGTTCTAGTAGTTCTTCATCGTCAACCATGTCACATTTGTTCATGAATACGATGATGTATGGGATACCAACCTGACGGCCAAGTAGGATGTGCTCACGAGTCTGAGGCATTGGGCCGTCAGTCGCAGCTACTACTAGGATACCACCGTCCATTTGCGCAGCACCAGTGATCATGTTTTTAACGTAATCGGCGTGTCCTGGGCAGTCTACGTGTGCGTAGTGACGAGTTGGAGTGTCGTACTCAACGTGAGAAGTTGCGATTGTGATACCGCGCTCACGCTCTTCTGGAGCGTTATCGATAGATGCGAAGTCTTTCGCTTCACCGCCGTACACTTTAGCTAGAGTAGTACAGATTGCAGCAGTTAGAGTTGTTTTACCGTGGTCAACGTGGCCGATAGTACCAACGTTAACGTGCGGTTTAGTACGTTCAAATTTTTCTTTAGACACGATCGTGTTCCTTCCTAGTTATGATTCGCCCCGAATTCAGCTCCGAGGCGCGCCAGAATTTGCTATTTTATGCGTCAACTCTCATCAACGCAATAGGTTCGTTATTAATCAAATAACGATTAACCACGTTCTGCAATAATAGCATCCGCAACGTTTTTCGGTACTTCTGCATACTCGCTGAATTCCATCGAGTAAGAAGCACGTCCTTGCGTCGCTGAACGTAGGTCTGTTGCGTAACCGAACATAACGGACAACGGCACCTGTGCACGAATAATCTTCAGGCCAGCGGTACCCTCGTCCATACCTTCGATAATGCCGCGGCGACGGTTAAGGTCACCAACAACATCGCCCATCCAGTCTTCTGGAGTGGTTACTTCTACTTTCATCATTGGCTCTAGAATTACTGGTTGAGCTTCAAGCGCACCCTTTCTAAATGCCATCGAGCCAGCGATCTTAAACGCCATCTCGTTTGAGTCGACATCGTGGTATGAACCATCGTATAGCGTTGCTTTAATATCCAGCATTGGATAGCCAGCAAGCACACCGTTGTTCATTTGCTCCTCGATACCTTTCGATACCGAGCTGATGTATTCCTTAGGAACCACACCACCAACGATCTCGTCTACAAAAACAAACCCTTCGCCAGGTTCTGATGGTTCAATCTTCAGCCATACATGACCGTATTGACCGCGACCACCTGATTGACGAACAAATTTGCCTTCAGCTTCTGTGTTGCCGCGAATGGTTTCACGGTATGCAACTTGCGGTTTACCCACGTTACAATCAACACTAAATTCACGCTTCATACGGTCAACGATGATGTCTAGGTGAAGTTCACCCATACCTGAAATCAGGGTTTGGCCTGTTTCGTCATCGGTTTCCACACGGAACGATGGATCTTCTGCCGCTAGTTTTCCTAGAGCAATACCCATTTTTTCTTGGTCTGCTTTCGAGCGTGGCTCTACAGCGATCTGAATTACTGGCTCAGGGAATTCCATGCGCTCAAGAATCACTTTGTGGTTCTGGTCACACAGGGTGTCACCTGTTGTCACTTCTTTGAGACCGATCGCTGCTGCGATATCACCCGCACGAACTTCTTTAACTTCTTCACGCTTGTTTGAGTGCATCTGTACGATACGACCGAAACGTTCACGTTTTTCCTTAACTGAGTTGTAGACCGTATCACCGGAATTTACAACACCAGAGTAAACGCGCATGAAGGTTAGCGTGCCAACAAACGGGTCAGTCGCAATTTTGAACGCAAGCGCTGAGAACGGTTCGTTATCATCAGCATGACGCTCTACTTCGTTCTCGCTTTCGTCAACGCCTTTAATCGCTGGAACGTCAACCGGAGAAGGGAGGAATTCGATCACTGCATCCAGTACCGCTTGTACACCTTTGTTTTTGAACGCACTACCACAAGTGGCCAGTACGATTTCGTTGTTTAGAGTACGAGTACGAAGTGCTTGTTTGATCTCAGCTTCTGATAGTTCACCTTCTTCAAGGTATTTATCCATCAGTTCTTCACTTGCTTCCGCTGCCGCTTCAACTAGGTTGTTGCGCCACTCTTCCGCTTCTTCTTGCATATCCGCTGGAATGTCTTCGTAAGTGAAAGACATGCCTTGGTCGGCTTCATTCCAGTTGATCGCTTTCATCTTGATAAGGTCGATAACACCTTTGAAGTCATCTTCCGCACCAATGTTTAGCTGGATTGGAACAGGGTTCGCACCCAGACGATCTTTAATTTGGTCTACAACACGTAGGAAGTCTGCACCTGCACGGTCCATCTTGTTAACAAATACCATGCGAGGAACGCTGTATTTGTCTGCTTGACGCCATACGGTTTCAGATTGAGGTTCAACACCAGATGAGCCACAGAATACAACTACTGCACCATCAAGCACGCGCAAAGAACGCTCTACTTCGATAGTAAAGTCAACGTGTCCTGGGGTATCGATGATGTTTACGCGGTGATCTTGGAATTGAGCTTCCATACCACGCCAGAAGGTAGTCGTCGCAGCTGAGGTGATTGTGATACCACGCTCTTGCTCCTGCTCCATCCAGTCCATGGTTGCTGCACCATCGTGAACTTCACCAATTTTGTGAGAAAGGCCGGTGTAGAACAGAATACGCTCAGTTGTGGTGGTTTTACCTGCATCCACGTGAGCACAGATACCGATATTACGGTAACGCTCGATAGGGGTTTTGCGAGCCACTTTGCATCCTCAGTTCTTAGAACAGTTAGTAGGAATTATTAATGTTTCAAATACAAAACTATCGCTTAAAAAAGCGATGGCGTTATCAGGCTATTTGAAAGATGAATAAGCCCTAGTAAGTTTAAGGTAAAGTGCTGCGGCGAGCCGCAGCACTTTAAAGGCATTACCAGCGGTAATGAGCGAACGCTTTGTTAGCGTCAGCCATGCGGTGAACGTCTTCACGTTTCTTAACCGCAGTACCTTTGTTCTCAGACGCATCTAGCATTTCAGCAGCTAGGCGTTGAGCCATAGATTTTTCACCACGCTTACGCGCAGCTTCAACCAACCAACGCATAGCAAGTGCGTTACGGCGAACCGGACGTACTTCTACAGGTACTTGGTAAGTTGAACCACCTACACGGCGAGATTTAACCTCTACCGCTGGGCGAACATTTTCAAGAGCTTCTTCAAATACAGCTAAGTGGTCTTTACCAGACTTCTCAGCCATTGTATCTAGTGCACCGTAAACGATTTTTTCAGCAGTTGATTTCTTACCGTCAACCATTACGATGTTTACAAATTTTGCCAGCAGCTCAGATTTGAACTTAGGATCTGGAAGGATCTTACGCTGACCAATTACGCGACGACGTGGCATGGAAATTCTCCGTTGTCTTCTTCAGGTTATCCAAAACTTTTCAGTTTCTTCAAAAATTAAAAATAATTTAGTGTTTGGCCTTACTTAACGGAATCCATTAAGACTTAGGACGCTTCACACCGTACTTAGAACGACCTTGTTTACGGTCATTTACGCCTGCACAGTCAAGTGCACCACGAACAGTGTGGTAGCGAACACCCGGAAGGTCTTTAACACGACCGCCACGGATTAGAACAACTGAGTGCTCTTGAAGGTTGTGACCTTCACCGCCGATGTACGAAGTTACTTCGAAACCGTTTGTTAGACGTACACGACATACTTTACGTAGTGCCGAGTTAGGTTTTTTAGGTGTAGTAGTGTAAACACGAGTACATACACCACGTTTTTGTGGACACGCTTCTAGTGCAGGCACGTTGCTTTTAACAACTTGCTTTGCACGAGGCTTACGTACCAACTGGTTAATAGTTGCCATTAACTAGCTCCTGAATTTACTTAAAGTAAGCTTTGTGAAAAATCTATCCCTAACTACCATTGGCAATTAGGGACGCAAAATTCTATTCAGAGGTGAGAGGTGTGTCAAGAAATATACGGATCTTTTTTGAGCAGATTTGCTGCAACGGTCAGGAAAAGGAACCCGATTGAGCTGCCTATTATTTTGATAGAGGCGCTACAAGCGCATATCTAGTCAGCAAAGAGTGGTGCAGTGCCGGAGATTATGCCCAAGTCGCTGATTTGTCCTGAGCAACCGTAAGGCGAACAAAACCATTATAATCTAGCTGTTCAATCGATGGAGAAATGCGTTGTGCGATACCTCGAGCAACACAATCTTCTATGAGTACCGCTACGTTTTGTTTCGGCAAGTTGGCAAACGCAAAGTGCTGTGAATTACTCGCGTAGACCGCATCTTCAATGAGTAAGAAATTATCGCCTGCTGTTGCATATTGGTTGGCTTGTGTTACTGCCGCAACCGTCTTAATGATGTGTAGCATAGTGACTCCTAAAACGTCAGCAGCTTGCCAGCTTGATTAAGTTTGCTTGCAATTTCAGTCCTTGATAGCTTCTGCGCTTCAATGACCAAGTCAGCATGACCTAAACCTCGCTCTTCGAGTGACTCAAGGCAGACGTAAACCTGCTCTATGTCATACAGGTCAAACAATTTAAGCATTGGCGCATAATCTTTACTCAGGATGACGCCTGGCTGCTGCCCTTGCAGCAACTGACTTACGCCATCACCAACAAAAATAACGCTGATATCCTCACAATAAGCGGAAGCGGCCATCAGCGCATCAATACCTTCTCGACCACCACTAGAAGCGTGCGGTGATGACTGGAATAGATAAGTTAACTGACTCAAAATTGCACCACTCTATCTTGGGTTAACATAGCCTCAGCAAGCGAACCAAGCCCTGCTTGAGTAAAACCTTCGGCCAAGTTGTGATTGGCTAATCCGTGTTGCTGCGCCTCGTCCTCACTTACGATGCCTCGACGTAATGCCGCTGCAACGCAAGTCTCCAGACGTACTTGATGTTCTTTGGCCAGCTTTTGCCACGCTTTGGTGGTATCGACCTCATCATTAGCAGGTACTGCTAATGCGCTGCCATTACTTACTCCATCTTGATAAAAAAACACACTGCGAAGAGTGTGTCCTTGGGAGATTAATGCGTTAGCAAATTGCAGCGCTGTACGTGAGGACTGACTGCCATAGCCAGCCCCGTTGACCACCAGCGTGTAGCTTAAGCTCACTTTTCGCCATCCTCTGTTTTGCGTTGACGTATATACAAGTAAACCGTGTGCTTAGAAATATTCAAGCGGTCTGCAACACGGTTAATCGCATCCTTAATATCAAAAATGCCTTTATCGTATAGGTCCATAACAATTTGTCGGTTCTTAGTATTGTTTGAAACTGACTTATCGGCATTGATCTCTTCGATAGTACGTTCAACCGTCTGATCTACCAGCTCTTCAACGTCGCTGGCAAAGTTAACCGAAGATGCAGCATCTTTGGCGTCATCGGTCGGCATGAATGACTGCAACACCTGAGAGAAAGGGGCATCAAGGTTAACATTAATACATAGTAGGCCAATCACGCGGTTATCCGAGTTACGGATCGCAATGGTGATCGACTTCATCAATACGCCACCTTTTGCTCGGGTAAAATATGAACGAGAAAAGTTACGTTCCGAGCCTTCGATGTCTTTAAGCATTTTTAGCGCAAGGTCAGTGATTGGCGAGCCGACAGTACGACCGGTATTTTCGCCGTTGGCAATTTTCACCGCCGAGGTGTTGAGGTCTTCCAGTGAGTGCAGCACGATCTCACAGTGAGGACCGATCAAGCTTGCCAGTCCATCTACTACCGCTTCATAGGAGCGTAATATGGTTTTGTCGTGCGCCGTGAAAGGTTTTACGTCAATGGACTCCATTTCCAATAGTGAGTCCGTGTCGATTGTGACTTCTTTTGTATCCACGTTTACCAATCCAATGTAGTTATTTTTCTCAACGAATTACTGCAAGTTTATCAGATTTTTTGAATTCACAACCGTCATCCCTATGCCCAACAGGTGACATAGCGCAAACATTCGTGAATTTATCGTACTGCGACCGCTCAAAATCAAGTCAAAAAAAAGAGCCCCGTAGGACTCTTTCATCAATTTGAAGCGCTTATTGAGTTGCTTCTTGCTCTGGAGCGTCTACTTTCAGTAGCTCAACTTCAAATACCAGCGTTGAGTTCGCAGGAATCGTTGGAGTGTCTTGCTCACCATAAGCTAGCTCAGGCGGGATAACAAACTTGAACTTAGAACCTGGCTTCATTAGCTGAACACCTTCGGTCCAACCTGGGATTACGCGGTTAAGTGGGAAAGTTGCTGACTGGTTGCGGTCATACGAGCTATCAAACTTAGTACCGTCAATTAGCGTACCCGTGTAGTGTACTTCTACCGTATCTGTTTCAGATGGAGATTGACCTTCACCTTCGGTCAGTACTTGGTAAAGAAGACCTGATTCAGTTTTCGTCACGCCGTCTTGTTTTTCAAATTCAGCACGGAAGTCACTGCCTTCCTTAAGCGCAGCTTCAGCTTTTGCTGCAGCTTCTGCTTGCATCTTCTCTGCAACACGCTGGTCTAGAGACTCAAGCGCTGCACGGATTTCGTCTTCAGTCATTGCTGCGTTGTCAGCAAACACGTCTTCGATACCTTTAAGAACCAGCTCTTTTTTCAGGTCGATACCGATCTCACTTGGTTTTTCGATGCTAGTGCTTAGGTAGTTAGCAAATGATACACCAATTGCGTACGCTGCTTTCTCATCATCCGATTGGAAAGTCACAGCTTGTGCCGTTTGCTCAACTTTTGGTGCTTCTTCAACTTTAGGTGCTTCTTCTTTTTGGCAACCTACCGCTAGCATTACAGTCGCAGCAAGCAAAGACACTTTAAAAAACGGTTTCATTTATTTCTCCATTATTGGCTTAGCATCTCAGTGACGTTGTTCGACGACACTAATTTTCTAATTCGGGTACACACATGTGCAAAACTGTTGTCGCATCAATATACTAGGTTAATAACCCAAGAGACAAACAGGATTTGTTGGTGATGCGTCTAATTTCTCACTCTATTTGGCTTGCAATTGTCAGCCTGACGTTAAATGGCTGTCTATTTACTGCAGAGCGTGACCAACATTGGTCAATAGAGCCTCAAGGTTCGACAAGCTTTGCGCTGAGTCGAGATGGACGGTTTGCACTTCTGTATTCAAACCGCCAACAACTATTACTTTGGGATCTTTATGACAATAATCAACTGGCACAACTCGGTGCTCAGGATCCCGACGAAAATACGGTGTCGCATATTCGCATTGCAGACAGTGGTCGCTATGCCGTCACCGCCACTCAACAAAATTTCGCCACTTGGGACCTCGGTTGGACTCAAGCACAAGGCCTATGGTCGATATCTGATGGTCTGATCCGTGATATTGATATCAGCAGTGATGGTGAACAGGTGTTACTTGGACTATCCAACGGCAAAGCTATCTACGTGGACTTAGTCAGCGGTCGACGCATGGAGTTCCTTGCACATCGAGAAAAAGTGAATACCGTGGCGTTATCCCCTAACGGACGTTTCGCTCTGTCTGGAGGTAACGATTACCAAGTTTACTTGTGGGATACTCAGACAGGTCTTGCGAGATTCCAATTTGAACATGGCCACCGCATTGTACGCATAGCGCTGCAGCGGGATGGAAAATTAGCCTTCACCTCTGATAGTGCTAACGACGCCTTTATCTGGGATCTCACCACGGGTGAAAAAATCTCTGAGTTGAAAGCATTTGATCGCCAGTTAATCTTTACCACTGCCAGATTCTCTGATGATGGCTCGCAGCTGCTCACTGGCACCCCAGGGGGCAGAGTCATGTTATGGGACACATACTCAGGTAAACGTCTCGACTACTGGGAGGTTCAAGTGCAAAAAGATTCTCGCCCACCACGAGCGGTAGTGTATGATGCCGCCTTTGACCGCAACCAGCGAATCATTTCCGGCTCATCAGCGGGTATCGCTGAAGCATGGCGTATTGAACCGTAATGGAGTTCCTATGAGCGATAAACAGCAACTGGAAAATCGAATTGAAGATCTGGAGTGTCGTTTAGCATTTCAAGAACAGACGATTGAAGAATTAAACGAAGCGCTATCCCAGCAGCAAATGCAGATGTCAAAGATGCAAGAGCAGATGCGCTTTATGGTTAGTAAGGTTAAAAGCATGAACACTTCAAACCTCGCCGACCCATCGGAAGAGACTCCTCCTCCGCACTACTAAGGCGTGTTGACCCACGACACCAATGCCTTACATAAAAAAACCTCGCACAAATTGCGAGGTTTTTTCGTATTCAATCGTTGTAGGCAAATCGATTAGCTTGCGCAGTTACCGCTACCGCAGCAACCGTCTTTCTCGCCATGATCGTGTCCTTCGCCACCACCACAGCAGCCGCCTTCACCTTTGCCTTCACCACCACAGCAGCCACCACCTTGGTGGATATGACCGTGAGCAATTTCATCTTCAGACGCAGCACGAATCGCCACAACCTCAACTTCAAACGTCAGTGTTTGGCCTGCTAGCATGTGGTTACCGTCAACCACAACTTCTTCACCATCGACTTCAGTCACTTCCACTGGGATAGGACCTTGATCCGTGTCAGCCATGAAGCGCATGCCAACTTCGATTTGATCAACACCTTGGAAAACGTTCGCTGGTACACGTTGAACAAGAGCGTCGTTGTGCTCGCCGTATGCATCTTCTGGAGCAATCACAGCCGTGAATTTAGCACCTGCTTCCTTGCCTTCTAGCTCTTTCTCTAGACCTGTGATCAGGTTGTCGTGACCGTGTAGGTAATCTAGAGGCGCTTCTACTGTTGATTGGTCAACAACAACACCATCTTCAAGCTTTAGTTGGTAAGCAAGGCTTGCTACAACGTTCTTTTCAATTTTCATGACTACTCCAGGGAGGTAATTCCCATCAATCGGGAATATATGTATAAATTTTGCTTGGGTTTATTATGGGGATTAATTCCTCGATTACAATCAATCTGGCTTAAATATCCCAATCATCTGATCTGAAGCGTGTTCACTTTTCTCTACAGCTTCAGGGGTGCGTTGCTCGGTGTAATCACAGTCAACACACTCAACCCACTCCACTTTATTTTGCTCCCACCAGCGTAAACTATCGACGCTATGACACTTAGGGCAACTCGCCCCGGCGATAAATCGTTTTTTCACATCTACTCCCAGTTTTGCTTGGCGTCTTTTTCCATTTCTCGGCCAAAGATCTCTTCGAGCTCCTTGCGCGCTTCTTTGGCTCTTAATGCGAGCTCTTTGTCCTCACTGTGTTGAGGTAACAGCTCTTTTAACATGTTCATATCCAGTTTCTTGAAGTGCTCTTGTGCCCGGCGCGCTTGATAAGGGTGCATCCCAAGTTCCACCAACGCTTGACGTCCGAGGTCTAGTGCACCTAGGAAGGTTTCGCGAGAGTAGTTATGCACCCCATGATTGAGTAGCTGATACGCTTCTACCCGACTGCGCGCACGAGCTAATAATTTGAGTTTTGGGAAATGATACTGGCAAAGCTCAACGATCTTCATCACTTCATCAGGGCTATCAGTACAGATCACCATGGCTTCAGCTTTGTCCGCCCCTGCGGCACGCAGCAAATCGAGTTGAGTCGCATCCCCATAAAAGACTTTGTAGCCAAAACGGCGCAACAAAGTGATTTGGCTAGCATCACTTTCCAATACGGTGATCTTTATCCGGTTGGCGTACATCAAGCGCCCAACCACCTGACCAAATCGGCCAAACCCTGCAATGATTACCCTCGGCCTACGGTCAACAACATCGGCTTCTGGCGCTTCTTGTTCATTAAAGGTGCGGCTAAACCAGTGCTTTTGCACTAGCAACAACAAAGGCGTGGTCAACATAGATAAACTCACCACCACCAGTAAGAATGCGATCGTATCCTGATCCAGAAGACCTTCTGTTAGTGCGGCGGTCAATATGACAAAAGCAAACTCACCACCTTGACTGAGAATCAGTGAAATACTGCTGCGAGCTTTGGCCCGAACGCCAAACAAACGAGCGAGGAGGTACAAAATACCTGCCTTAATGCCAACCAAACCCACAACGCACAACAGCACTTCTAACGGCATCGAGACCAATAGGCCTAAGTTTACCGCCATACCAACTGCGATAAAGAACAGCCCGAGAAGCAAGCCCTTAAAGGGCTCAATAGCCGTTTCTAACTCATGACGATACTCACTTTCAGCCAGCAGCACCCCCGCTAAAAAGGTGCCAAGCGCCATAGAAAGCTCAAGATATTGCATGAATACGGCAATGCCTAATACCAACAACAGCGCCGTGGCCGTAAATAGCTCTCGCACCCCTGTCATCACGACGTAGCGAAACAGTGGTCTTAGCAAGTAATGACCAAATACCAATAACCCTAAGATGGCGGCGACATTGATCAATACTTCTTGCCCAGACACAGAGCCACTACCCGCCAGTAATGGGATCATCGCTAACATAGGTATCACTGCGATATCTTGAAACAGCAATACGGCAAAACCTGATTGGCCAGTTTCACTGCCACTATGCCCCTGCTCTTCAATCACTCGTAATGCAATCGCCGTCGATGACAGAGCCAAGCCCATGCCAATCACTAAACTTGATTGCCAGCTTAAACCGGTGAAGTAAATGCCCAATGCAATCACCAAGCTCGTCACGACCACTTGAGCACCACCTAGACCTAAGATCGGCCGCCGCAGTTGCCACAGTTTTTTGGGGTTAAGTTCAAGACCGATTAAGAACAGCAATAGCACCACGCCGAGCTCGGCAAAATGCAAAATAGCGTCCACGTCTGAAATTAGCCCCATACCCCAAGGGCCAATCATGATCCCTGCAAGCAGATAACCTATCACCGAACCTAAGCCCAGACGCTGTGCTAACGGAACCGCAACGACCGCAGCGGTGAGAAACACAACACTACTGGTGAGGATTTCATTGGTTGCTGCCATCGTCTTCCTCCTGCGTTGCTAGTGAGATAATCCAGTTGCGGTATCGCATAGCATGCTCATTACGGTAGCCATCACTGACATTACGCGCCCAATAAAGCACCATAGGTTCAAGCCACTCCATACGACATAAAGAAGCCGTCAGCTCAAATGGCTGCAAGATCTCAGACAAGGGGTATTTGTTGTAGCCGCTGGAGGCAAATGCCGACTCGGCACCACCCGTAGTAATAATGCAGCGCCACTTTTTACCAGCCAAAGCTAGACCTTCACCGAAGGCAAAGTCTTTTTCTATTACTCTATCCATCCACTCTTTTAGTAGCGCAGGGCACGAATACATGTAGAGAGGGTGTTGGAAAACAATGATGTCATGCTCGACCAAAAGTTTTTGCTCGGCTGGCACATCAATGAAAAAATCAGGGTAATGCGCATACAGATCATGCACCGTGACGTGTGGCAAGCCTTCGATGGCTCGGATCAACGCTTTATTGGCGATCGACTTGTCTGGGTCTGGGTGAACGAAAATCACCAGCACCTTGGGGCTATTGGCGGAAAGTATGCGTACATCCTGCATATCAATAAGTTGTCCATAACTTTGAGCATTTAGCCATCATATCGCAAATTGGATAATGATCGACATTTATCCACTTAGCCCCTACTATTTCACGCACTAAAAGCTAGAGAACACCAAACACCATGATTACTTTTTCCGACATTCAACTTCTTCGTGGCGGTAAGCCATTACTCGAACAAGCCAGTGCGACTATCCACCCAGGGGATAAAGTCGGCTTGGTCGGAAAAAATGGTTGTGGTAAATCGACCCTGTTTGCCCTATTGAAAGATGAACTCTCTATCGATGCGGGTAACTTCTCGATTCCAAAACAGTGGGAACTGGCTTGGGTGGCGCAAGAGACCCCTGCACTTGAAAGGCAGGCGCTTGAATACGTCATCGACGGCGATCGAGAGTATCGAGCGCTAGAACAAAAGCTAACTCAAGCAGAGCAAAATGACCAAGGTACGCTCGCCGCAGAATTGCATGGCCAGATTGAAACCATTGGTGGCTACACCATTCGTGCGCGTGCAGCAGAACTGCTCGATGGTCTAGGTTTTAGCCAAGAGCGGATGAGCTGGAATCTTACCCAGTTTTCAGGGGGCTGGCGAATGCGCCTTAACTTAGCACAAGCGCTGATCTGTCGCTCTGACTTACTCCTACTCGATGAGCCAACCAACCACTTAGACCTAGATGCGGTGATGTGGCTAGAGCGCTGGCTGCAAACCTACCCTGGTACTCTCATTTTGATCTCTCACGACCGAGATTTCCTCGACCCAATCGTGAGCCGTATCATCCACGTCGAAAACCAGCTACTCAACGAATACACTGGTAACTACTCTTCTTTTGAAGAGCAGCGAGCGCAAAAACTTGTGCTGCAACAAGCGATGTTTGAAAAGCAGCAAAAGCAAATGTCACACATGCAAAGCTACATTGACCGCTTCCGTTACAAAGCTTCGAAAGCTCGCCAAGCACAAAGCCGTATCAAAGCCCTAGAAAAAATGGAAAAGGTGCTGCCTGCGCAATTTGATAACCCATTTAGTTTTCAGTTTCGTGAGCCAAGCGCTCTACCAAACCCAATTTTGATGATGGATGAGGTAGCAGCAGGCTACGACGACAATTTAATTCTTGAGAAAATTCGCCTTAACCTCGTTCCAGGAAGTCGAATAGGCTTACTTGGCCGTAATGGTGCAGGTAAATCTACCCTGATCAAGCTGCTCTCTAGCGAACTGAAAGCCAAAGCAGGTGACCTAACTTACTCCCAAGGGGTGAAAATTGGTTACTTTGCACAGCATCAACTGGAAACTTTGCACCCAGAAGAAACCCCGCTTCAGCACATGATGCAAATTGCACCGGACCAAACCGAACAACAGCTACGCGACTACCTTGGTAGCTTTGGCTTTCAAGGTGATAAGGCGCTGGAAAAAGTCGCACCGTTCTCTGGGGGAGAAAAAGCCCGCTTAGTACTGGCGCTTGTAGTGTGGCAAAAGCCTAACTTACTACTGCTCGATGAACCGACCAACCACTTAGATCTCGACATGCGTCAAGCACTGACGTTAGCGCTACAGACCTTTGAAGGGGCGATGGTAATTGTCAGCCACGACCGTTACTTACTTCGTGCTACCACCGATGACCTGTATCTGGTTCACGACCGCCAAGTTGCGCCGTTTAACGGTGACCTAAACGACTACTACAAATGGCTGACCGAGCAACAAAAAGTCGAGAAAAAAGAACTGCAAGCCAACGCACCAGAGAAAAATACTCAAAACAGTGCCGCTGCGAAGAAAGAACAAAAGCGACGTGAAGCTGAATTTCGTAAGCTCACCGCACCAATTCGCAAAAATCTGACAAAACTCGAAACTCAGATGGATAAATTAGGCCAAAAGCTTGCAGAGGCTGAAACCCAGTTAGCAGATACCGAACTGTACCAAGCTGAAAATAAAGCTAAACTTAACCAAGTACTCGCCCTACAAGCCAGCGCCAAAAGTGAGCTTGAAGAGGTCGAGATGGAATGGATGTCCGCTCAAGAGGAGCTTGAGCAAATGGAAACGGAGTTTACCCAGCAATGAGTCAAGAGCACGCCCCTTCCCTCACCCTAGAAAGGCTATGGCAATTTAGCCTGCAATACTACGGTGTGCGGGAGATCGCCGAGGCGTGCCTACATTTGCAAAACCACTATCACGGTAACGTCAATTTGGTCTTGCTGCTGAAATGGCTAGATGAACAAGCATTGGGGCTAGATGATAAACACTGGCCCACACTGCATACCTGCCTCGCTCGCACAGAGACACTGCTACTAAGCTATCGTGAGCTGCGTAAAAAGTTCAAAACCCAACTCCCTGATACCACTTACCGAGAAGCATTGCAGTTTGAACTGCAATTGGAAAAACAGCAGCAATCCGACCTTGTCGACTGCATCAACCATTTACCGTTAAAACCCAACGCTACTCCGTCACTGACTCGGCTCTACTGCAAACAGTTAGGAGCAGACCACCTCATTGACGTATTCTCCCGACCAGCACAAATATAGAGCCGACGTTATGACTATTTTTCGTGCCCCAATCGGGCTTAAAAATCCACATGTTCAAACCCTGTTGCCAAGAATGCTGCGCCGCAGGGCATTATTCCACCCAGTAACCGAGCGGCTTGAGTTACCAGACGGTGACTTTGTTGACTTGGCGTGGAGTGAGTCACCTAAGGCTGCCCAAAATAAGCCAGTGTTTGTGCTATTTCATGGTTTAGAAGGCAGCTTCGACAGCCCATATGCCAATGGTTTGATGCGCGCTTTTGCCAAGCAAGGCTGGCTATCAGTAATGATGCACTTTCGTGGCTGCAGCGGTGAGCCGAACCGTAAGGCCCGAGCCTACCACAGTGGTGAAACGCAAGATGCTCGTTACTTTCTCGAGCAGCTAGATAAGCGCTTCCCAACTCAAGACAAAGTCGCTGTAGGCGTCTCTTTGGGGGGCAATATGTTGGTCAACTATCTCGCTGAGTATAAACACCAACCTCTCCTATCTGCCGCAACCGTGGTATCAGCGCCACTTGACCTTGCTGCCTGTGCTGAACGCATCGAACAGGGTTTTTCCAAAGTATATAGAGAGTATTTACTTGGCTCACTCAAGCGCAATGCCATTCGCAAGCTACCACTTATCAATCAAGAACTCAGCGTTAATGAGCTGCACATCACTAAGCTCAAACGCTTGATCGACTTTGACGAATTGCTAACCTCCAGATTACACGGTTTTGATGGTGCCAACGACTATTACCAGCAATGCTCAGGATTACAGCGACTTAAAGAGGTCTCAGTGCCGCTGCAAGTGATCCATGCGAAAGATGACCCTTTCATGACTGAAGCGGTGATCCCTCGCTTTGCCCTGCCTGACCATATTGAATATCAACTACTGGATAGAGGCGGGCACGTTGGCTTTGTCACTGGTACACTATGGCAACCCCGCTTGTGGCTAGAAGAAGCGCTTCCTGCTTATTACGCATCATTTGTTAGTAAAGAGGTCAACAATGATAATTCCGTGGCAACAGATCGAGTCAGAAACACTGGATAACTTGATCAAAGAGTTCGTCTTACGCGAAGGCACAGATTACGGCTCGCAAGAAATTTCTCTTGATGACAAAATTTCCCAAGTGAAAAGCCAGCTAGCGTCCGGCCAAGCCGTTATCGTCTTTTCTGAGCTACATGAGACGGTGGATATTCAAGTAAACCCTGCAAGAGCATAATTTGCGCCACCCCGAAGTCTTACCGCTCTGATTGTGCAAACAGGTTGAGTTCAACTAAGATAGTTCAACTATATGTTTTTGTGTGCAGGGCATAATAAAAGCGCAATATTCGCTCCTTCCCCTTAGAAAGGGGGAGAGTGGATCGAGCTTCTGATTGGCTTATGCACACAAACTCAAAAATGGAATAATAAAGACAAGGTTCGTCAATGTCAGCTAAACACCCTATCATTGCGGTGACCGGTTCCTCAGGTGCAGGAACCACCACTACTTCTGAAGCCTTTCGCAAAATGTTCAACATGATGGACATCAAAGCGGCTTGGGTTGAAGGAGACAGCTTTCACCGCTACACCCGCCCAGAAATGGACGTTGAAATCCGTAAAGCCAAAGAACAAGGTCGCCATATCAGCTACTTTGGTCCACAAGCGAATGACTTCCCAGCCCTTGAAGCTTTTTTCCGCCGCTTTGGTGAGGAAGGTCAGGGAGAAGTGCGTCGTTACTTACACACTTTCGATGAAGCGGTGCCTTACAACCAAATGCCGGGCACATTTACCCCTTGGCAGCAACTGCCTGAAGACAGTGACGTGCTCTTCTATGAAGGACTGCACGGCGGGGTTGTTGATGGGGATGTGAACGTATCTAAACACGTCGATTTTCTGATTGGCATGGTACCCATCGTCAACCTTGAATGGATTCAAAAGTTTGTGCGTGATACCCGAGATCGTGGTCATTCGAGAGAAGCTGTGATGGATTCCATCGTTCGTTCGATGGATGATTACCTCAATTACATCACACCGCAATTTTCCCGCACACACATCAATTTCCAGCGTGTGCCTACGGTCGACACCTCAAACCCACTTAACGCAAAAGGCATCCCAAGTTTGGATGAAAGCTTTGTGGTGATCCGCCTACGTGGCATGAAACACGTGGACTTTCCATATCTGCTATCTATGATTGACGGCTCATTCATGTCGCGACATAACACACTTGTCGTGCCTGGCGGTAAGATGAGTTTTGCTATGGAGCTCATCGTGCAGCCGATGCTGGTTCAGCTGATTGAAACCGGTAAAATTGGCTAATCGTGAGACACTGTATAAAAAATATCCTCAAGCCGTGATGATGTGCACATTTTTGCGTAGTCGATCACGGTTGAGCCCCGATCAAAGTCAAGAAATGGATTCGGAAACACGTTACTATCTTTATCGAGACACAAGATAGCTTGCAGCGTGGCGTCCGACGTCCTATGCTAGTTGACCAGATCAAATCTGGCTCAGTGCGTACGGAAGCTGCTGAGCATACCCTGCAGAGGAAGTGAAAAATTATGGTTCTAGGTAAACCTCAAACCGACCCTACATTAGAATGGTTTCTTTCACACTGTCATATTCATAAGTACCCATCAAAAAGTACTCTGATCCATGCCGGTGAAAAAGCAGAGACTCTTTACTACATCGTAAAAGGTTCTGTTGCTGTACTTATCAAGGATGAAGAAGGCAAAGAGATGATCTTGTCTTACCTTAACCAAGGTGACTTCATCGGTGAACTAGGTCTTTTCGAAGAAGACCAAGAGCGTACCGCTTGGGTTCGTGCCAAAACTCCTTGTGAAGTTGCTGAAATTTCTTTCAAGAAGTTCCGTCAGCTTATCCAGGTTAACCCAGACATCCTAATGCGCCTTTCAGCGCAAATGGCAAGCCGCCTACAAGTGACGAGCCAAAAAGTGGGTGACCTAGCATTCCTAGACGTAACGGGCCGTATCGCACAGACGCTACTTAACCTAGCGAAGCAACCTGATGCAATGACGCACCCAGACGGCATGCAAATCAAGATCACTCGTCAAGAAATCGGCCAAATTGTTGGTTGTTCTCGTGAGACCGTGGGTCGTATCTTGAAGATGCTAGAAGAGCAAAATCTGATTTCTGCTCACGGTAAGACTATCGTTGTTTACGGCACTCGCTAATTAACGAAATCTGACCAAGATACTAAAAAACCACCAAACATTGTTTGGTGGTTTTTTTTATTCATGAAAGTTAGTTTGTGACAGCTAACTTTACTCATACTGGTTTTTACTGGTCGGTACTTTCGAATATCTTATCCGCAGAGGCGGCAACAAACCCTTGATAAAGCTCACCATCACTTGATGGATAGCGCTTAGCAAACTCGTAAAAGCCGCCAGGAATGGTTTGTTCACCATCATCAAAGCGTACAACCACTTTATCAGCCATGGTCGAAGACTGCTCAAGCAAGACCTCTGCTGAACCTTTCACTTCACCACCGACACTATTGATGGTGAAACCCTCTTGGCTCAAATGGTCATTGACCGCTTGAACCTCTGCGAACTGAGTCAATTGATTCACACTGACGGTAAAATGGTTAGCCCCATAACCGTGTGCTGCCAGCCATGCTGCATATTCACTTTCTTGTGCCAGTTGCTGGTAGTGCTCGAAGCTCAAGGTCCAAGGTCGCCCAGAGTAAAGAAATGCACCATCGTCAAAGTCACCAGAATCCAGCTGTCCAATTAACTGATGCACTATCGCCTGAAGTTCGCTTGAGCACTGCTCTATCAACAATTCACTAATAAATACCTTCGGCAAGTTAGGGTCTGGGTGTTGGAAGTGTTTGGCATAGAGCTTTTTCGCCTCAAAGTGGTATTCGCCACCTTGCTCATAACCCATATCAATAAATGGCTTGGCGAGCACTTCTAGCCCAACCGGAGCTAAAGCGAAGGTTCTCAACGCAATGTGGTCGTTGATCAAAGGTTCATCTTCGGTCAACAGTTGATGCACTTTGTGCGCAGATGGACACATACGAGTAATGTAGTCTTGCCATAAACGCTCAAACATAACTTCAGGGTTCATAAACACTCCTTTATAGGCGAACACCCGGCGATAAGGTGGCAGGAAGCACTGGCGCTTCGCCTTCCATCGATGCCATTGGGTAAGCACAGTAATCCGCAGCATAGTAAGCACTAGGGCGCAGATTACCTGACGCTCCAGGACCACCAAATGGGGCATCACCGCTGGCACCAGTTAACTGACGATTACGATTGACTATGCCAGCTCGGATATGGTCAACAAAGTATTCCCACTCGGCATCATCGGTGGAGACTAAACCTGCGGATAAACCAAAGCGAGTATCGTTAGCTTTCTCTACGGCTTGCTCTAATCCTTGATAACGCACCACTTGCAGTAATGGGCCGAAATACTCTTCATCCGGCAGTTCACTGATGGCGGTCACATCGATAATCCCCGGTGAGACAAATGCCGCTTGTCCCGCTTTCGCCTCAACTAAGCTTGAACCACCAAGTTGCTGCAAACGAGATTGTGCATCTAAGATAAATTGTGCGGCTGCCACTGAGATCTGTGGTCCCATAAATGGTGCTGGCTCAGCAAACGGCTGGTCTACGGCAATGTTAGTCGTGGCAGTAACCAAAGCGTTTAGCAATGCATCCCCTTTATCCCCTACAGGTACGTATAGGCGGCGAGCACAGGTACAACGTTGCCCTGCGCTAATAAAGGCCGATTGGATAATGGTGTACACACATGCGTCCAAATCACCGTAGGCGTCTGAAATCACCATCGGGTTATTGCCACCCATTTCTAGCGCCAGCATTTTGCCCGGTTGACCCGCAAACTGCTTATGCAGGATATGGCCAGTATTGGCACTGCCTGTAAAGAGTACGCCGTCGATACCTTTAGCCTCAGCCAAAGCAACACCCGTTTCTTTGGCGCCCTGCACCAGATTAATCACCCCATCAGGCAATCCTGCTTCTTGCCATAGCTTCATCGCTAACTCACCAGTCCAAGGGGTTTGCTCGGAAGGCTTAAAGACGATGGTGTTGCCTGCAAGCAACGCTGGCACAATATGACCATTGGGTAGGTGCGCTGGGAAATTATATGGGCCAAACACCGCCATCACCCCTAACGGGCGATGACGCAACACGATTTGGTTTCCTGCTGCTTCTTTGGCGTGCTCTCCAGTGCGTTCGTGATAAGCACGGATAGATATCGCAATTTTTCCCGCCATGGCGGCCGCTTCAGTGCGGGTTTCCCAGATAGGCTTACCCGTTTCCTTAGCGATCACTTGTGCGATCTTTTCGCTGTTTTGTTTTACCTTCTCGGCAAAAGCCAACACAATGGCTTCACGCTCAGCAAAGGAGCGCTTCTTCCAGTCGATAAATGCTTTACGCGCCGCAATAACAGCCTCTTCCACTTGGGCTGGTGTTGCTGCCTCGCCTTGCCAAACCGGTTCTAAGTTGTACGGTGATAGCGATTGAAAGCTCTCACCTTTTCCTTTGAGCCATTCACCTGCAATCCACTGAGTCATCGCTCTCTCCTTATTGAGCCAACATACGGACAAAATCACCCGATTCAATATTCAGTGCCTTGGCCACTTCTGGCGTAACAATGGCACTATTCGCTTCAGAGTCATACGCCGCTTGGGCGGCAACCGCTCTAAAGCCTTCAAAATCGGTATTAGCGATCAGAAAATCTTTGGCACTAGTGTGCTCTCCGACCACCACTTTGGCGCGAAACGAGTTGCGAACTGCCTGAATATTGCGTAGGTCACACTCCACCGTTGGACCTGCGTCAAAGATGTCGACGTAACCGCGACAACTGAAGCCTTCGTTTTCTAATAATTTAAGGGCTGGTCTTGTGTTGTCGTGAACCTGACCGATCACCGCTTGCGCCTCTTTGCTCAGCAAGTTGACGTAAATAGGCAGTTTTGGCATCAGATCGGCGATAAAGCCTTTCTTGCCCACCCCTGTAAGGTAATCAGCTTGGGTAAATTCAATTGAGAAGAAGTTGTCTTGCAGCCACTTCCAAAATGGGGAATTACCCTCAGCATCAGAAACACCACGCATTTCAGCAAAAACGGTCTCTGAAAAGCGCTGCGGGTGTTCGGCCATCATTAGGAAGCGACATTTAGACATCAAACGACCATTCAGCCCGTGACGGAAGCTCGGTCGTAAGAACAGTGTGCAGATTTCACTGCATCCAGTGTAGTTGTTACCAAACGTCAGTAACTTAACCACATTGTTCACCCCCAGTTTTGGCGAGCTGTGAACAATTTTACTGATATGATAGGTATAAAAAGGAACATCCCAACCAATGGAGGCTTCAATGCCTGTGGTGCCTGCGACTTCACCCGTCTCGGAGTCAACGCCCACCATCAAATAGCCTTCATCGCCAGGTTCACTTACCTCTGGCTTTTCAAAACTATAGACCGAGTGATCGATTCGGTTGGTCAACAAGGTTTCATCGACCGGTAGTGAAGTAAATCCATGTCCTGACTCAACAGCGCACGTATGCAGCGCCTCGTAGTCGGATTTTGCAATAGGGCGAACTACAAGCATCTCAAATCCCTCCGATGCAAAGTTAAAGCAGGTGATACTGCAATACTCACCTGCCTTTTGTATTTATTGGGTTGCTCCCCAAGGTATAGACTATCCGCTATACCAGTGAAGCGATCGCTTTTTCTAAACGCGCTAGACCTTGCTCGATCTCTTCATCGCTGATCACTAGTGATGGTGTAAAGCGAACCACGTTAGCACCAGCAACGAGAACCATCAGGCCTTCTTTACCTGCGGCTACGAGCACGTCACGAGCACGTCCTTGCCACTCTTCATTGAGTGCTGCTCCCAGCAATAGACCTTGGCCACGCACTTCTGAGAAAATTGGGTACTTAGCATTGATCGCAGCCAGGCCTTCACGAAACTTGGCTTCACGCTGCTTAACTCCCTCAAGGACTTCTGGCTGACTGACGACATCGACTACCGCTTCAGCAACCGCACACGCCAGAGGGTTACCACCGTAGGTCGAACCGTGAGTGCCTACCTTCATGTGCTGGGCAAGCTTCTCAGTGGTAAGCATGGCACCAATCGGGAAGCCTCCACCTAAAGATTTCGCCGTGCTAAGAATGTCAGGAGTAACACCTAGACCTTGGTAAGCATAGAAATGTCCGGTACGGCCATTACCCGTTTGCACTTCATCAAAAATCAACAGTGCATTGTGCTTGTCACACAGTTCACGAACCGCAGCAACAAACTCAGGGGTTGGTGAAATGATGCCGCCTTCACCTTGCAAAGGCTCCATCATGATGGCGCAGGTGTTATCGGAAATATGTGCCGCCAGTGCTTCAACATCATTGTAAGGAAGGTGAGTCACATTGCCCGGCTTAGGGCCAAAACCATCTGAGTAAGCCGCTTGCCCACCAACCGTCACAGTGAAGAAAGTACGGCCGTGGAAACCTTGTTTAAATGCGATGATTTCAGATTTATGGTCACCGTAGTTATCGGCAGCAACACGACGCGCCAATTTCAGGGCTGCTTCGTTGGCTTCTGCACCGGAGTTGGCAAAAAACACTTTCTCGGCAAAGCTCACTTGGGTCAGTTTTTTTGCTAAGCGAAGCGCAGGTTCATTGGTCATCACGTTACTTAAATGCCAAAGCTTGTTTGCTTGCTCAGTAAGTGCATTGACCATCGCTGGATGACAATGGCCTAAACAGCTCACAGCGATACCACCAGCAAAATCGATATACTCTTTATCCTGCTGATCCCAAACCTTAGCACCTTCACCACGCACTGGAATGATCTCCATCGGGCTATAACAAGGCACCATGTAATCATCAAACCAGCTACGCTCTACATTCTTATCCATCGTCATTTCACTTACTCCGTTCGCTTTTGTGCTAAGTCTTCGCGGCTTTTAAACATATCTCCAAAGCCTTCACACTCATGGCTGGAATTATTGTCTATACAATCATTGTATTTACAATTCATTAACCAAATCAAGAGCAGAAAGTTTGGTTGTTGCCATCTCTGGCTCAAAAATACCGCATAATCATGAATAGTTATGCAACATTTTTAAGCAACTATAAAGCTTTATTTGTGAGGGAAAAATCTAACATCGATGCTAAAGGAATGAATACTGAATATCTTATCGATGACAGGAAATAATCCTGCGCATAATCTTTCAGCTCAGGATAAATCACAACAAAAAGTGAGAAATGTTAAAAAAAGTGATCTGCTAGCGCTTTAGAAAGTTCGCCAGCAACTCATGACCTTGCTCGGTCTTGATAGATTCAGGGTGAAACTGCACCGCATCGATAGGCAAGGTTTTATGCTGAAAACCCATAATCTCATCCATGCTGCCGTCTTCGAGCTCACTCCATGCGGTGAGTTCAAAGCAGTCGGGCAAAGAGTCATTTTTCACCACTAAAGAGTGGTAACGAGTGACCGTCAAAGGGTTATTAAGCCCCTCAAAGACACTGCGGTTGTTGTGTCGAATTGGCGATGTTTTACCATGCATCACTTGGCGAGCACGAACCACTTCGCCACCAAACACTTGGGCTATGGCTTGGTGACCAAGGCAGACGCCCATAATAGGTAGCTTACCTGCAAAATGTTTAATTGCATCGAGTGATATGCCCGCTTCGTTAGGCGTACATGGCCCTGGAGAGATCACCAAATGAGTCGGGCTCAATGCTTCAATGCCTTGCAAAGAGATCTCATCATTACGCACGACTTTTACCTCTGCGCCCAACTCACAAAAGTACTGGTACAGGTTATAGGTAAACGAGTCGTAGTTATCGATGATTAACAGCATGAAATGGTTCGCAAGCGTTGGGTTAGCATATCAGGGCGGTATTGTGCCCAAGTGAGCAAGAAAGGCAAGGCTCGTGCATGGGAAAGTGGTAAAAAGGGCCAGCGATGAGCTGACCCTTTTACTTTACAAGTGCATTTATCGGCGGCGGCGAAGCCAGCCTAGACCAAACATGGCGAGCAGTGCGCCTAAGCCTAAGCTACCACCAGATCCGCCAGTACCGTCGTACTCTGGTGTTACTGGTTTCACGTTGCTGCTATCGCGTTTGGCGATATCGACAGTGAGAGATTTGGACTCAATCACCTTGGAGGTTTGCTCAGCCAAAGTGCTTTCAGATTCTGTATCTCTCAAACCAGTCAAGGCCATTGACACTGTATAGCGACCAGACTCTAAACCCGTCACATCAAACATCACTGTTTGTTGACCATTAGCCGTCAACGTCACCTTAGGTAAGTTGACTCGCTCCATCGCAGGAGAAATCGAGATAGTCGCAACATCGCCCGCTTTGGCATCTGCGCCAACAGGGAAAGCGATATCGGCACGACCACTCTTAGTGCCAATGCTCACTGGCACATCGCCCGCTTCACCATATTTGTAACCCAGACTGATAATCGCCGAATCATGGTCAGAAGAGCGGTATGGTGTTTCAGCATAAAACGGGTTTGGTTCGTTGCTGTCACCGCCTTTGTAGCGATCACTGTAGTCAAACAGCGACGACTCTGGAGCGTTGATATGCCAATCTGTCGCATCGACTAAACGCGCTTTCAATGACGAACTGATCAACATATGGTCCAGTGACCCCACTTCATCGTTGTACGAGTAACTCCAGGAGGTTTCCCCTTCGGCTGTTTTTAGATCGACAGCATTGAGGTAACCAAAGGTCTTAGTGATCACAGCGCCCTCAGGGCCAAACTGTGGAATATCACCAAAGAAGGTGTAACCCGCCGCTTTGATGGTCTTGCCCGTTGGATTACTGGTAAGCACCAACATTGGATCTTCGTGGGCATAAGCGTTCATATCACCCAAAATCACTTTATCACCAGCGATTTTTTCCATTTCGTTACCTAGATGGTAGGCAGCAGCAACACGGAAGTTTTCACACGATCCTTGGTAATCGTCGTTCTTCACATCATCTTTGACTGGATCAAAGTTCTCCCACTCTTGCCAGCCTTGCCAATCTTCATAACAGGTAGAGCCTTTAGATTTAAGGTGGTTAACCGCAACCGTCAGTTTTTTACCGGTATGAAGCACCTTAAAGGTCGCTGCAACTGTATTACGCTGATAGTTGTTGCCACTTTCACGCACCTCGCCTTTGCTATCTAGGATCACTGCGCCATTTTCGTCGACAATTTGTGGTGCGTGTTGTGAAGGCATCGGAATAATTTTGCCACCGACCAAAGCCACTTTCGACGGACGGTAAATCACTCCCGTGGTGATCGCATCAGAGCCAACGGTATCTTGGTCATCTAAGATGGTATCGCCATTTTTATCAAAGCCGACAAACACGTAACGATTGTGAATCGAGTTTTGCTTACCACGATCACCATAGTCTTCGTCATAGTATTTAAGGTTGATCGCCGCCAACAACTCTTTGATCGCACCAAAATCACCAAAGCCGTTGTTCTCTATCTCCATCAAGCCCAATACATCGGCGTCAAGGCCATAAATAGCTTGCACCAGTTTCGCCTGTTGGCGCTCAAACTCTTGCTGTGAATCTGCGCCGCGGTTATCACCAAAGTTGTTAGAGCTACCGCCATAAGGTGAGTTGAAGTAGTTCAAGACGTTTTGCGTCGCCACTTTAATGGTGAAGCCATCTTTGCCGTAATCTTCGTTAATGCTTGGTGCACTCGTGCGAGGAGTGTTGTGCACAAAAGTAATATTGCCACTCTCTTCAAGCGCTTTTGGCACTATGATGCGGAAATTGCTGTAGGAGTAATCAAGCACCCCGGTCAAACCGACAACACTGTCATTGATTCGAACGTAGTTATTTTGAGGGTCTTGAGCAAATGCTGGGTAATATGGGATCTGTCCGTTGGCCGCTTTACCATCAGATTCAACGTAAACACGAAAATCATTGTTTTCTGCCGCCTGTGCTAGAGACTCGGCACTGCCAGCGACATGATCTTGATTCGGTTGAGGGTTTGGACGCTTATACGCCAGTACCATGTTGTTACGGAACGAATCGTAATCAAAGCTAAAGCTACGTGATACTCGCAGTGCTTTTTTAGCTAGCTCTTGCTGTTTCGCCTCTTTGGCAAGTTGTAACTTAGTCGCAAGTTCTGCTTCACTTTCGCCCTCATCAGTCACCGTCACCTGGTCAACGATAGCGTCAATCTCCGCTTGCTCTGCATCTGAATTACCCATTTCAGCAACCGTTGTGACCAGCATACCTTCGTAACGTTCAAGCGTTGAAGCGAATGTCGTGTCACTGGCAATACGTTTCAGCTCAACGGGTGCAACCGTAGTCACGGTATCATCCATGATCTCCCAGTCATCTTGCAGCGCAAGCTGAGTCAATCCGTAATACTCTTTCGCTTTGGCTACGACACAAACGGTTTTACCGACTAAGTCATCGCTAGCACTTTTGCTGTAAACAAACACCCCGTCAGAGGTTTTCTCATTGCCATCTTCGGCGTAAAGGTAGAAGCCACTGGCTGGGTAGGATGTTACCGCAGACACCACGCCCGTCACTTTGTAGCTATCGGTCGAGATATACTCCCCTTCAGCAATCAGCGGGGAGAAGTTACCCTCACCTTGTACTTCACCGACACTCTTCACCACTATGGTATCGCCAGCCATAGTACACGCCCCTTCGCTTACCGGCGCTGGGTCTTCAAACGTTGGCTTACCTAGGTCGGTATAAATATCGGTTCCGACATTTTTCCAGTGCGCTGCCACATAAGTCGCATCTGCCGTTTTGGCGTCAGAGGTTCGGCGCAGTGTGACTTCTTTGCCCCAGCTTGAGCTATTAGAGCCAATGATGTCGTGGATAGTATCTGCATTATCGGCAGCGCCGATCCAAACAGCGTCATCGCCATTGAAGTTAAGCGCATCGAAGCGAATGCTGCCATAGCTGCCAGAGTTAATCACCGTGGCACTATTTGCCGTCGTCGCATCGGTTAAATCACTGGTGGCATCTTCAGCGACAATCACAATCGACTCACCCGCACCGATAGTGACGCCTTTCAACACTGAGTCAGTACCATTGGGTTTTAAAACTTTGTTTTTGTAGCTGCTGTAATAGATTGCGTAGCTATCTAGGGAAACATCGGTGCTGCCGGTGTTGGTAATTTCAATGGCACTGTTTTTGGCGTATGCATCAACACTGGATTCCACATACTCAGAGATCACCACGTTATTGATATCGGCGAATGCACCACCACTGAGCACCGCAGAAATGGCGCCAGCTAAAAGCGTTATTTTGTTATTCATTTTAATTTCCTTTTGCATCCCTGAATTAGAAGTAAACGCGTGCGTAAGCATAAGCACGCTGAGCCGCTTCACCTGCGTTAAGCTCAAGTGCAATCACCGAAGAACGAGTTGGGCGATAGTTGACACCGAACGTTTGCCAAGTGCGCTCTTTACCCCAACTGGAATCTTTGCCATCCCAGTACTTACTCTCTTTGTCCCACTTCTCATACGCTTCGTAGTTTGCCGACAGCGTAAGCTCCCAAATATCAGTCAGTGCGTATTTGGCTGAGACTAAAGCGCCTTTGTTTTTCAAGGTTTGGAAATCGTTATAGACATATATTTTGTTGTTAGGATCGGTGACATCGATCGGCGTGATTTCTTGAGCTATATCTTCTTCTTCATAGAAGCCGTTGATACCTAACCAAAGATCTTCAGTGGCACGATATCGAGCGCCAAGTCCCACCAACTGTTGTTTACCGTACTTAGAACGGCCTTCAGAACCGGTGCGTCGCTCATATCCGATCACCGCAGAGTAATCGTCATCGAAGTAACCAATGTAGCTACTGGTGACATTACCCACTTCAGAGCCGGAGCTGGTTTTACCCGCATAAGTGTACGAGCCAGCGACTTTGATCTTGTCAAACAACAGCCCTTCATATTTCACCGTTTGGTCTTGGTCGCCCGCTTCACCCGTTTCAACTGTGGTATCAAAGGTGAAATCACCCCACTTGTCGTAATCATCAAATGCAGTATCGGTTAGGCCAACTTCAAGGTAGTGATCATCCAACACATCATAGCCAAGAAAAACTTTGTCTATCGCCAGTACCATGTCTCCTGAACCGCCTGGCCAGTTCTCTCGCTCATAATCCAGCTCCAAGCGATAATGCATTTTGTCTTTGATCCCTTTCACCCCCATGGTGGCGAATGAGTCATCGATGTAGCTTTTATCTTCGGTGTAAAACTCTCCGTATTCGTAACGCGCACCTATGTGCCCGCCGACACCAACTTCACCATACAGCTTCATATAATCACCATTGTCCTGCTGATATATGGTGGCTGCGTGAGCGCCAGTGGCGGCAAACATTGCCGACAAGGCTATCGCAATAGCATTCTTGTTGGTCATATCAATTCCTTTCTGATTTTTAAGTTTTTAACGTTGCTATCTACGCCCGCTGGGATAAACAGGAGGGGATCTCTGCACAAAAACGAAAAATGCAGTGAATTATTCTAAAGTGATACCCAGCATCAGCTGGCGACCAATGTCACTCTTAGTCATGAAATAGAAAAGGATATGTGCAATTTGATGAGAAGCTCATCACTATTGAAATGAGGAATTTTCGAACAAAAAAACAGTTTCAACACCTTTAGATACGGATGAAAATTAAATGGAATATTTACTCAAATACTAGCTTCAGGTCTCATTATTTGCCGTCAACTTACGATATGAAACCTATAGGCAAGTAGAGGCATAAAAAAGGCCAGCAATCATGCTGGCCTTAGTGAGTTTCGTTGGGTAAAAATTATGGGCGAGCCACAAAACCTACTGCATCGTAAACTTTCTTCAATACTTGCGCCGCTCGTGCTGACGCTTTATCAGCACCTTCACGCATCACTTGCTCTAGGTACGCTTGGTCGTTGCGAATACGGCGGTATTCCGCTTGTACTGGTTCTAGCATAGCAACCAGCGCTTCGCCCACATCTTTCTTGAACGGGCCGTACATCTCAACGCCTGCGTATTTTTGCTCAATTTCGTCAAAGCTCAGGCCAGTCGCTGCTGAGTAAAGACCCATTAGGTTTGCGATGCCACCCTTGTTCGCCACATCGTGAGCGATACGTGGTGGGTTATCTGCATCCGTCTGCGCTTTGTTGATCTTCTTGATGATCGACTTAGGCTCTTCTAGCAGGGTGATAACGTTTTTACGGTTATCGTCCGACTTAGACATCTTTTTCGATGCATCTTGAAGGCTCATTACACGCGCATTCACGGTTGGAATGTACGGCTCTGGCACCTCAAAGATTGGCTGCTCTGGGCTGTAGATGTTGTTAAAACGCGTCGCGATATCACGAGCAAGCTCTAGATGCTGTTTCTGATCACTGCCCACTGGCACTTGGTGTGCGCCGTAAAGTAGGATGTCGGCTGCCATCAACACTGGATAATCGTATAGACCCACATTCACATCGTTAGCATAGCGCTGCGATTTATCTTTGAACTGAGTCATACGGTTTAGCTCACCCATTTGGGTGTAGCAGTTAAGAACCCAACCTAACTGAGCGTGCTCTGGTACGTGAGACTGCACAAACAGAGTGCTTTTCTCAGGGCTAACACCCACCGCTAGACAGATAGCTAACGCATCCAGAGTTGCTTCACGCAGTGCTTTCGGATCTTGACGAACAGTGATTGCGTGTAGGTCTACCACACAGTAGTGACAATCGTAGTCATCTTGCATCTGTTGCCACTGACGAAGAGCACCCAGGTAGTTACCAATACTAAGTTCGCCTGATGGCTGAACACCACTCAATACGATCGGTTTTTTTGAGTTGCTCATTGTGGAGATATCCTTGCTTTATTTCTCAGTTAGGAATTATTTGGTGAATGTTCGAGTGTACTGATTAGCAGACAATTTTCTAGCCCCGAATCTAAATAAACTCGGCGCTAGGCTCGATTATTTGAGTTCTAGAAGCTCAGCCACACAGTCTGCCACATAATCAGGCGCTGAATCGCTGATTGGCTCACCATGGTTGTAACCATAAGTTAGGCCAAACGAATGACAGCCCGCATTTTTTGCAGCCAAAATATCATTCTTAGAATCACCGACCATCAGCATCTGTGAAGGCTCAAGTTGATGCTTTTCGAGCAGCCAGTTAAGCGCCATTGGATTGGGCTTTTTCTCTTCAAAACAGTCTCCGCCGAGCACGTCGACAAATAGATGCTCAATGCCGTGATGCGCCAAAATATCAGGGACAAATTTAGACGGTTTGTTAGTGACCAGCGCCAGTGTAAATCCCGCTTGGTGCAATGCATTCAACGTCTCAACCACTTTAGGGTAAAGATGGCTAAGTGCATGGCCGCTTTGGTGGTAGAAATCATCAAACAGGGTGCGAGCTTTTTGTTTCAACTCATCGCTTAATTGCGGGTCTGGCGTAATGCTTTGGCTAAGAGAGCGCGCAATCAGTACGTCGGCACCGTTGCCTACCCAGTCTCTTACCTGCACTTCCTGCACGGCTGGAAAGCCTAGCGACTGCACCGCCTTATCCGCAGCCCATGCCAAATCAGGCACGCTATCAAGCAAAGTACCATCCAAATCAAATGCGATAAGTTTTATTGAATCCAACAACTTAGCCACTCCTGTAACTGAAAACCTGTAGATATAAAAAAAGCGAGAGCCAATGCTCTCGCTTCGATGATACTAAATACGAACGATTAACGCTTAACTTTCGCAAGTTCAGCACGCATCTCGTCGATCACTTCTTTGTAATCTGGACGACCAAAGATAGCTGAGCCTGCAACAAACATGTCAGCACCCGCTTCTGCAATTTCACGGATGTTATCCACTTTCACACCACCGTCGATCTCTAGTCGGATCTCACGGCCAGATGCATCGATACGTGCACGTACTTCACGCAGTTTATCAAGAGTGTTCGGGATAAATGATTGGCCGCCAAACCCAGGGTTCACAGACATGAGTAGGATCATGTCTACTTTGTCCATGATGTAATCTAAGTAGTGAAGTGGCGTTGCAGGGTTAAATACCACACCCGCCTGACAGCCACACTCTTTAATCAACTGAAGTGTACGGTCTAAGTGCTCAGTCGCTTCAGCGTGAACCGTAATCATAGTTGCGCCCGCTTTTGCGAAATCAGGGATGATGCGGTCCACTGGCTTAACCATTAGGTGAACGTCGATTGGGGCTGTGATGCCGTAGTCACGTAGTGCTTTACACACTGGCGCACCAAAAGTTAGGTTTGGCACGTAGTGGTTATCCATTACGTCAAAGTGAACTACGTCAGCGCCAGCAGCAAGCACTTTTTCTACGTCTTCGCCTAGACGAGCAAAGTCAGCAGATAGGATAGATGGCGCGATTAGGAAGTCTTTCATCACAGGCCTCATAGTAGGGAGTTTGTTATTGGGTAGAAATTGGGCGCAATTCTACCTAAGCAATCGTTTAAATCCTAGAGGCAATTTTGATAGTTGAGTTTTCGACTATTTTGTCGGGTTGAACAGGGCGAGTAGTTCATCAACCTTATTGCGCCCAGCCCCATTACGACTAATAGTACGCTTCACCTTAACCACATTAAGCTCTGCACCGTGGTATAGACGACGAGTTAAGGTGGTGTCGTGGTTGGAGATAAGTACAGGGATGCCACGCTCGTTTGCAGTGCGCTCAGCGACATCGGCAAGGGCAGCTTGGTCATCTAAGCTAAATCCGTTGCCAGCATAAGAGGTAAAGTTGGCGGTGGTTGAGAGCGGAGCGTAAGGCGGGTCGCAATACACTACGGCACCTTTGCGTGCTCGGCTAAATGTCTCTAAGTAACCTTCGCAAACAAAAGTCGCTTTCTTCGCTTTTTGTGCAAAAAACTCTAGTTCTTGCTCAGGAAAATAAGGCTTTTTGTAAGAACCGAAAGGCACATTAAAACCGCCTTTTTTGTTATAGCGACACAAACCATTAAAACCAAAGCGGTTCATGTACAAAAACGCAACCGAACGGAAAAACACATCGTCACTGGCGTTGAACTGGGCACGAATGTCCAAATACGCTTCTTTACGATTGTAGTCTGGCTGGAAAAGACGCTTGCTCTCGTCGATGTAACGTTGCGGCTCTTCTTTGAGCAGGTTGTAGAGGTTAATCAGATCTGGGTTGATGTCTGCTAACAGGTAACGTTCAAAGTCAGTATTCAGAAACACCGATCCCGCCCCGACAAAAGGCTCGATCAGTTTTTTCGCTGGCGGAAGGTGGCGTTGAATGTCTTCAACTAAACCATATTTACCACCTGCCCACTTTAAAAAAGCGCGTTGTTTCTTCATTGAACGATCAAACCACTACAGCAAAAATTACGGCTGCGGAATGTAACACATTTTGCCGTAAACCTCAGCGTTAATTGTCACTTACTATCTCTCGCTGCACTTGGTTAACAGATTTTGCCCATGCACCGATCGATTGTAGCGATTGAGGCAGCTCAGAAACCGCATCACGCGCCTGCTGAATGGTTGGGAAATTTCGATAAGTCACTATGTGCCACAATGCTCCATTTCGCTCGGTGTTGTAGACTCGAACTTTGTTTTCCAACTGATGGCGAGCAATAAACGCTGTTACTTCGGCTTCGCTGGTCAGCGCCGCCAGTTGTAAGGTGTAATCGGTTGGACTAAGGGCTTGCAGCTCTTGATGAGCAGTCGTCAATGCGCTGGTTTGCGCAGCCGGCACTTCTTCAGGTGTAGTGACCGTTGTCGCCTCGCTTGCTACTGGTGCGGCGTCGTCAAGCACCACTTTTGTTTCCGGTGGAGTTTGCGCTTGTTGTTGAACTGCGTCTTGCTTGGCGTCGGTGACTGCATCGTCAATCACCTGCACAGTTTGTGGTGGGGTGCGCTCTTCCAGCAGAGCATCTACAACATCTGAAGGCACCACAACTCGCTTACCGTCATTGCCGTCACCACCAACAGAGGCAATACCATCGGCCAGCGCTGGCGGAAGTGCGTCGGAATCATCTTCCACGACGACCATGGACTCTAAAGGCTCGCTGCTATCTGTATCTGTCGCTTTGGCCCCACTAACCATCTCAGGTTGGATAGTTTCGATGCCCGCATCCACCATTTCAGTGTCACCACCCATCGGCATAGGCTTCGGCTGACTGTAAAGCCACCAATAGCCAGCAGCGGTTAGGAGCAAAATAACCAAGGCGACGGCGGCAATGCGCAATGGTGATTCCGTCACCGAGCGGATAATTATCCTTTTTTCCACTTTCTTATTCCCTAAATCCATCAATGGCCCCGGTAGCGGCGGGCACTTAAGTGCTTGCTTACGAATTTTCTGTTTGGCATCGAGACTGCTGGCGTATTTGACCACTAAGAGTTCAGTAAACTCCTGTGCCTCTTCATGGCTCAGTGTCTCTACTTCTAAATCAACCGGTTTGCCTTCTTGGCCATAACTGATGCGAGTCAAAATGTGCTCTAGTGCATCCCCTTCAGAGAATAGCACGATATTGACCATCCACTTGGGCTGCTGCTGAGCTTCAACGACAAGCATCCACAGCTCGGTGAGTAAGTCTTCGCTTAATAGGTGGGCGTCATCAACCACAATGACGATATCGCAAGGCTCATCCCCTACTAAGTGAGCAAAACTCTCAACCACAGGGTCATTTTGGTTAAACAGCGGGTCACTCACTACCTGACTGAGCAACAGCGAACGCTGCTGAGCATCATCTTGATTAGGGTGACAAAGTAGAAGTGCTTGATTTTTATCGGTTGCCCACGCTTCTAAAAAGCGTTGAGCCAGCCAAGTTTTGCCCGCACCTTTCACGCCACGGACATTGACTAAATTGGAGCTAAAACGAGTCAGGAGCTGCAATCTGTCTAGCAGCTCCACTTGAGAAGGTAATTCTAATACTCGTAATTCATGAGCCAAACTCATTGGCCACCCACCTTAAACACTGACGAAGTGTTATAGGTCGCGACACACTTCGATAGCTTGCTCGATAACTTGATTAGGAACATCAGACACTACTTTTGAGGTGCCGATGCTCGTTGGTAATACCAAACGTAATTTACCAGAAAGTACTTTTTTATCACGCATCATGTGCTTGATAAAGTCGTCAAAAGTCATACTGTTAGGTGCGTTCACTGGTAAGTTGGCATTTTTAAGTATAGTGACGATTCGCTCGAATTGCGCTTGATTAATCAGTCCGTGCATTTGAGCTGTCTTAGCCGCCAGTACCGTGCCTGCCGATACGGCTTCGCCATGCAGCCAAACACCATAGCCCATCTCAGCTTCAATCGCATGACCAAAGGTATGACCTAAATTCAAAAGCGCACGAATGCCAGACTCTTTTTCATCTTGCTCGACCACTTCTGCCTTGATCTGGCAGCAGCGGGCAATCGCATAGCTCAACGCTTGAGGGTCTAATGCCACCAGCGATGCCATGTTTTCTTCAAGCCAAGTGAAAAATTCCTGGTCATAGATAATGCCGTACTTGATCACCTCTGCCATGCCAGCGGCAAATTCACGCTCAGGCAAGGTTGAAAGGCACTTAGTATCAATCACCACCGACTTAGGCTGGTAAAAAGCACCGATCATGTTTTTACCCATAGGGTGGTTAACTGCGGTTTTTCCACCAACAGAAGAGTCCACTTGCGACAACAAGGTGGTTGGGATCTGAATAAAATCAACACCACGTTGGTAGGTCGCAGCAGCGAAGCCGACAAGATCACCAATCACACCACCGCCAAGCGCAACCAGAGTCACGTCACGGCCATAGTTTCCTTCTAGCAGGAAAGTCATGATGGTGTTGAAGGTATCTAGAGTTTTGTACTGCTCACCATCAGGAAGGCTAAGCAAGCTTACCTGATACCCTTGAGCCTCAAACTGAGAAACGACAGTTTGCGCGTACAGCGGGGCAACGGTCACGTTGCTAACAACAACGACACGTTGAGATTTGACTTGGGAAAAGTGCGCTGAGTCTGAAAATAACCCAGCGCCTATAGAGATTGGGTAGCTGCGCTCACCAAGCTCGACCGTAATCCGTTCCATGGGTTTGCTCTCCAAAATTAAGAACTTAACGTTCTTCTAGCATTTTTACGATCTGGTTGGCTACCACTTTTGCACTTTGATCGTCGGTACGAACGACAAAGTCAGCCACTTCTTCATACAAACTATTACGCTCACCAGCAAGGTCTTCTAGAACTTCGCGTGGGTTATCCGTTTGCAGTAGTGGACGCTTCTTGTCACGTTGGGTGCGTGCAAGTTGCTTTTCAATTGTAGTTTCTAGATAAACGACAATTCCGCGTGCAGATAGACGGTTGCGGTTATCTTTACTTTTTACTGAGCCGCCGCCTGTTGCTAGAACAATACCTTGTTGTTCAGTCAGGTCGTTGATTACAGACTCTTCGCGCTTACGGAAGCCGTCTTCACCTTCAACGTCAAATACCCAAGCGATATCTGCGCCAGTGCGTTCTTCGATAACGGTATCAGAGTCAACAAATTCCATGTGAAGTTGTTGAGCAAGGTGACGACCAATAGTGCTTTTGCCAGCCCCCATAGGGCCAACAAGGAAAATATTACGTTTTTCAGCCATGTTTAGCAGTAATTTACAACGTTAATTCAATGACATCGCCAAGGGAAAAGCTAATGATTTCATTGCTTAAGTTGCTCCCGAGGCACCAATTCCTCACAGATAATTCGTGATCAGACCCAAAATTATCTCAATTAAGACCACAACAATGCAACCGAATTTTTCATTTATAGCAAAATAGCGACTATTTACAGCCGCTATTTCATCTACTTACGTGAGCGATATTTTATTCCGCTAACTGTACTTACTGCACAACAATTTTCGGCGTGATGAAAATGAGCAGTTCATTTTTGCCAATGTTTTCATATTCACGGCGAAACAGAGCGCCTAACAAAGGTAGATCGCCAAGCAGTGGCACTTTATCGACTGATTGAGACAAGCTCTGTTGATGAATACCGCCGAGCACCAAGGTTTCCCCATTTTCAAGCCACACCTGAGTACCGATCCGCTGAGTTTCAACCGTGACTGCTTCTCCTGTGCCCGCCTTAACCACTCGACCGGGTCTGTCTTGCGTCACACTCAGGTCCAATACCATGCGATTGTCTGGGGTAATTTGTGGGATAACCTTTAGGCTCAATACGGCCTTTTTAAACGCAACCGTGGTCGCTCCGCTCGATGAAGACTCCATGTAAGGAATCTCCGTACCTTGCTCGATATAAGCGGGTTTCTTGTTGGTGGTGATCAAACGTGGACTTGAGATAATTTCCGCTTTGTTTTCACTTTGCAGAGCTGACAGCTCAAGGTCGACCAAGGTATCTGAGCCCAGCTTGGCAAACTGAAACGCAATGCTTGAGGCGTTGGCGTTAGTTGCACCGAGGTTTACGTTAAGAAAGTCTTCTATCGGTAGCGAGCTATCTTCATCATCCCCTCCACCAGAATAAAGGCCAGTGGCCGCCAAGTTGCTTTCAATACTACCACCTGCGGTCACACTGCCATTGGTTGAAGAAAATCCCCAGCGGACCCCTAGCTCTTCTAGCTCACCTTCGACCACAGTAACGATCCGCGCCTCTATTTGGACCTGTTTTACGGGAATATCGAGATCGTCAATGATCTGCTGGATCATGACCACGTTTTGCTCAACATCTCGCAGTAGAAGTGTATTGGTTCTTTCATCTACGGCGATAGAGCCTCGCTCAGATAGCATGGACATTGAGCCATCTCCGCCGATCATTTCCGCCACTTCTGAGGCTTTAGCAAACTCTATTTCAATCACTTGGGTACTTAACGGTTCGAGCTTAGTATTCTGGTTAGCCAACTTGAGCTGCTTTTGTTCACGCAGTTCAAACTCTTGTTTAGGCGCAATCAAGACGACATCTCCCACAACTCGTTTATCTAACCCCTTGAGCTGCAAAATGATATCAAGTACTCGGTCCCAAGGCGTATCATCAATCTTGAGTGTCACGCTTCCACCCACATCATCTGATACGACTAAGTTAAACTGGTTGTAGTCGGCGATCAGCTGCAGCACATTTCGCACTGGAATGTCTTGAAAGTTGATCGATATTTTGTCCCCGGCTTGGTTCAAGACGATCGGTACCGAGTTTTCATCTAATGGCTGGACTTTACTACCTGTTGCAGCTCCCGCACTAAGCGGCACACACAGGACCAGAAAACTAATTAAATAGTGTTGCCACGCATACCAACAAACTGCGTTTTTCATTGCTACTTCCTTGTAATATTCATTATTCACTAGAGGCTCTAACGGTTTAATGCCAGTTTGACCTGACGCTTTTGCCAGCAACCTAGTCCATCGGCCATCACTTCTTCTATGACGATAAAGCCTTTCTCCACATTAACGACTTGCCCATTGTCTAATCCAAGCCGAGAACCAGTGCGAACTTTATGTACCTTGCCATCTGGCGCACGAAGTAATCCGGTGGGAGTTCCGCTGCGCTGCATAATGCCGGTCAGTTGTAGTTGGGCGAGCGGATATCGCTCGAGTGGTGCGATTGCCCCTTTCACTTCAGGCTGCCAGCACTGACGAGTAGGCGATTTATTGGGTGCGACTTGGCGCACTTTAGGCAAATTAAATGGATGGCTGGTAGTTGAGAAATGGAAAGGCTCCGCTTGATACACCGCACTTTGATGTAAGGGCTTTACGGTGGCTTTTGCCATGGCTTGAGTTTTACTCGCCCAGCGCTCAATCGAGGGTTTATCCTCTTGGCACCCAAACAAAAGGCCAGCCATCAGCAGCACCATCCATGTGTTATTTTTCTGCATCTGTGGACCCCGGTCTAAACTGATAGGCAAAGGCTCGAACACGAAAGTGCAAGGTTTTGCTTTCTTGGCTTACCCGCTGCCAATCTACGTCAGCAAAGTTAACTATCCTTGGCAGCTCGCCAATGGCCTGACTGAAATCTCCGATATTCTCGTAGCTGCCTGTCAGTTCAATATTCAATGGGTAGCGATAGAGCTCGCTAGTCACTTGGCGCTCTCCCCAATCAATACGGGTAAAAGTGAGATCGTGCTTAATACCAAGCTCATTTATCGAAGCAAGCAAAGTCGCTAGCTCTTTTTGTTCGGGCAACTGTTGTTGCAACAGCTGGTAACGTTGATTCAATAGCTTGAGCTGCTGGTCATACTTAGGCAACGCGGCCACTTGACGAGCTTTAATTTCAAACAACGATTTAAGACTTTGTTCTTGCTGCTCTTCATGGCTAAGCGCTTGATGCTGTGGCACTAAGTAAAACCACCAACCTAACAGCAGAAGTGCAAAGCACACCAAAGCAATCACGCCCCATTGATAAACTCGTGGCCAATAGGCAAATTCATCCATCTCTAATGACTGCATGCTTATCGTTCTCCCTGCGACTGAACATCAAACACAAAGGAAACCGAGTAATTGTTATAGCTCTGACCAAACAGCTCTCGTCCAGAAACGATCGAATGCATTTTGACATCTTGCGCCAACGGAGTGGTTTCTAGGTTGTCGAGCATGCTGGCGATGGCGGCGGTATTTTTGCTAAACCCTGTCAAGGTGACATGCTCGTCATTCATGTCGATCTTATCGACATAGACATCGGCGGCTATCCAGTTAGGGATTTGACTCATAAACCGCGGTACTTTGGCGCGCTTGTCTTGCAGCTGAGTGACTAAGTTAATCTTGGCTTGAAGCTTCTTATGATCGGCTTTGAGTGAATTCAAACGACTTAATTGGCGATTCATGTCGTCAATTTGAGATTGAAGATACTGATTGCGTTGCAGTTGCTGATTGACTTTGAGTTGATTGAGGTAACCGTAACCAACAACAATGACAGCCGTGACCAGTAGCCCCATTGCGATACGAAGATAAGTTCCTCTTTGGTAAGCCTGCTGCTGCCAATCTCGCCACGGAAGTAAATTAATGGTTTGCATGCCACTCCTCCCAGTCACAGGCCAACAACGCAAGTCCTAACGCAATTTCAAATCCATCAGCCTGCGCATTCGCTGAGCATTTCTTAGCTCTAGGTAATAAAGACAATGCATCGACGAGTTCGACTTCAAGTTCGATTTGCTCAGCTAGCCAGGTCAACTCAAGCCTCGGTGACAACTCGCCACTTAACCATATCTTGGCCGCTTTTTGTGCTGGATGGTTGGAGTTATACAGGTTGAGCTGACGACTCAGCAGTCGTACAAACTGCCCAGCGACATCCTCATCGCCATGACTAGGGGGAAGAGAGACTTCTTTTATATAGGGTTCCGAATTAAACGGACGAGTACAGAGCAATAGTTTATGCTGCCACACGTAAACCAGCATTCCATGCTGTTGGTCCTTTTGATGCTGTGAAATCAGCTTCCAAGTGCTGCTGAGTGCCTGACCTTGTAATGTCATTAATTGGGGACGAAAGCCTACTTTTGAAACTGGCGCTAAGTGGCTATCTACCACGTTTTTTTTAGCGGCAATCACTTGATAATCAGCCACTTTTTCCGAGCCCGATAGCAGTGACTCTACCGAGTAAAAATCTAGGTATAAGTCGTCATCACTGGCACTGGTTTGCAACGCCATTTCTTGGCGTACTGCAAACATCAACTCTTCCTCTTCAAGATCGGGCTGCAACTGCAATACTTTGCTCGCAGCGGCATTGTCTGGTAACGCAAGTGCGACTTTTCGTGCGTACCAAGGCAACGCTTTACGAACTTCTTTGAGTAAATTGACGCAGTCTTGATACCCGAGCGTGTGATTATCGACGAAAATAGCCTTTTGCGAACGCAAACTAACGCATCGTTCAACGCTCATTGAGCGATGAGTTCGCTTGATCAGCACGGCTTTAATGGCGTGCGGGCCTATGTCTAAGCCGGTAATGAACGATGTAGCCATGGACGACGCCAACCTAAATAAAGTGATACACTTGAGCGCTTACGCTGCAGGATAAAAATTTCACTAGCCGAGCTAGTTGATTAATTTGTATCCTAGTGTATCGACTTAACTAACCTAACCGCCTATTAGATCAGGGATTTTTCGGTGAAATTCATAAAGTATTTACTAGCCTTTTCATTGTGTTGCATAGTTTTGGGAGTGGGTGCAATTGTCGGCATGTACTATTACGTACAAGATGACTTACCAGCCATCGACACTCTTAAAGACGTTCAGCTGCAAACACCAATGCAGGTGTACAGCAAAGACGGTAAGCTAATTTCTCAATTTGGTGAGAAACGCCGTATTCCGCTGAAGCTAGAAGAGATGCCTCCGCATCTACTGGAAGCGATTATCGCCACCGAAGATAGCCGCTACTATGACCACCCAGGTATCGACCCAATTGGTATTGCTCGTGCTGCTATTGTCGTTGCGACATCAGGCAGTGCTAAACAGGGTGCGAGTACCATTACCCAGCAGCTAGCGCGTAACTTCTTTTTGAGTAACGAAAAGAAAATCATGCGAAAGATCAAAGAGATCTTTCTTGCACTACGCATTGAGCAGATGCTAAGCAAAGATGAAATTCTCGAGCTTTACCTCAACAAAATTTACCTTGGTCACCGCTCTTATGGTGTGGGTGCAGCCGCTCAGGTCTACTTCGGCAAAGAAGTAAAAGATCTGACCTTGAGTGAAATCGCTGTTATCTCTGGATTGCCCAAAGCGCCATCGACAATGAACCCAATTTACTCTGTCGATCGTGCAACCACCCGTCGTAACGTGGTGCTGATGCGCATGCTGGATGAAAAATACATCACTCGCGAGGAATATGATGAAGCGCGTGCTGAACCAATTGTCGCTCGCTACCACGGCGCAGAAATCCAATTAAGCGCTCCTTACGTTGCCGAACTGGCACGTGCTTGGATGGTTGAACGCTATGGTGAAGACGCCTATACCTCGGGTATGAAGGTGTACACCACGGTCGACTCTAATCTTCAACAAGCAGCACAAACCTCAGCGGTAAACAACCTTCTCGCATACGATATGCGTCATGGCTACCGTGGTGAAGAGCGTGTGCTTTGGCAAGAAGGACAAGCCGCTTGGGATGAAGAACAGATCCAAAAGCAACTGAGAAAAGTACCTACCTACGGCACACTGCTGCCTGCGGTTGTCACTGAAATCAATGGCAAGACCGCTCAGGTCTACGTGAAAAACCACGGCCCAGCGACGTTAGGTTGGGATGGTATCAAGTGGGCACGCAAATTTATCACCGACACTAAGCAAGGCGCTGCACCAAAAGATGCTGGCGATGTACTTGCAGCGGGTGAACAAGTTTGGGTTAGAGAAGTCGCATTACCAGTCACTGATGAGCAACTTGACCAGCAGTATGCGTGGCACCTAAGCCAAGTGCCTGCGGCAAACACTGCCTTTGTGGCCATGAACCCAGAAAATGGCTCAGTCGATGCTTTAGTCGGCGGTTTTAACTTTGTTCACAGTAAGTTTAACCGAGCAACCCAATCTGTTCGTCAGGTCGGCTCAAGTATCAAACCTTTTATTTACGCAGCGGCGCTAGATAAAGGCTTAACGCTTGCTTCTCTTATCAACGACGCACCAATTAACCAGTGGGATAAGAGCCAAGGTACGGCATGGCGTCCTAAAAACTCACCACCGACCTACGTAGGCCCAACCCGTTTGCGCATCGGTTTAGCCCAGTCGAAAAACGTCATGGCAGTACGAGTGTTACGTGAAGTTGGCTTGGACCAAACTCGTCAATACCTGACTCGCTTTGGCTTCAGCATGGAAGATCTTCCGCGCAGCGAAACCATCGCCCTAGGTGCAGGTAGCCTAACCCCGATCAAGATGGCACAAGGTTATTCAGTGTTTGCCAACGGTGGTTACTACGTAGAGCCGTTTTACATCAACCGTGTAGAAGGCCCATATGGCGATCTTGAGTTTGAAGCTTCACCAAAAACCATTTGTCGCAGCAACTGTCAACAAGCGTCAGCTGTGTTGGTTGAAAACACCACTGAGGTTTCGCAGTCAGCAACCCTCGATGCTCAAATGGCGAATGAATTTGATGAGCAGGATCTTAACAGCAAATACGCTCCTCAAGTGATCACCGAGCAAAACGCCTTTTTAGTACGTGAGATGCTTTACAGCAACGTATGGGGTGGCGGTGATTGGCGTCATGGTACGGGCTGGAATGGTACAGGTTGGCGTGGTCAAGCGCTTAAGCGCCGTGATGTGGGTGGTAAAACAGGTACCACCAATGATTCAAAAGATGCGTGGTACAACGGCTTTGCACCAGGCATGGTCGCTATCGCTTGGGTTGGATTTGATACTCACGACCGAACACTCGGCCGCACCAGTAGCAATAAAAACTTAGGCAAGGAGCAGATCACTGGCGCTGAAGCAGGCGCAAAAACTGCGCAACCAGCTTGGGTTGATTTCATGCACACTGCGCTGGAGTCTATCCCACCTCAGCGTAAGAAAGTGCCAAATGGCATAGTGAAAAGCCGTATTGACCGAGCTACCGGGCTTTTGACCCATAAAAATGACCACACATCGATGTTTGAGTACTTTGAAAAAGGCACTGAGCCTACCGAGTACGTTAAACAAAACATTGGCGATACGATTTATAGCCAAGATGAAGATGGTGAAGAGTTATTCTAACTTCGCTTAGAAAATCAAAAAGGGATGCTGCGGCATCCCTTTTTATTATTTAGCCGATAAAATCCATCTGAGTTTGAATGGTTTTAGCTAACTGTTCAAAGCGACTGCGAAGCGGTGAGCCCGGTCGATAAGCCAGCACTATCTTACGGCTCGGGTGAGGCTTCTGAGTGCGGATATAGGTCACGCCACTTTGCGTTGGGCTCTCTGGAATCGCGAGCTCAGGCAACAAGGTGATGCCACTGCCTGCGGCAACCATATTTCTTAGCGTTTCAAGACTGGTAGCTTTAAACCGCTCATCATCGTTAGCACCTGCTGCAAAGCAGTAGCCCATGGCTTGATCTCGTAAACAGTGGCCGTCGCCGAGTGAAAGTACTGTTTTGCCATTGAGTTCGAGCAAATCAAAATCTTCTCTATCAGCCCACTCGTGATCACAAGGCACTGCTAAGTGCATTGGCTCATCATATAAATCAATCTCTTTGAAGTGAGCTGTCTCCTCGACGGCTGCTAAAATCAAACAATCCAGCTTGCCCTCTTCGAGCTGAGTAACGAGCTGATGAGTTTGCGCTTCATATAAGAACATCTCAAGCTCAGGGTAACTCGCTTTCAATTCAGGCACTATATGCGGCATTAGGTAGGGTCCAACGGTGGGGATAAATCCCACATGCAGTGGCCCACTCATTTCTTGGCCTTGCAAACTGGCCATATCCGTAAAAGTTTTGACCTCTCCTAGTATACGCTTGGCTTGATCCACCAGTTGCAACCCTGCTTGAGTGAACAACACTCTGCGACTGCTTCGTTCAAGAAGCGCCGTACCTAACTCGTCTTCTAGTTTTCGGATCTGCCCACTGAGTGTTGGCTGACTCACAAAACATGCTTCCGCTGCTTTACGGAAATGCTGATGTTCAGCAAGTGCGACCAAGTATTCAAAATCACGAATGTTCATATGCTACGTTCTATACTCTTTTCGAGAGCGACTCGGCAACCAAATTGCCTTGCTCGGTGAGTTATTAATAATTAAAACCTATCAAAACCATAGCACCAAACGATTAGAGCTATCAACGAATATTCGCCATAATGGCTTTAACAAAACAATACGAACCTCAGCAATGATGAGGTCAACAAATTTTAAATTACTGATAAGGCATCAATATGTTTACTAACAAAGAAGGGCAAACCATTCCTCACGTCACTTTTCCAACTCGCCAAGGCGATCAGTGGGTGAATGTCTCTAGTGAAGAATTATTCAAAGATAGAACCGTCGTCGTGTTTAGCTTACCGGGGGCTTTCACACCAACTTGTTCTTCAACTCACTTACCTCGCTACAATGAGCTGTACTCAGTATTTAAGCAGCACGGTGTGGATGAAATTGTCTGTGTATCGGTGAACGACACCTTTGTTATGAATGCTTGGAAACAAGACCAAGAGGCGGAAAACATTACTTTCATTCCCGATGGTAATGGTGAGTTTACTGACGGTATGGGCATGCTGGTTGACAAAAACGACATTGGTTTTGGCAAGCGTTCATGGCGCTACAGCATGTTGGTGAAAAATGGTGTCGTGGAGAAAATGTTCATCGAACCTAACGAGCCAGGCGACCCGTTCAAGGTTTCAGACGCAGACACCATGCTAGGTTACATTGCGCCAGAGCATAAAGTTCAGGAATCGATCACCGTATTCAGCAAACCTGGCTGTCCTTTCTGTGTGAAAGCGAAACAGAACCTGATCGATAAAGGCCTAGACTACGAAGAGATCGTGTTAGGTAAAGACGCCACTACCGTGAGCCTACGTGCCATCACTGGCCGTACAACGGTGCCGCAAGTATTTATCGGTGGAAAGCACATCGGTGGCAGCGAAGAGTTAGAAGCGTACCTAGGTTAACCCTTAATCTGGTTCTAAGCTCAAATAGTAAGGCGGACACTAAGTCCGCCTTACTGCGTTTATGGCCAAATTGCGCTAACCTGCTGTTATGCAAATGAGTCGAGTCAACATTGTGAGCTGTCAAAACTGCCAATCCAACTGGTTCTGGAAAAAAATCGGTCGTTGCCATCGCTGTATGGTGCAACTAGCCGTACTCAGTTTGATCTGCTGGCCAACATGGTGGTGGTTGTATCGTGAGACACCAACATCGGTTGAGTCGATAGGACTGTTCATGACAGCCTGCGCATTCAGTGGATTGTTACTGCTGCATTTGGTGATGAAGTTTTTGGTGATAAAGGGAAAGGGTTGAAGGGTTGAAGGGTTGAAGGGTTGAAGGGTTGAAACAGACTAGTCTCTAGATCGCCCTCGTCAACAATGATCACCCCGTTTTGCCCATAGCGGAGCGTCCGTTTACCGTTAGCGAAAGCGTCCGGCGCCCCACCTGCGCCCAAAAAGAAAAAAGCCCCGAAATCAATACTTGATTCGGGGCCTTCTTAGATTCTTCTAAGAAAAAGCAGTGGTATTAGGTAGACCGCTGCTTTTTGCTTTTAGTTCCCAAAAAGATCCGATTTTTTTAAAAAAAGATCAGCTTATTTTAAGAACCTCTAATAAACAGTCACTTACGCTACATTGGTGCGCACAATAACTTGCTCAACTAGATCAATTTCTAGGGCAACTTCGTCACATGCGTGTTGACGAGGGCACTGATCGCAATCTTTCAGCACTTTCTCAGGCAGTAATGTCTTCGATGTTGGAATGAATGCCTGGCGCATAAAGAACTCAGGTACACGAGTCAGTACAAACACTTTCTTAATCGCCATCTGCTTCGCACGCTCTACCAAGTGCTGAACAATGGCACTGCCTTGGCCTTGGTGCTGCCAGCCCGCTTCAACGCCTAATGAACGAATTTCTGCCAGTCCAGAGTCATAAACATACAAAGAGGCACAACCTGTCACTTCACCATGATGCTCAGCAACGGCAAACGAGCCAATATCACGAATTAGCTCACTGCGAGAGCGAGGTAAGTTCTCTCCCAATCCAGCCCAGTAAGCCACCATGCCTTCAAGGGCATCGATATCTGTTAGGCGTGCAGGGCGAACTTTCACTCCAGCATTATCACGCTGCTCGATACGTTGAGTCGCTTGGTCAATCGCGTAGGCAACCTGACTTGGCGATACGCCGCCCAACGCCGAACGTTTCTCGAGGCATGATTCAATGGTTAAGATGTCGTAGACGTCTTCTTCAATCACCTCAGAGAACTGCTTGAGCTCCGCAATCGACAACTCTTCTAATGCACAACCTTTATCAATGGCTGCGACCACCGCCACACCCACAATATGGTGCGCTTCACGGAAAGGAATATCTTTCGCTACTAAGTAGTCCGCAAGCTCGGTTGCGTTAGCGTAACCTTGTTTCGCCGCTTCCAAAGTACGCTCTGCGTTGACTTTGATGCCGTCAAAACAAAGTGCCGCCATTTCAATACAGTCGTTCCAGCTATCCAATGCGTCAAACAGGCCTTCTTTATCTTCCTGCATGTCTTTGTTGTAAGCCAGTGGTAGCGCCTTAACCGTCATCATCATGCCAGCCATTGAGCCATATACACGCCCAACCTTGCCACGGATAAGCTCTAGTGCATCCGGGTTTTTCTTCTGCGGCATCAATGAAGAGCCAGACGTTACTGTGTCTGCCAACTCGATAAAGTTAGACTCACCTGAGTTATAGAAAATCATATCTTCTGCAAGACGCGACAAATGCAGCATAGAGACAGATGCTACCGACATCAGCTCCATGACATGATCGCGGTCTGACACTGAATCTAAACTGTTGCGGGTTGCACGGCGAAAACCTAGGTTATGCGCCAGTTGCTCACGGTCGATTGGGTAAGCGGTACCCGCCAAAGCACCCGAGCCCAGCGGACAGGTATCAAGACGACGAATCGCATCAGATAGGCGAGAGTAATCACGCTCGAACATTTCAACGTAGGCCAAACACCAATGTGCGAACGTCACCGGTTGAGCACGTTGTAAGTGGGTATAACCAGGCAGAACCGTATCTTGGTGGGCTTGCGCCACACTCACCATTTGCGCTTGCAGACGATCGAGCGCTAACAGTAATTGATGGCCTTGCTGGCGGCACCAGAGTTTTAAATCCGTAGCCACTTGGTCGTTACGAGAACGACCTGTATGAAGCTTTTTACCCAAATCACCGACTTTGCCAATCAGCTGCTGCTCAACCCAGCTATGAATATCTTCGGCATCAGACAGCAAGATCTGCTCAGGATCTTCCATCACTTCCAATTTCAATTCATTCAGTGCCAGCTCAAGCTTTTGCTGCTCATCTTCACTCAATACGTTGACCGACAGCAGTGCTTTTGACCAAGCGATAGAGCCAACGATGTCTTGCTCAGCCAATCGGTAGTCGAAACGTAATGAGTCATTAAATTGTTTAAATCTGGTGTCTGCTGCTTGGGTAAATCTACCGCCCCATAATGCCATTGCGTCTCTCCTGCTGATATCGAAAAGCCGGGTTAAACATCACCCGGCCTTGGGTTGCTTCCGTGTATAAGGTGTTATTATTTTTTTGCTTCGTTCAATGCGCGAATGCGGCTTGATAGAGAGTAAAGACGAATGAAGCCGCCTGCATGGCTTTGGTCATATACTTCATCTTCGCCAAAGGTCGCAAACTCTTCAGAGTACAGGCTGTTATCAGAACGCTTCTGAGTCACTGTTGCTTGGCCTTTGTACAGCTTGATCACTACTTCGCCGTTCACATCTTGCGCCAGTTCTTCGGTCGCTGCAAGAATAGACTTACAAAGCGGAGTGAACCAACGACCATCGTACACCAGGTGAGACGCTTTCAAACCCAGTTCTTCACGGAATTCAAACGCTGACTTGTCCAACACCAGCTGCTCAACAGCACGTAAAGCTTCCATCATGATGGTGCCTCCCGGTGTTTCGTAACAGCCACGAGACTTCATACCTACTAGACGGTTTTCAACGATATCGATACGACCTACGCCGTGTTTTGCACCTTTCTCGTTTAGGTAAGTTAGTGCGTTGTACGGAGTCATAGCTTCGCCATCGACTTCAACCACCGCACCCTGTTCAACTTTTAGCGATACGTATTCAGCTTCGTTTGGCGCTTGCTCAGGATCGACTGTCCAAACCCAGCAATCTTCATTTGGAGCATTCCAGGTATCTTCTAGCACACCGCCTTCGGTTGAAATGTGCCAAGCGTTCGCATCACGCGAGTAGATCTTGGTCAGAGAAGCGCTACATGGGATGTTACGCTCAGCGAGGTAATCTAGGCACTCTTCACGGCTGACCAAATCCCACTCACGCCAAGGAGCAATCACTTGTAGATCAGGTGCCAGTGCGGCAAATGCGCCTTCAAAACGTACTTGGTCGTTTCCTTTACCCGTACAGCCGTGACATAGTGCATCGGCACCGACTTTACGTGCAACTTCTACCTGTGCTTTAGCAATGATAGGACGTGCCATTGAAGTACCTAGTAGGTATTTGCCTTCGTATAGCGCACCTGTTTTCAGCGTTGGGTAGATGTACTCTGCCACCATCTCTTCTTTCAGATCGGCGATGTAACACTCAGAGGCACCTGACGCTTTAGCTTTTTCTTCAATGCCTTGCAGCTCTTCGTCACCCTGACCAACATCGGCCACGAAAGCGACCACTTCACAATCGTAGTTTTCTTTTAGCCACGGGATGATCACAGATGTATCTAGACCGCCTGAATAAGCGACAACCACTTTATTTACACTTACTTTGCTCATTTTCTCTCTCCTAAGTCTTCGGCGCTGCGCTAGGCGGTCAGTGCCAAGGATATTCCATTAATTTGGTAAAAATTGGGTGCCAATGCTCTCGCCTGAGAACAACTGGTTTAATTTCTCTGGGTAACGCCAAGTGGCGACCTCAATTGGGCGACCAAGTTCGTTGGCCGCTTGAAGCGCAGCTTTCACTTTGACGATCATACCGTCGGTGATCACCTGCCCTTTAATTAACTCTTCTGCTGTTTTCTCATCAAGCTGTGCCAACAGGTGACCTTTGCCATCCAGTACACCGCTCACATCGGAAAGCAGTACCAGCTCAGCATCAAGCGCGCCTGCCACTGCGACAGCGGCTTGATCAGCGTTCACATTCATTAACTGGCCTTGCTCTGTCATGCCGATAGAACTAATGATGGCAATGCTGCCTGTTGCTAAAATCGCTTGCAGCACTAGTGGGTTACCAGGAGTTGCATTGCCCACTGCACCCAGCTCGGGGTCCAGTTCTGAAATCTGACAAAGTCCACCATCAGCAAGGCTTAAACCCACTGACTGGATATTGGCTTTGATCGCCGCACCTTGCAGCAGCTTGTTGGCCGTGCCCGCCAATGCGCCAGCAATCACGCTAATTTGGTCGTAAGGCGTTACACGCAGGCCATTTTTCTTTACGGTTTTTAGATTTAGGTCAGCCATCAGCTGATCCACTAGGTAACCACCACCATGCACCACCACTATTGGGCGCTGTGCAGTCGCTTGGTAGCTTTGAACTGCACCAAATAGCTTGCCAAGTGTCTCTTCACACTCAAGCGCTGCACCACCAAGTTTGATCACTAAAGGAGTTTTACTCATATCCCGCTCCATTAAACCAAAGACGTCATTGGCGCATAGCCATAACGAATGTTGAGACACTGCATTGCTTGGCTCGCCGCACCTTTTAATAGGTTATCGATCGCTGAAACCAAGATCAGATGCTGGCCTTGCACTTTCCATCCCAAATCAACAAATGGCGTGTTTGCCACGTTTTGAATCGATGGCATTTCACCACCAAGAACTCTCACCAATGGTTTGTCTTGGTAAGCTTGCTCGATAGCCTCTGTCACTTGTTGCTGCGTGACACCTGCGTTTAACTGACAAGTAATCGTCGCTAAGATGCCGCGTTTAAAGTTGCCAAGGTGTGGCGTGAAAATAACGTCACAATCTAAATGAGTGCTGATTTCTGGTTGATGACGATGGCCGAAGACGCCATAAGGTTGCAGGCTGACTTCACAAAAGCTGTTGGTCATGCTCGCTTTACGACCCGCACCCGAAACACCACTGGTTGCGTTGATGACTGGCATCATCTCATTGTTTAAAAGGCCCACTTCAATCACAGGTTTAAGCGCAATCTGAGACGCCGTTGGATAACAGCCTGGTACTGCCACTAAATCGGCCGTAGCGATTTGGCTTTCATTCCATTCAGCAAGCCCATAGACCGCCTTTGCTAACCAATCTGAATGCTGGTGTTCAAAGCCGTAGTAATCTGGGTAGAAGTTATCTGCGCTGACACGGAAGGCACCAGACAAATCAAACACTTTACAACCCTTGGCTAAAAACTGTGGTGCAAGGTCATGACTCACTTCATGAGCCGTTGCCAAAAACACCACGTCCGCTTGCTGGGCGACCTCAGTAACATCCGTCAAAGGCTGCACTGCATCGTCAACCAGACCTTTTAATGAACCATGCAGCGCACTCAAAGGTTTATGTGCATCAAGGCTATTGGCGGACACGTATAAACCTGCTAGCGTGAGGTTTGGGTGTTTGACGACCATCAGTGCTAATTCAGCACCGGTATAGCCACTTGCTCCTACAATTACGGTTTTCAACATCTCAACACATCCAGTATGGACTCAAAGTGACTAGAAATACTTTTCAATTGCGTCAATTTGAGTTTTTATTCATTTAAATTGATTTAATATGTGTTTTATCCTCTTATGGATGCGCTGTCAACAGTAGAAGTAATAAAGCATGCAAATACCATCATTTAAACAGACCTATTCAGAGCTCATTTCGACCCCTTCCATCAGCTCTACAGACCCAAGTTGGGATCAGGGAAACCAACAAGTGATCGCCAAGCTTGCTACTTGGTTTGAAGATCTTGGCTTTAAAACTCAAACAGTTAGAGTTGAAGAGAATAAACATAACCTAATTGCACAGATGGGTGAAGGCGAAGGTGGATTATTACTTTCAGGCCATAGTGATACCGTACCTTTCGACCAAGGGCGCTGGAATTATGACCCGCACGCACTCACCGAAGCGAATAACCGTTTCTACGGATTAGGTACGGCGGACATGAAAGGCTTTTTTGCATTTATATTAGAAGCGGTAAAAAGCCAAGATTGGTCAAAGCAGGTCAAACCCCTCTATGTATTAGCGACATGTGACGAAGAAACCACCATGCTTGGTGCTCGTCATTTCGCCCAACATGCCGCCTTTACTCCCGATCAGTGCATCATCGGTGAGCCTACCAGTTTGGTCCCTGTAAAAGGACACAAAGGCCATATCGCTAATGCTATCAGGATAACTGGCAAATCAGGCCATTCATCAAACCCTGCATTAGGGGTCAACGCTATCGAGATCATGCACGAGGTACTCTTTGCTATGATGCAACTGCGTGACACATTGATTAAGACCTACCACCATCCGGGGTTTGAAATCCCATCACCCACCATGAACCTTGGTCACATCCATGGCGGGGACAGCGCAAATCGTATCTGTGGCTGCTGTGAGCTCCATTATGACGTTAGGCCTCTGCCGGGCATGAGTTTGGATGGTTTGGACAATCTTCTCAAAGAAGCACTAAAAGAAGTGACTGCCCGCTGGCCCAAACGAATAGAGATAACTGCCCTTCACGAACCGATACCTGGATACGAGTGTCAGCATGACCATTCGTTTATCACGCAAATGGAGAATTTATCTGGCCTCGATGCTCAAACAGTAAACTACTGCACGGAAGCGCCTTTCTTACAGCAACTATGCCCGACCTTGGTCTTGGGGCCGGGTTCAATCGATCAAGCCCACCAACCCGATGAGTTTTTAGCGTTTGAGTTTATCGACCCCACAGTCAATGTGCTTAAGCGAGCCATTCGCCACTACTGTTTCTAGTCTCGGGAAAGTTAACCTCGACAGTTCAACACACCCTTCAGGCAGGCTTACGCACCAAACTTGTGCGTAAGCCTGCCCAAGAAATAAGCAATGTAATTAATTTTCATACCATTGAAATACAGGCAATATTTCAAGTTGTTGTTAGGCAATGAAATGTGATTTCCCGATTTTAGGCACGACTTTATTTGACTCAGGGCAATTTTTTTCGCTAGATTGGGGTCTTGGGAAAAAACATTGGATGTAATTTTATTACAAGGCGGGAAGAATGAACGAGAAATATGCCGCGCTGAAGGGCAATGTACGTATGCTAGGCCAACTGCTTGGTAACACGATTCAAGAAGCTCACGGCGACGCTATTCTAGAGAAAGTCGAAACGATTCGTCAGCTGTCAAAATCAGCGCGCGGTGGTAATCAGGAAGACGGAACACGCCTGATCAAAGAACTTGAAAGCCTAAGTGATGATGAGCTGATCCCAGTCGCTCGCGCATTTAGCCAATTCCTCAACTTGACCAATATTGCTGAGCAATACCACACCATTTCGCGTCACTGTGAAGAACACGTATGTGAACCTGACGCTATCAACACTCTGTTTGGCAAATTGGCACAAAACGATATTTCTAAACTGGATACAGCTCAGGCAGTTCGCGACCTTAATATCGAACTCGTTCTGACGGCCCACCCGACGGAAATTACCCGTCGTACAATGATCAACAAACTGGTCAAAATCAACAAATGCCTATCAAAGCTAGAGCTTTCTGACCTTTCTTACAAAGAGCGAGTAAAAACTGAGCGCCGCCTTGAGCAGCTTGTGACTCAGATGTGGCACTCGGACGACATCCGTCAGCAGCGCCCGACACCACTGGATGAAGCTAAATGGGGCTTTGCGGTGGTAGAAAACTCACTTTGGGAAGCGGTTCCTGATTTCCTACGCGAGCTCGACGAGCGTTTGGAGAATCACTTAGGTGAAGGCCTACCTATCGATGCTCGCCCTGTACACTTCTCATCTTGGATGGGCGGTGACCGCGATGGCAACCCGTTTGTAACCCACAACATTACTCGTGAAGTGCTGCGCCTTTCTCGCTGGAAAGCGGCTGACCTTTACTTAACCGATATTCAAGAGCTGGTCAGCGAACTGTCGATGACCAAGTGCAACGACACTGTGCGCGAATTGGCCGGTGACGAGCACGAACCGTACCGTGCGATCTTAAAAGGTCTGCGCACACTACTCACAGACACTGTCGAAGTCCTAGACGCTAAAATCCACGATACTGATGTCCCGAACAAGCAGACGCTTAAATCGGTTGATCAGCTATGGACACCGCTTTACGCCTGTTACCAATCGCTGCACGAGTGTGGCATGGGCTCAATTGCCGATGGTTCGCTACTAGATACTCTTCGTCGCATCAAAGCATTTGGCGTACACTTAGTACGTCTCGACATTCGTCAAGAAAGCACTCGTCACTCAGACGTTCTTTCTGAACTGACCCGATACCTAGGCATCGGTGATTACGATCAGTGGAGTGAGCAAGATAAAGTTTCCTTCCTAGTGAACGAGTTAAGCTCTAAGCGTCCACTATTACCTCGTGATTGGCAGCCATCAGAAGCCGTTCAAGAAGTCATTGATACCTGTAAAGTTGTCGCTTCACAGCCACGTGAAGCGTTCGGCGCATACGTTATTTCAATGGCACGTACCGCATCCGACGTTCTTGCTGTTCACCTGCTGCTTCAAGAAGCAGGTTGCCCTTACCGCATGGATGTTTGCCCGCTGTTCGAGACCCTAGACGATTTGAACAACGCAGAAGATGTGATTCGCCAACTACTATCGATTGACCTTTACCGTGGCTTTATCCAAAACCACCAAATGGTCATGATCGGTTACTCGGACTCAGCCAAAGATGCGGGTGTGATGGCGGCAGGTTGGGCGCAATACGACGCCATGGATAAGCTTGTCAAAGTGTCTAAAGAGACCGACATCGAGCTAACCCTATTCCACGGCCGCGGTGGTACTATCGGTCGCGGTGGTGCTCCAGCCCACGCTGCACTGCTTTCTCAACCACCACAAAGCTTGAAAGGCGGCCTACGTGTAACAGAGCAAGGCGAGATGATCCGCTTTAAGCTCGGCCTACCTGACGTGGCAGTTAACAGCTTCAACATGTACGCTAGCGCCATTTTGGAAGCAAACCTGTTGCCACCACCAGAGCCAAAACAAGAGTGGCGAGAGCTGATGGATGTACTATCAGAAGTTTCTTGCGAAGCGTACCGTAATGTCGTTCGTGGTGAAAAAGACTTCGTCCCTTACTTCCGTAGCGCAACACCTGAGCTAGAACTCGGCAAATTGCCACTAGGTTCGCGACCGGCTAAGCGTAACCCGAACGGTGGTGTGGAAAGCTTGCGTGCAATCCCATGGATCTTCTCTTGGAGCCAAAACCGTCTGGTACTTCCTGCGTGGCTTGGAGCGGGCGAAGCGATTCAATTCTCGATCGACAAAGGTCACCAAGCGATGCTTGAAGAGATGTGCCGTGAGTGGCCGTTCTTCTCAACACGTCTTGGCATGCTAGAAATGGTTTACACCAAGTGCGATCCAGGCATCTCACGCCACTACGATCAGAAGCTAACCGCTGAAGAATTGTGGCCACTAGGTGACAAGCTGCGCAGTCAACTTGAGAAAGACATTCAAGCGGTACTTAACGTTGAAAACAACGAAAACCTGATGCAAAGCGACCCTTGGGGCTTGGAGTCTATCCGCTTACGTAACACCTATGTCTACCCACTTAACCTACTGCAAGCAGAGCTACTGCAACGTACTCGCCAGAGTGAAGCACCAAGCCCTGCTCTCGATGAAGCCCTAATGGTAACCATCGGCGGTATAGCAGCTGGTATGCGAAACACTGGTTAACGCAAGATATTCATCTAGTGATGAGACAAAAAGCCGCTTATAGCGGCTTTTTATTTGGATAAAGGTTCTTAATGAGAATTTTATCAGTTTTTTAGGAAATTTTGTCCCTCTATTCTACTTTATGCTTATTATTATTGATATGCTTGACGCCCGCTGTACACATCTATAACTACAACAATCCACAGCTCAACAGGGCTTAACGGGGCATAAATAAGAGACGGCTAAACAGACCGCTCGCCCTCCTCTAGGTGACATAGGCTTAATTGGTGACAGGGCCCGCATGAAGCGGGAGCATCAAATACACTGACTAAACGTGACAAAGAAGCACATTAGGTATTGATGCATTTTTTTGAGTTAATATTGACCATTGGATTAAAGACATGTCATTACCACACGTAATCCTTACTGTACTTAGTACTCGTGATGCCACCGGCTACGATATCACTAAGGAATTTTCATACAGCATCGGATATTTCTGGAAAGCGAGCCATCAGCAAGTTTACCGTGAACTGAACAAGATGGCGCAGAATCAACTTGTCACTTGTGTGCTTGAGCCACAAGAAGGCAAACCGGACCGCAAAGTCTATTCAATTACTGATGCTGGCCGTAAAGCGCTTGGGGAATGGTTTGAACAACCAACAGCGCACCCAACGGTACGCGACGAGTTTTCTGCCAAATTGATGGCGTGCGCGGTAGAAGGTAGCGCAGCATTTATTGAGCAACTAAAAGGTTTGATTGAAGAGTCAAATCAGCTCATCAGCCACTATCAAGAAATTGAGAACGTCTACTACGGACCAAACAATACCCTTGATACCCAAGCACGCTTAGAGCGCCTGACACTTCGTCGCAACCTACTGCTTAGACAAGCGTGGGTAGAGTGGGCACAAGAGGTGCTTACAGAACTAGAAGCGATGGTTTGAGCCATTGAAAATAAATAAGGGAAGCCACTGGCTTCCCTTATTTATTAGATAACAATCGATTAGACGTTGTTCGGACGCACACCCAGCGTATGGCACAAAGCGTAAGTCATTTCTGCGCGGTTTAGGGTGTAGAAATGGAAATCTTTTACCCCTTCACGACTAAGGATACGTACCATGTCGATCGCTTGGCTTGAACCCACGATTTGACGTGTCAGTGGATCATCGTCCAAGCCTTCAAACTGCTTGCTCATCCAGCCCGGCACTTTCACGTTGTTCATCGCCGCAAAACGAGAAGCTTGCTTGAAGTTCGATACTGGCAAAATACCCGGTACAATCTCCACATCAATGCCGGCCGCAACACAGCGGTCACGAAAACGTAGGTAGCTTTCTACGTCAAAAAAGAACTGAGTGATGGCTCGGTTTGCACCAGCATCCACTTTGCGCTTTAAGTTCAACAGATCCGACTGGGCGCTTTTCGCTTCTGGATGAACTTCTGGAAAAGCGGCCACAGAGATATCAAAGTCATGGCGAGATTTTAGTAGTTCAACCAGATCCGATGCGTACATGTCTGGAGCACCTCCGCCCGGCGGAATGTCACCACGCAGAGCAACAATACTCTCAATACCGTTAGCCCAATAATCTTCTGCGATATCCACCAGCTCCTCACGAGATGCATCGATACAAGTTAGGTGTGGCGCTGCAACCAAGCCAGTTTGGCTTTTGATCTCTTTGATGATTGAGTGGGTGCGATCACGTTCCCCTGAGTTTGCCCCATAAGTTACCGAGACAAATTTAGGTTTCAGGGTTTTAAGACGGTGCACCGAATTCCAAAGGGTCTCTTCCATCTTTTCAGAACTTGGCGGGAAGAATTCAAAGGAAACATTGATATCGTCTGATAACTCAGCGATGTTTTGATTTAATGCGTCTAGATGACTTGCGTGTGTGTAGCCCATTACAGCTTCTCCCTGCTGACGCGGTGCAGCGTCGTGTTTCATATTCCGTTATGACGTTTAGACGTCTATATGTCCATAATGTGACTTGAATCAGGAATTAAGTCAACACTCCCATCATGAAAATTATTCATAATGAGAGTGAAGACATTTCAACACCGATTTATAGCAGCCCAGCCAATCGGTTAAGATCGGATTGCAGTGCCCCTGCGGTCACTTCGCGACCCGCACCTGGACCTCGAATCACCAACGGGTTATCTTTGTACCACTTACTTTCAAGGGCAAAGATATTGTCACATGGCAACAGGTTGGCTAGTGCGTGCTCTTTGCTTAGCGCTTCTACGCCGACAGTCGCTTTACCGTCACGCTCTAAGCGGGCGACGTAACGCAGCACCTTCTCTTCACGCTGAGCTTTCTCCAATCGTTCGGCAAGCTCATCACTGAGCTCTTGCGCCTTATCAAGAAAGTCATCAAGCGATACCTGTTGCAAGCTTTCTGGTACCAACGACTCAACCTTGACCTGCTCAGGCTCGATATCAAAACCCGACTCACGAGCCAAAATCACCAGCTTGCGCATCACGTCAGAGCCATCTAAGTCGGCACGCGGATCAGGCTCGGTTAAGCCTTGTTGCCAAGCAAGATCAACCAGATCACTGAACGGCACACTGCCATCGTACTGCTGGAACAGCCACGACAAGGTGCCAGAGAAAATCCCAGACAACGCGATAATCTCATCACCACTTTCACGTAGGTCACGTACCGAGTGGTTGATCGGAAGCCCTGCACCTACAGTGGCGTTGTACAACCAATGACGACCAGTCTTAGCGAACGCATCGAGCACTTGGTGGTAGAATGCAGTAGAAGCTGAGCCCGCCACTTTGTTCGCCGAGATAAGATGCAAACCGTGTTCAGCAATTTCAGGGTACTGCTCGGCCAACTTTTGACTTGCTGTGACATCCAGCACGATCACTTCATCATACTTGGTCTGATGAGCAAGTTGTTCAAGCCAATCGCGCCCGTTGTGTTCGGTCGCTTCATCGTCGTAACGACTGTTGACTTCGGCAGCATCAATACCGTTAAAATCCATCCAGCAGGTTTGGCTATCTACTACAGCAACTAAATCAAAGCTCATGCCATGACGTTTAGCCAGCTCACTCTTCTGCTCTGCATAGAGGTCAAGCCACGCAGAGCCGATATTACCTTTACCACATAGAGCAATCGCCACACGCTTTTGCGCTTGGAACAATTGATCATGCACGCCTCGCAATAGAGGTTCGGTATCCACTTTGCGCAAAATTGCTACCAAGCTCAGGCCAGATTCGGCTTCACTGATGAACTTCACTGGCGCATTTTTCAATTGCTGATAGAAGCCATAACAGTGATTTGGGTTGGCAGTCACCCCAGCTCCCACGGCAGCAATCAATGAGAAGCCTTCACGTAAACGCAGCTCACCTTCAACACTCAAGTCTTGTAAATAACTCAGGGCTTCGCCAGAAACTTCGGCGGTATAGGCTAACAGCAGCTTGGTTTTATCTTGCTGCACCTCGTGAGCCAAAGGCTGCAATTGTGCACGCGTTAGGGCATTAAGCACCTCTTTGTGCTGACGTTCAAAATCGTGGCCATGAGCAAATGCGACCTCTAACAACAGCACTTCATCTAATGAAGTAACAATTTTTGCACCGCGACCAGAGGCCAACACACGCTCAATGCGGGTGGAGCCACATTCAGGCTGATAGCTACAACGAAGATGTAAATCCATGGCACTCTGTGCCACTGGCTGCAATGTACGGCTATGCAGGACAGGTGCAGCTAAGCGCGCAAGTTCGCTCGCTTCATCCAATCGCAGTAACGGCAACAAGCAAGCATCTTCTACTTTACGCGGGTCGGAACTAAACACCCCCGCCACATCACTCCAAATCGTCACTCGGCTCGACTCAGATAGCGCACCAATCACAGTCGCAGAGTAATCCGAACCATTACGGCCAAGCAGCACGGTTTCACCGGCTTGGTTGCGAGCCATAAAACCTGTAATGACTAAACGGCAATGAGAATGCTGTGCTAACACCGACTTCATAAGCGGCCAAGAGCGTGCTCGGTCCACTTCTGGTTGCGCACCTAAATCCGCACGGAGAAAATCGCGAGAGTCTAACCAAACTGACTCCATCTCACTTTGGCTAAGTAGTGCTGCTAGCAAACGAGCAGACCATACTTCACCATGACCAAGTGCTGCCGATTTTTGGGTGGCACTCAGCGGTGCACCCAACTCACCTAATGCAGCAAACTCTTGATTTAGCTGTTCAAGCAGTGGAGTGGCATAAGCTTCATCGAGCAGATCTTCCACCAGCGAGGTTTGAAACTGACGCAAGTTTTGTAAGTGCTCGTGAGCCACTCGACCATCTTTGTCCAGCGCCCCCAGCCAAGCGAGTAGCTGGTTGGTGGTGCTGCCAGCGGCAGAAACCACGACGATATCGTCAACTTGCGAGTATTCTTTTAAGATCCCAACCACACGTTTATAACAGTCTGGGTCGGCTAAACTGCTGCCACCAAATTTGTGCAGCTGTCGTGAATTAGTCATTGCCAAACTCCTTGGCTTTTGCAAAGGCTTGCTCAAGATCAGCGATTAGGTCTTCTTCATCTTCAAGACCCACTGAAAGGCGCAGCAACTTAGTCGTAATGCCCGCTTCCAGCTGTGCTTCATCGCTCATCGCTCGGTGAGTCATTGAGCTTGGGTGACAAATCAAACTTTCAACGCCACCTAGAGACTCCGCTAAAGAGAATAACTGCAATTCACTGACAAAGTGCTCCAACTTCTCTTGGCTGCCTGCAAATTCAAAGCTCAGCATCGAGCCAAAACCTTTCTGCTGCTTCTTAGCAATGTCATGCCCAGGGTGCTCAGGCAGACTTGGATGATAAAGTGTACCCACCAAGGATTGAGATTGAAGGTAAGTCAGGATTTTGGCAGAGCTTTCTTCATGCTGCCTCATACGAGCGCTCAAAGTGCGTAGGCCGCGCAAAGTCATGTAACTATCAAACGGAGTGCCCGTTGCCCCCAGACAGTTGCCCCACCAAGCCATTTCTTCAACGTGTTTTTCGTCTTTACAGATCAATACACCACCAATCACATCTGAGTGACCGTTGATAAACTTGGTGGTGGAATGAATAACAAAATCAGCGCCGAGAGTGAGCGGCTTTTGGTAAACCGGAGTAAGGAAAGTATTATCCACCGCTACCAGTGCGCCCACTTGACGAGCTTTTTCACACACTTGAGCGATGTCTACCACGCGCACCAATGGGTTGGATGGTGTTTCTAGCAACACCAGTTTCGGTTTTTTGCTAAGCGCAGCATCTAAGGCTTCACTGTCCGACTGATCGACAAACTCAACTTTAAAATCCCCTTTAAGGGCTCGAGTATTAAACAGGCGATAGGTACCGCCATAACAGTCGTGCGGTGCAATAATTAAGTCATCAGGGCCAAGTAAACTGGTCACCCACAGGTTAATCGCCGCTGTACCCGTGTTGGTTATCACCGCACCCGCACCTGATTCTAGCTCAGCAAGGGCCGTTTCTAATTGGTTGCGATTTGGGTTTCCTGAACGGGTGTAATCGAACTTTGGCACTTCTCCAAAAGAAGGGAAGCCATAGTTGGTCGATAGGTAAATAGGTGGAACAACGGCGTGATACTGACTATCTTCTTCAATACCTGTACGTACAGCAATGGTAGCTGGCTTGCGATCACTCATGGGGCTGGTCTTCCTTTCCAAATAGCATGCTATCTGTTATACCACTATTGGTATCAGACAACATTCGGTGTCTTACTTTTCGCTTTTGTTAGCGCTACACAATACTCTACCGATCACAGTTTAGGACGTCAACACTTCTAGACGTCTATATGTCTTTGCTTATGGCGGTAAAAGTCGCTAAAATCTATCCTTATTCAGATATTGAGGGGCTGCATAGATTCACTCAATATCCCACTGATGACAAAAGCATAATTAAAGGTGCGCAATGGCAGACTGGAACGGCGAATATATTAGCCCTTACGCCGAGCATGGTAAAAAGAGCGAACAAGTAAAGAAAATCACTGTATCTATTCCACTTAAAGTGTTGAAGGTATTAACCGATGAGCGCACTCGTCGTCAGATAAACAATCTGCGTCACGCAACTAACAGTGAACTTCTATGTGAAGCTTTCTTACATGCCTACACAGGCCAGCCACTGCCAACCGATGAAGACTTGCGTAAAGACCGCCCAGATGAGATCCCTGCTGAAGCCAAAGCGCTGATGACAGAAATGGGTATCGAATTTGAAGCGTTTGACGAAGAGTAAGACGTCAGTAGAACCAATAAAAAACGGGGTGCTCAATGAGCACCCCGTTTTTTATTCCAGCGGATTTTACGCCATGTAATTTTCTGGCATGTCGATGCGCGCCACACCTGAGTCAATGGCCGCTTGAGCAACCGCTTTAGCCACTCGAGGGAGCAGACGTGGGTCCATCGGTTTTGGAATGATGTAACCCGAACCAAACTCAAGGCTATCCACGCCCGCAGCCGTTAGTACTTCCGCAGGCACTGGCTCTTTAGCCAGCTGGCGAATCGCTTCAACGGCGGCAAGCTTCATCTCATCGTTGATTTCGCTAGCGCGAACATCCAGTGCGCCACGGAAGATAAATGGGAAACAGATAACGTTATTCACCTGATTCGGGTAATCCGAACGGCCTGTACCCATGATCAAATCGCTACGCACTTCATGCGCTAACTCAGGTTTGATTTCTGGATCTGGGTTTGAACACGCAAATACCACTGGCTTATCTGCCATCAAGGTCAGTGCTTCTGGCGCAAGCAGATTTGGACCTGATACCCCTAAGAACAGATCAGCCCCTTCAATCACATCTTCTAGTGTGCGCTTGTCGGTGTTGTTGGCAAACAGCTTCTTATATTCGTTCAAGTCATCACGACGAGTGTGGATCACGCCTTTGCGATCCAGCATGTAGATTTTCTCACGCTGAGCGCCACATTTAATCAACAGCTCCATACATGCTACCGCCGCTGCGCCCGCACCCAAACAAACAATGGTTGCTTCTTCTAGCTTCTTGCCTTGCAGCTCAATCGCATTAAGCATGCCCGCAGCCGTTACGATCGCCGTACCATGCTGATCATCATGGAACACAGGCACGTCACAGCGCTCGATAAGACGCTGCTCAATTTCAAAACAGTCCGGTGCTTTAATATCTTCTAGGTTAATTCCACCAAAGGTATCTGCAATGTTAGCCACCGTATCAACAAACTCATCAATGGTGCGATGCTTCACTTCAATATCAATGGAGTCTAGGCCAGCAAAGCGCTTAAACAGCAGCGACTTACCTTCCATTACTGGCTTTGACGCCAACGGACCAAGGTTACCCAAACCAAGAATCGCAGTACCGTTAGAGATCACTGCCACCATGTTGCCTTTAGCGGTGTATTTGTAGACGTTATCAGCATTTTGAGCGATTTCACGTACGGGCTCAGCCACACCTGGGCTGTATGCGAGCGCAAGATCTTCTACCGTGTCGGCAGGTTTGGTGAGTGCCACACCGATCTTACCTGCGGTAGGGAATGCATGGTAATCAAGCGCTTGTTGGCGAAAGTCATTTTGCTGATTGTCGTCTGACATGGTGGGGAGATTCCTAAAGCTGAAGTTACAAAAAAGTTAACAGGCTCGCTATTTTATTTAAGTTCGCTTTGAATGCCTATTAAGAAGTCAATAACCATAACATTGAGTTGTGATTGATAAAACATTCTGATTGGTAAAGTTTGGGCTAGATTCAAACTATGTGCAGGAATTTTAGGTATAAAAAAAGGACGCCGTAGCGTCCTTTTTCTCGAATTCGGTCAGAATTACTTCTTGCTTGATAGAGCACCGAAACGCTTGTTGAAGCGATCAACACGGCCGCCTGTATCAACGATACGTTGCTTACCAGTGTAGAATGGGTGACACTTGTCACATACATCTAGGTGGATGCTTTCTTTAGCAAGAGTTGAGTTGAACTCAAAAGTGTTGCCGCAAGAACAAGTTGCTTTTACAGCTTTGTATTCTGGGTGGATACCAGTTTTCATAGGGATAACCTCAATTAGGCCGTGTCGCTATCCGATTCTAAGCCGGACACCACACGTAGTTTACAAAAGACGTAGATGTTACGTCGATTAAGGCCGCGTATATTAAAGAATCGTTGGCGTAGGATCAACCAGTTTCGCTAAATTTTCGGCTTTTTTTTAAGCAATTGTCTTAGACAATTGGTGCCGGTTTCGATTCCTTCATTTTCATTGCTACAATAGCGCCACTTTCGATTCTATCTAACGGCTGTTATGTCTTTGACCATCGCTCAAGTTGCCCTACCCGTTCCTTTGGATAAACGCTTTGATTACCTGGTGAGTCAAGGGCAACACCCTGTGGTTGGTGGCCGTGTGAGTGTGCCATTCGGGCCAAAGACTCTAGTGGGTATAGTGACTGGGTTTAGCCATAAGTCTGAATTTGCGATTGAGAAACTCAAACCACTCAAAACCGTCATTGATGACAAACCGTTATGGCCATCGGACCTCTACGATTTACTCAACTGGTGCAGCCAATTCTATCAATACCCGCTGGGCGATACGCTTGCCAATGCGATGCCAACCTTATTGCGCAAAGGCAAACCCGCTGAACTTGCGCCGCAAGTTCAATGGCAAATGACCGAGGCTGGCAAGAATAAACTCATGCAAGGCTTTGCCAGTAATGCAGTAAAGCAGGCTCGCGCCATGCACTTACTGCAAAGTGGCCCAGTTAGCCGTGAGTTATTGAACGAAAATGACGTCACAAGCAGTGTGCTAAAACGCATCAAAGAAAATGGTTGGGCACAAGAGTTAGTGCAAATGCCCATCGCCAAACCTTGGCCTACAAATATTGAAGCGAACGTCGACAAACCCAAGCTCAATCAAGAACAATGTGTCGCCATTGCTGCCGTCAACAGCCAGCCTGGCTACGGCTGCTTTTTGCTGCAAGGCGTCACTGGGTCGGGAAAAACCGAAGTCTACCTCAACATGATAAAGCCTGTGCTCGAGCGTGGAGAGCAGGCTTTAGTTTTGGTGCCTGAAATTGGCCTAACTCCACAGACCATCAACCGCTTTCGCCAACGCTTTGACGTGCCCATTGAAGTGGTTCATTCAGGGCTCAATGACACCGAACGACTCAATGCTTGGCTTGCTGCGAAAGACAAACACGCAGGCATAGTCATTGGTACCCGCTCAGCACTGCTGACCCCGTTTACCAAGCTAGGCATTATCATCGTCGATGAAGAGCACGATAGCTCTTATAAACAACAAGACAGTCTTCGCTATCACGCTCGAGATGTGGCCATCATGCGAGCCCATAAAGAAGGTATCCCCGTCGTCTTAGGTTCTGCTACCCCAGCACTAGAAACCTTGTACAATGCCCGTAGTGGTAAATATCACCACTTGCGCTTAACGGCGAGAGCGGGCAATGCACGCCCGACAACCAATAAAGTGGTCGACATCAAGGGCCAATACTTAGAAAGTGGATTGTCAGCTGCGTTAATCGCCGAAATGCGCCGCCACTTGAATGCGGGCAACCAAGTGATGCTGTTTCTCAACCGCCGAGGCTACTCTCCTGCACTGATGTGCCATGACTGTGGCTGGACGGCAGAGTGCCAACGCTGCGATGCGTATTACACCTATCATAACAACACCCGAGACATGCGCTGCCACCACTGTGGCTCACAACGCCCTGTCGTTCATAGCTGCAAGCAGTGTGGCTCGCATCAATTGGTATCGGTCGGTGTGGGTACCGAGCAATTAGAGGGCTACCTAGCCCAGCTGTTTCCTGAGTTTAAGACCATCCGCATCGATCGTGATAGCACCCGCCGCAAAGGCAGCTTGGAGAGTGCGCTCAGTGCAATTCGTAACAATGAATACCAAATTTTAATCGGTACCCAAATGCTCGCCAAAGGTCACCACTTTCCAGACGTCACTCTCGTTGGCCTGCTGGACGTTGATGGATCACTATATAGCAGCGATTTTCGAGCATCAGAGCGGCTTGCCCAACTGTTCACCCAAGTTGCGGGTCGAGCGGGTCGAGCGAGTAAACCGGGAGAAGTGATCTTGCAATCACACCACCCTGAGCACAGTTTGCTGCAAGCACTATTGCACAAAGACTACGACCATTTTGCTGACGCCGCATTAATGGAGCGCCGCGCCGCCCAGCTACCGCCGTTCAGTTTCGTCACCCTATTTCGTGCAGAGGCGAACAACAACGCCATTGTAGAGCGCTTTATGCAGCAACTCAGGCAAACACTCGAAGCCCATCCACTATTTGACCACTATTGCCTAGTGCTGGGCCCAATGCCGGCACCTCTTGCTCGACGAGCAGGAAAGTTTCGTTGGCAACTCTTGCTGCAAGTGCCGAGTCGCCCACAAATGCAAAAAATCCTCTATAGCGCCAAAACTGTCATCGACCTGCTGCCCGATGCCAAAAAAGTACGCTGGACTCTGGATATCGAACCTCAGGACATGAGCTAAACCGCTTAGATTTGCCAAACGATTGCGTTTGATGTGAGAATGGTCACGTTTCAGATGTAATTTTTGTTAATCTCGCCGTAAATCCCATCGCTTTTTGAACATAAAATAGCCAAGATATACAAGCTTTTAATTTAAAGTTACTAACAAAAGTCACAATAACTATTATAACTTTGCCAAAGTTTACAGGCAGGGATCTTGTATCAAATTTCTGCTTAGTCAGTTCGCCGTATTATGACTAAGCCATGCAGAACCATGAGGAAAATCTATGGCGACAATGAAGGATGTTGCCCAGCTTGCTGGCGTATCCACGGCTACCGTATCTCGGGCGTTAATGAACCCTGAGAAAGTCTCATCTTCAACTCGCAAACGCGTTGAAGATGCGGTACTTGAAGCGGGCTACGCACCTAACTCATTAGCACGTAATTTGCGTCGCAACGAATCTAAAACGATTGTTACTATCGTTCCAGATATTTGTGACTCTTACTTCAGCGAAATCATCCGAGGGATTGAAGATGCCGCTGTCGAACACGGCTATCTCGTTCTGCTCGGTAACAGCGGACAACAAGAAAAGCGTGAAAGCTCCTTAGTCAATCTGGTGTTTACCAAACAGGCCGATGGCATGCTACTGCTAGGGACCCAACTACCATTTGACGTCAGTAAGCCTGAACAAAAGAACCTACCACCACTGGTGATGGGGTGTGAGTTTGCGCCAGAGCTTGAGCTGCCAACAGTTCATATCGATAACCTGACCTCTTCATTTGAAGCGGTTAACTATCTGACCCAAATGGGGCATCGACACGTCGCCCAACTCAAAGGGCCAGAAAATACTCAGCTTTGCCACTTTCGTAACCAAGGCTACCAACAAGCCCTTAGGCGCGCTGGCATTACCATGAACCCTGATTATCAGGTTGAAGGGGACTTTAGCTTTGAGTCTGGAGAAGCCGCTGCGGCGCAGCTACTTTCCCTGCCTGAGCCACCAACAGCGGTCTTTTGCCACAATGACGTCATGGCTATCGGTGCCATTCAAAAAGCCAAGCAAATGGGTAAAAAAGTACCTGAAGAGATCTCTTTTGTCGGCTTTGATGACATTCAGTTCGCTCAGTATTGCGATCCACCGTTGACAACCATTTCGCAGCCTCGCTATGAGATTGGTCGCCAAGCGATGTTGATGCTGCTCGAAATTCTAAAAGGACGCGATGTACGTGCGGGTTCTAGATTGCTCGATACTAAATTGGTGGTCAGAAAAAGTGCCTGTCCCCCAAGGGCATAACGGCACCAGCATCACCAATTTGCTATCTAACCTCTAGCAATAACGCCTAATTGTGGATTACCATGTTAGGCGTTTTTCCTTTTACCTAAGCAAATCAAAGTGGCGAATAAAGATTACGTTAGACGCGGCCGAGGACAAAAAAAACCGGCTCGTAGATCGGCTCCTAAATCCAAGCCGTGGAAAGCTGGCCTCGTTGCTATTCTGTTGGTTGGCGTGTTCGGCTACGGCCTTTTTACTTTAAGCCAAGACCCAGAGCCGCCCACTCCTGTAAGCAAACCTGCTGAGAAAAAAGTGGTCAAGAAGCCAAGCAAACCACTACCACCACCTCCAGAGGAGGAGTGGGAGTACATGGAGTCTTTGCCAAATAAAGAAGTGAAGGTCGAAGCCAAAGAAGCCGTGGTGTCTGACATTCCATACATCATGCAATGCGGTGCTTTTAAACTGGAATCTCAAGCAGAAGAGCGCAAGGTCAACATCGCTTTTCAAGGCATCAGCAGCCAGATCCGCAAGAAAGAAGGCAGTAGCTGGTATCGTGTCGTCCTAGGCCCGTACACCCGCAAACGCGACGCCGAGCGAGACAAGCATAAATTGCAAAAAGCACGAATTGAACCTTGTGCTATTTGGAAAGAAGCGCAATAGCACAATGTAAACAAGCGCCATGTCTACGACTGGCGCTTGTTTTTATTTCGGTTTAAGAAGCCACGAACTAATGCCCAACCTTTGGTTCGAATGACCCACCAGTGCGTCACTCGAAAGCGCGGTGAACTTTTCAAAAGTCCTTCATAAGCCTCTTGATCAAACGCCATCTCCCCCTGATGAGCCAACAGCAGTGTTTGTGGCTGATACTCATACACTCGCTTGAGCGAATACCGATACTGATGAGGCAAAAACACCGGGAACGGAGCAACGTATTTGTGCTTTAGCGCCACAATAAGATCGGCGACATAGAGTAACCTCGTCGGCTGATGACATAAGGTCAGATCTCTATCGGTATGTCCGACCGTATGCCAAACCTGCCAATCTTCGAACTCAGGGATAACCTCCCCGTCACCAAGTTTAATATCAGGAAAAAGATGGCGTGAGTACCACAAGTTTTTAAATCGAGACCCTTTGCGACTGGCCACGTAGGTCGCAAGCAATAAGTCCATCCAGTGCATTAAAATGCCCGCTACCCCCTGATACCACTGTCCGGGTTGGTCACCTGCGATAATTTTTGTGCCATAACGTTGCCTGAGCATGTTCGCCGCTCCAGCATGATCTGGGTGCATGTGAGTCACCACCACCGCTTTAAGATCATGTATACTGCGGCCCAGCTCATTCTCTATGTACGCCACTAACGGCTCGATGTCCGCCCGACAGCCCCCGTCAAGCAGCAACAGCTTATCTGGGTACTCCGCCAAATATATCGATTGAATATGACCGGGAATGGTATGCAGCTTCACAAATGGCTCACTTTGTTAATCTTTTGTTAAAACAAGTGTATCAAACATACGTTTGAATTGTCATGACAAATTTTTAACCCGCCCCATTATCACTCACCCTTGAAATTGATATTCCTAGCCGCATATATCATGTAATAGACAGGCGAATCATAAGGTAAATAACGTGACTACGATTGTATCAGTACGCCGCAACAACAAAGTGGTTATCGCTGGCGATGGCCAAGTATCGCTAGGCAACACAGTAATGAAAGGCAATGCAAAGAAAGTGCGTCGCCTGTACAACAACAAAGTATTAGCTGGATTTGCAGGGGGCACCGCAGACGCATTCACCCTATTTGAGCGTTTCGAAAGTAAACTGCAAATGCACCAAGGCCACCTAACTAAAGCGGCGGTTGAGCTGGCAAAAGACTGGCGTAGCGACCGTGCGCTACGCAAACTAGAAGCACTATTAGCCGTCGCTGATGAAACCGCTTCTCTTATCATCACTGGTAATGGCGATGTTGTTCAGCCAGAAAATGACCTGATTGCCATCGGTTCTGGTGGTAACTTCGCTCAAGCGGCTGCAACTGCGCTGCTAGAAAACACCGAGCTAGACGCTCGTGAAATCGCTGAGAAATCTCTAAAAATTGCTGGTGATATCTGTGTTTTCACCAACCACCACCACACTATCGAAGAGCTAGACGCTGCGTCTGCCGAGTAATAAGGAATCGACTATGTCTGAAATGACGCCTCGCGAAATTGTTCACGAACTAAATCGCCACATTATCGGCCAAGACAAAGCAAAGCGAGCGGTAGCCATTGCACTACGTAACCGCTGGCGTCGTATGCAGCTTGAAGAGAGTCTGCGCGCTGAAGTAACCCCTAAAAACATTCTAATGATTGGCCCAACGGGTGTGGGTAAAACTGAGATCGCTCGTCGTCTAGCTAAACTGGCCAACGCTCCTTTCATGAAAGTGGAAGCGACTAAGTTTACTGAAGTGGGCTACGTAGGTAAGGAAGTGGAAACCATTATCCGAGATCTTACCGATGTGGCGATCAAGATGACCCATCAACAAGCGATGGAAAAAGTGAAATTCCGCGCCGAAGAGCAAGCAGAAGAGCGCATTCTTGATGCCTTACTGCCACCACCTCGCGAAGGTTGGGGCTCAACCGATGGCCAAGAAGATACCTCGAACACACGTCAAATCTTCCGCAAGAAGCTGCGTGAAGGCAAACTTGATGACAAAGAGATTGACATCGACGTTGCCGCTCCTCAGATGGGCGTTGAAATCATGGCTCCTCCGGGCATGGAAGAGATGACCAACCAACTTCAGGGCATGTTCCAAAACCTTGCTGGCGATACGAAAAAGAGCCGCAAGATGAAGATCAAAGATGCCTTTAAAGCGCTGACGGAAGAAGAAGCTGCAAAGCTGGTTAATCAAGAAGAGCTAAAAGAGCAAGCGATCTACAACGTCGAGAACAACGGCATCGTATTCCTAGATGAGATCGACAAAATCTGTAAACGTGGCGAAAGCTCCGGCCCTGATGTATCTCGTGAAGGCGTTCAACGTGACCTACTGCCTCTAATCGAAGGTAGCACGGTATCGACCAAACACGGCATGGTCAAAACCGACCATATTTTGTTTATTGCATCAGGTGCATTCCAAGTGGCAAAACCTTCAGACCTCATTCCCGAGCTGCAAGGTCGACTGCCAATTCGTGTTGAGCTAGAGGCTCTGACCAGTGATGACTTCAAACGCATCCTAACTGAACCTAAAGCATCGCTCACCGAGCAGTACCAAGCGCTGATGGCAACAGAGGAAGTTGGGGTTGAATTTACCCAAGACGGTATCCAGAAAATCGCTGATGCTGCGTGGCAAGTGAACGAAACCACAGAAAACATCGGTGCACGTCGTCTACACACTGTGATGGAACGTCTGATGGAAGAAATTTCATTTGCAGCAACCGAACACCCACAAGATGAAAAAGTGATCGTAGATGCTGAATACGTCAGCAAACGTCTGGGCGAGTTTGTTGAAGACGAAGACCTAAGCCGCTTCATTCTTTAACCCTACTGCGAGCAAAATCCCAATGCCTGTTTCAACCATGGTTGAAACAGGCATTTTTTTGCTCTGAATTTGAATTGCATCGGTCGAACTTAGTCTTATTGTGGTTATACTGTCGCCATCTTTAGGTGATCTGTTTGACATTATGACCAACACTCTAGCCATCTGGCTTGACGCAGCACGACCAAAAACTCTCCCACTAGCTATTGCCTCAATTACCACCGGCAGTAGCATGGCGCTATTAAATGGTCAGTTGTCACTGCCAATCATGTTTCTGGCGCTGCTGACGGCAATCTTGCTTCAAATCCTCTCTAACCTAGCCAATGACTATGGCGATGCCGTAAAAGGCACAGACAACGAAGCACGACTTGGACCAACTCGTGCGATGCAATCTGGTGCGGTTACCCCGCAAATGATGCGCCGTGCCATCGCCATCAATATTGCGCTTACCATAGCTTCGGGGTTAGCCCTGGTGCTTTATGCGCTGCAATCACCGAGCAGCATCATCGCTTTCTTGCTACTTGGACTGCTCGCCATTATTAGCGCCATCGCTTACACCGTCGGCAGTAAACCTTATGGCTATGTAGGTCTGGGTGACTTATCCGTATTCATCTTCTTTGGCCTACTTGGGGTTGCGGGTACTTACTTTCTGCACACGGGCACACTATCGAGTGACGTTTTCTTACCTGCGTTAGGTTGCGGCCTGCTTGCGGTGGCGGTATTGAACATCAACAACATGCGAGATATCGACAACGATCGCGCTTGTGGCAAAAAAACCATGGCGGTACGCCTAGGCAGTGGCAAAGCAAAGCTTTATCACATGTTACTACTAGCAGGTGGTGGCGCAGCCTTCATCGCCTACCTATGGCTCAACACTTACATCACCTTGTGGTCAATGATCATGCTGGCGGCCATCGCCTTGCTACTCAAGCACGGCAAGGCGGTGCTCGCGGCAAAACAGCCCGTTGAGCTAGCGCCGATGATGCCAGTTATCGTCAAGTGTGCCTTAGTGACTAACTTGTTGTTCTCAATCGTGATCACAGGCCAAACTCTGGCCAGTTAATTGAGGCTTGTCATTGCAATGACTTATCGGGGTTATATACTCGAAGAAGACACTTGCTATAGAAGACGATGCGTATGGAATACAACACCTCAGCGTTATGCGATATCTACCTTGATTCGGTCGATGTAGTTGAGCCTATGTTCAGTAACTTTGGCGGTAGCGCCTCTTTTGCTGGCCAGCTCACCACGGTTAAGTGCTTTGAAGACAACGGATTGATCCGTTCCATCTTAGAGCAAGAAGGCCAAGGACGAGTGTTGCTGATTGACGGTGGTGGTTCACTGCGCCGCGCTCTTATCGACTCTGAACTCGCTTCTCTGGCAGAAGAAAACGAATGGGAAGGCATTGTCGTTTATGGCTGTGTGCGTGAAGTAGACGAGCTTGAAGACATGAACGTTGGCATTCAAGCACTGGCGTCCATTCCGGTTGGCGCAGCATCACAAGACATTGGTGAAATCGATGTAGCGGTAAACTTTGGCGGTGTTACTTTCCTGCCGGAAGATTACCTCTATGCTGATAACACGGGCATCATCTTGTCTCAGGAACCACTCGACGCCGACGGTGAAGAGCTGGAAGAAGATGAAGAAGAGTATCTAGAAGACTAACAATGAAAAAAGGGAGCCTTGGCTCCCTTTTTACTGTTTGATTGAGATTACTCAACGTCATCCATTTTACCAAGTAGGTTACGGATGCGCTCTTGCCAAGCATTGTGCTCTTCACGCATGCGTTGGTTTTGCTGCTCAAGCTCTTCGCGGTTGCCTTTAAGCTCGCTTGCTTCTGATGCTAGCTGCTCGTTTTGCTCTTTAAGCTCTTCAACTTCCATTTGTAGTAGTGCGATAGTGTCTACTGCTGTTTGAACTTTCGCTTCTAGTTTTTCTAACACTTCTAATGACATTTTAGCTACCTGTCTTCTTATCCGATTGACGTGAACACTCCATTCACGGTAATGAATCCATTCTACTGGGCTAGCACGTCAGACTCACGCCCAAAATCTGCCATATTTGTTCATTTGATTAAAAAAACTGCGATTTCGAGCAAATTTTGACACTTCCTTGTACTACCAAGCGCTTAGCCAGTATTTAACTCCGCCTTTTGCCAGCATAAACCACACTAGTGACAGTTCTCCTGCAAAAAAGCAAACGTTTACTCTAACTTGTGGTAGAATCGCCGCGAAATTTACCAATGCGATGAAAAAAAGTGCATTCAACCCAGTGTTGGAGCTTTTTGGCATGGCTTGGATACAAACTCTTCCCTCTTCTTCATAATTTTGGAGTCAGCATGAAACGCGATTTAGCGATGGCATTTTCTCGTGTCACCGAAGGTGCAGCACTAGCAGGATACAAGTGGTTAGGACGTGGTGATAAAAACGCAGCCGACGGTGCCGCCGTTGAAGTGATGCGTACCCTACTTAACAAAACTGATATCAGTGGCGAAATCGTGATTGGTGAAGGTGAAATCGATGACGCACCAATGCTGTACATCGGTGAGAACGTTGGCCTAGGTGGTGATGCTGTAGATATCGCCGTTGACCCAATCGAAGGCACTCGCATGACGGCGATGGGCCAATCAAATGCCCTAGCAGTGCTAGCAGCGGGCGAGAAAGGTAGCTTCCTAAAAGCACCTGACATGTACATGGAAAAGCTGGTTGTAGGCCCTGGCGCTAAAGGTGTTATCGACCTAAGTAAGCCACTTAAAGAGAACCTAGAGAACACTGCTAAAGCACTAGGTAAAACTCTAGAGACGCTAACCGTGATCACGCTGGCGAAACCTCGTCACGACGCAGTGATTGCCGAAATGCAAGCGATGGGTGTACGTGTATTTGCTGTGCCAGATGGCGACGTAGCCGCATCTATCCTAACTTGTATGCCAGACAGCGAAGTCGACATGATGTACTGCATCGGCGGTGCACCAGAAGGTGTTGTTTCTGCGGCGGTTATCCGTGCTCTAGACGGTGACATGCAAGGTCGCCTTCTACCGCGTCACGAAGTGAAAGGCGATACTGAAGAGAACCGCAAACACGGTGAACTTGAGCTTGAACGTTGTAAAGAGATGGGCGTTGAAGCGAACGTTATTCTTAAGATGTCTGACATGGCTCGCAGCGACAACGTTGTGTTCTCTGCAACGGGTATCACGAAAGGTGACCTACTAGAAGGCATCGCTCGCCAAGGCAACATCGCAACCACAGAAACACTGCTTATCCGTGGTCGCTGCCGTACTATTCGTCGCATTAAGTCGACGCACTACTTAGAGCGTAAAGATCCTGAGGTTCGCGATCGTATTCTTTAATACTTGCAGCGCACTTTGAAGGTTATGGAGCCGGGCTATTTAGTCCGGCTTTTTTGTGCGAACGGGGAAAGGGGACGCTTTGCTAACGGACGCTATCGCTAAGGGTAAAAGGGAAGTGCAATTTCGCCTTAAACCCTTAAACCCCACTATCTTTCAATTCCTCAAGAACCTTGGTTAGGCTTTCAGTTACCTTGTGCCCTAAAGCTATCACTTCCTCGCACGGTGAGACTAAATCGGGGATTTGGTAAGTGATCATCTGTGCGGCTACGGCTGAGCGTACACCATTGTTTGAGTCTTCAAACGCCAAACATGAATGTGCAGGTACGCCTAAACGTTTGGCGGCCAGCTGATAAATTTCTGGGTGTGGTTTGCCATGCTCAACTTCACAACCAGTTGTCACGTGGTCAAAGTAATGGTCTAGGCCTGCGTGTTGTAGCTTTAACACGGCAACCTCTTTACGCGTTGAGGTCGCTACCGCCGTTGGGATCTTATTGAGCTTTAACCATTCTAAAAGCTCCACCACGCCCGCCTTCTTTGGGATAGGTTCATGCTTAACGATCGCATCATATCGACCACGCCACTCGTTGTTTAACCGAGGGTAATCTAGCTTTGGTCCGTACCCATCCCTAATCACTTTCTCAATACCTTGTGCGTTGCGACCAATGATTTGTAGGTAAACATCTTCAAGAAATGGCTCATCCAAAGCCTCACACGCTTGCTTAAACACTCGCATGCAAACACGCTCAGTATCGAGCAGTAGTCCGTCCATATCAAAAATTGCGGCTTGGAAATTCATGACTCACCTGGTTGAAAAAACTAAGGGCAGTCAGTTTACTTGGTTTGTAAGCTATCGGCTATCGGCTATCGGCTATCGGCTATCGGCTATCGGCTACATGATAAAAGGCCAAGCCACTAACACAACCACAATAGCGCCCTTTTTCCTACTATCGTTTTCCGCTTACCCGTTTACCGTTTACCGTTTACCGAGAATATTTATAAGCCATTTGCTTTATTAACTGGATACTTCATAATAGCCATGAATAGCCTAGCCGATATGCCCAGTGGGGATGGATGAAAACCACCGATAGAATTCTCGATAAGATTAAACGCGAAGGTCCTTTGACCGCTAAAAAACTCGCTGAAGATCTATCCATGACCACCATGGGGGCAAGGCAGCACCTGCAAAGTTTGGAAGATGAAGGGTATTTGCAGTTTGAAGACGTGAAAGTCAAAGTCGGTCGGCCGACTCGGCATTGGCAACTGACGTCCAAAGGACATACTCGCTTTTCAGACCGACATGGGGAACTGGCGATTCAGGTCTTAGATTCCGTTGAAGCGCTATTTGGTGCAGATGCACTGTCGCAAGTAGCACTCGAGCGCGAAAACAAAACCTTCCTACACTATCAGCAAGCCCTATCTGGATGTGAAACGCTAGCAGAGAAACTCGAAACTATCCGTTCACTTCGAGAAAGCGAAGGCTACATGGCCGAGTTAAGCGAAACAGAATCTGGCTTTTTATTGGTGGAAAACCACTGCCCAATTTGTAAAGCTGCGGAGAGGTGCCCGAGTTTATGCCAATCTGAGTTAAACGTTTTTCAGCGTTTGCTCGGGGAAGAAATCGACATTTCTCGCCAAGAACACATCATCCAAGGTGAACGACGTTGCAGCTATCAGATCAATAATAAATGACGCAAAGCTGCTGAAAAACCTCTAATAAGTTCATTATAAAGCTCATAAATACGCCCTTCTTTATTCACCAGCGCACATATCTCAAAATTAAGACACCCCGCGATCAGTGCGTTTTTTAATCAATTATGGTTTATGCTTCAAGTATGGATACACGGATTCTGCTTGGAGTACGTATGGAACGAGCACAATATGACCAAACTCTACCGCCTTTTGATGAACTCGTAGAGCTTGCCGAGAACGACCCTGCCGCATTTGATGAATTTCGTCAGCAGATGTGTGAGGAGATGATTACTTGTGCCTCAACAGAAATGCAGCCAAGACTAAGAGCACAACAAACCCATATTGAACGAGTCATTCAGACCTGCAAGAACCCGACCCATACCAATGTCACCTTGATGTATGAGCTATCCAGCCAGATGGGGAAATTTCGTAGTGCACTCGAAGGTGATATCGAGCCTGAGCATCAAGCGACAGTGATCCCTTTTCAGCCCAGAGCTCGCCAATAAGCGCATCACTAGTGAACAACGCATCAGGGAAGAAAAGTATAAAGGACAACACAAAAGGGGCTTTCGCCCCTTTTGTGTTTATTTACTAGGCTTGCCGTAACGATTGGCCTCATCATCCCCCTTGAGCAACCCACACTCAATGAAGATCCATGCACCACAGACAAGCGCTACAATCGACACTAACGCTTGCATGGTTGTCGAACTGGTTTGCGTGCCTGCCACACTAGCAGGAACAAACACTCGACCAAGAATAAGAGGTATATTGAGCAGCAAATACCAATTCGATTTATTTCTGTCGTGCCAACGCTTAGCGGTGATCGCCAAATCAGGGATGAGTAACCCTGAAAGCAGCACGACGAGTATGATGCTCGCATAGGCAGGAAACAGCACCCCAACACCTATCGAGGCCCCCATGACACTGCCGTAATATATGGCGTTCCAGATCCAAAAATGCTTGCGCCCTATGCGCCCTTGAAACGAAAAAAGTAACGACTTAATCGACATCTAATACCCTTGGCTCAATTGAGCACTTTCTGAAAGCAGCTCCTATCCATGTCTCGTACGTTGACGGTTAGGCTATGAATAGAGTCTGCCTGTTGCTGTAAAACTGCCATTAGCTGACGAGATAAGTCGCGCTTTTGCTCCTCAGTCCGGCCAGATAACAGCTCAAAGCTGATATGAATAAAATCTTCGCTGTCCTCTTTATCACCAATTAGCCAGTGATGACAACGTAAAGCGCGTGATTTGATTGAGGCAATGTCAAACAATCCACTTTCCATCGCAACTTGGTGCAAATCTTCGAGCAGTCCTTGGACATTCACTCTTTGCTCTACCGAGTTAGAGTACTCCAATACTAAATTAGGCATAACAACACTCCCTGTTTGCTCGGTTAGAGTTTCATTTTAACTTTCCACTCTAACCCTCAACGACAAATTTGCCCTCAATGCCCTAACATAGCCCAAAAAAGTATGAAATCCGATGTAACACCAGTGGAAATGCCTGACTGATCACGCCATGCCACCAAGATCTCCTGACTCAATTCGGTCACTTGTGAGAAAAATTGTTAGCAGCTACTCTGACCTTTACACCAGAAGCGTAAAAGAGATGATGCGAGTCATGTTTTTGGCTTATGAATCTGTTATATTCTTTCGCATCAAGGGAAGTTTTTTACATTAATCGAAATAAATTTGGAGAAAATCCTATGCGTCAACCTGTAGTTATGGGTAACTGGAAACTGAACGGCAGCAAGGCAATGGTAACTGAGCTGTTAAACGGACTTAATGCCGAGCTTGAAGGCGTAACGGGTGTCGACGTTGCAGTTGCTCCACCAGCACTATACATCGACCTAGCTGAGCGTCTAATCAAAGAAGGCGGCAGCAAAATCATTCTTGGTGCACAAAACACTGACGTAAACAACAGCGGTGCATTCACTGGTGACGTATCTCCAGAAATGCTAAAAGATTTCGGCGCTAGCCACATCATCATCGGTCACTCAGAGCGTCGTGAATACCACGCTGAGTCTGACGAGTTCGTTGCTAAGAAATTTGCATTCCTAAAAGAGAACGGCCTAACTCCTGTTCTATGTATCGGTGAGTCTGAAGCACAAAACGAAGCAGGCGAAACTGTTGCTGTATGTGCTCGTCAAATTGACGCAGTAATCAACACTCAAGGTGTTGAAGCTCTTGAAGGCGCTATCATCGCTTACGAACCAATCTGGGCAATCGGTACTGGTAAAGCAGCAACAGCAGAAGATGCACAACGTATCCACGCTGCTATCCGTGCTCACATCGCAGAGAAGAGTGAAGAAGTTGCTAAGAAAGTTGTTATCCAATACGGCGGTTCTGTTAAGCCAGAAAACGCAGCATCTTACTTCGAGCAACCAGACATCGACGGCGCTCTAGTAGGCGGTGCAGCACTAAACGCTGAAGGTTTCGCAGCAATCGCTAAAGCAGCGGCAGCAGCAAAAGCGTAATCTAGATAGATTCTAGACAATAAATGATAAAGGCCAGCATTCGTGCTGGCCTTTTTAGTTCTATACGTGTTGCCTAACGATATTTCTTCTTCAATGCCCAGTTCACAAGTGCAATCAGAACCGGCACTTCAATTAAGGGACCAATCACCCCAGCAAATGCTTGGTCTGAGTGAATACCAAAGATAGAAATCGCCACTGCAATAGCCAGCTCAAAGTTGTTGCCAGTTGCGGTAAACGCAATAGATGCGTTCTTGTCGTAAGCGATACCCATGCGCTTACCAAGCCAGAAGCTAATAAAGAACATAGCGACAAAATAGATACACAGTGGGACAGCAATGCGCAAAACATCCATTGGTAGCTCTAAGATAAGCTCCCCTTTAAGGCTGAACATCACTACGATGGTTGCCAAAAGTGCCACCAAAGTCATCGGTGACACCTTTGGTAAGAACACTTGCTCGTACCAATCTTTACCATTACGAGCGACCAATATTTTTCGCGATAAATATCCCGCCGCAAATGGAATGCCTAAGTAGATCATCACGCTATGAGCAATGTCTAACATCGACAAATCGACCTCAAAACCTTGATAGCCCAGCATTGGTGGCAATACCGTAATAAATAGCCACGCCATAAAACTGTAGGTCACGATTTGGAAAGCACTATTTAACGCCACCAGCGCTGCACCATACTCCCGATTGCCACCACCAATATCATTCCATACCAACACCATAGCGATACAGCGAGCTAAACCAATCAGGATCACTCCCACCATATACCCTGGATGATCCCCAAGAAACGTCAGCGCCAGTACGAACATCAATACCGGGCCGACTAGCCAGTTCATGACCAAAGATAGCTTGATCGCTTGCTTATCCTTAGCCACTTGCCCAAGCAGGCTGTAATCAACCTTCGCGAGCGGTGGGTACATCATCAAAATCAAGCCAATCGCCAAAGGTATATTGGTACTGCCAACACTCATGGATTCCTGCCACTCGGCCATTTGCGGAAAAGCCACTCCTAGACCAACACCAACCGCCATCGCCAAGAATATCCAGACCGTTAAATACCGGTCGAGTAGGCTCATCTTCGCTGAGCCCAATTGCTCAGCCATTGCATTACTCATTTTTCTCTCCAACACTTCATCGCCAAAAGACGATTAATTCAGAACGTAAAAAGCCGCTCAGACTTATTTGTCTCAGCGGCTTAACTTAATTCAACCAAATAGGTCACCGAATAGCGCCTGGAAACCTGCTAGGTTTTGACGATGGATTCGGTAACAAGTTCTCGGAGGGTTCGATTCCGCTATCACCAATTCAGCGTTTTTTAAAATGCGTAGATGCTCTGACACCGTCGATTGTGCCAGCCCAAGCTCCGCCACTAAATCACCATTTAAGCACACACCATAGTTATCGAGCTGATGCAGCATTTTTAGGATACGAACTCTCACAGGGTGCGAGAGCGCTTTGGCCTGTTCGGCAAACCTTTTCTCTCTAGCGAGGTCAGCTTCAGTCGCCTGAATATCTGACACTGCCATACATACTGTTTGCATTTGAGCATTACCCTTCATCGTCTATCGACGATAAAGTATGTTTAATTGGGCACAATTGCAACCAGTAATCATGGAAATTTGCAAAGACTCGCTTTTATTACAGTTCTTCACTCATAAACAAAATTCTTTCCATCGCTTCTGGCCAACCTTCTTCAAACATCGGCATGAAGTCTGGATGGGTGGTCACCTCCACGACTAGCGTCGCTTGCAAGCCTTGTTGATGGATTTGGTATTTCTCAAGCGAGCCTATCCACTTATCAGCCATCTCTCCGCTGCGGTTTTTTTGTCCGTCTTTATCTACCAGTGCAATATGACGAATCACCAACTCTTGCTCTGGTGACCAGACGTCTACCTCGGCGATGGTGCCGCCCAGCTCGGGGTCGAAAAAGCACACTTGCGCCCCTTCTTTCCATTCCCCTTGCAATGTCGAACCAGGCGAAAACACACTCGCCCAACGCTGATAATGGGCTTTTTCGGTCAGCACTTGCCATATCTTCTGTGGAGATGCTGTGATCGCTTTTTTATACACTCGGCTTAACATCTTATCGCCTCTTCACTCTCAACTTCCCCTGAGTATAGACATAAAAAAAGCCGCTGATAAATCAGCGGCTTGTTATCTTTTGACGAGATTCGCTCTTAGAACAACTCTTTCGCTACTTGGAACAGATCGTCACGTACTGGACGCTTCATGTTCTCAATACAGTCGATGATATCGTGGTGAACCAACTGTTCTTTAACGATACCTACACAACGACCACCCTCGCCCTCTAGCAATAGGTGAACGGCGTAGTTACCCATACGAGAAGCCAGTACGCGGTCAAACGCTGTTGGACGACCACCACGTTGGATATGACCAAGCACAGTTGCACGTGTCTCACGGCCTGTCGCTTCTTCAATGCACTCTGCTAGGTCGTTAGCATCCATCATCAACTCTGTTAGTGCGATGATTGCGTGCTTCTTACCTTTTGCAATGCCTTCTTGAAGACTTTCGATAAGCTCTTTCTTGTTCAGACCTGTTTCTGGAGTGATGATGTATTCACAACCACCAGCAATCGCAGACATTAGAGTCAAATCACCACAGTGGCGACCCATGATTTCTACGATAGAAATACGTTGGTGAGAAGACGAAGTATCACGCAGACGGTCAATTGCGTCGATAACTGTGTTCAGTGCTGTTAGGTAACCGATTGTGTAGTCCGTACCTGCAATGTCGTTATCGATTGTGCCCGGCAGACCGATACATGGGTAACCCATCTCCGTCAGTTTTTTCGCACCCATGTACGAACCGTCACCACCGATAACTACCAGTGCTTCGATGCCGTGTTTTTGCAAGTTTTCGATTGCCTTCTGGCGTACTTCAACTTCCTTAAATTCAGGGAAGCGAGCAGAGCCAAGGAAAGTACCGCCGCGGTTGATCACATCTGAAACGCTAGAACGGTCTAGCTTTTCAATGCGGTCTTCATATAGGCCTAGGTAGCCATCATGGATGCCGTACACTTCTAGACCTTCCGATAGTGCTGTACGAACAACACCACGAACGGCTGCATTCATGCCCGGTGCATCACCGCCACTTGTCAAAACACCAATCTTTTTAATCATGGTCACCCTCTAATCTTTGAGATTCAAATACTTATTTTTATGCCATCAATGGCGAATCTTTATAGTGTCGTCAGTGTGCCACTTCTCGTTGCTCACACCAACACCTGACGACTGAAACTTTTTTACTTATGTAAGAGTATTACAATTATGCCCATATTCTAAGTTGATTCATATCACAATCAAATAGAGTTTATGTCGTTTTAACAAAAAAGGCGCATTTGTTTAATTCGACAATATTCAACCAAAGGCATGTCAACTTGGCGATTCCCACCCACGCTGCTGCTCCTGCTCTCTATCAGAGGTAAGCACAACAGACAATGGGTCTTGGTGGATCAATATGTCAGCCATAGGGAAATGCTCCATTAGCTTGTCTTCAACCAAATCGGACAAACGATGAGCTTCGATCAGCGGAATGGTATCTTCAAGTTCAAGATGTAACTGAATAAAACGAACAGGGCCAGACATGCGAGTTCTTAACTGATGCACACCAAGAACACCTTCCACAGAACAAGCAAGCTGCTTAATCTCTTGCAGCTCTTCATCAGGCAACTGACGATCAAGTAAGGATTGGATCGCCTCTCTGGCCATCTGAATCGCACTGTAAAGAATAAACACCCCAATACCGACCGCAAATACCGCATCCGCTTGGCTAATGCCATACCATGTCAAGCCAAGTGCCACCATGATGGCGACATTCATATACAAGTCAGATTGATAATGAAGTGAGTCTGCCGCGATGGCTTGGCTGCCGGTTTTTCTCACCACATATTTTTGAAAGCTAACCAAAGCGCCCGTAACAACGATAGCAAAAATGCTGACGTAGATACCTAATTCGGGGGCATGCAGTTCATGTGGTCGGAAGAAACGATCGATACCATTTAAGATCAAGAAGATGGCTGAGCCTGAGATAAACATCGACTGGGCTAGTGCCGCCAAAGATTCGGCTTTACCGTGACCAAAGGTGTGTTCTTTATCAGCGGGTTGCAGCGCATAACGCAGCGCCAATAAGTTAACCCCAGAAGCGGCAATATCTAAAAATGAGTCGATGAGTGAAGCAAGTAGGCTCACCGATCCTGTCATCCACCAAGCGATGACTTTGACGATTAGTAATACGGTGGCGGTGAGTGTGGCTAACCATGCTGCCCAGGTCACCAGTTTTGAGTAGTCGTTGTTCATTGCACTGTTTGATTTATAAGCGTGACCTCAGTATAAACCTTGAACAAATACAATGGCATAAAAAAAGCAGCCCGAAGGCTGCTAGGGAACGAATAATTACAGTGGACAATTATTCAGAATCTTGTTTGTCCATGCGCTCTTGCATGCGAGTTTGACACTTTTCAGCGCGCTCTTTTTGCAGTTCAACCAATTGCGCTTTTTGCTCTGCGGTCAGCACGCTTAGCATCTGGTGCTGTTTCTCAAGTTTTTGCAGGCGACGTTCAGTTTGCTTCTCTACCATGTCTGCTGCTAGCGCCTGTGCCTGCGCTTGATCAAAGGTATCGGCTAGCAACAGTGCTTGTACCTTTTCTTGCTGAGCTTGACGCTCAGCAAACTTCGCACTCATGTCGCCTTTGTTCGCTTTGCGATTTTCACGCTCCGCTTCACGCATCTCTTTAAGCTGAGTTTTCTGCTCTTCGGTTAGGTCGAGCTTTTTGAAAATCTTTTTGTCAAAACCGCCACCACATTTGTTGTGGAAGCCTTTGCCATCACGGCCACCATCTTTACCACCAAATGCATATGCACTTGCAGAACCTAAAGCGATTGGAAGAACAGCAGCGGCGATAACCATTTTTTTAGCGAATTTCATAATCTTTTCCTCAATAGTCTGTGATTCGACCTGCTGTTTTCACAGCGGTTGAGTGTAGATTACAAATTGGTGTGTAAAGTGGTGTTTAGGAAGCGTAAAGATACGTAAAGAGGCGCAAAAGCCTACCCACAATGCGTATGATTTAATCATCAAAGTAGTAAAGATCAGGAACACCATGGCTAACATTCTTATTGTCGATGACGACACCGAACTCACCGGTCTACTTAAAGACATTCTATCTTTCGAAGGTTTCAACGTCTCGGAAGCCAATGATGGAATAGAAGGCCTGCAAGCGATCAACGACGAGATTGACCTTATCTTGCTCGATTACATGATGCCACGACTCAACGGCATGGAGATGCTTAAAAAGCTACGTGAGAATTATGAAACTCCAGTGTTGATGTTAACAGCCAAAGGCGAAGAAATAGACCGAGTCATTGGATTAGAGCTTGGTGCGGATGATTACCTGCCCAAACCCTTTTCTGACCGTGAACTGCTGGCAAGAATACGGGCGATACTGCGACGCACGCAAAAAGACACCAGCAACCCAAAAGCTTCTGACAAGCTGGTTTACCAAGATATCGAAGTCTATCCAAGTAAGCAGGAGGCCTACTGCAACCAAGCGCTCATCGAGCTAACCACAACTGAATTTAGCTTGTTGCAGCACTTTATTTCTCACCCTTGTGAAGTGATAACCAAAGAAGTACTGAGCTTAGAAGTGCTAGGGAAACGTCTGGCTCCGTTTGACCGAGCGATCGATATGCACGTCTCAAACCTTCGTAAAAAACTGCCATTGCGCCCTGATAACAAACCACGCATCAAAACACTGCGTGGCCGTGGCTACATGCTGGTGGAGTCAGAATAATGCGTTTGCCTCGCCGCCTGCCCACCATATCCAGCCTTTACGGGCGGATCTTTGCCATCTTTTGGTTCACCATGTTACTGGTGCTCTTGGCGGTGCTACTGATCCCAAGACTCGATCCTCGACAGAGCCACCAGATTTCAGAGCAGCACCTAGAGCGTATCGAAAAACTGAGCTCGGGCTTAGAAATGCGTTTTAGTGATGCACCTGATCTTAACGTGCTGATGGCACAGCTCAATAATTGGGATCGACGCAATGACAAAGTCGATTTCTACATCACAGATCTTGAAGGCAACTTGCTCAATCGCAAACACTTTAAACTCAAGCGCATGATGCAGAACTTCATCAGTGAGCGAGACCTAACGCAGCCTGCCAAGCAAAAACTGTATGGAAGAAATATGGTCGCAGGTCCATTTCCAATCACCCTCGCTAATACCCCTTTATTGATGTTTAGTTCGGTAAAATGGAAAGAGTCTCCACCGTTTCTGATTCAACTTTTAGACCAACCTTTCCGCTTACTCTTAGTGGTCATGGTGGTCTCAACTCCGCTATTGCTATGGCTGGCTTGGGCTCTCAGCATCCCTGCTCGTCGCCTAGAAGAAGCGGCTAAACGCGTTGCTCAAGGCGAGTTCACCGTTGACCCAGAGCTTGAAAAAGGCACTAAGGAGTTTCGTCAAACCGGGGCGAGCTTCAATCAGATGGTAGAAGCAGTCAATCAGATGATTGGTGGTCAGCAGCGCCTGCTTTCCGATATCTCCCACGAACTGCGTTCTCCCTTAACACGACTGCGGATGGCGAATGCGCTTGCGACGCGCAAGCAAGGGGAAAGTGCCGAATTAAGCAGAATTGACACTGAAGCAGAGCGCTTAGAAAAAATGATCAGCGAGCTGCTGACCTTGTCGCGAATGCAAACTAATAGCCACCAAGAACGAGAAAGTTTATCCGCTAATGAACTGTGGCTTGATCTGCTCGAAGACGCCAAGTTTGAAGCGGAAAACAAAGATAAATCTCTCACCTTTGGCTCAATACCGAATGTCTTGATCAAAGGTAATCCAAACCTATTGATGAGTGCGGTCGAAAATGTAGTACGCAACGCAATCCACTACAGTGAGTCGAGCATAGCTGTTAGTTTAACCACCAGTGAAAAACGTTTATCGATTACTGTAGACGACGATGGTGCAGGGGTCCCTGAAAGTGAGTTAGACCAAATTTTCCGACCGTTTTACCGAGTATCGACTGCTCGTGACCGCCACTCGGGTGGCGCAGGTTTAGGCCTAGCGATCACTGAAAGTGCCATACGCCAGCATAGCGGAAGCTTGTCGGCCTCAGTCAGCCCAATGGGAGGGTTACGAGTCACTATGACGCTTCCTTGCAACCAAGAGTAAATCGCACCAGTAATGGCGAAGCGAAGACTTTGCCCTACTTTTTTGCGTATACTGAGCAAAATTTGTCATCAGAGAACATAGTAACCCATGTTTGATATTGCGCTTTATGAGCCTGAAATTGCCCCAAACACAGGCAATATTATTCGTTTATGTGCCAACTGTGGCGCTAACTTGCATCTTATCGAGCCACTAGGCTTCGATCTTGAAGAAAAAAAAGTGCGCCGTGCGGGCTTGGATTATCATGACTTGGCGCGAGTAAAGCGCCACAAAGATTACGCCGCTTTCTTAGAGCACTTAGAATCGCGGGAAGGTGACTACCGCTTATTCGCCTGCACCACCAAAACGACAGGCCATCATACCGACGCTCAATATCAACTAGGGGATGTACTGCTGTTTGGCCCTGAGACTCGTGGATTGCCCGCAGAAGTGATCGAAAGCCTACCTATGGAGCAGCGCATTCGCATCCCGATGATGCCAGATGCCCGCAGCCTGAACTTATCCAATGCGGTCGCAATCATTGGCTACGAGGCGTGGCGTCAGTTTGGGTTTGAAGGTGCAGTTTAAACCCCTAATTCAATCTAGTGCGCAAAACCATCCTCCCCCTTTTCAAGGGGAGTTAGAGGGGGTTAACCCTTAGCTATCAGATAATTATAAAGTTTAAAGCTTGCATTCAATCTAACAACTTAGAGCTTCGCTCTATTCAAGTTCAGAGTATATCTTAAGATCTTTTTAACCCCTCCTAACCTCCCCTTTTCAAGGGGAGGGACTAGTCCTGCGCAATAAAAAACGGGCAAGTTGATAACCAACCTGCCCGTTTTTTTATTTAAAAGCTCACACAAGATCAATTCAAGCGATTGCGATCGTTATGATCATCATCCTTACGCTCATACTCTCCCTCAAAGGTCGATCCATCTTGATCACGCTTAAAGGGGTCTTGCTGCTCGAATGGGTTGTGTTGCTCAAAGCCACCTTGACCAAACTGGCTATGAGAAGAAAAGCCCCCATGCATACCTTGGACTTTCACTCGGCTCATCAACTGTTTTGCCAAGTAAGCACGTGGCGCAGGCAGTAACACCGCCATCCCCATTGCGTCGGTCATAAAGCCGGGAGTCAGCAACAGCACACCAGAAACAGCAAGCATCACTCCTTCAACAATTTGCTGCGCAGGCAACTCGCCTTGTTGTAGACGGCTTTGCACCGACATCAAGGTCTGCAATCCTTGGCTTCGAACCAGTGAAGCGCCAACAAATGCCGTTAGCAGTACAAGACCCATGGTTGGCCAAAAACCTAAAAACCCGCCCACCTGAATAAACAGGGCAATCTCAATCATTGGAACGGCAATAAATAGCAGTAATAAAATCGGGAACACACATCCTCCTCAATGTTTGAGTTCAGTGTATTAACTAACACAATAAACAACAAACTTTGTCAGTAAAAAGACCGATGTGATCGGCTTTTGATTCCCATGCAATGATTGAAAACATTTAGCTCAAAAGGTGATCTAGCTACTATATTTAAGCCACCAGTCGTATAAGATGAGCTACAGAAAACTCGGAGAAGTTTTACAGTTTTATCGTCTAAAGAATGGATTCCTTAACACACGATAAACCAATAATTGCTCAATAATTCAATAAATTATTCTAAGGAATCCAGTATGAATAAGACTGAAGCTCTTACTCAAACCACTCCCCATGCTGCGACTCGAATTGAAGAAGACCTGTTAGGCCAACGTCATGTTCCTGCTGATGCGTACTACGGTATCCATACCCTACGTGCGGTCGAAAACTTTAATATCTCAAACGTTACCATTTCCGATGTGCCTGAATTTGTCCGTGGCATGGTAATGACCAAAAAAGCGGCAGCGCTGGCCAACAAAGAGCTGGGAGTGATTCCGGCTGACGTCGCACAATACATTGTTGATGCGTGTGACCTGATCCTTACCACAGGTAAGTGCATGGATCAGTTCCCTTCAGATGTCTTCCAAGGCGGTGCTGGCACTTCGGTTAACATGAATGCTAACGAGGTAATCGCCAACGTAGCGCTCGAGCTGATGGGCAAACCAAAAGGCGATTACGACACCTGTAATCCCAACGATCACGTCAACAAGAGCCAGTCGACCAACTGTGCGTACCCGACGGGTTTCAGAATTGCGGTCTACAACAGTGTGCAAAAGCTGGTTGAAGCCATTGAATACCTGAAAGGCGCTTTCGAAGCCAAAGAGCATGAGTTCAGTAACATCCTCAAGATGGGGCGCACCCAGCTGCAAGACGCAGTACCAATGACGGTAGGCCAAGAGTTCCGCGCGTGGAAAGTCACCTTAGCAGAAGAGATCCGTAACTTAGAATATACCGCTAAGTTACTGCTTGAAGTTAACTTGGGCGCAACAGCCATTGGTACGGGTCTAAACGCCGCTGAAGGCTACCAAGCGCTTGCAGTGAAGCACCTTGCCAAAGTGACTGGCCACGATTGTGTGCCTGCAGAAGATTTGATTGAAGCGACCTCTGACTGTGGTGCTTACGTCATGGTACACGGCGCTTTGAAACGTCTGGCGGTCAAAATGTCGAAGATCTGTAATGACCTGCGCTTATTGTCATCCGGCCCACGCGCTGGCCTCAACGAGTTGAACCTTCCTGAGCTTCAAGCGGGCTCATCGATCATGCCTGCCAAAGTTAACCCTGTAGTGCCTGAAGTGGTTAACCAAGTCTGCTTCAAAGTGCTTGGCAACGACAACACCATTTCTTTCGCAGCCGAAGGCGGACAGTTGCAGCTCAACGTGATGGAACCTGTCATCGCTCAGGCCATGTTTGAGTCGCTCGATATCTTGAAAAACGCCTGCCTCAACCTGCGTGATAAGTGCATTGATGGCATCACCGTCAATAAAGAGGTCTGTGAAGGTTATGTGTTTGGCTCAATCGGTATCGTGACCTACCTAAACCCTTACATTGGTCACCATGAAGGCGACATTGTCGGCAAGATCTGTGCAGAAACAGGTAAGAGTGTCCGAGAAGTGGTCTTAGAGCGTGGATTACTCACCGAAGACGAGTTGGATGACATTTTTTCTATCGACAACTTGATGCATCCAAAGTATAAAGCCAAGCGCTTTAACTAAACGCAAAGAGGGCTGTGTTTCACAGTCCTCTTTTACTTGCCAGACGCCTTTTTATTTTCACTTTTTCTGGCATTCCAAATTCCCCGTGTGTAAGTGCCTACTCCTCCATTGCACTTGCGCATTTAAATTTATGAAAAATAAAGAGGTATGCTTATGATCGTCGCAGAACTGCTGGTCGTTTTATTCTTCATCTTCTTAGGTGCAAGAATTGGCGGCATTGGTATTGGTCTCGCCGGTGGTGCGGGTGTGGTCGCCCTATCACTGATTTTAGGAGTCCCAACCAGCCAAGCGTTTATCCCAGTAGACGTAATTCTAATCATCATGTCGGTAATTACTGCCATCGCAGCCATGCAAGTGGCGGGTGGTATGGATTGGCTTGTGCAATTGGCGGAAGACTTTTTGCGTAAACACCCTGAGCGCATCACCTTCTATGCGCCAATCGTGACTTTCGTGATGACGCTGATGGCGGGTACAGGCCATACGGCATTTTCAACCTTGCCAGTGATCGCTGAAGTGGCTAAAGGTCAAGGCATTCGCCCTTCGCGTCCATTGTCGATTGCAGTTGTTGCCTCTCAAATTGCTATTACTGCATCACCAATCTCTGCAGCCGTAGTGGCATTTGCTGCGATGTTGGCACCCTTTGGTGTAGATTACCTGACACTACTGGCAGTGTGCATCCCAACCACTTTCATCGCGTGTATGATTGGTGCGTTTGTTGCGAACTTTATGGGCAGCGAACTTAAAGATGACGAAGTGTATCAAGAGCGCCTAGCGAAAGGCCTTATTAAGCTTAACACTCAAACTGAGCGCACTATTCTACCAACAGCAAAAACGGCAACTTACATCTTCTTAGCCGCAATCGGCTTGGTGGTATGTTACGCAGCAGCCATTTCTAATTCAGTTGGCCTCATTACTGACCCTGCGCTGGGTCGTAACGAAGCGATCATGACTTTCATGCTTGGTGCTGCGGCAGCAATCGTACTGATCACTAAAATTGATGCAGCGAAAATCCCATCAGCAGCAACTTTCCGTTCAGGTATGACGGCGTGTATCTGTGTTCTTGGTGTGGCATGGCTTGGCTCAACCTTCGTCAACGCTCACGTTGATGGCATCAAAGAATTTGCAGGCACGCTATTGGCAGACTACCCATGGATGCTAGCACTGGTGCTCTTCTTTGCTTCTATGCTGCTTTACTCACAAGGTGCAACGACAGTAGCACTGATGCCTGCGGCGCTTGCCATTGGTGTTGCTCCACTTACGGCAGTAGCTTCATTTGCTGCGGTATCTGCGCTATTTGTTCTGCCAACTTATCCAACGCTGCTAGCGGCAGTAGAAATGGATGATACTGGTTCAACTCGCATCGGTGCGTACGTGTTCAACCACCCGTTCTTTATCCCTGGTGTGGTGACCATTGCTTCTGCGGTAACTCTAGGCTTCACCTTCGGTAGCCTGTTCATCTAATCGCAACGCAATAGAATGTCTAAGGGAGCTTTGGCTCCCTTTTTTTATACCTAAGTAACCTCTGAGCTGCTGTTCAAGCACAGAAATCATGGTATTGGTCATGTTGCCAAGATATGATGAAACTTATTCAAATCAATTCCGGTCTGAATAGGTACCTTAAAACTGTAGTATCTTGATATGATGAATTTTCTCTGGCGCCAATGGCTAGTGGTCAGTGCAATTGCGCTTTCTATGGCTTCGGGTTTTGCTATCGCCAACACCTTCACCGCTCAACCCTTAAGTGACTTCAACCAAAACCAGCAGTTTGTGCCGGTTGACCAAGCTTTTGCATTTAATTTTGTTCACCAAGGTGACCAACTAACACTGCAATGGGATGTGGCAGAAGGTTACTACCTATACCAAGACAAGATCTCTATCTCAGCCGCTAATCTCACGCTCACAGATATCAAGATGCGCGAGGGTGAGCCTTATCACGACGAATTCTTTGGTGACGTAAAAATCTACACCACCCCGCTAGAAGTCACCGTCTCCTTGCCAGCCATTACCCAAGCGACTGATTTGGTGGTGCGTTATCAAGGCTGTGCCAAAGCTGGGTTTTGTTATCCGCCAGAGATCCGCACCATTCCTTTGAGTGCTGACGGCAGCGATATCGCGGGCATTGTAGACTCGTCACCAAGCTCAACACCTTCTTTGCCTCAATCGAATGATTTCGCCAGTCACCTGGCGCAGCAGTGGTGGACCCCGCTGCTATTTTTGGCGCTTGGCGTAGGGCTGGCTTTCACTCCATGTGTCTTGCCGATGTATCCGATTTTAACCAGCATTGTGCTTGGTGGAGAGAGGCTAAACCAACGTCGTGCGTTAATGTTGTCGCTCATTTACGTACAAGGCATGGCGCTCACCTATACCTTGTTAGGCTTAGTGGTAGCCTCCGCCGGACTGCAATTTCAAGCGGCAATGCAACACCCGTATGTGCTGATTGGTCTTAGCACCTTATTTGTGTTGTTATCTTTGTCCATGTTCGGTGTTTACACCATACAACTGCCAGCCAGTGCGCAAACTTGGCTTAACAACCTCAGTAATCAACAACAAGGCGGTTCCAATGCTGGCGTCTTTGCCATGGGAGCAATTTCTGGGTTGGTCTGCTCGCCGTGTACCACGGCACCTCTATCTGGGGCTTTGCTGTACGTGGCACAAAGTGGCGATCTACTTACTGGAGGCGTCGCACTTTATGCGCTCGCCCTAGGCATGGGTATTCCACTTATCGCCGTTGCCGTATTTGGTAATAAATTGCTGCCAAAAGCAGGCGCTTGGATGGACCGAGTCAAAGTCCTATTCGGTTTCGTTTTGCTGGCTGCGCCAATATTCCTTCTTGAGCGCATCCTACCGGAGTTGTGGAGCCAAGCCCTGTGGAGCGTACTGGGTGTAGCGGCCTTCGGTTGGCTGTACTATTTGAAAAATCAGCTACCTTTTGGCGGTTGGAAGCAAAGTGCGGTTGGCATCACGGCCATGTTGGGCATATTGGCATCCGCACAACCGATAATGCAGCACTTCTTTGCACCATCCACCGAACTTCAAGCCAAACAAGATAGTGGCTTTATTCGTATCCACAATGTTGAAGAACTTAGCCAACAGTTAGCACTGGCGAAAAGCCAAGGCAAACCCGTCATGCTCGATTTCTACGCGGATTGGTGCGTCGCCTGTAAAGAGTTTGAGAAGTACACCTTCCACGACCCAAGTGTGGCACCCAAGCTCGATAGCTTTGTGCTTCTGCAAGCCGATGTCACTAAGAACCAACCCCAAGATATCGAGTTACTGAAGCAACTTCAGGTATTAGGTTTACCAACGCTGGATTTTTGGGATAGCCAAGGCAACCCTCTACCGAATGCTCGCCTGACTGGCTTTATGCCTGCCGAACCGTTCAGCCAGCATCTAGATGCGATCAACTAAGCAATTCTGAGCCAGCGTAAGCTGGCTCTTTCACATTTTAAGGCGAAAGATCCGTGCTTGAGTTGTTGATTTTACAAACGAATGTTAATACTTAAAGAGTCGCTTTATAAAGAGAGCCAAGCCCCATGGATTCGAGTTACACCATTATTATTGCAGATGATCATCCGTTGTTTCGCAATGCCCTATTTCAGTCGGTGCATATGGCGGTCAGCGGTGCAAATTTACTCGAAGCAGACTCGCTAGAGGGCTTGCTCGACCTACTCAAAAAAGAGCCAGATGCCGACCTTATCTTGCTCGATCTGAAAATGCCGGGCGCAAATGGGATGTCTGGGCTTATTCAGTTACGTGCCGAATATCCAGATATGCCGATCGTCGTCGTATCTGCCAGCGAAGAATCAAGCGTGGTGACGCAAGTCAAAAACCATGGTGCATTTGGATTCATTCCTAAATCATCCGATATGCGTGCTTTGGTGTCTGCGCTCAATCAAGTCCTAGGTGGCGAACCTTTCTTCCCTGCCGATCTACTGATCGAAAGTGAAGCCAACAACGATTTAGCTGAGAAAATCGCAGCGCTTACCCCGCAACAATATCGCGTGCTGGGCATGCTTTCTGATGGTCTATTGAACAAACAGATCGCCTACGAGCTCAACGTCTCTGAAGCGACCATTAAGGCGCATATGACGGCGATCTTTCGCAAACTTGGGGTGAAAAACAGGACTCAAGCGGTGATCTTGCTTCAGCAGATGGAAGGGGAATTATAAGCCCTAACTCCTGACCTTAGGCTAACCTTTACTCAATCACGCTATGCTAATGTATAGCGCCATGTAGAGGAGAGCCTGACTTGATAAGCTTAATTATCACCCAATTCATTGTTCTTTGGGCGGTTATCGACCCTGTAGGTACCGTACCTGTCTACTTGTCACAAACTCAGCACCTTCCCGCTAATCAACGTCGAGTCGTGGCATATAAAGCCATTGCTATCGCCACAGGAGTGCTACTGTTCTTCCTCGTGGTCGGCCAGATCCTGCTCGAAGCGATGCAAATTCCCCTACCCGCTTTTCAGGCTGCTGGTGGCTTAGTGCTATTGCTGTTTGCACTCAGCATGATTTTTGGGGAAAGCAAACCCGAGCAAGAACAAAAGATCAGTCAAGAAGTGAGCCGTTCTGAACTAGGTAACCTCGCCGTCTACCCATTAGCTATCCCATCCATTGCTTCACCGGGAGCGATGATGGCCATTGTAATGCTCACTGACAACCACCGCTTTTCACTCGTTGACCAAGCTATAACCGCAGGTGTCATGCTGGCAGTGCTACTCACTACCCTACTCTTGCTAATGAGTGCCAACTGGATCCAAAAATGGCTTGGTAACATTGGTGCTGCGATCATTAGTCGCGTTATGGGACTGATCCTTGCGGCTGTGGCGGTCACAAATTTGCTGACTGGGATAAAAGATTTTTATCTTTAATCACCAATAGTGTTAGACCTTTGGCTAAGTTAACACCCTGTTAACATCACATTTTGACGTCAGTATTTATATAACCGCCCAATTTATGGGCGGTTTTTGTTTTTATGCGCCCGACTAAAGTTGAAAAGCTTTCTTGAAATACGCTTGCTAAGGTAAATCGTGTAACACCTCGTTAACAACGACTAACCAATAGCGTAAGGAGAAGGCAATGGCGTTCGAATCAACAGAACATGCTCAAGCCTACTGGAAAGAAAACCTAGGGATCATGGGCTCACTACTAGCAGTTTGGTTCTTAGTTTCCTACGGAGCAGGCATCTTATTCGTCGATGTACTTAACAACATCCAATTCGGTGGATTCAAACTAGGATTCTGGTTTGCACAACAAGGCTCAATATACACCTTTGTCGCCTTAATCTTTGTTTATGTTGCGCGCATGAATGCGCTCGACAAGAAGTACAACGTACAAGAAGACTAAGAGGCAGGCACAAAAATGGATATTCAAACTTGGACGTTTATTCTGGTCGGTATCACCTTCGCTCTGTATATCGGCATCGCAATCTGGGCTCGTGCGGGCTCAACCAGTGAATTCTACGTAGCAGGCGGTGGTGTACACCCAGTCGCTAACGGCATGGCAACCGCTGCAGACTGGATGTCAGCAGCATCTTTCATCTCAATGGCAGGTATCATCTCATTCATCGGTTACGATGGCGGTGTTTACCTCATGGGTTGGACTGGTGGTTACGTACTACTTGCACTTTGTCTTGCGCCTTACCTGCGTAAATTCGGTAAGTTCACCGTGCCAGATTTCATCGGTGACCGTTACTACTCTAAAACCGCTCGTATGGTGGCAGTATTCTGTGCGATCTTCGTATCGTTCACGTATGTTGCAGGCCAAATGCGTGGTGTAGGTGTGGTATTTGCTCGTTTCCTAGAAGTTGATATCAACATGGGTATCATCATCGGTATGGCAATCGTATTCTTCTACGCTGTAATGGGCGGTATGAAGGGGATTACCTATACTCAGGTTGCGCAGTACTGTGTACTTATCTTCGCTTTCATGGTGCCAGCTATCTTTACCTCGCTAATGATGACAGGTACTCCAATCCCACAAATTGGCTTCGGTTCAACCATGGCGGGCAGCGATGTCTACCTACTTGAGAAACTCGATGGTCTGACCCAAGAACTCGGCTTCACCGCCTATACCGACGGCTCGAAGAGTATGGTTGACGTATTCTTTATCTGTGCGGCACTTATGGTAGGTACTGCAGGACTTCCACACGTTATTATCCGCTTCTTTACGGTTCCTAAAGTATCAGATGCACGTATCTCAGCAGGTTGGGCACTAGTATTTATCGCGTTCCTATACACCACTGCACCAGCAGTCGCAGCGTTTGCTCGCGTTAACATGATCGACACCATTAATGGTCCAGACATGAAAGGTGTAGCAGCGACAGAAGCACCTAGCTGGTACAAGAACTGGGAAAGCACAGGTCTAGTTTCTTGGGAAGATAAGAACGGCGATGGCAAGATGTTCTACTCGGGCGATGCTCGTAACGAAATGAAGATCAACCGAGACATCATCGTACTAGCATCTCCAGAACTAGCACAGCTACCAAACTGGGTAGTTGCACTATTGGCTGCAGGTGGTCTAGCAGCAGCACTATCGACGGCAGCAGGTCTACTACTGGTAATCTCCACCTCGATATCGCACGACTTACTCAAGAAAGGCTTTAAACCCGACATGACCGATAAACAAGAGCTACTCGCCGCCCGAATAGGTGCAGCTCTGGCCATCGTCGGCGCAGGTTACTTGGGCATCAACCCACCGGGCTTCGTAGCGCAGGTTGTCGCATTCGCCTTCGGCTTAGCAGCATCCTCGTTCTTCCCAGCAATCATCTTGGGTATCTTCTACAAGAAGATGAACAAAGAAGGCGCAATCGCAGGTATGTTGTCAGGTATCTTCTTTACCGCAGCTTACATTGTTTACTTCAAGTTCATCAACCCAGCGGCCAACACGCCAGATAACTGGTGGTTTGGTATCAGCCCAGAGGGCATCGGTACTCTAGGTATGTGTGTAAACTTCACAGTATCTATTGTGGTGAACAAGTTCACTGCTGAAGTGCCAAAAGAAGTACAGGACATGGTGGAGTCTATCCGCTACCCGAAAGGGGCTGGCGAAGCGCACGACCATTAATCCTAGCTCTTATCCAAAAAGACTATAGGTAACCAAAAGCCGACGCAGATGCGTCGGCTTTTTTGTTTATCGGTGCAGGTCTTGAGGCTTTCGGATCACTGGTGACTTTTTTACAACCAGAACATCCTAACCAAGGATAAATTCCATTTTTTCATAGCCTTATAACTTAAAAACGAAACCAAAAATGAGACTCGAAAGCTTTTGGAACATGACAAACCTAAAGCCTACACAAAATAAGTCCTCCCCCTTGAAAAGAGGGAGGATCGGTTCTGCAGTCGCTGAAATAGTTCAGAAACCTTTTAGATCATAGATAACCCAAAGCTACCCTACCCGATTCAATACCGCTCTGAGCTTCAATGGTTTGACGGGCTTAGCAATAAAGCTGAAGCCGTTACTGCGGATGCTTTCGAGCATTTCATCAGTGCGGTCGGCACTGATGATGACGCCCTCGAAGCTATCACCTAAGCGTAATCGGCACTGCTGCAGCACCTCTAACCCAGTGCGCCCGTGGTCGAGTCGATAATCGGAGAAAATCACATCAGGATGCCAGCCTGACTCAAGCGCTTTCATGCTCTGCACTAAATCTTCCGCCAGACGCACATCGCAACCCCAGCGCTCGAGAAGATTTTGCATGCCAACCAAAATGTCAGGTTCGTTATCCACACATAAGACTTTCAACCCAGCAAGGTCACCACTGGGCTTATTCGCCTCAACCACTGGCTGACTTGGCGTGGCCTGCTGCGCTCTTGGCAAACTCAGTGAAAATACCGTGCCTTTTTGTGGCCACGAGCGCAGTGATATTTCATGGCCCAGCACCCGAGCAATGCCTTTGGCAATGGCCAGTCCCAGCCCCAACCCTTGCTCAGCGTGACCGACATCAACTCGAGTAAATTCTTCAAATATCTCTGCTTGCTTATCGGGCTCGATACCGATCCCGTTATCCCACACTTCAATACGAATATCTTTTCCGGCTCGGCGAGCACCTAAGGTCACCTTCCCTTTCGGGCTATAACGAAACGCATTGGTGAGGAAGTTTTGCAATACACGACGCAGCAACTTAGGGTCCGATTGAACCAACACATCACTTGGCACCATGGTGAAATCGATGCCCTGCTGTTTTGCCAATGCGCTAAATTCTGCATTGAGCTTATCGAGTACATCATTGAGCGGGAAAGCATGCACATGTACGTCCAACTTGCCAGATTCCAAGCGCGAAATGTCCAACAGGTCACCAATGAGCTCTTCCGCCGCCCCCAGTGCACTTTCAATGTGCTGAGCAAATTTTTGCGCATCAGGCTCTTTTGCCGTCTCAGTCAATGAAGATGCAAACAGCCGAGCCGCATTAAGCGGCTGCATTAAATCGTGACTCACTGCGGCCAAAAAGCGGCTCTTCGAGTGCGATTCTGTTTCGGCATTTTTGGTCGCCGTGATCAACCTTTTATTCAAGTTTTCAAGCTCTTGAGTACGTGCTTGAACTCGGCTTTCCAAGGTTTCGTTCGATTCTTTTAATGCCAGTTGTGCTTGATGGAATGCGGTAATATCAGTAAAGCTCATCACAAACCCTCCGCCCGGCATAGGGTTCCCTTGCACCTCTATATACCTGCCATCGGGATAAACCCTTGAAGAAGTATGGCGTGTGCCTCGCTCAAGGTGTTCAACACGGCGACGTACAAGTTCGTCAACATCGCCCTCACCGCAAAGGCCCATTTGTGCGTTGTGACGTATCACATCAGCAATCGGTCGGCCGACCTGTATCAAGCCGAGTGGAAATTCAAACAGTTCAAGGTAACGTTGGTTCCAAGCCACTAGCCTAAGCTGTTTATCTACTACAGTGATGCCTTGGCTGATGTGCTCAATCGCCCCTTGCAATAACCCACGGCTGAAGTCGTACAGCTCCGAAGCTTCATCGACTATGGTTGCAACCTCTTCCAACTGCATGTTGCGCCCCTGAAGTGCGGAAGTAAGCACCAGCTTGGCCGACGATGCACCGAACACCCCAGCGAGCACCCGCTCGGTATGACGAATCAGGGCAGAGCTCGCCTGTTGATTAGGCAGCATTTCACCACCATAGTGTTTCCAGAACTGAGTAAAAGCGCTTTTGGCTCGGCGACGTCCGACAAATCGAGAAGCGAGCATCTCCAGTTCTGCAACCGTGACGCGGCTTTGATACAAGCTGAAGTTTTCCGCCTCAGGTAGTGGTGTGCCCACAAATGCGGCAGACTGTAAACGCTCACTCAAGCTGGCGCGAGTGAAGAGGGAGACCAAAATATAACAAGCGGTATTGGCGATTAAACTTAGCGCCATACCCCAATCAGATGAGCGTAGCTCAGAACCTGCCAACCATGCGGGAGGCTCTATCAGCCATAACAAAAAGTTGGATTGTTCGTCACCGGCGAGCATACCTGTTTGCTGCATGAGCGTTATCAGCCACAAAGCAAAGCCAAACAAGAGTCCGGTGTAGACACCTTTACGATTGCCGTGTCTCCAATACATGCCACCAATCAAGGAAGGGGCAAACTGGGCGATTGCGGCAAATGAAAGCAATCCAATCACGGATAATGACGGGATAGCACCCAAGACCTGATAAAAACCCCAAGCCCCCGCTAATAACAGCAAGATCAGTGCTCGGCGAATATTGAGCAGCAAGCCAGAGAAATGGATATGAGTACGTTCATTAAGCTTCAATCGTCGCAGCAGCAGGGGCAGCACGAGATCGTTAGACACCATGATTGCCAATGCGATCGTCGATACGATCACCATGCCAGATGCGGCCGATGTTCCACCCAAAAAGGCAATCAGGGCAATGCTGTTGGCATCCACAGATAGCGGCAAACTGATCACAAAGCTATCGGCGGGTGTGCCAGAAAGCATCGCCTGTCCCGCCCAAGATATCGGCAGCACAAACAGCCCCATCAATACCAGATAGGTAGGAAACAACCAGCGAGCGGTTTGCAGATCTTTCGGTTTTTCATTTTCCACCACCATGGTATGAAACTGGCGTGGCAAACAAATGATAGCCGTCATGGTAAGTAAGGTGTGGATCACCAACGTGGGAATATTTGGTGATTGATAGGTTTGGGCTGCGACACTCAACAGCTCGACATCCGGCCTTGCCAGCACCATGCCTAGAATGAACAAGCCAACTAACAAAAAGGCACCGAGCTTAACGATAGATTCAAAAGCAATCGCCATCATCATGCCGCGGTGGTGCTCGGTATTGTCGATATGACGAGTACCAAACAACATGGTAAACACCGCCAGCCCCAAGACTACAAACCATGAAATGTCAGCATCTTGATAGCCAAACTCACTTTGTAGACCCGGAGCCACCAGCTCCAGCCCCATGGTAATGCCTCGTAACTGCAATGCGATATAAGGAAGAATCCCCACCACCGCAATGATGGTTACCACGACAGCTAGCCCTTGCGACTTTCCATATCGAGCAGCGATAAAGTCCGCAATCGAGGTGATATGTTCACGTTTGGCGGTCAATATCAGCCGAGCCAACAGCCGCCAACCTAAGGTAAAAATCAAGATGGGGGCAAGATAAATAGGCAAAAATGACCAAGGATTATTGCTTGCTTGCCCAACCGTGCCGTAGAAGGTCCAAGAGGTACAATAAACGGCAATGGAAAGGCTGTAGATCCACGGTCGCCAGCGAGCGAGCCATTGAGACTGCCTGTCCCCATACCATGCGATTAAAAAGAGTATGCCGAGGTAGGCCAGAGATACTGGCACCACTATCCAATCTTGCATTCGTACCGTCCTTGATCAAAAAAGACCAGCGCAACATGCGATTGCATATGCCTCTGGTCTTTTCATTTTAGCGGTGATGCTTTTTTAGCCTCAAATAGTTAGCTCTGAATTTGTGGCTCGGTCATAGGTTTCTTGGTATCCAAACGAATAAACAGTGTTGCAGCTCCCATTGCGGCCATGATCCAGAAGATATTTGCACCCCATTGTTCAAAGCCCCAACCGCTAAACGCCGTCATCAGTGCCATAAATGCCCCAAGAGGAATGGCATTATAGATCGATTGCAGTGCCACCATTCTGCTCGAACACTGTTGCTGCACATAACGAATGGCGGCAATATGCGCCACGGCGAAAGTCACACCATGAAGCGCTTGCACCAATACCAGTGCTGCAATATCGGTTGTTGCAGCAGTCAAACCCCAACGAGCCACAACCCCTACCGAAGCCAATAAAAACAACTTATTCAGCGACCATTTACCGAACAAGCGAGCACTGAAGGCAAAGATGCCTACTTCAGCAACCACACCAATGCTCCACAAGTAACCAATAATGTCTTCTGCATGTCCGGCAGACTTCCAGTAAATAGCACTGAAGCTGTAATACGCAGCATGGCTACCCTGAATAAGCGCAACCAACACTACAAAACGAATCACCTCACCTTCAAGCAACAATTTCCAGACACTTGGGCGAGCTTCATCTGCGCTTACTTCAGGCTCAGGCATGATGCTTGGATTACGCATTGCCACCAGCATGGCCAGAACAAACCCAGCTAAAGCAGTGTAAACGATCATGCTGGCACCAAACTGCGCAGCAAGATAACCGACCGAAGTAGAACCTGCGATAAATGCTAGTGATCCCCACAAACGAGTCTTGCCATAATCGAGCAGCTCTCGTTTACCGTAGTGGTTAGCCATCGCATCAGACAGAGGAATAATCGGCCCAAACGATAGATTAAACAGCACCGTTACGGCTGCAAGCGCCCATAAGTTAGCATCTGCGCTAAGGTGCGCGGCCAAGAAAATCACACATGCCAAGGTTGCCCATCGAAGCGCAGGCAATACCTTTTCGATGCGATGAATTCGAGGGGTGATCACTAAGTTAGCCACACAACGGGTCGCAAAGCCCAAGCCCATCAACATGCCCACGTCAGTGGCGGAAACCCCTTGGTCCTCAAACCACAGCGCCCAGAACGGCAAATACACACCGTAAGAGAAAAAGAAGCCAAATAAATACTGAGACAGCCAAGCAAATGGCGAGGGAGAAATCATAGCGCAAATACACCTAGTAAAATTTGGCGCCATTATGGACCTAGTTGCAAATAGGAAAAAGGGTAGAAATAAGAAAAGTTCTTTCCTTATTCTTAATGAGTCATTGTTTCATTATTAGACCAAAGTCGTCTGGAGCTTAAGTCGATTTTTGCCAGACTAGAAGTACCTACTCTGACTATGGTTGCTTCGACATGCCCGAAAAATTCAATATGCAGGCGGCACCTTTTGATCGCCTAACAATAGAGCAACAAAAAAACCTAAGATCGGCGCTCGATGTGGCCTACTTTCGTCAGGGAGAAGCACTGCTCAAACCGGGCCAAACGAGCGAGTTTTTACACGTTATTATTAAAGGTGGGGTAGAAGAGTGCTCGGGAGATGGGAAAGAGATCTTGGCTCACTATGCGCCTGACGACCTGTTTGACGTACGCGCACTACTCGATGGTGAAAGCAAACACAGCTATATTGCGCTAGAAGATACGCTGAGTTATCTGCTACCCAAGCAGGTATTTATCGACCTCTATCAGCAAAATAGTCAGTTTTCCGCCTACTTCGACGGTAACCTCGCCAAGCGACAAGAGCTGTTAGATACCGCTCATCAGCAAAAAAATCTCGCCGAATTCATTTTGACTAAAGTCGATAGCAGCATCTATCACCCCGTCGTGACCTTCGCCCCAGACACACCACTGGATAAAGTCACCAAAGCGATGAAAGAACGTGGTGTGGATAGCGCTTTGGTTGAGCTTAAACACGATGATCCAAGAGTGTTAGATTCCGATAACCCTTACCCGTTTGGCATCATCACCCGTACCAATATGCTGCATGCAGTGATGCTCGATGGGCACCCACTCAACACTCAAGTTGGCAAGATTGCTACCTACCCAGTCTATTACGTTGAAGAGGATGACTTCCTATTCAACGCCATGATCACTATGACTCGCCAACGGATGAAACGGGTCATGGTATGCGATGGAGAGAAGCCAATCGGCATGCTCGACATGACCCAAATTCTCTCGAGCTTCTCTACCCACTCCCATGTATTAACCTTAGCCATTGCTCGCGCTGACAGCATTCAAGAACTGGCACTAGCGGCAAACAGGCAGCGAGCCTTGGTGGAAAGCTTAGTCAGTAACGGTATACGCACCCGATTCATCATGGAGCTTATCTCTGCCGTCAATGAACAGATCATCGAAAAGGCGTTTAACCTGATTGTGCCGAGCGCCATGCGTCAACACTGTTGCTTGATTGTCTTAGGCTCTGAAGGGCGCGGCGAGCAAATCCTCAAAACTGACCAAGATAATGCCCTGATCGTCAAAGAGGGAGTGAGTATTCACCAACTTGAACAGACTATGAATACCCTAACCCATACGTTACAGCAGCTAGGATATCCGCTTTGTCCCGGTCAGGTGATGGTCAACAACCCAGATTGGGTAAAAAGCCAATCAGAGTGGAAGCAAACAATATCCAAGTGGGTCAACCAAGCCCAACCAGAAAGCGTGATGAAACTAGCCATCATGGCAGATGCCCACGCTGTAGCGGGCAACCACAGCTTGCTTAAACCAATACGTGAGCACTTACTATCACTCATGGCCGACCAAGAGCTGATTTTGACTGAGTTTACCCGCCCAGCAATGCAGTTCTCTTCACCTTTGACACTGTTTGGTAATGTCAGAGCCAGCAAAGATGGGCTAGACATCAAACAAAGCGGTATTTTTCCGATTGTGCACGGCATTCGTGCCTTGAGCCTCGAATACTCGCTAGCACCGAGAAATACTTTTGACCGTATCCACGCCCTGACCAAGAAAAAAGTGCTAGAGCAACAGACGGCAGACAACCTTAGCGAAGCGCTAAAACTGTTCGTCAAACTGCGATTGGGGCAACAATTGAGTGAACATCAGACCAGCAATAATATCGACATCAAAGCCCTAGAGCGCTCAGAGCGGGACGTCTTACGCCATAGTCTACACGTGGTGAAGAAATTTAAGCAGTGGCTTGGTTATCACTACCAAATCCGCGACTAGGGGTGAGCATGAATCGACTAAAACGACTGTGGTGGTATCACAAACTCTCGGGCTCAAAGTATCAAGCTTTGTTTGATGCCCCTCATCCTAGTGAGTGTGTTTCACTGGACTGTGAAACCACCAGTTTAGACCCGAAAAGCGCTGAGTTGGTGACCATTGCTGCCACCAAAATTGTCGATAATCGAATCATTACCAGTGACCCATTCCACATTCGCTTAAGAGCGCCACAGTCACTCGATTCCGGCTCAGTAAAAATTCACCGTATCCGCCATCAAGACTTAATCGGTGGCATGAGTGAAAAAGAGGCGATTGAGGCGCTAATAGCATTTATTGGCAATCGGCCTATTGTGGGTTATCACATTCGCTACGACAAAACCATTCTCGATCGTGCCTGCAGGCGACACCTTGGTTTTCCCCTACCCAACCCCTTGATTGAGGTTAGCCAGATCTATCACCAAAAATTAGAGCGCCATCTGCCCAATGCCTACTTCGACCTTAGCCTAGATGCCATCAGTAAACACCTCGATTTGCCTGAGCAAGAGCGTCACGACGCCTTGCAAGACGCCATTTCAGCGGCGCTTATTTACGTTCGTCTCACCTATGGCGACTTACCTGCTCTGACCTCTGCCTACCTACGCCAATAAAAACACGAGCTAGGTCTCAAATTACCCACAAAATCAGCTGTATAGCCACCTCAGTTCAAACACTCATCCTAAAGTCTAATTGTCGAAACCTCGGTTGTAGCGGACAGTTAATAACATATCCGCAACAACACAGTATTGGCTTTGATCCCCCAAGAGATCGAACTTACAAGGAGAGTAGCAATGAGTGAAGGTCACGTTTATCCAGTAAAATCTGAGATCGCAAACAGTACCCATGCCGACAACGATACCTATTTGGCAATGTACCAACAGTCGGTTTCAGACCCAGAGGGCTTCTGGGCAGAGCACGGCAAAATTGTCGACTGGATTAAGCCTTACACTAAGGTCAAACACACTTCGTTTGATACTGGCCACGTCGACATTCGTTGGTTCGAAGATGGCACCCTCAACGTTTCAGCAAACTGTATCGATCGCCACCTCGCTGATCGTGGTGACGAAGTTGCCATCATTTGGGAAGGTGACGACCCAGCGGACGATAAAACGCTGACATTTAACCAGCTACACCAGCAAGTGTGTCGCTTCTCCAATGCTTTAAAAGAGCAAGGTGTACGCAAAGGCGACGTGGTCTGCCTCTACATGCCGATGGTGCCAGAGGCAGCCGTAGCCATGTTGGCATGTACCCGAATTGGTGCGGTGCATACTGTGGTATTTGGTGGTTTCTCTCCTGAAGCACTTTCTGGCCGTATCATTGACTCAGATGCCAAAGTGGTCGTGACCGCTGACGAAGGGGTACGTGGCGGACGTGCAGTACCACTGAAGAAAAATGTCGATGAAGCGCTAACTAACCCTAACGTGAAAACTATCGAGAAAGTGGTTGTCTTCCAGCGCACTGGTGCTGACGTGGATTGGCATGAGCACCGTGACGTTTGGTGGCACGAAGCCACTAGCAAAGTTTCAGATCAGTGCCCACCTGAAGAGATGAAAGCCGAAGATCCACTCTTCATCCTTTACACATCTGGTTCAACGGGCAAACCAAAAGGCGTATTGCACACCACAGGTGGCTACTTGGTTTACGCTACGATGACCTTCAAGTACGTATTCGACTATCAGCCAAATGATACTTTCTGGTGTACAGCAGACGTTGGTTGGATCACAGGTCACACCTACCTCGTGTACGGGCCTCTATCTAACGGTGCTAAAACCATCTTGTTTGAAGGCGTGCCAAATTACCCTCAAACCAGCCGCATGAGTGAAGTGGTTGATAAACACAATGTCTCTATCCTATACACTGCGCCAACAGCGATTCGCGCCCTAATGGCTAAAGGTGATGAAGCGATCAAAGGCACTTCTCGCTCCAGCTTGCGTATCATGGGCTCAGTGGGTGAGCCAATCAACCCAGAAGCATGGGAGTGGTATTACCAAACCATCGGCGACAGCAAGTCGCCTATCGTGGATACTTGGTGGCAGACAGAAACCGGCGGTATCTTGATCACACCGCTACCGGGAGCAACGGCGCTTAAACCAGGTTCAGCGACTCGCCCATTCTTTGGTGTACAACCTGCATTGGTCGACAATATGGGTAACATTGTAGATGGAGCGACAGAAGGTAACCTCGTCATCCTAGACTCGTGGCCAGGTCAAATGCGCACGGTTTATGGTGACCATGAGCGCTTTGAGCAAACCTACTTCTCAACGTTCCGAGGCATGTACTTTACCGGTGACGGCGCTCGCCGCGATGAAGATGGCTACTACTGGATCACAGGTCGTGTCGATGACGTACTTAACGTCTCAGGCCACCGTATGGGCACAGCAGAAGTTGAATCGGCACTGGTAGCGTTCGATAAGATTGCTGAAGCGGCAATTGTTGGTGTTCCGCATGACATCAAAGGCCAAGCAATTTACGCCTATATCACCCTCAACGATGGTGAAGTCCCAAGTGCCGAACTGCACAAAGAGGTGAAAGATTGGGTGCGTAAAGAAATTGGTCCAATTGCAACGCCAGACGTACTGCACTGGACAGACTCTCTACCGAAAACGCGCTCGGGTAAAATCATGCGTCGTATCCTGCGTAAGATCGCCACAGGTGATACGGGTAACCTAGGGGATACTTCAACCTTGGCTGACCCAAGTGTCGTCGATAAGCTGATTGAAGAGAACCAACAGCTGGCATAATTCAAACACAGCGTAATCATAAAGCTAGGCGTAATGCCTAGCTTTTTTCATTAATCACTGCTTACCATTTAAACAACCCTCAGCATTTAGTGCCCTTTTCGTAGATTTTAGCGACTAAATTGCCCTACCTTGCTCACAAAACTCACACCAAAATCGGCAAATCTAGTGAGATTAGACCAGTAAATTGCTGCCATTTGCGCTGAATTGTCTATAATCGACAGTTAATTCGTGTTTGGAACCCCTACGGACACATCCAAGCCACTAATAATTGGAATATCGCATTAACTGCGCTAGATAACGGAAGATAAGCCCAAGATGTCTGCAAAGTCACGAATTCTGGTTCTAAATGGACCTAATTTGAACCTACTCGGCCTACGAGAGCCTGCCCATTATGGTAGTCAAACCCTATCAGATATCGTTAGCGACCTTGAGCAACATGCCCAAGACCTTGGGGTAGAAATCGAACACCTGCAATCCAACCGTGAATATGAGTTGCTCGAAGCAATCCATGCGGCGTATGGCAAATTCGACTTCATCGTTATCAACCCAGCAGCCTTTACTCATACCAGTGTTGCATTGAGAGATGCCTTACTGGGTGTGGCCATTCCTTTTATTGAAGTACATCTATCCAATGTGCACAGCCGTGAACCTTTCCGCCACCACTCTTACCTTTCAGATAAGGCAGTGGGCGTAATTTGTGGTTTAGGCGCACAGGGATACCAATTTGCTCTGAGTGCCGCCGTCAAACATTTGAGCACTCAAAGCTAACAATTGCTATGAACCGCGCCATCAAAGGCGTGTCATTCAACAGATAAAGAGAAAGTAAACATGGATATTCGCAAAATCAAAAAGCTGATTGAACTGGTTGAAGAGTCTGGCATCGCTGAACTTGAAATCTCTGAAGGTGAAGAGTCGGTACGCATCAGCCGTAATGGCACTGCACCAGTAGCGGCACCAGTGCAATACGCAGCTGCGCCTGCACCAGTGGCAGCACCAGTAGCCGCAGCACCTGCTGCAGCGGCACCAGCAGAAGAAGCAGCGCCAGCTGCACCTGCAGGTCACGAAGTGCTTTCTCCAATGGTAGGTACTTTCTACCGTGCGCCAAGTCCTGACGCAAAAGCGTTCGTAGAAGTAGGCCAATCAGTAAACGTTGGCGATACGCTGTGTATCGTTGAAGCGATGAAAATGATGAACCAAATCGAAGCGGACAAAGCTGGCGTAGTAACAGCAATCCTATGTGAAGATGGCAACCCAGTAGAGTTTGACCAGCCGCTAGTTATCATCGAATAATCGAGGCGATAGTATGTTAGATAAAATTGTTATCGCTAACCGTGGGGAAATCGCACTGCGAATTCTTCGTGCGTGTAAAGAACTAGGTATTAAAACAGTTGCGGTTCACTCCACTGCTGACCGTGACCTAAAACACGTACTGCTTGCGGATGAAGCTATCTGTATCGGTCCTGCTCGCAGCATCGACAGCTACTTAAACATTCCACGCATCATCTCTGCTGCGGAAGTCACTGGTGCGATCGCTATCCACCCAGGTTACGGCTTCCTGTCTGAAAATGCGGACTTTGCTGAGCAAGTTGAGCGCAGCGGCTTTATTTTTGTTGGCCCTAAAGCGGAAACCATTCGCATGATGGGTGACAAAGTTTCTGCAATCACGGCGATGAAAAAAGCTGGCGTTCCTTGTGTACCGGGTTCAGATGGCCCGCTAGACGACGACGAAGGCAAAAACAAAGCTCATGCGAAGCGCATTGGCTACCCAGTGATCATCAAAGCCTCTGGTGGCGGCGGCGGTCGTGGTATGCGTGTAGTTCGCTCTGAAGGCGATCTAATTGAAGCCATCGCAATGACCCGCGCCGAAGCGAAAGCAGCGTTCAACAATGACATGGTTTACATGGAAAAATTCCTAGAAAACCCACGCCACGTTGAAGTTCAGGTAATTGCCGATGGTCAAGGCGGTGCAATCCACCTAGGTGAACGTGACTGTTCAATGCAACGTCGTCACCAAAAAGTGGTTGAAGAAGCGCCAGCACCGGGTATCACTGCAGAAATGCGTAAGTACATCGGTGAGCGCTGTACTCGTGCTTGTATCGAGATCGGTTACCGCGGCGCAGGTACGTTTGAATTCCTATACGAAAACGGCGAGTTCTACTTCATTGAAATGAACACCCGTATTCAGGTAGAGCACCCTGTGACTGAGATGGTGACTGGTGTTGACCTAATCAAAGAGCAGCTGCGTGTTGCGGCAGGTCAGCCTCTGTCATACACCCAAGATGACATCAAGATCAGTGGTCACGCTATCGAGTGTCGTATCAATGCTGAAGACCCAGAGCGCTTCCTACCTTGCCCAGGCAAGATTGATCGCTTCCATGCTCCAGGTGGCATGGGTGTTCGTTGGGAATCACACATCTACACGGGCTACTCGGTACCACCGCATTACGACTCAATGATCGCTAAGCTAATCACTTACGGTGAAAACCGCGATGTTGCGATTGCTCGCATGAAGAATGCTCTTGATGAGCTAGTAGTCGAAGGTATTAAGACCAACGTACCGCTGCAAGAAGCCATCATGAATGACGAAAACTTCCAACACGGTGGCGCTAACATCCACTACCTTGAGAAGAAACTCGGTATTCACGAGTAATCGGCTTACAATTCGAATGAAAAAACACTCCCTTGCGGAGTGTTTTTTTTGTCCAAATCCGCTAGACTTCCCGCAAAATTCACTCCAACTAAGAAGGCGCATCCTATGCCTTGGATTCAAATCAAACTTAACGCTAGCGATACCAACGCAGAGCAAATCGGCGACATGCTCATGGAGCAAACAGGTGCTCTATCCGTCACCTTCCTTGACGCAAAAGATACGCCTGTGTTCGAACCTTTGCCGGGTGAGACTCGCCTATGGGGTGAAACCGATGTAGTGGCGCTTTACGATGCTGAGACCGACACTGCTCTAGTGCTTGAACAAATCAAGGCAAGCGGCCTACTTGAGCAAGGCTTTGCGCATAAAGTCGAGCAGCTAGAAGATAAAGATTGGGAGCGCGAGTGGATGGAAAACTTCCACCCAATGAAGTTTGGTGAGCGTCTATGGATTTGCCCAAGCTGGCGTGAAATCCCAGAACCTGATGCAGTGAACGTCATGCTAGACCCTGGCCTTGCATTTGGCACTGGTACTCACCCAACCACCTCTTTGTGTTTAGAGTGGCTTGAAGGCCTCGACCTTGAAGGTAAAACCGTGGTCGACTTCGGCTGTGGTTCAGGCATCCTAGCGATCGCTGCGATCAAACTGGGCGCCGCGAAAGTTATCGGGATCGACATTGATCCTCAAGCTATCCAAGCCTCTCGAGACAACGCCCAGCGTAATGGCGTTGCCGATCAACTGGAGCTCTTCCTTCCACAAGATCAGCCGCAAGATCTTATTGCTGACGTTGTGGTAGCAAATATTCTAGCCGGCCCTCTGCGTGAGCTTTCTGCCATCATCAAAGGATTGGTAAAACCTCAAGGCTTGCTCGCAATGTCTGGTGTACTCGATACTCAGGCAGAAGATGTAGCAAATTATTACCGTGACGAACTTGCTATCGATCCGATTGTCGAAATGCAGGAGTGGTGCCGAATTTCTGGCCAAAAACAGGCTTAAGAATACACAATTAAAGGACGTGCTTCGCTAATTGACTGAATTTTAGACATTTTCGAAAACAATTTCTTAATGCTCAAAATTTAGGCTTTTCACTTTGCGAAAAAAACCGTAAAATGCGCGCCCTTGCTGGATTAGAACTGTGTAGCTGTTTTGAAAATCGGAAACTATCAACTTGACAATAATCTTATCGTTGCCCCAATGGCGGGAGTCACCGATAGACCCTTTAGAGAGTTGTGCCTTCGATATGGAGCGGGCATGGCCGTCAGTGAAATGATGTCCTCCAATCCTAAAGTTTGGAACACTGCTAAATCCCAACAACGCATGGTACATGAGGGCGAATCGGGCATTCGTTCGGTACAGATTGCGGGGGCAGATCCCCAGCTTATGGCACAAGCAGCTCAACACAGTGTTGAAAACGGTGCGCAAATCATCGACATCAACATGGGTTGCCCAGCCAAGAAAGTGAACAAGAAGTTAGCAGGCTCAGCGCTGCTGCAATACCCCGACATTATCGAGCAGATTTTGACGGCGGTGGTGAATGCAGTGGATGTTCCTGTGACTCTGAAAACACGTACGGGTTGGAACACAGACAATAAAAACTGTGTAGAAATTGCCAAAATGGCCGAAGGCTGCGGCATACAAGCATTAGCGCTCCATGGGCGCACCAAAGCCTGTATGTACAAAGGCGAGGCAGAATATGACAGCATTAGAGCGGTAAAAGCGTCTATCTCGATTCCGGTTATCGCTAACGGTGATATCGATAGCCCAGAGAAGGCGAAAAAGGTACTGGAGTACACTGGTGCCGACGCTCTAATGATTGGCCGTCCTGCCCAAGGACGTCCGTGGATTTTCCAGGAAATCCAACACTATTTGGAAAACGGCACCACCATGCCTGAACTTCCAACTGAGGAAGTGAAAAGCATCATGCTAGGTCACGTAGCGGCTCTTCATGAGTTCTACGGCGAATATTTAGGGCCACGTATCGCACGCAAACACGTGGGATGGTACCTAAAAGAGCAAGACCAAGCGGGTGAGTTTCGCCGTACCTTCAATGCCATCGATGCAGCTGAGCTGCAGCTTGAGGCATTGACAGGTTATTTTGAAAACGTTGCATCATAATTACAGAAAGAGCTAGACCGAATATGTTCGAACAAAATCTGACTTCCGAAGCATTGACAGTAACTACAGTGACCTCACAAGACCAGATCACTCAGAAGCCACTACGTGACTCTGTAAAAGCGTCTCTTAAAAACTACCTTGCTCAGTTAAACGGCCAGGAAGTCAACGACCTGTACGAACTAGTATTGGCTGAAGTTGAACAACCACTACTAGACACCATCATGCAGTACACTCGCGGTAACCAAACTCGCGCAGCGACTATGATGGGCATCAACCGTGGTACTCTTCGCAAGAAGCTAAAAAAGTACGGCATGAACTAATAGCGGTTAGCTAAATAGTTGAATTCAAAAGGCTGAACTTCCTGAGGGAGTTCAGCCTTTTTCATTTCTGCAGCCAAATCAGACCTGTATTACATTTTTTCTGTGCAATAGAGCACATAACCTATGAAAGTTAATGCTTTTTTGTTTCTTTTTTAACCAGAGCAAAGATAGGGATATATACTTTTTAAAACCCAGTCCCAAAAGTGGCACAACTTGCCGAATAATACACAGGACACGCTCTATGAATGGAAATTGGCTACGCATCACCTCTATACGTCACCGCCTCTACTTGATGACCCTTAGCATCACTTTGCTTATTCTTATCCCCTTTGCCCTATTTGTCAGCGACTATAAACAGGATCTAATGACCGCAAAGCAGGTCAAGACTCGTCACTTAGTCGAGGCCGCTCACAGCCTGACTAATCACTATTACCAGCTTCAGCAATCTGGTGAGCTGAGCGAAGCGGCAGCCAAAGAGCAGGCCAAGATGGCGCTATCAAAGCTTCGATACGAGCAAAACGATTACTACTGGGTGAACGACTCCGAACCTCGTATGGTGATGCACCCAATTAAGCCTCAGCTCAATGGTAAAAATCTCTCCCAAGTTGCAGACCCAACGGGTAAGAAGCTGTTCGTTGAGTTTGTAGATGTTGTCAAACGCCAGCAACAAGGCTTTGTCAACTACATGTGGCCTAAGCCAGGCTCAGAAACCGATGTCGAGAAGCTCTCCTACATCAAACATTTTGCACCTTGGGACTGGATCATTGGTACTGGTGTTTACATTGATGACGTTGAAGCACTGTTCTGGGAGCGAGTCAGCACCACTTTGGCCATTGTGGGTGTGTTTATTGTATTGATGCTAGTTGTCGCCATGGTTATCAGTACTTCAATTGTGACCCCTTGTCACAACATCGAAAAAGCGCTCGATGAAATTGCCGAAGGTGACGGCGACTTAACCCAACAACTCCACTCCAACGGGCGAGATGAGTTCAACCACATCGCTCGGGCTTTTAACCGCTTCACCACTAAAATTCGCAGTATCGTGCAAGATATGCAGCCAGTTAGTGTGTGTATATTCTCCACAGCAACTGAGCTCAACCAGTTAGCCCAGCACACCACTAGCCAATCTCGCCAACAACAGCAAACTGTCGCTCATGTCAGCCAAGAGATGGAACAATTGCAATTGTCTAACCAAGAGGTCTCCTCATCAGCGCAAGCGGCTGCTGAGGCGGCAAAGACAGCCTCAGAGCATGGTCAAACAGGCACAACCGTGATCATCAAGGCGACTGAGCACATGGCATCACTGTCTGAGCTTCTTACGGAGACGGAACAAAGCACGGTACAACTGGCGGAAGATTCTAAAAACGTCAATACCGTGCTGGAAGTGATCCGTGGTGTTGCCGAGCAAACCAACTTACTAGCGCTTAATGCGGCTATTGAAGCGGCTCGTGCAGGCGAGCAAGGTCGAGGTTTTGCAGTTGTTGCCGATGAAGTTCGCACCCTTGCGACTCGCACCCAAGCCAGCACCGATGAAATCGAACAAATTGTGGCGAATTTGCAGCAAACCGCCCAGTTGGTCACCGACGCAATGGCAAAAACACAACAGCAATCCGATGCGACCAAGCAACAAGCGCAGGAAGCACGCCATGCGCTAGAAGAAATTGACCAACAAATCCAATCGATACTGACGCTCAATCAGCAGATTGCCGATGCCAGTCAGCAACAAAACAACTCCACTATGGAGATCACGGACAACCTAGGCCAAATCTCTGATAACAGTCACCAATCGGCCGCTCAAGCAAGCCAAGTAGCTAATGCTAGCCAACAACTGCTCGAAAACGGCCAGAACCTGCAACACATCATTCAACAATTTAAGGTGTGATTCTATTTATCGCAGCAGGTAGCATGCTGGTCCTGCTGCGCTAACGCCGAAAGAATGGAACAATGACTAGCGTCATCACTAGGATCTCCGCAGCAAGCGTCGTTGATCGACTTTAATGCGCTTCGGATACGAGAAAGCTCGGCAATTTTTTGGTCAATAATGGTGAGCTTAGCACTAGTAATGGATTTCACTTCGGCACAGCTATGCTCGGTTGCCTCGAGCTTGATTGCCAATAATTCGTGTATTTCATCCAAACTGAGCCCAAGTTGCTTGGATTTGAGGATAAACTGCACTTGTTGCTGATTTTTTTCATCATATAGGCGATAACCCGAAGCACTGCGCCCAGCTGGAGCAATCAAACGATTTTTTTCGTAGAAACGCAGCGTGTCTGTCGTGACTCCGCATCGCTTGGCGAGTTCACCGATCTGAAACATATTTTTTCACCCATTTGGTATCGAAAGTGGTTAATTTCCAATCTTTTTCGAAGAAATTTTGTGATGCTAATCGATTGCGCGAGCTTTTTTATCATTATTTGGTTAGAATACGCGCCATCAAAAAATGATGATAGGCATCAATCACTGTCATCAACGGAATATCGGGCATTAAGGTGTTTTCCAAAATTGAAGCTAAACCCACTACTGGGTTAAAGCAATCTTCACTTTTGGTAAGTATCTTAACTTTTCAACCTAACAACTCCGTGAATTTGAGGAAGACTGAAGCATGACTAACGCTCGTCCAATTCGCCGCGCTCTGATCAGCGTATCAGACAAAACTGGTATTGTAGAGTTTGCACAAGCTCTAGCTGAACGTGGTGTCGATATCCTATCGACTGGTGGTACCGCTCGCCTACTGGCTGAGAAAGGCATCTCTGTAACAGAAGTATCTGACTACACAGGTTTCCCTGAAATGATGGATGGTCGCGTTAAGACTCTGCACCCGAAAGTTCATGGTGGTGTACTAGGTCGTCGTGGTCAAGATGATGAAGTGATGGAAACTCACGGCATCAACCCAATCGATATGGTAGTTGTTAACCTTTACCCATTTGCTGCGACCGTAGCAAAAGAAGGTTGTACCCTAGAAGACGCTGTTGAGAACATCGATATCGGTGGCCCAACGATGGTTCGTTCTGCGGCGAAAAACCACAAAGACGTAACTATCGTAGTTAACGCTCACGATTACGACCGTGTTATCGCAGAAATGGATGCTAATGAGAAGTCTCTAACTCTAGAAACTCGTTTCGACCTAGCAATCGCTGCATTTGAGCACACCGCTTCTTACGACGGCATGATCGCTAACTACTTCGGCACTATGGTTCCATCTTACGGAGAGAACAAGGAAGGTGACGAAGAGTCTAAGTTCCCACGCACTTTCAACCAGCAGTTCGAGAAGAAGCAAGACATGCGCTACGGTGAGAACAGCCACCAAGCAGCAGCATTCTACGTTGAAGCGAACCCAGAAGAAGCCTCTGTAGCAACGGCTCGCCAAATCCAAGGTAAAGCACTGTCTTACAACAACATCGCTGATACTGACGCAGCACTTGAGTGTGTGAAAGAGTTCGACGAACCAGCATGTGTGATCGTTAAGCACGCAAACCCATGTGGCGTTGCGCTAGGTAAAGACATCCTAGAAGCTTACAACCGTGCATACAAAACTGACCCAACGTCAGCGTTTGGTGGCATCATCGCGTTCAACAAAGAGCTAGACGCAGAAACTGCAACGGCTATCGTTGAGCGTCAATTCGTTGAAGTTATCATCGCACCATCTGTATCAGCTGAAGCTGTTGAAGTCGTTGCGGCGAAGAAGAACGTTCGCCTACTAGAGTGTGGTGAGTGGACTGCTAAGACAACTGGTTTCGACGTTAAGCGTGTTAACGGTGGCCTACTGGTTCAAGACCGTGACCAGGGCATGGTTGAAGCATCTGACCTAAAAGTAGTATCTAAGCGCCAGCCAACAGAAGAAGAGCTAAAAGATGCGCTATTCTGCTGGAAAGTCGCTAAGTTCGTGAAATCTAACGCTATCGTTTACGCAAAAGGCGACATGACTATCGGTGTGGGCGCTGGCCAAATGAGCCGCGTTTACTCAGCGAAAATCGCTGGCATCAAAGCCGCTGACGAAGGTCTAGAAGTAGCAGGTAGCGTAATGGCATCTGACGCATTCTTCCCATTCCGTGACGGCATCGATGCAGCAGCAGAAGCTGGCATCAAGTGTGTTATCCAGCCAGGTGGCTCAATGCGTGATGACGAAGTTATTGCAGCAGCAGATGAGCACGGCATGGCGATGATCTTCACAGGTATGCGCCACTTCCGCCACTAATTACTCGTCGCATTTGACGCTGTAGCGGCGTTAGCGATTTCATTCACCCCGGTCACATAGCTAGGCTATGCTCCCGGGGATGAATTCAACCGCTGCCTTGCTACAACGCTAACTGCTTAGAGTAATCCACTTTTTTAAAGGATTTATTATGAACATTCTTGTAATCGGTGCTGGCGGTCGTGAGCACGCTCTTGGCTGGAAAGCCGCTCAAAACCCTAAAGTTGAGAAAGTATTTGTCGCACCTGGCAACGCAGGTACTGCGCTTGAGCCTAAGCTTGAGAACGTGGCTATCGGTGTTGAAGATATCGAAGCACTAGTTGCATTCGCGAAAGAAAACAACATCGAGCTAACTATCGTAGGCCCTGAAGCGCCTCTAGTTATCGGTGTGGTTGATGCCTTCCAAGCAGCTGGCCTACCTATCTTTGGCCCAACCGAAGCGGCAGCGCAGCTTGAAGGCTCTAAAGCATTCACTAAAGATTTCCTAGCTCGCCACCAGATCCCAACCGGTGCTTACGCGAACTTCACAGAAATCGAACCTGCAATCGCATACGTACGTGAGCAAGGCGCTCCTATCGTTGTTAAGGCTGACGGCCTAGCAGCGGGTAAAGGCGTAATCGTTGCGATGACGCTAGAAGAAGCTGAAGACGCAATCAAAGACATGCTAGCAGGCAACGCATTTGGCGAAGCTGGTAGCCGTGTGGTTATCGAAGAGTTCCTAGACGGCGAAGAAGCTAGCTTCATCGTAATGGTTGATGGCGAAAACGTTCTGCCAATGGCAACGAGCCAAGACCACAAACGTGTAGGCGACAAAGACACAGGTCCTAACACCGGTGGTATGGGTGCATACTCTCCAGCGCCTGTTGTTACTCAAGAAATCCATAACCGCATTATGGAAGAGGTAATCTACCCAACGGTACGTGGTATGGCTGCTGAAGGTAACCCTTACACAGGTTTCCTATACGCAGGTCTTATGATCGATAAAGATGGCACACCTAAGGTTATCGAGTACAACTGCCGCTTCGGCGATCCAGAAACTCAACCAATCATGATGCGTATGCAGTCTGACCTAGTTGAGCTTTGTCTTGCAGCAGTTGATAAGAAGCTAGACACCGTTGAGTCTAAGTGGGACCCACGCGCTTCTATCGGTATCGTACTGGCCGCTGGCGGCTACCCTGCGTCTTACAACAAGGGTGATGTGATCGTAGGTCTTCCTCAAGCTGACGTTGAAGGCGAGAAGGTGTTCCACGCAGGTACTGCTGATAAAGATGGCAATGTTGTGACTAACGGCGGCCGTGTACTGTGTGCAACGGCGCTAGGTAACAGCGTATCTGAAGCACAAACTCGTGCCTACGAGCTAACTAAGCAGATCAGCTGGGATGGCATGTTCCACCGCAACGACATCGGCTACCGTGCTATTGCACGTGAGCAAGAGAAGTAACCTCTCTAGCTTATCCTATTGATAAGATGCAAAAATGGCGCTCATTGAGCGCCATTTTTTTATTCAGTTTGAGACAGAGGCTCACTCAGAGATCATTCATCGCTCTGTATGAGTCGAGGGCGCTCGATACAGTCAAAGTTATCTTCAGCTAGCATCAGTAGTTGCTGCACCGATAACGTGCTTTCTAGCTCCTGTTTACCCACAAAGGCCACATAACTATCAACGGTGGCTAATCGATTCACCACGAAGCTTGGTAAGGTTTGGTTGAACTCTAGGTTCGAGAAGTCTCTGTCATCGCAAGTTTCAAACTCATCACCGTCCCAATACCCTTGGATCAAGCTTAAGTTAGTTTTGTTTTGCGATTCAGTAATGTCGATTACGGTTTGAGCTTCTTGCTGCAGCTGTAGGATCTGTTCTGGTTTGAGAGGCAATACTCGACCATCAACGCGGTTTTGTTGGTAAACCGCTTCCCCATCATTCGAGTAACGAATATGGATCTTATATGGGATTAACTCCGGATTTTGACCAGCGGCAGACTCTTTCAAGCGCTTACCTTCACGAATTAATTCACGAAGCACGCCTGATTGCCAACGATATTCGGTGGCATAATGCCCATAGTCTCCCGAGGTGACATAATCTGAAGCTGCAACAGGTCCACTGAGGGCCTTGGTGTACCAATAAAGGCTGGTTGAGTCACCAATGGTCTGACCGCCACTCAGTTCGGAGGTTTGATTGGCCTGAACGATTTTATCGCCAGAAGCACATCCTGCGAGAAGAGCAAGAAGTGCAGAAGTGATTAATAGCTTTCTCATAAAAAACTACGCCGGGATAACACCCGGCGTAGATTCAATTACTTCACTGAATCCTTCAGTGCTTTACCCGCTACGAATGCTGGTACGTTCGCTGCTGCAATTTGAATCTCATCACCAGTCTTAGGGTTACGACCAGTGCGAGCAGCACGATGATTTACTTTGAAAGTACCAAAACCGATTAGCTGAACTTGATCGCCTTCTTTAAGAGCGTCAGTTACACCGCCAAGAGTTGCTTCTAGAGCTGCTTTAGCTTGTGCTTTAGAAAGGTCTGCTTTCTCAGCGATAAAATCGATTAGTTGGGTCTTGTTCATTAGGTTTCCCTTCTTATATGTTCTGAAAACTTTTCCACTCTAAATCATAAACGCCTGTCGTGGCAAAGGTTTGTCAGCCACTATTGGCGCTAATGCTGAAGTTTTGCACGATTAATGAGCCACACCTCACAAATTGTTACTACTTTTGTCACTCTAACCATTGTAATTGAGGCATAAAGCGCCAAGATCAGCGTTACCAAAGGGCAAAAACTAAACAGCCAATTTGGTAAACATCACTCATTAAATAACGTAGGACACCATGTTACTGCTAACATTTTACGTTTCGATTGCGATCGGCGTATCATTCATTTGCTCCGTTCTCGAAGCCGTACTGCTGAGTATCACGCCCAGCTATATTGCGCAGCTGCGCCAACAAGGTCACCCATCGGCGGACCGTCTTTCTGAATTGAAAAAAGACATCGACCGTCCACTGGCATCCATCCTGACCCTAAATACTATTGCTCACACCATAGGTGCGGCGACTGCTGGTGCTCAAGCAGCCGTGGTATTTGGTAGCCAATGGCTTGGTGTTTTCTCCGCCGTTTTGACTCTTGGTATCTTGGTGCTGTCAGAAATCGTACCAAAGACCATTGGTGCGACTTACTGGCGCCAGTTATCCCCAATGACCGCTAATGTTCTACGTTGGATGGTGTGGGCACTGAAGCCTTTTGTCTGGTTCTCAGAGCAAATCACAAAACGCCTCGCCAGCGGTCATCAAGCCCCTAAAATGCGTGATGAGCTCTCTGCCATGGCGATGTTGGCTAAAGAGTCGGGTGAGTTTGCAGAAGGTGAGTCTAAAATCCTTAGCAACTTGCTAAAAATTGACGACATACCAGTCACTCAAGTGATGACACCAAGACCGGTGGTTTTCCGTGTCAGCGCAGAGATGACCGTGGATGAGTTTTTACAAGAGCACAAAGAGACGCCGTTTTCACGACCTTTGATTTACAGTGAGCAGAAAGACAACATTCTAGGATTTGTCCACCGCTTAGAGCTATTTAAGCTTCAGCAGCAAGGTTGTGGCCACAAACAGCTTGGTGCTGTGATGCGTCCAATCCACGTGTTACTCAACACACAAACACTGCCAAAAGCATTTGACCAAATGATGGCCAAAAGGCTGCAACTGTCGTTGGTCGTGGATGAATATGGCTCAATTCAAGGTCTGGTGACCTTAGAAGATGTGTTTGAGCACTTGCTAGGAGAAGAGATTGTCGATGAAGCAGACAAGAATCACGACATGCAGGAGCTTGCGTATCAGCGCTGGGAACACTGGAAACACAAACACGGTGTGATAGAAAGCAAAGACGATGAATGACAAAAAGGGGCTTAACGCCCCTTTTTTACAACCTGTTAAGCCACTGCAGCTTGCGCTTGCTTTGGCTTGCTACCTGTCAACACACCAACAGCCAAACTCGCAACCACTGGCAACAACCAGCCAGCATAGTATTGATACAAAGGCCAGTTTGCCTCTAACCACTGGTGAGGAGTTTCTGGCATCATACCGATGATGTGCATCGCATCAGCACTGCCACACAATGCCGCCACCAGCACAACGACCATTGCCATCATACGACCAATACGCTTACGAAAAACCGCCACCAACATCAGTGCGATCGCAATTGGGTGCAATGCAACTACAGCTGGCAAAGTAATGGTTAACAGCTGATTCAAACCAATGTTAGCGACCAATGCCGCAGAGACCATCATAAACGCCACGGCATAACGATATTTAGCCCAGTTGAACGTTTTTGAATAAAACTCAGCGCCTGCAGTCGTGACACCAATAGCAGTAGTCAAACACGCAAGTAAGATAACAATACCCAACAAAATGGTGCCGACTTGACCAAAGTGATACTGCGTATATGCCGTTAAGATTTCACCACCGTTGGCAAATTCAGTCTCTAGATAACCACTGGTTAAGCCAATGTAAGCCAATACCAAATAAACCAAGGTAATCGCCCCTGCGTACATGCTGGCCGCAATCAAGGTGTATTTAGTGATATCTTTTGGCTCACTCACCCCCATACCCTGAATCGCACGGAAAATGATCCAGCCAAAACCAATCGAGCCCAACGCATCCATGGTCATATAACCTTGAGTTAAACCTTCTGCTAAGGCCTCGCTCTGATAAGCACCTTGCGCCATAGTGTGCCCAAGATTCGGGAAGTACATTACAGAGAAAGCTAACGCCCCAAGCAACAACACCAATAAAGGTGTGAGCACTTTACCTAAGCTATCAACTAGCTTGGTTGGATAAAGGGAAAACAGAATTGCCACAATACAAAACAGTGCCGAAAACCAAGCCAGTGCGTCGTCGCCCATAAAAGGAGCAAAAGTAAATTGGTAAGCGACAGTAATTGCACGAGGTACCGCAAAGGCAGGACCAATCACGATAAACAGCATGACCCAAAAACCAACCGCTGCCCGCTTAGGCAAGGCTTTGGTAAGGTTGTCAGAACCGTTCACTAAGGCAATGACCACCAGCGCCGCCGCAGGAAGGCCGACTCCGGTGACAAGAAAGCCAATCATGCTTTCTACAAAGTTTTCACCAGACATATAGCCAAGCAAAGGAGGAAAAATAAGGTTGCCAGCACCCAAATACATGGCAAATGTCATAAAGCCTAAAGCGACTAAATCTTTGGCTGCAAGTTTCATCAAACACCACTTATGTTTTACATCAAAGTATGTTTACTATGCTTTTTATAATTTAACTTGCAATATCTCAGATGAAAATAAGTAACTACGTTCAACCTTAATCCAAATGTTAGCACTTTCCACTAAATTTAATATCAAACCAAAGAATATATGACTAGAGATTACAGGCATAAAAAAGGGTGCGACCAGCGCACCCTAGTGAAATTTAGTTAATTAAAGGCTTAAGCCAATATTACTGACACCTTGGTCTCGAAGCTCGTCACGTAGGTCTTTAATCAGCTCGATATCTCGAGAAGTCGCCTCTTTTAACGGACGGAAAATAGCCCACTGCACATCCCACTCTTCGCAGACTGCTTCGTTTTCTTTTTGATTGGCGTTAGTAACCTCAACACCCGTTTGTGCTTCTTCTAACTGAGCTACAGTCTCAACTGACTGATGGCTCACTTTGATCATTGCCTCAAACATAGCTTCACGGTCCAGTAAGCCATGCAGCATATCAGACAAGCCGACACACGCATCGATAGCTGGATACACACCATAGAAATCAAACTCATCAGCCACTGGGATCAATTCTTCAAGCTTTTCCAACTGACGTTCAAAATTCACTTTTGCCGTCTTAACTGTTAGTTGCTCCCAAATACTGTCTAAAATATCTCTATAGATACGAGCTTCGGCAAACTCAGTATTCTCACAAAAGACCGCATAGTTCGGGTACATGCGCTCACACAAAGACGCCATAAAAGTAATCTGCTGCCAAGGTTCAAGTTTTTCGAGACGCAGATGAAGAGGATTCTGTAACATAGTGGCCTAACAGTTGTTGGAAAAGACAGCGGAAGTGTACTTGATTCACACCAAGGAAAAAACAAACCAATGAATAAAATCGACAACAAAGTCTTTATCTTGTGCCAAGATCCAACCCCTTATGAAACCTTGCTTTCCCAAGCAGAGTGTGAAGATTTAACCCTCACGGATAAACCTGATGAAGCAAACATCTTACTGGCTGATCCCCCACTAGCGGCCAAACGTCTAAGTGAATTTACCCAATTAGAATGGCTTCAGTCGACCTTTGCTGGCATTGATGCCTTGATTGACGAATCACTCAATCAAGATTACGAACTCACCAAGGTGCACGGGATCTTTGGTCAACAAATTTCTGAGTATGTCATTGGCAACACTCTTAACTATTTTAGACACCTACCGCGATACCGCCACCAACAACGACAGCAAGAGTGGCAACCACACCCTTACCAATCGCTGAATGAAAAATCGATCTTAATCCTTGGTTGCGGCAGCATCGGTAGCCATTTAGCCAAAGTATGTAATGCTTTTGGTATGAAAACAGGTGGTGTGAATCAAAGCGGTATCCCACCCAAAAACTCGCCGTTTAAGCACATTTTCCATATTCATGAGCTCGACGTGGTGGTCAAAGATGCGGATATCATCGTGAATACCCTACCTAGCACCCCGGAAACTCGTGGGATGCTTAATATGAAACTACTTAATCAAGCCAATCATGCTTTACTATTTAACGTCGGGCGTGGCGATGCGCTGGTAGAAGAAGATTTGCTGACTGCGATGGAGCAAGGCCATATCGCTCACGCCTATCTAGATGTTTTTAACCAAGAGCCTCTAAGTGCTGAGCATCCATTATGGAAGCACCCGAAGGTGTCGATAACCCCTCACATTGCGGCAACCAGTTTTCCTAATCAGGTGATGGAGATTTTTGTTGAAAACTACAAACGCTGGCACGATGGCTTTCAACTTCAACATCGAGTCGATTTCAACAAAGGTTATTAGGGTGTCTTGGTCTTGAATATGGATTTAGAAAACCTTCTCACCGAAGTAAGGTCTTGCCGCCTCTGCGAAGAAAGTCTAGAGCTAGGCGCAAATCCTGTCGTGCAAGCGGCAAAAAGTGCTAGGCTGCTAATTATCGGCCAAGCCCCAGGAACGAAGGTACACCACAGCGGTATTCCATGGAATGACCCCAGTGGCGATCGCCTACGTCACTGGTTAATGATGGACAAAACGACCTTTTATGACCCAAACAAGGTCGCCATCATCCCGATGGGACTGTGTTACCCCGGTAAAGGACGCTCTGGCGATCTTCCGCCAAGAAAGGAATGCGCCCCCAAATGGCACCAGCAACTACTTGCCGAGCTTCCCAACATCGAACTGACTTTGCTCATCGGTCAATATGCTCAAAACTACTACCTAGACGACAAACCCAAAACTCTCACCGCAACCGTACAACAGTGGCAACAGTGGCAACAGTGGCAGCCCAAAATTCTACCACTACCTCACCCTTCCCCAAGAAATACGCTATGGTTAAAAAAGAACCCATGGTTTGAAGCCGATGTAGTACCAAATCTGCGCCAACAAATTCAGCAGCTTAATCTCGACGTACAGCCTGAGGAGCTTTAGGTCACCAGCAACCCTCCCCTAGAAAAAGCTGCACACCATGAAGAGACAACCACCTAAGCAGCTGTTTAATAGGACTTAAAATACTCACAGAAAGCTTATCTAGCTTTTAGACACCAACAACCCTTCCTTACCAAAAGCTGCACATGTACAGTTTAAATAGCTTTAGGTCACCCATGCACCAAAAGCTATTTAAACTGATTTCAATCTGTAGAACGCACGATGTGTGCTTTGATGTTGATTGAACACAGATGTATTTCGTCTGTAATTCAGTAAGACATGCATTACCACGTAAAATGCGGGAACGAGCTTTACGAAAGCAGATAGCCCTCCCAAATCACCACCAACGCCCCCTTTTACCCTTTTACCCTTTTACCGTTTTACCGTTAGCACCAGCGTCCGCTTTCAAATACAAAAAAAACCGGCCAACTGACCGGTTCTTCAAACTACTTATTTATGATACGGCTTAGAAAGCTCATGCACCGCATCCACAAACACCCCAGCATTCTCTGGTGGCACATCTAGGTGGATACCGTGACCAAGGTTAAACACGTGACCTGTGCCTTCATCGCCATACCCTTCAAGGATACCAGCAACTTCTTTACGAATACGCTCAGGAGAGGCGTAAAGCATGGATGGGTCCATGTTGCCTTGCAGCGCTACTTTGTCGCCAATACGTGCTTTTGCATCAGCAATATTAATGGTCCAGTCTAGGCCAACCGCATCACAGCCTGTTGCGGCGATCTGCTCTAGCCACATACCACCATTCTTAGTGAATAACGTAACTGGCACACGGCGACCATCGTTTTCACGGATAAGGCCATCCACAATTTTGTGCATGTATTGCAATGAGAACAGGTTGTAATCACGAGGTGTCAATACACCACCCCAAGTATCAAATACCATCACAGATTGAGCACCTGCTTTGATTTGAGCGTTGAGGTACTCAATCACACTGTCTGCAAGCTTATCGAGCAATAGGTGCAGTGTTTGCGGCTCAGCGTACATCATCTTTTTGATCTTAGTGAAGGCTTTAGAACTGCCGCCTTCAACCATGTAAGTAGCCAGTGTCCACGGGCTTCCAGAGAAACCGATCAGTGGTACGTCACCGTTAAGGTCTTTACGGATCTGGCGAACGGCATTCATTACATATTGCAGCTCACCTTCTGGATCTGGCAAACCAATCTTCTCTACATCAGCTTTACAGGTGATCGGGTTATCAAACACCGGGCCTTCACCAGTTTCAAAGCGTAAACCTAAGCCCATCGCATCAGGGATGGTCAGAATATCAGAGAACAGGATCGCAGCATCAAGCGGGAAGCGACGTAACGGCTGTAATGTGACTTCAGAAGCCAGCTCTGCATTACGGCAAAGAGACATAAAGTCGCCCGCTTCTGCACGAGTCGCTTTGTATTCAGGTAGGTAACGTCCTGCTTGGCGCATCATCCAAACCGGGGTGTAATCTACAGGCTGCTTCAATAGCGCACGTAGATAGCGATCATTTTTTAATTCAGTCATCCTGGCTGTCTTTACTTTTTTCTAAGAAATTTTGCTCATTCTATCATTATTTATCGGAGGCGATATCAGGGCTTTGCAACCCAGATCAAGTTATTCAAATTTAAAACAATCCCGTAATTGCTTATACATCAGCCGCATGTTAAAAATTTGTTCGCTAGCGAAAACTATAATAAGCGAGCTTTGATCTCGCCGAACATCTCATAACGACATCTTACTTACCCCTCCGGCATCCCCGGAGGTTTTTTTTGTCTATCGATCTTTCTTGATCAGCTCAACCGTGTGCTCGATTAACTGCCGTGCAATTGTTCCGTGCGGAGCCACTTCTGGCATTTCGTCCGTATCGAACCATTTTGCATCGGTTAACTCCCGATAATCAGGTTTTACCACACCACCAGCAAAATCCGCCAAAAAGCCCATCATCAAACTGGAAGGAAAGGCCCAAGGTTGGCTGCCAAAGTATCGAATGTTATCAATGTCGATACCTGTCTCTTCTTTCACTTCGCGGGCGACGCACTGCTCCAAGGTTTCACCGACTTCGACAAAACCTGCGATAACTGTATACATGTTGCCTTTATGTCTCGGATGTTGCGCCAACAGAATCTTATCTTGGTTACGAACCGCCACGATAACGCAGGGGAATATGCGTGGGTAATGCAAAGTTCGACACGATTGACACTGCATCGCAAGCTGGTTGTGATTGAGGTGAGTTCTGCCGCCACATTGAGGACAAAATCGAATCGATTGGCTCATATGACCAAACTGTACGGCTCGGCTGACCAACAAAAATAGCGACTCAGGCAGATGCAATAGCTCTCTAAGTGAGGTCATCTCTAGATCTTGCTCGATGTCGGCACTGTTCAGCCACCTCACATCATGCCCGTTGTAATGGCCTACGGTGATTGCATCGTGAGTATCGAACGGTAAATTCTGCGCACTCAAGCAGGGCAACTCGCCATCTACTAGCCAGACATCACTACCGTTAACAACACACCAATAAGCCAACTCTCCATTTTTGATCATAGGATCCTCCCGATACTTGCAGTCCGACTATTTTACTGGCAATCTAAAATTGTTCTAGATTTGTAGCAAGTGAATCTTGCCGCTATAAATATTATGTAAAGCAAAAGTTTACTTCCGATGGACCCCTCACTCTGTGAGGTTATAAGACCACCGATTGTGGTCGGATCATGAGGACATGGTCATGCTAAATAAATTCAAACAAGTACAAGAACAATGGGGTGGCTCCAGCGAAGTCATCGACCACTGGTTAGAGACAAGGCAGTCTTTGATCGTGGAGTATTGCCAACTCATCACCTCTTCTGACAGCTTGCCGTCAGCAAAAGAGCTGCAAAGCTATTGCCAGCATTTAGTCGATTATATCTCTGAAGGGCATTTTAAAATCTACGATATGGTAATGGATCGATGGAAAGCAACTGGCTTTTCTCCAACAGAAGAGATCGATACCACCTATGGCCGTATCGTACTCACTACAGAGCCTCTGCTCAACTTTACCGACAAGTACGCCAATGTTGACCCAAACGGCTCGCTTGAGGGCTTAGACAGCGATTTATCTTTGATCGGAGAGATCATGGAAACCCGTTTTGAAGTGGAAGATCAACTGATCCAAATGATTGCGGATAGCTTGGCAGTTCCACCTGGGGCTTGATATAAATTAGGCGGTGATACGCCATTGAATAGCCTAACTTCTTCGAAATTTGAAAGCCCTGCTTTTAACCCCCTCTAGCTCCCCCCGGATCGCCGGCCGCGTGAAAAGGGGGGAGGACTGTATTGCACACGCTTTAATTCCACCCGTCAATAATAAACACTTTCGCCCCCTTATACCCTTTCCCTTTTCCCCAACAACCGTACTCCGTTTACCGTTTACCGTTTACCGTTTACCGATTAAAACATACAAAAAAGGCACCCATTCGGGTGCCTTTTCTCATATCCGCTTGCAATTACTCGTCAGACGAGAAACCTGCGTTAAGCAGTGCAGCTAGGTTGTCAGTTGCTTGTTCCGCTGAAGGACCTGCTTGCTCTTCTTCACGCTGAGCTTGACGCTCTTGGTGGTAAGCAAAACCAGTACCTGCTGGGATCAGACGACCAACGATTACGTTCTCTTTCAGGCCACGTAGCTCGTCACGCTTACCAGAAACTGCTGCTTCTGTAAGTACGCGGGTCGTTTCCTGGAACGATGCTGCTGAGATGAACGACTCAGTTGCAAGAGACGCTTTGGTAATACCTAGAAGATCACGCTCGAAACGTGCTGGCTCTTTGCCTTCTGCTTCTAGTTTACGGTTAGCAATCTTAACTGTTGAGTATTCTACTTGCTCACCTGGTAGGAACTCAGAGTCACCAGCATGAGTAATAGTACACTTACGCAGCATCTGACGTACGATAGTCTCGATGTGCTTGTCGTTAATCTTAACGCCTTGCAGACGGTAAACTTCTTGTACTTCGTTTGCGATGTACTCAGTTACCGCACGGATACCACGTAGACGTAGAATGTCATGTGGAGTCTCTGGACCATCGGCGATTACATCACCGCGTTCAACCTTCTCACCTTCAAATACGTTCAGCTGGCGATGCTTAGGAATCATTTCTTCATAAGTCTCACCACCGTCACGGGTGATTACTAGGCGACGCTTACCTTTGGTTTCTTTACCAAAGCTAACGGTACCAGTGTGCTCAGCAAGGATCGCAGGCTCTTTCGGCTTACGTGCTTCAAATAGGTCTGCTACGCGTGGTAGACCACCGGTGATATCTTTGTTACCGCCAGATTTCTGAGGGATACGTGCAAGAGTGTCACCAACGCCTACTTCAGCGCCATCTTCAAGCTGTACGATTGCTTTACCAGGTAGGAAGTAGTGAGCTGGCATTTCAGTACCAGGGATCATTACATCGTTACCTGCAGCATCAACTAGCTTAACTGCTGGGCGCATGTCTTTACCTGCAGAAGGACGAGCTGCTGCATCAGTTACCTCTGAAGACGATAGACCCGTTAGGTCATCAGTCTGACGAGAAACTGTGACGCCATCGATCATGTCAACAAACTGGATGCGACCTGCCACTTCAGTGATGATTGGCATGGTGTGCGCTTCCCAGTTAGCAACTACGTCGCCAGCGGTTACTGCATCATTGTCTTTCTTGCTTAGGATCGAACCGTAAGGAAGTTTGTGCTTCTCTTTCGTACGACCGAACTCATCAATGATGGTTAGTTCAGAAGCACGAGAAGTGATCACTAGTTTGTCATCGTTGTTGATAACGAACTTAGCGTTGTGAAGCTTCACTGTACCTGTCGTCTTCGCTTGGATGCTGTTCTCTGCTGCTGCAGTAGATGCCGCACCACCGATGTGGAACGTACGCATCGTAAGCTGTGTACCCGGCTCACCGATAGACTGAGCAGCGATTACACCAACTGCTTCACCTTGGTTCACTAGGTGACCACGAGCAAGGTCACGACCGTAACACTGTGCACAACAACCGAAGTCAGAGTCACAAGTTACAACTGAACGTACCTTGATCTTGTCAACAGACATCTCTTCCATGATCTGACACCACTTCTCATCAATCAGAGTATTACGTGGGATCAGTACGTCTTCAGTACCAGGCTTCAGTACGTCTTCAGCAATTACACGACCAAGCGCTAGCTCAGATAGTGCAACTTTAACGTCACCACCTTCGATGTGAGGCATCATAGAGATACCTTCGTGAGTACCACAATCGTGTTCGTGTACTACAACATCCTGTGCAACGTCTACTAGACGACGAGTTAGGTAACCCGAGTTCGCTGTCTTAAGTGCAGTATCCGCAAGACCCTTACGAGCACCGTGGGTAGAGATAAAGTACTGAAGTACGTTCAGACCTTCTTTAAAGTTCGCGGTGATTGGCGTCTCGATGATTGAACCATCTGGACGTGCCATCAGACCACGCATACCCGCTAACTGACGAATCTGTGCCGCAGAACCACGAGCACCTGAGTCGGCCATCATGTAGATGCTGTTGAAAGACTCTTGCTGCTCTTCTTCACCGTCACGGTTGATAACCGTTTCAGAAGACAGGTTGTCCATCATCGCTTTCGCTACACGATCGTTGGTCGATGCCCAGATATCGATCACTTTGTTGTAACGCTCACCAGCAGTTACAAGACCCGATTGGAACTGGTCCTGGATCTCACGTACTTCTTCTTCCGCTTCTGCGATTTCAGTGTACTTAGCTGGCGGTACTACCATGTCGTCGATACCAACAGATACACCAGACAGTGCCGCATATGCGAAACCGGTGTACATGATCTGGTCAGCGAAGATTACTGTGTCTTTCAGACCCAGTTTACGGTACGCCTCGTTCAGTAGGTTAGAGATTTGCTTCTTACCTAGCTTCTGGTTTACCAAGCTAAATGGTAGGCCAGCTGGAACGATTTGCCACAGCATTGCACGACCGATAGTTGTATCAACTAGACCAGTCCAAGTAGTGCTGTTGCCGTCTTCGTCTTTCACAGTTTCTGTGATACGAACTTTAACGCGAGTGTGCAGTTCAACGCTCTTAGTGCGGTAAGCTTTTTCAGCTTCCTCAGGGCCAGCAAGGTACATACCTTCGCCCTTCGCATTGATCTTCTCACGAGTCATGTAGTACAGACCCAATACAACGTCCTGAGAAGGTACGATGATCGGATCACCTGACGCTGGCGACAGAATGTTGTTTGTCGACATCATCAGAGTACGAGCTTCAAGCTGAGCTTCCAGAGTTAGAGGTACGTGTACCGCCATCTGGTCACCATCGAAGTCGGCGTTGTACGCAGCACACACAAGTGGGTGTAGCTGGATCGCTTTACCTTCGATCAGTACTGGTTCGAACGCCTGGATACCTAGACGGTGAAGTGTAGGTGCACGGTTCAGTAGTACTGGGTGTTCGCGGATTACTTCGTCTAGGATATCCCATACGATAGCTTCTTCGCGCTCTACCATCTTCTTAGCAGCTTTGATTGTCGTCGCCATGCCACGAGTTTCTAGCTTGCTGTAGATGAATGGTTTGAATAGCTCAAGTGCCATCTTCTTAGGAAGACCACACTGATGTAGACGTAGGTAAGGACCTACGGTGATTACCGAACGGCCTGAGTAGTCTACACGCTTACCAAGTAGGTTCTGACGGAAACGACCTTGCTTACCCTTGATCATATCAGCAAGAGATTTCAGAGGACGCTTGTTCGAACCTGTGATAGCACGACCGCGACGACCGTTATCTAGAAGCGCATCAACAGACTCTTGCAGCATACGCTTTTCGTTGCGTACGATGATGTCCGGAGCTGCTAGCTCTAGTAGACGCTTCAAACGGTTGTTACGGTTGATAACACGACGGTATAGGTCGTTCAGATCAGATGTCGCAAAGCGACCGCCATCTAGTGGTACTAGAGGACGTAGATCTGGCGGAAGTACCGGAAGAACGTCTAGGATCATCCACTCAGGCTTGTTGCCAGATTGAATGAAGGCTTCAACGATCTTAAGGCGCTTAGTAACCTTCTTACGCTTAGTTTCAGAGTTGGTAGTTTCCAGCTCTTCGCGCATTTGCTCAGCTTCGTGCTGAAGATCCATCGTTGAAAGCAGATCTTTGATCGCTTCCGCACCCATCTTAGCGGTGAACTCGTCACCCCACTCTTCTAGGCGATCCAGGTATTCTTCTTCCGTTAGCATCTGACTCTTTTCAAGGTCAGTCATGCCTGGTTCTGTAACAACGTACATTTCGAAGTAAAGTACGCGTTCGATATCACGTAGAGGGATATCCATCAACAGACCGATACGAGACGGCAGTGATTTTAGGAACCAGATGTGCGCTACTGGAGACGCAAGCTCGATGTGGCCCATACGGTCACGACGAACTTTAGTCTGAGTTACTTCAACGCCACACTTTTCACAGATAACACCACGGTGCTTCAGACGCTTGTATTTGCCACAAAGACATTCGTAGTCTTTAACTGGGCCAAAAATACGCGCACAGAAAAGGCCGTCACGCTCAGGTTTGAACGTACGGTAGTTGATAGTCTCAGGCTTTTTAACCTCACCAAAAGACCAAGAACGGATCTGGTCAGGTGAAGATAGACCGATTTTGATTGCATCAAATTCTTCGGTCTTATGCTGTGCTTTTAGAAAGTTTAATAAGTCTTTCACAATCAGCTCCTGTAAGGAGTTAAAAGTAGCTCACCGCTAAGTGAGCTACTTTCTACCGGATAATCGCTTTCTCAATAGATTGAGAAACTGATTACTCTTCGTCTTCTAGCTCGATGTTGATACCTAGCGAGCGAATCTCTTTCAACAGTACGTTGAACGATTCTGGCATGCCAGGTTCCATGCTGTGATTGCCATCTACGATGTTCTTATACATCTTAGTACGGCCGTTCACATCATCCGACTTAACTGTCAGCATCTCTTGAAGGGTATATGCAGCACCGTATGCTTCTAGTGCCCATACTTCCATCTCACCGAAACGCTGGCCACCGAACTGAGCTTTACCACCAAGTGGCTGCTGAGTTACTAGGCTGTAAGAACCAGTCGAACGAGCGTGCATCTTGTCATCAACAAGGTGGTTTAGTTTCAGCATGTACATGTAACCTACAGTTACAGGACGCTCAAACTCGTCACCAGTGCGACCATCAAATAGGCGTAGCTGACCAGATTCTGGTAGATCGCCTAGTTTCAGTAGCTCTTTGATTGATGCTTCTGGAGCACCGTCAAAGATTGGAGTCGCAATTGGTAGACCACCACGAAGGTTCTTAATAAGTGTGCGAACCTCGTCGTCAGATAGTGCAGCGATGTCTACTTTCTGGCGAGTGTCGCCTAGGTCGTAAACTTTTTGCAGGAAGTCGCGGAATTTCGCTAGTTCTTGCTGCTCTTTCACCATCTGGTTGATCTTGTCACCGATGCCTTTCGCCGCCAGGCCCATGTGTACTTCTAGGATCTGACCGATGTTCATACGAGACGGTACACCCAGTGGGTTCAGTACGATATCTACTGGCTGACCTTTCTCATCGTATGGCATGTCTTCAACAGGGTTGATCTTAGAGATTACACCCTTGTTACCGTGACGACCTGCCATCTTATCACCCGGCTGGATGCGACGTTTAACTGCCAGGTAAACCTTAACAATCTTCAGTACGCCCGGCGCTAGGTCATCACCTTGAGTGATCTTGCGACGCTTGTTTTCGAACTTCTTATCGAATTCAGCTTTTAGCTCATCGTTCTGCTCAGCCAGTTTTTCTAGCTGCTCTTGAAGCGCTTCGTCATCAAGAGTTAGCTCTAGCCATTTAGCACGGTCGATAGAGTCTAGTTTCGCTTCTGAGTAACCACCTTGTAGCAGTACTGCACGTACACGTGCTAGTAGACCGCCTTCAAGGATTTGGAATTCCTCAGTAAGGTCTTTCTTCGCTTCCTTCAGCTGCATTTGTTCGATTTCAAGCGCACGCTTGTCTTTCTCTACGCCATCGCGAGTGAAGACTTGTACGTCGATAACCGTACCAGATACAGAGTTAGGTACACGTAGAGATGAATCTTTAACGTCAGATGCTTTCTCACCGAAGATTGCGCGTAGTAGCTTCTCTTCAGGAGTCAGTTGAGTTTCACCCTTAGGTGTCACTTTACCAACTAGGATGTCGCCACCCTTAACTTCAGCACCGATGTAAACGATACCTGACTCATCTAGCTTAGATAGCGCTGATTCACCTACGTTTGGAATATCCGCAGTGATTTCTTCAGAGCCCAGCTTAGTATCACGAGCCACACAAGATAGTTCTTGGATGTGGATAGTCGTGAAGCGGTCTTCTTGAACAACACGCTCAGAAACTAGGATGGAATCCTCAAAGTTGTAACCGTTCCAAGGCATGAACGCGATGCGCATGTTTTGACCAAGCGCTAGTTCACCAAGGTCAGTTGAAGGACCATCAGCTAGTACGTCACCTTTCGACACTGGCTCGCCAGGAAGAACGGTAGGACGTTGGTTGATACATGTGTTCTGGTTAGAACGCGTGTACTTAGTCAGGTTGTAGATGTCGATACCAGCTTCGCCTGGTACTAGCTCTTCTTCGTTTACTTTAATAACGATACGAGAAGCATCTACTGACTGAACTTGACCACCACGTTTAGCAACTGCAGTTACACCTGAGTCAACAGCTACGTTACGCTCGATACCTGTACCTACTAGCGGTTTGTCCGCTTTCAGAGTTGGTACCGCCTGACGTTGCATGTTCGCACCCATCAATGCACGGTTCGCATCATCGTGTTCTAGGAACGGGATAAGCGATGCCGCTACAGATACTACCTGGTTGGTTGCAACGTCCATGTAGTTCACCTGATCGCGTGGGTGCAGACCAGATTCACCTTTTTGACGTGCAGTAACAAGTTCTTCAGCGAAAGTGCCGTCGTCATTGATCGCAGAGTTCGCCTGCGCAATGATGTACTGACCTTCCTGAATTGCAGATAGGTAATCTACTTCATCAGTCACAACACCATCGATAACGCGACGGTACGGAGTTTCTAGGAAACCGTACTCGTTACAACGCGCAAACGCCGATAGTGAGTTGATTAGACCGATGTTTGGACCTTCAGGCGTTTCGATAGGACATAGACGACCGTAGTGAGTTACGTGAACGTCTCGAACCTCGAAGCCAGCACGCTCACGTGTCAGACCACCCGGACCAAGTGCAGAAATACGACGCTTGTGCGTTACTTCTGACAGCGGGTTGTTCTGATCCATAAACTGAGATAGCTGTGAAGAACCAAAGAATTCTTTAACTGCTGCTGAGATAGGCTTAGCGTTGATCAGATCTTGAGGCATGATTGCGTCTAGGTCACCTAGGCTCAAGCGCTCTTTCACTGCACGTTCAACACGAACCAGACCTACACGGAATTGGTTCTCTGCCATTTCGCCGACGCTACGGATACGACGGTTGCCAAGGTGGTCGATGTCGTCCACTTCGCCAATACCGTTACGAATACCGATAAGCTTCTTCATCACTTCGATGATGTCGGTCTCATCCAGCGTGCCTTGCTCTAACGCATCTTCACGCTCGATCGAGCTGTTGAACTTCATACGGCCAACAGTGGATAGATCGTAACGCTCTTCAGAGAAGAACAGGCTTTCAAATAGGGCTTCTGCCGCTTCTTTCGTTGGCGGCTCACCAGGACGCATCATGCGGTAGATTTCTACCAATGCAGAGATGCGATCTACGGTGCTGTCGATACGTAGTGTATCTGACATGAATGGACCGTGGTCCAGATCGTTGGTGAACAGTGTTTCAAGCTGCTTGTGGCCTGCTTGAGACAGGTTCGCAAGTGCTTCCAGGCTGATTTCCTGGTTAGCGCCAACGATGATTTCGCCAGTTGCTTCGTTGATGTAATCTTTCGACGCAACTTTACCCACGATGTACTCAACAGGTACTTCGATGTGAGTAATGCCATCTTTTTCTAGCTGACGAATGTGACGCGCAGTCACACGACGACCAGTCTCAACGTAAGTCTTACCATTCGCCTCGATATCAAACGCAGTAGTTTCACCACGTAGACGCTCTGGCTCAAGCTCCATCATTAGAGTTTGGTCTTTCACTTCGAAGTTAACTTTCTCGAAGAATAGATCCAAGATCTCTTCTGTGGTCTTGCCTAGTGCGCGCAAAATGATAGATGCTGGCAGCTTACGACGACGGTCGATACGAACGTATAGGTTATCCTTAGGATCGAACTCAAAGTCTAACCATGAGCCACGGTAAGGAATTACACGTGCGTTATACAGAACTTTACCTGACGAGTGGGTCTTACCCTTATCGCTGTCGAAGAACACGCCTGGGCTTCGGTGCAGCTGGGATACGATAACCCTCTCGGTACCATTGATAACGAAGGTACCATTGTCAGTCATCAATGGGATTTCACCCATGTAGACTTCTTGTTCTTTAATGTCTTTAACGGTACCCGCTGGCGCGTCTTTATCGAATACAACTAGACGTAGTTTTACGCGTAGTGGTTTCGAGTAAGTGACGCCACGGATTTGACATTCTTTAACATCAAATACAGGCTCACCAAGACGGTAGCTAACGTATTGCAGCTCAGAATTGCCGTTGTAGCTCTGAATCGGGAATACAGAACGAAAAGCCGCTTCTAGACCATATTGTCCTTCAGGATCCTGTTCAATGAACTTGTCGAACGAATCAAGCTGGATCGATAGCAGGTATGGAATGTCCAACACTTGTGGACGAGTACCAAAGTCCTTACGGATGCGCTTTTTCTCGGTATAAGAGTAAACCATGGGGTTCCTCAGCTCGCTGATAAGTGACCCAAACTGTCCGCCCGCTCCTAGTTACTTAAGGGGGGTAAGGGACAGTGACTAACAGCTGTTTACTGTAGTGACATCACACCGGAAGGTGGGATGTTTTTTTGCATGGAGATAGGTGCTTAAACAGCGGAAAATTCACCTATGCCCTACAGCGCAAAAAGGCCGGTGGTTAAATAACCACCAGCCATTAGCCTTTCGGCTAAGCTTTTAAGTAATAATTACTTAAGAGCAACAGTTGCACCAGCTTCTTCAAGCTGTGCTTTTAGAGCTTCAGCTTCAGCTTTGTCGATGCCTTCTTTCAGAGGTGCTGGAGCACCGTCTACTAGGCCTTTAGCTTCTTTAAGACCAAGACCAGTTGCGCCACGTACAGCTTTGATTACAGCAACTTTGTTACCGCCAGCTGATTCTAGGATTACGTCAAATTCAGTTTGCTCAGCAGCAGCTTCGCCACCAGCAGCACCGCCAGCTACAACAGCAGCTGCAGCAGTAACGCCGAATTTTTCTTCCATAGCTTCGATTAGCTCAACAACTTGCATTACAGACATTTCTGCAACTGCGTCTAGGATTTGCTCGTTAGTAATAGACATAACAATTCTCTTTTAAGTCAACAATAAGTTTAAATAGCGTTCAGTGAAAAGCAAGGCTTATGCCGCAGCTTCTTCTTTCTGATCGCGAACAGCGGCGATAGTACGAACCAGCTTGCCAGCAGAAGCTTCTTTCATGCACATCATTAGGCGTGCGATTGCTTCGTCGTAAGTTGGTAGTGTTGCTAGTACTTCCGCATCAGTAACAGCGCCTTCAAATGCAGCAGCTTTTACCTCGAAATTCTCATTCTCTTTAGCGAAGTCTTTGAAAAGACGCGCTGCAGCACCTGGGTGCTCGTTAGAGAATGCGATCAGTGTAGGGCCTGAGAAAGTGTCAGTTAGACACTCAAAATCAGTACCTTCAACTGCACGGCGTGCAAGTGTGTTACGAACGACTTTCATGTAAACGCCAGCTTCACGAGCTTGTTTACGTAGAGTAGTCATCGCAGCAACAGTAACGCCACGAGAATCAGCTACAACTGCAGAAAGTGCATCACCGGCTGCTTCGTTGACTTCAGCAACAATTGCTTTTTTGTCTTGAAGATTTAAAGCCATCTTGGATTTACTCCTGGTTGTCATTACACCACTCACATCAAATTAATGTGAGAGCTACTACGGTGCAGTTCCAGAAGAAAGGCGAAAAATAATCATCTTTCTTTAGGTTCGGACACCGTCTACGCAGGTTAATTAAGTCTGCTAATGCAAACACCTACGGTCTTGGACGGAGACTTGGTCTCTTCTCAGAGAGGAAAAACAAAGTCCCAACCACAATAATTAGGCGCAAAATTATACACTAATTTCACGCCCAATCAAATAAATTATGCTTGAGTGTTCAGGCTCGCCTGATCAACAGCAACGCCAGCACCCATTGTAGTAGAGATGCTAACTTTCTTCAGGAAAGTACCTTTCGCTGAAGACGGCTTAGCTTTCTTAAGAGCCACTAGAAGTGCTTCTAGGTTCTCTTGAAGCTGAGAAGCTTCGAAAGATGCTTTACCGATAGTCGTGTGAACGATACCGTTCTTGTCGTTACGGTAACGAACCTGACCAGCTTTAGCGTTCTTAACCGCGTCAGCAACGTTAGGAGTTACAGTACCAACTTTAGGGTTTGGCATTAGACCGCGTGGACCTAGGATAGTACCTAGTTGACCTACAACGCGCATTGCATCAGGAGATGCTACAACTACGTCGAAGTTCATTTCGCCCTTCTTCACTTGCTCAGCAAGATCTTCCATACCAACGATGTCTGCGCCAGCTTCTTTAGCTGCTTCAGCGTTTGCACCTTGAGTGAACACTGCAACGCGGATTTCGCGGCCAGTACCGTGAGGTAGTACAGTTGCACCACGTACGTTCTGGTCAGATTTACGAGCATCGATGCCTAGGTTAACAGCAACGTCTACAGACTCAACGAATTTAGCAGTTGCTAGTTCTTTAAGAAGAGCAACAGCTTCGTTGATTTCGTATTCTTTAGTTACGTCAACTTTTTCGCGGATAACGCGCATGCGCTTAGTTAGTTTAGCCATCTTATTAACCCTCTACCACTAGGCCCATTGAACGAGCAGTACCTGCGATAGAACGCTTCATCGCTTCGATGTCAGCACCAGTCATATCAGCAGCTTTAGTTTCTGCGATTTCTTGAAGCTGAGCGTCAGTTACAGTACCAACTTTTTCAGTGTTTGGACGACCTGAACCAGACTTAACGCCAGCAGCTTTCTTAAGAAGAACAGCAGCAGGTGGAGTCTTAGTTTCAAAAGTGAAAGAACGGTCGTTGTAAACAGCGATTACAACTGGGATCGGTAGACCTTTCTCAACAGATTCTGTTTTTGCGTTGAACGCTTTACAGAATTCCATGATGTTCACACCGTGTTGACCTAGAGCAGGACCAACCGGTGGACTCGGGTTTGCCATACCCGCTGCAACTTGCAGCTTGATATAAGCTTCAACTTTCTTAGCCATGATATTTCCTAAGTTTTGGGTTCAAACGCGGATCGTTTCGACCAGCTCCCCTTTAAAAGAATTCGAACTTTTTAACTTCCGTAGAAGTAAAAAGGCGCGAAATTATAGCCATAATTCGCGCCTTCGACAACCCTAAAAAGGTGTTTTTTTAATCAAGTTTTTCAACCTGACCAAATTCCAACTCAACAGGCGTTGCACGACCAAAGATCGATACAGACACCTTCAAGCGGCTTTTCTCGTAATCCACTTCTTCAACAGTACCGTTGAAGTCAGCAAATGGACCTTCATTAACACGTACCACTTCACCAGCTTCGTACATGGTACGTGGACGCGGTGCTTCACTCGCTTTTTCAAGACGGTTCAGAATCGCATCTGCTTCTTTATCAGTGATAGGTGCTGGACGGTCAGAGGTACCACCAATGAAGCCCATCACACGCGGCACGCTGCGCACCAAGTGCCATGATTCATCGTTCATGATCATTTGGACAAGAACGTAACCAGGGAAGAACTTGCGCTCACTCTTACGACGTTGGCCTGCGCGCATTTCCACTACTTCTTCAGTAGGAACTAGTACTTCACCGAACAGCTCTTCCATGCTATGCATTTTGATGTGTTCACGAAGAGACTGTGCAACACGACCTTCAAATCCAGAGAAGGCTTGAACCACATACCAGCGTTTTTTTGGAGCTTCACTCATGTATTAATACCCTCACACTCCAGTTACTAGAGATACTAGACGAACCATAATGCCGTCGATACCCCATAGTACCAGAGCCATAACAATACTTACTGCAAGAACAATAAATGTAGTTTGCGTAGTTTCTTGGCGAGTAGGCCAAACCACTTTGCGAACTTCCATTCGAGATTCACGAGCGAACTCGATTGCAGCTTTACCTTTTGTTGTTGTTGCAGCAACACCAAGTGCAGCAGCGATTAGTACAACAACAGCTGTAGCGCGGATCACTACAGACATTTCACCATACAGGTAATTACCCACAACAGCAGCGGCTAGCAGAGCAAAAGCGACAATCCACTTGAACATATCTGCTGCACTTGAGCTATCAGGAGTTTCAGCGTTTGCTTTCATAGAACCAACCTGTGACAAGTCTTAAATATAGACGACAACAACCCCGCTGTTGCAGGGCACATTCCTTCGCATTGAATCCCAACGCATTACCGTGACTTAGATGAGATCTTAATCACAAAATCTTTTCTGCGACTGCCCAGCTGATGGAAAAACCATCATCACTAAACAATAGCGCATAAAAAGGGCATCAAATGATGCCCTTTTTACTAGTGTCTCGTCAAATCTTATTCAAAGATTTTCCGATTCTTCTACTATTCGTAAGAATTAGTCGAAGATCTTAGCAACAACACCAGCACCTACAGTACGGCCACCTTCACGGATAGCGAAACGTAGGCCTTCGTCCATAGCGATTGGAGCGATTAGCTCAACAGTCATTTGAACGTTGTCACCAGGCATTACCATTTCAACGCCTTCTGGAAGCTGGATGTCACCAGTTACGTCCGTAGTACGGAAGTAGAACTGTGGACGGTAGCCTTTGAAGAAAGGAGTGTGACGGCCGCCTTCGTCTTTAGAAAGTACGTATACTTCAGACTCGAACTTAGTGTGTGGGTTGATTGAGCCAGGAGCTGCAAGAACTTGACCACGCTCAACTTCGTCACGCTTAGTACCACGTAGAAGTGCACCAACGTTCTCACCAGCACGACCTTCGTCAAGAAGCTTACGGAACATCTCAACACCAGTACAAGTAGTAGTTGTAGTCTCTTTGATACCTACGATTTCTACTTCGTCACCTACAGTTAGGATACCGCGCTCGATACGACCAGTTACAACAGTACCACGACCTTGGATCGAGAATACGTCTTCGATTGGCATTAGGAACGGCTGGTCTACAGCACGCTCTGGCTCTGGGATGTAAGAATCTAGAGCTTCAGCTAGCTCAACGATCTTGTCTTCCCATTGTTTTTCGCCGTTTAGTGCACCAAGAGCAGAACCTTGGATTACTGGTAGGTCGTCGCCTGGGAATTCGTACTCAGAAAGAAGTTCACGAACTTCCATTTCTACTAGTTCTAGTAGTTCTTCATCGTCAACCATGTCACATTTGTTCATGAATACGATGATGTATGGGATACCAACCTGACGGCCAAGTAGGATGTGCTCACGAGTCTGAGGCATTGGGCCGTCAGTCGCAGCTACTACTAGGATACCACCGTCCATTTGCGCAGCACCAGTGATCATGTTTTTAACGTAATCGGCGTGTCCTGGGCAGTCTACGTGTGCGTAGTGACGAGTTGGAGTGTCATACTCAACGTGAGAAGTTGCAATTGTGATACCGCGCTCACGCTCTTCTGGAGCGTTATCGATAGATGCGAAGTCTTTCGCTTCACCGCCGTACACTTTAGCTAGAGTAGTACAGATTGCAGCAGTTAGAGTTGTTTTACCGTGGTCAACGTGGCCGATAGTACCAACGTTTACGTGCGGTTTCGTACGTTCAAATTTTTCTTTAGACATGGAGTGTCCCTCAAGGTACGGATTTATGGTGGCTTTGAGACCACGCAACCAAAATAATAATGGTGTATATCGAAAGGAAATGGAGCTACTTAGAGCTGGTGCTGATAGGCAGACTCGAACTGCCGACCTCATCCTTACCAAGGATGCGCTCTACCACCTGAGCTATATCAGCACTCTAAAAGGAGTGGAGCGGGCAGCGGGAATCGAACCCGCATCATCAGCTTGGAAGGCTGAGGTAATAGCCATTATACGATGCCCGCAACGCGTAACTCTGAGCGCTATTTCCTAAAGAATATGGTGGAGGGGGACGGATTCGAACCATCGAAGGCGGAGCCGGCAGATTTACAGTCTGCTCCCTTTGGCCACTCGGGAACCCCTCCAAATTTTTTAAGCATTCTTTCTCATTTAGGAAAGAATGGTGCCGACTACCGGAATCGAACTGGTGACCTACTGATTACAAGTCAGTTGCTCTACCTACTGAGCTAAGTCGGCACAAGTGGGGCGAATTCTATTGAATGATTTCCCTTCTGGCAATAGGAAATTTAAAAAAAAACTAAATTTCCTATTTTTTAAGATTGAACGGATGTTTTTTCGGCAATTTCCATCCTATTTTGAACAATTTATGCAGCTTGAGTCGTTTGATTTCAATACGCCATAGTGTATTGTCGTCTGCTCACCATCAACACCAAGGTTTACTATGACCCCGTATATGTCTTTCGACCGTCATAAATGGTCTGAATTGAGAAATGCCGTTCCTATGACTCTTACCCAAGAGGACCTAGAAGAACTGCAAGGGATCAATGAAAACTTAACCATGCAAGAAGCCGTAGAGATCTACTTGCCTCTCTCTAGGTTACTCAATCTGTATGTTGAGGCTCGACAAAGTCGAAATTCCGTGTTGCAGCAATTCCTTGGTGAAAATGACCACACCCCACCGTTTATCATTGGCATCGCAGGCAGTGTCGCAGTAGGTAAAAGTACCACTGCGCGATTACTAAAAGCGCTGCTTTCTCGTTGGGAGAATCACCCAAAAGTCGAGCTCATTACCACTGATGGCTTTTTACACCCCAACAAAGTGCTCAATGAACGTGACTTAATGACCAAGAAAGGGTTTCCAGAATCCTATGATATGCATCGTTTGGTTAAGTTCGTCTCTGACGTCAAAGCTGGCAAACGTAATGTCACGGCCCCAGTCTACTCTCATCTGACTTACGACATTACCGAAGAAGAGAAGGTTGTTGACCAGCCTGATGTGCTGATCATTGAAGGGCTTAATGTGCTGCAAAGTGGTATGGATTATCCTCATGACCCACATCGCGTCTTTATCTCTGACTTTTTAGACTTTTCTTTATATGTCGATGCGGATTCAACACAAATCGAAGAGTGGTATATCGAGCGTTTCTTGAAGTTTCGCCAAGGTGCATTCCGTAAGCCTGGCGCATACTTCAATCACTACACACTCATGAGTAAGGACGATGCCATCAAAAAAGCGCGCAGCATCTGGAGTTCTATTAACGGTAAGAACCTCAATGAAAATATCTTACCGACCAGAGAGCGGGCTCAACTTATTCTACGCAAAGGTGAAAACCATAGTGTAGAACAAGTCTTATTGCGTAAGTAATTACTTACTCTTTGCTCTTAAAGAAATCTCTCCACCGATGAAGGCTTCAACCCCTTTATCGGTCTCTATCAACACCGCACCTTGCTCATTAATGCCTTGCACGATACCAGTGACCTGATTAGGCCCCATTAATAATGTCACCGGACGACCCACATAGTTATCAAACCGATTCCATCGTTCTATAAAGGCGGACATCCCCATGCCCTCATATTGGGCCAACGCTTGTTGCCAATGCTGGAGTATAGTTGCTGCCAACTCATTTCTATCAATAGGCAAAGAACCAGCGCTCAGTTTTTCCAATGCCGTCCAAGGCTGATCTATTGCTTCGGTTTCAGACTCGGGCATAGCAACATTAAGTCCAAGCCCGATCACAAGCTCAGCAGCGCCGCCGGCTTGTCCTGACATTTCCACTAAAATCCCGGCAAGTTTCGTGTCTTGGTAGTAAATGTCGTTAGGCCATTTAAGCTTCACACCGTCATAGCCCAATGAGTCCAAAGCTTCCGTCGTCGCTATGCCAATGACTAAACTTAGTCCCATCGCAGCAGCCATACCCGCTTCCAAACGCCAGTACATCGACATATATAGATTAGTTGCGAAAGGTGAAACCCAAGTACGACCACGACGACCGCGACCACTGCTTTGGTATTCCGCCAAACAAACATGACCACTGTCTAGAGAACCCATCTGGTCCATTAAATACTGATTGGTTGAATCAATGACGGGGAACACCGATACTGGGCGCTCAATTAAAGGCGATATTTTCTCACTGCAAAGCAAAGAGATAGGTTGAGTCAGCTTATATCCTTTTCGTGGCACACTAAACACATCCAGCCCTAGAGATTGAATGCTTTTAATGTGTTTGCTGATCGCAGCTCTAGACACACCAAGCGTATGACCTAGTGCTTCTCCAGAGTGAAACTCTCCGTCTGCGAGTAACTCGACTAACGCATACTTTAACGACGATCCTTTCATTGATGATTTTCAATCCATTGTTGAAGGTGTGTTTCTTCACTTTGCCCCATAAATCGCACTTCATGCTCCAAAGAGACACCATATTCAGATTTAACCCGCTCGGTTACCAACTTTGCTAACCCAAGGACATCTTGTGCACTTGCCCTATCATGATTAACCAATACCAATGCCTGTTGTTGGTGTACTTGAGCGCCTCCAACAGAAACCCCCTTTAAACCAGCATTATCAATCAGCCAACCAGCAGCCAGCTTTACACCATGCTCCACCTCATAGCCGACCAAATTAGGATATTTAAGCTTTAGTGCTTGATACTGGTCTTGGCTAACCACAGGATTTTTAAAGAAACTGCCCGCATTACCCAACACGGCAGGGTCAGGAAGTTTCTCCATCCGAATATCGCAAACCGTATTAAAGATTGTTTGAGCATTACGTTCGCCAGCATCTATCGCTTTTAATGGCCCATACTGTGCCTTCGCTTGCCACTGCTTATTTAAGGTAATGCCAACGGCGGTAATGACAGCTTTTCCATGTAACTGATGTTTAAAGATTGAGTCTCGGTAACCAAACTCACACTCATGCTTAGATAGGCGTTTAATAGTGAAAGTCTCTAAACATAGGTACTCTACGTACTCACACACATCTTTTAGCTCAACACCGTACGCTCCAATGTTTTGGATTGGAGAAGAGCCTACACAACCTGGGATGAGCGCTAAGTTTTCCAAGCCGTCATAACCTTGCTTCAAACTCCAGGCAACAAGTTCTGGCCAGTCTTCCCCACCATTAATATGCAGGTGATAAGCCAACTCACTCTCGGTCACCTCTTTGCCCATTAAGCGATTGAGGATCACTACTCCCTTAAAGTGCTCGGTAAACAGCATATTACTGCCTTTACCCAGCACCAACTTTGGCAAATTGGCCCAATCCGGGTTTTGGTAGCATTGGATAAGCTCGTCGACACTCGTTGCCTCAACCAACACATCACAACCGACTTCAATGGAAAAGGTATGAAATTGCTTTAAACTTGCTTGGTGTTCTATACGCATAATACTTAACGCTAAATCTAAACTTTGGTTATCTTAACCCAACTGCACAGTGATTCCATGACCCAATTACGCTTTGAGCAAATCGAACCGATCAAACTCCCACTGGTAAAACGATTCTACAAACAACACTACCCAGCAGGTAAAGCAAAGTCTGACGAACTCATCATCGCTGCCTACTCAGGTCCTGCCATGGTAGCAGTGGTTAGATTTAGGCATATTGAAGAAACACGTTTACTCACGGGCATGGTCGTTGACACCAAGTATCGCAGTCAGGGGATTGGTGCGGCTCTTATGGCCTACTGCCAACAACAGATCTTAAGGGACCAAGACTACTGTTTTGCTCTAGAACACCTTGAAAACTTCTACTGCCGCTTCGGTTTTGAGACGACGGACACGACAAATATGCCTGGGTGTCTGCAAAATCTTTTCAAACGCTATACTCAATCTGGTAAGTCGCTCAAACCTTTACAATATGTTGCTTAATTTTGCCTCAACAGAACCGTGAAATAGTAGTCACCCTTCGCTAGTTTTTGGTAAAATTTAAAGTTCGCAATTTTGCAAATAGAACAAAGGCTTTTCACGAATTATGATAGCGATTCGGGACAAAATTGGTACATTGCCAACCATCGCAACTGATCCGGCAAACTTTAATATTCTTCACTCAGCAGAACAGTTTCGTACTCATCTGCTCGAAGCGATAAGGGAAGCAAACTCACGCATCTATATCGCCGCCCTTTACTTAGAAGATGACGAAGCCGGTCGTGAAATCCTAACCGCCATGTATGAGGCGAAACAGGCTAACCCTGATCTTGATATTAAGATCTGTGTCGACTGGCACCGTGCACAGCGAGGATTGATCGGAGCGGCACACTCGGAAGGAAACGCCGCGATGTATCGCGAGTTTGCCAAAGAGTACAAATATGACATTCCTGTGTTTGGCATCCCAGTACGTGGTCGAGAAGTCTTTGGTGTTTTGCACCTCAAAGGTTTTATCGTTGATGACCAAGTTATCTACAGCGGTGCGAGCCTAAATAATATCTATCTAAATAAACAAGACAGATACCGATTTGACCGCTACCACATCGTCGATAACGCCGAACTTGCAGACAGTATGGTTCGATTCATCCAAGAAGAAATGATCAGCCATGCGGCAGTAAATAACCTTGCTTCGACAAAGCTGCCAACGACTAAGTCACTAAAGACCGCTATTCGCCAGTTCCGTTCGAAACTCGCTCGTAGCCAATATCACTTTACCCACCAAATCGCCAAAGCGGATCAAATTGCTATCACGCCCATCGTAGGACTAGGTAAACGACGCAATACTCTTAACCAAAGCATTGTGGAGCTGGTCAATCAGGCCAAAGATGAAATCTTTATCTGTACTCCGTATTTCAACTTCCCTAAGGAGTTAGCGAAAGCCGTTAAAAAAGCGCTTAAACGTGGAGTGAAAGTATCGATTGTTGTTGGGGACAAGACAGCTAATGACTTCTATATTCCACCAACTCAGTCTTTTAGCACCATTGGTGGTCTGCCATACCTGTATGAAATGAACTTGCGCCGCTTTGCCAAGATTAATGAAGCATTCCTAGCAAGTCGCCAGCTCTCTTTACACTTATGGAAGCATGACTCTAATAGCTATCACCTTAAGGGAATGTGGGTAGATAAGCGCTACATGCTGCTAACGGGCAACAACCTTAACCCACGCGCTTGGAAGTTAGACTTAGAGAACGCACTGCTAGTACAAGACCACAACGCACTTGTTGTTCCGAAGTTTGAACAAGAAATAGAGAACATTCTGCAACACACTGAGTTGGTATGTACTTATCGCCAGATCGATAAGATCGATACCTACCCGGTAGTTGTTCAAAAGCTCATTCGTAAGATCCGAACGATCAGTGCGGATAGGGTATTGAAGCAATTGCTATAGAAGACGGAAAGAAGAACTTTGAAAGGCCGGCGTATATCGTCGGCTTTTTTATCGGCTATCGGCTATCGGCTATCGGCTTTGCATGATTGTCTCTACGAATAGAAAACAATATCTAACGACCCTATTGCACAAGTATCAGCATCTGTTAGCGTAGCCTTTCTCGAAATACGACAAAGTCCCATCAATGCACAAGGCAACTTCTTATAAGTAAAAGGATTGAACTTGCTGTTTTTGAACTCTGAGCCTTTTTTAGGAGAGCAGCTATTCCCTTTCCCCCTTAGCGCCAGCGTCCGTTAGCGAAGCGTCCCTTTACCGTAATTACGATAAAGCCCCAGCGTTCGCTGAGGCTTATAAACGCAAAAAAGCCTCGTCATTCGACGAGGCTTTCGTATAAGTGGCGGAGTGGACGGGACTCGAACCCGCGACCCCCGGCGTGACAGGCCGGTATTCTAACCAACTGAACTACCACTCCGCAGTGGCGTACTTGCTATTTGAGCAAGTGTCCAAAATTAAAGCCTGGCGATGTCCTACTCTCACATGGGGAAGCCCCACACTACCATCGGCGCTATTGCGTTTCACTTCTGAGTTCGGCATGGAAATCAGGTGGGTCCACAATGCTATGGTCGCCAAGCAAATTCTGTTTATCGGTAAACGGCCATCGGCATTCGGCCAACGGGGTCTAGCGATAATCATCTGGAAAGCTGTTCTTTGTTCTCACGCCGTCGGCCCTTAGCCGCTCGCCGTTTACCGTCTCTACACATTCAATTCGTTCTTAGCTTTGAGTCCATCAAAACCCCTTGGGTGTTGTATGGTTAAGCCTCACGGGCAATTAGTACAGGTTAGCTCAACGCCTCACAACGCTTACACACCCTGCCTATCAACGTTCTAGTCTCGAACAACCCTTTAGGACACTTAAAGTGCCAGGGAAGACTCATCTCAGGGCTCGCTTCCCGCTTAGATGCTTTCAGCGGTTATCGATTCCGAACTTAGCTACCGGGCAATGCCATTGGCATGACAACCCGAACACCAGAGGTTCGTCCACTCCGGTCCTCTCGTACTAGGAGCAGCCCCCTTCAATCTTCCAACGCCCACGGCAGATAGGGACCGAACTGTCTCACGACGTTCTAAACCCAGCTCGCGTACCACTTTAAATGGCGAACAGCCATACCCTTGGGACCGACTTCAGCCCCAGGATGTGATGAGCCGACATCGAGGTGCCAAACACCGCCGTCGATATGAACTCTTGGGCGGTATCAGCCTGTTATCCCCGGAGTACCTTTTATCCGTTGAGCGATGGCCCTTCCATACAGAACCACCGGATCACTATGACCTGCTTTCGCACCTGCTCGAATTGTCATTCTCGCAGTCAAGCGGGCTTATGCCATTGCACTAACCACACGATGTCCAACCGTGTTTAGCCCACCTTCGTGCTCCTCCGTTACTCTTTGGGAGGAGACCGCCCCAGTCAAACTACCCACCAGGCACTGTCCTCAACCCCGATTAGGGGTCTAAGTTAGAACATCAACACTACAAGGGTGGTATTTCAAGGACGGCTCCACTTGAACTGGCGCCCAAGTTTCAAAGCCTCCCACCTATCCTACACATGTAGGGTCAATGTTCAGTGCCAAGCTGTAGTAAAGGTTCACGGGGTCTTTCCGTCTAGCCGCGGGTACACTGCATCTTCACAGCGATTTCAATTTCACTGAGTCTCGGGTGGAGACAGCGTGGCCATCATTACGCCATTCGTGCAGGTCGGAACTTACCCGACAAGGAATTTCGCTACCTTAGGACCGTTATAGTTACGGCCGCCGTTTACCGGGGCTTCGATCAAGAGCTTCGACTTACGTCTAACCCCATCAATTAACCTTCCGGCACCGGGCAGGCGTCACACCGTATACGTCATCTTACGATTTTGCACAGTGCTGTGTTTTTAATAAACAGTTGCAGCCACCTGGTATCTGCGACTCTCGTTAGCTCCATCCGCAAGGGACTTCACCCACAAGAGCGTACCTTCTCCCGAAGTTACGGTACCATTTTGCCTAGTTCCTTCACCCGAGTTCTCTCAAGCGCCTTGGTATTCTCTACCCGACCACCTGTGTCGGTTTGGGGTACGATTCCTTACAATCTGAAGCTTAGAGGCTTTTCCTGGAAGCATGGCATCAATGACTTCACTACCGTAGTAGCTCGACATCGTATCTCAGCGTTAATGAAGAACCGGATTTACCTAATTCTTCCGCCTACGTACTTGAACCTGGACAACCGTCGCCAGGCCCACCTAGCCTTCTCCGTCCCCCCATCGCAATTGTAAGAAGTACGGGAATATTAACCCGTTTCCCATCGACTACGCCTTTCGGCCTCGCCTTAGGGGTCGACTTACCCTGCCCCGATTAACGTTGGACAGGAACCCTTGGTCTTCCGGCGAGGAGGTTTTTCACCCCCTTTATCGTTACTCATGTCAGCATTCGCACTTCTGATACGTCCAGCAGCCCTTACGAACCACCTTCAACCGCTTACAGAACGCTCCCCTACCCCGCAATATAAATTGCAGCCGCAGCTTCGGTTTACTACTTAGCCCCGTTACATCTTCCGCGCAGGCCGACTCGACCAGTGAGCTATTACGCTTTCTTTAAATGATGGCTGCTTCTAAGCCAACATCCTGGCTGTCTGAGCCTTCCCACATCGTTTCCCACTTAGTAGTAATTTGGGACCTTAGCTGGCGGTCTGGGTTGTTTCCCTCTCCACGACGGACGTTAGCACCCGCCGTGTGTCTCCCGGATAGTACTTACTGGTATTCGGAGTTTGCAAAGGGTTGGTAAGTCGGGATGACCCCCTAGCCTTAACAGTGCTCTACCCCCAGTAGTATTCGTCCGAGGCGCTACCTAAATAGCTTTCGGGGAGAACCAGCTATCTCCAGGTTTGATTGGCCTTTCACCCCTAGCCACAAGTCATCCGCTAATTTTTCAACATTAGTCGGTTCGGTCCTCCAGTTGATGTTACTCAACCTTCAACCTGCCCATGGCTAGATCACCTGGTTTCGGGTCTATATCCAGAGACTACATCGCCCAGTTAAGACTCGGTTTCCCTACGGCTCCCCTAGATGGTTAACCTTGCCACTGAATATAAGTCGCTGACCCATTATACAAAAGGTACGCAGTCACCCCACGAAGAGGCTCCTACTGCTTGTACGTACACGGTTTCAGGTTCTATTTCACTCCCCTCACAGGGGTTCTTTTCGCCTTTCCCTCACGGTACTGGTTCACTATCGGTCAGTCAGTAGTATTTAGCCTTGGAGGATGGTCCCCCCATATTCAGACAGGATATCACGTGTCCCGCCCTACTCGATTTCACTGATGATGCGTCGACAACTACGGGACTATCACCCTGTATCGTTGAACTTTCCAGAACATTCGTCTAACGCATTAAAAGCTTAAGGGCTAATCCAATTTCGCTCGCCGCTACTTTCGGAATCTCGGTTGATTTCTCTTCCTTCGGGTACTTAGATGTTTCAGTTCCCCGAGTTCGCTTCACTAACCTATGTATTCAGTTAATGATGACCGCTTATGCGGCCGGGTTTCCCCATTCAGAAATCCCAGACTCAAATGGTTTTTACTACCTAATCTGGGCTTATCGCAAGTTAATACGTCTTTCATCGCCTCTGACTGCCAAGGCATCCACCGTGTACGCTTAGTCACTTAACCATACAACCCGAAGGGGTCTTTACGTATGGCAAACAACCAAGGTTCGTTATCTCATTATTGAATGAGCGAGATAACATTCGATTTTGCCGGACTCAAATATAAGCAACTTTCGTTACTTCCAAGAACACTTGAATGTGTGTTGGTACCTAATGACTAAGTCACTAGGATTTGAGAACTTTTAATTTGAATAACAACGCATATCCGAAGATATGGGGATTGTTGTTATTCGTCAGCTTTCCAAATTGTTAAAGAGCATGTTTTCGCTTTGCTAATAGATAGCAAAGAAATACATTTTCTAAGGACTCTCAGGCGACAAAAATTCCAACCACATATTCATTAAACTGAAGTGGTTTGGAAAATCCTAATCCAAAAATTCTTAGAGAATGGTGGGCGATACCGGGCTCGAACCAGTGACCCCCTGCTTGTAAGGCAGGTGCTCTCCCAACTGAGCTAATCGCCCACATAAGTTTTAATTCTTCGTGGAGAAGAATGGTGGGTCGTGCAGGATTCGAACCTGCGACCAATTGATTAAAAGTCAACTGCTCTACCAACTGAGCTAACGACCCAATGGTATCCCGTAGGGGAGTCGAACCCCTGTTACCGCCGTGAAAGGGCGGTGTCCTAGGCCTCTAGACGAACGGGACACTGCGCGAACATGTCTTGGGGGACATATTCAAAACTCTCTTACTTAATAAACCTAATCAATCTGTGTGGACACTAGTCAAAGCTAATCTTTCGTATAAGGAGGTGATCCAGCCCCAGGTTCCCCTAGGGCTACCTTGTTACGACTTCACCCCAGTCATGAACCACAAAGTGGCAAGCGTCCTCCCGAAGGTTAAACTACCTGCTTCTTTTGCAGCCCACTCCCATGGTGTGACGGGCGGTGTGTACAAGGCCCGGGAACGTATTCACCGTGGCATTCTGATCCACGATTACTAGCGATTCCGACTTCATGGAGTCGAGTTGCAGACTCCAATCCGGACTACGACGCACTTTTTGGGATCCGCTCACCATCGCTGGCTGGCAACCCTCTGTATGCGCCATTGTAGCACGTGTGTAGCCCTACTCGTAAGGGCCATGATGACTTGACGTCGTCCCCACCTTCCTCCGGTTTATCACCGGCAGTCTCCCTGGAGTTCCCGACATTACTCGCTGGCAAACAAGGATAAGGGTTGCGCTCGTTGCGGGACTTAACCCAACATTTCACAACACGAGCTGACGACAGCCATGCAGCACCTGTCTCAGAGTTCCCGAAGGCACACCTGCGTCTCCGCTGGCTTCTCTGGATGTCAAGAGTAGGTAAGGTTCTTCGCGTTGCATCGAATTAAACCACATGCTCCACCGCTTGTGCGGGCCCCCGTCAATTCATTTGAGTTTTAATCTTGCGACCGTACTCCCCAGGCGGTCTACTTAACGCGTTAGCTCCGAAAGCCACGGCTCAAGGCCACAACCTCCAAGTAGACATCGTTTACGGCGTGGACTACCAGGGTATCTAATCCTGTTTGCTCCCCACGCTTTCGCATCTGAGTGTCAGTATCTGTCCAGGGGGCCGCCTTCGCCACCGGTATTCCTTCAGATCTCTACGCATTTCACCGCTACACCTGAAATTCTACCCCCCTCTACAGTACTCTAGCCTGCCAGTTTCAAATGCAGTTCCGAGGTTGAGCCTCGGGCTTTCACATCTGACTTAACAAACCACCTGCATGCGCTTTACGCCCAGTAATTCCGATTAACGCTCGCACCCTCCGTATTACCGCGGCTGCTGGCACGGAGTTAGCCGGTGCTTCTTCTGCAGCTAACGTCAAACACTAACGCTATTAACGTTAATGCCTTCCTCACTGCTGAAAGTACTTTACAACCCGAAGGCCTTCTTCATACACGCGGCATGGCTGCATCAGGCTTGCGCCCATTGTGCAATATTCCCCACTGCTGCCTCCCGTAGGAGTCTGGACCGTGTCTCAGTTCCAGTGTGGCTGATCATCCTCTCAGACCAGCTAGGGATCGTCGCCTTGGTGAGCCATTACCTCACCAACTAGCTAATCCCACCTGGGCTAATCTTGACGCGAGAGGCCCGAAGGTCCCCCTCTTTGAGCCGAAGCTATTATGCGGTATTAGCTATCGTTTCCAATAGTTATCCCCCACATCAAGGCATATTCCCAGGCATTACTCACCCGTCCGCCGCTCGACGCCGTTATCGTTCCCCGAAGGTTCAGATAACTCGTTTCCGCTCGACTTGCATGTGTTAGGCCTGCCGCCAGCGTTCAATCTGAGCCATGATCAAACTCTTCAATTTAAGATTTTGTCGACTCAATGAATACTGAACATTACATAGTAATGTTTGAATTGACTGTGCCGAATCTTTCGATTCGAATTGGTCACTCTGTTCATTGAAATCATTGTTGATACCGAAGTATCTATTTTGATTATCATCAACGAGTGCCCACACAGATTGATAGGTTTAAATTGTTAAAGAGCTTTGCTTTCAGCACCTTAGTGCGTCAGCGAGGTGCGTATAATACGCTTCTCACTTCGAAAGTCAACATAAAACTCTAAGTTTTTTTAGAGCTCTATGGTGACTCGCTTACTTTGTAAGCAAATCGAAATTAAAGCCTGGCGATGTCCTACTCTCACATGGGGAAGCCCCACACTACCATCGGCGCTATTGCGTTTCACTTCTGAGTTCGGCATGGAAATCAGGTGGGTCCACAATGCTATGGTCGCCAAGCAAATTCTTTAATTCGGAAAGCTGTTTTTGTGTTCTCTACACATTCAATCGTTCTTAGCTTTGAGTCCATCAAAACCCCTTGGGTGTTGTATGGTTAAGCCTCACGGGCAATTAGTACAGGTTAGCTCAACGCCTCACAACGCTTACACACCCTGCCTATCAACGTTCTAGTCTCGAACAACCCTTTAGGACGCTTAAAGCGCCAGGGAAGACTCATCTCAGGGCTCGCTTCCCGCTTAGATGCTTTCAGCGGTTATCGATTCCGAACTTAGCTACCGGGCAATGCCATTGGCATGACAACCCGAACACCAGAGGTTCGTCCACTCCGGTCCTCTCGTACTAGGAGCAGCCCCCTTCAATCTTCCAACGCCCACGGCAGATAGGGACCGAACTGTCTCACGACGTTCTAAACCCAGCTCGCGTACCACTTTAAATGGCGAACAGCCATACCCTTGGGACCGACTTCAGCCCCAGGATGTGATGAGCCGACATCGAGGTGCCAAACACCGCCGTCGATATGAACTCTTGGGCGGTATCAGCCTGTTATCCCCGGAGTACCTTTTATCCGTTGAGCGATGGCCCTTCCATACAGAACCACCGGATCACTATGACCTGCTTTCGCACCTGCTCGAATTGTCATTCTCGCAGTCAAGCGGGCTTATGCCATTGCACTAACCACACGATGTCCAACCGTGTTTAGCCCACCTTCGTGCTCCTCCGTTACTCTTTGGGAGGAGACCGCCCCAGTCAAACTACCCACCAGGCACTGTCCTCAACCCCGATAAGGGGTCCAAGTTAGAACATCAACACTACAAGGGTGGTATTTCAAGGACGGCTCCACTTGAACTGGCGCCCAAGTTTCAAAGCCTCCCACCTATCCTACACATGTAGGGTCAATGTTCAGTGCCAAGCTGTAGTAAAGGTTCACGGGGTCTTTCCGTCTAGCCGCGGGTACACTGCATCTTCACAGCGATTTCAATTTCACTGAGTCTCGGGTGGAGACAGCGTGGCCATCATTACGCCATTCGTGCAGGTCGGAACTTACCCGACAAGGAATTTCGCTACCTTAGGACCGTTATAGTTACGGCCGCCGTTTACCGGGGCTTCGATCAAGAGCTTCGACTTACGTCTAACCCCATCAATTAACCTTCCGGCACCGGGCAGGCGTCACACCGTATACGTCATCTTACGATTTTGCACAGTGCTGTGTTTTTAATAAACAGTTGCAGCCACCTGGTATCTGCGACTCTCGTTAGCTCCATCCGCAAGGGACTTCACCCACAAGAGCGTACCTTCTCCCGAAGTTACGGTACCATTTTGCCTAGTTCCTTCACCCGAGTTCTCTCAAGCGCCTTGGTATTCTCTACCCGACCACCTGTGTCGGTTTGGGGTACGATTCCTTACAATCTGAAGCTTAGAGGCTTTTCCTGGAAGCATGGCATCAATGACTTCACATCCGTAGATGCTCGACATCGTATCTCAGCGTTAAGAAGAACCGGATTTACCTAATTCTTCCGCCTACGTACTTGAACCTGGACAACCGTCGCCAGGCCCACCTAGCCTTCTCCGTCCCCCCATCGCAATTGTAAGAAGTACGGGAATATTAACCCGTTTCCCATCGACTACGCCTTTCGGCCTCGCCTTAGGGGTCGACTTACCCTGCCCCGATTAACGTTGGACAGGAACCCTTGGTCTTCCGGCGAGGAGGTTTTTCACCCCCTTTATCGTTACTCATGTCAGCATTCGCACTTCTGATACGTCCAGCAGCCCTTACAGACCACCTTCAACCGCTTACAGAACGCTCCCCTACCCCGCAACATAAGTTGCAGCCGCAGCTTCGGTTTACTACTTAGCCCCGTTACATCTTCCGCGCAGGCCGACTCGACCAGTGAGCTATTACGCTTTCTTTAAATGATGGCTGCTTCTAAGCCAACATCCTGGCTGTCTGAGCCTTCCCACATCGTTTCCCACTTAGTAGTAATTTGGGACCTTAGCTGGCGGTCTGGGTTGTTTCCCTCTCCACGACGGACGTTAGCACCCGCCGTGTGTCTCCCGGATAGTACTTACTGGTATTCGGAGTTTGCAAAGGGTTGGTAAGTCGGGATGACCCCCTAGCCTTAACAGTGCTCTACCCCCAGTAGTATTCGTCCGAGGCGCTACCTAAATAGCTTTCGGGGAGAACCAGCTATCTCCAGGTTTGATTGGCCTTTCACCCCTAGCCACAAGTCATCCGCTAATTTTTCAACATTAGTCGGTTCGGTCCTCCAGTTGATGTTACTCAACCTTCAACCTGCCCATGGCTAGATCACCTGGTTTCGGGTCTATATCCAGAGACTAATCGCCCAGTTAAGACTCGGTTTCCCTACGGCTCCCCTAGATGGTTAACCTTGCCACTGAATATAAGTCGCTGACCCATTATACAAAAGGTACGCAGTCACCCCACAAGGAGGCTCCTACTGCTTGTACGTACACGGTTTCAGGTTCTATTTCACTCCCCTCACAGGGGTTCTTTTCGCCTTTCCCTCACGGTACTGGTTCACTATCGGTCAGTCAGTAGTATTTAGCCTTGGAGGATGGTCCCCCCATATTCAGACAGGATATCACGTGTCCCGCCCTACTCGATTTCACTGATGATGCGTCGACAACTACGGGACTATCACCCTGTATCGTTGAACTTTCCAGAACATTCGTCTAACGCATTAAAAGCTTAAGGGCTAATCCAATTTCGCTCGCCGCTACTTTCGGAATCTCGGTTGATTTCTCTTCCTTCGGGTACTTAGATGTTTCAGTTCCCCGAGTTCGCCTCACTAACCTATGTATTCAGTTAGTGATGACCGCTTATGCGGCCGGGTTTCCCCATTCAGAAATCCCAGACTCAAATGGTTTTTACTACCTAATCTGGGCTTATCGCAAGTTAATACGTCTTTCATCGCCTCTGACTGCCAAGGCATCCACCGTGTACGCTTAGTCACTTAACCATACAACCCGAAGGGGTCTTTACGTATGGCAAACAACCAAGGTTTCGTTATCTCATTATTGAATGAGCGAGATAACATTCGATTTTGCCGGACTCAAATATAAACAGCTTTCGCTGTTTCCAAGAACACTTGAATGTGTGTTGGTACCTACATCTCTAAGAGACATAGGATTTGAGAACTTTTAATTTGAATAACAACGCATATCGAAGATATGGGGATTGTTGTTATTCGTCAGCTTTCCAAATTGTTAAAGAGCATGAGTTTCTTATCGAAACCATTTTTAAATATTCTCTATCGAGAAAACACTTAAAGATGGTGGAGCTAAGCAGGATCGAACTGCTGACCTCCTGCGTGCAAGGCAGGCGCTCTCCCAGCTGAGCTATAGCCCCATTTATGTAGAATCATCTACTAAACAGTCATTGATGACTGGGAATCTTTTCGTATGCAAGGAAACAAGTGAGGCCGTGTACACTAGTACACAACAAGCTTGTTGACGCCGCAGACGGAAAGATTTGGTGGGTCTGAGTGGACTTGAACCACCGACCTCCCGCTTATCAGGCGAGCGCTCTAACCAGCTGAGCTACAGACCCCCGTTACTAAGTGCAAAGCACTGAGTAAATCTCTTTACTTTCTAAACCGTATCAATCTGTGTGGACACTAATCGAAGTTAATCTTTCGTATAAGGAGGTGATCCAGCCCCAGGTTCCCCTAGGGCTACCTTGTTACGACTTCACCCCAGTCATGAACCACAAAGTGGCAAGCGTCCTCCCGAAGGTTAAACTACCTGCTTCTTTTGCAGCCCACTCCCATGGTGTGACGGGCGGTGTGTACAAGGCCCGGGAACGTATTCACCGTGGCATTCTGATCCACGATTACTAGCGATTCCGACTTCATGGAGTCGAGTTGCAGACTCCAATCCGGACTACGACGCACTTTTTGGGATCCGCTCACCATCGCTGGCTGGCAACCCTCTGTATGCGCCATTGTAGCACGTGTGTAGCCCTACTCGTAAGGGCCATGATGACTTGACGTCGTCCCCACCTTCCTCCGGTTTATCACCGGCAGTCTCCCTGGAGTTCCCGACATTACTCGCTGGCAAACAAGGATAAGGGTTGCGCTCGTTGCGGGACTTAACCCAACATTTCACAACACGAGCTGACGACAGCCATGCAGCACCTGTCTCAGAGCTCCCGAAGGCACACCTGCGTCTCCGCTGGCTTCTCTGGATGTCAAGAGTAGGTAAGGTTCTTCGCGTTGCATCGAATTAAACCACATGCTCCACCGCTTGTGCGGGCCCCCGTCAATTCATTTGAGTTTTAATCTTGCGACCGTACTCCCCAGGCGGTCTACTTAACGCGTTAGCTCCGAAAGCCACGGCTCAAGGCCACAACCTCCAAGTAGACATCGTTTACGGCGTGGACTACCAGGGTATCTAATCCTGTTTGCTCCCCACGCTTTCGCATCTGAGTGTCAGTATCTGTCCAGGGGGCCGCCTTCGCCACCGGTATTCCTTCAGATCTCTACGCATTTCACCGCTACACCTGAAATTCTACCCCCCTCTACAGTACTCTAGCCTGCCAGTTTCAAATGCAGTTCCGAGGTTGAGCCTCGGGCTTTCACATCTGACTTAACAAACCACCTGCATGCGCTTTACGCCCAGTAATTCCGATTAACGCTCGCACCCTCCGTATTACCGCGGCTGCTGGCACGGAGTTAGCCGGTGCTTCTTCTGCAGCTAACGTCAAACACTAACGCTATTAACGTTAATGCCTTCCTCACTGCTGAAAGTGCTTTACAACCCGAAGGCCTTCTTCACACACGCGGCATGGCTGCATCAGGCTTGCGCCCATTGTGCAATATTCCCCACTGCTGCCTCCCGTAGGAGTCTGGACCGTGTCTCAGTTCCAGTGTGGCTGATCATCCTCTCAGACCAGCTAGGGATCGTCGCCTTGGTGAGCCATTACCTCACCAACTAGCTAATCCCACCTGGGCTAATCTTGACGCGAGAGGCCCGAAGGTCCCCCTCTTTGAGCCGAAGCTATTATGCGGTATTAGCTATCGTTTCCAATAGTTATCCCCCACATCAAGGCATATTCCCAGGCATTACTCACCCGTCCGCCGCTCGACGCCGTTATCATTCCCCGAAGGTTCAGATAACTCGTTTCCGCTCGACTTGCATGTGTTAGGCCTGCCGCCAGCGTTCAATCTGAGCCATGATCAAACTCTTCAATTTAAGATTTTGTCGGCTCAATGAATACTGATTACATTACATAGTAATGTTGAATTGACTGTGCCAAGTCCCCTAATGTTTCCAAAAGAAGTCTTGATTGGTCACTCAGTTCATTGAAAACCATTTTTGATTCCAAAGAATCAGTTTTGATTATCATCAACGAGTGCCCACACAGATTGATAGGTTTAAATTGTTAAAGAGCTTTGCTTTCAGCACCTTAGTGCGTTAGCGAGGTGCGTATAATACGCTTCCCACTTTGAAAGTCAACATAGAATTTTAAGTTTTTCTAAAACTCTATGGTGACTTGCTTGATATTCAAGCAAGCAACATCCAAAGACTGATATCTCTTCGCTTTGGACTTCAAATTGTTGTTGTAGCGCCGTCAGATTTTGATTTGAGAAGCGCAATGTACGTATGTACATGAGCATCGCAGAATCAAAAGATGCAAGCTACAGCAGCAATTTGTGTTCAAAGCCTGGCGATGTCCTACTCTCACATGGGGAAGCCCCACACTACCATCGGCGCTATTGCGTTTCACTTCTGAGTTCGGCATGGAAATCAGGTGGGTCCACAATGCTATGGTCGCCAAGCAAATTCTGTTTATCGGTAAACGACCATCGGCATTCGGCCAACAGAGTCTAGCGATAATAATCTGGAAAGCTGTTCTTTGTTCTCACGCCGTCGGCCCTTAGCCGCTCGCCGTTTACCGTCTCTACACATTCAATTCGTTCTTAGCTTTGAGTCCATCAAAACCCCTTGGGTGTTGTATGGTTAAGCCTCACGGGCAATTAGTACAGGTTAGCTCAACGCCTCACAACGCTTACACACCCTGCCTATCAACGTTCTAGTCTCGAACAACCCTTTAGGACACTTAAAGTGCCAGGGAAGACTCATCTCAGGGCTCGCTTCCCGCTTAGATGCTTTCAGCGGTTATCGATTCCGAACTTAGCTACCGGGCAATGCCATTGGCATGACAACCCGAACACCAGAGGTTCGTCCACTCCGGTCCTCTCGTACTAGGAGCAGCCCCCTTCAATCTTCCAACGCCCACGGCAGATAGGGACCGAACTGTCTCACGACGTTCTAAACCCAGCTCGCGTACCACTTTAAATGGCGAACAGCCATACCCTTGGGACCGACTTCAGCCCCAGGATGTGATGAGCCGACATCGAGGTGCCAAACACCGCCGTCGATATGAACTCTTGGGCGGTATCAGCCTGTTATCCCCGGAGTACCTTTTATCCGTTGAGCGATGGCCCTTCCATACAGAACCACCGGATCACTATGACCTGCTTTCGCACCTGCTCGAATTGTCATTCTCGCAGTCAAGCGGGCTTATGCCATTGCACTAACCACACGATGTCCAACCGTGTTTAGCCCACCTTCGTGCTCCTCCGTTACTCTTTGGGAGGAGACCGCCCCAGTCAAACTACCCACCAGGCACTGTCCTCAACCCCGATAAGGGGTCCAAGTTAGAACATCAACACTACAAGGGTGGTATTTCAAGGACGGCTCCACTTGAACTGGCGCCCAAGTTTCAAAGCCTCCCACCTATCCTACACATGTAGGGTCAATGTTCAGTGCCAAGCTGTAGTAAAGGTTCACGGGGTCTTTCCGTCTAGCCGCGGGTACACTGCATCTTCACAGCGATTTCAATTTCACTGAGTCTCGGGTGGAGACAGCGTGGCCATCATTACGCCATTCGTGCAGGTCGGAACTTACCCGACAAGGAATTTCGCTACCTTAGGACCGTTATAGTTACGGCCGCCGTTTACCGGGGCTTCGATCAAGAGCTTCGACCTAAGTCTAACCCCATCAATTAACCTTCCGGCACCGGGCAGGCGTCACACCGTATACGTCATCTTACGATTTTGCACAGTGCTGTGTTTTTAATAAACAGTTGCAGCCACCTGGTATCTGCGACTCTCGTTAGCTCCATCCGCAAGGGACTTCACCCACAAGAGCGTACCTTCTCCCGAAGTTACGGTACCATTTTGCCTAGTTCCTTCACCCGAGTTCTCTCAAGCGCCTTGGTATTCTCTACCCGACCACCTGTGTCGGTTTGGGGTACGATTCCTTACAATCTGAAGCTTAGAGGCTTTTCCTGGAAGCATGGCATCAATGACTTCACATCCGTAGATGCTCGACATCGTATCTCAGCGTTAAGAAGAACCGGATTTACCTAATTCTTCCGCCTACGTACTTGAACCTGGACAACCGTCGCCAGGCCCACCTAGCCTTCTCCGTCCCCCCATCGCAATTGTAAGAAGTACGGGAATATTAACCCGTTTCCCATCGACTACGCCTTTCGGCCTCGCCTTAGGGGTCGACTTACCCTGCCCCGATTAACGTTGGACAGGAACCCTTGGTCTTCCGGCGAGGAGGTTTTTCACCCCCTTTATCGTTACTCATGTCAGCATTCGCACTTCTGATACGTCCAGCAGCCCTTACAGACCACCTTCAACCGCTTACAGAACGCTCCCCTACCCCGCATACAAAGTATGCAGCCGCAGCTTCGGTTTACTACTTAGCCCCGTTACATCTTCCGCGCAGGCCGACTCGACCAGTGAGCTATTACGCTTTCTTTAAATGATGGCTGCTTCTAAGCCAACATCCTGGCTGTCTGAGCCTTCCCACATCGTTTCCCACTTAGTAGTAATTTGGGACCTTAGCTGGCGGTCTGGGTTGTTTCCCTCTCCACGACGGACGTTAGCACCCGCCGTGTGTCTCCCGGATAGTACTTACTGGTATTCGGAGTTTGCAAAGGGTTGGTAAGTCGGGATGACCCCCTAGCCTTAACAGTGCTCTACCCCCAGTAGTATTCGTCCGAGGCGCTACCTAAATAGCTTTCGGGGAGAACCAGCTATCTCCAGGTTTGATTGGCCTTTCACCCCTAGCCACAAGTCATCCGCTAATTTTTTCAACATTAGTCGGTTCGGTCCTCCAGTTGATGTTACTCAACCTTCAACCTGCCCATGGCTAGATCACCTGGTTTCGGGTCTATATCCAGAGACTACATCGCCCAGTTAAGACTCGGTTTCCCTACGGCTCCCCTAGATGGTTAACCTTGCCACTGAATATAAGTCGCTGACCCATTATACAAAAGGTACGCAGTCACCCCACAAGGAGGCTCCTACTGCTTGTACGTACACGGTTTCAGGTTCTATTTCACTCCCCTCACAGGGGTTCTTTTCGCCTTTCCCTCACGGTACTGGTTCACTATCGGTCAGTCAGTAGTATTTAGCCTTGGAGGATGGTCCCCCCATATTCAGACAGGATATCACGTGTCCCGCCCTACTCGATTTCACTGATGATGCGTCGACAACTACGGGACTATCACCCTGTATCGTTGAACTTTCCAGAACATTCGTCTAACGCATTAAAAGCTTAAGGGCTAATCCAATTTCGCTCGCCGCTACTTTCGGAATCTCGGTTGATTTCTCTTCCTTCGGGTACTTAGATGTTTCAGTTCCCCGAGTTCGCCTCACTAACCTATGTATTCAGTTAGTGATGACCGCTTATGCGGCCGGGTTTCCCCATTCAGAAATCCCAGACTCAAATGGTTTTTACTACCTAATCTGGGCTTATCGCAAGTTAATACGTCTTTCATCGCCTCTGACTGCCAAGGCATCCACCGTGTACGCTTAGTCACTTAACCATACAACCCGAAGGGGTCTTTACGTATGGCAAACAACCAAGGTTTTGTCTCTCATTATTTAAATGAGCGAGAGACATTCGATTTTGCCGGACTCAAATATAAGCAACTTTCGTTACTTCCAAGAACACTTGAATGTGTGTTGGTACCTAATTCTAAGAATTAGGATTTGAGAACTTTTAATTTGAATAACAACGCATATCTAAAAGATATGGGGATTGTTGTTATTCGTCAGCTTTCCAAATTGTTAAAGAGCAAGTTTCTTATCGAAACCATTTTTAAGAACACTTAGCAAATGTGCTTAAAGATGGTATCCCGTAGGGGAGTCGAACCCCTGTTACCGCCGTGAAAGGGCGGTGTCCTAGGCCTCTAGACGAACGGGACACTGTTTTTCGTCGTGCTTTTCCTTATTTCAGCGTCAGTCGGCGCTCTTCACTCAGTCACATACTGGTGTATGCTCCTTCGCTCATCACTTGCCTTCCTCGAACTAAGAAAAATCACTTAGTAAAACTCTTTTAATCAAACCTAATCAATCTGTGTGGACACTAATCGAAGTTAATCTTTCGTATAAGGAGGTGATCCAGCCCCAGGTTCCCCTAGGGCTACCTTGTTACGACTTCACCCCAGTCATGAACCACAAAGTGGCAAGCGTCCTCCCGAAGGTTAAACTACCTGCTTCTTTTGCAGCCCACTCCCATGGTGTGACGGGCGGTGTGTACAAGGCCCGGGAACGTATTCACCGTGGCATTCTGATCCACGATTACTAGCGATTCCGACTTCATGGAGTCGAGTTGCAGACTCCAATCCGGACTACGACGCACTTTTTGGGATCCGCTCACCATCGCTGGTTGGCAACCCTCTGTATGCGCCATTGTAGCACGTGTGTAGCCCTACTCGTAAGGGCCATGATGACTTGACGTCGTCCCCACCTTCCTCCGGTTTATCACCGGCAGTCTCCCTGGAGTTCCCACCCGAAGTGCTGGCAAACAAGGATAAGGGTTGCGCTCGTTGCGGGACTTAACCCAACATTTCACAACACGAGCTGACGACAGCCATGCAGCACCTGTCTCAGAGTTCCCGAAGGCACACCTGCGTCTCCGCTGGCTTCTCTGGATGTCAAGAGTAGGTAAGGTTCTTCGCGTTGCATCGAATTAAACCACATGCTCCACCGCTTGTGCGGGCCCCCGTCAATTCATTTGAGTTTTAATCTTGCGACCGTACTCCCCAGGCGGTCTACTTAACGCGTTAGCTCCGAAAGCCACGGCTCAAGGCCACAACCTCCAAGTAGACATCGTTTACGGCGTGGACTACCAGGGTATCTAATCCTGTTTGCTCCCCACGCTTTCGCATCTGAGTGTCAGTATCTGTCCAGGGGGCCGCCTTCGCCACCGGTATTCCTTCAGATCTCTACGCATTTCACCGCTACACCTGAAATTCTACCCCCCTCTACAGTACTCTAGCCTGCCAGTTTCAAATGCAGTTCCGAGGTTGAGCCTCGGGCTTTCACATCTGACTTAACAAACCACCTGCATGCGCTTTACGCCCAGTAATTCCGATTAACGCTCGCACCCTCCGTATTACCGCGGCTGCTGGCACGGAGTTAGCCGGTGCTTCTTCTGCAGCTAACGTCAAACACTAACGCTATTAACGTTAATGCCTTCCTCACTGCTGAAAGTACTTTACAACCCGAAGGCCTTCTTCATACACGCGGCATGGCTGCATCAGGCTTGCGCCCATTGTGCAATATTCCCCACTGCTGCCTCCCGTAGGAGTCTGGACCGTGTCTCAGTTCCAGTGTGGCTGATCATCCTCTCAGACCAGCTAGGGATCGTCGCCTTGGTGAGCCATTACCTCACCAACTAGCTAATCCCACCTGGGCTAATCTTGACGCAAGAGGCCCGAAGGTCCCCCTCTTTGAGCCGAAGCTATTATGCGGTATTAGCTATCGTTTCCAATAGTTATCCCCCACATCAAGGCATATTCCCAGGCATTACTCACCCGTCCGCCGCTCGACGCCGTTATCGTTCCCCGAAGGTTCAGATAACTCGTTTCCGCTCGACTTGCATGTGTTAGGCCTGCCGCCAGCGTTCAATCTGAGCCATGATCAAACTCTTCAATTTAAGATTTTGTCGGCTCAATGAATACTGAACATTGCTCTTGCTAAATAAATAGCATAAGTAATGTTTGAATTGACTGTGCTGAGTCTTTCGACTCAATGGTCACTTCGTATCATTGAAACCAAGTTGAAACCGAAGTTTCTATTTTGATTATCATCAACGAGTGCCCACACAGATTGATAGGTTCTAATTTTTAAAGAGCTTCCTAACTGATTCAGCGCTTGGCGCCTCTTCGTTAGGGGTGCGTATGATACGCTTTCAATTTTTAGTGTCAACAAGTTTTTTCAACTTATTTTTCACTTCCTGATTTCGGATTGTGACTTGCGCCTCATTCCGTGTCAGTGAGGGCGCATTATAGAGAGGTTTATTTCTATGACAAGGCTTTTTCCGAAATATTTTTTCGTTCGGTTAAATTTAAATCAATATGAGTTATTTCGATTAAAAATCCAACATTTGAAGGCGGTCACAGCAATAGGTTGGCAATGCGTAAAGCTTATATTTATGATCTATGTGTCCTATATGTTAATAGGTATAGATATTCATTACCTTTCATTCAACAAGTAGTATTCAAATATGAACTCAAAAAAATCGTACTTAATGATAATCGCTCTAGCGGTCTTAGGTGCTGTCGCTTTTTCTAAGATTGCTATTTCACCTGCGATTACTTTTGTTATTGGTGTTTTTGCTTGTGCACTCGTGCTTTCTTTTTCAAACACTACCTCTGCAGAGCAAACAAGTAATAGTAAATCCGCAACTACCACTCTTTACGTAGGCAACCTGCCTTACAAAGCAAATGAATCTCACGTTCGCCAATTATTTGCAGAACACGGTCAAGTATTCGCAGTACGTTTAATGAAAGATAAACGTACTGGTAAAAGAAGAGGCTTTGGTTTTGTTGTTGTCGCAAGCAGCGATTCAGACAAAATTATCGCTGGGCTTAATGAGAAAGAATATATGGAGAGAACTTTAAAGGTTCGTGTTGCTAACGATCCTAAACACCCTGAGTCGGAAGAGTCTTAATTTTAGAGAACCCAATCTTCATCACGGCTTCATTGAGTGCATTCTCTCCCGCAGGGGATGCACTCGCAAAAATCTCATTCTCCATCTGGTTTACCACACGATTAGTGCCACTCAGCAGATCGGCAACTCTCCTTGCAATAGCTTCCCCAGAATCAACTAAACGGATCTCTTTACCCAGTACTTGTTCAATTTCTGCTTTAAGCAATGGAAAATGAGTACAGCCCAATACTGCGACATCTATCTCACTTGCGATCGGCTTGAAAATTTCTCGTAAACACTCAAGGTCGACTTGTTGACCACGAAGCTTGGCTTCCGCCATGTCGACAAGCTGAGTTGAACCCAGCAAATGCACAGACTTATCTGAGGAAAACGCTTTTATAAGCTCGTGTGTGTATTCTCGTGTCACGGTTGCCGGGGTTGCTATCAAACCGACGCCTTTCTTCGATATGAGTGAAGCAGGTTTAATCGCTGGCACGACACCGACCACAGGTATAGACAGCATTTGGCGAAGTGGTGGCAATACAATTGTGCTTGCGGTATTACAGGCAATCACCACCAGATCTATGTTCTTTTGCGCAACAATATGGTCAATCAGTCGTGTTACTCGTTCAATAAGAGTGTCTTGAGCCAACTCTCCGTACGGGTAAGCTTGATTATCGAATAGGTAGGTATAGCGAGCACCTGGCAGTTTCTTGGCGATTTCCTGATAAACCGATAGACCGCCAACACCCGAGTCAAAGACTAAGATGTGGGAAGGTTCTAGTGCTTGTGGTTTATCTTTACTCACGGCAGTTTAAGGCTCAGCTATAAATTTTCGCTCATCATACTCGCAGGCAGGCTAATCGCAAAGTACCGCCGTGTATCTTTGATGGATAAAGCGATCTTGTTGCTCTGTAGCCGTTAGGGTCACTTCTATTTGGCCAGAAAAACAGGGGGCTTTTGTCACTAAGGTGTGAAACTCTCCGTGTTCTCCACACGGATCAACATTTTCAGGCAACTGGCTGATTAACTGATGAGAGTATCGCTCACCAATAAAGCTAGCGCCAAGACGCTGGGTATCAACGGTGACTAAGCAGGTCTCAATACCTCTGTCGATGATCTCTGCTGCTAACTGTTCACTTGGCACGTTAAGTAATGGAAATAGACAGCGCCAACCCGCTTTTTCAATGTAGCTTTGACGGTATTCTACAATGCCATTACAGAACATATCTCCGAAGGCAACGGCATCTACTTTCAAACCTGACTGCTTGATACCTTCAACGACGGCCGCTTGATAAATCTCGTTTGATGGGAATACTTCCGGCAGCTCAATAAGTACCAAGGGTAAACCCACCAGCTTGGCTTGCATTTTTACAACACTCAGTGGCGTGACCTGATAAGGTACCTCCTCTCCAACATAAGTGGTGTAAAGACCAACGACTTCTACGCTAGGGTCTTCTAATAACTTGATCAGGGTTAATGTGGAGTCTTTGCCTGACGACCAACTTACGATGACTTTGGTTTTAAGGGACATAGTTACCTCAAGAAAAAACCGCCCGTAGGCGGTTTAGAATTAAAATTTGTAATCTACATTTAGGTAATAGCTTCTACCTTGAGTGTTGTAGTTGGTTGCCAGGGTGTAATCTTCATCTAAAAGGTTAGCAACTCGCCCACGTAAGGTTAAGCTTTCTGTCACTGAATAACTGGCAGCTATGTCCACCAATGAGTAGCTATCTAACTCAGCCTTATTTGTATCTATGCGTTTCCCCTGATAAAGGTAACTTAAGTCTGCTCGCCAATTACCCTTAGAGTAAGAAACATTCCATTTTGCGCTCTCTTTAGCTCGTCTTGCTAGCTGAGAATTTTTGCTAGTATCAACAGGATCCATGATATCAAGGCTCACATCGTGACTAAAGGCACCTGTTGCGAACTGTGCCGCAAGCTCAATACCTTTGATATCAGCCTTACCAATATTTTTAGATGGCCAACCTATAATCATGTTTTCAATCTGATTATGGTAAGCAACAACGCTCCAGTCGAAACTGCCTTGATATCCTTCGACGCCAACTTCATAACTAAAGGACTCTTCAGGCTTTAAATTTGGATTTCCTGTATCCGGCCAGTACAAGTTATTAAATGTTGGAGCTTTAAAAGCCGTACCTGCATTGGCAGTCAGTCGCATAGTATCTACTACCCACCAGCCTAACCCCGTTTGCCACGTGTTATTACGCCCGTACCTTTCATTGTCATCTGTGCGCAACGCCAACTCTGCCTGAACGCTACTATTATCAAAGTAAGCGCCAACATACGCAGATTTGTTATCTCGAGATGATTCATCGTAAGCAACAGAAGATGCGGATACATCGTCTTGCTGCCAATCAATTCCTGCACTTAACGTCCAGTCTGATGTAAGCAAATAATGATTGGTAAAAGAAATCGATTCATGCTCTGTGTGGTATTTACTTTTATATCCACGGTTGTAACTAGAGTCGACTGATTTTGCTATAGATAACAACGCTGAGTATTTATCAGCTTTGTACTCAGCACTACCAATCACAGTGTACAACTGCTGATCTTTACTTGAGTCAGTTGGATCATACTCAACAAACCCTTCCGAGTATGTTGAATTTAGTTTTAGAGCTAGCTGGTTGCTTAGTTGGTATTTAGCGTTAGCAGCAAACTCTGTGACTTTGTGTCCATCATTATCTTCATTTCCTTTAGTATTTTGAGCAGAAAACCCTTCAGCTTGAGAATACCGTGAAGAAAAAGAACCACTTAGTTTGTCGTTAAGCTCTCCAGATACAGCGACAGATGCTTTGCGTAGTTGCTCAGAACCAATACCTGCACTCAGCTTTTTCTCTTCACGCTTAGTATCTGTAATAATGTTAATCACACCACCAACAGCATCTGAACCATACATAGCAGCACGCGGGCCTCGAATAAATTCAATGCGCTGGACTGCCACTAGAGGTAACGCAGAAATCGTAGCTCCGCCAGAGGTCGCACTAGCTGTTTTAACTCCGTCGATTAAAACCAATACATGACTTGAGTTTGTACCACGAACGAAAAGAGATTGAGTTTGACCGTATCCACCATTGCTAGATACTTGGACACCAGGTAAGCGACGTAGCACTTCAAAAAGGTCATTAGCTTGAATAGCTTCTATCTCTTCTTTATCAACAGTCACAACTGCCGCTGTTGAACTCTGGCTAGACTGCTCAAAACGGTTCGCCGTCACCACCATGGTTTCATCAGCACTTTGCGCTTGAGCATAAGAAGACATAGAAAGTAGCGACACCACTGTGGTCGCTAGTAGAGATTTTTGCATTTTCGGTTCATCCTAAATCGCGAGAATTACAGCAAGGCTTTAATGAATTATTGAGTGTTATAAAAAGCCTTACTCATTTTGCTGGCAGATATTCGGACTTAAGAGCACGCCATCAAAACTTATGGCACCTAGAGTCTCACTTCCCACTTAGCAAGCTAAACAGTGTTTGGGTCTTACCCGAGACGTTCGTTCTCTCTTACCGCTGCGCGTCAGTTCCGGATTCTCACCAGATTCCCTATTAAGCCAAAGTGTGACATGCACCCCAGCACCAGCGTTGGCGAGATAGTAGTGACTTACCACTATGTTGTCTAGTTGTTATTTATGCAGCGCAGATTGTTAACTATCATTAAATGTAACTGCGCTAGAGCACATCCCGTCAGTTGTTTGCGCCTACACTGGACAATTTGGCGGAATTGAATAAAATCTGCGCTCCTTGTTTTAAGTATTCGAAAAGGCATGATTTCATGGCGACACTTGATGTAACCCCAGAGCTATACCAACAGCAACTGGCAGAGAAAACCCAACGTCTAACCAGTATGTTTGCGCACTACCAAATGCCAGAGTTGGAAGTCTTTGAGTCGCCAGAACAGCACTACCGCATGCGTGCTGAGTTCCGTGTTTGGCATGAAGGTGATGATATGTACTACATCATGTTCAACCAAGAAACTCGTGAAAAGTATCGTGTGGACCAGTTCCCTGCTGCAAGCCGTCTTATCAATGATCTGATGCCGCTTTTAATGGATGCGATGAAAGACAATGACGTATTGCGTCGCAAACTGTTCCAAGTCGATTTCCTATCGACCTTAAGCGGTGAAGTGCTAGTGTCATTGCTTTATCACCGCCAGCTTGATGAAGCATGGATTGAGCAAGCCAAAGCATTAAAGCAGCGTCTTAATGATGAGGGCTTCAACCTCAACTTCATTGGCCGAGCGCGTAAAATGAAAATCGTGCTGGACCGAGACTTTGTGGTTGAGAAACTGAATGTTAATGGTGATAGCTACATCTACCAGCAAGTAGAGAATAGCTTTACCCAGCCGAACGCAAAAGTTGCTACCAAGATGCTTGAGTGGGCAATCGACTGTACTCAAGACTCCACGGGTGATCTGCTAGAGCTGTACTGTGGTAACGGTAACTTCTCGCTGGCACTGGCACAGAACTTTGAGCGTGTACTTGCAACTGAGCTGGCGAAGCCATCGGTAGACTCAGCGCAATACAACATTGCCGCCAACAAGATCGACAATGTACAGATCATTCGTATGTCGGCAGAAGAGTTCACTGAAGCGATGGAAGGTAAACGTGAGTTCCGCCGCCTGAAGCAAGCGAACGTGGATCTGAAGAGCTACAACTGCAACACCATTTTTGTTGATCCACCACGTGCAGGTATGGACATCGACACTTGCAAGATGGTTCAAGGTTACGAGCGCATCATGTACATCTCTTGTAACCCAGAAACATTAGAAGAGAATCTAAAAGTATTGAGCGAAACTCACCGAGTGACTCGCTTTGCACTCTTTGATCAGTTCCCATATACCCACCATATGGAAGCAGGTGTATTGTTGGAACGTAAGTAATCACTACAATTAAACAAAAAGCCGCTAGAAGCGGCTTTTTTTACATCTGTTGTCAGCTTACTGAGGTTTAGCAACGTAACCTAGCTTCTTGCCCACCCACGCTAATAGCAGCAGGGTGACCATGATGGCAAAGAAGTTTGAACCAACTTCTGGGTGCTGAGCGCCCATAAATGCTGAGTAGCCAAACGCACCTACAAAGAAACACGCTAGGCCAACCATTGGAATGTCTTCCGCTACTGGCTTACGTAGGTATTCTTGGTAAAGGTTCTGAACCGCAAGTACCAGTGCGATCAAAGGAAAGATCGAGAATGATACGGCTTCCATGGTCAATCCCGCTAACAGTGCGTTACCACACATGCCAGCAATCAATGCCAAAAGTAGAGTCTTTTTTTCTGCCGCTTTGTCCGGGGTTTGAGTTTCTGTAGTCATAATTTTAACCTGCACTTTTTTTGACAGTTTCACGTTCCTTGCGATAGGTATCGGCACCTTTCGCTACGATCCTTAATTGTGCCACCAGCTTTTCTGATAGCGCTTTACGTTCAGCCGTGGTGAGGTCAAGGGCGTCCGCACCAGAGCTAAATACTAACGTAACCGAAGCGTCGGCCTGAATGGCAGCCTCTTCTCGGGTCAGTCCTGTGCTTTCTAGGTAATCCGTTAATTCCGCAACAAAATGGTGTAACTCTCGGCCAACCGCAGCACGAAATGCCGCCGATGTGCCCGAACGTTCACGTAACAACAGGCGAAATACGTTAGGGCTACTTTCAATGAATTCCATAAAGGTCTCCACCGACGTACGAATCACACTACCGCCTTTCACGATACGTTGTCTTGCTTGACGCATTAATTGACGAAGTAGCAAGCCGCCTTCATCCACCATGGTCAAACCCAATTCGTCCATATCTTTAAAGTGGCGATAGAAAGAGGTCGGTGCAATACCGGCTTCTCTCGCCACTTCACGCAAACTTAAATTGGAAAAACTGCGATCGGCACTTAGTTGACTAAAAGCCGCATCAATCAGCGAACGACGTGTTTTTTCTTTTTGTTGAGCTCGTATTCCCATATTCCAGCACTAATCTCTCAAACTGTGTCTACTATACCGCGAAAAAGAAGCGACCGGATACGCTAGTCGCCCTACTTTACCCCAATTAGTTTTTATTACTCGCCCAATGCTAGGAGATCTTAACCAGTTCACAATTTTCTATTTCCGCCCTACCCACTCACGGCTAATATGTGTAGGCAATACTTACTCTATTACCTTAATAGCCCGTGGTGAGGTCTTTTTACTTAGCTTGGGCTTTACTCTATAATTGCCGCCGCTTTTATCTGGGCAACGCCTTTACTGTGGAAAGATTATGATTTCAAAAAACCAACTTAAACTCCTTCGAGCTCTGGGCCAAAAGAAGCAGCGTAAAGCGCACGGCCTATTTCTGGTGCAAGGTGAGAAGAATGTGCTTGAGTTGGCCAATAGCACTCTGGTAGTGAAACAGATCTTTGCTACTCACGAGTTCATTGAACTACACCGCAGCGAACTGAGTAATTTTGAATGCATCGAAGCATCTCTGGATGACTTAACCAAGGCGAGCACACTTGTCAGTAATAATGCCGCCATTGCGGTGGTCGAGATCCCAAACACAGAGACCCCCAAAGCCCAAGGCTTAATGATTGCACTCGATGGTGTGTCTGATCCTGGTAACCTCGGCACGATTATCCGTGTTGCTGACTGGTATGGTATTAAGCACATTGTCGCCAGTCGTGATTGTGCGGACCCGTACAACCCTAAAACCATCAGTGCGACCATGGGCAGTTTTGGCCGAGTCACAGTAAGTCAGCTAGACCTTCCTAGCTATTTGGAACAATCTAACCTACCCGTTTATGGCGCTTTTCTAGAAGGGGATAGTGTGCATAAGACGGACTTTGCCGCAGAAGGTATTGTACTGATGGGTAGTGAATCTCACGGTATTCGTGAGCATGCTGCTAAGTGTGTAACCGATAAGATTACGATTCCAGCGTTTGGCGGTGCTGAGTCTCTGAATGTCGCCATGGCGACTGGAATTATCTTAGATAACCTTCGCAGGCAGCATAGCTAAAATAGCGTTATTGTTGGGTCGTGTTGAGAAACAAGTAACAGCGCTATGACGGTTACTTTTCCAGCATGCCCAACTTATCAGGCACACCATTCCACTTTTCAGCCTCTTCCATTGCGGGCTTAACCTCGGTTTGCACCGGCCACAGCTCAGCAAGCTCGGCATTAAGCTCAATGTAGACTTTTTGATCTTCAGGCACTTCATCTTCTTGGAAGATTGCTTGCGCATCACACTCGAACACGCATAAACCACAATCGATGCACTCGATTGGATTGATCACCATAAAGTTTGGCCCTTCGTGGAAGGCATCTGCTGGGCATACTGCGACACAGTCGGTGTATTTACATTGGATGCAGTTATCGGTTACGACAAAGGCCATGATGATCCGCTCTTAAGTTAGTCAAAATTGAAGAATGGGGATAATACGCATCCCGAGCCAAAATTCAATACGCTGAGACACCTTGGCTCTATCGGATTTAGTATGACAGATAAACCGATTTTACGTAAAATACGCCGCTATTGTGAGCTAACCGCCCTTAAAACGGTAGTGGCTAAGACACCTAACTACGAGACATCACTATGATACGTTTAAACGAAATCAAGCTTCCTCTTGATCACGAAGAAGAGGCGCTCACCGCCGCCATTACCAAGAAACTTGGTATCTCTGAAGATCAAGTTATCTCTTACAATGTATTTAAACGTGGCTATGATGCTCGTAAGAAAACTCATATCCTGCTGATCTACACTCTCGATGTTATCGTTGAGAACGAAGCGCAGCTGCTAGAGCAGTTCAGCAACGACCCACATGTAAAGCAGACTCCAGATATGGAGTACAAGTTCGTCGCAAAAGCACCAGAGAACTTAACCGAGCGCCCAGTAGTGATCGGCTTTGGCCCTTGTGGTCTATTCGCAGCGCTTATCCTGGCACAGGCAGGTTTCAAACCTATCGTGGTGGAACGTGGTAAAGAGGTGCGTGAGCGCACCAAAGATACCTTCGGCTTCTGGCGTAAGCGCACCCTTAACACCGAATCAAACGTGCAATTTGGTGAAGGTGGCGCTGGTACTTTCTCTGATGGCAAGCTATACAGCCAAGTGAAAGATCCAAACTTCTACGGCCGTAAGGTAGTCAATGAGTTCGTTGCTGCTGGTGCACCTGAGGAAATCCTCTACGTGAGTAAGCCGCACATTGGTACCTTTAAACTGGTCACCATGATTGAGAAGATGCGTGCAAAAATCATCGAGCTGGGGGGTGAGATTCGCTTCAGCACTCGTGTGGATGATATCCATATGGAAGGCGAACAAATCACAGGCCTGACGCTATCGAATGGCGAAGAGATCAAATCTCGCTACGTCGTACTGGCGGTAGGTCATAGTGCACGTGATACGTTTGAAATGCTGTACGATCGTGGTGTATTTATGGAAGCGAAGCCATTCTCAGTGGGTTTCCGTATCGAACACAAACAATCAATGATCGATGAAGCTCGCTTTGGTCCTAACGCTGGTAACCCAATCCTAGGCGCTGCTGACTACAAACTGGTGCATCACTGTAAGAACGGCCGTACTGTATACAGCTTCTGTATGTGTCCTGGCGGTACTGTCGTTGCAGCGACATCGGAAGAAAATCGTGTCGTAACCAACGGTATGAGCCAATACTCTCGTGCAGAACGTAACGCCAATGCGGCCATCGTTGTTGGTATCGACCCTGAGCGTGACTACCCAGAACACCCACTGGCAGGTATCGAGCTGCAACGCAAACTTGAGTCGGGTGCTTACGTTCTTGGCGGCGAAACCTATGATGCACCAGCGCAGAAAGTTGGTGACTTCCTTAAAGGGCGCGATCCAAGTGCCATTGGTGATGTTGAACCTTCGTTCACACCGGGTATTCACCTTACCGACATCTCCAAAGCACTGCCTGACTTTGCGATTGAAGCGATCCGTGAAGCAATTCCTGCCTTCGACCGTAAGATCAAAGGCTTTGCTAGCGAAGACGCACTACTTACAGGTGTTGAAACCCGTACTTCCTCACCGGTTTGCATCAAACGTGGCAAAGACTTCCAGAGCGTTAACCTAAAAGGTTTCTACCCAGCTGGTGAAGGCGCAGGTTACGCTGGCGGTATCTTGTCAGCGGGCATTGATGGCATCAAGGTTGCGGAAGCACTATCTAAAGCCATGGTTGCAGATCTGGAAAATGAATAACCTCGGTAATCGGTAATCGGTAATCGGTAATCGGTAATCGGTAATCGGTAATCGGTAATCGGTAATCGGTAATCGGTAATCGGTAATCGGTAGGATTAGAGCTCTTTTGCTTCGGTAAAGGAGCTTTTTTTGTATTTAAATTTCTGTGGCGTGATGTGAGGCAGGGGCTTGAGTTGTTCGTAATCAACAGGATCACTACAATAGCTAACGCAATGTTAACAAAAATAAAAAGGGCAAAGGATATGACCGTAACTCATTTTGATGCAATTGTGATTGGTAGTGGCCCCGGAGGTGAAGGGGCAGCTATGGGCCTAACTAAGCAGGGCTTGAATGTGGCTATCATTGAGCGTGAACCGACCGTTGGTGGTGGGTGTACTCACTGGGGCACCATCCCATCCAAAGCATTGCGTCATGCGGTGAGCCGTATTATTGAGTTCAACAACAACCCTCTCTTTTGCCACAACAACACCAGCCTTCATGCCACTTTCTCAACCATTCTAGGTCATGCGAAAACGGTCATCGATAAGCAAACTCGTATGCGTCAGGGATTTTATGACCGTAACGAGTGCCAACTCATTTTTGGCGAAGCCAAATTTATCGACACCAATACGGTTGCAGTCACTCAAGCAGATGGCAGCGTTGATCAATACAGTGCCGACAAGTTTGTCATTGCCACAGGCTCTCGCCCGTATCGCCCAGCCGATGTCGACTTTACCCATGACCGTATCTACGACAGTGACTCTATCTTGTCACTAGAGCACGACCCTCGCCACATCATTATCTATGGTGCGGGTGTTATCGGTTGTGAGTACGCCTCAATTTTCCGTGGCCTTGATGTCAAAACAGACCTTATCAATACCCGTGACCGCTTATTGTCTTTCCTCGACAATGAAGTTTCCGACGCTCTCTCTTACCACTTCTGGAACAGTGGTGTGATTATTCGCAACGACGAAACTTATGAAAAAATCGAGGGGACTGACGAAGGTGTTATTGTGCACCTTGAGTCTGGTAAGAAAATGCGCGCCGACTGCATCTTATATGCGAATGGTCGTACAGGTAATACCGATAAGCTAGGGCTGGATAATGTCGGCTTAACCCCAGACTCTCGTGGTCAGCTCAAAGTAAACAAAAACTACCAAACGGAAGTCGACCATATCTATGCGGTGGGCGATGTGATTGGTTACCCAAGCCTTGCTAGCGCTGCTTATGACCAAGGTCGTTTTGTCGCTCAGGCGATCGTACATGGTCAGAATGACAACTACTTGATCGAAGATATCCCAACAGGGATCTACACGATCCCTGAGATCAGCTCGGTAGGTAAAACAGAGCAAGAACTGACGGCAGCAAAAGTTCCGTATGAAGTCGGCAGAGCATCGTTCAAACACTTAGCTCGAGCGCAAATTGCTGGCAAAGATATCGGCTCGCTAAAAATCCTATTCCACCGTGAAACCAAAGAAATTTTAGGGATTCACTGTTTTGGTGAGCGTGCGGCAGAGATCATTCATATCGGACAGGCGATCATGGAGCAAAAAGGCGAAGCAAATACCATCGAGTACTTCGTCAACACCACCTTCAACTATCCAACCATGGCAGAAGCCTACCGTGTGGCAGCGTTAAACGGACTCAATAGACTGTTTTAAGCTACCAACGCATCCGCAACACAACAGGCGTATAGGCATGCGCCTGATGACTTAACTTTGCCAACCAACGCTGCCACGGTTTCCAACGTAAGCAGCGTTTGTTGTGCAGCGGTGAGTGCAAACTCACCGACTCAGCCCAAGGCAACCAACGGAAGAAACTCTCTTGAGGGGATTTCAACCCATGAGCGTATTGCTGATTGCCTAGCTTCTTGCCCAGCCAAGTATTGGTTTTGTTGCCCGCCACGACGAAACAACATTGAGCGTGCAAGAATCGTTTGGCCAACCCAACCATAAATTTTCCCAGTTGTTCTTCAGTGCATTGCAATAACGCGGCATCACATACAATCAATAGAGGAACTTGATCGGAAATCGACAGTTCTTGTAGCCAACCTAAGTCTGTCACGCTTCCGCAGCGTAGCTGGTAACGCTCACTCGGATGGAACAGACGCTGTCGCCACAGCAGGTGTTCACTCACATCCAACTCCATCCAATGGCAACGTCCATTATCTAAACGATAGAAGCGGGTATCTAATCCAGCCCCAACATTGAGTACCCAAGCATCTGGGTAGCGTTTTAGAAATGCACTGATCTGCTCATCACAAAGCTGAGTGATCGAGGCGTAGAGCAGTTGGTCTTGCTCTAGGTTGGAGGTTTGACATTCTGGGGAAAGATGACAGCTGCGACAGGCGCTAGCGGCAATTGGATCGTACACCAAGCCTTCATCCAACATGCTTTCTCGGCTACGAAGCCACATTGGACGCAACAGGTGAATGGGGATCTGCCAAGGTGCTTGAGTTGAATGCGACGGCTTAGTCGATGGCGCTTGTATATGAGATTGGTGTCGAGTCATTGTCATCTTCCCTATGAACACAAAAGATGATAATGACTCTCATTTATATTTGCAACTTTATAATTGTGCGATTACATCCAAGTCGCATTTCGGATCACGCCAACAGCAAGACCTTCAATGTTTAACTCTTGGCAAGTAAGATCGACTTTAATCGGCTCGAACTCTTCATTCTCTGCGTGCAGTAATACGGTTGAGCCTTTGCGCTCCAAACGTTTTACCGTCACATCTTCTTCTACACGCGCCACCACGACCTGACCATCACGCACATCTTGCGTTTTGTGCACAGCAAGCAGGTCTCCATCAAGGATACCAATGTCTTTCATACTCATGCCGTTAACACGTAACAAGAAATCAGCTTGCGGCTTGAACATCGAAGGGTCAACTTGGTAATGCGTTTCTACGTGCTCTTGCGCCAAGATAGGTTCACCCGCAGCCACCTGACCAATCAGAGGTAATCCATCCTCGGTTTGATCATCGTCATTCGCAACCACTCGAATACCACGGGAAGCCCCCGGAATGATTTCGATAACGTTTTTACGTGCGAGCGCTTTAAGGTGCTCTTCTGCCGCATTGGCAGATCGGAAGCCGAGCTCTTTCGCGATTTCAGCACGAGTCGGTGGCATCCCTGATACTTCTATCTTGTCTTTGATTAACTCAAAGACTTGCTTCTGGCGTGGCGTCAGCTCTTTCATTACAGTCACCTGTCTGTTTATACAGTTAACTGTGAGTATATCCAGTGATATTGGAATTGAAAAGCCAATTGTTTATTTTTTAACTGTTTTTAAACCTAATCTCCTAATTATTGAGCTAGGCTATGAGGCGTAACCTTCTTAGCTCATGAGACAAATCAATAAAGGTGGTGACTTTCTTTACACAAGCTATCAAAGGTTAGACCAGTTTCTGGTATCCTTGCTGCGCATTTTTTGGTGGCGGGGTGTAACCTGTCATGTAAACCTAATCGAGGCAGAGAACAGTATGTCTTCTGGAGACACCTTTTCCCGCTCTTTACTAAAGCTTCCTTTATCGGTTTTAGTAAAGGGTAATACGATTCCGTCTAACCCTGTGGAAGATCTGGGCATCGACGTATCCAAACCGATTGTCTATGCATTGCCGTTTCGCTCTAACGTCGATCTGTTAACGCTACAGAGATATGCGCTAGAGTCAGGCTTGCCAGACCCACTCTCGCCACTGGAAATTAACGGCAAGTCTTTCGGCCGCTTCGTCTTCATTGCATCTCGTCCAACGGTGATGCAAACCGACAGTGACGCACCACAAGAGTCCGTATCCCTGTTCTCTGAGCTACTTCAATTACATGCCCAGAGCAAAGACCTCGACGTACAAATGCTGCCAATCACAGTGATGTGGGGACGAAAGCCAGGTAAAGAGGATCGTCAGAAACCCTACCTTGAAGCGCTAAATGGTCCGCAGAAAATGTGGGCAACCTTAGCCTCAGGTCGTGATTGCATGGTCCGATTCAGCCCGGTCGTATCACTACGCTACATGGCTGATCATCATGGTGTTGATGAGAACATCGCCCATAAACTGGCCCGTGTTGCTCGCATTCACTTTTCACGTCAAAAGCTTGCCGCTTCTGGTCCAAACCTTCCTAACCGCCAAGTGCTGTTTAATCGCCTACTAAAATCTGAAGCGATCAAAAAAGCAATTGAAGATGAAGCCAGCAGCAAAAACATCTCCATTGAGAAAGCACAAAAAGAAGCGCACGCCATCATGGATGAGATCGCCGCTAACTTCTCATACTCATTGGTGAAGAATGGTGACCGAATTCTTGGTTGGCTGTGGAACCGACTTTATCAAGGCTTAAACATTAATAATGCAGCAGCGGTACGTCGCCTTGCACAAGACGGCCATGAGATCGTCTATGTACCATGTCACCGCAGTCACATGGATTACCTGCTGCTTTCCTACGTACTTTATCAAGAAGGCATGGTGCCGCCGCACATTGCTGCAGGCATCAACTTAAACTTCTTCCCAGCGGGGCCAATTTTCCGCCGTGGTGGTGCATTCTTTATCCGTCGCTCGTTCAAGGGCAATAAACTCTACTCGACCATTTTCCGTGAGTACTTAGCCGAGCTATTTGCCAAAGGTTATTCGGTAGAGTACTTCAGCGAAGGTGGCCGCTCTCGAACAGGTCGTCTGCTTCCGGCAAAAACGGGCATGCTGGCGATGACTATACAAGCCATGCTGCGTGGTCTAAACCGTCCTGTGACCTTAGTACCGGTGTACATCGGATACGAGCACGTGATGGAAGTCAGTACTTACGCTAAAGAGCTACGTGGTAAACGCAAAGAGAAAGAAAATGCGGGCCTTGTGATCCGTACGATTCGCAAACTACGTAACTTTGGCCAAGGCTATGTAAACTTTGGTGAGCCGATTCAGCTCAACCAATACCTCAATGAGCATGCGCCAAGCTGGACCAGTGAAATCGATGCCGTCGAGTCGCAAAAGCCACAATGGATGACGCCAGTCGTCAACCAACTTGCAGATAAGATGATGACTCATATCAACGATGCTGCAGCCGCAAACGCTTTAACCTTGTGTGCAACGGCATTACTGGCATCTCGTCAACGCGCACTATCTCGTGACACGCTAGAAGCGCAAATCGAGTGTTACTTGCAACTGCTGCGTGGTGCGCCCTACTCTCCAACCAGCACCGTACCTGATAAAAGTGCCCATGAGTTGGTTGAACATGCGGAGAGCCTAGATAAGTTCATCATTGAAGCGGACAGCATGGGGGATGTGATCTCTCTTGACCGTCACCAGTCAGTGCTAATGACTTACTACCGCAACAACATCATCCATATGTTGATCTTGCCATCTTTAATTGCCCAACTGCTTGTGCAGCGCCAAAGCATGAATATGGCAGAAATCCATCGCTGTGTTGCGATGCTTTACCCATTCCTGAAGAAGGAGCTTTTCCTTCGTTACGAAGAAGGTGAACTGCAAGCGGTCGTTGAGCAAATCACTACTGAGCTTGAGCGCCAAGAGTTAATCACCCGCAGTGTTGACCAAGTCACCATGAATCAAGCTAAGATCCAAACCATGCTATTGCTATCTCGCACCAGTATGGAAACCATGCAGCGCTACTCTATCGCCGTCAATCAATTGGTGGCAAATCCTGAGCTGAGCAAAGCCGATCTTGAGCAAAAGAGTCAGCAACTGGCACAACGCCTTGGCCAACTGCATGGAATCAATGCTCCAGAGTTCTTCGATAAAGGGGTGTTTACCACCTTGTTCAATACCTTGAAGCAACAAGGCTATGTGAGCCGTGAAGGGGAGTGTGACCTTGCCAAGACGCAGCAACTGGCTGATCTACTAAGTAGCATGGTGTCGGTGGAAGTGAAGCTCACCATTCAAGAAAGTCTTTACCAAGACAGTCTTGAAGACGAGTAATCCGATACAGGACTTTATATAAAAAAGGGGCGATTCGCCCCTTTTTTATATCTTCATTTTGCAGGGCAAACCCTACATGAAAGCATTGATGACCAAACCAAAGGTCAGCACCATACCTACATAGTTGTTGTTGAGAAAAGCAGTGAAACAAGCGTCTCGCTCTCGACCACGGATCAACCACTGCTGGTAGACAAACAAGCCTGCGGCAACTAGTACTGCCCAATAGAATACACTGCCCAAAGCGAGCAACTCTCCGAGGCCAATCAACATAGCAATCACGACAAGCTGTAATAGGCCGATGATCAATTTGTCAAAGCGGCCAAACATTATCGCCGTCGATTTTATTCCGATTTTTAGGTCATCATCTCGATCAACCATCGCATACTGAGTGTCGTAGGCGATCGTCCATAAAGCGTTAATCACAAACAGTAACCATACTTCAGAAGGCAAGGCATCGGCCTGTGCTGCCCACGCCATAGGAATCGCCCAACTAAATGCCAACCCTAAAAACAGTTGCGGTAAGTGAGTAAAGCGCTTCATAAATGGGTATATAAAGGCCAAAGCAATACCAGCAAACGACAGCTTGATGGTCAGCGCATTCATACTCAACACTAATACAAACGATAGTAAGGCGAGTACCACGAACAACAACAAGGCCTCTTGCGCAGAAACTAACCCGGAAGGTAGCGGACGTGACTGAGTACGTTTCACGTGCCCGTCAAAATTTCGGTCGGCGTAATCGTTGATCACACAACCTGCCGAGCGCATCAGGAATACCCCAGCGATAAACACCAATAACACGTTCCAATCTGGCAGGCCATCGGCTGCGAGCAACAGTGCCCATAAGGTAGGCCACAACAAAAGCAGAGAGCCAATCGGACGGTCAAGACGCATCAATTGGCAATAAGCACGCACTTTGGTGCTAATCATTTATGCCTTCTCCTTGATATAAATCGGGGCATCTGGCAGAAATAGTTCTGCCACTAACATAGGTTTATTGTTCATCCACAAACGTGAACGGCGGGCTAGCAGTTCACCATTGGGTGTATTTGCAATGCCGACTTCCAGTGCATCTCGACGAACATCCTCGGCACTAAATACCGTCAAACCCAAAGGAATATCGCCTTGGCGGGATAGATCATATTGCTGGTCAATGAGAGAAGACTCAGGGATCAAAGTACGCCCCAATACCCAAGCCTTATCATCACCTTTTAAGATCACTTCTCGCAACCAACAGGATTGGTCGCTAATTTTATGACTTTCTTGCGCTGTTAGCTCAGAGGCGGCCATGTTTTGGTTGGTCAGCAGGTCAACACTCAATGATTGACACTGCTCGGCAAGCATTCGTGATAACGAGCCTTGTTCCAACAGCCAACGGCGAGACCTACTACAACTAAAATCAAAATTCTCAGGCTGACACCACTGCACATCCTTGAGTGCAGTAAAGTACAAGGTTCTCAACTCTTCCATACCATTATTCTACTTATCGCATTACAATTAGCGCACGACGCAATTTTTTTGCTTTCTTTTTCGCCACTGTTGACTCACTATTGTAACAGACAAATTCGTCACTCGGCTCATCATTAACGACAACAAAAAAGATACAATTATGTACCAACATATGTACGCCAAGCTGCTGCTTATCCTAGCGGTATTGTTACCATTTAGCGCTCACGCTGAAGAGGAAAAAGCAGGGCCACAATTTTCTTACTACACGCTTCAGCCTGACCTTACGACCAACTTCCATACCACGGGTAAAAAGCTGGGCTATTTGCAAGTACGTATCGACATCATGGTCAACGACCCAACTTACGTGCCTATGCTAGAGCAACATAACCCGCTGATCCGTGACGCTATCGTCGAAACTCTCGGTCAGCAAAGTGAAGATATGGTGCGTTCACTTTCCGGACGAGAAGATTTACGTAAATTGCTGATTGATGAGCTCAACGAGCTACTACTGGCGGAAACAGGAAAAACCGTCATTTCCGATCTACTGTTTACTAAATACCTGTATCAGTAATGCTTCAAGACAAAAAAACGGCTCATCGTTAGGTGAGCCGTTTTTTTATTCAGGCACGCTTTGACGTGCTGTTTGTATCCCATAACCCTAAAGCGATACCACTCAGCAGTCCCAATAGGTGGGCGGTGTTGGCTATTGCCATGAAAGATTGAGCATATCCAAGCACCAACCAAACCAACATAAAGCCTACAATCGGCTTAGCGACGATGACACCCTTCTCAGGTGCTCGCCAGGTCAACATCCAGATGTAACCGAGCAAAGCGTAAACGACGCCAGACAGCCCACCAAAATTAGCCCCTTCGAACCAAAACTGACCCGCACCAGAGACCGCACCTGACAACAAAAACAGTTGCAGCAGTTTGCCACTACCAAGCTTTTGCTCGATATCACCTCCAAACTGCCACCACCACAATAAATTAAACACGATGTGAGTGACGGAGAAATGCAGCACAGCATGAGAAACCCAGCGCCACAGCTCTAGTTTCTGCTCAGCGTATGCAGGAAAATGCAACGCAGTAAATACTTCTCGACCAAACCCAAACTGCTGGAGACCAAACACAGCCATGGCAACCACCATAATCAACAGGGTCAATGGCCCCGCTTTGGCTTTCACCATCTTAAGCAGGCTTGGCGTTTGGTAGTGAAAGTTACTGGTCCTCGTTTCTGCCATATCCCACGATGCCGCCTGGTATTTGGCAGCTTGTGGATTGGCGAGAAAGTGCTTCAGTTCTGCTTGAGCTTCAACTAGGTACTGATCGTCCATCAACCACAACGCAAATTGACCACCACCTTCGGGCATCATGTTGAGTTCAATCTGACGTGAAGCCATGTAATCAATAAATGCCTGACCTAAACGAGGATTATCAAGCACAAACAGTCGCTGCATAGGCAACCTCTCTTATTGGCCTTGCACAGGAAGTTGGTGTTTTTGCCACTCAGCAAATCCGCCATCCACACTATAAACCTGTTCAAAACCTTGGTTAATCAAATACTGTGCCGCCCCTTGGCTACTGACACCGTGGTAGCACATGACCAAGACAGGGTGTTCAAAATCATACTGCTGCATAAACTCGACGATCGAATCGTTGGTCAAATGAAACGCATCACTTGGGTGACTAATGGCAAAAGACTGTGGGTCACGAATGTCCACCATCACCGCTTGTTGCTCAGCAACCATCTGCTGCGCAGCCTTTACATCAATATGTTGAAACGATTCCATGCTCTTCCTTATTTTTGCTGACTATTTTTGCAATCATTGTAACGTATCCAAAGGCTCACAGGGAAACACCCTATAAAACACGCCCAACCAGTGTGCAGATTTTCACCTTTTGTGGATAAAACTGTGGATTGCGTTGATAAAGTGTTTTTTGGATCTTTGATCCACAAGATATAGTAATGATCCTGATTTAAGTGTGAGTAATAAAAACAATATCCCCAAAGCCGCAGCGACGACAAAGGCCGATCAGATGGGGTTTTCACTCAATTTTCGAACCATCAACTCACAGAGTTATCCACAGAAAGCTGTTCCACTCTCGATCTACAGGTATAAAAAAACCGAGATCCTAAGATCTCGGTTTTTTCAAATTCTATGCTTGGGGATCAGAAATCGCCAACGGCTTGCTTAAGCTTTTTCATCGCATTTTTTTCTAGCTGACGAATACGCTCTGCGGACACACCATAGGTATCTGCAAGCTCTTGCAAAGTCGCTTTTTGGTCATCTAGCCAACGAGAGCGAACAATGTGCTGACTGCGCTCGTCTAGGCTCGACAATGCTTGGCTCAAGCGATTGTTAGTATGCTGCTCCCAGTTAGACGCTTCGACGTTGTCTGCAACATCAGAATGTTTGTCTTCTAGGTAATACATTGGTGCCGAGTAGTTGCTAGAGCCTTCGTCATCATCGTTTGACATATCAAACGCCGCATCTTGCGCTGCGAGACGAGATTCCATCTCTCGCACTTCTGATGGCTCAACACCCAACTCACGGGCAACGGTTTCTACTTCACCACTATTAAACCAGCCCAAGCGCTTCTTGGACTTACGTAGGTTGAAGAACAATTTACGCTGAGCTTTTGTGGTGGCTACTTTAACAATACGCCAGTTTCGTAGCACAAACTCATGAATTTCGGCTTTGATCCAATGCACTGCAAACGAGACTAGACGGACACCCACCTCTGGGTTGAAGCGTTTAACCGCTTTCATCAGTCCGATATTGCCTTCTTGAACCAGATCAGCCATTGGTAAACCGTAGCCAGAATAACCACGTGCCACATGAACAACGAAACGCAAGTGTGACAAGATCAGCCCTTTCGCTGCCTCAATCTCACCTTTGTAGTGCAATCTCTCAGCCAGTTCACGCTCCTCTTCAGCCGTCAGCATTGGGTAGCTGTTCGCCGAACGGATATAGCTATCTAAGCTATCTTGAGTTACTAGTGCCATTGGATATGCTTGGTTAGTCATTCAGTTGGTACCTCGGATATCTCTACAATTTACTTTTTGCTAGGTTTGAAAGTCTAGCGGGACTTTGTTGAACCTAATATGAACGGCATTTAATGCACAATCTTTCACAGTTCATCAAAGGGAAGCCTATTATTCATAGATCTTTGCCCAGCACAAGTCAATAGTTTTGAGTAATGCGAGCTAAGCAAAGGTAAGACCTAAAAATGCTACACAGGTTCAATTTCATTTAGATGACGCTGAGCAGAAAGCTTGGCAGCAGCCAGTCCAAGGCCTGTGCCAATCATCAGGAGTAGAAAGGTTTCGTCCCAACTCATGCCGATCAATCTAAAGCTACTGTCATAAGAAATAGCTAAATCTTCTACCGCACCGTTGAGCAAAATGGTGATAACCGCCGTGACGATCCATGCGCATACGGCACTTAACCCACCAAACCATACCCCAGTGTAAAGATAAGGTCGCAGGATAAAGCTGTCTGTTGCGCCGATAAGTTTCATCACTTTGATTTCTTCTTTATGTGCCAATACGTTAAATCGCAACGTATTACCCACGATCAAGAAAACCGCTCCCAGCATCAGTACCCCTAATGCCAACGCTAACCCTGTCGCTAAGCGGTAAATGGCACTTAAGCGCTCAAACCAATCTTGATCCATGCGCACATCCGTCACTTCTTGGATATTTTGCAGCTCATTGCGCAGCTCTCCCAGCGAAGGTTGCTTATCCACTGACGGTGTGACTACTAACACAGCGGGTAAAGCAAACTCTTCTAACATAGACAACGCTTGTTCAAGGCCAGCATGACGACTCATGTCTTCAAGACCTTGCTGCGAAGAGACATAGTCAATGGTTTGGATGGTGTCCCAACTCTCCAGTTGATCTTTAAGCACCATGATGCGAGCTTCGGCTAAGTCTTCTTGCAAGAAAACATTCACTTGCGATGAAGCACTCATGCCTTGTGCCACCACAGATAGATTTTTGCCGACCAAATACAAGCTAGCAGGTAATGTCAGTGCGACACTGATCACCGCGAGGGTCAGTAAACTGCCTAAAGGTCGCTGGGTCAGTTCAAATAAGGCTCGACGCGCTTGCTTGATATGGACCTTAAAAAAGCCATCGGTCTTTGGCCCAGATTTAGCGCCCATAAGAGTCTACCTCACTTAAAAAGCCTTGATTGAGTTCTAAGCGTCGGTACTGCGGACGAGTATTCATCATGTCGACATCGTGAGTCGCAAACAAGACGGTCACACCGGCGCGATTAAACTCACCAAACAGGCTAAGTACTCGGTTGGATAGGTCGCTGTCCAAGTTACCTGTCGGCTCATCAGCCAACAGCAAGGTTGGTCGATTCACAACTGCTCGAGCTATCCCTACTCGCTGCTGCTCACCGCCAGAGAGTTGGCTTGGGTAACAGCGAGCTTTATCTAACAAGTCGGTTTTATCTAGTGCGGCGTTTACTCGGCGTTTGATTTCATTTTCAGACACCGACTCAATGCGCATTGGCAACGCAACATTGTCATAGACCGTGCGGTCCATGAGTAGACAATGGTCTTGAAACACGATGCCAATGTTTCGACGCAAGTAAGGGATATCTTTAGGCTGAATACGAGTCACGTCATGACCATTAAAGCTGATCTTGCCGTCGGTCGGTCTTTCTATCGCACAAATGAGCTTAAGCAAGGTACTTTTGCCCGCCCCTGAATGCCCGCCCAGAAATGCCATTTCGCCACGACGCAGGTGGAAGTCAACTTTTTGCAACGCTTGACGACCACCCCGATAGGCTTTGCTTACCTGCTGAAACCTAATCACTCAATCATCCTTTATTCTTCGCGGCTAAATAGCGCTTCGATATAATCTTTGGACGTAAATGGACGAAGATCGTCAATGCCCTCACCCACACCAATGTAGCGGATTGGGATCTTAAACTGATCTGCAATAGCGAAGATCACACCACCTTTAGCAGTACCATCAAGTTTAGTCAGGGTGATACCTGTTAGCGGCGCAACATCGCTAAATAGTTTAGCTTGGCTAATCGCATTTTGGCCTGTTGCTGCGTCCAAGGTCAGCATGATTTCATGCGGCGCACTATCATCAATCTTTTTCATCACTCGAACAATTTTGCGCAGCTCTTCCATCAGGTTGGCTTTGTTCTGTAGTCGACCTGCCGTATCAGCAATCACCACATCGACACCACGCGCTTTGGCTGCTTCAATGGCATCGTAAATCACCGATGCGCTGTCCGCTCCAGTATGTTGAGCAATCACTGGCACGTCATTGCGCTCGCCCCAAACTTGTAGCTGCTCAACCGCCGCTGCACGGAACGTATCGCCCGCCGCCAGCATAACTTTCTTGCCTTCGCTCTGGAACTGTTTTGCCAGCTTACCAATGGTGGTGGTTTTACCCACACCATTCACACCCACCATTAGAATAACGTAAGGGGTTTTGCCACTGTCCACGACCAAAGGCTGCTCGACCTCAGACAAGATCTCAGCCATCTCTTCTTTGAGTAAGCCGTATAGGGCTTCACCATCTTTTAGCTGTTTGTGGCTCGCTTTCTCGGTCAGGCTGTCGATAATTTTCATGGTGGTATCCATGCCAACATCGGCGATCAAAAGCTGCTCTTCAAGTTCTTCGAAAAGCTCGTCATCGATCTCTTTGCCTTTAAACAGACCAAAGAAGCCTGCACCAATGTTTTCTTTGGTACGACGTAAGCTACGTTTTAGGCGCTCAAAAAAGCTCTCGGTGGGTTTTTGTTGTTCTTGTACGCGAGCAACTGTTTGCGGCTCTTCAACCACTTCCTCGCTCTGCTCTGCTTGTGCTACTGGTTCTTGCTCTGCCTCAAGCTCTGGTTTAATTTCTTCCTGAGGCTCTACGATGTCTGATTGCGCAGGCGCTTGCTCAGCGTCTGCACTTGGCTCAGATTGCTCAGTGGATTCAGAAACTGGGTTTTGCTCAGCTTCTTCAACTGGGGTTTGTGGCTGTTGGTTTTCTTTTTGCTCTTCATCACCAAAACCGAGCCACGACAGCAATCCGCGCTTTTTCTTCGATGTCATTTGGGTTCCTAACGATCTTTCTACCAAACTCCTAGTAGAGTTTTGGTACACTTCGGTAAATTCTAACCATACTATCATTTTATTTGCGGTCAAAAAATCTATGAGAAGACGTCGCCAGCCAAACCCATCACAAAACCAAAAAGCCAGTGGTTTTATTCGAATCATCAGTGGGCTATGGAGAGGCCGTAAACTACCAGTACACGACGCAGAAGGTCTACGCCCAACCACAGACCGAGTAAAAGAAACCTTGTTTAACTGGATTGCAGCCGACGTAGGGTACGCAAATTGTTTGGATGTCTTTGCAGGCTCTGGTGGCCTTGGTTTTGAAGCGGCGTCGCGCCAAGCAAAAAAAGTCACTATGCTTGAAATGAACCCAACTGCTTATAAGCAGTTGTGCCAAAACCGTGATCAGTTAAAAGCGGATAATATCGACGTGGTCAATACTGACGCACTCAAGCACTTAGAAGCCCAAGGACAAGCTGATGTAGACCTAGTGTTCCTTGATCCTCCATTTCGACAAGGCTTACTTGATGAGGCGATCACTAAGCTTGAAGACAATGGTTGGCTTTCTGATAACGCACTGATATATATCGAAACAGAAAAAGAGCTGGCGCTACCAAGGTTACCGACACAATGGCAGCTACACCGCGAAAAAACCGCCGGCCAAGTTAGCTACCGTCTATACATTAGGGAGAATGGATGAAATATTTAATCTGGCTTGCGAAAGCCGCCATTGGATTTGTCTGGTTTGTACTGCTAGTCAATATCGTGCATCCATTTCCAGGTAATGCGGCGATTGCTCTGTACATCATGACAGGTTTTTTACTGTTTATGCATGCTATTCAAATGCTGATTTTTATCGGTGCCTTTGGCGAGAAAGTGCCGATGACGCGCTGGGAAAAGTGGTCGATATTGGTCTTTGGTATTTTTGCCATGCTCGACCTTAGACGCAAATACATGACCTAACACCTATCTACGACTAAATACCAAAAGGGGGAGCCAATCGTGCTCCCCCTTTCTATGCCAGTTTAAAATATCGACTGATGCCATCTAAGAACATTTGAGTCGAGATGATCACCAACAACAAGCCCATCAAGCGTTCGATGGCACGCAGGCCACGCTCTCCGAGTAACTTGTGGAAGAAGTCATAGAACATCAAAATGATGAAACTCGCTCCCCACGCCATCAATACCGCTAGCGCCCAATCCCCAATGCGGTCAGGCTCTTGGTTGGAAAGTAGCAATAGCGATGCAATCACCGAAGGCCCAGCAATCATAGGAATAGCGATCGGGACGATATAAGGCTCTTCCCCCGCCGCCAATCCAGTCACCCCTCCTGGGGTTGGGAAAATCAAACGGATAGCGATAATAAACAGGATAATGCCGCCTGAAATGCTGAGTGTTTCTGGTTGAACGTGCAAGAAGGTCAAAATCTTCTCACCAGTAAACAAAAACAGCATCAAGATAAGAAGCGCAAAAAATAGCTCTCTTATCAGAATCTTACGGCGACGCTTTGGATCAAGGTGTTTGAGAATCGACAGCAGAACTGGCAGGTTTCCCAACGGGTCCATGATCAAAAACAGCATCACTGCTGCGGACAAAATATCCATTAGTGGTTACACATTCTGTCTTTGTTGAGCATAAGGCCCGCTTCTGTTTCGACGACTTTGCTGCGTGAAATCAGAAACTCTAAAAGCTGTTCTAAGCTGAGGTCGCTCATTTTACAGGTATGAAAGCGAGCTTGTGGGCCAAACTGCTGAGCAGCCTGAGCTTTCAGCTGTTCGAGAGTCAGTGGTGATGTCGCAATGAGTGCCATTAGATCATGGCCGTGTACTGAGTCAGACAAAGGGGACTCCTTAAGAAGTGGAAAAGGTCCCCTCTATTTTAGCCGAATAATGCGCTTAGGGTCACCACCACAATACCGATGATGTATATCAAACTCATCAAATAAGGCTTGAATTGATGCTTGGAAACTGACGTGAGAATGGCAGCAGATAACAGCAGACAGCCTAGTAAACTGGTTAATGGGAAACGGCCACTGTCCACCAGCCATAACTCACCCACAGCACAGATTAACTGAGTTGCACTCACGCCCAGCAACAACACTGGCAGTAAAATGTTATCTAATTTAGGTAATAAGAGTAAGAAAGCCATGGTTGCAGCGGCGAATACCAAAGCAGGAAACCACCAAATCATCGATTGGTCCAACTGCCACCAATAGTGTTGTCCTAATAAGAAAAGTCCTGCAGCACGTCCAAGTGTGGACCACACTGATGCACTTTGAGGCCGTACGATCCCTGCTTCAGCAAAAAGCAAAGCGCCCAAACCTAAACTCAACCAAACCACTGATTCGCTTTCCATGCGCAAAAGAGTAAGCACAAGCAGAACACATAACGTGATAACGCGGATCCCTGTCCCTGGAGCCGAAAGTTTTAGCTGCTCATTCCCACTTGTTCGCAATGTTTGCCACACAGAAAGCTACCTCTTGATACTGCAAAGAAGGCTTAAGTCTAATCAAACCGCACTCAGAGTCTAGAGTCGGATGCGGAGAACACGATCTCTACCATCAAAAATTATACAAATATGAATTTTAGCCACCAGCTGTGTCTTGCTAAAATAAAACCTAAACCTTTCACCCCAAAGATAAAAGGCAATCGTTTGCTCAAGCATTTACCAATGCAAAAATACCAAATTAAGTTTATGTTTTTATTATAAAAATAATAATTTATAGCCAGGTAAACAAGGCAAGCGCACTAGGACCCTATCAACGCTAATAAACAACCTCAACCAGTAGCAAAACTAGAACACTAAATAGAACTCAGTCTTATCAAGCACTATTAATCAGGAAATCACCTGCAAAAATTCACTTTTACAGTCATCTGAACTACCAGAAAGCCACTAAGCCCCCAAAACCCATGAACACTAATTCGCCCGATTAAAACTCAAATTAAATCAAATAAAAACAACCAGTTAAATCAATATTAAACTCTAAATGTGACAAGTGACTAATATACGAACTATCAAAAACATCAGTAAACTTCGCCAATTCACTCCAAATAACCCAATTAAACTGTGTTTTTTAAGGTCTAGATAATAAATGTTGACAAAATACACTTAAAAGCACTATTATCTACATCAACGGTTTAACCAATAAGATTTAGGAGCAGTGTTATGATTTCTTCTTCACAAAAACAAGGGCTAGTGATGCTTGCGGTAGTTGTAGGCTTGATGACACTGCCGATGATGTACTAACTCGCACTGAGTCAGACATAAAAAAACGGGGACGCATGTATGCGTCCCCGTTTTTTTATGTCTGACTTTTAAATCAATGGCTCACCATCACAAATGCTGGCTCAAGGTGTTCCAATGAATGTAATAGAAACCTGCCGCCGCTGCCGTCATTAATGCCATTAAAGCAATAGCAACACCCCAGATAAACCGGCCACTGCGAGGGGTGAGTTCTTTTTCACACTCATCACATACACGCAGAAAATCTTTTTGATTATCGAGTTGATAGTTATCTTCATGAACAATTTTATTGCGAATGGTGGCGACATAACGCAGTTTTCCAATCACATCATGCGGTAAGCGCTCTTCACAACTGGTGATCAACTGATGCAGCCCTTTTCCATCGGCATGGTATTGACTGCGCAGCAATTTCTCCAACCTACGGGTTCGGGTCACCACTTTTTCTATCTGTGACATTTATCTGCCTCCAACACATGCTTTCTCAGGTGGATACTCCACTCATGACAACTCTTTTAAACTTAGTCTAGGCGAATTGAGATTTTCTCTAGTGAGATCACGAAAACAATCTTATCACTGGTAAGCCCTCTCGTGAGCGGTAAACTTATTGAAATTGATAAGGATATCCCACTATGCCAGTTACATTACTTCTGACCATGTTTTGCTTTGCCATCCTTGCGGGCTGGCTATTTGTGCGTTTCCAACGAAAACACACGCTGGGGGAAAATGCGCCAGAACAAACGGCTCATGTCACCATCATCGATAAACAAGCCATCGATAATGACAACTCCGAACCCGGTGAAGAGCCACAAGAGTATTGGATCTACGTACAAAAAGGACGCTTAGGACCTAAACGTGAATTCCAAGTCGGCATACACTACTTCTCGGCCTTAAACCCTGGTGATCAGGGGGTTCTGACGTATCGTGGTGATAAGTTTGTACACTTTGCAATGCAAAGAGACTAAACAGATCGACCTAAGGCGTCAGCCAGCGAGTCTTACTCGATTTCGCCAATACCCAACTCAACCACAGAGCAGCACTGCCTGCGACCAGAGTCCACAATGGTATCGATAGCCAAGCTGGCAATAGTCGATACCACTCAAGCTCTATCATCGGCCACAAAAAGATCGGATGGAGCAAATACACACCTAAGCTATATTGGCTGACAAAGCTCACCACTTGCTTGCTCGCCTCACTCAGCCTTGGCGCAAAGTAACGTGCAGCGATGAATATTGCTGCGACTATAACAATGGTATTTATGGTTTTATAAGATAGCCAACGCCCGACCTTATACTCTTGCAATGCCAGGCTAGGCTCTATCACCATCATCACTGTCACTATGGCGGCAATGATTCCAGCGGCTACAAAGCCCTGCATAAGACGTTTGGTTAACTCAACGTGGTAAAGATACCAACCCAGCAGCAAATAGCCCGCATACAGCCACAGTTCATGGCTCCATGGGCCATCGATTTTGAATAGGAACAGTGTTGTCGTTAGTAACCAAAGACCTGCGTATGCCGCTAATGCTTTGTGATCGTAATTGGCCATTAACCACTTAAACACTGGCACCACAAAGTAAAGCGGCAAAAAATAATAGAAAAAACCAAGATGGTAATAAGTCGGGTGAGAAAAGAACTCTAACAGCACCTGAGTCGATGTTTGCGCGGCATACCCACTGATACTCCAGCCACTAAACCAAGCATAAAATAGTGACCAAACGAGAAATGGCACCAGAACCTTACCCAAGCGACGCTTAAAAAAGGTAACGGGGTCAAATGGCCTTTTATCAGAAAGCATCAACGCCCCTGTGATCATAATGAACACAGGTACGGCCCAACGGCTAAGGCTATTTAAGCCCACAGCAGCGATCCATTCTGGGGTTGGGATCTCGCCCAATAAATGACGATAGGGTCCTAATGCGTGGATAGCTACAACGGCAATCGCTGCCACAAAACGCAATAGGTCAAAAAAGAAAATACGATTGGACACTTCTGTTTCCCTGCAATCTCGGCCAACAAAAAAAGCCTATACCAATTAAGGCATAGGCTCACTCATTTTCTTTTACTGGCGGTCAACGTCAGGTTAAGTTTTGTTCAGCGACAAGTCATGACTATGGCGTGGAAGCCAGATACTGATGACGACGGTCAGCGCCAAAAAGGCAAAAGAGACCCACAAACACGCAGCTAAGCCTGCTATTTGGAACACCCAGCCAGATAATACTGTACCTATCAAACGCCCCATGGCATTGGCCATGTAGTAGAAGCCAACGTCCAAGGAAACGCCATCTTCTTTAGCATAGCTGACAATAAGGTAAGAGTGCAGAGAAGAGTTCACAGCGAAAATCGCCCCAAACACCATCAGTCCCACCACGATCACAAGCTGCTGCTGCCATTCAACTTGCACAGCGTAAGCAATTGCAGCTGTGATAACCGCTAGGCCAGCGGCCCACCACATTGCTGCACGCCCGTCTGGTACCTTGCCTTGTGCTTTGCCCGTCAAACGAGGAGCAAAGCCTTGCACAAAGCCGTAGCCAATCACCCAGCAAGCAAGAAAACCGCCTACCCACAAGTGATCCCAGCCAAACACGCTACCAAGATACACAGGCAATGCCACAACAAACCATACGTCACGAGCACCAAACAAGAACATGCGCGCTGCCGACAGAATATTCACGCTGCCAGATTTAGAGAAGATCTGCGAAAACTTAGGCTTATTCTTCGCTTTACCGATCTCGCTTTTAAGGCCAATCATGCTACCAATCCACACCAGGACCAGCACGCCTGCCATCGCAGCAACAGCATATTGGAAACCCACCAAGGTGAGTAGCATACCACCAAGGAAAAAGCCGACACCTTTCAGCGCATTCTTAGACCCGGTCAGGATAGCAATCCACTTGTATAGCGCACCTTGCTGATCCCCTGGAACCAAGGTTTTTATCGCACTCTTGGCACTCATCTTATTGAGGTCTTTAGCAATACCAGACAGCGCTTGAGCCGCCATAACCCAAGGTATGGTTAACCAAGCATTAGGAACCGCCAACATCAAAAGCGCGACTATTTGCATCCCCAAACCAATGTTCATGGTTCGATTCAGCCCTAAGCGCGCACCGAGCCAACCGCCCACAAGGTTAGTAACAACGCCAAAGAACTCGTAAAACAAGAACAGTGACGCTATTTCTAAGCTGCTGTATCCCAAATCATGGAAGTAAAGCACCACCAGCATACGCAGGGCACCATCGGTGATGGTGAAATTCCAGTAGTTGAAGGTCACCAGCATATACTGGCGAACACTTTGGCTAAGATTTGACAGCATCTCGACCTCGATTAAGCTTTTGCGACTGCTTGAATGTATTCCACTTGTACCGATTTAGTGAAAGCACCAGGGCGCAATGCCTGCACCTTAGTGACAATCTCATCCAGTGGCCATTGTTTCTCTAACAATAAATGCGCAGCAAGCAAACCTGTGCGGCCCGAACCGCCCATGCAGTGCAGGGCAACCTTATCGCCTGCATCAACAATGGCGTGCAGCGTTGGACTTGCAGCTTGCCACTTGGCAGCAAAATCTGCTTCAGGCGCTTTATCGTCTTCAATGACGATTTGGAACCATTTCATTCCAAGTTGCTCGGTAATATGGCCAAGTTCGGCAACATTCTTAGATGCCATCTCTTCATCACTCAATGCGGTAACAATTGCGGCAACCCCTTGCGATTTCAGCTGCTCTAGTGATGTCTGCAGATCCGCTTCTTTAGTGCCCGGGCACGGCGTCAGGATCAGCGCACCTAAATCTAAGTCAAGTTGCCAAGTTGGGTGTGTCATTTGAATATTCCTTTTGCAATTCTCAATTAAGCGAGACCGACAGTACGAATAAGCTCTGCGGTACGAGTTGCGTAGCCCATCTCGTTATCGTACCAAGCGTAGATTTTTAACATACGAGGGCCAACCAGCATGGTAGATTGTGCATCAACGATGGTAGAACGTTGGTCACCTTTGTAGTCGATAGAAACCAGTGGACGATCTTCAAAGCCAAGGATGCCTTTCAGCTCACCTTCTGACGCTTCTTTTAGCATCGCATTCACTTCTTCCACACTGGTATCACGCTTCACGTCAAACACGATGTCAGTCAGCGATGCGTTGGCTAGTGGTACACGTACCGCATGGCCATCAATCTTGCCTTTTAGCTCAGGGAAAATTTCTACAATCGCTTTAGCGCTGCCCGTTGTGGTTGGGATAAGGCTCATACCACAAGCACGTGCACGACGTAGGTCTTTGTGCGGCGCATCTAGGATGGTTTGAGTGTTAGTTAGGTCATGAATGGTGGTGAAAGCGGCTTGCTCGATGCCTAGTTTCTCGTTGATCACTTTAACCACAGGAGCAATACAGTTAGTCGTACATGACGCTGCAGTGACGATGCGGTGCTTCTCTGGATCAAAAATTTCATCGTTCACACCAACAACAATATTTGCCACACCGTCTTCTTTCACTGGTGCAGATACCACAACACGCTTAACGCCTTGGTCTAGGTATTTGTTTAGGAACTCTGTCTTGCGGTGAACACCGGTAGACTCAAGCACGACGTCACAGCCCGACCAATCGATCGCATCAATATCACGCTCTTGGGTAGTATGGATCGTCTTACCATTGATAAGCATGTCCGTGCCTTGTGTGGTCACTTCATGATGCCATGTGCCCTGTACTGAATCGAACTGCAGTAGGTGAGCTAAGGTTGCTGCATCGCCAGCAACGTCATTGATTTGAACGATTTCAAAACCTTCCCAATCGAAGCTTGCACGCATCGCAAGACGACCAATACGACCAAAACCGTTAATACCTACTTTAATTGTCATAGCTTTTCTCCTGCTAATAGACACGGACGCTCGGAGGCGGCCAAACGCTGAATATCTTGTTGGTACTGACCTGCAAGGCAATTAGATAGCTTAAGGTCTTCAATTATCTTTAGCATCCATCCCGGCAGATCGGTAGAAATCTGGTAATAAACCCATAACCCGTTGCGCTCATCGGTCAGTATGCCGGATTGGCGCAACATGGCTAAATGTCGAGAAATCTTCGGCTGACTCTCATCGAGCGCTGCCGTAAGCTCCCCAACACATAACCTTTTTTCTCGAGCGATCAGCAGTAAGCAACGCATTCGAGTTTCATCAGAGAGCAGCTTAAAAAATTGATGGGGTAGCATTTGTTACCTCTCATATATCTGCATATCCATATATATAAACAAATAAAAAAAGCAGGTCAACAAAATGACCGGCTTTGTCACAAAACTTTCATCTGAGCCTTCAGATGAAAAAGTGGGTGCGTTACTCCAGTGACGCCTGAATTTGCTCACTCCACGCCATGGCTTGAACCAGCTCGTGCTTTACATCGCTGACTTCCAACTTGAGCTGCTTACATAGATTCTCGACCTGCAACCAGTTCGCTTGCTCGAACTGCTCTTCTAATGCTAACAAGCGACCCAACACTCCACCTCGTTCTAACAAAGCTACGTTGAGCTCGGTGCTTAACGGCAACTGGCTGAGCAGATGGTCCATCGATTGATCGAGAAAGCTATCGAGCAATGACAGCAGCCCGAGCAGAAAGGCTTGGTCACGCTGATCACTGAATGGTTGGTAGCGAGTCATCAAATGGCAAAATCGTGCTCGTTGCAAACTGAGCTTACGCAACTCGGCGGGCTTATTTATCGCCACGTAAGAGGCCACCACCAGCGATACAAACTGTTTTAGTCTGTCTTGTCCTAGATAGACCAACGCCTGCTTAAAAGAGGAAATTGGCACCGTAATGCGATGGCTAAACCCATTCACGAACTTCAGCAACTGATAACTTAATGACACATCACCAGAGATAAGGAACTCCACTTTCTTGTAATCCACTTGCGGCTTACACACCTCGTAAAACAGTTGCATCGCCAGTACTTGTTCTGGTTTTACAGCGCGATTACGAATGATCTCTGGCTTGCTAAAGAAATAGCCTTGGAAAAAATGAAAGCCTGCGGCTTGAGTGGCGGCAAACTCTTCGGCGGTCTCGACTCGCTCCGCCACATATTTACGACTGCACCCTTGGCTGCGACGGGCTTGCACATACTCACACGCCTTCTCGACGCCCACTTGCATTAAATCGATCTTGATGATGCGAGCAAATGGCAAAAACCGTTGCCACTCTGGCCCTAAGTCAAAGTCATCTAAGGCGATTTTGTAGCCATTGCGGTGCAGATAACGAACAGCTTGCAGCAGCTCATCGGTTGGACGACAGGTCTCTAGAATTTCCACCACGATATGCTCTTTTGGCAGCGCCATCGGCAACAGACGCACCAAACTCTCGTGGGAGAAATTAATAAAATAACGCAGTGGTTGCGCTGTGGTCAGCTCTTGAAAAGAGAGGAAATTTTCGGCGATTAACCGGTATGTCGCACGGTTAGAATCTACATGCGCTGGAAAGGCATTATTTTCACCATCACGAAATAGAAGTTCATACCCTAAAGTATGGCGCTTTCCATTAAGAATGGGTTGCCTAGCAACGTAAGTATACATATTGGTACTTCACATGTTTATCGCCGAATCAAGAAGCGCTAAGAATAGCTTAAAAGTCCACCGTCCGACAACTAAGCTCTTGCTCCAGCAAGCAAAAATCCGCACCCAACGAACATTCCGCCAAATAATTTGTTTAATTTCGCCATCTGTGAAGACGAACGCACAAATCGGCTTAACTGAGAGGCCAGCCCGGTATAAAACACCATCACGATAGAATCAATAATAACTGTGGTCACACCAAGGATCGCCAGTTGGGTCAATTGACTGCCCGCAGGGTCAATAAACTGAGGAAACAGTGCCACCAAAAAAACGATAGATTTAGGATTGGTTAAATTGATCAGCACTGCTTTCTTAAGCAGCTTGCTTCCTTGTACCTCACCTGTGCCTTGATCAATAGCAAGCGAGCTGCTATCACGCCATTTGCTGATCCCCAAATAAACTAAGTACAGCACCCCTACCCACTTGATGATAGTAAATGCCGTTGCGGACTGAGCGACCAGAGTACCAATACCTGCACCGACCAGCAGAATATGAATCATCAAACCGACTTGCAGACCTACAATGGCTGGCACAGAGCGTTTAAGCCCTAAGCTAATACCATTGCTGACCGAATTTACAGTGCCCGAACCCGGCGCCAAACTAAATACTATCGCCGTCAATACATAAGCCAGCCAAACTTGAATATCCATACTACTCCCCGCAATACAATTATCATCACCCCGTCATTGGAGTGGCATACTATATCGGTAATCAATCCTGATATACTCTAACTTGCTGTACATAATCGAATAAGAGCCGATATGACCTTTGCCTTGAAACCTTTTACCCAAGAAGACCAATTATTAACCACCATGGAAAGCCAGATTGCGCCTTTTTGGCAGCAAAGGCAAGACGGTTTTATCGTAGGAAAAGCAGGACGACAAATCTACCAAGTGAAACTCACCCACCCTGAGCACACCAAAGCAGTCGTCGTCGTCAATGGGCGCATCGAAAGTGCTTGGAAATACCAAGAGCTGTTTTTTGACCTATTCAATCAAGGATATGATGTTTATAGCTTTGACCACAGAGGCCAAGGAAAATCAGATCGGTTGATAGACGATGTTCAAATGGGATATGTCGACAAGTTTGAAGACTACATTGAAGACCTAAATAGCGTACTCTCCCATTGGAATATCGAGGGCTACGAGCACTGGTATATGCTAGGTCACTCTATGGGTGGTGCCATCGCCACTCGCTACCTTCAGCAACAGCCGGAAAGTAGCTGCAAAGGGCTTGCACTGAGTGCTCCCATGTTTGGAGCTCACGTCGCATGGTATCTCAAACCCTTTGCCATTGCGCTAAGTGCGGTGATTGCAAAGTTATCCACCAAGCCAAACTACGCTCCGGGTCATCAGCCGTATTATCCGAAACCTTTTGCAACCAATCCGCTCAGCAGCAGTCAGGCTCGATATACGTGGTTTCGCAATCTATATGATCAGATGCCAGAGCTACAACTCGGTGGTCCAAGTGCCCACTGGGTGTACCAAGCTCTTAGTGCGAGTAAACTCTGTATTGATCAAGCCAAAGCATTGAAAACGCCCACACTACTTATCCAAGCAGGCAGCGATACCATCGTAGACAATAAGGCGCACTTACGCTTTGTTGACCAGCGGCCGGAAACTGGCTTCATCACCATTGCTAGCGCCAAGCATGAGCTACTGTTTGACGTTGATGGCGTAAGAAATCAAGCACTTGAGGCAATCTGTGACTTTTTCCACCAGCGCCAAAACCAGAATCACTAAAAGGGGAAACTCTGGTTTACCCTCTTTAAACGCTGCGAAATAGATTAAAATCTCTTTCCGAATCGTTGTTAACCTATTGGACGTGTTATGACTCAAGTACAAAAACCTGCTCAGTTTAAAATCGTTGCCTCAGACCTTGATGGAACCTTGCTTGCCCCCGATCACCAACTGAGTGCGTTTACCAAAAAAACTTTGGTCGACTTACACAATCAAGGCTTCCACTTTATTTTCGCCACCGGTCGTCACCACATTGACGTTGCAGGCATTCGCAGTCAGGTGGGGATCCCTGCGCACATGATCACCTCCAACGGTGCTCGTGTACATGACCACAACGATGAGCTGATCTACAGCCAAAATGTACCGAGTGACTTAGTTCAACCGATCGTTGATCTGTTCAAAGAAGACAAAGATGTGGTCATTCACGTCTACCAAAACGAAACTTGGTTGCTAGACCGTGAAGACGAGAGGCTGAAAAAATTCCACAAAGACACAGGCTTCACTTACACCAAGTTTGATGTCGACAATGCCCCAAGCGACGGCATCGCCAAGCTTTTCTTTACCAACCCAGACCACGACTACATGGTAGCTTACGAAGAGAAGCTCAATGCGCACTTTGGCGATCGCCTGAATGTAGCGTTCTCAACGCCTTGGTGTCTGGAAGTGATGGCAAAAGAGGTATCAAAAGGGGAAGCGCTTAAAGCGGTAGCGCAGTCACTTGGGTATCAATTAGAAGATTGCATTGCGTTTGGTGACGGCATGAACGATGTGGAGATGCTATCCATGGCAGGCCGAGGTCTAGTGATGGAAACCTCCCACGAAAAAGTAAAAAAAGCGCTGCCGACCAATCAAGTCATTGGCAGCAACGCAGATGATGCAGTCGCCCACTACCTACTTGAGCACCTAATCTAACTCTGTCCCAATGAGGTGATCGCCTGCCACTGTTGCTCGGTAACGGGCATAATAGAAAGGCGATTGCCCCGTTTCACCAAAGGCATGTCAGCAAGCTCTGGCATCGACTTCATCTTGGCAAGACTCACTCGCTTATCAAATTTAGCGACAAACTCGATATCAACCATCCACCAGCGCGGATTTTCTTCGCTCGCTTTCGGATCATAGTAGTCACTTTGCTCATCGAACTGAAAATGATCCGGGTATGATTCCTTGACCACTTTACCGATACCGACTGCGCCAATGTGCTTGCACGACGAGTGATAGAGTAAAACCAAATCACCTAATTTCATCTCATCACGCATCATGTTGCGAGCTTGATAGTTTCTCACGCCTTCCCAACAGGAGACTTGTTTTGTCAATAAGTCGTCAATAGAGAAGGTGTCTGGTTCTGTTTTAAATAACCAATATGCCATAATAAAAACTCTTCAAATTCTCCGCCGCAAGGAATCGTTATGTTAACACGTTCGCTGTTAGTCTCGTTTGCAGGCTTGGCATTTCTGTCGGGTTGTAGTCAAAGCTTACCGTCAACAGAAACTGACTCGACACCAGAAAGCAAAATTGAGTTAAATCAGCAAAAAATCACGCCTCAAACCTTCGTTCTTGCTGGTGAAATCGTGCTCGGTCATGAGGCTCGCTCAATTCAGCCTTGTGGCAGCAGTGCTCAGTACTGGCTAGATATCAGCACGGAAGACTATGCCCGTGCACAAACCTTGATTAACGAGCCTTATGAGCCAGTCTACGGCGAAGTGATTGGTTACTTACTTCCACCGGGCAATGATGGCTTTGCGGCAGATTTTGATGCTCGCTTTGTAGTGCAAAGAATCAATGTATTAAGCAAAGAGGTGAGCTGTAACTCTCGCCAAGTGCCAACACAGGCGATGGGTAATGAGCCTTTTTGGGTAGCAAGTCTAGGCCAAGGCGTCATAGATATTGCCCAGCTCGGCGAAGAAGCCAAACAGTGGAAAATCCAAGATCAGCAGTTTACCCTCACGGCTCGTCGTTACATTGCTGACCAAGGTGCACTGATCTTATCCAATCAAAACTGCCGCGATAGCATGAGTGGTGATATTTTTAGTTGGTATGCTGAGCTTAAAGATAACGATGGCACATCACTCGAAGGCTGCGCTGCACTCAGCAACCAAGACCCAACACAAGTATGGACAGGGATCTATCTGGCGCAATCAAATCACAACCAAGGTTTTTCTGTCGAACTAGAGCTTGAGGCTGACCACACAGCAATCACTCGCTATGTCTACACTAATGGTGAACGTGCCCGAGAAGAGCGTGGTTTTTGGCAGCAGCTCAATGATCAGCAGCTCTATGTCACAACGACTCACCATCAGCAGCAGCCTTTGTTAAGTGAGCGCATATACGACCTTCAAGATGACAAGCTCATCGCAAAGAAAGAACGGATCAATGGCCAAATCTACACCTTGTCTGATGGTGGGCTGGTGCTTTACAAAGCAGACCCGAGCCAAAACAGCGAGGAACCCGAGCAGATTCAGTCTCGCACTGATTTTCAAGCCGATGTTGACCAAGCGGTGCGCCAGTATGCTCGCAGCGTCAACGAGACCACTGACGATACCAAATACCTCTGGCTCAACTATGACCTTAACCAAGACGGTAAGCCTGAGCTGCTGACACTGCTCAACTGGTGTGGCAACGCCGGCTGCAAAATGGTGATTTTCGATCAAGATGACCAAGGCGAGTGGCAATTAAATACCGAGATGACACTAGTTCGAGCCCCGGTACTGGTGAGTGAAGCCCAACATCAGGGATGGAACGACCTGATACTATCAGCGAAAGGGGTACCGAGCTCTACTGAACACCGCTTGAGGTTTGAAAATGGTAAATACCCACTGAATCCAAGCGTCGAACCGGAAATTCTTTCGCGCCCAGCGCTAAAAGCGGTGCTATTTGCCGATGAAAGATCCCCTTTTGACGGAGTGTCGATGTAAATGGCAAGATGTGAAGGTTGTGGTTTGCAGCACCAATGCATTTGTCACCTGATCCCCAAGCTCACACCCGACTGGTCGATGCTGCTGTTAACTCACGCCAATGAACTAAGGCGTGAAACCAACACTGGGCGCTGGCTTACCGCTAGTATGGATAATTGCCAACTTGAGGTGTGGGATCGTACTTGCCCACCTCAAGCACTGATCGACAAAATAAACAACCAACAGGTATCGCCATTACTGCTCTACCCAGCAACGGGCAGCAGCCAATTGACTGCGAAGCACCTTAATGACCCCCCTCATCCACTAGTCATTATTTTGGATGCGACTTGGCAAGAAGCTCGAAAGATGTATAACCGCACTCCTTGGTTACAGGCCTTGCCGCATTTTCATTTAGTCCCAGAGCAAAACTCTGAGTACCATTTGCGACGCAATCAGCAACAAGGGCATTTGTGCACCTGCGAAGTGGGTATTGAAGTATTAAAATGCAGTAGGCTTGATGATCAAGCCCATCAGTTGGAAAGGTTTTTTGCGTTATCCCTAGATGCATTTAAAGCGGACAAAAGCGGTCACGCCTTAAAATCGATCACAAGTAGCTAACGCTGCACGGCACCTGCGGTGCGGCGCTTACCTCTAGCAGCTCAGGTTTACCCAAGTAGTAGCCTTGTAAGAAGTCGACTCCCAGGTCTTCAGCGATTTGGCACACTTGCTGGTTGTGCACAAATTCTGCCACTGTCTTTGCTTCAAACACGTGACACAGGCGCACTAGCTGCTGGGTGATCTGACGCTGCCTTGGATCTTTATCAAGATTACGAATAATGCTGCCATCAAGCTTGATGATCTGAGGCTCTAGCTTGATCAACTCATCGATATTCGAGTACCCAGAGCCAAAATCATCGACAATAATACGTGCGCCTAATCGACGGAAGTGGTCGCACACTTCCTGCATACGACCATAATCTTTGATTTGCTCAGTTTCTAACACTTCCAGTCCGACCCGGCTGGCACTACTGAGCTTACGCATCGACTGCTCAAGCAGATACAAGGTCTTGTCGCTCATCAAATCTTGCGGCGACAGATTGATCGAAAATGACTCATTACTGTGCTGCATCTGAGCGAAGGTATGACTAATCATCTGACGGCTCAAGCGAGTGTAAAGGTGCGTTCCTTGAATGATTGGCAGGAACTTGGCCGGTGGAATGATTTGCTCATCATCTTTGATCCGAACCAAACACTCTTGAGACACTTTCTTGTGGTTGTGAGCTGAGAAGATAGGCTGTGCATAAGCAACGACTTTTCGATTCAATACCGCTCGGCTGACGCAGGACAACCACTCTAGCTGGTCTTGACGCATCTGCTCTTCACCCGCCAACAACTTGGCATTGCACATGTGGCGATTATTCTTCATGCCATGGCGGCGCGCTTCGATCGATTTCAGCAGTAGTTCATCGACACTGGCTTCAGGAAAATCACGACGACTGGCTAAACCACCACACGCAGATACCGATAAGTAATCAAGCTCAGGAAGGCCATAAGGTTCGAAATTGACGTGTTCAATTTGGTCAATAAAGTCGGTGAACTTCTGTCGAATGAAGGCACTGGTGCGCTCTGAGTAGAAAATTGCCGCCCATTCTCCGACACCAATAGAGTACAAAGAGGCCGCTTCTCCAAAGCCATCTTTTAGCTGCTCAATGAAGTAATGGCTCAAATCCATCAGCAGCTTATCGCCCACTTGATAGCCATACTTCTCATTCACTTGACTCAAGTTGGTCAGTTTAACCGTCAATAAGTGTTCATTTTGCAGCATCTTACCCAGACGCTCTTTAAGTACCTGACGGTTCGGCAAGCCAGTGCGACGGTCAAAGCGGTAGCTTTCGGTCAACTTATGCGCCTGCTCCATCAATTTCTGCTCCATGTTGTTGTTCATCTCTTCCACATCGCTAATGGCGTTACGGATCAGAGTAAACAACGGGGAGACTTGGTGGCCGGCATAATAGTTTGAACTAGAGTGCAGCTCAGTGACGTTGGATTCTTCACTCAAGGCGAGATAGGTCAAGCTGTGGTGGAGAATATGTTGACCGGTGTGGTCCCGAAACAACTCCCCCATACAATAGCTACCGTTGGCATCAGCCACCGACGATAACGGCTTGAGCTCGTCAATCCCTTCCATAAACTCTAAGCGAGAGGAGCAGTTATAGATAAACAAGCTCTCAGGACGATGCTGAGCAAGTCGCTGGGCGCCCAAACGCACCTGCTCTAATGTCAGTGACGGGTGGTTATAGCAAAAGCGCACCTCGTCGCCGATTTTCCACTCAGTATTGAATTCAATCGCACCATCATCAAGGTAGCGGATTGGCAATGTGACCGACTGATCAGCTTCATCTCCCTTCATCAGAGGGAAATCTTGGATTTGCTCAAATGGCAACTCAGTATTATTAGCTAGGTAACGGCGATAGACGCTCTGAGCAGGTTGATGGTCGAGGGTCTTTAGCACACCATTTTCGGCATCGGTAATACGAAAGCGTCGCCCAACAGGACTCCACTCAGCGTATGCCTCGCGCCAAACTTTGAGCTTTTCATTGTGCAGTGCAATCGCTACGCACGCTCCGGTCAGCACCTGCTGATTGAGCATCACCCAACGCCCAGTTAAGTTAGGGTGGGCCAGCCCACCTGCTACCGGAATCTCATGACTGAGTTTATTGAATGCACCAAACAGTGGATAGTCATTGGCGTCCACTTGATCGGCGAAGCTTATCACCGCTTTGGATTTTCGATTGAGAAATAAACCGTCGACTAGGAGCTGACTGTCACGAGTAAAGTCACCCGTGTAATAAACCGCAGCGGCGGTGACATGCGTGGTGGTGAGTTCGGTCAAGACCAACAAGGTACCGCTGTCGACAATCTTGCCATGATGAATAATATGGCTGGCACTATGCCCTATCAAGGTCACTTGGTCGCCAAAACGCTGGCGTAGCGCTTGACTGTACTCTAGCGCTAACTCTGCTGACTGTGTTGAAAAGAGTTGCACCAAATAGCTCGAATGCTCAGCTACCTGCATGTTCAGGAGCTCAGCATGAAGCTGGTGCATATCTTGTATCAGTAGAGTGTGGCAGTGCATATTACAACTTATTAACAGAAAGCGATTGCATCACTATAAAGGCACTGCTTAGCTAACTCAGTCGTTTGGGATCAACTTTTGGTAATTATCTGTCTGCTGATACGTCAATTAGTGACCTAGCTCGAAGAATGTAGGTAATTTATCAGCCAAATACCATTGAGTTACGAGCCAGATAACCTACCGAGCCAGAGCAAGTAACTCATCCAAGGTTGCAATAGATAGATCGGGCAGGATACGCATCTTATCTGCTGGCAGAGCATTGTGATGGATCCAAGCCGCACTCATGCCAGCGCTCTTTGCACCTAACACATCAGATGTCAGGTGATCGCCCACGTGCAAAATGTGCTTAGCTGGCACTTTAAGTAATCGAGCAGCCTCATCAAACATATCCGAGTGAGGCTTTTGGCGGCCATCAGGACCTGCCCGCAACACGTGAGAGAAATAGCCAGACAAACCTATCGCCTCCACATCAACGTTGCCGTTGGTGATAGCAATCAGCGGCATGTTGGCACTCAACGCTTGCAGCACATGATGAGTAAGCTCTGGCACCTGTACCTTATTGCGCCAATAACTGACTTGCTCCATCGCTCGTTGAGCCGCTTGCTCGGCTTGCTGTGGCGAATAGCCACAGCGTGTAAGCCCCACTTTCAGCTGAGTGTAACGCCACAAGCTCACATCATGCACCAGTTCTGGCTGCTCAACGATAACCTGGCGCTTAAGTGCTTGCCACTGGGAGTAATCTAGGTCGAAAGATTTAGGGTAGTGTTGATTGACCCAAGCCCGCACCTCTTTCTCTAGTCGCAAGATCACTGGCAAGTTATCGTAAAGCGTATCATCGAGATCAAAACTCATCGCCTTTACAGCGGGCAACTTACGGTAAAACTGCATAACGGATTAACCTTTTTTGTTCTTACGTGCTCTTGGGTGCGCTTGGTCGTAGACGTCAGCAAGGTGCTGGAAGTCTAGATTAGTATAGATTTGGGTAGTGGAAATATTCTCATGGCCCAACAGCTCTTGAACCGCACGCAAGTTCCCACTTGATTCAAGCATATGAGTAGCAAATGAATGTCGCAGCTTATGTGGACTGACGTGGCTATTTAAGGACTGTTTTTGCCCCCACTCTGCCATACGCTTTTGTACGTTACGGTGGGAAATGCGTGTCCCTTGTTTAGACACAAATAGGCCCTGTTCGTCGCCATTGGCTAACTGGCCTCGTACTCGCATCCAGTGACCCACCCACTCTTTGGCTTGACCTGCAAAGGGAACTTTCCGCTCTTTGTTGCCTTTACCTATGACTCGGATCTCGCCACGGCTAAAAGAGATATCTTTAACATTGATATCCACCAGCTCCGCCAATCGTAACCCCGCCCCGTACATCAACTCCATCATAGCTCGGTCTCGAATCGACAGGGGATCATCAGGGTCAACTTCTAGCAATTGCCCCACCTCATCAACATCGAGGTTTTTTGGTAATGGTCGCTGCTTTCTTGGTGCAGAAACGCCTTTGGCTGGATTGGCCTGCAAAGTGCCACGTAAGATCAAAAAATCGAAAAAACTGCGCAATGAGGAAAGGCGAGTCCCTATGCTGCTGGGTTTCATTCCATCGCGCATGCTTTTACTGGCCAACTGACGAACCCACCCTGCATCGACTTGAGTCCAATCGGTTACGCCCATCTCAACCAAGGTTTGCGCCATGCTGGTCAGGTGCATTTTATAATTGCGCTGGGTGTGCAAGCTCAAGTCTCGCTCAGCACGCAAGTACTCGTAAAAGCGCACCAAAGGGCGCGCTAATTCATTGGGCAGTGGTGTGGCTGACATGCGCACTCTTCTCTTCTCGTCGCCATGGTAAAATTTGCACCATGTGCGCCAATACCAAACATAAGTGGCGCAAGAATAAGGTATCCATATTGGGTTGGAAATGCCCCCCATCTTCGCTCGCAAAGGCCACCAATCCCAATGGTTTACCAAAAGGTTGGCGACTGAGCATCGGTAGCACCACGTAAGAGCCCATTTCTGGTACTCGCTCGTCACCAAACAGCGCCTCTCGATCAGCACTCTTCATTCGCCCAAGGTAGGCTGGTTTGCCATTAAAGTGATTCATGGCAAAACGCTGGTAGGTTTCGGTGCTCAACTGGTGTCTGGACTCAGCAGAGTCCAACAGCTTAACCCAACCTTGCAAGCCGAGTTTAACTGCAGTCTTTGTCACGCAAGTGATGGCTTCTTCCAAGTAATCACATTGCAAAATCTGCTCTTGCAACTGCATGAAATCATGAAAGGTTCGATCATTGCTTGCTGCCAGAGACATCAAAGTGGTGATCTCTTCTTCAAGCTCTTCGATGCGCTGGCGTTGGCGGCGCATCTGGATCTCAACCAAAGAGACCGCACCTTGTTGTTGATGCGGGATCTGTAGTGAAGAGACCAACTCACTGCGAGTTTGAAAAAAGTCAGGATGGTCTTGGAGGTATTGAGCGACAACTTCCGCCGTCAACGCATCCGCTTCAGGGTAAGACAAAATGACTCCTTAGTCTTAGCAGCTGAGCTGCCCATCAAACACATGGGTGGCAGAGCCCGTCATCCACAGAGGATGGCCTTCCCCTTTCCACTCAATCAACAAGTCACCACCAGGAAGGTGCACTTTCACTTGATTGGCTAATAGACCTTGCAAGATTCCGACGGCAACAGCACCACAAGCTCCCGTGCCACACGCTTGAGTTTCACCTACACCGCGCTCATAAACGCGCAGAGAGATTTCATCTCGGCTGATAAGCTGCATGAAGCCTGCATTGACTCGCTCTGGAAAACGCTCATGGTTCTCTAAAAGTGGGCCAATGCTTTCTATATCTAATGCATCAATGTCATCGACCGTGGTTACGACATGCGGGTTGCCCATACTGACAGCACCACAAAACAGAGTATGCTCACCAGCACGCAGAATGTAGGTTTTTTCCTGCGACTTCGCTTTGAATGGGATCTTGTTTGGCTCAAATACAGGTTCCCCCATATTCACTCGCACTTGATCACCCTCTTCTATATGGAGAGTAATCTTACCCTTTTTGGTGCTGACATTGATCGAGTGCTTGTTGGTTAGCCCTTTCATGCGAACGAAACGAGCAAAACAGCGCGCACCGTTACCACACTGCTCCACCTCACTACCATCGGCATTGAAGATGCGGTAATGAAAGTCGGTTTCAGGGTCATAAGGGGCTTCGACGACCAGTAATTGGTCGAAACCTACACCTGTATGTCGATTACCTAAACGGCGGATCAACTCGGTCGAAAAAAACACGTTCTGGGTGATACAGTCAACCACCATAAAGTCATTGCCCAGACCGTGCATTTTAGAAAAATGAAAGTGCATAGTGTTTTCGGGTACTCCGCCTGATTACTCCGGTAAAATTTGCTCAAGCTCCCACAAGCTTGAAAGCGCTTCACGCTGACGCACTAGGTGAGACTGATCGCCATCCACCATGACTTCAGCCGCACGCGCACGAGTATTATAGTTTGAGGACATCACGAACCCGTATGCACCTGCGCTGCGAACTGCCAGTAAGTCACCTTGGGCAAGCGCAAGATTACGATCTTTACCCAGGAAGTCACCGGTTTCGCAAATTGGGCCCACCAGATCATAGCATTGCGCTTCTTCATCACGAGGCTTCACAGGAACAATGTCTTGCCAAGCTTGGTAAAGCGCTGGACGCATTAAATCATTCATGGCTGCGTCAATAATTGCAAAGTTTTTGTGTTCGGTGTGCTTTAAGAACTCTACCTTGGTCACCAATACACCGGCGTTAGCCGCAATCGCACGCCCAGGCTCAAAAATAAGTTCAAGATCAGGATGGTTGTGCAGACGAGCCAGCAATGCCGAAGCGTAATCCGAAGGCTGAGGAGGCAACTCATCACGATACACCACCCCAAGACCGCCACCCACATCAAGGTGTTTAATCTCAATACCTTGTGCTTTTAGCTGTTCGATCAGTGCCAGCAGACGATCAGTTGCATCGATGAAAGGCTCAATATCGGTTAGCTGTGAACCAATGTGGCAATCAATGCCTTGTACGTTCAAGTTCGGTAGGCTTTGGGCAAATTTATACACTTCTGGCGCGCGGTCAAAAGCGATACCAAATTTGTTTTCAAGCAAACCTGTCGAGATGTACGGGTGGGTGTTTGCATCCACATCGGGGTTAATACGCAGCGAGATCGGCGCAATCACACCTAGCTCACCAGCCACTTGGTTAAGTAGCTCTAGCTCAGGCTCGGACTCAACATTGAAACATTTAATTTTCAGCTCTAGTGCACGCTTCATTTCCGATGCGGTTTTTCCCACACCAGAGAATACAACTTTGGCAGGGTCACCACCTGCGGCGATTACTCGCTCCAGCTCACCTTGCGAGACGATATCAAAGCCACTGCCCAAGCGAGCCAACACGTTAAGTACACCAATATTTGAGTTCGCTTTTACGGCATAACATACAAGGTGTGGGTGCTCTGACACAGCACTATCAAAAGCGTTCCAGTGACGCTCTAGCGTAGCACGAGAATAGACGTATAAAGGCGTGCCGTATTGCTCGGCAAGATCGGTAAGTGCGACATTTTCGGCCCAAAGCTGGCCATCATCCTGATAATTAAAATAATCCAATGTTTATTCCTTAGCATTTATTCCGATTGTGGCTGCTGCGCCGGTTCTTCCTGAGGTAAATAGAGAGCACCTGACTGACCACAGCCAGTGAGCCCCAAGACTGATACTAAAATCAGTGCTGCGAAAGACTTTTTCATTTTGCAGTTCGTGATTAATCCATCAATGCCCCCTATAATCGCACCAACAACAGGAAAAGCAATAGGACAGAGCAGGATGAATGATACTGAATATCATCAATTGGTAGACCAAGTGATGGAAGCGATCGAAATTGCGATCGATGATTCGGGCGCAGATATTGATTATGAAGTGAATGGCAACGTCATGACGCTGGAGTTCGAGAACCGAAGCCAGATCATCATCAACCGCCAAGAGCCAATGAAAGAGGTCTGGTTGGCTTCTAAATCTGGCGGGTTCCACTTCCAGTATCAAGAGGGTGAGTGGATCTGTTCAAAAACCCAGCTAGAGCTGATGGAGATGGTGAAACAAGAGTGTGAGAAACACGCTGAAGAAGCTATCGACTGGGAATAAGCTTTGGCTAATGCCTTGAACACCCAATCAAAAATGCCAACCACAATAGGTTGGCATTTTTTAAGCGTTGACCGCCTTGTCTTGACGACTAGAGCAGTGCTCACTTCGATATGGCACCACATAAGCATCGCCATCTTGAGGGCGAAGAATTTGGTAGTATTGTGGCAAGTTAAAGTTGGTAAATGCCGTGCCCACTTTGAGATCATCTTGATATGAAGAAGAGGTATAGAAACGGTTTACGTTAGCCACCATCTCATCTTTGCTACCACTGAACTGGTGATAAACCTCAACTCGGTTTGATTCATCTAATACATAGACATTAAAACCGTTCTCAATATCTTCGAAGAAGAATTGGATCAGACCTTCACTAGCAAAGCTATCCACAATATCAGGCAATGGGTGATCTTGCTCTTTGTCCAACATCACCAGTGGAGAGCCTTTAAGCTTGTTGGTAGAAATACTGCGATAAAACTCGACGGAATTCTCCAGCTTCTGAACCGACACTCCACGACGTTCGAAAAACAGGCCATACACTTGGTCACACACACGAATCGCTTTAAAGCGGCGGCGTTTTTCTTGCTCAATCGGCTTCAAACGCAAATCAATGCATTCAGCTAAAAGCTGATAAACCATATTGCGCATTACGCCTCGTAGGTTCTTGCTGTAGCAGAACACATCGACTGACTCTGGTGGAATGGCGTCTTGGTGCATCTTGCCCAATACCGTTTTAAGCGCATCTAGCATCGCGGTATCACCAGTAAAATGCAGGGTACGCACTTCATGCCAAGAGTTGCGGTAAACCAAATCAACGCTGCCAACCAAGCACTGATTGTTATCACCAAAGCTAAAGATATCTGGGTTTTTCATGTCCGCTTTAAGGTCGCGAGCAGACAAGGTATCTGTTGGATCATTTTCAAAGTTAATGAACATGGCCAACTGACTGATCTCACAAGGACTCGCCAATGCTTGCATGGTTGGACGACGCTTATGCAATGAGAAGGTGTTTCGTAAGTCACTGACCATTTGGTAGAACTTATCAATATCTAAATCAGCGTCTCGAACCACAGAGTGTAAGCGGGTTGATTCGGTGATCAAACCGTTGAAAAATGACCAAGCCACTAGCTTACTTAAGTACTCGTTGTGCTCCAGATATGGCTGACCAATGATCTGTGGCGCTTCTAGTGGTTGCTTATACAAATACCAGCCAGCACGATTACTGCGGCCTTGACTGACTTGAATAAAGCTAAGATCAGATTCGTGCAAGTCAGGTGATATTTGCGGATTGAGCAAGGTCACCTTACCCGGCAACACTTCAAACGCAGCATAGAGCTTACGTGCCAAGATACTGATATCTTGCGGGCTAATGGCGGAGGTGATGTCATTACGACGGGCGAATTGAATCAAGTTGCGGTAGCTTTGCATCAGAGCGCCTAATAGCTGCTCATGCATCACTTTGACTTGTTCCACTTTCCAATTACGGCGATCATCAAGATGTACGTGTACATCCTGACCCCAATTCCATTCTTGACTCATCAAGGTCAGCGCTTCACGACGCCATGCGACTGAGCCTACACCTGGTTCGCGAGAAAGTTTCTCGTGAGTTTTCAGGTAGAAACAGCGACGCACTAAGTCCAGACGCTGAGTATCACCGACACGCTCTAAGTAGCGGGTCACTTTCTCGAGCATCAAATAGTATGCATCCATGCCATAGAGATCAGGCTCATGAGCAAAGAAGCGACGCTTAGAGTCAATGCACAACAGCTGAGTTGACGGGTACTCCCACGAATACGCCTCTAAGAGAATCGCTTTTAACACCGACTTATAAGGTGCATCGATACTCTTATAAAGCTGCCACAAACTCGAGCCAAAATACTCTTCGGCTGGAATGCGGTTCAATTGGCCAAAGTTAATCCATTGACCACAGTCGATCGATCCATCTGAACACAATCGACCTACGTATTCGTCGTAGCACTCTTCCATTTCAGGTGGCACGATCTGCCACAGCAACCTTTGCCCTGCTAACCTTACCGCTGAACGATAAAACTCATCCAACAAAAGTAGATGTTGAGAAGAACCGCAGTTATCCCCGGTCATCTCCTCTGAGCGATTACTACGAAAACGCTCTTCATCCATCAAGAAGAAGTTAGCTTCAACGCCAAACGTCATCGCCCACTCAGTAATCAACAGACACTTATTGGTTAATTGGCTGCGCTCATCAGCACTCATGAGAGGCGAGACACATACCCAAATATCTAAATCACTCGAGGTACTTTGACCAATCGATGAGGTACTGCCCATCGTATATAGCGCTAGAATTCCCGCAGAAGGAGCAGAGGTTAGCTTCTCTCCGAGCGCGCGCTCAGTTTCTTCGATGAATTGTTGCTGGGAAGGGTTTGGGGAAAAATCGAAAACACCAAAAGGGACTTGCTGTTCGTAATACCCCGGGACAGAAGGGTGGTTGTAATTAAGAAGGACAGGTAACAAATGAAAAACACGCTGACTCTGCATATCCATCAGCGCCAACGCACGGTCTATGCGCTGCTGATTAAGCAGATCGAGTCGTTTTATCAATGTTTCAATATGTGCCTGCAAAGGGGCTATCCTTGACTTAATTTAATCTGTTACTTCTGTTTAAAAGACATTCATAACCACGCTGAAAACGTGATCAATTTAACACTTTAGTGTCAGAAGGTAAAGAAATAGCGTACTACGCATCCATTTTTATTCATCCATGACATGGATTCACGCCAAATATAGTCTCAGTATATTTTCCCAAAAATGAGTAATTTGACACTCTACAAATGTGAGTGGCTTCACATAATATTTTCCGAGTGTTTAATTTGTGGCGCTGATTCACCACCTTACCAAGGAAACAGTAAGATTTTGTTGATCTCAGTGGTAGGATGAAGTCTGTTTGTTATAACTAGAATGTATTGAACGGAACGTCTATGTCACAAAGTGCAGCTCATCAGGCATCTAGCCAAGCACCTATTCGCATTGCCACACGTAAAAGCCCTCTTGCCCTTTGGCAAGCCCATTATGTTAAAGACGCACTTCAAAGTGCCCATCCGGGTTTAGAGGTTGAGCTGGTTACCATGGTAACTAAAGGCGATATTATTCTCGACACGCCGCTGGCAAAAGTTGGCGGTAAAGGGTTGTTTGTTAAAGAACTCGAAGTCGCGATGCTGGAAGGTCGTGCGGACCTTGCGGTGCACTCTATGAAAGACGTTCCTGTCGATTTTCCACCGGGTTTAGGTTTGACCACTATTTGTGAACGTGAAGACCCAAGGGATGCCTTTGTCTCGAATACCTATTCATCCATCGATGAACTGCCGCAAGGCGCTGTGGTGGGTACCTGTAGCTTGCGTCGTCAATGCCAACTAAAAGAGTATCGCCCAGATCTGGTGATCAAAGAGCTACGTGGCAATGTGGGGACTCGCCTATCGAAACTCGACAATGGCGATTACGATGCCATCATTCTTGCGGCTGCTGGCCTCAAACGCCTAAAGCTTGAAGAGCGCATCCGCAGTTTTATCGAACCTGAACAGTCTCTACCTGCGGTGGGTCAAGGGGCTGTCGGCATTGAATGCCGCCTCGATGATACCCGTCTACATGAGCTATTAGCCCCACTAAATCACCAAGAAACGTCTGATCGCGTATTGTGTGAACGCGCTATGAACCTAACTTTAGAAGGCGGCTGCCAGGTACCTATTGGTAGCTATGCTCTGTTAGAGGGTGACGACATTTGGCTGCGAGCGCTGGTTGGCGAACCCGATGGTTCTAAGATTGTTCGTGGGGAAATACGTGGTAAGCGCAGCCAAGCTGAGCAGCTCGGTGTCACGCTTGCACAGCAGTTACTCAACGATGGGGCTAAAGAAATTCTAGAAAAGCTTTACTGCGAACACGAGTAATCATGTCGAGCATCTTAGTCACTCGATTTGGTGAAGAGGGAGATGCCCTATGCCAAGCGATAACCTCGCTTGGCAACATTGCTATTCACCACCCTCTTATCGAAATCCAGCCCTGGGGTGATCGCAGCCAGCTTTCACAGCAACTTTATCAAAGCGACATTATTATCGCCGTCAGCCAGCACGCCGTAGAAGGTGCACAACGGTTACTGGTTGATTTAGCATGGCCTACACAGCCCATATATGTTGCCGTTGGTCAAAAAACCGCACACAAATTAAGCAAAGCGACGCAACTAAAAGTACACTACCCTGACGTGAGTGACAGTGAACACCTACTCAAACTGCCACAGCTCAACCAAGTAGAAGGTAAACGTATTACGATTCTGCGAGGCAATGGTGGGCGAGAGTTAATATTCGATACCCTTGTATCGCTAGGGGCGAATGTCAGCTATAGCCAAACCTACCAACGAGTCGCACTACCTTTTGATGGCAAGGTTGCAGTGAGGCATTGGCAACAATATCAGGTCGACTCCGTCATAGTGACGAGCGGAGAGCAACTCTCTCAACTCGTGCGTAGCATTTCTCCCGAGCATACCGCTTGGCTACGTCAATTGCACTTGATAGTCCCCAGTCAACGCATTGCCGACTGGGCTCTTGAACACGGCTTTACTCGGATCGTAAATGCTAATGGTGCAGCAAATCAGGCTCTGCTAACCGCTCTTGGCAAAGCTCAACAATAGGACAACAGCATGACAAGTAAAAAAAACAATAATGAGCAAATAGACGCTGAACTAAGCCCAACCGAAGATACTCAAGCTGAAGTGGAAGCGCCTGCCGCTCCATCGCCTTCACAGGAAAAAGAACAAAAGAACAAAGGTAGCAAACTAGGTGCTATCGCCATCGTGCTCACCATTCTGTTCGGTGGTGGTCTTAGCTACCATATCCAACAAAAAGACCATGCCCAGCAACAAGAAATCGCAGCGCTTAAGCAGCAACTTTCTTCTTTGCAGTCAGAACTTAGCTCCCGTGTCTCTAATGCCCAAACCGAGCTTACAGCCAGTGTGAATGATGCAACGACTCGCATGCAGGTTGAAATGGGGCAGCAACAAAAGAGCATAGAGAGTTTGCAAGTGGCCATTAGCGACGTCAAAGGCCGCCGACCAAATGACTGGCTATTAGCCGAAGCGGATTATCTGGTGAAGCTGGCCGGACGTAAGCTTTTTCTTGAGCATGATGTCGAGAGTGCGACACGCTTAATGGAAAGTGCCGACCAACGTATTGCTGCACTGAACGACCCAAGCCTAGTACCACTGCGTAAGAGCATGGCGACAGACATCACCAAGCTGCGTGCCTTACCATTGATTGACCGCGAAGGTCTGGTCCTTGCGATTACTAGCTTACAACAACAAGTTGACGCACTGCCACTGGCCAATGCTATCTTGCCGGAAGCGCAAGAGGTTGTAGAGCAAGAGGTATCTGAAGACATTAACGATTGGCAAAATAACCTTAAGACTTCGTTAAAAGATTTCTCAGACCAGTTCATCACCTTCCGTACTCGTGATGGCAATGTCGTTCCACTGCTCTCTCCTGAGCAGCATTTCTACCTACGTGAGAACGTTAAAAACAAACTAGAAAGCGCCATCAAAGGGGTTTATCTAGAAAACGGTGAGCTATTTGACCAAGGTTTGGTCACCGCACAGGAATGGTCAAAGCAGTTTTTCAACCAAAGTGATAATCAAGTTTTAGAGTTCCAAAAACGCCTTGAGCAATTAGCGAAAAACAAAGTTCACGTTGATTACCCTGATAAGCTGCACTCTCAGCAGCCACTGACTGATGTAATTCAAGACCGTTTGCGCCGTGAGGTGACTGTATTGGTTACGGAGGATAAGTAATGATTAGACTCATTCTGTTATTTGTCTTCTTAGGGGCCGGCCTCTACGTTGGCACCCAATTTTCTGGCCAACAAGGCTATGTACTCATTTCCATTGCAGAGCGCACCATTGAAATGAGTGTCACCACCCTAGTTGTGCTCGTCGTCGCATTGCTAGCGATCCTCTTTGGCTTGGAGTTTATTGTCAAGAAAATCCTTCGAGCCAGTAATGCCACTATCAGTTGGTTTAGTTTACGTAAGCTAAAGCGAGCACGCCGCGAAACCAACGAAGGTATGATTTTGCTGATGGAAGGTGACTGGCAATCAGCTGAGAAGAAAGTTACTCGTTTAGCCAAGCATCATGACACACCACTGCTGTGTTATCTTGCCGCTGCTGAAGCTGCGCAGGGACTTGGTGACACGGCCAAACGCGACCATTACCTGACTCTCGCCTCTGAGCAAGAAGACTCCGATCTGGCAGTGATCTTAACTCGAGCGAAGCAGCAAGTCGCCGATGGTGCCTACCAAGATGCTCTCACCACCATAGGTGAGCTGCATGGCCGTTACAATCCAATCGCCTTGAAACTGCAATACCAATGTTACCAAGCGCTTAATCAGTGGAGCTCATTACTTGAGTTGCTGCCACAAGTGAAAAAAGCCAAGCTGATTAACGCAGAGCAACAAGAACAAATGACTCGTGCCGCTCACCTAGGTTCTCTGGCTTCTGTCGCTGAGCAGCAAGGAAGCGATGGCTTAATGAAAGCGTGGGAGAAGTTGCCGCGTAAACTCAAACAGGACCGAGAGCTGATCTTGGAACTTGTAAAACAACTAGTGGGCCGAAAAGCAGATTCTCAAGCGTATATTATTTTGCGCGATAGCCTCAAGAAAACGCCTCATGACGATCTATATGCAGCAATAGCTCAGTTGGACCTGCCAGATATTCACCCTGCGGTGGTATTGCTACAAGCAGCCCTTCAACGCGACGGTCGCAATGCCACTGTTCACAGTACCTTGGCACAACTGTTGATCCGTCAGGAGAACTGGGGTGATGCTCAACAACATCTAGAGCAAGCACTGAAAGTTCGACCACTGGTCATCGACTATGCAAACCTTGCGCTAGTACTAGAGAAACAGCAGCAGACACAAGCGGCTAACGATGTTTCTCGCCAAGCTTTGGCGTTGGTAGAAAACTTGTAACCAACCACAATTATTCCTAAGCCGATGCTAGTAAAGCATCGGCTTTTTTTTGCTTTCAATTTGTGATCCTCTCCCGTACCTATGCGTACCAGTAAACATGACAAAGAGGGAGAAATGATGAACGAGATCATGCTGTTTCCATTGCGTTCAGTGGTACTTCCACGAGGAATGATGCACCTGAGAATTTTTGAGCCTCGCTACCAGCGAATGGTCAAAGAGGCCTGCTTAAGCCAATCTGGTTTTGGCATCTGCATGGTGGAAGAAACCCAAGCGATAAGTAGCAAAGCAAACGTCTCCAGTATTGGGACTCTCGTTAACATTGTCGACTTTGAATCCCTTAACGATGGTTTACTCGGTATTACAGTGCTCGGAGAAAAGCGCTTCAGCGTCAAACGTGTATGGAGCGACAGTGATGGATTACGCCGGGCAGAAGTCGAATGGCTGCCAGAGTGGGCTTTCCCATCCACTACTCCCGATCATGGTTTCCTTATCGAACAGCTTGAAGAAATTTATGAGCAGATCCCACGCATTGGTGAGTTATACACCCAGCGTTATTTTGACGACCCAAGTTGGGTCACTCAGCGCTGGCTGGAGCTGTTACCACTAGAGTGTGATCTTTTTGAACAGCTAGCTGGAGCGCATGATTGTTTGCCTGCGCTGCGTTTCTTGACGGAAACCATAGACGCTGGCTAACGGGAGAGAAAAGGTATGAAAAGGTTAAAGGTAGCTGCGCTTGCTCTGTTGAGTGCATTGGGTCTCACCGCTTGTGAAGACGACGACACTAAGTATGTTCAGTTTCAAGCGGTACATGCATCGGTTGACGCTCCAAAGGCCAACGTTTGGGTTGATGGAAAGGCTCGCTTTACCGGAGTGGACTATGCGTCCGGATCAGGTTACGTCAGGCTAGAAGAAGGCCACCGCACTTTAAGAGTGGATGTCGCTCTTCCAGCAAATGCTACCGCTACAGTGATTCCATCGACCACCCTTGACCTACATTCTTCGATGAAATACACCGCTTTTGTTGTCGGTGATGCTGCAACAGGAGCGAGCAACGCAGTTGAAGCATTGGTTGTCTCTCGCAGTGCCACATCAACAGCAACTTCTTCCACTCTAGATGTACAAGTGCTTCATGCTGCGGCAGGTATTCCCGACGTCAATGTTTACGTCACAGCACCTGGAGCCTCGTTATCCGCATCTCAACCTGTTGCAACCCTTGGATATAAAGACTCCTCTGGGGTACTCAATATAGCAGGTGGGAGCTACCAAGTTCGCCTTGTGACAGTATCCGGCAGCTCTGTCGCATACGATTCGGGCTCGATAAATTTGGCTTCTGGCAGTGAACTTACCATCGCCGCAATCAAAACTGGTGACACTGGCAGCAGCTCTCCGGTCAAACTTCTAGTTTTAGATGGTACTAATAGTACTGTGGTGCACGATACAGGTAGTGTCGCTGAAGTACGGGTTGGCCATTTGGTAGACGGTGCGCCACTGGTTGATGTATACATCGACGGCAGTGCGGTCACAGCGCTAGATAACCTCGCTTACAAACAGATCAGAGGGTACCTAGACCTTTCTCCAAAAAGTTATGACATCGATGTCTATGCTGACGGTACAACCACGTCTCCACTGATTGATGTTAATGGCCTGGCGCTCGATGCGGGCAAAGATTACAGCATCTATGCGGTGGGGGTTGTGTCGCCGAGCGTTGCTTTAGAGCCTATCGTCGTAACAGATAACCGTCGCCCAATTTCCACTAGTGCTGTTCTCAATGTGACTCACGCAGCCGCCAATCCGGTTGCAGCTAGTGTCGATGTGTATTTGACCTCATCTTCAGGTATCGCTGGTGCTCAGCCTGCTATTTCAGGGCTTGCATATAAAGCAAGCACTCAAGATATTTATGTTGCCCAAGGTAACTACTTTGTCACAGTCACTGTCGCTGGCGATCCGAGTACGATTGCGATCAACTCGGTGCCAGTGACACTAAACTCGGGCAGCGTATATCAAGCGGTAGCAATTGATGACAGTGGTAATGGTGGGTTTAATCTGTTGCTGAGTGACATTAGCGACTAAATTAAATAGTGTGGGGAGCTATCTCCCCCAAACTCTAGGAGGGGTTATGTAATGTCTGATACTTCACAAAACCTGAGCAAGGAAGAGTGGTCCCAGTGCATGGCTAAAGTGCAGGCACGAGACAAAGAGTCTTATGCGGTGATATTTCGCCACTTTGCGCCCAAGCTCAAATTATTTGCTTATAAACAGTTAGGAAATGAGCAAATCGCCATGGAAATGGTTCATGAAACCTTGGCAGTAGTGTGGCAAAAGTCAGAACTATTCGACCCAAGTAAGAGTGCGCTTTCAACTTGGATATATACCATCATCAGAAACAAGTGCTTCGACTTTTTGCGCAAACAGAAGGGCAAAGAGCTTTCAATTCACTCTGAAGATATTTGGCCGAGTGAGAGTTATCCGCCAGATTTAGTTGAGCATTATTCACCTGAGCAAGATCGTTTCAAACAGCAGGTGCTCAAGCACATTCATCAATTACCAAAAAAACAACGAGAAGTTGTTCAGGCCGTCTATTTGCAAGACCTGCCTCAACAACAGGTAGCCGAGCAATTCAATATTCCTTTGGGGACCGTTAAATCTCGATTACGAACGGCTATAGAACAATTGCGCAATTCAATTCAAACGGAGGGACTGCGATGAGCAAACATGTGAACCAAGAAATGCTCGAGGCATACGCAGCTGCCAATATCGATGCAGCATCAGGACTCTTAGTCGCTACCCATTTAGAGATGTGTGAAGAGAGCCGATCACGTGTAGATCAGCTTGAGCAGCATCATGCTGACCAACTCAATGCCCTTGAGTGCAACTACACCAGTGACTTTGACGGTATGCTCGAATCTATTATGAGTACTAAACCGCATTTTCACCTTACCCCGAGCCGGACAACGACGACTACAACGATTGCAGGAAAATCATTTGAGCTACCTAGTACCCTGACGAAGTTTGCCGATCGAATCAGTGAATGGCGTCGTTACGGCAGTAAAGTCATGAGTGCGCAAATAGAAGTAGAAGAAGATGTACGAATGAACCTGCTATACCTTGCAGAGGATGCTCAAGTACCACAGCATACACACAAAGGCATTGAAACAACCTTGATACTGCATGGTGGGTTCAGCGACGAAGATGGTCATTATCATGAGGGAGATCTACTGGTAAAAGATGCCAGCGATAAACATGCTCCATTCACCCGTAAAGGTGAAGATTGTTTGTGTTTGGTGGTACTGACTGAACCAATGATTTTTACTCAAGGTGTCGCCCGGATATTTAACCGTTTTGGGCGAGGCATGTATCCATAAAAGATAAACCAGAGCTTGGAGGTAATTGATGGCTGAGCTCTGGTTTTTAAGCACAGCAAATAGCAAAAAGCCCGCTGATTTCTCAGCGGGCTTTTCGTATGTGGCGGAGAGATAGGGATTTGAACCCTAGATACGCTATTAACGTATGCCGGTTTTCAAGACCGGTGCTTTCAACCACTCAGCCATCTCTCCACAATTTTTTATATCCAAAGTCTTACTATCTAAAACCGCTTTGGACTTCAAATTGTTGTTGTAGCGCCGTCAGATTTTGATTTGAGAAGCGCAATGTACGTATGTACATGAGCATCGCAGAATCAAAAGATGCAAGCTACAGCAGCAATTTGTGTTCAAAGCCTGGCGATGTCCTACTCTCACATGGGGAAGCCCCACACTACCATCGGCGCTATTGCGTTTCACTTCTGAGTTCGGCATGGAAATCAGGTGGGTCCACAATGCTATGGTCGCCAAGCAAATTCTGTTTATCGGTAAACGACCATCGGCATTCGGCCAACGGGGTCTAGCGATAATCATCTGGAAAGCTGTTCTTTGTTCTCACGCCGTCGGCCCTTAGCCGCTCGACGTTTACCGTCTCTACACATTCAATCTGTTCTTGCTTTGAGTCCATCAAAACCCCTTGGGTGTTGTATGGTTAAGCCTCACGGGCAATTAGTACAGGTTAGCTCAACGCCTCACAACGCTTACACACCCTGCCTATCAACGTTCTAGTCTCGAACAACCCTTTAGGACACTTAAAGTGCCAGGGAAGACTCATCTCAGGGCTCGCTTCCCGCTTAGATGCTTTCAGCGGTTATCGATTCCGAACTTAGCTACCGGGCAATGCCATTGGCATGACAACCCGAACACCAGAGGTTCGTCCACTCCGGTCCTCTCGTACTAGGAGCAGCCCCCTTCAATCTTCCAACGCCCACGGCAGATAGGGACCGAACTGTCTCACGACGTTCTAAACCCAGCTCGCGTACCACTTTAAATGGCGAACAGCCATACCCTTGGGACCGACTTCAGCCCCAGGATGTGATGAGCCGACATCGAGGTGCCAAACACCGCCGTCGATATGAACTCTTGGGCGGTATCAGCCTGTTATCCCCGGAGTACCTTTTATCCGTTGAGCGATGGCCCTTCCATACAGAACCACCGGATCACTATGACCTGCTTTCGCACCTGCTCGAATTGTCATTCTCGCAGTCAAGCGGGCTTATGCCATTGCACTAACCACACGATGTCCAACCGTGTTTAGCCCACCTTCGTGCTCCTCCGTTACTCTTTGGGAGGAGACCGCCCCAGTCAAACTACCCACCAGGCACTGTCCTCAACCCCGATTAGGGGTCTAAGTTAGAACATCAACACTACAAGGGTGGTATTTCAAGGACGGCTCCACTTGAACTGGCGCCCAAGTTTCAAAGCCTCCCACCTATCCTACACATGTAGGGTCAATGTTCAGTGCCAAGCTGTAGTAAAGGTTCACGGGGTCTTTCCGTCTAGCCGCGGGTACACTGCATCTTCACAGCGATTTCAATTTCACTGAGTCTCGGGTGGAGACAGCGTGGCCATCATTACGCCATTCGTGCAGGTCGGAACTTACCCGACAAGGAATTTCGCTACCTTAGGACCGTTATAGTTACGGCCGCCGTTTACCGGGGCTTCGATCAAGAGCTTCGACTTACGTCTAACCCCATCAATTAACCTTCCGGCACCGGGCAGGCGTCACACCGTATACGTCATCTTACGATTTTGCACAGTGCTGTGTTTTTAATAAACAGTTGCAGCCACCTGGTATCTGCGACTCTCGTTAGCTCCATCCGCAAGGGACTTCACCCACAAGAGCGTACCTTCTCCCGAAGTTACGGTACCATTTTGCCTAGTTCCTTCACCCGAGTTCTCTCAAGCGCCTTGGTATTCTCTACCCGACCACCTGTGTCGGTTTGGGGTACGATTCCTTACAATCTGAAGCTTAGAGGCTTTTCCTGGAAGCATGGCATCAATGACTTCACATCCGTAGATGCTCGACATCGTATCTCAGCGTTAAGAAGAACCGGATTTACCTAATTCTTCCGCCTACGTACTTGAACCTGGACAACCGTCGCCAGGCCCACCTAGCCTTCTCCGTCCCCCCATCGCAATTGTAAGAAGTACGGGAATATTAACCCGTTTCCCATCGACTACGCCTTTCGGCCTCGCCTTAGGGGTCGACTTACCCTGCCCCGATTAACGTTGGACAGGAACCCTTGGTCTTCCGGCGAGGAGGTTTTTCACCCCCTTTATCGTTACTCATGTCAGCATTCGCACTTCTGATACGTCCAGCAGCCCTTACAGACCACCTTCAACCGCTTACAGAACGCTCCCCTACCCCGCAACATAAGTTGCAGCCGCAGCTTCGGTTTACTACTTAGCCCCGTTACATCTTCCGCGCAGGCCGACTCGACCAGTGAGCTATTACGCTTTCTTTAAATGATGGCTGCTTCTAAGCCAACATCCTGGCTGTCTGAGCCTTCCCACATCGTTTCCCACTTAGTAGTAATTTGGGACCTTAGCTGGCGGTCTGGGTTGTTTCCCTCTCCACGACGGACGTTAGCACCCGCCGTGTGTCTCCCGGATAGTACTTACTGGTATTCGGAGTTTGCAAAGGGTTGGTAAGTCGGGATGACCCCCTAGCCTTAACAGTGCTCTACCCCCAGTAGTATTCGTCCGAGGCGCTACCTAAATAGCTTTCGGGGAGAACCAGCTATCTCCAGGTTTGATTGGCCTTTCACCCCTAGCCACAAGTCATCCGCTAATTTTTCAACATTAGTCGGTTCGGTCCTCCAGTTGATGTTACTCAACCTTCAACCTGCCCATGGCTAGATCACCTGGTTTCGGGTCTATATCCAGAGACTACATCGCCCAGTTAAGACTCGGTTTCCCTACGGCTCCCCTAGATGGTTAACCTTGCCACTGAATATAAGTCGCTGACCCATTATACAAAAGGTACGCAGTCACCCCACAAGGAGGCTCCTACTGCTTGTACGTACACGGTTTCAGGTTCTATTTCACTCCCCTCACAGGGGTTCTTTTCGCCTTTCCCTCACGGTACTGGTTCACTATCGGTCAGTCAGTAGTATTTAGCCTTGGAGGATGGTCCCCCCATATTCAGACAGGATATCACGTGTCCCGCCCTACTCGATTTCACTGATGATGCGTCGACAACTACGGGACTATCACCCTGTATCGTTGAACTTTCCAGAACATTCGTCTAACGCATTAAAAGCTTAAGGGCTAATCCAATTTCGCTCGCCGCTACTTTCGGAATCTCGGTTGATTTCTCTTCCTTCGGGTACTTAGATGTTTCAGTTCCCCGAGTTCGCCTCACTAACCTATGTATTCAGTTAATGATGACCGCTTATGCGGCCGGGTTTCCCCATTCAGAAATCCCAGACTCAAATGGTTTTTACTACCTAATCTGGGCTTATCGCAAGTTAATACGTCTTTCATCGCCTCTGACTGCCAAGGCATCCACCGTGTACGCTTAGTCACTTAACCATACAACCCGAAGGGGTCTTTACGTATGGCAAACAACCAAGGTTTCGTTGTCTCTATTTAGTGAGTGAGACAACATTCGATTTTGCCGGACTCAAATTTCCAAGAACACTTGAATGTGTGTTGGTACCTAATGACTCTTTACTTAAAAAGAAACACTAGGATTTGAGAACTTTTAATTTGAATAACAACGCATATCTAAAGATATGGGGATTGTTGTTATTCGTCAGCTTTCCAAATTGTTAAAGAGCAAGTTTCTTATCGAAACCATTTTTAAATATTCTCTATCGAGAAAACACTTAAAGATGGTGGAGCTAAGCAGGATCGAACTGCTGACCTCCTGCGTGCAAGGCAGGCGCTCTCCCAGCTGAGCTATAGCCCCATCGACGTTTAATGTCTTAACCAGCCTCTTCTGGGAGAAGAAGTGGTGGGTCTGAGTGGACTTGAACCACCGACCTCCCGCTTATCAGGCGAGCGCTCTAACCAGCTGAGCTACAGACCCAACATTAAAACTCTTTCTTTCTAAACCGTATCAATCTGTGTGGACACTAATCAAAGTTAATCTTTCGTATAAGGAGGTGATCCAGCCCCAGGTTCCCCTAGGGCTACCTTGTTACGACTTCACCCCAGTCATGAACCACAAAGTGGCAAGCGTCCTCCCGAAGGTTAAACTACCTGCTTCTTTTGCAGCCCACTCCCATGGTGTGACGGGCGGTGTGTACAAGGCCCGGGAACGTATTCACCGTGGCATTCTGATCCACGATTACTAGCGATTCCGACTTCATGGAGTCGAGTTGCAGACTCCAATCCGGACTACGACGCACTTTTTGGGATCCGCTCACCATCGCTGGCTGGCAACCCTCTGTATGCGCCATTGTAGCACGTGTGTAGCCCTACTCGTAAGGGCCATGATGACTTGACGTCGTCCCCACCTTCCTCCGGTTTATCACCGGCAGTCTCCCTGGAGTTCCCGACATTACTCGCTGGCAAACAAGGATAAGGGTTGCGCTCGTTGCGGGACTTAACCCAACATTTCACAACACGAGCTGACGACAGCCATGCAGCACCTGTCTCAGAGTTCCCGAAGGCACACCTGCGTCTCCGCTGGCTTCTCTGGATGTCAAGAGTAGGTAAGGTTCTTCGCGTTGCATCGAATTAAACCACATGCTCCACCGCTTGTGCGGGCCCCCGTCAATTCATTTGAGTTTTAATCTTGCGACCGTACTCCCCAGGCGGTCTACTTAACGCGTTAGCTCCGAAAGCCACGGCTCAAGGCCACAACCTCCAAGTAGACATCGTTTACGGCGTGGACTACCAGGGTATCTAATCCTGTTTGCTCCCCACGCTTTCGCATCTGAGTGTCAGTATCTGTCCAGGGGGCCGCCTTCGCCACCGGTATTCCTTCAGATCTCTACGCATTTCACCGCTACACCTGAAATTCTACCCCCCTCTACAGTACTCTAGCCTGCCAGTTTCAAATGCAGTTCCGAGGTTGAGCCTCGGGCTTTCACATCTGACTTAACAAACCACCTGCATGCGCTTTACGCCCAGTAATTCCGATTAACGCTCGCACCCTCCGTATTACCGCGGCTGCTGGCACGGAGTTAGCCGGTGCTTCTTCTGCAGCTAACGTCAAACACTAACGCTATTAACGTTAATGCCTTCCTCACTGCTGAAAGTGCTTTACAACCCGAAGGCCTTCTTCACACACGCGGCATGGCTGCATCAGGCTTGCGCCCATTGTGCAATATTCCCCACTGCTGCCTCCCGTAGGAGTCTGGACCGTGTCTCAGTTCCAGTGTGGCTGATCATCCTCTCAGACCAGCTAGGGATCGTCGCCTTGGTGAGCCATTACCTCACCAACTAGCTAATCCCACCTGGGCTAATCTTGACGCGAGAGGCCCGAAGGTCCCCCTCTTTGGCCCGAAGGCATTATGCGGTATTAGCTATCGTTTCCAATAGTTATCCCCCACATCAAGGCATATTCCCAGGCATTACTCACCCGTCCGCCGCTCGACGCCGTTATCGTCCCCCGAAGGTTCAGATAACTCGTTTCCGCTCGACTTGCATGTGTTAGGCCTGCCGCCAGCGTTCAATCTGAGCCATGATCAAACTCTTCAATTTAAGATTTTGTCGGCTCAATGAATACTGAACATTGCTCTTGCTAAATAAATAGCATAAGTAATGTTTGAATTGACTGTGCTGAGTCTTTCGACTCAATGGTCACTTCGTATCATTGAAACCAAGTTGAAACCGAAGTTTCATTTTTGATTATCATCAACGAGTGCCCACACAGATTGATAGGTTTAAATTGTTAAAGAGCTTTGCCTTGCGGCTCGCTTTGTGAGGTCTCTCTCAAAGCGGACGGCCATTTTAGCGAGTTAAGTTTTAGTGTCAACCACTTTTTCAAAACTTTTTCAAGCAATTTGCTTGGCTAAGTGACCTTGCTAACTCGTTAGTGCTTTCTTTCGAAGCCATCCCGTGTCAGCGAGGTGGCATTATAGAGATCCGAACCTCGTTGGCAACCACTTTTTCGAAGTTTTTTGTCTTTTTTGCCTCATTTGAACAAAAAGCCTTCATAAAGCGCAAAAAAGGACCATAAAGGCCCTTTTCTAGCGTACTTTTACTAAGAAAACTTAAATAAAAGCGTAAGCATCTGCGTAGATATGATCGCGTTTCGCTGCTTTACGCTCGGTAAATTGTTCACGAGCCGCTCCCGCCATTTCAAAACGTCCAGCAATATAGATGTCATATTGCTCCAACGATTCGAAATCACGCTCAACGGCTTGCAGTACATTACCCACTTTTCCAGACCAATCTGCAGGCGCTTGCTCTACTACCGCTTCAAAGTGAATATTGCTGTATTTTGCTTCTATATCTAAAAGCTCTTGTTTCGCATAAAGCTGGCGTTCATCTTTAGCGCCCCAATATAGATAGATAGGTTGTTGGATATCTTGGCTGATGCAATGATCTAAAATTGAACGTACATAACTAAAGCCTGTACCACCAGCAATAAGTAATACTGGTCGCTGCGCATCTTGCTTAAACCAAGCGTCACCATGAGGTGCTTCAATTTCGATATCATCACCGTTTTCTAGTGCAAGGCGCATGGCCTCGACCACTTCTAGCGCATAAGCATTTTCTTGCGCAGCACCAATATGAAGCTCTAGTTCACCTTCGTGGCGACAAGGACTACTAGCAATAGAGAAAGGACGACGGTCTTTCTCTCCCATTACTACCATCAGATATTGGCCAGCCTTAAAAGAGACTGGTGTTTCTGGATGCAATAGGATCTCATACGTATTACAGGCTAAAGGTTCAATCGACTTTACTTTACATTTTATTGTCATGGTTTCCTCTTACTCACTCTCTAAGGTGAGCAATAAGTCAGTTTCGGCGTATGCCAAACAGGGAAAGATCCAACCTTGTTCTCGCTCCTTCTTGGTGAGCATAGGTTCTAGTTGGTAATCGACTTTCCCATCTAATTTCCGACACAAGCAGGCGGTACATGCGCCAACTTGGCACCGATGAGGGAAGCGGATGTTTTGGTTGAGCGCCGCTTCCAACACGGTTTGGTTGTCATCGACATCAAATTCGATGCCTTGAGGCTCTAGTCTTACTCTATGTGTCATAAGATGTCGAGCTGAGTCCAATAGCTGTCGACTTTCGCCACCAGCTGAGGGTCTTTCTTAATTGGTTTTCCCCACTCGCGGGTAATTTCACTATCAAATTTGTTGGTCGCATCCATCATTAAGGTTGCTTCCCCTTCAAATTGGCTGTCTCGCGATGGATCCATACGTGTAGTAATCGCCCAGATTATGTCATTCCAGTCTCGGATATTCACATCGCCATCACAGCAAATGAGATAACTAAATCGATGACGTCCATCGAGTGTAGCGACTAAGCTTTTCATTACTTCATACGCCTGCCCCACACGGTGTTTATCGATATCTATCACCGCCAACCCTAGTTGCTCGGAACCGATATCAATGTGAACATCTTTTATATCGTCATTGGTTTGCTTCCAATCCTCTACTATAGAGAGTAGCTCTTGGCTTGGCAGCTGACTTGTTCTCATTTCTTGAGTCATCGCTAACTCAGCGTCCCATTTTTCAGTCGCATCCAAACCCATTTTGGAACCCAAACCAGCAACTGGGGATACAAAATCAAGCGAGTCTATCGGTGTATGGTCAATAAACAGATTGTCTCGTTTAGGCAACATGTGGCTCGTCATTGCGTTAACCACTTCTCCCCAATCTCGAGTATTGACGTTTTCATCGACTATGATGACAAACTTGGTGTACATGAATTGGCGTAAGAAAGACCAAACACCCATCATGACCCGTTTAGCATGTCCAGGATATTGCTTCTTAATTGAAACTACTGCCATTCGATAGGAACAACCTTCTGGTGGTAAGTAGAAATCAATAATTTCTGGGAACTGCTTTTGCAAGATGGGCACAAACACTTCATTGAGTGCCACACCTAGCACCGCTGGCTCATCAGGTGGTCGTCCCGTATAGGTACTGTGATAAATAGGATTTTCACGCATGGTGATATGAGTGATGGTAAAAACGTGATGTTTTTCCGCCTCATTATAGTACCCGGTGTGATCGCCGTATGGTCCTTCGTCAGCAAACTCATTGGGGTCTATATAACCTTCCATGACTATCTCTGCACTCGCAGGGACTTCGAGATCATTGCTCACCGACTTAACCACTTCGGTGCGACTGCCACGTAGTAAGCCCGCAAAAGCATACTCAGACAAGGTGTCTGGTACAGGTGTCACCGCCCCCAAGATGGTGGCAGGGTCTGCACCAAAGGCAACTGAGACTGGAAAGGGTTTGCCCGGATTCGCCTCCATCCAATCACGCAGATCGAGCGCACCACCACGGTGAGCTAACCAACGCATGATTATTTTGTTCTTGGCAATTTTCTGCTGACGGTAGATCCCTAAGTTTTGGCGCTTTTTGTTTGGCCCCTTGGTCACAGTCAAGCCCCACGTTAATAGCGGCGCAACGTCTTCAGACCAACAACTCATTACGGGAATTTTATCCAAGTCAATTTGCTCACCTTGCCAAACGACTTGCTGACAAGGTGCTTTACTCAATCGCTTAGCTGGCATATTGAGCACTTGTTTGAATAAAGGGATTTTGCTCAAGGCATCTTTGAAACCGCGAGGAGGTTCTGGTTCTTTTAGATAAGCGAGCAATTTACCCACTTCTCGAAGGTCCGAAACACTTTCTCTTCCCATGCCCATGGCCACACGCTCAGGAGTACCAAATAAATTGGTTAATACTGGCATGTCATACCCGACAGGGTTTTCAAACAGTAATGCAGGCCCCGCCGCTCTTAGTGTGCGATCACTAATTTCTGTCATTTCGTAGGCAGGGTCGACCGGGTGACTAATACGCTTGAGCTGTCCATTGCGCTCAAGGTAGTCCAAAAACTCTCGCAAATCCTTAAAATTCATAGGCCTTTAGCTGGCTAAGTAGTCTTTGGCCAGTATAACAAAAGCGAAACATCAGCATAAGCTGCACAAAGCCCTGTTTATATCAGGGCTACTCGGAACGCCTCAATACTCTTAACAAAGTTTTAGAGTCAATTCCCGACGACTGAGTGGCTAACTGCTCAAGCCAGTTGCTATGCCCCTGCTCACGAAGTTTAGTCGCGACTAACTCGGTAAACTCTTTTTGCTGAAGCTGTTCAACAAAGAAGGTTTTCACTTCAATCGGCATCGGGTGTATGCGTGTAAGTTGGTTCAGTGCAATGTCATTAAGCGAAGGGTTCGTGGTTGCTGCAATCATCTGGCTGACCGCAAATTCATCACCTTGTTTAGACAAACGTTGCAACTCTTTACGACTATGACTGTCGGCACGCATTCGCCAAAGCAGGTCATAGATGCGTTGATCTTGACTTAATTCTGCGAACTTGGCGACTACTGAGCTCGATGGCACCCAACTGGCTCTAGAGAGATCGACCAACTGCTCGGTTAACACATTGAATGCCTGAGGTGAGAGTGAGTCGAGCTCGTCCACCAGCAAGTTTTCTCTTGGCTTTCGCTCTTGTCCTGACAACCAATCTTGCAGATGCAATTTATTTTGCTCAGCCAGCAGCACAAAATCTAATACGGCGTGATCTTCTGCTTGCTGTTTAAGCAATCGGTGAGCAACGGCACTGCTGTTGTATACGGGCACGACAATTTCATAGCCATCTCCTTGTTCACGGATCTTGTAAACTGGGGTATGACTTAATTGTGATTGCACAAAGCGAGTGACTTGAGGGGAGAGTATCAAGTGTTGCTCTTCCATGTGTTCAAGCAACAAAAAACGCACAACCTCCTGTTGAGGTAGTGTTAAGCGCGCAAGGGCAAACTCCAATGAACTGATGTCATTGGACAATATGTACTGGTAAAACTCATCAGCTTTTGTGAGCACCTGCAGGTCTTGTTCCCAAGCTGCCACTTCCTGTGGGGTTATCTCTTTTGCCAGAGCATTAGGAACTATGAGTAACCCAGCGAGGAGCCATGCTGACCATCCGTGTCGCATCGAACCATCTCCAAATATTGGCTACAGCAATATTATGGTAAGGCTTCTTAGCTGAGGCAAATAAAAACGCCACCCGTGTGGGTGGCGTTGCAATTTTTAAACGCTGAAGCTTATTGACGGCGCATTGCGTCAAAAAACTCATCGTTAGTCTTGGTCATCGCTAGCTTGTCGATTAGGAACTCCATTGCGTCGATTTCGCCCATTGGGTGAACAATCTTACGCAAGATCCACATTTTCTGTAGTTCATCGGCTTTGGTCAGTAGCTCTTCACGACGAGTACCTGAGCGGTTGAAATCAATCGCAGGGAAGACACGTTTCTCAGCAATCTTACGGTTTAGGTGCAGTTCCATGTTACCTGTACCTTTAAACTCTTCGTAGATAACTTCATCCATCTTAGAACCAGTATCTACTAGCGCAGTTGCGATGATAGTAAGGCTACCGCCTTCTTCTACGTTACGAGCCGCACCGAAGAAACGCTTTGGACGATGCAATGCGTTAGCATCCACACCACCGGTAAGAACTTTACCAGATGAAGGGATCACTGTGTTGTATGCGCGCGCTAGACGAGTAATTGAGTCAAGTAAGATAACCACGTCTTTCTTGTGTTCAACAAGACGTTTTGCCTTCTCGATCACCATCTCAGCAACCTGTACGTGGCGAGACGCTGGCTCATCAAATGTTGATGCGACTACTTCACCTTTAACTAGGCGTTGCATCTCGGTTACTTCTTCTGGACGTTCGTCGATAAGAAGCACCATTAGCTCAGATTCTGGGTTGTTACGAGCAATGCTCTGCGCAATGTTTTGCAGCAGCATGGTTTTACCCGCTTTTGGCGGAGCAACGATAAGACCACGTTGACCTTTACCAATTGGTGATGCGAGATCAAGAACACGCGCCGTAATGTCTTCTGTAGAACCATTACCACACTCCATCACCATACGCTCATTCGCGTGCAGAGGGGTTAAGTTTTCAAACAGGATCTTGTTGCGAGCGTTATCTGGTTTGTCGTGGTTAACCGTGTTTACTTTTAGTAGAGCAAAGTAACGTTCACCATCTTTAGGAGGTCGAATCTTACCGGCAATTGAGTCACCAGTACGTAGGTTGAAGCGGCGGATCTGGCTAGGAGAGACGTAGATGTCATCAGGGCCAGCAAGGTATGAACTATCGGCGCTACGTAGGAAGCCAAACCCGTCTTGAAGAATTTCCAGAACCCCGTCACCAAAAATGTCTTCACCACTTTTTGCGTGAGCTTTCAGGATAGCGAAGATGATGTCTTGTTTTCTTAAACGCGCTAGGTTCTCAAGACCTAGGCTTTCACCCAGTTTCACAAGCTCAGACACAGGTCTGTTCTTAAGTTCTGTCAGGTTCATAGTAGTGGATACTTGTTTAGTCAAAATAGGATCTGTTGTGTTAGTTAAGAGGGATTTGGTCTCAGGATCGACCAAGAAATGAACATTTGCTTAAATTCCGTGCGATAAATTAGCACTAAAAACAAGCCTAGTCTAGCTATATGGAAAAATCAAAACCGTGCAAAATGTGATAATGCACGGCTTTTTACTTGAAGGCGAGATTAAAGGTTCGCGTCTAGGAACTCTTTAAGCTGAGTTTTCGATAGTGCGCCAACTTTTGTCGCTGCAACACCACCATCTTTAAATAGTAGTAGCGTTGGGATACCACGAATACCGTATTTCGGTGGCGTGCCAGCGTTCTGATCAATGTTTAGCTTACCAATGGTTAGCTTGCCTTCGTACTCATCAGCGATTTCGTCAAGAATCGGTGCGATCATCTTACAAGGTCCACACCATTCAGCCCAAAAATCCACTAATACTGGGCCTGCAGCTTGGATCACGTCTTTCTCAAAACCGTCGTCGGTCAGCTGCAAAATCTTGTCACTCATCTTCCACTCCAATGTGTTTTTTAGAACTGGTTGGACGATAACCAGCAAATAGATGCCTTATTGGAATGTATTTACTTCCGTATTGCAAGCTTATACTGATATTCTATAGTGATGAAAAAGACGCATATCACAGAGCAAAAGTTCGCCGATTTGGATCTTCATCCCCAAATCATTGAAGGTCTTGAGAAAAAGGGGTTCGAGTTTTGTACCCCTATCCAAGCCTTGGCGCTGCCGGTACTGCTCACCGGCCAAGACATCGCAGGCCAGGCCCAAACAGGGACTGGTAAGACACTCGCTTTCCTTACTGCTACCTTTAACCACCTACTGAATACACCAGCTCATGAGGATCGCAAGCCGAACCAACCTCGTGCGATTATCATGGCACCTACCCGTGAACTGGCCATTCAGATTTTTAACGATGCAGCGCCGCTGATGGAAAGCACTGGCATCCGTGCCGCACTTGCTTACGGTGGTGAACCCTACGAGAAGCAGCTAGGTGAGATCGAAAAAGGGGTAGATATCCTGATAGGTACCACGGGCCGTATTATCGATTTCTTCAAGCAACGTATATTCAACCTAAACGACATCCAAGCGGTTGTGCTTGATGAAGCGGACCGCATGTTCGATCTTGGCTTCATTAAAGATATTCGCTTCTTGTTCCGTCGCATGCCTCAACCAAACGAGCGCTTAAACATGCTGTTTTCAGCAACGCTTTCTTACCGAGTGCAAGAGCTAGCGTTTGAACACATGCATAACCCAGAGCACGTTGTGGTTGAACCTGAACAAAAAACCGGTCATCGCATCCAAGAAGAGCTGTTTTACCCATCGAACGAACACAAGATGGCGCTACTGCAAACCTTGATGGAAGAGGAATGGCCAGACCGAGCGATTGTGTTCGCCAACACCAAACATAAGTGTGAATCTATCTGGGGCCACCTTGCGGCCGATGGTCATCGTGTAGGTCTTCTGACTGGTGATGTTCCGCAGAAGAAACGTGAGCGTATCCTAGAGCAGTTTACTCAGGGTCACGTTGATATCTTGGTTGCTACTGATGTTGCAGCGCGTGGTCTACATATCCCACAAGTTACCCACGTATTTAACTTCGATCTTCCTGACGATTGTGAAGACTACGTACACCGTATCGGTCGTACTGGTCGTGCAGGTGCTAGCGGACACTCCATCAGCTTTGCTTGTGAAGACTATGCTATCAACCTAACCACTATCGAAGAGTACATCGAGCACGCTATCCCAGTCTCTGACTACGATGCCGATGCACTACTGACAGATCTGCCTGCCCCACTACGCATGCGTAGCCGCAACCCGCAGAACCGTCGCACCAATACTGGTGGCAACAAGCAAGGTGGTCGCAAACGTCCATCTCGTCCACGCAATCACAATAAGTAAATCAGGAAGATTTGAATAAGCATGAGTCAGGACACCTCTTCACCTTTGTATGCTGCTATCGACCTCGGGTCGAACAGTTTCCACATGCTCGTTGTGCGTCATATCGATGGCAGCGTTCAAACTATGGCGAAGATAAAGCGCAAAGTGCGCCTCGCCGCTGGGTTGGATGAAAATAATAACCTCAGCAGTGAAGCGATGCAGCGTGGCTGGGACTGCCTCAGCTTATTTGCAGAACGATTGCAGGACATCGCACCTGAAAATATTCGCATTGTAGGTACTGCTACCCTGCGCACCGCAACTAATGTGGATATTTTCCTTGAGAAAGCGCATCAAATCCTAGGTTACCCAATCGAGGTGATTTGCGGAGAAGAAGAAGCGGCCACTATCTATAAAGGTGTCGCCCACACATCAGGTGGTATGGGGCGTCGACTTGTGGTGGATATTGGTGGTGCCAGCACAGAGTTGATTATCGGTGAAGGCTTCGATGCTAAAGCCCTCACCAGCCTAAAAATGGGCTGCGTAACGTGGCTAGAGCGTCACTTTAAAGATCGCCAGTTGAATCAGAAAAACTTCGACAATGCGATCGAAGCCGCCAAGCAAACCTTGCAACCGATCCTTAACAACTATCAGTCGATCGGCTGGGATCTTTGTGTCGGTGCCAGTGGTACAGTGCAAGCTCTGCAAGAAATTATGTTGGCGCAGGGCATGGATGAAGTCATCACCCACGCCAAGCTCAAGCGCCTGCAAAAACAGGCAATGCTGGCAGACCACCTAGAAGAGCTGGAAATCGATGGCCTCACCCTTGAACGTGCTTTGGTATTCCCAAGTGGCCTCTCTATTCTAATCGCCATCTTTGAGCTACTAGAAATTGACTCAATGACACTGGCTGGCGGCGCACTGCGTGAAGGCTTGTGCTATGAGATGATTGCACAGATGCGCCAAGACGATATTCGTCAACGCACTATTGCTAGCGTGCAAAAACGTTACCAGTTGGATGTGGCGTATGGCCATCAAGTAGCTAATACAGCACTAGAGCTGCTCAAGCAATGTGGCGATGAACACTGGATTACAGAGCCTCAAGCACACTACCTGTTAAGCACAGTGGCTGAACTGCACGAAATCGGCATGAGTATCGACTACAAGAAAGGCGGCGAGCACAGTGCTTATCTGCTTAAGCATCTCGATTTGCCGGGTTACACTCGAGCACAGAAGTTCTTGATCTCTGAAATGGCTCGTCGTTACCGTGAACAGATCGGCTCACTACCTGATCAGCACGCACTCTCTACAAGCAGTGCCAATCGCCTGTTGCGCCTATTGCGCCTTGCTATACTGCTGACCCATCGTCGCTCCCAACAGCTTCAGCCGAAAGTCAGTTTGACGGCCAATGATGATGTGCTGGAGATGTGCGTTGAGAAAGTCTGGTTAGAGAAAAACCCTCTGACTTGCGCAGAGCTAGAGATTGAAGCAAATCGCCAAAGCGACCTTGGATGGCCACTGACCATCAAAGCATGCTAAGCCTGTCAACCAACGTTAAAAGCTCGCCAATGCGAGCTTTTTTTATATCGATGCCCTACAAAACTTGACCCACTTCTTAGCTTTTGTTCTACCCCATTTTCTGCCTCATTGATCGCTCTACACTAATTTCTAAATCACTGTTATTGGGAGTTGAAATGAAGCAGCTATTGTTAACCGGATTGTCAGGCACACTAGGGCCTAAAGTTGCCGAGCAGTTTAAGAGTCGAGGTTGGGAAGTGATTGCTTGGGATCACCACCAGCACAACCCTGACGATGAACAAGCCAGAGAAGCCTTTTGGCAGCAACACCAAATTGACGCCGTGTGCCATCTTGCCATGGGCAGCGAGGCGTGGGCGGGATGGTTAGCGAAAAAAGCCAAGCAGCAACAAATTCCCTATCTATATTCCAGTACCGCAATGGTTTTTAGTCATAAAAATGATGGCCCCTACGATATTACCCACCCACGAGATGGCGAAGATGAATATGCCCTCTACAAAATTGGTTGTGAAGATACCATATGGCGAAACAACCCAAATGCGATGATCGCTCGAATCGGCTGGCAGTTTCACCCCAATGCCAAAGGCAATAATATGATTGATCAACTGGATGCTCAGCATCGAGAAAATGGTGTGATTGAAGCCAGTACACTTTGGTATCCGGCGACCTCCCATATGAGTGATACTTCAATCGCTTTCTTACAACTGATTGAACGCAACGAACCGGGACTTTATCACCTTGATAGCAACCTAAACTCGAAGCTCTCTTTCTTTGAACTTGTTACCTTAATCAATAAGCGTTACGACAAAGAGTGGCAAATAAAGGTATGCACCAAGCATCAACACGACCAGCGTTTAAGTGATCAGCGAATTGCACTGCCAAGCCTCACGATCCAGCTTGGGGAGCTTTAGGTCACCAATGTTCCAAATGCTTACCAAGCTGTACAGTATTACACTCTCCCCCTTTTCAAGCGGCCGGCGTCCCGGGGGGAGCTGGAGGGGGTTCTTTCATATATAAACAATTGTAAAATAGCAACTTATTTCAGAACCCCTCCCAACCTCCCCTTGGAAAGGGGAGGAGCCAAAAGCAATTCATTTTTTTCGGGTACAGCTTAAGTAGCTTTGGGTTACCTATGATCCAAATACTCTATGCACTGTACAGATACAAAAATACCGCCTCAATGGGCGGTATTTTTGCGGACAATTTGTTGTGAATATTCGACTTAGCGAGTCACGCCGGTCATGGTCAATTCAGAGTCCACAACGGTTAGCTTCTTAACCAAGTAGTTAAGCAACACGCCATACATTGGCACAAACAAACCAAGGCTAATCACCAGCTTAAAACCGTAGTCGACCAGAGCAATCTCAGTCCAGTGCTCGGCCATAAAGGCATCAGGGCTTTGATAGAAAGCAATGCCAAAGAAGGCTAAGGTATCTAGCGCATTACCGATGAGTGTAGAGCAGGTCGGTGCTACCCACCATGCTTTTAGCTGACGTAAGCGGTTAAACACATGCACATCCAAGATCTGACCCAGCATGTAAGCCATGAAGCTAGCCACTGCGATGCGAGCCACAAACAGGTTGAACTCACTCAGTCCCGCCACCCCTTGGAATTGTCCTTCAAAGAAAAGTACCGAAAGTAAATAAGAAACGACCAGCGCTGGCACCATCACTAAGAAGATAATCTTACGCGCCAATTGAGCACCGAAGATGCGTACCGTTAGGTCAGTCGCCAAAAAGATAAATGGAAATGTGAAAGCGCCCCACGTAGTGTGGAACCCAAAAATAGTAAATGGAAGCTGCACCAAGTAGTTACTTGAAGCAATGATCACAAGGTGAAATAGCACTAGAAAACCCAGTGCGTTGCGCTGCTGCGCAGGGGAAAAGTTAGTCATACTTTTGCCTTTTTAGTGTTTTTATTTGGGGGATGAGGGAACCCAAATCGAAGTTAGGCGGATAAGCCTTGGCTTCAGTTAATCAAATTGTCTGCTTGCAGCTCGATAGAGCTGGCCTCTCAAGCGGTGGGCGATTATACATTAATCAAATTGTGAGGCAATGGGTGTTTTTTAGGCAAACGATTTACTCTCGGTAAACGGCTAGCGGTTTACGGAGTTAGCGGCGGACTGCACCACTTTTTAGCAAAGTAGCTAGATACTTTAGTTCTTCTTGGCTTTCAGTGGTGCTAAGAGCTTCTAACCACATAGATGCCGAATAGTGCTCGCCTTTCAACATAAGTTGGCAACCCTCGAAGTCGATCAGCCAGGTGTGCAGGTCGGCGTCTTGTTGGCGCTCAATGACTTTAGCCGACAACAAATCTACAAAAATTTGGCCTAGCTCGGCGAAGCTGTCGTAGTCAAACTCAGGGCATTCGATAATGATGCGTCCATGCTCGGCATCAAAGTGGTTGAGTGAGAAATTAGCCATTGTTGGTGAGGTACTCCTGAATAAGATCTAAAAATGGATCGGCGTATTTATCCAATTTACGCTGGCCCACGCCGTTCACTGCTAGCATCTCCCCATAGGAGGTTGGCATAACTTCGGTCATATCAATAAGTGTGGCATCACTAAAGACAACATAAGGGGGCAAGCCATCTTCATCGGCAATCGACTTACGTAGTTTACGCAGTCTAGCAAACAGTTTCTTATCGTAATTCTTACTAGTGAGCTTGTCCGCTTTGGCGCTTCGAGCAGCGGTGTCTAATCGTGGCACTGCGAGCTCTATTGGCACTTCACCACGCAGCACTGGTCTTGCTTCTTCGGTCAGTTGTAAAGTGGAGTTACGGGTGATGTTTTGGGTCAGTAATCCTTTATGAATCAATTGGCGAATGATACTCACCCAATAGTCATGGCTGTGCTCTCGACCAATACCATATGTGGACAGCTTGTCATGACCCAATTCTCGGATGCGGATGTTTTGCATACCACGCATCACTTCTACCACATAGCCAACGCCAAAGCTTTGATTGACTCGATACACACAAGAGAGTGCTTTTTGCGCCGCTTCTGTGCCATCGAAATGTTTCGGCGGATCTAGGCAAATATCGCAGTTACCACAGGGTTTATCACTGTACTCACCAAAATAATTTAGCAGCACTTGTCGACGACAGGTTTGCGCTTCCGCAAAGGCATTCATCGCATTGAGCTTATGTGCTTCAACGTCCTTTTGTGGGCCGTCATCCTTTTCATCCAGCATACGTCGCAGCCAACTAATGTCAGCGGGATCGTACAGCATCATAGCTTCAGCGGGCAGGCCATCACGCCCTGCACGGCCAGTTTCCTGATAGTAGGACTCGATATTGCGTGGAATATCGAAGTGCACCACGAATCGTACATTTGGCTTGTTTATTCCCATGCCAAATGCAACGGTCGCAACCACCACTTGGATATCATCTTTCTGGAAAGCGTCTTGTACCCAAGCTCGCTCGTCGGTCTCCATGCCCGCATGGTAACCTGCAGCGCGAATATGGTTGTTACACAGCTTTTCAGTCAACATTTCCACTTTTTTCCGACTGCCGCAGTAAATGATGCCACACTGATTTTGCTGAGTTGCAAGGAAGCGAACCACTTGAGAAACCGGCTTATGTTTCTCCACCAAGTTGTACTGGATATTAGGACGGTCAAAACTGCCCAAAAATTCAAAATGGTCTTGAAGATGTAAACGGGAGACGATATCTGCACGAGTGGCATTATCTGCGGTCGCTGTCAGCGCCATGACAGGTACGTTAGGGTACCACTGTTTTAATTCACCTAACTGGGCATACTCACGGCGAAAATCATGTCCCCATTGAGAGATACAGTGGGCTTCATCCACAGCGATCATGGCAATCTGACTTGGGTCAAAACGAGACAGAAAGTCACGATTAAGGATTCGCTCTGGAGAGACATAAAGCAGCTTTAACTGACCCGCATTAATGCGCTGATACACCTTAATCAGCTGGTCTCGATCCATGGTTGAGTTAACACACTCAGCAGCAACCCCATTGGCTTTGAGCTGATCCACCTGATCTTTCATTAAGGAGATCAACGGAGAGATCACTAGCGTTAAGCCCGACTTTGCCAGCGCTGGGATTTGATAGCACAATGACTTGCCGCCACCTGTGGGCAGAATAACCAAGCTATCTTTACCCGAGAGTGCCGCTTCAATGACTTGTTGTTGCCCAGGACGGAATTCTTGATAACCAAAAACGTCAGCTAACACCTGTTTTGGTGTCGGCTGGGAAGTTGTCAGCGGCTGGGCTAACGCAGTATCGGTCATCGTAAACTCTTCGTCTGTGGTAATTTGGCAAGGCGACACATTGTAGAGTCATTCATAGGTGAAGAAAACCGCAATTTGTTAGGTTTATAAACGTCTGGCGCTTATACTGCGCCAATGATAATTAAACCCTCGTGATCTAATGACGTTAGAACAACAACGCTCACGCCAAGGTATCCTTTTGGCAATAGCGGCTTACACCATGTGGGGCATCGCACCCATCTACTTTAAATCTCTTGCACAAGTTAGCCCTTTAGAAATACTTTCCCACCGAGTGGTATGGTCTTTCTTTTTCTTGGCGGCGCTACTTTTTATCGGGCGCGGATGGCGCACCGTAGCCAACACTTTAGCCAACAAGAAAACCACGATGATTTTGCTAATCACCAGTGTACTGGTGGGCGGTAATTGGCTTATTTTTATCTGGGCGGTCAATTCGGGGCACATGCTGGATGCCAGCTTGGGATACTATATCAACCCGCTGCTCAACGTTGTACTGGGCATGGTCTTTCTTAGTGAACGCCTACGTAAGCTGCAATGGTTTGCGGTTGCTCTTGCCGGAACCGGTGTTGCTATTCAGTTAGCGGTATTCGGTTCCGTACCAGTGGTTGCTCTCTCGCTTGCGTTCAGTTTTGGCATCTACGGGCTAATGCGCAAAAAGGTTAACCTTGACGCCAAAACAGGATTGTTCATTGAAACCTTGATGATGTTACCTGCGGCGACCATCTACCTACTGTTTATTGCCGATACGCCGACATCCGATATGTTACTCAATGATTGGCACCTCAATACGCTTCTGATGTGCGCAGGCTTGGTAACAACATTGCCATTGCTATGTTTCACTGGTGCAGCCACTCGCATCAAGTTTTCAACCCTAGGATTTTTCCAGTACATCGGCCCAAGCTTGATGTTTTTGCTTGCCGTCTTGGTCTACGACGAACCCTTTACCGCAGATAAAGGCTTAACTTTTGCGTTTATTTGGGCAGCCTTGGTTATCTTCAGTCTTGATGGGCTACACAGTAGTCGCAAGAACAAAAAGCTAAGTGAGCGCCGCTCATGAATGAGTTAACTACCCTGTCCACCATCGCCCTCGTTCATTTTATTGGTTTAATGAGCCCAGGCCCCGACGTAGCACTAGTGGTACAAAATGCCGCCCGCCATGGTCGTAGTACTGGTATTGCAATCGCCGCTGGCCTATCGGTCGGCATTTTGCTGCACTCACTGTTTAGCCTGACTGGCGTAAGTGTGTTGGTACACCAACACCCAACCCTATTTGCATTGGTGCAAGTCGCTGGAGCTAGCTATCTCTTGTACCTAGGCATTGGAGCACTACGCTCTTTGCGTGGCACTTCAAGCAATGTCTTTGAAAAGCCACAGCAGTTAATCAAAAACAAACGACGTGCCTTTATCAGAGGTTTCATCACCAATATTCTTAACCCGAAAGCGGTGGTGTTCTTCATTAGCCTGATGTCTAGCCTAGTACCTGCGGATATGTCGACCACTGGTAAGGCAATTGCACTGGTGATTTTAGGTGGCTTATCTTTTTTCTGGTTTAGCTTTCTAGCATGGGCCCTATCGACCCAAAGGTTGCAGCGAAAAATGCACCAAGCGAGTCGCTACATTGATGGTCTATGTGGGCTAGTTTTCTGTAGTGTTGGCGTTGGTATCTGGTATTCCGTGCTCTCCGTCACCTTCACCTGACCAGCAACAATCTCAATTCTTCCCTTGGTGTGTAAGAGATATCTCACACGGACGTAAGTATTTATGCTTTTATGCACCAAGCAATGTACCACAACCCATCATAACTCATTGTTTTTAAATGACATGAACAAATAAAAACCAACTAAGGTGCAGATTTTTTCTGTTTGATGCGTTGTGTGAAAAAGGGATTGGAGTAATATTTTCCTTGTCGACAAGATGACGACATGGATTAGGAAGCCGATTGGATTGGCGCTTCTGGACGAAGCCATCACTACTCAGGAAGAGCAGTGAGTCTGGACAAAAAAGGACATTTAAGGACAGCGGCGTTGCTAGGATGGTAACGACAAAGGATTGAATGGACACCTTCAGGAAGAAGGCAAGGACGAAACATCAGGAAGATGTTAAGGACACAATCAGGATGATGGCACGGAAGACTCACTAGGAAGTGATTAAGGATACCATCAGGACGATGGCACGGAAGATTCATCAGGAAGATGAACAAGGACACTGTCAGGATGGCAGCAAGGAACATACATCAGGATGATGAACAAGGACACTGTCAGGATGGCAGCAAGGAACATACATCAGGATGATGAACAAGGACACTGTCAGGATGGCAGCAAGGAACATACATCAGGATGATGTAAAGGACACCGCTCAAGGAACAAGCGATGTGCGCTAGTAGGAAGACTAGCTATTAAGGATGATAGGACACCGTCAGGAAGGCGATGTAAGGAATTAGGCTACGGATTTAAGCCACTATCACGGAAAGATGCATGGAGCACTTTGAGTAGCCGGATTGCTGCGAGTAAGACTACGACCCCGATACGCAAGTATCGGGGTTTTCTTGTTTTAAGAGCCGGTCATCGGGCGCCACGCTAACGGACGCTTTGCTAACGGTAAAGGGTCGTGGTTATCTATTTCCGATAACCGCTTACCGCTCGCCGAATACTAAAAAGCCCCGTCATTCGACGAGGCTCCATATAAAACACTGCGTTTATTAAAAAAACATTAGCCGCCTACAGCGATACGCTTCATGTCTGTCATGTAACCGCGTAGCTCTTCACCGATGTACTCAACAGGGTGGTTACGAATAACTTCATTCACCTTGATTAGAGTTGCGTTATCTACTTGGTTAGACGTTTCGCCTAGACCTTTACCAATAACGTCAGTGTCTACTGATGGCATGAACTTCTCACGTAGTAGTGGAGTCGCAACATTTGCAAACAAGTAGTTACCGTACTCAGCTGTATCTGAGATTACAACGTTCATTTCGTATAGACGCTTACGTGCGATAGTGTTTGCGATAAGCGGTAGTTCGTGTAGTGATTCGTAGTAAGCTGACTCATCGATGATGCCTGAAGCAGTCATCGCTTCAAATGCCAGTTCAACACCTGCACGAACCATAGCAACCATTAGGATACCGTTGTCGAAGTACTCTTGCTCTGAGATTTCTACGTCAGACTCTGGGTAGTTCTCAAATGCTGTTTCGCCTGTCTCTGCACGCCAGCCTAGTAGGTTCACGTCATCGTTAGCCCAGTCAGCCATCATAGTTGATGAGAATTCACCTTGAATGATGTCATCCATGTGCTTGTTGTATAGCGGGCGCATTAGCTCTTTAAGCTCTTCAGAAAGCTCAAATGCTTTAACTTTTGCTGGGTTAGATAGGCGATCCATCATGTGAGTGATGCCACCAAACTTCAGCGCTTCAGTGATGGTTTCCCAACCGTACTGTAGAAGTTTGCCTGCGTAACCTGCATCGATGCCATCAGCAATCATCTTCTCGTAACATACGATTGAACCCGCTTGTAGCATGCCACATAGGATGGTTTGCTCACCCATTAGGTCAGATTTAACTTCGGCAACGAATGAAGACTCAAGACAACCTGCACGGTGACCACCAGTTGCAGCCGCCCACGCTTTAGCGATATCCCAACCTTCACCTTTCGGGTCATTCTCTGGGTGAACAGCGATTAGCGTCGGAACACCGAAACCACGCTTGTACTCTTCACGTACTTCAGTACCAGGACACTTAGGTGCAACCATCACAACCGTAAGGTCAGAACGGATTTGCATACCTTCCTCAACCACGTTAAAACCGTGAGAGTAACCCAGTGCAGCGCCTTCTTTCATTAGAGGCATTACTGTTTCAACAACGTTTGAGTGTTGTTTGTCTGGAGTTAGGTTAACCACCAAGTCAGCTTTAGGAATTAGATCTTCGTATGCACCAACTTCAAAACCATTTTCGCTAGCATTTTTGAACGACTGACGCTTCTCATCAATCGCAGCCTGACGAAGGGCGTAAGCCACATCTAGGCCAGAGTCACGCATGTTCAGGCCTTGGTTTAGACCCTGAGCACCACAACCAACGATGACCACTTTTTTGCCTTTTAGGTAATCCGCTTCTGTTGCGAACTCTTCGCGGTCCATAAAACGACAACGACCAAGTTGATCAAGCTGCTCGCGCAAATTTAGGGTGTTAAAGTAGTTAGCCATATCAAAAAACTCCGTGAATTCTGTTCCTTAGGTCGACGCTCTTCGTCGAATGGTTTGACTATATGTCATATTCTTTGTTGCGAAAAGTGCTATATTCACAACAACTCATTGCAAAAAATGCAACAGATGAATTTTTAATCGGGTCGCCAGATGAACATCAAGAGTATCCAACTATTTTTACACTTATGTGAGAGCAAAAGTTTTTCCCAAACGGCTCAAGCCATGCATGTCAGCCCATCAGCGTTAAGCCGAATCATTCAAAGGCTAGAGGATGAATTTGAGCAACCACTATTCATTCGTGACAAGCGCAGTGTCGAGCTGACACCTGCGGGGAAAACCTTGCTTCCACATGCCGCCACCATTGCAGCCAAGTGGCAAGAAGCCAAGGCTGAAATCACCCAACATGATGCTCTTGCAGGCAAAGTCACCCTATTTTGTTCAGTGACCGCCAGCTATAGTCACCTCCCCGATATTCTGAGTCGCTTTAGAGAGCAGTACCCTCACGTAGAAATTCAGCTGCTCACGGGTGACCCTGCTCAAGCGATTGATAAGATTTTTCAAGACCAAGCGGATATCGCTATCACCGCAAAACCACAAAACATGCCCAATGCACTGACATATGTTGAGCTAGGCAAAGTGGATATGTCGGTGATCGCACCGCTGTTTCCTCAGGCTGGCTTAGTGATAGATGACAACCCTGACTGGTCGTTATTTCCTTATATTCTTCCTGATTCAGGGACTGCGCGAGAAAAAGCAGATAGGTGGTTGAAAAATAAGAAGGTTAGACCTCATATATATGCTCAGGTCGGTGGCCATGAAGCAATTGTCAGTATGGTAGCTTTAGGCTGTGGTATCGGTATCGCACCGGACGTGGTCATCGATAATAGCCCGGTAGGAAGCCGAGTCAGACGCATGGAGCAAATAGAAGCGCTCGAATTGGGTTTGTGCTGCAGGCGAAGCCGACACGATGAACCACTATTAAAAGCGCTGCTGGACCTGTTCCGGCGCAATCAGGAATAATAATAATGATATCCACCCCAATTCTTACGCAAAGCTACTATTCAGACCATTTTGCATCTCGGGGCTACCAGTTCCTTCGTTCCATTGCTGACAGTCACCCTAAGCCTAAAAACTTAATGATTGTTTCGGTGATGCACAGTTACGAAGGTTCACTTCCATACGTCAATGTACTGTCTTCCATCTCCGACACCTTGTTATTTGTGCCCAAAGAGGCCACTTCAAAGGGCTGTGATAGCATCCAAACCACGGTGAAAAAGTTGGCAGGTTGTCATGTGGTTGAACAAAACAACATTAAAAGCGCACTTAAGCAAAAGGTGTTCGCTGTTGAGTTAATCAACAAATACCTCAAACCGCACCAAAAGCTACTCATACTCGACCATGGCGGCTATTTTGCAGAAGTTTCTCCCTACCTATGCCAGGTTTTTGAAAAGCAATTGATTGGGTTTACAGAGCTAACGGCCAACGGCTATTACAAATATCAAGATAAGCCTCTAACCAAACCACTGATCAGTGTCTCTCATCTAAGTATCAAAACCCCAGCGGATTACGAAGCTTCCGAGTGTATCGTGCATTACTCAGATCACATCCTAAGAGAAGAGTTTGGTTTGAAACTCAATAATGACGATCTGCTTAAGATCGGTGTGATCGGAGCCGGTAACTTAGGCCAAGGGGTGATCAAACACCTCAAAGGCAAAGCGATAGGAAATTTAATGATCTCTGACCGAGATCCTCGCAAGCTGACTCACTTTCCTCGCAATGGGGTGAAAGCTGCATCGGTAGAGAAGCTCATTTCGCAATGTACCATGCTGTTTTGCTGCACTGGCAGTGGTGCCCTACCAGAGTCGGCACTTGATAACCTACCCGCAGATCGAGTCATTGCGACAGTCACCTCGGCCGATGATGAGCTCAACCTACCAAAATTGATTCGATCGGGCTGTCTAACCGAAATAAACGGCAATGCACTGGTGAAGGAATATCGTACCCGTAATGGGCGCAGTTTATACCTCCTAGCACAGGGAGAGTCCGCCAACACCCCATTCAAAACCGGCATGGGCGACCCAACGTTGTTCCTATTCGAGGCTGCTCACATGCTGGCAGGGCTAAAACTGCTCAATCAAAAAGTCGAAAACGGCATCCAGTTGATGAGTGAATCCGACGAAATCAGCATCGCTCAACAGTGGCTTGAGCACTTCTATGGGTATGAGTAATTAATGAAGGGTTGAAGGGTTGAAGGGTTGAAGGGTTGAAGGGTTGAAGGGTTGAAGGGTTGAAGGGTTGAAGGGTTGAAGGGTTGAAGGGTTGAAGGGTTGAGCAAGATGATTTTTTGGCTGCCTTTGTCAAATACTTCGGTCGGTCTGCTCTTCCCTTTTACCCTTAGCGCCAGCGTCCGTTAGCGGAGCGTCCCCTTAACCGTAAAATTCAACAAAGCCCCAACGATCGCTGAGGCCTATAAACGCAAAAAAGCCTCGTCAATCGACGAGGCTTTCGTATAAGTGGCGGAGTGGACGGGACTCGAACCCGCGACCCCCGGCGTGACAGGCCGGTATTCTAACCAACTGAACTACCACTCCGCACCAAACTGTTGTATCCAAAGTCTTATATATCTTCGCTTTGGACTTCAAATTGTTGTTGTAACGCCGTCAGATTTTGATTTGAGAAGCGCAGTGTACGTATGTACATGAGCATCGCAGAATCAAAAGATGCAAGTTACAGCAGCAATTAGTGTTCAAATCCTGACGATGTCCTACTCTCACATGGGGAAACCCCACACTACCATCGGCGCTATTGCGTTTCACTTCTGAGTTCGGCATGGAAATCAGGTGGGTCCACAATGCTATGGTCGTCAAGAAAAATAGTGGTGCTAATACCCAGAGTCGAACTGGGGACCTCATCCTTACCAAGGATGCGCTCTACCAACTGAGCTATATCAGCACAAAATCTTTCGATAAGTCGAAAAAAGCCCGCAATTTATGCGGGCTCATTCTAAATTAGAACCTGGCGATGTCCTACTCTCACATGGGGAAGCCCCACACTACCATCGGCGCTATTGCGTTTCACTTCTGAGTTCGGCATGGAAATCAGGTGGGTCCACAATGCTATGGTCGCCAAGCAAATTCTGTTTATCGGTAAACGACCATCGGCATTCGGCCAACGGGGTCTAGCGATAATAATCTGGAAAGCTGTTCTTTGTTCTCACGCCGTCGGCCCTTAGCCGCTCGCCGTTTACCGTCTCTACACATTCAATCTGTTCTTGCTTTGAGTCCATCAAAACCCCTTGGGTGTTGTATGGTTAAGCCTCACGGGCAATTAGTACAGGTTAGCTCAACGCCTCACAACGCTTACACACCCTGCCTATCAACGTTCTAGTCTCGAACAACCCTTTAGGACACTTAAAGTGCCAGGGAAGACTCATCTCAGGGCTCGCTTCCCGCTTAGATGCTTTCAGCGGTTATCGATTCCGAACTTAGCTACCGGGCAATGCCATTGGCATGACAACCCGAACACCAGAGGTTCGTCCACTCCGGTCCTCTCGTACTAGGAGCAGCCCCCTTCAATCTTCCAACGCCCACGGCAGATAGGGACCGAACTGTCTCACGACGTTCTAAACCCAGCTCGCGTACCACTTTAAATGGCGAACAGCCATACCCTTGGGACCGACTTCAGCCCCAGGATGTGATGAGCCGACATCGAGGTGCCAAACACCGCCGTCGATATGAACTCTTGGGCGGTATCAGCCTGTTATCCCCGGAGTACCTTTTATCCGTTGAGCGATGGCCCTTCCATACAGAACCACCGGATCACTATGACCTGCTTTCGCACCTGCTCGAATTGTCATTCTCGCAGTCAAGCGGGCTTATGCCATTGCACTAACCACACGATGTCCAACCGTGTTTAGCCCACCTTCGTGCTCCTCCGTTACTCTTTGGGAGGAGACCGCCCCAGTCAAACTACCCACCAGGCACTGTCCTCAACCCCGATTAGGGGTCTAAGTTAGAACATCAACACTACAAGGGTGGTATTTCAAGGACGGCTCCACTTGAACTGGCGCCCAAGTTTCAAAGCCTCCCACCTATCCTACACATGTAGGGTCAATGTTCAGTGCCAAGCTGTAGTAAAGGTTCACGGGGTCTTTCCGTCTAGCCGCGGGTACACTGCATCTTCACAGCGATTTCAATTTCACTGAGTCTCGGGTGGAGACAGCGTGGCCATCATTACGCCATTCGTGCAGGTCGGAACTTACCCGACAAGGAATTTCGCTACCTTAGGACCGTTATAGTTACGGCCGCCGTTTACCGGGGCTTCGATCAAGAGCTTCGACTTACGTCTAACCCCATCAATTAACCTTCCGGCACCGGGCAGGCGTCACACCGTATACGTCATCTTACGATTTTGCACAGTGCTGTGTTTTTAATAAACAGTTGCAGCCACCTGGTATCTGCGACTCTCGTTAGCTCCATCCGCAAGGGACTTCACCCACAAGAGCGTACCTTCTCCCGAAGTTACGGTACCATTTTGCCTAGTTCCTTCACCCGAGTTCTCTCAAGCGCCTTGGTATTCTCTACCCGACCACCTGTGTCGGTTTGGGGTACGATTCCTTACAATCTGAAGCTTAGAGGCTTTTCCTGGAAGCATGGCATCAATGACTTCACATCCGTAGATGCTCGACATCGTATCTCAGCGTTAAGAAGAACCGGATTTACCTAATTCTTCCGCCTACGTACTTGAACCTGGACAACCGTCGCCAGGCCCACCTAGCCTTCTCCGTCCCCCCATCGCAATTGTAAGAAGTACGGGAATATTAACCCGTTTCCCATCGACTACGCCTTTCGGCCTCGCCTTAGGGGTCGACTTACCCTGCCCCGATTAACGTTGGACAGGAACCCTTGGTCTTCCGGCGAGGAGGTTTTTCACCCCCTTTATCGTTACTCATGTCAGCATTCGCACTTCTGATACGTCCAGCAGCCCTTACAGACCACCTTCAACCGCTTACAGAACGCTCCCCTACCCCGCATACAAAGTATGCAGCCGCAGCTTCGGTTTACTACTTAGCCCCGTTACATCTTCCGCGCAGGCCGACTCGACCAGTGAGCTATTACGCTTTCTTTAAATGATGGCTGCTTCTAAGCCAACATCCTGGCTGTCTGAGCCTTCCCACATCGTTTCCCACTTAGTAGTAATTTGGGACCTTAGCTGGCGGTCTGGGTTGTTTCCCTCTCCACGACGGACGTTAGCACCCGCCGTGTGTCTCCCGGATAGTACTTACTGGTATTCGGAGTTTGCAAAGGGTTGGTAAGTCGGGATGACCCCCTAGCCTTAACAGTGCTCTACCCCCAGTAGTATTCGTCCGAGGCGCTACCTAAATAGCTTTCGGGGAGAACCAGCTATCTCCAGGTTTGATTGGCCTTTCACCCCTAGCCACAAGTCATCCGCTAATTTTTCAACATTAGTCGGTTCGGTCCTCCAGTTGATGTTACTCAACCTTCAACCTGCCCATGGCTAGATCACCTGGTTTCGGGTCTATATCCAGAGACTACATCGCCCAGTTAAGACTCGGTTTCCCTACGGCTCCCCTAGATGGTTAACCTTGCCACTGAATATAAGTCGCTGACCCATTATACAAAAGGTACGCAGTCACCCCACAAGGAGGCTCCTACTGCTTGTACGTACACGGTTTCAGGTTCTATTTCACTCCCCTCACAGGGGTTCTTTTCGCCTTTCCCTCACGGTACTGGTTCACTATCGGTCAGTCAGTAGTATTTAGCCTTGGAGGATGGTCCCCCCATATTCAGACAGGATATCACGTGTCCCGCCCTACTCGATTTCACTGATGATGCGTCGACAACTACGGGACTATCACCCTGTATCGTTGAACTTTCCAGAACATTCGTCTAACGCATTAAAAGCTTAAGGGCTAATCCAATTTCGCTCGCCGCTACTTTCGGAATCTCGGTTGATTTCTCTTCCTTCGGGTACTTAGATGTTTCAGTTCCCCGAGTTCGCTTCACTAACCTATGTATTCAGTTAGTGATGACCGCTTGTGCGGCCGGGTTTCCCCATTCAGAAATCCCAGACTCAAATGGTTTTTACTACCTAATCTGGGCTTATCGCAAGTTAATACGTCTTTCATCGCCTCTGACTGCCAAGGCATCCACCGTGTACGCTTAGTCACTTAACCATACAACCCGAAGGGGTCTTTGCGTATGGCAAACAACCAAGGTTCGTTATCTCATTATTGAATGAGCGAGATAACATTCGATTTTGCCGGACTCAAATTTCCAAGAACACTTGAATGTGTGTTGGTACCTACATCTCTAAGAGATATAGGATTTGAGAACTTTTAATTTGAATAACAACGCATATCCGAAGATATGGGGATTGTTGTTATTCGTCAGCTTTCCAAATTGTTAAAGAGCAATGTTTTCTTTGCTAACAGAGAGCGAAGAATAAACATTTTCTAAGGACTCTTAGGCGACAAAAATTCCAACCACATATTCATTAAACTGAAGTGGTTTGGAAAATCCTAATCCAAAAATTCTTAGAGAATGGTGGGCGATACCGGGCTCGAACCAGTGACCCCCTGCTTGTAAGGCAGGTGCTCTCCCAACTGAGCTAATCGCCCACATAAGTTTTAATTCTTCGTGGAGAAGAATGGTGGGTCGTGCAGGATTCGAACCTGCGACCAATTGATTAAAAGTCAACTGCTCTACCAACTGAGCTAACGACCCAATGGTATCCCGTAGGGGAGTCGAACCCCTGTTACCGCCGTGAAAGGGCGGTGTCCTAGGCCTCTAGACGAACGGGACACTGCGCGAACATGTCTTGGGGGACATATTCAAAACTCTCTTACTTAATAAACCTAATCAATCTGTGTGGACACTAATCAAAGATAATCTTTCGTATAAGGAGGTGATCCAGCCCCAGGTTCCCCTAGGGCTACCTTGTTACGACTTCACCCCAGTCATGAACCACAAAGTGGCAAGCGTCCTCCCGAAGGTTAAACTACCTGCTTCTTTTGCAGCCCACTCCCATGGTGTGACGGGCGGTGTGTACAAGGCCCGGGAACGTATTCACCGTGGCATTCTGATCCACGATTACTAGCGATTCCGACTTCATGGAGTCGAGTTGCAGACTCCAATCCGGACTACGACGCACTTTTTGGGATCCGCTCACCATCGCTGGCTGGCAACCCTCTGTATGCGCCATTGTAGCACGTGTGTAGCCCTACTCGTAAGGGCCATGATGACTTGACGTCGTCCCCACCTTCCTCCGGTTTATCACCGGCAGTCTCCCTGGAGTTCCCGACATTACTCGCTGGCAAACAAGGATAAGGGTTGCGCTCGTTGCGGGACTTAACCCAACATTTCACAACACGAGCTGACGACAGCCATGCAGCACCTGTCTCAGAGTTCCCGAAGGCACACCTGCGTCTCCGCTGGCTTCTCTGGATGTCAAGAGTAGGTAAGGTTCTTCGCGTTGCATCGAATTAAACCACATGCTCCACCGCTTGTGCGGGCCCCCGTCAATTCATTTGAGTTTTAATCTTGCGACCGTACTCCCCAGGCGGTCTACTTAACGCGTTAGCTCCGAAAGCCACGGCTCAAGGCCACAACCTCCAAGTAGACATCGTTTACGGCGTGGACTACCAGGGTATCTAATCCTGTTTGCTCCCCACGCTTTCGCATCTGAGTGTCAGTATCTGTCCAGGGGGCCGCCTTCGCCACCGGTATTCCTTCAGATCTCTACGCATTTCACCGCTACACCTGAAATTCTACCCCCCTCTACAGTACTCTAGCCTGCCAGTTTCAAATGCAGTTCCGAGGTTGAGCCTCGGGCTTTCACATCTGACTTAACAAACCACCTGCATGCGCTTTACGCCCAGTAATTCCGATTAACGCTCGCACCCTCCGTATTACCGCGGCTGCTGGCACGGAGTTAGCCGGTGCTTCTTCTGCAGCTAACGTCAAACACTAACGCTATTAACGTTAATGCCTTCCTCACTGCTGAAAGTACTTTACAACCCGAAGGCCTTCTTCATACACGCGGCATGGCTGCATCAGGCTTGCGCCCATTGTGCAATATTCCCCACTGCTGCCTCCCGTAGGAGTCTGGACCGTGTCTCAGTTCCAGTGTGGCTGATCATCCTCTCAGACCAGCTAGGGATCGTCGCCTTGGTGAGCCATTACCTCACCAACTAGCTAATCCCACCTGGGCTAATCTTGACGCGAGAGGCCCGAAGGTCCCCCTCTTTGGCCCGAAGGCATTATGCGGTATTAGCTATCGTTTCCAATAGTTATCCCCCACATCAAGGCATATTCCCAGGCATTACTCACCCGTCCGCCGCTCGACGCCGTTATCGTTCCCCGAAGGTTCAGATAACTCGTTTCCGCTCGACTTGCATGTGTTAGGCCTGCCGCCAGCGTTCAATCTGAGCCATGATCAAACTCTTCAATTTAAGATTTTGTCGACTCAATGAATACTGAACATTGCTCTTGCTAAATAAATAGCACTAGTAATGTTTGAATTGACTGTGCCGATAACTAAGTTATCGAATTGGTCACTCTGTTCATTGAAATCATTGTTGATACCGAAGTATCTATTTTGATTATCATCAACGAGTGCCCACACAGATTGATAGGTTTAAATTGTTAAAGAGCTTTTTGTCTTTCGACTCACTTTGTGAGTAACCTCTCAAAGTGGACGGCCATTTTAGCGAGTTAAGTTTTAGTGTCAACCACTTTTTTCAAAACTTTTTCAAGCAATTCGCTTGGCTAAGTGACCTTGCTAACTGGCATTTGGTTTCTTTCGAAGCCATCCCGTGTCAGCGAGGTGGCATTATAGAGATCGCCGTCACGTTGGCAACCCTTTTTTTGCATTTTTTCTGATTTTCTTGTTGTTTGGGTATTTTCTATTCAAAAACGCCTATTTTTACTAGTATTCTTGGCTTCAAACCTTAAAAAGCCCCTACTAAAGGAGAAATTATGAGCAGCTTGCGCAGTTATAAAGGTATCGCACCACAGATAGGCTCTAACGTCTATATAGACAGTAGCTCTGTATTGGTTGGGGATATTGTTATTGGTGACGATGTTGGTATCTGGCCACTCGTCGCTGCACGAGGTGATGTTAACTCTATTCGTATTGGTGACCGCACTAATATCCAAGATGGGAGTGTGTTGCACGTTACCCATAAAAACCAAGCCAACCCAAATGGCTACCCACTAATTATTGGTAATGATGTCACTATTGGCCACAAAGTGATGCTGCATGGCTGCATAATTAAAGACCGAGTCTTAGTCGGCATGGGTGCTATCGTGCTCGATGGTGCAGTTATCGAAGATGATGTAATGATTGGGGCGGGCAGCTTGGTGCCACCTGGGAAGGTATTAGAATCAGGCTTTCTTTATGTGGGCAGTCCGGTGAAACAAGCACGCCCACTAAAAGAAGAAGAGCGTGCTTTCTTGCAAAAGTCTGCTGATAACTATGTGCAGAACAAAAATGACTACTTAAATGAAGTAGAGGTTGTTGGCTAACAGTCATTGATTAGGGGCTAGCCGAGTTCAGCTTGACCCTCTGAGTTGAACTCTTCATCTTCTATATACTCTTCCGCAAGCTCTTCTAGGTCGAATCGCAATTCGCTGAAGACCTGAAGTGCTTGTGCTTCTCCTTGTATAGATTGACCACTCAGCTGCTCTAACTTAGCTTTACTGATCACACACTCAATCAAAGCACCAGATTGTTGTGCTGGAAAAGTGATTTGAGCGCTTTGCTCGTCCCACTGCTGAATATCAGGAAAAAGTATCGACTGATTCATCTTCTATTATTGGCCTTCTAAGTTCTTTCTTAGTTCTCGTAAAATCTGTTTAGTACCAGGTCTTAATCCACGCCAAAGCATAAAGCTTTCTGCAGCTTGCCCCACCAGCATACCAAGACCATCAAATGCTTTAGCCGCACCGTTATCGAGCGCCCATTGATTAAATCGAGTAACACCCTTGCCGTAAACCATGTCATAACAGGTGGTATGAGTATCAAAGATACTCGCTGAAATAGCTGGCAAGTCACCGTGCAAGCCTGATGATGAGGCATTAATGACTACATCGAACGCCTGGGTAACTTCCTCCATAGCTATAGAGGTGATGTTTCCATACTCGGAAAACATCTCGGCAAGCGTCTGCGCTTTGGCAAAAGTGCGGTTAGTGATCACTAGTTGTTTAGGATTTTGCTCAAGTAGAGGTTGGATAACACCTCGAGCTGCACCACCCGCACCTATTAGCAAAATTCGAGCGTCTTTGAGTTGTACCTGCATCGCCAGCAGATCCTGAACTAGACCTGCACCGTCGGTGGTATCACCAATGATCTCACCATCATCAAGCTTTTTGAGGGTGTTCACGGCTCCAGCAAGCTTAGCTCGCTCGGTCAAGCGATCGGCAAATTGATACGCCTGCTCTTTAAATGGAGCGGTAATATTACAGCCCTTACCGCCTTGAGTAAAAAAGGCTTTCGCTGCTGGAGCAAACTCCTCTGGTGGCGCTGTTAATGCGGTGTACTCAAGGTTTTGACTAGTTTGGCGTGCAAACAGAGTATGGATAAAGGGAGATTTACTTTGTGAGATCGGGTTGCCGAACACGGCGTATTTGTCAACTTGGTGGTCCATATCCTAGTTTGCTCCATAAACGATAAAAGGGTCACTCTCATGACCCTATCACTATATATAGAGGGAAAAAAGACTTACCAGTTGATTGGTTTTAGGTAATCGTAGAGTTTCGCTTCTTCACTGCCAGCTTCAGGTTGGTAACTATACTCCCAGCGGGCCAATGGCGGCATCGACATCAAAATTGACTCAGTGCGACCACCTGTTTGTAGACCAAACAGAGTGCCTCTATCTAATACTAAGTTGAATTCAACATATCGACCACGACGGTATAGCTGGAACTGACGCTCTCGCTCTCCAAACGCCATCGCTTTTCGGCGCTCGACGATAGGTACATAAGCTTGGGTATAACCTTGACCCACCGCTTTCATATAGTCAAAACACTTATCAAATTCCCACTGATTCAAGTCATCAAAGAACAGACCTCCGACACCACGTGTTTCTTCTCGATGTGGAAGATAAAAATATCGGTCACACCACTCTTTGTGCTCGGTATATAAGTCGTCACCAAATGGTGCACAGATCTGTTTGGCGGTGTCATGCCAGCTTTGGCAATCTTGTTCAAACGGATAAAAAGGCGTGAGATCAAATCCACCACCAAACCACCAGATAGGCTCTTCTCCCTCTTTTTCAGCAATAAAGAAGCGAACATTGGCATGAGAGGTAGGCACATAAGGATTGTTGGGGTGTATGACCAAAGACACGCCCATTGCTTCAAACTTTCTGCCAGCGAGCTCAGGTCGGTGCGCAGTGGCAGAAGCGGGCATTTCTTTGCCTTGAACGTGGGAGAAGTTCACGCCACCTTGCTCAAATACCGCCCCCTCTTTCATCACTCGAGTGCGGCCGCCACCGCCAAGACGCTCGCCAGGTTCACGCTGCCAAGCATCTTCTACAAATTTTGCTTCGCCATCCGCTTGCTCAAGCTGATGGCAAATATGGTCTTGCAGCTCCATCAGAAACTGCTTTACTGCGACTTTATCTATGGCTGACATAATTACTTTTATCCTTATTATTAGGGCGTGCTGAGTATCAAACTCAGCACGCCCTAGATGTTGTAATTCATTTCAACGATTGGCGCTAGCCTTGGCGCAACACTTGTGCGGTTTTTGCGTCTTTTATTTCACTTGGTTTATCTCGACCACCCGTCTCACCTCGGAGCAAAACGACTTGGGTGTGGCCCAACTGTTGCTCTACTTCTTGGTTGGTTTTACATGGCGGCTGTCCGGTTAGGTTAGCACTGGTTGACGTAATGGGTTTTCCAAATGCTGAACACACCTGCTGTACTAGTGGGTGGTCTGTTACGCGTACTGCAATTGAGTCAAACTGGCCTGATACCCAGTTCGAAACCTTATCACTGGCCGGCATTATCCAAGTGACTGGCCCTGGCCAAGAGGCATGCACGGCTTGGAGCTGCTCTTTAGTCAGCTGACTTTCATCGATATAAGGAAGCAGTTGCTGATAGTCGCCTGCAATCAAGATCAGCCCCTTTTCTACTGGTCGCTGTTTTACCGCCAACAGCTTTTGCACCGCTTGGGCATTATCTGGATCACAACCCACACCAAAAACCCCTTCGGTTGGGTAGGCAATCACTTCACCTTGCTGCAGTGCTCGCAGTGCCTGTTCAAAATTCTCCACGCTGGCTTCCTATCTATCTATGATTTTCAGGCCAGAGTGTACAAACTAATTCCGCTGCTGACTAAATCTATTTGTTTATAAAATATGTCAGATCTTAACCGACACTCACGCAAACGTTTTCCTTGTCACAAAATCTACGTATAATGCGCGCAAATTATCAGCGCATCCAATTTAACGCTTTGAAGGAGTTTGAGATGAAAGTCGGTATCATCATGGGTTCTAAATCTGACTGGCCTACCATGAAACTTGCAGCAGACATGCTGGACAAGTTTGGTGTTGAGTACGAAACAAAAGTGGTTTCTGCTCACCGTACTCCACAACTGCTTGCTGACTACGCAAATGGTGCAAAAGATCGTGGCATTAAAGTGATCATCGCTGGTGCTGGCGGCGCAGCTCACCTTCCAGGTATGGCGGCAGCATTTACTAGCCTACCAGTACTTGGTGTTCCTGTTCAGTCTCGTGCTCTTAAAGGCATGGACTCTCTACTATCTATCGTACAGATGCCTAAAGGCATCGCAGTAGGTACTCTGGCTATCGGTGAAGCAGGTGCGGCAAACGCAGGTATCCTAGCGGCGCAGATCCTAGGTACGCACGATGAAGCGATCATGGCAAAAGTTGAAGCGTTCCGCGCTGAGCAAACTGAAACGGTTCTAGCGAACCCAAACCCAGCTGAGGACTAATCCCATGCACGTGCTGGTACTAGGTGCTGGTCAGCTGGCTCGAATGATGTCACTTGCTGGCGCACCACTAAATATCAAGATCTCTGCATTTGATGTGGGCAGCGAGAATATCGTGCACCCACTGACGCAGCAGGTGATCGGTAACGGCCTGCAAGCCGCTATCGATAGTGCTGATGTGATCACGGCTGAGTTTGAACATATCCCTCACGATGTGCTGGATGTGTGTGAGAAGAGCGGCAAGTTCTACCCAACCACTGACGCTATCAAAGCCGGTGGTGATCGCCGCATTGAAAAAGCACTACTCGATAATGCGGGTGTGAAGAATGCGAAGTATGCAGTGATCGAGACTCGTGAAGATTTCGATAAGGCGATTGCCCATGTTGGCATCCCTATGGTGCTGAAAAGTGCTCTAGGTGGTTACGACGGTAAAGGTCAATGGCGTCTAAAAGATGCTGCCGATGCGGATCAGATCTGGACTGAAATGGCGCAGTGCATTGCAGACACCCCAACTCAAGCTATCGTTGCTGAAGAGTTTGTGCCTTTCTGCCGTGAGGTTTCTCTGGTCGGTGCTCGCAACCAAGAAGACGAGATTGCGGTTTACCCGCTGGCTGAGAACGTACACACCAATGGCGTACTAAGCCTATCAACCGCTATTGAAGATGAAACACTGCAAGCACAAGCGAAGCAGATGTTCACAGCGGTAGCAGAAAGCCTCGATTATGTTGGCGTGCTTGCACTTGAGTTCTTCGATGTAAAAGGTGAGCTACTGGTTAACGAGATTGCGCCGCGCGTACACAACTCGGGTCACTGGAGCCAACAAGGCGCATCGGTTTGTCAGTTTGAGAACCACCTACGTGCGGTATGCGGTATGCCTTTGGGTGATACTCGTCTACTACGCCCAACAGCGATGGTGAACATTCTCGGTGAAGACACGCTGCCAGAAGAAGTATTGGCAATGCCAAGCTGTCATATCCACTGGTACGGCAAAGATAAACGTCCTGGTCGTAAGATGGGGCATATCAACGTATCGGCGGATAGTCAGCAAGCGCTACAACAAGCACTGCTTGAGCTTGGTCAGGTACTAAGTGCCGAGGCTTTCCCGGCACTGCCTCGCTAAGCAAATAACTTAGATGATATAGAAACGGCGCATCGAATGATGCGCCGTTTTTTTCAGGTTTTATGCTTGGGTGTGCTGACACTTACGATCTGCACATTGCAGCTTAATGCCACTGGCGAGCTTCTTCTCAATTAAGAGTGGGAACTGGCACTTCGAGCAGACCCCACGCATTGGTTTGTGATTGACCGCAAACTTGCATTTAGGGTACTGATCGCAAGCATAAAAAGTTTTACCATAACGAGATTTACGCTCGGTTAATTGGCCTTTACCACACTCAGGGCAAGCGACCTCGAGTTGTGATTTTTCAGTTGGCTGATCCAAAGACTCGATGTGCTGACACTGCGGATAAGCACTGCATCCAATGAACATACCGTAGCGGCCTTGGCGAAGCAGGAGTTCGTTACCACACTCTGGACATGGAACACCAAGTTCTTTGACCACGTGACCATCATTTTGATGCAGGGGCTGAATATAGTCACAACTTGGGTAGTTTCCACAGCCAAGAAATGGGCCGTGCTTGCCATGTTTCAGGCTCAACTTACCATCACACTGGGGGCAATCTTGGCTCTCTAGTGCGTGTTCATGAGCCGAAAATAGGCTGTGATCGATTTTACCGCTCAATTAATGCAGCACTCCAGTTTCTGTGGTGTACAACAACTCTTCCATCTGGGTGTACGCATTTTCATTGCCAGGTACATTAAACAACACCAACAATACAATCCACTTTAGATCATCGAGTTGGAAGTCCTGTGTTTCCAATCCCATGACTCGGTCTAGGACTAACTCACGAGTTTCGTTCGTCAGCACTTTGACCTGCTCTAAGAACAACAAAAAGCCACGACACTCAATATCTAGGCGCATGCACTCTTTATCGGTATAAATACGTGTCGAAGTCGACGACCCCGTTGCAATGGCAGATTGAGCATCGGTTTGCTGCAATGCAGCCAACTCTTCTAACCAATTCAGGGCTTTGTAAATTTCATCTTGGTGGAAACCAGCGCGTTTAAGCTCATCTTCCAGCTCATCTTGGTCGACATTCAGCTCCACATCGCTGTGGATGTATGTCTCGAATAGATACATCAGAATATCCATCATAGCTAGCCCCTCCCCTTTCGAATATAGCCACCAGGTACAGCAGCAACGTGCCCATCGAGCTCAAGCTCCAGCAGTTGCATCATGACTTCATGCACAGGTATATGGGTGCGCTGTGCAAGAATATCAACGGGTGTTGGTTCAAACCCTACGTTAGCCATTAGTTGAGGAAATGGCAATTCTTGTACATCGTCTTCTACTTCAAATATAGATGTTTGTTGGCTTATTGACCATGTCACCAAAGATTCAACTTCTTCGAGTAACTGTTGACTACACTGGATAAGCGAAGCGCCATCTCTTATCAAGTCGTTACACCCTCGTGCGTTGGGGTTATGAATGGAACCGGGTAAGGCAAACACCTCTCGCCCTTGCTCCAGTGCGTATCTTGCGGTGATGAGAGAGCCACTCTTTTGCGCTGCTTCAATCACCAGCACCCCAGCAGATAAGCCACTGATAATTCGATTGCGACGTGGAAAGAAATCCGCTCTTGGCGGTGTATCGGGTGGCAATTCTGATACCAAGGCACCATTTTCTGCAACTTGCTGAGATAACCGCTTATGTTTAGCTGGGTAGAGCCTATTGAGCCCACAACCTAGTGCGGCGACCGTCGTGCCTTGCGCATCAAGTGCACCTTTATGTGCTCGGCCATCAATGCCTAACGCTAAGCCACTGGTGATGGTGAACCCGCTTTTTGCTAAGTGGTGGGCAAAATGGTAAGCGTTGTCGAGCCCATCCGGAGAGGCGTTACGACTGCCGACAATGGCTATCTGTGGCTGCTTTAAGGTATCTAGGTCACCTTTGACGTATAGCACCGGAGGCGCTGCTGGCGCCTGTGCCAGCAATGGCGGATAGTGCACGCTGTCTAGGGTAATAATGTGATGCTCTGTACTCGCTTGTTGCCACTCCAGTGCACTCACAACACTGGGGTGATTGTGATCTGACACTACCTTAGTTTGAGTGGTTGATAAGCCGTAGGTGGCAAGCTCGCTTTGATCGGCGGCAGCTAACTGCTTGGCACCGACTTTAGCCACCAGTTTGGCGACCTTTACAGCGCCTAAACCGGGAGCGGCGCACAAGCGAATCCAAATATCAGGTGAATTCACTCTTGCGTCTCAGGGGCTATCAACAGGGTCTGATTGGCGATCGGCTGATGACTGGCGGTGACTTTAGCCAAACTGTAGTGATGATAACTTTTAAGCACCATCGCCAAACCTAAAGTCTGATTGGGCAGACTGGCTAACTCTTGTGACTCAACTAGCCGAAACACTTGGCCTAATTCAATCCCGTCGGCATAACCTTTGTCTATCACCACGATGGCGTCTTGGTAGCTGTAGTGACTATTCTCAGTATTACCCAAAATGGTCGCTGTCAGCTCTGATGGTGCAGGCGTTGGCTCGATAGGTTCATCCGTCGACAACAATACGGGAAGTACCCAATCCCCAGCTTTGACTTCCAAGGTATTGCCTTCAATTTGTGCAATCCGACTTTGGTTATCTTTTATATCGACTAGGGTAACGCTGCCAAGTTGCTTTAATACCAACATGTCGTCATCGCGCCCTATTACTGAATGTGTTGAGACGGTTCGGTAGATGGCATAGCGAGTATTTTCTACCGCATGCTGAAGGTGCACCAAGTCGCCAGCACTAAATAGAGTGCGTTGATTAAGGCCCGATTCAATCTGATTCGCACCTTCTAGATCGCTTGATGACACCAACCTGATTCGCTGTATTTGCTGCTCAGTTTGTGAATTGATCACGGGAGCGATCGCCACAGTATTGGGGGCATCTTGTCTGGATAAGCGCAGCGTCGGCACGCCATCTTTCCAAGTTAACCACAAGCTATCACCGGGATAGATAAGATGGGGATTTTGAATGTACTGATTTGCTTGCCAAAGCTCGGGCCAACGCCATGGAGATTTGAGATACAGCTCGGAAATATCCCACAAAGTGTCGCCTTTTTTAATCGTGTATTGGCTGGGTGCGTCTTGGCGAAAATCTAAGCTGCCTGCCCAGGCAAGACTATTGCTCATCAGGCATGCTAAACTGATGCTCATAACACGGCTAACCTTGCTCAATTTCCCTTTCATCCCAATAGCTCCCTAGCGGCAGATTGCTTTGGATGCTGTCATTTGGGGTATAAAATGTCTAGAATTGAGCCAATCAGGATTTAGCTGCTTCGGCACAGTTCAACATTTAGAGTGTATATGTCTGTATTACAAGTATTAACTTTCCCGGACGAGCGTCTACGTACCGTCGCCAAACCGGTAGAAGAAGTCACCCCAGAAATTCAAACCATCGTTGATGACATGATTGAAACCATGTACGACGAAGAAGGTATCGGCCTTGCGGCTACTCAAGTAGATATCCACCAGCGTATCGTGGTTATTGATATCTCTGAGACTCGTGATGAGCCGATGGTGCTTATCAACCCAGAGATCACCGACAAGCGCGGCGAAGATGGCATTGAAGAAGGCTGTCTATCGGTACCGGGCGCTCGCGCACTGGTTGCTCGTGCATCAGAAGTTTCAGTAAAAGCACTGAACCGTGAAGGTGAAGAGTTCACTTTCGAAGCGGATGATCTGCTAGCTATCTGTGTTCAGCATGAGCTTGACCACCTAGAAGGCAAGCTGTTCGTTGATTACCTATCGCCGCTTAAGCGCAAGCGTATTAAAGATAAGCTAGAAAAAATCAAACGTTTCAACGAAAAAAACAAATAATCACGAGGTTACCTTGAGCCAGTCACTACGTATTGTCTTTGCAGGTACTCCGGACTTCGCCGCCCGCCACTTGGCGGCGTTGTTGTCTTCGGAGCACGAAGTTATTGCAGTTTACACCCAGCCAGACCGCCCAGCGGGTCGTGGCAAGAAGCTAACTGCTAGTCCAGTGAAAAACATCGCGCTGGAAAACAACATTCCGGTTTATCAGCCAGAGAACTTTAAATCTGATGAAGCGAAACAGCAGCTTGCTGAACTAAACGCTGACATCATGGTTGTCGTAGCGTATGGCCTACTGCTGCCTCAAGTGGTTCTTGATACCCCTCGTCTTGGCTGCATCAACGTGCACGGTTCTATCCTGCCTCGCTGGCGTGGTGCTGCGCCGATCCAACGCTCAATCTGGGCGGGTGATAACGAGACAGGCGTGACTATCATGCAGATGGATATCGGTCTAGATACTGGTGATATGCTAAAGATTGCTACCACCCCTATCGATGCAACGGACACCAGCGCTTCTATGTATGAAAAGCTGGCAAAACTTGGTCCGACCGCAATGGTTGAGTGTCTAGCAGATATCGCTGCAGGCACTGCTGTTGCAACCAAGCAAGATGATGAGCTGGCTAACTATGCCAAGAAACTAAGCAAAGAAGAAGCGCTTATCGACTGGCAAGATGATGCTGAGCATATCGAGCGTTGCGTGCGTGCATTTAACCCGTGGCCGATGAGCTACTTTATCGTTTCCGATCAAAACGTCAAAGTGTGGCAGAGCCGAGTGGAAGCTGAGTCTTCAGATAAGCCTGCTGGCGCCATCTTGAAAGCTGATAAGACAGGTATCTATGTGGCAACTGGCAAACAAGTGCTAGTACTAGAACAGTTACAGGTACCGGGTAAGAAAGCGATGTCAGTACAAGATATCCTAAACGCCCGCAGCAGCTGGTTTGAAGTTGGCAGTCAGCTACCCCTTAAGCGAGAGAACTAATGAACGTACGTGCCGCCGCAGCCAAAGTGCTGTTTCAAGTAGTGGATCAAGGACAGTCCCTATCTAACGTATTGCCTGTTGCTCAACAGGAAATCCGCCCAAGAGACCATGCGCTGTTGCAAGAGATTTGCTACGGCGTATTGCGCTACCTGCCACGCTTAGAGTCGACCACCAATGAGTTGATGGATAAGCCGTTAAAAGGCAAACAGCGTGTGTTCCACTTCCTGATTTTGGTGGGCATCTACCAACTGAGCTTTATGCGTATCCCAGCTCACGCTGCTGTCGGTGAAACGGTTGAAGGCACCAAAACGCTGAAAGGTCCACGTCTACGTGGTCTTATCAATGCTGTACTGCGCAACTACCAGCGCAGCCAAGAAGAGCTGGATCAGAAAGCCGTATCTCACGATGCTGGCAAATATGGTCACCCAAGCTGGCTGCTTAAGCTACTGCGTGAAGCCTACCCAGAAAGCTGGGAGCAGATCGTTGAAGCCAATAACCACAAGGCACCAATGTGGCTGCGTGTAAACAGCCAACACCATGACCGAGCGGCGTACCTTGAACTGCTCAAAAATGAAAACATTGAAGCCACTGAGCACAGCCAAGCAAGCGATGCGCTAAAGTTGGCGTCGCCAACCGATGTGTACAACCTGCCAGGCTTTGAGCAAGGTTGGGTATCGGTACAAGATGCGGCCGCTCAGTTATCGGCTGAGTACTTAACACCAAAAGCGGGTGAGCTGATCCTAGATTGCTGCGCAGCTCCGGGTGGTAAAACGGCGCATATCCTTGAGCGTACCGACAACCAAGCCGAGGTGGTTGCGATCGATTGTGACGAGACTCGTCTAAAGCGTGTTTACGATAATCTTGAGCGTCTTAACCTGAAAGCAAAAGTAGTATGTGGTGATGCACGTACCCCAAGTGAGTGGTGGCAAGGCGAGCAGTTTGATCGCATCTTGCTCGATGCGCCTTGTTCTGCGACTGGTGTGATTCGTCGTCATCCAGATATCAAGTGGCTACGTCGTGGCAGCGATATTGAGGCGCTGGCAACACTCCAGAGCGAAATTATCGACGCAATGTGGCAACAGCTGAAGCCGGGCGGTACGCTAGTCTATGCGACCTGTTCTATCACTCCGCAAGAGAATAGCCAGCAGGTGAAAGCGTTCCTTGCACGTAAGGATGATGCCACGCTTATCGACTCTGACCCAAGCAACCCGGGTCGTCAGATCCTACCGGGTGAAGAAGATATGGATGGCTTCTACTACGCAGTGCTGCGTAAGGCAGATTAAGTCAGTGGCGTAATGCCACGACAAAACGAACAACAGGTGAAGGATGAAAATCATCATTTTGGGTGCTGGCCAAGTTGGCGGTACTTTGGCGGAAAACTTAGTCGGCGAAAACAATGACATCACGGTCGTTGACCGAGACAGTGAGCGCCTACGAGAGCTGCAAGACAAATACGACCTTCGAGTAGTAAATGGTCATGCAAGCCACCCAGAAACCCTGCAAGAGGCAGGTGCTCAAGATGCTGATATGTTGGTGGCGGTCACCAATACCGATGAGACCAATATGGCGGCTTGTCAGGTCGCCTTCACCCTGTTCAACACCCCTAACCGAGTGGCACGTATTCGCTCGCCTCAATATCTCGCACAAAAAGATGCCCTATTTCAATCCGGTGCGATTCCGGTCGATCACCTAATCGCTCCCGAAGAGCTAGTGACCAGCTATGTTGAGCGCCTGATCCAATACCCTGGTGCACTACAAGTGGTGAGCTTTGCCGAACGCAAAGTCAGCCTAGTGGCAGTGAAAGCCTACTACGGTGGTCCATTAGTGGGTAATGCACTGTCGACCTTACGTGAGCACATGCCGCACATCGATACCCGTGTGGCGGCTATTTTCCGTCAAGGGCGTCCAATTCGTCCGCAAGGCACCACCATCATTGAAGCCGATGACGAAGTGTTCTTCGTCGCAGCCAGCAACCACATTCGCTCAGTAATGAGTGAAATGCAGCGCCTCGAAAAACCGTATCGCCGCATCATGATTGTTGGCGGTGGTAACATCGGCTCAAGCTTGGCTAAGCGCCTTGAGAGTCAGTACAGCGTTAAGCTGATAGAACGCAACTTACCGCGCGCCGAAAAGCTCTCCGAACAGTTAGAAAATACCATCGTCTTTTGTGGTGATGCTGCAGACCAAGAGCTACTGACCGAAGAGAACATCGACCAAGTTGACGTATTTATCGCGCTAACCAACGAAGATGAAACCAACATCATGTCTGCGATGCTGGCGAAACGTCTGGGCGCTAAAAAAGTCATGGTGCTTATCCAGCGTGGTGCTTACGTTGATCTAGTTCAAGGTGGTGCCATCGATGTGGCGATCTCACCTCAGCAAGCGACCATTTCTGCCTTGCTTACTCACGTACGACGAGCGGATATCGTAAACGTATCCTCTCTGCGCCGAGGGGCCGCTGAAGCCATTGAAGCCATCGCTCACGGTGATGAAACCACCTCTAAAGTGGTCGGCCGTGCCGTGGGTGACATCAAATTACCACCGGGTACAACCATTGGTGCAATTGTACGTGGTGAAGAAGTGCTCATCGCCCATGACCGCACGGTTATCGAACAAGACGATCACGTGGTGATGTTCTTAGTCGATAAGAAATACGTGCCAGAAGTGGAGCGCCTGTTCCAACCGAGCCCGTTCTTCCTCTAATCGCATTGACGCTGCGTTAGCCACAAAACAAAACTGGTCAGTAAGCATGGTGAATTTTCGTCCGATACTGTTTGTCATTGGTTTGGTGTTGTCTAAGCTGGCGCTGTTTATGTATGTGCCAACCGCCGTCGCCTTTTTTACCGGCACTGGCGGCTTCATCGAATTTGGCCAATCGGTCATCATCTTGCACAGCGTCGCCTTTGTTTGCTTAACTATTGGTCGAACCGCCAAGTTTCGACTTGGGGTACGCGATATGTTTTTGATCACCTCTTTGGTGTGGACTATCGCCAGCGCCTTCGCAGCTTTGCCGTTTGTATTTATCAATCACATCAGCTTTACCGATGCCTACTTTGAAACCATGTCCGGCATCACCACAACCGGTTCAACCGTATTAAGCGGTCTCGATACCATGGCACCGAGCATCTTATTGTGGCGCTCGATTTTGCAGTGGTTAGGTGGCATCGGTTTTATCGTTATGGGCGTGGCTATTTTGCCAATGCTCAATGTTGGCGGGATGCGACTGTTTCAAACCGAATCTTCTGATTGGTCAGAGAAGAGTTCGCCACGTATGAAGAACGTAGCGATCAACATTGTTAACGTCTACCTCTGTTTGACCTTGCTATGTATTCTTGGCTATCTGCTAACTGGCATGAACCTGTTTGATGCCATCAATCACGCTTTTACCACCCTATCCACGGGTGGCTACTCCACCTCCGATGGTTCTATGAATCATTTCAGCAATGGTGCTCACTGGGTTGGTACTCTGTTTATGTATCTGGGGGGACTGCCGTTCTTGCTGTTTGTCGTGGCACTCAAAAAACGCCAAGCCAGCAGTTTAATTAATGATGCCCAGGTCAGAGGCTTTACTTACCTAGTATTAGGATGTGCATTGGTGGTGGCGACTTGGCTATGGTTGCACAACGGCTATACCATCCTTGATGCACTACGGGTCTCTTTATTCAATATCATTTCCGTGGTGACGACCACTGGGTTTGGCTTAGAAGATTTCGGAGCTTGGGGCGCACTGCCTACGGTACTGTTCGCCTTTTTATTGATGGCGGGTGGGTGCTCTGGTTCAACGGCTGGCGGCATCAAGGTATTTCGTTTTCAAATCGCTATCACTTTGCTGAACAAGCAGATGCTGCGTTTGGTGCATCCGTCTGGGGTATTTGTGCAAAAATACAATCAACGCCCAGTGAATGACGATATCGTGCGCTCGGTGGTGGCTTTTGCCCTGACGTTTTTTATTACCATCATCACCATTGCCGCCATCTTGAGTACGCTAGGACTTGATCCTGTCACCAGTATCTCCGGCGCGGTAACAGCGGTCGCCAATGTAGGGCCGGGAATGGGCTCAGTGATTGGCCCAACGGGGAACTTTGCCCCATTACCAGATGCAGCCAAATGGGTATTAAGTATTGGTATGCTGATGGGGAGGCTTGAGATCCTTACCCTTTTAGTGCTGTTTTTCCCTGCGTTTTGGCGTCGCTAGACGGGAGTGACAAACCAATAAATCGCAAAGAAATGGCAAGCGCAGCCGGCGAGAACAAACCCATGCCAAATCGCATGGTTGTATGGGATGCGTTTATTCACATAGAAAATCACCCCCAACGAATAAACGATGCCACCTACCGCTAGCAAGGTGAGCCCGCCGATATCTAGATGCAGCGCCAACTGATATATCACGATCAATGACAGCCAACCCATGGCTAAATAACTCACCAGCGATAAGCGCTTAAAACGATATACAAAGGCGATCTTGAGCAATATGCCAACCAGCGCAATGCTCCAAATCACTATCATCAGCCCAATCGCCAAAGGGGTACGAAGACTGACCAACAAAAAGGGCGTGTAACTGCCTGCAATCAATAAATAGATAGCACAATGATCTAAGGTCTTTAACCAACGTTTGGCTTTGGGGTAACTGATAGCGTGGTATAAAGTCGAAGCAAGAAACAGCAAAATAATGCTGCCACCATAGATACTCATACTGGTGATGGTCACAGGGTCGGCATTGTGGGATACCGACTTAATCAGCAGAAAAATCAGCCCGATAATGCCAAAAATGATGCCAAGTGCATGGGTAAGAGCGTTGATTAGCTCTTCTTTCTTGCTGTATTCAGCGGCTGTAGCAACAGACATACCGACCCCTCAAAACGTGACTGAGGCATCAGTATGTCATATTGAGCGTACAAGTGTAAGCTAAAATTTTAGGTGGTCTGATCCAAATAATTTAGCACTTGTTCACCCGCTTGCTCAGGTGTCACTTGAGAGTCGATTTCGAGGTGGCGTTTTAACTCACCAGTGCCTAGGAAACTGGACAGCAAACCGGAAAGACCTTTCTTCTGACGATCAATTTCAAACCACAGCTTGATACTGTTCTCGTCGCGATAAGCCACGATTTCCAACTCTCGCCACACCCCGTGATACGGCCCTGTGGTTGGCACGAACTCAAACTCTTGAACAAAAGGAAGTTCAAAGCCTTTCGCCGCTTCGCACTCAACTTGACGAATGCGTAAGCCCTGCTCTTCGAGTGCCTTGAAAATGCCATCCATCACAGGATCGGGACGCACCGTCAAAACATCTTTATCCGAAGGGTCAATCGCTAACTTAATGTCTAAGCCAGTGTCCAGCCATACCTTGGCATCCCCAATGGTCACTGGGGTGTTCCATGGCATATCGAGCTCAACTTCAAACTCTCGTTCCGAGCTCGGTTCAATGGTAAATGCGTAAGGAAGTTGCCAAGAGGCTAAAACATAGGTGCGCTTCTGACGCTCTTTTCGGCGACTATCACTATCGCCACGCTCTACTTCAACTTCCTCCACGTACTGACAGCACAGTTTTACGTCTATGTTATCGATCTCTTGCGCCGTTGAGCCGCCATAAACATGAATAGTCGCATGAAGTTTTTCCCCAGGGATCAGGGTCTCTTGGCTGATCACGGTATCCACTTTTGCACTGCCGATACCAAAACTTGCGAGTGTTTTTTTAAAAAAGGACATAGCCACTCCTTGAATACAAACTAGCCAACAGACTTCATATTAATCTGCCTTATTCACTTGGCGCAATGCTATCTCATCAAACAATAGTGGTGAAAAAAACAGCAAAAAACAGTGTTTCTTTCTCGCGGATAGGCTGATTAAATGTTATGCTTTTTTCTTGACCGCACTATAAACACATTGAGTTTATGCCGTGGTTGAGAATCCCTAATTATTTGGGTCGGATGGGCACAAGCCAGAAGAGATTGCTTCTCCAAAAATAATTAGGCCATAACATTGGCAAAGGATCGCCTGACTGTTAGGTAAAACAATGCGACCAACAACCGTCAGGTTTAACAACACTCGAGCGAGTGCATCTCGCCGTCGTTGCAGTGCTGTTGCAGCACCTGTAGCGAAACAAGCAGCGCCTCAAGTATCACTGGTTCAACGCAATGCAATCTCTGCAGCAGCCAAAGACCCATCGATCAAAGCGGCATAACTAAAAAGCGCAGCCTAAAACTGCGCTTTTTTATTGGCGGTAATTTTGGTAGTTTAGTGACCTAGATCAAACTCTGAATGCTCAACTCAGAGTGAAAACTACAATAACTAACGTCCAAGAAGATTGTCAGGAGTAAAGTCATGAAGTGTCATCGCGTCAATGAGGTTATCGAGCTTATCCACCCAGAGTGGCAAAAAGATCCTGAGATGAACTTACTAGAGTTCATCCAAAAGCTCGCTCAAGAAGCCGGTTACGAAGGCAAATTAGAAGATCTGACCGATGATGTGCTTATCTACCATCTAAAAATGCGCAACAGTGCCAAAGATGAAATGATCCCTGGTCTGAAAAAAGACCAAGAAGACGATTTCAAGACCGCCATTCTTAAAGCGCGCGGTGTTATCTAAATCGACCCTGTTGATCACGAAGCGACCCTCTTGGTCGCTTTTTTTGATCTTAACCCTAAATTTTATAAATAACATTTTTCCCAAAGCATGATAGCGCTAAAGAAAATTAGCATGCTCTAAATGTATACTTCCCCTCCAAGAGCGCACTAAAGCGCCAAGTAAAACAACAATTAAAGTAATGTCGGAAATGCAGCTGTTACCACCAAGCCAAGCGTATGCAGCTTTCGGTGTAGCACTGCCTATAGCCAAGAAGGATTTGGACCCATGAGTCAAGACAACAAAATTGATGTCAAAGACGTAACTCCAAAAACGTTTAACCCCAAAACCCACAAAGGGAATAAAGACCGATTCAACCCAAGTAATCGGATCTATATTCGCGAAAGCAAAGGCACTTTTCAGAAACTTCGTCGTTATGGCGGCTGGTTCCTGTTACTGCTATTTGGACTGGTGCCATGGATACCTTACGGTGAGCGCCAAGCGATTTTGCTCGACATCGGCAATCAACAATTCAATTTCTTTGGTACCACCTTATACCCGCAAGATCTTACCTTGCTGGCGCTATTGTTTATGATCGCCGCCTTCGGCCTGTTCTTTATCACCACCTTTTTAGGTCGAGTCTGGTGTGGCTACCTCTGCCCACAAACCGTTTGGACCTTTATGTTTGTCTGGTTTGAGGAGAAGCTGGAAGGCTCGGCGAACAAACGTAGAAAGCAAGACTCGGGCAAGCTAACACCACAGCTCGCGGGGAAAAAAGCGCTCAAGCACGCAGCATGGTTTGGCATATCACTCATCACGGGCTTAACCTTCGTTGGCTACTTCGTGCCTATTGGTGAGCTCGTAGTGGATGTGGTCACTTTCAACGCTGCGTTCTGGCCTATGTTTTGGGTGCTGTTCTTTGCTATTTGTACCTACGCCAACGCAGGCTGGATGCGCTCGATCGTCTGTCTTCACATGTGTCCTTATGCTCGATTCCAATCCGCAATGTTTGATAAAGACACTTACATCGTAGGTTATGATGCCAAACGCGGTGAAACCCGTGGCCCACGCTCTCGCAAAGCTGATCCGGCCAAAATGGGTCTTGGCGATTGTATCGACTGTGACTTGTGTGTTCAGGTTTGTCCTACTGGCATCGATATTCGCGACGGTTTGCAATATGAGTGTATCAACTGTGGCGCCTGTATCGACGCGTGTAACGTCACCATGAAGCGGATGGGCTATGAACAAAACTTGATTAGCTACACCACAGAGCACCGCCTAGCAGGCAACAAAACTAAGGTTATGCGACCTAAGTTGCTGGGTTACGGTGCAGTATTGATCGCCATGTTGGCGCTGTTTGTATTCCAAGTGGTCAGTGTCGACCCTGCGGGCATGAGTGTACTGCGTGACCGAAACCAGCTCTACAAAGTGAATTCATCTGGGCTTATCGAAAACACATACACCCTTAAAGTGATCAATAAGACCCAATCAACCCAGCAATATCAGCTCTCGGTAGAAGGGCTGGATGGGGTCATTTGGTATGGTTCTCAACAAATCGATGTCAAACCTGGTGAAGTGTTCAGCTTACCGATGAGCTTGGGTATGGATGCTGACCAACTCAAGTCGCCGATCACCAACATTCGGTTTATACTCACCGACAGTAACCAATTCCAAGTTGAAGTCGAAAGTCGCTTCATCAACCAACTTTAAACTGGAAAGGGCTCAGCAATGAGCCCTTTTAATTTCATGTCCGAACCTGAATTTCACTTCTCTGCGCTAACCCCTGATTTCATGTGGTATGCGCTTGAGAGTATTGGCATTCGTGCCGAATCTGGCTTTTTAGCCCTTAATAGCTACGAAAACCGCGTTTACCAGTTTAGTGATGAAGATCGTAAGCGTTATGTGGTGAAGTTCTACCGACCACAGCGCTGGAGTGCTGAGCAAATTACCGAAGAGCACGAGTTTACGCTTGATCTGATAGAACAAGAGATCCCTGTTGCTCCCCCCATCAAAGTGAATGGAGATACATTGCACAACTATCAAGGCTATCTATTTGCCTTATTTGAGAGTGTGGGTGGACGCCAGTTTGAAGTCGACAATTTTGACCAGCTCGAAGGCGTAGGCCGCTTTTTAGGTCGTATCCACAAGGTAGGGCAAAACAAGCTATTCACTCATCGCCCGACCGTCGGCCTTGATGAATACCTGTACCAACCTAAAAAACTATTAGAGAACAGTAACCTGCTGCCTATGCATTTGGAAAATGCATTTTTTAGCGACCTAGACTTGCTGATCAAGCACATTGAGCCGCACTGGAGTGATAGTGCCACTTCGCTACGCCTTCACGGAGACTGCCACCCTGGCAATATCCTTTGGCGTGATGGCCCGATGTTTGTTGATTTGGATGATGCCCGTAACGGCCCTGCGGTCCAAGATATCTGGATGTTGCTCAACGGTGAGCGTCACGACAAACTGGCCCAGCTGGATACGATTCTCGAGGCGTATCAAGAATTTTGTGACTTTAACCCGTCAGAATTGAAACTGATCGAGCCGCTTCGTGGTCTACGAATGGTACATTACATGGCATGGTTGGCGAAGCGCTGGCACGATCCAGCATTTCCGGTGGCATTCCCTTGGTTTGCCGATGATAAATACTGGGAAGGCCAAGTCCTCGCCTTTAAGGAACAAATCGCAGCATTACAAGAATCACCGCTCAGCTTAACACCGCAGTGGTGATCAGCGACTCAAGTTGTTAGGAGACCCTCAATGAAAAAACTTGTTATTTTGCTCTCTACTCTGCTTTTAAGCCTGTCTTCAGTGGCAGCGAATTTTCAACCCGGAGAGCATTATCAAGTCTTAGAAACCCGTCACACCCGTTCACCTATGGTGACGGAGCTGTTTTCATTTTACTGCCCGCACTGCTTTACTATGGAGCCGATCATCAAGGGCCTAAAAGCGCAGTTGCCAGCCAATGCGAAATTTGAAAAAGCGCATGTTTCCTTCATGGGGGGTGAGATGGGTACGCTGATGAGCAAAGCATACGCCACCATGGTGAGCTTGAAAGTCGAAGAGTTCATGGTGCCAGCCATGTTTGAGCAAGTTCAAGTGAAGCAAAAGCCGCCACAAACTGCACAAGAAATGCGGGCCTTTTTTGTCGCTAATGGTGTTGATGGTAACAAGTTTGACGCCGCCTTCAATGGATTTGCGGTGGATTCTATGGTGCGACGTTACGACCAACAGTTCAAAAATGCCGATCTAAAAGGAGTGCCTGCGGTCGTGGTCAACAACAAGTATTTGGTCAAAGCAGGCTCGGTCAGCTCTGCCGAAGAGTACCACCAGCTGGTCAACTTCTTGCTGACCAAGTAATGCCTACGAAAAAGGGTGGGAGCCATTGGCTTCCACCCTTTTTTTTATTTGTAGATATTGGCGAGCAACCTGTCTTTGCGACTCCACACGTCGCCGAGCCAATGCTGAAATTGGCGCTTGTAGCGCTTATCGTTAAAGTAATCACCTTGCACTTCTTCGCTCATGGAAAGGGTGTCGATATGCACTTCTATCTTGGTCATCTTGCCCATCAAGATATCTTTAAATGGCTTATGACGATTTTGTGGGTAGGCGAGCGTCACATCAACAATTGCGTCAAACTGCTCCCCCATTGCGGCTAAAGTGTAGGCAATACCGCCAGATTTTGGGGCGAGTAGGTGCTGATAACCCGCCTTAGATTTGGCTTGTTTTTCTTGGGTAAAACGGGTGCCTTCAACATAATTTACCACCGTGGTCGGAATGTGCTGAAACTTCTCACACGAGCGTCGGGTCGTGGTTAGGTCTTGGCCTCGTTTTTCTGGATGACGGATCAAATACTCGCGGGAATAACGACGCATGAACGGCATATCCAACGCCCAACAAGCCATGCCAACAAATGGCACATACATCAGCGACTGTTTGAGGAAAAACTTGGGCATCGGGATACGGTCTTTAAATACCGTGCACAGTACAACGATATCGGTCCAGCTCATGTGGTTGCTGATCATCAAATACCAACGGTCTTTACTCAGCGACTCTCCGCCCTCGATATTCCACTCAATATTGTTCGATACGTTTAGGATCCAGCCATTTATCGTCGCCCAAAGCCACATAAACCAATTCGCCATCTTTGACAGAGGTAAACGCAGGGATTCAAAAGGCAACAAGAACTTGAATAGTGCCAATATCACTATCGCAATTGAACACGCGGCTGAGTTAGCAATAACTAAAGAAACATTAATAATTAGAGTAAGATAAGAAAACATAGCCAAGTGGTTATTTTGATAAAAATGCAATTAAAAACGGCGTATTATTGTACAAGCGAGACCCTGTTTTGTAATCCCTTTTATTGATGGTCAGATTAGTTTCAATTAATTCAGTAAATCAATGCTCGCTTTTAAAACATAAGTAAATCTATACTGGCGTAGTCATCATCAATAAAATCAAGGATGTACTATGACCTCGTTGAAGAAAGGATTTCTTGGACCGCTACTGATTGTGCCTCTCGTTATGGCCAGTGACAGCTTTGCTCGTGGCGCTCCAGAGCAAGGATTAAGTGGCGAGCTGTCCGTCAATGTCGTCAGCATAGACTCTAAATCCAATACCAGTACTAGCGCATCGAGCACCCGTAGTGACGGTGAGCTACAGCAAGTCACTTCCACTGGTGTATTTCCCTTAGGTAACATCAAATACGTATTTGGTAACCACCAAGTGTTTGCTGGTACTTCACGTGCCGACATTGCTATCGGTACAGTTGCACTAGAGCTGGGTTATCAATACAGTTTTAGCAATAAAAGTCAGATTGCCTTATCGGTATTGCCAACCGTTCTCGCAAATGACGTTTGGAAAGACCCTTACCAAACCGATAGCGCCCGCGGCGAAACCGAAGAGAAAGGCATGGCCTATCGTATGCAGCTGAAAAAAATTGGCGGCTCTTTGGTAAGCCTTGATTTGGCCTATGGTGAAAGCCAAGTGGATGATGAGCAATCTGGCGCTGCCGATTATGCCAGCCAAATGAGCCTGCTGGACCGTGATAAGAAGGTGTTTTACTCCAAACTGGATGTCATGGTACCGCTGTCGCGCAACGTATTACTGTTCCCAGCGATAAAATACATCAAAAGTGACGCAGATGGCGCGGCAATGAGCAACACCGGACTCGGAGGCGATTTGACGGCACTGGTGTTCTTGGGTAAACACCAATTTGCGGCCACTTATAGCTACGCAAAATATGACTACGATGCGGCAAACCCAATCTCAAACACGACCAGAGAAGATACTGCAACCAAAGCATTTCTTGCGTATGAGTACCAACAGTTGATGGATATCGAGAACTTGTCTTTGATCGCATTTGTCTCTTTGACAAACAACGATTCAAACATCGACTTCTACAACGAAGAAGGCACCATCTACTCGGTGGGTGCTAACTGGAAATTCTAAACCGCTTGCGCGGTCAATTGCCGTAACAACCTATCCATAGCTCGATACCCGAGCGCTTCGGCAAGATGCGCTCGGGTAATCACAGGGCTCGCTTCAAGGTCAGCTATGGTTCTCGCTACCTTAATGATGCGGTGATACGCCCGAATCGATAACCCCAAGCGATGCAATGCAGATTCTAAAAATTGAGCATCGCTCTTTTCCAGCTTACACACTTGATCCAACTCTCGACTACCAAGCAGGGCGTTAACTTTGCCACTTCGGCTGAGCATCTGTTCGCGTGCGACGAGAACCCGCTGTTTTACAACCGATGTGGTTTCCCCTCTATCACCTCCTTCGGCCAAGGTTCCTTTTGGCAAAGCCGGGATTTCGAGCGACATATCAAAACGATCCAGCAGTGGTCCTGATAATCGATTCAGGTAGCGCAGAATCACTTGAGGATTTACCCGTGCTTGGTTGCCCTCATAATAGCCCGTAGGGCTTGGGTTGAGTGCCCCGACCAACTGAAATCTAGCTGGGAAGCGGGTTTTCCCCGCCGCTCGAGAAATGATGATCTCTCCCGATTCCAGCGGTTCTCTTAATGAGTCGAGTACTTTGCGCTCAAATTCCGGCATTTCATCTAAAAACAGTAATCCATTATGTGCCAGAGAGATCTCGCCCGGCTTGGGTACAGATCCTCCACCCACCAGCGCTGCCATGGAGCTGGAGTGGTGTGGTGAACGAAACGGGCGACGTTTCCAGTTGTATTGGGTGATCTCTTGCTCAGTCAATGAGGCGACGGCCGCTGTTTCCATCGCTTCTGCCTCATCCATCTCAGGCAGCAAGTCACGCAGTCGTGAGGCCAACATGGTTTTTCCAGTACCTGGAGGCCCCATAAACAAAATATTATGGTGGCCGGCCGCAGCAATTTCTAACGCACGTTTGCCCTGCTGCTGGCCAATAATATCTTGCAAGCAGCGAGAATCGCTCGGCTGATGTTCGGCTTGCTCAGTTTGATTGAGCCCAAGTGGGGTTTGACCACAAATCTCAGCGCACACCGCCACTAAAGAGGGAGCCGATTTATGTCGCTCACTACTTACCAAAGCCGCCTGATCACCATTGCTATCAGGCACAACCAAACAGCGTTTACGCTGTTTGGCAGCTAAGGCGGCAGGCAATACCCCCTTAACTCGACGCATTTCCCCCGACAGGGCCAGCTCACCAATAAACTCATAGTTATGCAGCTGCGTGTTCGGTAACTGCTCTGATGCCGCCAAGATCCCGAGGGCAATTGGCAGGTCAAACCGTCCACCTTCCTTAGGCAGATCCGCCGGAGCCAAATTGACAGTGATCCTTTTCGCCGGAAACTCAAACCCTGAATTGACGATGGCACTGCGTACTCGGTCTCTTGACTCTTTAACCGTCGTTTCCGGTAAACCAACCAAGGCAAATCCCGGCATTCCATTGCTGATATGCACCTCGACAGTCACGTCCGGTGCCTCTACGCCGATACACGCTCGACTGTTGATAATGGCTAAGCCCATGGTTGCGGTCCCTGCAATTGTTGAGCGTTATAACTCATTGATGAATGTACACTCCATGTTATATACCGCAGTTGGTTGCTGAGAAAATGTGAAAAAAGTCCTAGGTTTTGCTTGTCATGTAACCAATTTCTGTGATACCACTAATGACGCAAACAATTTCACATAAATTGAATAATTAAAACGTATGAACTTAACCGCTCGCATTAACGCACTCATTATCCTGATTGTCGTGGTCATTATTGACACCACGCGGGGGCGAGTGGGCGGAAAGTAAACCACAAGATTTCAAAAAACCCCCGCACTGAAAGGTTCGGGGGTTTTTTACAATTTAAAAGCATCAATTAGTCTTTAGGGGCTAATACAGGAAGTAACGGAGCACGAGATGTGCAGTAATGGAAAAATGTGGCAACAGCCACAAGGAGGCGCACAATGACAGGAGCAGAACTGGTTGTTGCTGCGCTTAGACAGCAAGGCATTAAAACCGTATTTGGTTATCCGGGCGGGGCTATCATGCCAATCTACGATGCCTTATATGATGGTGGTGTAGAACACATTCTGTGCCGCCATGAGCAAGGTGCAGCTATGGCTGCTATCGGTATGGCACGTTCAACTCAAGACGTGGCTGTATGTATGGCAACCTCTGGCCCAGGTGCGACCAACTTGGTCACCGGTCTTGCTGACGCATTTCTTGATTCTGTGCCTCTAGTTGCTATCACAGGTCAGGTAGCAAGCTCCCACATCGGTACCGACGCCTTCCAAGAGATGGATGTTATCGGTATGTCCCTTTCGTGCACTAAGCACAGCTACCTTGTGACCGATATTAACGAGCTTGCACCGATCCTCGCAGAAGCGTTCGAAGTGGCGAAAACAGGTCGACCAGGACCTGTCATTGTTGATATCGCTAAAGATGTTCAACTTGCCGAAGCACCTGTGAGCACCCTGCCATCATTTACGCCACCAGCAAACCCGACAGCCAGCGATGAAGCTATCGCAACCGCTCAAGAGCTCCTGTCTCAAGCTGACAAGCCAGTATTTTACGTCGGTGGTGGTGTTCAACTAGCGCACGCAACAGACACAGTACGTGAGTTCCTGCGCCTTAATCCGATGCCTGCGGTCAGCACACTAAAAGGCTTAGGCACCATTGAGCGCCACGACCCACACTACTTAGGCATGTTAGGGATGCACGGTACCAAAGCAGCAAACTTAGTCGTGCAGCAATGTGATTTGCTGATAGCGGTAGGAGCGCGCTTTGATGACAGAGTGACTGGCAAGCTAGATACCTTCGCACCACACGCCAAAGTTATCCATATAGATATTGATGCGGCAGAAATTGACAAGCTTCGCTTAGCCAATGCGCCAGTGCGTGGTGAAATTGCCGACATCTTACCGAAACTTGAGCTTTCACAAGACATCGGTGAGTGGATTGCACACTGTGATGAGCTGCGTACCCAGTACAAATGGCGCTACGATCACCCGGGTGATTTGATTTATGCACCACTGATGCTTAAGCAGCTATCCGATATGATGCCAGATAGCTCAATGATCTCGACCGACGTTGGTCAACACCAAATGTGGGCAGCCCAGCATACCCAACCAAGAGATCCGCAAAACTACATCACGTCAGCTGGTCTTGGCACTATGGGCTTTGGCCTACCTGCTGCAATGGGCGCTGCGGTGGCTCGTCCAAATGACCAATCAATTTTGGTCTCAGGTGATGGCTCGTTCATGATGAATGTGCAAGAACTCGGCACACTCAAGCGTCGTCAGATCCCAGTCAAAATGGTGCTTATCAACAACCAACGCCTTGGCATGGTTCGCCAGTGGCAATCACTGTTCTTTGATGGTCGCCACAGTGAAACCATTCTTGATGACAACCCTGACTTTGTGATGCTAGCAAAAGCATTCGACATTCCGGGCAAAACCATCACCCGTAAAGAGGAAGTGGAGCCAGCACTGAAAGAGATGCTAGAGAGCAAAACCGCTTACCTGCTTCACGTACTGATCTCTGAAGAAGAGAACGTATGGCCGCTCGTCCCACCGGGTGCGGCAAACCAAGACATGCTGGAGAACACCTGATGAAACGTTATTTTTTAGACATCAAAGCGGAAGATAAACCGGTTCTACTAGAACGAGTATTGCGCGTCGTTCGTCATCGTGGTTTTATCGTACGTCAGGTCGCTGGTACTCAGAACTGTATTAGCAAAGTGGCCAGTGTAGAGATCATCGTCGATAGCGACCGACCAATCACTACTCTGACCAACCAAATCGAAAAATTGTGGGATATTCGTAGCGTCGAAGTGACAGAACTCGGCATGGACGAACTACCAAACAACAACTTACAACAAAGCGTGAGCGCATAAGGAAGGGATACCGTAATGGCAAAGAAGACTGCTGACTACATCTGGTTTAATGGAGAAATGGTACCGTGGGCGGAAGCGAACGTGCACGTATTAACTCACGCCATGCACTACGGCACTTCAGTATTTGAAGGTGTACGTTGTTACAACACTCCAAAAGGCCCGGTGGTATTTCGTCACCCAGAGCACGCTAAACGCTTAAAAGACTCCGCAAAAATCTACCGCTTCCCTATCCCTTACACCGAAGAAGAGATCATGGAAGCAACGCGTGAAACAATTCGCCAAAACAAGCTGGAAAGTGCCTACATTCGTCCACTAGGTTTTGTCGGTAATGTCGGCCTTGGTGTTTGTCCACCAGCCGATACCGAAATGGACCTGATCATTGCGGCCTTCCCATGGGGCTCATACCTTGGTGAAGAAGCACTAGAAAATGGTGTTGATGCGATGATCTCAAGCTGGAACCGCGCAGCACCAAACACTATCCCAACCGCCGCAAAAGCGGGCGGTAACTACCTATCATCACTACTGGTGGGCGGTGAAGCTCGTCGCCACGGTTACGATGAAGGTATCGCACTAAGTGTTGATGGCTACCTATCGGAAGGTGCGGGTGAAAACATCTTTGTCGTCAAAGATGGCGTGATCACCACACCACCAGCAACCAGTGCCATCCTTCCGGGCATCACTCGTGACACCATTATGATTTTGGCGCGTGACATGGGCTATGAAGTTCGTGAAGCCAATATCGCTCGTGAAGCGCTATATCTTGCAGACGAAGTGTTCATGACAGGTACCGCAGCAGAAGTTGTGCCAGTGCGCAGTGTTGACAAGATCGATGTTGGCGAAGGTAAGCGCGGCCCAATTACCCAAAAAGTTCAAGAGGCTTACTTTGGCCTGTTCAACGGCACCACTGAAGACAAGTGGGGCTGGTTAGATTACGTATACCCGCAGAAGTAAGAGGAAAAGGAAATGCCTAAATATAGATCAGCGACCACGACTCACGGTCGTAACATGGCGGGTGCCCGAGCACTATGGCGTGCAACAGGCGTAAAAGACGAAGATTTCGGAAAACCTATCATTGCGGTAGTGAACTCATTCACTCAGTTTGTACCGGGCCACGTACATCTAAAAGACATGGGTCAATTGGTGGCTGGTGAAATCGAAAAAGCTGGCGGTATCGCTAAAGAGTTCAATACCATCGCCGTTGATGATGGTATCGCAATGGGCCACGGCGGCATGCTTTACTCTTTACCATCACGAGAGCTAATTGCTGACTCAGTAGAGTACATGGTCAATGCGCACTGTGCCGATGCCATGGTATGTATCTCTAACTGTGACAAAATCACTCCGGGAATGATGATGGCAGCACTGCGCCTAAACATTCCGGTAATTTTTGTCTCTGGCGGTCCGATGGAAGCGGGTAAAACTAAGCTTTCAGACCAGATCATCAAGCTCGACCTGGTTGATGCCATGATCCAAGGTGCAGACCCTAAAGTTTCAGATGAGCAGAGTGAGCAGATCGAACGTTCAGCCTGTCCGACTTGTGGTTCATGTTCAGGCATGTTCACTGCGAACTCAATGAACTGTCTGACCGAAGCGCTAGGTCTATCACAGCCAGGTAATGGTTCAATGCTTGCTACTCACGCTGACCGTGAAGCACTGTTCCTAAATGCGGGTCGTCGTATCGTTGAGCTCACTCGTCGCTACTACGAGCAAGATGATGCGTCTGCACTACCACGCAACATTGCTAACAAAGCCGCATTCGAAAACGCTATGGCGCTTGATATCGCGATGGGCGGTTCAACCAACACCGTACTTCACCTACTGGCAGGTGCTCAGGAAGGTGAGGTTGATTTTGATATGGATGATATCGACCGCATGTCTCGCCGAGTGCCTCACCTTTGTAAGGTTGCACCATCGACTCAGCAATACCACATGGAAGATGTACACCGCGCTGGTGGTGTGATGGCGATTCTGGGTGAACTAGATCGTGCCGGTCTTATCAATGGTGATACTCGCACCGTGCTAGGTCTTTCGATGAAGGAGCAGCTGGCTCAATACGACATCATGCAAACCGAGTCACAAGAGGTGAAAGACTTCTTCCGTGCAGGCCCTGCGGGTATCCGTACCACTCAAGCTTTCTCTCAAGATTGCCGTTGGGACACTCTGGACGATGACCGTGAAAATGGCTGTATCCGCACGAAAGAAAACGCATTTAGCCAAGATGGCGGCCTTGCGGTACTGTCAGGCAATATCGCACTCGATGGCTGTATCGTTAAGACTGCGGGTGTCGATGAAAGCATTCTTAAATTTACTGGTCCAGCGGTGGTGTTTGAAAGCCAAGAAGACGCCGTCGATGGCATCCTAGGTGGAAAAGTTAAAGCGGGTGATGTTGTGGTTATCCGCTACGAAGGCCCTAAAGGTGGCCCAGGCATGCAAGAGATGCTTTACCCAACCACTTACCTGAAGTCTATGGGTCTAGGCAAAGAGTGTGCTCTTCTAACCGATGGTCGCTTCTCAGGCGGTACATCTGGTCTGTCTATTGGCCACGCCTCTCCTGAAGCGGCGAATGGCGGTGCGATTGGTCTGGTGAAGCAAGGCGACATCATTGCCATCGACATTCCAAACCGCTCAATCTCGCTACAAGTGTCTGAAGAAGAGCTTTTGGCTCGACGCACTGCGCAAGATGAAAAAGGTTGGAAGCCAGAGTCACGTGAGCGTGAAGTATCTTTTGCCCTGAAAGCCTACGCAAGTATGGCAACCAGTGCGGACAAAGGTGCAGTACGTGATAAATCCAAGCTAGAGGGGTAAACCTCTATGACGCTAACTGAGCAAACTGGTGCAGATTATCTGCGCCAGATCCTTAGAGCGCCTGTATATGAAGTGGCGATGGTGACGCCACTTCAAGAGATGTCTCGTTTATCCGAGCGCATTGGCAATAAGGTCCAACTTAAGCGTGAAGACCGTCAACCAGTGCACTCTTTTAAACTGCGTGGCGCATACACTATGGTGGCAAACCTGAGTGAAGAGCAGAAACACGCTGGGGTGATAGCCGCCTCAGCGGGTAACCACGCTCAAGGCATGGCGTTATCAGGAACAAAACTAGGCATTAAGACCACCATCGTCATGCCTAAGACCACACCAGACATCAAAGTCGAAGCAGTTCGAGGGTTCGGTGGCAATGTCGTGCTACACGGCAGTAACTTTGATGAAGCGAAAGCCGAGGCAGAGCGCCTTGCAGGTGAGCATGGTTTTACCTTTGTACCGCCGTTCGATCACCCGCTAGTGATTGCAGGCCAAGGTACGATTGGTATGGAGATGCTGCAACAAAACGGGCACCTCAACTACATCTTCGTTCCTGTTGGGGGCGGTGGTCTTGCCGCAGGTGTCGCTGTGCTGGTTAAGCAACTGATGCCTGAAGTTAAAGTGATTGCCGTTGAGCCAGAAGAGTCTGCTTGCCTCAAAGCCGCTTTAGATGCAGGTGAGCCAGTGGTGCTTGACCAAGTCAGCATGTTTGCCGACGGCGTTGCGGTAAAACGAATTGGTGATGAAACCTTCCGTTTGTGCCAGAAATACCTTGATGGTCACATTGCGGTCAGCAGTGATGAAATTTGCTCAGCGGTAAAAGACATTTTTGAAGATACTCGCGCTATTGCTGAGCCTTCAGGTGCATTAGCTCTGGCAGGGCTTAAGAAATACGCTGAGCTGCATGAGCTCAAAGATCAGAACCTAGCGACCGTGTTGTCAGGTGCTAACACCAACTTCCATGGCTTACGTTACGTTTCTGAGCGCTGTGAGCTGGGTGAGAAACGTGAAGGCTTACTGGCCGTCACCATCCCAGAAAGGCAAGGTGCATTCTTGGAGTTCTGCAATATCATCGGCGGACGAGCGGTCACTGAGTTTAACTACCGCTTTAATGACGATGAGCTGGCGAATATCTTTGTCGGTGTGCGCTTGCAAGGCGGCCAAGATGAGTTAGATAACATCATCCATGACTTACGTGAAGGCGGCTACCCGGTAGTCGATTTGTCAGATGATGAAATGGCAAAACTGCACGTGCGCTACATGATTGGTGGTAAACCTTCTCAGCCGAAAAACGAGCGTTTGTATAGCTTCGAGTTTCCTGAGTATCCGGGAGCGCTGCTTAAGTTCTTAACCACTCTTGGCACACACTGGAATATCAGTCTGTTCAACTACCGCAACCAAGGCGCTGACTACGGCCGAGTACTGTGTGGTTTTGAATTGCAAGAGAGTGACTTAGCCCAGTTCTCAACTCACCTTCGTGAGCTTGGCTATCAATGCAAAGATGAAACGGATAACCCTTCCTATCAGTTCTTCTTAGCCAATCGCTGATCTAAGGTCTTGCTCTGAATAATTCAGAGCAAGACCTTACTTTCTAATGCCATCAAGCCTGCAACCAATCTCGATACAGTTTCTCTTCATCGCCAAGATAATCGACTAACCACTCAAGTAAGCGATGGTTTTCCTGATCTCGCCATACCATCACACAACTGCTTAACGGCTTATTATCGACCAGTGCTCGCTCGACCAACTGGCCTTTATTGAGGTATTTCTTGGCAATGTGGCGTGGCATATAACCAACCCCGATTCCATCTCTAAGGCAGTTGGTGGCGCTGGACCAGTTCGGCAGTAACAAACGACGTTGCCCAGCGTAATGCCAATTGTGACGCTTAGGCAGATTAATCGAGGTATCATCTAAGCAGATAGCAGGAAAAGCCGATACGGTTTGTTCATCAAGGTGAGACTCCTGCGCTAGAGGGTGATCTGGCGACATAACAAACGCCCACTCTAACTCTCCCATGTTTTTAACCGCAAAGTCGCCGTTGACCGGAATGGCAGATGTCGCCCCCAAGACAATATCCGCACGACCATCAGCAATGGCATCCCAGCAGCCATTAAACACTTCCATGTTGATCTGCAGCTCGGCGTAATCGAATGTCTGATAAAACGCCTCTATCAAAGGTTTTAGCTGCTCAATCTTCACCACGTTGTCTATGGTCAATCGCAGTGTCTGATGCCAGCCGACTGCTGCTCGCTTGGTCTGGGCTTCAATTTGCTCCATCTCTCGCAGCAGGTGACGTGCTTGCTGGATAAACACTTCCCCAGCAGGGGTCAGCTCGACACGCCGAGGCAGACGCTCGAACAAGCTCACCCCAAGCTGCTGCTCAATCTGCCGCACCGCATAACTGATCGCCGAAGGCACTTTATGCAGGTGACTGGCGGCCAAAGTAAAGCTTCCGAATCGAGCTACGGTATCGAGCAGCTCTAGCGACTGTTTAGAGAACATAGGTTGCCATCAAATTTTTTGAACGATAACTAGCAAATATAGCGTTTAATTTTTATATCGCCAGCGAATACAATGCTTACAACCTTAATTCATGGGTTAGCGCTAATCCATTCATCGACAAATTTTTTGATAGTGAATGGTAAAACAATGAAATTCTCCCAACTTTTCTACCTAGCTTGTCTCTCTATGCTGGGTTTTGTGGCGACAGATATGTATCTGCCCGCCTTCAAAGCAATGCAAACCGACTTTGCCACAGGGCCAGAAGCCATTGCCCTTTCACTGTCTGTCTTTCTTGCAGGTCTTGCATCAGGTCAGTTCCTGTGGGGGCTGGCTAGTGATAAATTTGGTCATCGCAACACCTTAGCCGTTGGCCTGACAATTTTTACCTTGGCCTCTTTCGGATTGGCCTTCAGTGAACAGGTATGGCAATTACTCTCACTACGCTTTATACAAGCAATCGGCGTATGTGCGCCTGCGGTGATTTGGCAAGCAATGGTGATCCAACGTTATGAAGGGAAAACCAGCCAGCAAATCTTCGCAACCTTGATGCCGCTGGTGGCACTATCTCCAGCTTTAGCGCCTCAACTTGGCGTGGTACTGCTTAACCAATTGGGTTGGAACAGCATCTTTATTACCCTAACCTTAGTGGGTCTAGCGCTAGTCATTGCGACCATGATGCAGCCTAAAACTCAGGTAGAGGCAAAGACCACCAGCGTAAAACAAGACGTTTCAGCATTATTGAAGTCAAAGACCTACCTTGGCAACGTGATGATGTTTGCGATGGCATCAGCGTCGTTTTTTGCTTATCTGACAGGTATGCCAGAAATCATGGCGCAACTGGGATATAACGCTCAAGAGATCGGCATGAGCTTTATTCCTCAGACGATTGCCTTCATGACGGGCGGTTACTTAGGTAAGCGTTTGGTGGCAAAGTACGGGGATGAAAAAATTCTTAAGCACCTGCTGGCTCTATTTAGCGTCGCAAGTTTGCTGGTGTTTATGGCAACCCAATGGGAACTGACGTCCATCATTCCATTATTGGCACCGTTTTGCTTTATCGCTGTGGCGAATGGTGCTATTTATCCGATTGTGGTTAACCGTGCCCTATCAAGTGCTAAGCAGAGCCCAGCCACTGCCGCTGGCTTGCAAAATAGCCTTCAAGTGAGTGCGAGTGGCCTTGCCAGTGCACTGGTCGCCGCCTTTGCCAGTCAAGCATTGCCCGTCACTGGCTTTGCTATCCTAATTTGCTTAGTGGGACTTTGGGTAGGATACGTACTTGCCAACCAAAAACTTGCTGAGCATTTCCAAACGCCTGATAACTCTAGAGTGGTCAGCGACGAATAAAGTAGCAGGTGTTGCAAGCATAAAAAAAGCGCTGATAATTCAGCGCTTTTTTTGTAGCTATTGCTTCGACTACACGTCGAGGTTCGCCACTTTCAATGCGTTCTCTTCGATGAAGTTACGACGCGGTTCAACTTGGTCACCCATTAGGGTGGTGAACAGTTGGTCAGCACCCACAGCATCTTCAATCGTCACCTGCATCATGCGACGAGTTTCTGGGTCCATCGTGGTTTCCCAAAGTTGATCTGGGTTCATCTCACCTAGACCTTTGTAGCGTTGTAGGCTTAGACCACGACGAGACTCTTTGATCAGCCAGTTTAGTGCGTCAGCAAAGTTAGATACATTGTAAGTACGCTCACCACGTTTGATGTAAGCGCCCTCTTCAATCAGGCCATCAAGAGCTTCTGATAGATCCGCTAGCTTGCGGTATTCTTTAGAATTAATGAGGTCAATGCTGATTGCGTATTCATGGTCAACACCATGTGTACGTACCAATACTTTCGGCAGGTTCAAACCAAGCTCTTCGTGTTGCTCAACTTCAAAGCTGTATTGGCTAGCGCCAACTTCTTTGGCGTTTAGCTGCTCAACTAACTGCTTAGTCCAAGCTTCCACGGCATCAGCGTCGTGACACTGCTCAGCGGTTAGGCGAGGAACATAAACAAGTTCATGAACTAGTGAACGTGGGTAACGACGGCTCATGCGATCTATAAGCTTCATACCCGCATTGTACTGCTGAACAAGGCCTTCAAGTGCTTCACCACCAAGTGCTGGCGCTTCTGGATTGACGTGCAGTGCAGCGTTATCCATAGCCAAAGCCACTTGATACTGATTCATTGCATCTTCATCTTTGATGTACTGCTCTTGTTTGCCCTTCTTCACCTTGTAAAGTGGTGGCTGAGCAATGTACACGTAGCCACGCTCGATAAGCTCAGGCATTTGACGGTAGAAGAAGGTCAACAGTAGCGTACGGATGTGCGAACCATCGACATCGGCATCGGTCATGATGATGATGTTGTGGTAACGCAGTTTGTCTGGGTTGTACTCGTCACGACCGATACCACAGCCAAGTGCCGTGATAAGGGTAGCCACTTCTTGGGAAGATAGCATCTTGTCGAAACGTGCTTTTTCTACGTTAAGGATTTTACCTTTCAGAGGAAGAATCGCTTGGTTCTTACGGTTACGACCCTGCTTAGCACTACCGCCCGCAGAGTCACCCTCCACAATGTAGAGTTCAGAAAGCGCTGGGTCTTTCTCTTGGCAATCCGCAAGCTTGCCTGGCAGGCCAGCAAGATCGAGTGCGCCTTTACGACGAGTCATTTCACGCGCTTTACGCGCCGCTTCACGGGCACGAGCGGCATCGATGATCTTAGAACATACCATCTTAGCTTCTGATGGGTTCTCAACTAGGAACTCAGATAGCTTCTCACCCATTGCAGACTCAACCGCTGATTTCACCTCAGATGAAACCAGCTTGTCTTTGGTCTGGCTTGAGAACTTAGGATCAGGCACCTTCACCGACACAACCGCCGTTAGACCTTCACGAGCATCATCACCTGAAGTCGCAGTTTTTGCTTTCTTCGAGAAGCCTTCCTTGTCCATGAACGAGTTCAGGGTACGAGTTAGCGCCGCACGGAAGCCCGCAAGGTGAGTACCACCATCACGCTGAGGAATGTTGTTGGTGAAACAGAAGATGTTCTCTTGGAAACCATCGTTCCACTGCATTGCTACTTCTACAGCGATACCATCTTCACGTTCGAAGTCGAAGTGGAAAATCTTTTCGATGATTGGTGTTTTGTTGGTGTTCAGGTGCTCAACAAACGCTTGGATACCACCTTCAAACATGAAGTGGTCACTCTTGTCTGCTTCACGCTCATCAACCAATTTGATTGATACACCAGAGTTTAGGAACGAAAGCTCGCGCAGACGTTTTGCTAGGATGTCGTAGTGGAATTCTGTTTGTGAGAAAGTCTCAGCACTTGGCCAGAAGCGGATCTTAGTACCCGTTGCTTCCGTCTCACCAATGACGCTTAGTGGCGCTTGTGGCTCACCGTGATGGTAAGTTTGAGTGTGGATCTTGCCTTCACGATGAATAACAAGCTCAACTTTTTCCGACAGTGCGTTCACTACCGAAACACCTACACCGTGTAGACCACCCGATACCTTGTACGAGTTATCATCGAACTTACCACCTGCGTGAAGTACCGTCATGATAACTTCTGCAGCTGATACCTGCTCTTCTGGGTGCATTTCAGTTGGAATACCACGGCCGTCATCGCTTACCGATACTGAGTTATCCTCATGAATGGTCACGATGATGTCTTTACAGTGACCCGCCAACGCTTCATCAATTGAGTTATCGACGACCTCAAACACCATATGGTGCAGACCGGTACCGTCATCAGTGTCGCCAATGTACATACCCGGACGCTTACGTACTGCATCCAGACCCTTAAGTACCTTAATACTCGATGAATCGTAATTTTCAGACATGAGTTACTCTCTCACTATTTATCCTTGCTCAATTGTACCCTGTTCCACATGAAACATCTTGCTCTTATCGTCGAGCATATCCTCGACTTGGCTAGCGGTAATTGAGCTTACAAAAACTTGAGCCCCCGTCGCTTTCAAGCAGTCAGCGAGACGCTTGCGACGTTGGCTATCTAATTCTGATGCAAAGTCATCTATTAGATAGATACATTGCTTACCGGTCTTCTCGGTTAGGTGTTGCCCTTGGGCGACTCGGAGCGCACAAACCATCAATTTGAGTTGTCCGCGTGACAGCACGTCTTCCACCGGAGTGCCTGCCACTTTGATCCGTAAATCCGCTTTATTCGGACCGCTGAAAGTATACCCTAGTTGCTGATCTCTCTCGAAGTTTTCGCGCAAAACTTGCTCATAGGGCGTATCTTTTTCCCACCCTCGATAGTATTTGAGAGAAATTTCGAACTCTGGCAAGAATTCTCGACAGATTTGCTCGGCGGTTTGGCTGACTTCTTGAATATAATCACTGCGCCACTGACTGATAGATTCCGCCAGTTGGGCAAGCTCTTTATCCCAATAACTCAGCTCACGATAACTTTGAGCGTTTTTTAGTAGCGCATTACGCTGTTTACTCAGTCGCTTAAATCGCCCCCAAGCTTGATAGAACTCAGGCTCGGTATGAAACACGCCCCAATCAATAAATGCTCGGCGGTGCTTCGGCCCATCGGTCAACAAATCGAACCCTTCTGGGTGAATCAATTGCAGTGGTAACACCTGAGCGAGCTGGGCCAGCTTCTGTCCAGATTGACCGCCTATTTTAACCTCTGTTGTGCCATCGCGCTGTTTATTTATGCCAATCGGTAGCTCAAATTGATCCGAGTTCAAAAAACGGCCGTGAACAAACAGCTCACTGCACTCATTTTGGATAACTCGCCCAGTTAATGAGCTTTTAAAAGAGCGGCCATGACCAAGAAGATAAACGGCCTCAAGCACGCTAGTTTTACCACTACCGTTAGGGCCAATAAGAAAATTAAAGCCTGATGATAACGAGATATCACAGGCTTTAATATTGCGAAACTGCTGGACAATCAGTCGAGTCAGAGGCATTACGCCACACCCATTAGAGACGAATTGGCATTACGACATACATCGCACTGTCGTCCTGTGCGTTTTCTATCAGCGCACTGGCGTTAGCATCAGACATGGAGATACGCACTTGCTCACAACGCAGCGTATTAAGTACATCAAGTACGTAACTTACGTTAAAGCCAATCTCCAATGCTTCCCCTTGGAAGGAAACATCCAGTTGCTCTTCTGCTTCTTCCTGCTCTGGGTTGTTCGCCGTGATACGCATTTGGTCACCTTCAAAGTTAACCCGAACACCACGGAATTTTTCATTGGATAGAATCGCAGCACGTGAAAAAGCTTGACGCAGCTCATCACAACCCGCTTCTAGGGTTTTGTTGCTAGATTGCGGCATTACGCGGCGATAATCTGGGAAACGACCATCAACTAACTTAGACGTGAAGGTAAAGTTACTGACCTCTGCACGAAGGTTGGATGAACCAATCTGTAAAGTTACGTTCGCTTCTGGCATATCCAAAAGCTTCACCAGCTCTAGTACACCTTTACGTGGCACGATGATTTGCTGGTTTGCAAACTCAGCGTCTAGTGTGGTTTGCGCTACCGCCATACGGTGGCCATCGGTGGCAACTGAGCGCAGTGTAGTGCCATCAATTTCAAACAGCATACCATTTAGGTAGTAACGCACATCTTGGTTTGCCATTGAGAATTGGGTCTTCTCAATAATGCCGCGCAGCGCTGCTTGGGTTAAGGTGATCTCTACTTCACTTTGCCAATCTTCGATGTTTGGAAAATCGCTCGCAGGCAGTGTTGCTAGAGAGAAACGGCTACGACCAGAACGAAGTTGTACTCGGTCAGCTTCTAGTACCACGGTGATCACTGCATCATCAGGCAGACCACGGCAGATATCTAGGAACTTGCGTGACGGCACTGTGGTGCTGCCCGCTTCGAACTCACCTTCCAACGTCACACGGCTGATCAGCTCGACCTCAAGGTCGGTCGCTGTCATTGACAGCTCGCCGTTTTCTACTTTCAACAGTAAGTTACCTAGGATTGGCAAGGTCGGACGACCGCCTAATGCCCCAGAGACTTGTTGAAGTGGTTTAATTAGATGACTGCGTTGAATGGTAAATTTCATCGTTATCTCTTTTAGTGTCTTATGAAGACAAGGTTCGGATCAGGTTTGAGTAGTCTTCTTTTATATCATGACTCTCTTCACGTAGCTGCTCAATCTTACGGCAAGCGTGCAGTACCGTGGTGTGGTCGCGGCCACCAAAGGCGTCACCAATTTCAGGCAAGCTGTGGTTGGTTAGCTCTTTAGATAGTGCCATCGCCAGCTGGCGTGGACGAGCAACCGAACGTGAACGGCGCTTAGACAGCAGATCCGCCACTTTAATCTTGTAGTATTCCGCGACTGTTTTCTGAATATTGTCAATCGTGACCAGTTTCTCTTGCAGTGCAAGCAGGTCGCGCAGCGCCTCTCGCACAAAATCAATCGTGATCGGGCGACCAGTGAAGTTTGCGTTAGCAATAACACGGTTCAACGCCCCTTCTAGCTCACGTACATTTGAGCGTAGGCGTTTAGCGATAAAGAATGCCACTTCATCGGCAAGATGGATCTGGTGGTCTTCAGCTTTTTTCATCAAGATCGCTACGCGGGTCTCAAGCTCAGGTGGCTCAATTGCCACGGTTAGACCCCAGCCAAATCGAGATTTCAAACGATCCTCTACGCCGTTAATCTCTTTTGGATAACGATCAGAGGTTAGGATGATCTGTTGGTTACCTTCTAATAGCGCATTAAAGGTATGGAAGAACTCTTCTTGCGAACGCTCTTTATTAGCAAAGAACTGGATGTCATCGATAAGCAGTGCATCAACACTACGGTAGTAACGTTTGAACTCTTCGATAGCATTGTTTTGCAGCGCTTTTACCATATCTTGCACAAAACGCTCGGAGTGCATGTAGACAACCTTTGCGTTTGGCTTGTTATCCACAATAGCGTTGCCGACGGCATGAAGCAGGTGCGTTTTACCTAGGCCAGTACCACCATAAAGAAACAGCGGGTTATACGCAGCTCCAGGGTTATCAGCGACTTGACGTGCTGCCGCTAGGCCAAGTTGATTCGATTTACCTTCAACGAAGTTAACGAACTTGTGCTTGATATTGACGTTCGAGCGGTGATTCATATCGACAACTTCAACGTCGTTGTCATCCCAAGTTTTATGCACAGGCTTACGAGCTTGCAATTGCGCAGGCGCAGAAGTCTCTGCCGCAACATCCGCTTGAGAGCGAACTTGACGTGGTCTTGGCGGCGCAGAAACAGGCTTGCTGCCCACTTCAAAGCGCAAGCTTGGGATATCGTTACCACAGAATTGCTGTAGCAGACGATTGATGTTGTCAAAGTACTTGTCGCGAACCCAATCGAGTACGAAACGGTTCGGAGCGAACAGAGTCAGGGTATTGTCGTTAAGCTCTGCCTGAAGCGGCTTCACCCACATACTGAATTCGGTCGCTGGAAGCTCTTCTTGTAGCTGTTGCAAACATTGCAACCAAAGCGAAGATGACACACTGCCCTCACTATGAATCACGATAAAATTGAAAAGGTTGCTAATTCTAGCGCCACGGCCTGCAGATCACCAGTAAATGATCGCCGATCCAGTGAATAAG